>JAILWO010000002.1 GCA_025698895.1 Rhizobiaceae bacterium
GTCCGTCGCCGTCACCGTCACGTCGATGACGATGTCGTCCTCGGCATTGGCCGTCGCATGCGCCATCGGCTTGAGCAGCGTGAAGGTGTAGGTGCCGTCGGCGTTGACGACGATCTGCCACGAGCCGTCATTGGCCGACAGCGTGCCGGTCGTGGCCGTCGCCTGCGACCAGGTCGCGCCGGTCGCGGCAAGCACGATCGCCGCCGTGGCGTGCGCCCCGTCGGCGCCGAACGAGATGTTGAGATTGCCGCTCGCCGTCGTGGCCGAACCGGCCAGGTCGCCCGGATAGCCGCTGTCGACATTGCCGCCGCTCAGCCCGTCCTCGTCGACCGACACCGACGCCGGCGTGCCGATCACCGGCGCGTCGTCGTCGACATTGATGGTCAGCGTGCCGTCGACCGTGTCGCCGTCGCCGTCGGTGACGCGGTAGGTCAGCGTGAAGGACTGGTCGTTCTCGTCGCCGCCCGCCGCATGCGTGATCGCCGCGTTCTGGGTCACCGTGTAGGCGCCGGTCGCCGGGTTCAGCGTCACCGTGATCACCGTCGTGCCGTTCTGCTTGATCAGCAGGCTGTCGCCCGACTTCTCGTAGCTGAAGCCCGTCGCCCCGCCGCTGGTCGTCACATTGGTCAGCCAGGCGATCGAGCCGCCGTCGGCGCCAAACGAATGGGCCAGCGTGCCGGAGAGGTTGGCCGTGTCGGGATCGACGTCGCCCGTCCCGCCAGGATTGCCGCCCAGCGCCTCGTCGTCGAGCTGCACGGCGGCATTGCCCGACACCGAAGGCCCGTCATCCTCGAAGGCGATCGACAGACCGACCGCGCTGCTTGCGCTCGACGTATCGCCGTCGCCGTCCGTCAGCGTCTGCACGACCCGGATGTCGGCCAGCAGGCTCACCGCGTCATCGTGGGCGCCGCCGCCCTGGGGATGGTCGAGCGGGGCGTGCTGCGTCACCGTCACCGTGCCGTCGGCGGCCATCTGGATGGTGAAGGCAAGCGTGCCGCCGGCACCGCCCGCGCGCCCCTCGATCAGCGTCGGGGAGACCTGCACCAGAAGGATCTCGGTCGTGCCGCCGGTCAGGAACAGGCCGGTCTGGACGCCGCTCTGGATCGTCATGTGATAGGCGACACCGACACCCGAGGCCGCCCCGTCGGCGCCGAAGGCCGGCGTCGAAAACAGGCCCGTGATGGTCGCCGCGCCGATCACCGCCGGGTTGAGTCCGTCGGTGCCGCTGCCGGTGTTGTCGGATTCGTCCGCCAGCGCGACCGGTGCGCCGGCGCCAGGGTTGGCCGTCGCAACCGGCCCGTCATCCAGCACGTCGATCGTCAGCGTGCCGTTGGCCGACAATCCGTTCGCGCTGGTCACCGCCACGTCGAAGGAATCAAAGACCCCCTCGGTGGTGCCGGTCGAGCCGGGATCGGTATGATCGGTGGTGTTGCCATCAAGAGTATAGACCCAGCTATAGCCGGTGGAGGGCGATCCGGTGATGACCAGCGTGCCGTAGAGACCCGCGACCGTGCCACCATTGGTGACATCGACACCGTTGATCACCAGCGACGACACCGAGCTGTTGCCCGTGGCGATGTTGAACGTTCCCGATGTCTGTTCGTTGGGGCTGGCGGGATTGCTCCCCTCTGCAAGCGCCGCCTCGTCGACGGCCTGGCCGGCGCCCGTATCGATCGTGGGCGCGTCGTCGGTGGTCCGCAACGCTCCCAGCAGTTCTTCATCCTGAAGCAAGCCGAATTCGAGCGCCGTCGGCGGCAGAAGATCGATGACCGGGCCCGCATCGCCGATGCCCGCGCCCGGATCGTTGAAGTTTCCGCCCGAACTGTCCGGCGTCGTGACCACGCGAAGGCCATCCGGGCCGGCGGCGACGTCAATGCCGTTGGCTTCCAGGGCCGCGACAAGAGCCACTTGCGGAATCTCCACGTCGCCGATCACGAATGTGGGGATGTTCAGCGCCGCGTTCTCGACGACGATGGTGGAGCCGTCCGGCTGGACCAGCACGAGATCCTGCCCGTCAACCTCGATCTTCTCGAGCGAGACGCCTTCCGGGAGGCGGACCACATTGTCGGGACCGACCACGACCACCGAGGGCGGCTCGGCAATGCCGGCGCCACTGTCATTGGCGGCGGGATCCGCGTCGACGGGTTCGGGCTCGCTGGCCTGGGCCAGTTGCACGGGCGCTTCCGAATGCCCGGACGCCGATTGCGGCACGAGCTCGTCGGACAGGTTCGCCATCGCGTCGAATGCCGCGCTGAAATCTTCGGTAGCCATGGTAAAGCCCCCAGTTTGCCTCGGAGGACTGAAGCCACGGGACGCCCCGATTATCAATACTTCATTTACCAATATGATATAGCATTATATGCCGTGAATGCCTTTTTTAACCGATGGTTAAGGAGAAGGCATAGTATTTTATACCTCTTTTCTCGCGCTCTGCCTTCCGGCGTCGCCGGCGTGGAAACTGGTTTGCATTTTATGGATAATATATACTCATAATAATCCCTTTCTCTTAGGTGCGTATTCAAGTCATCGCGATAATCGTTTCCTCGCATGGGAGCGAGATGCAGCGATGGCCGAAAGCAGAAAACCGCGCTTCTACGAGATGTTCTGCGCAACAGCTCTTGCGCTTCTTGTTTCCGCCTCCCAGCCTGGGGCGGAAGCAGAAGAATTCGGCGCACCCCCTTCCGCGCAACCGCGACTGATCATCTCGGCTCCGGAGATCGCGAAGCCCAGGGCTCGGCGTACCGTTTCCGTCGATCCGGCGTCCTCAAGCCGTCGGAATTCAGCCCGCCGCGGGGATATTGCGGCCGTTCCTAGCGCTATGGGTCGCGCTGATGCGACCATCATTGACGACGGTCTGATCACAGGCTCGATCAATGGTGGTGTGTTCGCATCGGTGGCCATACCGATAGGCGGCCTGGCTGTGAAAGGCAGATGGACACCGATCTTTTCCCAACTCGCCAGCGCCCGGTTCCGCGACTGTGCCGGAAGCGATACGTGCTCTCCTTCGGAGGCAAATCTCGGCCATGTCCTGGAAAAGGCGCGGGCCTTGCGGTTTCGCGACAAGCTTGCCGTCGTCAACCGGGTGGTGAACAGGACGATCACCTACAGCCGTGACATGGCCGTCTACGGCATGCTTGACCACTGGGCCACACCCGCCGAGACGCTGGCGCGGGGCAGGGGGGATTGCGAGGATATCGCCATCCTGAAGATGGCCGCGCTCATGAAGGTGGGGATCCCCGCGCGCAGCATGTCTCTGGTGATTCTGCGCGACACACGACGCAGTGTCTTTCATGCCGTGCTCTCCGTGAGCACCAGCCATGGACACTTCATCCTGGACAACATGCAGGACGCGGTTCTCGCCGACGCCGCCATTCCCGACTATCAGGCGCTGTATTCCCTGAGTACGGACCGGGCCTGGATCCACGGCTATAGAAAGAGCGGTGCTGTCGCCGCCGTCGATACCCCGCTGGAAACGGTCATACCGGGCGAAGGTCCGGAGCCCGACCGGTTGTCGATGGCCCATCCGGCGCTCGGCCGGCTGTCAGTTTGGTAGCACGTAGCTGATCACGATCGCCTGCTCCGTCGCCGGCGCGAGAACCACGTTTATCCGTCCCCTGAAACGCTGCTCGTCCAGCCCGAGTACAAATCCGACGCCCACGGGCTTGTTCCTGTTGGCAGAAAGTGACTGGATCAGGTCCCCGAGCTGCACGTCGAGCGACAGGCGCAGATGCTTCGCCATGGAACCAGCGGTAACCATCGAAAATCTGGATTGAACGAAGTTCAGGAACGTCTGGTTGTAGACAACGATGCGCTTGTCTTCCGTCAGCGCGAAAGCCGGAGCGGGTGAGGCCTGAACGAGACTGTCGATCATGCTCAGGCTTGCCAGTTGCTTGACGCTGCTGAGCCGGGTCTGGATCCATCCCAGGCACATCACGCGCAGCAAGGATGTGATGTTGCGCGCGTCCGGGAAGCTTTCCTCCGTCGCGCGGATGAGATCGCCGATGGCGATTCCCTCGGCGGCGGCGATTTCCTTGAGCGCGTTCCAATAGATCTGCTCGAGCCGGATGCCGCGGCGGGCGTCACCTATTCTGACGGCCCTGAACCGGGTCTCAGTTTCCGCCGCGCTTGGGGTGAGCGGCCCCACGGAATTCGGTTGCGACATCCCGCTCACCTTTCCCGCAGGGCCTCTTCCCGCGCCTTGGTGATCGGTTTCATGAGATATTGGAGGATCGTCTTCTCACCGGTCATGATGTCGACCGACGCGATCATTCCCGGAATGATGGAATGCACTTGGTCGTCCTTGCGCAGTTCCGCGCTCTCGGTCTTGATGCGAACCTGATAGTAGGTATCGCCGGTGTTTTGGTCGTAGATGCTGTCGGCCGAAACGTTGGCGACTTCTCCCTTCACGCCGCCATAGACCGAGAAATCATACGCGCTGATCTTCACAAGCGCGCTCTGCCCCGGCCGCACGAAGGCCACGTCGCTGGGCGAGATGCGCGCCTCGACGAGAAGCGTCTCCGATGTCGGCACCACGCCCGCGACCACTGCTCCCGGCTGCACGTAAGCCCCGATCGTGTTGACTTCGAGCGTGTTGATGATCCCGTCCACCGGCGAGCGCAGGTCGGTGCGGGCGACGCGGTCGGAAGCACCGCGGATGGTCTCCTCGACGACCGAAAGCTCCGCCAGTGCCTTCGTCTTTTCCGCGAGTGCTTCCTGCTGCAGCTGAAGCGAAAGTTCGGCCACCTGCAGCGATGCCTCGTTCACGGCCGCCCTGAGGCGGTCCAGGGATTCGTTCTGAAGCGCCAGTTGTCCCGATACCTCGGTCAGTTCTTTCTGGACCCTGATGAGGTCCGTCTGCGCGACGAGCTTTCTCTGGACCATCGGCGCGAGCAGGTTCTCTTCCCGCTGCGTGACCTTCTGGTTCTCCTGCAGCCGCGTGATGTTGGTCAGGGCTTCGTCGAGTTCCTTTTGCCGCTGCCGGCGGCGTTCCTCGAGAACGGAGAGCTTGTTGCGGAAATTGTCGCGTCGCGCTTTCATGAGCTCAGCCTCGTTCCGGCAGATTTGCGGCGCGGCGGCTTCGATCTCCTCCGGGCAGAGCAGGTCCGAGGCGTAGTCTCCCGCCTGCTCCAGTTCCAGCCGGGCGATCTGGGTTCTCAATGCGCGGGAGCGAGCTTCCGCCTCTCCCAGGGAAGACGTGGTGGCCGTGTCATCGAGACGTATGATCAGATCGCCTTTCTTGACCACCTGTCCGACCTGGACCGCGATTTCCTGGACCACGCCAGGCTCACTGGCCTGGATGATCTGGGTCTTGGAGACCGGGATCACCTTGCCGGCCCCGCGTGCGATCTCGTCAACCTCGGTGACGGCGGCCCATCCAATGAATGAACCGATGAGAAGGATGATGATCGCGAGTCCGAGACGCGCGAACAAAGGAGGCCGATCGATCATTGCCCTAAACCCCACCCCGGCACGGAGCCCGCAACACCGGATTGAATAACATAATATGTCGGATCGAGATACTGTCTGTCATCGGACGTCAACCTCCGCCCAGAGCCTTCTTCTGAAGCTCCTCGATCACGGCCTTCTTGGGTCCGTCGGCGACGACCCGGCCCTGGTCGATGACGATGAGACGGTCCACCAGTTCCAGCATGCTGTAGCGGTGGGTCGAGATGACGACGGTCACGTCGTCGGCGAAGGCTTCCGACAGCTTCTTGATCAGCAGTCTCTCGGAGGCGAGGTCCATCGCACCGGACGGTTCGTCGAGAAAGACGATCCGCGGTCGCGCAAGAAGCAGCCGCGCGATCGCCATCGCCTGCCTTTGCCCGCCCGAGAGGGCGTTTCCCCGCTCGCCCACGGGCATGTCATAGCCGCGCGGGTGGCGCGAAACAAATTCGTCCACGCCCGTGGCACGGGCGGCCTCGACGATCTCCTCGTCGGTCGCGTCCGAGCGTCCCATCAGCAGGTTTTCCTTGACGGTTCCGGAAAACAGGTCGGCGGACTGCGACGCCACGGCGACGGCCGAGCGGACCACGGCGGGATGGTATTGCCGCACGTCGACGCCATCTATCAGCAGACTGCCGCCGCTCGGAGGATAGAGGCCGCCGAGAAGCCGCCCGATGGTCGTCTTACCCGAGCCGATACGGCCGATGATGCCGACCCGCTCGCCGGGCTTGATCGTGAAGGTCAATCCGTTGAGCACCTTGTGCTCGGTGCCCGGATAGACAAAATCGGCCGCCTGGAAGGCCAGGCTTCCATTCCTGATCTCGCGGTTGACGAAGCCGATCGAGTCCGGCCGGTCCTCCGGCTGCGACATGATGGCGTTCAGTATGCGGAGCGAAAGCATCGCCTGGCGAAGGCGCGCCAGTGTCATGGCGATCTGGTTCAGCGGCGCGACCGTACGCCCCGAAAGCATGACGGTCGCTACGATCGCGCCGGATGACATTTCGCCTTCGGCGAAACTGTAGGCGCCTGCGATCACGATCGCGACCGTCACCAGTTGCTGGACGAACTGCGTTGCGTTGACGGCTCCCGAGGAAAGCTGCTTGATCTCTTCCGAGGTACGCGACGCCTTCTTGGCGAGTTCCTGCCAACGCCGCAGCAGCATTTTTTCGGCTGCGAGCGATTTCACCGTCTCGATCGTGGAAATGGTCTCCACCAGAACCGCTTGCCGCTGCGATGCCTCATTGGAGGCCGCGGCGACCCGCCGGCCGATCCGATACTGCGCCACCAGCCCGATGACGAGGGCGAGCAGGAACGCGATCGCCGGGATGACGAATATCCAGCCGGCGATGGTGTAGATGACGGCAAGAAAGACAAAGATAAATGCGCTGTCGATCAGCACGCTGATTGTGTTGGATGTGAAGAATTCGCGCACGAACTCGTACTGGGTCACGCGATTGGCGTACTCGCCGGTGGAGGTCGGCCGCGAGGCCAGAGTCGCGTTCAGCACCTTTTCGAACAACAGATATGACAGCCGGAGGTCGGCGCGACGTCCGGCATGGTCTATCAAGGCGGAGCGTACTGTCTTGAGCAACAGATCGAAAAGGACCGCGCCCGCGACGCCCAGCGCGAGCACCCACAGCGTCGCGATCGCCTCGTTGGGCAGAACGCGGTCATAGACGTTCATGACGAACAGCGGCGAGGCGATGGCAAGAATATTGATGAACAGCGCCGCCAGCGCGACCTGCAGATAAGACCGCCAGAAGGGCAGGAGCGTGCTGGTCAGCCAGTGACCTTTCTCGATCCTGCCTCCAGTGCCTGCCTCGGTGAGTCCCGTGCCGACGACCGTGAAGGAAAGGATCGCCCGCACATCCTGCTGCAGGACTTCCGCTGCCGGGATCTTGTCATCGGAAGTGGTGCTTTGTCCCGTATTTGTGTGGAACTGCCCTTTTTCGAAACTCTCAAGCAGCGTGACGGCCGTGCCGTCTCCGAACAGAACCAGGGCCGGCAGGTCGATGTCTCCCGACGCCAGGTCGGCGCGACTTCTCTGGACAAGATCCAGACCGATGCGATGGCTGAGAGCAACGACATCCTCGACCTCCACGGCCTTGTCGTCGAACGGGACTCCCGAGAACAGCACGGCTTCGGAGGCCGGTCGTCCTAGATATGCAGCCACCCGTTTGAACGCCGTCCGGAAATCGTCCCGCCTCCGCCCGGCGGAATGTGTCCCGATTCTATCGTTCGGCTGATCGGGATAGTGGGCTTTGCCGGCATCGTGAATCACAAGCGTCACGCCTTCGTCTCTTGAACAAGAGGCGCCAAGCCATTTCCGTGCCAGAAAAACTGTGCCGTCTCGGGACTCGCGGTTCGGGCAGACGGCGATCCGTATCCGCCGTTATGCATGCCTTCGCTCGGTCGCGTTGGCTGCCGCGGGGTCAATTCAACCACAAAATAGGGGGCCGGCCTCTGCCGACCGCGTCGGCGGAACACATCTCGAGTCACGGATTCCCAAGGCCCCAACAGCATGAACATTGATGGCAAGAAGCGCACGTGGAGGCATGGCAATAGGGGATTTCCGGCACTGTCAGCCGGCTCGGCGCCTGTCGCCCGAGCCGGCCGCAGCGGTCCTCGAAACTCGAAGACTCATTGAAAGGCGGCCCCTAAAGGCCGCCTCCAAGCCAAACCCCACCGCTGCGCATATCGCGCACCCCGTGTCGCAGCCGGATCGCCCAACCCGGCTGTCGGATCGGATATGCCTCGTAATGAGACATAAATCTATATATCCGAAGTTATAGGCGAGCGTTTCCATCGTGGAGGCCGCGCGCCGATGCAAAAGCCGTCCTCACGAGATGGCCCGCCATGTGCCCGCCAATCCGTCGCTCCGCTACTGTTTGCGTATGGGAGCGAGCAGATCGAACGGGAGATCGTTGGTCTGGCGTGACGGAACTCGCGGGTAGGTCTCGGTCGGAGCCGGCTCGGGAACGTTGAATTCCGTACGGGCGTAGGCTTCGGACTGTTTGGCGCTCTGCAAGTTCATCGTCTTCAGAAGTGTTCCCGTCGCCGCCAGCAGTCTGTATTCGGCAAAGAGCGCCGCATATTCGGCGGTCTTTGCCAGCACGCTGACATTGTAGCGGGTGTTCTGCGCGCCCAGCACATCAAGCAAGGAGCGCTGTCCGACGACGAGCTGCTCCCGATACGAATTCACGAGCCGGGCGTTCGTCGCCGACTGGGCGCGCAACGTCTCTGCCAGGTCGGCCTGCCTCAGGCGCCTGTCCCAGGAGATCTGCACGGCCTCTTCGACTTCGCGGTGGCTTTGATGCAGAACAAGACGCTGCTCGCTGGCGCGGCGGATCTGCTCCTGCTCATTGGCGATGTCGATTCCACCGCGATACAGATTCCACCTGGCGACGATCCGTGCCTGGAGATCCGAGGTACGCCCCTCGTTCCCATCGATGTCGCTGCCCGTGCGGGCGCGCCCCTCGGCGACGATCTCGGGATACAACCGCGAACGCGCCGCCTTCACCTGGGCGTCCGCCGCGTTGATGTCGGCATTGGCCACATGGATGCGCGGATTGTTGACCCGGCCCAGCCCGATCGCCGCGTCGAGCGTCGGTGGCAGGGCGCCGGCGACCGATGCCGGTCTCGACGGGTTCGAAAGCGGCTTGCCCACCACCTTGTAGAAGCGGATCTTCGCTGCTTCCAGTTCCTCGGCGGCTTCCTTGAGCCGAGCCTGCGCGGCCAAGAGCCGTTCCTGCGCCTGTTGACGGTCGGCTTCGGTCAGCGTTCCTGCCGAGATGAGAGAGCCGATATCGCCGAGCATCTGCTGGTGAAAACCGGTATTCTGCCTCGATTCCTCGACGATCTGAGCCTGAAGCAGATATTCGAGATACTCCCGCACCACCTGAAGGGCGATCGATTCCGATCGCTCAAGCACGCGGAAGGACGCGCTGTCGACGCGCGCCGCCTGACGCTCCAGTTCGGCACGGCGGCCGCCGCCGTTGAACAGTGTTTGCGTGATCGAGATCCCGACATCGGCCGGATAGAGGGGATCATCGTCGATCCTCAGGCCCCGGCGGGTGGAGTTGTCCAATCCTCGGGCGCCTGCCGAGGCCTCGAGATCGATGCTCGGAAGATACAGCCCCCTTGCCTGTCGCAGCTCGAATTCGATCGCCTCGCGGTTCTCGACGGCCTGGCCGATCTCGGGGTTCGATTCCAGCGCCACGGCCATGGCTTCCTTCAGGGAGAGGGCGCCGGCTGGGCTGGTGGAAAATATCGTGCCCGCCATCAGGGCGGTTGCGCAAAGACGCGTTACAGAAAACCGCTTAAAGGTCATGTCCCCCAACCCCGAAACCTGCGCAGGCGCACGCGATAGTACAACGAATTCACCCCATCCACTTGGTATATTAGTATAGAGTGTCCCAACCGCTGCTGCACAGGCAAATGACACGAGGCCTCCCGTATTGCAGCGGAAAGCGGTTCTTTTCCGTCCAATGTTGCCCCTTTGCCACTGTCTGCAACCAGAGCAGCGTGGCCAAACGGCAACGCAGCCTGTGCATATTAGCACATAATTAACCAGCCGCTCTCGCCAAGCCTTCCACGGCCCAGGGGGATTGTCGACAGTGCCGGACCAACGGGCGGCGGTTGACGGAAAGCGAAAGCGGCCTCGGCGCGGACGGCTCCCGGCCAGTTCATCGGGCTGGGAAAATGCCTTCGAGCACGGGGTTTCATCGATCTTGCCGCGGCACCGTTCCTTACTGGATAATTCTTGGTTGCTGACGGATTTCGATGCCGGCTCATTTTCTGCAGTTGCTTCTTTTCATTGCCGCGACTCAGGCGGGACAATTGGATCTGCCGCCTGACCGCTACGAAACGCTGGAAAATGAATGGATATCTTGCGTGGAGACCCTTGCGCAGGAGGCGGGACTGAAGACCGACATGAAGGTCGGGCACATCGTGCGCGGCGTGCTCGAAGCTTGCGAGCCGCAAGAGCAGGCGCTCTATGAACATCTGGCCCGAGACGAGGCCCGCGAATGGAGGGAACGGCTCGATCAACGAGTCTTTCCTGCCATCAGGCGTCGGCTGTCCGACCGCATCATCATGACCGTGCTGCATGCCAGGGTCAGCCGTCGCTGACGGCCCTACCTTTGCCGGAAGGCGCTGTTGAAGGAGGTGGTCAGCGGACCAAGCAGGTAATCCAGCGCGGTGCGTTCCTGCGTCGTGATCATCACGGTGGCGGGCATACCCGGATAAAGCTGGATTTCAGGGCTGGCCGCCAGTTCTTCGTCGTCGACGTCTACCACGGCGGCATAATAGGCAAGGCCGGTCCGCTCGTCGGTCAGACGGTCGGCGGAGACTTCGGTCACGGTGCCGTGGATAACAGGCGTAATGCGCTGCTTGTACGAGGTGAAGTGGATCTCGGCCGCCATGCCGGGGCCGATCTCGGCGATGTCCTCGAGCCGGACCTTGGCTTCGACGACAAGCGAGGTTTCCTCCGGGACGATGTCCATGATCCGCTCGCCGGGCCGAATGACGCCGCCCACTGAGAAGACGGCCAGATCGACGACCTTGCCCGCATAAGGCGAGCGGATCGCGTTTCGGTCTAGCACGTTGGCCGCGTTTCGCAGTCTGGGCTCCACGTCGAGAAGCCTTGCTTGCAGATCACGTAGCGCGGCCGTCACCTCGGCCGATCTGTCCTTGTGCAATTGCGCGGACTGCTCGGACACTTCGCCGAGGGCCTGTTTGGCCGAAGCGATCGCGGCTCCGGTGCTCGCGATTTCGCCCTGAAGGCCCGCGGCGCTCCTTTGGAGCTGCAGGACCCGCGGCTTTGTTATAAGACCTCTTGTCAGAAGCTCGGCGAGGCTCTCCAGTTCCGACTGCACGGAGGCAAGCTGAACTTCCAGCGCCGCCTGCTGAGCCCTGTAGCCTGCTATCTGCTCATCCAGTTGCGCGGCGCGCTGCTTCAGCACGAGTTCCATGCCCTGCGTCGCTGTCCGTCGGCTGGCGAATTCCTTCTTCTGCCCCTCGATTGCCGTGACCACGAACGGCTCGGTGCTGGCCGACAGATCGGGCGGAAATTCCACGTCATTCCTGCGGTCGAACTCGGCCTGGAGCCGCGCCTCCGTCGCGCGCAGCACGGCATGTTGCTGCAACAGCACGTCGTATTCGGCCCGCGTCCTGCTGTCGTCGAGCACGATCAGCACATCACCGGTCTGGACGCGCGACCCTTCCTGAACCCGAATTTCGCTGACCGTGCCGCCTTCGAAATGCTGGACGCTCTTGCGATTGCCCTCGACCTTGACGAGCGCCTCGCCGACGACCGCTCCATTCAGCGGCGCGGTCGCCGCCCAGGTGCCGAAGCCGCCAAAGAAGACGAGCAACGTCGCCCAGCCGGCCAGTATGGCCCCGCGTGCGGAATCGCTCGGCCGCTCGACCTCCTCCGCCCGTGGCGGTTGCCGGCCTTCGTAGATTGTAAGCGCCCGGCTTTGCGATGGCGTGTGTCGGGGCGCGCGCCGCAGCAGGGAATGCAGAAGGCCGAGAAAGCAGAACAGCGCCAGGCCCGCTATCGAGGCCAGCACCCATTCGGGGACCGGCTCCGCCGAAGCCGCGAGCAGGTGCCAGTGCTCGAAAAAGACAGAGGCTCCGGAGGCCAATGACCTGCCGGCGGCCGTGGCGGCGAACGAGTTGGCCCAGGCCTGCATCGCCTCGCGGAGCGGCATCAGCGCCTCGGCGACGGGGCCGCCCGAAAAGTCAGGCGTGAGCGGTGCGAGCAGGGTGCCCAGGCGGCCTCGACCGGCCTCGTAGGCCGCCCAGGCGAGCATTGCCGCGACCAGTCCCATGACGGACAGGCGCAGGAAGCCGGTGGAGGTTCGGTCAGCGCGCATGGCCGGTCGCCGCATCGGCGGGCGCCTCCTCGTCGTCGACGGATTGATCGGGCAGCACATCGGGTTTCGTGCTCGGCGCGCGTCGTGCTGTATCCGCGGAAACCGGGCGGGTCAGCTTCGAAACCACCTCGTTGCGCGGGCCGAAAGCCAGAACCATGCCGTCGCGCAGCGCCAGGATCTTGTCGACGGCACCAAGGGTCCCCATTCGGTGGGAGATGACAATGACCGTCGTGCCGCGCTCCTTGAGCAGGCCGATGCAGTCGGCGAGCGCGTTGTCTCCCTCGACATCGAGATTGGAGTTCGGCTCGTCGAGGATGACGAGGCTGGGATTGCCGAACACCGCGCGCGCCAGCCCAAGCCGCTGCCGCATGCCGCCGGAAATGCCGGCGCCGCCCTCGCCGATGCGGGTATCGTAGCCATCGGGAAGACGCAGGATCATGTCATGAACCCCTGCGAGCTGTGCTGCCTCGATCACCGCGGCGTCGGCGTTCTCCTGAAAGCGGCTGATATTGGCGGCCACCGTATCCGCGAAGAGCTCGATGTCTTGCGGCAGGTAGCCGAGATAGCGGCCGAGCGATTCGCGTGGCCAGCGCGCGACGTCCGCGCCGTCGAGCCGCACGGCACCCGTCATCGGCGACAACACGCCGACGACCTGTCTGGCCAGGGTCGATTTGCCCGCGCCGGACGGGCCGATGACACCGACCACCTCGCCCGCGTCGAGGCTGAACGAGACGTTGCGCAGGATCGGCTTGGGATTGCCGGACGCGGCGTAGGTCAGCCCCTCGACGGAAAGTGCTCCCCGGGGGCGAGGCAGGTTGAGCGATGGCGCGCGCGGCGGTGTCGCCGCGAGCAGGTCGCGCACGCGTCTCCAGGCCGCGCGGGCCGAGACGATGTTGCGCCAGTTGCCCACCACCTGTTCGACCGGCTGCAGGGCCCGCCCCAGCAGCAGCATGCCGGCGAACATGATGCCGGCGGACGCCATGCGTTCGATCACCAGATAGGCGCCGAGCCCCAGGATGAGCGATTGCATCGCCATGCGCAGGAACTTGATCAGGCTGGTCATGGTGCCGGAGCGGTCCGCGGCCTCGACCTGACGCGCGATGTGGCGGTCGCGGTCGCGGCTCCAGCGCTTCAGCAGACCACCGGTCATCCCCATCGCCTGCACGACCTCGGCGTTGCGCAGGCTCATCTCGGTGAAGCCGTAATTGCGCATGGCGGCGTCGTTGGCTTCCTTCTGGGGTCCGCGCACGAACCATTCGTTGAGCAGCGCCATGAATCCGAGGATGATCGCCGAGCAAAGCGCGAAAAGGCCGAGCCAGGGATGCAGGACGTAGAGCACGAGGATGTAAACCGGCGCCCAGGGCAGGTCGAAGACCGCGCTGATGCCCGCCCCGCCGACGAACTGGCGGAACGTATCGAAATCGCGCAACGGCTGACTGCCGGCGCTTCCCGTGCGTTCCAGCGTGGCTGCAACCACCCGACCCGCGAGCTGCCGGTCAAGACGCACGCCGGCTCGGGCAAGCACCCGCCCGCGGACTATGTCCAGCGCGGCAAGCGCCATGAAGGCCAGAAGGAGGGCGACCGTCAGCATCACCAGCGTCGTCACGCTGCCCGACGAGACTACGCGGTCATAGACCTGCAGCATGTAGAGCGGTGCCGCGAGATAGAGCAGATTGATGCCGAGGCTGAACAGGGCCGCGGTGACGAAATAGCCGCGGGCGGACAGGAACACCGAGTGAATTTCCTGGGGCCTTCTGGTCGACACGTTAGTCTCCCCGGTCCGCTTCATGAGGGGACGCTTCGGTGTCGGTTTGGAACCGAGTACTCATGATCTGAACGCGTCAACGTCGGAGGGAATTTGGACCGCCGCGGCGGGAATTTTCTTTTTAGTACGCAAGAAAATTCCCGCCTTTGAATTCAACTAGGCGATAGTCCACTCATCATTGGTGGCGTCCCAGTTATAGGCCAAATCGAGTTCCTTCTGCTCGATTGGATAGTCGGCGATATCGTTTGGTGGCGTATCGGTATCATCGGGATCGTTGTCGAGGTCATACCAAACCTCTCCCGACTGACCGCCCTTGATGGCGACGCCCACCAGGCTGTCCTTATGCGCGGCCGTGATGGCGCCCTCGCTGACGAGGAAGTTCAGGAAATCGTCCAGGTTGTCGTCCAGATCGTTGGACAAACCATTGGCGAACCAGTCGGCGAACTCCGAATCGGAACTATAGTTGAACTTGACGGTGAACCAGCCGTCGGGCTCGTTGGAGCCGCCTTTTCCTCCTGACCCGATGGTAGGAGTTCCCTTGCTGTCGTCCAGAACGTCGTCGTCCCGCCAGTACAGCGTGATGTGAGAGATGGACGGCTGGTCCCATTCCGGGAAGTGGTCATCCGGCTCCTCGGGGTCTTCCGGCTCGTCGGGCGTAGCCACGCCCTTGATGGATCCTGAGCCGTTCACGCTTGTCGCGCGGACGCCGAAGAAGTCGATGTCGTCGAGACTGCTAACCCCATTCAGGACGAATGCTTGGGAAGTTTCGCCTTCGGAAACGATGTTGCTGGTCTTCTTCCCGCCAAGCCCGACATCGGATAGTTTCTGCGCACCATCCCATTGAACGTTGGTCGTGTTACCGTCTTCATCGGTGTACTGCGAGCCCTCGCCGTTCATGTTGAGATTCTTGTCTGCCAACTTCTCCGACGGGCCGGAATGGTTATCGTCGCCCCAGTAGAAGGCGTTGAAGTCGGCCCAGCCCTCGGTGACCTTGATTTGAGCGGAGACAACCCCGTTCTCTTCGGTCAGAATGACCTGGAACTTCAGCCCGTCGAATTCATATGTAAAGATCTTCTCAGCCACTTATTTTACTCCCTGCTCACCCTCACGCGCACTATCGCGAGCACGTAAGGTGCTCTGAATTTCCACGGTGTCTTCGGACAGGAAGTGCCCCCCCGCCCCCTGCCTGAGCGCAAATCCTTGCGCCTCCCAAGTGAAATGTTCAATATAACTCCAGATATACACCCTTTATTTACCATCGCGGCAGGTTCAGTTGGGTCTGGCGGCTGGTGCCGCGCCATGGGGAGGAAAAATACCTTGGGTTTCCAACAGGTTGCGCGGAAAGTTCGCGTCCGGGGCAGACGTGCTTTTCACCGTGCGAAACCCGGTGCGCCTTAACCAAACATTAGGAAGTTTTCCGAACGGGCCGCGCGGTCGGCTATCCTGACCGGGACAAGGCGGAGAGGTTTCCTGAGCGACAACTCGATACAACCAGGCATACCCGCACACTCGCGCGCGCGGCGTGCTCAACCAAAATGGCTGAACCGCTTCTACTCCATCGGCCCGTGGTCGATGCTTGCCTTGGCGCGTCTCTTCCTGGGGGTGTTCGCGCTTCTGTCGGTTGTCGTCGATCCCGACCAGCCAACCCATGCGCAGGATCTCGCTTACGCGCTACTTGTCGCCTATGTCGCTTACGCGGCCGTGCTGGTTGCCGCGTCGATGCGGTTTTCGCCGCGCCGCGTGACGGAACTGACGACCCACGCGGTCGACGTCACCTTTTTCAGCCTTCTGATCTATCTCACCGACGGCCCGGTCAGCCCGTTCTTCGTCTATTTCAGTTTCGTGCTTTTCTCGGCGACGATGCGCTGGGGCTGGCGCGGCGCCATTGTTACCACCTCGGCGACTGTCCTTATCTTCGTGGCGATCATCCTTTTTTCGGATGCCGCCCTCATGGACCATATCGACCGCTCGATCATCCGGATCGTGTTCCTCATCACCGCCGGCGTGCTGTTCTCTTATTTCGGCGGCATCGTCGAGCGGGCACGCCTGCGCCTGGCAAGGCTCGCGGCCTGGCCCGCCGGTTCCGTCTCCACCACGCGAATGCCCGCCTTCGAGCCGATCCTCGGGCACGCCGCCTCGACCATGGGCGCAGCCCGCCTCCTGGTGGTCTGGGAGAATGAATTGGAACCTCGACTGCATATGGCGGAGTTCCAGGATGGCGGCGTCAACCTCGCCAGCTTGGACGGGGGGTTCGCCAATGCCGGCGAATTTCCGCTCCGCGCAGTCCTGCTCGGGCCGACGACCACGCTTCCGCCGCCGTTGCCGACCTTGCTGGGGGAACGTGGCATACGCCACGCCATCCTGGCGCCGCTTTCAGGTTCCTCGCTAAAGGGCGTCGTCCTTTTCATTGGCGATGGGCCGCTGGGCAGGGACCTTCTGCCTCTTGCCAATATCGCCGCCATGCGCATCGGTGCCGAGATAGAGCAACACAATCTCAGGCTGAGGTTTATCGACGCCGCCGCCACCGAGGAGCGAGCACGGCTGGCACGCGACATTCACGACGATCTCCTGCAAACGCTGACGGCGGTGTCGTTGCAGCTGAGGGCCCTTGAGCCGCAACTGGCGCCGGGGCAGGGCGGGCAGCTCGCGCGCATCCGCCAATTGCTCTCGGACCAGCAGGGACGCCTACGCTGGCTCGTGACGGAAATGCGCAGCGGCCGGTCGCCATCGGGAGAGTTCGCGGTGGCGCTGGAGCTTTCCACTCTGCTTCGCAAGACGGATGCGCAGTGGCATTGCACCACGGCGCTTTCGGTCCAGCCCGCGGGGTTGACGGTAGGGGAAAGGGAAGGCAAGGCCCTGTCGATGCTCGTGGCCGAAGCGGTCGCCAACGGCGTGCGCCATGGCGAAGCGTCCGATATCGCGGTCAATGTCGATTCCGACGGCAAAATGCTGACCTTGCGCATAAGCGACAACGGCTCCGGCGACCGATCCCTGCGCGGGACGTTTGATCACGAGACGGTCATGAGCAGGAAGCTGGGCTCCGCTTCCCTGCGCGAGCGGGTGCGGGACCTCGGATGGAGCATGAAGCTATCGAGCGAGCGGCAGGGGCTGGAAATAGAGATCGAGGCCCCTCTGCAATGACCACCAACGACCTGACGATCCTTCTCGCCGATGATCATCCTCTGGTGTTGCGGGGGCTGGTCGATCTGCTGGCTGGCGAGCCTCGGCTGAAGCTTCTGGACCCGTGCCGGGATGGGGTTGCCGCGCTCGGCGCCGTCAGGCGCCACAGGCCCGATATAGCGGTGGTGGACGTCAACATGCCCGGGCTGGACGGTCTCGCCTTCCTGCGTGCCCTGCGCGCCGATGGACTCCCCACGCGCGTGATCCTGCTGACCGGGGAACTCAACGACAGCGGCATCTTCGATGCCCTGTCGCACGACCTTTCCGGTCTCGTGTTCAAGGATGCCGCGCCCGAGACGCTTGTCGATTGCATCCGGGAGGTCGGGGCAGGGCGTCGATGGCTGCCGGCCGAAATAGTCGGCCCGGCCATTGCCCGGGAGACGGACCGCCGCGAGAAAGGCCGGCATGTATGGGCGGCCCTTACCGACAGGGAACGCGAGATCGCCGTACTGATGGCACGCAACATCTCCAACAAGGAAATGGCTCATCGTCTGGGCATCACGGAAGGCACGGTGAAGATCCATCTCAACCGCATCTATTCAAAGCTGAATGTTCCGAACCGCTCGGCGCTTGTTTCGTTGATTGCTCCGGTCGTGGCCCGGCTTCCCGGCGAGGACAGGAACGACGGCTGAGCCTTCGGCGCAATGCGGTCCCGGACGCTTGCGACAGCGGTGTCCTTGCTCGCGACCGCCGTTGAAGCGACCGCTCCAACCGCATATCGTGATGTCCGGCAGGCACGGCCGGGGGGCAGGGTGCGACGAACAGCATGGCTTATTGTAGCGATCGTTGCGCTCGTCGGCGCCGGACGAGGCAATGCCGCGGGCACGAACAGCTTCGACATCATGGATCGGAATGCGAACGGATTGGCGGCGCTCTACGGCGGCGATCCGGCCCTCGTGACGGCGTATGCCACGGCCATGCGGCATTGCCGGACCGCGGGCCAGCAAGAACTCACCTGTCCGTTCTTCGCAACGTCACGGCCTCCCGCCTTTCGCCCGTGGACGTGGACGGCGCGCGACGGATCGGTCCTGACACGCGTGCGGCAGGGGGTGTTCCGGATGGCACTGGCGGCTCATGCCGGGGACTGGTTCTACCACGTCGACTGCGCGGATGACGGCTGGCCGATGTTTTCGTGCACGGACGGCCGCAAGAGAAAGATGTCGACGCCGGACCTTTCGACCGTCCATTTTGGAGGCGTGGAATTCCGGCGCGAACTGCCACCGTCCGAATGAACCACAAGGCATTCAACAAAGGAATAGCATCAATTTTACACGAAGTGGAATTTAGCCTTTCCTATTTTACTACATGATGAGATTTTCAGAATGAAATACATTTTGAATGATCTGATGTGGGGCTGTGATACGCTTTGATCCGGGCGCCTGCGGGGAGAGGAGCCGAGATCGGAGATCGTAGATGGCGGATTGCGACCGGGCACATGCCGATGGAACCGGGCGGCTCGAATAGGTCGCTCGCCCTCCGCCCTCCTTCTATCGGCTCTGATACCCTCTCATGTACACCATATCCCCCCGTGCCGCCTGCCTTGCCCTGCTGGCCGCCTTCTTCATCACCGCCGGCTTGATCCAGGCCAGCGCGCAGGATGGCGAGGCGCTCCCGACCAGGCCCTCCGGGCCTCTGACCGTCGGCGTTTACGTTCATCCGCCCTTTGTCATGGGGGGCGATGGCGAATTTCAGGGCATGGCGATCGAATTGTGGGAATGGCTGGCGCGCCGGCTCGATCTGGACGGTGAATATCTCGAATTCAGCAATGTCGGCGAACTGGTGAACGCAACAGCGTCCGGTGAGGTCGATGTCGCCGTGACCAATATGACCGTCACAAGGGAGCGCGCTGAACAGATCGACTTCACCCATCCCTGGTTCGATGCGGGCCAGCGCATCATGGTCAATGAGGACCGCGGTGCGGGGTTTTCCGATGTCGTCGCGGGACTGGCTGAGTCCGGTCATCTGCGCGCCTATGCGTGGATCGCCTTCGTCATTGTCGTGGCCACGGTCCTGGTGACGCTGTTCGATCGCCATTTCGACAAGGACTTCCCGCGCCGCTGGCGCGATGGACTGGCGGAAAGCTTCTACACGGTCATGTCGGTCGCCACCTCGGGCAGGCCGCCTGCGCGCAAGAACCTGTTTGGCTGGATCGGCCGGTTCTGGCAGGGCCTGTGGCTCGTATGCGGCATTGCCGTGCTGGCCTATGTCACCTCATCGGTGACCAGCGTCATGACAACCTTGTCCCTGACCAACCAGATCAACAATGTGGCCGATCTTCCCGGCCGACCTGTCGGGGTCCAGCCCGGAAGCGTATCGGAAGACTATGCGCGGCAAGCGGGGCTCGACATCCGTTCCTTCGAACATGTCGACCAAGCCGTGGAAGCGCTCCTCGACGGGCGGATCGACGCGATCATCGGCGATGCGCCCGTGCTCGAATTCTACGCCCACACCAACCCGCAGCAGCCGGTCACCGTGGTTGGTCCGATCTTCGCGCCGGACAAGTATGCCTTCGGCCTGGTTCACCAAAGCGAATTCACGCGCCCGCTTACCGTCGAGCTGATCGGTGCCTTGGAAAGCGGCGTGGTCGAGGACATCAGGACGCGATATTTCGGCGACGATCCATAAGGGAGATATCCTATGAAACGTATCGTGTTGATTGCCATATCCGCGGTCTCGATGCTGCCTGCCGCCAGGGCCGACGAATGTATGGACAAGGCGCAGGATCAGGCGGCGATGACCGCTTGCGCGGAGCAGGCCTACAAATCGGCGGACGCGGAGCTGAATGCCCTGTATCGCGAGATCGAGCAGCGATTGGGTGCTGATCGGGACGCGAGACATCTGCTCGTCGGGGCCGAGCGGGCCTGGGTGGCGTTCCGCGATGCCGAGTGCACCTTCGCTTCTTCGGGTGTGGACGGTGGCAGCGCCTATCCCATGGTCCAGTCGATGTGCCTCGGCGAACTGACGCGCAAGCGCGGCGAGGAACTGCGGCAATATCTGGATTGTGAGGAAGGCGACGTGAGCTGCCCCGTGCCGCCGGCGGAATGACGTTTTGAAACCGTTCTCCGTCTCGACGTCAAAGGCAGGGAGACCCAGCTTCGGGGAACCGGATGCCTATATGAAAAGGCCCGGCGAACCGGGCTCCTCGGTTGACGGTCTTTGAACGCGACGGCCCTGCCATCCCCGCGTCAGCCGAATCCCAGGAAGGAGAGGATCGCCAATACGATGACCACGAGGCCGACCAGATAGATGATGCCGTTCATGTGAAAGCCCTCGCTTCCGTTGCATGGGTCGCGGGTTCAACGCGCCGTGGTCGCGAAGGTTCCCCGGGTTGGGCCGCTGGCCGGGGTCAGGCGCGATTGCCGGTGTTCACCGCTCGGGCAGCGGGATGAACTCCTCCTCGTCGCCGGGCACGATATCGAAGCGGCCGGTGCGCCATTCCTCCTTTGCCTGCTCGATGCGCTCCTTGGAGGAGGAGACGAAGTTCCACCAGATATAGCGGTGCGAACCGAGCGCCGCCCCGCCGAACAGCATGCAGTGCGCGCCATGTTCGGACGCAACCACGATCTCGTCGCCGGGTCTGAACACCAGGAGCTGGTCCGGGCCAAACCGGTCGCCGGCGATCACCACATGGCCCGAGAGCAGATAGATGGCGCGCTCCTCGGCTTCGGCGGGAATGCGCAGCCTGCCGCCTGCCGCGATCCTGAGGTCGGCATAAAGCGTGTCGGAGGCCGCTCCCACCGGCGAGCGCAGCCCCTCGAAGGAGCCGATCACGATCCGGCCCGACGCGCCGCCATCCTCGAAAACGGGAAGATCGTCGGCCAGCGTATGCGCGAAGCCGGGGTCCACCTCCTCGCCGCCATCCGGAAGGGCCAGCCAAGTCTGCAGGCCCGACAGCGAAAGCGTTCCGCCGCGCATTTCCTCGGGCGAGCGCTCCGAATGAACGATGCCGCGCCCGGCCGTCATCAGGTTCAGGTCGCCGGGTGCGATCACCATCTCGGTGCCGAGCGAGTCGCGATGACGGATTTTGCCGTCGAACAGATAGGTTACCGTCGCCAGCCCGATATGCGGATGCGGGCGCACGTCGACGGCCTGACCGGCCTTCAGCACGGCCGGTCCCATCCGGTCGAAGAAGATGAACGGCCCGACCAGCCGCCTGCGCGCCGAGGGCAATGCCCGGCGCACCTCGAAGCCGCCGATGTCGTGCGCGCGTGGCACGATGATCGTTTCGATCGCGTCGCAGGCCAGCGCATCGCCGGGTTCGGGGTCACGGCCGGGAAAGAAGCTCATTCGAACACGATCGCCGGCTGCCGCGCGAAGCGCTGCTCCGAACGGGCCCGCGCCTTCATCTCGAACTCGACACGATCCTTGGGCGGCTGGGTCGTTTCGAGCGTGTCAAGCAGCTCGCGCGCGGCGGCCGCGACCTTGGTCACCGCCCGCTCGAAGGATTTCCGGTTGCGCTGCGACGGCGACGTGAACCCGGAGAGCTTGCGGACGAATTGCAGCGCCGCATCATGCACCTCGGCATCGCTCGCGGGCGGATCGAAATTGAACAGCGGCTTGATGTTGCGGCACATAGCATGTCTCCCCGCGCCTATTCCGCGTCCAGCGGCTCGGTGCCGGCCGGACGGCCCTCGCGCGTCAGCCGGATCTTCTCCACCTTGTCTTCGGCGGCCTTGAGCAGCCTGTCGCAATGGGCCTTCAGCGCCTCGCCGCGCTCGTAGATCTGGATCGAGCGGTCGAGGGGCACGTCGCCGCGCTCGAGGTCGTCGACGATCTTCTCCAGCGCCTCCAGCGCCTGCTCGAAACTCATCGCCTTGATGTCGTCATTGGCGTTCGCGGTGTCCGACATGGTCAGCCTCTCATCAGTCTGGCGACATGGGCGGCGACCGAGGAGGACAGGCCCTCCAGATCATAGCCGCCCTCCAGCAGCGAAACCAGCCGGCCCGACGCGAACCGGTCGGCCCGCGCCATCAGTTCGGCGGTCGCCCAGTCGAAATCCGCCTCGTCGAGATTGATCGAGGCCAGCGGGTCGAGGCGGTGCGCGTCGAAGCCCGCCGAAATGATGATGAGATCCGGTTCGAAACGGTCGATCGCCGGCAGCACGCGGCTTCTGAACGCCTCGCGAAACAGGTCCGATCCGGTGTCCGGCGACAGGGGGGCGTTGACGATATTGCCCGCGCCGGTCTCGTTCGGCGCGCCGGTGCCCGGAAACAGCGGCATCTGGTGCGTCGATGCATAGAGCACAGTCGGGTCGTCCCAGAAGATGTCCTGCGTGCCGTTGCCGTGATGCACGTCCCAATCGACGATCGCGACGCGTTCGGCGCCGTGCTTCTTCTGCGCGTGGCGGGCCGCGATCGCCGCCGTGCCGAACAGGCAAAAGCCCATCGCCGTGGTCTTCTCGGCATGGTGTCCGGGCGGCCGCGCGGCGAGGAAGACGTTGTCCGCGCGCCCTTCGAACACGTCGTCGACCGCCGCGTTGGCGCCGCCCACGGCGGTGACCGCAGCCTGCCAACTCTTCGGGCTCACCGAAGTGTCGGCATCGATCCTGGCCATGCCGTCCTCGGGAATCATGGCGCGGATGCGCGCGACATGCTCCTGCGGATGCGCATAGAGCAGCGTCGCCTCGTCGCCGGGTTCGGCGGTGACGCGCTCGAGCGCGTCGAACCTGTCATCCTCCAGAACCTTCGCGATGGCGCGCAGCCGGTCGGGCCGCTCCGGGTGGCCGGCAGGGGTCATATGCTCGAGGAAGATCGGATTCGTGTAGAGGCGCGTGGTCATCCCGCCCCTATAGGACGGCTCGGCGGCGATTGCGAGGGCGCTGCCTTGTTATGCCCAGGTCCGGCGCGGATGTCGGTATGGCGACCCTACCACCCGAACGGGTTGAACTGGTCCTTCTTGTCTTTCTCCCTGACCGAATCCCGCTGCAGCTCATAGGCAGGACCGTCCTTGTATTTCTTCCAGAACGCGATCGCATACTGAGCATATCTCTTCGCGTCGTTGGAGGGGTCGTAAGGATTGTATTGCGCGGTTCCCTTGCTGTCGCCTTCAAGCTTGATCGAGATGTAGACCGCGCCGGCCTTGTCCACGATGTCGTTGATCTTGTTATAGGTCGCGACGCCGGGAATCATTTCGAGGGCCTTGCCCTGGAGGTCGCCGATGATGAGCTTGACGATCCTCTCGAGGATTCCGATCTTTTCCATCTGCTGCTCGAGTTCCTTGACCGCATTTTGCGCGCCCGTGATCCCCACCTTCTTGAACAGATAGGCGAACACGGTCGCGCTGTAGGGCGTGCTGAACGAGAAGGCGCCCACCTGGAACTCATGCGGAATGTACTTTCCGCCGGGATTGTGCCCGACCCGCGTGTAGGTCTTGGAATAGCTCTTGATACGCTTGACGTTCGGATCGACCTTGAATGCCATGATTTCTGCCCTCCACCTCTGGTGGGACTGACTTTACGTCAGCGGGGGACGGTGAAAAGCAGAAAACTTCACTTTTGAAAATTTTCCTTCATCTCGACAGTCGTGCGCTCCACCCTTGCCGTGCGCGGTGCTTTCCGGTGAAAGGACATCCGGACAGCAGCATCTGGGGTAGGCGAGTGTCCCCGCAAACCATCCACTTCATCCGTCACGGCCAGACCGGCTGGAACGCCGAGGCGAGGTTGCAGGGCCAGGCCGATACCGATATCGGCGATCTCGGCCGCGAGCAGGCGGCCCGCAATGGCCGGCGTCTGGCCGAGCTTCTTCCCGACCCCTCGGGCCATGATTTCGTCGCCAGCCCCCTGCGTCGCACGCGCGAGACCATGGAGATCGTGCGCCGGGCGATGGGCCTCGATCCGATGGGATATCGGGTGGAGCCTCGTCTGATGGAGCTGCATTTCGGCGACTGGCAGGGCTCCACCTACGCAGAGCTCGAAGCCGCCTCGCCGGGCTCCACCGAGGGCCGCAAGGCCGACAAATGGAATTTCAGGCCGCCAGGCGAGGCGGCGGAGAGCTACGAGATGCTGGCCGGGCGCGTGAAACCCTGGCTCGACGCGGTCGACCGGCCGACCGTGTGCGTGACCCATGGCGGCGTCATTCGCGCGGTCTTCCGCCTGCTGGGGGGGTGGTCGTCCGCCGCGGCGGCCGACATCGACATACCGCAGGACCGTGTTCTGGCGTGGGATGGCGCGCGGCTCGAGTGGACCTGACTGCGCGCCTTGTTGGCCCTGTTCGGAAAAGTTGGTCTATTCGGAGAACAGCTGCATGTCGGTGATCAGGTTCTGCCCGTCCACCTCCTCGTAGAAGGCCAGGATCGACATGCCTTCCTCGACCGCCGTGACATCGATTTCGGCGGGCAGCTTGTAGGTCTTGCCGTCGCTCAGCGTGATGACGAGCGTCTCGCGGTCGACGGACTGGATCGTGCCTTCGGCCTCGGCCGCCAAGGCCGGGGCGATGGCACCGGCAAGAGTGAACGCGATTGCGGCGATCAGGGTGCGCATGATGGTCTGGCCTTCTGTTCGGATAGCACGGACGGGGCGATCCGGCACATGGTTCGAAACGCACTTTCAACACGGCGATTGTGTCGAAAAGGCGGGAGCGGCGTGTCGCGTCGGACGAGCGATCCGGGCGATTTGTCCGATGCTTTCGTCTCACGATCAAGCCCCATACTCGCGCCATCATCGGGCGCTAGCGAGCCTGTCCCCGACTGCCTTTTCCTGGATATTCCATGCGTTGCGTCTGCCTTGTCCTCTCCGTTCTCCTCGCCCTGCCTGCCGCCGCCGGTGAAAAGTCCCGGCCCGTCCAGCAGGTGATCATCTCCTTCGACGGCGCCCACGACAATGCCCAGTGGGAGCGCAGCCTGAAGCTGGCCGCCGAGACCGGCGCGCGCTTCACCTATTTCCTGTCCTGCGTGTTTCTGCTCTCGCGCGAGACCCGTTCCGTCTACCGTGCCCCGTCGGTGGCGTCCGCCCGCTCCAATGTCGGTTTCGCCGAAAGCCGAGACGATGTCGCCGCGCGGCTCGGCCATGTCTGGCGGGCTCATCTTTCGGGACACGAGATCGCCAGCCATGGCTGCGGCCATTTCGACGGCGCCGGCTGGTCTAAGACTGACTGGCTGGCCGAGTTCGACGCGTTTTCCGACGTCGTCACCCGCGCCTGGGAGGTCAACGGCATCAAGGGCGAACCCGAAGGCTGGCGGACATTCGCCGCGTCGGCCTCGTCCTCCGGCTTTCGCGCCCCTTATCTGGCGACCGGGGAGGGGTTGTTCGCGGCGCTGGCCGAACGCGGCTTTTCCTATGACGCGAGCACCGTCAGCCGCGGGCCGGCCAAACCGTCGCGCGAAGGTGCCGTCACGCGCTTTTCGCTGCCGCTCGTGCCGGAGGGGCCGTCGGCGCGCCGCGTCATCGCCATGGATTACAATCTCTTCGTACGTCATTCGGCCGGCCTCGAGAACGCCGGTCGCGCCGCCGAATTCGAGGAGCGCGCCTACGCGGCCTTCCGCGCCGCCTTCGACGCGCAATATGAGGGCGAGCGCATCCCCCTGCAGCTCGGCTTTCACTTCACGCTGATGAACGGTGGCGCCTACTGGGCCGCGCTCGAACGCTTCGCACGCGAGGTCTGCGTCCTGAAGGATGTGGCCTGCATCCCCTATCGCGACGCGGTCGAGGACGGCGTCGAACAGGCGACGCACGGCGGCTGACCAGCGTTCGCGAGTGCAACGGGCGGCTGCCAAGTCTCCCTCCCCCTTTTGGGGGGAGGGGTTGGGGTGGCAGGCCAGGGGAACCCAATGCGCTACCCCCTTGCCCTTGCGGGGTGTGAACAGATTCCGGCGCCGCCCCCAGCAGAACCGGCCTTTTCAACGAATCTTGGCCCGAGTCTATCCACGTGCCCCGCGACCGGTGGGACAATGCCCGCCGGTGAACGGAGGCCATGGGATGGACGAGCAGACGGCAAGATGGGACGGGAGGTTGCGGCGCATCATCGCCGTCCTCGTCGCGCTTGCCGTGCTGGCGGAGCGCGCCGGTGACCGGTCCTTTCCGGTCCGCTGTTTCGTTCTGTGGCTGTTGCGGCGGGCCGAGGCCGTGGTGGCGGACTTCGTCGCCGAGGCGACGGGCATGCCGCAGCCGGCCTTCGCGGGCATCGGGACGACCGGAAACGATCCCGAGGACGCGCTGCTGCTTGCGGCGCGCTTGCACGCGCTGGCCGAGGCCCTTGGCGTCCTGCTGCGCTGCGCGCTCATCCTCCCCCCGCTTGGCGGGCGGAGGTGGCGAGGGCGAAGCCCGAGACAGAGGGGAGCGATGCAGCGCCCCGGCCGGCTTGCCCTCACCCCCGACGGTCTCACCGCCGGGCCCAACGACACCTCATGAAGCACCGGCCGCGCGGCGCACGGTCAATCATCGTCGCCGGTGGTACAAGGCGAAATCACGTTCAGGTCTTGCCGCGCGCGGTCGCCAGGGCGATCGCGGCCGCCAGCACCAGCGCCGCCGCCGCGCCCATCGAGGGCGCGAGGAAGGAACCCGTCATGTCGGCGGCGAAGCCGGCCGCGAGCGGCCCGAGGATCTGACCGAGCCCGAAGGCGGCCGTCATCAGCGCCAGCGCGCGGCGCGGCGACCGGCCGGCCAGCCGCCGTCCGGCCTGCAGGCCGAAAGCGGTGATCGCGATGAAGGTGCCGCCCAGCAGCACGCCGCCGATCAGCGGCCCGGCCACGCCTCCCATCGACACGCTGGCGGTGACGCCCACCGCCTCGACCACGCAGGCGAGGGCGAAGGTCTCCGTCAGCCCGATCCGCATGACCAGCCGGTTCCAGAGCCATACCGAGGGAAAGCCCGCCAGCCCCGTGGCGATCCACACCCAGCCTTCGAGCGCCTGCCCGGCATCGCCCTGCCGCACGATCGCGACGAGGAAGGTCGCCGTCACGATATAGCCGAAGCCGAACAATCCGTAGGCCAGCGTCAGGCCGCGCATGGCGCGTGTCGCCGGCAGCGGCGGTTCCCGTCCGGCGTCCCCCGTCGCGGCGGGTCCCCGGTCCACCATAAGCCATGCCGCGGCGAAGCCCGCCACGTTGAGCGCGCCGGCCCACAGCCAGCCGGCCTGCCAGCCGAGCCCCGCCGCGTTCGACAGGCCCACCGTCGCGCCGGTGATGGCTATGCCCGCGCCCACGCCGCCGAAATGGAGCCATTGAAGGTCCGGCCGCCCCGCGGCCGCGAGCTGGCTGAAGACGATTGCCCCCAGGAACACCATCAGGAAGGCGCTGGCCACGCCGGCCAGGAAACGCAGGGCGAGAAAGGCCGCCAGGCTGTCGGTGGCGGCCATCGCGAAGGCGAACACCGCCGACAGCCCGATCCCGGCCAGCATCCAGCCGCGCTCGGCCCCCTGCGCCCAGCCGCCGGCGGCAAGCAGCGCGCCGGCCAGATATCCGATATAGTTGGCCGACGCGATCATCCCTGCATCGGCGGCCGAAAGCCCCAGCTGCTCCATCATGGCCGGCAGGATCGGCGTGTAGACGAAGCGGCTCACTCCCATCGCCACCGTCATGGCGATCATGCCGGCGATCGCGAGGCGCAGGACCGGAACGGAGGCCGTGGGGGAGGGGGCGTGCATGCCCCTCGTTTAGCCATCCCTTCGCGCCGCACAACCCGGAAACCGATGGGCCAGCGGTGGCTGCTTGCTGCCCGCGACGCCCCGGCGCGTTTACTTTTCCCGCGCCCATGCCTATGTCCGATCGGAAGAAACCGCGAAAAAGCCCGCGCCGTGCCCGATACGCCCAAGACGCCGCTGCTCGATCAGATCCGCTTTCCAGCCGATATCAGGCGTCTGCCCGAGGACCGCCTGCCGGAACTGGCCGCCGAACTGCGCGCCGAACTGATCGACGCCGTCTCGCAGACCGGAGGCCATCTCGGCGCTGGGCTCGGCGTGGTCGAGCTGACGCTCGCGATTCACTATGTGTTCGACACGCCCGACGACCGGCTGATCTGGGATGTCGGCCATCAGGCCTATCCGCACAAGATCCTGACAGGGCGCCGCGACCGCATCCGCACCCTGCGTCAGGAGGGCGGATTGTCGGGCTTCACGAAGCGCGCCGAGAGCGAATACGACCCGTTCGGCGCCGCCCATTCCTCAACGTCTATTTCGGCCGGGCTCGGCATGGCGGTGGCGCGCGATCTCTCCGGCCGCCGCAACCACGTGATTTCCGTCATCGGCGACGGGGCCATGTCGGCCGGCATGGCCTATGAGGCGATGAACAATGCCGGCGCGCTCGACGCCCGCCTCATCGTCATCCTCAACGACAACGACATGTCGATCGCCCCGCCGTCCGGTGCCATGAGCCATTATCTGGCTCGGCTTGCGTCCGGCCGCACCTATCAGGGCTTCCGCGACATCGGCAAGAAGCTCACCTCCTATCTCGGCAAGGGCATCGATCGCGCCGTCACCCGCGCGGTTGAGCATGCGCGCGGCTACGTCACCGGCGGCACGCTGTTCGAGGAACTCGGCTTCTTCCACATCGGTCCGATCGACGGTCACAATCTCGAGCATCTCGTGCCGGTGCTGAAGAATGTCCGCGATCACGGCGACGGTCCGGTCCTGATCCATGTCGTGACCCAGAAGGGCAAGGGCTATGCGCCGGCGGAGGCCGCCGCCGACAAGTATCACGGCGTGTCGAAATTCGACGTTATTACCGGCGCCCAGGCCAAGGCGGCCACCAACGCGCCGTCCTACACCAAGGTCTTCGCCGAGAGCCTCGTGCGGGAAGCCGAAGAGGACGACAAGATCGTCGCCGTCACCGCCGCCATGCCATCCGGCACGGGTCTCGACCTGTTCGGCAAGCGCTTCCCCGGGCGCACCTTCGATGTCGGCATCGCCGAGCAGCACGCCGTCACTTTCGCGGCCGGCCTGGCGACCGAAGGCTACAGGCCGTTCGCCGCCATCTATTCGACCTTTCTGCAGCGCGCCTATGACCAGGTCGTCCACGACGTGGCCATACAGAAGCTGCCCGTGCGTTTCCCGATCGACCGCGCCGGCTATGTCGGAGCCGACGGCGCGACCCATTGCGGCGCCTTCGACGTGGCCTATCTGGCGGCGCTGCCGGGCTTCGTCGTCATGGCCGCTTCGGATGAGGCCGAGCTTCGGCACATGGTGCGCACGGCTGCCGAATACGACGAAGGCCCGATCGCCTTCCGCTATCCGCGCGGCGACGGCGTCGGCGTTGAAATGCCCGAGCGCGGCTCGGTTCTGGAGATCGGCAGGGGACGCGTGCTGCGCGAAGGGTCCAAGGTCGCGCTGCTGTCGCTGGGCACGCGGCTTGCCGACTGTCTGCAGGCCGCCGACGAATTGTCGGCCGCCGGCCTTTCGACCACTGTCGCCGATGCGCGTTTCGCCAAGCCGCTCGACGCCGCTCTCGTGCGTCGTCTCGCGCGCGAGCACGAGGTTCTGATCACCGTCGAGGAAGGGTCCGTCGGCGGCTTCGGCTCCCACGTCCTGCATTTCCTGGCCACTGAGGGCTTGCTGGACCACGGTCTGAAGGTGCGTCCGCTGGTCCTGCCCGACGAGTTCACCGATCAGGCCAAGCCCGAGCGCATGTATGCCAATGCCGGGCTCGACCGCGCGGGCATCGTGGCCACCGTCTTTTCAACGCTCGGCCAGGAGGCCGCCGCCGCGCGCGCCTGAGCGGCTCGCGCGGCCGCAGCCGTTTCGTCAGCCCATCTAAGGAACGCCGAGGACCGACCTCCGCTCGCATTCCCCCGCGGATCATTCGGCCGGATGTTTCACGATCGCGTCGATGATCTCGCCCCAATGCGCCTCGTGCATCTCGTGCCCGCCGCCGTCGAGTTCGATGAAGCGCTCTGCCTTCGCGGCTTTCGCCAGTGCCCTTCCGTGCTCGATTGGATAGAGCGGATCAGCCGTTCCGTGAATCACCAGAAGCGGCGGCTTCAGCGATGAGACATTCACGGCATCGCCGCCGGTCAGCATGAAATGGTTTGTCGCGCTGAGATACCCGCCGGAGCGATCGTAGTCGCGCTCTATGAAGGCGCGGGCCGCCTGGGCATCGTGCGGATGACTGGTGCCGGCGATCATGCGCACGTCCTGGGCAACGAAATCTATGACTTGCCCGCGGTCAGTCCAGTCTATGGTCTCACCCTTGGCAGAATGCCGCATATAATCTTCGGTCGATGGAGGCAGCCTGCCGTCGAGGTTGAGCGGCGTCGTGCTGATGAGGGTCAGCGACGCGACACGCTCCGGCGTCTGGGACGCCATGATTTGCGCGATCATGCCGCCAAGCGACATGCCTGCCACATGCGCTGCGGCGATCCCGTAGGCGTCAAGCACCCGCACCGCATCCCGTGCCATGTCGTCCTTGGTATAGGTTGCCGACCCGGGCTCGTATTTGGTCGACAGTCCGGTATCGCGATTGTCGTAGCGGATGACGTGGCGGCCGCGCGCCGCCAGGCGGTGGCAAAAGGCATCCGGCCACCAGAGCATCGAGGCCATCGCTCCCATGATCAGCAGCACCGGCGGATCGGACCGATCGCCAAACGCTTGTGTCGCGATCCTGAGGTCGCCGTCCTCGATGGTCTTGTCGGCGGTTCTGAGCGATGTTTCAGCTGCCATGGCCTTGCTCCTGGTGAATGCTCCGCCGGCAGCGAGCGCCGCCGCTCCAAGCATGAGGTCGCGCCGGTTCGGCGCCTTCGGTACAGTGTGGTTCTTCATCTGTTGTTTCCTTCCCAGGGCCGAGAGCGCGAGCGGCCCCGATGCCGAAGACCCTAATGTTCGCCAGCTTCCCCTTCGAGTGCGGTTCTGGACACAAACAAGGCATACGTGCCACTTTCCATGTTGATGGAAACGGAACAAACGGCCGAAGTCGGAAACGCCGCCGTCAGCGTCGCCCTGCTGGCGATGCACGAGACGACGCCCGCCGCGATCTTCGGTCTCTATGAAATTCTCTCCTCGGTCGGATCGATCTGGGACCGGCTGACGGGCCAGAACACGAACGCGCGGCGTATGACGCCGCGCATCGTCGCGCGCCGCCGCGAGCGATTTGTCTGTGCCATAGGCACTCCGGTCGAACCGCATGCGACGCTCGCCGACGCCGCCGATGCAGACATCGTGATCGTCACCGATCTGGCGCTGCCGCTGGGCGATGCGCCGAAGCGGTGGGCCGACGAGATCGCCTGGCTGCGCGAGCGCTTCGCCGCCGGAGCGACCGTGTGCTCGGTCTGCACCGGCTCGATCTTGCTGGCCGAGGCCGGCCTTCTCGATGGCCGGGAGGCGGCGTCTCACTGGATCGCGGCCGATATCTTCCGCGACCGCTATCCCGCTGTTCGTTTCCGTCCCGAACGCATCCTTTGCGACACGGCCGCCGACGGCAGACTGATAACCACCGGTGGAGCCTCGTCATGGGAGGACCTGGCGTTGCATCTGATCGCGCGCTGCTGCGGCCGCGATGAGGCGACACGCATCGCAAAGGTCTTCCTTCTCGGCGACAAGAGCGACGGACAGCTTCCCTTCGCGGCCATGGCCCGGCCGAGGCGTCATGAAGATGCCGTCGTAGCGCTCTCGCAGCGATGGATAGCCGACAATTATGCGCTGTCGAATCCGGTCACTTGTATGGTCGCCGAAAGCGGCCTCGCCGGACGCACGTTCAAGCGGCGATTCAAGTCGGCGACCGGCTACGCCCCGGTCGACTATGTTCAGGCGCTGCGCATCGAGGAGGCCAAGCAGATGTTGGAGGTTAATGCCTATTCGACCGAAGAGATCGCGCTGCGCGTCGGCTATGAGGACCCGGCGTTCTTCCGCCGCCTCTTCAAGCGCCAGATGGGCATAACGCCCGCGCAGTACCGCAAGCGGTTCCAGTCGCGCCCGGCCGGCGATTTATAGATCGAACGCGATGCGCTCGCCTCGTCTTTCGCACGCGATATCTCAATCGCCGCCGTCCGCCGGCGCGCGCGGCAGCGCCTGCCGGTCGAAGGCCACTGATTTCACCAGCGCCACGACGGGCTGGCCTTCGCGCAACTGGAGATCCTGCACCGCCGCGCGGGTGATGCGCGCGCGCAGTTGCTGCCCCGCGGTTTCGATCAGCACCTCGGCATAGGCGGTGTCGGCCTCCGGGGCCATCGCGACGATCCGCCCGTCCAGCATGTTGCGGATGCTCAGCCCTTGCGGCCGGTCGAGTGCGAGCGACACGTCGCGCGCGCGTACCCTCAATCGTACCTCCGCTCCCGGCGAAAGCCCGATGCCTGGCACCTCGATCGACATGCCCCCGAGGTCGACCAGCGTCAGTTGCAGCGCCGCGTCCTGTCCCGCGACCCGGCCCGCAAGAACCGCGCCGGCCTCGAACCGTCCCTGCACGCCGGGAAGATCGAGCCTCGCCAGCGTTTCGGCCACGCCGCCCGCCGCTACCGCGCGGCCCGCCTCCAGCGCGACGATCCGGTCGGCGAGCTGCGTCACCTCCTCCAGCGCATGCGTGACGTAGATGATCGGAATGCCGAAGGCCGCCGGCAGCCTGGCCACATAGGGCAGGATCTCGCTTTTGCGCTTCGTGTCGAGCGAGGCCAGCGGCTCGTCCATCAGAAGGAGCCTTGGCCGCGACAGCAGCGTGCGCCCGATCGCCACACGCTGTCGCTCGCCGCCCGAAAGCTGCCCCGCCCGCCGGGAAAAAAGCGGTGCCAGGTCCAGCATCCCCACCACGTCGTCGAAGAAAAAGCCGGCTTCCGCCTTCGCCGCCCGCTTCCATGCATAGTCGAGATTGCCGCGCGCGCTCAGATGGGGAAACAGCCGGGCGTCCTGGAAGACGAACCCGACGCCGCGCCGGTGCGTCGGCACGAACCGGTCTGGCCCGAGCCACTCCTCCTCGCCAAAGACGATGCGTCCGGCCGCGCGGCGTTCGAAGCCGGCGATGGCCCGCAGCAGCGTGGACTTGCCGCCGCCCGACGGGCCGAAAAGCGCGGTGATGCCCGTGGAGGCGAATGCCTGCCTCACCTCCAGCGAAAAATCGGCAAGATCCACCCGCAGGTCTACGGTCAGTTCCATCCGCTACCCCGCATGAACCGGAAAGCGACGGTTGAGCGTATAGACCGCCATCAGCACGCTGAAGGAGAAAACGAGCAGGATCGCGGCCAGTACATGCGCCGACGCGTAGTCGATCGTCTCGACATGCTCGTAAATCTGGATTGACACGACCTTGGTGCGGCCGGGGATGTTGCCACCCACCATCAGCACGACGCCGAACTCGCCGATCGTATGGGCGAACGTCAGCACGATCGCGGTGATGTAGCCGCGCAGCGCCAGTGGCGTGGCAACGGTGAGAAACGCGTCGAGCGGGCCGGCGCGTAGACTGGCAGCCGCCTCCAGCGGTCCGCGACCCACCGCCTCGAACGCACCTTGCAGCGGCTGCACCATGAAGGGCAGCGAGTAGATCGCCGAAGCCACGATCAGCCCGGTGAAGGTGAAGGTGAGCGTCGAGCCCGTCGCCGAAAGCCACAGCCCGCCGAGCGTCGAATTGGGGCTGAACAGAACCAGCAGGTAGAATCCCAGAACCGTCGGCGGCAGCACCAGCGGCAGCGCCGTCACCGCCTCGATGATCGACTTCATGCGCGAGCGAGTATGCGCCAGCCACCAGGCGAGCGGCGTTCCAAGGACCAGCAGCACCACCGTCGTGACTGCCGCCAGGCGGATCGTCAGCCAGAGCGGCCCGAGATCGGGGATCTCCATGTCAGCCATCCCTAATCCGGCCGTCCTTCATCCCCTTGCCAGATCGCATAGCCATGGCTCTCGATCACCTTCACCGCTTCCGGCGAGCGCAGGAAGTTGAGAAACGCCTTCGCGGCCATATTGTCCGCGCCGTGTTCGAGCAGCACCGCGTCCTGGCGGATCGGCTCGTGGAACTCCTGCGGCACGTCCCAGCGGCTGCCTTGGCCCCCCGCGCGCGGGCTCAGGACCGACGACAACGCCACGAAGCCGATTTCCGCGGCCCCGGTCGACACCATCGAGAACGTCTGGCCGATATTCTGACCGATGGCGATCTTCAGCTGCAGCGTCTCCCACAGGCCGAGCGCCTGCAGCGTCTCGCGCGCCGCCGCACCATAGGGCGCGAGAGAGGGATTGGCGATGGCCACATAGCGCAGTTCGGGGTCTTCGAGCACCGCGCGGCCGTCTCCGTCGATCCGGGCGGGATTGGCGCTCCACAAGGCGAGCCGCCCGACTGCATAGGTGAAGGATGAACCGTCGACCGCCTTACCGTCCGCGACCAGCCGTTCGGGCGTGGCCGTGTCGGCCGACAGCATCGCGTCGAACGGCGCCCCCTCAAGGGTCTGCGCGTAGAGCTTGCCAGTCGATCCGATGGTCGCGATGATGTCGTGCCCGGTCTTGTCCTTGAAAATCGGGAACAGCCCCTCGGCGACCTCGGCGAAATTGGCCGCCACCGCCACCAGCGCCTCGTCGGCCGAAGCCCACGAGGGCACGGCGGCGAAGAGGAGCGCGACCGCAGCAAGGAGGGGCCGGCGTCGGACGCAGCGGGTCATTTGTCCTCGGATCGATACAGGTTACCGGGTATATCGCCGGATGATGTGTCGCGGGGCAAGCGTCTGCCAGACATATCGCTCCACAGCGATCGCAATTCGTCCAGAACCCAGCCGCCTCTCGCGCCGCCGCGCGTGCTCGTCACCACCGGCTCGGCGAACAGCGCGTTCATCGTCTCCACAAGCGACCATGCGCGCTTGTAGCTCATGCCCTTGGCGCGCCCGGCGGCCGGGATGGAGCCGGTAGCCGCGATCCGCTCCAGGAGTTCGGCCTTGCCGGGCCCCATCATCTCGTCCTCGTCCAAGACGATGTGAAGCCCGGACCCGCGCGCGCTTAGTCACGCCAGCTGCGATCCTCCTGGTCGAGCGTCGACTTGAGGTAATCGAAATGGCGTTCTGCCATGCCGCGATAGGACAACCAGCCCTCGGCCGTGTTGCGCGCCACCTCGTCGCTCAGCACGGCGAGCGGGCGACCGGACGAGAGGGCGAGAATCTGCGTCTGAGCGGCTTTCTCGAAGAAATAGAGATCCTCGAACGCATCCGCGACCGTCTCGCCCGTCACCGTGACGCCGTGGTTTCCCATCACAAGCACCGTGTTCCCGCGCAACGCCCGGGCGAGATGCTCGCCTTCGGAAGCCGTGTCGGATATCCCTCCGAATTCGAGCGCATAGCCGATCCGACCGAAGAAGCGCGCCGTGTTGTTGTCGATCGGCAGCAAGGTCGGATCCTTCAGGCAGGCCAACGCCGTGGCATGGGGCGAATGGCAATGCAGGATCACCCGTGCGTCCGGAATTCGCCGATGCAGCGTGCCATGCACGGCCCAGGCCGACGGATCAGGCGCGTTCGGCGCCGCCATCACCTCCGGCTCGTTCGCGTCGAGAAGAAGAAGGTCGCTTGCCCGGATCGTCGCGAAATGCTGCCAGCGTGGGTTCAGCAGGAACTTCCGGCCGCATGGGGAAACAGCGGCGCTGAAGTGATTGCCGACAGACTCGCTCCAGCCGAAGCGATGGCAGAGCCGGAACGCCGCCGCCAGATCCCGCCGAAGGTCGACGGGATCCGCCGCTTCGTTCTGGACGCGGTCAAGGCCTGCGGTGTTCATGCCTTGAAACGCCCCTCGCAGACGAGCGCCCGATAGCTCGAGCGCATCTCGGCCCGGTCGGCATAGCAGCCGCGCAGATAGCGGTCGCCGCTGGTCGCGGAATAGGCGGACCGGCCGTGCACGACACGGTGGTTGTCGAAGACGATGCACTCTCCCGCCTGCAGGGTGAAGCGCATGACGTAGCGACCGTCCTGCAGCAGTTTCCCGAAGCGGCAGAAGGCCGGATAGTAGTCGTCGAGCAGGCTCTGCGGCAGATCGATCAGGTCGAGCAGGTGTTGGCTTATCGTCAGGCCCGAGACCTCACCATGCTGGTCGAGTTCGATCACCCGCTGGTAGGCGCGCATGTCGTAGGTGTCGTGCTCGCAATAGAACGGGATGTCGATGGTGCTCAGCAGCCGGAAGCCTTCCGGGTCCATCTCGCGAAAGTCGTTGGCAGCCGCCATTCCGTCGCCAAACAGGTTGCGCCCGCCCTGCACGGTGTTGGCGCGCATGTGCAGGAACTGGATGCCGGGCGCATGCTCCTCGGCGGGCACGTCGGTATGCAGCTCCAGCGCCGCCGCTGTATAGGCGGTGTTGGTCGGATTGATGTGGGTCCGCACGTCGAAATAGGCGCCGAAGAAGGACGGGCGCACCTGCCCCATGACGTTCACGAGTTGGGTCAACGCCTCGTCTGTATCCGGCATGTCGGTGACGACCGAAATGCCCTCGACGATCATCGCCTCGAGCCAGACTTTCACCTTCGCCTTGTCCGAAAGGAGCTCCGCCTGGGTGAAGCGGGCGACGTCCGGATAATGGTCGCCATACCAGGGCCGGCGGGGCAGGTCGGCCGGGTCGTGACGACGCTTGCCTTCGGCATGGGCCTCGAGCCAGGAGATCGGCATGCGCGTGACGTGATCCTCGTCGGCCCAGTCGATGATCAGCCGATCGCCCTCGATTCGAGCCGCCTTTGCCCGCGGGGCATGCTCCAGATGGAAGATGTCGAAACTGCGTTCGCGGGTCGTCGTATTGAACGAACTCGGGCAGTTGTCGCGCAGCCAGTAATAGTTGAAATAGCTCTGGCCGGTAGGGAGGACGACCTTGAGGCCCTTCTCGGCGCATTCGACGGTGTCGGGGGTGGAGACCGTCACATTCATGGGGCGCATCCTTCTGGGTTTGGAAAGGGCGATGCGCCTGAGAAAGAATTGATTTTGGTGGGTCGCGAAAGGCGGGTAACTCTAATCACAAGTTAAGCCGGAGGTTAACATGGATCGTCTGCCGCCGCTCCGGCTGCTCGTCACTTTCGACGCGGTCCAGCGCCTTGGCTCAATGCAGCTCGCCGCGGCCGAACTCAATGTGACGCCACCGGCCGTGACGCAGGCGATCAGGGCGCTGGAGGACCAGGTCGGCGTACCCTTGATGGACCGGGGCTCGAAGCCGTCGGTGCCGACCGAGGCGGGAGCGCGGCTGGCTCGCGCGACGCGCAACGGCCTCGGCCTGATTGCCGATACGATCGAGGAAATCCGCTTCTCGGCCGGACTTGCCGGCCGGCAGATCACTGTCTCGTGCACGCTTGGCATGGCAACCTACTGGCTGATGCCGCGACTGCACGGCTTCTACAGGCGCTGGCCGGATATCATGGTCAATGTTCAGGCCCCTTCCTCGGACCTGCCGGCCTTCTCCACCGGCATCGACATCGCGCTGCGCTATGGCGCGGAGAGCTGGAAGGATGGAGAGACGATGAAGCTCTTCGATGAGCGTGCCTGCCCGGTGGGACGCGCGGCGTTGATCGAGACGGCGATGGCTGATCCCGAGGGCTTGCGGACGGTTCCCCTCATCCATGTCCGCTCGCCCCACGCCCATCATTGGCCAGGATGGCCGGAATATTTCGCCTCCATGAATCTCGGGCGTCCGCACGGACCGAAACAGGTCTTCGACAACTACATCCAGGCGGTGCAGGCCACGCTCGATTCCCGGGGGATCATGCTGGGCTGGCATTCGATTACCGATGCACTCGTCGCGGATGGCACGCTGATGGCGCTGCCCGGCGGCGGCTGCGATTTTGGCACGGCCTACTACGTCACCTGTGGGCGGGAATCCCTGCGCAAATCGGCCGCCCAAGCCTTCATGGACTGGATCACGGCAGCGGATGAGGAACGATCGGGCACCCCCGATGTGCGCCTGCCGGATCTTTAGCGGATCAGCACGGCCGATGCGCCCCAGGATTTCTTGATCGGTCCGCGCGGCAGCGCCAGCGCGACCAGTGCGATGCCGCACACGATCTGTGCGACGGCCTGTGTCGCTGTCGCGTCGGTCAGGAACGGCGACACAACCAGAACCGCGCCCAGCAGAATGTTCACGTAACGTACGGCACGGCCGATTTCGGCCAGGGCAATGACGCTGAAGGTGATGGCGAGCGATCCTGTAACGTGATCGACATTCGCGGTCATTCCGTCCGCGCCCAGCGTGATGCGGGTCGTCATCAGCCAGAGACCGATCAGGATGGAGGCCGCCAGGGTCCAGGGCATGCCGATCCCGCCACCAAGCATGCCGGCAACGACACGGCCGGGAGGCTGCTCGAACGGGTACTCGGGTTCGCCGGCCTCGCCCTCATCCGTGTCGCCAGTGAACAGGATCTTCAGGACCGGCGCGCCCTGCTGACGACGGCGCCAGAGAAATTCGCCTGTCGCGGCCAGTTCGTCCAGGGAGTAGGGGATCTGGACCACCATCGCGGCCGCGCCGATCAGGCACAGGGTGCACCAGGTGCCGATCAGGATCGGCTGGATGATTATGAACGTCACCGATACCGTGCCAAGCGGCACGATCAATATGCCGAAGGCGAGTACCATCCACGGCATGGTGCGCCAGCGGCGCTGAGAGCCGATCACGCCGGTGAGGATTTCCAGGAGATAGATCGTGGCCCCGAGCCCGGCATCCGGAACCGGCCAGGCTTCCGAGACAGATGACGTCACGACGTCTTCCGTACCATTCTTGCCGGCCACCGTGCCGGTGAAGAACGGATCCCACGCCGCATCGATATGGCCGAGCTGATAGGCGCCGAGATAGCGTGAGAAATAGAGCCCGACGAAGGCCAGCAGGATGATGGGCGCCCGCTGCAGCCAGACCGAGGGGTTGTAGCTCCAGCCCGGCGGCACGTTTGGTCCCGTCATCTCGGCGACCGGGCTGATGCCCGGCGTCGGCCGCACCGCCGCCGCGAAGCCGATCGCCAGCGTTCCCACCAGCGTGCCGTTGAGATAGGCCGCCGCCGAGGGCGTCCAGAACACGAGCGGCGCCAGCAGCAACCACAGCCCTACTGCCGCCGCACCCCAGCGAACCATCGCCAGCCGGGGAGATATCGAGGCGACGGCGAAGCCGAACAGGGCAATGCCCGCGACAATGTCGCTCAGACCCATCCACGTGCCCGCATAGCCCATGGTGGCCGGCGAAAGGACGAGCCATGTGCCCAGCGCGGCGTTGGCCATATGCGCCCACAGGGTCGAGCGGTGCTCGGCGAGGAACTTTGCCTCGTGGTCGCGTCGGATCGTCTCGGGGTTCGCGCCGGCCTCGTCCTCGGCGGTCTCCATCCAGTCGGGCGGCGTTATCCCGTGGGCCTCGTACCAGGCCAGCGGATCGCGCTTGAGCGCCTCGACGATCCTTGGAAGCGTCTCGCGGATCGAGCGGCGCGGCTCCCATCCCAGCAGTGTTCTGGCGCGCGAGATGTCCAACGCGTAGTGGTCGTCGGCCATCTCGATCATGAAGGGGCGGATGAACGGCTTTTCCCCATGGTCGAAGTCGTCCGGCACGATCGGCACGGACTTTTCCTCGATCCAGGCGCCGACCTTGGCCAGCGGTTTGGGCACCGACAGCGTCTCCCACTCCTCCGCGCCATGGACGAGCTGGCCGATCTCGTCCTGCAATTCGGCATAGCCGACAGCGTCCTCCTCGCCCGCCAGCACGACCGCGTCCGGCGGCAGGTCATTGCGCCGCTCGACCGCCAGGCGGAAGAGCCGCATCATGTCGTCACTGTGAATGAAGGACTGCCCGGCCTCCACGTCGCCCGCATAGAGACGGCTCTTCATGTCGCGCTCATAGATGCGCGCGATCTGATGAGCGAGCGTGGGTACCGCGCTCTCGTCGTCATAGAGTCCGGCCAGGTGTAGAAGCAGATAGGGGATGCTCCCGTGATGCTCCCGGATCGCCTCTTCGGCCCGCGCCTTCGATTTCGGGTAGGCCCATTTCGGCTCGATCGGGGCGGTCTCGTCGATTCGTTCCCCCGGTTGGGCCGGCCGATGAACCAGCATCGTGCCCGAATAGATGAAGCGCTCGACCTTGAACGGCTGGAGCGCCTCGAGCAGATGCCTGGTGCCTGCCACGTTCACCTTTTCGTAGAGCGGATTCTCCTCGCCGGTAAAGTCGAAATACGCCGCCAGGTGGATGACGGCCGCAAACCTGCTGCCATAGTGACCCGACACCCGCTTCATAGCCGCGTCCACAGAAGCGCGGTCGGAAAGATCGACCTCGACCAGCGGAATCTCGGCGGACTTGCCCTTCATGTCGAGGCCGACGATTCGGTAGTCGCTTCCGAGTTCCGCCGCCAAGGCGCTGCCGATTCCGCCGGCCGCTCCCGTGATCAGGACAACCGGCTTCGTGCGATTGGTCATGGAGCCACCGTGTTCGCCGTCATCGTTTGTGAACGGATGCCCGGCGGGATCGTTCCTGCGCCCTCTCGCTGCTACCCGGATGGATCGTAGGGCTACCAGACGCCGAAATAGATGCCGCGCGCCTTGTGCGTGTCGGTGCGCCTTTCGACTTCCGCATCCGATGTGGTGACGCGCATCTTGCGGGTCCGGATCCAGTCGAACAGCCGCTCACGCAACAGCGCGCGCACATCTTCCAGCGCGGGATCGTTGCCTCGGTCGACCAGTTCGTCCGGGTCGTCCCGAAGATCGAAGAGCTGCGGGCGAAAGCCCTCGTAGTAGATAAACTTCCAGCGGTCAGTGCGTACCATCCAGGCTCGTGCCGCCGATGGCGCGCGGCCAAGCTGGAGCCGCGCGTTGCGAAAGCCGTAGTCGCATTCGCTGATCGCGGCGCCGCGCCATTCCTCGGGTGGAACCGGCGTTTGCGCCCGCGTCAATTTCAATAGGGAATGCCCTTCGAGTATATGGTCGGCTGGCGTGCCACCACAGAACTCCACGAAAGTGGGCGCAAGGTCGATCGCTTCGACGAACAGGTCCGACGCCGTGCCTCGGGTCGCGTCGGCCTCCTTGTCGGGATCGTAGACGATCATCGGGATGCGCGCGCTCTGCTCGTGGAACATCTCCTTCTCACCCAACCAATGGTCCCCCAGATAGTCGCCATGGTCGCTGGTCATCACGATCAGCGTATTGTTGAACAGGCCGCGCCGCTCCAGGAAATCCCATAGCCGCGCCAGATGGTCGTCCATCTGGCGTATAAGACCCATATAGGCCGGGATCACCGTCTCGCGCACCTCGTCGCGGCTGAAGCTCACGCTTTCCTCATGGTTCATATAGGCGCGGAAGACCGGATGCGGGTTCTCGCGCTCGGCCTCGCTGCGAACGGGCGGCAGGATGTCGGCCGCCGAATACATGTCGTGGTAGGGCGCCGGCGCGATATAGGGCCAGTGCGGCTTGATGTAGGAGAGATGCAGGCACCAGGGCGCGTCTCCCGCCTCGGTGATGAAATCCATGGCCCGGTCGGTCATGTAGGCCGTCTCGGAGTGCTCTTCCTGGATCTCGGCCGCCAGGCCGGAATTGCGCAGGAACCAGGCGGATTTGACGTTCCCCTCCTCGTCGCGCCCGGCATTGGCATAGTCGTGCCAGGGATTGTCGACATTGTAGCCGAGCGAGCGCAGATAGCGGTTGTAAGGAAGGTCTTCGGGAACAAGCGCATCCGGCCACAACCCGTCGTCGCGCTCATAGGGTTCGAAGCCGCACTGGCTGGCCAGCACGCCCTCATAGGAATTGGGGTCGACGCCGAGGCGCCGCATGCCTTCCAGATCCGCGGCCATGTGCGTCTTGCCGACGAGTGCGGTACGCACGCCCAATGGACGCAGATGGTCGCCGATTGTCATCTCCCCGACCCGCAGCGGCACGCCATTGTAGGTCGAGCCGTGCGAGGACATGTAGCGGCCGGTATAAAAGCTCATTCGCGATGGCCCGCAGACGGTCGCCTGCACATAGGCCCGGTCGAAGCGCACGCCGCGCGCGGCCAGCGCGTCCATGGCGGGCGTCTTCAGCGTCGGATGACCGTAACAGGACAGGTAGTCGGCGCGAAGCTGGTCGGCCATGATGAAGAGGATGTTTCTGGGCGTCGACATGCTGTCCCGCTGCAATGCGTTTCGGGGCGAAGGGCAGGGGCCGTGGACGCGGCCCCTTCAATGACGTTACTTGGCCACGAGGTGGTCGGGAATTTCCACGCCGATCTCGCGATAGTAGCGCTCCGCTCCCGGATGAAGCGGCAGGTTTAGGTCCCGGAACGCGCTTTCCAGCGAGATTTCACGCAGCCAGCGTGTCTGGTCGCGGCTTTCCTCCACGCCTTCCCAAAATGCCTTTGTGATCTCGTAGACGGCGTCGTCGTCCATGTGGACGCCGGTGCCCACGCCGACGATCGACCCTAGCGTCGTCACCGCCTCCTCGTTGACTTGGTTGTCGCCATAGACGTCCGGCGCGATCTCGCCGACTACGCCGCCTGGCCGGTTCAGGATCGCCTGGACCGCCTCCTTCTCTCGGTCCTCCTCCGACAAGCCGAGCAGACGGACCTTGTTCGAGATCGTGATCTGCTCGATGACGGGGCTCGGCGGTATGGACGGGTTGATGTAGAGATCGATACGGCCGTCCTGGAACGATTGAAGCGCAGCTTCCCAGCCAAGCTGGACCGACGTGTAGCCTTCGTTAGGCTTCATTCCCGTCACGGCTTCCATGAGCTGGCCCATGATCACCGTCGCGCCGCCGCCGGGCGGCCCGAGGAAGACGCGCTTGCCATTGGCGTCGGCCAGTTCCTTTATGTCCGAATCGGCATAGACGACCATGTGGTAGAGGCCGAGGGGAAAGGCGAAGACGGCGCGCAGGTTCTTCGACAGGTCGGGCGCCTGCGGAATCTGCGCATACATGTTGATGCCCTTCTGCATCGAGGCGTGCACGGTCGCTGACCACATGAAGAAGTCGAGCTGGCCGTTGGCGACCTCTATCGCATGCTGGGTGGCTGCGCCCGTCGCATTGACCTGGATTTCGGCATCCGTCCGTTCCCCGACGAGCTGTGCGAAGGTGCTCATGACCATATAGGGCGACGAGCCGGGTCCGAGCGTGGCGAGCCTGTAGAAATCCTGCGCGACGGCCTGCCCCGCCGCCGCGAGCATCGCCGCGCCGGCGGCAAGTGCCGCTAACCGCTTTGCAACATGCATCATAGGTCTCCTCCCGCCTTTTCGAGGTGCCGTTTTCCCGCGCCGGCGGATTGCGCCAGGACCGGCATGACGTCGCGCGCCACGATGAGCGCGATAAGGGTGAAGCAGGCGGCTTCCACGGACAGCCAGGGGACCAGAACGCCGAATCCAAGCGCAAGGCGCAGGGCGCGCGTCGACGGGCCCAGGCGACCGGCGGCATAGCCCGAAAAGCCTGTGGAGAACATCCAGATGGCAAGCAGCAGCCGCGCCGAAACCCAGGCGAAGCCGGTCCACGTGAAATCGGTCGTCACCAGAACGAACGACGGGTTGTAGACCATGACGAAGGGGATCACGAAGCCGATCAGCGCCACCTTGACGGCGTCCAGTCCGATCAGGATCGGATTGGCGCGCGCGATCGGCGCCGCCACGAAGGCGGCTATCGCCACCGGCGGCGTGATCGCCGACAGCACGCCGAAATAGACGACGAACAGATGCGCGATCACGGTCGGCACGCCCAATCGCTCGATGGCCGGCCCCATGACGAGCACGATGATCAGATAGGCCGGCACGGTGGGCATGCCCATGCCCAGCACAAGCGAACCCAGCATCATCATGACCAGCGCCAGGAACAACGAATTGCCCGCCACCTCGAGAATGACGCCGGCAAATCGCAGGCCGAGCCCCGTCATGTTCATGACGCCGATCAGGATGCCGATGGCACCCACCGCGATCACGATCTGGGAGGCGGCCGAGCCGGCGTTGGCGAGCGCAGTGAGAACCCGGCGCGGATTGCGGCGCAGATCAGGATTGAAGGCGAAGCCCAGCACCAGCGCTGTGGCCACGGCGTAGAAGCCCGCGAGCGCGGGCGACCGGCCCATGACCAGGAGAGCTACCACCACGCCGAGCGGCACGATGAAGCACAGTGACATCAGGTAGTCGTGCGCGGTGAGCTCCGGGCGCTCGGCTTTCGGTATCGGCCTGATGTCCCGCTTGACGGCCTCAAGATGCACGGCGACGAACAGCGCCAGATAGTAGAACAGCGCCGGTACCAGCGCCGCCAGGCAGATGGTGAGATAGGGAATACCCGTCACATCCGCCATGATGAAGGCCACCGCCCCCATGACCGGAGGCATGAACTGGCCGCCCGACGAAGCCGCCGCCTCGATTCCTCCGGCGTAACGGGCGGGAAAGCCGCGCTCGCGGATCATAGGAATGGTTATGACGCCGGTGCCCACCACGTTTCCCGCGACCGATCCCGACATCGTGCCGAACGCGCCGCTGGCGGCAATCGCCGCATGGGCGGGGCCGCCGCGCGTGCGGCCGGTCAGCGCAAAGGCGAACTTCAACAGCACCGCGCCCGCGCCGATGCCTTCCAGGAGCACTCCGAAGACGATGAAGACCAGGATCAGGCTGACGACGACCGAAAGCGGTCCTCCGAACACCCCGTCGAAGGAATACCACGTCACCTGCAGCACCTGCTGGAAGGAAAATCCGCCATGGCGAAAAATGCCCGGCAGCGCGTCGCCGAAGACCGCATAGGCGAGGCCGAGCAGGCAGATTAGGAAGAGCGGTAGCCCCATTGCCCGCCGCGTCAGCTCCAGCAACACCACGAGGCCGATCGTTCCGATGACGAGGTCTCTCGTCGTGAACATGTAGAGGCCGATCTGCAGCGCCTCGCCGATCTGCATGTAGCGGGTGACGGCAAGCACCAGGCCTGCCAGAAGCACCAGATCGACGGCAATGGCGGCGAGCTTCCAGCCCGCCTGTCCGAGCCGCTGATGGATCGCCTCCAGTATGAGAAGGATGCCGCCAAGCGCGAACACGCCGACGCGCAGCAGCGTCTCGTCGAGCACTCCCACTCCAGCGATGTAGATTCCAAGTAGCGCGATCGCCGCGCCCAGCATGCGCATGGCGGGACGAAGCAGATCGCCGATACGCCAGGTGTTGCCTGCGTCGCTTGAATTCGCGCCGGGCATTCCAGTCCTCCCCGACCTCCTCAAAGGTCACCTTCAGGATGGTCCCGATGGTCACGCTTGAAAACATCCTACGGACATGCTTTCCGCCAGGCGGAATCCTCGCTAGGGTCTTGGATCATGCAAAAGAGCGTGACGATCAGGGCCCTGTCGCGCGGCCTCGCCGTACTCCAGGCCGTGCAGCGCGAGGCCGGTCTGTCCCTGCACGATCTGAGCCGCGTCACCGGCCTGGCGAAGCCGACGCTGGTGCGCATCCTTCGCACGCTGGAGAGCGAGGGTTATGTCCGGCGCGGGCTGACCGATCAGCTCTACCATGCCAATCTGCGCTCGGCCGCGACGGGAGAGGAATTGCAGCGCAGCGTCCTGACCGAGGTAGCGGCGCCCGTACTCGACCGGTTGTGCCAGGAGGTACTATGGCCGTCTGATCTGGCGGTCTATGGTGACGGCTACATGCACGTCCAGGAGACGTCGAGACGTCAGTCGCCCTTCATGATGAACCGCGCCGTCACCCGGTTCAGGATCCACATGCTTCAGTCGGGCATGGGACGGGCCTATCTGGCCTATTGCGATCCCGACAGCCAGGCCGCGATCATCGAGCGGCTGGCGAACTCCGACGATCCGCGCAACCGCCTGGCGAGGCGGCCGGCAAAGGTGATGGAGATGCTCGCCGGGATTCGCCGCAAGGGCTACGCGACGCGCGAGACCGGCTACTTCGTCACCCAGCCGATGGAAGCGCGAGTTAGCGCCATTGCGGTGCCAGTCATGGCCGGGGCGGAGGTTCTTGGTTCGATCAACCTGGTCTGGATTTCGCAGGCCGCAGGCGAGGAGCTGTTCGTGCGGCGCCACCTCGACCGTCTGGTCGAAGCCTCTGACGAAATCGCCCGCCGCTACGAGGCGCGGTCGTGATTGTCGGCGCTCCATCGAGGCTCCGGCCTCTTGCCAACCGCAACGGGCTCGCCCACACCGGCGCCATGACTGCAGTTTCCGCCCGCCCGCGCCTTGATGACCTGCTGGTTACGCGAGGCTTCTACCCGTCCCGCTCGCGCGCCCGCGACGCCATCCTGCGCGGCGCGGTGTCGGTTGACGGCGTCGTGGTGATGCGGCCCGGCCGCGCCGTCGACGGCACTGCCTCGATCGCGCTGACCGATCCGGCCCGCGCCTATGTCGGTCGTGGGGCGCTCAAGCTGGCGGCCGGGCTTGATGGCTTTTCGCTCTCGCCGGCCGGACTCGATTGTCTCGACGTCGGCGCTTCCACCGGCGGCTTCACCCAGCTCCTGCTCGAACGTGGCGCCGCCCATGTCACGGCGATCGATGTCGGCCACGGCCAGCTCGCACCGCAGCTCGCCGCCGATCCGCGTGTGACATCGCTGGAGGGACTGAACGCGCGAGACCTGAGGTTGGCCCACCTCAAGGTCGCGCCCGCCTTCCTCGCCGCCGACGTGTCCTTCATCTCCCTCAAGCTGGCCATGCCGGCGGCGCTGTCGCTTGCCGCGCCCGGCGCGGCCTGCATCCTTCTGGTCAAGCCGCAATTCGAGGCCGGCCGCGCGGCGATCGGCAAGGGCGGCCTGTTGCGCGATTCCGCGCTGGCCGAGAGGATCGCCGCCGATCTCGCCGCCTGGCTGGACGCTGAGCCCCGCTGGCGGGCGCTAGGCATCCTGCCGTCGCCGATCGAGGGCGGCAACGGCAATCGCGAGTTCCTGCTTGCCGGGACCAAGGACCGGTGATGGCCGCCGGCACCCGTCTTGCGATCGAGCGGCTCGGCGCGCAGGGCGACGGCTTCGCCCGCACCGAATGCGGCCCGGTCCACGTCCCCTTCACGCTGCCGGGTGAGACCGTCACTGCCGCTGTCGAGCGTGATCGCGCTGCGCTCATCTCGGTGCTGGAACCATCGCCCCTGCGTATCGAACCGAAATGCCGGCATTTCAGTACTTGCGGCGGCTGCGCGCTCCAGCACGTGGAAGAGGGCGCCTATCGCGCCTTCAAGCGCGATCGGGTCGTCGTCGAACTGGCCCGTGCCGGCGTCGAAGCCGAAGTCGCTGACCTTGTCCCCTGCGCGCCTGCCTCGCGCCGCCGGGTCGTGCTGGCGGCCCGCCGCACCGAGCGCGGCATGCTTCTCGGCTTCAACCGCGCCTTTTCCCACGAGATCGTCGACATCGCCGAGTGTCCGGTCGCCCTGCCGGCCATCATGGCGGCGCTGGACGATATCCGCGCCGCCGCCACTCTGGTCGCCGCCACCCCGCGTGCCTTCCGCATCTCGGTCTCGGTCACTGCATCTGGCCTCGACCTTGCCTTCATCGGCTCCGGAAAGCTGGACGAAGGCGCCCGTCGGGCCGCCTCGGCGCATGCGTTGAAATCCGGCTTCGCGCGGCTATCGGTCGATGGCGAGATCGTGGTCGAGCCGGCGAAACCGCTCGTCATGGCCGGCAATGCCGCGGTGCTCGTTCCGCCGGCCGGCTTTCTTCAGGCAGTCGCCGAAACCGAGGCGAAAATGGCGGCCGCCGTCGCCGGCCATTTGGGCAGGGCCAGGCGCGTCGTCGATCTGTTCGCCGGCTCCGGGGCCTTCGCACTGAGGCTCGCCGTCCGCGCGCAGGTTCACGCCGTCGAAGGCGACGCAGCCGCGTTGGCCGCGCTCGATCGGGCCTTCCGCTCGACCTCAGGCCTGAAGAAGGTGACGGGCGAGCGCCGCGACCTTTTTCGCCGTCCGCTGACGCCGAAGGAACTCGGCCCGTTCGATGGTCTCGTCTTCGATCCGCCACGCGCCGGCGCCGAGGAGCAGTCGAAGCAGATCGCCCGCTCGGCCGTGCCGCTTGTCGCGGCGGTCTCCTGCAACCCCGTCACGCTGGCTCGCGACCTGAATATCCTCGTCGCCGGCGGCTACGAGATCGTTTCGATCACGCCTTTCGACCAGTTCCTGTGGTCGCCGCATGTCGAAACGGTCGCCTTGTTGCGCAGAAGCCGCCCAGGAAGGCGAAAGTGAACATATCGGCTGACTACTTTCGGTATCTATTTGGCTCGGCCAGCAGTCTTTCCACGTAGGCCGGCACGACCTGTGTGGCGCGGCCATGGATCGCCTCGTCGAAAAGCGTGATGCCTTCGGAGGGTTCGAGGTTGAGCTCGATCGTATGGGCACCCGAATCGCCGGCGATCTCCACGAAGCCGGCCGCCGGGTAGACATTGCCGCTCGTTCCCACCGAAATGAACAGGTCGCAGCGCGACAGCGCCTCCCAGATTTCACCCATATGGTAGGGCATCTCGCCGAACCAGACCACGTCCGGCCTCATATGGCCGGTCGAGCCGCAGGCGGGGCAGGGGCTGAAGGCGTCCATGTCGCCAGGCCAGCCATGTCTCTGGCCACAGTTCCCGCACAGTCCGGAATCCAGTTTTCCGTGCATGTGCAACAGCTTGGTCGATCCCGCGCGCTCGTGCAGATCGTCTATGTTCTGCGTCACCAGCAGGAACTCGCCCCTGTGCTCGTGCTCCAGCCGCGCGAGCGCCTCATGCGCCGCGTTCGGCTTCACGCCAGCCAGCCCGCGCCGCCGCTCATTGTAGAAGCCATGGACCTTGAGGGGATTGCGCGCGAAGCCCTCGGGCGTCGCGACCTCGTTCATGTCATATCGGGACCAGATGCCGTCCTTGTCCCGAAATGTATCCACGCCCGATTCGGCCGAAATGCCGGCGCCCGTCAGCACAACGATGGACGGCGCTCCGCTCATTTCCTCTCGCCGGTGCTGTCGCTGGAAACCGGGATCATGCCGGAATTCACGCCTGCGTGCCGCCGACGGTCATCTGGTTCATCCTGAGATGCGGCTGGCCGACACCGACCGGCACGCCCTGGCCGGCCTTGCCGCACATACCGATCCCGGTGTCGAGCTTCATGTCGTTTCCGACCATCGAAACCCTGTGCATCGCGTCGGGACCGTTCCCGATCAGCATCGCACCCTTGATCGGTCGGCCCACCTTGCCGTCCTCGATCATGTAGGCTTCGGTGCATCCGAACACGAACTTGCCCGACGTGATGTCGACCTGTCCGCCGCCGAAGGAGACGGCGTAGATGCCCTTCTTCACCGAGGAGATGATCTCCTCGGGCGTGTGCTCGCCGCCGGTCATGTAGGTGTTGGTCATGCGCGGCATAGGCTCGTGCGCATAGGATTCGCGCCGTCCGTTTCCAGTCGCCTTCATGCCCATCAGCCGGGCATTCTGCCGGTCCTGCATATAGCCGACCAGCCTGCCGTCCTCGATCAGCACGTTTCGGCCCGATGGCGTGCCCTCGTCGTCGATCGTCAGCGAGCCGCGCCGCTCCGCGATCGTGCCGTCGTCGACCACGGTAACGCCCTTGGCCGCGACCTGCTGGCCCATGAGCCCCGAGAAGGCCGAAGTCTTCTTGCGGTTGAAATCGCCTTCCAGCCCGTGTCCGACTGCCTCGTGCAGCATCACCCCTGGCCAGCCGGATGAGAGCACGATGTCGAAGGTTCCGGCCGGCGCGGGCGCGGCGTCGAGATTGACCAGCGCCTGGCGCAGTGCCTCGTCGGCGGCGCGCCGCCAGCTCTCCTCGGCAAGAAATTCGCCGAAGCCCTTGCGGCCACCCATGCCGTATGACCCGGTCTCCTGCCGGTCGCCGTCGCCCACCACCACCGCGACATTGATCCGGACAAGCGGCCGAACGTCCCGCGCCACCCGGCCATCGGCGCGCACGATCTCCACGACCTGCCACGATCCTGCGATCGAGGCCGTGACCTGGCGCACACGCTCGTCCATGTCGCGCAGATAGGCGTCGATCTTCGAAAGCAGCTTCGCCTTCGCCTCGAACTGCGGATCGGCGGTCGGGTTCGCATCGCCATAGAGACTGGCATTGGTGCCCGCGGGCGCAGCCGCCAGCGTGCCGGAATATCCGTCCTTGACCGCCGAGACGGCATCGGAGGCGCGCAGCAGCGCCGCATGCGACAATTCGCTGGAATGCGCATAGCCGGCCGCTTCGCCCGCGACCGCCCTCATGCCGAAGCCTTGATCGGTGTTGAAACTGGCCGTCTTCAATCGTCCATTGTCGAAGACGAGCGTCTCGCCTTCCCGATATTCGAGGAAGAGTTCGCCGTCGTCGGCGCCATTGATCGTGTCGGCCACGATGCGGCGAATCTGCTCCTCGCCGATGTCGAAACGCTGCAGAAGGGTGATCATCGCGGTCTCGCTGTCTGGGAAGCTAGGGCCGGATGTAGGAGGTTCGGCGACGGCCGGCAATGCCGGCCCGGAATGTGAAGCGTCAGGGCAGGGCGGCGAAACCGTCCCCGAAACCCGCGAGGTCCACCGGAATCCCGATGCCTTCCTCGGGCGTCTGGAATACGATGAAAGTCGCCGACTCGCCGTTGCGCAGCGTCTCCAGAAGTTCATCCTCCAGGATCACCTCGGCGTAACAGCCGTCCTGGAAGCAGCGCACGAAATAGGCGCGGCCGATATCCTTGCCGTCGACATTGAGCCCGAGCCCGTTGGGCAGGAGAACGCCGAGCGGAGCGAGCACGCGCAGGATTTCGGCCTTGTTGTCGGCCGTGCGCAGCACCACCACCGACAGGCCGACCTCCGGCCGGTCCTCGGCAACGACGTTTTGCATCATGGCGCACTGCTCGGAACTCGCGCCGGGCGGCGTGTCGCAGATGATGGACCAGGCGCCGTGCGTCGAGCGCACATCCCCGCCAGGCTGCTGGGCCAGGGCGGCGGTCGCGGCGAATCCGCCAAGGGCAAATGTCACGGCGATGCTGCCGAAGAAGGAGATGCTGCACCAGCTTGGCATGAAGGCTCCGATGACGATTCGTCGCAATTTAACCCGCCCCGAGCGCAAGCGGAAGCTTGGGCAGTCGTCTCATCCGGCCCGGGATGCAATTGAACGCCGCTGTCACGACCAAATCCGGCATAAATGCGACCCTGCGCCCAACGACGCCACCAACCCATTGTACGGCTAGATGCGTGAGGACCGTTCGCGCAAAAATGCCGCATCGCCCGTTTCCACGCCTTTCTTGCGGTCATGGGGAGAGTATGGTTTGAACGGCGCAAACTGGCGGGGGAATCTCCGCGCCGCAGGAGCGACCTGTTCCTGCATATCTATCCGGGAGACGATGCGGGTATGAAGAAGAACCTGATCACCCTTGCCGTCGTGGCGCTTTCGCTGTCGGCGGGGGCCGCGTTGGCCGCGCAGCCGGTGGACTGGCAGTTGAGCTTTCAACCCGCCGCCACGCCGATCATGGAAGAGATCCGCTGGTTCGAGCGCTACACGCTGTGGTTCATTGCTCCGATCACGCTGCTGGTGCTGGCGCTCCTGGCATGGGTGATCGTGAGGTATCGCGCCAGCGTTAACCCGGTGCCGTCACGGACCAGCCATAACACGGTGATCGAGGTGATCTGGACAGTGGGCCCGGTGGTGGTCCTGCTGTTTCTGGCGATACCCTCCTTCCAGCTCCTGACGGCGCAGCACACGCCTGACGAGGATCCGGCGCTGACGATCAAGGCGACTGGCAACCAGTGGAACTGGGACTACGAATATCAGCTTGATGAGCCGGTCTCGTTCAATTCCGCCATGCTGCAAGAAGGGGACCGGGCCCAGTTCGGCAAGGAGGACATGGCCGCCTATCCGCGGCTTCTGGCCGTCGACAACGAGGTGGTCGTGCCGGTCGACACGACGGTGCGCATGCTCGTGACGGCTTCGGACGTGCTGCACGCATTCGCCATGCCTGCCTTCGGCATCAAAGTGGACGCCGTGCCTGGGCGCGTGAACGAGACCTGGTTCAAGGCCACGAAGGAAGGCCTCTATTACGGCCAGTGCTCCGAACTGTGTGGCAAGGACCATGCCTTCATGCCGATCGCCATCCGCGTCGTCGCGGCCGATCAGTACGAGGGTTGGCTGCAGACCGCGGCGACCGACCTCGATGGCGCCTATCGCACCCTCATGGCCGAGATCGAAGAACAGAAGACCGAGGTTGCCGCCGCTGGCCAGTGAGCCGTGGACGGCGTAGCAACGGGAAGGAAGCAGACAAATGGCAGGCGCGGCAGCCCACCACGACGACGTCCACCACGATCATAAACCCTATGGCTGGACGCGCTGGGTCTATTCGACCAACCACAAGGACATCGGCACTCTCTATCTGATCTTCGCGATCTGTGCCGGCATCATCGGCGGCTTCCTGTCGGTGATGATGCGCTGGGAACTGGCGGAGCCTGGCATCCAGATTTTCTCGGGCCTGGCGCAGATGGTCTATGGCTTCGAGGGTGATGCAGCCATCGACGGCGGCAAGCACATGTACAATGTGTTCACGACGGGCCACGGCCTGATCATGATCTTCTTCATGGTCATGCCCGCGCTCATCGGCGGCTTCGCCAACTGGATGGTGCCGATCATGATCGGTGCGCCCGACATGGCCTTTCCGCGCATGAACAACATCTCCTTCTGGCTGCTGCCGCCGGCATTCCTGCTTCTGCTGTTCTCCATGTTCGTACCCGGTCCTGCCGGCGGCTACGGCGTGGGCGGCGGCTGGACGATCTATCCGCCCCTCTCGACATCCGGGCAGCCGGGGCCGGCGATGGATCTCGCCATCCTTTCGCTGCACATCGCGGGCGCCTCGTCTATTCTTGGCGCGATCAACTTCATCACCACCATCTTCAACATGCGCGCGCCGGGCATGACGCTGCACAAGATGCCGCTCTTCGCCTGGTCGGTGCTGATCACGGCCTTCCTGCTCCTGCTGTCTCTGCCGGTGCTGGCGGGCGCCATCACAATGCTCTTGACCGACCGCAATTTCGGCACGGCCTTCTTTGCGCCCGAGGCCGGTGGTGATCCCATCCTGTTCCAGCACCTGTTCTGGTTCTTCGGGCATCCGGAGGTCTACATTCTGATCCTGCCTGGCTTCGGCATCGTCAGCCACATCGTCGCGACCTTCTCGCGCAAGCCTGTCTTCGGCTATCTCGGCATGGCCTATGCCATGGTCGCGATCGGCGCCGTCGGCTTCGTCGTGTGGGCGCACCACATGTACACGACCGGCATATCGCTGGAGGCGCAGCGTTACTTCGTGTTCGCCACGATGGTGATCGCGGTTCCGACGGGCGTGAAGATCTTCTCGTGGATCGCCACCATGTGGGGCGGCTCGATCTCGATGCGCACGCCGATGTTGTGGGCGATCGGATTCATCTTCCTGTTCACGGTCGGTGGCGTCACCGGCGTGCAGCTCGCCAATGCCGGCCTCGACCGCGCCATGCACGACACCTATTACGTGGTGGCCCACTTCCACTACGTGCTGTCTCTGGGAGCGGTCTTTGCCATTTTCGCGGCCTGGTACTACTGGTTCCCGAAGATGACGGGCTACATGTACTCGCCGATGATCGCGCGGACCCATTTCTGGGTCACGTTCGTCGGGGTGAACCTGGTCTTCTTCCCGCAGCACTTCCTGGGGCTGGCCGGCATGCCGCGGCGCTACATCGACTATCCGGATGCGTTCGCCGGCTGGAACGCGATCTCATCCTACGGCTCCTACCTTGCAGCGATCGGAGTGCTGATCTTCCTCTACGGCGTCTTTGAGGCCTTTTCGAAGAAGCGCATCGCGGGCGCCAATCCGTGGGGCGAGGGCGCCACGACGCTCGAATGGCAACTGTCTTCGCCGCCGCCCTATCACCAGTGGGAGCAGTTGCCGAGGATTCGCTGATCCGGCGACCTCGCGAAAGGAATGGGAGCCGCCGGGACCACCGGCGGCCCTGGCGATTGAAGGACCGAAACCGGCAAATGGCCCTGGTTGACGACAGGCTCACGCACGACACCGGCATCCTCTTTTCAGAGGCCATGCCGGGCGACTATTTCGCGCTGCTCAAGCCGCGCGTGATGTCGCTCGTTGTGTTCACCGCCTTCGTCGGGCTCGTCGCCGCTCCGGTCTCCCTCAATCCCTTCATCACCGTGATCTCGGTACTGGCGATCGCTGTCGGCGCGGGCGCGTCGGGCGCGCTCAACATGTGGTACGACGCCGACATCGACAGGCTGATGGGGCGTACCGCGTCCCGTCCGATCCCGTCCGGTCGCGTCGCGCCGGGCCAAGCGCTCGCCTTCGGGCTGGTCCTGTCTGCCCTGTCGGTGATGATGCTCGGGCTTGTCGCCAACTGGCTGGCCGCCTCGCTGCTGGCCTTTACCATCTTCTTCTACGCGGTCGTTTACACCATGTGGCTCAAGCGTTCGACGCCGCAAAACATCGTCATCGGCGGGGCCGCAGGCGCGTTCCCACCAATGATCGGCTGGGCCGCGGCGACGGGCGCCTTCGGCCTCGAGAGCATCCTGCTTTTCCTGGTGATCTTCCTGTGGACGCCGCCGCATTTCTGGGCGCTGGCGCTGTTCAAGCAGGCCGAATACGGTCGCGCGGGCATACCGATGATGCCCAATGTGGCCGGAGAGGCATCGACGCGCCGGCAGATTTTCGCCTATTCGCTTGTCACGGCCGCGGCCGGCGTCGCGCCGGCGGCGTTTGGGTTCGCCAGCGTCGCCTACGGCATCGTGGCCACCGTGCTCAGCCTCGGCCTGGTCTGGTATGCGTGGAAGGTGATGCGCATGGACGCAAGCGACCGTGCCATGAAGCCCGCCAAGGCGCTGTTCGGCTATTCGCTGCTCTATCTCTTCGGGATCTTCGGCGCCTATCTCGTCGATGTCGTCGTCGCCCGGATCGGAGGCTGAGCCATGGAAGGCCGGATGTCCAGCGAGGCTCGCGTCACTCCTACCGACCGCCAGAAGAAGGCGCAGCGGGCGCGGTCGATCGCGATCGCCCTGTCGCTGATCGTCTTTGTGGTGGTCATGTACATCGTCACCATCGTGAAGATGGGCCCCGCAATCCTCGACAGGGCGCTGTGATGGCCAGGCAGGGCAATACAGTCGACAACGCCAGGGCGCGGACCAACCGCGTCATCGCGCTTGCGTGCCTGGCCTTCTTCGGCGCGATGGTCGGCATGGCCTATGCGGCCGTGCCGCTTTACCAGCTGTTTTGTCAGGTCACCGGTTACGGCGGCACGACCCAGCGCGTCGAGCAATATTCCGACACCATCCTCGACCGTGAAGTCACGGTACGCTTCGACGCCAACACGTCGGGCGGGCTTTCGTGGGAATTCCGGCCGAAGCAGCGCCAGGTGAAGGTCAGGATCGGCGAGACCGTGAAGGTTGAGTACGAGGCAAGAAACGTGTCTGCCCGACCCGCCAGTGGCCGGGCCAACTTCAACGTCTCCCCGCATCTTGCCGGTTCGTACTTCAACAAGGTGGAATGCTTCTGCTTCACCGACACGACCCTGCAGCCCGGGGAATCGATGGACATGCCGGTCGTGTTCTTCGTTGATCCCGCCATTGTCGAACAGCGCGAACTCGACGGGCTGCACTCGATTACGCTTTCCTATACTTTCTTCCCCATCGAGACCGACGAGCCCATGGCGGGTGCGCCGGCCTCCGGGGAGACCAAGACCGACACCACACTCGGGGGATGACGCCCATGGCGGACGGCCACGCAAAGCCTAATCACGACTATCACATCATCGACCCGAGCCCATGGCCGTTCATTGGCTCGGTGGGCGCGCTGATCATGGCCATTGGCGGCGTTGCCTGGATGCAGGCCTTGAAGAGCGGGTCGCTGCCCCTCTTCGGCATCGATCTCGCTGCTGCCAATTTCTGGATCTTCGCCGTCGGCCTCGTCGTTGTGCTCTACACCATGTTCGGCTGGTGGTCGGATACGATCAGGGAATCGCGCGAGGGCCATCATACCCGGGTCGTGTCGCTGCATCTTCGCTACGGCATGATCATGTTCATCGCCTCGGAGGTGATGTTCTTCGTGGCGTGGTTCTGGGCCTTCTTCGACGCCAGCCTCTATCCCGGCGACGCTGCGCAGGTCGCCCGCACCGAATACACCGGAGGCACCTGGCCGCCGGCCGGCATCGAGGTGCTCGATCCCTTCCACCTGCCGCTCTACAACACAGTCATCCTGCTCCTGTCGGGAACGACGGTCACATGGGCGCACCACGCCCTGCTGCACAACGACCGCAAGGGCCTTGTCTGGGGACTGGCGCTGACGGTGGCGCTCGGCGTGCTGTTCTCCTGCGTGCAGGTCTACGAGTACATGCACGCCCCCTTCGAGTTCTCGAACTCGATCTACGGCGCGACCTTCTTCATGGCCACGGGCTTCCATGGATTCCACGTCTTCGTCGGCACCATCTTCCTTTTAGTATGCCTGTTCAGGGCGATGGCGGGCCAGTTCACGCCGGAGAAGCATTTCGGTTTCGAGGCGGCGGCCTGGTACTGGCACTTCGTCGACGTGGTCTGGCTGTTCCTCTTCGTTGCCGTCTATGTATGGGCCTCGGCCGGCGCCACCATCGCCGCCCACTGAGACTCCGCATCATTGCCGGAACGGGCGGTCGTGGTGACATGGCCGCCCGTTCGCCTTTTGGAAGAGCGACCATGACCGACGATCGCGCCCACCACCCTCATGTCGACCCGATCCGGTCCGGCCTGGCCGGCCGCTGTCCGCGCTGCGGCGAGGGACGCCTGTTTTCGGGATTCCTTTCGATCGGCGAACGCTGCGGCGTCTGCGGTCTCGACTATTCTTTCGCCGATTCGGCCGACGGGCCGGCGGTCTTCGTCATGCTCATCATCGGCTTCGTCATCGTCGGTTTGGCGCTGTGGGTGGAACTGTCCTGGGGACCGCCGCTCTGGGTCCATTTCCTGATCTGGATCCCGCTCGCATTGCCGTTCTGCCTGGTTCCGCTGCGGCTGATCAAGGGCGTGCTCATCAACCTGCAATACGCCAACAAGGCCGAGGAGGGTCGGCTGGAGGAGCCCCGGTGAGCAACGCTTCGCAGATGAAGAGTCCGCGCCGGGCACGCTCGTCCGCCCTCTTCGTCGCGCTGGGGCTGACCGCCCTTGCGGTTCTCCTGGCGCTGGGCACCTGGCAGGTGCGGCGGCTTGCCTGGAAGGAGGACCTGCTGTCGTCGATCGAAAGCCGCATCGCCTCGGACCCGGTCCCGCTCGCACGGATCGAGGCCATGGCTTCGGCCGGCGAGGATGTCGACTACCGTCCCACGATCGTCGAGGGGCGTTTCGTCCACGAGGGCGAGCGACATATGCTGGCGACCCACCAGGGCATGTCCGGCTGGTATGTCTACACGCCTCTGGAACTGGCAGATGGCCGCTATCTGCTGGTCAATCGCGGCTTCGTCACCTACCACTTCAAGAACCGGGAATACCGGCCGGTGGGCCTGGTCCAGGGCGAGGTCACTGTTGTCGGTCTTGCGCGCAGCCGGCTGGAAGGCAAGCCCTCCTTCATGGTTCCGGACAATGATCCGGCACAGAATGTCTTCTACTGGAAGGATCTCTCCGCCATGGCGGCGACGTCCGGCGTCGGCACCGCGGACGACTATCTGCCCTTCTTCGTTGATGCCGACGATACCCGAAATCCCGGTGGTCTACCGATCGGCGGCGTGACGATCGTCTCCTTGCCCAACAACCATTTGCAATATGCCGTCACCTGGTACGGGCTGGCGGCTGTGCTGGTCGTGGTGATGGCGGTGTGGCTGATCCGGGGCCGCAAGGCTTGACAGGCCCGGATGGCCAAGCCCATGTCCGGATCATGACCGCCCACGCCCGCTTCGGCAGCAAGCCGCCCCTGACCATCCGCCTGTGCGGCCCGCGTGGCTTCTGCGCGGGCGTCGACCGCGCGATTCAGATCGTCGTGCTGGCCCTGAAGAAATACGGCCGGCCGGTCTATGTCCGCCACGAGATCGTGCACAACCGCTACGTGGTCGAGGGGCTGCAGAACCTCGGCGCGGTCTTCGTCGAGGAACTGTCCGAGATACCGGCTGCCCATCGCGACCGACCGGTCGTCTTTTCCGCGCATGGGGTACCCAAATCGGTGCCCGCCGATGCCGAGGCACGCAACCTGTTCTATCTCGACGCGACCTGCCCGCTCGTCTCCAAGGTGCATAAGCAGGCGATGCGCCACCAGAGGCTCGGGCGCCACGTCCTTCTGATCGGTCATGCCGGCCATCCCGAGGTGGTCGGGACGATGGGACAGTTGCCCGAAGGTGCGGCGACGCTGATCGAGACGGAAGACGACGTGGAGCGCTTTTCGCCCCCTGACGGCGCCGAACTGGGTTTCGTGACCCAGACCACGCTGTCCGTCGAGGACACGGCCGGCGTTGTTCGGGCGCTCGAACGGAAGTTTCCGCGGGTCCAGGCGCCGGCCGCCGAGTCGATCTGCTATGCGACCACCAACCGGCAGGATGCGGTCAAGGCCGCCGCGCCGGACACGGATCTGTTCCTGGTCGTGGGCGCGCCGAACTCGTCGAACTCGCGCCGGTTGGTCGAGGTCGCGGAGCGGGCCGGGGCACGCCGCTCGCTGCTGGTGCAGCGCGCGTCGGAGATTCCGTGGGGCGAAATCGGTGCCATCGCCACGCTCGGCCTGTCTGCCGGGGCATCTGCGCCGGAGATCATCGTCGACGAGATCGTGGACGCGTTCCGGGAGCGTTTCGACGTGACGGTTGAATTGGCCGAGACGGCGGTCGAGACGGAGAACTTCCCCGTCATGAGGGCCCTGCGCGACGTCGAACTGACCGGAGCCGACATGGCCTTCGTCAACGGCGAGCACTGAAACGTGGCCGTCTATACCGATATCACGGAGACGGAACTGTCCGCGTTCCTCGCCGAATACGAGATAGGCGGCCTGCGTTCTTATCGTGGCATTGCCGAGGGGTCGGAAAACTCCAACTTCGTCCTGCATACCGAGGCGGGCGAGTTCATCCTGACCCTCTATGAGCGCCGCGTCGACGAGGCGGATTTGCCTTTCTTTCTCGGGCTGATGCAGCATTTGGCGAAAAAGGGCGTGTCCTGTCCCCTTCCGGTCGAGCGCCGCGACGGCGGCCTGATCGGCCGGTTGGCCGGACGGCCGGCTGCCATCATCACATTTCTGGAGGGTATCTGGATGCGGCGGCCCGCCGCCGTGCATTGCCGTGAAGTCGGCAAGGCGCTGGCCGAGCTCCATCTGGCGGGGGCGGACTTTCCACTTTCGCGACAAAACTCGCTTTCGGTGAAAGACTGGCGTCCGCTATGGGAACAGGCGTGCGACAGAGCCGACGAGGTCGAGCCGGGTCTGGCGACGGAGATCGAGGCCGACCTCTCCGCGATCGAGGAGTCCTGGCCGGCCCGCTTGCCGTCCGGTATCGTTCACGCGGACCTGTTCCCCGACAATGTTTTCTTTCTCGGCGAGAATCTGTCCGGTCTCATCGACTTCTATTTCGCCTGTACGGATTTCCTCGCCTATGATCTGGCCACCTGCCTCAACGCGTGGTGCTTCGAGAAGGATTTCTCCTTCAACATCACCAAGGGGGCGGCATTGATCGCAGGCTACCAGTCGGTGCGCCCCCTCGCCGAAGCCGAAGCGGCGGCAGTGCCGGTTCTGGCTCGCGGGTCGGCGATGCGCTTCACGCTCACCCGGCTCTATGACTGGTTGACGATCCCCGACGGCGCTCTCGTCCAGAAGCGCGATCCCAGGGACTATATCCGCCGCCTGCGCTTCCATCGCGGCATTTCCGCAGCGAGCCAGTATGGATGGACGCCGTGAAGAGTGTCGACATATTCACCGACGGTGCCTGTTCGGGAAATCCGGGTCCTGGCGGCTGGGGCGCGATCCTGCGCTACAACGGCAAGGTCAGGGAATTGTCGGGCGGCGAAGCCGCCACGACCAATAACCGCATGGAGTTGACCGCTGCCATCGAGGCGTTGAATGCGCTGAAGGAACCGTGCCGCGTCGAGATGCACGTCGATTCCAAATATGTCATGGACGGAATCTCGGGCTGGATTCACGGCTGGAAGAGGAACGGCTGGAAGACCGCCGACAAGAAGCCGGTCAAGAACGGAGAACTATGGCAGGCGCTGGATGCTGCGCGCCAGCGCCACGACGTGCGCTGGCACTGGGTCAGGGGCCATGCCGGTCATGCCGAGAATGAACGGGCCGACGAGCTGGCCCGTCAGGGCATGGCGCCCTTCAAGCCACAATGGCGCGAGGGCAACGCCGAGCCGGGCAAGCAGCCGAAGGCCGCCACCCCGCGCCTGATGGGGCGGAGTGAACCGAAACAGCGCTGAAGATTTAGTCTAAAGCTGTTCCATCAGCTTGGCCGCGCCGGACTCGATGGCCTTGCCCGGCGCATCCTCGAGCGCGAGGAACTTCACCACACCATCCTCCACGATCATGGAGAAGCGCTTGAGGCGAATGCCGAGGCCACCGGCCGAAAGATCGACCTCGAGCCCGGTCGCCTTGGCGAACTCGCCGAGCGCATCGGCCAGGAACAGGATCTTGTCAGCGCCGCCGCTCGACTTCGCCCATGCATTCATCACGTGATGGTCGTTGACGGAGACGACCGCGATGCGGTCGACGCCCCTGGCCATGATCGCGTCGTGATTTTCGATATATCCCGGCAGGTGGTTCATCGAGCAGGTCGGCGTGAACGCGCCAGGCACGCCGAACAGCACGATCTTCCTGCCCGAAAAGATATCGGCGGTGGAGAGCGCCGTGGGTCCGTCGGCCGTGATGGTCTTGAAGGTCACGTCAGGTAGCGTTTCGCCGACGGCGATCGTCATCATGGGTCTCCTGGATTGCAGGGCAAATCGAAAATCCGGCCCGACATAGCGCATCGGGAGAGGTTGTCCAGCTATCAAGAGGGGGTTTTGGACCGTGAACGGGGTCTACGGCAGGACGAACGACCCGGCCTTGCCGACGTCGTCGATCACGATGACGTAGGGCACCGTCCGGCCCTTGGTCTCGGCGGTCTCGGGCTTCCAGACGATGTCGAAGGCGAAGGACAAGCGGCCGTGCGATGCGGCGGCTTTCGGGGGCGAGAAAGCCCAGCCCGATGGTGCGGCCACGAACAGCTGGGCATTGGCCTCCTCCCGCGCCGGAACATTCGTCGCGAGTGTCACGGTCTTGCCGTCGATCGTTACGTCGGCCTGCAGCTCGTCCTCGTCCACCGGCCCTGGAACGCTTGAGAAGGCCGCCTCGACAATGCCGCGCTCGGCCGCCGTCGCGCGGCTGGCATCGACTTCCAGGGAGGCGGCGACCGGGATGCATATCTCGCGGCAGATGCCCAGGAAGGCGTTTGCCTCGAACTGCGCCGGCGCGCCGACGATCGTAAGCGGCAGGACGCCCCGCTGCTCGTAGCCGGCGAAGGAGGAGACGCCGTCGCTGAAACGCCGGGGAACCGGATAGTCGATCTCCACCACCGCGCCCGGAACGCTCACCGACGGTGCGATCCCCGCATCGCCAGGATCGCGCCAATAGGTCTTCCACCCGGGTTTGAGCTCGATCTCCAGCGCCGCTTTCACACGGTCACCCGCGACCTGGCTCGTGACGAGCCGTACGCCGCCGCCATCGGTTTTGTACCAGGCGCTTGCCCCAGCAAGGGCGGGCGAGGCCGCCAGAGTGAGGAGAAGGAACGGCACCATGTGGATCATGAGAGCGACATAAACCGCTGTTCCTTTGCCCGACAAGCCAATTCGACGCGACTCTTCGTGATCGGGAGCCGCCACGGACCGTCTTTCGCATGGGCCAAAAACACGGTAGCTTTCGAACATGGATCTGTTGCGGCACACAAGGCGGAAGGCGGACGTCGAGGGTTTTCTCGACGATCAGTTCCTCGTGGCCATGCCGTCCATGGCCGACGAGCGGTTCGCCCGCACGGTGATCTATGTCTGCGCGCATTCGGACGAGGGCGCGATGGGCCTCATCATCAACCAGGCGCAGCCGCTTCGCTTCCCCGACCTTCTGGTGCAACTCGGCGTCATCAAGGAGGACGAGGCGATCCGGCTTCCTGCCCGCACGCGCGACTTCGTGGTCCGGCATGGCGGCCCGGTCGACCGCAGCCGCGGCTTCGTGCTCCATTCGGACGACTACCGGGTGGAGTCGTCGCTGCCGATTTCCGATGACACCTGCCTGACGGCCACCGTCGACATCCTGCGAGCCATCTCGACTGGAAAGGGCCCCAGCCGCGCGCTGATGGCGCTGGGCTATGCGGGATGGGGGCCGGGTCAGCTCGAGCAGGAGATCGCCCAGAACGGATGGCTGACCTGTCCGGCGACGCCCGAATATCTGTTCGACGACGATATCGAGCACAAATACGATCGCATCATGGAAGCGATGGGTGTCAGCCTCGCCCATCTGAGCCACGCGGCGGGCCACGCCTGAGCATTATTCCGCGGCCGCTGCCGGTGCCTGCGTCTTGAGGAGCTTCACGGCTGCTTCGGCCGTCATCGGCGCGCCATAGGCGAAGCTCTGGACGAACTCGCACCCCAATTCGCGCAGCATGGCGGCGTCGCTTTCGTCGCTGACGCCCTCGGCCACCACCGACAGGCCGAGTTCATGCGCGAGCTTCACGATCGCGCCGATGAGGACCGCGCGCTTCGGCGAGCGGTCGTCGAGGAAGCTGCGGTCGATCTTGATCGTGTCGAAGGGGAAGCGCGTGAGATAGGAGAGGGACGAGTGTCCCGCGCCGAAATCGTCCAGGGAGAGGCCGATGCCGAGTTCACCGAGTTGCGAAAGCACATGCGTCGACTGCTCGGGATTGTGCATGATCATGGATTCGGTGAGTTCGAGCCGGAAGCAGCGCGGTTCGATCTGCGCGCGTGCCACGACCGAGCGCACATCGGCCGTCAGGTCGCGCCGCAGCAACTGGCGGCTGGACAGGTTGACCGAGACCGAGATGTCGTGGGCGCCGGTCTGCTTTTGCCAGTTCGCCAGATCCTCGGCCGCGCGCGTCATCGCGAACTGGCCAAGCGCGATGATGAAGCCGCAGCTTTCGGCGATCGGAATGAACTCCGACGGACCGATCGAGCCCCGGCGGGGATGATCCCATCGCATCAGCGCCTCGAAGCCGGCGATGGAACGGTCTTCCAGCCGCAGGATCGGCTGGTAGGCCATGCTGATCTCGCCGCGTTCCGCGGCCCGGCGCAGGTCCGACTCGAACTGAAGCCTGTCGGCTCCCGCCGCGCGGAAGGCCGGTCGGTAGGGCTCGATCCGGTCGCCGCCGAAGCGCTTGGCCTGGTGCATGGCCAGTTCGGCGTTCTTGATCATCTCGTCCGCCGTATTCTGTTCCGGCGTCCATGTGATGAGACCGACCGAGGCCGTCAGTACGATCTCGCGCTTGGCGAAGGTGATCGGCTGGCGGATTGCCTTGGCGATGGCGTCGGCCATGGCCGCGATCCGCGCCGGGTCCTGCTCCGACAGGAGCATGATAGCGAACTGATCACCGGAAAAGCGCGCAAGCTGGTCGATCGGCTTGACCAGACGGTGCAGGCGTCGCGCCACCGTCAGCAGGAACGTATCTCCGGCCGAGATGCCCAGGCCCTCATTGACCTGGTTGAAGCGGTCGATGTCGATGACGAGCACGGTCGGCTTCAGCTTCTCGTCGGCGCGCGCGATCGCGATCACGCCGTCGAGCCGGTTGAGGAAAAGCTGGCGGCTGGGCAGGCCGGTCAGATTGTCATGGACGGCGTCGTGCAGGAGCCGTTCCTCGGACTTCTTCTCCTCGGTCACGTCGACCATCGTGCCGACGCAGCGGATGATCTCGCCGTCGGAACCGATCACCGGACGCGCCCGCAGCGCGAACCAGTGATAGTGGCCGTCCGCGCCGCGCAGGCGGAAGCTCAGCACGATGCGGCCGCGGCGCCTTTCAAGCACGGCGTCGAGCGTGGTGCGGAACGTGTCGCGGTCGTCCGCGTGGAGCAACGGGAGCCAGGTCCTTGCCGGTCCGTGCAGCGCGTTCGCGCCCTGGCCCAGCAGAACACCGATATCGGGTCGCGACACGATCCTGTCGCGCGGCACGTCCCAGTCCCAGACGACGTCGCCCGCGCCGGTGACCGCCAGCGCCTGGCGCTCCATGTCGGAAAACAGGCCTTGCTGCAGCCCGCCGGCCGCGAAGGCATGCTGCATCACCGTGAAGCCGATCAAAAGCAGGATCAGGACCAGCCCCCCGCCGAGCGCCGGCTGCACGATGTCGTTGTCCAGCCTGCCGGTTGCCGCCATCCACGCGCCGACGAGCCAGACCAGGATCATCGCCCAGCTTGGCACAAGCATGATGGCGCGGTCATAGCCGCGCAGGCCCAGCCACAGGATGAGGCCAAGGCCCGTCACCGCCGTAGCGGCAAACGAGATGCGCGCGATCCCGGCCGCCAGCGCCGGATCGAACCAGGCGACCAGCGCAAGCACCATCAGGCCGAACACCCATACCAGGGCGCCGTAGCTGAGGTGGTCGTGCCATCTGTTGAGGTTGAGATAGGCGAACAGGAACACCAGCAGCGTGGCCGCCAGCGCGACCTCCACGCCGGCCCGCCACACCCTCGTGCTGGCGTTGGAGATTTCGATGATCTGGCTGACGAAGCCGAAATCTATGCAGACATAGGCAAGCACTGCCCAGGCAAGCGCGGCCGTCGCGGGGAACATCGAGGTTCCCTTGACCACGAACAGGATCGTCAGGAACAGTGCCAGAAGCCCGGCGATGCCGATCACTATGCCGCGGAACAAAGTGTAGGAATTGACCGTGTCCTTGTAGGATTCGGGATCCCACAGATAGACTTGCGGAAGGTTGGGCGAGGACAGTTCGGCGACGAAGGTGACGACCGTGCCGGGATTGAGGGTCACCAGGAAAACGTCGGCCTCCATGTTCTGCTGGCGCTCCAGCGCGAAACCTTCCGAAGGCGTGATCGCGGCAATCCGACGCGAGCCGAGGTCGGGGGTGATGATGCCCGAGCCGACCATGCGGTAGTGCGGAGCCACGATCAGCCGGTCGAGCTGGCTGTCGGAATTGTTGGCGAGAGCGAACACGCCCCAGTCGCCAGTCGACCTTTCGTCGACGGCCTCGACCTCGATGCGGCGCACGATGCCGTCATTGCCGGCCGCGGTGGAAACCTGGAAATTGCCGCCCTGATTTCTGTAGATGTCGACTGCACCGGAGAGATCGAGTGCCACGTCATCGCGCGAGATCGATATCGGTTCCAGTGCCATGGCGGAAACGGCCATGGCCATGAGTGACAACAGGCCGGCCATCAGCGTGGCGAGGACGTGTCCGTGGGTCAACTGCATCAGCCCCGCATGCCGTTCTTGTCCCGTCGCTCCTTCTCGATGAGAGCATACAGGTAGTGATCCTGCCAGACCCCGTTGATCCGCAGGTATGAGCGCAGGAGGCCTTCGCGCTGGAATCCGGCTTTTTCAAGCACGCGGACCGATCGGAGGTTCTCGGGAATGCAGGCAGCTTCGATCCGGTGAAGCTTGAGGCGCTCGAATCCGAACTCGGTTACCAGTTCAAGCGCGGCGCTCATGTGCCCCTTGCCGGCGTGGCGCTCGCCCATCCAGTAGCCGATCTGGCCGTTCTGGGCCACGCCGCGGCGTATGTTGCCGATAGAGACGCCGCCCATCATGGCGCCGCCGGCCCGGTCGAATATCAGGAACGAAACGCCGGTTCCGTGGGAGAATTCGCTGCGATAGCGCTTGAGCCTTTCGCGCCAGGCGGGGCGCTCCAGTTCGTCGGGCAGCCATTGCGGCTCCCAGGGTTCGAGAAAGGCGCGGCTGGAGCGCCTCAGAGCGGCCCATTCACCATGGTCGGAAGTCACAGGCGGCCTGAGCAGGAGCCTTTCGTTCTTGAGAATCGGCAGGTCGCGGTTTCCCGACGAGAGCAGCGAGAACATCGCCTCGACGCGTCCCGGCGTAAGCGTGATCACACCGCGATCCGGCGCGGCGACGCCGCCTCGACATAGCCCAGTGAGTCACGGATCGTTTCGAATGGCGAAAGCGTACCGATCGGTCCGATCGCGGCAACGGTCGGTTGCGTGGCGAACAATCGCGCCGAAAGGTCCGTGAGCCGCTCGACTGTGATGTTGGACAGGCGGTCCATCAGCTCCTCGCGGGTCACCGGCGCGCCGTACAGCATGATCTGCCGCGCGATCTGCGAGGCCCGGCTGCCGGCACTCTCCGCCGACATGGCCAGTGCCGCCCGATATTGCGCGCGCGCGCGATCGACCTCGGCCCGGTCTATCCGTTGGCCCGCCTTGCGCAACTCCTCGATGATGACGGGAATGAGTTGCGGCATGTCCTCCTTGCCGGTGGCGGCGTGAATGCCGAACACGCCCGTATCGGAAAAGCCCCAGTGGAAGGCATAGACCGAATAGCAGAGCCCGCGCCGCTCGCGCACTTCCTGGAACAGGCGCGACGACATGCCGCCGCCGAGGATCATCGACAGAAGCTGCGAGGCGTAGAAGTCGCGCACGTGATAGGCGCGCCCTTCGAAGCCGAGAATGACCTGCGCGTCCATCAGCTCACGGAATTCGCGATAGTCGCCGCCGACATAGGATGCATAGCGTGGTATCGGCGATTCGGAACGTGCCCGGAAACCGCCGAAATGCCGTTCCGCCAGCTTGACGAAACTGTCGTGATCAACGCTGCCGGCGGCCACGATAACCATGCGTTCGGCCGCATATTGCCGGTCCATGAAAGCGCGAAGCTGGTCGGAGGTGAATGACTCCACCGTATCGGGCGTGCCCAGGATGGACCGTCCGAGCGTCTGATGGCGGAAGGCCGTTTCGGTGAACTTGTCGAAAACGATATCGTCCGGCGTGTCGTGGGCGGCGCCGATCTCCTGCAGGATCACATGCTGCTCGCGCCGCAACTCTTCCGGGTCGAAGATTGAATCCGTCAGGATGTCAGACAAGAGATCCATTGCCAGCGGGATGTCGTCCTTGAGGACGCGCGCATAGAAGGCCGTGGTCTCCACGCTGGTGGCCGCGTTGATCTCGCCCCCGACATCCTCGATCTGCGAGGCGATGTCATAGGCGCTGCGCGTGCCCGTGCCCTTGAAGGCCATGTGCTCGAGCAGGTGGGCGATGCCGTGCTCGTCGTCGGTCTCGTTTCTGGAACCGGATTTTATCCAGACTCCGAGCGCGACCGTTTCGATGCCCGGCAGCCTCTCGGTCGCGACCGTCATGCCATTGGACAGACGGCTCACCAATACACCCATCAAGCGGGAACTCCCTAGATACGCCTTGCCTACGCGTGCGGGGCCGTCGCCCGTGCATGCGTGGCTACATAGTTTTTCACCATTTTTACGTCCGAGGGAAGGGCGGCGAAGTCTTCGGCCCGTTCCATCAGCTTGCCGAGCCTTTCGGGCATGGCCGGCATCGCGCCGCAGGCCGCTTCGACCGCCTCGGGGAATTTCGACGGATGGGCGGTCGACAGCACCACCATCGGTGCCTCTGCATCGACCTGCCTGCGCGCGACATGCACCGCGACCGCCGTATGCGGATCTATGAGCAGACCGCCCGTGGAGTCCCGGACCGAACGGATCGTGGCCGCCGCCTCGTCCATGGAGGCTCGCCCGGCGGCGAAATCCTTCCGGATCTCGTTTATCGTGGCGCCGTCGACCTCGAAAGAACCGGATTGAGCCAGTCCCGCCATTGCCGCCCTAACCGATGCGGCGTCGCGTCCCGAAGCCTCGAACAGAAGCCGCTCGAAATTGGAGGAAACCTGGATGTCCATCGAGGGCGAGGTGGTGGCGATCACGCCGCGCGTTTCGTAGCGGCCGGTTTCCAGCGTGCGGGCCAGGATATCGTTGTCGTTGGTGGCGATCACCAGTCGGTCGACCGGCAGGCCCATGCACGCGGCCGCGCGACCCGCGAAGACGTCGCCGAAATTGCCGGTCGGCACGGTGAAGCGCATGGATCGGTCGGGCGCGCCGAGCGAAAGCGCCGAAGAGAAGTAATAGACGATCTGGGCCATGATGCGCGCCCAGTTGATCGAGTTCACGCCCGACAGGCCGACCTGGTCGCGGAAAGCGTGATCGTTGAACATGGCCTTGATGATTGCCTGGCAGGCATCGAAATCCCCCTCAATGGCCAGCGCGTGGACGTTTCCGGCGCCCGACGTGGTCATCTGGCGTTGCTGGACGGGCGAGACCCGGCCTTTGGGGAACAGTATGAACAGATCGGCGCGCTCGCTGCCGGCAAAGGCGTCTATCGCCGCCCCGCCGGTGTCGCCGGAGGTCGCCCCGATGATCGTCGCGCGCTCGCCCCGTTCGGCCAGGACATGATCCATGAGCCGCGCGAGCAACTGCATGGCGACGTCCTTGAAGGCCAGGGTCGGCCCGTGAAACAGTTCCAGCATGAACTCGTTCGGTCCGGTCTGGACGATCGGGCAGACCGCCTCGTGGCTGAAGGTAGAGTAGGCTTCGCGCACGATACGCTCGAAATCCGCCTGGCCGATTTCGCCTTCGACGAATGGCGTAAGCACCCGGATCGCGAGATCGGCATATGGCATTCCCCGCATCGACTGAATCTCGGACTTGGAGAAGTTCGGCCATGTCTCGGGCAGATAAAGCCCCCCGTCGCGTGCCAGGCCGGTCAGCATGGCGTCGCGGAAGCCGAGCGCCGGCGCGTTGCCGCGCGTGCTGATATAGGTTGTGGTCATGGTCGTTCCTGAAGATGGATGCGCAGTCGGCGGGCGCTCATGCGAGAAAAATGCGGTTGCCCAGTCGCGTTCGTCGAACGGCGTTGTTATAGAACGGCCGTTTCACGACGGGAAAGTGCCGTTCATGAAGTTTTATGCGTCAGGTTTTCGATCTTCCCTCCGGGCGGCGGCCCTCCTCGCTCTCACGGTTGTGGGGGGATGTCAGTCCGGTGGCGGGGTGGGAAGCGCGTTAGGCCTTGGCGGCGGAGAATCCAGCGGTGCCGAAGCGGCGGACCGGATCTCGGCGATGGAGGTCCGCGGCTATTGCCCGCGTGTTCAGCTCCCCGGTACCCAGGCCGTGCTCAACCGGTACGAGCGCAATGGCGACGGCGATCCCGAGAAACTGCAGCAGCAGATTTCCGTCAGCGACGTGACGCGATCCTGCAGCTTCGCCGGCGGCCAGATCGGCATCACCGTCGCCCTGGCCGGCCGCATCGTCAGGGGACCGGCCGCGCAGGGCGCGGCGGCGGCATCCGTGCCGATCAAGATCGAGGTCATCAACACCTCGGGCGAGGTCCTCTATTCGCGGATCCACCAGCACCAGGTCGACCTGTCCGGCGCCGGTGCGACCCAGTTCGTCTTCACCGATCCGGCGATCGTCATTCCCCAGCTCACCGAAGCCAATGTCCGCATCTTCGCGGGCCTGGACGTTCCGCCGCCGAAGGAACTGCCCCTGTAGCGCGCCGCGCGAACAAAATGCTCCAGCCGGCCGTCGGCAGGCTCACTCGATCGGCGACCAGTCCGACAGCGCCTCGAGCACCGGCCCGAAATCGCTCCAGCGGCCGATCACCGTCTCCGCGCCCGTTTCCGTCAGCAGGTCGGCAAGGCCCGGCCAGGCGTGCGAGGCGCCGGTGAAGCCGATGACGCGCATGCCGGCCGCCCTGGCAGCGGCGACCCCGTGCCGCGAATCCTCCACCACCATGCAGCGCGCCGGCTCGACCTTCATCTCGCGGGCGGCGTGAAGGAACACGTCCGGCGCGGGCTTGGGCCTGATCTCCTCGCTGGCCGAGGCGGAGAATATGCGCCCGGCGACCAGCGGCAGCAGGCCCGTGCGGTTCAGCATCAGCTCGATGCGTTCGGTACGCGAGTTCGAGCACACGCAGCAGGGCAGGCGAAGCCGGGCGATCGCTTCGCGCGCGCCCTCGATGGCCTTGACCTCGCGGGCCAGCCGCCGGTCCGTCGCCTCGCGCATCCGCTCCAGAAGCGAAGCCTGCAGCGGGATGCCCGCCTCCTCCTCGACCGCCAGCAGCATGTCCTTCGTCGTCAGGCCGGCGAAACGCTCGGCCAGCTCCTCCGGTTCGATCGCGTAGCCGACCCCGGTCAGGAGTTCGGCTTCGGCGCGCGCGGCCACGATCTCCGAATCGACGAGAACGCCGTCGCAGTCGAGGATGACGAGTTCGATCCCCTGCATGGAGGCTCCTTGGGTTGGTTCAAACTTCATGAAATCTTTACGCGAAACGGTAACCATAACACCCGGTAAACAGTCTCGCGTTCCCTGGGTATCCTTGATGTCCGCATTGCGTCAAATCGCCGGCTCTCCAGAAGGAGCCGCCGCCTCTTCTCCTGCCTGGCTCGACACCATCCTCAAGGGCGACTGCGTATCGGCGCTCGAGGCGCTGCCCGACCGTTCGATCGATCTCGTCTTCGCCGATCCGCCCTACAATCTCCAGCTCGAAGGCGATCTGCATCGTCCCGACCAGTCGCGCGTCGATGCCGTCGACGACGATTGGGACAAGTTCGACAGTTTCGCCGCCTACGACGCCTTCACGCGCGCCTGGCTGATGGCGGTCCGCCGGGTGCTGAAGCCGGACGGCACGATCTGGGTGATCGGCTCCTACCACAACATCTTTCGCGTCGGCGCCATCATGCAGGACCTCGGCTTCTGGATCCTGAACGACGTGGTGTGGCGCAAGACCAATCCGATGCCGAACTTCCGCGGCCGCCGCTTCCAGAACGCGCACGAGACCATGATCTGGGCATCACGCGACGCGACGGCCAAGGGCTACACCTTCAACTACGACGCCATGAAGGCGGCCAATGACGATGTGCAGATGCGTTCGGACTGGCTGTTCCCGATCTGCACCGGCGCGGAGCGGCTGAAGGACGACAACGGCGCCAAGATCCATCCCACCCAGAAGCCCGAGGCGCTGCTGGCGCGCGTTCTGGCGTCGTCGTCCAAGCCGGGCGATATCGTGCTCGACCCCTTCTTCGGAACCGGCACGACCGGCGCCGTCGCCAGGAAGCTCGGCCGTCATTTCGTCGGCGTGGAGCGCGAGCAGGCCTATATCGACGCCGCGAGCGCCCGCATCGGGGCCGCTCGTCCGCTGGATGCCGCCGCGCTCGAACAGATGGGCGGCAAGCGGGCCGAACCGCGCGTCGCCTTTGTCAGCCTCATCGACGCGGGCTTGATCAAGCCCGGCGCACGCCTTCACGACACGCGCCGCCGCTTCACCGCCACGGTGCGCGCCGACGGTACGGTGGCGATCGGCAACCAGGCCGGCTCGATCCACCGCATGGGCGCGGCCGCCCAGGGGCTGGAAGCCTGCAACGGCTGGACCTTCTGGCACTATGAGCGCAATGGCGGCCTGACGCCGATCGACGAGCTGCGCCGCATCGCCAGGCTGGGGATGCAGAAAGCCGGCGCCTGACGAACCGGTTGTCCCGGCTCCGCCCGCTTCAGCCGGCGTCGGCGCCGAGAAGGTCGCCGCGGATCAGGACCCGGATCTCGTCATCCTCCACCAGGAATTCGTAGCCGGCCAGCATCGCGTCGAGCCCGCCGAAGCGGCGCAGGTATCCGGTCCAGTATTCCTGATCCCTCGACACGATGACGATGTCGGGGCGCGCCCTTTCGAACTCGGCGCGCTTGTCGTCGATATAGTCGTCGGCGATGGCACGGTAGCGGGCGGCCTCGGCCTCGTCGCCGCGATCGGTGGCCTCAACCGACAGCAGCAGCGCCGAAACGCCGAGCCAGTCGCAGACGTGGAGCGATGCCCAGCGGCCGTCAATCATGCGCACGAGAGGAAATGCCTTGCTGAGACTGTTGGAGATGATCGTGACCGATGGTCTTTCCAGGGAGGAGCGTATCGTTTCCACGATGTGGGACGACGGCTTGTGCGTCGGCCACAAGGGCGACATGCATCCGATCACGACCAGGATCGCGATCCAGCGCCATGTCGTATCCAGAGGACGGGCCACTCGACTGGCAAGCACCAGTGTCGCCAACGCGATGATGGCCAGGGTCATTGCCGGATAGGCGTGATACGGCCAGCCCTTCGCCATGATGATGACGGGAACCACCGAGCCCAGCGAGGCCAGCAGGGGCACGGCGACCGAGGCCGGAACCGGTCCGGATGGTCGTGCTTTCCAAAGCACGACCAGAAGGATGGCATACATGAGCCCGTAGGGCACCAGGACGCCGTAATAGGTTCTTACGGGCGCGTATACGTCGACCATCATGGGATAGATGCGGTCGAGAAATTCAGGATGTGACGTGAGAACCGCAGCGAGGTAGATCACCGAAATGCCGGCGATCGTCCAGTATTCGGGGGCCAAGAGCGGCCTAAGACTACGACCGCGCCAGGCCGCCAGCAGCGCCGGCAACAGGATCGCCAGCCCGAAATACGGCTTCACGAGAAACAGCACGCTGCCCATGAGGCCGGCTGTCACCGACATGAAGGAGCCGGGCGGTTTTGGCAGCTCTGGCGAGGCGCGCCAGATCTGCAGGGCGAGCAGCGGAAGCAGAAGGATAAGGCCGATATGCTCTCGCTCGCTGAAGGCGTTGCCAGGCAGCAGGACCAGCAGGGCCAGCACGAGCGGTGTAAGCCGTCTCATGGCCGATGCCTCGGCCAATCCCGAGCGATGCTGTATCAGGCCCGCGAACGCGACCGATACCGCAGCGGCGCAATAGACCATCACATGAACGACGAGTTCCGGGGCGACACCGATGCGAAGAGCGAGCGTCACCGCCGGTAGGTAGAGCCAGACCGAGAAGGGCGGATTGGTCTCGAAGAGGTCGATGTAGAGCCGTTCGCCGGACAGCATGGCTTCGCCGACATGGATGAGCCAGCTCGTGTCCGGAATGGTTCCCCAGCGAAGCTGCAACAGTGGCGCCAGAAGAAGGACCAGGCAGCTCAGCAGGAGCGGCCTGGAGAAAAGCCATGAGGCATCGAGCCTGAATCCCGAACCGGGAGTGGCGCTGGTGGTGTCGACGACGCTCATGACGAAGCCGCCTCATTGGCCGGCAGCGCCGTGGCGAACACGAACCGGTCCAGCACGACATAGTTGACCGCCGGCACCAGAAGGCAGGTCGCCGCGACCGCCACCACCGCGGGCGCGCCGAATAGGTCGCACATGATGAGCGGGATGAGACCAGCGAGGCCGAGGCCCAGCAGGCCGGACAGCAGAAATCGCGGTCCTTCGATCGCGTGGCGCCCGTCGGATCGGAATGTCGCGTATTTGTGACCCGCATAGGAGACGATAGCGGCAAGCAGGTAGGCGCATACCGACGCGGCGGTCACCCCCAATCCGGTCGCCGCCATTGCCGAGGCGAAACCGGCATAGGCAGCAGTCGCGGCCAGCCCGACCACCGCGAAGCGACGGAGCCGGCCGTTGCGGTGCATCAGGTCGATCGGCATCGCCGCGCGTCAGGCCGCAAGCTGTTCTATCGAGGCAACGGTGTCGGTCGCGCGCGTGCGCGACAGCACCGCCAGCAGCGATACGCCCATCGGCAGGTCGATGGCGGGCAGCACATGGCGCTCCGCGGCGTAGATCGCGTGCATCAGCGAATTGAGCGGGGCGGGTGGGAGGTCGGACCCCGCCGATGCCCCGTCGCTGCGAAGGCGGTCGGCCAGCCGGGCGATCGCGGCGGCCGGAAACAGGGCGGAGTTGGTATAGGTCAGGCGCTCCACCCGCAGCCCCGCCGCTTCGGCGAGCGCGGCAAGTCCCCGGCGCGAGTAGCGACGGAAATGATGGAGATCGACGTCATGCCGGCTCCACAGCCATTGATGTGCCGGGACGGTGAGGACGAGTCGGCCGCGATCGTCGAGAAGATCCCGGATGACCTCCAGCGACGCGAAATCCTGCTCGACATGTTCGAGTACGTCGAACAGGCATATCAGGTCGAACCTGGCGTCGCCGAGGGGAAGCCCGTCCGGCAGGTGACCGGAAAGGAAGGGGACGCCGGTCTTGGCGTTGCCGATCGCCCGCGCGGTCTCGCTCATCTCGACGGCGGTCACCTCTCCGAAGCGGGACAGCATCGCGATGTTGCCGCCCGTCCCGGCCCCGATCTCGAGGATGCGAGCGCGCTCCGGCAGATCGAGTGCGGCGATCACCGAACCGGCGATCGCGCGCCGGCCGCGATACCACCAGTGTCGGTCCTCTGTCTCGGCCATCTGGTGATAGGCTGACGGTTCCATCACCCGGCCTCGTAGGTGCGGCGCACGATATAGATCGGCCGCTGCTTGATCTCGGAATAGACCCGGCCGAGATACTGGCCCAGTATGCCGATGCCGAGGATCTGGATGCCGCCCAGAAACAGCACGCTGGCAAGGAGCGAGGTATAGCCGGGGACGTCGATGCCGAGGATCAGCGTCTTCGTCACGATGACGATGCCGTAGAGGAAGGAAAGCAGCGAGACGCCGGCGCCGACATAGGACCAGATCTCGAGCGGGACCGTGGAGAAGCTCGTTATGCCTTCGAGCGCCAGGTTCCACAGCCGCCAGGGCGAGAAGCGCGACGCGCCGGCGCAGCGCTGCTCGCGCGTATATTCCACCGTGGCGGAGCGGAATCCCACCCAGGCGAACAGGCCCTTCATGAAACGGCGGCGTTCGGGCAGTTGCGCCAGCGCGTCGATGACCGCGCGGTCGATGAGACGGAAATCGCCGACGTCCTCCGGCACCGGGCTGGAGGCGATCATGTTGTGCAGCCTGTAGAACCAGGAGGCCGAGGCGTGCTTGAAATAGGTGTCGCTGGAGCGGTCGGTGCGCTTGGCGAGCACGACCTCGTAGCCCTGGCGCCACCGCTCGACGAGCAGCGGGATGACCGAAGGCGGATCCTGCAGGTCGACGTCGATCGGGATCGCGGCATCGGCCGTGCAGGCGTCCAGCCCGGCCGTCAGCGCCGCCTCCTTGCCGAAATTGCGCGACAGGTCGACGATCCGGATGCGGGGATCGCGCGCCTGGGCGTCGAGCAGCCGCAGCAGCGTGCCGTCGGTGCTGCCGTCATTGACGAAGATGAACTCGAACGCGATGCCGTCCTGCGCGAGCGGGTCGACATGCCTGCGCGTCGTTTCCAGGAACGCGTCGACGCCGTCCTGCTCGTTGTGGACGGGCACGATCAGCGACACCGATGCCGGCCCGGATCGCGGCACCGCCGCGACCGCTCCGGCCGACGCGTCGCGCAACACGAACGGCGCGTTCATGGTTGTGTTGCCTTTCCCTAAGCCCGGATCGGCGGACCTTACGGAAGGGCGGTTAAGGTGGGTTTAAGCCGTTCGGCGGCATTTGCCGGGGGCCCGAGGCGTCCTTCAGGTCCGTCCGCTACGCGTCGATGCCGCGCGCGCGCAGGTCCTGCCGCAGCGTGCGTGCGTCGCTGAACAGGACCGCGTCCCAGCCGGCCGCCTTCGCGCCGTCCACGTTTTTGGGGCTGTCGTCGATAAACAGGCTGGCCGAGGCCTCCAGCCCGAAATCGCGCGCGTGCCGGTCAAAGATGGCGCGGTCGGGCTTGATCAGTCCGATCTCACCGGACACCGTGACGCCGCGCGGCCTTTCGAGGAAGGGATAGATCGAGCGGGCTTGCCTGAAGGTATCGGCGGCGAAATTGGTCAGCATGGTCACGTCATGGCCGTTCTCGATCAGGCCGAGCATGATCGAGACCGGCTCGTCATAGGCGTGCGGCACCATCTCGTGCCAGTGCCGGCGGAAGGCACGGATATTGTCGGCCTCGTCGGGGAAATCCGCGATCAGCAGCGCCTCGGCGTCCGGCCAGCTTCGCCCGCGATCCTGCTCGAGGTTCCATTCATGGGTGCAGACAGTCTCGAAGAACCACCGGCGCCTTTGCGCGTCGGGGATCAGCCGGCTGAACGGGATGTCGGGATCGTAGTGGATCAGCACCTTGCCGATGTCGAACACGATATGGCGGATTTCTCTCATGCGGGATGTTTCCGTTGGCCTTTGTGCGGGATTGCGTCGAGCGCGGCTTCCACCGCCTTTCTCATGACGGTGGGCAGCGCCTCGCGGCGAAACTCGGTCGACCACCACCAGCCCGGCGGCGGTTCCAGATCGACATGGTCGGCGCGATAGACGGAAAGGTCGAGTTCGAAATGGGTGAAGACGTGGCGGACCCGGCCGCGAAACCGCCAGCCGGCGGGGAAGGGGGCGTCGTCCGCGTCGGTGCCGCCATCCTGCCTGGCCGACCATTGGGTGCCGGGCGGTTCGGCCATGCCGGCCAGCAGGCCCTTGTCCGGCCTCTTGCGCAACAGAACGGCGCCGTCGGCGCGCAGCGCGACGAAGGCCGCGCCCTCGCGCCGGGGCTTGTCCGGCTTGACCGCCTTCACCGGCAGGCGCTCCGGATCGCCCATGCGGACCGCCAGGCAAGGCTCGCGCAGCGGGCAGAGCGCACAGGCGGGGCGCCTGGGCGTGCAGATCGTGGCGCCCAGATCCATCATGGCCTGCGCGAAATCGCCCGGACGGCCGGCCGGCACCATCGCCTCCACGAGCGCGCGGATGCGCCGCTTCGCCTCCGGCAGCGGCGTCTCAATGGCGTGAAGCCTGGCGACCACACGCTCGACATTACCGTCGACCACCGCCGAAGAACGCCCGAAGGCGATCGCCGCGATCGCGGCCGCCGTATAGGCGCCGATGCCCGGCAGGCCGCGCAACCCGTCCTCGGTGTCGGGGAACCTGCCCCCGTGACCGGCAAGCACCGTTTCCGCACAGGCCTTGAGGTTGCGGGCGCGCGAATAGTAGCCGAGGCCGGCCCAGGCCTTCATCACCGCGTCAGTCTCGGCAGCGGCAAGGGCCCCGACATCGGGCCACAGCTCGACGAACCGGGCGAAATAGGGCTTCACGGCCGCGACCGTCGTCTGCTGGAGCATGATCTCGGACAGCCAGACGCGATAGGGATCGGGCCGCTCGCCGCGCGCGATCCGTCCCGGCGGCACCCGCCAGGGCAGGTCGCGATGGTGCCGGTCGTACCAGGCGAGAAGCGCGGGCGCGATCAGGTCCGGTGCTGGTCCGGGGCTCGTCGGCATGGGGCGGATGATCTATATTCGCCGTTTGGACAGGGACGGGAACAGGTGATGGCAGGGAAAGGCTTTCGCGGCAATGCGGCGCCGGTGGGCGACTTCGCCGCACAGGTGCTCGATCCGATCCTGCGCCGCCGCGCGGGCATGTCGGTCGCGCTCGTCCAGTCCTGGGAGGAGATCGCCGGGCCGCGCCTTGCCGCGTCGTCCAGGCCCGAACGGATTTCCTGGCCGCGCAGGGCGTCCGACGAGGAACCGTTCGAGCCGGCGACGCTCGTCGTTGCCTGCCAGGGGCTCGCCGCGCTGCATCTCCAGCACGAGACAGGTGAACTCATAGCGCGCGTCAACGCCTTCCTCGGCTATCCGGCCATCGGCCGGGTGCGGATCGTGCAGAAGCCGGTGGAGCCCGCCGGACCCGTGCATGTCGCGCCGCCGACGGCGACCGAGGAGGAGACGCGGCGGGTCGCCGAGACCGTCGCCGATGTCGAGGATGAAGGCCTGCGCGAGGCCCTGGCGCGGCTGGGGCGATCGGTGATGGCCGAAAAGCGGCGCAGGCGCTGAACGCCATCGCGCAACTGTGAACATCGCCCTGGGCGGCCATGATTGGCATCGCGGGCGCCTTGCCTTATTTCGCGCGGGTTCAGGTCCTTAGAGAATTGGGCAAACTGGCAATTTCGCGGTCGAGGCCGCATTCTTTCAGGCAACCGGCAGGTGATTCGATGATTGAGACCATGACCCGCAGAAAGGCGCTCGCCCTGATGGGAGCGCTGTCGGCCTCGGCGCTGGCGCTGTCGGCGTGCAGCGAAGACAAGGCCGAGGCGCAGACCGCGTCCGGCCAGGCCACGTCCTCGAGCACGGCGGCCGCGCCCCGGCCGAGCGGCACGGTCGACATGGACAAACTGCTCGCCGAAGGCGCGCTGCCCGAGAAGGTGCTGGGTCAGGCGGACGCGCCCGTCACCATCGTGGAATACGCCTCGATGACCTGCGGCCATTGCGGCAATTTCCACAACAACACGCTGCCGACGATCAAGGAGAAGTATATCGATACGGGCAAGGCGCGGCTCATCATGCGCGAGTTCCCGTTCGACCCGCGCGCCGAGGCGGGCTTCATGCTGGCGCGCTGCGCCGACGACAAATATTTCGCCATGATCGAGGTGCTGTTCAAGCAGCAGTCCAACTGGGTTTCGGTCGAGAATGCGCAGCAAGCGCTGCTCAACATCGCGAAACTCGCCGGCTTTACACAGGAAAGCTTCGAGGCCTGCTTGACGGACCAGAAGCTGCTGGATGATGTCAGGGCGGTGCGCAGCCGTGGCGCGAACGACTTCGATGTCGATTCGACGCCGACCTTCTTCATCAACGGCAACAAATATACGGGGGCGCTGTCGGTTGACGAAATGTCGGCCATCATCGACGGCCTGGTCTGACCGGCCCATGTGGCCGGGATGCCGCCGCGCGTCCGCGCGGCCGGCGTCCATCATGCATAGTCGCGGCGGGCGCTGATGCGGTTCCAACGCCTTCGCCTCCTCGGGTTCAAATCCTTCGTCGAGTCCTCCGAATTCGTCATCGAGGCCGGGCTGACCGGCGTCGTGGGGCCGAATGGCTGCGGCAAGTCGAACCTGGTGGAAGCGCTCCGCTGGGTGATGGGCGAGAATTCCTACAAGAACATGCGCGCGTCCGGCATGGACGACGTCATCTTCTCGGGGTCCGCCACGCGCCCGTCGCGCAATACCGCCGAGGTCACGCTTTTCCTCGACAATTCGGATCGCACCGCGCCGGCCGCTTTCAACGACCAGGATGAGCTGCAGGTATCGCGCCGCATCGAACGCGAGGCCGGCTCCATCTACCGCATCAATGGCCGGGAAGCACGCGCCCGCGACGTGCAGCTTCTGTTCGCCGACCAGTCCACCGGCGCCCGCTCGCCCTCCATGGTGGGGCAGGGCCGCATCGGCGAACTGATCCAGGCTAAGCCGCAGGCGCGCCGGGCGTTGCTGGAGGAGGCGGCGGGCATTTCCGGTCTTCACACCCGCCGCCACGAGGCGGAACTGCGCCTGCGGGCGGCCGAGCAGAATCTCGAACGGCTCGACGACGTGACCGGCGAACTCGAAAGCCAGATCGAGAATCTGAGGCGCCAGGCGCGCCAGGCGATCCGCTTCCGCAACATCTCGGCCGACATCCGCAAGGCGGAAGCGACGCTGTTTCATCTGCGCTGGGTGCACGCCAAGACCCAGGAGGCCGAAGCGCAGTCGGCGCTCAACCAGGCGACGTCGGCCGTCGCGGACGCCGCCGCCCATCAGATGGAAGCGGCGAAGGCCCAGGCCGTCGGCCAGCACAGGCTGCCGGAACTGCGCGAGACGGAAGCGAAGGCGGCAGCCGCCCTCCAGCGGCTGTCGATCGCCCGGGGCGAACTGGACGCCGAAGCCGAACGCATCGCCGCCCGCCGCGCAGACCTCGAAAAGCGCAAGGCCCAGCTTGCCTCGGATATGTCGCGCGAGGAGCAACTGCTTCGCGACAACGCCGAAATACTGGAGCGGCTGGCCGCCGAGGAACATTCGCTCAAGGCCGAGGAAGAAGGTGCCGACGCGCGCGAGGCCGAATTGCGCACCGCCTTCGAGGAAGCGGCCGACGACCTCGCACGCGGCGAGGCGCTCCTGTCCCGCCTGACCAACGAGCGCGCCGAGGCGGCGGCCGCGCTCGCGCAGATCGAGCGCGCTACACAGGACGCCCGGCAACGGCTTTCCCGCGCCGAACAGCAACTCGCAGACATCGTCCGCCAGCAGCGGGAGCTCGACGCCCGCCTTTCGGCGCTGCCGGATCCGGCCGAAAAGCAGGCGCAGGTAGAGGTCGCAGAGGCCGCGTTGACTGCCGCCGAAACCGAGGCCGTTGAGGCCGAAAAGGCATCGGCCGAGGCGCGGCAGGCGGAAGCCGCCACGCGCCTGCCCCTCCAGGACGCGCGCGCGGCCCTGCAGCGCATCGAAACGGAAGCGCGCACCCTGGCCAAGGTCCTGGGCGCGGGCACGCCCGACCTGTTTCCCGCCGTGCTGGAGCAGGTCACGGTCGAACGGGGCTTCGAGACGGCGCTCGGGGCAGCACTTGGAGAGGACCTCGACGCGCCGCTGGATCGCACCGCGCCCGCGCACTGGGGCGATTCATCCATCCAGCCGGGCGATCCGGCCCTGCCGGACGGCGCCCGGCCGCTGATCGAACTGGTACGCGCGCCGCGCGAACTGGCGCGGCGCCTGTCGCAGATCGGCCTGGTCGCCGAGGACGATGGTCCACGCCTTCAGCCTCTCCTGAGACCCGGCCAGCGGCTGGTGAGCGAGACGGGCGCGTTGTGGCGCTGGGACGGCTTCACCGCCAGCGCCGACGCGCCGACGCCGGCAGCGCAGCGGCTGGCGCAGAAGAACCGGCTGGCCGAGCTGGACGCCGAGGCCGGGCAGGCGCGCGAGAGCCTGGCCAGGGCCGAACGATCCCAGGCCGAGGCCGAGGCGGCGGCGCGCGGTGCCGCCGAAGCCGAACGGATCGGACGCGAGACGTGGCGTGCCGCGCAGAAGAAGCTCGGCGAAGCGCGCGAAGCCCTCTCGGCGGCCGAAAAGGCCGCTGGCGACCTCGTGGCGCGAAGGGCGGCGCTGGAAGAGGCCCATGCGCGGCTGGAGGAAAGCCGGCGCGAGGCCGTCGACGCCAAGGAAGCGGCCGATCTCGCCGCGCGTGACGCGCCGGACCTGGCCGAACAGGACAGGACGATCGAGGCGGCGACGGCCGAAGTCGCCGGCGGACGCGGTCGCCTTGCCGAGGCCCGGGCGGCCCATGACGGGCTCAAGCGCGAGACCGAGGCGCGCCGCCGCCGGCTCGAGGCGATCGCCGGCGAAGCGCGAAGCTGGGTGGCGCGGGCGGGGAATGCCGAAAGCCAGATGGCGTCGCTCAGGGAGAGGCGCGCCGAGATCGAGGCCGATCTGGCGTCGCTGGCCGATGCACCCGGCGAGATCGAAGCCAGGCGCCGCGCGCTGTTGTCGGAACTGTCGAAGGCCGACGCCGCGCGGCGGGACGCGGCCGACGCGCTGCAGAAGGCCGAAAACGAACAGGCGGACCTCGATAAGGCCGCGACCGATGCGATCCAGGCGCTGGCCGGCTCGCGCGAGGCGCGCGCCCGGGCCGAGGAGCGGCTGACCGCGGCGGCCGACCGCCGCGCCGATGTCGAGGCGCGCATCCGCGACACGATCGGCGTCGAGCCGCATCTGGCGATCGGCAATGCCGGGCTCAAGCCGGACGACGACCTGCCGGAGGCGGGCGATGTCGAGCGCCGGCTGGAGCGCCTGCGCATCGAGCGCGAGCGGCTCGGGGCGGTCAATCTGCGCGCCGAGGACGAACAGCGCGAACTCTCGGAGCGGCTGGAGACGATCGTGGCCGAGCGCGATGACGTCATCGAGGCGATCAAGCGTCTGCGCCAGGCGATCCAGAACCTCAACCGGGAAGGGCGCGAGCGGCTCGTCGCGGCGTTCGAGGTCGTCAACCGCGAGTTCCAGCGCCTGTTCACGCGTCTTTTCGGCGGCGGCACCGCCGAGCTTCAGCTGATCGAGTCCGACGATCCGCTGGAAGCCGGCCTGGAGATCCTGGCGCGCCCGCCCGGCAAGAAGCCGCAAACCATGACGCTCCTGTCCGGCGGCGAGCAGGCGCTGACCGCCATGGCGCTGATCTTCGCCGTCTTCCTGACCAACCCGGCGCCGATCTGCGTTCTCGACGAGGTCGACGCGCCGCTGGACGATCACAATGTCGAGCGCTTCTGCAACCTGATGGACGAGATGGCGGCCTCCACCCGGACGCGTTTCATCCTCATCACGCACAATCCCATCACCATGGCGCGCATGAACCGCCTCTATGGCGTGACGATGGCCGAGCAGGGCGTGAGCCAGCTCGTATCGGTCGATCTGGAGACGGCCGAGCAGTTGCGGGAGGCAAGCTGATCGACACCGCCGCCCGTCTTGCCGGCATTTCGGCCGCGCTGAAGGCGCTTCACCGCGCCCTGATCCGTTCCGAGACCGGCGACGATCCCGATCTCGAGGGTCCGTATTCGAAACTGTTCGCGCTTGCCAACGATCCGCGCCTGGCCTGGATGGGCGTGCTGTCGCGCCTCATCGTGGAGATCGACGAGACGCTCGAGGCCGATGAGCCGCCCGACGCCGCGACGACGGAAGCGCTGGCAGGGCGCGCCGGTGCGCTGATCTCGGACGGCGCGGCGGAGCCGGAGGTCGACCAGTTCCGGCTCAAGCGCATGATCGCCATCCAGCGCGAGCCGGAGGTCGGCCTTGCCACCGGCAGGCTGCGCGCGGCGCTGGCCGGATAGGGCCGGCCCGGCACCGGTATCAATAGCGACCTCGCCGCCGCCTCCTACGCCCGCCCGTACCCACCATCCGACCGGAATGGCTCCCGGATATGCCCGCCTCGCTCCGCTCGCCGATCATTTCGGGATGACGCGCGGACAGGGCCGCCGCGCCGTTCAGAAACTGCGACCGTCGACCGGTTCAGAAACTTCGGCCGTCGACCGGCACCCGCTTCACGGCTTCGAGGTCGATGCCTTCGACGCAGCGGAGATTGACGGCCACCATCTCGCGGCCGTCCGGACCCTTGCCCATGCTGAACGGCGCACAGCCGCAGTCCGGGCAGAAATGGTGATTGATGACATGCCTGTTGAACCGGTAGGCGGGCAGGTCTTCCGGCGGAGACCGGAAGGTCACGGTCTCGCGGGGAAGGAAGACCAGCAGGTAGCCCTTCCGGCTGCAATGCGAACAGTTGCATTCATTGGCCTGTGAGAGATCGCCGTCCAGTTCCAGCGCGACCTTTCCGCAGTGACAGCTCGCCTTGTGCATCTTCCATTCCATTCATTCATCGCTTGGGCCGTTGGTGGCGGCGGGCCTCATTCGCCCCAGACCGCCATCTCGTTGCCGGCCGGATCGAGGAAGTGGAACCGCCGTCCGCCGGGGAATTCGAAGATCGGCCGCACGATCGTCACGCCCGAACCTTCCACTGCCGCGAAAGTCTCGTCCAGCGTCCGCGAGTAGAGCACCGGCAGCGGCTTGGCGCCGGCCTCGGTGCCGTCGGCCTGGAAGCCGCCTTCCAGCCCCTCGTCGAAGGCCGAATAGGTCGGGCCGTAATCGGTGAAGCTCCAGCCGAACACCGAGGCATAGAAAGCCTTGGCGGCATCGAGCCGGCCGCCGGTGGCGGGCAGTTCCAGATAGTCGAGCTTGCCGGTTTCGCGCATCGTCGCGTCTCCCGAGATGATGTTCCTGATATGTTCTAGTCCAGGAGGTACGCGGGCGCAAGCCCCGCGAGGCCGACCGACGGGGTTAGTTCAGGGTTTCACCCAGGCCCCGTTTTTCGCGGAGGATTTCACGCAGGCTTCCACGAAGGCCACGCCCTCGACGCCGTCGTGGACGGTGGGGAACATCACGTCCTTCGGCAGCTTGCCCCCCTTCCTGCGTGCGGCGCGGATGGCGCGGGCCGCCTCGGCATAGATGTTGGCGAAGCCTTCGAGATAGCCTTCAGGATGGCCGGAGGGCACGCGGCTGACGCGGCCGGCCGCCGATCCGGCTCCCGCGCCGCCGCGCGTGATCAGCCGCTTGGGCTGGCCGAAGGGCGTGAACCACAGATGGTTGGGCTGTTCCTGCTCCCATTCCAGCCCGCCCTTGGTCCCGTAGATCCTGAGCTTCAGCGCGTTTTCGTTGCCCGGCGCGACCTGGCTGGCCCACAGCATGCCTTTCGCTCCGCCTTTGAAACGCATCATCACATGGGCGTTGTCGTCCAGCCTGCGGCCCGGCACGAAGGCGGTCAGATCGGCCGCGAGGCTGTCCAGCTCCAGCCCGCTCACGAAGCGCAGCAGATTATAGGCATGAGTGCCGATATCGCCGGTCGCGCCGCCCGTGCCCGACTGGGCGGGGTCGGTCCGCCAGGAGGCCTGTTTCTGGCCGCTGGATTCGAGGTCGGTCGTCAGCCAGTCCTGCGGATATTCGGCCTGGACGACGCGGATCTCGCCGAGCTCGCCCCTGGCCACCATCTCGCGCGCCTGGCGCACCATCGGATAGCCCGTGTAGTTGTGGGTCAGCACGAACAGGCAGCCGGACTTTTCGGCCGCCGCCGCCAGCTTCTTCGCATCGGCCAGCGTCGAGGTCAGCGGCTTGTCGCAGATCACATGGATGCCGGCGTCGAGGAAGGCCTTGGCGGCCTTGTAGTGGACGTGGTTGGGCGTGACGATCGCGACCACCTCGATGCCGTCGGCGCGCCCGGCCTCGGCCTTCGCCATCTCGGCGAAACTGCCATAGGAGCGGTCGGGATCGAGACCGATCTCGGCCGCCGAGGCCTTCGCCCGCTCCGGGTCCGACGACAGCGCGCCGGCGACGAGCTGGAACTCGCCGTCGAGCCGCGCCGCGATGCGGTGGACCCCGCCGATGAAGGCGCCCTGTCCGCCGCCCACCATGCCAAGCCGGATCGGGCCGGAACCGGATTCGATCTTGCGTCCGCTGACCATTGCTTGCTCCTTCGTCGCAAGGCAGTCGGCAATCGGCAGGCCGGCGGTCGGCTCAAGCTCTCCGACCGCCGACCTGCCGACTTGCGACTCCCTCGTTATTCGATCCCCATCATTTTCCTCAGCGCCGCCTTGTCGGTCGTGCCGCCGGCGAAATCGTCGAAGGCCTTCTCCGTCACCCGGATGATGTGGTGCTCGATGAAGGGCGCGCCCTCGGCCGCGCCGTCCTCCGGATGCTTCAGGCAGCACTCCCATTCCAGCACCGCCCAGGAATCGTAGCCATAAGTGGTGAGTTTCGAGAAGATGCCGGAGAAGTCGACCTGCCCGTCGCCCAGCGAGCGGAAGCGGCCGGCCCTGTTCACCCAGCCCTGATAGCCGGAATAGACGCCCTGCCTGCCATCCGGATTGAACTCGGCGTCCTTGACGTGAAAGGCCTTGATGCGCTCGTGATAGATGTCGATGAAGGCCAGATAGTCGAGCTGCTGCAGCAGGAAATGCGACGGGTCGTAATTGATATTGGCGCGGCCGTGCCCGCCGACCGCGTCCACGAACATCTCGAAGGTCGCGCCGTCGAAGACGTCCTCGCCGGGATGGATCTCGTAGCCGATATCGACGCCGTTCTCCTCATAGACGTCGAGGATCGGCTTCCAGCGCCGGCCGAGCTCGGCGAACGCCTCCTCGATCAGGCCGGCCGGCCGCTGCGGCCAGGGATAGAGATAGGGGAAGGCGAGCGCGCCGGTGAACGAGACCGAGCAGTCGAGGCCCATATGGCGCGAAGCCTTCGCCGCCATCTTGACCTGGTCTACCGCCCATTCCTGACGGGCCTTCGGGTTGTTGTGGACCTCGGCTGGGGCGAAGCCGTCGAACTGGCTGTCATAGGCTGGATGGACCGCGACGAGCTGGCCCTGCAGATGGGTCGACAGTTCGGTCACCTCGACCCCGCCCTCGGCGCAGACGCCCTTCACCTCGTCGCAATAGTCCTTCGAGCCTGCCGCCTTCTTCAGGTCGAACAGCCTGGCGTCCCAGGTCGGGATCTGCACGCCCTTGTAACCCAGGTCGCCCGCCCATTTCGCAATCGCCGGCAGCGAGTTGAACGGTGCGGCGTCGCCCGCGAACTGGGCCAGGAAGATTCCGGGCCCCTTCATCGTCTTCGGCATGATTGTCCTCCCGGTTCGTCGAGGCAAAGCATGGCTGAGCGCGCGCGCCGACGCCACCCTCCTTCTTCTGGTAATACCAGCAATGGCGCAAGCGTCAAGGCGTCGACGGGACAAGCGGTCGCGCGTTCGCCGATCTCGCTAGGGCCGTAACCCCCTATAAGGCAAGGATAAAAAGGGATAGAGAGGCGACGGGGCCGATTCTGTTGCGGGGCTTCGCCAAATGGTCTAGAACGCAGCAAGGGCCTAATTGGTCTAACCAGTTTGCGCGAAGGCCGGTTGCCGGTCTTTCTAGGGGGCCGCGCGGCGGATGCCGCCAATCATCGTGGAGGAGCCGGAAAATGCATTTGTCGACACACAACTGGATGCGCGCCGAACCGCTCGCGGTGACGCTCAAGCGCATCAAGCAGTTCGGCTACGAATCGATCGAGATTTCCGGCGAACCCGAGCAGTATGACGTGAAGGAGACCCGCGCGCTCCTGAAGGAGCACGGCATACGCTGCTGGGGCGCGGTCACGCTGATGCTCGGCGAGCGCAATCTCGCCGCCAAGGACCAGGGCCAGCGCGAGCGGTCGGTCCAGTATGTCAAGGACGTGCTCACCATGGTGAGCGAACTCGACGGCGAGATCATCACCCTCGTGCCCGCGACCGTGGGCAAGGTCGTCCCCGACGGCACCGAGGAGGAGGAGTGGAACTGGGTGGTCGACGCCACCCGCGAATGCTTCTCCCACGCCAAAAAGGTCGGCGTGCGGGTCGCGGTCGAGCCCCTCAACCGCTTCGAGACCTACCTGTTCAATCGCGGCGAGCAGGCGCTGGCGCTGGCCGACGCGGTGTCGCCCGAATGCGGCGTCTGCCTCGACGCCTACCACATCCACATGGAGGAGTTCGACGTCGAGGAGGCGATCCGCAAGGCCGGCAAGCGGCTGTTCGATTTCCACGTCGCCGACAACAACCGTTTCGCGGCGGGCCTCGGCACGATCGACTGGAAGAAGCTCGTCGGTCTCCTCAAGGATATCGGCTATGACGGCGCCCTGACGAACGAATTCGTCGCGCCCGTCGACCGCACGCCGGCCAACCGCTATCCGGACATGGTCGAGCGCAATCCCGTCGACATCTCGCCCGAACAGCTCAAATTCATCCAGGATCACGGCTCCAGCGTTCTCACCGAGAAGTTCTACACCGACCAGATGCGCATCACGGCCGAAACGCTGCTGCCGCTGATCAAGTAGCGGGGCCGGCGGCGCGGCCTGCCGCGTCGCGTCGGGGGAAGCCAGATGCGCATCGACAGAGTAGAGGCGTGGTGGATCAGGATACCGATCGAGCCCGATCGCCAGCACAGGAGCGATTTCGGGCAGATCGCGACCTTCGACGCGGCGATCGTGCGGGTCGACACCGACACCGGGCTCACCGGCTGGGGCGAGGCCAAGAACGCCGCCGGCAGCGCCGGGGAATACGCCTCGCTCGTCCACATGATCAATGACGAGATCGGCCCGAGGCTGGTGGGGCTCGACCCGCGCCAGCCGGGCACGGTCTGGGAAATGCTCTACAATGGCGAGCGCGCGGCGCTGGCCTCGCGAGCGGGCCACGCCATGCCGCGCCTGGCCAGGCGCGGCCACACCGTGGCCGCCATCGGCGCCATCGACATCGCGCTGTGGGACATACTGGGCAAATCGCTGCGGACGCCGGTGTGGCGGCTGCTCGGCGGGCGCAAGGCCGACAGGTTGCCGGCCTATGCCTCTGGAGGCTGGGCGCCCGTCGACGGGATCGGCGCGCAGCTGGTCTCCTATGTCGAGAAAGGCGGCTTTCGCGCCGTCAAGATGCGGGTCGGCGCCATGGACGGTGCGGCGCATGTGTCGGCCGAGCGTGTTCGCGCCGCGCGCGCCGCGCTGGGCGCCGGCATCGACATTATGGTCGACGCGCATGGCACCTACACGGTCGCCGAGGCGAAGCGCTTCGCCGCGATGGTGGCCGATTGCGACGTGGCCTGGTTCGAGGAGCCGGTGATCGCGGACGACAAGGCCGGCATGGCCGAACTGCGCGCCGCGATCCCTATTCCCGTCGCGACCGGAGAATCGGAGGCCACGCGTTTCGCTTTCCGGGATCTGGCCATGCTGCGCGCGGCCGACATCTTTCAGCCCGATCCCGCCTTTTGCGGCGGCATTTCGGAAGCGGTCAAGATCGCCAACATCGCCTCGGCATTCAATCTGAGATTCGCCCCACATCTGTGGGCCGGCGCGCCATGCTTCTTCGCCGGCCTGCATCTCAATGCCGCAATGGCGTCGAGCTTCGTCATTGAATATTCGCTGGGCGCGAACCCGATGATCCATGATCTGGTGGAAGAAACCGTTGAGGCGCGCGACGGCATGATAGACGTGCCGGACGGTCCGGGTCTCGGCTTCACCATCAGGGAGGATTTTCTGGCCGCGCACAGGGTCGATACGGGCCGCGAGGCGGTAGGGGAGGGGGTGTCGAGGCAGCCATGACGCAAAAAGACCTGCTCAGCGAGCTTGCCGCCTATCTGATCGCCGGCACCGATCCGGCGAGCGGCCGCACACCGTCCGAACGGGAACTGGCGGAGCACTTCTCGGTCAGCCGTGGCCAGGTGCGCGAGGCGCTGGCGATCCTGGAATCGATGCGCATCCTGGAGCGGCGGGCCAAGTCCGGCATCTATCTGACCACCCGCCAGGCCAGCGTTGAGGCGATGGCGCTCTTTGCCAAGGCGGGCGTGCCGCTCGACCCCGTGCAGATCTACGAGGCGGTGGAACTGAGGAAGATCCACGAGATCAAGGCCGCCGAACTCGCCTGCCAGCGAGCGACCGAGGAAAATTTCGCCGCCCTGCGCGAAGTGCTGTCCCGCTCGGAGGAACGCATCGCCGCCGGCGAGGCCTTGTCGAAGGAGGATCGCGATTTCCATCTGGAGATCGTGCGCGCCACCAAGAACAGCATCTTCCATCGCGTGTGCTCGGTCTATTACGTGATGGGCGAGGGGCGGCTGCCGATCTATTTCGCCGATCCCGAACGCAGCCGCAAAAGCCATGCCGAGCACCTCCAGATCTACGATGCGCTGGTTCGCCGCGACGGCAATCTCGCCCAGGCCCTGATGAGCGCGCATCTGCAGGGCGCCGAAAGCTACTGGAAGGGCATCCTCGAGCAGGAAGGGCAGGACGATCCGGGCGAGGATGCGCAAACGGTGAAGGCCTGACCCCGGTCCCGCCGACCGACCGAATGGCTCCCGGATATACCCGCCTCGCTGCGCTCGCCGATCATTCCGGGATGACGCGTGGACAGGGCCGCCGCCTTTCCGTCCCGGCCATGCCGCCTTTCCGTTCCAGCCGGCCGCCCGGCAAGCCGCTGCACCCGCGGCCGTCATCCCGAGCAGCTGGATACGTCATCCCGGCCGCTGCCAAGCGGCCGCAGGTCGCGAGGCGAGAGCCGGGACCCAGGCCGTGACCTCGCCGCCGCCCCCTACGCCCGCCCGTACCCGCCGACCGACCGAATGGCTCCCGGATATACCCGCCTCGCTGCGCTCGCCGATCATTCCGGGATGACGCGCGGATGGGGGTTCCGCGCCCTTGGCCCAACCTCTGCCGATTTGACATTGCCTGGTTTCCCGGCCGACATCGGACCGCCGATTTCCATCCGGGCAGCAATCCGCCAGCACCCCAGGTCGTCACTCATGCCGGTCGTCTACTCCACCCATGTGCTTCATCCGGCCGCGAGCGCCCTCCTGGAGCCTCATGCCACTCTCAAGGTCGCCTCGGCGCTTGATTTCGAGACGCTGACGGCCGAAAGCGCCGACGCCGACATCGTCATCGTGCGTTCCAACCTTCCCGAGGCGATGTTCGATGCCGCAAGGCCGCTCAGGGCCGCGATCCGGCACGGGGCGGGGCTCGACATGGTGCCGATGGAGGCGGCGACCGCGGCCGGCGTCATCGTCGCCAACGTGCCCGGCGTCAATGCACGCACCGTCGCCGAGCATGTGCTGTTCGCCGCCATGGCCCTGCTGCGGAACTTCCGTGTCGTCGACCGCGACCTTCGGCAAAAGGGCTGGAACCCCGGACGGGCCCATGTCGTGCACGGACACGAACTGGCCGGCCGCACCGTCGGCATCGTCGGCATGGGCGACATCGGGCGGCAGGTGGCCAGGATCGCCAGGGACGGCTTCGACCTGGAGGTGCTGGCCGTCGCGCGGCCTTCCTCGCGCCCGCCGGAGGATATAGCGGCGCTGCCGCTCGAGGAGGTAGCCGGCCGGGCCGACATCCTGGTCCTGTCATGCCCGCTGACGGCTGAAACACGGGGCATGGTCGATGCCGCCCTGATCGCGCGCATGAAGCAAAGCGCGATCCTGATCAATGTCTCGCGCGGCGCCGTCATCGACGATCCTGCCCTGATCGGAGCGCTGCGCGAGGGCCGCATCGCAGGTGCGGCGCTAGACGTGTTCGCCGAGCAGCCGCTGCCGGCCGATCATCCCTATCTCGGTTTCGACAATGTGCTCGTCACGCCGCATATGGCCGGCATCAGCGAGGAAAGCATGATGCGCATGGGCGTCGGCGCGGCCGAGGAAACGCTTCGCGTGCTGGACGGTCTATGGCCCAGGAACTGGCGCAATCCGGACGTGGAGGCGCGCTTTACCGCGCGCTTCGGGCCGATGTCGAATGCTTGACCGGCGAGGGAGCCGGCCCGGCCCGGCCTAGCGGCTGACGCCGACTAGCAGCGGGTTGACCCGAAGCCTGCGCGTGCGGGTTTCGCGTTCGCTGCGCAGATACGGAAGGGCTGCCGTGGCGCGGGCATCCTCCGACAGGAGGCGAAGATACTCCGCATAGGCTTCGCTTTCGGACAGGTTCGCGACCTGCAGGCCGGCGCGGACGTCACGGTCGGCGGTGTCCGGCTGGTCTCCCCAGGCGCCGGAGAACGCAAGCGCTCCGGCGATGAAGACGGCACTGGAGACAATGGCCATGGTCCCTACTCCTTTTGTCCCGCCGCTTATATTAGCCATTCATAGTCCTATGATTGTGAGGGCACAAGGTTGGCGCGGGGTTAACAGGGGCGCGCGCCGTTGCTCGAACATCCGGCGCGCCCAGGGAAACGGCCTCGGGCGCGGCCGGGGCCGCGGGTTTCCGGCGCTGGCAGGCGCCGCAGACCCTGGCAGGGAGCTATCCGTTGAGGCGGGCGAACGACTCCTCGTAGCGGCCCTCGCGTTCGGCGAAACGCAGGAAGTGCACGCGCTCGACGAGGATTTCATCGGCATCGGCGTCCTTCTCGAGCAGGGCCATGGTTTCGGAAATATAGTCCGAAAGCGGCATCGCGTTGGGGTCGCTCGCCTGCTGTGGACCCGTCAGTTCGGTCTGGACATAGGGCGGTGCCAGTTCGATCACCTGCACCGGTGTCCCGCGCATCTGCGCCCGCAGCGACTGGCTGTAGGAATGAATGGCGGCCTTGGTCGCGCAATAGGTTGGAAAGGCGGCCCGCGGCAGGAACGCCAGCCCCGACGAAACCGTCAGCACGGCCGCGGCCGGCCTCGACATCAGGTGAGGCAGCAGCGCGCTCGTCAGGCGGATCGGCCCGAGCAGATTGGTGGTGATTGTCGCTTCCGCCGTGGCCGTGGTGCCGTCCTCGACCGTCTCGGCGCGCATGATGCCGGCATTGTTGACGAGGACGTTGAGGGCGGGGAAGTCCTGCACAATTAGCCTGGAGAAGGCGCTGATCGCGTCGGGGTCGTCGACGTCGAGCTGACGGGCATGGATGCCGGGATTGGCTTTCTCGACTTGCCTGAGCCTGTCCCGGTTGCGGCCGGTGACGATGACGTCGTTGCCCTTGGCCAGAAAGGCTTCGGCCAGCGCGCGCCCGATGCCGCTGCCGCCGCCGGTGATGAGGATCGTGTTGCCGGTGATTTTCATCTCGGTCTCCTTCGGTGTGGAGCCGCAGAACTAGCGCCGCCCGCTTTTCAATGCCTGCCGCATCCTCGAAAGAACCTGCCTGTTTCTCCAAACCTCATGCCCGCGCTATTGTGAAAATAGCCGATGCTGGCGCTATTGAATGCCTGTTTCTGTAGAGGAACCGATGATGCTCGACGACCTCTCCCGCAGGGTGCTCGCCTATGCCGACAGCCGGAACGTTGGCGACGAACCGAGCGCGACGGACGTTCCGCGCTTGAACGTGTCGCGCCAGAGAATGCCCACGGAACTGGCCCCGGTCCTTTACGAGCCCATCTTCTGCCTGGTCTTGCAGGGCGCGAAACAGGCGCTTCAGGGGCGGCGCGTGGTCGATTTCCGCGAGGGGCACTCGGTGATCGTCGGCATCGATCTTCCCACGGAGGCTCGCGTCGTCGAAGCGTCGCACGAGCAGCCCTACATCGCCTTGGCGCTCAAGCTCGACATGGGCCTCGTTCGGGAACTGTCGACCGAACCGGGCGCGGATGGCGATTTCGGTCCGGACGGCGCCGCGATATCGGCGGCGGAGGCGGACGAGGCGATCATCGACGCAATGGGGCGGCTTTTCGCGCTCGTTGAAAAGCCGGCGGCGCTGCCGGTCCTGCACCCGCTCTTGATGCGCGAGATCCACTATTGGCTGCTTTGCGCCAGCCACGGTTCGCTGCTGCGCGCCCTGGCGCGGGCCGGCAGCCATGCGTCGAGAATTGCCGAGGCCATCGCCATCATACGCGGGAATTTTGAACGGCCGCTTGTCGTGGCCGATCTCGCGGCCTCGGTGGGCATGAGCGTTTCCGCCTTCCATTTCCACTTCAAGGCCATCACCGGCACGACGCCGCTGCAATACCAGAAACGCCTGCGGCTGATCGAGGCAAGCCGGCTCATCCGGTCCGGGCGGCAGTCGGTCTCAAGCGCGGCGTTCAGCGTCGGCTACCAGAGCCCGACGCAGTTCTCGCGGGAATACGCCCGCACCTTCGGGCTGCCGCCGCTCAGGCACACGCGCGTGCCTGCACCCGTCTCAGCCCCGGATTAGGACAATCGGGCGTTGAGGTAACAGGACGTCGCGACAGCTGAACGGTAGCTTGTCGCTCAATCTGCCCAACCGCGGCAGCGCCGGGGACGCCCGCCCTGGAACTTCGGGTGCCTCGGGATCGTTTTTTCAGCAAAGAGATTTTGGTGAACCACATGGCTGTGCAAGCAAAGCCGCGTCTTGTCGGCGTCAATCACGTTGCCCTCGAGGTAGGCGATATCGAGGAGGCTTTGGCATTCTATGGCAGCATCTTCGATTTCGAACTGCGCGGCGGTGACTTCAAGCCCGGCCGGAGTGTCGCATTCATCGATATGGGCGATCAATTCATCGCTCTCAGTGAGGGCCGCTCCCAAAAACCCGACGATCACCGGCATTTTGGCCTGGTTGTCGATGATCGTTCACGCGTGCGCGAACTCGCGGAAGAGGCTGGCGCAAAGGTGCTGGACGGTCCGACACTCGATTTTCTCGATCCGTGGGGCAATCGCGTGCAGGTCGTCGAATACAAGGACATCCAGTTCTCGAAGACGGATGCCGTGCTGCAAGCCATGAATTTGGAACTGGATAAGACCCAGGAAGCCCGCGAAGAACTGCGCGCGAAAGGCATCGGTTCCTGATGTGAGACGCGCAAGCAGGCGGTCGGCACTGGAAGGCATTCAAAGTTGATCGGCTGGTGAATCGATCGACCCCGGACGCCGCTCCTTTTCAACCGCACGACAGGCGGCGCCAGATGGCAAGGAAGGCTGTGTTTTGGTCGACGGGGCGCGAATTACGTCCGATACCGACACATCGCTCGCGCCAGACTTCTACGAGTGGACGCTGGCCGTTGCCGCCGCCGCTCTTTTCCTGCTCGTCCTCATGGCACTGGTGCGCGGGATCGAGAATTGGCGAGCCATCGAGCCGTTGGTCTGGATTCATATTGCGACGGTCATGCTGCCGCTTGCCATCACGCCGATACAACTCCTGCGTCGCCGCGGCGACGGCGCGCACCGCGCGCTCGGGCGGATCTGGGCCCTGTCCCTGTTCATGACGGCCATGATTTCCTTCGGGATACGCGACATCAATGACGGCGGGCTCAGCTACATCCATATTTTCTCGGTCGTCACCGTCATCACCGTGCCACTGCTCGTCCTTGCCGCGCGCAGGCACAGGATCGCCCGGCATCGCAACTCTGTGCGCTGGCTCGTCACCGGCGCGTTGCTGGCGGCCGGCTACTTCACCCTGATTCCGGGCCGGATGCTGGGAGGCTGGCTCTGGGGCTGAGAGCCGAGCCAGGGATACGTCTTGTGGCAGGCCGGCGCGGAATGGTGTCCCCGTCGCGCCGCCTGAAGCTTCCGATCAACACGCACGGCGATCCGCCGGAACGGTCGGCGCGATCAGTCGGCCCCGTCCTCGGCCTCGATCCGGTCGTTGACGAGAAGGACCGAGTAGAGTCCGGCCGCGCCGGTTTTGTTGCCGGAGGCGGCGTCGGCGGCGAACAAGGTGGTTCCATCGGCGGCGCGCCAGCAAAGCATCCGCTTGCCATAGGGCGATCGGCAGTCCTCCCCGGGACCGTCGAAACCGAGCTCTCGGGCGACCTGCCTCGCATAGTCCTCGCGGGGAAGCGGCGAGGCTTCCCATCGGGCGATGTAGTGGGCGCGGTCCTTGGGCGAGAGGGTGGCTGTGATGGTCGTGGTGCCGCGCGTGCAGGTGACGTAGGGGTTGCCATAGAGATCGTCACAGCGGTCCTTGAGGTTCTGCCTGATCTCGGCGATGCCCATGCCCGGACGGATGCCGAGACGGTCGTCCGCCGACGCCGGCAAGGCCGCCAACTGGATGACTGAGGCGCTCAGAAGAGCGGCGACGAGGCGCATCGGCATGAAGACCTCCACAATTCTCGGGCGGGAGCCGCAGCTTAGCGCGGAAACCAGCCAATGTCACAATCGGGGCCGCGTGTTTTCGCCGTCGCGGTGACCGATCGATGGATCTCCATTCCGGGCTTGACGAGCTGTTCATCCTCCTGCTGGCCCTGGTCGTCATGCTCGAACCGCGCATCTCCGACGCCGGCATCATCGACGTGACGAAATTCGAGAAGGTGGATCTGTTCGTGTGAGTGGGAAGGTTCAGGAGAAGGGCAGGCCTCTCACCTGATCCTTGAGCCATTCCACCGCCGGATCGCCTTCGGTCCCGGCCGGCCACGCCATCGCGACCGAAAAGCCGGTCAGCGCGAGCGGCGGGGTAAAAAGCCTCAAGCCGTATTCGCCAGCGAAACGCCGCGCCACGCGGCGCGCGATCGTCATGACCAGATCGGTCTCGGCGACAATGGCCGGCGCGGCCAGGAAATGCGGTACGGTGACCGCGATCTGCCTCACCCGTCCGAGCCGGGCAAGCGCTGTGTCGACAGGGCCGCTTGTTCCCGCCTTCGGCGCGATCAGCACATGGCCTTCAACCAGGAACTCGTCCAGCGTTGGCGTGGCCGAGAGGCGCGGGTGGTCGCGCCGGGCAATCGCCACATAGTCCTCGTGAAAGAGCGTCTCACTGTTGCGCGCCGCCTGAAGCGACCAGGCGTCGCGGATCGCCAGGTCGTGATCACCCTGGGACAGATGTCTGGCGAAATCCCCCTCCAGCGGCAGGATTTCCACCGTCACGCCCGGCGCGCCGCCACGCAAGCCGGCGATCAGCGGGGCGAGAACGGCAAATGCCGCGTAATCATTGGCCGCGATGCGGAAGCGGCGTTCCGACCTTGCCGGATCGAACTGCCGCGCCGGATTCAGCGTCTCCTCGATTTCTTCCATCAGCCGGTGCACCCTGGGTCGCAAATCCAAGGCAAGGCGGGTCAACACCATTGCCCGGCCGTTGCGCACCATGAGCGGGTCGTCCAGCGCCTCGCGCAGCCGCGAAAGGGCGGCGCTGGTGGCCGGTTGGCTGAGATTGAGCGCTCGCGCGGCCGCCGACACCTGGCCTTCCGACAGGAGCGCGTCGAGCGCTCGCAAGAGATTGAGGTCGAAGGATCGGATATTCGTCATATGTATGGATCATATAGCAAATATCGATTTGAAGAATAGACGGATGGTTCCCAGTTTCCTGCTGCATCATTTCACGCAGCAGCCAGGAGAAGACGATGCGCGAGGAACGATTCAGCTTTCAAAGCCGAGGAGAGCCGATGGTGGGCACGCTCTACCGGCCCGATGGCGAGGCCCATGGCGCCGTGGTGACGACCGGGCCGCTGACTTCGGTGAAGGAACAGGCGTCGGGTGCCTATGCGCGCGCTCTTGCGGAGCGGGGCTACGCGGCGCTGGCCTTCGATCATCGCGGTTTCGGCCAGAGCGGCGGGCTGCCGCGGCAGTTCGAGACGCCCCAGGGCAAGGCGGCCGATATCGCCGAGGCGATCACGGCGCTGTCGCAGGATGAGCGGACGGCTGGTCTGCGCGCTTTCGCGGTCGGCATATGCGCGGGCGGCGGCTACATGGCACAGGCCGTGGCGAATGACTGGCGGGTACGCGGTTTCGCCGGGGTGGCGGGCGTCTATCCGAACGCGGACCAGACGCGCTCATGGATGGGCGACGGCTACCAGAGGGCGATAGACAGAGCGCGGGCGGCGGAGAAAAGATGGCGCGAAACCGGCTATGTGGAGACGATTCCGGCAGTGGCGCCCGACAATGGCGATGTCGCGATGCCGCTCACCGAAGCCTATGAATTTTACGGCACGCAGCGCGGCACGGTACCCAACTATGTCAACGGATTCGCCGTGCAGTCGCGCGCCTATACGCTGCCCTTCGATGTGCAGCGTATCGCCGGCGACATCAGGGCGCCGACGATCGTGGTTCATTCGGAAAAGGCGCTGGCGCCCTCGCTCGCCCATCGCTTCTTCGACGCGCTGACGGTGGAGAAGGAAGAGCTTTGGCTGCAATCGCAGGGCCAGATCGACTTCTACGACGACGCGGAGCTGATTGGTCCGGCTGCTGACGCGATCGACAATTTCTTCCGCCGCCTGCCTTGAGCCGCGATGAAGCTGCCGCCCGTCGGCTACCTGCCCAGCCAAGACCGAATACGGGATCGGCATCTCCTGTGTGCTATCGAGCGTGGGCTGGCGGCGGTTGTCCGCGTTTGCAACAGGGATGGTGGCGGAGGGTTCGCGACCAAGTGCGAACTCGCCGCCCAGCGGGCGAGGCTGTCCACCGGCCGGCCAGCCCCCGTCGGAGCCGTGAGCGAAGCGAACTGGCGTGAAAATATGAAAAATGGCGGACAGAGAGGGATTCGAACCCTCGATACGGTTGCCCGTATACACGCGTTCCAGGCGTGCGCCTTCGACCGCTCGGCCATCTGTCCGTCCGCGTCCCGGTCGCTCCCGATCCGCCAGCCGAAAGGGCCGAGGGACGGGGCGCGATCGCGCGCCGGGGCCCGTCTAGTCGATTGGCCGGCGAATGCCAAGCCGAAACCGGCCCGTGAACCGTCACGGGACAAAATGAAGCGACACCGGACAGAGCGGCGGATTGCGCGCGGGACGCTTCAAGCCTATCTCTGGCGGGACAAAACAGCGTATCGCAAGGTCGGTCATGATCCGGTTCCTGTTCAGGCTGCTGGCTACGGTCGCGCTGGCGGTGGCCGTGGTCATGGCGGTGCTCGACGCGACGCGCTCGATCGCCACGTCCACGGTCAGCCTGACGGCGCTGGCCGAAAGCTGGCAGGCCGCGTCTCCGCAAACGCTGGAGGGCTTGCGCCAGACGGTGGTGGAGACGGCCGGCGAACCGGCCTGGCGGGCGATCGAGGCGTCGGTCCTGTCGCTGCCGGGCTTCGTCGCCTTCGCCGTGCTTGCCCTTTTGCTCTACGCGATCGGCCATCGGCCGCAACGGCGGGCAAGGCCGGCCCTGCGCTGACGCTCCCGAAAGGAAACGCCATGTTCTTCCTGTCCGACATGCTCAACAAGAAGCTGAAGCTTCCCGGTCCCGGCGAGGCGCTGCCAGGCCGCGAGGCGCCGCTGCCGACCGCCACGCATCATGCGGTCAACGGCCGGCCGCTCAAGGGGCCCTTTCCCGAGGGGCTGGAGGTCGCCTATTTCGGCATGGGCTGCTTCTGGGGCGCGGAGCGCCTGTTCTGGCAAACGCCGGGCGTATGGGTCACGGCCGTCGGCTACCAGGGCGGCGTCACGCCCAATCCCACCTATCAGGAGACCTGCACCGGCATGACCGGGCACGCCGAGACAGTGATGGTCGTTTACGATCCGAACCAGGTGTCCTTCGCCGAACTGCTGCGCATCTTCTGGGAAAGCCACGATCCCACCCAGGGCATGCGTCAGGGCAACGATGTCGGCACCACCTATCGCTCGACGATCTACACCACGACGCCCGAACAGCTTTCGGCCGCGCTCGCCTCGCGCGAGGCCTATGGCGAGGCGCTGAAAAAGAAGGGGTTCTCCAGGATCACGACCGAGATCGCCGAGGCGCCCGTCTTCTATTACGCCGAGGACTACCACCAGCAATATCTGGACAAGAACCCCGGCGGCTACTGCGCCCTGCGCGGCACCGGCGTCGACTGCGCGGTGGCTCGCCTCAGGGCATCGCCCGGTAGGCCAGGGTGAAAGCCAGCGCGGCGGCGAGGCAGGCGACCGTGCGGACATGGTTCCACATCGTCCAGCGGTCGAGATAGACGGTCCAGTAGTCGGCGGCCGCGGGCGAGGCGGGATCCATGCCCGCCAGGGCCTCGTTCATCGGCACGTTGGCCGCGACCGTGACGCCGAACATGCCGGCCACGATCAGCACCGCGCCGCACAGGATCCACAACGCGCCGGGCTGGGCCGTTCCGAAGAGCGCGGTCGCCGCCAGGATCGCCGAAATGAGCGGCACGCCGAAGAACGCGAGGAAGAAGAGGGGGTTCTGGACCACCACATTGATCGCCTGCATGGCCGCCACGCCCGAGGGGGCGTCGATGCGGCCGAGACCGGCCATCACCGTGTTGGAGAAGGCGAAGAAGAAACCGCCGAGCAGACCCGAACCGATCGCGGCAAGCAGAACCGCCCAGGACATGGCCTGTCCCATGGTCATGCTCCCCACACGCCCGACGCGGCCGCGTCGCGGGCATAGTCGCAAAAGTCGCGCGGCTTACGTCCGAGTGCCCGGCTGACGCCGTCGGCTACGCTCTCGTTGCGGCCGTCGAGAACCTCGCGCGCCAGATAGACGAGCAACTGAATGTAGTGCTCCGGCACGTCGGCCTCCTTCAGGGCGGCAACGTAGTCTTCCACGGTGACAGGCACGTAACGGATGTCACGCCCGGCTGCCTTGCCGATTTCACCGACCGCCTCGGCGAAGGTCATCAGCCGTGGTCCGGTGACGTCGTAAATCTTGCCGGCATGGCCCTGCTGCGTGAGTGCCATTGTCACCACGTCGGCGATATCCTCGGCATCGACGAAGGGTTCGGTGACGCCATCGGCGGGAAAGGCCACCTCGCCGGCCAGGACGCCGTCGAGAAAGAAGCTCTCGCTGAAGTTCTGCATGAACCAGGCCGCCCGCACCACGGTCCATTCCGCGCCAGAACCGATCAGCGCCTGCTCGGCGCGCTCGGCGTCTTCCTCCCCGCGGCCCGACAGGAACACGAGACGGCGACAGCCGCGATCCACCGCCAGACGGACGAAGGCGTCGATGTCGTCGACCCCGCCCGGCACCGTCACGTCGGGATAGTAGGTGATATAGGCGGCCTGGGCGCCGTCCACCGCGGCGGCCCAGCTGTCGCGATCCTTCCAGTCGAAGACTCGCGTGGCGGACCTCGAGCCTATCCGGAAGGGGCGGCCGAGCGCTTCCAGCCTCCGGGCCACGCGACTGCCTGTCTTGCCGCCGCCGCCGATGAGCAGAATGGGCCGGTGGATGGTCATGACGCATATCTCCGTTGTTGAAATATGAGAAACCCTCATATTGAAAAATGTGATAAACTCTCGTATTATGGCTGTCAAGAAAAACATGAGGAATTTTCGCATATGGTCGAAGGCATGACCGACGCGGTCGAAGCGCCGTCCGCCGGGGCGGGCAAGAGGCCGGTCCAGCAGCGAAGCCGGGAGCGGGTGGAAAGGATGCTTGCGGCCGCCACCGAACTGATCGCGGCCAAGGGCAGCGACGCGCTGAAAATGAGCGAGGTCGCCGAGCGTGCCGGCGTGCCGATCGGCTCGCTCTACCAGTTCTTCCCCGACAAGGGCGCGATCATCCACCGGCTTGCCGAACGTTGCGCGGAGGAAAGCCGGGATTGCATCGCGACGGGACTGGCCGACGTGCGCGACGTTGCCGGGTTCGAGCGCGCCTTTCGCGACCTCTACGATCTCTACTATCGCATCTTCCTGGCCCAGCCCGCGCGGCGCGACATCTGGTTCGCCGTGCAGGCCGACAAGGCGCTGCGGGCGATGGAGATAGCCGAGAGCCGCTACAACGGAGCCGTTCTCGCGGGGGTGCTGAAGCGGCTGCGGCCGGACGCCGACGAGAAGGCGCTCGAGGCGTCGGCCTTTCTCGTGATGAGCCTGGGGGAGGCGACGGTGCGGCTCGCGGTCTCGGTGGAACGCGCCGAGGGCGAGCGGCTGATGGAAGGTTACAAGCGCATGGCGGTCAGGGAACTGCTCGGCGCCTGAACCGCGATCAGGCGGCGGCTTCCAGTCTCGCCAGATCCGCGCCGCGGATCGCGTCCAGATTGCGGGTGATCTTGTCGGCCGGCCAGTTCCACCAGGCGATGGCCAGAAGCCGCTCAATGGTCGCCCTGGTGAAACGCATCTTCACCACCTGCGCGGCGTTGCCCGCCACGATCGCGAAGGGCGGCACGTCATGCGTCACCACCGAGCGGGCCGCCACGATCGCGCCATCGCCGATCGTCACGCCCGGCATGATGACGGCTTCCATGCCGATCCACACATCATTGCCGACCACCGTGTCGCCGCGCACCTCGTCGCGCCATGTCTGCTCGTCGAAGCCGCGCTCCCAGCCATGACCGAAAATGTTGAACGGATAGGTGGAGAAGCCGCTCATGACGTGATTGGCGCCGTTCATGATGAAGCGGGCGCCCTCCGCGATCGCGGTGAAGCGGCCGATGATCAGCCTGTCGCCGATGAACGGGTAGTGATGCAGCACGCATTTTTCGTAGAACTGGTCCGGCCCGTCGGGGTCGTCGTAATAGGTGTATTCACCGATCTCGACATTCGGCGCATCCACCAGCGGCTTCAGGAATCCGACCCGCCTGTGCAGGTCGATCGGGTGCTTGATCTCGGGTTTGGGTCCGTGCATCCGGGCCTCCCTCCTTGAACGAGCGCGTCGGCCTTGCCGAATTATCGCACTCATCCGGCTTATCAAGCAAAAGCCCCGCCGGAGCGGGGCTTTGTCGGGAACGGCAGCCTATTCGGCCGGCTGGCTCGGCTTCTTCTTGAACATACCGACCAGATTGTCCCAGAGCTCGATCTTGGCCCCCTGGCGCTTCATGATCACGCCCTGCTGGATGATCGACAGGAAGTTGTTCCAGGCCCAGTAGATCACCAGACCGGCCGGGAAGGTCGCCAGCATGAAGGTGAAGACGACCGGCATCCAGGTGAAGATCATCGCCTGGGTCGGGTCGGGCGGCGTCGGGTTCATGCGCATCTGCAGGAACATGGTGATGCCCATGATCAGCGGCCACACGCCGATCATGAGGAAGGACGGCACGTCCCAGGGCAGCAGCCCGAACAGGTTGAACAGCGAGGTTGGATCGGGCGCGGCGAGATCCTGGATCCAGCCGAAGAAGGGCGCGTGCCGCATCTCGATCGTGACGTAGAGCACCTTGTAGAGCGCGAAGAACACGGGAATCTGAAGCAGGATCGGCCAGCAGCCGGCGATCGGGTTGATCTTCTCCTTCTTGTAGAGCTCCATCATCGCCTGCTGCATCTTCATCTTGTCGTCGCCATACTTCTCCTTGATCTCGAGCATGGCGGGCTGGACCTTCTTCATGTTCGCCATGGAGACGTAGCTCTTGTTGGCGAGCGGGAAGAAGACCAGCTTGACGACGACCGTCGTGGCCAGAATGGCGAGGCCGAAATTGCCGAGCATCCTGAACAGCCAGTCGATGAGATAGAACATCGGCTTGGTGATGAAGTAGAACCAGCCCCAGTCGACCAGAAGGTCGAACTGGCGGATCTGGAGGTTCGCCTCGTAGGAATCGATCAGCCGGGTTTCCTTGGCACCGGCGAAGACCCGCGTCTCCACCGTTGCCTCGCCTCCGGCCGGCACCGAGATCGGATCCGAGACGTAGTCGGACTGATAGTTGTCGCCATTGGTGTCGCTGTAGGTGTAGCCCGGCTGGAACGGCGTCGCCGTCGGCGGAACCAGCGCCACGGCCCAGTATTTGTCGGTGATGCCGAGCCAGCCGTCATTCGACTTGCCCGGCGCGATGCGGCGGTCCTCCTGCAGCTCGGAATAGTCGATCTCGCGCAGGCCTTCCTCGCCCGTCACGCCGATCAGGCCCTCGTGCAGCACGTAGATGCCCTGTATGTCGGGCGTTCCGAAACGGGCCGTGCGGCCATAGGATGTCAGCGAGACGGGATCATCCGAACCGTTGGTCACCTCGTCGGAAACCGAGAACATGTAATTTTCGTCGACGGTGATCGTGCGGTTGAACGTCAGTCCGCGATCATTCGTGAAGCTTAGCGTCACCGGGCTTGCGGGCGTCAGCACCGGCTCGCCTTCGACCGACCACACGGTGTCGGGACCCGGCACCTGGCCGGTCTGGTCGCTGGCGACATAGCCGATTTCGGCGAAGAAGGCGCCTTCCCGTCCTGCCGGGCTCAGCAGTTCGACATTCGGCGAATCGCGCTTGACCGTGACCCGGTAGTCCTTCAGCACGAGGTCGTCGAGCCGCGCGCCGCGCAAATTGATCGAGCCCGCCAGCCGCGGCGTGTCGATGCGGATGCGCGGCGTTGCCGCCAGCGTCGTCGACCGCCCCGCTCCCGGCGCCGCGGCCGGCTGGCCGGGCACGCCCGGAGCATTGCCGGCCGGTCGTTCCCCGCTTGCCTGGGGCTGTTGGCCGGCGGGTTGCTCCGCCGCCTGCTGTTCGGCTTCGATGCGCGCGGCCTCGCGCTGCGCTTCGATGCGCGGGTTCATGTAGAGAACCTGCCACAGCGTCAGGATCGCGACCGACAGCGCGATGGTGATGAAGAAATTGCGGTTGTTTTCCATCCCGAACCTAGGTGGTGCTGCGGAGTCTGCGGGAGAGTTCCGCCTTCAGGGCGTCGAAGGGCGCGGACAGGATCTCGGGCCGCCCGACGATGACATAGTCGTTGCCGCTTCGCATGTCACCTGCGGCATGAACGCGGATGGCCTCGCGAATGCGTCTGCGAACGCGGTTTCGCTCCACCGCGTTGCCCGTCTTTTTCGTGACGGTGATGCCGAAACGCGGCGGATCGTCGTCGCCGCGCTCCAGCACTTCCAGCAGGAAAAGCGGGCCACGGCGCTTCTTGCCGGCGCGCACGGCCAGATATTGGGCGCGACGCGTCAGGCGGCCGGCCCGGGCCGCCGCATGGCGATATGGTCTGTCCGGTGTCAAAAGCCTCGCCCGCCGCGCAGCGGCGCGATCAGGCCGACAGGCGCTTGCGGCCCCGGTTGCGACGCGCGGCGATGACCGTGCGGCCGCCCTTGGTGGCCATGCGCGCACGGAAGCCGTGGCGGCGCTTGCGAACGAGCTTGGAGGGTTGATAGGTGCGCTTCATTTGTTTGATACCGCGGTGTGCGGCCCTTCTTGGATCTGTCTCTTGCGGAACAGGAGCGTCTTTGCCGGGCGCGGGGCGGTGCCTATCGAGCCGCGGGGCGCAACAATGCATCCGCCGGACTGACGGCCCGAGCGTGCGCGGCTCATAGGGGCAAGCGGCCGCGAAGTCAACCGCGTCACCTGCCATCACGGCCCGGTGACGCGCCCGTCTTCGCCCGTCAAGACTCGGTGAGAAGTGCCGCGATGCGCTTGCGGCGCGACGGCCCGCGCGTCATCTGACCGTCATGTTTAAACCAAGGACCACGCAAGACAGCCCGGCCTCGAGCGCCGCGCTTGTCGACGCCGCCCCGATCGCGCGCTACGACTATGACCGGACACTGAACGATGTCTGACCGGACCGCCGGGCCGGCGATGGGGGAGGCGATGGAGGAGTGTCGGCCGCGCCGGCCGATCTGGCTGCGCTACCTGCCGATCGCGGTCGTCGCGGCGGGCCTTGCGCTGGGCTACGCGATGGGCTGGCACCGCTTCCTCACGCTCGATTATCTGGTGGAAAGCCGCGAAACGCTGACGGCTGCCCGGCTGGAGCATCCCGTTCTTTCGGCCGCCGCCTTCTTCGCGGCCTATGTCGCGGCCGTCGCCTTTTCCTTTCCCGCCGCGTCGGTGCTGACGATCTTCGGCGGCTTTCTGTTCGGGTGGCTGGCGGCCGGCATCATGGTCGCCTTCGCGGCCACGCTCGGCGCCACCATTCTTTTCCTGGCCGCGAGGTCGGCCTGCGGCGATGCGCTGAAATCCAGGGCGGGCAGCAAGCTTGCCCGCATCTCCGACGGTTTCAAAAAGGACGCCTTCACCTACCTGCTGATCCTGCGTCTGGCGCCAGTCTTTCCCTTCTTCCTGGTCAACATCGCGCCGGCTTTCGCCAATGTGCGGCTTTCCACCTATGTGGGAGCGACCTTTCTGGGCATCCTGCCGGGCGTCTTCGCCTATGCCTATCTGGGCCATGGCATAGACAGCGTCATCGCCGCCGCGCACGCGGCCGGGTCGGATCTCTCGATCGGCGACCTCGTCACGCCGAAAATCACCATTGCCTTCGCGGCGCTCGCGCTTGTCGCGGCGATACCGCTCGTCATAAAGCGGATGTCCCGTCGCGCCCGGCGCTGACCGGATCAAGCATTCACGTCCCCGGGGGAGGTCGCGCCATGCCCATCCGTCTCACGCCAGACATCTGCGTCATCGGCGCGGGCTCCGGCGGGCTGAGCGTCGCCGCGGCGGCGGCGGCCTTCGGTGTCGAGGTGGTGCTGATCGAGAAGGGAAAGATGGGCGGCGACTGCCTCAACTATGGCTGCGTGCCGTCGAAGGCGCTGATCGCCGCCGCCAGGCACGCCCACGCCATGCGCCACGGCTCGCAATTCGGCATCGCTGATGAGGAGCCGCAGATCGCCTTCCGGCAGGTCAACCGGCATGTGCGCAAGGTGATCGAGGCGATCGCCCCCAACGACTCTGTCGAGCGCTTCACCGCCATGGGCGTGCGCGTCATCCAGGAGCACGCCCGCTTCGTCGACCGGCGCACCGTGCTGGCCGGCGACCATGAGATCAGGGCGCGCCGGTTCGTCGTCGCGACGGGCTCCTCGCCTCTGGTGCCGCCCATCGAGGGGCTCGACGGCGTCGATCATCTCACCAACGAGACGCTGTTTGACCTGACCGCGCTGCCGCGCCGCCTCGTCATCATCGGCGGCGGGCCGATCGGCCTTGAGATGGCGCAGGCGCATCGCAGGCTCGGTTCCGAAGTGACCGTGGTCGAGGCGATGACGGCGATGGGCAAGGACGATCCCGAACTCGCGGCATTCGTTTTGCGGCGGCTGCGCGAGGAAGGCGTGGTCATCCGCGAGCAGACGAAGGTGGTGCGGGTCGAGCGGCGCGGACGCTCCGGCGTGCGCGTCCATGTCGAGGGCGAAGGCGGCGCGGATACGATCGACGGCTCGCATCTGCTCGTGGCCGCCGGCCGGTCCGCCAATGTGCGCGATCTCGGCCTCGACAAGGCCGGGATCGACTTCGATCGCAAGGGCGTGAAGGTGACGGACAGGCTGCGTACCACCAACAGGCGCGTCTATGCGATCGGCGACGCGGCCGGCGGCCTGCAGTTCACCCATGTGGCGGGCTATCACGCGGGACTGGTCGTGCGTGCCATGCTCTTTCGTCTCCCGGCGCGGGAAAACCGGCGCGTCATCCCCTGGGCGACCTTCACCGACCCCGAACTCGCCACCATCGGCCTGTCCGAGGACGAGGCGCGCAAGAAGCACGGGCGCGTCTCGATCCTGCGATGGCCCTATGCGGAGAACGATAGGGCCCAGGCCGAGCGCAAGACCGAGGGCCTGATCAAGATCGTTACCGACCGCAAGGGCCGCATCCTCGGCGCCGGCATCGTGGGCGCGAACGCGGCCGAGATGATCAATCTGTGGGCGCTCGCCGTCGCCAAGAACATGACGGTCCGCGATGTGACGGGCTATGTCGCCCCCTATCCGACCATGACCGAAATTGGCAAACGCGCCGCGATCACCTATTTTGCACCCATGGCGCGCAAACCGGGCGTGCGCCGGTTGATCCGCTTCCTGCGACTGTTCGGGTAGCGGCGACGACGGGAAGGGGCCGGATGGCCGAGGGACAGGTGACGGGCCAGGTCGACTGCGCGGCGGACGTGGCCGTCCCCGTGCGACGCAGGCTGTCGACCAAGCTGCTGTTGCTGACCGTCCTGTTCGTGATGATCGCCGAAGTGCTGATCTTTCCGCCGTCGGTCGCCAATTACCGGCTGACCTGGCTGGAGCAAAGGCTCGAATCGGCGGCCGCCGTCTCGATCGTTCTTCTGGAAACCGATCCCGAGGCGATCGCCGAGGACACGCAGGACGACCTCCTGTCCACCACCGGGGTGATGGCCATCGCTGTGCGCGACGACGGCGTCTCCCGGCTGATGTTCGGCGACGCCATGCCCGATGTGGTCGACGAGCATGTCGATCTGGCCAATACCGGTCCGCTCGAGGCCATCGAACGCGCCGCCGCGACGCTCTTCACGGGCGGCGACAAGGTGCTGCGCGTTTTCGGACCGGTCGGCGACGGCACGACCGAATTCGAGATCATCATTCGCGATGACCGGCTGCGCAAGGCGATGCTGGTCTATTCCCGCAACATCGCGCTCCTGTCGCTGCTGATCTCGATCATCACCGCGGCCCTGGTCTTCGGCGCGATCAACCAGTTGATGATCCGCCCGATCCGCAAGCTGCGCACCTCGATGCTGTGGTTCGCCGAGGAGCCGTCCGATCCGGCGCGCGTCATCCGGCCGCAGCCCCGCGACGACGAGCTGGGCGTGGCCCAGCGCGAGCTGGCTTCCATGCAGAGCCAGTTGCAGCGCACGCTGGCCGAGCAGAAGCATCTGGCCGATCTCGGCCTTGCCGTGTCCAAGATCAATCACGACCTTCGCAACATTCTCGCCTCCGCCCAGTTGATCTCCGACCGGCTCGGGCAGGTGAGGGATCCCTCCGTCCAGGCCTTCGCGCCGAAACTGGTGCGCACGCTCGACCGCGCCGTTGGCTACACCGAAAGCGTGCTCGCCTATGGCCGGGCGCAGGAGCCGCCGCCTTCCCGCCGGCGCATCAGGCTGCGCCAGCTGATCGACGACGTGCACGGCCTGCTCGGCGTCGATCCCGAGGCCGGCATCGAACTCGTCAACGCGGTCGACCACGCGCTCGAGGTCGATGCCGATTCGGAGCAGCTTTTCCGCGTGCTCTCCAATCTGTGCCGCAACGCCGTCCAGGCCATGTCGGCCGAGCGCGACGCCACCGTCGTGCGCAGGCTGAGCATCGAGGCCGCCCGGGAAGGATCCGTCAGCCACATAGACGTGATCGACACGGGGCCGGGCCTGCCGCAGAAGGCGCGCGAGAACCTGTTTTCGGCCTTTCGCGGCGCGGCACGCAGCGGCGGCACGGGCCTCGGCCTTGCCATCGCCTTCGAGTTGGTGCGCGCGCATGGCGGATCGATCGACCTTGTCGAAAGCCAGGGCGGGCGCACGGTGTTTCGCGTGTCGATCCCCGACCAGCCCGTCGTGCTGGAGGAGGCGCGCTCGGCGTTGCGCCAGCCGGCCTGACCCAGACCGGCGCGGGCTGCCGGCGTCAGCGACGACATGACGGCGTCGCCAGAAGGCTGATCCGGACCGCATGTGGCGGGGAAAGCTGATCCTCGCATGTTCGTCCGGCAACGGCTTGCATTGCCGGTCCGCTGTCTATAGGGAGACGCACACGAAACGGACCGCTTGCGCTTGGCGCTCGCGGCGACTATGTGTCCGCTTCGCAGCGCGCCCGTAGCTCAGCTGGATAGAGCACCAGACTACGAATCTGGGGGTCAGGAGTTCGAATCTCTTCGGGCGCGCCAACAATCTCAAACACTTTGCCGAGACGCACCGTTTCAAATTGGCAAACTGAAACGGTTTTTGAAACGGTTTTGCACTATCGGATAGATCCGAGCGGTTGGGAGGTCTGCAGCGAAGGATCGACGCTTCGGTTGAGCACGGTCGCATAGATAGCACGCGGTGTTCGCTGTTAGCCGTCGACTCATAGCGACCGCTCCTTCCGCGACAGTTATCCGGCAGCTTCGCGCCCCCATGTCAGCCGTTCTGGGCGACTTGATCGCGGCCTAAAAGCCGACCTTCCCGGCGACCGCTGACAGACATGGATGCACCGAACGCCGACCGCCGTTCTCCTGCGCCGATCCGGTCGCCGACGGCGCATGCGCCTCCGTTGTGCTGGACGAGCTCCGTGCGATAGTCGCCTCACGGAAAATCGGCCATCCTGAGCGGCAGAACCAGCGCTTTGGCGGCCGCAGAGCGAGCAATCACTTCAGCCCGCGCCGATCGCATTGCCGTCCGCCACCCCGCGGGGCTGACAAATCCCCATGGGTCCCCAACATTCACCGGCGCATGATCCGGAAGCCGGCGGCATGATCGCGTCCGGCCAGCCCGCCCGGTGTAAGGAGGTCGCAATCCGGCCGCTCCTGCGCTAACCTGCCCGCCGCGCCGATCGGCGCAAGGGAGGAAACAGATGGACGGGGCGATCCATCGAAGGCGGGAAGGTTTGACCCGCCGTGAATTCACGTCGGGAGTGGCTGCGACGGCGCTGGCGGCCTTTTCTCCCGCGGCGAGCGGCGCGCAGGAGGATGCCTTCCGGTTCGGCCTGACCCCCGTCTTCCTGACCAGCGACCTGGAGCTCCTCGGTCACCTCCGCGCCTACCTTACCGCCCGGGTCGGCGGCCCGGTCGAGCTCGTGACGCGGCGCACCTATCAGGAGATCACTGCCCTGCTCGTTTCGGGCCAGGTCCACTCGGCCTGGATATGCGGCTATCCCTACGTCCAGTTCCGCGACCGCCTCGATCTCGTCGCGACCCCGTCTTGGCACGGCAAGCCGCTCTACCAGTCCTACCTGATCGCGGCGGCCGACCGGAGGGCCGAAGGCTGGGAGAACCTGCGCGGCGACATCCACGCCTTCTCCGACCCCGACTCCAATTCCGGCTATCTCGTGACACGCACGCTGCTCGCCGAGAACCGGATGATGCCGGACCAGTTCTTCTCCCGCCACTTCTTCACCTACGGCCACCGCAACGTGGTCCGGGCCGTCGCCTCGCGATTGGCGCAGTCGGGCAGCGTGGACGGCTACGTCTGGGAGGTGATGAAGGAGACGGAGCCTGATCTCGTCGCCCAGACGCGGATCGTCAGGCGCTCGGAGTGGCTCGGCTTTCCTCCGGTCGCGGCACCAAGATCGCTGAGCGGGGACCCGAGGGTCGCCCGTTTCAAGGATGCCCTCGTCTCTATGGCGGAGCATCCGGATGGACGAAGCGTCCTCGGCCTCCTGAGGCTGGACGGCTTCGTTCCGACCGAGCCTTCGCTGTTCGACGCGATCGCGGCGAAGGTCGAGACCGTGAGGCGGTTCGGATGAAGCTGGGGCACCGGATATGGTCGATGCCAATTTCGTACCGGGCGCCGGTGATCGTGGCGCTGCTGATGGTCGCCGTCAGCGCGGCGATTTCGGAGCGGGTGCTCGACCGCCTGTCTCGGACCCAGGAACGTTTCCTCGACGGCCTGGCGGAAACGTATCTGGACGGCCTCTCCTCCGCCGTCATTCCAGCAGTGCTGCGCGGAGACGTGTGGGAAGTGTTCGACGCGCTCGACCGCTCCGCAACGTCATACGGTGCGCTCGCCCCGCTCGAGACTGTCGTGACCGGCGCGGACGGACGGGTGCTTGCGGCTAGCGATCCGGGCAGAATATCGGCCTACTCCGAACTCCCGGCCGCATACGCCGACCGCTATGGCCCGGGCATGGTCACCATCGACGAAGCTTCCGAGTCCGGCTTCGCGCGCCGCGAGCTGGTCTATCAGGGGCTGCCGATCGGGACCATCCACGCCGCCTTCGACGTGTCCCACCTGTTCGCCGAACGCCGCGAAATCCTGCTCACGCTGCTGGTCACCAACGGCGTCCTGGCGGCGCTGTTCTCGCTGGGAGGCTTCCTGCTCGTGCGGCGGATGACCGGGCCTATGCGCGTCCTCGAAAGCCACATGCGGGCGGCCGCGAGCGGCGCAGCCGAGCCGATCTCGCCCGCCGAGTTCCCGTCCCGCGACCGGGAGGTCGCCAGCCTCTTTCGCGGCTACAACGCGCTCGTCCACGCGGAGCGGGAGCGGGCAGACTTGGCGATGCGGCTCGCGGAAGAAGAAAAGGTGGCAAGCCTCGGACGGCTGGCCTCCGGCATGGCGCACGAGATCAACAACCCGCTGGGCGGCCTGTTCAACGCCATCGACACGCTGAAGAAGCACGGTACCACGCCCGGCGTGCGCGACACCTCGATCAGCCTGATCGAGCGCGGCCTGGCGGGCATCCGGGACGTGGTCGAGGCGGCGCTGGCGACGTATCGCCCCGAGCGCTCCAGGCGGCCCCTTGGCCTGCACGACTTCGAAGACGTGCGGCTCCTCCTCAAGCCGGAGCTGCGGCGCAAGCGCCAAAAGCTCGACTGGGACGTCGCCTGGACGGATACCGGACCGACGCTCCCCGACGGCGGCCCGGTGCGGCAGGCGCTGCTCAACCTGCTTTTGAACGCCAGCGCCGTCACGCCGGAAGGTGGCACGCTCGCCTTCAGGGCAGGCCATACCGACCGCCTCGTCACGATCGAGATAGAGGATCAGGGACCCGGAATGCCGCGCGAAGTCTTGGGCATCCTGACCGAGGCCGATCCCGGCCCGGCGGTGCGCGCCGGCCACGGCCTCGGACTCTGGATGGTGCGCCGCACGATTGACGAACTCGGCGGAACCGTGAAGATCGCGCAAAAGAATGACGGCGGGACGATGGTGACGTTGATCCTGCCTCTCGCGCGGGAGGGCGCCAGCTCCCATGCTGCATGATCGGGCTGCACGCGTAGGACTCGTCGAGGACGATCCCGTCATGGGCGGCTCGCTGGTCCAGAGGCTCGAGCTGGAGGGCTGGCACGTGGACTGGTGGCAGTCCGGCCGCGACGCGATCACCGGAATTCCAGCGCTCGAACATCCGCTCGACCTCGTCATCTGCGACATCTGCCTTCCGGATGTCTCCGGCGAGGAAGTCTTCGGCGAACTGGCGAAGCTGCCGGAATCTCCGCCCTTCATCTTCGTGACCGGCTTCGGCGAGATAGACCAGGCCGTGCGGCTCATGCGTTCCGGGGCGGCGGACTTCGTGACCAAGCCGTTCTCGATGGAGGAGTTCCTCGATCGCATCGAAACTGGCTGCAGAAGGAGGTCCGCAATCCCGAGGAGCGGCTACATGCTTGGCGAGTCCCCCGCCATGCACCGCACAGAGGACCTGCTGCGCCGTTTTGCCGGACACGACCTTCCAGTGCTCATCACAGGCGAGACGGGCGCGGGCAAGGAGGTCGCGGCCCGCTTCCTGCACCAGGTCTCGGCGCGCGGCTCGGACCCGTTCATGGCGGTCAACTGCGCGGCTATCCCCGCGGAACTCCTTGAGAGCGAGATCTTCGGCCACGAGAAGGGAGCCTTCACCGGGGCGCACCAGCGCCACCTCGGCTATGCCGAGCGGGCGGGCAAGGGTATCCTCTTCCTGGACGAGATCGGGGACATGCCCCTGCCGCTCCAGGCCAAGCTCCTGCGCCTGATCGAGGAAGGCAGCTTCCACCGGGTCGGCGGCGAAAACGCCATTCCCTTCCGGGCACGGATCGTGGCGGCGACCCACCGCGAACTGGCGAAAGGAAGTGCGTCGACCGGATTCCGCGAAGACCTCTACTTCCGGCTGGCGGTGCTGCCTGCCGACATCCCCCCGCTCAGGGAGCGGCCCGAGGATATCGTGTTCCTGATGGAGCGCTTTCTCGCGGATGCCGTCGCGCGGTCGAATGCGCGAATACGCGGCTACAGCGCGCTTGCCGAGGAGGCCGCGCTTGCCCACCGCTGGCCGGGAAACGTCCGGGAACTCCGGAACCGCGTGGAGCGCGCGGTGGCGCTGACGGCGAGCGAGTGGATCATGCCCGGCGACCTGTTTCCGGAGCAGGCGAGCCAGGTGCAAGGCGCGGCATTTGTCCCGCTTGCAGAAGTGCGCGAAGCGGCCGAGAGGCGGCAGATCGAGCGCGCCCTGGAACAGACCGGGGGACAGATCGGCAAGGCCGCCAGTCTCCTTGACATCTCCCGCACGACGCTCTGGGAGAAGATGACCCGCTTCGGCTTGGCCGAGCGGTCGGGTTCGGATTCCTGAACCTTCGGCGGCGCAGCATGTCCGGATTTCCGAACATGTCGATGATCCGGCGGCGTCTGCGATCCTAGAAAACCGCCGTTCGCGCTGTCTGGCACGAGGCTTGCTGATCTTCCCGCGATGTCATCGCACCATCATGGGAGGAAAGCATGTCAAGATGCGAACGACTGGTCGACGTCGGCCGCCGCCAGTTCCTGAGGGGAAGCGCCTTCGCCGCTGCCGGGGCGGCAACGGCGGTCGCGCTTCCGGCAGCACCCGCCAAGGCCCAGGCCGCCATGGCCCGGGTGGAATATCCCTCGAACCGGCTCGCCAACGTCGCCGACCTCGCGGTCAACGAGCCCTTGGATGTCGCCTATCCCGACGAGAACGCGCCGGGCGTGCTCCTGAAGCTCGGCAAGGCGGTCGAGGGCGGCGCAGGCCCTGACGGCGATATCGTTGGCTTCTCCACGATCTGCCCGCACAAGGGCTTTCCGCTCATGTATAGCGCCGATGACCGTACGCTGAACTGCCCCGGACACTATTCCCGCTTCGACTGCGAGGCCGGAGGGCAGCAGATCTGGGGCCAGGCGACCCAGAACCTTCCGCAATACGCGCTGCGCGTCGACGAGAACGGCGACATCTACGCCGAAGGCGTGGACGAGCTGCTCTACGGCCGGCTTTCCAACGTGCTCTGAGGGAGGAAGAAATGGCTTACAAGAGACAGATTGACCGCCTTCCGATCATCCCGGCCGACGCCAAGCGCCACAACGTCGTCTGCCACTACTGCATCGTCGGCTGCGGCTATCACGCCTACAGCTGGCCCGTGAACAAGCAGGGCGGGACGGAGCCGTCGGCCAATGCCTTCGGAGTGAACCTCGCCGAGCAGCAGCCCGCCGAGACGGAGGCGTGGTACTCGCCGTCGATGTACAACATCGTCAAGCAGGACGGGAAGGACGTCCACATCGTGATCAAGCCCGACAAGGACTGCGTGGTGAACTCAGGCCTTGGCTCGATCCGCGGCGCGCGCATCGCCGAGATGAGCTATTCTCGGGCGCGACAGACCCAACAGCAGCGCCTGACCGATCCGCTGGTGTGGCGCTATGGCCAGTTGCAGCCGACGAGCTGGGATGACGCGCTCGATCTCGTGGCTCGGGTCACCGCCCGGATAGTCGCGGAGAAGGGCGAGGACGCGCTCTTCGTCTCCGCTTTTGACCATGGCGGCGCGGGTGGTGGCTACGAAAACACCTGGGCCACCGGAAAGCTCTATTTCGGGGCGATGAAGGTCAAGAACATCCGAATCCACAACCGCCCGGCCTACAACTCCGAGGTCCACGCCACCCGCGACATGGGCGTGGGCGAGCTCAACAACTGCTACGAGGACGCCGAGCTTGCCGACACGATCATGGTCGTCGGCGCGAACCCGCTCGAGACCCAGACCAACTACTTCCTCAACCACTGGATCCCGAACCTGCGCGGGACCTCGCTCGAAAAGAAGCAGCAGGAGCTCTCCGGCGAACCGCACGCGCCCGCACGCGTCATCATCGTCGATCCGCGGCGGACTGTGACCGTTGCGGCCTGCGAGGCGGAGTCTGGCAAGGAGAATGTGCTGCACCTGCAGATCAAGTCCGGCACCGACCTCGCGCTCTTCAACGCTCTCTTCACCGAGATCTCGGAGAAGGGCTGGGTAGACCAGGCCTTCATCGACGCGAGCACCACGAGCGAGGCAGGCGCGGGCGACCTGAACGATCCGGCTCATCCGGGACTGCTCAGCAGCTTCGCCGCCGCGCGCGAGGCCAACCGCATGTCGGTCGAGGAGGCGGCGGAGATCACGGGCCTTTCGCCGGACGACATCCGCAAGGCTGCCAGCTGGATCGCCGAGCCCAAGGAGGGAGCGGCGCGCCGCCGCACCATGTTCGCTTACGAGAAGGGCCTGATCTGGGGAAACGACAACTACCGCACCAACGGCGCGCTGGTGAACATCGCGCTTGCGACCGGTAATGTCGGGCGTCCCGGCGGCGGAGTGGTGCGCCTCGGCGGCCACCAGGAAGGCTATTCGCGCCCTGGCGACGCCCATGTCGGGCGTCCCGCGGCCTACGTCGACAAGCTCCTGATCGAGGGCCGGGGCGGCGTGCATCACATCTGGGGCTGCGACCACTACAAGACCACGCTGAACGCCGCCGAGTTCAAGCGCGTCTACAAGCAGCGCACCGATAAGGTGAAGGACGCTATCAACGCGGTGCCCTACGGCGATCGCGAGGCCATGGTCGACGCTATCGTCGGGGCGATAAACGACGGCGGTCTCTTCGCCGTCGATGTCGACATCGTTCCGACGAAGATCGGCGAGGCCTGCCATGTGATCCTGCCCGCGGCGACATCGGGCGAGATGAACCTCACCTCGATGAACGGCGAGCGGCGCATGCGGCTCACCGAACGCTACATGGACCCGCCGGGACAGGCGATGCCTGACTGCCTGATCGCCGCAAGGATCGCCAACCATCTCCAGCGCGTCTTCAACGAGATGGGAAAACCGGACATCGCCGCCAACTTCGACGGGTTCGATTGGCAGACGGAAGAAGACGCATTCATGGACGGCTACCATCAGAACGAGAAGGGCGGCGAGTACGTCACCTATGCCCGCCTACGCGTGATGGGGACCAACGGCTTCCAGGAGCCGGCGGTCGGCATAGAGGGCGGTCCGACGGCCGAAGGCAGCTCGCAGGGCGAGACGACGACGGGTCAACAGCCCGGCATGATCGTGCAAGGCCCCGCCGTCGAGGGGGCGCGCGGCAAGGAACCGGTCCAGCAGGCTGAACCCGGCTCGGCAGCGGCGCCGGTTGCCGATTCCGGATCCGAACGCATCATCGGCACCAAGCGCCTCTACGCGGACGGAAAATTCAACACGGAGGACGGCAAGGCCCGTTTCCTGCAATCGCCTTGGCGTGGACTGCAGGCGCCCGGGAAGGAAGAGCAGCAGGCCAGCTACCAATTCCTCATCAACAACGGCCGGGCCAACCACGTCTGGCAGTCTGCGTATCTCGACGTGGAGAACGACCTGGTGATGGACCGCTGGCCGTACCCGTTCATCGAGATGCATCCCGACGACATGGCCAAGGTCGGCGTGAAGGAGGGCGACCTTGTGGAAGTCTACAACGATGCGGGATCGACGCAGGCAATGGTCTATCCGACCCCGTCAGCCCGGCCTGGCGAGACCTTCATGCTGTTCGCCTATCCGACGGGCGTACAGGGCAACGTGGTGAATGCCGGGACGAACGAGCTGATCATCCCGAACTACAAGCAGACCTGGGGTAACATCCGCAAGATCGCGGACGCGCCCGAGGGCGTGCGGCACCTGTCGTTCAAGTCGCAGGAATATAGCGCCGTCTGACCATCGGCGACGTCGCCGCGGCCCCGCGCCGCGGCGGCCTTTCCATTTCGCCATCAACATGGAGCAATCGAAATTGCGAACCGGGCATTCCCTTCTTATCGCGTTCCTCGTCCTGCTTCCGGCGGGCCGCGCAGCGGCCCAGGACATCGATTCGGGCAAGAAGCTCTTCGCCCGATGCGCCGCCTGCCATAATGCCGAGACCACGGCCAACAAGGTCGGCCCGCACCTGAATGGAGTCATCGGCCGGGCTGCCGCGGCCGTGGAAGGCTTCAACTACTCCCCGGCCATGAAGCAGGCGGCCGCCGGCGGGCTTGTCTGGGACGACGCGGCCCTCCACGAATACCTGGCCAATCCCAAGGCCAAGGTTCCGGGGACGAAGATGGTGTTCCCGGGGCTGAAGAAGGAAAAGGAGATCGACGACCTCCTCGCCTACCTGGCCAGCGTCTCGGGGTAAGCCGATGGTTGCCCGTCCATCGCCATCGAGCGAATCCTGCTCCGCGGGACAGGCCGCGGAGGTCATTCCCGTCGACATCGCCGCTGCCAAGGCGGTCGCGATCGCCAGGCCCGTCCGGGAAACCGAGCGCCTCCCGCTGCTGGGCGCCGCCGGACGGGTCCTCGCCACGGATATCGGTTCTCAGATGGATCTGCCGCCCTTCGACAGCTCCGCGATGGACGGCTATGCGGTCCGCCTCGCGGCTTTTGCCGGAAAGGGACCGTGGCGGTTCCGCGTCACGGGCCGGATGCGGGCCGGAGACCCAGACACGTGCGCATGGGAGGGCGACGCCGCTGCCGTCCGCATCTTCACGGGCGCTCCGGTGCCTGGAGGATTCGATGCGGTCCTGATGCAGGAGCGCTGCGAGCGGTCCGGCGACGGGATTTTGATCGCCGAGCGTCCCCGAGCCTGGGAGAACATCCGGCGGGCCGGCGAGTACGTCCGCATCGGCGACAGGTTGCTCGCCGAAGGAGAAGCGCTCGCCCCGCAGAAGCTAGCACTCCTGGCCGGGTCGGGCGTCGCTGACGTCGAAGTCCTCAGGAAGGTCCGCGTGGGTCTGCTCTCCACCGGGTCGGAACTGCGCGATCCGGGGCAGTCCCTCGCCTCGGGCCAGATATACAACTCCAACCGAGTGCTCCTGCGGGCCATGCTCGCAGGATTCGCCTGGGCCGAGGTCCTGGATTTCGGGATCGTCCCGGACCACCGGGACGCGCTCGCTGAGGCTATCGGCGCGTCCTCGGGCCGATGCGACGTTCTCGTCACCACCGGCGGGGTATCCGCAGGCGACGAAGACCATGTCGTCGCGGCGGCCCGAAGCAACGGCGCCTCGCTAGAGGTCCTGAAGGTCGCGATGCGCCCCGGCAAGCCGTTGAAGGTCGGGGTCGTCGGCGGAACCCTGTTCGCGGGCCTGCCCGGCAACCCCAACGCGACGCTCGTCACGTTCCGCCAGATCGCCCTTCCGGCAATCAGGGCGACGGCGGGACTGCGCGATGTCCACCCGGCCTGGTTTCCGGCGGCCGCAGGATTCAGCTATGCCAAGAAGCGCGGCCGGACCGAGTTCGTGCCCGTGCGCGTCGCGGGCAGGGATGGCTCCGGCGCGCCGGTGCTGGAGATGCTCGGCCGCGGCTCCTCGGCGAACCTCGGCGCGATGGCGCAAGCCGAGGGAATCGCTCTCCTCCCGCCCGAAGCAGACATGATAGAAGAAGGCATGCCGCTCCGTTTCGAGCCGTTCTGTCACTGCTGAGGAGTCCCGCATGCCAGATGGCGAACGCCCGGCGATCGAGGCCATCCTGCGCCGCCGATCAGTCGCGCCGCGCAGGCTTGTCGCGCCGGGCCCCGACGGGAACGGGATCAGGCTGATGGTACAGGCCGCGGTCGCCGCGCCCGACCATGGCAGGCTCCGGCCCTGGCGCTTCGTCCTCATTCCGGACAACCGGCGGAATACGCTCGCCGAAGCATTCGCGGCAGCCGCCAGGGAGCTTGATCCCGACGCGTCAGCCGAGACGGTCGAGCGCGAAGCCGAGAAGGCGCGGCACGGCCCCGTCCTGCTGGCGGTCATCGTGCGCATAGTCGCGGATCACCCGGTGGCTCCCGCGAGCGAGCAATGGGCCTCGGCAGGAGCCGCAGTCCAGAACATGTTGCTCGCCGCCGAAGACCTTGGTTTCCGGGCCATGATCGTCAGCGGACGCAAGGTGACGGCGACCGCTCTGAGGAAGGCCTTCGGCCTGGAAAATGACGAGCATCTCCTCGGGTTCGTCGCCGTCGGCACGCCGCCTGCCGAGCCTGCCCCGATCGCGAGACCGGAAGCGGACGAACGCCTTTCGATCTGGAGAGCTTCTTCATAGCCGATCGCATTCCCGGTTGCGCGCGATCCTTGGCATTGCTATATCGCGCGAAACATCTGGATTTTTGGATACATGGAAAAGACTTCCGCTTTAGCCGCCCTCGCGGCGCTTGGCCAGGACACCAGGCTGGAGATATTCCGGCTTCTTGTGCGCGCCGGGGCCGACGGCGTGCCCGCCGGCGAGATCGCAACCCGGCTGGGCGCCATCCAGAACACCACATCCGCCCACCTCAAGGTCCTCAGCCACGCGGGCCTGGTCCGCGCGGAGCGCGACGGGCGCATCATCCGCTACTTCGCCGACATGACGGGATTCCGCGACCTCCTCGCCTTCCTCATGGAAGACTGCTGCAACGGGTCTCCGGAACTCTGTCAGCCGGTGATCGAAGCAGTCACCTGTGGTTGCTGAACGAGACCACTATGGAACACCGGCCTTATAACGTCCTCTTCCTCTGCACGGGCAATTCGGCCCGCTCCATTCTTGCGGAGGCCATCCTGAATCGCGTGGGAGCCGGCCGCTTCAAGGCTTTTTCAGCCGGGTCGCAGCCGAAGGGTGAGGTGCATCCGTTCGCGCTCCAGCTCCTCAAGACGATGAACTTCAATACCGACTTCGCCCGTTCGAAGAGCTGGGAGGAGTTCGCTGGGGCCGGCGCGCCCGTCATGGATTTCGTATTCACCGTCTGCGACAACGCGGCCAAGGAGTCCTGCCCGGTCTGGCCCGGCCAGCCGATGACAGCGCATTGGGGCGTTCCTGATCCTGCGGCCGCCGAGGGTACGGAAGCGGAGCGGCACCTGGCCTTCGCGGAAGCCTACCGCATGCTCTCCAACCGCATCTCGATCTTCACCAGCCTACCGATGCGCTCCCTCGACCGCCTCGCCCTCCAAAGGCGGCTCGACGACATCGGGCGCGACTACGATAAGGCAGGCTGAAGGTAAGCCCAATCGCCCGGGACCTGACTGAAGGATTCGCAAATTGTCTGTCTTCGAACGCTACCTGACGCTTTGGGTGTTCCTGTGCATCGTCGCAGGCGTCGCCCTCGGGCTCGTAATGCCCGGCTTCTTCCAAGCCGTCGGCGGCTTAGAGGTCGCGGAGGTCAACCTCCCCGTCGCCGTCCTGATCTGGATCATGATCATCCCCATGCTGGTGAAGATCGACTTCGCGGCGCTCGGCAAGGTCCGCGAGCATTGGCGCGGTATCGGCGTGACGGTGTTCATCAACTGGGCGGTCAAGCCATTTTCGATGGCGCTGCTCGCCTGGGTATTCATCGGCTGGCTGTTCCGCGACCTGCTGCCGTCGGAACAGATCGACTCCTACATCGCCGGGCTGATCATCCTGGCCGCCGCGCCCTGCACCGCCATGGTCTTCGTCTGGAGCCACCTGACAAGGGGCGAGCCGCACTTCACGCTCTCGCAGGTGGCGCTCAACGACGCGATCATGATCGTCGCCTTCGCGCCGATCGTCGGCCTGCTGCTGGGACTGTCGGCGATCATCGTTCCCTGGGATACGCTGCTCCTGTCGGTGGCGCTCTACATCCTCGTTCCGGTGGCGATCGCCCAGTTCGTTCGCAGGTCCGTCCTCGCCTATGGCGGAACGGCGGCGCTCGAGCGGCTGCTGAAGGTGCTGCAACCCGCCTCGATCATGGCGCTGCTGCTGACGCTGGTGCTCCTGTTCGGCTTCCAGGGCGAGCAGATCGTCGCGCAGCCCTTTGTCATCCTGCTGCTGGCGGTGCCGATCCTGATCCAGGTCTACCTCAACTCCGGCCTCGCCTACCTGCTCAACCGCGCGACGGGAGAGGCGCATTGCGTGGCAGGCCCTTCCGCCCTGATCGGCGCGAGCAACTTCTTCGAGCTGGCGGTCGCGACCGCGATCAGCCTCTTCGGCTTCGACTCCGGGGCAGCCCTTGCCACGGTCGTCGGCGTGCTCGTCGAGGTTCCGGTCATGCTGTCCGTGGTCTGGATCGTGAACCGCTCGAAGGGCTGGTACGAGAGCGCTCCAGCCGTCGGCCGCCTCGAGCAATCGCAGGAAGCGCGCGGCTAGCCGGGCCTGCGCGTATCGGGAGCGGAACAGTGGCAGAGAGGCCGAGTTCAGCCAGCACCGTCCCTAGTGGCCCAGCGATGGCCGGAGCGGCTGCGGTTTCTCTCCTGGCCGCTGCGGCTACCTCCGAGACGTTTGGCTGGCCACTTCCCGCCGCTGGGCTTGTGGCGAGCGTCTCCTTCGTAGTTCTCTTCCACCACGTCCTCGGATTGAACCTCGCTGACGGCTGGACGGGCAATTCCCGGCTGGACGTGTTCAAGCAGCAGATCAACGCCCTTCTCGTTACCTTCTTGATCGTGAAGGCCGCCAGCTTCGTCTGGGACGCCCCCGGCCAGCTGTTCTGCGATCCCGGGGTGCCCTGGAGGGTCGAACTGTTCCTGCTGGGGGCCTACACCCTTCCCGTTCTATCGGCCCTGGGTCAGGTCCGCGGAAAACCGCGGCACGCGTTTTGGGCATATCTCTGCCTCGTCTGGATCGCGCCCTGGTACGGCTTCTTCAACGGGGCCGTCCTGGCTGGCGCGGGCCTCGCGCTCGAATGTCCCGGCCGGACGTGGATGCCCTACGCGGCGGCCTTCGCCGGAGGCATCCCGGCAACTTACATCGGCGTTTGGCTAGGACGATGGACAGGCCGCAGCGAACCGATGCGGTCTCCTTGGCAAACCCTGTAAGGATCAATCATGACGATCACGATCTACCACAATCCGGACTGCGGCACCTCGCGCAACACGCTAGCGATGATCCGCCAGTCGGGAGAGGAGCCGGAGGTGATCGAATACCTGAAGACCCCGCCCTCGCGCGAGAAGCTGAAGGAGTTGATCGCCGCGATGGGAACCACGCCCCGCGATCTCCTGCGCAGGAAGGGCACTCCTTACGAGGAGCTCGGCCTCGACTATCCGAAATGGACCGACGAGGACCTGATCGGCTTCATGCTCGAGCACCCGATCCTGATCAACCGCCCGATCGTGGTGACCCCGAAAGGGACGAAGCTCTGCAGGCCGTCGGAGACCGTGCTCGACATCCTGCCGAACCCGGACATCGGCCCGTTCACCAAGGACGACGGCGAGGTCGTGATCGACGCCTCTGGAAGGCGCGTCAGGTAGACCAATCCTTCGAATTTCTTCGAAATACGGGTTGACGGCTGGGTCGAGCAGGGGTAATCGTATTTCCATGAAACTCGAAAAAGCAGCGGCGCAGCTCGAAGCGCTTGGCAACCCGACCCGGCTGAACATCTACCGGATCCTCGTGCGCGCGGGTGGCGAAGGCCTCCCCGTGGGACGCATCCAAGAGAAGCTCGGCATCCCGGCCTCCACGCTGTCCCATCACTGCAAGCGGCTGATCGAAACGAGCCTCTGCACCCAGGAGCGGCAGGGAACGACGCTGATCTGCCGCGCCAACTATCCCGGCATGCAGGCGCTGATCGGCTACCTCGCCGACGAGTGCTGCGCCGACGGAAGCTGCCCGCCCGTGGCCCGCGAGACGGAGCAGGCCATGTAGCGTGTTTTTTTCCTCATTATTTCGAATCTCCTAGAAGGATGGAAGGTGCAATATGACAATCGATGCAGGACTTCCCGTAGCGGTGATCGGAGCAGGTCCGGTCGGACTGGCGGCAGCCGCCCACCTCGTGAGCCGCGGACTCCGCCCCGTCGTCTTCGAGCGCGGCGACGCGGTCGGCGCCTCGGTGCGGGACTGGGGCCATGTCCGGGTGTTCTCGCCCTGGCGCTACAACGTCGACGAAGCCGCCCGCGCACTCCTGCAGCGGGCAGGATGGCGCGCTCCCGACCCGGACCACCTGCCGACCGGCGGAGAGATCGTGCGCGACTACCTGGAGCCGCTCGCGGCGCTTCCGGATATCGCGCCAAACCTCCTTCTGGGCGCGCGGGTGACTGCGGTCACGCGGCAAGGACTCGACAAGGTGACGTCAGGCAGCCGCGGCGAGCGTCCCTTCTCGGTGCGCTACGTGGATCGCGGCGGAGAGGAGCGGAAGCTTTCCGCCCGTGCGGTTATCGACGCCTCCGGCACATGGACCAGCCCGAACCCTCTTGGCGTCGACGGGTTGCCTGCCATCGGCGAGACCGCGGCGGCCGGGCGCATCGCCTACGGCATCCCGGACGTGACCGGCAACGCCCGGACCGACTATGGCCGGAAGCGAATCCTGGTGGTCGGCAGCGGGCACTCGGCTATCAACGTCGCGCTCGCGCTTCTCGAACTTCAGGAAGCGGAACCAACGACCCAAGTCTTCTGGGCGCTGCGGAGGAACCGGATCGAGAAGCTCCTCGGCGGCGGCCTCAACGACCAGCTGCCTGCGAGAGGCGCGCTCGGGCTCGCAGCCAAGCGGGCGATCGACCAAGGGAGGCTCGAGATGCTTGCGCCGTTCGCGGTAGAAAGCGTGGCGGTCCGGGGCGACAGCCTAGCCGTGGACGCGCTTCTCGGCGGCAGCCCCTTCTCGCTCGAGGTCGACAGGATCGTCGTCGCCACGGGCTTTCGTCCGGACCTCTCTTTCCTGCGGGAGTTGCGCATTGAGCTGGATCCTGCAGTGGAAGCTCCTCCAGCCCTCTCTCCGCTGATCGATCCGAACCTGCATTCCTGCGGCACCGTCCCGCCGCACGGCATCGACGAACTCGCCCATCCGGAACCGGGGTTCGTGATCGTAGGCTCGAAATCCTATGGCCGCGCGCCGACGTTCCTGATGGCAACCGGATACGAACAGGTTCGCTCGGTGGTGGCGGAGATCGCCGGCGACCACAAGGCTGCGCGCGAGGTACATCTCGTGCTTCCCGAGACAGGAGTCTGCAGCGCGGGCCCCATCAGCGGAACGGCGACGGTGTCGGCTTCGGGCGGGTGCTGCGGCGGCCCCGCTCCGGCCGAGGTGGACGCCTGCTGCGTCGCGGACGCCGAGGCCAAGGCGGAAGGCCAGGCAGGCTGCGGATGCGGCGACCAGTCCGCGGCCCAGCAAACAGGGCGTCGACGCGCTCCGGCGGAAGTCGAACCGTGACCGCCCGGCATGCTCATGCCCTCGCTATCTGGGCTCTGGGACTGACCCAGATCGTCGGCTACGGCACGCTCTACTACAGCTTCGCCATACTCGCGCCGGCCATGGCTGCCGAATTCCGGTGGCCGGAGCAGTGGGTTTTCGGGGCCTTGTCGGCCGCGCTCCTGGCGGGCGGGCTCCTCGCCCCGACCGCTGGCCGTCTGGCGGATCGCTTCGGGGCCGGCCGCGTCATGACCGTCGGGTCGTTCGCGGCAGCGCTTGCGCTGCTCGCCTGCGGGCTCGCGCCGGAACGCGCCACTTTCGTCCTGGCGCTCGTCTCGATGGAACTGGCGTCCTGCTTCGTCCTTTACAGCACGGCGTTCGTCGCGATCGTCCAGCTCGGGGGCCGCAACGCCCAGCGCAGCATTACGCACCTGACACTGATCGCAGGCTTCGCCTCGACGCTGTTCTGGCCGCTGACAGCAACGCTCCATCAGCATCTCGCCTGGCGAGAGGTGTATGTCGTTTTCGCGGGCTTCAACCTTCTGCTGTGCCTTCCGATCCATGCCTGGATCGCAGCCCTTTCGCGCAGGTCGGGTGCAACCGAGGATACCGCATTGCCGTCAGCGCTTCCCCCGCGGCCCATGCTTTCCGATCCACGGAACCGGTCGCGCGCCTTCCTCCTGCTGCTGGCAGGGTTCGCCGCCGAAGGATTCGTCCTCTCGGCTATCCTCGTCCACATGGTCCCGCTGACTTCTGCCCTTGGCCTGGGAGCCGCCGGCCTGTTCATCGCGAGCCTGTTCGGCCCTGCCCAGGTGGCAAGCCGATTGATCAACATGGTCTTCGGTGGCCGGCTTGCGCAGACGTGGCTTGCCGTCATTGCCGCGGCATTGCCGGCATCCGGCGTGCTGGTCCTCATCGCAACGACTCCCTGGCTTCCAGGCGCCGTGGCGTTCGCCATCCTGTTCGGGCTCGGCTCGGGCCTCACCAGCATCGTCGGCGGCACTCTGCCGCTGGAGCTGTTCGGCCGGGAAAGGTACGGTGCCCGTCTCGGCTGGATAGCCGCTGCCCGGCAGCTCACTTCGGCACTCGCGCCCTTCGCGTTGGCGTTGATGATGGCAAGCACCACGATCTCGACGTCGTTATGGGTTCTCGTCACGACGGGCGCGGCAGGACTTGTGGCGTTCTTCATGATCGCCATGGTCCAGCGGCATGCATTGCAGATGCGACATGACCCCGAATGCATCGGCGAAGCTGAGCTCGGCACCACATGAAATTCGTAGGCGAGGCACGGCACTCCCGGCGACTTTGCGCCGGACGGGAAAGAGTGTGCAGGATCTACCATTGGGCGGCCTCGGGAGGGATGTCCGAGAAGGTTCCAGCTCACGACGATGCCCACCGTAACCTGAATGTCCGCCCTAGAAGATCCGTAGCCAGGAGCTGACCGTCTCCCTCCTGGCCCGTTTCAGGCAAAGTTTGCCCGTCAGCTTCGCGCCCCCTTGTCGGTCGTTCGCCAGCTATCCGGCTGTTACCAAAAGCTGTCACCCAATAAAGAAGAGAACAGCGCGGCGTGTTCTTAGTGGCAACGCGATCTTCCGATCGGCGCACTGCGTGCCTCGGGTGCAGCCGTCCGATGACGACCGCGTGACTAGCTACACCACGTCGACTAACGTCATCCCGACGATGCGACTCATGAGGATATGCTGGGGGCATCTCGAACCTCTGTCAGACCGATGACGCATAACTATTTCTGCCGGTCGAGGGATCGTCGCGCCCTCGTTGCCGCCGCATGAGTAGATCCGAAGGCCCAAGCCCAAAACGAACTCTCCCGATTAAAAGTGCTTTCCTTTCATCATGTTATTGCACAGTTGGAAGATTTTTGATGGCTTGAGTTGAAAAATCTTCCAGCAAGGTGCTAACCTGAAAGAAAACAGGAAAGGGACTCCGCTTGTCGTCGGCCGAAGGAAAAATCGAGAAGGACCTGGTTCAGCTGGCGCGCGTCGCGCTGTCGGGCCGTACCCAGGACGTAACGGCGCTGCTGCACCGGTTTGCGAAGAGCTACCGTGATAACGCGCCGGTGGTAGCGACCGCCATAGCGGCCCTGCTGCGCGAAGCGCCGACGCGCTCTTCGCCGCTGCGGCGGCAGACGGAGGCCGTGCTGCCGGTGGATGTTGACACGCGCTTCCATTTGCTGCGGATCGAGGAGCACCCGCTGTTTGAACATGAGCCGGTCTACGCGCCGGAGGTGAAGGCCACGCTGGAGACGATCGTCGCCGAGCGCCGGGGGAGTGCGGCGCTCCTCGAAGCGGGACTTGAGCCCAGCCGAACGGTCCTTTTCACGGGGGAGCCGGGCGTCGGGAAGACGCTCGCCGCGCGCTGGCTTGCGCGGGAACTGAACCGCCCGCTGCTGATTCTCGACCTTGCCGCAGTGATGAGCAGCTATCTCGGCCGAACCGGAACCAACCTGCGCCATGTTCTCGATTATGCGAAGTCACTGGATTGCGTTCTGCTGCTGGACGAGCTGGACGCGATAGCCAAGCGCCGCGACGACCGCGGCGAGATCGGGGAACTGAAGCGGCTCGTCACCGTCCTCCTGCAACAGATCGACGACTGGCCGCCGAAGAGCCTTCTCATCGCGGCGACGAACCATGCCGATCTTCTGGACCCGGCGCTCTGGCGGCGGTTCGACGTCGAGCTGGAATTTCCCATGCCGGGCCGCGACGCCATCGAGGCCCATCTGCGGGCGGTGCTCGGCCCCGTCAGCGAAGGGGCGGAGGCGTGGTCGCGCGTCCTCGCGGTCGCGCTGGAGGGGCGATCCTTCAGCGATATCGACCGCGACGTGAAGGCCGTGCGCCGGAAAGCGGCTCTTGCGGGCGAGGCCGTCGATGGGCATCTGCCCGCGCTTTTGCAGGGCTATGCGGGCACCAAGGCCGCGCGCATAGCCCTCGCCGCGGAGCTTGTCGGCAGCGGTCTTCTCTCGCAGCGCGCCGCCCATGAACTGACGGGCGTTGCCCGCGAGACAATCAGGGCGCGGACGGTCCGCAGACCGAAGGAGCGTGGCCATGGCTAAGACCAATTTTCTGCTCGGCAAGGGGGAGCGCCTGACCGAGGACGTTGTCGTCCGGTCCGGCGGCGGCCCCAAGGCGCAGCCCTATACGTTCCAGCAGGCGCGCGCGCGTCTCGCGCCGATGCTGGACCGGACGGTCAGTCAGATCAGGGCTCTGCCGCCGGAAGCCTGCCCGCAGGGCAAGGCCGTGGCCGCCGTGACCCTCAATCCCGAATTCATCGCCAAATCGTATTTTCCGGGCGAGCTGTTTCGCCAGACGGGACTGACGCCGGTCGGCAGCAAACCGCGGCGCGTCAAGCCTGCGCAGCGTTCGAAGGGGCGTCCGCCCGAGGAGGCCCTGACGACGGAGTTGTTCGTCATGGGCGCGAAGGAAGATTTCGCGCGCTGGCAGGCGGCGCTCGGCAACTGGGCCGAGGGTACACCCGTCGCGCGCGACCTGATGACGGTCGAGGAGATCGCGCCGCAGACCGTGCAGGACAAGATCAAGGGCGCTATTCCCGACAAGGGCACCACGGTCTTTGAGGTGGTGCTCCATGCCGAACAGCTCGACGGCGAGCATGCCATGCTGCCGGAATTCCGCAACTATCTCCGGCGGCTAGGGATTGAGTCCGGCCTCGACCAGCGCTTTTACGCGGGCGGCCTGTGCTTCGTCAAAGTGGAAGCGCCGTCGGCGCTCGCGGAGCAGATCGCGACCTTTTCCATCGTGCGCGCCCTGCGGCAGATGCCGCCGCTGCGCGTGTTGCAGCCGGCCTTCCGCACGTCGGGGATTCCCTCGGTGGCCGTAAACCTGCCTGCAGTCGCCGCCATGGACAAGAAGATCAAGGCCGCCATTTTCGATGGCGGGCTGCCGCCAGCGCATCCCTTCGGGCCATGGGCGTCCGCGCAGGAGGTATCCGGCATCGGGCCGGCGGTGGATGAGTTCCTGTCGCACGGCACCGGTGTCACGTCGGCCTTCCTTTTCGGCCCGGTCGATCCGGCCCGGCCGCTGCCGCAGCCCTACGCGGATGTGGACCACTACCGCGTTCTTGACGGCGATCCGGGGCAGAACCTTCACGAGCTTTACGAGGTACTGGACCGCATCACCGGCGTGCTCGACAGCCGGAAATACGATTTCGTCAATCTCAGCATCGGCCCGTCCCTGACCGTCGAAGACGATGACGTTCACGCCTGGACCGCGGTGCTGGACGACCGGCTCGCGCGCGTCGACACGCTGGCCGCGGTCGCCGTCGGCAACAACGGCGAAGGCGACGAGGAACTGAAGCTCAACCGCGTGCAGGTGCCGTCGGATTGCGTCAACGCCCTTGCCGTCGGAGCGGCGGATACGCCGGGCGCCGGGTGGGCACGGGCGCCCTACAGCTCGGTCGGCCCCGGCCGCAGCCCCGGACTTGTCAAGCCGGACGTGGTGCAGTTCGGCGGCTCGCTTCAGCGCCCGTTCCTCGTAGTCGGAGGCGGGGTGAAGCCTGCGCTGGAAGCTACTGGCGGGACGTCGTTCGCCACGCCGAGCACCCTGCGCCTCGGCGCGGGCATCAAGGCGCATTTCGGCGACAGTATCGGCCTGCTGGCCGTGCGCTCCCTGCTGATCCATTCGACCGAGGCGTCGGATCATCCGCACCGGGAGGTCGGCTGGGGCCGCGTAGCGCAGGATATAGAGGACATCGTGGTCTGCGACGACGATAGCGTCCGAGTCATCTATCAGGGCAACATCTCGCCTACGAAGTATATCCGCGCGCCGATACCGCTGCCGGACGGCGGCATCGCCGGCAACGCGGAGATCACGGCGACGCTTTGCTATAAGTGCCTCACCGACCCGCATCATCCCGGCAACTACACGCGCGCGGGCCTCGAAGTGACGTTCCGGCCGCATGACGGCAAGTTCAAGCGCGAGGACCAGATCAATCCCGATTCGCGCAGCTTCTTCTCCGCCGTCGATCACGGCGGAGAAGAGGAAGAGCTGCGGCGGGACGCCTGGAAATGGGAGAACTGCCTGCATGCGCGCAGGACCTTCCGCGGCACGAGCCTGCGCAATCCCTGCTTCGACATCCACTACAATGCGCGCCTGGAGGGGCGGAACTACACGCCGCCCGGCAAGCTCCCCTACGCGCTGGTGGTTTCGGTCAGGGCGAAAGGTATCGCCGACCTGTACGATCAGGTCGTCCGGAAATACGCCACGCAGCTGGAGCCGCTGCGCCCGGTCGTCGAGATACCGGTCCGCACCTGAGTCCTACCAGCTGGAGGCGCGCTGAAACCGGGTCATCGCGCCGCTGATCCGCAGGCGGTAGTTCAGCATGGCTTCGCTGATGCCGTAGATGCGCTGCGCCTCGTCGAGGAGGCGGCGGAACATCACGTGGGCGGCACCCTCGTCCGTCAGAAGCAGCACCCCGGCAAGATGATTGGCTTCGGCTTCAATGGTGCCGTCGCGGGCCCGTTCGCCATCCGGCGTCAGGGGCGGGACGCATTCATGCCCCAGGAAGCAATGAGCCAGTTCATGACAGATGTTGCTGCGCTGCCGATAGAGATTGTGCGCGTCATTGTGGACGATGGCGGTGCGGGCTCCGCAGGGGACCGTCACCGCCGAAAAACACGAATCCGCCGTCCGGAGCAGCGGCGAATCCGGCGCTAGGTCGCTGAGCCTGATCAACGCGATGTCATAGAGCGCGCATATCTCTTCCGGATCGATGGGCGCGACCGGCGACAGGCCCATCTGCGCCCTGATGCGCAGGGCGATGCGATTCGCTTCCGCCTTAAAGCCGCGCCGGAATCCCACGTCAGTCCCCCCGCAGCTTTTCGTAGGTACTGATGACGATTTCCTCGATCAGCTTCGCGTTGACGGGGGTGAGTTTCGGGTCCGCGCGCAGCAGCGCGGTGATCTTCGCGATCGGCTCTGCCTCGCGCTGGTCGGCGCCGCGAATGAACATCTCGGCCTTGAGATTCGACCAGGCCAGCAGCGCCGCGAGGCCGTTTACGTCGGGCTTGGCGCCCTGGCCGATACGCGACAGCGTCGATGCGTTCACGCCCGCTTCTTCGGCGACCTCCTTCCACGTCTTTTGCCGGCTGAGACGGGCGGCGTTGAGCGCAGCGTAGAAGGCGTCGCTGTCGAAACGGTCTGTCATGGTCGCTCCATTGCAAAAATAAAATCGATTGCGATATTGCAATCGATACCCTCACTTGATAATATAAAACGGATTGCTAGATCGCAATCGCTCGTAACGTCAATACCGGCAGAAATCCGCCAGAAAGGCTTAATCCGATGAGTGCAGTGCAGAGCGAAGAGCGCCCCAGGACCGTGACGATCGTCGTCAACGGCCGTCCCCGCGAGGTTCCCAAGAACGATGACCTCACTTTCGAGGAGGTCATCGGCCTGGCCTTCCCGAACCCGCCGATGGGCGACGGCATCCAGTACACGGTGCAGTACACCCGCGGCCACGGCAACAAACCGGCAGGCACGCTGGTCGAAGGGCAGTCGGTCAAGGCCAAGGAAGGGATGGAGTTCGATGTCACGTCGACCAATCGCTCTTAGCTCGGACCTGCTCCGGCTCCAGAATGAAGGTTACGACATCGAGATACGGGACGGCTTCCTGCTCGTCAGGGACGTCCCGTACGTCGACTCGTCGGGAAGCGTCCAGCGCGGAATCCTGATATCGCGCCTGGAGCTTTCCGGCGACGTCACGGTGAAGCCGAAGGATCACGTGGCGTACTGGACCGGCGCGCATCCCTGCCACAGCGACGGCCGCAAGATCACGTCGATCCAGAACGGCTCCGCCCCCCAGGATTTCGGGAACCGTGTGAAGGCCGACTTCACCTTCTCGGCCAAGGCGGATTATCGCGACTATCACCACAAGATGACGACCTACATCGCGCGGATCACCGGCGAGGCGGCGAAGGTCGACGAAAGCGCCACCGCGCGCACCTATCCGCCGGTCCCGACGGATGGGGAGGCCAGCGTGTTCCAGTACGAGGACACCGCCACGAGTCGGGCCGGGATCGGCGCGGTCAACGCGCGGATTGCGGGTCAGCGCCTCGGCATCCTCGGGCTGGGCGGCACCGGCGCCTACATCCTCGACCTCGTCACGAAGACGGCGGCCGCGGAGATCCGCATCATCGACGGCGACGTGTTCTCACAGCACAACGCCTTCCGCGCGCCGGGCGCGGCGTCCCTCGAGGAGCTGGCCTCCCGCCCCCGCAAGGTATCCTACCTCGCCGCGCGCTACGGCCACATGCACAAGGGCATCGTCGCCCACGACGTCTTCATCGACGAATCGAACGTCGCCCTCGTGGACGGCCTCGACTTCGTGTTCCTTTGCCTCGACCAGGGTCCGGTCAAGCGCGCCGTGGTGGAGCGGCTTGTCGCCAACGGCACGCCGTTCATAGATGTCGGCATGGGCGTCGTTCTCAATGACGGGCAGCTGGGCGGCATCGTGCGGCTGACGATGAGCGCGCCGGATACAAGGGATCAGGCGGCGCCCCACATCTCGTTCGCGGACGACGACGGCGGCGCCAACGAATACGCCACCAACATCCAGATCGCCGAGCTGAACGCGCTCAATGCGTGCTTCGCGGTGCTGCGGTGGAAGCAGTATTTCGGCGTTTACCGGGATGGCCGCAACAGCTTCTATGCCGGCTTTTCCATCGGAAGCGGCGAGATCGTGCAAGAAGCGGCCGGATGACGAGAATCACGGTCATTCGTCCGCAGTTGGTGGAGTTCGTGCCCGACCGGCTTGAGGGGGGCGTGCTCTATATCTCGCGGCGCTACGCGACCGCCGTGCATCTTTGCTGCTGCGGCTGCGGCAGCGAGGTGGTTACGCCGTTGAACCCGGCGAAATGGCGTCTTGCCGAGAGCAACGGCGCGGTGTCGCTGTCTCCTTCAGTCGGCAACTGGAGCCAGCCCTGCCAGTCCCATTACTGGATCATCGGAAACCAGGTGAGATGGGCCGGCGCCATGCCGGCTGAAATGATCGTCGCCGTGAAGCGGCGCGACCGGCGCGATGCCGAAAGGCTGACGCTTCCGCCGCCAAGCTGGTGGACGCGGCTCTGGCAGTTCATCATGGCGCTCTTTCGAGGCAAGCAAGGCTGAAGAACTCAGACCGCGCCGGCGCCCGCTGGTGCCACCCTCCATCTCCGCTATCGAACCTCTGAGTGCGGGAGCCGCGGGTTCACCTGTTGGCCGCTAACAGGCCGACAGTTGGGCTGCCAATAACGGCGGCTCCAGGCAACCCGTCCTTGACCATGGAACGACAGAGACGAGGTCGGAGACTGAATGGCAGCTTGTTGCCACTGGCTGCCGGAACCGGACAGACCGCTGTCGGCCCCAATTGAGACATTCGCCTGCATGAGCCGCCGGATGAGGACTTTTGGTGAGAGCTAGACGACATGTATTGGGAGCACATCTTAGCCGATGAAGCCACGGAGGGCTCCGGCGCACAGTTGGGTGTCAGCGGCGATGGCGAGCTTCTAACTTTTCGGCTACCCGCAAACCCAACCGCGAGAGCCAAAGTCGTAACCAGTTGATATCACACGATAATTTTCGCACGGAAACTACGAATCTGGGGGTCAGAGGTTCGAATCCTTTCGGGCGCGCCATTTTCAAGAACTTGGCGGGATGCTGCAGACTAACGAGAAGAATTAGTCCGCGATTCCAGAAGGCGAAGTTCCGGTACTTCCTGGATCACCCAATCCTCTTCCCTGATGGTCGACGCCATCGATGGCGAAGCTGCCCAGTTCTGGCAGCGACTCGGCTTCTTGCCCTCCAAAGACGATCCGCTTGTTCTGTTCCGTCCGATCTCTGCGATCGCGGCATCGTTGGGTGCGTTCAGATCGCGCGCTCACCGGGAATGCTCGGGCCCCCAATGTTTCACCAGGATGACGAAAGTGATGTAATGGGTGACAAGCAGTCCGGGCACCCAGAACGCAGGAATCCAATAGGCTGCGCCCATGAACGGCTCGGCGTTGTAAGCAGTGGCGAGTGTGATCGCGACGGCTAGATCGGCAACTCCCCACAGGCTGAAAATCCAGACCATGCCGCGTTGCCCGGGCAAACGCTTGAGGATCAGGAGCAACGAGATTGCGGCCAGAACGGCAGCGATGAAATCGCCCAAAGCTGCCGGATATGCGAACTGTTGGGGCAGACCCGGATAGACGGCGCCGGGCGAGAGAAACATAAGGCCGAGATGTCGAGACATGTGTAAAAGGAGTATCGGAACGATGATCGCCTTCGCGGTGACAGGAGACAATCTCGGCATCAGGTAAAGGCGAGAGACAAGCCAAAATAAAAAGGTGCTGATCGCCAAATTGATCGTCAGTATGTTGACCATAACTGCACCTTCGATTTGTTTACCACAACCCGCCAAGCAGGAAAGCGGACAGCGCCGCCAAGCATACCGCAAGCCAGTTCACATCCATTGTTAGGCTCCCCGCTAGCATGTCATCGGATGCGCAGATATTCCGCGTGCACAATTCCGGAGCCGAGCTGCTTGAGATCGCCCAGATCGAAAGTCGCGGCGTAGTTGGCCGGAAACAGCCGGGTGCCGCGCCCCAGAACGGTCGGGTAGATCAGCATATGCACCTTGTCGACGAGGCCCTGCGGCAACAGCGAGTGAACCAGCCCGGCGCTGCCGTAGACGACAATGTCGCCGCCGCCCTCGGCCTTGAGTTCACCTACAGCTGCCCCAACATCACCGGAGAGAATGGAGGTATTCGTCCAGGTCGCTTCCTTGAGCGTGTTCGAAGCCACGTATTTGCGCATCGCGTTCAGCTTTCGCGCGAAACCCGCCGGATCATCGATGGTCGGCCAAACCGGCGCGAAACCCTCGTACGTGGTCCGGCCGAGCAGCACGATGTCGGCCGCCCACAGCTCCTCATGCATGATCTCGTCACCCTCGGGGCCACGACTGAAGGGACCAACCCAGTTGCCCAGACCGGAATTCTCCATTCCGACAGGGTCCTGAACCACACCATCGAGAGAGCTGTAGACGCTTACGACCAGTTTGCGGGACATTTTACCTTCCTTTGCGGTCTCACAGCCGTTTGAAATCCGATCATACGGCGAAGAATGCCAAGCTTGAGCTAGCCGACCTAGCGCACAGGGAGCGCAACCTTTGTGCAGGCTGCGCACATCTGATCACGGTTCACGACGGCAAAGAGGCCGATGATGGAACGGAATTCTCTGAGCATCCGTCCTTCAGACAACCTTCCGACGCTCGCGAAGGTATGGGCGCCACAGGACTGGCTGAAGAGCCAATTCCTGAATACTGTGGTAGACCAATATTCGAGCGCGACGGAATGAGCGGTGTTCCACGTCAGCCTTGTCGGTCGGAGAGATCTCAGTGGAGAAATCTACCGCCAGATCCGGAAGGCGATTCTCGGCGGGCGACTTCGGCCCGAAGATCGGCTGCCTCCAAGCCGCGAACTTGCCCGGACGCTGGCCGTGTCGCGGGCCACCGTCACGGTGGCCTACGAGCGGCTCGCTGGAGAGGGCTTTGTCGTTTGTCAGCAAGGGGCAGGCACATTTGTCAGCGAGTGGGCTGCCCGTGCCGGGCATGGGCGCGCGCGCCGGCGTTCCGAAGGCACGATCCAAGCCCGCCCGGTCTGGCAGTCCATCCCGCTTCCCACCGCATTTGATAGGCCGGCTCGGTTCGATTTTCGCACTGGACTTCCCGACGCCACGCTTTTTCCCCACCGGAAGTGGCGGCCGTTGGTAACTCGGGTGCTGCGTTCGAACGAACGCGCGTCGATAATCACATACGAGCACCCTGCCGGGCATCGCGACCTCAGGGCGGCGATCGCGCGCCACATCGGCCATTCCCGCGGCATCGAGGCGTCGATGGATGACATCATCGTCACGAACGGCACGCAGCAGGCGCTCGACATCCTGGCACGTGTTCTGCTGGAGCCGGGTGACCGGATTGCGGTCGAAGATCCATGCTATGAAGCGCCCAGACGATTATTCGAATCGCTGGGCATACGAGTGGTCGGTGTGCCGGTGGATCGCGACGGACTGGTCGTCGACGCGCTGCCGCGTGGGGTTCGGGCGGTCTATGTGACGCCTTCCCATCAGTACCCGCTTGGGGTGACAATGACGCTGGCACGCCGGCAGGCACTGCTCGCCTGGGCCGATCGAAACGATGCGGTCGTCATCGAGGACGACTACGACGGTGAATTCCGCTTCGAAGGACGTCCTCTTGAGCCGTTGCAGACGCTCGATGCCACCGGCCGGGTCATCTATGTCGGCTCCTTTTCAAAGACGATGCTGCCGACACTCCGGTTGGGCTTTCTTGTTGCACCGTCTTCGCTGCGGATGGCGGTGCAGAAGGCCAAGTACGTGAGCGACTGGCATACCTCGACACTTGAACAAGCGGCGCTCGCTGCTTTCATCAGTGATGGAGGTTTTGCACGTCATGTCCGGAGGGTGGGCAGAATCTACCGCGAGCGGCGCGAGATGATCGCCGATGTGATCAGGCGGGATTTCGCTGATCATCTCGAACTTGTTCCATCGTCCCTGGGTCTGCACCTCACCGCTGTATCCCGAAAGGCAACGGTCGATCAGATTACCGAAATACGGGATCGCGCCGCCGATGTTGGCGTTGCCATCCACAGGTTGGCGTTTTTCGCCGTCGGTGAGACAGCGCAGACAGGAATCGTGCTCGGATACGGCGCAATCCCTACCGCCGATATCAGCGAAGGATTGCGGCTGCTGCGGGCCTGTTTCAGTAGTTGAACGGGGCCAAAGTCAGGAGGGGATGGCGCCATCTCATCATCTGCAAAACCTCAGATAGGACCATGAGACCGAAGAGGCCTACTGCCCATCGCTGGTATTTGCTACTTCCGACAACAGCATCGACGGGTGCGGCGGTCGCGGTTCCTGCCACAGGCGCTTCATATTGTGGCTACGTCGATGACGGACTGGATGCAACCCGCGCGACAAGAGCCAACATGAACGCGATGGCCGCGCCAACACTCGAGATCGCGCGCACGTGATTCCAGAGCGTCCAGCGATCCAGAAAGGTCCGACAGAGATCGGCCGCTGCTGCGCTCGCCGGGTCCAATTCGGTCAGTGAGTTGTTCAGCGGGACGTGAATGCCGACAGTGACGCCGAACACCCCGACCACCATTAGCATGCTGCCAATGAGGATTGCCCACGAGCCTGCCCGGCCGATCCCTCTCACGGCGACCACAGCCAGGATCAGCGACAGAACCGGCGTTCCTAAAAATACGAGGAAGAAGAGGGCGTTCTCCATTACGACGTCGATCATCGCCTGCATTGAGGTGATCCCCATAGTGTCAGGAACCCGCTCCAGACTGTTTGCCACGTCGGAAAAGGCGTTGACGTATCCGCCGAGCAAGCCCGCGCCGAGGGCGGCGGTCAGAATTGCTGCGGTCACAGCTTTGTCCATCTCGCTTCTCCGTTCCAAAGACCGGCAGCGGTGTCCCGTTCATCACCGAAAAATCGCGCGGTGGTCTGTCGATCGCCTCGACCCGCTGTCTGCCAGGTGTTCGTTGCTCCGGTCGAGTACCGCCTTCCGGGTCTGGCGCTAGATTTCTCCGCTGAGGGAAATTGGCCTGTCACTGTATTTAGGAATTGGCTCTTCAACCAGTCCTGTGGCGCCCATACTTTCGCTAAACGCCAGGGCAACGACCTCTTGGTTAGATCAATCAATGGAAATGATCATGCCCAACACCGTTAAACTGCACCGGGTCTTCGCCACCAAGCCCGAAAAGGTCTACCGCGCATTTCTGGAACCTGACGCGGTCGCGAGCTGGCTCCCGCCCTTCGGCTTCACCTGTACGGTCCATGAGCTCGAGGCGAAGGAAGGCGGCAAGCACAGAATGTCCTTCCGGAACTTCACGGACGGACAAAACCATTCCTTCGGCGGCACCTATCTGAAACTCGTGCCCGGCGAGATGCTCGTCTACAGCGATGTGTTCGATGATCCGAACCTTCCAGGCGAGACAAAAACGACCGTCACGCTGAAGGCCGTTTCAGTCGGAACGGAGATGACTGTGGTTCAGGAGAACCTGCCCGATCTGATCCCCGTCGAAGCCTGTTATCTTGGTTGGCAGGAGTCGCTGCGCAAGCTTGCTAAACTCGTTGAGCCCGAAATCACCCAATGAACGGACGGCTAAGTCTCATCCAACCCTTTCCATGACATCGGCGTTTTTGCCGTCGAGCCGTCAGAGCGGCAATCCCGTTGCTATGGGGCCACATCCCTCGCATCAGGGCAGTAACCGATCGATATGACTGATATGGCGATCAAGTCTGGCGGATGCATGAGAGGGATGGTGCACTGAGCGGCATTCTGCCTGGGAGCGGTGGCGTTGAACATCTGAAGCCTGCGGACTGACCATGGAGTTGCGAAGCAAGCCATATGTGTTGCGCTCTGTTCGAAAGCCGATGGAGGATATTGGTTGTCGTGGAAACTCGATGAGAGAGTGCGAACATCTGCCGGCGTGGTGGCAGCGGGTCGAACCGGTAATGGGCGCGCACTCGTGCTGGCCCATGGCTGGCCGTGGTCGTCGTTCTCATGGCATCGGGTCATTCCGGACCTAGCGAGCCGGTATCGCGTCCATTGGTACGACATGCCCGGATACGGCCAGTCCGACAAAGGCGCCGAGCAGCGCACGTCGCTCGATGTACAGGGAATGGTCTTCGCAGAGATGCTTGCGCATTGGGGGCTCGATCGACCCATCGTCGTTGCCCACGACATGGGCGGAGCAACGACATTGCGGGCGCATTTGCTGCACGGCTGCGACTTCGACCGCTACGTGCTGATGAATGTCGTCGCAATGCGCCCCTGGGGATCGGAGTTCTTCGATCATGTCGGTCGCCATGTGGAAGCGTTCATTGGGCTGCCGCCGCACATCCACAGAGCGGTCGTGGAGGCTTACATAAAGGGGGCGCTCGTCAACGACATCGGTTCCGGCGATTTCGAAAAGCTCGTCGAGCCATGGCTTTCCGAAGAGGGCCGAGCAAGTTTCTATCGGCAATTCGCGCAAGCTGATGATAAATACACCGCCGAACTCGAACCGATGTTCCGGGATATCCGGTGTCCTTCAAACATCATCTGGGGCGAGGACGATCCATGGATCCCGCTGGAGAGAGGCAAGGCTCTTCACGCGCTGATCCCGCAGGCGTCCTTCGAAACGCTGCCGAGCGTCGGCCACCTGCCTCAGCTTGAAGCCCCGCGTCTTGTCCTGGAGCGGTTGAAGGCATTTCTATCACGCGACTCCGATGACTGACGAAGGGGAGCACTGCCAAGCGCCGTCGACATGGGGATGAAGTGAGCCGCTGAGCCGGCGTATGGCGCCGGGCGGTGATCCGAGAGGAGACCAAGCATGATCTTCCGGAAATGGTCGGCGCGCATCCGCACGGCGCAGGCCGACGAATATATTCGGTACGTGGAGGAGACCGGCGGGGCGCACTATGCCGGGACCGCGGGCAACCTCGGCTACCAGATTTTGCTGCGTGACCTCGGCGACGGCACCAGTGAGGTCTCGACCATCAGCTGGTGGAGGGACCTCGACGCTGTGCGCCGTTTTGCCGGCGACGACTACGGTGTCGCGCGCGACTACCCCGAAGACGACCAATACCTGCTCGACCGGCCGGAACTGGTCGAGCATCACGAGGTGCAAGGGTCCGATCTCGCCCGATTCAGCGGCTAGCGCCAGAACGAGGCAATCAGAATTGAAGGGAAGGAACACAAGGTCAAACGATATGAAAATCAAAACGACCGTCCTCTGCCTGCCGGTCAGCGATCCGAGCCGGACCCTTTCATTCTATCGGAATGTTTTCGGGTATCCCGACGCGCAGATCGAAGACGGAATCATCGTGCTCGAGCTTCCCAATCTTTCGCTGTTCCTGATGGAGAGAGGCGAATTCGAGTCCTACAGCAAGAAGGCCGGACGTGGCGCGCAGCTTCCAAACGAGAATGCCGGTATGGTCATCAGTTGCGCGATGGAAACCAAAGGAGCGGTTGATGCCATGTTGGAGGCTGCACCAAGGCATGGCGGCTCCGCGCCAGGGAAGGCGGCAATAGACGAGGCCTCGGGAGGCTACACTGGTTACGTTTGCGATCCCGATGGTCATTTGTGGGAACTCGTATTTCCGGAACCAACGCAGAACAGTTAGCTTACCAAAGCAACTCCAGCTTTAACGCGCTGCTTCATTGCGCTGGATCGGACGGGTAATACCCGAGCCCCGTCAAAGACATCCGGGAGAAGACCATGCACTTTCAGAGCAAAACCGCGCTGGTGACTGGTGCAGCCACAGGAAACGGCGCGGCGATAGCGCGACGTCTGATCGCTGACGGGGCGTGTGTGGTTGCGATCGGACATGACAAGGCGGGAATCGATTCCCTGCTGGATGAATGTGATCCAGCGCGCAAGCGATCAGTGAGCGTGGAGGGAGATGTCCGGGACGAGGCGGCTATGCGCGAGGTGGTTGATCTGGCCGAGAAATCGTTCGGAGCGTTACATCTGTCCGTGAACAATGCCGGAACTCCGGGCCCAGCGGCAACAAATCTCGACGCCCTATCGCTGGATGAGTGGCGACTGGTCATCGACACCAACCTGACGGGGATGTTCCTGGGTTTGAAGTACCAGTTGCCTGCCATCGCACGAGCCGGTGGCGGGGCGGTTGTGAACCTTTCCTCTGCCAACGGGATCGTCGGATTGGCCGGACTGGGAGCTTATACAACCTCAAAACATGGCGTGATCGGTCTGACCCGTTCCGCGGCTCTGGAATTTGCCGATAAGGGTGTGCGCGTGAACGCCATCGGCCCCGGTTATGTGGCAACGCCGCGCATGAAGGAAATGGGCGAGGAAGCGCTAGCCGGGCTAGCGGCGCAACATCCAATGGGTCGGCTGGCGGAACCTGCGGAGGTGGCCGATCTGACCGCATTCCTGCTCTCAGACAGGGCACAGTTCTGCACGGGTGCCTTCTATCCGATAGACGGAGGCTACACCGCTCAGTGATCAGCCTGCACATTTGGCGACTTATGTCAGGTCCGCGTGTCCCCGAGGAGGGGGCATCGCGCTAATCGGGGTGTTAATCGTTCACCGTCGTGAGAGCCCCTTAACCTCGGTACATCGCAACAGGCCTGGGCTATGGTGTCCACATGGTCAACTCGCCGGAGCAGGCTTGCGGGCCGGGATCGTCATCGCAGCCACGCCGGCGATGACGCATACCAATCCGATCACCCCTGTCGAGGACAGGCTTTCTCCGAGAAAGACGATACCGATCGCTACTCCAATAGGCACCCGCAGATAGGCCTGCGCCGTCGTCCCGACCGAGCCGAGTGTCTGGACAAGTCGGAAATAAATCACGAAGGCGAGCGCGGTGGAGAAAACCGAAAGCGCCAGCAAGGCCATGATCGATTCCAATGATGGAGCCAAGGTCCATGGCCGTTCAGTGATCAGGCTGGCGGGAATGAGGACGGCTGCCCCGCAGATCATCGACCCGGCTGCCGGCATGATGGGATCGAGCCCCTTGAAATTCTTGCCGAAGATCGCGGCGCCGGCATAGCAGATCGTGGCTCCGACGATGGCAAGTTGCGCCCACAGCTCTCGCCCCAAGCCGCTAAGAGCCTGAACGCCGACGATCAGGCAAATGCCGACAATGCCAGCCCCCACCCCGAACAGCTTACGGCTGGTCACGGCTTCGTGGCGTGTTATCAGCACCGTCAGCAGGAAGGCGAATATAGGCGATGTGGAGTTTAATATCGTCGCCAAAGCGGCATCGGTGGTCTGTTGCGCCCATGCAATCAGCGTGAACGGGATGACACTGTTGAGGCACGCCTGAAACAGAAACCGCCGCCAGCTGGTCGCGTCCTTCGGCACACTCAGGCCCCGCCAGCGAATGACAGCGACCAGAATCAGCCCAGCGATGAACGTTCGGGCTGCGATCAGCGAAACGGGCGGGATGGTTTCGACACCGATCTTGATAAAGCTGTAAGAGGCGCCCCACAGAGTAGAGAGCGTCAGGAGTAGCGCGAGCTCTTTCGTGAGATTCGGCTTGTCCATGGTCATGCCCCTACCCAAGTTCAAAATCGAACCGCGGAATTCGTCTACCACCGGCTTCGCGGCAGATGTTTCGGCAACGGTCGAAGTATGAGAGGCTGACGGCCTTACGAACACAGGATAGCTTTGCCCCATGTCCAATGTGGCTTCGGGAAATACGATTGCAGCGGTTGCGGCTCTGATGGACGGCGCAGCACGCGCCAATACGGCGCTGATGGGGGCCCACGCACTCACCGCCGGGGAACTGGCTCGTTATGCAGCCGCAAAAAGGGCCTTTCGCCTAGTCAACGAGCTTTAGCAGCAACGCGCCCCCCAATCGGCCATAGTTCTGGTCTTGCCACATCCTAAGGCAGACGTACGAGGAACGTGGAGTGGCGGCTTAGTTCGGGCAGCCAGCCGCCGCCCGGCGCTTTGGTGCCGAAAGAAGGGAGCCGAAGCTGTCCGCTCGGGCCGGCCGCCCGACGTAAAAACCCTGAGCAAGGTCTATACCGCGGATTCGCAGCAGTTCCATTTGCTCCTCGCTTTCCACCCCCTCGACGAGAATCTTCGGACCACGATTGCGCAGCAGTCCGACAATGTCCTGGAACATGGCCTTGCCGCGGGGCGTGAGGCAGTCGTGCAAGAAGGAGCGGTCGATCTTCACCACATCGAAATCGATAAGTCGCAACCACGACAGGCCGGCGAAGCCGGTGCCGAAATCATCGAGCCAGATCTTTATGCCAAGCAGCTTCAAGTCGCTGATGCAGCGCAGTACGTCTGAGTGCATTTCCATTTCCAGCCCTTCGGTGATCTCGAAGGCCAGGCGGTTTCCCGGTACCCCGGCGTCACCCAGGGCGGCGGCTACCGATGCGGCGAAGCCCGGCGCCTTGAGCTGGACGGGGGAAACGTTGACGCTGATCGTGCGGATGTGCTCGTTGGATGCGAGTTGAAGGCAAGCCGTTCTGATTGCCCACTGGCCGAGTTCCAGAATCATCCCCGTCCGTTCCGCCGCTGGGATGAACATGCTGGGAGGCACGGACGTTCCGTCCGGCATGGACAGCCGCATCAGCGCCTCCATCGCCTCCACCTTGCCCGAGCGGAGGCTCACGATGGGTTGGAAGACCAGCGACACGAGCCCGCGTTCGATTGCGATTCTGAGCACGGCGGCGATGTTCTCGCTCTCGTCACTGCTTTGCGGATCGTTCGGATCGAAAAGGCGTGCGCAATTGCGGCCGCTGGCCTTGGCCAGGTACAGGGCGCTGTCCGCCTCCTGAATGACTCTTTCCAGCTTCGTGCCGGCCTCGCTGCGCGTGTACGTCGCACCAACGCTCACTGTCACCAGCTGAGTGCCGTCTCGCCGCTCGTCATGGATGATCCCAAGCCCCTCCACCGCTCGGCAGATTTCCTGGGAGAGGCTGGCGACATGCTCGGGCGAATAGAGCGGGGACAAGATGATGAATTCCTCGCCGCCATAACGACCGATCGAAGCCCTGTGCTCCTCCGCGATCCGGCGGACGCGGTCGGCAACCTTGGTGAGGCAGCGGTCACCCTCCTGGTGGCCGTAATGGTCATTGAAGCGCTTGAAGAAATCGACGTCGACCAGCAGGACCGCGAAGGCGGTGCCGTGCTGTCGCCAGCCGTTCCACAGCTCCCTCAGCCGTTCGTCGATGGCTCGACGGTTTTCGAGCTCGGTCAGCGGATCGGTGCGCGACAGCCGCAGCAGCGCCCGCCCCCTCTCGGTGGCCTCCCTATGCTGGTTTCGGGCCTCGAGCGCGTTGAGGAAGACGTTGTAGCGCTCCCGGTTGAGTTTGAAATTGATGTAGGTCGTGAAGATAAAACACGAGATGTAGAACGCGCCGAAGACCAGCTTGTACGTCGTCGTCGAAGGGATAAAGTAGTTTACGGTGTAGAGTATGAGCAGGATGATGGTCGAGGTGGCAACGGAGAACCTGAAGCGGAACGTGAAAAACAGGTTCGCGCTCATCATGAATATGGTTCCGAAAACCATATAGTAGGCGACGCTTTCCTGATTGCTGCTCATGGCCGTCGGAATCAGCCACCCGACATAGCCGAAGATGATGGCACCGGCGCAGGTTACGTCCAGCCATTGCGTGGGCGCCTCGACGCGGAGCAGGGTTTCGAGCGTCACAAGCGCGGTCACGCCGACCACGAGGCGCGCCGCGATCGTGTAGAACGCGACGTCCGGGACCAGCAGAATATCCGCGAAGGCGAACAGCAGATAGATGATGACGGCGATGTAAAGCCCGGGCCGGGCCGCCTTTCTGCGCGCGGCCTGGGATTCCTTGTGGAAGAGCGCCCGCAACTCGGCGGGCTCGGGCATTTCATGCGAATGGGGGACCGGCTCCACAGGCGCAAGCTTGCCCACTGCCGATATCGCGTAGTCGCTCATCGCCGAGAGAACTCTTACGAGGGGCTTTTGCAGCCTGATTGTTGCTTCCGCCAACAACGCAGAACAACTCCAACGTGCGACGGCGATCCCGACGCCTCGCAAACTATGGGGTCCTGAGCAACAGTGTTCGGTTAATCGCCCATGGAGTCCGGCTCGAAATACCCCGGTGCAATCAAAGGCGGTTAATCAAGCGTCAACAAAATCCAAAGAATGCTATCGAGTGCGAAAGTTGGCAGAGGGGGTTCGCTACGCTATTAGCGATCTGTTAACCAAGGGGCATTTTGTGAATACAATTCTCGATGGAAAGAGCCTGATCACGGGCGAGACGATCGCCGCCGGTCTTGGAAGGACACTCGACGACCGAAGCGAAGCCTTCGAGACGGCGCGCGCCGAGCTAGCGCTCATCCTCCACACCACCCAGCAGCAGATCAGTCAGCAAAAGGCGCCAGCCGAAATCATACAACCGTTGATGGCGCGTCTGGAAGCAATGCGGCTGCGGCTTCACGCCGATGTCTGGCGGGCGCTTGCGCCAATCATTCAGAACCACCCGGTCCTCGATTATTTTCTTGAAGACCCGCTGACGCGGTGGTCGTTCGAGAAGCCGCGCGGCTATTCCGGCGACGCCCAGTTGCTGGACTATATCTATTGCGACCCGCATGTCGCCGAAAGCATCGAAAGTGCTTCCGAAACCGGCAAGGCGCTCTACGGCTATACCCAGAATGTACCCTCCTGCGTGGCGGCGCGGGAGAGACGGGACCTCCTGACACGCTATGTCGACGAGATCGCCGCCAAACGCGGAGCCCAGACTGAAGTTCTGGCAATTGCGGCCGGGCACTTGCGGGAAGCAAAACGGTCCGTCGCGTTGCGCGAGGGGCGTCTGAAGCGCTGGGTCGCGCTCGACCAGGACCCGCAGAGCGTCGGCCTCATCGCGCGCGACTTCGCCGGCACCGCCGTCGAGACGATCGATGGTTCCGTGCGAACCTTGCTGGCGAGAAGCCACAAGCTGGGCACGTTTGACTTCATCTATGCGTCGGGACTTTACGATTACCTCCAAGACAAAGTGGCGGTGAAGCTCACCAAGACATGTCTCCGGATGCTGAAGCCTGGGGGAACGTTCCTCTTCGCGAATTATGCCGAGGGCAATCCAGACGCCGGCTACCGGGAAACGTTCATGAACTGGGTGCTGTTGCTGCGTTCCGAGGCCGACATGTGGAACATCATCAATGCCAGCGTCGATCGCAACGACGTCGAGGCGCGGGTGTACTTCGGGGAAAACCACAACGTCCTGTATGCTGCGGTCGAGATGCGAGGCTGACATATCCAGGGAGAACGCGGCGCGGCTTCGCCCTGTAGTGCAGTTCAGTGACCTGGTCTCTGCCGCTCCGGCGGTGTGGCGCGAAGCAGGCCTCCGCCATAGGGCAAGAGGATAAGGCCTCGAATCGGATAGTCACGCCGAGGATGTTCGCCTGGCTGTGGCTGTTGTCGCCAGCGCAAGTCGCATTTCCGATCAGGAGCAGTGCAAGAATCTGTTGTCATTGGCCGACTGTCCCCAACGGGCGCCGGTGCGGCCGGCACCTGCCGACCGCAGCCCTTTATTGATACAAATCGGCGCGGGTCGGCGGCAGGCCGGAGGGGCCGCGTTTGCGCGGCGTCGCAACCGTCTGGTTGATCTGCACCGTGCCGCGCTCGAAGGCTAGGGCGCAGCCGGTGAGATAGAGCAGCCACAATCGCGCCCTCGGGGCACCGACCTCGGCCGTCGCTTCGTCCATGCGAGCGCCGAGACGTTCGGCCCAGAGCCGGCAGGTGCGACCGTAGTGCTCGCGCAGGTTTTCCACGTCATGCACCTCGAAGCCATGGGCCTCGAGATTTCCGAGCGTCATACCGATATGGTCGAGCTCGCCGCCGGGAAATATGTACTTCACCAGGGCACGATGTTCGGCGCTCTTGCGGGCGAAGGCACTCTTCGATTTCTTCATCCGCCGGGTGATGGCGTGGTGCAGGTAGATGCCGCCCGGCTTGAGGAGCCGCCGGACGGCGGCGAAATATGCCGGATGGTTGGCGATGCCGACATGCTCGAACATGCCAACCGAGGCGATCTTGTCAAAACGGCCTTCGAGCTCTTGGTACGGGGTCACCTGGATGGTGATCCTGTCCTCCAGACCTTCCGCACGAATGCGCTCGCGAGCCAGCTCCGTCTGCGCTTCCGACAGCGATACACCGGTCGCCGTCACGCCGTAGTTCCTGGCGGCGTGGATCAGCAGGGCCCCCCAGCCGCAACCGATGTCGAGAAAGGTTTCACCTGGCGCCAGTCTGAGCTTGCGGCAGATATGGTCGAGCTTGTCGCGCTGTGCCGTGTCGATGTCGTTCGCCCAGTCGGTGAAATAGCCGCAGCTATAGACCATGCGGGAGTCGAGAAAGAGCCTGTAGAAGGCGTTCGAGACGTCGTAGTGGTGGCTGATCGCGGTCTTGTCCGAACCGGCGATATCGGCATTGCGGCCGGCGAGACCGGCGGTCGCGACGGTGCCGCCGCGGCCCATCAGAACGGCCGGCAGGCCCTTCAGCAGCCGCCATCGCGGCAGGTCGCGCAACTTCGCCTTCAGTTTGCCCGTCGAGCCCCTCTCGACGAGATCGAACAGGCTGCCGCCGGTGACGTCGACACGCCCTTCGGCCCACAGTTCGGCGATGGTTCCGATATTCGGCCTGAGGATCAACCGGCGCAGGACGTCGGGACCGGCGATTTTCAGCGCGACGCCGCCATCGGCCCGACCGATGCGCACGCCGGTCCACAGCTCGACCGAGAAGTTCGGTCCGATCGTCTCGACGAGGACGCGGACCATGTCTGCTGCCTTTTCATCGTGTGACATGCCGCTCTCCCGCGTCCCTGACCGCCCCGGCCGTATCTGACCGGAGCCGCGCCGCGGAATCAACATGGCCGCGACGACAAGGGATCGCTGCCCATCGAGGGCACGGATTTGATCGGATGCACCGAGCCCGGCGCACGACGGCATCGCCCGCTCACCGCTCGTCGATCGTGTGCAAATCGTCATCGACGCTTGCCAAGCGGCCACTCAGAGACGCTGGGTGGACGTGGTACCGGGCTTGAGATGTGAGATGGACCACCCGATGAGGAGAACCGGGCCATCTCAAAGGAACCGGGACAACCTCTGATGTCATGCCGATCCGCCGTTTCCCTGCCGTCACGGCCCTTCCGCGAAGCCTGTTGTTTCGGCTCGTCGGCCTTCCGCGCGCTCTTGCGCGGCCAGACGCGAGGCGAGCAAGGCTCCGCCCACGACGAAGGGCAGCGCGCCGAGCAGTGCCATGAGGCCGCCGCCGAGCCGCTGGTCGGCGACCGGTTCGAGGCCGAAGGCGCCGAGGCAGAATTCGGGAGCGTAGATGAGCGTCGGCGCGACGACGAGAAGGACGCCGAGCATCGCCATGTGCATCGACGTGAACAGCATCGCGACCGCGCCAATGGCGATTTCCTTGTCGTCGCGGCCGGCAAGACAGATCCACCACAGTGCCAGGCCCGCCACAAGGAAGCTGAACTGCTGGAGCGCGAAGATCGATACCCAGCGCGCGGCCGCCTCGTGCATGGCGGGCGCGTGCCAGCCCCAGACCACGACGAATTCGAAGGCGGAGGCGGCCAGCGCCGCCAGCAGCGGCCTTCGCGGCCTCCAGAGGCCGGGGAACAGCCGCAACAGGCCGATGACGATCAGCGGCGCGGCGACCACGACGACGCCCAGGTGAAGGATCATGTGCGGGGAAAAAGCGCGTCGCGCCATGTCCGCCAGCGGGCCAAGCCACAGCCATGAAAGCAGCAGCAGGCCCGCCGCCAGTGGCCAGCCCTTCGTCACGGACATGTCGAGACCGCGAGCGTGGGAAAGAGCGTCCAGATCGTAGCCACGAGCCCCGTCCAGCCGCTGGCCCGGCTGACAACGCGCGCGAAGCCCGGCGCCGCGCCGTACCGTGTGGAGTAGAGCATCGCCAGCAGCCCCGCCTGCAGGAGGACGGCCACGACGAACGCCAAGGCGAGAACAAGCCTCGACCGTGACATTCCGAACACCGTTGCATCCAGCATCATCGAGCACAGCACCCCGTGCAGCCCGTAGACGGCGCTGAAGGCGGCGAGCCAGGCGACCGGTGACACGAGGATGCGCAGCAGGTCCGTCATGTCGCGAGACCCGGAAGATAGGCCGCGAGCAGGATGAGCGCGGTCGTCACGCAGGCATAGCCGATCCAGACAGGCGCGATCGCCAGTTCCGCCCGCCGGCGGGAGGAGATGTAGCCGGCTCGGTGCCGCGACAGGAGGAAGGCCAGCATCAGGCCCGCCAGCACCGCGTGCAGCAGCCCGTACGACCCCAGCACCCACAATGTGGCGCCGTAGGCGTGGGAGGAGGGGGAGGGCGCGCCCGCCAGGAAGACCATGAGCGCCACTCCCAGACCGAGCATGCCGCCGAGCGCCATCAGAAGTCCTGGGACGGGTCCCTTGCCGTCGCGGTTGTTCCGGATCGAAAAGACGCCGCCGGCGATGCCGAGCGCGGCACCGGCCGACGCAGCCACCAGCGCGAACGGGGAGGGGTTCGCGAAGGCCGGCGGCGGCCAGCCCGGGGCCACGGTCCACAGAAACGCGTAGCCGAAGAGCAGCGAGCCGAAGAGGGTTCCGTCCGCGACGAGCAGGAACGCCGAGCCCCACCAGCCCGGCGGCCGGTCGGATTCGGCGATATTGGGAACACGAAGGTCGCGGCCGATGGGCTGTTCCCCCAGGTCGTTCCTGGATCCGAGCCGCCACACCCACAGCCACCCCAGCGCGACGACGCCGGCGACGGCGACCGGCGTCAACCAGAAAACCTTGATAAGGATCGACAGGAAAAAGAGGCCCGTCACAGCCGCCAGCACGATCGGCAGATGCGTGTTGGTCGGATAGACGACGTGCTGCTCCGGGACGCCCGTCGCGACGTCGACCATCAATGTCTCGCGCCGGCCGCTCGCCGGGTCGCCGAGATAGCCCTCGCCGCGCGCGAGCCGGACGGGCAGTCCCGGATCGTCCCACAGTGGCTCGCGCGAATCGACATGCGGCAGGCTCGCGAAGTTGTAGGCGGGCGCCGGCATCGTCGTGGCCCATTCCAGCGTGCCGGCGCGCCAGGGATTGCGGGCGGAGTGGTGCCGCACGACGGCGTGAAGGACGACCTCGACAAGCACCATCGCGAGGCCGAAGGCGAGGACGAACCCGCCGACCGACGAGATCAGGTTGATCGCGGTCCAGCCGTCTTCGGGCGCGTAGGTCGAGATGCGTCGCCGCTGGCCCATCAGCCCGACCCAGTGCATGGCCAGGAAGGTGGCGTGGAAGCCGGTGAAGATCAGCGCGAAGGCGACCTCGCCCAGCCGGAAATAACGCTTCCGGCCGCTGACCAGCGGAAGCCAGTAATAGACTGCGGCCAGGATCGGAAAGACGAAGCCGCCGAACAGCACGTAATGGAGATGCGCGGTCACGAAGGCGGTGTCGTGCACCTGCCAGTCGAACGGCACCACCGCGACCATGACGCCCGTCAGCCCGCCGATGACAAAGGTGGCGAAAAAGCCGAGAATGTGGAGCATCGGCAGGTGAAGCCGTGGCGTGCCCTTCCACATCGTCCCGATCCAGGCGAAGACCTGCACCGCCGTCGGAATGGCGACCAGCGTCGAGGCGGCCGAGAAGAAGGCGAGCCCCATATGGGGGATGCCGGTCGTGAACATGTGGTGGACCCACAGGCCGAAGCTCAGGATCGCCAGCGCGACTGCGGCCGCCACCACCCAGCGATATCCGAGCAGGGTGGTCGACGCCATCACGGGCAGGATTGTGGAGATCACGCCGGCGGCGGGAAGGAAGATGATGTAGACTTCGGGGTGGCCGAACAGCCAGAACAGGTGCTGCCACAAGAGGCTGTCGCCGCCCAACTCGAGCTGGAAGAAGGGAAGCCCGAACGCGCGCTCCAGCTCGAGCAGGATCGAGCCGAGGATCAGCGGCGGAAAACCGGTCAGGATCATCAGCGCCGTGACCAGGATGTACCAGGCGAAGATCGGCATCCTGCCGAGCGACATTCCGGGTGCGCGGTATTTCAGGATCGAGACCGTCAGCTCGACCGCCGCGCTGATCGCGGAAATCTCGACGAATGTGATGCCGATCAGCCAGAAGTCGGTGTTGATGCCCGGCGAATGGATCTTGCCGGTGAGCGGCGGATACATGAACCAGCCGCCGTCCGGTGCGATGCCGAAAAGCAGCGCGACCAGCAGCATCGCGCCGCCGAAGAAGTAGCACCAGAATCCGTAGGCGGTGAGGCGCGGATAGGCCAGATCGCGCGTTCCCAGCATCTTCGGCAGCAGATAGATCGCCAGCCCCTCGATCGCCGGGATGGCGAACAGGAACATCATGATGGTCCCGTGCATGGTGAAGAACTGGCTGTAGACTTCGGGCCCCGCGAAGGCCGAGTGCGGCGTGGCGAGCTGCGCCCTGATCAGCATGGCCAATATGCCCCCGACCAGGAAATAGAAGAACGCCGTGACGAGGAACATGAGCCCGACGTCGTTGTGGTTCACCGTGGAGAGCCAGCCTCTCCAGCCGGGCCTGGAAGACCAGATCGCGGCAAGCCGCCGGTGGCGGGTCAGGGCCTTCATTCGCCGCCCTCCAGAAATGCCTGCCAGTCGTCCGGCCCGTGCGCCACGACGGTGAAGGCGTGGCGGTCGTAGCCCGGCCCGCTGAATTCCGAACTCAGTCCGGCATAGGTTCCCGGAACATCCGCCTCAATCCGCAGCACGTTGACGTGGCCGGGGATCGCGTCGAGCTTTCCGGCCAGCCGCGGCACCCAGAAGCTGTGTATCACGTCGACCGTGGTGATCGCGACGTCGACCGGCCGGCCGGCGGGAATGTGAAGGACGTCTTCCGTGATCCGCCCGGGCGCGTCATCGTAGGAGAAGGCCCAGGACCATCGTCTCGCCTCCGCCTGGACGCTCGCGGCATCCGCGCCGTCGCGCGGCAGCAGGCGCTCGCCGAGCCACAGGCCGTAGGCGAGAAGGGACAAGAGCACCGCGACCGGAAAGGCGAGGCCGAGACCCATGATCCAGACCTGCTCGCTGCCGTTTTGCGCCGCCGGCTTGGCGGCCGCGCGCCAGGCGAGCGCCACAAGCACCATCACCAGCGCGAAAATCGCCACGGAAGCGGTCAGCATCACCCACCAGAGCGTGGCGATCGAACGCGCGGCCGGACCGCCGGGCTCGAGGGGCGAAAGCGGTCCCGCGCAACCCGACAGCACGATACCCGTTGTCACCGACACGGACAGCTTGAGGAGACGCTTGCCATGGCGCGGCAGGAATTCAGGGGTGAGGACGAGCGGCTGATTGATCCCGTCGCCGACAAGACGGATTTCGCGGACACGGAATCGCGCGTCGCCATTTTCGGCCATCCGGTCCATGCGATGAGCGTGTCGTTTCCGGTGGCCCTGACCTTCTGCACCTTTGCCGCCGATCTCCTTTACTGGTGGACCGGCGATGCCTTCTGGGCCCGAGCCGCGATGTGGGCGGTGGGAGCCGGTTTCCTGCTCGGCATGTTCGCGGGCGTGTCGGGAACCGCTGAACTGCTGCTGGTCCCCGGCATCCGGGCGCGGGCGGCGGCATGGACCCATTTCATCATCGCCGTGACCCTTCTTTCCCTTCTTGGCGCCAATTGGGGCTACAGGCTTCACGGCTATGAAAGCGCGGTGCTTCCTTACGGCATCATGCTTTCGGCTCTCGGCGTCGGGGTTGTGATCTTTACGGGCTGGCATGGCGGCAAGCTCGTCTTCGACTACCGGTTGGGGATTTCGAAAGGCAACTGACCGCCTCGCGGGTTCCTCACCCAGTCCGGAAAGGAGATCCAGTCGAGGTCGGGCTTGCCCAGCACCAGGAGCAGGATCGCGGTGGCGCACGCCACCACGCCCGTCAGGGGCAGGAAGGGATTGGGCGGGCTGTGGCGGCCCGGTTCCTCCGCGATCCGCACGATGCTTTGGCCCGTCCACACGTGCAGCGCCAGAAGCAAGGCCACGAAGGCGAGTTTGGCGAACAGCCACGGCACGAATGCCTCCCGCAGGAAGATCAGCCAGGTGCCCGTGATGACGGCGATCACAGCCGCCGGCGTCACGACCGTGGTGTAGGTGAGGTGGGTGCTGTGGCGGATGATGCGATAGTCACTCCTGGCGACCGCCGGTCCGTGCATCGAGAGCATCATCGGCAGCACGATCAGCCCGCCGCACCAGATGCAGAGCGCGATCAGGTGTATCGCCTTCCACAAGGGGATGGTGGAGATCAGCCAGTCTAGCACCGCGACGAGACCACCGGCATCGCATCCTTTCGCTCATATGGCACTGCCTCCAGTGCGAAATCCGCACCGGCACCGACTTGGCGGCACCGATGTGCCGGATGCGGCGTCGCCTCGATGTGCTCCATCGGGGAAACCCGACGGGAGGAAACTTGTTCCCTGCGCGGCCAGGCCGCTTTCCCGAAACGTGATCAAGGCCCGCGATGGCGCGCCATTGCATCCCCGGCGCGTTGTCCGATCCGCCGTCCCCATCACGGCCATTCGGCGAAGCTGGTCGTTTCTGCCCGCCGGCCTTCCGCGCGCGCCTGCGCGGCCAGCCTGCGGTAGCGGCCGGGCGGCATGCCGCGCATGCGTCGGAAGAAGTTGGAAAAATGCGCCGGATCCGAGAAACCGAGCAGATGGCCGAGCTGCTCTATGGTCAGCGACGACCGTTCGAGCCGCGTCGATGCCTCGTGGGCCAGGCGCTCGCCGACGAGGCGTTTCGGCGACTTGCCGACGGTGCCGGTGCAGACGGCGTGCAGCCGGTCGGGCGAGATCGACAGGGCGGCGGCGTATTGCGCCACCGTCCAATGGCTGCGGAAATTCATCTCCACCAGCTGGCGGAACCGTTGCACGAGCGCCTCGCGCTCGCCGCCGGCTATCATGGGCCGGTCCGCTTCCGCGTCGATGCCGCCCGACAGCCGCAGGATGACCACCAGCATGATCCGCGTCAGCGCCGCGATCATCAGGCCCGAGCCGCTGCGACGGTCGGCCTGTTCGCGCATGACAGCCGTCAGGCAGCGGCCGATTGCGGCCGCGTCCTCCGAAAAGCCGACTAACGAAAGCGAGAAGTCCCGCCCCGCCAAGGCCGCGAGCGAAGCGGATTCGGCCTCTTCCCCGATCGCCGAAAACAGCGTCTCGTCGTCGGTCCACCCGCGCATGCCGGACGAGCCCGCGTCCAGCCTCAGCCTTGCGGTTTCGAACCGGCCGAGCCAGGCGATGGCTGGCGCGTCGAGCGCGATCCGCGCCGGCCCGGCCTCGATCTCGCCGGCACCATCCGTCAACAGCACGACATGCCGCACCGCCTTGAGGCCCGGCCGGTTGAGCGACCAGACCTTGGGCTGCAGCGCGCACTCTATCCGTTCGGCTCTCAGTTTCCGTTTCCTCCCCGCGCCGACAGTGCCGCCACTTCCCGGTAAATTGCAATAGATCACCAGAAATCTGCAATGACGCCTGTCCGGCCGCGTGATTTGGTGATGGCAGGGAAAAGCGGCCGCGCCTCGGGCGAAGGCCGGGGTGGCCGTGAACGGCGGTCCAGGGAGGAGCAGGCTTGAATCTCGTGGCGCGGGAAAGAGAGACGTTCGCGGACGCCCGTCCGGCGCTCTCGACGGTCGCCGACGCGCGCCACGCGGCCAATGTCGCGGCCTCCGCCTTTCCCGCCTGGTCGTCGGCGCCCCCGTCGCGGCGGCGGTCGGTGCTGGAGCGCGCGGCCGTCCTGCTTGCCGAGCGGGGCGCATGCTTTGCGCGGCTGATCGCCGAGGAGACCGGCGGAACCCAGGCCTGGAGCGACCTCAATGTCAGGCTTGGCGCCGACATTCTGCGCCACCTGGCGACGCTGCCGGCCGTTTCGACGGGCGAGGTTCTGCCCGCCGAAAGGCCAGGCATGCTGGCGCTGGGGGTCAGGCAGCCCTGTGGGGTGGTGCTTTCGCTCGCGCCGTGGAACGCGCCGATCGTGCTGGCCGTGCGCGCCATCGCGACCCCTCTCGCCTGCGGCAACACGGTCGTGTTCAAGGCGTCCGAACTGTGCCCGCGCACCCATCAGCTGGTGGCGGAGCTGTTTTTCGAGGCGGGCCTGCCGGCCGGCGCGCTGACGGTCGTCCACAATGACGAGCCCGACGCGGAGGAGATCGTCGAGGCGCTGGTCGCCCATCCCGCCGTGCGCCGGGTCAACTTCACCGGCTCCACCCGGGTCGGGCGGGTCGTGGCCCAGCTTTGCGCGCGCCACCTCAAGCGCTCGCTCCTGGAACTGGGCGGCAAGGCGCCGCTGATCGTGCTCGACGACGCCGATCTCGACGAGGCCGCGCGCGCGGCGGCCTACGGGTCCTTCTTCCACCGGGGCCAGATCTGCATGTCTACCGAGCGGCTGGTCGTTCACGATTCGGTCGCGGACGACTTCGTCGAGCGGCTGCGTCTCGTCACCGAGCGGATGAGCGCGGCGACCCGGGACGAGCCCGCCCGCATGATCAGCGAGGCCGCTGCCATCCGCGCCAAGGGACTGATCGACGATGCCGTTTCACGCGGCGCCCGGCTGGTCTGTGGCGGCCGGCGGCAGGAGGCGGTGCTGGACGCCGCCATCCTCGATGACGTCACCTCCGACATGCGCGTCTATCACGAGGAGACGTTCGGGCCGATCGCGGCCGTCATCCGCTATGGCGATGTCGACGAGGCGGTCTCGATCGCCAACGACACCGAATACGGTCTGGCCGGCGCGGTGTTCGGGCGCGACGCCGCCCGCGCGCTTGATGTCGCGCGTCGGCTCGAAACCGGCATCTGCCACGTCAATGGGGCCACCATCCACGACGAGCCGGCCATGCCCTTCGGTGGCGTCAAGGCGTCGGGATGGGGCCGCTTCGGCGGGCGCGCCGGACTGGAGGAATTCACCGAGCTGCGCTGGATCAGCGTCCAGTCCGGTCCAGGCGACTATCCGCTGTGAGGGTGCCGCCGATGCCATATGGAATCCACGACCCGAACCATTCGTTCCGCACGGTGCCGCGATGACAGCCGCTCGGACCGGGTCTAGCTTTTCCTGCGAGGCCGCGCTGTCCCGCGCCGCCGAGGGAGGATTGCCATGAACATGATGCATCGTCCGCAGCCCGCGCCGAAGGCGCCGGAGCGTTTCTTCATCGGCGGGCGCTGGCTCGACCCGATTTCACGCCAGACGCTGAAGGTGGTCTCTCCGGTGACGGAGGAACTCCTGATCACCTATCCCGAGGCCGGTCCGGCCGACATCGACCGGGCGGTCGCCGCCGCGCGCGACGCCTTCGACAGGGGGCCGTGGCCGCGCCTGCCGCCAGCCGAACGCGCCGCCGGCCTGCGCCGCGTCGCCGACCTCCTCGAACGTCGCCTTGACGAGATCGCCAATGCGTGGACGGTCCAGGTCGGCGCGCCGATCTCGCTGACCCGGAAGCTGGTCGGCCAGAACCCGACGCTGTTCCGCTACTATGCCGACCTGATCGAGACCTGGCCCTTCGTCGACGAGCGCAAGCGCGACGATGGCGGCCGCGTGCGGGTGGTGAAGGAGCCGGTCGGGGTGTGCGCGGCGATCACGCCTTGGAACGCGCCGCTGGTGCTCTTGTCCTACAAGGTGGCCGCCGGGCTCGCCGCCGGCTGCACCATCGTGGCCAAACCCTCGCCGGAAACGCCGCTGGAAGCCTACATCCTGGCCGAATGCATCGAGGAGGCGGGCCTTCCGGCCGGTGTCTTCAACATTGTGCCCGCGGGCCGCGAAGGAGGCGATTATCTCGTTCGCCACAAAGGCATCGACAAGGTCGCCTTCACCGGCTCGACCGCGGCCGGCAAGCACATCGCCGCCGTCTGCGCCGACCGTCTGGCGCGCGTCTCGCTCGAACTCGGCGGCAAGTCGGCGGCGGTGCTGCTCGACGATGCCGATTTTGCGGCCGCGCTGCCGAGCCTCATGGTTTACACCATGCCGATCACCGGCCAGGTCTGCTTCTCGCTGACCCGCATCCTCGTGCCGGAGCGCCGCGAGAAGGAGTTTCTCGACCTCTATCTCGGCGCGGTGTCCGGCATCAAGGTCGGCGACCCGCTTGATCCGGCGACCCAGATGGGGCCGCTGACGATGGCCAGGCAGCGCGACCGCGTCGAGGGCTATATCCGCGCCGGTCGCGCCGAGGGCGCCCGCATCGCCTGCGGCGGCGGTCGTCCCCGTGGGCTCGATCGAGGCTACTTCGTCGAGCCGACCGTCTTCACCGACGTCACGCCGCACATGAAGATCGTCCAGGAGGAGATATTCGGCCCGGTGGTCTCGGTGCTCACCTATCGCGACGAGGACGAGGCGGCCGAGAAGGCGAACAACTCCACCTACGGCCTCTCGGGTGCGGTCTACACGGCCGATCCCGAACGCGGTTACCGTATGGCGCGGCGCATGCGCACGGGTTCGGTCACCATCAACGGCATGATCGTCGACCCGAAACATCCCTTCGGCGGCTTCAAGCAGTCCGGCATTGGCCGCGAGGGCGGGCCCGAAGGGCTGGAAAACTATGTGGAGACCAAGACCATTCACTATGCCTGACGGGGGGGCCGGCGGGCCGCGACCATCTCTGATCAAACGTAAGAACGGGAGGAAAGACCATGTTGAGACGCACATTCATCGGGCTGGCCGCATCGGCCGCCGCGATCGGCCTGGCCGGCACGCCGGCGCTCGCCCAGGAGGACGTGATCAAGATCGGCGCCAGCGCGCCGAAATCGGGACCACTCGCCGGCGGCGCGGCAATGACCCACTGGCCGAACATCCAGCTCTGGATGAAGGAGGTCAACGAGGCCGGCGGCCTCAAGGTTGGCGACAAGCAGATGAAGCTCGAACTCGTCGAATATGACGACAAGACCAATGGCGAGGAGGCGATCAAGAACATCCAGCGCCTGGCCACGGTGGACGAGGTGGACTTCATCGTCGCGCCCTATTCGACCGGCCTCAACATCGCCGCCGCGCCGGCGATCGCCCGCCACGGCTATCCGCATATAGCGACGACCGCCGCGACCGACGGCGTCAACCAGTTCGCCGAACGCTGGCCGAATTCCTTCTGGATGCTGGGCACCTCCACGCAGCTCGCCAACGGCATCGTCGCCACGCTCGCCGCCATGAAGGACAAGGGCGACATCGGCAACAAGGTGGCGCTCGTCAATGTCGCCGACGCCTTCGGTCTGGAACTCGTCGCGGCCGCCAAGCCGGCGCTCGACGAGGCGGGCTTCGAGATCGTCTACGAGACGTCATATCCGCTCGGCACGCAGGATCTGGCGCCGGTCATCAGTCAGGCCAAGGCCGCCGCGCCGGATGCCTTCGTCGCCTTCTCCTATCCGGGCGACACCTTCGCGCTGACCGAGCAGGCGCAGGTGCAGGGTTTCGACGTGCCGGTCTTCTATACCGGCGTCGGAACCGCGTTCCCGCCTTTCGCGGCCCGCTTCAAGGAAGCCGCAAACGGCGTGATGGGCATCGGCGGCATCAACAGCTCCGACGAAAACGTCAAGGGCTATCTCGAGATGCACAAGGCCGAACTTGGCTCCGACCCGGATTTCTGGGCCAGCGCCACGACCTATGCCGGACTGCAGATCCTGGGCCAGGCGATCGAGAAGGCCGGCACGCTCGACAAGGCGGCCGTCGTGGAGGCGATCAGGACCAACACGTTCGACACGGTGATCGGCGAGGTCTCCATGCCCAACAACGTCAACGAGAAAGTCTGGACCGTGGGCCAGTGGAACGATGGCGTGTTCGAGGCGGTCGCCGCCGAGGGCCTGCCGGTCGCGGCCGAGCCGGTCAAGAAGTCAGGCTGGAACTGATCGGGCAGGAGGTGCGGTGATCGACCGGCATGATCGACCCCCATTCCAGTTTGCCGCGCAAGCCACCTCTCCCTCGATCGCCGGCGGAGAGGTGGCTCGCGAAGCCGGACGGAGCGGGGGTCGATGGCCCAGGGATTCATACTCCCGGTGATTAACCGTCGGATTGATCCGCCGGGCAGGGCAGGGCGGGACACGGTAGAATAGGCCCATGAACATACTCGTCACCGGCATATTGCTGAGCGGCACCTACGCGCTGATCGCGCTGGGGCTGACGCTGCAGTATGGCGTCGCCCGCATCATGAATCTCGGCAATGGCGAGACGCTGGTCGCCGCCTGCTTCGTCGCCTTCTGGCTCTATACGGGGCTGGCGATCAATCCGCTGGTCGGGCTGCTGCTGATCGCGCCGGCCGCCTTCCTCATCAATTGGGCGATCTATGCGGTCGCGTTGCGGCCTCTGGTGAAGCGGGCGAAAAACCGTGGCCAGCTCGAGGCGGATTCCATCCTGGCGACCTTCGGTCTCCTGTTCCTGCTTCAGGGCCTCATGATCATCGGCTTCGGCGGCGACTATCATTCCTACACCTTCCTGGCGCAGCGCTTCGACATTCTCGGCAATTCCTACGGCCTCAACCGCGTCGTGGCCTTCGCCGCCGCCGCCGCCATCGCGGCCGGTCTGTGGTTTTTCCTCTACCGGACCCGGCAGGGCACCGCGATGCGCGCCGTCGCGGTTGATCCCGGCTCGGCCAACCTGGTCGCCATCGACGTCGCGCGTACCGCAGCGGTCGCCTTCGCGCTCGGCGGCGCGTTGACGGCCTGCGGCGGCGCGCTGATCTCGACCTTCTACACGTTCAACGCCTCGATGGGCGTGGTCTTCACCATGAAAGCCCTGATCATCGTCATCATGGGTGGCGTCGGCGATGTCCGGGGTGCCGTGCTGGCGGCGGTCATTCTCGGCCTGTCGGAGACGCTAGTGGCCAGCCTCGTCGACCCCGGCCTGACGCTCGCCGCGACCTACATGCTGTTCATCCTCGTGCTGCTTTTCCGCCCCCAGGGCATTTTCGGCAGGGCGCCGACATGACCGGCTTCAACCTCGAGGAAACCCGCAACCTGGCGCTCGGGACGCTGGCGGTGGGGGTGGCCGCGCTGCTGCCGGTGTTCGACCAGGGCTTCTATCTGGCGATCTGCGTCAACATCATGCTCTACGCGGCGCTGTGCACGGCATGGTCCCTCTTCTCCGGACCCACGCATCTGGTTTCGCTGGCGACGGCGGCCTTCTACGGGCTGGGCACCTACTCGGTCGGTCTGGGCATCGACACCTTGCCCTATCCGGTGCTCGTCGCGATCGCGGCCGCTTCGGGCGCGGTGCTGGCTGGTCTCGTCGGCGCGATGACGCTGCGGATTTCGGGCGTCTATTTCGTCATCTTCACATTCGGTCTGGCGGAGTTCGTCCGGCAGGTCGTCACCTGGCTGCAGACCAAATTCGCCACCGCGATCGGCCTTTACGTTTTCACCGACATCACCGAGAGCCAGATCTACTGGATGCTGCTCGCGCTCACGGCCGCGGTCTTTCTCACCGGCTTCCTGATCGCGCGGTCCACGCTCGGCTTCGCGCTCCAGATCATCGGCAATGACGAGACGGTCGCCCGCCATGTCGGCATCGACACGGCCCGCGCCAAGATCGTCCTGTTCATGATTTCGGGCGCGTTCATCGCCATCGCCGGCGCGATCATGGCGCCCCGCTACTCCTATATCGAGCCGCCTTCGGCCTTCAATCCGATGATCTCGTTCCTGGTGGTCATCATGGCGCTGCTTGGCGGCACCAGGCGGCTGTGGGGACCTCTGGTCGGCGTCATCCCCTTCACCATCATGATGGACTTCGTCTCGTCGCGCTTTCCCAACCACACGATGATCGTGGTGGGGCTCGCCTTCCTGGTGATCGTCTATCTGATCCCCAACGGCGTCACCGGCCTGATCGAAAACGCCCGGGCGAGGATGAAGGGGGCGGACACGGTCGCGCGGGAGAAGACCGCGTGAGTGTTATCCGGCACAGCGCTCCCGCGTTGGAGATCGGCGAATGACCCCCGCCGCTCTCTCCGTGCGCTCCGCGCGCAAGCGCTTCGGCGGCCTCGTCGCCGTCAACGACGTCTCCTTCGACCTGCGGCCGGGCGAACTGCTCGGCCTGATCGGCCCGAATGGGTCGGGCAAGACGACCATGCTCAACCTGATATCCGGCGCGCTGAAGCCCACCGCCGGCGAAATCACGCTGGCGGGCGAACGCATCTCCGGGCTCGCGCCGCACCGCATCGCGCAAAGGGGCGTGGCGCGGACCTTCCAGCTCGTGCGCGTCCTGCCCGGGCTGGACGCGCTGGGCAACGTCATGGCCGGTGCCGTCTTCGGCCATAGCCGCGCATGGGGCGGCGAAGCGCGCGACATGGCCGCCGCGCTCCTGTCGCGTGTCGGGCTCTCCGGCCGCGAGCACATGCCCGTCACGGCGATGACCTATATCGACCAGAAGCGGGTCGAACTTGCCCGCGCCCTGGCGTCCGACCCGCGCCTGCTCCTGCTCGACGAATGGCTGGCCGGCCTCAATCCGAGCGAACTTCGGATCGGCATTTCGCTGATCGACGAATTGCGCCGCGAGGGGCGGACCATCGTCATGGTCGAGCACGTCATGGACGCGATCCGATCGCTGTGCGACCGCTGCGTGGTCATGTCGAGCGGGCGTCTGATCGCCGAGGGCGGCGTCGACGAGACGCTGCGCGATCCCGAGGTGATCCGCGCCTATCTGGGCGACGACGACGATGCTTGAGATCGAGGGCCTCACCGTATCCTACGGCCGGCACCGGGCGCTGGAAGGCGCTTCGGCCAAGGTCGGCAAGGGCGAGATCTGCGTCATCCTCGGCGCCAACGGCGCGGGCAAGTCGACGCTGCTCAAGGCCGTCGCCGGCATGGTGCGCAGCGAGGCCGGCAGCGTGACCATGAACGGCCGGCCGATCGGGCACATGAAGCCGCATCGCATCGTGGAGGAGGGCGTCGCGCTCGTGCCGGAGGGGCGCGGCATATTCGGCGACCTGACCGTCGCCGAGAACCTGCAACTCGGCGCCTTCGCGCGGCGCGCCCGGCGCGAGGAGCGCGCCGCGCTCGACGGAGTCTACACGCTCTTCCCGCGCCTGGCCGAGCGCAGGCGGCAGGTGGCGCGCACCATGTCCGGCGGCGAGCAGCAGATGGTGGCGATCGGCCGCGCCTTGATGAGCCGACCCGACATCCTCATGCTCGACGAGCCGTCGCTCGGCCTGTCGCCGCTCTTGACGCGGGAGCTTTTCAAGTCGCTGACCGAGGTCGCCCGCACCGGCGTCGGCATCCTGCTGGTCGAACAGAACGCGCGGCAGTCGCTCCGGATCGCCGGGCGCGGCTACCTGATCGAGAACGGCCAGGTCTCCGGCGGCGGTTCGGCCGAGGCGCTGGCCAGTGATCCGGCCGTGATCGCGGCCTATCTCGGCGGCGCGGCGAAGGCGCCCGCCGTTGCGACACGTCCCGCCATCGCGCTGCCGCCGGGCCTGGTGCTGCCGGCCGGCGTCGACGGCATCGCGCGCTCGATCGGCGAGGTGGCCGCGCGCGCCGGCGCGATCAGCCGCGCCTTCGTGCGGGCCGCGCGCCGCGAGGCCGGCCTGCCCAGCGCCTTTGTCGGCCGCTACGATCCGAAGGCCGACGGGAACCCTTGGGACGAGATCGCCGCGCCGCCGCCGCCCACCTCCACCGAAAAGCCTTCGCGGCCGCCTGCGTCGCGTCAGGCCGCGCGCGAGGCGGGACGCGCCGCGCTGCTGGCCGAGCGCGCCGGCGAGCGGCTGGCCCGGCACGTCGCCCAGGCGCGGCTGTCGCGGCCGGTCCCATCCGCATTCCTGCGCGACGGCTTTCCGCCCGCCGAAGACCATCCGCGCGTCAGCCTCAACGGCCCGCGCGGCCTGATCGGCCACAATTCCGCCGGGCTCGACATCGACCGGAGTGAAGACGAGCCGCGCCGCCGCCAGCCGAAGCCGCAGGCGTCCGCCCGCCCGGCGCCGACGATCGCCGAGCTCGCCGCCCGCGCCGCCGCGATCCAGGCGGCCCATGTGGCCGAGGCCCGCAAGCGGCTCAGGACATTCACCGTCGCCGCGTCCGATCTGCCCGTCGCGGACGATGCAGCGGATAAACCCGCCCGCAAGGGCAAGAAGCACAAGGCGAAGAAGAAGCCCGCAAAGCACAGGGAGGCACGCTGATGGCGCGCGTTTTCGAAGGCATGTATATCGGCGGCGGCTGGGCCGCGGCCAGGCAGACATTCAAGGACCTCAACCCCGCCGACGGCTCGGTCTGGGCCGAGGTGCCGGATTCGGGCCGCGCCGAGACGGCGGCCGCGATCGAGGCGGCCCACGCCGCCTTCGCCGAATGGTCGCAGCTCCCCTTCTCCAAACGCGCGCATTATCTCCACAAGGCCGCCGAGATCTGGGAGCGCCGCAAGATGGAGATCGTCGAGGCCATCCAGGCCGAAGGCGGCGGCTGGTTCGGCAAGGGCATGTTCGAGACCGGCTATGTCACCGAGGTCTTCCACGCCGCGGCCGGCTCGGTCTGGCAGCCCACCGGCGAGGTGCTGCCGTCCGAATACGGCAAGGTCTCGATGGCCGTGCGCCGGCCGATGGGCGTGGTCTCCGTCATCAGCCCGTGGAACTTCCCCTGCATCCTGTCGGCGCGCGGCTTCCTGTTTCCGCTGGCCGCCGGCAACACGATCGTGCTGAAACCCTCCGAGGAGACGCCCTATCTCGGCGGGCTTCTGTTCGCCGAGATCTTCGAGGAGGCCGGCCTGCCCAAGGGCGTCTTCAACGTCGTCACCTGCTCGCGCGACAATGTGCAGGAGGTCGGCGACGAACTGATCGAGCACCCTTACGTCAAGGGCGTCTCGTTCACCGGTTCCACCGCCGTCGGCCGCCAGGTCGCGGCCAAGGCCGGCGCGCATCTGAAGAAATGCTGCGTGGAGCTCGGCGGCAAGGATTCGCTGATCGTGCTCGACGACGCCGAGATGGAGCGCGCCACCCAGGCGGCGAATTTCGGCTCCTTCATGCATCAGGGCCAGATCTGCATGTCGGTGGAAAAGGTGCTCGTGCATGAGAAGATCTATGACGACTTCCTCAAGCGCTTCGTGGAGCGCGCCGGCAAGCTCAAGGTCGGCGACCCGACCAAGAGCAAGGAGCACATCATCGGCCCGCTCATCAACGACAGGCAGGCCGCCAAGGTGAGGGAACAGCTCGAGGACGCGCTCGCCAAGGGCGCGAAGGTGGTGCTCGGCGGCAAGGTCGACGGGCGTTTCGTCGAGCCGACCATCCTGACCGGCGTGACGCCCGACATGAAGCTCTATCAGGACGAGACCTTCGGCCCGGTCGTGCCGGTCATCCCCTTCCGCACCGACGAGGAGGCGATCGCGATCGCCAACGACACCGAATACGGGCTTTCGGCCGGCGTGATGAGCCGCGACGAGGGCAGGGCGCTCGCCATCGTCAACCGGCTCGACACCGGCAATTGCCACGTCAACTGCTCATCCGTGAACGACGAGCCGCACGTGCCCTTCGGCGGCTTCAAGGCGTCCGGCTCGGGCAAGCATGGCGGGCGCTGGTCGCTGGAGACCTTCACCGAGACGCGCTGGATCACGCTCGACCGCGGCGGCCGCCCCTACCCGCCGATGTTCTGAGGCGCGGCCGCGATACCAGGCGCCTCTCCTCTCCCCACCGCGTGGGGGAGAGGTGTCCGCGAAGCGGACGGTGAGGGGGGCGTTCCGGATGCGATGGCCCTGCCCAAGGGGGAGGCAAACCGCCGCCTCGCCCCGCCCGTTCCCGGCCTTTCGACATGCGCCGGCATGACGAATTCGCCTGCGGCGAACCGGCTACTCGCCCAGCCAGATCGTCACCGGCCCGTCATTGACGAGCGCGACCTGCATCTCGGCGCCGAACACGCCGTTGGCCACCGTCACGCCATGCCCGGCGACGGCGCGCGAGAAATGCTCGTAGAGCCGCTTGCCCTCGTCGGGCGGCGCGGCGGCGGAAAAGCCCGGCCGGTTGCCCCTGGTTTCGGCCGCCAGCGTGAACTGGCTGACGATCAGCGCCGCCCCGCCGGTATCCGTCAGCGCGCGGTTCATGCGCCCGTCATCGTCCCTGAAGATGCGCAGATTGACCACCTTGCGCGCCAGCCGCTCGGCCTCCTTCTCGTCGTCGCCTTGCATGGCGCAGACCAGCACCAGCAGGCCCGGCCCGATCGCGCCGACGGTGCGGCCATCGACGGTGACGGAAGCGGAGGACACCCGTTGGATCAGCGCGCGCATGGCCGCGCTTCTATCGCTTGGCTCGCGGTGGAGGAAGGGGGTGGGCTTTGCGGCGGCGCGCGGAGCGCCTTCCCTTGCCCCCTTGCGGGGTCCGAAGGACGGCGAGCGACCCGCGGCGCGAGCCTGGGCGGTGCCTGAGCGTAGCGAAGGCGGATGAGCAACCATGATTCAGGTGGGTGCTTTTGTGGGGTCCACGGGGTGCCTCTTTTGAGGACGGCGTTGGCGATTTCGAGGAGTTTGCGGGCGCAGGCGACGATGATCTTGGTGTGGTGCTTGCCGGTGGTGGCGAGGCGTTTGCGGAAGGCGACGAGGAGGGGGTTCCAATGATTGGCGGCCGAGAACGCGGCCATGAAGAGCACCTTGCGCACGCGCACGCGTCCGCCCTTCACCCGGCGCTGGCCGGCATGGGCGGCGCTGTCGCAATTGAAGGGCGCCAGCCCGGCCATGGCGGCCGCCTGCCCGCGGCTCATATGGCCGAGCTCGGGCATACGCACCACCAGCGTCAAGGCGGTGACGGTGCCGATGCCGGGAATGCTTTGCAGAAGCCGCCACCGCTCGGCCAGGTCGGCGTGCGCCTGGACGCGAGCGGTCAGGCGGGCCATCTCCTTCTTGCGCAGTCTTTCCAGCCGCCCGATCTCGGCCTCGACAAGCCTGGCGAGCCTTGGCGTGGTGAAGCGGTCGCGCCGGGTTTTGAGCCTGGCGATGTCCTCGCCGAGCGCCTCGATCAGCGTCAGATGCTCCTGCAGCGGGGCGAAGCGCGGATCCGGCGCGGCGCGCATCGTCTCCAGCACCGCCGTCGCCTTCAGGATCAGCTCCGCGTCGATCGCGTCGGTCTTGGCCGCCGCTCTCGACCAGCGCCGATAACCGTGCACCTGGCCGGGATCGAAGACGTTGACGGCGATGCCCGCGGCCCGCAAGGCCGCCGTTGCGGCCGCCTCGTAGCCGCCGCTGGCTTCCAGGCCGACCAATCCGACGCCCGCCGCCCCGAGACGGTCGGCCAGTCGGGCATGGCCGGCCGCGTCGTTCGTCTCGACAAAACGCTGCCCGTCGAACACGGCAACGTCCAGCTTTGCCTTGGAGACATCCACTCCGGCGCAGTTCATGCTAAGCTTGGTCATCTTCGTCGACCCCTCCTTGCGTCGATCCGAACCACAGGGTTCCTTCAACCATCCGGGTCCGATGAAGAGTGCCGACTGCGATCTTGCTCATCCCCGGCCCGCTACGGCCCAGGGGCGTCCGATCCGGCAGCCGTGCGGCACTGCCGGGGTGGCCACCCCGGCAGTGCTCACTCGCCAAATCTACCAAATCCCGCCCATGCAAGGGGTGTTGCACAAAACGAACCGCCGGCGATCCTGCCATCACCCCTCATCCGACCTCACATCCGCGCGCGCCGTTTGGCGCACGCATCGTTCGGCCACCTTCTCCCACAAGGGGAGAAGGAAAGGACGTGGATAAATCCGGCCCTCGCCAGCCTCAACCCGTTGATTTCCTTTGACAGGCGGATTTTGTTTTTCCACCCGTCCGGCCGCGCGCTCATCCTGTCGGCGAAGGAGGACGTGATGGAACGGACGGGCTGGAACGTTGAGGAGGTGGAGCACAACCGGGTCGTGCTGGAGCGCATCCTGGCGTTCCTCGTTGCGCTCGCCGCTCTCGCTGACCGCGTTGCTGGCCTGCCCACGCCGATCCGTCTGCCCGTGCTCGCGATCCTCGGTCGCGGCGAGGCCGCCGCGCGCGCCCTGGTCACGGGGCTCGCGCATGAGTTGGGCGTGCCGGCCTGTCCCGTCGCCGCCTTGCCGGCGGCCGATGAGGCCGGGCGGCTTGCCGCGCGCTTGCGGGTGCTGGCGCTGATGCTGGGCACGATCCTGGCGTGGGTCTCGTGCCTCGCCCGATCGCTTTCCGACGTCGCCGACGGCTGGGCAGGGTCGCCTGTGTCGCAGCCCGCGCTCGCTACCCTGCAAGCGTCTCCCGCGCCGCCGCGCGCGCCCGACACGTCATGATGACGGGACGAGAGGCCGGTTCCTCGCGGGCGTAATGGGAGCTCCGGGGCGCCCCCCTCCGTCTCGGGCTTTGCCCTCGCCTATGAGCGAGACAAGCGGTTCAACCCGGCAGGTCAGGGGTGGGGGTGCCTCATGCCGCGCGTGTCAGCGCGTCGCCGGGCAGTTGCGCCTTCGCGTTCAGAAGCTCGATGCCGACGATGCGGCCTTCGGCGTCGTAGTCGAACACGACATCGGGCGACACTTCCGCGCTTTCCAGCACCTTGGCGCGCGACAGGCGGATATAGGCCGCGTTGTCGTCCGGGCGGTATCTGATTGTCGGCGTCATGGCGGCCGTCTCGCGTCGCGGTCGAAGAACGCCGTCAATATACGGATTTCCTCGGGCGTTTCATAGCAGGCAACGCGAAGGACCCGCCCGCCATGGTCGGGGATGGAACGGAACCGCCGTTCGACGCCAGGTTGGCGCGGATCTGGAGCGGTCCATTCCGGTTCCCGTGCGGTGCGCTCCGCCCAGCGGGGATCGAGGTCACGTTCTTCGATCGCGTCTTGCGCGTGGGCCGTCAGGACGAGCGGCTTTCGCGCCACGTCCTCAGTCCCCCATCTTCAGCGCCTGAATAAACGCCTCCTGCGGGATGTCGACCTTGCCGAACTGGCGCATGCGCTTCTTGCCCTCCTTCTGTTTTTCCAGAAGCTTGCGCTTGCGCGTCACGTCGCCGCCATAGCACTTGGCCGTGACGTCCTTCCTCAGCGCCGAGATCGTCTCGCGCGCGATGATGCGCCCGCCGATCGCGGCCTGGATCGGGATCTTGAACATGTGCTGCGGGATCAGCTCCTTGAGCTTTTCGCACATGGCGCGGCCGCGTTTCTCCGCCGCCGTGCGGTGCACCAGCATGGCGAGCGCGTCGACCGGCTCGTCATTGACCAGGATCGACATCTTGACCAGATCGCCCTCGCGATAGTCGGTCAGGTGGTAATCGAAGCTGGCATAGCCCTTGGAGATCGATTTCAGCCGGTCGTAGAAATCGAACACCACCTCGTTGAGCGGCAGGTCGTAGACCAGCATGGCGCGCTTGCCGACATAGGAGAGGTCGGCCTGCACGCCGCGCCTGTCCTGGCACAGCTTCAGGATTGAGCCGAGATAATCGTCCGGGGTGAGGATCGTGGCGCGGATCCACGGCTCCTCGATCGACGCGATCTTGACCGGGTCGGGCAGGTCGGCGGGGTTGTGCAGGTCGCGCGTCGTGCCGTCGGTCATGGCGACGCGGTAGACCACCGACGGCGCGGTGGCGATCAGGTCGAGGTCGAACTCGCGGCTGAGCCGCTCCTGCACAATCTCCAGGTGAAGCAGGCCGAGGAAGCCGCAGCGGAAGCCGAAGCCGAGCGCGGCCGAGGTCTCCATCTCGAAGGAGAAGCTGGCATCGTTGAGCCGCAGCTTGCCCATCGCCGCGCGCAGATCGTCGAAGTCGGCCGCGTCGACCGGGAACAGCCCGCAGAACACGACCGGCTGGGCCGGCTTGAAGCCGGGCAGCATGTCCGGCGTCGGGCGCTTGTCCTCGGTGATCGTATCACCCACACGAGTATCGGCCACCTCCTTGATCGAGGCCGTGATGAAGCCGAGCTCGCCGGGGCCGAGTTCCTCCACCGGCACCATCTTGGGCGTGATCACGCCGACGCGGTCGACCGGATAGCGCGCGCCGGTGCCCATCATGCGGATCTGCTGGCCCTTCCTCAGCTTCCCGTCGATCACGCGCACCAGAACGATGACGCCGAGATAGGCGTCGTACCAGCTGTCGACCAGCATCGCCTTGAGCGGTTTGGTCGCGTCGCCCTCGCGCGGCGGCGGCAGCCTGGTGACGATGGCTTCGAGCACGTTCTCGACGCCGAGCCCGGTCTTGGCCGAGATCATCACCGCTTCCGACGCGTCGAGCCCGATCACCTCCTCGATCTGCTCGCGGACGCGCTCGGGTTCGGCGGCGGGCAGGTCGACCTTGTTGAGGACCGGCACGATCTCGTGGTCGTTGTCGAGCGCCTGGTAGACATTGGCGAGCGTCTGCGCCTCGACGCCCTGGGAGGCGTCGACGACGAGCAGCGAGCCCTCGCAGGCGGCGAGCGAGCGGGAGACCTCGTAGGCGAAGTCGACATGGCCCGGCGTGTCGATGAGGTTCAGCACATAGTGCTGGCCATCGCGCGCGTCATATTCGAGGCGCACCGTGTTGGCCTTGATGGTGATGCCGCGCTCGCGCTCGATGTCCATGGCGTCGAGCACCTGCTCCTTCATCTCGCGCTCTTCGAGCGAGCCGGTCATCTGGATGAGCCGGTCGGCAAGCGTCGACTTGCCGTGGTCGATATGGGCGACGATGGAGAAATTGCGGATGCGGGATAGGGGCGTGCTTGTCATGGCGCGCCATGTAGCAGGCGCGGGTCAAAACGCAACGGCGCGACATAACCCCGGCGCGCGGCATAGGGCAGCGGGCGGCGGCGCGTTACGGGCCTTATGCTACTGATGATTGCGATCGAGAAAGATTCTACCTTAGAGTGCATCCCAACAATCTGGGGAACGCACGCGCACGGACGATCCGGAGCCGGCGGCGTGGCTTTGGCCGCGCCGGCGTGACCGTGCGCGCGTGTCGGGGGGATGCGCATGGAGGTGGAGGCGTTCATCGCCCGCTGGAAAGCGGGAGAGGGCGGTGCGGAGCGCGCCAACAGCCAGCTCTTCATCGCCGAACTTTGCGACGTGATCGGGGTGCCGAGGCCGGAGCCGGCGGATGCCGGCCGGGAGGGCAACGACTATGTCTTCGAGCGCGCCGTGCGGCGCCGGGAGAGCGACGCCGTCGCGTCGTGGCGCAGGATCGACCTCTACAGAAAGGGCTGCTTCATTCTGGAGGCCAAGCAGTCGCGCATGCCGGGCGGACGCAAGGCGCTGCCCGCGCAGCTTTCGCTGCCGATGGAAGCGGCGGAGGCTCAGGCGCGGCGCGGGGTAGGACCCGGATGGGACGCGCTGATGCGGAACGCCCGCAAGCAGGCACAGGACTATGTGCAGCTGCTCGACCCCGATCACCCCGCGCCGCCCTTCATCATCGTGTGCGACGTGGCGCATGCCTTCGAGATCTACGCCGACTTCACCGGCACGGGCCGGGCCTATGGCATGTATCCCGATCGCAAAAGCTTCCGCTTCTATCTGGAGGACCTGAGGGATCAGGCCGTGCGCGACCTGTTCGCGGCGGTGTGGATGGACCCGTGGAGCCTCGACCCGGCGAAGGAAACGGCGCGCGTAACACGCGAGATCGCGGCGCGGCTGGCCGCGGTCAGCCGCTCGCTGGAACGGACCTGCGAGCCCGAGGTCGCAGCGCTGTTTCTGATGCGGTGCATCTTCTGCATGTTCGCGGAGGATGTGGACCTGTTGCCGAAGGGGGAGTTCACGCGGCTGCTCGAGGATTGCGTGAAATCTCCGGGAGCCCTCGTGCCGCTTCTGGAAGAGCTGTGGTCCAGGATGGACCAGCGTTCCGAGAACGACCGCTTCTTCTCCTATTTCGCCCAGCGTGTCCGCTACTTCAACGGCAATCTGTACCGCGACGCGCGCGCCCTCAGGCTGGATCGCGAGGATATCGGCGAACTGGTGGCGGCCGCGCGGCATCGCTGGATCGATGTCGATCCCGCCATCTTCGGCACCCTGCTCGAACAGGCGCTCGATCCGGTCGAGCGCCGCAAGCTCGGCGCTCACTATACGCCGCGCGTCTATGTGGAGCGTCTGGTCGAGGTCACCGTCATGGAGCCGCTGCGCGACGACTGGCAAAAGGCGCTCAAGCAGGCCGAGGATGCCAAGGACCGGGGCGACGAGCGCGGCGCGGTGGGGCTGGTCCGCTCCTTTCACCGCCGCCTGTGCGCCACGCGCGTGCTCGATCCCGCCTGCGGGACGGGCAACTTCCTCTATGTCAGTCTCGAAATGATGAAGCGGCTGGAAGGCGAGGTGCTTGAAACGCTTGCCCGGCTCGGCGCCACCGAAGACCTCGGGCTCGAACGGGAGACTGTCGATCCGCATCAGTTTCTGGGGCTGGAGCGCAATCCGCGCGCGGCCGCTATCGCGGAACTGGTCGTGTGGATAGGCTATCTCCAGCAGCACTACCGCACCCGCACGGGGCATCCGGCGGAACCGGTTCTGAGGGCGTTTGCCAACATCAATTTCGGCCGCCGCGACGGCTATGATGCCGTGCTGACATGGGACGGCTACCCCGCAACGACGGTGACCGAGACAAACGGCCGGCGCGTCGAAACCCATCCGAACGCGCGGCGGCCCGCCTGGCCGGAGGCGGAGTTCATCGTCGGCAATCCGCCTTTCATCGGAAAGGGCGCCACCCTGCGCCACGCTCTTGGCGACGAATATGTCGACGCGCTGTGGCGGGCCCATCCGCATATGAACGAGAGCGCCGATTTCGTGATGTACTGGTGGGACAGGGCGGCCGAACTGCTGACGCGTCATGACACGCCCTTGCGGCGCTTCGGTCTGGTGACCACCAACTCGATCACCCAACTCTTCAATCGCAGGGTTGTGGAGCGGCATCTGAAAGACAGGTCGCCGAAGAGTATCGTCTTCGCGACCGCCGACCACCCGTGGACGAAGGCAACGCGGGATGCCGCCGCGGTTCGGATTGCGATGACCGTCCTGGAGGCCGGGGAAGCGGCGGGCGAACTCTCCACGGTCGTCTCGGAAACAGGACTGGATAGTGACGAGCCGAAGATAAGCTTCGACGTGAAGACCGGGCACATCAATCCGGATCTGACGATCGGCGCGAGTATCTCGGCGTCGCGGCACTTGCTGTCGAACGGGGGGCTATCCTGCAATGGCATGATGCTAGCCGGAAGGGGGTTCGTGTTAACGGAGCAGGAGGCGGCCCACTTTGTCAGCATTGATCCGGGGACGGTCCGTCTCATAAAGCCGTATGTTAACGGCGGCGAACTTGTCCGTCATTCCTTGCGCCGCTTTGTGATAGACGCCTTCGGCATGGATGCTGGCGAACTTAGAAACCGCCATCCGGAACTCTATCAACATATGCTTGCGACGATCGGACCGGAGCGGGCGTTGAATAGGCGCAAGACGTTTCGCGAACGATGGTGGGTCTTTGGCGAACCGCGTAGAACTTTTCGTCCGGCGCTCGACGATTTGGGGCGCTACATCGGGACCACCGAAACCGCAAAGCACCGGATATTCCAGTTCATCGCAGGCGATGTGGTCCCTGATCACATGGTGATCGCCATCGCCAGTGACGACGCATGGCTTCTGGCCGCCCTGAGTTCGAGGCACCATGTGACCTGGTCCCTTGCGTCCGGTGGCTGGCTCGGCGTGGGCAATGATCCCCGCTATTCCAAATCCCGCTGCTTCGATCCCTTTCCCTTTCCGGACCCGCCGGACTTAGTGCGCGAACGGCTTCGCAGCGCGGGCGAGGAACTGGACGCCTTGCGCAAGCGGGTGCTGGCGGAGCAGCCCGACCTGACGATGACCGGCCTCTACAATGTGCTGGAGAAGGTGAGGGCGGGCGCGCCGCTGACCGACCGGGAGGACGATGTCAGGCAGCGCGGGCTGGTGCTGATCCTCAAGGAACTGCACGAGACCATCGATGCGCTGACGGCGGAAGCCTATGGGTGGCCCGCCGATCTCGCCGATCAGGAGATACTGGTGCGGCTGGTGGCCCTGAACGCGGAGCGGCTGCGCGAGGAACGTTCAGGCCGTGTGCGCTGGCTGCGGCCCGATTACCAGGCTTCCCGTTTCGGAAAGGTGGCCGCGCCCACCCAGAGCGATCTCGACATGCCGGAAGTCGTGGTGCCGATCGATCGCGGCAGGCCGGTCTTTCCGAAGGCGCGGCATGAACAGCCTCTGGCCGTCGAAGCCTTGCTGATGGCCAATGGCGGCGCAATGGACGCGCTTTCTTTGGCGCGCGAGTTCCGGGGCGGAGGCGTCCGCATCGAGCCGCGCGTGGCACAGGTCCTTCTCACCCTTGCGCGTTACGGGCACATAACGGCCCTGCCGGACGGTCGCTTCATTGCCCGCCGTGCCGCTTAGGAAACTGGCGTTGTCTCAGGCGTTCGCCGTCGTAAGCATTGCGGAGCCGGCGGGCAGGGGCTGGAACTGCAGCTTGATGAAGGACCGGTAGGCAAGCACCTGACGCGCAAGGCAGGCGGGGTCGCCCAGCACTTTCGACATGATGATGCCGCCGTCGACGATGCAGGACAACATCTCAGCCAGCACGTCGAGATCGATCGGTTCGCGCGGCGGATAGGCGGCGGCGATATCCTCGAGATATCCGCGAAAGCGCGCGTTCCAGCTTTCGACGGAACTCCTGTTGAGTTCGACAACCCCGCGATCGAACAGCCGCTCCTGATAGCAGATCGAGGCGACGAGGCAGCCCGGATGCCCGTCGGGCAGATCGGCCAGCAGTTCCGCCAGCATCTTCAGCCCTATGAGGTAACGCTGGAGCGGATCGTCGGAGAGTTCAGCGGCGCGGCCAAAAATCTCGTCGAAGATACGATCATCGGTTTCGACATAGCGCTGCAAAAGCGCCCGCGCGAGTTCGTTCTTGTCCCGGAAATGGTAGAAGAACCCGCTTTTGGTGATTCCGGCCTCGGCGATCACCTCCTCGATGGATGTCGCACCGAAGCCCTTGGCCAGCACCGAGGCCTCGGCGATTTCGAGAATACGCTCGCGCGTGGCCGCGCCCCTCTTCATGATGTCCCCCCGGGAAACTGTACCTGCAGTATGGTTCTGAAGTGATCCTATAGTAGCACGATCTTTTTGCCGCTTCCCATTGCTCGCGCATGTAGCTGATTTCACAGAACTTCTTTGAGTGGTGCGTCATTCGCACCGCGCGTTCACTTGTTTGCACACAAACGAATTGGGAAAAGCGCCGCCATCGCGCAGGCCGAGGGCGGCGCAGAAATCATGAGGAAACCGAGATGCATAAATACCGCAACGCCCTGCCGCAGACGCAGGGCGGACTGTTCCTGAGTGACGGCGGGATGGAAACCGCGCTGATTTACCTACAGGGCGTGGATCTGCCCCAGTTCGCCTCCTTTGTGCTGCTCGACAGCGAAGAGGGTCGCGCGCAGCTCGTGAAATACTACGAGCACTATCTGCCGATCGCCATTCGTCGCGGTGCGGGCTTCGTCCTGGACACCGCCACCTGGCGCGCCAGTCCCGATTGGGCCGCGTTGATCGGCTACGACCGAAAGGCGCTGGAGCGCCTCAACTTCGCCGCCGTCGATCTCGTCGCGGCGCTTCGCTCGAAATGGGAGACGGACGCGACACCCATCGTGCTGAACGGCGCCATCGGTCCGCGCGGCGATGGCTACAAGGCGGGCCGGATGGATGCCGCCGAGGCGGAGGAGTATCACGCCTTCCAGGTCGGCATATTCGCGAAGTCGGCGCTCGACATGGTGTCGGCGATCACCATGAACACGACCAACGAGGCGATCGGCATCGCGCGCGCGGCGAAAGCGGCCAACGTGCCCTGCGTCGTTTCCTTCACGGTCGAGACCGACGGGCGGCTGGTCGACGGGACCAGCCTGCGCGCGGCGGTGGAGGCGACCGAGGAGGCAACGGAGGGTTCGCCCGCCTACTACATGGTCAACTGCGCCCACCCGACCCATTTCGATGCCGCGCTCGAGCGCGGTGAAGCCTGGGTGAAGCGTATAAAGGGTGTCCGCGCGAACGCATCCGCCAAGAGCCATGCCGAGCTCGACGAGTCGACCGAACTTGACGCGGGCGATATCACCGATCTCGGTCGGCGATATCACTCGCTGACGTCGGCGTTCCCGTCCATGCGCATCCTCGGCGGCTGCTGCGGCACGGACCACCGCCATATCGCGGCGATCTGCGAGGCAGTCTCCCCAGCCAGAGCGGCCTGAAGGAGACGGGCATGACCAACGAATTCACCGCAGGACGCAGCCTATTTGGACGCCTGGCGGATCGCTGGACGCGGCGTGGCCCGCCGCGTCCGAGGCAGGCCCATCCGCTCGACGAGTTGAACGACCACTATCTGCGCGACATCGGCTTGCGGCGGGAGCGTTCGCCGGCCGTCCGTCTCCACCAGCTATGGATGTGACATGACAAACGATCGAAGCGGCCATGCCGCTCATGGCCTCGCCGGGAGCAAGGCGCCGGGCGTGACGTTGAGACATGCCACGGCTACCGACGCCGGGGAGATCGCGAAACTGTTCCTGATCTCGTCGGACGGGCTTGCCCGCTACATCTGGAGCCGGATCGCTCGGCCGGGCGAGGCGCTGGAAGATGTCGGCGCGGCGCGCTATGCCCGCGGCGGCGTGGCCTTTTCGTTCGAGAACTGCCTTGTCGCGACCGATGGCGACGGTTTGGTCGTCGGCATGGCGCACGCATTCGAGATGGAACCACGCCAGCCTGGAGACATCGAGGACGACCCCGTGCTCAGGCCCTATGCCGAACTCGAGGAGCCGGGCTCGCTCTATCTGTCCGGCCTGGCCGTCCATGAAGGCCATCGCGGGCTGGGGATCGGAGCCCAGTTGATGAACCGCGTGGAAGCTCAGGCCAGCGCCGGCGGCCTGCCATCCGTGTCGCTGATCTGTTTCGAGGCCAACAAGCTTGCCATGTCGTTCTACCGGCGTCGGGGCTATGCGGAGGTCGCGCGCCGTCCGATCGTTCCCCATCCCAGTCTGCGCTACGGCGAGGGCGACGCCGTATTGCTGGCGCGCCAGACATGACTTCGACGGCCATCGAAGCGGGATCGCGAGCCGCGCGCCAAGAACGCCGGCCGGGCGAGGGAGCGGCTGTGCGAATGGCGATGGTCATGGCTGCGACGGGAGCGCTGCTGTTGTTGGTATTGACGGCCGGTTGCGCCTGGATCGGACAGGCGCCGATCGTGGATCTGCGTCTCTGACGCCATGTCACGCTCAGTCGTAGCGCAGGTCCCCCGCCTTTCCGCCGAAGACGGAATAGGCGTAGAAGGAATAGCCGATGATGACGGGCAGCACGAAGGCCGTGCCCACCAGGATGATGCCCAGGCTCTCGGGCGCCGACGCCGCCTCCCAGATGGTCAGCCGGTCGGGCACCACAAAGGGATAGAAGGAATAGGCCAGCCCCGCGAAGCCGAGCGCAAAGATGAGCGCCAGCGTGGCGAAGGGCAGGATGGAATGGCGGTCATCTTTCTTCGGCATGACGAAGGACTGCCGCCACAGCCACAGGAAAAGCAGGCCGGTGACGATTGGCAGCGGCGCCAGGTAAAGCATCTGCGGCAGCGCGAACCATTTGTCGAAGATGCGCGTCGAGGCGAACGGGGTGGCCAATGACACCGCCACCATGCCCAGCGTGGTCAGAACCAGCCCACCGCGCAGCCAGGCGACCGCCTTTTTCTGCAGGTCGCCCTCGGTCTTGTAGATCAGCCAGGCCGCGCCCATGGCCGCATAAGCCGCAGTCAGGCACAGCGCCACCAGCACGCCGAACAGCATCGCCGCCCAGCCCTCGTCGAGGCCCAGCACGTAGACGCCCAGCATGTAGCCCTGCGCCAGCGATGCGACCGCGGAGCCGACAAAGAAAATCGCCGTCCAGCGCTTCTTTCTCTGGACCGGCACCTTGGCTCGGAAGTCGAAGGCGACGCCGCGCAGGATCAGTCCGAACAGCAGCGCGAAGACCGGCAGATAGAGCGCGGCCAGGATGATGCCGTGAGCCGCGGGAAAGGCGACCAGCAAAAGTCCCACCGCAAGCACGAGCCATGTCTCGTTGGCATCCCAGAACGGGCCGATCGCATTGATCATAATGTCCTGTTCGGGCTCGTCGGCCAGCGGAAACAGGATGCCGATGCCGAGGTCGAATCCGTCGAGCACGACGTAGATCAGGATCGCCAGTCCCATCAGGGAGGCGAAGATCAGCGGCAGGAGGGTGGGCCAGTCGAAGGTCATTCTCCCGCCTCCATAGGCTGGGCCATCGCCGCGTCCCCCGATGCGGGGTCCGGCTGACCATCGCCTTCCTTCGCGGCCTTCAGCGCCAGGTGGACGAGCACGCCGAGATAGACCACCAGCAGCACGATGTAGAGCGCGACGTAGGCCGCCAGCGTGAAGGCGACGTGACTGCCGGCGACCGGTCCGACGGCGTCGGCGGTGCGCAGCACCCCCGTCACCAGCCAGGGCTGGCGGCCGATCTCCGTCGTGTACCAGCCGGCCAGCGTCGCCACCCATCCGGAAAATGCCATCGGCACCATGAAGAGAGCCAGCGGCTTCGGCAGACGCCCGCGTCGGAAGAGATAGAACGCCGCCGTCCACGAAGTGAGCAGCATCAGCACCCCGGCGCCGACCATGATACGGAAAGTGAAGAAGATCGGAGCAACCGGCGGGTGCTCGCCGACATAGTCATCGAGGCCAGGTACCACGCCCTCGGCATGGTGACGCAGAATGATCGAGGCGCCGTCCGGGATGGTGAACTCGAAACGGTTCTCGCGCGCCTCCTCGTCGGGCAATGCGAACAGCACCAAAGGGACGTTGCCGCGCGTTTCCCAGTTCGCCTCCATCGCCGCGATCTTGGCCGGCTGATGTTCCAGCGTGTTGAGCCCGTGCTGGTCTCCCGCGAAGATCTGCAGCGGGATCAGGATCGCACCAAGCGCCACGCCGGTCCTGAGCGCCTTCCACATGGATTCGGAGCGATCGCCCGCCAGCCAGCGCAGCGCCGACAGGCCCGCGATCAGGAAGGCGACCGTCAACCCAGAGGCGATCAGCATGTGGACGAGCCGGTAGGGGAATGAGGGATTGAAAATGATCGCCCACCAGTCGGTGGCATGGGCCACGCCGTCGCGCATCTCGAAGCCGGCCGGCGTCTGCATCCAAGAGTTCAGCGCCAGGATCCACACCGCCGACATGGTCGTGCCGAAGGCCACCAGGAAGGTCGCCAGCGTATGCACGCGGTTCGACACCCGACGGAACCCGAACAGCATGATGCCGAGGAACACCGCCTCCAGGAAGAAGGCCGTCAGCACCTCGTAAGCCAGCAACGGCCCCGCGATGTTGCCGACCGTCTCCATGAAGCCCGGCCAGTTTGTACCGAACTGAAAGCTCATCGTCACGCCGGACACGACGCCCAGCGCAAAGGAGAGCGCGAACACCTTCACCCAGGTGAAATAGGCGCGCATCCAGGCGTGGTCGCCGGTGACATTATACCGCCACTTGAAGAACAGCAGCACCCAGCCGAGCGAGATGGTGATGGTCGGGAATAGGATGTGGAAGGAGATGTTGGCCGCGAACTGGATGCGCGACAAGAGCAGCGGATCGAATTCCATGACCGGCTCCACAGCCTGATCCCCCTACACGGAAGCTATGGCGCGCGCCTCCGGCGGTCAAAGCGGCGGCTTGGCGCAGAGGCGCAATGTCGCGGAAGGTTCACGACAACCCAAGACGGCCCCGCCAATCCTTGATCATGACGATTGTCTTGAATCGCTTCACGCCGCCCGACGTTCGCCCTCCCGCTAGCGGCAACCAGTCCGCGCCGGGCGCGTTGTCGGTTCCGGTCGCCTCGCGGCCAGGGAAATGGTAACGACCGGCACTGTGATCAGAATTCCGAGCCGCAGGGCGCTGTCGCGCCTCGATCCAGCAACCATCGTCGCGGTGACCGTGGCTGCGCTCGGCTTGTGGGGTTTCGCCGAACTGCTCGACGAGGTCAGCGAGGGAGAGTCCGGCGGCTTCGACGAATGGCTGCTTCTGGCGCTGCGCCAACCCGGCGACACCTCGCAGCCGATCGGGCCGTGGTGGCTGGAGATCGCGATGAACGACCTGACCGCGCTGGGGTCTTTCGCCGTCATCGCCCTGATGACGGGAGGAGTCGCGGGCTTCCTGGTCGTCCGCGACCGTTTCGGTGCCGCGGTGCTGCTCGTCGTATCGGTCGCAAGCGGGGCGATATTGTCCTCGCTGCTCAAGGTCGGAATAGACAGGCCAAGGCCTGACATCGTCGCACAGCTTGCCGATGTCCACACGCTGAGCTTCCCCAGCGGACACGCCATGGTATCGGCGGTGGCCTACCTCACCATAGGCGCGGTGCTGGCGAGTTTCGTGGAAGACCGCAGGACGCAGCTCTACATCGTATCCGCGGCGGTGACGGGCGTCGTCATCATCGGGTCGACACGAGTCTATCTGGGCGTCCACTGGCCGACGGACGTGCTGGCGGGCTGGTGCATCGGCGCCGCCTGGGCGATGGCCTGTTGGCTGGTCGCGAGGCTGTTGCAGGGGCGCGTCCTGCGTCCGCCGATCGGCGCCGAGACTGGCCCCGACGAATCCGCGTGACATTTGCCGCCGGCCGGCTCTAAAGCGTCACGCCCACTCTCGCGGAGTTCTCCTCGTGTCACTCGCCGGCGCACTCTGGCTCGCCTTTTCGACGTCGATATTCCTTGCCGCCGCGTCCGCCGCGAAATGGTGGACGCTGTCGCCCGGTTTCACGAAGATCGCGCTCACCCTGGCGCTCTATTCGGCCGGCAACCTCATCATGCTGAGGCTGATCCGCGAGTTCGGCATGGGCATATCGTTCAGCCTTTCGGCCGTGATCCAGCTGATCGCCGTCAACCTGGTGGCTTTCGTCTTCTTCGGTGAACGGATCGACCCGTGGCAGGCGGTAGGAGTCGCGGCGGCGATCGTCGCCGTGGCGCTGATCTCCTTTGGTCCCTACATCTCGGCGCGATAGAACAGGGCAAGGCAGATGCGGCTTCCAGGCAGGCGCGCGGCGGTTCTGGCTACACCACGATCGTGGCCAATCGCTCCGCCACAAGCGCGGCGAGCCGGCCCGCCACTTCCTGCTTGGTGAGCTCCGGCCACTCGTCGACGCCCTTTGGCGAGACGATGCGCACCAAATTGCGGTCGCCGCCCATCACGCCCCTGTCGCCGACGCCGCTGTCATGGCTGACGTCGTTGGCCACGATCAGATCGGCGCCTTTCTTCTTGAGCTTGGCGCGGGCGTTGTCGACCACGTCGCGCGTTTCGGCGGCGAAGCCGATCACGAGTTCGGGACGCTTGGCGTGGTGGCCGACCGCGGCGAGAATGTCGGGATTTTCCACCATCGCCAGCGACGGCGCGGCTTGGCCGGGCGTCTTCTTGATCTTGTGGTCGTGCTCGCCGTCGACCCGCCAGTCCGCGACGGCCGCGACCATGATCGCGCAATCGGCGGGCAGGGCGTCCTCGACCGCGGCCAGCATTTCGCGCGCCGTTTCGACCTTGACCGTTTTCACGCCGGCCGGATCGGGTATCGAGACCGGGCCGGAAACGAGTGTCACCTCGGCGCCGAGCCTGGCCAGCGCGGCCGCTATGGCGTGTCCCTGCTTGCCGGACGAACGGTTGGCGATATAGCGAACCGGGTCGATGGGTTCGTGGGTCGGACCCGAGGTCATGACGATGCGGCGACCGGCGAGCGGCTTGTGCCCGCCATCGAGCATCGCCTCGGCCGCCGCGGCGATCGCCGGAGGTTCGGCCATGCGGCCCTCGCCGGCCTCGCCGCTTTCGGCCATCTCGCCGCGGTCGGGACCAATGAAATTGATTCCGTCCTTCATCAGCGTCGCCAGGTTGCGTCGTGTCGCCGGATGGGACCACATGGCCGGGTTCATCGCCGGCGCCATCAGCACCGGCACCCTGGACGCGAGCAGCACCGCCGATGCCAGATCATTGGCCAGTCCGTTGGCCAGCTTCGCCATCAGGTCGGCGGTGGCGGGCGCGACCAGGATGAGGTCGGCCTCGCGGGCCAGGCGGATATGGCCGACATCGTGCTCCTCCTCGCGATCGAACAGGTCGGTGAAGACCCGGTCGGCCGTCAGCGCCCCGGCCGAAAGCGGCGTGACGAATTCAGTCGCGGCCGCGGTCATGACGCAGCGAACGGAAGCGCCGCGCTCGCGCAGACGCCGGATCAGATCGAGCGACTTGTATGCCGCGATACCGCCGCCGATGATCAGCAGGATGCGCTTGCCGGACAAGGTCATGGCGTTTCCCATGGGTTGACGATCTCCACGCCGCAATCGGCGAAGTCGCGGCACTTGGCGCAATCGCGTCCGTCAGGCCAGCCTCAGAGCGGGTTCTGCGTCGGTATGGACGAAGTCGTCGCCCTTGAAAAGCAGCGGCAATCGCCGCGTTCTGGCCAGCGCATAGGAGAAGCAGTCGCCAAGGTTCAGTCTGGCGGGATGTCCACTGCCGCGTCCGTAGCGGAAATAGGCGAGACGACCAACCTCCGCCTGTTCCGCCGAAACCGCTACTATCTCGACTTCGGAATACTCAATCAGCCGCAGAAACGCGTCGGTCTCGCGCTTGTCGCGGCTGAATACCAGTCCGGCTTCGAGATAAGCGCCGGCGCTCACCATTCTGGCCGCCGAGCGGCCGATGATTCTCGCATGATCGGCGGCGTCATGTTCGGCGCGGATGATGGCGACGATCGCCGACGTGTCGATCACGACGTTCATTCGTTGTGCAGATAGTCGTAGAGCGCATCGGATTCAGCCTTGTGATCGACAGGCTGATCGGGCTTCTGCCCGAGCGCCAGCATTTCCTCAAGACTCGCCTTGAGCTTCCATTCCGTGGCGTTCGAGGCTGCCTCACGCGCGGCGGCCAATGGCTGCCCCAGCCGGTCACGCGCCTCCTGTTCCATCGAGACACCGCGTTTGGCGGCGCTGATGCGCAGTTCGCGGACAACTTCTTCGGGGAGCTTGCGTACGGTCACGGTTGCCATGAAGAAACCTCGCTGCAAATCAGCCCATATAGCGCATCCATGATCGAGCAGCAATGCATGCATTGCTGTCAATGCAATCAGCCCACTTTGAGCGCGATCCACACCATCGACGCTGCAATCACCCAAAGCGCGACGCGGCCCCAGCGGGTGTGGCGCGCCTCGGCCTTGCCGATGGCGCGCGCGGTTGCTTCGTCGAAGCGCAGTCCGTGCTCGGCCATGGCATCGATCTCGCGCGACAGCCGCTCGGTGCGCGCGGCGAGTTCCGGCGCCTGACGGGCCAGCGAGACAAGCGCGCCGGCCGCGTCCTTCGCGTCCGTCGCCAGCCCGCGCGGACCGAGATTGTCGCGAATCCATTGGCCCACCACCGGCTCGGCCGCCTTCCACATGTTGAAGGAGGGATCGAGCGTGCGCGCCACGCCTTCCACCACCACCATGGTCTTCTGCAGCAGCACCAGTTCGGGTCGCGTGGCCATGTCGAAGAGGTCGGTCACCTCGAACAGAAGGGTGAGCAGGCGGGCCATCGAGATCGTCTCGGCCGGCTGGTCGTGGATCGGCTCGCCGATGGCGCGGATCGCCTGCGAAAACGCATCGACATTGTGCCGCCGCTCGACATAGCCGGCCTCGAAATGCACCTCGGCGACGCGGTGGTAGTCGCGCGTGATGAAGCCATAGAGGATTTCGGCCAGGAACCGCCGCTCCTTCTTGCCGAGCCGGCCGGTGATGCCGAAATCGACCGCCGCGATCGTGCCGTCGGCCTCCACGAACAGATTGCCGGGATGCATGTCGGCATGAAAGAAGCCGTCGCGCAGCGTGTGGCGCAGGAAGCTCTGGATCAGCGTCGCCGCCAGCCGCTTCAGGTCGTGACCGGCGGCGCGCAGGCTCTCGACATCCGACATCTTGACGCCGTCGATCCATTCCAGCGTCAACACGTCGCGGCCCGTGCGTTCCCAGTCGACGGCCGGAACCCGGAAGCCGGGATCGCCTTCGGTGTTCTCCGCGATCTCCGAGAGCGCCGCCGCCTCGAGCCTCAGATCCATCTCGATCTTGGTGGTCTGCTCCAGTGTCCGCGTCACCTCGACGGGACGCAGGCGGCGGGAGGCGGGGATGTAGCGTTCCTGCAGGCGCGCGACGACGAAATAGCTTTCCAGGTCGTGAAAGAAGCGCACGCGAACGCCTGGCCGGATCACCTTGACGGCGACCTGGCGGCGGCCCCCGTCCACATCGACCTCGGCTTTGTGAACCTGGGCGATCGAGGCCGCCGCGACCGGATCGCCAAAAGAGGCGAAGAGTTCGGTCACGGGTCGTCCGAGCGAGTCCTCCACCACCTTTTCGGCCACCGGACGCGGGAAGGTCTCCATGCGGTCCTGCAGCGCGGCGAGGTCCATGGCGATGTCGGCGCCGACGACGTCGGGGCGCGTGGCCAGAAACTGGCCGAGCTTTACGTAGGAGGGGCCGAGCCGCTTGGCCGCGTTGGACAGGCGCTCGGAGCGGTCTGTCTTCGTCGATCGCCGCCGTGCCAGAAGCCTGCCAATGCGCCAGCCGAACCTCGGCAGGCCGCCCAGCTGCTCACCGGGCAGTGCGGCGACCACGCCCTCGCGGATCATGATCCAGCCGGCCCTGATCAGCCTGAGATAGGCGCCGGGCGTACTCATGACACGCCGAACTCCACCGCGGCCGTCAAAGCTTCCAGCCGGAATGCGCCGCTGCGATCCCGCCCGAATAGTCGCGCCAGGTCACCCGCGAAAAGCCGGCGCGTTCGATCATGGAGGCGAAATCCTTCTGCCGCGGAAACTTCGCGATCGACTCGACAAGGTAGCGATACGGTTCGGCGTCGCCGGTCACCAAGCGGCCGATCTGCGGGATGGCGTTGAACGACCATGCCTCGTAGGCGCGGTCCAGCATCGGCGTGGTGACCTCCGAAAATTCTAGGCACATGAAGCGCCCGCCAGGCCTGAGCACCCGAAAGGCCTCCGCCAGTGCGCGGTCGATGTCGGGCACGTTGCGGATGCCGAAGGCGATGGTATAGGCATCGAAACCCGCGTCTGGGAAGGGCAGGTCCTCGGCATTGGCCTCGACGAATTCGAGCATCCCGGCTTTCCCGGTGCTGGTCGCGCGCCGCCGCCCGACCTCGAGCATCGAGGCGTTGATGTCGACCACGGTGACATGCGCTGCGCCGCCAGAAGCGTCGAGGATGCGCATCGCGATGTCGCCGGTACCGCCGGCCACGTCCAGCGCTGTCCAGCCCGCCCGCTTCGGCGGGTTGAGCCAGGCGACGAAAGCGTCCTTCCACAGGCGATGGAACCCGCCCGACATGAGGTCGTTCATCAGGTCGTAGCGGCCGGCGACGCGATGGAAGACGTCGTCGACGAGCCCCTGCTTCTCGTCGACGCCGACTTCGCGAAATCCGTAGCTCGTCTTCATTCCGCCATCGGCGGTTGTTCTGCTGGCCGACATTCGGTCCCCGTTCGTTTCGGCGGGACCATAGTGCATGGCCCCGTGCGGCGCTATGTAGAAACCGTCGCAGGCACTCGCCACCCGCCTGCGGCCAGCCGCGGGGGATGTTGATGAAGGACGTACTGCCGAAGGCCGAGATACACTGCCATATCGAGGGCGCGGCGCCGCCCGATCTCGTGGCGAAGCAGGCGGCCAGGTACGGCGTCGACGTTTCAGCCATGATCGAGAACGGCCGCTTCGTCTGGTCGGATTTTACGTCGTTCCTGGCCGGCTATGACCGGGCGGCCGACCTGTTCCGCTCGGAAGAGGATTACGCGCTGCTTGCCGAGACCTATCTGTCTTCGCTGGCGCGCGACGGCGCCATCTATGCAGAGTTCTTCACCTCGCCCGATCATGCCCGTCGCGCCGGCCTGTCGCCGGAAGCCTATACGAACGGACTTGCCGAGGGCATGGAGCGGGCCAGGGCCAAGACCGGGATAGAAAGCCGTATGATCGTGACGGGCGTGCGCCATTTCGGCGTCGAGGCGGTAGAGGCGGCAGCGCGATTCGCGGCGCGCCGCACGCACCGCCTGGTCAGCGGCTTCGGAATGGCCGGCGACGAGCGCATCGGCGACCTGGAGGATTTTGAACGCGCCTTCGAGATCGCCCGCGAGGCGGGGCTGGGCATTACCGTCCATGCCGGCGAATTCGGCGGACCCGATTCGGTGCGCGCCGCGCTCGACCATCTCAGGCCCGCCAGAATCGGCCACGGCGTGCGGGCCATCGAGGACGCAGAACTCGTCAGGCGCATCGCTGCGGAGGGCGTCGTGCTGGAGACCTGTCCGGTCTCCAATGTCGCGCTGAAGGTCTTCGACGACTATGCGTCGCATCCGTTGCCGGCGCTGATGAAGGCCGGCTGCAAGGTGACGCTCAACTCGGACGATCCGCCCTGGTTCTGGACCAGTCTGAAGCGCGAATACGACGTTGCCCGCGAACATTTTGGGCTCGACCACAAGGCGCTGGCGAAGCTCACGCGCACCGCGATCGAGGCCGCCTTCGTCGACCGCAGGACCCGCGCCGACCTGCTGGCGAAAGCCGAAGCGAAAATGCGGTAGCGCGGCTGGTCGACTGGATACGCGACCCGCGTATTTCTGACCGAGGCAGGAGGCCAAGGTCGAGAGACTGCAGCTCGAAGTCGCCCATGGCGTGGATGAGACTGGAGCGGCACCGCGCGGCGCGTTGACCGGAATTGGCTCATTCCTGTGGCGATCGCGCCTTTGCGGTTTCCTCCGACCTCCGGCCTCACTAAAGTCGCCGCCCAGCCTCGTCAGTTGCAGGAGTTGCCGCGCCATGCAGGGCGTCACCGTCGTCGATCACCCACTCGTCCAGCACAAGCTCACCATCATGCGCAAGAAGGAGACCTCGACGGCCAGCTTCCGCCGGCTGCTGCGCGAGATTTCGCTGCTGCTCGGCTACGAGGTGACGCGGGAACTCGAACTGACCTCGACTCGCATCGACACGCCGCTGGAGCCGATGGACGCGCCCACGCTGGAGGGCAAGAAACTGGTCTTCGCCTCGGTGCTGCGCGCCGGCAACGGATTGCTGGAAGGCCTTCTCGACCTCGTGCCGGCGGCGCGCGTGGCTCATGTCGGCCTCTATCGCGATCCCGACACGCTGCGGCCGGTGGAGTATTTCTTCAAGGCGCCTTCCGATCTTGCCGACCGGCTCGTCATCGTCGTCGACCCGATGCTGGCCACGGCCAATTCGGCGATTGCGGCGGTGGAGAAGCTGAAGGAGCGCGGCGCGACCAATCTGCGCTTCCTGTGCCTTCTGGCCGCGCCGGAAGGCGTGGAGAAGTTCCGCGCCGCTCATCCCGACGTGCCGGTGGTGACGGCGGCGATCGACAGCCACCTCAATGACCACGGCTATATCGTGCCGGGGCTCGGCGACGCGGGCGACCGCATGTACGGAACCAAATAGGAGTCCGCCGCGCGCCGTCCAGTTGGGGATTGGGGGAGCGTGGACGGGGCACCGGATCGCGACATTTACCATTCGTTGACCATCGTCGTTCCGGGCAGGCCGGTCTTAATCTCCCGTCGACCATGATCTGCGAGGCTTCCTCCATCGTTCCGGAGCCCGCCGCATGCTGCGCAGTCTCGTCATCTTCGGCGTCGCCGCCGTGGTCGCGGCCACGGTCCCGTCCATCCTGCACCGCCATCCAGACCTCCTTGCCTACCTGATCGGCGCGGACGGGCCCGAAGCGCCACGCGAGCCGGCGCGGCTTGACGTGGCGGTCACGAGGATGGCCCCGCCCGAGGAAGCGCTCCACGGCTCGAAGGTCAGGATCGAGCCCGACGGGCGCGGCCACTGGACGGGCGAGTTCCGCATGAACGGCACGCGCATTCAGGGTCTGGTGGACACTGGCGCGACGCTTGTGGCGATCAACCGTTCGACCGCCGCCCGCCTCGGCATCCGCCCGACGGCGGCCGACTTTGTTCATGAAGTCGGCACGGCCAATGGAAAGGCGCGCGCGGCGGCCGTCATGATCGACGAGATCGAGATCGGCCGCATCCGCGTACATGACGTCCAGGCGGTCGTGCTGGAAGACAGGGCACTGTCGGTGACGCTCGTCGGCATGAGCTTCCTGAGCAAGCTGCGCCGCTTCGAGACCGATGCGGGCGTGCTTCTGATGGAACGCTAACCTCGCATTCCGTTACGGTCGCTCAGTTTTCTTGAGCGCCCTGACCGGCTCTTTCGGAACCGATGGTCAGGGGCCACGTTGTGCGCCCCATAGGGACAACGGTTCCAAAGGAGAATGACCAATGCGCAGGATTCTGTTTGCCACAGCCGCCATCTCGGCCTTGTCCATCGGCTTTGTTCAAGCCCAGGAGGCCCCCGTTCCCCCCAGCAACGCGCCGGCGGCCGACGAAGCGACGGATCAGGGCACCGGCACGACCGCCGGCACGAGTGAAACCGACGTTGACGCAGGCGCTGCGGTTGGTATCGCCACTGGCGCCACGGCCGGCGCGGTCATCGGCGGTCCCGTCGGCGCGGTCATCGGCGGCTTCGCCGGCGCCATGATAGGCACCAATGCCGCAGTCTCTGATGACACGGTCGACTATGTCGTGGCCAATCCGGTCGAACCGGTCACCGTGCAGGGCGAGATCAGGGAAGGCTACGTGATCCCCGAGACCGCGACGCTGACACCGGTGCCGGATGATCCGGAACTGGCCTATGTCTATGTGGACGGCCGCCCCGTGATCGTTCGTCGAGCCAGCCGTGAGGTGGTCTATTCGCCGGGTTATGTCGTGCCGCAGCAGACCGTGACCTATGTGCGCGAGAATCCGGTTGATGTGGTCGCCGTCGATGGCGGCTGGACGGTCGGCGCGACGGTCCCGGCCGATGTCGACCTGGTCGAGATTCCGTCCGATCCGGCCTATTCCTATGTCTACACCGACACCGGCCCGGTCGTGGTCAACAACTCGACGCGTACCGTCGTCTGGGCGCAGTAGGCCCTGCCGACAAGGCTCGTGAGAGCCACTGTTGCAAAACGCCCGGCGGAACTGTCCGCCGGGCGTTTTCGCGTTGGGGGATCGGCGCGCTTGCGCCCGCCGCAACTTTCGATAGGAAGACCCGTCCCGTCTGGAGCCTTTTCCCGTTATGTCGTCCTGCCCCGCCCTTCACCTCGGCATCGACACTGGCGGCACCTATACCGACGCTGTGTTGTGGTCGGAATCGGCGGGCGTCGTCGCCAAGGCCAAGGCGCTGACCACGCGCCACGATCTCGCGATCGGCATAGAGAACGCGGTCGAGGCGGTCATGGCCGGTTCGCGCAGCGCACCGGGCGACATCGCGCTGGTCTCCATGTCGACCACCCTGGCCACCAACGCGCTGGTGGAGGGGCAGGGCGGGCGCGCCGCTCTTGTCATGATCGGCTTTTCCGAAGGCGATCTGGTCCGCGACCGGCTCGGCGAGGCGCTGGGCCGGGATCCGGTGGTCTTCTGCGCCGGCGGGCATGACGTCCACGGCAATGGCGCCACGCTCGACCTGACGCCGCTGGAGGACCGCCTCGACGCGCTGGCTGGCGAGGTGTCGGGCTTCGCCGTCTGCGCCTATTTCGCCGTGCGTAACCCGGCGCATGAGATCGCCGCCGCCGAGATGATCCGGCGGCGGACAGGCCTTCCCGTCACCGCCAGCCACGAACTCACCTCCAGGCTCGGCGGTCCCCGGCGTGCCTTGACCACGCTGCTCAACGCCCGGCTGATCGCGATGATCGACCGGCTGGTGGCGGCCGCCGAGGGGTTTCTGATGCGGCGCGGAATCATCGCGCCGCTGATGGTCGTGCGCGGCGACGGCGCGCTGGTTTCGGCCGATTTCGCCCGCTCCCGGCCGATCGAGACGATCCTGTCGGGACCCGCCGCCAGCCTCGTCGGCGCGCGCCACCTGACAGGCCTCGATGCCGCGATCGTCAGCGACATCGGCGGCACGACCACCGATGTGGCGGTGCTGGAAGGCGGGCAGCCGCGCCTTGACCCGGAGGGTGCCACGGTCGGAGGCCACCGCACCATGGTGGAGGCGGTCGCGATCCGAACCTTCGGGCTGGGCGGAGATTCGGAAGTCGCGCTGGAGGAGGGGGCGTTGTCGCCTGCGGTTGTGCTCGGACCGCGTCGGCTCGTGCCGCTGTCCCTGGCGGCGGTCGCGCATGAAACCGCGATCATTACCGAACTTGATCGCCAGCTTCGCGCGCCCAATGCGGGCCGCCTCGATGGTCGCTTCGCCATGCGGACCGGCGTGCCGGACCGGTTGGCGGCGGGACTCGGCGCTCAGGAGGAACGGCTGTTCGCTGGAATCGCGGACGCGCCGTTGCCGCTCGACCGACTGCTGGGCTCCACGGCGCAGATGGCAACGCTGGCTCGCCTGGTGGCGCGGGGGCTCGTCCACGCGGTCGGCTTCACGCCGTCGGATGCCGCGCATGCGCTCGGCCTGCAGGCAACCTGGAACGCCGTCGCCGCCCGCCTCGGCGCGGACCTTTTCGCCCGCCGCCGTGACGGGCGTGGCAGGCCGGCCGCTTCGGACGGGGCGGCGATGTCGCGTCGGGTGCTGGACGCGCTGGCGCGGCGCTCGGCCGAAGTCGTGCTGGAGACAGCCTTCGCCGAGGACGGGATGGACGGCGCCGCGGCGGTCGCGCACGGGCTGGTGCAGGGCGCGCTCGATGCCAGGGGCGGCATCGCGCGCGTCTCGGTGAAGCTCGACCGGCCGGTGGTCGGTCTCGGGGCGTCGGCGTCGCTGCACTACCAGGGCTTGTCAGGGCTTGTCGGAACCGAATGCGTCCTTCCCTCAGATGCCGACGTGGCCAACGCGCTCGGCGCGGTGGTCGGCCAGGTGCGGATCAGTGCCGAAGCCCGCGTCTCCCAGCCGACGGAAGGTCGGTTTCGCCTGTCCTGCGGCACCGTTCAGCGCGATTTCTGCTCCGAGGAGGAGGCGCTCGTCGAGGCCGATGCCGCGGCGCGCGACGAGGCGCTGCGCCTGGCGGGCATTGCCGGCGCGCTCGACGCCCGCGTCGCGGCCGTGCGCGAAATCGCGGAAGCCACTGTGGAGGGCAGCCGCAGCTTCATCGAGGCGCGCATCGTCGCCACCGCCTCGGGCCGTCCCCGCATCGCGCGATGAGGGAATTATTCACGCCGGGGAAAAAGTGCTTCGAACCTTTGCCTGATTGACGGTTGCCCTGCCGGCATGCTGTGCGAATTCTGGTCCAAAGGAGGATGTGCCATGACCGACCGCATCGAGATCGGCGGAATCAAGATCGATCGGAGCCTGTACGACTTCGTGGTCGACGAGGCCATCCCCGGCACCGGCGTGTCGCCGGTCGACTTCTGGGTGGGGCTGGCGGCGATCGTCAATCGGATGGCCGCTGAAAACCAGGCGCTGCTGAACCGGCGCGAGTATCTGCAAGAGCAGATCGACGCATGGCACCGCGAGAACGGTGCGCCCACCGACATGGCGGCCTACGAGGCCTTCCTGCGCGAGATCGGCTATCTGCTGCCCGAGGGCGAGCCGTTTTCCGTCACGACCGCCAATGTGGACCCGGAAATCGCCGAGATCGCCGGGCCGCAGCTTGTCGTGCCGATCATGAACGCGCGCTTCGCGCTCAATGCCGCGAACGCGCGATGGGGCTCGCTCTATGACGCACTCTACGGCACCGACGCCATTCCCGAAACCGACGGTGCCGAGAAGGGCAAGGGCTACAATCCCAGGCGCGGCGAGAAGGTGATCGCCTGGGCGCGGGACTTCCTCGACCGCTCGGTGCCGCTCGACGGCGCCTCCTGGAGCGAGGCGACGGGCTTTGCGGTCGAGCACGAGACGCTGGTGGTCTCGCTGGAAGGCGGCAGGGCGGCGATGCTCGCCGATCCGGCCCAGTTCGCTGGCTGGCTTGGAGGGGCGTCCTCCCCCTCGCGGTTCCTGCTGAAGCGCCATGGCCTGCATATCGAGGTGCTGGTCGACCGCACCTCCGACATCGGCAAGACGGACCCGGCGGGCATATCCGATGTCCGGCTGGAATCGGCGCTGACCACCATCATGGATTGCGAGGATTCGGTCGCGGCGGTCGATGCCGAAGACAAGGTCCTCGTCTACCGCAACTGGCTCGGCCTGATGAAGGGCGACCTCGCCGAGGAGGTGACGAAGAACGGCGAGACCTTCACCAGAAAGCTCAACGCGGATATCGACTACAAGGCGCCCGACGGATCGGATGTTGTGGTCAAGGGCCGCTCGTTGATGCTCATCCGCAATGTCGGCCACCTGATGACCAACCCGGCGATCCTCGATTATCTCGATCGCGAGGTCATGGAAGGCATCATGGATGCCGCGATCACTGCGCTCATCGCGCTGCACGACATCGGCCCGAACGGCCGGGGCATGAACTCGCGAACCGGCTCGATGTATATCGTGAAGCCCAAGATGCACGGGCCGGAGGAGGTGGCGTTCGCAGTGGACGTGTTCTCGCGTGTCGAGGACCTGCTCGGCATGACGCGAAGCACCATCAAGATGGGCATCATGGACGAGGAGCGGCGCACCACCGTCAATCTCAAGGAATGCATCCGCGCGGCCAGGGAGCGCGTCGTGTTCATCAATACCGGCTTCCTCGACCGCACCGGCGACGAAATCCACACCTCGATGGATGCCGGACCGATGATCCGCAAGGGCGACATGAAGCAGTCGGCCTGGATCCAGGCCTATGAGAACTGGAATGTCGATATCGGGCTGGAATGCGGCCTTGCCGGCCATGCCCAGATCGGCAAGGGCATGTGGGCGATGCCGGACATGATGGCCGCCATGCTGGAACAGAAGATCGGCCATCCGATGGCCGGCGCCAACACGGCCTGGGTGCCGTCGCCGACCGCCGCCACGCTGCACGCCACCCACTATCATGCCGTCGACGTGCATGCCGTGCAGGAGACGCTGAAGAGCCGCCCCCGCGCCAAGCTGTCGGACATCCTTTCGGTGCCGGTGGCGACACGACCGAACTGGACGCCGGAGGAAATCCAGAAGGAACTCGACAACAACGCGCAAGGCATTCTCGGCTATGTCGTAAGATGGATCGACCAGGGTGTCGGCTGCTCCAAGGTGCCCGACATCAACGATGTCGGCCTGATGGAGGACCGCGCCACGCTGCGCATCTCCTCCCAGCACATGGCCAACTGGCTGCATCACGGCATCGTCTCGGAAGACCAGGTGATGGAGACGATGAAGCGCATGGCGGCCGTGGTCGACAAGCAGAACGACGGCGATCCGCTCTACCGGCCCATGGCTGCCGATTTCGAGCGGTCCGTGGCGTTCCAGGCTGCCTGCGATCTGGTCTTCAAGGGGCGTGAGCAGCCTTCGGGCTATACCGAGCCGATCCTGCACCGGCGCCGGCTGGAACTGAAGGCCCGCCACGCGGCCTGAGTCCCCGCATCAAATATATTCGCCTTGCGCCGCGGCTCCTGCCGCGGCGTTTTTCATGGGCGGGTCTTGCACCACGGTCGACCAGAACGTAATAACATTACACATCAAAACCGGATGCCCGCATGTCCAGACCCGTCCAAACCGATCCCCGCCTGCCTGTCACCGTGCTTTCAGGATTTCTGGGCGCCGGCAAAACGACCCTGCTCAACCACGTTCTTACCAATCGGGAGGGCCGGCGCGTGGCCGTCATCGTAAACGACATGAGCGAGGTGAATATCGACGCCGCATTGATACGCGAGGGCGGCGCCAACCTGTCGCGCACCGACGAGCAACTGGTCGAAATGACCAACGGCTGCATCTGCTGCACGCTTCGCGACGATCTGTTGAAAGAGGTTCGCCGCCTCGCGGCCGGAGGCCGCTTCGACTATCTGCTGATCGAGGGAACTGGAATCGCCGAGCCGTTGCCGGTCGCTACGACCTTTGAGTTTCGCGACGAGAATGGCGAGAGCCTGTCGGACGTGGCGCGCCTGGATACCATGGTCACTGTGGTGGATGCCGCCAATCTGCTCAGGGACTACGGCTCGCAGGACTTCCTGCGCGATCGCGGTGAGGTCGCTGGCGCGGGCGATGATCGGGCGCTGGTCGATCTGCTGGTCGAGCAGATCGAGTTCGCCGACGTGGTCGTGCTCAACAAGGTTGCCGACACGGCTGAGAAGGACCGCGACCTGGCACGCAAGATCATCCGCTCACTCAATCCCGATGCCGACCTGATCGAAACGGATTTTGCCCGCGTCCCGCTTGGGCAAGTGCTCGACACCGGCCGTTTCGACTTCGACAGGGCCGCCCAGCACCCGCTCTGGTTCAAGGAGCTAAACGGCTTCGCCGACCACCTACCCGAGACCGAGGAGTATGGCATTCGTTCCTTCGTGTATCGCGCCCGTCGCCCGTTCGATCCCGTAAAGTTGCAGACCTTCATCGGCCGTCCCTGGACCGGCGTCGTGCGGGCGAAAGGCTTCTTCTGGCTGGCCACCCGGCCGCACCATGTAGGTGAACTGAGCCAAGCCGGCGCTCTGGTGCGGACCGGCCGGCGCGGCCTGTGGTGGGCATCGGTGCCGAAGCACCGCTGGCCCGACCATCCTGACTGGCGCGCGGCGATGAAGCCTTATCTCGACCCGGTCTGGGGCGATCGCCGGCAGGAACTCGTCTTCATAGGCTGCGACCCGATGAACGAGGCCGCGATCCGCGCCGCGCTCGATGACTGCCTCGTGCCCGAGACCGACTTCATGCCGGGCCGCTGGCACGACCTGCCCGATCCGTTCCCGGCCTGGGAGCGCGAGGCCGCATGAAACTGGCCACAGCCGGCAGGGTGCTGGGCCGCCTGATCGCCGAGGCCATCCGTCCGGATCATCTCGACTGCGATTGCCACCCGCGGCTCGGCGCTCGTTTCGAAGATGCGGCACCGTCGCGCTTCAAGGCCGAGCCTGTGGAGGAGGATCGCGAAAGCGCGGCGCCGAGCGAACGGCGACGCTGAGCGTCCATGAACCTTGCCGGTTCCGCCGCCTTAGGCTACCGGCATCGCCATGATCCTGCTCGCCATCGACACTGCCGCCAATCTGTGCGCGACCTGCCTGTACGACACCGGTGCCGGGCGCTCGTTCGCGCGGCGCGAGGCTGACATCGGTACCGGCCATGCGGAACTCCTGATGGACCAGGTCGCGGACTGCCTGAACGAGGCAGGCGTCGCCTATGGCGGTCTCGGCCGCGTCGGGGTTTCTGTCGGGCCGGGCTCGTTCACGGGGGTGAGGATCGGCGTGGCGGCCGCGCGGGGGCTCGCCCTGGCGCTGAAGATACCGGCCGTCGGCGTGTCGACCCTTGCGGCGCTGGCGCATGATGCGCGCCGCGTGCATGAGACACGGCCGGTGCTTTCGGTGATCGACGCGAAGCGCGACCAGTTTTACGTCGCGCTCCACGACGCCGACGGCCGCGAGGCGGTGTCACCGTTCATCGCCACGCTTGATGAGGCGCGCGGGCTTGCGCGGAGCGATGAGACCGTGCTCACCGGCTCCGGCGCCGAACTCGTGGCCGGTGGCAGGACGCTCACCATCGCCTCGCATGCGCGCACCGCGCCGGTCGGGGCCTATGCGCGACTGGCCGCCTTGGCCGCGCCGCCCTTCGAACGGCCGAAGCCGCTCTATCTGCGCACCGCCGACGCCAAGCCGCAGGAGGGGTTTGCCCTGCCGCGGCGTACGGTGGGCGCCTGATGCGGCTCTTCTACCCGCGCGGGTCGGACCACGAGGTGACGCGGCTCGTCCGCTCGGACGCCGCCGCCGTCGCGACGCTGCACCGCGAGGATTTTGCACGGCCCTGGACCACGACGGAATTCGACGAACTTCTCAGGCAGAACACCGTCTTCGGCTTCGCCGCCCGCGTGATTGGCCAGCCGAAAGCGCCGCTGGCGGGTTTCGTGCTCGCCAGGCTGGCCGCCGACGAGGCCGAGGTGCTGACGATCGCGGTTGCCCGCGCCGCGCGGCGGCTGGGGCTTGGACGCGCGCTGATGGAAGCGCTGCTGCGACGCCTTCACGCCCTGCGCGCGGAGACGCTGTTCCTGGAGGTCGACGAGACCAACGATCCGGCCGTCCATCTCTATCGCCGGCTGGGTTTCGTCGAGGTCGCGCGCCGGCCCGGCTATTACGGCGGCGGGAGCGAAGGCAAGTCGGACGCACTCGTCATGCGGCTCGACCTTGGCAAGGCGCCGGTGAGCCGGTGAGCGGCTGGATCAAGATCGGGCTGGCGGTTTCGCTCGTCGTGGCAATGACGGTCGCCCTGATGCCGTTCCAGCTTCTGGCGATCCGCACGCGCCTGATAGGTCCCGACCGCATTCCCCGCTTCTGGCATTCCGTCGCCGCGCGCCTGCTGGGATTTCGCGTCCGCCTGCACGGCGAGATGTCGACGTGCCGACCGCTGCTCGTGGTGTCGAACCATATCTCCTGGTCCGATATCGTGCTTTACGGCGCGGCCGCGGAACTTGCCTTCGTCGCCAAGGCGGACATGGCGAAGTGGCCGGGCTTCGGCCCGCTTGCGAAGTTGCATCGCAGCGTCTTCGTCGAGCGGGAGAACCGGCGTCGTTCCGGCGACCAGGCGCGCGAGGTGGCCGACCGGCTGGGCCAGGGCGACGTGATCGTGCTGTTCGCCGAGGGCACGACCACCGACGGCAATTCGCTGCTGCCCTTCAAGTCGACCCTGTTCGGCGCGGTGCAGTCGCTGGCCGCGGCCGTGCCGGACCGGCCGGTCTTCGTCCAGCCGGCCGCCATACGCTATCAGCGCCAGCACGGCATTCCGCTCGGCCGGTCCGACCGGGCACGCGTGGCATGGGTCGGCGACGAGGATCTCGTACCCAATATCGGCTGGCTTCTGAGGCACGGCGCGATCGACGTGGACATCGCTTTCGGCGAGCCGATCGAGGTCGCCGGGAAGGTCGACCGCAAGGCGCTTTCGCGCGAGGCGGAGGCGCGCGTGCGCGATCTGCTGCGAAAGCTTCGCGGCCGTCCCTGACCGGTGTGGCGACTCAAGCCTTTGATTTTCCGTCAAAGCCTATACAAGATGAGGACAGGCCGCGCCGCGATCGGCCGCGTGGCATGCCAACGCAACGGGAGGTACTTCATGTTCGGCAAAGCAAGTTTCGTCGCGGGCGCGCTGGCGCTGTCCGTGGGTCTCGGAGCGGTACCCGCCAAGGCGCAGGATTTCATCAACGTGCTGACCGGCGGCACCTCCGGCGTCTATTATCCGCTGGGCGCCGCGCTCGCCAAGATCTACGGCGACAATATCGAGGGCGTTCAGACCCAGGTCCAGTCGACCAAGGCGTCGGTCGAGAACCTCAACCTGCTCCAGCAGGGTCGCGGCGAGATCGCGTTCGCGCTCGGCGATTCCGTCAAGTCGGCTTGGGAAGGCGATGAGGAAGCCGGCTTCCCGCAGAAGTTGGACAAGCTGCGCGGCATCGCCGCCATCTATCCGAACTTCATTCAGATCGTGGCCAGCCAGGAATCCGGCATCGAGACCTTCGAGGACCTGAAGGGCAAGGGCCTGTCGGTCGGCGCGCCCGCATCGGGCACGGAACTCAATGCGCGCCGCATCTTCGAGGCCATGGGCATGAGCTATGAGGATCTCGGCCGCACGGAGTATCTGCCCTTCGGCGAGTCGGTCGAGTTGATCAAGAACCGTCAGCTCGATGCCACGCTTCAGTCGGCCGGCCTGGGCGTCGCCTCGATCAAGGACCTCGCCGTGTCGCTGCCGATCACCATGGTGGCGGTGCCGGAATCGGTCGCCGAGACGCTCGGCGCGCCCTTCGTGGCCGAAACGATCCCGGCCGGCACCTATGACGGGCAGGACGAGGATGTCCAGACGCTGGCCATCACCAACATTCTCGTGACCCATTCCGACGTGTCGGACGAGGTGGCCTATGAGATGACCAAGCAGCTCTTCGAGAATCTCGACGACATGGTGTCGGCTCACGCCGCCGCCAAGGCGATTTCGCCCGAGAATGGTCCGCAGGGCGTGCCTGTGCCGCTGCATCCGGGCGCCGAGCGCTACTACAAGGAAAAGGGCCTGATGTAGGCGCTTTTCCCTCCCGTCAGGGAGGGTGGCGAACGAAGTGAGCCGGGTGGGGTGTCTCGAATGGTCGCCGCCTTCATCCCACCCGTCCTCCCCGTGCCGGGGAGGGAAAACGCGCTGCCAACGGTATGCCCATGAGCGAAGCCCACTCCGACCGCGAAGCCGAACTCGCCGCAGCGATCCACGATCCGACGCATGGCAGTTTTCCGCTGACGCGCGAGGGGCGGGTCCTGTTCTGGATCGCGGTGGCCTTCTCGCTCTACCAGATCGGTTCGGCCGCCCATGTCATCAACCTGCCGAGCCAGGTGGTGCGCGGCTTCCATGTCGGCTTTCTGACGCTGCTGGCCTTCCCGCTGGTCGCAGCGATGAGCGGCCGATCGCTGCCGGTGAAAAGCATCGCCTGGGCGCTCGGCGCGGCAGGCTTCGCGGTGGCGCTCTACCAGTGGTGGGAATACCAGCCGCTGATCCTGCGCGCCGGCTTTCCGCTGACCCGCGACCTGATCGTCGGCGCGGTCGCGCTGTTTACCGTCTTTGCCGCCGCCTGGGTCATCATGGGGCCGGCGCTGCCGATCATCTCCAGCCTCTTCCTGGCCTACTGCCTGTTCGGCGAATATCTGCCTCGCCCCCTCAACCATCGCGGCTACGGCGTCGATCAGGTGATCGACCACATGGCCTTCGGCACGGAGGGCATCTACGGCATCCCGACATACGTATCGGCGACCTACATCTTCCTGTTCATCCTGTTCGGCTCCTTTCTGGAGCGGGCCGGCATGATCAAGCTCTTCACCGACGTGTCGCTGGGGGTGGTCGGCCATGCGCGCGGCGGCGCGGCCAAGGTGTCGGTCATCTCCTCGGGCCTGATGGGCACCATCTCGGGCTCGGGCGTGGCCAATGTCGTCACGACGGGCCAGTTCACGATCCCGCTGATGAAGCGCTTCGGCTACCGGGCCGCTTTTGCGGGCGGCGTGGAGTCGACCTCGTCGATGGGCGGCCAGATCATGCCGCCGGTCATGGGCGCGGTGGCCTTCATCATGGCCGAGACGCTGGGCATCGAATATTACGAGGTCGTGCTGGCGGCGATCGTGCCGGCCGCGCTCTATTTCGCCTCGGCGTTCTGGATCGTGCATCTGGAGGCCGGCAAGCGCGGGTTGATGGGCCTGCCGCGCGCCGAACTGCCATCGGCGGTCGCGGCGCTGCGGGAGAGCTGGTACCTGATCCTGCCGCTGGCGGCGCTCGTCTATCTGCTTTTCTCCGGCTACACGCCGCTGTTCGCCGGTACGATCGGCCTGTCGCTGACGGTGCTGCTCATTCTGGGCGGCACGGTCGCGCTCGGCTTTTCCTCGACCGTCCTGCGCTATGTGTTCTGGATCGTGCTCGGCATCGCCTGCGCCAGCTTCTTCCGCTACGGCGTCACCGCCATCCTGGTCATCGCGCTGGGGCTGATCGCGGCCAACATTTTCGTCGCCGGCGGACGCCAAACGCTGGCGCAGTGCCGCGACTCGCTGGCCGAAGGCGCCAAGACGGCGCTGCCTGTCGGCGTGGCCTGCGCCGTGGTCGGCGTCATCATCGGCACGATGACGCTCACCGGGATCGCCAACACATTCGGCTCCTACATTGTCTCGGTCGGGGAGAACTCGCTGTTCCTGTCGCTGGTGCTGACCATGATCACCTGCCTGGTGCTCGGCATGGGCATTCCGACGATCCCCAACTACATCATCACCTCCACGATCGCCGGTCCGGCCCTGCTGGAACTGGGCGTGCCGCTGCTCGTCAGCCACATGTTCGTCTTCTATTTCGGTATCCTGGCCGACCTGACGCCGCCGGTGGCGCTGGCCTGTTTCGCCGCCGCCCCGATCGCGCGCGAGCACGGGCTGAAGATCTCTTTCGAGGCGCTCAAGGTGGCGGCCGCCGGTTTCGTCATACCATTCATGGCGGTCTATACGCCCGCCCTGATGCTGCAGGACGGAGGGCCGATGGCCGAGGCGATCGGCTATGGGCCGGCAGTCGCCTACATCCTCGTCAAGACGTCGCTGTCGATCGGCCTTTGGGGCGCCGCCGTGATCGGCTACCTGCGCGGCCGCCTCAACGTGCCGGAGCGGTTCGTCGCCATGGCCGCCGCCTTCACGCTGGTCGCGGCCCTGCCGATCACCGACGAGATCGGCTTCGCGCTGGCCGCCGCCTTCATCGGCTGGCACTGGTGGCGCACGCGCGAGCGGCCGGCCGAGGCGACCGCCGGAGAGTAGCAGGGTGCCGGTCTGCCTCTATCTCGGCGGCAAGGCCATGGTGCTCGCGGCCACGACCTTCACGCTCGCATGGACCCATTCGGTGGAGAAGACGCGCTGGGTCGAGGAGTGGCACCTGACGCCCGCGGGGCTGGAACTGATCGCCGCGCGTGTGGAGGGCACCGGCGCGGGCATGGAGATACCGGACGGCGCGGTGCTGGAGGACGGGGTCTGGACCTACCGGCCCGATCTGCCGCCGCAACCGGCACTGCTTCTGGCGCAATCGGGCGCGACTGGCGAAGGCTGGACGATCTGCTCGGATGGGGCGTGCCGGATTGTGGGGGCCGCGCAGGCCGATCCCGCCGAGATCAAAGCCTGCGAGGAATGACGCCGCCGCGTGCCGAAGGCAGTGACGGTCGGTCGTCAGCTACTGGAAGCTGACCTGGGCCTTGATCGTGGTGCGCGTCTCGATCGCGGCATGCACGCGCCGCGCGCAGGCCGGTCCCGGTCCGCGCATATAGTGGCGTTCCGGCCGGTAGCTCGGTGCGACGAATTCACGAATGGCGATCGCGTAGCTCACGAATGTGTTGAGGAACGACATGTCCCCGTTTCCCTGTCCTGTCCCGCCGACGGCCGTCCCTGGCCGCCGCACCCGGCGTCCCTTCCGAATGTGGAAGAGACCGTAACACCCGATCCTGAATCTCGGGTGAATCGACTGTTAATTCCGTCACCAGGACGGTCGGAATGATGGCGATCCGACAGCTATTTTCAGTTGGCGCGTGTTTTGCCGGTTGGCTGTTGCCGGGCTGCAACACCCTGTGGCGCGCAAAGTCTTCCACGGCGATGGAACCGGCGACCGGCGCGCCCGTTTCGGGACAGGCCGGGCCGACCCGGCCGACAGCGGTCGCGGCCCGGCCAGGTCCGGGTACGCGGCGAGGGACGCTGCCTTACCGACAAGACCAACAAGCACACACAGGAAAGGCGAGACTCATGGGTCTGTTTACCAAAGACATCGAGACCATGGACGACCTGTTCGTCCACACGCTTCGCGACATCTATTACGCCGAGCAGCAGATTCAGAAGAACCTGCCGAAGATGATCGACAAGGCGGCCGATCCGAAACTGAAGGCCGGTTTCGAGAAGCACCTGGAAGAGACGAAGGGTCACATCGAACGCGTCGAGCAGGTATTCGACATGCATGGCGTCAAGGCCAAGGCGGTCGACTGTCCCGCCATCGACGGCATCCTCAAGGAAGCGGACGAAGTGGCAGGCGAGGTCGACGACAAGGAGGTGCTGGACGCCGCCCTGATCGCGGCCGCACAGGCGGTGGAGCACTACGAGATAACCCGCTATGGCACGTTGATAGCCTGGGCCAAGCAGCTTGGCCGCAACGACTGTGCGTCCGTGCTGGAGAAGAACCTCAAGGAAGAGGAAGCCACCGACAAGAAGCTCACCGAGCTTGCGCTTGGCGGCGTCAACCGCAAGGCGGCCTGACCGGGGGCGGGCAGGGCGCCGCGCCTGTCGTCGGCGCCCGGTCCGCCTGCTCTTGCCTTCGACCCGCCGCCGCGATTTGATGGCGACATGGCAAAGGAAGTCGAACGCAAGTTCCTGGTGAAGGACGAGGGCTGGCGCGCGACGGCGCGCGACGCCGTTTCCATTCGTCAGTTCTATCTCGCCGACGCGCGCGGCGACCGCTCCTTCCGCGTCAGGCTGAAGGGGGGCTCGTCGGCCACGCTGACGCTGAAATTCGGCGGGCATGTGCTGGTGCGCGACGAGTTCGATTATCCGATCCCGCTGGAAGACGCGCAGGCGCTGGAAGCCTTCGCGGCCGGCCGCATCATCAAGAAGACCCGGCATCTGGTCGACCATGAGGGGGTCGTCTTCGAGGTCGATGTCTTTTCGGGCGCGCTCGAGGGGCTGGTGGTGGCCGAACTCGAAACGACCCGGCTCGTGCCCGACGAGGCCCTGCCGGCCTGGATTGGCCGCGAGATCACCGGCGAGGCCGCCTACTACAATGCCTCGCTGGCCTTCGCGGCCGCGCCCGCCGCCACGGGAACGGCCGCGTCATGAGCGCACGGCTGCATCCCGGCCACGGGCTGCCGGCCGAATTCCGCCGCGTCGCGCGTTCGGAAGTCGGTCGCGCCGTCGATCTCCTGACCGACCCTTCCCTGCCGCGCGGCAAGGTGCTGCACGAGACGCGCAAGCGGCTGAAGAAGGTGCGTGCTGCGCTGGCCCTGGTGCGTTCGGCCGACGAAGATTTCTACAAACGCGAGAATGCCCGCTACCGCGACATGGCCCGCGCGATCGCCGGCGCGCGGGAGGCTTCCGCGCTGATCGAGACGCTGGACCGCTTCGAGCGCGATTTTCCCGACCCGACCTCCGGCGACGCCCTCGGCCCGTTGCGCCGCATCCTGACCGCGCGCCGCGACGCCGCGCTCGCCGAGGACACCGCGCTCGACGAGGCGATCGCGAACGCCGTGCGTGACTGCGGCGAGGGGCTCGACCGGCTCGACGCGTTCCGCCCCGGCGGGTCGGTCGAACACGACGCCGCCATTCCCGCCGAAGGTGCTGCCGCCACCGTCAAGAAAGCGCGCAAGGCGATCGCCAGTGCGGCGCAGGGTGGCCATGCGGAGGATTTCCATGACCTCAGAAAGGCGGTGAAGCGCCACTGGACCCAGCTCGAACATATCGGCGATCTGTGGCCGGGCGCGGTGGCACCGCGTCGCCGCGCGCTCAAGGATCTCGGCGAACTGCTGGGAGAGCTGAACGACATCGCCGTCATGCGCGAGAGGCTGCGCGCCATGGTGGCGACCGACGAGACCGGCGCCGCGATCGCGCTCATGCGCAAGCTGATGGCCCGGAAGGAAAAATCGCTGAGGAGGCGCAGCCTCGACCGGGCGACCCGCCTGTTCGCCATGCGGCCCAAGGCCGTGCGCAAGGCGATCGACGCCGCATGGCGCGCCGCCGCCGATCGTCCGGCGCCGGCGCGCGATGCGAGGCGGGCGCTGGCGCTGGCCGGGTAAGCGCGCGGCGCGTTCGGGCATGACACAGACGAAGGACACGCTGCTCGACCGCATCGGCCGCTTCCTTGCCGCCAGGCTGGCAGCCGAATCCTCCGGCTACGAGCCCTATACGCCCTCTGACCCCGAGACGCTGAGGCGCACGCTGCGTCCCGGCGACATCCTGCTGATCGAGGGCAACCAGCGCATTTCGGCCGTCATCAAATATCTCACCCAGTCCACCTGGTCGCATTCGGCATTCTATATCGGCGACGCGCTGCCGGAACCCGCAGACGGGTCGGAGCGCCCGCGTCTGGTCGAGGTCAATCTGGGCGAAGGCTGCGTGGCCGTGCCGCTGTCGAAATACGCCACCTACAACACCCGCATCTGCCGCGCCTCGGGCCTGATGCCCGAGGATAGCCAGGCCGTGGTCGATTTCATGGTCGAGCGCATCGGGCTGAAATACGACATGAAGAACATCTTCGACCTGCTTCGCTATTTCTTTCCCACGCCGCCCGTGCCGGTGCGCTGGCGCCGGCGCATGATCGCGCTGGGCTCGGGCGATCCGACCCGCGCCATCTGCTCGTCGATGATCGCCGAGGCTTATGGCACGATCGGCTATCCGATCCTGCCTGAGATCACGCGCGCGCCGGGTCGCTCCTCGGCCCAGTCCGATTTCTCGCGCCGCGAGATCATGCACATCCGCCACCATTCGCTCTACGCGCCGCGCGATTTCGACCTGTCGCCCTATTTCGAGATCGTCAAGCCGACGCTGGTCTATGGCTTCGATTACCGGCGGCTGGTCTGGAGCGGAGAGCCGCAGCCAGTTGCCGCCGGGGAAGAACCGCCGTCTTCCACGCCAGTCGAGAACGATCAGGATCGCGAGTAGCGCCTTATGAGGTGTCGTTGGGCCCGGCGGTGAGACTGCCAGGAGTGAGGGGAAAGCGACCGGCCGTGGCCGGCATCGCCCCCCTCCGTCTCGGGCTTCGCCTGCGCCTATGGATGAGCCGCCTGTCTCGCCGTCCTCTGTATCCCCGCAAGGGAGGGTCATCGCATATGGGGTTCAACCCGGTTGAACAGGTGAGGTCCCACTTCCACTGTGCCGATTATGGCCGTTCAAGCCTAACCTGTCGTCTTTGTGGCGGCGGACTGGCGACAACGGGACGAAACGGCGTTGCATTTGCGCAACACAAGCGTATCCATCGCCGTTCCTCTGCGGCAAGCCGTTGATTTGCTTTAGCGAACAACTTGGAAAGAACTGAAGTTTCGCTTGTTCAGAAATTTTCCATTCGATAGGTTCGAGTTGAGGAAGACTCGAATTCAGGGGGCTCGTGGCGGTTCGGGATGAGACCGCGCGAGTGTTGATGCATGACGAAGTTCGTTGCGAATGCGTCGGGGGACGTGACGGAGACGGCGCGGGCCGCCGCTGAAAAGCGCGATGCCCGCGCCGCCCGTCGAAAGGCTTCTCCCTTGATGACCTCGACCGCGCTGGTCGGCGTCGGCATCGCGGTGGCGATCGGCGCGGTGCCGCTGATGACGGGCGAGGCGCGGGCGCAGGTCATCTGGGAGGGTGATGACAGCAACAACTTCAATCTGGGAACGAACTGGGTCGGTGATGCGACCCCCGCCGGCGATACGGCTGTTTTTGACAACAGCAGTACCAATCAGACGCCCAATGTCGAGGACGACATAAGTGTGACGGGCGTCGAGTTCGCGGCGGGTGCGCCGTCCTACACTCTTTCCATCGACGGAGGGGCGGACAATGTGGGCCGCCTGGGCGTCGGCGCCGGTGGCATCGTCAATAACTCCGCGAATTTGCAGACAATCAATCTGAACGGGGGCAATCCAAGCCTTGTTGGGCTGCAGATACATGCTGGCTCATTCATCGGTCAGATAGTGGTCAACAACAATTCCGCCCAGTTGCAGTTCGACGGTGCCTCCAACTCCTCAAGCGCGACTGTTGTGAACAACAGCATTATGACCCTCGTGAACGGTCTGGTTGAGGTTGGCTCCGTCAGTGGGACGGGCGGCGTCCGTTTTGCTAATAATGCAGGGCAGACGCTTCAGCTTGGCGCGCTCAATCAAAATGACCTGCTCTCAGGTTCGGTCCACGAATTGGGTGGAGGCGTTGGCGGCCTGTCAAAGGTAGGCACGGGGACGCTGACGCTGACCGGCGCCAACACCTATACCGGCGGCACGACGATCTCGGCGGGAACACTTCAGATCGGCAATGGCGGCACGACGGGCTCTGTCGCGGGCGACATTACCAACAATTCGGCTCTCATCTTCAATCGCTCGAACAGCCTCTCCTACGCCGGCCAGATCAGCGGTTCGGGGGCGCTGACCAAGCAGGGCGCCGGCACGCTCACGCTTTCCGGCACCAACACCTATACTGGCGGCACGACGGTCAATGCCGGGACACTCGTCGTCAGCAGCGCCGGCGCTCTCGGCACGGGTCCGATCGAAGTCGCCGACGGTACGCTGAGCATTGCGGCCGGGCTCACCTTCGGCTCCGGCATGACGATCACCACGACCGGTTCGGTGATCGACTATGGCAACAGCTCCGACAACGCGGCCGTCATCGATCTCGACAGCAATGATACCCAACTCCAGGTGTCGACGGGAACGGCGACGCAGTCGGGCCAGATCACAGAGACGACCGGCCCGCACGGCTTCGAGAAGATCGGCGCTGGCGCGCTCACCCTTTCCGGCGCCAACACCTATACCGGCGGCACCACGATATCGGCGGGGACGCTCGTCGCGACCAACGACGCCGCGCTTGGCACGACGGCCGCCGGAACGACCGTGTCCAGCGGGGCCACGCTGGCGCTGCAGGGCGGCATAGCGACCGGGGAAGCGCTTACGCTTACCGGAAGCGGCGTCGCAACCGGCGGCGCGCTGCGCAATATCTCCGGAAGCAACACTGTCAGCGGCGCGATCACGCTCACGGCGGCCACGCGCATCAACTCCGATGCCGGTCTGCTGACCCTCTCGGGCGGTATTGGCGGCGCGGGCCAGGGGCTGTTTGTCGGCGGCGCGGGCGATACCACGATCTCCGGCATTATCGCGACCGGAACGGGTGCCGTGACCAAGGACGGCGCCGGCACGCTGACGCTGACCGCCGCCAACACCAACACCGGCAGCACGAACGTCAATGGCGGCACGCTTGCCATCACCGGCGCGGGCTCTATCGCCTCCTCGACCGTGAACATTGGCGCGGGTGAACTCGAGGTCGATGGCGGGGCCTTCCAGGCGGCCAATACGAATGTCGCGCTGAATACGGCCACGAGCGTTCTGGACGTCAACGGGACGGAGACCCTCGGCGCGAGCGGCAGCCTCAGTCTGAACAATGCGGGGTCGACGGTCGACATCGCGGCCGGCGTGACGCTGTCGGCCGGCACGATCACGACGGTCGAGAGTTCGACCATCAATGTCGGCGCGGGGTCGACGTTGGCGGGGCTCCATAACGGCACGATCAACAATGGCGGCATCGTGAACGTCGCCGACGGCGGCGCGGTCACCGACGCCGGCGCGATCAACAATCTCGCCACCGGCGTCTTCAATTTCGACGGCGATGCCACCTTCGATTCCGACACGGACGATGATGGCACCGGCCCGATCACGAATGACGGAACCATCAATCTGAACGGTGCCGACGGCTCGGTGGTGGATGTCTCCGCCGCCTCGGGCGCGGGATCCAACAACGACCTGATCAACCAGGGCGACGGTCAGATCAATGTCAACACGAGCGATCTTATCGGGATCGCGACGCTGACCAACTCCTCCGACGGCGGCGGCACGGCCGGCGTCGACATCAATGCTGGCGGGCTTTTGTCGGCCGGCGCGATTGTGAACAATTCGGGAGGCGTGATCGACAACGCCGGCACGCTGACCTCTGCGGCGCAGATCGACAACAATTCCGGCGCGACGCTGACCACGACCGGCACCGTCAATGGCGGCGTCGTCAATGACGGCACGGTCAACGCTGCCGGCACCTTCAACGGCACGATCCTCAACCAGGGGTCGGGCGACTTCACGGTCACGGGCAACCTGACCGGCAATGCCGGTTTCACCAATGCCGGCGGTTCGACGCTGGCGGTCGACGCCGGCGCGACCTATTCCGGCCTGATCTCGCTCACCCAGACCGGCGGCGCCATCAACGGCGGCGCTGGTGCCGTCATAACGACGGCGGGCGCCTTCAGCCAGTCGGGTGGCACGACGGGCGGCACGATCGACATCAATTCCGGCAGCTTCTCCCAGTCGGGCGGCGCGACGATCGCGGCGGGCACCTCCGTGAGTTCCGCAGGCGCGCAGACGCTTTCAGGCGGCACGATCGCTGGTCTGCTCGACGGTGTGGGCGCCATCACCTTCCAGACCGGCACGACGACAGTGACTGGCACCGGCGTCATCAACGGCGCCAACAGCCTGACCGGTGCTTCCGGTCAGCTCACCAACAACGGCAACGTCACGATCGGTGCGGGCGGCGTGACCAACAATGCCGGCGCGACCATCAACAATGCCGGCACGCTCACCTCGGGCGCCGTCATCGCCAATGCCGGCACGTTCACCAACAGCGGCACGGCCAATGGCGGGCTGAACAATTCGGGCACCGCTTCCAACAGCGGAACCGTGAATGGCGGCCTCACCAATTCGGGCACCTACACCCAGACGGCCGGCTCGACCAATGGCGGCACGACCAACACGGGCACGATCAACGCCAATGGCGGCGCCTTCAACGGCGCGATCGCCAACAACGGCTCGGGCGCCTTTAATGTCGGCGGCACGGTTACGGCCAACAGCGCCTTCACCAATGCAGGCACGGCGACGCTGACCGTCACGGCTGGCAACAGCTTCACCGGCATCACGACGCTGACCAACACCTCGACCGCGGCCGTGGGCGTGGGAGTGGCGGCGGGCGCCACGCTTGGCGCGACCACCATCGACAACCAGGCCGGCGCGACGCTGACCAATGCCGGTACGGTCGCCGCCAACGTCACCAATGCCGGCACGCTCAACACGACCGGCACGATCACCGGCAATGTAGACAATTCCGGGATCCTGAACGCCGCGGGCACGATCAATGGCGACCTCGCCAATCTCGCCGGCGGCACGCTCAATATCGGCACGAGCCCGGGCACGCTGGCGATCGGCGGCAATCTCGATCTCAACGCCGGCTCGATCACCAATTTCGAGCTTGGCCAGGCCTTTGTCGCCGGTGGCGCCAACAACGACCTGATCACGGTCGGTGGTACGACCACGCTGGGCGGCACGGTGAACCTCACTGCGGTCGGCGGCGGGCAGGTCCAGGCCGGCTATTACCAGCTCATCCAGTCGGCGGGTGCGGCCAGCGGCTCCTTCGACACCGTCAATGCCGGCGCGGCCACCGCCAGTGTCTACATCACCAGCAACAACGGGCCGGCCGCCGGACCCGACAACGTCAACGCCTTCATCACCAATGGCGACCAGACGGTCCAGTTCTGGGATGGCGCGGACGAGCTCGGCAACGGCTCGGTCGATGGCGGGACGGGCACCTGGAACCCGACCAACACGAACTGGACCTCGAACTCCGACAACAGCGTCGATCCGCTCGGCCCAAGTGGCGGCGCGATCAACGATCTGTGGCGCGGCGGCGTCGGCATCTTCGCCGTCACCGGCGGCACGGTGACGGTCGCCGGCGGCCCGCTCGACTTCCAGGGCCTGCAGTTCATCGTCGACGGCTATACGCTCAACGGGTCCAGCCTGAACATGACGGGCGACGTCAGCGACCCGACGCTGAGCTTCATCAATGTCGAGGGCGCGGCCAACACCGCCACGATCAACTCCGTCATCGCGGGCGATCCCGGCATCGGCCTGTCGAAGGGCGGCGCGGGCACGCTGGTGCTCGGCGGGGTCAACACCTATGACGGCGGCACCGTCCTCGTCGGCGGCACGCTGGCCTTGACGGGCGCCGGTACACTCGGCGCAGCCACCGGTTCGACCACCGTCAATGCCGGCGTTCTCGATCTCGGCGGCACCAGCCAGACGCAGTCGACGGTCGTTCTCAACGACGGCCTGATCGAGGACGGCATCATAAATGCCACCACCTCCTTCACCCAGAATGGCGGCGTGATGGACGCCGAGACCACCACGCCACTCTACGCGCTCAACGACGGCACCATGTCGGGCACCGCGAATGCCGACGTCTACAACCAGACCGGCGGGCTGACCTCCGGCACGGTCAATGGCGGGGACTACAATCTGTCCGGCGGCTCGCTGGGCGCGACGGGCGTGGCCAATGTCGACACGTTCGACCTGACGGGCAGCGGGTCCACGGCGGCCGGTTCGACCGTCAACGCGACGACCTCGATCACCCAGAACGGTGCCGGCACGACCTTCGCCGGGACCGGCACGACGGCGACCTATACGCTCGTCGACGGCACGGTGGCGGGCACGGCCACGGTCACTGCATCGACCTCGTTCATCCAGGATGGCGGGCTGATGAGCGGCACGGTGGACACGGCGCTCTACGATCTCAATGGCGGCACGATGGCCGGCACGGCCAATGCCACCACCTACGACCAGTCGAACGGCCTGACGTCCGGCACGGTGAACGGCACGTCCTATCTGCTGTCGGGCGGCTCGCTGAGCGGCGCGGCCAATGTCACGACCTTCGACCTGACGGGCGCCGGCGAGGTCGCGGCGGGCGCGCAGGTCAGCGTGACCGACCGCATGACGCAGAACGGCGCCGGCACGATCATGGCCGGGACAGTGACGGGCGCCGGCGGCGCGGGCTCGGTCGATCTCTACGAACTGGTGGCTGGCGAGATGTCGGGCACCGTCAACGCCGATCTCTACGACCAGACCGGCGGAGAGACGTCGGGCACGGTCAACGGCGCGCAATACGATCTGTCCGGCGGCACGCTGACCGGCATCTCCAATTCGGCTATCTTCAACCTGACCGGCCAGGGCGAGGTGACGGATACGGCACAGGTCAGCGCGGCGACGTCGATCACCCAGGACGGGACCGATACGATCTTCGCCGGCACGGGCACGACGGCGACCTACATGCTGACGAACGGCACCGTCGCCGGGACGGCCACGGTCACGGCATCGACCGCCTTCGTCCAGGATGGCGGGCTGATGAGCGGCACGGTCGACACGGCGCTCTACGATCTCAATGGCGGCACGATGGCCGGCACGGCGAATGCCACAACCTACGACCAGTCGAACGGCCTGACCTCCGGCACGGTGAACGGCACCTCCTATCTGCTGTCGGGCGGGTCGCTGAGCGGCGCGGCCAATGTCATGACCTTCGACCTGACGGGCGCCGGCGAGGTCGCGGCGGGCGCGCAGGTCAGCGTGACCGACCGCATGACGCAGAACGGCGCCGGCACGATCATGGCCGGGACAGTGACGGGCGCCGGCGGCGCCGGCTCGGTGGATCTCTACGAACTGGTGGCCGGCGAGATGTCTGGCACGGTCAACGCGGCCGACTTCGACCAGTCGGGCGGAACGATGAGCGGCGCGGCCAATGTCGACACCTATCAACTCACCGGCGGCACGCTCTCCGGCACGGCCACGGCGACGACGCTGTTCGATATGCAGGCGGGCAATGTGACCGGTGTGCTGGCCGGCGCTGGCCAACTGGTCAAGGCGGGGGCCGGCACGGTCACGCTCTCGGGCGCGAACACCTATGAGGGTGGCACGACCGTGAACGCCGGGACGTTGGCGCTGACGGGCGCCGGCACGCTCGGCTCAGTGGCCGCGTCGACCACGATCAATGGCGGCACGCTCGATCTCGGCGGCACCACCCAGACGCAGGCCAATCTGACGACAACCGGCGGCACGCTTGCCAACGGGACCTTCAACGCGACCAGCACCGTTACCCAGACAGGCGGCCTCGTCGCCGCTGGAACGACAGTCAATACGCCGCTCTACGCGCAGTCGGGCGGTGAAATGGCTGGAGACGCCAATGTCGACACCTACCGGTTGACCGGTGGCACCGTGTCGGGCACGGCGACCGCGACGACGCTGTTCGACATGCAGTCGGGCGACGTCACCGGTGTGTTGGCCGGCGCCGCCGACCTGGTCAAGTCGAGCGCCGGCACGGTAACGCTCACCGGGGCCAATACCTATACCGGAACCACGACCGTGCAGGCTGGCACGCTGGCGGTCACCGGCGCGGGCACGCTCGCATCCACCCAGATCGACGTCACCGGCGGCAGTCTCACGACGGATGGCGGCGCGCTGGCGCCGGCGACGTCGCTGACGCTGACCGGCATGGGCGACTTCACGCTGACAGGGGCGGAGACGATCGGCCAGCTTTCGGGAACGGCCGATACCACGGTCGGCCTGGGCGCGACGCTGACCACCGGCTCCAGCAATGCCGACACCATCTTCGCCGGTGTCATGTCCGGCGCTGGCGGTCTGACCAAGGTCGGGACCGGCATCTTCACGCTGACGAACCAGAACACGATCGGCGGCGCGGTCGCGGTGAATGGCGGCACGCTGCAGATGCTCGGCGCAACCAACAATTTCGGGTCGCTGTCGGTCGGCGCGGGCGCCACATTCTCGATGAGCGGCAACGGCTCGGCGACGGATGTGCTCAATATCGCCACCGATCTGACGCTGGACGGCGGGTCGACCGTGATCTTCGATGTCGACCTGAGCGACGCGGTCGGCCTCAGCGACAGGATCCTCGCAGGTGGCACCGCCAATGGCGGCGGCAATGTCGTGTTCAACTTCGTCGATCCAAATCTCGGCATTCAGGAGGACGATACGCTGGTCATCCGGGCCGACACGGCGAACAACCTCAATTTCGACCCGGCCAATGTCAGCGGCCTGCCCACCTCGGGTATCGTCTTGTACAGCTTCCAGCAGCGCGGCAATGGTGACTGGGTGTTGACCTCGAACGTCAACATCCCTGCCGTCGCCGGCATCGCGACCTCGATCTCGAGCACGCAGTCGCTGATCGGTACGGTCGTCAACCGCCCGTCAGTCTCCTTCGTCGGGTCCATCGCCCAGGCCGAGGACAATCATTGTTCCGGAGCGTTCTGGATGCGCGGCGTGTCGGGTGTGGCCGACTCCTCCATCGACAGCACGTCGCGCGGCGTGACCGAGACGAGCGACACCAGCCTCTACTATGGCGGCGCGCAGGGCGCGCTCGACTTCGGCTGCCTGCAGATCGGCGGCGACGACCTCAGCATCAATGTCGGTATTAACGGCGGCTACAATTTCGGCCGCGCCAGCCAGGATCAGATCAGCCCGACCACCGGCATCCGCGTCCAGTCCGACATCGACTTCGACGCACGTTTCGCCGGCGTCTACGCGGTCGTGACGAAGGGTAACTTCTTCGCGGAGCTGCAAGGGCGCTACGACCAGACCAACTACACGATCCACTCGCCAACGCTGGGCATTTCGGGCCGCGAGGTCGACAGCGACCGCTACACGGTCAGCGGCTCGGCGAGCTACGGCTTCACGGTCGGCGAGTACGGCATCCGTCCGGAAGTCGGCTTCTCATACTCCGAGACGCAGACCACGCCGCTGACCCTCGGCACGGGCCGTCTCGAATTCGACGACGTGACGACCTTCATCGGGCTGGCCGGCGTTACCGTATCCCGCGTCTTCGTCCTGCCCGACGAGGTGTCGTTCGTCCGACCGTTCATTTCCGGCACGGTCTATCACGACTTCGGAGACGATCCGACGTCGCGCTTCTTTGATGGAGTTGGTCCTGGCGTGGTGCCGGTCGAGAACGTGACCGACAATCTGGGAACCTTCGGCGAGGTCAGCCTCGGCGCCACCTACGGGCGCATCCTGGCTGACGACAACGGGCCGGCCAAGGAGATGATCCTCTCGATACGCGGCGACGCCCGCTTCTCCAAGGACGTCACCTCCTATGGCGTCACCGGCCAGTTGCGCCTGCAGTTCTGAGGAATGCCCATGACTGGAATGGCTGGCGCCCCTTCCGGGGCGCAACGGGGGACGCCCGCCTTTTCGTCCCGTCTGTTCGCCGGCGCGGCGGTCGCGGCCGCGCTGGCCTTCCTGATGCCCGGGGCGGCGCTGACGCCACCGGCCTGGGCTCAGGAAACCGCCCAGCAGCCGAGCCAGGGCCAGGCGCAACAGCCGGCGCAGCCCTGGCAGGTCGGGTGCGCCAGCGCCGGCTCGAACGAGCCGCTGGTCTGCCGGATGACCCAGACCCTGGTGGCCAGGGAGAGTGGCCAGCGGGTGCTTGCGGCCGCCATCGTCAAGAAGCCCGACGGAGGCTACCGGCTTACTCTCGGCTTGCCGCACGGGCTGCACCTGCCCTCCGGCATCAACATCTGGGTCGACGAGGGTGAGAAGGCGCAATATCCGATCGAGACAGCCGACCAGAACGGCAGCTATTCAAGCATCGATCTTGCCTCGCGCCAGCTCGATGCGATGCGTCGTGGTCAGGTGCTCAACGTGTCGGTGACCTCGGCCAACCAGGACGAGGTCATTCTGCAACTGTCGCTCACCGGCTTCTCGGCGTCGGTCAATAAGATCTGACTCCCGTTTTCGCCCCTTCCGGTGCCAAACCTTTTATCGGCGGCCGGGATGGATGAAGGCCGGCTCGTTGCTTGCGCGGGCAAATATTCGCGCCCGTCATCGCGATGACATATGCACCGGGCTGTGGTAGCGTCCGGCGCATCGGCAAGCAAAGCCTTGTGGGTGAAGGGTTTTTCTGCCGGCGTGTAAGTTCGGCTCACGGGTGGGGTGTCGATGTCCTGGTACAGCAAGGTCGCTTGGTCGGAAGGCCTGTTTCTGCGCCAGCATCATTTCCAGCAGAACGACCGGTATATCGAGCGCCTGGTCGAGAACCGCGTCCGCTCGATCAGCCCCTATCCCTGGGGGTTTTCGGCGATCGAGATCGACCGCGACCTGGCCCAGCAGAATAAGTTCGCGCTTAGGCGCGTGGCCGGCATCTTTCAGGACGGCACGCCGTTCGACATGCCGGCCTCCAGCCCGCTGCCGACCCCGGTCGATGTGCCCGAAGGCACCGAAAAGCAGCTCGTCTGGCTGACCTTTCCCGCCGCCACCGTCAATGCGCGCGAGGTCGACATGGCCGAATCCATGTCGGGCAGCCGCTATGTGCGCGACATCGAGACGATCATCGATTCCTCCTCCGGCATGCATGTCGAGCAGGAGATCGAGGTCGCCCATCCGCGCGCCGCCTTCGAGATCCGCAAGACGGCCAAGCCCGGTTTCCACTGCATGAAGGTCGCGCGCATCCAGGAAGTGCGCGACAAGACGATCATCTTCGACGAGACCTTCGCGCCACCGGTCATCGTCAGCCACGCCCATCCGGTCGTGGCGGGCTGGCTGGAACGGGTGATCGGCTGGGTCGACACCAAGCTCGAGACGCTGGCGCGCTACGCGGCCGACCCGAGCTCCGGCGGCGGGTTGCAGACCTTCGACTATTTCATGCTGCAGATGCTCAACCGCGAGATCAATGTGCTCAAGCACATGCGCGCGTCCAAATACGCGCATCCGGTGGAGATCTACCAGGAATTGCTGCGCATGTCGGGCGAGCTGTGGACCTTCTCGCCCAAGCGGCTCGCGCCCGAATATGGCGAATATGACCACGATTCGCTCGAACTCGTCTTCGAGCCCCTGCTGGCGGACATACAGCGCCTGCTCAGCCTCGACATCGGGCGCGCCATCCGGCTCGACCTGATCGAGCGCGCGCCCAACGCCTATCTGGCGGCGGTTCAGGACCGGACGCTGTTCCGCAATGCGACATTCGTCATAGAAGTCGCCGCCTCCAAGACGCTAACCCAGATACAGCAGCAGTTCCCGGCCCTGTGCAAGGTCGGGCCAAACACCAAGATGAACGAGATCGTGCAGACGCACCTTCCCGGCATCGAGATGGTCCACATGCCCACGCCGCCGAGGCAGATCCGCGCCGTGTCCGATCACGTCTATTTCTACCTCGACAAGTCGTCGCCGCTGTGGCCAGAATTCAGTTCGGCCAGTAGTATAGGCCTGCATTTCGCGGGCGACTGGCCTGATCTTCAACTCGACCTCTGGGCCATCATGGAAGACCGGAGATGAGCGGCAAGAACAATCCATTCGGCCCCGGCGGCAAGACCGTCATCATGCCCAATCCCGGTGGCAAGACGGTGATCGCGCCGGCGCCTGGCGGTGGAGCCGGGCAGGGCGGCGCGCAGCCGCTGCCCACGCCTGGCGCGCCGCGCAAGCCTCAGGGCCCGGCCCCGAACGGCCCGGCGCCGAACTCCACCGTCATCCAGCCGGCCTTTCATCCGCAGCCGGCGCCGGCGCAGCGGCCCGCGCCGCAATCGCCCTTCTCCGATCCGTCATCGCCGTTCGGCGCGCCGTCAAAACCGTCGCCGCGGCCGGCCTCGCCCTTCAATCCGCCGCCGCAATATGGCGTGCCCCAGCACGCCCAGGACGATTGGATGAGCGGCCGGCCGCATATGCGGCCCCCCTCCCACATCGTGCCGGATGCGCGGCCGGCCCAGGCGCCGAGCGTGGCCCAGCGCATCCCGCTCGATGTGGCCCTCAACGCGCGTGACGGCATCGACTTCGATGCCGCCAATCCCATCACCGCCGCCGCCGCGCCGCTGCTGATCCTGCTCGGCCGCCTGCGCCTGCAGATCGTCGAGATGCAGGCCGTGCCGCTCATGCAGCATGTCGGTCGTTCCATCACGGAGTTCGAGCGCAAGGTGCTGGAGGCCGGCGTGCCGCCCGAGGACGTGACGGTCGCCAAATACGCGCTGTGCGCCACCGCCGACGACATCGTCCAGAACCTGCCCGGCACCGACCGGCATGTGTGGATGCAGTATTCGATGCTGGCCCAGTTCTTCCAGGTCCGCACATCGGGCATCGGCTTTTTCGAAGAGCTGCAGAAGGTGATGGCCAATCCGGCCCCGCGCTACAATCTGCTCGAACTGATGCATGCCTGCCTGTCGCTGGGCTTCGAGGGCCAGTATCGCGGGGTGTCGGGCGGCGACACCGAATTGCAGCGCATCCGCCGCGACGTCTACCAGACGCTGCGTCACATCAAGGCCCGCAACGACGAGGACATCTCGCCGCGCTGGCGCGGTCTGGCGCTCGCGATGAAGGATCTTTCGTCGCGCGTGCCGGTCTGGGCGGTGGCTTCGATCGCGGGCGTCGTGCTGGTCGGCACCTTCTTCCTGCTGCGGTTTTTGCTTTCGGGCGATGCCAATCTCGTCGCCGAGCGGCTGGTCAAGCTGCATCCCTCGGCCGGCATCACCATCGGTCGCGCTTCCTTCGAGCCGTTCACCGAGGAGCTGTTCGATCCGCGGACCGGCCAGCTCGAGCGCATCCGGGCGGAACTGGCGCCCGAGATCGAGGCCGGCGGCATGAATGTCGAGCCGATCGGCGACCAGATCGTGGTGCGCCTCGACAATCTCATCCTGTTCGATTCGGGCAAGGCCGAGGTCAAGCAGGCCTTCATTCCCGTGGCCGAGCGCATCGCCGCGGCCCTCGACAACGAGCCCGGTCCGATCAACGTCATCGGCCACACCGACAGCATCAAGCCCAGCCCCGGCGCCCGCTACAAGTCCAACTACGATCTGTCGGTGGCGCGTGCCGAATCCGTGCAGAAGGCATTGGCGCCGCATATTTCGGACCCCGCCCGCATCGTCGTTACGGGCAAGGGCGAGGACGAACCGATCGCCGACAACGCCACCGCCGAAGGCCGCGCGCAGAACCGGCGCGTGGAAATCATGATACCCAAGGAAGAAACGCTCGCCGCGCGCGGCGGGTGACGATAATCCCGATGAAGAAGTGGCTCAAAATAACGCTGATCATACTCGGGCTCCTGGCCTGGGCGGCGATCGTATGGTGGGCGCTGCCGCTCGTCCCGTGGGAGCCGCTGTCGAGCTTCTGGCTCCGGTTCCTGCTGATCGCGCTCGTGTTCGGTATCGTCGGCGGCATCTACGGTTTCAAATGGTGGAAGCGGCGCAAGGCGGCCAGGGAACTCGAGGCCGCGATCCGGGCCGACGAGAGCCAGAGCGGCGATGGCAAGGTGCTGTCGGACCGCATGAAGGAGGCGCTCGACACGCTCAAGCGCTCCTCGGGAAAGCAGTCCTTCCTCTATGAGTTGCCCTGGTATGTCATTATCGGCCCGCCGGGCGCGGGCAAGACGACGGCTCTGGTGAATTCGGGCCTGAAGTTTCCGCTCGCCGCAAGCGGCGAGGCAAAGGCGATCGCCGGCGTCGGCGGCACCCGCTACTGCGACTGGTGGTTCACCGAGGAGGCCGTGCTGATCGACACGGCGGGCCGCTACACGACCCAGGATTCGGACGCCGAGCTCGACAAGAAGAGCTGGAGTTCCTTCCTCAGACTGTTGAAGGACCACCGTCCCCGGCAGCCCATCAACGGCGTCATCCTGGCGATCAGCCTGGAAGACCTCGTCTCGCTGTCCAATGACGAATTGAACGACCACGCCAACGCGATCCGCAAGCGCCTGCTCGAACTCCACCAGGAACTCAAGATCGACTTCCCGGTCTATACGCTGTTCACCAAGGCCGATCTCATTCAGGGGTTCCGCGAATATTTCGGCAACTTTACCGAATCGCGCCGGCGCAAGGTCTGGGGCGCGACCTTCCAGACCGAGGACCGTACCAAGAATTGCGTCGGGCAGGTGCCGGAGGAGTTCGACGCCCTCGTCAGGCGGCTGACGGAAGAACTGCCCGACCGGCTGCACGAGGAGGCCGACCCGATCGCGCGTATCGCGATCTTCGGCTTCCCGGGCCAGTTCGCCACGCTGCGCGACCGTGTCTCGGAGTTTCTCAACCGCATCTTCGAGCCGTCGCGATACCAGGCCAACGCCAATCTGCGCGGCTTCTACTTCTCGTCCGGCACGCAGGAAGGCACGCCGATCGACCAGGTGCTCGGCTCGATGGGACGCGATTTCGGCGCGGTTGGCGCGGCCGACCATTTCTCGGGCACCGGCAAGAGCTTCTTCCTGCACGACCTCCTGATGAAGGTGATCTTCGCGGAGTCGGGCTGGGTATCCTACGACCGCAACGCGGTGCGCCGCGCCGCGATCCTCCGCTACGGCGCGCTGGGCACGATCGCGGCCGTTTGCGTGGCCATGCTCGGCCTGTGGGGCTGGAGCTATGTCAACAATCGCGGCGTGATCGCGGCGACCGAAAACACGATGGCCGAATACCGCGTGGTCGCCGACCCGGAGCTCAAGCGCGACACGATTTCGGATACCGATCTGGAGCAGATCATCGGCAATCTGCACATGCTGCGCCACATGACCGTCGGCTACCAGAACCGGGAGAAGCCGGTGCCGCGCGGCGAGACCTTCGGCCTGGCGCAACGCCCGCGGCTGACCTCCGCGGCCACCACGAGCTATCGCCACGCGCTCGAACGCATGCTGCGCTCGCGCCTGATCCTGCGGCTGGAGCGGCAGATCGAGGCTGGCATGAACGACCCCGAGATCGTCTATACCGCGCTCAAGGTCTATCTCATGCTGGGCGGCAAGGCGCCCGCCGTCGACAAGCCGCTGGTCACGGCCTACATCCGCCGCGACTGGGAAGATAACCTCTTTCCCGGCGCGGCGAACGCCGAGGGTCGCCGCGCGCTGCTTTCGCATCTGGAGGCCATGCTCGACCTCGACCGCGGCCAGCCGCCGAGCTTCGAGCTGAACGGGCCGCTGGTGGAGTCCGCGCAGCGCTCGCTGGCGCGCATGAAGATCGCCGAGCGCGCCTACTCGCTGATCCAGGCCGCCGCCGCCTCCACCGACATCGAGGATTATTCGGTCGTCAGCCAGGGCGGCGCCGACACCGCGCTGGTGTTCGAAACGATCGACGGAACACCCATCGAGGACCTCACCGTCCCGGGCCTCTATTCCTATGCCGGCTTCCATGGCTTCTTCCTCGAGCAGCTCGGCGCCGTCGCCGAAACACTGCAGGAAGACCAGTGGGTTCTCGGCGATCTGGCCGATCTTCAGGGCGTGGAGGAACAGTTCGGCCGGCTCGGGCCCGAACTGCTCGACATGTACCGCAAGGACTTCATCGAGGCCTGGGAGAAGGTGCTCGCAAATCTGAAGTTCAAGCCGATGTCGGCCGACAAGCCGCAATATATCGCGCTGGCGGCCGCGTCCTCTCCAACCTCGCCGATCCGGCTTCTGTTCGAATCCATTCGAGACGAGACAACACTGACACGCGAGCAGGAGGGGCAGGACCCGCTCGCGGATGTCGACGCACTGGCGCAGAATGAGGCAGCCGGCGAGGCTGGCGGCGAGTTCGCCCGTCTGGCCGTGCGGCGCATCCGCGACCGGCAGAGCGAGTTCGCCCGCATCGGCATCGACATGGCGCTGCGCAAGTCGCAGCGACGGGCCGGCGAGATTGGCGGCGGTGGAGGCGGCGGCGGTGACCGGCGCATTCCCGGCGCCAATATCGAAGCCTATTTCGCGCCCTACCACATCATGGTCGAGGGCGAGCCGGGGCGGCGGCCGGTCGACACGCTCGTGCAGAATTTCTACGAGGTTTACCAGAACCTCGTGCTCGCCGCGACGACGCCCTCGCAGGCCGACCGGGCCATGAACAATGTCCAGCTTGCCGTGGTCAATCTACGCGCCAACGCATCGCGCCTTCCGAAGTCGGTCGCCTTCATGGTCGACCAGGCGGTCAATGATTTCGAGGGCGACGCCGCCAACACCTCCATAGCCCAGTTGAACCAGATGCTGACCGGCACGGTGACGCGCGTCTGCCAGCAGGTGGTGGAGAACCGCTATCCCTTCTCGCGCGGTTCCGGCCGCGACGTGCCGCTGGCCGATTTCGCGCGCCTGTTCGCGCCCAATGGCACGATCGACCGCTTCTTCGCGACCAATCTCGCCTCGATGGCCGACATCAGCGGAGAGACCTGGACCTGGAAAGAGGACACGCGGCTCGGGCGCGAACTGTCCAAGGCCGCGCTGCGCGAGTTCCAGCGCGCGGCTCAGATCCGCGACGCCTTCTTCCCGACGGGCGGCTCGATGCCGGGCGTCCAGATCACGATCACGCCGTACACGCTGTCGGGTGACGCGGAGATGGCGCTGCTCGACGTCAACGGCACGGTGCTGCAGACCCAGCAGGGCGCCGGAAACAGCCCGGTCACCTTCACCTGGCCCGGTGGCGGCGGCGGGTCGGCCAGCGTCAGCCTCCAGCCCGAGATCCCGGGCCGCGAGCCGGTCAAGGAGAAGACCGGCGCCTGGGCATTGATGCGGCTGATCGACGACGGCAGCGTGCAGCGAGGCGGCGACGAGATCACGGCGCGTTTCCTGGTCGGTGGGCGCGAGGTTTCCTACAAGATCCAGGTCGGATCGATCGCGAACCCCTTCTTCCTTCCAGCCCTGTCGGAGTTCAAATGTCCCACCGGCCTTTGATCGCGCCCTGGCGCGCGCCGATCCGGGGCGGGTCCTGATGGGTTGGGGCCTGTTTGGCAAGCTGCCGCAGAAGCGTGATTTCCTGGCGCTCGGCCTGCCGCGCGCGGTGCTGGAGCCGTTCGAGAACTGGCTGCAATCGGCTGTCGCCGCGAGCCGGAACCAGCTCGGCGGCGGTTGGCAGGACCGCTATCTGGTCGCGCCCATCTGGCGTTTCTGGATCGGCAAGGACGTGTTCGGCACGCAGTGCGCGGGCGCCTTGATGCCCTCCGTCGACGGAGTGGGACGGTTCTTTCCGCTCTCCATCCTGTGGGCGGCCGACGAGGGCGCGTCGATACCGTGCCCGCTGTTCGAGCCGCGCGGAGACTGGTACGCCGCGATCGAGCAGCGGCTGTTGACGGTGCTTGACCAGGAGGCCGCGATCGTACCCGAGCGGCTGATCGAAGGGCTTCCCGCTCCCGAGGCCGCCGGCGCCGGTCCCGACCCGGCCGCGCGCCCGCTGCGACGCGGCTTCGGTTGGCAGGAGGAAGGCCCGGTGGATGAATTGATGCCACGGCTCATCGCGGCTGATCTCTTCGCGATCACGCCGATGCGCAGCTATTGGTGGACGCAAGGGGGCGAGGGCGGCAAGCCGATGGTCTATTCCCACAATGCTTTGCCGGATGCCGTTTTCTTCACCACCATGATCAATGGGGAGCTTGCGTGAAATATCTCACACGACTTGTGCTGGACAAAGGCTGAAATGACGGGAACTGTACGGCGGTGGACGTCCCGGACGAGGACGGCGCCGAGGGGGGACCCGGGCGAGCGACATGATGACGAGGCAACTGTTCGAGGTGGATAGCTGGGCGCTGACACATCCAGGGCGGGTCCGCGAATTGAACGAGGACCGCTACCTGATGGAGGCGGAAGCCGGCGTCTACGTCGTCGCGGATGGGATGGGAGGTCACGACGCCGGCGAGGTTGCCAGCGCGGCGATCGTCGACCAGTTGAGCTCTATCGGCCGGCCGAGTTCCGCGCCCGATCTGCGTGCCCGCTTCGAGAACCGCGTCATGCGCGCCAACGCCGAGATCCGGGCGATCTCGGCCAGCCGCAACGGCGCCACCATCGGCTCCACCATGGCCGCTCTTCTGACCTTCGAGCACCAGTATGCCTGCATCTGGGCCGGCGACAGCCGCGTCTACATGCTGCGTGACGCTGAACTGGTTCAGGTCACGCGCGACCATACCGAAGTGCAGGACCTTCTGGACCGCGGACTGCTCACGCAGGCGGAAGCGGCGACCTGGCCGCGGCGCAACGTCATCACCCGCGCCATCGGCGTGCTGGACGATCCGCCGCTTGACATAGCTCAAGGCCAGATCCATTCGGGCGACCGCTTCCTCATCTGTTCGGACGGCCTGACGGCGCATGTTTCCGACGAGGAGATTCGTGATACGCTTTACCGGTACCCGCCGCGGCAGGGATGCGAGGTCCTGGTCGAGCGGGCGCTCGCGGGTGGCGGAAGCGACAATATCACGGTGATCGCGGTCGAGTTCCGGGGTGGACGCGAGGCGACCTCTATCGTGGATCACTGGACGAGTTGACGGGCAACGGTATGTCGGACGACGACAACAGAACACGCATCGTGCCCGAGGACGGCAATGGGAACGCCAACGGCGTGGGGCCGGGCGTTCAGCTCAACGGCATGTACGAGATCGACGAGCGCCTTGCCTTCGGCGGCATGGGCGAGGTCTATCGCGGCCATAACATCCAGACCGGCGATCCTGTCGCCATCAAGATCGTGTTGGCGGAATTCGCGCGCGACGAGTCGATCCTGGCCTTGTTCCGCAAGGAAGCCTCGATCCTCAACCACCTCTCGCACGACGCGATCGTGCGCTATCACGTCTTCTCGCGCGATCCGGTCATCGAACGGCACTATCTGGCGATGGAGTTTGTGGATGGTGTCGCGCTGTCTGACCGCATGGCCGACAAGCCGCTGACGCCCCGAGAGGCGCGCCGCCTGCTGCGGCGCATCGCGTCCGGGCTTGCCCTGGCGCATGAGGCCGGCGTCATTCACCGCGACCTGTCGCCCGACAACATCATCCTGCCCGGCGGCAATGTGAACAAGTCGAAGATCATCGACTTCGGTATCGCGCGCTCGGCCAATGTCGGCGGCGGCACGCTTCTGGGGGGCAAATTCGCCGGCAAGTACAATTTCGTCTCGCCCGAACAGCTTGGGCTGTTCGGCGGTGACGTGACCGAGCGCTCCGACATCTACTCGCTGGGCCTGGTGATCGCCGGCGCTCTGCGCGGCGAGCCGCTGGACATGAGCGGCTCGCAGGTCGAGGTGATCGAGAAGCGCCGCACCGTGCCCGACCTGTCGCATGTCGATGACGGTCTCAGGCCGCTCATCCACGCCATGCTCCAGCCCGACCCGGAGCATCGCCCCGAAAGCGCGGAAGATATCGTGGAATGGCTCCGCGCCACCGCGGAGCGTTCAATTCCGCCAGTCAGTCACTTGCCCGGCCTGCCGCCCGCCGGCGTGCCGGCCGGCCTTTCCGGCTCCCAGCCGCCTTATCAGGGCGGTTCGCAGACGCCGTTTCACGGCCAGGGCAGCTATCCCGGCTCTCAGCCGCCCGCGGGCTCGCAGCCGCCCGGCTATGCGCGCTCGCAGCCGCCGACGGGAAGCGAGCCGATCCCTTATCCGGGCTCGCAGCCGCCCTATCCCGGCTCTCAACCACCGGCCGGATCGCTACCGCCCGCAGGCTCGCAGCCCCCCTATCCGGCTCCGCCCCCGGCCGCTCACGAAACTGCGCCGCAGCGGCCAGCCAATGTCCTGCCGCCGCGCCGCCCGCAGCCGGCCGCGCCTGCGCCCAGGAAATCCTCGGCCATGCCCATGATCGCGGCCGGGGTGCTGCTGCTGCTGGTCGCCGGCGGCGCCGGCGCCTATATGGCAGGCCTGTTCGACCCGGCCGAACCTAACGTCGCGTCCAACCTGCCGACGCTCAATCCGGCCGGCGATCGGGACGGAGCCGACGGTGCGAACGGGGAAGGGGAGACCGGCGAACAGGGAGCGGCCAGCCAGCCCGACCCCGAGCCGGAACCCGAGCGCGTCGAGGACGGCGCAGCCTGGCTTGCCGACTACCGCCCCGGCGGCTGCTTCCACGCCCGGCCGATCGAGATCGCCGACGATGCGGCGCGGATCGAGGCCTTCGCCGGCGACGCGGCGCGTTTCGACCGGCTGGTGGCCGACTATCGGGAAGCGACGGGCGTCGAGCCCGACGTCACGCGCAGGCTGATCGCCGAGCCGCAATGTCCGGTGCTCGAGTTCATGAACTCGACTCCGTCACCGGCGGGCGCCGCGCCCGCACTCACCCTTTCGGTCGATCGGCTGAAATTCGGCGACACGCTGACAGGTCAGTTCTCCGGCGGCGGGCGCCAGCTCAACCTGTTGCTGATCGACGACGAAGGGGTGGTCTACGACCTCGTCCCCTTCATGGATGACGGGCAGTTTTCCATCAAGCTCGCCGATCCGGAGGCCGGTTCTGGCAATGACGATCGTCCTCCGTCGCCGCAACTCGTGGTCGCCCTGGCTTCGCCGGAAGGAATAGGTGCCGCGCAGATCCGCCGCGCGGTGCGCGCCGGCACCGCCTTCGAGGAGATCGGCAAGGAGTTGCGCTCGATCGGCGACGAGGCCGGCTACACGGTCCGCCACTTTATCCTGGAGAAGTAAGACGACCGGTATCGACTGGAACGGCTCCCGCCGCTTCGCGAGGGGCGTGTCTTACAAGATCGTGCCCGACGTCTCGAGCAGCTTGGTCATCGCCTCCTTGTAGCGCAGGAATTCAGGCGGCGTGCGGTTGACCTGCTTCGTGGTCACGGAGGCCACCGCGCGTGAACCCTTCGTGCGCATCTTGCGCTCGGCCCAGTTGATGATGTCGCCGGCCGTCATGCCTTTGAGGAACGGATTGGCCGGCACCACACCTGCATCCACCACCGTCTCGATCGGTGAACCGGCCGCCGACGACAGCACCCGGTTGGCACCGTCCACGCCCAGGAAATGCGCCAGGTAGAGGCGCCCGGCGGTGATGTCGTGACCATAGGCGCGCAGCTTGGCTTCGCTCTCCCGCGCCAGGTTGGCGACCATCTCGCGCGAGATGGTCGGGTCGAAGCGCAGTTCCAGGAGATCGGCCCGCGACAGGGAACTCGCCAGTTCCGGCCGATAGGTGCGCATCATCCTGATCCAGGTGGACTCGATGAACTGGCCGAGCCCCGTCGCCGAAGACAGCGGGTTCTTGGCGCGGGCGTTGCCCGCGCTCTCGACCCGGATGATGCGGTTGACCAGCGTCTCGACCGCCGATCCGTCCGAAATGCCGGCCACCGCGCTGGCCAGCGGGTTGATCGCCTGCCCGCCCTGATAGAGCTCGAAATGCAGATGCGGCCCGGTCGACAGGCCCGTTGTGCCGACATAGCCGATGATCTCGCCGGCTTCGACCTTGCGACCGGGCTCCATGCCAGCGGCAAAGCTGTCGAGATGCGCGTAGCCGCTGGCCTTGCCGGCTGAATGGTCGATGCGAACGAAATTGCCGTAATTGCCGTTGTCGCCGGCAAACTCGATCTTGCCATCAAAGGCCGCCATGACGGGGGTGCCGATGGGGGCGGCCCAGTCGACGCCCTTGTGGATGCGCACCTTCTTGAGGATCGGGTGCTTGCGCGGCCCATAGGTGGAGGTCAGCACGCCGTTGACCGGCTGCACCATGCCGTCCGTCACCGTCACCACCTCGCTGGCATCACCCTCCTTCATGCACGAGAAGCCACTGTCGGGGCGACTATAGACGAAGCACTGGAAGTTGTGCTCCTTGGAGCGGACGGCGGCGACGAGCACGCGGCCGGTGTTGCGCTGCGGGTCGCGCGGCGTTTCGGAATAGACGATCGTCAGCCGGTCGTCCTGCGCGGCAAAGGCCTGCAAGTCGAGCCCGCCCCGCGACAGGAGCTGGATCGCCTCGCCCGTCACGCCGCTCGGCACGTTGTTGCGCACGGCCGTCGAATAGATCGCGTCGAGCAGGCGATACTGCCGCTTCGGCGTGTCCTTCGGCGCTTCCTTGGAGTAGTGGAACAGGTCGTCGCGCACCCAGGGATCGGCGCCTGGCACGAACTCGCCTTCGTCGTTCAGCGCCAGCGTGCCGACATAGGACTCCCCCCGGTAAATGGAGGCCTGGACCAGCCGGGCGATCGTCTGTTCGGGGCCGGACCGATAGCCGCGCATGGCCACCACGTCGCCGACGCGCAGGGATTCGAGCTCCATATGCTTCAGAAGCGCCTCGCCGATGCGGCGCGCGTCCTCCGACGAGAAGCCATTCTCGCTGGCGATGGAATCGATGGTGCGATCACCGAAGACGCGCACGAAGAAGTCTTCTGTCAGCGCGCGCCTGTCGTTCTCGGGCATGACGAAGCCGATGCTGGTGGTGTTCTCGATCCGGGTTCGCGTGAAGCCGGGGAGCGTCTCCTGGCCTCGCGTAACCGTCTCGCCCCACCCGGCGGCCGCGTCGCTGCCGGGAAAGCCGGGTTCGTCGGAGTCGGAGAGGTCAAGGCCAGCCTGTTCCTGACTGCCGGTGGCCTGTCGCGAGGACGGAGCCGCGTCGCCGCCATCGGGCAGGATCCCGCCGCCGTCTTCGCCGAACTCCGCTTCCAGCTCGCCTTCCGCGAGCAGCGCGGCCGCTTCGCCGCCGTCGTTCTGGCCGGTCACCGGCACGAGTTCGAAATCGTCCTCGGGATAGACCTCCTCGACGACAGGCTCAGGTTCCGGTTCCTCCTCCAGCGCCGCGATCTCGGGCGGCGCCTGCTCCAGTTGAGCCTGCGCGTCGAGAAAGGACTGGTCCGCGGCCGGCTCGCTGCGGCCGACCCGGGCGCTTTGCGCCTGGAAGAAGGCGAAGTCCTCGGGGCTTGAGGGCAGGGCGGTCATGAAGCGCTCGCTGGAAGCCAGCATGGAATCGCTCATGATCTGGATCTTGTCGGAAATGCCCGGCTCGACCAGCTCTTCCGGCCGAGGCATCGATTTCAGCCTCGTACCCTCAGAACCCCCGCCGATCGAGATGATCAGCGGGTCCCCCGCAAGATCGAGGATCGCCGGAACGAAGCTGAGGTCGGCGACATCGTCCCGTTCCTCGGCGTCCTCGGCAGGCTCGTCGCCTGCCACGTCCGCCTGTCCGGTCCCGTCGCCAGGCGGAGGGGCGAAAAGATACCACCAGACGATGCCGCCGCCTGCCGCGACCAGAAGCAGGACGGCGATGGCCGCCGCGCCGAAACGTCGCCGCCGCCTCGACCTGCGTCGCTGCGCGGTCTTCTCTCTCTGCTGTCGGAAGCTGGCGTCGACCTCATGCATGGATCGATCCGGATCTCATGCGGGACCGGGCAATATCCTCCGTCCCGCCCTGTCCATCATCAGCGCAGGCCACCCAGATTGAGCTTCTTGGAGAGCTTGCGGCTCGGAGCCGGACCATCACCGCTGCGCGCGGCGGCCTTGGGGCGCGACGGGCTCTGCGCCGCAGGCTGCGAGGGGCGTTGCGTGCGGGTGGCCACGGGCTTGCTCTGCGACGGCGCGGCCTTGGGTGCGGCCGGCTTCTTCGGCGCGGGCGCTGCCGTGACCTTGCAGACCACCTCCGGCTCGGCCTTGAGCCTGGTCAGCAGGGGTGCGTTCGGCTCGAGCTGGTCCGGCGCCTCCTTCTTGGTGGCGTAGAAGCGCAGCAGGGCACGGGCCGACATGTTGCCCCACAGCCCGTCGATGCCGCTGCGATAGCAGCCGAGGCGCTGCAGTTCCGTCTGGATCAACCGCGCCATCTCGCGTTCGTCGATCTCCGGCTCCTCGACGACCTCGTCTTCCTCCGGCTCGGGCTCGGCGCGTTCGATCGCGGGCGGGCGGATCTCGTCGGGATCAAGCGCCGCGAGCTGGATCTGCTCCTCTTTCGAGGCCGGAGCGGGCGTCAGCGTCGGCGCGCCGGCCACCACAGGCGCTGCCTCGGCCGGGATCAGCACCGGCGCGCCTTCGACCTGCATGGCCGGCGCCGGCTTGGACGACGGCGCGGAAACGGGACGCGCCACGACGCTGTCGGCCTTGGACGCGGCGGCCTTCGGCGTGTCGGCGACCGTCGGTGTCTCGAAGGCGCCCGACGACGGCCGCGGCTCAAGCGCGGCGAGCTCGCTGGCAGGGGCCGGTTCTTTCCGGGCTGGAACCGCGACCAGACCGGTTTCCTGGGCACCGACCTCCTGGCCGGCGATCCGGTCGATCGAGCGTACGGTCGGGCCGAGCGCGGCGCCGCCGACCTCGCCGGTCAGGGCTTCCGACGGGCTTGCCGCCGCCACGACGATCTCCTTGTCGCCGCTGCGCGATGCCGGCGCGGCCGAATTGGCCACTTGGGCGGGGACGAACGGACCCTCGAATTTCTGGTCGGTGTTTTCCTGCGTGTCGGCCGCAAGCGCCTCGCCGCCGGGCCGGGCCTGAGGCAGCGGGATGTTGCCGACCTCGGGCAGCGCGGCCAGCACGGACGTGGTGTCCGCCTCGTCGGCACGCTGGATGAGCAGCCCGCCCACCACGGGCTCTTCTTCTTCCGCCTCGTCATCGGCGGAGGTGATCAGAAAACGCGGCTGGATCGTGGCGACCTGCTCTTCTTCCTCTTCGCCTTCCGCGGTCTCGCGGATGGTGATGCCGAAGCGCTCCTCGAACTTCTTTCGCAGTTCGGGATCGAGCGACAGGAGCAGTTCCTTGTCCTCGTCGGTCAGCGTCGCGTCGGCCTCGACCTGCGGATTGAAGTAGAATTGCGAACGCAGCGACGACTGGTCCCATGGCGTCTGGGTTTGCGCGGTCAGGTCCTCGACGGAGTTGCGCACCTTGATCATCATGTCGGAGATGCTGAGCCCCGGCGCGGAGATGTGCTCGACCAGCGCGCTGGTGAAGGGACTGTTGTCGCCCGCGCCGTCGCGCGCGATGTTGCCGGGCTGGGTGGCGAAGGCGACGAATGTGCCGGTACCGGTCTCGATCTGCGCCAGTCCGTCGCCGCTCTTGTCGCGCAGCGACTCCGGCAGCGGATTGTTGCGGCAGGCATCCAAGAAAATCAGCGTCTGGCGGTCGCGATGCTGCAGCGTCTCGATAATGGTGTCGAGCCGGAGCGTCTCGGCCTCGATCGACTCGCGGCTCGTCAGGCTGGCGTCGACAGGCACGAGATGGTTGGTGCCGCCAAGCTGGAAGCCATGACCCGAATAGTAGAAGACCGCCGCCTCGGCATTCTCGGCCTCGCGCGCGAAGGCCTCGACGGTCGGAGCGAAATCGGCCCGTGCGATGTTCTCGTACTCGAATACCTCGAAGCCGAGCCCTTCGAGCGTGTCCGCCACGGCCCGCGAATCGTTGACGGCGTTCTTGAGCTTGTCGGCTGAACTGTAGTCGGAATTACCCACGACCAGCGCGATCCGCCGCCCGGTTTCCTCTCCCGTCTGGGCGCGCGCGGAAAGCGCGCCGACCGGAACCGCCCACACGACGGTCAGGACGGCGATCATGAACCAGGATGTAAGGCGGCTGGTCAGCCCCACGTGCACCCGCTCCCTCGGACATCGCCCGGCCGCGGCCAATCTGCCGCGACGGAAGAACCCTATCGAATTTGTACTCGCCACGCTAGCCGGACCGGGCCGATTTCGCAGTCCTGTCACGATTGTGAACTTCAGAACGACTTGCCGATGTCATGCATTGCCGCGGCCCGTCAGTTCGACAGCGGATCCTTCAGAAACAGCGTCCATCGTTGCACGGCCTGCGTGTCGACTTCCATGAAACGCGCCACTTTGTGGCCGCGCTGCCAGCACTGGTCGATCCCCTCGATCACGAAACGCTTCGGCGCGATGCACATCTCGTCGGTTCCGTCGACGATCGGCTGGTCGAACACGTCGGTGGCGAAGACGTAGATATAGCGGTTGACAAGTTCGTCCTTGATGACGTCGACGCAACGGTTGGCGCCGATGGTCCACCAGCCCTCTGTCTGGAAGACGCCCTCGCGGCCGAAATCCCGCGCCTGCTCCTGGCCGATCGCCACATTGATGACGTCAAAGGTCTGGTTGCAGACCTGAAACTGGGCCGCCGCCGGCGCGGCCTGCCCCGCAAGCGCGATGAGCGCCATCCAGGTTGCGAGAATCGTCCCGCGATGGCTTTTTTCCGCGGCCGTTCGGCCTGTTGTTACGGCGGGTTTCAATTCGTGATGTCCGCGGTCGGGCACAGCGTGACGAAATTTTGTTCGCAAGATCATGATCTTGTGACGCCAGTAGGGCATCTGGGGCAAGAATCCGACTTCCTCGTGCAACTTTTGCTCAGTCAACCGCGTTAGACAAGCGGTCCGAATATTGTGTTCGGAGTAAAGAATCGCTATTTTGGCGTCTGATACTGGCGGGGAGAGTGCCGTGCCGACATCCATCAAGCTAATTGCAGCCGCCGCCGCGGTGGCCCTGGCGGGCACCGCGAGTTCAGTCGTGGCGTCTGGCGAGCGGGAAGAGGGCGAGGTCGTCGTGGCGTCGCTGATCATTCTGCCCGGCTCCACGGTCGAGACCTCCGTGACCGAAGCGGCCTATCCTTTGCCGAAGATGGGCGTCGCGCGCGCCCTCGAATTTGTCCCCGGCGAGGAAGCCGTGCCGGGCGAGACACAGGCCGTCGTTCCGGCGCTGGAGCCGGTCGAGGCGCCCGTCGAGAATGTCGCCTCGCTGGACGAGAGCGAGACCTTCCGCGAATATCGCGCGCTGAACAATCTCGATTTCGTGCCGGTTCCATCCCCGCGCCCCGAGATCGCCGCCGCGCCGCGCGTCGAGGTTCCGGCGGTACGGCAGCAGCGCACGCCGCCGCGCCGCGTTTCCGCGCCCGCGCGCCGCTCGGTGGACAGCCAGGTGGCACGTGTCGAGGAGCCGCGCCGCCGCGTGCTCCGCGCCAATCCGATCCTGGTCGGCATCAACCGCTAAGGCGTCGTGCCGCAGCATTTTCAAAGGCCGCCTTATGGCGGCCTTTTTCGTGACGGGCGGCGGCGGAATGTGGCGAAATCCTGCCGGACCCTCTTTCCCCCGCGGCATGTCGCGGTCTAAAGTCGCCGTTCGTTTTCACCGGCACACGACAATCCGATAGAGGCAACGTCATGAGCGCATCCTTCGCCCGTCAACTGACCAGCGCGGCCTGCTCCGCGGCTCTCGCGATCGGCATGGCATCGGCTCCGGCGTTCGCCCAGGACACGCCGAAATCGCTTTCGCTCGAGCTCAACAATGCGCGCGACGCCAATGGCGGCTGCCGCATCACCTATATCGCCAAGAATGACGGCGACCAGCAGTATGACACCGTATCGTACCAGATCGTCGTCTTTGACAATGAGGACAAGGTCGCCCAGTTCCTCATCCTCGAGTTCGGCCGGCTCGCCGCCGGTAAGACCAAGGTGGTCGAGTTCGACTTCGCCAATCGTGAATGCGGCGGCATTTCGCGCATCCTCGTCAATGACGTGTCGGAATGCACGGTCAACGGCTCGGAGGCGTCCGACTGCCTCGACAGGCTCGCCACCTCCTCGCGCACAGGCATCGAATTCGGCGTCTGACGGCGAAATCCGGCGCCTGCCCTTGCATGGCCCGCGTTCCGTGAGAAAGCTCACAGTTTCCGTCCACGCGCCGATCTAGGCAGGAGGTTCGAACCGAACCCCGACCGAGGCGCCCCGCGGGATGGTCACCACCAAATATTTCGAGCAGGTGGAGCGTTTGCGGGCCAGCCAGCGCCCGATCGACGAACTCGACCGGTTCGACCTCGAGCGCCTGCGTTCGAGCGGCTTCGGCGCGCGCATCGCTTCGTTCCTGATCGAGCGTCCGCGCTGGTGGCTGGCGGTGCTGCGCCGGCTGAAGCCCACGCTGGCGGTGGGCAATTTCGCGCTTGTCACGCGCGCCGCCGATGTGCGCGAGGTGCTGGAGCGCCAGAATGTTTTCCACACGCCCTTCGGGCCGGAGATGGCCGACATGGCCGGCGGCTCCAACTTCGTGCTCGGCATGCAGGACGGGCGCGACTACCGCCGCATGAAGTCGGCCATCCTGTCGGCTTTCCCGGCCGCGGAGGTGGAGACGGTGCTGCGCCCGATCGCGGCGCGCCATGCCCGCGAGATCATGCTGTCGGCCCGGCCCGGCTTCAACGCGGCCAAGGATCTGCTCAAGGTCGTGCCGGTGCGCATCTGCCGCGACTATTTCGGAGTTCTGGTCGAGGACGAGGAGGAGTTCGCCGACTGGTCGATTGCGCTGTCGGCGCTGTTCTTTTCGGATTTCGGCGGCTCGCGCGACGTGCGCGATCTCGCCTTTGTCGCCGCCCACCGCATGCGCGCCGTCATAGAGCGTTCGATCGACGCGGCCGAGCCCGGAAAGCTCGATGCCGACATGCCGCTGGCGCGCCTCGTCGCCTGGCGCCGCGACAAGCCTGATGATCTGTCGCGCGACGACATCGTGTCGATCATGATGGGCATGATTTCGGGTTTCGTGCCCACCGACCTGCTCGCGGCCGGCAATGCGCTTGACGTGGTGCTGTCGAAGCGCGAGGCGCGGACGGCGATCGAGGAGGCGATCGCGATCGGCGACGACCGCCGCCTCGACCGGGCCATCATGGAGGCGATGCGCTTCAAGCCGATCTTCATCGGGCCGCTGCGTTATGTCGCCAGCGACGCCGTCATCGCCGACGGCACGTGGCGCAGGAAGAAGCTGAAGGCCGGAATGACCGTCATGCCGGCCACCTTGTCGGCCATGTTCGACGCCGACGCGGTGGAGCGCCCTGGCGTCTACGATCCCGAACGGCCGTCGCGGGACTCCGCCATGGTCTTCGGCCACGGCATCCACTGGTGCATCGGCTCGGCGATCGCGCGTGTCGACATCGCCGAATGCTTCCGCGCCCTGTTCGAGCGGCGCAATGTCCGCCGCAAAGGCAGGCTGAGGCGGCTCGGCGCCTATCCCGAAGAACTGCGCGTCACCTTCGACCTGCCGGCCGATTGCCGCACGGTCGAGAACAGCCTGGTCACCGTGGTGGCGCCGATCCTGCCCGACGCTGACCGTTCGAGGGTCCGCGCCATGGTCGAACAGCTGGGCAACCCGGCTGCGCCGCCCGTGAAGGACGCGCTCGACCGTGCCGGCACGATCCATTTCGCGAGCCTGGCGGTGGTCGATCCCGAAGACGGCGCGGACGAGAGTGCGGCCAACGGCCATCTGGTGCTGGAACTGTCGGGCGACGGCGATGCCCGGACCGTGGTCGAGACCTTCGCGGGACACCTCGATCCCCATCTGCGTGACGTGTTCGCGGCCGGTTGCGGACTGCCCGCCGACGGGTCGCTGGCGGCATTTCTGCGCAGCCGAACGGTCCGCTACGGTCCGGGTCTCGGACAGGCGGCGGGGCTCGGCTTCTGCGGGACGCCAGGCCATTCGGTGAAGCGGATCCTGGCCGAGGCGGATCTGGAATCCGACATTTCCGACATCATCCGCACGCGCGCCGAAAAGGCGCCGGGCGACGCCACCGCCGCCCTCGCGGAGGTGCGCGAGAAGCTTGCTCAGACCGGCCTGCATGACTGGGCTTTTCGCCATTCGGAGAGCAATCTGGAGAAGGGCGAAGGCTCATGGGGCGGGGCGATAAGGGGCACGGTCCTCAGGCCGGCGCCGGCGGCCGCTATCCTGGCGCTTTTCGCCTTCTGGACCTGGGTCAACTTCGCCTTCGTCTTCGACGGTCCGTATGACGGCGTGGTGCGCAACGCGCTCCTGCTCGCGGCCTCCGCCGGTCTGACTGTCGTCGGCATCCTCATCGTGGCCGCGCTTCTGGCGGGCGCGCTGATCCTCGCGATCCGCCGCAAGGAGCGGCGTGACGAGGCCTCGAACGACATGCTCGATCTCGACCGCTATGACGAAATCGCCCGGCGTGAGAATCATGCCGTCCAGAACAACCTCACCGCCGTATCGATCATGAAGCCGGGGCCGCTGCGCCGCGCCGCGCTCCGGCTCGCCTTCACGGTGATCTCCATCGCTGCCAGGCTCGTCTTCCGGCCGGGCCATCTGTCGAACATCGGCACCATCCACTATGCGCGCTGGATCCTGCTGCCGGGCACGAACCAGCTCATGTTCTTCTCCAATTACGGGGGAAGCTGGGAAAGCTACCTGGAGGATTTCATCACCAAGGCCACCAAGGGCCTGACCGGCGTGTGGTCCAATACGCGCGGATTTCCCCGCGCGCACTACCTGTTCGGCGGTGGCGCGGAGGATGGAGACCGTTTCAAGCGATGGGCGCGCAACCAGCAGATCCCGACACTGTTCTGGTACTGCGCCTATCCAAAACTCGACACCGCCCGCATCCGCACCAACTCGCTGATCCGCCAGGGGCTGTCATCGGCGCGCTCCGAGAGCGAGGCGCGCGAATGGCTGGCGCTGTTCGGTTCGCTGCCGCGCCCGGCCAATGTGCTGGAGACCGACGAGATCCAGTCGATCTTCTTCGGCCCGCTCGGCCCGCTGGAAAAGGCCGAGATGCTGATGTTGGCCGTACCGGACGAGGTGAGCCCGGCGGCGCGGCGCGGATTCGTCGAGCATCTGACCGCGAATGTCACATTCGGTGACCGCATGCCCGAGCGCCGCGCGCTGGTCGCCGCCTTGGGCCCGCGCGGCCTGGAGCGGCTCGGTCTGCACGGCGATCTCGATCACCGCCCGCTGGCGACCTTCCCGCTGGCCTTCCAGCAGGGCATGACGCATCCCACCCGCAGCCGGGTGCTTGACGACACCGGCGAGGCCGCACCCGAGAAATGGCAGTGGGGCGGCCCGGACAACCCGGTCGACATCGTGCTGTCCTGCTACGGCAAGGACCAGCGCATGCTGAATGCCCTGGTCAGGCAGACGCTCGCCGCCGCCGGGGCCGCCGGTCTTGAAAACGTCGCGCGCGTGCCGCTGGCGGTCAAGCGCCAGGGCAAGATCGCGCATGAACATTTCGGCTTCGCCGACGGCCTGTCCCAGCCGATCGTCACCGGTACGCCGAAAAGCCATCTGCGCGCCGATCCGCAGCATGTTGTGGCCGCGGGCGAGTTCGTCTTCGGTTATGCCGACCAGCGCGGGTACATCCCGCCGTCGCCCTATGTGGAGGGTGCCTACGATCCGGCGGGCCACCTGCCGCGCTTTTCCGACGAGGCCGACGGTGCCGCGCTGGCGAAGATGCGCGACATCGGCCGCAACGGCTCCTTTCTGGTCGTGCGCCAGATCGAGCAGCATGTGGATACGTTCGAGACCTTCTGCCGCGACGCCGCGCGCGCCTGGGAAGGCAAGGTGCCGGGCGAGGAGGTCACGCCCGACTGGATCGGCGCCAAGATCATCGGCCGCTGGAAGGATGGCTCCTCGCTGGTGCGCAACCCGCACGGCAGGCCGACCTCCGGGCCCGACAATTCGTTCACCTTCGGCGACGAAGACCCGCAGGGCGTGCGCTGTCCGCTCGGCTCGCATATGCGCCGGTCCAATCCGCGCGATTCGCTTGGGCTCGACCGCGAGAGCCAGATAGAGATCGGCAAGCGCCATCGCATCCTGCGCGTCGGCCGCACCTACGAGAAAAAGCGCCGCGACGGCTCGTCCGAGAAGGGGTTGGTGTTCATGTGCCTGGCCGCCGACATCGAACGCCAGTTCGAGTTCGTCCAGCAGACCTGGGTCTCGTCCGGCGTCTTCCATGGCCTGCGCGCCGAGAAGGACCCGCTGATCGGAAGTCAGTCGGGCGAGGCGGCCTACACCATCCCGACGGTTTCCGGCGGCGTCGTGCTCAAGGGACTGCCGAACTTCGTGACGGTGCGCGGCGGCGGCTATTTCTTCATGCCGGGCAAGAGCGCCCTGCGCTATATGGCGGCCAGGCTGGCGGGGTAGAAATCAGTCGTCCTCGTAATTGGCGATCGCCTCGAGCCGTTCCACCTTCTTGACCAGAAGCCCGCCGCGCTTGATGTCGATCAGCCCGTCGCGGCGCCAGTCGGTCAGCGTCTTGTTGACCGATTCACGCGTCGCGCCCAGAAAGCCAGCCAGTTCCGACTGCGAGATCGAGACCCACCCGGCCCTGTCGCCGATCAGGCCGGTCAGGAAGATCAGCCGCTTGGCCAGCCGCGCCTCGATCTTGAGCAGCGCCTGGTCGCCGAGTTCGCCGCTCACCCAGCGCAGCCTGGCGCACAGAAGGTCGATCATGGCGCGCGCCAGCGGCGGGTTGCGTTCGATGCGGTCGAACAGCCGGGACCGGCTGAGCGAGACCAGCACGCAGTCGGAAATGCAACTGGCCGTGGCCGTGCGCCGTCCGCCGTCGAGTACGGCTATCTCGCCGATCAGGCTCCTCGGCGTCTCCATATTGGCGACCAGCTTGCGCCCGCCCATCGAGAAGATGGCGATCTCCACCGTGCCCGAGATCACGCCATAGACGCGGTCTGCCGGGTCGTCCTGCAGGAACAGGTGCCGTCCCGCCGGAAAGTTCTCATGCGTGCAGCCGGCAAACATCATGTCGAACAGATCTTCGCTCAGCCGCGTCTTCAGCGGCGCGGCCCGCTCGTCGTCCAGGTCCTCGTCGTCATACTTTGTCACTGTCGGTCCCTTCGGCATGCGCTCCCTCAGCGCGCATGGGCGCGTGATCACGCGCCCTGCACCTAGCCCGCGCCAAGTTTGTCACCGGCCGTGTCGCTGGTCCAGCCGTATCGGCGGTTAAGCGGGTGTTAATATGCAGTCTGGGTGGACGCTGCCGGTCTGTGACATTTGCCCGCCGGGTCCGGCTGTGCCAGAAGCATCCGGCCACGAGACGGGAGGAATAGCATGGGCGCGGAACTTGTGCTGAGCGAAAAGCGCGACGGCTGGCGGCTTCTGACGCTGAACCGGCCGGACCGGCTCAACTCCTTCACCGAGGAACAGCATCGCCAGCTTCGCGACGCGCTGGCCGATTGCGAAGCCGACAAGGACTGCCGCGTCATCGTGCTGACGGGCGCCGGACGCGGCTTCTGCGCAGGGCAGGACCTCGCCGACCGCGATCCGTCTCTGACCACGGAGCGGCCCGATCTCGGCCGCACCATCGAGACCTGGTACAATCCGCTGGTGCGCCGGCTGCGGGCCATGCCCAAGCCGGTGATCTGCGCCGTCAACGGCGTGGCGGCGGGCGCGGGCGCCAACATCGCCTTCGCCTGTGACATCGTGCTCGCGGCGAAATCGGCGAAATTCATCCAGGCTTTCTCGAAGATCGGCCTGATCCCAGACGCGGGCGGGACATACTGGCTGACGAGGCATCTGGGCGAGGCGCGCGCCAAGGCGCTGGCCATGACGGCCGAGCCGCTGCCGGCCGAGACGGCCGCGCAATGGGGCCTGATCTGGAAGGCGGTCGACGACGAGGCGCTGATGGCCGAGGCCAAGAAGCTGGCCGCGCAATTGGCGGATGGTTCCGCCACGGCGCTGGCGCTGACCAAGCGGGCCATCCACGCCGCTTCGACCAATTCGCTCGAGGCCCAGCTCGACGCGGAGCGCGACACGCAGCGCGAGGCCGGCCAGTCGGACGACTACCGCGAAGGTGTCTCGGCCTTCCTGGAAAAGCGCCCGGCGAAATATCGCTAGCGTCACCCAGGCGGTGGAAATCCTATCAGGCCGAAACGACCATAGCGGCAGCCGAGGCTACTTCGCGCTGACCTTGTCGTTGAAGTCCGAAAAGAACTGCGCGGCCAGCTTCTTCGACGTCGACTGGATCAGCCGCGAACCGAGCTGCGCCATCTTGCCGCCGACATCGGCCTTGGCGGTGTAGGCGAGGATGGTCGCGTCCGGCCCGTCTTCCGTCAGCGTCACGTCGGCGCCGCCCTTGGCGAACCCCGCGATGCCCCCCTTGCCCTCGCCCTGGATCGTGTAGGAATGCGGCGGGTTCAAATTGGTCAGCTCGACGGCGCCGTTGAACCTGGCCTTGATGGGCCCGATCTTCAGTGAAACGACCGCCGCCAGTTCGGTATCGGACGTCTTTTCCAGGCTCTCGCAGCCGGGAATGCATTCCTTCAGGATCTCGGGGTCGTTGAGCCCGGCCCAGACCTTGTCCACCGGCGCCTCGATGCGCTCTTCCCCGCTCACGTCCACGGCCATCTGTCGTCTCCCCGGTCGTTCGTCGTTCCCGACCTAGCCTGCCGCCTTGTCCGTGTCCATCGCACCAAAGTGCGGAGGCGACCACCGTCTCGCTTGCCGCCTGCCCGCCGGTCGCCTAGACCGTTTCACGACGCGAGTTTGGAGAGGATGCCATGACCGCCAGCAACAAGGCCAACGGAAAGGCGCCGGCTCTGCGCTCGCGCCAATGGTTCGACAACCCCGACAATCCGGGCATGACCGCGCTCTATCTCGAGCGCTATCTCAACTACGGCCTCACGGTTGAGGAACTGCGTTCGGGCAAGCCGATCATCGGCATCGCCCAGACCGGCTCCGACCTGTCGCCCTGCAACCGGCATCATCTGGAACTGGCAAAGCGCGTGCGCGACGGCATTTATGCCGCCGGCGGCCTGCCGCTGGAATTTCCCGTCCACCCGATCCAGGAGACCGGCAAACGCCCCACCGCCGCGCTCGACCGCAACCTGGCCTATCTCGGTCTCGTCGAGGTGCTTTACGGCTACCCGCTCGACGGTGTCGTGCTCACCATCGGATGCGACAAGACCACGCCCGCCTGCCTGATGGCCGCCGCCACGGTCAATCTCCCGGCCATCGCACTGTCGGTCGGGCCCATGCTCAATGGCTGGCACAAGGGGCAGCGCACAGGCTCGGGCACCATCGTGTGGAAGGCGCGCGAGATGCTGGCCGCGGGCGAGATCGGCTATGACGGCTTCATGGACCTCGTCGCCTCCTCCGCGCCGTCGGTCGGCTACTGCAACACGATGGGCACGGCCACGACGATGAACTCGCTCGCCGAGGCGCTTGGCATGCAACTGCCCGGATCGGCCGCCATTCCCGCACCGTATCGCGAGCGCGGCCAGATGGCCTATGACACCGGCAAGCGCATCGTCGACATGGTGCGCGAGGACCTGAAACCGTCCGACATTATGACGCGCGAGGCGTTCGAGAACGCCATCGTCGTCAACTCCGCCATCGGGGGGTCGACCAACGCGCCGATCCATCTCAACGCCATCGCGCGCCATCTCGGCGTGCCGCTCACCAATGACGACTGGCAGGCGATCGGCCACCACGTGCCGCTGCTGGTCAATCTCCAGCCGGCGGGCGACTATCTCGGCGAGGACTACCATCATGCCGGCGGCGTGCCGGCCGTGGTCGCCGAACTGATGAAGGCGAATCTTCTGCCGCATCCCGGCGCGATCACCGCCAATGGCCGCACCATCGGCGACAATTGCGCGGCGGCCGAAAACCGCGATCCGAACGTCATCCGCGGCGTCGCGGACCCGATGGTGAAGGACGCCGGCTTCATCAACCTCAAGGGCAACCTGTTCGACACCGCGATCATGAAGACTTCGGTGATCTCTCAGGAGTTCCGCAAGCGCTACCTGTCCAACCCGCAGGACCCGGATGCCTTCGAGGGCGTGGCCGAGGTCTTCGACGGACCGGAGGACTATCACGCCCGCATCGACGATCCGGCGCTGGGGCTGACGGAGAACACGGTGCTCTTCATGCGCGGGGCAGGCCCGATCGGCTACCCGGGCGGCGCGGAGGTCGTGAACATGCAGCCGCCGGCCTATCTGATCAGGAAGGGCATCCACTCGCTTCCCTGCATCGGCGACGGTCGCCAGTCGGGCACGTCGGGGTCGCCGTCCATCCTCAACGCCGCGCCGGAAGCCGCGGCCGGCGGCGGGCTGGCGCTGCTGAGATCCGGCGACCGGGTCCGCATCGATTTGAGGAAGGGCACGGCCGACATGCTGGTCGACGCCGACGAGCTTGCCCGCCGCCGCGCGGCGCTGGAGGGGGAGGGCGGTTATCATTATCCGGCGCACCAGACGCCCTGGCAGGAAATCCAGCGTTCAATGGTCGATCAGTTCGACCAGGGCATGGTGCTGAAGCCGGCTGTCCGCTACCGCGACGTCGCCCACACTTCCGGCGTGCCGCGCGACAATCACTGAAGGCGCGCCGCCCTTCTCGTAGGGTAGCCCGCGCCGCCCCCTTTCCATCGGCGCCGTCTTGCGTAAGATCAAGGTGACGCGGGAGGGTTCGATGCCGATCAGGGAGCTCGCAAGGGAGAAGGGGTCGTTCAGTCCGGAGGAACTGGACCTGATGGCGCGGGCTTTCGCGCGCGCCGCAGACGAGGTTTCGGAAGCCGGCGAACGGGAAGCGATCGCCTCGCGTGTGCTGGCGAACTATCTGGCCGGCATCGAGGACGAGGACGAACTGGCGGCGCTCTCTCGCCGGCCCCTTTCGCGCTAGAACTCCTTCGAAGGGGAGGGGTCTTGCACGCCTCCTTCACCCGATCGCGTCGACGCGCTTGTACATGATCGTGGTCGAATCGACCTTGTCCGGGTCGAACGGGTCGAGGCAGTAGAACGGCACCACGCCGGCCGTTGCGAAGCCGGCCGAGGCATAGAGCGGCTCGGCCATGTCTCCGGTGCGCGTGTCGAGCGTGATCAGACGCCGCCCGCGCCGGCGCGCCTCGCCTTCCGCCGCCGCCAGCAGGCGCCTGGCTATGCCTCGCCTGCGAAAGGTGGGATGGACCAGCATCTTGCGAAGCTCGGTCCGGTGCGGCTGGTTGGCCGGTGTGTCGCAGTCGAGCTGCGCGGTGCCGATGATCATGCCGTCGATCCGTGCCACGAACAGCGCCAGCCGATCCTGCACCAGTGCCGGCAGGACCTTCGTCCGCCACCAGCTCTCGGCATTGGCGGACGAGAACGGCAGCACGAAGCCGATACTCGCCCCATCATGAACGCAGGCATGCAGCAGCGCACCGAGATCCGGCAGCAGGCGGCGGGCCTCGTCCGCGTCGACCGCCTCGATCACGATCTCGTCTTCAGCGGCCAAAGAGGCCATGTCGGTCGCGGTCATCAAGCGGTCCTCACACCATGAAGATTAGATAGCGCGCGCCGCTCGTCGGCGGCGTGGCGAAGCGGCTTTCGCCGTGAAGCTGGTAACGCAGGCAGTCGCCCGGCCCGAGCGCGTGGTGGCGACCGTCGACCGTCAGTTCAAGCTTACCCTCCAGCATCACCAGGTGATGCTCAAGCCCCGGTCGGGGCGGCCGCTTGTAGTCGATAGACGCGCCGGGCGCCAGTTCCCCCTCGATCGCCTCGCCGGCCAGCGCGCGCGACGGTGGCGAGACCAGGCGGCGCGTGAACCCCGTCGTCCGGTCGGTCCAGACCGGCTGCTCGGCGCGGGGAAGACAGGCGGCGAAGCCGTCCTCGACCATGGCCATCAGCCTCGACAGCGTCATGCCATGCGCGGCGCACAGCCGGCCGAGCTGGCTGGCGGTCGGGCTTGTCTCGCCCGTCTCCAGCCTCGACAGGGTGGCGCGGGACACGCCGCTCATTGCGGCCAGCGTCTCCAGCGACCAGCCGCGCGCGACGCGCAGCGCCCTCAGCCGCTCGGCCAGCGCTCTGTCGGTGGAATCGGGTTCGATCAGGTCTGTGCTCATATTCGGGAATGATTCCCGAATATGAGCGCGACGTCAAGCGGCGACCGCTGGCGGCCGTACCGTCAGGCGCCGACGCGCGGGAGGAGCCCTCCCGCGCGTCGGGCCGCTGGAGCATCTGATCGTGACGCCTGGTAACGCGTTCTCAGGCGGCCACTGACCGGTGTTCGGCCGCCGATGCGAGCTCGCGGATTCCGGGCTCGATGCTCTGCAGCGGGATCGATGAGATGCCGAGCCGCATGAAGCGGCGTGGCCGGTTCTCGCGGTCGAAGAAGCGCGCGCCCGGCTCGATCAGCACGCTGCGGGCAGCCGCCGACCGCGCCAGCGCCTCGGTCTGCGTGCCGGGTGGGCCTTCGAGCCACACCGAGGTGCCGCCGGCCGAATCGGTGACATGCCATTCCGGCAGGAAGGCGTCGAGCGACTGCACCAGCCGCTCCCGGCGCTCGGCGAAGGCGGCCGACATGCGCCTGACCAGGGCTTCATGGTGGCCGAGCGACAGGAACAACGCCACCGCGCGCTGGTTGTTGGCCGGCGGATGACGCAGCATGAAGCGCCGCAGCGCGCGCAGTTCGGCGATGAGCTCGGCCGGCGCGACGATGTAGCCAAGCCGCAGGCCCGGCGCGAGCGTCTTCGACATGGAGCCGACATGGATGACCCGGCCTGTCCGGTCGATGCTCTTGAGCGCCTGCTGGGGCGCGTCGTCGAAGAGCTGGCTGTCATAGCCGTCCTCGATGACGATCTGGTCGTGCGCGGCCGCGAGCCTCAGGAGTTCCTCGCGGCGCGGTTCCGACAGCGGCACCATGGTCGGGCAGTGATGGCTCGGCGTCACGAAGACGAAGCCGGCGTCGCGGGGGATGTGGTCAACGCGAATCCCTTCGGAGTCGACCGGCACGGGCGCGACCGTCGCCCCCGCCAGGCGAAAGATCGAGCGCGCGTCGGGGTAGCCCGGGTCCTCCATCGCCACTTTCGAGCCCTTTGTCATCAGGAGCTGCGCCAGCATGTAGATAGCGTGCTGCGCGCCGAGCGTGACGAGAATTTCGTCGGGATTGGCAAAGATGCCGCGCCGGGGAAGCAGCCGGGCCTGAATCTGCTCGATCAGCAGCGGATCGTCGCGGTCGATCATATCGGACGCCCAGCTTCTGATCTCCAGGACCGCCAGCGCCATGCGGTTGCATTCGCGCCATTCGGCGGTCGGGAACAGGCCCGGGTCGAACTGGCCGTAGACGAAGGGATAGGAGGCCTTGATCCAGTTCTCCATCTTCATCGGCGGCGGCATGTCGGACGCGAAAACATGCTGGCGCGCGCGCCAGTCGATCCGTTCCTCCTGATCGGCAAGCCGCTCTTCCGGTTTCGGCGGCAGCGCCAGCACGTCTGGATTGACGAAATGGCCGCGCCGCTCCTTCGCGATCAGGAAACCCTGGTCGACGAGCTGCTGGAAGGCCAGCACGACGGTGCCGCGCGCCACGCCCAGCCGTTCGGCCAGGATGCGGCAGGAAGGCAACGGCATGGAGGCGGCGATTTGACGATCGAGAATCGCGGCCACGACGGCTTGCCGGATCTGGGCCTGCAGGGTCTGGCCGGAATCGGGCGAAATGCGGAACAGCCCCGACCAGATGGCCGTGTCGTTGCGGGTCGGCATGAACAACCTCCACGAGAGCCGTCGGACCGGGGGCAGGCGCGCGCGATGAATGCGTGGCCCAACGGCTTGCGCCAGTGGTTTGTAGACAAACAATTCCGTTATGCCAACGGTCGCGCGGCACGGCATTTTGTGATGGTGACATATTGGCTAGTGGCTCGTTTTCCAACATTTGCATCCCTGGTATCGGCCTCGAGGGCAAATGTCGGAAACCACAGAACCACTAGCAAGTATATGATTCCTAGTGGAATTTCCAAATTTGACATTCGATCTCGATGTCACATCGAAAGGGTATCGAATGTCAAATTCATTCCACTAGAGTGGAGCCGGGCTTCTCTCGTATGGTGATCGCCGTGCACGGACAGCAATTCCAATCCGCACTCACACGCCTGCGCGAAAAATGGCAGGAGGGCGAGACGCGAGACCTGCGCGCGGCCTTCGCGGATGACCCCGCCCGCTTTGATGATTTCTCGCGCACCCTCGGCGACCTGATGCTGGATTTTTCACGCACCGCGCTCGACCGGGAGGCGCTGGACCTGCTGGAAGAGGCCGCCCGGGCAGCCGATGTAGAAGGCCGGCGTGACGCTATGCTGGCCGGCCAGCCGATCAATGCGACGGAGGGCAGGGCGGTGTTGCATACCGCGCTGCGCAACCGCTCGGGCCGTCCGGTCCGCGTTGGCGGACAGGATGTGATGGGTGAGGTCGACGAGGTGTTGGACGCCATGGCGGCCTTCGCCGAGGAGGTGCGTTCCGGCGAGGCGACCGGCGCGACCGGCCGCGCCATCACCGACATCGTCAATATCGGCATCGGCGGCTCGGACCTCGGTCCCGCGATGGCCGTGCTGGCCCTGGCGCCCTACCATGACGGGCCGCGCGCGCATTTCGTGTCAAACGTAGACGGCGCGCATATCGCCGACACGCTCAGGGATCTCGATCCCGAAACGACGCTGTTCATCGTCGCGTCGAAAACCTTCACCACGGTCGAGACGATGACGAATGCCGAGACGGCACGGGGCTGGATCGAGGACGCGCTGGGCGAGGAAGCCGTGGAGCGGCATTTCTGCGCCGTCTCGACCGCGCTCGACAAGGTCGACCGTTTCGGCATTCCGCGCGAGCGCGTCTTCGGCTTCTGGGACTGGGTCGGTGGCCGCTATTCACTCTGGTCGGCGATCGGCTTGCCGATCATGATGGCGATCGGGCCCGAACGTTTCGGCGAGTTCCTCGACGGCGCCCATGCCATGGACGAGCATTTCAGGACGGCCCCGATCCTCGACAACCTCCCCATTCTGCTTGGCCTCGTCGGCTGGCACCACCGTGTGGTCTGCCGCTATCCGGCGCGTGCCGTCATCCCCTACGATCAGCGGCTGGCGCGGCTGCCGGCCTATCTGCAGCAGCTCGACATGGAATCGAACGGCAAGTCGGTTACTGTGGCCGGCGCGGCGGCGCCGACACCGACCGGACCGCTGGTCTGGGGCGAGCCGGGCACCAACGGCCAGCACGCCTTCTTCCAGCTTCTCCATCAGGGCACGGACGTCATTCCCGTCGAATTCATCCTGGCGGCCGAGAGCCACGAGCCCGACCTGAAGGCGCACCACGAACTCCTGGTCGCCAACTGCCTGGCGCAGTCGGCCGCGCTGATGAAGGGACGCACCCTGGAAGAGGCGCGCGCCCAACTTCTGAAATCCGGCATGGACTTCCAGAAGGTGGACGCGATCGCGCCGCACCGCGTCTTTCCGGGCAACCGCCCCTCGTTGACCATCCTTCACCGCAAGCTCGATCCCTTCGCGCTCGGCCGGCTGATCGCGCTCTACGAGCATCGCGTCTTCGTGGAGGCGCAGCTTTTCGGCATCAACGCGTTCGACCAGTGGGGCGTGGAACTGGGCAAGGAACTGGCGACTGACCTTCTGCCGGCCGTGCAGGGCGATCCCTCCGCCGACGACGGTGATGGTTCGACCGCCGGCCTGCTCGCCTTCATCCGCTCGGCCAGGGCTGGCGCGTGAGCATGGTCGGGGAACGGGCGAGGTCGATCAGGGCGGTCCTGTTCGACAAGGACGGCACGCTCGTCGACTTTCACCGAACCTGGTCGGCGATCGCGCGCCGGCTGGCGCTGGAGGCCGCCGACGAGGATGCGCACGAGGCCGAAAGACTGCTGGAACGCGCGGGCTACGACACGGCGACGGCGAGCTTCCGGGCGGATTCGGTCTTCGCGGCCGGTACCAATGCCGAGGTCGTGGCGCTTTGGCATCCGCATCTTGGGACGGACGGACGCCGCGCCCTGACCGCACGCTTCAATATGATCACCGCGGTCGAGGGCGCCGAAATGGCGGTTGCGGTCGAGGGCGTTCCGGAGGCGCTTGCCGCGCTGAAGAAGCGGGGCCTGAAGCTCGGCGTGGCGACAAACGATTCCACAGGGGGCGCCGAACGCACGGTGCGTGCGCTCGGCATCGCCAGCCTGTTCGACGCGACATACGGCTATGACGCGGTCGCCAGCCCCAAGCCGGCGCCCGACGTGGTGCTGGCCTTCGCCGATGCCATGGGGCTTCGTCCTTCCGAGATCGCGATGGTCGGCGACAACGGCCACGACATGGCCTGCGCCCGCGCCGCCGGCGCCGGGCTTGCCGTCGCCGTTCTCAGCGGTACGGGAACGCGTGAGACGCTTTCGCCGCTGGCCCACGTGGTGCTGGACAGTGTCGCGGACCTGCCGGGTTGGATGGCCGGAAACGTCGAGCCGTCACCCCGGCCGCTGGCGAGCGGCTGACCGGCCTACTCCCGCAGATCCTTCCTCAGGATCTTGCCGACATTCGACTTCGGCAGTTCGGAGCGGAACTCCACCGTCTTCGGGCGCTTGTAGGCGGTCAGGTTCTCCGCGCAGAACTTCCTGATGTCGTCCTCGGTGAGGCTGGGGTCCTTCTTGACCACGAACAGCTTCGGCGCCTCGCCGGACTTCTCGTCCGGCACGCCGATCGCGGCCGCTTCCATGACGCCCGGATGGCGCGCCACCACGTCCTCGATCTCGGTCGGGTAGACGTTGAAGCCCGAGACCAGGATCATGTCCTTCTTGCGGTCGACGATCTTCACATAGCCGCGCTCGTCCATGAAGCCCATGTCGCCCGACTTGAAGAAGCCGTCCGGCGTCATCACCTGGGCCGTCTCGTCGGGCCGGTTCCAGTAGCCGGCCATCACCTGCGGGCCGCGAATGGCGATCTCGCCGACCTCGCCGAGCGGCAGTTCCTTGCCGTCGTCATCGAGGATGGCGATCTCGGTCGAGGGGATTGGCAGGCCGATCGTGCCGGTGAACTCGCCGCCGTCGAAGCGGTTGGCGGTCGCCACCGGCGACGTCTCGGACAAGCCGTAGCCCTCGGCCACGGTGATGCCGGTGAGTTTCTTCCAGCGATCTGCGACCGCGCTTTGCACGGCCATGCCGCCGCCGAAGGTCAGGAGCAGTTGCGAGAAGTCGAGCTTGCGGAAGTCTTCGTTGTTCAGCAGCGCGTTGAACAGCGTGTTGAGGCCCGGGAAGATGTGGAACTTGTATTTCTTCAGCTCCGCGACGAAGGCCGGGATGTCGCGCGGATTGGGGATCAGGATGTTCTGGCCGCCCTGCTGCATGCCCATCAGCGCGTTCACGGTGAGCGCGTAGATGTGATAGAGCGGCAGGGCGCAGATGAAGACCAGCCGTTCGGGCTTGGGCTTGCCGGCGTAGGCGGCCTGCATCCAGATCTCGTTCTGGGCGACGTTGGCGAGCACGTTGCGATGAAGCAGCGTGGCGCCCTTCGACACGCCCGTCGTGCCGCCCGTATATTGCAGGAAGGCGACGTCGTCGGCCGTGACCTGGGCGGGCTTGAGCGTGGCCGACTTGCCGGCCGCCAGCGCGGCCTTGAACGGGATGTGGCCGGGCAGGTCCCAGGCCGGCACCATCTTCTTCACGCGGCGCACGACGAAGTTCACGATGTGGCCCTTGAGGCCCATCATGTCGCCCATCGCCGCGACCACTACATGCTTGACCTTCGTCTTGCCGACGATCTTCTGCAGCGTGTTGGCGAAGTTCTCCAGGATGATGATCGCGGATGCGCCTGAATCGTTGAGCTGATGTTCCAGTTCCCGCGGCGTGTAGAGCGGGTTGACGTTCACCACCGTGTAACCCGCGCGCAGGATGCCGATCAGCGCCACGGGATACTGCAGGATGTTGGGCATCATGATCGCCACGCGCGAGCCGCGCGCCAGACCCTTCGATTGCAGGAACGCGCCGAAGGCGGCCGACTGCCGCTCGAGCTCGGCGAAGGTGATTGTCTTGTCCATGCAGGTGAAGGCCGGCCGGCCGCCATATTTGCGGCAGGCGTCGACCAGCATGTCGCCGATCGACTGGAAGGCCAGTGGCGCGATCTCGCTCGCGATGCCTTCCGGATAGGATTTCAGCCAGGGCTTGGACGCGACCGCGCTGCCCTCCTTCGAGGCCGTGGCCCTGGTCTTCGCGCCGGAACCCGTCTTGCCGGACGAGGCCTTGGCCGAACCGGCCCTGGTCGACCTCCTGGCGGATGCGGAGGCTTCGGTGCCTTCTCCCTTGGCTGTGTCAGGCCTGGCGGCGGAGGCCTTGGATGCCGATGCCTTGGTGGACGTTCCGGTCGCGGAAGCCTTGGCGGTCGTGGCCTTGGAGGATGATGTCTTCGCGGCTTTCGCCGTGCCTGGCTTGGTGTTCGCGCCCGCGCTCGCGGACATGGTTTCGGTCTTCGCGGCCGACGGCTTCGTCGTGGATGCCTTGGCGGTCCTGGCCGGCTTGGCCGAGGCGTCAGCCTTTCCGCTGGTGCCCTTGCGCTTGGCGCCGGCGCGGACCGCGTCGGCCGGCACCTCGGTGACCGTTCGGCCGAGCGCCGACACCGGCGGCGTGGCCGGAGCCTCCTCGGCCGGCTTGGCCGATCTGGCTGGTTTTGCGGCCGAAGCTGACTTCGGCGAGGCCGCCTTGGCCGCCGCCGGCTTCTTGTCCGAACTCTTGGCTGCGGATGACCTGGATGTCGATTTGGCCACGATGTCCTCCCGGAATGGCGATGCCCCCTCGGCCGCATTTTCGCCGCGCGGCCTCTTGTGTCTTCTATCTAGGGTGAACCCCGCGAGCCGCGCAAGGGCGGGCGGGGCGTGCATCTATTGGCCGAAGCCATTGTGCTTGATCATGAAGGCGCGCTCGGCCGAGGTGCTCTTGCGGCCCAGCGGCCGGTTCCTGTGCGGGAAACGGCCGAATTTCTGAATGATGTCGCGGTGCTCGACGGCGTACTTGACCGAGTCCTCGTCGCCGAGCCGGCGAAACAGATCAAGCCCGCGCTCCTGGTCCGACAGGCGTTCGGAATGCATGAAGGGCATATAGAGGAATTTGCGCTCGTCTTCGCTCATGTCCGCGTCGAAACCACGGTCGACGGCGTTGCGGGCAAGCCGCATCGCCATGTCGTCGCCGATGAACGCCTCGGCGGTCCCGCGATACATGTTGCGCGGAAACTGGTCGAACATGATGACGGCGGCAAGGGCCATGCGCGGATCGACCTCCGCTTCGGCTGGCACCTTTTCCAGAAGATCGCGGCACAGCGTTTCGAAGCGTTCGCGGATCTTCTCGTCTAGTTCCGCGCCGCCGCCGAACCACTCCTCGTAGGTGCATTCACGGAACCAGAAATCGAGAACCTGGTCGACCCAATTCGCGCCCATTGTGTTGCTCCCGTCGCCGCGTCAGGCGCGCGCTTTAGCACCTAGTGTCCCGATCCGGAAATTCGCTTCACCCCGATATCGGCGTCGGACGAAGTTCCGAATCGAAAGGACACTGGCAACTCTATGACTCTAGTGTGGTTTTGGTTTCGAAGTTCGTCCCGCCGCCCGATACAGGGGATATAACGAACTTCGAAACCACCACACGAGATCGCCGTGCGCCAACGCTGGCCGTGCCGCTTGGTAAAGCGGCATACGCCTTGCGTTGCGCGGGCGGAATGCTAACAGCGCCGCTGGCTTCGGGTCCGGACCATGCCGGACGCGATGCGAAACCAGGCGCGCCGCCTCCGCAAAAATTCGGCTGACAAGCGGCGTGATTTGGATAGTATCGCGCCACTTTTGCGAGGGGCGGCAGACAACAGGACCGGACAAACCGGTCCGGCCGGTGCCCGCGCATCACAAGACAAAGGGAGTGCATGATGCGTAAACTGTTTTTCACGGCCAGTCTCCTGGCGATTGCTGTCGCGGCGGCTCCGGCCTCGGCCGAAACCGTCCGCTGGGCGCGTTCGGGCGACGCGCTGACGCTGGATCCACATTCGCAGAACCAGGGCGTTACCCACAATTTCGCGCACCACATCTACGAGACGCTGGTTGACCGCGACGTCGAGGGCAACCTCATCCCGCGGCTGGCGACCGAATGGAACATCAAGGAAGGCGACGAGACGGTCTGGGTCTTCAAGCTGCGCGAGGGTGTCACGTTCCACGACGGCGCCGACTTCACCGCTGAGGACGTGGTCTTCTCGCTCGACCGCGCGCGGTCGCAGAAGTCGAACATGCGCCAGCTTCACGCCGATGTGGAAAGCGTGACGGCCGTCGATGACCACACGGTCGAGGTGAAGATGGCCGGCCCTGCGCCGCTCTATCCGAACAACCTCACCAACACTTTCATCATGGACAAGACTTGGTCAGAGACCAACAACGCGGTCGAGGTCCAGGAAGCCGGTTCGGACGACGACAACTACGCGGTGCGCAACACCAACGGCACCGGTCCCTACAAGCTGGTCTCGCGCGAGCCAGACGTGCGCTCGGTGCTCGAGATCTACGAGGACCACTGGGCCGAGGAGAAGCCGGAAGTCACCGAGATCATCTACACGCCAATCGCCGAGGCCGCGACCCGCGTCGCCGCGCTGCTTTCGGGCGAGGTCGACATCGTCCAGGACGTGCCCGTTCAGGACATCGAGCGCCTGTCGAGTTCCGACGGCATCAAGGTCGAGACTGGTCCCGAGAACCGCGTGATCTATTTCGGCTACCGCTTCGGCGAGGAGCCGCTGCGTTCGTCCAACGTCACCGACAAGAACCCGTTCAACGATCCGAAGGTGCGCGAGGCGATCCATCTGGCGATCGACCGCGACGCCATCAAGCAGGTCGTCATGCGGGGCCAGTCGATCCCGACCGGCGTGGCCACACCGCCCTTCGTCAATGGCTGGACGCCGGAGCTCGACGCCTATCCGGCGACGGATGTCGATCGCGCCAAGGAATTGCTGGCCGAGGCCGGCTATCCGGATGGCTTCACGGTGACGATCGACACGCCGAACAATCGCTACGTCAATGACGAGGCGATCAGCCAGGCGATGGTCGGCATGCTCGGACGCATCGGCATCCAGGCAACGCTCGCCTCGCGTCCGATCGCCCAGCATTCGCCGATCATCCAGAACAACGAGACCGATTTCTATCTCCTTGGCTGGGGCGTTCCGACCTTCGATTCGGCCTATATCTTCAACGACCTGATCCACACCAAGGAAGGCGACTACGGCGCCTACAATGTAGGGCTCTACTCGAACCCGGAACTCGACGAGAAGATCAAGTCGCTGGGCACCGAGACCGACATCGAAAAGCGCGATGAGACGATCGCCGAAATCTGGGCGAAGGTGCAGGAGGACCGCGTGCTCCTGCCTGTCCACAATCAGGTGCTCGCCTACGCCATGAAGTCGAACATCAATCTGGCGGTTCATCCCGAGAACCAGCCGAGGATGTATTCGGTCACTTTCGGCGAGTAACAGGCTGAAGTCATGCGACCCGCCGCGCCGTCCGCGCGGCGGGTCGTTCACAGCTCGGCCTGACGACGCGGCGGGCTTATCGGCCGGCACACCCTTGGCTATTGTCGGAGGGCGCGGCCTGTCGGCCGCCGCCACGGGAAGCCTGCAGCCACCCATCGGAGACCACGCACATGCTGGCCTTCATCCTGAGACGCCTTGCCCAGTCGATCCTGGTGATGCTGGCGGTGTCGCTGATTTCCTTTTCGGTGTTCCGTTTCGTCGGCGACCCGATCGAGAGCATGGTCGGCCAGGAGGCGCGCCTGTCGGACCGTGAGCAGCTGCGCGAACAGCTCGGCCTCAACGACCCGTTCTACGTCCAGTTCGCGACCTTCATCGGCAATGCCGTCCAGGGCGAGTTCGGAATCTCCTACCGCCTCCAGCAACCGGTGACGGAACTGATCGCCTCGCGACTTCCCGCCACGATCGAGCTCGCATTCGCCTCGGCGCTGATCGCCCTCGTCTTCGGACTGGGGTTGGGCGTTTATACCGCGCTCTATCCACGCGGCTGGCTATCGACCTTCATCATGTCGGCCTCGCTGGTCGGCGTGTCGCTGCCCACCTTCCTGATCGGCATCGGCCTCATCTATGTCTTCGCGGTCGAACTGAAATGGCTGCCGTCATTCGGCCGCGGCACCGTGGTTGATCTCGGCTGGTGGACGACCGGCCTGCTGACGCAGTCCGGCCTGCGATCGCTGATACTGCCGGCAATCACGCTGTCGCTTTTCCAGCTGACGCTGATCATGCGGCTGGTGCGCGCCGAGATGCTCGAGGTGCTGCGCGCCGACTATATCCGTTTCGCCCGTGCGCGTGGGCTGACCCAGCGGGCGATCAATTTCGGCCATGCGCTGAAGAACACGCTGGTGCCGGTCATCACCATCACCGGCCTGCAGCTGGGCTCGGTCATCGCGTTTGCCATCATCACCGAGACGGTCTTCCAGTGGCCGGGCGTCGGTTCGCTCTTCGTCAATTCGGTGCAGGTGGTCGATGTACCCGTGATGGCGGCCTATCTGATGTTCATCGCGCTGGTATTCGTAGTGATCAATCTGATCGTCGACATTCTCTACTACGCGGTCGACCCCAGACTGCGCGTCAGCGGAGCCAGGACATGATGGTCCAACCCTGCGAGCGGAGCGCCCCATGAGTGAGATCCAGGCAGCCGCGCCGGAAGCCTCGGCCGCGACCGAGGTGCCCCGGCCGCGCGGAAGGCTGGCGCGGGCATGGGATTCCGACATCTTCTATTCATTCCGGCGCTCCCCGGTCGCGATGCTGGCGGCGCTGGTGACGCTGATCATGGTACTGGCGGCAACCTTCGCGCCGCTGATCGCGCCGTCGAACCCCTTCAATCCCTCAAGCCTCAACCTGATGGACGGGTTCACGCCGCCCATGTCGGAAAGCTATGCGGGCAACTTCTTCCTGATGGGTTCGGACAATCAGGGCCGCGACGTCTTTTCGACCATCCTCTATGGCAGCCGCATCTCGCTGTTCGTCGGCTTTTCGGCCACGCTCTTCGCGCTGACGCTCGGCACAATCCTGGGGCTGACCGCCGGCTATATCGGCGGCACCACGGATGCGGCGATCATGCGCATCGCCGATATCCAGCTTTCCTTCCCGGCGATCCTGATCGCGCTGCTGATCTTCGGCATCGCGCGCGGCGTCATCCCGCCGAGCCAGCAGGAACAGGCCGCGATATGGGTGCTGATCATCGCCATCGGCCTGTCCAACTGGGCGCAGTTCGCCCGCACCGTGCGCGGCGCCACCATGGTCGAGCGCCAGAAGGACTATGTCGCGGCCGCCCGCATCATCGGCGTGCACCCCTTCGCGATCCTCTTGCGCCACGTCCTGCCAAACGTGCTGGGTCCGGTCCTCGTCATCGCCACGATCGGCCTGGCGCTCGCCATTATCGAGGAGGCCACACTCTCCTTCCTCGGCGTCGGCGTGCCACCGACCCAGCCATCGCTGGGCACGCTCATCCGCATCGGCCAGGGCTTCCTGTTCTCTGGCGAATGGTGGATTCTGTTCTTTCCCGCGCTGACGCTCGTTCTGTTGGCCCTGTCGGTCAACCTTCTGGGCGACTGGCTGCGTGACGCACTCAATCCGAGGCTGAGATGAACGCTGACGTGGCAAGCCTGCACGCGGAGCGTCTGGCCGCGTCCGCCCGCGAACCCTTGCTTTCGGTTCGCGGCCTCACCGTGCAGTTCCCCACCCGTCGCGGCACGCTGACGGCGCTCGACGATATCTCCTTCGACATCGCGCCGGGCGAGGTGCTTGGGATGGTGGGCGAGTCTGGCGCCGGCAAGTCGATGACCGGCGCCGCCATCATCGGGCTGATCGCGCCGCCCGGCCGCATCACGTCCGGCGAGATCAGGCTGGCGGGCGAGCGCATCGACAACCTTCCCTATGCGAAGCTGCGCCGCATTCGCGGCAAGCGTATCGGCATGGTCTTCCAGGACCCGCTCACCTCGCTCAATCCGCTCTACACGGTCGCCGAGCAGATCGTCGAAACGATCCGGACTCACCTGCCGGTGTCCCGCGAGGAGGCACGCAAACGCGCGATCGCGCTGCTCGACGAGGTCGGCATCCCGGCGGCCTCGCGGCGCATCGACGATTATCCGCACCAGTTCTCCGGCGGCATGCGCCAGCGTGTGGTGATCGCCCTGGCGCTGTGCGCCGAGCCGGATCTCGTGATCGCCGATGAGCCGACCACGGCGCTGGACGTGTCGGTGCAGTCGCAGATCATCGACGTGCTCAAGCGCCTGTGCAGCGAGAAGGGCGCGGCGGTCATGCTGATCACGCACGACATGGGCGTGATCGCCGAAACGGCCGACCGGGTGGCGGTGATGTATGCCGGGCGCATCGCCGAGATCGGCAATTTCCGCGACGTCATCATGGACGCCAAGCATCCTTATACGGTCGGCCTGATGGGGTCGATCCCGTCGCTGGACGGCGATGCAGAGCGGCTGGTGCAGATTCCCGGCGCGATGCCCCGGCTGTCGGCGATCCCGCAGGGCTGCCCGTTCAACCCGCGCTGTCCCGAAGCCTTCGCGCGCTGCTTCGTGGAGCGGCCGGATCCGCTCGACCTCGGCTCGCGCAAGGTCGCCTGCTGGCTCTACGACGAGGGGGAGGGCGCATGAGCGGGCCGCTTCTGGAAGTCAGGAACCTGTCCTGCTCGTTCGACGTGTCCAAGCCCTGGCTCAACCGCGTCATCGAAGGTTCGCCCAAGGCCTACCTGAAGGCTGTCGACGATGTGTCGTTTTCGGTAGACCGCGGCGAGACCTTCGCGCTGGTGGGCGAATCGGGATCGGGGAAGTCCACTATCGCGCGCCTGATCGTAGGGCTCATCAAGCCGACCTCCGGCGACATTCTGTTCGAGGGCAAGTCCCTGAAGGCCGGGCTGGAAGGCGGTGAGGCACGCCGCCTGCGCCGCCGGTTCCAGATGATCTTCCAGGATCCGTTCGCGAGCCTCAATCCGCGCTGGCGCGTCTCTTCGGTGATCGGTGAGCCGCTCAGGGTGTTCGAGCGCGGCCTTTCGGCCGCCGACAGGCGAAAGCGCGTCGGCGAACTGTTGAGCCTAGTCGGGCTTTCGCCGGAGGACGGCGTCAAGTTCCCGCACGAGTTTTCCGGCGGCCAGCGCCAGCGCGTGGCGATCGCCCGCGCGCTGGCGGCGCGGCCGGACTTCATCGTCTGCGACGAGCCGACCTCGGCGTTGGACGTTTCGGTTCAGGCGCAGATCCTCAATCTGATGAAGGACTTGCAGTCCGAATTCGGATTGACCTACATTTTCATCAGCCACGATCTGTCGGTCGTGCGCCACATGGCCAACCGCATCGGGGTGCTCTATCTCGGCCGCCTGGCCGAAGTCGCGCCGCCGCGCACGCTGTTCTCCGCGCCGTCGCACCCCTATACGCGCATGCTGCTCGACGCCGTGCCGGACCTGGAGATGACCGGGCGGGGCCGCCGTCGCGTCGAAGGCGAAATCCCCAACCCGATCGCCCCGCCGCCGGGCTGCACCTTCCATCCGCGGTGCCCGCACGCGTTCGACCGCTGCCGCGTCGAGAAGCCCGAGTTGAAGCCCTCGCCGACAGGAGCGTTCGCGTCATGCCACGGGGTGGAGGAGGGGCGGATCGACGTGATGCCGGCCGGCGCGCCGGCGTAGCGGCAAGGACCGCGCCCGACGATGCCCGCTTACGGTCACCCGCGATCCATGGCTCGCGTGCGGCGCACCGGAACCTGCAGCCCCACGGCCGCCGAGCGAAGCTCCGAATAGCGCGCCTGCCTGCCGGGCGGGTTGCGGAAGTTGTCCACCTTGTGACCGAAGGCGGTGTCGCTCACCATGGCGGCGCCATCCGGGGGTAGAAACCAGCCGAGGCGAAACTCCACCGAAGAGGCCGCCACGTCTTCGGCCAGTGGCGTGTTGTCGTGGTACTCCAGATAGGGCCGCACCGGCACCGGCAGCGACAGGCTTTCCTCGACGGCTCGCCCCGGATCCAGACGTGTCATGTACGGGGCGACGAGATTGGTCGGGGACCGATCCCGCGGGATGACCGGCATGATTTTCGCGACGACCAACCGTCCGTTTCCTTCCAGCCAGGAGTAGACGTGATCCTGGTCGATGACGGGCCGGGCGCCCGCGCGATGCAGCTTGTTTGTGACGAAGATCGGTTTGCCGCCGGTGTTCGTCACGCGATAGGCAATCGACAGCGCCTTGTCCGACAGGGCAATGCGGGCGTCGAAACCCGGCGCGGCGTCGGCATCAGACATGGTGATACCGCCTCCCGCCAGAGTGGCCGCCATGCCCGTCAGAAGCAGGCGTCGATCGAAGCTCATGGGGAAAGATCCTTACCATGGTGCGCCGCCCGGCCAGTTGGGCGGATAGTAGGACGGCCTTCGTGGGACGCCAAGGTCGTCCCGGAGCGAGTTCTCCGTCGGAACGTCGGCGCTGTGATCGGGAACCGTCTGGGTCGTCCCGTCGGGGGCTGTGACGGATGTGCCGCCGGCGCCGACGGTCGCCCGCTCCTCGCCGCGATTGGATGAGCCGGTCTGGCCCGGATAGCTGTCGTGAGGGCCGTCGTGATGTGTGCCGGTCGCGTTGTGGTGCGCATGGACGAGTTCGTGGCCGAGCACGATCGTCGGCGTCTGGTGCGGATCGGTCGGCGACGAATAGGTCGGGTTCCACGACACGGTGCTGTCGGACCCCTCGGAAGGATCGTGCGAGGCGTCGTGGTCGTCGGCGCTGCAATAGCCGTTCTGGTCGGCTGTCGGCACGATCGTCACGGTGTTTCCGCTCGCGGCGATGTCGTTGATGATCACCTGCCCCGTACGTGTGCCGTAGAGCGTCGCCATCGCCTTCTGGACCTCGGTCACGAAGGCCGTGTCGCCCTGGATATTGAACGGGATGAGCACGACCGGACCGCCGATCAGCACGTTCGGCTGGCCGGTCGAGATCTCGGCCGCGCAGAAGGTCTTGTCGCTGATCCGGGCCGCGGGAAGTCCCCCCACCAGCACCGTGGACGATCCGGTCACGATCGTGTTGGGGTTGGTGAAGTGGATGATGCACTGGTGCAGATCGAGGACGCGCGCGCTGGGCAGGAAGCCGACCAGAACCGGCGGGAAGCAGGGCGGTATGATGGTTCCTGTCGGGATGTTGAGAAGCATCGCTCCGGCGATGGCGCCGACCGCCGCCCCGGCCAGCGCTCCCACGGGACCCAGCGCCAGCCCGCCTACCAGGGCGCCGGCGGCCGCGCCGACGAGCGCGCCAGCGGATGCATGGCTGGTCCTGTCCGTCAACCTTGCCGCCGGCATCCCGCTCATGATGGAGTTCCGGGACCGGGTATGAACCCCTGAATCAGTTCCGGGGCCATCGCGACGAGGCTGTCATAGCCGTTGGCATCGGCCGTCAGCGTCATCGTCCACATATAGTCGCCGCCGGGCAGATAGGCCTGGCATTGACGGATCTCCGTGTCGTGCTGCCGCCACCGGTATTCGCGGACGGGAACGCTGCGCCCGTCGGCCTCGTACCACGCGAAACGAATTTCCTCGTAGCTTTCCAGCGCGCCTTGAAGCACCTCGCCCTGACGCGCCGCATACTCCTCCGCCGACACCGCCCGTCCGGAGGGATCGGCGGTGATGGTGACGGATCGTCCGGGCGTGCCGACCGTATGCTCCACGAAGGAGACCGACATGTTGGAGCACCAACTGTCGGCGATCGTGAACGCCCCATGCTGGCCAAATCGCAATTCCATGGTGAACCTCTGACTGAGGCTCCATGTTAGCCAAAGCGAAAATGCCGGCTATGAAATGAATCACGCTCGGGGGGCGGTGTGGCCTCTATCGACCGTTCGTGATCGGCCCCGTGCCGATCTCAAAGGAAACCGATCCCGAAATCGTCACGTCCCAGTCGCCGACGCGGTAGGTCCCCGGCGCGCCGGGAAGGCGGTCGGGCTCCGGTTCCGGCGGCAGGCCGCGCGCGTCCTCGTCGACGATGCGATGGCCTTCCTCGACCCCCGGCAGATCGCGCGCATGCGGGCGCTCCCCGGCAAGGGCGGTCGGCACCGTCGTCACTGCAACAAGCAGCGAGGCACCCGAAGCAATCACTATCGGACCGATCTTCATGGCGTCACATTATCCGCTTCGAAAGGCTGGGCCAAGGCGCTCGCGTCGAATTGAGCTGTCAGTGGCATACGACCCGCACCCGGCCGGTGGTGCCCGTTTCCTCGCGGCAGGCGAGCGCGACGCGCGGGGAGGGTTGCGCCGCCGCGGGGCGCGCGGCCGGCCGTCGTTGGGTACGGGCGATCTGGCGCCGGGGAGGCGGTTCGGCTCGCGCGGGCTGGGCCGGGAAGATGCGTTCGGCGACGCGCGGACCGGGTTCGGTCGGTGTGCGAGCGATCGCAACGCGCGGCAGGGCTCCGGTGCGCACCACCTTGGTCTGGTAGACCGGAACGATGCTGCCGTCATGGGTTCGGGTACATCCGGCGAGCGGAACCGTTGCGAGCATCATCGCCGCGGGCAAAAGGACAAGAACTGATCGGGACATGGCCGGACCGTAGGTTTCGTGCGTCGAGACGCACCCTGTCTCCCCCGCCGCCACGACAAGGTGACGCGATTGCGGCAAGAGTCGGGCGAAGCAAGCAGAATTCAGGCGGGAAGGTGGTGCCGAGTGCTGTCAGTGGCTAACGGGTCTCTTGAAGCGCCATCTTACGCCGCGTAATCTGAATTCTTCAGCCGGTCCATGAGCCATCGACCTGCCATTCCGGGAGGCTTCGCCGCCCGATAGATGATCGAAAGCGGCATGGTGTACTCATCGGCCTGCGCATCTTCGAGCTGCAGCTGCACCAGCTTTCCGGAGGCCAGGTCTGCCTCGATTGCACCCCGGGGCATGCTGCCCCAACCCAATCCGGCCCGCAGGAAGCTGAGCTTCGCGCCAAGATCGGCAAGCCGCCACGTTCTGTTTGAAAATACGCCAAACTCCCGCCCACTGGAAAGGTTGGTCCGGTCCGTCAAAACCAGCTGGACATGCTCCTCCAGGACAGAGCGCGGTATAGGTCCAGTGATCGCGCACAGAGGATGGTGAGGTGCCGCCACCATGATCGTGCGAACGCTTAGAACTCTTTCCTTCACGAGGTCTGGTGATGTCGTTGGCAGCGAGCCGACGATGCCAAAATCGCAGACGCCGTCGATGACCGGCTTAAGGACCGCACCCAGCGCCTCCACGTAAAGGCGCAGTGGCGTTTCAGGAAAGACCGCCCGAAACTCACGCACGGCGCTCGTCAGGATCTCGATCGGGAACATGACGTCGATCACGGCGGAAACCTCGGGCTCAAGCCCATCGACGAGGCGGCGGGCCTTCGCCTTGAACAAATCCATGGACCCGGCAACATCGCGCGCCTCCAGAAGGAGTGCGCGCCCCTGCTCGGTCAGCGTGGGCCTGCGGGTGGATCGGTCAAACAGCAGGATGCCAAGCTGCGCTTCAAGGTTTCCCAGGGTTTGGCTGACGACCGATTGCGCGCGGTTCAGTTTCCGTCCCGCGGCCGAAAAGCTGCCCTCATCGGCGGCCGCGATGAAGGTGCGAAGCTGGTCGAGGGTGACGCCGTCCAACATATCCTCTCTCCCGATAGTTTCCATCGATTTATATAGGCTGGTTGGATGGTCCGGAAGAGCTTAGATGCCTGCATTGAAGAACGCAGGGTTTCTCATGTCCAACAAATCACCTGGAAAAGCCGCCAATATCGTCGGCTGGATTCTCCAGAGCGTGCTCGCTCTTGCATTCCTCGCCGCCGGCGGCGCGAAACTCGCCGGTGCGCCTATGATGGTTGAAACCTTCGAATTCGTCGGTCTTGGCCAGTGGTTCCGCTATGCCACCGCCGTGATCGAAATTGCCGGGGCCATTGCTCTGCTCGCCCCCGGCTTCACGGTACTGGGCGCCGTGATTCTGTCGGTCACCATGGTTGGTGCGATCATTGCGCACCTGACCGTTATTCCTTCGAGCTTCGCCCCGGCGCTTGTTCTGCTCGTGCTGCTGCTCGTCGTCCTGTGGCTGCGTCGCGACCAGATCCCCGAATTGCGCACCCGCCTTGCAGGCGCCGCATAAGGCGAAGCCCGAAAACATCTCGCACGAACGTTCCCCGCCGCTGGCGGGGAGCCATCAGAAATCAGAGGTTCAAAATGACGGATTCCAAACTCAAGGTCGGCATCGTCGCCGGCAGCACCCGGCCTGGCCGTAAGGCGGAAGCGGTGGCCCAGTGGGTCCTGGACATCGCCAATGCGCGTGGCGATGCCGACTATGAACTGGTGGACGTCGCGTCCTTCAACCTGCCGCTTCTCGACGAACCCATGCCGCCCTCCATGGGGCAGTACGCAAACGACCACACCAAGGCCTGGGCGCAAAAGATCGGTTCGCTCGACGCCTTCGTTTTCGTGACCCCTGAGTACAACCGCGGTACATCCGGTGCGCTCAAGAACGCCTTGGACTTTATCTATGCGGAGTGGAACAACAAATCGGCGGGCTTTGTCGGTTATGGCTCCGCCGGCGGCACCCGTGCGATCGAACATCTGCGCGGCTATATGGGTGAATTGCAAGTCGCCGACGTCCGGGCCCAGGTCAATCTCTCCCTGATCGAGGACTTCGAGCACTGGACCGTCCTCAAGCCGCGTCCCCATCATGCAGAGGCCGTCGGCGCGATGCTTGACCAGGTCATCGGCTGGGGCAAAGCCCTCAAGGTCGCCTACAGGTCGTAGCAATACGGCGGTGCAGATGTCTTGGCGGCATCTGCACCGAGCAGAAGCAAGGGCTGCACCAGGTGCTGAGGTGCCATGCCCGCGGCAGCCGGCCTTTTGCGGCAGGCGTTATGCCGAGGCTGAAGAAACTGCTCGCGCTGACATAACGACCTCGCGGCGATCCATGGGTTGTCCGAGCGACTGACGCTGGACGGCACAGGAATTTCTTTCGCCACTCCAGAAGTCACCCCGCGCTCAAGCCGCCGCTCACCTTCGGAAACGCTTTATCGGAAATGAAGGAATGAAAACTGCAGGAAACACGATTCTCATCACGGGCGGAGGATCCGGCATCGGCCGCGAACTGGCAGTGCGCTTCCACGCGCTCGAAAACACGGTGATTGTCGCCGGCCGCCGTAAGGCGGCGCTCGAGCAAACGATCGCCGGACGCGAAGGTATGTTCGCGATCACGCTCGACATGGAGGACCCCGAAGCGATCACCGCCTGCGCCAGGCAGCTCCTCGCCGATCATCCGTCGCTGAATGTGCTGATCAACAACGCCGGCATCTTATGCCGGGAGGACCTGACCAGCACCCGTGACTTGCACGATGCCGAAAAGACGATCGTGACCAATCTGCTGGGGCCGATCCGCCTCACGAATGCGTTGACCGATCATCTCGCGCGCCAGCCAGATGCCGCGGTTGTCAATGTGACGTCGGCCTTGGCGTTCGTGCCGCTGAGCGGGGCGCCGACTTATTGCGCGAGCAAGGCAGCGCTCCATTCCTATACGCTCTCCTTGCGTGAGCAGCTCAAAGGCAAGGTCGAGGTGATCGAACTCGCGCCTCCGGGGGTTCGAACCGAGCTTGAGCCCGGCCAGTCGAGCCGCGAGGGGTTTATGGCCCTCGACGCGTTCATTGAAGAGACAATGGCGCTGTTCGGCGAGAAGCCGACTCCTGCGGAGACACTCGTGCGACAAGTGCGCTTCCTGCGCTGGGCGGAAAGAGATGGCCACTTCGACCGAGCCATCGGAATTCTCACCGCTCATTGATCGGGGCGGCCCACGTCGCCGGGTTCCAGATCGCGCTACAATGGGCGATCCGCACCTCGTCAACGACCCGCCTGTTGCTGTACGCCTTCAATCGCGCGTTCATCGCAGGGCCGGCGCAACACCTGACGTAGCGCTTCATTGCCCGCTGCTGCACGACCCAACGTCTGGGTGGGCTCGATTAAGCAACATATCCTGACCGCCGCCGAAGAAGCGCAGACGCTCCGCTCACCGGCCGCCGTTCTTTGCGCGATATTCGCCGCGAGCCTCGCAGACTGCCTGATGGTTCTCGTTCGCCCAGGCGATGAGGTTCTTCATTGGCACTAGGAAGGAGCGGCCGAGATCCGTCAGCTCGTAGTCCACGCGCGGCGGCACCTCCGGATAGAGCGTGCGCTTTACAAAACCGTCCTCCTCCAGACGCCTCAGCGTCTTGGAAAGCATCTGCTTGGAGATGTCGGGGATCGCCCGCTCGATCTCGCTGAAGCGCATGGTTCCGTGCTCGAGCACCTCCAGAATGAGCAAGGTCCATTGGTCTCCGATCCTGTCGAGGACATCTCTGATCGGACACGGCTGCTCGAACACGAAGGGGATGGAAACGGGGTTACCCTGGATCATTCTGCTGCGCTCCATGACGCTCACGGTCACACCCGGCTGACCTGATCACCGGCCGATGACGTCTTGCGACGGCGATCCCGATACCATAGGTGGCCCAGCACGGTCTAGCTTCTAGACCTGATCGCAATCTCAAACCGAGGATGGAATATGGCACATATCGCGCTTATCGGGGCATCCGGCAATGTCGGCTCGCGCCTTCTCAAGGAACTGTCCGATCGGGGACATCAGGTCACGGCCATTGCGCGCAATCCCGGAAAAATCGCCGCGCTGCCGGGCGTGACGGCGGTTGCCGGAGATGCGCAGGATGCAGACGCCCTCGCCGAACTGGTCGAGGGGCACGATGCCGCCATCAGTGCAACCCGGTTCACAGGCACGGACTTTTCGGTCATCGTCGAGGCGCTGCGCAAGGCTGGTGTCAGGCGTTATCTGGTGGTCGGCGGTGCTGCCAGCCTCGAGGTTGCCCCCGGCAAGCGCCTGCTCGATCAGCCCGACTTCCCGGCTGCCTACAAGCAGGAGGCCACCAACGGCGCCGAGGTGCTGGAGTACCTGCGCGGGCTTGACGACCTCGACTGGACCTTTCTGTCGCCCTCGGCCCTGTTCGTGCCCGGCGAGCGCACGGGCAGGTTCCGCCTCGGCAAGGACGCGCTCCTGACCACCGACAATGGCAGCAGCATCTCCTTCGAGGACTACGCCATCGCCATGGTGGACGAGATCGAGAACCCGCGGCATCCGCGCCAGCGCTTCACCGTCGGATACTGAACCGCGGCGGCAACCGCTGCTCCAATCCAGGGGCTTGTTGCCAATGCGGAGCCCCGCCGCCTCGCAACATGAAAGTGAACGTCGTGACCGAGACAATTCATCTGACCTATCTCTTCGATCCGCTCTGCGGCTGGTGCTACGGTGCCTCGCTGGCACTGGAAAAGCTCCTTCTGCAGGACGGTTTCGCTGTCACGATCATCCCGACCGGGCTGTTCGCCGGCGCCGGCGCGTTCCCGATGAACGCGGGATTCGCTGCGCATGCATGGGAGGCCGACCAGCGCATCGCGAAGCTCACCGGCCAGGTCTTCAGCGAAACCTATCGCAGGGACGTTCTGGAACGCGGAACTGGCCGGGTGGATTCCGGCCCCGCCACCTTGGCGTTGACCGCCGTGCGCGTGATGGCGCCCGAACGCGAATTCGATGCCCTGAAGGCCATTCAGCGCGCCCGATATGTCGAGGGGCGCGACAACGGCGATCCGGCCGTCATCGCCGACATCCTCTCCGCCCTGGCGCTCGATGACGCGGCGGCACGCTTTGCATCGCCCGATGAAGAACTGCTCTCGGCCAACCGCGCCCGCATCGATGCCGGCCAGGCCGAGATGCGCCGCCTCAGTGCCCGCGGGGTCCCGACCCTCATCGCCGGGCAAGGGCAGGACGCCCGCCTCGTCAGTTCGAGCGCGCTCTATGGCAGCGCCGACGATCTGATCGCGGGTCTGCGCGCCGCGTGAGTCAAACAGCACCAAACGAGGAAAGCTCCATGACCGACACCGCATTTCCCGCAACCGGCCATATCTACAAGGCGGATTACGGCGACCCCGTCTTTCGGGTCGCTTTCGACGCGGATGGCAAGACGCTGCGCTGGGCGCCCTTCGCCGAGGACTTCGAGGCCGCCGCCACCAGCGAGACCTATCAGGCGACCTACATCCGCCCAGGCGTTTTCATGGTGACCTGGCAGGAGGCGGACGGCGTCACCGTCACCCATGTCGAGGATTTCGACAACGATACCGTCCACGCCGCCATCGCGCTTCCGGACCGCAAGTTCCTTACCCTCACCGGAAGCTGGACGCGTCTGGGCTGATCCCTGTTCCCGGGCGACCAACCTGCAATCCAAGGAGAATCCTGATGTTTACCCGCAGAACCCTTCTGAAGACCTCGCTCGCCGCGGGTGCCGCAGCCACCGTCCTGCCGCTGCCCGCCATGGCGCAATCCAGCCTGACCTGGGAGTATTTCCCGGCCGATGACACCGGCTTCCTGCGTGCGCCGGTGCTGGTCAAGGGCAGCACCGAGGCGGTGCTGATCGACGGCGGCTTTACCCTGTCGGATGGCCAGGCCGTGGCCGATGCGATCGAGGCCACTGGTCTGACGCTGACCACGATATATGTCAGCGTCAACGATCCTGACTACTACTTCAGCCTTGCCCCGATAACGGCGGCGTTCCCCGAGGCCCGCGTCATCGCCGCCCCCGACACGGTCGAGCTGCTCAAGGAAAAGCTCCCTGGCAAGATCGAAACCTGGGGACCGCAGTTGGGTGATAACGGGCCGCAATCGGTCGATGAGGCGGTGATTCCGGAAGCCTCCGACGTCAACACGCTGGAGGTTGATGGCGAGGTGATCGAGATCGTCACCATCGAAGACATGCGCGATCGCCGCTACCACTGGGTTCCCTCGCTCGAAGCCGTGTTTGGCGGCGTTCTGGTTTATGGCGGTCTGCATCCCTGGATCGCCGACGTCCCCAACCCGGAAGATCGTGCGGCATGGATCCGCGCTCTGGACGGCATCGCCGCGCGCGATCCGAAGATCGTCGTGCCCGGCCACATGAAGCAGGATTGGCCGACCGATCTCTCGGGCGTCAGCTTCACGCGCGACTATCTCGTCGCCTATGAAGAAGAGTTCGCCAAGGCCAAGGACAGTGCCGAACTCATCGTAGCGATGAAGAAGCGCTATTCGGATGCCGGTCTGGATGTTGCGCTCGAGATCGGCGCCAAGGTTGCCAAAGGCGAGATGAAGTGGGGCTGAGCCCAAAGGATCAATGGACCGGCCGGTTCTCAAGCCGGCCGGTCCTGTCTCACACACGGAGCCTCCTGCGAGGCGAGTGACATCGGCCTCCACGCATCGCACCCCGCCAAGGGCGTAAGCGAACAACTCACCGGGACCCAACACGAGCGCCACGAATGCCATTTGCGAATAGTCTCGGCGGAACTCGGCTCCGCCGCATTGTTCCGGGGCAGATGGCGCTCCGATCTCGCTGATCGTCGGCAATGGAATGTTGCGCGGATTGCCCTGAAATGTCCCCGGCTTTGCGCAGCCAGCCTCACAAGCCACGGAAAACGCGGCGCTATTTGGAGACGGCACGGAGACTGCGGAAGAGCAAAGGCTGTGTGGTGCCGCATGCCGGATTCGAACCAGCGACCCCATCATTACGAATGACGTGCTCTACCAACTGAGCTAATGCGGCCCGTCCGGGCGCGGGGCGACCGGCGAAGTGGGCGCGTGATAGCCGCATCGCCGCCGGAATTCAAGCGGACTTTGCGCATCGGGTACTTGCGGGTCCCGATGCCGTGGCAGATGGTGGCGCATGGCCAGACGCAACGCATCGCTCGGCTTTTTCGGCATGTTCGGTCGCTCGGAGGATCTGCGCGCGCTCGACCGGGCGCTGCGCGACGCCGACCTGCATCCGGCGCTGGTGCCGGAAGGCGTCAAGCTCACCGTCGTCAACCTGATGAAGGACGCCTATGCCAGCGACGAGCCGCCGCCCGAGGCCTACCGCAGGGCGGCCGACCTGTTGGCCTATTGCGTGGGTGGCGCCGAGGCGTTTGAAGGCGCGGTCGGAACCGGGCGGCTGCGCGATGTCGAGCGGCGGATCGAGGCCGCGATCGACCATGACGGCGGCTATGACGCCGAACTCGTGCTTTTGGCGCTGCATTCGCGCCTGATCAGTCCCGAGGTGGTCGAGCGTTTCGATCTTCGCGCCGAGGGCTAAGGGCGTCAGGCCGCGAGCCTGGACCTGGCATCTTCATATTCGCGTGCCAGCCGTTCGATGAGTTCGGCGGCGGGGAGGATTTCGCTGACGGCGCCGATGCCCTGGCCGCATCCCCAGATGTCCTTCCAGGCCTTGGTCTTGTCGCCGCCGAAATTCATCTTGGAGGGGTCCGACACCGGCAGGTCGTCGGGATCGAGCCCGGCATTTCTGACCGAGCCCTTCAGATAGTTGCCGTGCACGCCGGTGAAGAGATTGGAATAGACGATGTCGGCGGCGTTGGATTCCACGATCATGCGCTTGTAGCCGTCGACCGCGCGGGCTTCCTCGGTGGCGATGAAGGCCGAGCCGACATAGGCCATGTCGGCCCCCATCGCCTGCGCGGCCAGAACCGCGCCGCCATTGGCGATCGCGCCCGAGAGCAGGAGCGGTCCGTCGAACCACTTCCTGATTTCCTGGATCAGCGCGAAGGGCGACAGGGTGCCCGCATGGCCGCCGGCGCCCGCCGCGACCGCGATCAGGCCGTCCGCGCCCTTCTCGATCGCCTTGCGGGCGTGGCGGTCGTGGATGATGTCGTGCAGCACGATGCCGCCATAGGAATGGACGGCCTGGTTCACCTCCTCGACGGCTCCGAGCGAGGTGATCACGATCGGCACCTTGTATTTCACGCACATTTCAAGGTCGTGCTGGAGCCGCTTGTTGGTCTTGTGAACGATCTGGTTGACCGCGAAGGGCGCGGCCGGCCGTTCGGGATTGGCCGCGTCATGCGCGGCAAGCCTTTCCGTGATTTCGGCCAGCCATTCGTCAAGCTGCGATTCAGGGCGCGCATTGAGCGCGGGAAAAGACCCGACGATGCCTGCCATGCACTGCGCGAGCACCAGCGGCGGATGCGAAATGATGAAAAGCGGCGATCCGACGACGGGCAGGCGCAGCCTGTCTTTCAGCAGGTCGGGCAGGGCCATGTACAGTTGCTCCCGGGAAAATTGACGTTTGCGTAAACGTCGCTTCTTCTAGCAGAAGCGCGAGTCGGGGCAACTCTCCGTTGGAACGATGCGTTGCGACACGGCGTATGACCGTCTAACCATAGAGTGGGGCGGACTGGCGATCTGGGGACCGGCATTGGATTCGGTTGAGAAGGCGATCAGGGGCGCGTTCGAAAAGGGTGATCCGACGGATCGCGCCTTTCGCGAGCGGGTCTACAGGCAGGTGCTGGCCGCGCTCGACCGGGCGCTGGCGGCCAACCCGTCGATACCGGCCGAAACGGCCACCCGCCGGCGGGAAGGGCTGAAGTCCACGATCGTTAGCATCGAGCGCGAGTTCCTGCCGGCGCGGCCGGCTTCGCCCATCATCGCCGCCGCGGAAGAGGATGTGCCCGGCGAACCGCCGGCTCCGATGCCGGCCGCGCCGGCGGTCGAGGGGGAAGGCCGCTCCGAGCCGCCCGTGCACGACGCCCCGACTCCGGGACACGAGGCGACAAGGAGGACGGCGCCGCAGCCGGTCCCTCCGGTGTCTGCTCCGCCTCGCGAGGAGCCAAGGGCCGACATGCCCCCGATCGGACCGGCCAGTCGCGGAGACGACAGGTTTCGGGCAGTTCGCGACGATCCTGGTTTCCTGGGCGGTGCCTTCCCCGACGGACCCGAGCCGGAACGTGCTCCGGCCCCTGACGCCGATGCGTCCGGTTCGTTGGACACCGCTGACATCCGTGAACGTGCCCGCGACCGGCCGCCGCCGCGCCGCCGCCGAGGTTTCGCCGTCGCCTTCATCGCCGCGACGGTGCTGGCCGCGCTCGGCATCGGAATATGGTGGGCGGGATCGACCGGGCTGTTGCGGACCGCGGCCGAGCGCGACACCAGCGTGCCCAACCCGCCGCGCGAGCTGGGCTCGGAGGACTTTGCCCCGGACCAGGCCGGGGACGGGGAAAGCCGACAGCCTTCACCCTTGGGCGGGGACACGGAGAACCGCGACTGGACGACGCTGTTCTCGCCCGACGATCCGACCGAGATTGCTGCGCCGTCCGACGCGCTTGCCGAAGTAGCGGAGGATGACGGCGAAGCGTTCCTGCGCCTGCGCACCGGCGAGTCGGGCGACGCGGTGACCTTCGACATCGGGCGCGGCGTGCTCGAACGGCTGGCCGGTCGCACGGCGGTGTTTTCGATCAGCGCGCGCGCCGAAGGCGACGGCACCACCCAGATGGCGGTGAGTTGCTCGCTGGGCCGGCTCGGCGAATGCGGGCGCAAGCGCTATGTTGTCACGCAGGAGCGCGCCGACTATCTGTTCGAGCTGGAGTTGCCCCAGGGCCAGCCCGATACGGGCGGCACCATCTCCATCGTCTCGGACGTGGAGGGCGACGGCCGCACGGTCGAGATTTTCGATATACGCGTCGCGGTTCAGTAGGTCTGTCGGTCGAGCATCGCTGTCAGCGTCTGGAGCCGGTCGGCCTCGCTTGGCGGCTTGTCCCATCTCAGGCGTGAGACGCGCGGAAAGCGCATGGCGACCCCCGATTTGTGACGCGTGGACCGTGCCAGCCCCTCGAAGGCGACCTCGATCACCAGCCCCTTGTCGGGCGTGGCCCGCACCGATCGCACGGGACCGAAGCGCTCGATCGTGTTGTCGCGGACGAACTTGTCGATGCGCGCGAGTTCGGCGTCGGTGAAGCCGAAATAGGCCTTGCCGACCGGGACGAGCTCAGGCGCGTCCTCGTCCCCGGTCCAGACCCCGAACGTGTAGTCAGAGTAGAAGGAGGAGCGCTTGCCGTGGCCGCGCTGGGCATACATCAGCACCGCGTCGATCGTGAAAGGATTGCGCTTCCACTTCCACCACGGGCCTTTCGGGCGGCCCGGCACGTAGAGAGAATCCTTTCGCTTGAGCATCACCCCTTCGATGACGGGATGGGGCGGCGCGTTGCGCGCGGCATCGAGGTCCCTCCAGGCCGACCATTCGACCAGCGGCGACAGGTCGAAGCGCGAGGGGTCGAGGGTCGCGACGAAAGCCTCCAGCCGCTCGCGCCGGTCGAGCAAGGGCAGACCGCGCAGATCCTCCCCGTCGACTTCCAGCAGGTCGTAACATCGCACGAAGACGGGATATCTGGCGCGCATGGAAGCGGAGACCGACTTGCGGTTGAGCCGCTGCTGCAGGTCGGAAAAGCTTCCGGTGTGGTCGGGCGGGCTGCCGACCAGGAGTTCGCCGTCGATCGCCGCGTCGAACTCCATCGCGTCCACGAGATCGGGAAAGGCGCCCGAGATGTCGTCGCCCGTGCGCGAATAGAGCCGGCGCAGACCGTTCGCCGCCACGGCCTGAACGCGAATGCCGTCCCACTTCCATTCGGCCGCGAAGTCGCCGGGATCGAGACGTTCGAGATCGGCTTCCTCGATCGGGTGGGCGAGCATGACGGGGCGAAACAGTGCGGCGGCCGCTCGCTCCGGCTTTTCGGCATGGCCCGCGAGCCAGGCGAACAGCTCGGTGTAGGGCGGTCTCAGCCCGTGCCAGAGTTCCTCGATCTCGGTCACGTCGACCTCGCCCAGCGCTGCGAGCGCCTGCTTGGCCAGCCGGGCCGACACGCCGATGCGCAAACCGCCGGTCACGAGCTTTATCAGCGCGAAGCGGCCTTCGGCGCCAAGCGAATCGAGCAGGCCGGCGATCACGCGCGGGCCGTCCGCGCGGCCGGCGCGGTTGAGCGCCTCGACGACTTCCGAAAGGCGCGGGTCATGATCGTCGCTCCCGCTGCCATCGGGCCAGATCAGCGAGATCGTTTCGGCGAGATCACCGACATAGTCGTAGGAATAGGCGAACAGCACCTCGTCCACGCGCTCGGCGACAAGCGTGCGCAGCATGGCAGGCTTGACGGAGGCGATGTCGAGATCGCCGGTGATGGCGGCCAGGGCGATGCCGCGATCGGGATCGGGCGTCGCGCGGAAATAGTCGCTCAGAAGCCTCAGCTTGCCGTTGCGCGACGGCGTCAGCACCAGCCGGTCGAGCAGTTCGGCGAAATGGCGCATCTATTGGCTCCAGACGGGACGGAAGAGCCAGATCAACCACGCCGCGATCACGATCCATGCAAGGATCACCGCGGCCGCCCCAAGCTTGCTGACAGGGGGACTTGTTCGCGACGCCGTGGTCCGCAGCTCGGCCATCAACGCGGATGGCATCAGATGCACGACGACAAGAATGCCGAGCGGCAACAACACGATGTCATCGAGATAGCCGACAATCGGGATGAAGTCCGGGATGAGATCGAGCGGGCTTAGCGCGTAGGCCGCCACGAAGGCGGCGACCAGACGAACATGCCATGGCGTACGCGGGTCGCGCGCGGCAAGCCAAAGGGCGATGACATCGCGCCTGACGGCGCGCGCCCACTCCATCAATCGCGAAAAGGCCCGCCGCGTCCTCATTCCGCCTCGTCCTCATAGCCGACGAGATGGAGCGGGCGGGCGCGGATCTGGTTGATCTGGCACCAGCGCACGAGCGCCTCCTCGCGGCCATGCGTGACCCAGACCTCCGAGGCGCCGGTCTCGCGGATGGTCGCGGTCAGTTCGTCCCAGTCGCAATGGTCCGACAGGATCAGCGGCAGTTCCACGCCGCGCTGCCTTGCTCGCTGGCGGATACGCATCCAGCCCGAGGCGAAGCAGGAGACCGGATCGGGAAAACGCCGCGCCCAGCGGTCGGCGAAGGCCGATGGCGGCCCTATGACGATGGCGCCGGAGAAGTCCTTAGCCGTCGCGCCCTTGTCGAGCGTGGCGGGTTCCAGTGATCCCAAATCGACGCCCTCGCCGGCATAGTAGTCGCAGAGCCTGGCCAATGCGCCGTGGATGAAGATCGGCGCGTCGTGGCCTGCCTCGCGCAACATGCGGATCACGCGTTGGGCCTTGCCCAGCGCGTAGGCGCCGACCAGATGGGCTCGTTCCGGAAACAGCCGCACCGAGGCGAGCAGTTTCGCGATCTCGTCGGCGCTGTCGGGATGGCGGAAGACGGGCAGGCCGAAGGTCGCCTCGGTTATGAAAACGTCGCACGGCACCACCTCGAAAGGCTCGCAGGTCGGGTCGGCGCGGCGCTTGTAGTCTCCGGAAGCCACGATGCGCAGGCCGTCCGTCTCGACCGCGATCTGCGTCGATCCCAGGACGTGGCCGGCCGGGTGGAACGACACGTTCACGTCACCGATCCGCGTGCGCTGGCCGAGAATGGCGACCTGCGTCGCGCCGGCGAAGTCGTCGCCATAGCGGATCGCCATAATGTCAAGCGTCTGGCGCGTCGCCATCACATGCGCATGGCCGGCGCGGGCATGGTCGGCGTGGCCGTGCGTGATCAGCGCCCGCTCCACGGGGCGAACCGGGTCGATATGAAAGCCACCGGCCGGACAGTAGAGCCCCGCCGGTGTGGTGTGCAGGAGTTCGCTGGGGCGCATCGCCCTGAAAGATAGGACTTTCAGCGCATACTGGAAGGCTCTTGCGAAGCGTTGCGAACTGGAGCATAGAGCGCGCCGCCCGCAGGTCGCGGGTACCCGGAATACTCTCTTGAAACCGATTGATTTCTCGTCCGGCGATCTCGTCGCCGACCGTCGCGCCGACTATGCCGAAATGCTGTCCGGGAACGGCGACCATGCCGCCGCGGCCGAACTGATGCGCCAGGCGCTCTCGGTCGCGCCGAACTGGGCCGCGGGCTGGCACAGGCTCGGCGAAATGCTGGAGGCGGCGGGCGATGCCGAGGCCGCGTCGGCCGCATGGCGCGAGTGCCTGCGGCTCGACCCGGCCGACAGGCTGGGCGCTGTGCTGAAGCTGGCTTTGGCCGGTCAGGCCGCCGGCATCGAGGCTCCGCCTTCGGCGTTCGTGGAAACGCTCTTCGACCAGTATGCGGGTGAGTTCGACGCCGCGCTGGTGGAGCGCCTCGACTATCGCGTGCCCGACCTGATCGCGAAGGCGCTGTCGGAGCTCTGCGCGGGTCCGTTTGGCCACGTGCTCGACCTCGGCTGCGGCACCGGGCTGATGGGCGAGCGCCTGAGAATGCGTGCGAGCTTCCTGGAGGGCCTCGACCTGTCGGCCGGCATGCTCGGCCGCGCCGGGGCGAAGCGGATCTATGACCGGCTCGGCCGCGCCGACCTTCAGACATGGCAGGGAGTGCCCCGCCATGCCGACCTGATCGTGGCCGCCGACGTGCTTCTTTATGTCGGCGCGCTGGAGCGGCTGTTTGGCGTTGTCGCGGTGAGCCTGACGCCGGGCGGCCTGTTCGCCTTTTCCGTCGAGGCTCATGACGGCCCCGAACCGATGGTGCTGCGCGAAAGCCGCCGCTTCGCCCATGCGCGCGATCATGTCGTTGGGGTGCTGGACACTTCAGGCCTGGACCTGGTCTCCATGGCGCGCGCGCCGATCCGCATGGACCGGGGCAGCCCGGTCGAGGGCCTGATCGTGGTGGCGCGCCTGCCGGCCGAGGCCGCGGCCGATATGCTGCCGGAAGAACCCGCGACGGTATCGATGTCGGGCCTTGGCGCGGAATCCGTTCCGGTTTAGTTCTAGGCGGTGGAACACCGCCCCGACCATCCCGTCGCTCCATCGGACGTGCCGCCGGCCCCCCTGCCGGAGCCTTTCCTGCGCTGGTTCGCGTCGCGCGGCTGGGCGCCCCGCGCGCACCAGCTCGACCTCCTGGCCCGTGCCCAGGCGGGGCGATCATCGCTGCTGATCGCGCCGACCGGCGCGGGCAAGACGCTGGCCGGCTTCCTGCCTTCGCTGACCGAACTGGCGACGACGCCGAAGCGCAGGCCAGGCGAGGCGCATCGAGGCATCCACACGCTCTACATCTCGCCGCTGAAGGCACTCGCCGTCGACATCGAGCGGAACCTGGGTACGCCGGTCGCCGAGATGGGGCTGGATATAACCATCGAGACGCGGACGGGCGACACACCAGTCCACAAGCGTCAGCGCCAGAAGCTGAAGCCGCCGGACATATTGCTGACGACGCCCGAGCAACTCGCACTGCTGATCGCGGCAGGTGACGCGAGGCGCTTCTTCGCCGATCTGCGCTTCGTCGTGCTGGACGAACTGCATTCGCTGGTCACCTCGAAGCGCGGCCACCTGCTGGCTCTGGGACTTGCGAGGTTGAGAAGCTTCGTGCCGGACCTGCGCGTCATCGGTCTGTCGGCCACGGTGGCGCAACCCGAGGAATTGCGGCGCTGGCTGGTGGCGCAGGACGGCGCCTCGCCCATGGCCGACCAGATCGTCGTGGAAGGTGGCGCGAAGCCCATCATCCAGATCCTGGATTCGCGGGAGCACGTGCCCTGGGCGGGACATTCGGCGCGCTATGCCATGCCCGAGGTCTATGACGCGATCCGCCGCCACCAGACGACGCTGCTTTTCGTCAACACGCGCAGCCAGGCGGAGATGCTGTTCCAAGAATTGTGGCGCATCAACGAGGACTCGCTGCCGATCGCGCTGCATCACGGCTCGCTCGACGTCGCCCAGCGGCGCAAGGTGGAGAAGGCGATGGAGAGCGGCAGCCTGCGCGCCATCGTCGCGACCTCGACGCTCGATCTCGGCATAGACTGGGGCGACGTCGATCTGGTCGTCCATGTCGGCGCGCCGAAGGGCGCCAGCCGGCTCGCCCAGCGCATCGGACGATCCAACCACCGCATGGACGAGCCGTCGGAGGCGATCCTCGTGCCGGCCAACCGCTTCGAGGTGATGGAATGCCGCGCCGCGATCGAGGCGAACTACCTTGGCGCGCAGGACACGCCGCCGCTCGTCGACGGCGCGCTCGACGTCCTGGCCCAGCATGTGCTTGGCTCGGCCTGCGCGGAGCCGTTCGACGAGGGGGAACTCTATCGCGAGGTGACCAGTGCCGCGCCCTATGCGCGGCTGGCGCGCGAGACCTTCTCGCGCGTGGTCGATTTCGTGGCCACGGGCGGCTATGCGCTGAGAAGTTACGAGCGCTACGCCAAGATCAGGAAGACCAAGGATGGGCGCTGGCGCATCACCCATCCGCGCTTTGCCCAGCAATACAGGCTCAATGTCGGGACGATCGTCGAAGCGCCCTATCTCAACGTGCGCTATGTCCGCGCGGGCAGGGGCTCGGTATCGCGCGGCGGACCAGTGCTTGGAAAGATCGAGGAAGGCTTCCTGGAGACGATCGCTCCGGGCGACACATTCATGTTCGCGGGCAAGGTGCTGCGCTTCGAGGGCATTCGCGAGAACGAATGCTTCGTCTCCAACGCCGCCGACCAGGATGCGCGTGTGCCGAGCTATGCCGGCGGCAAGTTTCCGCTCTCGACCTATCTGGCCGACCAGGTGCGCGCTATGCTGGCCGATCCGGCGCGCTGGCAGGCGCTGCCCGAACAGGTCGCCGACTGGCTGCGCATCCAGCGCGACAAGTCGGTGCTGCCGGCAAAGGGCGACCTGCTTGTCGAGACCTTCCCGCGCGGAAACCGGTTCTACATGGTGGCCTACCCCTTCGAGGGGCGTCTCGCCCACCAGACGCTGGGTATGTTGCTGACCCGGCGCATGGAACGCGCGGGCGTCCAGCCGCTCGGTTTCGTGGCGACGGACTACTCGATCGCGGTCTGGGCGCTGGAGGACATCGGCGCGATGGCCAGGCGGGGCGTCGTGACGCTTGCCGCGCTGTTCGATGAGGACATGCTTGGCGACGATCTCGAGGCGTGGCTGGCCGAGAGCTGGCTTCTGAAGCGCACCTTCCGCAACTGTGCGCTGATTTCGGGGCTGATCGAGAAGCGCCATCCGGGTCAGGAAAAGACCGGCCGGCAGGTGACGGTATCGGCCGACCTGATCTACGACGTGCTGCGCAGCCATGAACCCGACCATATCCTGATGCAGGCAACCCGCGCCGACGCGGCGTCGGGACTGCTCGACATCGGGCGCCTGGGCGAGATGCTGTCGCGCGTGAGAGGCCGAATCGTGCATAAGGATCTGGATCGGATTTCGCCGCTGGCGGTGCCGATCATGCTCGAGATCGGCAAGGAACGCGTGGAGGGCGGCGCGTCCGACGCGCTGCTGGCTGAGGCGGAAGGCGATCTTGTCGAGGAAGCGATGGGCAATGCTGGCCAGGACTGAAGACACGCGGCGCACGAGCATCACCGCCCGACTGGCCGGTCGGGAGGTCATCCTGGACATGGTCGGCGCGCTGGTCGATCCCGAGGCTTCGATGCTGGTCGTCTCGGATCTGCATCTGGAAAAGGGATCCTCCTATGCAAGGCGCGGCTCGATGCTGCCGCCCTACGACACGATGGCCACGCTCGCCCGCCTCGGCGCCCTCCTGGCGCGTCACGATCCGGCGATCGTGATCAGTCTTGGAGATTCCTTCCACGACGGCGAAGGCGCGGCGCGGCTGGCCGAACCGGCGCGCGCGGCGCTGGCCGCGATGATGGCGGGGCGACAATGGCTGTGGGTGGCCGGAAATCATGATCCCGAGCCGCCGTCCGGCCTTGGCGGCGACTGCGTGGCCGAGGTCGCGGTGGGCGGGCTGCGCTTTCGTCACGAGCCCTCCAAAGATGGCCGTGACGGCGAGGTGGCGGGTCATCTCCACCCCGGCGCGCGCATCGTCAGGCGAGGGCGGGCCGTCAGGCGGGCCTGTTTCGCCAGCGACGGGCGCCGGCTGATCATGCCCGCTTTCGGCGCCTACACCGGTATGCTGAACGTCATGGATCGCGCCTATCGCGGCCTGTTCGACTGGCCCGAATTCCGCGCGCATTTGCTCGGCAGAGAACGCATCTACACGATCGCCGGCGCCCAGCTTCGGCCGGGTTGAGACCACCTCATACCTGCGGCTCTAGCCGTCAGCCTGCGGCCTTCTTCCCCCTTCGGGGGGGAGGTGGCCCGAGGGGCTGGAGGGGGTGGCGTAGCCCTTTGCGATGGCCCTTCCCCCCTTTCGGGGTGTGAACAGATTCCGGCGCCGCTGCCAGCAGGACCGGCATTTTCAATGAATCTTGCCTCGGATTTATCCACGTGCCCCGCGACCGGTAGGACAATGCCCGCCGAAGAAAGGAAGGCGGCATGGACGGTTACGCGGCAAGAGGGGATGGCAGGAGACTTCGGCGCATCGCGGCGCTGCTCGTCGCGCTCGCCGCTCTTGCCGAGCAGGCCGCCGGCCGCTGCTACCTCGTTCGCTGTTTCGTCCTGTGGCTGTTGCGGCGGGCCGAGGCCGCGGTGGCGGACTTCGTCGCCGAGGTGACGGGCATGCCGCAGCCGGCCTTCGCCGGCATCGGGACGACCGGGAACGATCCGGAGGACGCGCTCCTGCTTGCGGCGCGCTTGCACGCACTGGCCGAGGCCCTTGGCGTCCTGCTGCGCTGCGCGCCCATCCTCCCCCCGCTTCACGGGCGAGGGCGAAGCCAGAGACGGAGGGGGGCGGTGCCGGCTACGGCCTGTCGCTTTCCCCGCACACCCGATGGTCTCGCGGCCGGGCCGTACGACACCTCATAAGACGCCGGCCGGGCGGCGCGCGGTCGATCATGGTCGGCGGTGGTATCAGTCCCTGCGGAAGACGATCCGTCCCAGCCAGCCCGTGGCGACGGCCAGTGCGACGGCGAACAGGCCGTAGAGCAGGCTGTAGTCGTGGGCCGAACGGAAGACCCTCTGCTCGAAACCCGATTTCATGATCGCGAGCTGAGCCGAGGTTTCCTTGACGAAGGCGCCGTTCCTGAAAAGGAAGGCGCGCGCGCGATGAGTGCCGACCGGGACGTCCGGCGCCAGCCTGAGTGTCGCCCGAAACAGGTTCTGCGACAGGAATTCGACGCCGCCGAAGTTTTCGCTGAACAGGCCGGTGACGAGCTTGCGTTCGCGCAGGGCCGCCGTGAACTCCACGATCGACTCGGGATCGTTGAGCGTGTCGGAAGGTTGGAGATGCAGGTTCTGGACGCCAAGCGACAGCCGCCGATAGCTGGCCGGCGTGGTGATGTCCTGCAACTGCCGGGTCGTGGCGACCGAATAGGAGATCGGCACGTTGACGAAAGATTCCGAGCGGGTGTTCATCCATATGCCGAGCACCCGGCTCTTGCGCCGCACCACCACTTCGCGCGAGGGACCTTCCAGCACGACGATGACATCGTAGCGACCCTGCCGACTGATCAGCGGATCGGCATTGTCGAGTGCGCCGAATATGGTCAGGTCCGCCCCGGTGAAATCCGACGTGATCCGCACACGATTCGTGGACAGGCCGATCTCGATGGTTTCCTGCGCGGGACCATTGGGCGGCGGGGCACCGACTTCGGCACGTGCCGGACCTTGCGGCGTCGGCTGCGGCTGCGCCGGGGCGGACGACATCGCCAGCCCGAGATACATGATGGCGACGATCGCGCGCGCGAGCATCACAGTGCCCCCGGCCCGGCAAGCGAATAGACGCTGTCGGGCGGCAGGAAAAGGTCGTAGGCAAGCCTCAGCGCAACGGCCAGCACGAGCATTGCCAGCAGCGCGCGCAACTGCTCGCCCCGCAGGCGTTGACCGGCCTTGGCGCCGTACTGCGCTCCCGCCACGCCGCCGAGCATCAGCAGGAAGGCTAGCACGATGTCGACGGTCTGGTTGGTCTGGGCGTGGATCACCGTCGTGTAGGCCGTCACGAAGATGATCTGGAACAGGGACGTGCCGATGACCACGTTGGTCGGCACCCTCAGAAGGTAGATCATGGCCGGTACCATGATGAAGCCGCCGCCCACGCCCATGATCGACGACAGGGCGCCGATGGCCGCGCCGATGCCCAGCACGGGGATAACGCTGACGAAAAGCTTGGACGCGCGAAAGCGCATCTTGAAAGGCAGCTTGTGGATCCAGTTGTGCTGGCCGGGCCGACGAAGCGTGGCCGCGCCGCCGCCCGCCGCGCGTCGCATCGCCCTCACGCTTTCGACCAGCATCAGGCCGCCCACCGTGCCGAGAAAGATGACGTAGAGGATCGACACGAACAGGTCGAGCTGGCCGAGCTTGCGCAGCATGGTGAAGATGTAGATGCCGATGGTGGAGCCGAAGACGCCCCCGAGCAGCAGCACGCCGCCAAGCTTGAAGTCTATGGTTCGTCTCTTGAAATGCGACAGCGCGCCGGAGACCGAGGAGGCGACGACCTGGTTGGCGCCGGTGGCGACCGCGATGGCGGGCGGGATATTGTAGAAGATCAGCAGCGGCGTGATCAGGAAACCTCCCCCCACGCCGAACATGCCCGACAGGAAGCCGACCGCCGCGCCCATGGCCAGCAGCACGATCGGATTGACCGACATTTCCGCGATGGGAAGATAAATGCCCACCGTCCCGCTCTATGCTCCGCGCCGGCCCGGGACACTTGATGGCCCCGTCCGGTCGCAATTCTCACCCGTCACGCGCTCATTATCGTCCGAAATCGGCAAGATAGTCTGAACGCCGATCGAAAACCCGCGTTCCGCGCACCCGACTCCCAAGAGGCCGGGATTCTTGTCAATTTTGCGCCGGAATGCGCTGGCGGGCGACGATTTCGCGAATGTCGACCGTGATTGAACCCTCGGCGGCCGTGGCGCTGCCCCGCATACGACGCCACGGTGTCGTTTTGACCGTTCGATCTACTTTCTGGCGAGCAGTTCGCGCACCAGCTTCTCGTCGACCTCGCCGGTCGGTTCCAGGCCGATGTCCTTCTGGAAGGCGGTGATGGCCGATCTGGTCCGGTTGCCCATGACCCCGTCCGCGCTCCCGGCGTCATAGCCGTTCTTGTTGAGGATGAGCTGGATGTTGGTCACCGCCTTCGACATGTCGACGCTGGCTGTATGTTCTTCGCCAGCCTTCCATTCGTCGGGGATGTCGACGACGTTGGCCTCCGGCTTGATCTCCCTGACCTTCCACAGTTCAGTCGTCGCGCGGGCTTTCTCGAGCTGGTCCGGACGCAGCGCGTTGGCGATCTCGTCGCGCTTGTCGGCCGCGTCCTTGTCGCCCTGCTTGGCTGCCAGCGCGAACCACTTGTAGGATTCCTCGAGGTCCTGTTCCACGCCAGCACCCTTGGCCCTCATGATGCCGAGGTTGAACTGGCTGTCCTTGACACCCAGTTCGGCCGCCTCGAGAAACCAGCGCGCGGCGGACGCATTGTCCGGCGTCCCGCCCGGCCCCATCGCGAACAGGACGGCGAGATTGTGCATGGCGCTGGCGTTGCCTTGCGCTGCGGCAAGCTGGTACCAGGTCTTGGCCTTGTCGACATCGCGATCGACGCCGATGCCCTTTTCGTGGAAGCTGCCGATCCGGTATTGCGCGGGGGCGAAGCCGGCCTCGGCCGCGCGCTGATACCATGTCGCCGCCGTCTCGCGGTTGCGCTCCACGCCGCGCCCTTCGTCGTAGCGCGCGCCGATCTCGAACATCGCCTTCGCGTCGCCGTTGGCGGCCGCGATGCGCAACGTCACCGGCCCCGCCTCCTCCGGCACGTCGTCGAGCGAGAGCGTCTCGGGCTCGGCCGTGGCCGCCTCTTCGCTGGCGTCCGGCCCGGATGCGGGATCGATCGAGGCGACATTTTCGGTCGCATCGAAGGTTTCGGCCGCCTCATCAACCGAAGGTCCGGACGGCGCGGCAGCCCTCACGACGGCTTCGGCCGCGGCCCGGTCCGGAAGAGCGCTGGCGGCCCTGACCGGAGTCGTGACCTCGGAAGGCTCCTCGGCTGTTGCGTCGAGATCGCCGAAGGCCTCGGTGGAGCCATCCCCGGTCGGTCTTTCGTCCGGCGCCTCGGCGACTATCCGCGCGGGCTCGACCCGGGCGATCTCCTCGCCGCCGCCAAGGAACGCCTTGCCGAGCTGGAAACCGGCGATCGCGATCATCAGAGCGCCGACAGCCATCAGGATCGGCTTGCGTTTGGCGCCGCCGAAGCTGAACCGCGCCGATTTCTCGGGCTTGGCGCCGCTGCCCTTCTTGAGCGTTTCCGCCTCCGCGGCTGCCGCCTGAGCCGCACGTCGGGCCGCGGCGATGAAATCGGATTTGGAGGCTTCCTTATCCTGGTATTCGCTGTTGCCGTCGCGCCGTTCGGAGCGTACGCGCCGCATGATGGCGTTGAGATCGGGACCGCCCTTGCCGGGCTCGATAGGCTCGTTTTCCGAGCGCGGTTCGATCGGCGCATCGAAATCGGTCGCCTGCCGTCCCGACTCGTTGACCGCGGCTTCACCCGCGACGTCGCCCGCCAGTTTCAGCTCCGCGTCGTCGTCGTCGGACTTTTTCGACCGCGAGAAGACGTTCGCGATGCCGCCCAGCAGCGACGTCCGGCGCTTGGCCCGCGGCTTGGGCTGTTCAGCACTCCGATCCTCGTTGAGGGCGGCGAATGCCGCTGCCGCCGCGGCCTCGGCGGGGCTGCGCCCAGCGCGCATTTCCCGGGCCTGCGGCTGGGGCTGCGTCTCGGTGTCCTCGATTGATTCGGACGCGTCGATCGACGGTGCGTCGGCCACGGTCACCTTGCGCGCCGGTGCTTCGAGCGTGCCCAGCCGGTCGACGATCTTGAGCAGCGTGTCGTGAATGGCCTCGAAGGTGCGGGCATTGCGATCATCCGAGCGCCGCGCGAGGTTTTCCAGCGATTTCAGATCCGAGGCGAGCCCGGTGATCGCATCGCGGTCGTGGTCGGAGCCGGAGAAATTGGCCACGGCGTTTTCGGCGGCGAGTCTTGCGGCCTCGAGGATCACATCGCGGCTGCCCTCGACCGATTTCTCCACCTGGACAAGTCGCGCGTTAATGTCACCGGACGGCTCGCTGGGCATCTCCACGCGCGCGTTGGCGATCTGCGCCGTCAGGCTGGCGATTTCCGTCTCCAGGGTTCGGATCGTCTCCGGGTCCAGTCCCGCCGTCGCGCCCTGCTGTTCGATCCGGCGCGCGATGTCCTCGAAGCGGTTCTCGATCACCTCGAGCGTCGTTTCGTCCATGCCACCCGGCTTGATGGCGTCGATGCGTTCTGCGAGCGCGGTGATCCTGTCCTCGATCGCGTCGAACTTGCGGGCGTTTTCGGCCTGCGAGGCCGCGTCGAGGTCGCTCAGTTGCTCGCCGAGAGTTCTTGAGAACAGCGACAAACGGTCGTCGATCGTTGCCGCGATCCGCGTCTCGTCGATCGTCGCCGGAACCGAGTCGAGCCTCGCCGCGATCTCCTGCATCTGCCTGTTGAGGCTTTCCAGCGCCCGTTCGGGTCCCTCGGCGCGCTGGGCCACATCGTCGAGACGATCCTGCAGGAGGGCGAGGCGTTCGCTGACGTCTCCGTCGTCGCGAGCCATCGCCGCGTCCTCGAGCTGGCGTCCCAGTAGCGCGATCCGGGCCTCGATCCGTTCGATGGCGTCGGGATCGGTCGACGGGGCCTCGCGGACCGGCGCGGCCGCGATGGCCCGGGAAATCTCGTCCAGTCGCGCATCGAGGGCGCCGAAGGCCGCGCCCGTCATATCGTCCTGTGAGCGCGCCAGGCGCTCGATCACGCTCGCCAGGTTGCGGACCCGCTCTTCGAGCGAGGGCAGCGCGAGCGATTGCGGAAGCCTGTCGACCGCCGCCGCGATCTGCTCGATCCGGTCGGCGATAGCTCCGAAATTGCTTGCCGGCGCCCTCGATACCTTCTCCTCGAACGCGTTCCAGCGCCGGTCGAACTCATCCCAACGGCGGTCGACCGCCTTGACACTGTCCTCGCGGGCGAGCTCGCCGAGGGCGGCCTTTATCTGATTGAGTTCGGCGCGGAGCATCTCGACCATGCGCGGATCGCCGCCGCTCCCCAGCGACGAGACGGCGCGGTTGATACGTTCCAGCTCGCCGGAAATATGCCTGATCTGCTCCGCTTCGGTTCGCCCCATCTCCTGGCGAAGGGACTGGAACTCGTGCTTCAGGCCGGTTCCCATCTGGTGGCGCAGTTCGGCGCGAAGCGCCTTGATCTCGGACGTGATGCCGTCATCTTGCGAAGTGGGATGCCGGTGGCGCGGGGCTTCGTGGCGTTGCGGCCTGGCGCTGTCTTGATAGGAGGGCGCGGGCGGCTCGTGGCGCTCGGCGGCGCGCCGCGCCTGTTCGAATCGGCTTTCCAGCGAATCAAGCGTGCGCGACAGTTCTTCGAGCGATGCCGAACCGCGCCGGCGTCGGCCGGCATTGAGAGCATCGAGGGGTGACCGCGGGTTGTCCATGAATTGGCCCATCCTGGAATTCCGCCGGGAGAGGACCGTTGACCGGCCCATACCGTCCGCGAGCAACAAGACACAGGATATCCACGGCGATCCGGCGCGTTAACTTTTCCAGCAACAAGGTAAACAAGGCCTTAACCCGCGATCTCCAAAGCCAGGCCCTTGCAAGCTTCGGGCAGGCTATGCCTCGGCGCTTGGATCGGCAGAGGCGATCGTCACGTCCGGAACCGTGGGATGCGGCATTTTAGCTCATTTACGTAAAGGTAAGACTTCGGCATAGCCGCCGGCTTTCGAAACCGCGACGCGGACCGACCCTGAAGAGGCCGCGTGTACCGCCCGAGAGGCGGCGACAGACAGGGCAAGGCTGAACAATGACGAGATTTATGGCGGCAGGCGAAAGCCAGGCCAATGCGAATGATGTCGGCAGCGAGACCGTTCCCGAAGGCTACCAGCGCATCGGCGACGTGGCGCGCGAATACGGCGTGACGCTTCGTACCTTGCGTTTCTACGAGGACAAGGGGCTGCTTTCGCCGCGACGCGAAGGCACGACCCGCCTGTATGACCACAAGGACCTGACGCGACTTAGACTGATTCTGATGGGACGGCGCGTGGGCTTCTCGCTGCGCGAGGTCAAACAGATGATGGACCTTTATGATCCGAAGGGCTCCAATGTGCGCCAGTTGCGCGTGACGCTCGAGAAGTCGGAAAAGCAGTATGCGCGACTGGAAAAGCAGCGCGCCGCGCTCGACGGGGCCATGAGCGAACTGTCCCAGGCGCTGGACACGATCCGAGAGATGCTGCGCGCCCGCCAGCAGGCGAACGCCGCCTGAGCGGCGCGAACATCGCCGAAAGAGAAAGCCGCTTCTCTCCAGGGAGGCGGCTTTTTTCATGGGCGGAAGAGCAGCCGAAAAATTGACGTTTACGCAAACGTCAATTTTTGATAGGGGACCCGCCGACGCTTTTCATCCGGGTCCCGACCGCGCAAGTCTGGCTGTCCGGCCCGGCCATTCTGGAGGTTGCCATGCCGATCTACCGCGCGCCGGTCGAGGACACTCTGTTCGTCCTGAAGGATGTGTTGGGCTACGAGCGCTACTCGAACCTGCCCGGGTTTTCCGACGCCACGCCCGACGTGCTGGAGGCGATCCTGGCCGAAGGCGCCAAGCTGGCCGAGAACGTGATGCATCCGCTCAACCGGATCGGCGACGAGGAGGGCTGCACCCGCCACGCGGACGGGTCGGTGACGACGCCGAAAGGGTTCAAGGAGGCTTTCGACGAATACCGCCAGGGCGGCTGGCTGTCGCTGCCGGTGCCGCCCGAATATGGCGGCCAAGGCCTGCCTTATGTGGTGCACTCGGCGGTCGGCGAATACATGTCCTCGGCCAACATGGCGCTGATGATGTATCCCGGTCTCACGCAGGGTGCGATCGCGGCGATCCTGGCGCATGGTTCGGAAGAGCAGAAACAGACCTTCGTGCCGAAGATGGCCGAGGGCGTGTGGACCGGCACGATGAACCTGACCGAGCCCCATTGCGGCACGGACCTGGGGCTCTTGCGCACCAAGGCCGTGCCGAATGGCGACGGCAGCTACCGGATTTCGGGCCAGAAGATTTTCATCTCGGCCGGCGAACACGACATGTCCGAGAACATCATCCATCTGGTGCTGGCCCGCATCGAGGGCGCGCCCGAAGGCGTCAAGGGCATCTCCCTGTTCATCGTGCCCAAGCTCGACATCGACACGGGCGAGAAGAACGGTGTTTCCTGTGGCTCCATCGAGGAAAAGATGGGCATTCACGGCAACTCGACCTGCGTCATGAATTACGACGAGGCGAAGGGATGGCTGATCGGCGCCGAGAATGGCGGGCTGAAGGCGATGTTCGTCATGATGAACGAGGCGCGCCTCGGCGTCGGCCTGCAGGGCCTGTCGATCGGCGAGATCGCCTATCAGAACGCCGTCGATTACGCGAAGGAGCGTCTTCAGGGTCGCTCGCTGTCCGGCGCCAAGGCGCCCGATAAGAAGGCGGACCCGATTATCGTCCACCCCGACATCCGCCGCAAGCTGATGACGATGAAGGCGTTCAACGAAGCCGGGCGCGCGATCATCCTGCTCACCGCACTGAAGTCGGACGTGGCGCATCGTTCCGGCGACGAAAAGGACCGGCAGGCAGCCGACGACCATCTCGGCCTGATGACGCCGGTCATCAAGGGCGTGCTTACCGACAAGGGGTTCGAGCACGCCGTCATGGCCCAGCAGGTCTATGGCGGCCACGGCTATATCGAGGAATGGGGGATGAGCCAGTTCGTGCGCGACGCCCGCATCGCCATGATCTACGAGGGGGCCAACGGCATCCAGGCGCTTGATCTGGTGGGACGCAAGCTCGGCGCCAATGGCGGTCGCGCTGTCCAGGCTTTCTTCAGGGAGGTCGGCGAGTTCTGTGAACAGCACCGCTCGGACGAGACGATGGCGCCCTTCACGAAAGCGCTCAAGAAGGGATTGAACGACCTTCAGGCGGCGACGATGTGGCTGATGCAGAACGCGATGCAGAAACCGGACAATGCCGGTGCTGCCTCGACTGATTACATGCATCTTTTTGGCCTCGTGGCGCTGGGCCATATGTGGGCGATGATGGCCAAGGCCGCGCAGGACAAGCTGGCGCAGGGCGCGAACGGATCGACCGCGCTCTGCGAGAACAAGCTGGTCACCGCGCGCTTCTTCATGGAGCGCGTCATGCCCGAGACCTCGGCGCATCTGGCGCGAATCTCGACGGGCGCGGACACGATGATGGCACTGCCGGCGGAGGCGTTCTGAGGAAAGCGCAGTCTGTTCAAGCTTGAACGAATGCGTTATATCGACCACCGGGAAAGGAGGACCCCTTGGCTGATCCCGCTTCCGTGCTCGGCTTGCCAAAACCCGCCTGGGCGGGCGACGACGTGGCCATGCTCTATGACATGGCCACGAAGTTCCTCGAGGCCGAGATCGCGCCGCGCTACGACGAGTTCGAGAAGAACGAGATCGTCGACCGGGCGAGTTGGGAGAAGGCGGGCGCGAACGGCCTGCTCTGCGCCTCGATGCCCGAGGAATATGGTGGTTCGGGTGGCACCTATGCCCATGAGAGCGCCATCATCGAGGCGATCGGCCATGTCGGCGTCGACGGGTTCGGCATCGTGCTGCACAACGCGATCGTTGCGCCCTACATCCTCCATTACGGCTCGGAGGAGCAGAAACGGAAGTGGCTGCCGAGGATGGCGAGCGGCGAACTGATCGGCGCCATCGCCATGACAGAACCCGGCGCCGGTTCCGACCTTCAAGGCGTGAAGACCCGTGCCGAAAAGACCGGCAACCAGTACACGATCAACGGCTCCAAGACCTTCATCACCAATGGCCAGAACGCCAACCTGATCGTTGTCGTCGCCAAGACCGATCCGGCGAAGGGCGCCAAGGGAACGTCCCTGATCGTCGTCGAGACCGACGAAGTCGAAGGTTTCGAACGGGGCCGCAACCTCGACAAGATCGGACTGAAGGCCAACGACACGTCGGAGCTCTTCTTCAACGACGTAAAGGTCCCGACCGCGAACCTGCTCGGCGCCGAGGAAGGGCAGGGCTTCATCCAGCTTATGGAGCAACTGCCGCAGGAACGGCTGCTGATCGGCGGCCAGGCGATTGGCATGATCGAACGCGCCCTCGCGGTGACGATCGACTATGTCAAGGAGCGCAAGGCCTTCGGCAAGGCGATCATCGATTTCCAGAATACCCAGTTCAAGCTGGCGGAACTCAAGACCGAGGCGACGGTCGGCCGTGTCTTCTACAATGACTGCGTCGCGCGCCATCTCGACGGCGGGCTCGATCCGGTGACGGCGTCGATGGCCAAGGGCTGGCTGACCGACTTGCAGTGCAAGATAGTCGACGAGTGCCTTCAGCTCTTCGGTGGCTACGGCTACATGAACGAATATCCGATCGCGCGCATGTATCGCGACGCGCGGGTCCAGCGCATCTATGGCGGGACGAACGAGATCATGAAGCTTTTGATCGCGCGGAGTCTCTGAGAATGGAAGTTCCCGCGCCCTTCGACACGGTACCACTCTCCGGTTCCTCAAAGCTGCTTGGCTGGCGCATCATCGAAATGGATCCGGGCAGTGGCGGGATCACGATCGGCTTCGAAGGCAAGCGCGAATTCGCCAACCCGGTCGGGTTTATCCAGGGCGGCATGCTGATCGCGATGATGGACGACACGATCGGCCCCGCGGTCTTTGCCCACACCAACGGCACCAAGATGACCTCGTCCATCGACATCCATGCGCACTTCCTGCGCCCCGTTGCGGTGGGACCGGTCACCGTCAAGGCGCGTGTCGTGCGCCTTGGCAAGTCGGTGGCGTTCACGGAAGCCGAGCTTTTCGACGCCGCCGGCAGGCTTTCGGCGCGGGCCACGTCAAGCGCGCACGTCGTGGATTATACACCAACGCAAGAGTCGAGGGGACACGATGCCTGAGTACATGCTTCACAGCTTCTCCGAGAGCGGAAATTCCTACAAGGTGGCGCTGATGCTCCAGCTCTGCGGCGCTGATTGGGAGCCGCAGGGCATGGCGTTCTTTGCCGGCGCGACGCGGTCGGACGAGTACAGGGCGCTCAACCTGATGGGCGAGGCGCCCGTCATGGTCCACCATCGCGACGACGGCGACTTCACCCTTTCGCAGTCGGGCGCCATTCTCACCTATCTGTCGCGCAGGTTCGGTCGCTTCGGCTACGAGACCGAGGCCGAGGAATACGAAATCCTGCGCTGGATCCTTTTCGACAACCACAAACTGACCAGTTACACGGCGACCGCTCGCTTCATGCGCCATTTCCGCGGCAAGAAGGGCGATCCGGCAGCCGAGTTCATCTATTCCCGTGCGAAAGACGCCTGGAAGATCCTGGACCAGCATCTTGCCGGGCGTGAGTGGGTGGCCGCGCCGCGCCCGACGATTGCCGATCTGTCACTGTGCGGTTATCTGTTCTGGCCCGAACAAATCGACATGGATCGTGCCGACTATCCCGCGATAGCCACCTGGCTAGAGCGCATCGCGGCGCTGCCTGGCTGGGCCGCGCCCGAGGCGCTGATGCCCTCGGGCATGTAGCAACGAGTGTTGAGCGTGGAACGAATTGCCCATAATCCGACCGACGGCATCTATCCGGCCGATGACTACGTTCATGCGATAGAAGTCAGGCAGCCGCAGAGAATTGTCTATCTGGCCGGAACCATGGGCTTGAGACCCGACGGCGCCGCTGGTGCCGACATCGACGAGCAGCTTGAACTCGTCTGGAACAATATCCGCAGAATTCTGGCTGACGCGGACATGACCACGGACAACATCGTGCGCGTCACCAGTTACCTGCGCGACAGTGCCTATGTCGAGAAGAACGCGCAGGCGCGATTGAAGGCGCTTGGCAATCGCAAGATCCCGACGACCGCCATCGTGGCCCAGACACTGGTGGACGACTGGCTGGTGGAAATCGAAGTTATCGCCGCGGCGTAGCTTCCAACAATGGAGATGACCAATGGCTGACGCTTATGTTTACGACGCCGTGCGCACTCCGCGCGGCCGCGGCAAGAAGGACGGATCCCTGCACGAGGTGCCGGCCGTGCGCCTCGGTGCCAGGGTGCTGGAGGCGGTACGAGATCGCAACGGGCTCGATACCTCCAAGGTCGACGACATCGTCTTCGGCTGCGTCGATCCTGTGGGTGAGGCGGGCTCGGTTATTCCGCGCGCATCCGCCTTCGAGGCGAAATACGCCACCGAAGCGCCCGGCATCCAGCTCTCGCGCTTTTGCGCGTCCGGTCTCGACGCCATCAATGTCGGTGCCGCTAAGATCGCCGGCGGACTGGACGACATCGTCATCGCCGGCGGCGTGGAATCGATGAGCCGCGTCGGCATGGGCATGTCGGGCGGTGCCTGGTTCATGGATCCGTCGGTAGGCCTGCCGTCCTATTTCGTGCCGCAGGGTGTCTCGGCCGACGTGATCGCCACCAAATACGGCTTCTCGCGCGACGATGTCGACGCCTATGCGGTGGAGAGCCAGAAGCGCGCCGCCAAGGCCTGGGAGGATGGCCGCTTCAAGGATTCGGTCATCGAGATCAAGGACCAGAACGGCCTCACCATCCTCGATCATGACGAGCACATGCGCCCGTCGACCGACATGCAGTCGCTGGCCTCGCTCAATCCGTCTTTCGTGATGCCAGGCGAGATGGGTGGCTTCGATGCGGTCGCCGTCCAGCGCTACCCCGAGCTCGAAGGCGTCAACCACGTGCATCATGCCGGCAATTCCTCGGGCATCGTCGACGGCGCGGCCGCCGTGCTGCTCGGCTCCAAGAAGGGCGGCAAGACGATGGGGCTGACACCGCGCGCCAGGATCCGCGCCTTCACCAATATCGGCTCGGAGCCGGCGATCATGCTGACCGGCCCCGTCGACGTCACGGAGAAGCTTCTGAAGAAGGCGAAGATGACGCTCGACGACATCGACCTGTTCGAGCTCAACGAGGCCTTCGCCTCTGTGGTGCTGCGCTACATGCAGGCGTTCGACATCGACCATGACAAGATGAACGTGAACGGCGGCGCGATCGCCATGGGCCATCCCCTTGGCGCCACCGGCGCGATGATCTTCGGCACCGTGCTTGACGAGCTGGAGCGGCGCGACTTGAACACCGCTCTGGTCACGCTTTGCATCGGCGCGGGCATGGGCACCGCGACGATCATCGAACGCGTTTGAGATCCGGATCGAGAGGCACAAAAACATGGCTGACTACACGAACTTCACGGTCGAGACGGACGCCGACGGCATCGCGCTGGTCACCTGGGATTCGCCGGGCCGCTCCATGAACGTCTTCACCGAGGAGGTGATGGACGAACTCGACAAGATCGTCGATCAAGTCGTGACGGACGATGCCGTCAAGGGCGTCGTCATCACCTCGGGCAAGAAGGATTTCTCCGGCGGCGCCGATCTGACCATGCTCAAGCGCATGACCGCCGAATTCGCCAGGCTCGAAAAATCCGACAAGGCAAAAGCGGTCCAGTTCCTGTTCGAGAACGCTGGCCGCATGAACGGCCTGTTCCGCAAGATCGAAACCTGCGGCAAACCGTGGGTATCGGCGATCAACGGCACCTGCATGGGCGGCGCGTTCGAACTGTCCCTGGCGTGCCATGGCCGCGTCGCGTCCGACGCCGACCACGTCAAGATGGCGCTGCCGGAGGTGAAGGTGGGGCTCTTCCCGGGCGCGGGTGGAACCCAGCGTGTGCCGCGGCTCGCCAACACGCAGGAGGCGCTGCAGATGCTGACCTCCGGCCAGAACCTGTCGCCCAAGAAGGCGAAGGGCATGAACCTGATCCACGAGATCGCGCCCGCCGACAGGCTGGTCGAGGCCGCGAAGAGGATGATCGCGGACGGCCTCAAGCCGGTCGCGCCCTGGGACGAGAAGGGCTTCAAGCTGCCCGGCGGGCCGGTCTATTCCGCGGCGGGCGCCAATCTGTGGCCGCCGGCGATCGCCATCCTGCGCCGTGAGACCTACGGCAACTATCCGGCCGCGACCGCCATCCTGAAATGCGTCTATGAGGGCCTGCTGGTGCCCTTCGATACCGCGCTCAGGATCGAGCAACGCTACTTCACCGAAATTCTGCAGACGACCGAGGCGGCGATGATGATCCGCTCGCTGTTCATCTCGCTGCAGGAACTGAACAAGGGTGCGCGGCGCCCCGAGGGCGTGCCGGATACGAAGTTCCGGAAGATCGGCGTGCTGGGAGCCGGCTTCATGGGCGCCGGCATCGGCTTCGTGACGGCCAAGGCCGGCATCCCGGTCGTGCTCCTTGACCGCGATATGGAGTCCGCGGAAAAGGGCAAGGCCCATTCGGCAGGACTGATGGATGCGGCCATCAAGAAGGGTCGCGCGACTGATGAGGACAAGGAAAAGCTCCTGTCCCTGATCACCCCGACGGTCGACTATGCCGACCTCGAAGGCTGCGACCTCGTCATCGAGGCGGTGTTCGAGGACTCGGAGGTCAAGAAGAGCGCGACCGAGAAGTCGGAAGCGGTGCTGAAATCGTCCGCGATTTTCGCCTCCAACACCTCGACGATCCCGATCACCGGCCTGGCGAAGAATTCGAAGCGGCCGAAGAATTTCATCGGCATCCACTTCTTCTCGCCCGTCGACAAGATGATGCTGGTCGAGATCATACTGGGCAAGAAGACCGGCGACACCGCGCTTGCGGTCGCGATCGACTATGTACGCGCGATCAAGAAGACGCCGATTGTCGTCAACGACACGCGCGGCTTCTACGTCAATCGCTGCGTGCTGCGCTACATGGCCGAGAGCTACCAGATGCTGATCGAGGGCGTGCCCGCCCCGATGATCGAGAATGCCGCCAAGCAGGCGGGGATGCCGGTCGGGCCGCTCGCGTTGACCGACGAGACCGCCATCGACCTTGCCCAGAAGATCATGAAGCAGACCATCCGCGACATGGGCGAAAAGGCCGTCGATCCCGAGCAGTTCAAGCTCATCAACACCATGGTGGATGATCACGGCCGCCACGGCCGCAAGAACGGCAAGGGTTTCTACGACTATCCGGCCAAGCCGGCTAAGAAGCATCTGTGGCCGGGGCTGAAAGACCTCTATCCGCAGAAGAAGCCAGAGGACGTCGATGTCGAGGAACTGAAGCAGCGCTTTCTGGTGACCATCGCGCTGGAGGCGGCACGCGTCATGGAGGAGAAGATCGTCACCGACCCGCGCGAGGCCGATGTCGGTTCGATCCTGGCCTTTGGCTTCGCGCCCTATACGGGCGGGGCGCTCAGCTACATCGACGGCATGGGGCTCGAAAAATTCCTCAAGCTCGCCAGGCATCTTCAGAAGCGCTACGGACCGCAGTTCAAGGCGCCGAAGCTCCTGTCGGACATGGAGAAGAAAGGCGAGACCTTCTACGACCGCTTCGATCCCTATGCGAAGGAGCAGAAGAAGGCGGCTTGACACCACCCCCCTCCACCTTGAGGGGAGGGAGGGAGCGCCGCGAGACGAGTGGGGAGGTTGAGGCCGCGCACTGCCGCGACGGCCCCACCCGTCCAGGCCGCGTTCCCGCAAGGGGACGAGAAACTCCGGAGCACCGAATGTATGTCTGGGCCCGTCTCCTGCGCATGGCGCTGACCGCGCGGTCCCGTGGCCGCTACTCGATGGGCGGCGAAAGCCGCCTTTCGTTTCGCTGCCTTCCGACCGATGTTGACACCAACCTGCATCTCAACAACGCCCGTTACATGATGCTGGCCGACGTCGGCCGCATCGACATATTCCTGAGGGCCGGCCTCCTGAAGCTGGCGCGCGAGCGCGGCTGGGCGCCGATGATGGGCGGGCTGCAATCGGTCTATGTGCGCGAGATCAGGCTTTGGAAGCGCTTCGACGTTGTCTCCTCCGTAGAGACCTGGGACGGCACACAGGTGATTGGCCGCCACCGCTTCGAACTGGAAGACGGGCGCACGGCGGCACTGGTCCTGACGACGGCCGGTGTCTATGCCGCGCGCGAGAAGCGCTTTCTGTCGATCGACGAGGTGGTCGCCGCGCTCGGCCATTCCGTCACGCCCCGCCCGCCGACCGAAGCCGAGCGCATCTTCATGACCTCCCACCAGGGACTGCGTGCGCTGGCGAAGGAGAATCCGGGGCACTGACGGATTCCGTCCCTGAACTGGACAGGCACGGGGCGCTGCGATAAACCTTGGCCGTAAGATTTTTTTCCTGTCCGGAGGCATTCGAGCGGTCATGGCGGTTCTCTCGCACGACAGTGTCTGGGCGGCGATCGACGCGCTGGCCGAGCGATACGCCATGTCGCCTTCGGGACTGGCCAGGCGCGCCGGTCTCGATTCCACTGCCTTCAACAAGTCGAAGCGCCGTTCCGCCGACGGACGGCCGCGCTGGCCGTCGACCGAATCGATCGCCAAGGTGATCGAGGCGACGGGCGCCACGGTCGACGAGTTCTTCGGTCTGATGCGGAAGTCGCCGGACCTGTCGGACACGCAGCCCGTGCGGCGGTCGCAGGTCCCGCTACTGGGCCTGGCGCAGGCGGGGGCGGGGGGCTTCTTCGACGACGCGGGCTTTCCGGCCGGCGAAGGCTGGGACCTGATCGAGGTGCCGGACCGCGCGCGCCCGGGCACCTATGCGCTGCAGGTGAACGGGGATTCCATGCTGCCGCTCTACCGCGACAGCGACGTGCTCATCGTCGATCCCGAAGCGCGGATCAGAAAGGGTGACCGCGTGGTGGTCAAGACCACGGGTGGCGAGGTGACTGCCAAGGTGCTCGCGCGCCAGACATCGCGGCTGATCGAGCTTGATTCCATCAATCCCGAGCACCCAGGCCGTACCATCCCCGTGACCGAAATTGCCTGGGTGGCCCGCATCGTCTGGGCGAGTCAGTAAATGAATGCCGCGACGACCGTCGCGGTCGCCTTCGTTGGCGTCGCCATGCTATCCGCCGGCATCCTCTCGGGCGGCGCCCGACTGGCTTCGCTGGGCGTGCGGAGCGAGGCGGTCGTCGTCGAGGATTTCCAGATGGACGAGGTCTTGTTCGAGGATGAGCAGGACGCGGCGCCTCGCCCATCCGCTGCAGGGTCTGCATCGGTCCGGACCGGACGCCCGGTCGCGCCGGAGGTCATCTCGCCCCTGGCGTCCGATGGCCTCACGCTCGAGCGGATCGAGCCGCGCCTGCCACTCTCTGAACTGGCCCTGGCCAGACCGCATCGCCCGGGTGAGCCGAAGCCGACATTGCTTCATAAACCCGTTGCCACGGCCGCAGGCCGCATAGAGGTACAGGGTCATCTGATCGAACTGCCGGGGCTCGAGATCGTGGAGCCGGGCGAGGATTGCGAGACCGCCGACGGCGAGACCTGGCCTTGCGGCATGCTGGCCCGCACCGCCTTTCGCAACTGGCTTCGCGCCCGGGCTGTCGAGTGCACCGTGTCGGACCCGCCTTCGCCGGAGCCGGTCGAGTCAGTGTGCCGCCTCGGCAAGACCGACCTCGGCGCCTGGCTTGTGAGGAGCGGCTGGGCGAAAGCGGCTGACGCCACATATGAGGCGGAACAGGACGAGGCGCGCGGCGCCGGAGCCGGCATCTGGAATGAAGAGGTACCGCGGATGATGCGGTGATGGCTCAGGCCGCCAACCGCCCCTGCAGCCCATCCTCGATCAGCCGGCGCGTGTTTGCGATGCCGTAGAGCGCGGCGAACGAACCGAAGCGGGGTCCGCGCTCCTGGCCGATCAGCACCTGATAGATCATCTGGAAGAAGGCGACGGACACGCCCGGCCCGCCGTCGGGACTCTTCTTCGCCGGGTCCTGGTAGCGCGGGATGGCGCGCGCCACGTCCAGCACGGCGTTCTGGATCGTTGCGCCGTCCGATCCCTCCGGCAGCGAGGCGAGCCTATCCGACAAGGCAACCAGCGCCGCGCGCTCTTCGTCGTCCGGCGCCCGGAAAGCCTTGGTCGGCTTCACGAAGTCGTCGAAATAGCGGATGGCGAAGCCGACCAGCCGGTCGAGCTCGGGATGATTCTGTGCGGTCGTGCCCGGAGAGTAGCGCGAGATGAAGCCCCACAGCACGTCCTTGTCGTGCGCGTTGGAGGCACTGACGAGATTGAGCAGCAGACCGAAGGGAACCGGGAGTTCGATCGCCGGCGGCTCGCCATTGTGGATATGCCAAACCGGGTTGCCGAGCCGCTCCTTCCAGTCCTGGCGCGGATAGGCGGCGAGGAACTGGTAGTATTCCTCCACGGCACGCGGAATGACATCGAAATAGAGCTTCTTGGCCTGGCGCGGCCGCTGGAACATGTAGAGCGCCAGGCTTTCGGTTGGCGCATAGGCCAGCCATTCGTCGATGGTCAGCCCGTTGCCCTTCGACTTGGAGATCTTCTGGCCGTTCTCGTCCAGGAAGAGTTCGTAGACAAAATGCTCGGGTGCCTTGCCGCCCAGGATCTCGCAGATGCGGTCGTAGATGACCGCGTTGGTCTGGTGGTCCTTGCCGAACATCTCGAAATCGACACCAAGCGCTGCCCAGCGCATGCCGAAGTCCGGCTTCCATTGCAGCTTCACCTGCCCGCCGGTTACGGGAAGGGTCGTTTCCGTTCCGTCCTCGTCGTCGAAGGTGATCGTTCCGGCGGCGGCGTCGACTTGCTTCATCGGCACGTAGAGCACTCGCCCGGTCTTCGGTGAGATCGGAAGAAACGGGCTGTAGGTCGCCTGGCGCTCCTCGCCGAGCGTCGGCAGCATCACCTTCATGATGTCGTCGTAGCGCTCGGCCGCGCGCAGCAGCACCTCGTCGAAGCGGCCGGACTTGTAGTAGTCCGTCGCGCTGGCGAACTCGTAGTCGAAGCCGAACGTGTCGAGGAAGCGCCTCAGCATCGCGTTGTTGTGGTGGCCGAAGCTCTCGTGATCGCCACCGAACGGATTGGGAACCGCCGTCAGCGGCTGGTGGAGATAGGGCTCGAGCGCGGCGCGGTCCGGCACGTTGTCGGGAATCTTGCGCATCCCGTCCATATCGTCCGAGAAGCAGATCAGCCGCGTGGGAACCTTGTCCTCGGTCAGCACCCGGAAGGCGTGGCGTACCATCGAGGTACGCGCCACTTCCCCGAAAGTGCCGATATGCGGCAGGCCTGACGGGCCGTACCCGGTCTCGAAGAGCACGGTCTGCGGCCAGTCGCGACCGTCATAGCGGGCGATGATCTTGCGCGCCTCCTCGAACGGCCAGGCTTTGCTGTCGCGCGCGGCAGCGAGAATCTCCGGCGAAAGCTCGACAGCGGGCAAGGTCATGGCAAAGGGTCCTCGGAAGCGCGCGGACCCTATTCACGGCCGCTTCACAGGTCAATGATGGCGCCTTGTCGCGGCTTGCGGGCGATGCGCGATGGGCCTACCTGTTGGTCGCCCGATCGAGGAGAACGGAATGGCCAAGACGACACCGACGCCGCAGGAGGCGCTTATCTGGCTCATGGTCGTGACGTCGGCCTCCGACCGCGACATGACCGACGCCGAACTGGAGCGCATCGGCCAGGCGGTACGCCATTCGCCGTCCTTTGAAGGGTTCGGCGAGGAGGGTATTCTGCCAGCCGCGAATGCCTGCCGCGCGAAGCTGCAGGAAGAAGGCGGCATGGACGAGGTCCTCTCCGCGGCGGCCCGCGCGTTGCCGCAGGAGCTTCACGTAACGGCTTATCTCCTGGCCTACGAGGTGGCTGCAATCGACCGCTCCGTGCGCATAGAGGAGCAGGTCGTCCTCAAACGCATCCGCGAGGCGCTCGACCTCGATCTCGACACGGTTGCCGTGATCGAGCAGGAGGCGCTGGCCGGCGCCGGTCCGCGATAGGCGCGATGGAGCAGGGGCCGGTCCTGTCGGAGGCGGTTGTCAGGTTCGCTAGCTTCCTTGCGATCTTCGCTGCGATGGCCGCCTACGAACTCTGGTCACCCCGCCTCGAGCGGGACGAGATGCGCGGGGCCATCAGGTCGCGGCGATGGATCACGAACATATCCATGGTGCTGATCGCCTCGATCGTGTTGCGGATCGTCTTTCCGGCAGCGGCGGTTGGCGCCGCGATCTATGCCGAGGAACGAGGGCTGGGGCTGTTCCATCACTATACCGTCAACTCGTTCGTGGCCGGTGTTGCCGCGTTCGTCGTGCTGGATTTCGCGGTCTGGCTCGAGCACGTCGCGAGCCATAAGATTCCGATCCTGTGGCGCATCCATCGCATGCATCACGCCGACACCGGTTTCGACCTCACGACAGGCCTGCGTTTTCACCCGCTGGAGATCGTGCTGTCGATGATGTGGAAGGCGGCCGTGGTGATCGCGCTGGGCGCGCCGGCGGTGGCCGTGCTCGTCTTCGAGATCGTTCTCAATGGCACCTCCATGTTCAACCATGCCAATGCGCGGCTGCCGCTGTGGCTGGATAGCTGGCTCCGTCTGGTCGTGGTCACGCCTGATATGCACCGTGTCCACCATTCGACCATCTGCCGCGAGACCGATTCCAATTACGGCTTCAACCTGCCGATCTGGGATCGCTTGTTCCGAACCTATCGCGACCAGCCCGAAAAGGGCCATGAAGGGATGGAAATCGGCCTGCCATTCTATCGCGGGGTCGACCCGACGCGGCTGTTGTGGGCGCTGACCCTGCCGTTCAGAAGAAACTGACCGGGAAGTGCTTCAGGTAAAGTTCGCCGAACACGCCCTTGGCGGTGAGTTCGCGCAGAGCGAAGTCGAACGCGGCGGTCAGCCTTGCGTTCTCCTTGGGCACGGCGATCGTCAGCCCGGTGCCAAGATGTTCGGGCGCGAGATAGGGGCCTCCGGCGAAACGACAGCAGTTTGCGGCATCCGATCCCGCCAGCCAGAAGGACAGGCGCATGCCGTCGCCGAACGCTCCATCGAGCTTGCCTTCCTTGAGGTCGCCGAACAGCCACTCGGCCTTGTCATAGGTGACGACCTGCGCCGCGGGGAAATAGTCGCGCAACATGCGTTCATGCGGGTCGCCCGCGATGACGCCTACGCGCTTTCCGTCAAGCTTGTGTCCGAGCGGCTCCGACAGGGCCGATGACCGCCGCATCACGAAGCGTGCCGGCAGCTTGAGATAGGGGCGCGAAAAGGCAAGCTGGTCGCGCCGTTCGGACGTGGCGGCCAGGCCTGCGATGATGGCATCGCCGTCTCCGGCCTCAAGGGCGGGCACGAGTTCTTCCCAGGGCAAAGCCTGAATCTGGCATCGGTCCGACACCTCGAGTTCGGCGCAAAGCGCGCGGGCGAGTTCGACGTTGAATCCGGTTAGCTGACCGGTGGAGTCGAGATAGTTGAAGGGCGGAAAATCGACGGTAGTGAGAAAGCGCAAGCGTTCCAGGTCCGACAGGTTCGGCGCGGCAAGCCGTTCGTTGGCGTCCCAGAGTGTCGGGATTTCGGGGTCGGCGGATCTTGCTGCCGAAACAGCGACGAAGAATGCCAGCAACAGGAAAACGGTGGCGCGCATGCTTGATGAGTAGTCGACAAGCAGGTCCGCAGGCAAGTTGTTCTTCTCAACCGGTTGCCAGTTTTGGTTGACTCGGCGACATGCTGTCGCAACACTGTCCGCGCGCGGGATGGACTTGGGGAGCCCGCGTGGCGAAACGGCCTGCAAGAGCCGGACGTCAATCATGCAACGGGCTGGAGCGGCCGCCGGCCGTCCGCCGCATGATCATTGGGGGAGGGGACGGCCATGCTCGAGGCCGATGTCAAGCTCGCGCAACAGTACAGCAAATTCTGGCGAGATGTATTCTCGCGGTTAGAACTGGCCGTTGGCGCAGTGGACGAACTCGACGGTCGCGCAAGCCGCAACGGCACCGACATACTCAGCGAACTTCGCGCGAGCGGAAAGGTGGCGGATCGAATACTCTACCGTGCGATTGCAGCCGAGATCGGCATTGAAGCCGAAGAGACGGTCGACCCAAAGCGGATCGAGGCAAGCGAAACCACCTGTGTCAAACTTCTAGGCAACCGTACCGAGATCGCTGCGATACGCTATTCAATGCGGTCTCTTGATATGGGCGTCATGCTTTCACCATGGCGGCTGTCCACCGGTGGCCTGGCGAAAATGAACGCGCGCGGCGAGGTCATCAAAAGCCGATCAAAACTTGTGTCTCCTCGGGTTCTCCGCACCGCCCTGGCCGAACGGGCAAGAGATCTGCTCTCGCGGATCGCCTGCTCCGGTCTGGCGGAACGATGGCCCCGGTTTTCGGCGCGTACGGTCGCGGTGGCCTGGCAGGGCGCATTCTTTGGCGCCTTGGCCATTTCGTTGATGGTGGGGCTGATTCAGGCGCGCGGGGCGACTATGGTCGCCATCCACGTCGTGGCGAGTTTGCTGTTTCTGTCTTGCGTTCTGCTGCGATGTCTGGCGGCGCTCGAGGCGAGGCCACCGGCTCCGATCGAGCCGGAACGGCGCCTCACCCCCGACATGCCGACCTATACGATCGTCGTCGCGCTTTACCGGGAGGCGGCGATCGTACCGGATCTGCTGGCGGCACTGGGCAAGATCTTCTGGCCACGCAGCAAGCTAGAGGTGAAACTTGTCTGCGAGGAGGACGATCACGCCACCCTTGGCGCGCTGGAAGCGCTGCCACTTCGCCCGGTCATTGAGATCATCAGGGTGCCGCCTGTCGGGCCGCGTACCAAGCCCAAGGCGCTGGCCTATGCGCTACCGTTTTGCAGCGGCGAATTTCTCGCGCTTTATGATGCGGAGGACAGGCCGCACCCGATGCAACTTGTGGAGGCCTGGGAGGCTTTTCGCAAGGCCGATGGCGATCTGGCCTGCGTACAGGCTCCGCTGGTGGTGGCCAACAGCAGGGAAAGCATGGTGGCGCGATCGTTCGCATTCGAATACGCGGCTCTTTTTCGCGGGCTTCTGCCCTGGCTGGCAAACCGTAACCTCGTCCTGCCGCTGGGCGGCACCTCCAACCACTTCAGGCGGGAGACGCTGGAAGAGGTCGGGGGCTGGGACCCGTACAACGTGACCGAAGACGCGGATCTGGGTCTTCGCCTCGGACGGTTCGGCTACCGGACCGGACTGATTGAATTACCGACTCTGGAGGAAGGGCCGCACAGGTGGCCGATCTGGCTGCGGCAGAGGACCCGATGGTTCAAGGGCTGGATGCACACTCGGTGCAATTGCCCCAAGACATTAGAATTGTATGAGAATTGGCGGAACTATGCGGCTCAACGGAAACACATAGCAACGGCATAGCAACATTTTGTCCCTGAACACGGGGTGCGGCGCGCCTCCATCGGTAGGCCCCGCATTGCCCTTCAGTGAATTTCGTTTGTCGACGCGGTGTTATTTAGCAAACGCACCAACGGCGATTAAGCCATTGATGTAAGTGGACATAACGCCGGTCTCTAGAAAGGAGACCGCGCTATGCGCGCATTGATATGATTGCCGCTTTGACGGCGTTTGGCGTTTGTCGTGTCAAGTAATGAACTCGCTTGTAGCCTCGGTAAAGTGCGCCTCAACCTCTATGGGCTCACCTTATCGAGCCAGAGATCGAGCTGGAGAACTTCCGGGCGCTGATCCCCTTCGCGCGGTCCGCCTTCCGAAACGCTGCCCCGGACGACGTAGTGGTGCGGAACAATATCGACCCGCGCAAATGCACCGTCGTAGGAAAAAGAGAGAATGAGGTGCGGGTTTCCGACTTCTTGATTGAATATTCTCCGGAGGTCTTCGCTTTCGAATGTGCGATTGCTTCGGAACCATATCGTGCTCTCACCCCTGCGGGGCAGGATGGATTCGGGGATTGGCGGTTTCGTCCGTTCAGTGTTTGGGCCTTCCCATGGGGAAAAACCGACATCGCCAAAGCCTGCTATTTTGTCACGCAAAATCCAATCAAAAGCAAAATTTCTCGCGACTTCAGAACCTTCGTTGGCAATCGTAATCGTAATGCTCCAATGAAAATCAGCATTCCCTTTGGATCTTGCAACCTGAATTCTAATGGAGCGGATAACTATCTTTGCTCCGGACTGGAATTCCACAAGCGTCTTCGTGTGGTTGACCGATTCTCTGGTCCACCGAGCAGCTTCTCTAGCGTATATCGCCGCCGCAGCAGCAGCGGCGAGAGTGAGGAGCCCACCGAGAGTTTGAAACCATCCGAACCAAAGTTGTTGGCTGGCGATATCCGCCTGCGCCTCAGCGGCGTTGGCCGACCTGGTTTGCTGTATAAGGTCGCTTGTATTTTGCCGATATATCTCGGCCTTTTCCTCACAGTTTTCGGTCTGGTGAAGACGGACCTGAGCATTGGGAGTCAGCGCAAGAACAGATGGATGACAGTTGCGACCGCCGGGGCGGTAATCTCTGTTACGGGGTTCGCCGCTCTCAAAGCTCTCCAAGGTTGGTAAAACTGGAAATGTGAACCACCCAATTGCAAGGGCGGAAGCCAGGATCAGTCCAATCGCAATCGCTGTGTTCCGACGGCCTTTAGGCATTGTAACAAAAATGCGGCACTGAAGCCCCCCGGCTTATCTTGTTCAGGTTACGCTCCGTCTCGTGAATGTCCATAGCCGCCAGCCGCTCGGCTAGCTGCGCATACGTCACGCCCTTACGCTTCAACTCGGCTTTCAGAAGGTTCTTCGCGCGGGACTCGATGTGGTAGTCTGTTTGTCGGGGTGCTCGTGAGGGAGATCGAACATGTCTCCGGTTGCCAAGCTTACCCTTTCAGCCGACCGCGTGGAGCTAGGCTCGTGGGCGAAGCGGACGGTCTAGATGTCACGTGGGAGGTCGCGGAGAGTTCCTAACTCAACAACATCATCCACGCCCCACCGAGCCTCCCGCTGCCGTCGGCGTGTTCACGCCTCTCCGCCATTAGCCCACGAGCGATCGAAGCAGCATTTCCGCTTCATCGGGTTCAAGATGCGGGCCTGCATCGTCCTCTCTGCCGGCCATGATAGCGGCTGCCTTGGTGCGGACTTCATGGATGGTATTGCAGGGGTGCGAGAGCAGTGCGAGAAAAGCGGCGTCGGCGCGCTCATATGTTTTATCGCAACGTCGGCTGGCCGCATTGTAGCCGCTGTCTTCTAGCCGCTTGGCCTTCGCCTCTAGGTCGGCAACCGCGTCGTCGCGAAGCCGTCGCAAGCGATCAGCGGCATTTGTGTGCCCCACGTGCGGGGCTGATTCGGGGGGGACCTCGAATTGTTCAATGACTCTCAGGTTCCCCGCTATTTGACGGTCGAAATATTCCCGCGCCGTGGCAGCGCAGTAGAACGGTCCGGGGAACATGGAGCGGTGGCGATATTCCCTGATAGCGTCCGGGTTGGTCGGGCAGGTCCATGGTTCGAACGCATCCTCGCCAACTGCGACTACTACTTCATCGAGCATGTCACATGCTGACCTATGGGCGTTACGTGCGCTCTCGAACGCCGCCAAGGTAGCTAAGAACGAAGGGCTGAACTGTTCCGCCGCGTCGGGGGATGCGAGAGCAGGTGAAGCTACGACCACGGCAGCGGCTGTTATGACATTACGGCGATTGACTTGCATGCTTTCCTCCATGGCTCAGGGTACGGAATAAAGGGGAGGGGGAAAGACCCCTCCTGGTCCGTCAGGCGGCGAGGGCGATGAGAGATTTCGCTATGCCGTAGCCGGGGCCGATGAGGGGCAACGCGCCAAGGTCGATCGGCTTGCCGCTGGTATCTGCCACCCGCTGATTGTGGACGCCGGTTGCCGCGACGTATACCTTGGCCTTGATCACGACGCCGGCCAGCGTGACGGGCTCCAGGTGCTCGATCTTGTCCGCGAGGGACAAGACGGCCTCGGTGGCAATGTCCAGTCGCTTCCGAACGACGTTCGCCCCCGATACCTCGCGGAGACGGGCCGTCTCGGCGTAGTATGCCTTCCCCGCGCGATACGCCGTCTTGGTATCTTCGCGGTACTTCAGGCGGCGGCGCTTCTCGCCTTCCCGCATCCTGGCAGGGAACGGACGCGGCGTCGCGGTAGCGTGTTTCTTGAGGTGTTCGAGGGGCAGCAGCGCCCGAACGGCACCCGTCTCGGGGTTGCGAATCGGCCGGCCGACGATATCCGTTTCCTGGTTGTCGCTCGCGATTGCGTGCGGAAACGTCATCAGATCAGGCGCAAGCGGCCACCTGTGCCGCCATTCGTCCGCGAGCCATTCGAGGCTGTTCCTTGACGCTTGATATTCAGCAAGCGCTGCTTCGAACTCGCCGTAAGCGTCGATAAGGCTCGCGTTCTCTGCTTGATCGGCGCTCGCGCTCGCGGGGATCATCGTTCCCAGCAGCGTGGTTGTGAGGCCGGCCATGATGGCGGTGCGGCGGCTGATGCCGGTCATGAATTGGGCATTCGCCTGCGTGGCGTTCGTCATGTCGATTTCTCCTGTTTCTGGTCAGCTGGTGACGCGGTCGAAGCCGTGCCGTTCAGACCGCGAGTGCGGCCAGTTCCGCCCGAAGCGCGGCGCAACGGCGCTCTATGTTCATGTGAAGCGGGAGATAGGAGAGTCGGGAAATCTCACGCTCGATTTGCGCGCGCTTCTGTTCGTTGGGCGAGAACAGCGATTGCCGCGCATTAGCCCAGGCGATTTGCAGACGCCATCCGAAATCGGCGCGATCGAAGGGGCGAGAACCGTGGATGCTCTCGCGGATGCGGCGGGCCTCGTGAAACAGCCGCCACGCTTCGCGCATGATGGCAGAGCGGTCGAATTTGGATGCAGATGTGCTATTGGCGTGGGTAGCCATGCGTCGATCCTCCAGTGATCGGCGTTTCGGTTAGGGCCGGTTGGGAACTGGTACTTCCCGCCGGCCTGTTATTGTGCTATCACAGTTTCAGATTGAGGTCAATAACTGTGATAGCAGAGAAAGCAAAGAGACGCGGGCCGCCGCCGACAGGCAAGGGACAGCAGATCGTTACCCGTCTTCACGACGACCTGTTGTCGCCCCTGGATGCGTTCATCGCAGAACAGCCGGATAAGCTCTCTCGCCCCGAAGCCATTCGACGCATTATCCGCGATTGGCTGACTGGCCACGGGTATCTGGCCCCCGCGCCGCAAGAGGGCACGCGTCCACAGGATTTGAACGCCTCGAATGATGGCTAGATGCGGTCTCTTGGCCGCAGCAATTGCTGCGAATGTCATTTCGGCGAGCGCAGTTGCCGATCAAGCCATTGTCGGCCGCGCCTCAGTTATCGACGGTGACACGATTGAGATTGCAGGCGAGCGGGTCAGGTTCAACGGTATCGACGCGCCTGAGGCTCGACAGACATGCGAGGATGGAGCCGGGAAGCCGTATCGCTGCGGAGCGGTGGCCGCCAACGCCCTGGACGCGTTCCTGGCGGCCTCTCGGCCCGTGCGGTGCGAATACATCGAACGTGACCGCTACGGCCGCTTCATCGGTGATTGCTACCGGGCGGACGGTAGGAGCGTGAGCCGCTGGCTCGTCCGGAATGGCCATGCGTTGGACTGGTCACGCTATAGCGGCGGCGTCTACGCCGGAGAGCAAGGACAAGCCCGCTCCAATCGTCGCGGCGTGTGGCAGGGCCGATTTATCGAGCCATGGCGATGGAGGAAGGGCGATCGATAGCAACCTAGAGAAAAAAGCCGAGAAGTGACTAATTCGGCTTTCGTCGTGGAAACTGTGTACGGCGCGCCTTAAGATCAGACCGTCGCTTCCGATTAACATCTTTCCGTCTAGTGGAAGGAGCTTTGTGATGACCCACGCGTGGACCTTTGCCTTTGGTGCTCTTGCCGGTGGGATCGGCGTCGGTGGGCTGATGATTGCTCTCGGTATCTTGTCCTACGTCTCGTAGGCCCGGCTCCTCGTGTTCCTCCAGGTACTCAACAGCTTGATCGACAAGCCGGTTCATGTCGACTGCGACATCGAGGTTGAAGTTGCACCGCTGCAAGACAATCATGATCACCAGAAGGACCGCGCCTAGAACGCCGATGCCCTTACCACCCATCGCTGCAACCAGCTTCCCCAGTTTTGGGTCTATCTCGGCAGCTTGGGTTTCTAGATCGCCTTGTGAAACCTGTTGGAGCTGAGTTCGGGCTAGTAGCGCGGCAAACTCTTCAAGAACGGGTCGCGCGAAGTTCGAAGCTTTGATTTCCGTGAGTACACCGTCCGCAGCGTCAAAAACGCCGTTGACCATAGTCGCCATCTGGCCGCAGCGTGGGCAAGTCTCGCGACAGCCCTTGAGCGTGAGGTTACGGACATTCCCGCTGATCCTGATCGCCCGAGAGGCAAACAGGTTTCCGCAGTGCGGGCAGTAAACTGGAATCGCGACCATGCGCATTCATATCACAGGCCATTTGTTTGCGAAGTAATATTGCCCAAACTAGTGGAGCGATTTCGAGATGGCGGTAGTGTCGAGGCCAACGGCTCCCACGGAAACGTCCCATTGAGCGATGAGCCGACCGTCCAGCGCAGTGACCGCTCGCGCGATAGCCTTATGATTGATCCAGCCAGAGTGCCACCCAGCCTTGTAGAAGTACGTTTTGCTGTGCGCGAGAGCGTCGATATCCCGCATGTACATGTTGCACTCGAAGCACCGCTCCCGCACTTGGTCGAGCACATAGTAGCCGGTCGGCTTATAGGGCTTCCTCTTTCGAAAAATCCGGCGGTAGATAGCAGCATCGCGTATCTGCGTCTTACTCAGCCCCGGGAATAAAGCGAAAAGCTCATCCCACGTGGCGGTGGGGTAGTGCTTGCGCAGGCGCGAGACGCCAGCCGCTGTCCAAACGTGACGCTTGGCTGCAAACCCCAGAACGCGCGCTCGTTGCTGGATAGCTTGAGGGGATCGGTCACGAAGTATCTTGGCTATCTGCCCTCTGTGTGGCCAGAACAATCGGACAACGTCGTCTTCAGCCTCTGACCAGACACGGAGTCGACCAAAGACATAGCCTTGCCGGACTATGCGACCTCTCGCACGGGCAGCGGACAAAGAGCCATCGCGGTACTGACGGAGATACACGGCAACCCTCCATAGGCCCCCACCATTTCCCAGTTTTCGCCGATTCGGTTCACACAGCCAGCCGGTCAACTTTGATGAGGGCCGGTTTCCACATCATTCGGCCCCGTCGTTCAGGAGCATCATGAGAGCACCGGCCCCGACCATGGCGATGTAGGCCAGCCGCTCCGCCACACGGTGCCGACCTGCCGGTCCGGACGTGCCTGCCAGATAGGTCGCCGCTGCTCCGCTCAGGATCGTGAGCGCCAGGACCGCGATAAAGATTGCTCGAAACGAAACCATGTGATGCTCCCACGTCTGTCGTAAGAGCATTGTCGTCTCATCGGGAGGGGCGGGGATAAGTCGCCCGCCGAATCCGCCGCCAGTCCTTGATCCTCCTGTGGTCGCCCAAGAATTTTATTCACACATCGACGCATCGGTCGCTGGCCAGACGTTTGCGCGCGCCTAGTCGGGACCATCCTTCCAGATGACCTTGCGCACATAGACCACGCGGTCGATGCGGCGAACGACCGATGCCTGAAGCTCGGTGGCCGAGGGATTGCAGGTGTCGAACTCGATCATGTTCTTTTCTCCGCAACCGGAGCATCGCCAGTCGTTCTGGTAGACGACATCGTCGCACTCGATGTCGCCAAACACGGCCTTCAGTTCCTCGATCAGGTAGTAGCGATACGTCTTGCAATAGCGGCAGCGCAGCCTCGCATAGCGGCTGTTCTTTGCCGCGTTGGATAGGCGGTAGGAGCCTTTGCGCTTCGGCCAATAGGGTTCGGGCATGGGAACGAAATAGGAACAAATCCCTTGACGGGTCAATCGGTAAGGTGTTGGATCGCGCCATCAAATCAGGAGCGAGACCCATGACCGAAGCCGTGAAGGCTGCGGACGGCGAAGCCGTGCCCGGCGATCGATTGAACTTGGATGCCGTCCTTGCCCGCTTTGACCATGATCCGCGCGCCGCGCTCGTGGCCGCCCTGGAAGATATCGCGGCACTGCGGGAGGAACTGACCATTGCGAGCCTGACGATGAGCTACGGGTTCGCGAGAGGATGGCGACCGGCTTTGGAGGCAGAGGCCCCCCTGAAGACATCTGTTGCGAAGGATGTCGGCTGACGACATGATCGCGGCATGTGCAATTTGTACAATGTCACCACGAACCGTCAGGCCGTGCTCCAGTTCACGAGGGCCATGCGTGACAACGCCATGTGGAACGAGCCGTTGCTCATGGTTCATCCGGATCGGCTGGCCCCGATCGTCCGCAACACGCAGGAGAGCCGGGAACTGGCGATGGTGCGCTGGGGCCTTCCCACATCCAGAAAGGCGCAGTTTGACGCCGCAACGAAGCGGGCCGCCAAGCTGCGCGCCAAGGGCAAGCAGATCGATGACGCGGCCTTTGCCGAGCTGCTGAAGATGGAACCGGATCGCGGCACCACGAATGTCCGCAATACCAATAGCGCCCACTGGAAACGGTGGCTCGGCACGGAAAACCGCTGCGTCGTTCCGTTCACCAGCTTCGCCGAGCCCAATCCGAACCGTGCCGTGGATGGCGAACAGAACAAATGGTTTGCGGTCAACGACAACCGGCCGCTCGCCTTCTTCGCAGGCCTCTGGGTGCCGCAGTGGGAGAGCGTCCGCAAGGTCCGTGACGGGCTGGAAGTCCTGGATCTCTCTACGCCTTCCTGACGACCGAGCCGAACGGCGTCGTGGCACCGGTCCACCCCCGGGCCATGCCGGTCATTCTGACGACGCAGGACGAGATCGAGACCTGGATGACGGCGCCTTGGGAGGAAGCGAAGGCGCTGCAACGCACTCTCCCCGACCACATGCTCACAATCGTCGGGGCGCCGGAAGCGCTGGCGGCATGATCGGAGCCTTCTCCGTCGCGGTGATTGCAGTATCGCTGTTCGCGCTGTGGCATCGCTCGACAATTGGACGGCTTGTCGCCGGACTTGCCAACGCGGCGGCGGCGTGGCTGATCTGGACTGGCGGGTAACAAGCATCCTGCGCCTTGCGAGCAGACGGTGCGGGCCTGGCTTTAGCAATCGCCGCCGTGCCAGTGTCTTCGATTTTTGGTCGCGACAGGTACAGCCGTCGACGCACTAATCGCCGACGATTGTTATCCATGGCTGTAAGCATCGGCTTGCCAAGCACAAAGGTCGCCATAATAATCAGAGGTGGAAAGGGGGCTGGGTCAGTGTTCAAACCTAGGGCGACGTTTACCCATGCCGTGTTGGCCGGGGTGCTGTCCGGGCTGCTTGCTGCCGCACCCTTGCCCGCTGCCGCCGTCGAGGTCACTCCAATTAAGACCAGTGAGGGCGCCAGCTATCTCCTGATTAGCGGTGAGTTTGTTGCCGGAGAACGGCCCTCCGAATTGATTGCCTTGGCAAGCAGCGCCAATCCTTTGGCGGTCACTTTCGATTCCCCAGGCGGAAGCGTGGAGGCCGCGATGCGCTATGGCAGGGCCATAAGAGCGCTAGGTCTCCTGACTATCCAGCCTAGAAGCAGCGAGTGTAGCTCTGCATGTGCGCTGGCGTTTCTCGGAGGACAGGCGAGGTTTGCGGAAAGCGGAGCTATTGGTGTCCACCGTAATTCCTTCTCGGAAGGCATCCAAATGAGTGCCGACGAGGCCGTGGTCGCTACGCAGTTGGTGATGGCGGCCACTATGCAGTACATCGAAGAAATGGGAGCGAACCCCAGCCTGCTACAAGTCGCGATGCAGTACGATAGCGCCGATATGCGCTACCTCTCCCTCAGCGAGATGTCGCACTTCCGCGTGATCACGGCGGACGACGAACCGGCCAAGCCTCCCGCTAGCCCTCCCGTGGCATCGGTACCGCCCACGCCGCCATCTCAGGCAGCGGCACCCCGCTTTGAAATCCCTACCGCACGATCAGGACGTGTCCGTCATCCCAAGGGTAACGTCGTGATGAGAAGCGCACCCGGAGAACAGGGCAAAGGCATCGCTACGTTCTCCAACGGCGAGTCGGTGGCGATCACGGGAAGCAATGGTCGGTGGTATCAGGTGGCGACATCCAAAGGGCGCGGTTTCATGCACGATACATGGATCCTGGTCGACCAGTTCGACAGCGGTAGCTTTCATGCCCGTCATATCCAGATAAAGAGTCTCGGCACCTACGCAGAAGCAGAGTCATATGTTCGCTCTCATCCGCTTCGGGTTGCCGCATATCTGGCGACCAATGGCTGGTTTGCGATCACCCTTGAAGACACGTTCGACGCCGCGACCGGCGCGGCATTGCTCAAGAGCTTGAAGTCGCAGGGGCAAGTCCCTGATGACTCCTACATGAGCTACGGCAACACCTACGTCCGCAAGGTTTGCTGTGAGAGGTAGCCCCCTCGGCCCAGATGGCAGTTGCTCAGCCCACCAGTGACTGCCACTCTCTCGCAGGGGCATGGGAGGTTCAAATGAGGGCGGTCCTATCAATCATGTTCCTGGTGGCGCTTACGATCACCGCTCAGGCGCACGGCGGGGGTTGCCGAAAGAGTTCACCACCGGGCCAGTGCTGCCATGCCGATAACAGCAATGGCGGGCGGGTTCACTGTCACTGATCCCGTTCAGCGATACCGGCGAGTCGATCGGGATTCCGCAGCCCCTCTCCACAACCGCTCGCACCCCCGTGAGACTGAAATACTAACCTATCGACTTCGCACGGGGTGTCTGCTTTTCTTGGTGGAAGGAAATAAGGGGGGAGAGACGTGGAAATCGAGAAAATGGCCGGCGACCCGGCGCCGAGACGTGATACCCGTGAAGCGGTGATGGTGGTTCGGGCGCGTCAATATCAAACCCCAGATCCTGCCGACGAAAGGGTAATTCACACCGACTCGGCCACGCTCGATTTAGATAACGTTCGTAGGTTCCGTGGTGCTGACATTGGAGTTTTCCGGGGTCACAGCATCGAGGTCCGTTTCGCTGTGAACGCCCAGAAGGAGACAAAAGATTTTGTCCCCAACGATTTCCGCGAATTCATGCGGGTGGACATGACCGTGAAGGCTCGTGTTCTGGTGCCTGGCGGACCCCAGCCGGACTACGTAGAAGTCGTCAATAATTCATGGGTATACACAACCGCACCTTATATTGTGATGTCGAGGGAAGTCGGTCCCCTGCTGCCGAATCTCCACGTTGAATTCTCGCTCCAAATACAACTGTGAGGCGGCATGCTGGAGGAACAGTTTGCACACTTTCTCAGCGATGAGGAAGACCTCGTTGTCTACAACGGCCAGATAGTGACGCTGGAAGCGGGTTCGCTAAACTTTTTCAATAGCGTCACTATCCACCCAGGTGCAGTACTTGACATCGGCCCGGGCGTCGAATGGACATACATCGTCTGCTTGGAGGATTTCGTTCTTCTTGGGCAACTCCGGAGTGTTCAAGGAGACTTCCGTCAGGATGGAGTGGTTTCATCTCTCGCTCCGGATGGCTATCAACTAAGCGCCAATATCTCGATTCAGGCAGGCGGTGGCGGCGGCGGCGTCCGGATTGGATCAGGCAGCGCAGAAGGCGGCTTACCGGCGGCGGGAAACGGTGGTGGTGGGGCCACCTATCAAACGCGTGGCGGAGACGCGGGCAGTCTGCAAGGCGGACAAGGAGCGACCGGTCCTGTCAAACGCGCCACCTGGCATGTCCGTGCCGGAGGAGCCGGAGGTGCTAACCGCAGCGCTCCGGGTCACGCAGGAGGTTCACTAGGAACACCCGATTTCAATCCGGGTGGCGGCGGTGCGGCTTTAGCAGGCGGCGGGGGCGGCGGTGCGTGTGGTTATCATGGTGGTCTTCTTTACATCAAAGCCCGTCGCTTGATCGGCTCGGGTCTGATCAATCTGCAAGGTTCACATGGTGGTGCGGGCGGTCCAGGTGGAACAGCGAAGGGCAAGCGTACAAAGATCACCGTGTCTCCCGGGGGCGGCGGGGGCGGCGGTGCAGGAGGAAACGGCGGTCATCTGATCGTTCGAACGGATTTGCCTCGGAGTGAGCCAGACTGGCCGCCATATCTAGTAGGCGGGGGAACTGGGGGCGCTGCTGGCGCAGGCGGTCGAGTTAATAAGAACGCTGGCGATACGACCGGCGTCGAGGGCCGGCCCGGTGGGCGCGGGCTAGACGGAACTCTTGGAACGGCATTGTTCCAGGTGATCGGGTCTTAGTCGCGCCGTCTGCTTCCGTCACCGACTGATATTCAATCCATCAGGCGATAGTCGCGCGATCAAAGCACGAGCCCCTCTGATCAATTCCCGTACCGATCGCTCGGAAGCGACGGCCTCACAGGTGAAATTGCCGTGTCGGAACTGGCCGTGAAAGGCACCGCGAGGAGCGCCCCCGCGTGCACCATGCATCCGGCAAACACGCCACCCTCTGACTGCTGGTGATCTGCAAGGCTCCCCGGTTCGTTTCGAGTGGGCTGTACAACGTGGAGCCAAGTGCATGGGGTTATCCGGCATCTTTATCTGTCCCTCCCCCATGCGATACAGCACCGACAATGGCACGCCCGCCCTCATTGACCGTGACGTGTTCAACTGTCACCTTCTGCTCGCCCTTGCTGCGGTACCGCTTCAGAGCTTCCACCTGGGCCACGAAGGTGCGGGCAAGCTTATTGAATGCCTTCTCTGCACTGTCCTGCTGGGGGATGTTGTCCACCTTTGCGAGGCGGCGGGCGAATGTCATGGTCGCCATGTGCACAGCCGCCATTTGGGCCGCAAGCATGCCCTCCACCTCGTCCTGAGGGCGGACCCCCTTCGCAAAGCTCAAGGCGTGGTTCAGCGTCGTCTCGTCCACCTCAGAATTGCGGGCCTCGATCGCCGCCAACTGGGCAATGATCGATGACGCGAAATCAACGCTGGACGTACCCAACGACTCCATCAGCAGCAGAAAAGCCGTGTCGTTGTCCGCATGGTCTGGAGCGATCTGTTGTACCGAGCCTTTTCGGGTCACCTTCATGCGCGGGGATGGCTGGCGCTGCTGCCGGCGGTTCTCCTGAGCGGAAAGGGCTCGAAGCTCCCGTGGTGTCGGCTCATACTTCTTCGCTGGCGGCTTCCCTCGCACCTGTTTCACCGTCACGGTACTCATGCGTCTTCGGTTCCCGTATTCTTCCCGTTGTTGCGGGTAAGCACCTGCTTCTCCTCGATGAGCAGCATCGCCCCGAGCAGTGTCAGTTCGGAGAGCTCCTTTCCGCGCCCCTCCGGCTCCCTGCAGTCGATGACCTCGTCATCCTTCCAGGCGAGCGCATGGAGGGCTCGTGTGTTCGGATACTTGCTCTCCGGCGTGAAAAGTACAGCCGACCGACCGTGAAGAAGTTCCTTCAGTTCGTTCGACGACGGCAAGCGACCTTTCGTGTCAGCGGCCTTACGAGCCGGAACCATCGTGGCGCGAATTCCTAGCGACAGCAGAAAGACCGGCAGCAGCCACAGATTGACGCCGACAATGCGAAGTGGCGACGGCTTACCCGTCTCACTGTTGCAAGGGAAACCCATCACCGTAGCGACGTCCTCATAGGACCGTTCGGTAGCCGTCGCGAATGCCGCAATCACGCAGTCGTCGACAGTCCGCTGCGGCACGAAATCTCGCATCTCAGTGCTTGGCCCCCAGGAAATCGGCGCCGCGAGAGATGAGGTGCCCCAGCCCATCAAGCGCCTTGGCCAGCATGTCCTGCCCCATCGCGTGAAACAGATCGGCATCGTCGCTCTGACCAATCTCTGCGAGCACTTTTGCGGCTTCGTGGCAGGCGCCGGCATACATGATGAGATTCATGATTGCAGTGTCGGGCTCGACCGCATCCATCGGGTCGCTCGTGAACACATCCGCGACAGCTTCCGCGACCTCCGGCGATATGCCACGGAGCGCCGCGTCGATCAGGTGACCGCAAACGCTATCGGCATGGTCCGCGATGGTCGGGATTGCACTCCCAATGTCGTCAACTGCCATCGTTCTTTCGCCTCTACCCGATTTCGCCTATGTTGCAGCCATGAACCGCTTCAATCCGCCCGCCGATCTGCCGCTTGCCGGGAAAATCTTCTTCTGGGTGGCATTCATCATCGTCATGGCGGCCTTCTCGTATTTCGCGATTCCGATCCTTGATCAGTACGTGGCGTTGCCGTTCTCGGAATGGGTCGGGAACACCTTGTTCGGTCCTGAGCCTAGCGCCCCCGCGTCACAGTGAGTTCGAGCGGCGGCCGACGTTCCGTCATCGGAATTGCAGGCGCTCCCGCACCGCGAAGGAATGCCCCGCCCGCGCCTGATGGATTGGTCGGAACCGGCATGGTGGTAGCGGTCGCAGCACGAGACATGTTTGCCCCGGCCCTGACGCCCTGTAGCACGCCGGAAGTCGCTGCACCGACGCCGAGCGCTTCGAGCGGCCCAAGCCCACCAGCCATGCTGCCACCGCCCGCCAGAACGCCCATGATGGCCTGCCCGTAGCGAGCGAGCCTCGGCATGAGCCGGTTGGCGGTGTTGCTGTTGTTGAAGCCCTCCCGGGCCGGTGTGAGCGCCCGCATGGTCGAAAGGTAGGATGTCATCAGCTTGCGCTCGTCTGGCGAATAGAGGACTTGAGACACGCCCTTGCCCTGGCCGTTCAGCAGACCGTCCAGATTCTTGGCGATCCGCGCTGGCGACATCGCCTCATCCCCAGCTCTTGTGGCCCTGAGCCAGAACGACTGACGAATGCCGTTCCATTCCGGACTGCCAGGGCCGAGCGTCTTCTTCAGGAGCTGGGCTGTCATGAAGGACGTGTTGCGCGGAGCCGCGACCGACGAGCCGAACAGCATCTGCCCCACTTCCTCGGGGCTCAGTTGCTTGTCCATGATACGGCGCACCGTCGACTGCGCCTCGTAGGTCGGATTGAGCTTGCCACCAATCTTGGCCTTGGGTTCTGCCATGGCCTTGTATTCCGACCACTTTGCACGGGCCTGCTTCAGCTGGTCGAGAACCTCATCCGAGGCGCTGACAAGGCCTCGGTCGAACACGTCGTCCGTCCACTCGTCCAAGGCGCGGGAAATGGCCTTGAGGGCCGGCGCGTCCTGCCCGATCGGCGGGAAGTTCTTGCGCAGGCCAGCGCGAAGGTTTTCGATCCACCGAAGCTGAGCCGAGACGTTGGTGATTTCGCCATCGGGCGAAGGAAGGATTCGCGGGCCGGACGCCTGCTGTTTCGCCATGCCTGGGAGTCGACCGAGATAGTCGTCAATGAACTGAAGGGCACGGCTCGCGCCCTGATGGTACATCGGATCGACGAGGATCTGATCCGCGTCGAGCCTGCCCTTGATGAAGGCAGGCAGGGAGCGGACTGCTTCGCCATCCACCAGCACGTTCGGATTGTTGACGCTGGCCTCATAGGCACCCTGAGACGCGGCTTTCAGGCTGTCACGCACGCCGCGAAGCCGCCCGGGCACGCTGTCAAATGCAGCCGAGGGCGTGACAATCGGGGCGGCATCGCCTGCGAGCTGCCGCTGCACGTTCCCGGTGGATGTCTCGATCGCCTCGCGCTGTGCACGGTCGAAGGCCTGCATCGCGCCCTGACTGCGAAGCTGGTTCTCGATGTTTGCCTGTCGGACGGAACCTGTCGCCTGGGCGCGGGAAAGCGGGATTCCGAACCGATCGGCTTCCGAGACACGGGCGGCCGGGTTTATGCCCGGAGCCGTATCACCGGCGCCCCGGAACATGGAACGGGCTGCATTGCCGATGCCTGTGGCCGCAAGTTCGCCAGTACCGCCGAGGGCCATGCCAAGGGGCGCCATACGTGCAGCGGATTCGACGCGGTTCCGCAGTCCTTCTCCGGAACCGAGGCCATATGCTCCAGCCTGGATAGCGCCATCCGCCGAGCCGCCGAGCATGCGAGCAAACCAGCCCTTACCGGAGTTGGCCGCGTTGGCAGCAACGGAACCTCCGGCCCTCGCAATGCCGGTCGCTCCGGCCACACCGCCTGCGATTTGACCGCCAAGGCGATAGCCGAACCTGTTCTCTTGGTCCGATTCATCCGTGGCACGCTGGTCTGCAACGTTGGCGCGGAAGCGCTGCCCGAAGGATTCTGCATCCCGCCCCGTTCCAAGGATCGGGTTCAATGCAGCGTCGGCACCTGCCGCGATTTCATCCGCGAGGCCAAAGGTGGCGAGATCGGCTGCCCCACGCACTATCGCATCGATCTTGCTGCCGGACAGATCGTTACGTTGTAACGGCTGGCGCTCAACCAATCCTGTTTCGGGATTGTAGCCGGGGACGTTTGAGCCGTCGAAGTCGAAATGCTGGGGCCGCCGTTCTGTTTCCAGCACGAAGCCGGCGGGCGGCGGAGGCGCGGACCGTTTTGCGCCACTTTTCGCAGATGGCGCATCCTCGATGACGAAACCGGGAGGCAAAGGAGGCAGGCTGCTCATTGCACCGGCTCCCAGGCGCTTCCGTTCCATTCGATGCGTTCCCCGGTCTGAGGATTGACCGCACGAATCCTTCCGGACTGGCCGGGGCCGCGCGGCGTGTTGACTCGCGAAGGACCGTCATTGCCGACGCGATTGCCGCGACCGCCTGAAACGGGCTCCTCGGGAAACAGCGGATTGGCTTCAGCGTAGTCACGCACAGCGCGATTGAAGCCGGTATCCAGGCGCCCGTTCTGTTCGATGTACTGGTCTGCCAGGCGGGCGATTTCGATCTTGCGCTGTTCCATGGCGCGGAAGGCCTGGAGCATTCTGCGATTGCCTTCCGGTGAACGATCGATGCCGATCTGCGAATCCTTCAGGAACTTGATGTCCCTGTCGGACAGAGCGCCAGGCATACCCATGCCGCCATCTGGCGAGCGCATGGTGAGCGCCATCCTGTTCTGGATAGAGCGGATCAACTCGCCGCCGGCCAGTTTCTCCGGGTCGGTGTCGAGCCCCATAGCCGCACCAAGCTGGCGCAGATTGAGCTCCATTTCGGCCCCGAAGCCAGTGCGAACGCCGGAATTGATCGCCTGTTCGGCAATGTCGTACATGCCGAGCATCTGTTCCGCGTTCGACGCGCCAGCGGTCAGGTCGTCATAGCGCCTCGCGAACAGTTTCGCGCTTTCCTGATCCCAGGCCTTTTCGCCCGCGCCCACATTGACGTTCGTGGCCCCGGCCTGCCTCATCTCCCGCATGAAGTCTGGGAATGAACCGCGATATCCCTGCTTTCGGGCGAACTGATATTCGCGAATGTCGTCCGTCGTCGGGTTTCGCTTTTCTTGGACCTCGTACCAGAGCTTCTCGTGCTTCAAGGCTTCCGATGGTTCGGCGCGGGACAAAGCCTGTTGACGGACCACCTGTTGCAACAGATTCCGGTCGCGCGCGATAAATGTCGCCTGGTCGGGCCTATACCCAATGCGCTGTAGCCATGCGACGGCTTCATTTTGGCCGGACTGCTGGCCGCCGCTGAGAAGGTCGCGGATGCCCCCCAATAATCCGCCACCTGACGCTGGCGAGGAATAGCCCGAAGAGTGCGACCGGCGAGCGCTGCCGCCGCCCATACCTTCCAGCCCTTCGCTGCGCTGCGCCGCCTCGCCAGAGTAGCGTGCCGTGATCTGTCCGCCAGAGGGACTGTGTGGACTGCCACCGCCAACCTGATGCTGACCCCATTGTTCCCACTGAGAGGGGTCCAACAGACCGCGAGTTGGGGACAACAGGCCGCGCTGCGCGCGATGTCTGTCCTGATCGATCGAGGTAGCAACGTGGCCGCCAGGGTAGCCCGCGACATGTCCGGAGGGCGCCTGACCATCAGGACCGCTCATCGGGTTGGGATTGAAAAGCTGTTGAAGGAAGGGGGCGAGGTTCATGTCAGCCAGCCTTGATCATGGAGTTGAGCGCCGCCTGCTGGTCCGTCACTGCAAAGCCATAACCGGAGCGAAGGGGTTCAACGCCCAGGAGACGTCCTTCACGCGCATCGGCGACGATGGAGCCGATTGGCCGGCACTCGCGGCGGTAAAGCCGCCAGAGCTTCATGAGGGAAACGGGCTGCTCGTCCATCTCTCATTGCCCGCCGTTCTGAGCCTTTAGCTCGGCCACGGCCTCCGCGAGATAGGCGACGGCCGCCCAGAGGTACGGGGTGCGCTTGGCCTGATCTATGCCCCAGGGCACAAAATTGTCGTTGCCGGGATTGCCATTGCCGGGCGTCGCAAGGTCGGGAGACACAGTGTAGGAAGTCTGCGCGCCCCAGCCTACCGCGCTCTCGCCCGTGCCCTTCCAGTTGAAGGTCCAGACCGGATCGGCAAGGATGATGGCAAGCGCGTCCTCTCCGGACAGATTGCCTGTCTTTTCCTTGAGCCGCTCGTCGGATGATGTGTTGTAGGCCGTCGCGCTGCCACTGGTCGTGATCGATCCGACCTGGTTGTTCGGGTTGAAGAACCGCGAGTGTGCGATGCCGCTGGTCGTGTTGCGTGAGCTGTCATACGTTCCAGCGATGATCTGCTTTCCATCCGACGCACCGGACGAGGAAAACGCCCCGACGGTATAGGCGGTGTTCACTGACATGGTGCCGGCCTGTGTCAGTGACAGGCGAGTTCCGTTACCGGCGTTGAGGAATTCAAGTGATCCCCCGTTCGTGCGAATGCGGTAGGTCTGCGTCGAGCTTTCCTCGAAATCGATCGATGGCGACAAGCCCGACGCGGACGTGGTGAGTTCGAGCCCGGTCACGCCGGAATTGGTGCTGGATCGGGTTATTGGCCCTGTCGCCTCCAAGGCGACAACGCCTGACACGTTGTTGCTGTCACTGATCGTCACGCCGCTTGTCTGGATCAAGCCAGACGTACCATCGAATCGCGGAACCGTGTTGTCGGTCGTGGTTCCGAGCCTGTTGACGAAGAAAGCGTCAAGCGTCGGGTTGATGAGTATCCAGCCGCCAGCGGCGCTGTTGGCCGCCTCGGAGTACATCACGACATAGACGCCGCCGTTCTGGAGCTCGCCACCCACGCAAGCCACATCGCCCAAGGTCGTGACTTTCCGAAGCGACTTCGCCCCGATGGAGTTGACGTTGAGCGTCGTCGCTCCGGTATGGGCCGCGCTGGACTTGAAGGCAACAATCCGGCCATTGGCAAGCGTGGAGAAGGACGAACTGGCGCTGACGGTGCGAGCATTGGCGGTACCGCCAGATGTCAAAACACCGCTCAGGTCGCGAAGCAGTTCCGCGATGCGCCGCATCATGACGCGCGCGGAGTTGTTTATGGTCGAAGGCGCCTGACCTTCAAGCCAGTTGATGAGGTCGTCAGCGTCGTCGTTGTCGGAGGCGGTCAGGCTCCAGTCATACACACTACTCACAGCGCCGCCCCCCGATCAGAATTGAGGCGAGGTATTTGGCGTCGACGGAGCCGACGGCGCAGAACTTGCGGTAGCAAAGCCCGTACAGACGCACCGGAATGGTCGGGAGCATGTGACCAGCCATCAGGCAGTCTCCCCGATGACACTCTGGACGCTCTGCCGGAACAAATCGCTCATGGACTGGCCACGGGCGCTTGCGGCACGCTTCAGTTGCCGCTTCTGCTCGGATGAAATGCGGAGGACAATGATGTCCCGCTTCAGGTCTGCCAATGGCATGGTGCGAACTCCAAATGTTGCACCAAGTTAGCAAAAAGCGCGCGTATAGACAAGAAGTTCAATGTTTTCAGTTAGTTACGTCCGCACATGTTTGCTTGCGTTCGCCGTTATCCAACTTGGCAATATTGAAGCCATGAACGAAATTGCTTTTTTCAAAAGCTCGCATGTGCAACGTTGTGCTATCGTGGCTTGGAGAGGGGCGCCATGAAGGCAATTGTCGGGATCGTATTTGGGATCGTGGCGCTGAGTGGGTGCGTCGGCACGAACACCGTCCAGACTTCCGCTGACACCGTGATCATTCAAACCCGCGCGGCTCCGATTTGCGGGACCGCTGGTGCCGCCAGGACGGCTCAGAAGCAGGCCGCAATTGCCACTATCAATGCCGGCTATGATCGATACGTGATCTATGACGCTGCGAGTTCGAGCAACGTCAGGGTCTCGCAGATGCCGGGAACGTCTCAGACTTCCGGTTTCATCACCGCTGGCGGCAATCTGCACGCCACGACGACATACACGCCAGGTCCTACAATCGTCTCCGGCGGGCACAGCCAGGACTTTGCAATCAAGATGTTCCGTGAGGACGAGCCCGGCGCTGATCGAGCACTATCCGCGCGCGATGTACTCGGGCCGGAATGGGAGAAGGCAGTCAAAGCTGGACCGATCGGCGTTTGCAACTGACCTTGTGTCTCGTACGGAGGCGGGATGACGTTCGGACGAATTGCGGCCATAGGGTTGGTGGGCCTCGCGATCTGCTGGCTCCCGCTGTTCATCGTCGGCGGCTTAGGGATCAGCAACAATCCGATCGGCCTTGGCCTGTTAGCGGTTGTCGGAACGCCAGTCGTTGCCGCGCTCGTGGCAGGCCTTCTGGTTTATAAGATGGTGCGACTGCTGGTCAGATAATGCGTCGGGGTTCGGCCGGTAGCAAGAGAAGCCGTACGCATGGTTGCGACCGCGTTCAGGTGGGGGTAGCGATCATACCAGCGTTAATTGCCAGCTAACCACGTTCCCTAACGTAACTGCCACAAAATTTACCTAAGATTTTAACGGCGTGGCGAGGGCAACGGCGTGAACAAGCTGTTTTTTGGCGACAACCTTCATGTTTTGAAGAACGAGATCGGGGACAATTCCATCGATCTCGTCTACTTGGATCCGCCCTTCAATTCGAAGGCGCAATACAACGTTTTCTACGAAACACCAGATAATGAGAAGGCTACCGCGCAGCGGACGGTTTTTCGAGATACGTGGGCTTGGGAAGACGAGGCTCAATCCGCGTATCAGGAGATATTGTCCGCGGGAGGGCCCACCGCCGCCATTGTGAATGCTCTGCGAAACTCGCTGGGGCGAAGCGATACTATGGCATATTTGGTCATGATGACGGTACGGCTTCGACAGCTTTATAGGGCTTTGAAGCCGACTGGTAGCCTGTATCTTCATTGCGACCCGACAGCAGCGCACTACATCAAGATCATACTAGATGCCGTGTTTGGAGCGCAAAATTTTCGGAGCGAGGTTATTTGGAAAAGGACAGGCGCGCATGGCCGCGCAAAGCGCTGGGGACCAGTACACGATAACATATTTTTCTATTCTGTGTCGGAGCACTATACGTGGAACCGAACATATGAAGAATATGATCGAGAGTACGTTGAAAAATTTTACAATAAGGAGGACGCGTTTGGCCGTTTTCAAGCGATTACATTAGATGGCCCTGGCAAGCGGGGCGGTAGCTCTGGTGCGCAATGGCGCGGCGTTAATCCGACTGAAAAGGGGCGACATTGGGAACTGCCGCCGGACCGGTCACTGCCTAGCTGGTTTGTCAAACCGATCGGTTACGACAAAATGAATGTGCAGGAGCGGCTGGATTTGCTCGATGCTGCCGGGCTAATCGCATGGCCCGACAAGGGGACCAACCCACGGTTCAAGCGATACCTATCCGTTTCGGAGGGAAACCCAGTTCAGGACGTGATAACTGACATAGGCCCTCTTTCTTCGCATGCGAAAGAACGGGTCGGCTACCCAACACAAAAGCCAGTTGCGCTTTTAGAGCGGATCATCAAGGCATCTTCCAATAAAGGTGATGTAGTTCTGGATCCCTTCTGTGGATGTGGAACTACAGTTCACGCAGCTGAGAATCTAAATCGGCAATGGATAGGGATAGATGTTTCCTACTACGCTATCAGGTTGATATCGCGTAGGTTACGTTCCGTTGTGGGTCCCGGTAAATTGAAGATCGGGGGTATACCTGCCGATTATACCAGCGCTGAGGCGTTGGCCGATCGTGACCCCTATGGCTTCCAGCAGTGGATCGTGGGCGAACTTGGCTGCCAATTGTGGAACGATGGGAAAAAGGGGTCTGATCGCGGAATTGATGGTGAGATGTATTTTATGAACGGCCCTGGCCCAGCCGGTCGGCTATTGGTTCAGGTAAAGGGCGGCAAGCATACTGGTCCACGCGACCTGCGTGATTTTGCTTGGGTTCTAAATAGAGAAAACGCAGAAATGGGGCTCTTTGTATGTCGCAATCAGCCGACAAAGGAAATGCGCGGCGAGGCCGCAGAGCTTGGTGTTCATCGCATCGGGTCAACTACATATCCCAGACTGCGTATCGTCGATATGGCGTCGTGGTTCGCAGGCCAAAGACCGCAGATGCCTGTGGCAATTGAAATGCGACCAGTTACGGACAAGTCCGTACCTAAACCAAAGCGCTCCCGACGCCCGGATCCCCGCCAGCCGCAATTCTCATACGTCTTTACCGGCGGCATAGAGAAAGCGGCAGAGGACGGGCAAGTATTTAACCCTGATATTTTGCCAGATGAAGCTGCGGGAGTTGTAAGACGCAAATCTGCGTGAATGCTGCCAATCACCCGTCTAAACCCGCAACACCCGACGGTTGAACGTGCCGCCTAACCGGGCAAGCGTCCGCGCCATTTGCAAAGCGGCGATGATCGAGCGAAGCTGCGCGAAACCTCGAGGACAATGAAGGCGGAGGGATGAAATTCAGAGTTGCGCGTGTTGGCTTTGCCCGTGTCCTGAGCGGAGATAACGGCCACGGTTCCTGATGGGAAGAGCACCAGCGCTTCTGTCGCGCTCCCCCTTCCAGAGCCCACTGCGACGGTGAAGCTGCGAGGGCGCTTCCGAAAAAGTGCCCTCTATTCTCTGCCTCTGGGTCTTCCCTCTGAGTCTGGATCTGGCTCTTCTTCTGCTTCTTAGTCTGAGTCTTCTTCTTCTTGTATCGATAGGCTTTCGATAGGCTATGGAAAGGCTCATTCGTAAGCCTCCCCATCGCCGTTGATTGCGCGGCCGGGGCTGTCCAGGAACCGGCCTCCCCAGAGGGTTTCAGCGAAGTCCGCCTCGACGCGCTCCCTGATTATGTCGCTGTCCAGCGCGTAGATGTTGGATGCGATCCCCGCCGCGTGCTTGGCATTGGTCGGCGGGCAATGCTGAAACCACCGACAGACGTAAATCTCATTGGCCTCGTCATCGGCCACGATCAGGTCTGCCGCGACCAACTCGCTCTTGCCGGCGGCATACCGTTCTGCCGACCAGCCCAGATCGGCTGAAGCGTAGGCAGGAGGGATGCGGCTGCAACCCGCGCTGGTCTGGTGCGGACCTGTGGCAAAGTAGAACCACAGCACGCGCGGGTCGTCGGGGAGGCTGTTAAAGCGCCTGGAGCGCCACACAGCGGGCGAGACTTTGTGGAACTGGCGTTCTCTCATCGCCGGCACTCCCGGCATTCCCCCGGCCTTTCGGCCGAGGGATTGATCAGAAGGACGCACTGCATTACGCGGCCCTCCCGATTTCATCGAGGATGCGCACCCGCGACCGCAGCACGTATCGCGCATGCGTCCCTGCAAACGGCCCGCCATGGCTTTCGTGGATAGTCTCGACCACGATGCCCCGCTTTCGAAGCAGGAAGACGTAGTGAGACCAGCGTGGGCCTGGAGTGTCGATCGGCGTGCAACCCGCTTCACCGGCACGGACGAGGTTCTGGAGTGCCCAGGCCTCCCGTCCGACCATTTCATGGGTGGCGCCGTCCGGCTCGACCTTGACGAGGATCTGCAACTTCTCGGTCATACGAACCTCCCGCCGATCTGGGCAAGTTCACAGACGAGACGAGCCCGACAGGGCGTGAGCCGGAACCGATTCGCGATGATGCGGGCGGCGATTTCAGTTGCGGTCTCGGGGCGGGTATGGCATTTCTCGGTCGTTAGAACTTTCGAAATGCCTCCGTCGCCCCGATGCCAGTCGGGAGCGACGGTTTCTTTAAGGAGGTGCATTAGTCACCTCCACGCAACGCGGCGACGTATGCGTTTGTGCTGTCCACGAGAACAAGGCGGCGCTTGCCAACCTTGACTGTCTTGAGCTTGCCCGCGCTGATGAGGGCATAGACCGTGCTGCGGCCCACCGACAAAGCCCGTCCCGTTTCCGGGATAGAGGCCAAGAGCTTTTCCATTTCAGTCTCTCCGGTTAGTCGTATCTGGACGCGAACAGATGAACTTGCGTCCGTGCGGAGAAACTGACCGTTCCAGTCTCAGAAGTCGGGCAGGAAAGGGCGCAAAGGGCCAAAAACCAGGTTACTGCCCTCGCGCTCCGTGCAAGAATTGACGGGCATAGTTCTTGCGGGTGGTCTCAGAAACTTCCACGCCCTCGCGCACGAGGATGTCAGCAATCCACCGCTCAACGTCCGCTTGCCGCTGCCAACCGTGTTCGTTCAATGCATCGGGTAAACCGCGTTCCTGGACCTCACGTTGAAAAGCTTCCTCGATTGCAGGCCAATCCGCCTTTGCCGGAGCGCCGCCCTTGTTGTTCCCAGCGCCCACGTGATCTGCTGACCAGTGCTCAAGCACGAACGCAGTAGGCACCCTCACACCTTCCCACATAGAGTCTCCAACCCACACCGTGCCGCCGTCCTCGCGTTCTTCGCTTTCGTCAATTGGGGAAAAAGCTGGATCACGGGAACCACCTTTGTTCATCCTTGCCCAGATACCAGTCGGCAACTCTCTATAAACCCGATCTGCTTGATACCCGGTGACTTTAGGGCCGTCGGCATCGATTTGATCGAAGAACTTTCTCTCCGCTTCGTCCCAATTTTTACAGGCGCATTCCGTCTCTATTTCGTTCCCCTGGCTCAATATCCAGTCGATTGCCTCTCCCAAGAACAGGAACGGCCTCGCCAATGCATCATCGAGCCTCTTCTGATGCGGATAGGACCTGAGTCGTGATTTTGGGCGCTCCGCTTTTGCTTGGTCACGCTGTGGCCCTAAATGAGGCGAGAGGATCGCATCCAAGCCTGCCCTTTCGATGAAAAGCCAGAAATGCGTAACGCCCGCTAAAGGGTGCACGCCCGAGCCAAAGAGATCGAAGTTCGTAATCTGGCAACTGGTGAACCATGCATTGAAATTCTCATCTACAGCCCAAGAGGCGGGCCGCACCGGTGCAAGCGTTCCATCGCCCAAGACGGCAGCCGCCCGAACTTCCCCGTCAGCGAGTTTTCGACGCATTGGCGCCGCCGCTTTTGCCACTAGATCGTCAGCCGCGTCGGGCAACAAAATTTGAGCAGCGCGTGGGAGGAAGTAGTAGCCAGTCGGTTCGAATGGCCACTTATCTGGACGCACCCAAATCCTATCGGGACGAGGTTCGTATCGCCCGCCATTTCGCCCGGGGAGCGTAGTAAGCGGCTCTAGTGGCTTTTTGGTCATCGCGCACCTCGCGAGCACCTTGAGGTCCACAGGGAAACCGGGAGGTGCGCCCCGGCTTGTCGGCTGGCCGGCCTATCCCTGCGGATCGGTTACTGGGCCGCGTGCAGTCTCAGCACGTTGTCTCCAATTGGTTCGGCGCGACCTTCCACGATGTCTCTTAGGCGCGCATCCCATGCGGCCAGAGCCGTCTTCACGCGCTCGTCCAGTTTCGGCCGGCTGTAATGCCGAACCAGCGTCCGTGTATCTCGGGAGCCGCGCTGATGGCCGACTACGGCGGCAATGGTGTCTAGCGCGATTCCCATCTCGTCCATGGCGCTAACGACGGTGCGCCGAAGGTCATGACTGCCGAAGCGAGGGCAGGGGAGTTTCCGCTTCTTTAGAGCCTGCCCTACGTCGCTCGCCGTCAAGGCCCGATCGGTGAGGGCGGTCCTGAAGAGCGCGCCTCGCTTCCGCCGTTCAAGCGTCTGCTCGACAATCTCGCGTGCCGTGCCGACCAGCGGTGTGACCCTTTCGCTCTTGTTCTTCGACCTGTTGGCCGGCAGCGTCCAGATCAGCTCGTCGCCGTCGCGCTGAAGTTCGGAAGCTTCAATTCCGGCGACCTCGCCAATGCGGGCGCCGGTACAAATCTGGAGCCGCAGGGCTGTGATGCAGTCGGCCGGCATATCGCCCGCGCCTTCATTAAGCCACTGCCACACGGCCTTCAGTTCATCGGGTGGGAGCACACGGTCGCGAGGCGTGCCCCGCCCATAGCCTTCCGATCCTGCGGTGGGATCGGACGAGACATAGCCCTTCGCCACGCCCCAGCGATACATCGCGCCGATGGCTTGCCGCCGCTTTTCGGCCTCGCGCGGATGTTCCTCTGCAACCACGTCGAGAAGGTCGCTGATATCGCTTCGCCGAAGGCTGTCGGCCGCATCATCAAGCCTCTGGTCCAAGGCCCGGCGTAGCCGCCTTTCCAGATCATCAGCGGTGCGCAACGCGCCACCCTTCCGGTTTGGGCTCTTGATGCTCTTGGCGTAACGGTCGATCAGGTCGCTGACCGTCAACCGAGATTGCTGGGCCTGACGGGCTTCGCGCTCCTCCTTCAGGAGGTCGCGGCCCTGTCGAGCGGCCTTGAGAATTTCGGCTGCCCGCTCGCGCGCTTCGGCCAACCCAAGTCCTTCCCGCCCGTTGGGATCGCAGGCCCCGAGCGAAACACTCTTTGTCGCCGACGCTCCCTTCTCCCTGTACGCGACATTCCATGTCAGAGCGCCAGACGGCGCGACCCGCACCCGCAAGCCCACCTGCTGCTCATCCGAGACGTAGTATGCCGTCGCCTTTGGACGGAGTGCTCCGAGGACCACCGCTGTCAGCCGCTTTTTCAATGCCGCGCTTTCACCCCTGAACCTGTCCGTAGCAACACCATAGCAACATTTTTGCTGGAAGTCAGCGAACAAAGATGGAACGCTGTGGACGGTTCCCACAAGGAATCTCCCGGTTCACAAACACGTTAGCGAATTGTGGCGAATATGAGCGGATGATGGTTCAAGGGCTGGATGCAGACCTGGCTTGTCCACATGCGCAATCCCGCCGCGCTATGGCGCGATCTGGGCTGGCGCTCGTTCCTGGTTTTCCAGGTGCTCTTCACCGGCATGATTGCCTCGGCGCTGGTGCACCCGTTCTTTGTTTGCACATTGCTGTGGCTTGCCGGTTCAGCCTTATTAGGCAACGAGCCTGCGACCTATCACTCGGCGCTGATCAGCGTGGATATCGTTAACATTCTGCTGGGCTACCTGGGATTTCTGATGCTGGGACGGCAGACACTGGCGCCGCCTGAAAGGAAGGGCTTCTGGCGTGTTGCGCTGTTCACGCCTGTCTACTGGATAATGATGTCGGTGGCCGCCTGGCGCGCCGTTGGACAGCTTTTCGCGCGCCCGCATGAATGGGAGAAAACGCCCCATCGGCCCCGCCGGCGGAGCGTGGCCGCAAAACGGCATCAGCCGGACGCGAGAAATTCCGATCCGTCGCGAATGATGAGCGGGTCTTCTAGGCCGATTGCCGCTTCGTCCTTGCCGGCATAGTCGATCGAGCGGAGGATGCGCCGCATGACGGCGAGCCGCGCGCGTTTCTTGTCGTTTGCCCGCACGACCGTCCATGGCGCATGTGCGGAATGGGTCCGTTCGATCATGCGATCACGGGCGGCGCCGTACTCGTTCCATTTTGTCATGCCCAGGACGTCGATCGGCGAGAATTTCCATGTCTTCAGCGGTTCGTGCACGCGGTCATGGAATCGTTTGAGCTGCATTTCCTGCCCGATATTGAGCCAGAACTTGAAGAAGCGGATGCCGTCATCGACGATCAGACGCTCGAAATTCGGCGCTTCCTCCAGGAACGTCGCGCATTGGGCTTCCGTGCAGAAGCCCATGACCGGTTCGACGACACCCCGATTGTACCAGGAGCGGTCGAAGGTCACGAACTCTCCTTTGGTGGGAAAATGCGTAACGTAGCGCTGGAAATACCATTGCCCGCGCTCCGTCTCGGTCGGCTTGGTCAGGGCGACGTTGCGGGCTGAGCGCGGATTGAGATACTGGCGCACGACGAAAATCGTGCCGCCCTTGCCGGCCGCGTCGCGTCCTTCGAACAACGCCATCACGCGCTCGCCAGTCTTCTGCAGCCAGTATTGCAGCTTGACGAGTTCGATCTGCAGCAATTCGAGCTCGGCCTTGTAGGCCTTCTTCCCCATCTTGTCGTCATAGGGATATCCGCCAGACGACAGAGCCCTGTCCTTGATCCAGTCTGGAAGGTCGGGATCTTCTATGTCGAAAACGCGGTGTTTGCCCCCGATGTCTATCTCGATGGGCTCGACCTTCTCGCGTCCGTAGCTGGTTTTATCTGACATTGCCGAACGACCTTTCCCCGACTGGCGGCCATGCTATTGAGAAGCCGGTCGGCGGTCCAGCGCGAGCGCACCGGACGGGCGGGAAGGATCATGTCGCAGGCTTCGGATACGGCTTCGGCACGGGATACTCGAAAGCTTCCATCCAAAGTGGCGGCGCGACTGGCCGCGGCCGGATGGCTCATCGGAGCGGCTTTCATTGCGCTCGCCGTGGTGGCGGTCGCGGGCGGTGCGCCGACCTGGGCGGTCCTGGTCGGGAGCACCCTGATCCTTGCCGCGGCTGTCCTCAGGCCCGAAGCTGGCGCGAGCCGTGGCGTCGGGGGTGAGGATAGCGCAAAAGCGCCCGGCCTGGACGGCCTTACCGCCGAGGATCTCGGGGCCGCGGTGTCGGACCCGTTGTTCGTCTTCGACGGCGAGGGGGCGGTGTTGTTTGCCAATCCGCCCGCGGTGGATGCATTTGGCAAGACTGCTCTCTTGACGCCGATCGAGATGAAATTCCGGGCCCCAGAGATGCAGGAGCTTCTGCGTCGCTCGCTCGCCGGCGAAGGCGGACCGATCTCGATCGACTATGCCGAACGGGTGCCGTTGGAGCGCTGGTACAGGGTCACGGCCGCCCCGATCGACAACGCAGGGTCCACCTTCGCGCTGTTCTTTCGCGACCAGAGCGAGTTGCGGCGCATCGATCGCATGCGCGCCGATTTCATCGCCAATGCAAGCCATGAGCTGCGTACGCCGCTCGCCTCGGTCGCGGGCTTCATCGAGACCTTGCGGGGGCCGGCCCGCGACGATCCGGACGCGCGCGAGCAGTTCCTGCAGATCATGCAGGCCCAGACCTCACGCATGGCGCGGCTGATCGACGACCTCTTGTCGCTGTCGCGGCTTGAGATGAAGGCTTATCTGAAGCCGGGGGAGATCGTGGACCTTGTGGACGTTGTGCGCAGCGTTGGCGACGCCCTCGATCATCTCGCCCGGGAGTCGGGCGTGGCGCTCGAATGGGAACTGCCAGCAGGTCCCGTCGAGATCGACGGTAATCGGGACGAACTGATCCAGGTTTTCGAGAACCTCCTGGAGAACGCCTGCAAATATGGCGCTTCCGGTGGACGAGTGATCCTCCGTCTCGAGCGGCAGGAGCGCAAGGGCGTCGAGGAGATCGACGTCACCGTGCAGGATTTTGGGCCGGGCATACCCGGAGAGCACATCCCGCGTGTGACCGAACGCTTCTACCGGGTCGATGTCGAGACCAGCCGCGCCCAGAAAGGAACCGGTCTCGGGCTCGCGATCGTCAAGCACATCCTGACCCGCCACAACGCACGGCTGACAATTCGTTCGGAAGAAGGCAAGGGGGCGACCTTCACCGTTCATTTTCCCGCGCCGAGATCCACTTCCAGCCCGCGCGATGACAAGCCTTCGTCGTAGCGGTTTCTTTTTCCCGTCATCGGACTAGCCTAATATGGGAATCGTCGCGGCAGGACCCGGTGAATCCGCTCCGCGCGCGGCGGGAAAGATGGATCATGCCTTCTCATATCGTCAGCGCCTTCGATCAGGAACTCCAGCAGCTCGCCAAGACGGTGGCTGCAATGGGTGGACATGCCGAGCGCATGGTCGACCGGGCCGTAGCAGCTCTGGTGAGTGGAGATCTGAGCCTGGCGCAGAAGGTCATTCGCGACGATATCGTCCTCGACGAGGCACAGCGTGATATCGACGATCGCGCGATCGTGCTGATTGCCAAGCGCCAGCCGATGGCCAACGATCTGCGCGAGATGATCGGCGCGATCCGCATTTCCTCCGACCTGGAGCGGGTGGGTGACCTTGGCAAGAACATCGCCAAGCGGGTCCCGGCAGTCACCGAACTGTCGCAACCCGTCAGGCTTTACCGCGGTCTTGGCGCGCTGGCGGAACTGGCGCTGACGCAGCTCAAGGAAGTGCTTGACACCTATGCCTCCCGCTCGGCCGAGCGCATCGACTTCGTGCGTGATCGCGACGGAGAGATCGATGCGATGTACACCTCGCTGTTTCGCGAGTTGCTGACCTACATGATGGAGGATCCACGCAACATCACGGCCTGCACGCATCTCCTGTTCTGCGCCAAGAACATCGAGCGGATCGGCGATCACGCCACCAATATCGCCGAGACTGTCTATTTCATCGTGACAGGCGAGCAGATGCCTGGTGAGCGCGCCAAGGTCGACAGCAGCCACCGGGTCGTCGTGACGGGCGAGGCCGCCGAGTAGCTTAAGTCAGGCAGGTGCAATTCAGCGCAGGCGACGGCGCTCCGATGCCGGCTGGAAGGCGAGCCGGGCGTGATAGGCGCAATAGGGACCACTCTCGCCCGCCTCGTTGCCGCAGAAGCTGAAATCCTCCGACAAAGGATCGCCGTTCGGCCACTTGCAGGTGCGCTCAGTCAGTTCCACCAGCGCTAGCTTGCGCGAGATCGGCACGACGACGTCCTCGATGGCGCGCTCCTGGCGAGGCGCGGGTTCGGCATCGAAACGGGCCTGGAGCGCAGTGGATCCGATGCTCACATGACGGGGAGCGGAAGATGCGGGATTGCGGGGCTTTGGTGTGCCGGCCGGCTTCTTGGGACGCGAGGCAGCGGGCGTGGCGCGGCCTCGGCTCGAAAGCTTGAGCCGGTGGACCTTGCCGATCACCGCGTTGCGGCTCACCCCACCGAGCTGGGCCGCGATCTGACTGGCGCTCAAGCCCTCCGCCCAGAGCTTGCGCAGCAGATCCACCCTCTCGTCGTTCCAGTTCATCTCAGTCACGCTCCTCGTGGCGCGTGCGGAATCCAATAGCCGTCTGGTCCCGGGGAGGATCCAGCCCCATACTACATCTATCCCGGATTCTCGATTGCCGCACGAAATCTGGTTCTGAATGGCCAGAAGCTACCCTATCGGGTGACTCCCTGACAAGAGTCGGTGGCGGGTCCGGATTCCTATTTTGGGGTTTTCCCCAACTTGCCCGAATCGCGAGTCCGAAATGCAACACCCACGATCATCGCGACCCCGCGCAATTCCAGTCTTTCGTTGACATTTCGCCCGTCCCTTCGAATATAGAGGATGACGGAGCCGCTCCCCAAGAGCGGCTTTTTGATTTGACGGCCCGCTGGAGCGGGCTTTCCTCGAAGCGGGAGCATGGAGCGATGGTCGGTTCGGCGCTTTACAACACCTTCAACAGGGCGCCGCTGACCTTCGAGCGAGGCGAGGGCGCGTGGCTGGTCACCGAGAGCGGCGAGAAGTTCCTCGATTTCGCAGCGGGCATCGCCGTCAATTCGCTCGGTCACGCCCATCCGCATCTCGTTGAAGCGTTGACGCGGCAGGCGCAGAAGCTCTGGCACGTCTCCAACCTTTACGAGATACCGGGGCAGACACGGCTTGCCGAACGGCTCGCCGACGCGACCTTCGCCGACAAGGTATTCTTCGCCAATTCGGGCGCGGAGGCGTTGGAATGCGCGATCAAGACCGCGCGCAAATGGCATTTCGCCAATGGCAGGCCGGAGCGGTTCCGCATCATCACCTTCGAGGGCGCTTTTCATGGCCGCACGCTCGCGACGATCGCGGCCGGCGGACAGGCGAAATATCTTGAGGGTTTCGGCCCCAAGGCGGAAGGCTTCGACCAGGTTCCCTTCGGTGACATGGATGCGCTGAAGGCTGCGATCGGTCCCGAAACGGCGGCGATCCTCCTGGAGCCGATCCAGGGCGAAGGCGGGCTGCGTCCTTTCCCGAACGACATGATGAAGGCGATCCGTGCGCTCTGCGACGAGCACGGCTTGCTCCTGGTTCTGGACGAGGTCCAGTGCGGCATCGGCCGGACCGGAAAGCTGTTCGCCCACGAATTGGCCGGTATTGAGCCTGACATCATGGCAATCGCCAAGGGCATTGGCGGCGGCTTCCCGCTCGGCGCCTGTCTGGCGACGGAAGATGCGGCGTCCGGCATGGTGCATGGCAGCCACGGCACCACATTCGGCGGCAACCCGCTGGCGATGGCCGTCGGCAACGCGGTGCTCGACATCATTCTGGAGGAGGGGTTCCTGGCCGATATCGAGCGGAAGTCCAATATGATGCGCCAGGGGCTGGCCTCCATCGTCGACGAGTTCCCGGATGTTATCGAGGACTTCCGGGGGACAGGACTGATGCTGGGAGTGAAGTGCCGCATGCCGAATGCCAAGGTCAACATGGCTCTGCGCGACGAGAAGCTGCTTGCGGTGCCAGCCGGCGACAACGTTCTGCGGCTTCTGCCGCCGCTTACGGTGACCGACGAGGAAATCCGTTCGGCGCTCGACCGCATTGGCCGGGCCGCGCGCACGCTCAGCAACGAGGCGAAGGCGCCGGGCGGACAGGCATCATGACCACCGCTTCCAAGCCGCGCCATTTTCTTGACCTGGCCGAAGTGGCGGCATCCGATCTGAGAACCATGCTCGACGATGCGATCGCTCGTAAGTCTCGCCTGAAGAGCGGCGAGCGCAGCCGGCCGCTCGAGGGCAAGGTGCTTGCGATGATCTTCGACAAGCCCTCGACACGCACGCGTGTTTCCTTCGACGTCGGTATGCGCCAGCTTGGCGGGGAGACGATCATGCTGACCGGAGCCGAGATGCAACTCGGCCGCTCGGAAACGATCGCAGACACCGCGCGCGTGTTGTCGCGTTATGTCGATGCGATCATGATCCGCACGACCGCGCATGACCGGCTTCTCGAACTTGCCGAACATGCCAGCGTGCCAGTCATCAACGCCCTGACCGATGACACGCACCCGTGCCAGATCATGGCCGACATCATGACTTTCGAGGAGCATCGGGGGCCGGTCAAGGACAGGCTGTTCGCCTGGACCGGCGACGGCAACAACGTCCTGCATTCGCTGGTGGAGGCGGCGGCCCGTTTCGACTTCCGGCTCAACATCGCGGTGCCTGAGGGGAGCGAGCCGCAGGAGCGCTACCTCGATTGGGCGCGCGCGCAGGGCGGTCGCATCGAACTCGTCCGGTCCGCGGAGGATGCGGTCGAAGGCGCCGACTGCGTTGTCACCGACTGCTGGGTTTCCATGGGCCAGGAGCATCGCGCGCGCGGCCACAACGTCTTCATGCCCTATCAGGTCAACAATGGACTGATGGCGCATGCCGCGCCGGATGCGCTGTTCATGCACTGCCTGCCCGCCCATCGCGGCGAGGAGGTCACGGACGAGGTGATCGACGGACCGCATTCGGTGGTCTTCGACGAGGCCGAGAACCGGCTGCATGCGCAGAAGGCGGTCCTGGCCTGGTGCCTTGCCGGAACGAACTGAAATGGCGGATCGCGAAGCGGGCCCGGCCGGCTTGACGCCTGCCGGCGACGACAATGTAGTGCCGTTCCAGGTCGATGCGCTGGATGTGCGCGGCCGCTCGGTCCAGCTCGGATCGTTGCTCGACCAGATACTGAACCGGCACGACTATCCGGACCCTGTGGCGCGGCTTCTGGCCGAAGCGATCGTGCTGACGGTGCTGCTTGGCACGTCGCTGAAGTTCGACGGCAAGTTTATTCTTCAGGCGCAATCCGACGGGCCGGTGGACATGCTGGTGGCGGATTTTTCGACCCCGGGCCAGGTGAGAGGCTATGCGCGTTTCGACGATACGCTGGTGGCCGAATCGATCGAAAGCGGCGCGACCCGTCCCGCCGACATGCTGGGCGCCGGGGTTCTCGCGCTGACCATCGACCAGGGCGCCCATATGCAACGCTATCAAGGTGTGGTCGAGCTCGACCGCAACTCGCTCGAAGATGCCGCGCGGGTCTATTTCCGCCAGTCCGAGCAGATACCGACGGAGATCAGGCTGGCGGTCGCGCGGCAGTTCGTGCCGGGAAAGGGCGAAACATGGCGGGCGGGGGGCGTGATTGCCCAGTTCCTGCCCGACGCATCCGAGCGCATGCGGCTTCCGGACCTGCCCGGCGGTGATGCTCCCGGAAGCACGGATGACGACGAGGGTTTCGAGGATCCGACAGACAATGCCTGGCTGGAAGCCCAGGCGCTGATCGCCACGATCGAGGACTCGGAACTGGTCGATCCGACGGTCGGCGTGGAAGGGCTTCTTTACCGGCTTTTTCACGAAAAGGGGGTGCGCGTTTATCCCGCCGTGTCTCTCGTCGACCAGTGCACCTGTTCGCGCGAGCGGGTGATGTCGATCCTGGAAGGCTTCAGCGCCGAAGAGGTCGAGGAAAGCATCGAGGATGGCCGCATCCGCGTACAATGTGAATTCTGCTCGAAGGCCTACGAATTCGATCCGGCGGAGATTGCGCCGCGAGACGATTGACGTCAGTTCGCGAGCGGTCGCTTGCCGGGCATGTCGAGCGAGAATGCAGGGATCTCGACCTCGAACAGTCGGCCGCCTTCCTCGCGCATCGTGTAGCGGCCGACCATGATACCGGACGGCGTCGTCAGTGGACATCCGGATGTGTACTGGAAGCTGTCACCGGGCCCGAGTTCGGGCTTCTCGCCGATGACGCCCGGCCCCCGCACCTCCTCCACATGCCCATTTTCATCGGTTATGCGCCAATAGCGCGACAGGAGCTTCACGCGCAGGTCGGAATGGTTGGCGATCGTGATCCGGTAGGCCCAGAAGTACTGGTTCTCGTCGGGGTCGGACCTGTCGGCGAGATAGAAAGGTTCTGCCACGACTTCGATATTGCGTGTGACGGCGCGGTACATTGCGTTATTCCGGCTGGCCGGCCAGCTTCACCCGGCGCGCTGGCGGCGTCAACCGCGCGGACTTGAGCGATTGTGACTTGCACGTGAGCGACGCCCGCGATCAATCTTATCCATGGCAAGGATAAAGGCATGCTCGACGGCTGGGCACGCAAGAGGATCGACCCGGGACTTGTCGTGATGGGCATGGCCCTCGCGCGAGGCGGGGTCTCGGCGAACGTCGTCACCCTCGTCGCCTTCGGCGCCGGGCTCGGTGGCGCTGTCGCGATCGTCTTCCACCAGTACTGGCTCGGTCTGGCGCTTGTGCTTGCCAGCCGTCTCGGCGACGGGCTCGACGGGGCCGTTGCCAAGGTGAACGGCCCGACCGATCTCGGCGGCTATCTCGATATCGTGCTCGATTTCGTCTTCTACGGCGCCATTCCGCTGGCCTTCGTACTGGCTAATCCCGGCGCGAACGCGGTGGCGGGTGCGGTGCTGCTGCTTGCCTTCTACGCCAACGGGGCAAGCTTCCTGGCCTATGCGGTGATGGCCGAGAAGCGCCGCCTGACGGGGGCTGCGCGGGGACCGAAATCGTTCTTCTTCACGACCGGGCTAGCCGAAGCCACCGAGACGATCATCGTCTTCGCGTTGATGTGTATTTTTCCGGCGTGGTTTCCGGTGCTGGCCTATATCTTCGCTGCGATGACGGCCTGGACGACGCTTTCGCGTATCGTCCAGGCAAGCAGGGTCTTCGACTGACGCTTCAAACGGTCGCCAGGGCGCGATCCATATCCTCGATCAGGTCATCGGCATCCTCCAGACCCACGGACAGCCTGAGCGTGCCATCGGCGATGCCGAGTTCGGCGCGCGCGTCGGCCGCGAGGTTCTTGTGGGTTGTCGTGGCCGGGTGGGTGATCAGGCTCTTGGCGTCGCCCAGATTGTTGGAGATGCGAACCAGGTCGAGCGCATTCGACATGCGGAAGGCCTCGCCCTTGCCGCCCCTGATATCGAAGCAGATCAGGGTCGAGCCGCCCGTCATCTGGCGCGCGATAATCTCGGCCTGCGGATGGTCGTTGCGGCCGGGATAGATGACGCGCGCCACCTTCGGATGGCAGGCAAGCCAGCCAGCGAGCCGGGCCGCACTCTCCGTCTGCTGCCTGACGCGCAGTGGCAGCGTCTCCAGTCCCTTGAGCAGCGTCCAGGCATTGAAGGGTGACAGGCTTGGCCCGGTGTGGCGGAAATAGTCATGTAGGTTCTCGTCTATCCAGGCCTTGTCGGACAGTACCACGCCACCGAGGCAACGGCCCTGGCCGTCAATATGCTTGGTGGCCGAATAGACGACGACGTGGGCGCCCAGTTCGAGCGGCTTCTGCTGGAGCGGCGTGGCGAAGACATTGTCGACGACGACGCGTGCGCCGATCGAATTCGCGATCCCGGCCACATGAGCGATGTCGACGACCTCGAGCGTCGGATTGGTCGGGCTTTCCAGGAAGAACAGCTTTGTGTTTGGTTGCACCGCCTGCTCCCAGGCTTCCGGCTTCGTGCCGTCGACGAGGGTGGTCTCGATCCCGTATCTCGGCATCAACTGCTCGATGATCCAGCGGCAGGAGCCAAACAGGGCGCGCGCGGCCACGACGTGGTCGCCGGCGCGCACGCTGCACAGAAGCGCGGCATGGACGGCCGCCATGCCCGAGGCGGTGGCTCGGGCGTCCTCGGCGCCCTCCATCATGCACATGCGCTTCTCGAACATGTCGACGGTCGGATTGGCGTAGCGCGAATAGATGAAACCCGGCTCGTCTCCCTTGAACCGTGCCTCGGCAGCCTCGGCGCTGTCATAGACGAAGCCCTGGGTGACGTAGATCGCCTCCGAGGTCTCCCCATGCTGTGACCGGTTGGTGCCGCCATGCACGAGCGCGGTTTGCGGCCGCCAGTTCTTCGAATTCACCATCGCCGGGACCCCCAGACAAACAAAAAACCGGCCGCGAAGTCGCGTGCCGGTTTCCACTCGGCCCTTTAGCGACTTGTTTAACGTGGCTGCAAGCCGGCCGGCCAAATCACCACGGGATAAGGTTCCTTTATCGCCGGGACCGGCTTGCGTCAATTGCCACGAGCGCTAAACCTCGCCCGCATCCGCTACAGGGGCACGGCCAGCTTGCGCCAAACCGGCATCCTTCCCGACCGCGCGATCCGGAACCTTGCCGATTCCGGGCGCATCCGGCTGTCTCGTGCGGCCGATGAAGACCAGATCCAGCCGGCCAGCATGGATCTCAGGCTCGGGGAGACGGCGTTCAGGGTGCGTGCCAGCTTCCTGCCGGGACCGTTCTCGCGCGTTGCCGACAAGCTGGAACGCCTGCGGCTCCACGAGATCGACCTGACCGGCGGAGCGGTGCTGGAGACGGGTTGCGTCTACATCATCCCGCTGCTGGAAAGCCTCGATCTTCCCTCCGACATCGCGGCTTCGGCCAATCCCAAGAGCTCGACCGGCCGCCTCGACATCTTCACGCGCGTGATGACCGATCACGGCCAGGAGTTCGACAAGATCGCGCCTGGCTATAGCGGGCCGCTCTATCTCGAGGTCTCACCGCGCACGTTCCCGATCGTGGCGCGTACTGGGTCGCGTCTGTCGCAAATCAGGTTCCGCAAGTCCAATGCCACGCTGACCGAGGCGGAACTGCACGACCTTCACCGTACGGAAACACTGGTGGCCGCCGAGGCGCCGAACATCTCGGGCGGCGGCATCGCGCTTTCGATCGACCTGACCGGCGGCGGACGGGAAGGCCTAGTCGGCTACCGCGCCAAGCATCATACGGGACTGGTCGACGTCGACCGCAAGGGCGCGCTCGACGCGGCGGATTTCTGGGAACCGCTGCACGACCGCGGGTCGGGCGAACTGGTACTGGATCCCGACGAGTTCTACATACTCGTTTCGCGCGAGGCGGTTCACGTTCCGCCGCTTCATGCCGCCGAGATGACCCCCTTCGATCCGCTGGTGGGGGAGTTTCGGGTGCACTATGCTGGCTTCTTCGATCCCGGTTTCGGGCATTCGGCCGCCGGCGGGACGGGAAGCCGCGCCGTCCTGGAAGTCCGCAGTCATGAAGTGCCGTTCATACTCGAGCACGGCCAGATCGTCGGTCGGCTGGTGTACGAGCACATGCTGGCGAAGCCGCGCGCGCTATACGGTGCCGATCTGAAGTCGAACTATCAGGCGCAGGGCCTGAAATTGTCGAAGCACTTCAGATAGCACGATCAGCGCCTGTCAAGATTCCCCGCGATCAGTCGCTCGCGGCATCCTCGCGCCGAAGCGCGCGAACCTCCGCGCGCAGTTCCCTCAGTTCGGCGAGGATTGCTTCCTGATCGGTTTTGAGGTCCTGCCGCTCCGCGGATGCTTCCGCGTCGTGCTCCTCCTGCATGGCCGAGACAATGATGCCGATGAACAGGTTGAGCACAGTGAAGGTCGTCGACAGGATGAAGGGTATGAAAAACATCCATGCCCACGGATAGACCTCCATGACGGGGCGGACGATACCCATGGACCAGCTCTCCAGCGTCATGATCTGGAACAGCGAATAGGCCGACAGGGCGATCGTGCCGAACCAGTCGGGGAACGAGGCGCCGAACAGCTTCGTCGCCATCACCGAGAAGACGTAGTAGACCAGCGCCAGCAAAAGCACGATCGAGCCCATGCCGGGCAGAGCGGCGATGAGTCCGCCAACCACGCGCCTGAGCGAAGGCACCATGCCTATAAGGCGCAGCACACGCAGGATGCGCAACGCGCGCAGGACGGACAGGTTTCCCGTCGCCGGGGCGAGCGCCAGCCCGACCACCACGAGATCGAAGATGCGCCAGGGGTCGCGGAAGAAGTCGGACCTGTAGACAGCCATGCGGGCGGCGAGTTCGATGACGAAAACCGACAGGATAATCCGGTCGAGGGCAATCAACAGCGGCCCGGCCGTCTCCATGGCTTCGCGCGAAGTCTCAAGCCCGAGCGTGATAGCATTTATGACGATCAGAACGGTGATCGCCATATCAAAGCGGCGGGATTCAATCAGTCGCTGAAGGGCTTGCACGGCGCATCTCGGTCGCGGGGAGGTCAGCGCGAGCCTTGGCGGCAAGCATGCGCGCCGTCAAGCGCGTCGAAGCGCCGCTTCTTCTTGACGACCGAGCTGTTCCCAATGCATGAATGGCGTCGCGCGGGTATGATGTAATGGTAGCCTGTCAGCTTCCCAAGCTGAACGCGCGGGTTCGATTCCCGCTACCCGCTCCATCCGCAAAATCAGTGATTTGCGCCGCATCCTCCGCTCCGTTGCAAGAAGCGGCTTTACAGGCTTTTCCGCGTCCGCGAAGGCGTCGCCGGAGCCCTGTCCCGGACTCCGGCCGAAAACTAACCCATTATAGCTTCAGCGGGAGACGCCGATCAGAATCGGGTCCTCGCGCAAGATGCGGCTGCGCAGTGCCTTCTCGTCGATCATGATCGGCATTTCCGTGCCCGCGCTCAGAAGGCGCGTATAGGCCGCGAAGGCCTCCGACTCCGAAAGGTTGGCGATCTGAATGCCGGTCGTTTTCGTCGCATGCGGAACATGGACCGGAAGAGCCGGATTTGCGTTGAGCGCCAGCGCGACGACGGTGCTTGCGAAGATTGACATAATAACAGCCCCTGTTTGCCTGAGAACCGAAGCCTATCGGGAATGTCTGGAATTGACGTAAAGCCGCCCAAGCAAGGTCGAGTGAAGGGATTAACGGCGCATTGACCGTGGCCGGCGCGCCGACGCACCCTTGAAGGCGTCGCGTTGCCCGCGTATCTGGTCCCGCGAATCAATGGAGAAGGCGTTGAACCGGTTTCTTGGCGACAGCCTATTGCGGGTGGTGCTGAAGCTTCTCGTGGCCTCGCTGCTGGTGGGCTGGCTGATGTCGATCTTCGGTTGGACGCCGCTCGGCATCTGGTATGCGATCGAAGGGGCCGTGCTGGAACTGTGGTATTCCGGCTTCGCCGCGCTTGGCCGGTTCGGCCGCTACATCCTCCTGGGAGCGGCTGTCGTGGTGCCGATCTTCATCCTGATCAGGCTGTTCAGCTATCGCCGAACCTGATCTGGCGCGTCATGTGAATTGCGCCGCGACCTCGAACAGGATGGTGTGGCGTTCGGCCAGTGCCGCGATGTCCTTCGAATAGCCACCACCGATCACGCCGCAGACTGGTACTCCCCGCTCGCGAAAAAATGCGAAGACGGTGCGGTCGCGCTGTCGCAGCCCTTCGTCGGTCAGTTTAAGGCGGCCGATCTGGTCGTCCTGGTGCGGATCGACGCCGGCATTGTAGATGACGAGATCAGGCCGGGCGTAGGACATCAGCACCGGCAGTACGCTAGCCAGCCTCGCCAGATAGGCGTCATCGCCGGTGCCGTCGGGAAGCTCGACGTCGAGGTCAGACTGTATCTTGCGCGCCGGATAGTTCTTTTCGGCATGCATGGAGAAGGTAAAGACGCGCGGTTCGCGAGCGAAAATATCGGCCGTGCCGTCGCCCTGGTGAACGTCGAGGTCGACGATCAGGACGCGGGAGGCGGCGCCGTCCTCGAGCAGCCGGGCGGCCGCGACCGCCGCGTCATTCAATGTGCAGAATCCCGCGCCCTGTGCCCGACGGGCATGATGGCTCCCGCCGGCCGTGTTGCAGGCGACGCCGTGCCTGAGCGCCAGGCGGGCCGCCAGCACCGTGCCGGCAGTCGCATAGCGGGCGCGGGCGGACACGCGCTGGTCGACGGCAAATCCGATCTCCTTCTCGATTTCCTTCGGAACCGTGCAGGCGATGACATGGTCGACATAGTCGCTGTCGTGGACGCGCTTGAGCCAATCCGACGATGCCGGTTCCGGGACGAGTATTTCCGTGCCGTTGGCCAGCCCCTTTGCGCGCAAACGCGTCATGAGTTGGCTGTACTTGCCCATCGGGAAGCGGTGACCGGCCGGGAAACGGGCATCGTAGTCAGGATGATGAACGATCGGCAGGGTCATCGTTCACTTTTCTAGGCCGGGAAGGCGCGAAGGAAAGTTAAATTCCGGTAAGTATTGGTCCAGTGCCGTTCCCTGATTGCCGGTTCCATACCGCGCATGACAGATCGTCGGACGGCTTCAGGGAGTTGCGGTTGGATCAGCCAGTTACACAGGCAGAGCAGGCGCGTCCGTTCGAGGTGACGCATAGGCTCGTGCTTTCGATCGCGGTGCCGATGACGATCGCCTATCTGACCACGCCGCTGCTCGGCCTCGTCGACACGGCCGTGGTCGGCAGGCTGGGAGACGCCGCGCTGCTGGGCGGACTCGCTGCCGGTGCGATTGTTTTCGACGTGGCGTTCGCGACCTTCAATTTCCTGCGCACCGGCACTGCCGGTCTCGTGGCGCAGGCCTACGGGCGGGCGGATCGAGCTGAAGAACAGGCCGTTTTCTGGCGCGCCTTCGCGATCGCGATCATCTCGGGCCTGTTGCTGATCGCCCTGACCGGTCCGATCCTGTGGGCGGGTACGGCCTTCATCGGCGGCGAAGCTGCCGTGAGGGAGGCGATGGCGCTCTATGTCGGCATCAGGCTCCTGTGCGCGCCGTCGGCCCTCGTGAACTATGCAGTGCTCGGCTATGTGCTGGGACGCGGCGAGGCCGGGCTCGGCCTTGCGCTTCAGGCGCTGGTCAACGGCGTCAATATTGCCTTGTCGATCTGGCTGGGGCTGGTGCTGGGCTGGGGCATAGCCGGCGTTGCATGGGGTACCGTGATCGCCGAAACGCTCGGTGCGATCGTCGGACTGGTCATAATTGTGGTGCGTTTCGGCCGGCTGGGCCGCGTGCCCCGGGCAATGCTGACCGACTTGACCGCCTTTCGACGGATGGCGGCGGTAAATCGCGACATCATGATCCGCTCCTTCGTGCTGCTGGGCGCTTTCGCGCTTTTTGCGCGCCAGGGTGCGCAGCAAGGCACGCTGGTGCTTGCCGCCAACGCCGTGCTGATGAACCTCTTCCTTGTCGCGGGCTATTTCCTCGACGGCATCGCGACAGCGGCCGAGCAGCTTGCCGGTCGGGCCGTCGGCGCGCGCTGGCGTCCCGCTTTCGACAGGACTGTCCGGTTGACTGGTGTCTGGGGCTTTGCGCTGGCGGGTCTTGCCACGATGGTCTTCATGCTGTTCGGCGAGCAACTGATCGCCCTGATGACGACTTCGCCCGAGGTGCGTGGGGCCGCGCTGGCCTTCCTGCCCTGGGCCGCCGCGACGGCACTGACCGGCGTGCTCGCCTTCCAGATGGACGGCATCTTTATCGGCACGACGTGGTCGAGCGACATGCGCAACTGCATGTTGGCTTCGCTCGTCGTCTATGTCGCGGCGATCTGGCTGTTGCAGCCGGTCTTCGGCAATCACGGCCTGTGGGCCGCGCTGCATGTGTTCCTTATCATGCGCGGGCTGACGCTTGCCGCGCTCGTGCCCAGGAGGGCGGAGCAGACGCTCGGCCCGGTCAGGTGATCGGCTGGCTAATCCAGTGATCGGTCCGGGTGTCGCGGAGTTCCCATATCGAGCCGGCATCCTCGCCGTCCAGCATGGTCGACAGGCCGGAGAGGATGCGGCCGGGCAGGGCAGGACCTTCAAAGATCATGCCAGTGTAAAGCTGGACGAGATCGGCACCGGCGCGGATCTTTTCCATCGCCGTCTCGGCACAGGATACGCCGCCCGCCCCTATGAGCACGATTTCGGGACCGAGGCGCTTGCGCATCCTAGCGAGCACAGCCGTCGACCGCGAGAACAGCGGCGCACCCGAAAGTCCGCCCGCCTCGGTTGCGTGGCGACTTGCCAGCCCTTCACGCGACAATGTCGTATTGGATACGATCAACCCTTCAATGCCGGAGGATATGACTTCCGAGGCGATGTCGTCGAGATCCTGTTCGGTCAGGTCGGGCGCGATCTTGAGGAAAATCGGCGGTCGCTTCTGGCTCGCCGCGCGCGCTTCCGTCACCCGGCTCAGCAGTCCCGACAGAGCCGCCCGATCCTGGAGCGCGCGCAGGCCCGGCGTGTTCGGCGAGGATATGTTGACCGTCAGGTAGGAAGCCAGTCCCGCGAAGCGGCGCACGCCGGCGACATAGTCGGCGATGCGGTCGGCCGCTTCCTTGTTCGCGCCGATATTGACGCCCACGATGCCGGCTCGTCCACGCCGGGCGGCAAGGCGCGCATGGGCGCGGTCATGCCCTTCATTGTTGAAACCCAGGCGATTTATGACGGCACGGTCGGCGTTCAGTCGGAAGATGCGCGGAGAAGGGTTCCCCGGCTGGGGCAGCGGCGTGATCGTGCCCACCTCGGCGAAGCCGAAGCCCAGCGCCAGGAGTTCGTCGGGAACCTCGGCGTTCTTGTCGTAGCCAGCCGCCATGCCGAGCGGATTGGGGAAGCCAAGGCCGGCCACCTCGACCGCAAGCCGTGGATCGGCACGCGGGGCGGGACATAGTGGCAGGCCGCTCTTGAGTGCCTTGATGGAAAGGCCGTGCGCGGTTTCGGGGTCAAGCAGGAAAAGCGCCCGCCGCGCCAGCCGGGATGCCGCGCCGATCAAGTGACGTCGTCCGGGAATACGTGAATACCGTCCCTTCCAAGCGGGAGGTCCGCGACGCGCAGGACAGCATCCATGCGCAGCGGCGCATAGAGGTGCGGGAATAGTGCGCCGCCTCGCGAGACATCCCATTTCAGAGCTTCGCCGAGCAGGTCGGCGTCGACCGCGACAAGCACCAGATCGTCCTGGCCGGCGAAATGCCTCGCCGCCGTTTCGCGTGCCTGGGAGGCGGTCGAGAAATGGATGTAGCCATCGGCAAGATCGACCGGAGCGCCGTCGAACATCCCTTGGGCTTCCGCCTTGCGCCACAGCGAACGCGGCGCGATCTTGTATATGATCTTGTCCATGACCGCCCTATAGACCGGGCGGATGGAGAAGGAAAACGCTTCCCGCAATTCCGGCGCAATATCGTGCTGGCATTGAGAGCGTTCACAGGGAGAGGTGACCATGCGCCTGGCAATTGCAGCGATCCTGATCGCCACGCCGGTGGCGACTTTCGCACAGGACACCGAACGGTTCACGCTGGAGCGCCGCGACAGCGGCTGGGTGCGCCTGGATAATGACAGCGGCGAGATCTCGACTTGCGAGGAGCGCGGCAATCAGCTCGTCTGCCGGCTGGCCGCCGATGACCGACGTGCCCTGGAGGACGAGATTGAAGCCTTGCGGGAGCGGATCAGGGACCTCGATCAGCGTTTGACCGCGCTCGAATCCGCTCGCCCCTCCGCAGACCTGCCGAGCGATGACGAACTCGACCGCACGCTCGGCTTCATGGAGAAGTTCTTCCGCGGCTTCATGGACATCGTCCGCGACCTAGAGCGGGATTTTGGAAAGTCCGAACCCGATCCCGAGCCGGACCGCACCTAATTGCCGCCCGCCGCCTCGCGACCAAGCCTTTGGAGCTGGTCGGCCGTGATGGCTCGGCGCGTTCGCAGATCGACGATCAGGCCAACCACGTCGACCCTGGCGAGCGGCTCGTCCGCACCGATCCTGAACATTTCGTGGTGCAGGCGGATGGTGCGCCCGACAAAGCTGCTCTTCGACACCATCTCGATCGGGTCTCCGGCCCTGGCCGGGGACAGGAATGTCGCCTTCATCTCGACCGCCACGCGCCCATAGCCGTTCTCGATCAACCAGTTGCTGGCGAAGCCGGCATGGCCCCAGACATGAGGGGCCGCGTCGGAGGCGGCGCCGATATAGTGCCGAGCGAGCAGGCCTCCACCGGCGTCGCAGTCACCCGGGTCGGCGATGCGGCGATGGCTGACCAGCCCGCCAGCCGCCAGAATGGCCGCACGGCCGTCAGGCTTCTCAGGGCCATCGGCCAGGCTGCGCGGGCGTGCGGCGTCAGGAAACTCCGTCAGGCCGCCAGACAACACGGATCGGCCGTCATGGGTGTCGACGGCAGTGGCGTGAAGGCGCCCGGTATCCGGACATTCCAGCAGATGCACGACATGGCTGCCGTTCGCGCTGTCCGATACCAACCCGGAACGGACGACCGTAGCGTCGCCCGCCCGCAGTTCGGCGTGATAACGTATGTGTCGAGCGGCGGGCAGGGCTGCGATCGGCTCGCCATCCGCCAGCAGCCGGTGGAAGCGCGCCGCCTCATCGAAGCGCTTCATATAGAACTGGACGTTCAGATGATCGTTCTCGTCGCATTCCCAGGTGTTGACGAAGGAGCGGTGCGTTTCGGCAAGGTCGTTCATGAGCGCCTGTTCCCGGTCGAGCCGGTGGCGCGCGGAACGCGATTGATGGAGGGATGCGGCATGGTCGATGCAATCGTTTATCGGAGGAGCACACTATCGCGCGGTCCAGGGGCCAATGGAAACCGCGGCTGCCGCAGTTATCGGTGGATAGTTGCGCGGACTGTCGTATCGGCGGAACTCGCCGCGGCATCCCCGACGTTTAGCCGGAGCCGGCCTGCAGCATTCTGATGATCGCGACTCCTAGCGACGCCAGGAACAGGGTGCAGGCTACCTTGAAGGCCACCAGCGCGAAGCGGACATACACGTCGCCCATGACATTCGACATGATCTGACCTGCATGGTTTTCGGCCGGCCGACTATGCTCGTCGAGATAAAGCCAGGCTTCCATGCGTCGGTGGTTCTGATATGGGACCCACGTCGCCTTCAGTGTGAGAATGCCGGCCATGGCGAGCGCCATGATGGCGCCGGCGCGCAGGGCCAATGCCGGCTGGAAGGCGAGAGACAGCATGACAAGTGCGATCGCCAATGACCCGAAGCCGACGGCCCGAGCCACGCAGTTGAAGGCGACTTTTCGGATCTCGTCCACGGGATCCGCCTCTGTTTCGGATACTGAGAAATGGTCTGCCGACGATCCGGTTCCCGCAAATCACAAATCAAGATGGCGGAGTGAATGGCACGGCGGGCAGAGGCGCTGGTCACTTGTAATGAGCACCTACAGGCGCATAATCGCCCAAAAGCTCCGGCGAACCGGGCGAGGGGAGGAAGTCCGCATGCAAGATCGCCTCAAGTTCCTGATCGCGGACGATCATCCCCTCTTCAGGGGCGCGTTGCGGCAGGCGCTGGCCAACCTCGATGGAGACCCCGAGGTGATCGAGGCGGGCGACTTCGAGACGGCGAAACAGCAGATCGCCGACAATGCCGACCTCGATCTCGTGCTTCTCGACCTCGCAATGCCGGGGGGAACCGGCCTGTCGGGACTGGTTACCGTGCGCGCGGCACAGCCGGATGTGCCGGTGGTCGTGGTGTCGGCCCATGACGACGCGCCGACCATTCGCCGCGCTCTGGAACTGGGCGCCTCGGGGTTTATCTCCAAATCCGCGCGCATGGAAGAGATTCGCGGAGCGATCGAGAAGGTTTTGGCCGGAGACATCGCTGCTCCGGAAAGCGTCGAGCTTGGCGTGGAAGCCGATCCGGAGATTTCCGAGCTGATCAAGCGCATCCGTACCCTCACCCCCCAGCAGGCCCGGGTGCTGGGCATGCTTGCCGAAGGTCTACTCAACAAGCAGATCGCCTATGAGCTCAACGTATCGGAAGCCACGATCAAGGCTCATGTCTCCGCGGTGCTGCAGAAACTTGGCGTCGACAGTCGCACGCAGGCCGTCATACAGCTTTCACGTATCGGCGGGGACCCGCTGACCCAGCCGGGCTGAACGATCAGCCTATTCCGCTGCTGCCGGCATGCTGTGATAGCGCGACAGGGCCGCGCGCAGGGCTGCGGGTCTGACCGGCTTGTGCAGCACGGGTATGTCACTGGCCTCCGCTATCGCACGGACCTCGGCGGAGCGATCGGCCGTCAGCAGGATAGCCGGTTTCTCCGCGCCGAACCGGTTTCGGGCCAGCGCGATCGCGTCGAAACCCGTATTCCCGTCGAGATGATAGTCCGCGATGATCACATCCGGTACGGTCTGGCCAGGCAGCGGCATCTGCTGGATGTCTTTCGTGCCTGTCGCCGCGGCATAGCGACAGCCCCAGGTTTCAAGAAGCGACTTCATGCCGCCGAGGATGCGTTCGTCATTGTCGATGCACAGGACCGAAAGCCCTTCCAGCGACCAGGAGGGCTGCGACGTCGCAGGTTGCGCGACGGCCAGGGCCGGCTCTGTCGCGTCTGTGACCGGCAGTATCACGGAAAACCGCGTTCCCGAGTCCTTGCGAGACTGGAGCTGAATCTCGAGACGGAGCACTCGCGCAATGCGATCGACGATCGACAGGCCGAGGCCCAGTCCCTGGGCTTCACGCATGCCGTCGTCGAGCCGCGTGAACTCGCGGAAAACGGAGTTCAGTTCGCTGTCGGAAATCCCTATTCCGGTATCCCAGACCTGGATCTCCACCATCTCGCCACGGCGTCGCGCGCCAATCAGCACTCGTCCGGTTCGCGTATACTTGACCGCATTGGAGACGAGGTTCTGGACGAGCCGGCGCAGGAGATTGCGGTCGGTTTCGACGGCCACCGAAGACGGAACGAGCCTCAGATCCAGGCCCTTCTCGCGCGCCAGCGGCAGGAAGTCGTTTGCGATTTGACGCAACAGCCCATCGAGCCGGAAGACTCTCGGCTGGGGTTTGAGGGCGCCGGTATCGAGCCTCGAGATATCGAGCACCGCGCCCAGGATGTTCTCGACCGATTCCAGCGAGGATTCGATGTTGGCTGCCTGCTCGGCCGTCGGGCCCGTCATGCCGTCGCCGGATCCATTCGCCGTCTCGATCAGCGTCGAACAGTAGAGCCGGGCCGCGTTGAGGGGCTGCAGAATGTCGTGGCCGGCCGCCGCGAGGAAGCGCGTCTTGCCGAGATTGGCTTCCTCGGCAAGCATCTGCGCCTGCGCGAGTTCCTCGTTGACGCGAGTGAGTTCGGCCGTACGCCTGGCGACGCGTTGTTCGAGCGTCTCGTTAAGTTGTTTCATGGCCAGATCGGCCTTCATGCGGGCGGTGACGTCGGCATAGGTGGCGACGATGCCACCGTCCGGCATCGGGTTGGACCGCAGTTCGATGACGCGTCGGCTCGCCTTGAGTTCTATCTGCCAAGCTTTGCCAAACTCGATCATCCTGTCGAGCGTGTCCTCGGAAACCCTGTGGTCGATTTCGTCGTTCTCGGCCAGATAGGCGAGGATTTGCGTCAACGGCACACCGACCTGCCCCATCTCGTCGGGCAGCCCGAACAGCACGCGGAACTGGCGGTTCCAGCAGGTGAGCCGGAAGTCCTTGTCGAACACCGTGATGCCTTGTTCCATTTGATCGAGGGCGATCTGGAGCAGATCCCGATTGTGCTGCAGTGCTTCCGAGGCGTCATCCAGCAGGCGATAGGCATTGCGCGAGGAGCGGTCGTGGCGCTGGAAAAGCAGCGACAGGATGAGCCGCGCCGAAGAGGAGCCGACGGCGCTGGCCAGCAACTGCTCGGAGAAGCGTACGGTCGCTGTGTCGGCGGGCTCATTGGTCGAAAGCTTCCGGCCCTCCCGCTCCTCGAAGGACTGGAACGACCTTTCGGTCCGCTCCACGCCGAGGTAGCGCGAAATCGTTTCACGCAGATCGTTGACCGTGACGGCGGTGCGAAACCTGCGCAGGGAGGGAATGGGGCCAACCTCGCGAGGCACGAAGATGGAAGCCTGGATGCGTTCCAGCGGTTCGGAAAGACGCGACAGGGAGCCGAGCACGAAGAACAGCGCATTCATGCCAAGCGACCACATGACGCCATGCGTCAGCGGTTCGGCCTCTACGCCGAAGAGGCTCTGAGGCCGCAGGGCTTCGAGCCCAAGCAGGCCCGAGACGATGACGGCGTTGTCGGTTGGAGCCAGGGAAGGAAAAAGGAGCGTGTAAGCCCATGTCGTGAAGCCTGCTGCCATGCCCAGGATGGCGCCGCGGGCATTCCCCCCTCGCCAGATCAGGCCGCCGAAGAAGGGCGGCGCGAACTGGGCGATCGCCGCGAAAGAGATCAGGCCGATTGCGGCCAGCCGCGTGTTGTCGGTGGTCTCGCGATAGTAAAGGAAGGCGGCGAACAGCACGAACACGATCGCCGCGCGCCGGACGTTCAGGATCAGCGCCGACCAGTCCTCTCCCCGGGCCGTGTTGGGCTTGAGCAGCTTGCGCAGGAAGATCGGGATGACGAGGTCGTTGGAGATCATGATCGACAGCGCGACGGTCTCGACGATAACCATCGCTGTCGCGGCCGACAGCCCACCGATGAAAGCGGCCATTGCCAACGCGTCGTTGCCGTTCAGAAGCGGAACCGCAAGGACGTAAAGGTCCGAATTGGTACGGTCGCCGACGAATGCCAGCCCCGCAAAAGCGATCGGGATGACGAACAGGTTGATGGCCACCAGATAAAGCGGAAACAGCCAGCTGGCGGTGCGCAACTCGCCCTCGTGGCGGTTCTCCACCACCGTGACGTAGAATTGGCGCGGCAACATGATGATGGCGCATGCGCTGAGGCATGTCAGGACGATCCAGCTCGACAGCGGCGTGACTGTCTCCATCGCACGAACCACGTCCGCACTGTCCCTGAGCTTGGAGAGGAACTCGGCCGGGGTTCCGTAGATGACGAAAACCACCGCTATGCCGATCGCCAGGAATGCGACCAGTTTCACGGCCGACTCGACCGCGACTGCCAGGATCAGCCCGTCCTGGTGCTCCGTGGCGTCCGCATGCCTGGTGCCGAACAGCGATGCGAAGATCGCGAGCAGCAGCGCAACTGAAAGCGATATGTCACCGAAGAAGAAGTCGAAGCTGGGCGCGGCGCCGTTATAGTGTTCGACCATCAGGCTCACCGAACCCGAGATCGCCTTCAATTGGAGCGCGATGTAGGGGACGACGCCGATGGTCGCGATCAGTGTCGCGATCGACGCGACCGCGAAGCTCTTCCCGTAGCGGGCGGCGAGGAAGTCCGCGATCGAGGTTATGCGCTCGCTCTTGGCCAGGCGCGTGATGCGCCTGAGAAGCGGATAGCAGAACATGAAGACGAGGATCGGCCCGATATAGATCGCGAGGAACTCGAAGCTGCCGCTCGAGGCCAATCCCACTGATCCAAAGAAGGTCCACGACGTGCAGTAAATGGCCAGGCTGGCGGCATAGATCAGCGGTCGCGCTCGACCTCGCATCGCCGCAGCCCGACGGTCGCCGACGCTCGCGATCGCGAACAGCAGCGTGACGTAGGCAAGCGCCACAATGACGATCACCCAGCCCTGCACGGTCTCCGGCTCCTCCCCTTTCGCCTTTCAAAGGCTGATCGAGGCAATCACAGCTTTCGGTTCCTGTCCATTCCGCATTGGTTCCGAACAATGGCGGACAAGCACAAGTTGCGGCTTCCGCTACGCGACCGATTTGCTATCGTTCCCCGGCGCAACGGTGCGGCCCGTGGCGCGGGCGGGATCAGTCATGCCGCCACAAGGAGGGACCTCATGCTGAAGGAATTCCAGGAGTTCATCGCCAAAGGCAACGTCATGGACCTCGCGGTGGGCGTCATCATTGGAGGTGCGTTCGCATTAATCGTGCAGTCGTTGACGGACGATGTCATCATGCCAGTGGTCGGTGCGATCTTTGGCGGCTTCGACTTTTCCAACTATTTCCTGCCGCTTTCGGAAAATGTCACCGCGCCGACGCTCGAAGCCGCGCGCGAACAAGGGGCGGTCCTGGCCTATGGCAGCTTTCTCACCGTTCTCCTCAACTTCCTGATCCTGGCATGGATCATTTTCATGATGGTCAAGGCGGTCAACAATCTAAGACGCGGTCTTGAGACACAGAAGCCGGGGCAGGAGGCAGCTGCTGCTCCCGCGCCTCCTCCGCCGGATGTGCAACTCCTGACCGAAATCCGTGACCTTCTGGCAAAGCGGCCGACCGTTTGATCCAGCACGGCTAGGCTCTTCCGGGAAGTCTTCGGGGATGATAGCTCCGGGCGGCATCCAGCCGTTCGGTAGCGCACATGTATCAGGATCACCTTCGAAAAGAGGCTCGGGAGGCCCCCGAGAGCGGCATCGTCGCCGTGGCCAATCGCGGTCGATTGAAACCCGGCCTCATTCCGCTGTGGGCAGGCGAGGGCGATCTGCCGACGCCGGACTTCATCGCGAGCGCGGCCGCCCAGGCGCTCAAAGGCGGCGAGACATTCTATACCTGGCAGCGCGGCATTCCGGAACTGCGCGAGGCCCTGGCGCGCTATTTCGAGCGGCACTTTGGCACCGATGACGGTCCCGACAACTTCGTGGTCTGCGTCGGCGGCATGCAGGCGATCCAGATGGCGATCGATGCGACCTGTGGCGCCGGCGACGAAGCGATCTTCTTCGCGCCGGCCTGGCCGAATTTCGCCGGCGCGGCCGGCGTCGCAGGTGTGCGGCCGATAGCGGTGCCGCTCGACCGATCGCCCAATGGCTGGGCGCTCGACATGGAGCGGGTGGCGGCGGCGGTGACACCTCGCACGCGTGCGATCTTCGTCAATTCGCCGGCCAATCCAACCGGCTGGACCGCCGACCTGGACACGCTGAAGGCACTTCTCGACCTGGCGCGCCGCAGCGGCATGTGGATCATCGCGGACGAGATCTATGCGCATTTCCACTATGGTGGCGGACGCGCTCCGTCCTTCATCGACATCGAGGAGACGGGAGACCGCATCCTCTATGTCAACTCCTTCTCCAAGAACTGGGCCATGACCGGCTGGCGCATGGGATGGGTTCGCATACCGGCCGAGTTCAAGCAGGTGTTCGAGAACCTTGTGCAGTACTCCACCTCGGGCGTCCCACAGTTCCTGCAGCGCGGGGCGGTCGTGGCCCTCGACAATGGCGACACGTTCCTGGCCGAGCAGGTCGCGCGTGCGCGTCATGCCCGCGACCTGGTCTGCCGGATACTTGCCGATACCGGCCGCGTCTCGCTGACACCGCCGCAAGGCGCCTTCTATCTGATGTTCGGAATCGACGGTGTGAGCGATTCGCGGACGGCCGCCTTCGACATGGTGGAGAATGCAGCCGTCGGCCTCGCTCCCGGAAGCGCGTTCGGACCGGAAGGAGAAGGGCTCTTTCGGCTCTGCTTCCATCGCCGGCTGGACCAGATCGAGGAGGCGGCCCACCGGATCGCCGGCTGGATCGGCTCGCGCTAGCTACGGCGCTTCCGGCGACATCAGCCGGGCCAGTTCGGATAGACTGTCGACGATGCGGCGTCGGTCTTGTTCCGGCAGGGCGGCCAGCCGTTCCACGAAGGCCGTGCCCAGCGGTTCTGGTGCATCGTCGAGCATCGCTTCTCCTCTCCCGGTCAGCCGCGTATGCACGATGCGCCGATCCGTCGAAGAGCGGTAGCGCTCGATCGCCCCCCGCTCTTCCAGATTGTCGAGGATCGTGATGAGCGTCGCGGCCGAGATGTCGGCATAGGCCGACAGGGTGTTGGTGGTAACCTCGCCGAGCGCGCGCACGCCTTTCAACGCGACGAGTTGAGCCGCCGTGAGTCCCGCCGCGCGCGATAGTGCCCGTGACTGGACGTCACTGGCCCGCGCGATGCGGCGAATGGCTTTCTCGATGGTGCGCAAATCGCCGGCGAATCCTCCCATGCCGTTACCCTGCGGCTCTTGAGGGAACCGATCCGGCGACGGGGCATTGGAAGGCTCAATGGGTGTCATGTCGGTGAACACCGTTGATTTGACATCTAAATATCATATCTATAACAAAATCTGGATTTTTCAAACGACATTGGAGGTCGCGCGGCCGTTTATGTGTGGGATTTGCGGAGAGGTTCGACTGGATGGCGGCGTGCCGTCGGCGGGAGCGATCGAAAGAATGGCGCAGGCACTCGCGCCGCGCGGCCCGGACGGGGCAGGAGTTATCGCGCACGGGCGCGCGGCCTTCGGCCACCGTCGTCTCAAGATCATCGACCTGTCCGAAAAGGCCGAGCAGCCGATGACGGATTCGGCGCTGGGGCTGACGATCGCCTTCAACGGCTGCATCTACAACTATCCGGAACTGCGGGCCGAGCTCGAGGGCAAGGGCTACTCTTTCTTCTCGCATGGCGACACGGAGGTGATCCTCAAGGCATGGCATGCCTGGGGTAAGGACTGCGTCAAGCGCTTCCACGGAATGTTCGCGTTCGCCATCCATGAGCGCGATACGGGGCGCGTCGTGCTGGCACGCGACCGGTTCGGCATCAAGCCGTTCTATATTTCGGAGACACCCGGAAAGCTGCGCTTCGCGTCCTCGCTGCCGGCGCTGCTGGCGGCCGGCGACGTCGACACCACGATCGACCGGGCCGCGCTTCATTCCTACATGACCTTCCACGCCGTCGTCCCGGCGCCCCGCACCATCATCTCCGGCGTCCGCAAGCTGCCCGCGGCGACCGTGCGCATCATCGAACCTGATGGCCGCTCGCATGACGAGATCTACTGGAATCCGCCCTATGCGCGCGATCCCGCCGATGCCAGGCTCAGCGCCGAGGAATGGCGCGACCGCGTGCTGGAAGCGTTACGGGTCGCGGTCAAGCGGCGGATGGTCGCCGACGTGCCGGTCGGCGTTCTGCTGTCGGGTGGGGTTGATTCCAGCGTCATCACCGCGCTTCTTTCCGAGGCCGGACAGACCGACCTGATGACCTTCTCGGTCGGTTTCGAATCCGCCAATGGCGAGACGGGTGACGAGTTCGTCTACTCCGACATCGTGGCCAAGCGCTTCAGCACCAAGCACCACAAGATCTTCGTGCCGTCCGAGGATCTAATGGGAGCGCTGCCGGGTACGTTCGCGGCCATGTCGGAACCGATGGTTTCCTACGACAATGTCGGCTTCTATCTCCTGTCCAAGGAGGTCTCGAAACACATAAAGGTCGTGCAGTCGGGGCAGGGCGCGGACGAGGTTTTCGGCGGCTATCATTGGTATCCGCCGCTTGCCGGCTCCAACGACGTGACCAGCGACTATGCGCGCGTCTTTTTCGACCGCAATCACGAGACGCTGAAGACGCAGCTTGCCGACGAATGGATTGCCGAGCGTGACGAAAGCCGCGCCTTCGTGGCAGAGCACTTCGCACGTGATGGTGCAGAAACACCGCTGGACAAGGCGCTCAGGCTCGACACGTCGGTGATGCTTTCGGAGGACCCGGTCAAACGCGTCGACAACATGACCATGGCCTGGGGTCTGGAGGCGCGGGTGCCGTTCCTCGATCACGAACTGGTGGAACTGGCCGCGCGAATCCCGCCGGACCATAAGCTCAAGCATGGCGGCAAGGGCGTCCTCAAGGACGTGGCGCGCCAGCTGGTTCCGACGGAGGTGATCGACCGCAAGAAGGGATATTTCCCCGTTCCGCAGCTCAAATATGTCGACGGACCTTATCTCGACCTCGTGCGCGACGCGCTGACCAGCCAGGCCGCGCGGGAGCGAGGCTTGTTCCGACCGGACTATCTCGAGCGGCTCTTCGCCGCGCCGTCCCACCACATCACGCCTCTCAAGGGTTCGGAGCTTTGGCAGGTCGGGCTTCTCGAATTATGGCTGCAGACGCACGGGATCTGACGAACCGCAAATCCGGACGATGGCCACGGGATCGGACGCTCGCATGACCCGCACCAGAACCGACAAGGCGCTCGGCTATCGGCTGAAGCGCCTTCGCGCCCATGCCCAGCAGCCTGCGCATGGCGAACCGGGCGCCGCGGAACCTGGCAAGTCGGTGACGCTCGATTGCGGCTGGGGCAGGCTGATCTTCTCACAGACCTTCGAGACCAATGCCGACATTGTCGCCGCTCTGCATGACGAGGCGCCGGGCGGCCGCGACATCGCCTTTTACATACGCGATCCGCATGTGCTCCTGGCGCTGGCGCCCCAGGAACTCTTTCTTGATCCGTCGCATACCTACCGGCTGGACCTGGCAACCTACCGAACGGGCCGTCGGCAGCCCAAGGGCTATTCGATCCGCCGGCTGGGTTCGGAAGCCGACGCCGAGGCGGTCAACGCCATCTACGCAACGCGCGGCATGGTGCGCGTGCCTCCAGACTTCTACTGGTCCAAGCGCGACAGCCGATCGCTGACCTGCTTCGTCGCCGAGGACGAGGCAACAGGTGACGTGCTTGGCACGGTCACGGGCATCGACCACCATCGCCTGTTCGCCGATCCCGAGCGTGGATCGTCCCTGTGGTGCCTGGCGGTCGATCCGCAGGCGCGGCATCCGGGGATCGGCGAGATGCTGGTGCGTCGCATTGCCGAGCACTTCAGGGCGCGGGGTGCTGCTTTCCTCGACCTGTCGGTCATGCACGACAACGAGCAGGCGATCGCCCTTTACGAAAAACTCGGCTTTCGCCGCGTGCCTGTCTTTGCCGTGAAGCGCAAGAACCCGATCAATGAGAAGCTCTATGCCGGACCGATCGAGGGCTATGACCGGCTCAATCCCTATGCGCGGCTCATCGTCGACGAAGCCGCGCGACGCGGTGTCGGGATCGACATTACCGATGCCGATGGCGGCTTCTTCCGTCTCATCCATGGCGGACGTTCGATCCGCTGCCGCGAGAGCCTGTCGGATCTGACCAGCGCGGTCGCCATGTCGATCTGCGACGACAAGGCCGCGACGAGGCGGGTCGTCCAGAAGGCCGGGCTCTTCGTGCCCGAACAGGTCGGCGCCGATGATCAGGAAGCTGTCGCCGGCCTTTTGGAGCGTCATGGCAGCGTGGTGGTAAAGCCCGCGCGTGGCGAGCAGGGAAGAGGGGTCGCGGTCGGGCTGGAGACGATCGAAGAAGTCGAGACTGCGATCGTCGAGGCTCGCACTGTTTCGAACGAGGTGCTGGTCGAAGCCTTCTTCCAGGGCGAGGATCTCCGTCTTGTTGTGATCGACTACAAGCTGGTGGCGGCCGCCATGCGCCGTCCGCCTCGCATCGTCGGCGACGGCACCATGTCAATCGCGGAACTGATCGAGCACCAGTCGCGCCGGCGCTCGGCGGCAACGGGCGGGGAAAGCTCCATTCCCGTCGACGACGAGACGAAACGCTGTCTGGCACAGGCCGGCTGGTCGCTTGAAGACAAGCCGCCGGCCGGCGAGGAGATCGTGGTGCGAAAAGCCGCCAATCTGCATACTGGCGGCTCGATCCATGATGTCACCGACATCGTGCATCCGCGTCTCGTGGATGCCGCCTGCAAGGCGGCGCGCGCCATAGGCATTCCGGTCACCGGCATCGACCTCATGGTCAAGGCCGCCGACAAGCCCGATTATGTCTTCATCGAGGCCAATGAACGGCCGGGCCTGGCGAACCACGAGCCGCAGCCGACGGCTGAACGCTTCCTTGACTTGCTCTTTCCCCAGACGATACGCCGGGACGAGCCAACGGGAGGCATTGCGTGAAACGTGTCAGGATCGACCGGGACTATCTGATCGACCAACTGAAGATACTGCTCTCCATCGATAGTCCGACTGGTTACACCGACAGTGTCGTCCGGCACACGACGCGGGAGCTTGAAAGACTGGGTGTCGCGCCGGAATTGACCAGGCGCGGCGCGATCCGCGCCGTGCGTCAAGGCAGCCGACGCAAGGGGGCGCGGGCCCTGATCGCTCATCTCGACACGCTCGGCGCCCAGGTCAAAGGCGTCAAGGCCAATGGGCGCCTGCGTCTCGTCCCGATCGGCCACTGGTCGGCACGGTTTGCCGAAGGCGCTCGCGCGATGGTCTACACGGAGGAGACCGCGTTCCGCGGAACGATCCTGCCGCTGAAGGCGTCGGGTCATACATTCAACGATGAGGTTGATTCCGCGCCGATCGGCTGGGACCATGTCGAACTTCGCATCGATGAGATCACTCATTCTGAGGCCGATACGCTGGCGCTCGGCATCGATATCGGCGACATGGTGGCGATCGATCCCCAACCGGAATTTCTTGAGAACGGCTTCGTGGTTTCGCGTCATCTCGACGACAAGGCCGGCGTGGCCTGCGCGCTCGCCGTGCTGGAGGCAATGGAGCGCGGCAAGGTGCAGTCGCCGGTCGACATCCATTTCCTGTTCACGATCGCAGAGGAAGTCGGCGTCGGCGCCGCTTCCGTCCTGATGCCGGAGGTTGCCTCGATGGTGACGATCGACAACGGCACCAGCGCGCCCGGCCAGAATTCGTCCGAGTTCGGTGTGACAATAGCCATGGCCGACCAGACGGGCCCGTTCGATTTCCATCTGACGCGCAAGCTGGTCGAACTTTGCCGCGAGGAGGATCTGCCCTTTCAGAAGGACATCTTCCGCTACTACCGTTCGGATTCGGCCTCCGCCATCGAGGCCGGCCACGACGTGCGCACCGCACTGATTACCTTCGGCATCGATGCCTCTCACGGCTACGAGCGCATTCATGCCAGCGCGCTGGTCTCGGTCGCGCAGCTTGCGCTCGCCTATGCGGCCAGCCCGCTGGTGATCGAGCGCGACCTCAAGGAATTCTCGGATCTGAAGGGCTTCACGCGCCAGATCCAGGCGCCAACCGAGCAATAGACGGTCAGGCGGTTCCCTGAGGCGGCCCGCCTAGCATCTTGTCGTGAGCGATCTCTTCCTCGATCTCGTCAAGCAGGGCCGACATCGCCTCCTCGATCGAATTGCGGGGCACGCCGTTCTCGATCATCGCGCCGAGCAGGCCTGCCGCGCCATGCAGCGCCAGGGAGAACTGCGGAAGCTCCGACCGTTGCTCCCATGCCTGCACGGCCGGCAGCAGCGCCATCACCACCAGGTCCTGCGCCCGGCACGCCGGGCAATCCTCGGTGTCGTCGTGCTCGATCAGCTTGTCCAGATTCATCGAAAACTCCTTGCGGGCGAACCCTTTCGTCCACCGACTGTCATGGGTCCGGGCATACGCTTGCCGATACCCGCCGAACAAGCGAAAAAGGCGCGAACCGGTCTCGGCTTGACTTTGCCGCTGCCGCTCGCCTTACAGGCCCGTCGACTGGAGCGAAAGGCTGGAGCATGAATATCGGCACTGTCGCGGAAAGATCGGGTCTGCCGGTCAAGACCATTCGCTACTACGAGGACATCGGGCTGCTGAAGCCCGCCCGTCGCGACAATGGCTATCGGGACTACTCGACCGAAGATGCCCACCGGCTTCGCTTCGTCCAGCGCGCGCGCAGTCTTGGCTTCACGGTCGAGGAATGCCGGCAGCTGCTTTCGCTCTACGGCGATCGGGAGCGCGAGAGCGCCGAGGTGAAAGCACTCGCTCAGTCCCGGTTGGTCGACATAGACCGTAAGATAGCCGAGTTGCAGAACCTCCGAGCCGTGTTGGCTCATCTGGTTGAACACTGTCACGGCGACGACAGGCCCGAGTGCCCGATCATCGACGAACTCGCCGGCACGGTTTCGGTAGGGTGATAAAGATTTTTCCGCGGCCACGCGGCCTGATGAGGTCATGACCGGTGTCGCAGCGCTCGCTGGGCTGTTCGGGGCCGCATTCGTCGCCGCCACGATCCTGCCCGCGCAGTCCGAAGCGCTTCTCGCGGCGCTTCTCCTGGCCGGAGTTCTGCCATGGCCGCTGCTCATCGCGGTCGCGAGCACGGGCAATGTGCTGGGCTCGGTGGTCAACTGGCTGCTCGGCCGTGGTATCGAGCGGTTGCGGGACAGGCGCTGGTTTCCGGCCGGCGAAAGGGCGCTCGAACGCGCCGGCCGCTGGTATCGCCGCTGGGGCCGATGGTCGCTGCTTCTTTCATGGGCGCCCGTGGTCGGCGATCCGCTTACGGTGGTGGCCGGCGTGCTGCGCGAACCTCTGTGGAGCTTCCTTATCCTAGTCACGCTCGCCAAGACGGGCCGCTATCTGGCGGTGGCCTGGGCGGTGACACAGACGCTATGAGGGCGGGAGGAGGATGGTGCCAGGGGCGGAATCTAAGACTAGGAAATTTGTTTGTTTTCCAAGTGGTTGGATGGTGAGCGTTGAAATCCTACTGCACTGGCGTGAGGGTTCAACCTGCTTGGGCCGAAAGCGGACCAGTTTGATATCGGAAGCGGGTTTCGGGTATCTTGATTTCACACAATCTGCGTGACGCTCCGGCACGCCTAAGCGGCGTCAGATTGTTTTGGCCATTCCTTGTGCGTCAATGGCAAGCTGCGTGACCTTCAACGCGTGCCCTGCGGGCATGGCGGTGTCGGTGCGCTGGCGCACATCGTCCTGGAAGCGGGTGAAATATGTCAGCGGCTCCACCGAGGCGTCGATGTGGCGCGTGCTGTCACGGTTCGAGATGAACAGGTGGTCCGCCCCCGGCCGCCCATCGATGTCGACATATTTCCTGAGTTCGATATAGCCCTCGGTTCCCAACAGGAACAGCCGGCCGTCGCCCCATGTCGGCAGGCCGTCCGGCGTGTACCAGTCGACGCGAATGAAGCCGCTGGCCTTGTCTGAGCGCAGCAATATCTCGCCGAAATCTTCAAAAGCCGGCATATCCGGCAGCGCACGGTTGGCCGTCGCAGCCGCCACGATCTCGGCGTCGGCCGAGCCGGTGAAGAAGAGGAACTGGTCGATCTGGTGCGAGGCGATGTCGGTGAGGATGCCGCCGTAAGCAGCAGGATCGAAGAACCAGGCGGGCCGGATCGCCCGGTTGAGCCGGTGCGGGCCGAACCCGGTCACCTGCACAACGCGGCCGATCTCGCCTGCCGCCACCAGTCTTGCGGCCACTTCGCAGGCGCGCACGACGAAACGTTCCGAGAAGCAGATCGAGAAGATGCGGCCGGTCTCTGCGGCCACGCGTGCAATCTGCTCGACCTGATGGGTGTTAACCGCGCCCGGCTTGTCCACCATCACATCCTTGCCCGCGCGCATTACCTCGACCGCGATGCCGGGCCGGTCGCGCGGGATGGCCGCCGATACGACGAAGTCGATCGAAGGGTCGTTGATCAGCCGCTCGCGATCTACCGAACGCAGGTTGGGAAATCGGTCACGAAACCCCTCAAGCACGCGCGGGTCGTCGGTCTGCGGACAGTAACCGGCGCATTCCGCGCCGGCCGCGATGTTCTCACCGACCAGGTGGTAGATGTGGCGGTGGTCCAGTCCTACCGCGGCGAAGCGCAGCTTGCGGCTCATCGCGCGATGGCCATCGGCTTGCCGGTGCGTCCTGTTTCAATCAGCGCGTCGATTAGGTGATGCACCTTCAGCGCTTCCTCGCCGGTCACTAGCGGTTCGCGGTCTGAGCGGACCGCCTCGATGAAGTCGGCCATGACCGCGCGGTGATAGTCGTGCGGGAAGGCCATGGGGTCGGCGCCCGTGCCACCGGCCGAGCGGTCCGGCTCGATCGCGATCTTGCGGCCGTCGCGGAACTGCACCAGCAGTTCGGTCCCGCGCAGTGTCGCCGTACCCTTTTCGCAGGTCATCACGATCTCCTCGAGGAAGCCCGGATAGGCCGCCGTGGTGGCGTCGATCGTGCCGAAGGCGCCATTGGCAAAGCGGGCCGCCGCGCACACCATGTCCTCCGTCTCCATGCGGTGCACGGATGTTGTTGTGGCGAAGCCAGTCACTTCGGCGATCTCGCCGGCGAGCGACAGCATCAGGTCGAGCGTGTGGATTCCCTGCGAAATAAGAACGCCGCCGCCGTCACGCGCGAAGGAGCCGCGACCCGGCTCGTCGTAGTAGCTTTGCGGCCGCCACAGGCGGATGACGGTCGAACAACCGACAATCGCGCCAAGGTCGCCATCGGACAGGATCTCACGCAATTTCAAACCCGCCGGCCGGAACCGGTGCTGCAGCACGATGCCGAGCTTGACTCCTGCTCTTCGACAGCCTTCCACCAGTTCCACCGCCCGTGCGTTGGATATGTCGAGGGGCTTCTCCATCAGCACGTGCTTGCCGGCCGCCGCGCAGGCAAGACCTATGTCGCGATGCGTGTTGGCAGGCGTGAACACCGCCACAGCCTCCACACTGTCGTCCGCAAGGATCACATCGAGGCTTTCGCAAAGCGGGAAAGGAAATTTCTCGCCGAATGCCTTGCGCCTGGCTTCGCTGGGGGCGAAGGCATAGGCGACCTCTACCCGGTCCGAAAGATCCAGCAGTCCTTTGGCGTGGGGTGTCACGGCCATGCCGAGGCCGACGATCGCAATGCGTGTCTTCTTCACGTGTCTTTCCGAGCGTTGACTAGAGGGTTAGGCCTCAAGGCCCGAACCATGATACCGGCAACAGCGTCAGCGCCGGAACATAACTTACCAGCAGCAGCACGGCGAGAAGCGCCAAAACGAACGGCACGATCGCGCGGAATGTCTCCGTCTGATTGGCCCTGCCCACCCGCGCCGTGGTGAACACCAGCACGCCGAGCGGCGGAGTCAGTGCGCCAATGACGAGGCTGATGACAATCACGACCCCGAAGTGAATCGGATCCATGCCGGCTGTCACCACGAGCGGCACGAGGATTGGCACCAGGATGACCAGCGAGGCGATCATTTCCATAAACAGCCCGACGATCAGGAGGAACATCATCACGGCAAAGAGCAGCAGTGGTGGATTCGCGACCAGCAGCGCCAGTTCCTGGGCGATCTTCTGCGGCACCTGCTCGAATGCAAGAACCCATGCAAACGGCGCTGCCGCCGCGATAATGACGGCGATCACGATCGTGTCCAGCACGGCTTCGCGGATAGCTGCAATCAGGTTCGCCGGGGTCAGCCTGCGATAGAGAAGGAAGCCGCAGAGCAGCGCGTAAATGAACGCGATCGCGCCGGCCTCCGTCGCCGTGAAAGCCCCGAACCGCACGCCGCCCACGATGATCGCGGGCAGGATTAGTGCAGGGACCGCCAGTCCCAGGGACGACAAGCGCTCGCGCAGCGTCGCCTTTGGGATATCGCCGCCATAACCGCGTCTGCGTGACATGAAATAAACCATAACCATCAGCGCGGCGGCCACCAGGAAGCCGGGCACGATCGTGGCCACGAACAGAGCGCCGACCGAGACCGAGGCCAGAGCGGCATAGATGATTAGGCCTAGGCTAGGTGGGATCAGGTTGGCGAGGGTCGCCGAGGCGGCGGTCAGCGCGGCGCTGAAGGCTCGGCTGTAGCCGCGTTGCGCCATCTCCGGTACCATCAGCTTGGCGATGGTCGAGGCATCCGCCGTGGAGGATCCCGAAATGCCGGCCAGCATCGTGTTGGTAACGACGTTGGCCTGTCCCAACCCGCCGCGCAGATGGCCGACTAGTTGCATCGCGAGATCGACAAGACGCGGCGTGATGCCCCCGGCGTTCATCACCGCCGCCGCCAGAATGAAGAACGGGATGGCAATAAGGGTGAAGGAATTCAGCGACGCCACCATGTTCTGTGAGATGGTGACCAGCAGGATCTGGCTGAACGGCGCGAAGGCGGCGAAGGCGCCGAATGTGAGTGCGAAAGTCACAGGCACGCCGAGCACGATGCCGACGATCCCGACGATGACCAGCACGACCGCGCTTCCGCTCTGGCCGTAGAACGATGAGGCGCCGTAGCGCACGGCGAGATAGATCGCGACGCCGCCGGCGAGCACCGCCAGCCCCTGCAGAAGCGTCCTGCCGGCGTTTGGCCAAGCGAGGAAGAAAAGGTTGAGCAGGCCACCCACGGGCGCCGCGACGAAGAGATACTTCATGGGCCACTGCAACGCCGGGGAAGCCGCGATTGCGCGGCTGACATAATCCCAGCCGTGCATAACCAGCATAATGCTCGCCGCCGCGATGACCGCGCGGTTGAACATCTCGAGTGCGGCGCGGTTGCGCGGCGACAGCAGGCGCAGCAGCACGTCGATGGAAATGTGGGCATTGCGGCCGGTGGCGATGGCCATCCCGAGGAACACCGCCCAAGCGAAGACCCAGGTTGCGAATTCCTCCGGCCAGGGCAGGCCGGAGCGAAAGCCGTAGCGCAGCACCACCTGAAGGCAGGCGACGGCCACGGCAGCCAGCATTAGCCCGATGCAGGCCGCCTCGAGAATACGGTCGACGATGCGCGCCAGACCGGCCGGTGCGCTGTCGGACGCCGCATCCGAGAGCGCGGCGTCTGTCTCGGTAAATGCCATCCCTACAGTCTTAACCCAGTGCCCGGATAGCCTTGATCATTTCGGCGGTCTCAGGGCTTTTGGAGCCGAATTCATCGAACAGCTTGGAGGTTTGCTCTTCCATCTTGGCGAGCTCTTCCTTCGGCAGCGACTGAACCTTGACGCCGAGGCCCTTGAGGTCTTCGAGCGTCTTGGCTGCGTTGGCGCGATTGACGTTGCGCTGCTCGGCAAACGCTTCCTTGGCCGAGCTGCGAACCAGGTCCTGCAGGTCCTGCGGCAGGCTGTCGAGCCATGCGGCGTTCACCCGCACTGCCTTCGGCAGGAACCAGTGGCCGGTCAATGTCAGGTTGTCGGCCTGCTCGTGGAATTTGAAGCCGACGATAGAGAACACGTCCGAATCGATGGCATCAATGATGCCGGTCGACAGCGCCGAGTACTGCTCCGAATAGGGCAGAGGAGTAGGCGCAGCGCCCAGAAGTGTCCAGAAATCGACCCATATGCGCAGTTGCGGCACGCGGATCTTGAGGCCATTGAGGTCGTCCAGCGACGCCACCGGGCGCTTGGCCAGGATGTGACGGAAGCCGGTCTCGCCGTAGGCGACGAACTCGACGCCGGTCTTGGCACGGGCGATGTCGGAGCATTTCTGGCCCAATTCGCCCTGCAGGACTTTGTCGACATGCTCTTCGCTCTTGTAGATGAAGCCGGGCGCGCCGCCGAAGGCCGCGATCTCGGGAGCGATTGCTTCCTCCGAATCCGGGCCGGCGGTGGTCACCTGGATCGTGCCGATGCGGCTGCCTTCGAGAGCCTCCGCGAGGCCGCCAAGCTGCGCCGCCGGGAAATGCTGTGCGTCGATGCGTCCGCCACTCTTCTCGTTCAGCGTTTTTGCCCATGCATCGAAGGCGTTGGTGATCGGCGTACCGATGCCCTCGGTGTGTGCGATCTTACAGACGAATTTCTCCTGCGCGCGTGCGCCGCGGATGAAGACGGGCGCGGCAAGCGCTGCGGTGCCGGTAGCCAGGAAGCTGCGGCGCGTCGTCGTCATGGCTCTGTTGGTCATTTCAACGTCCTCCCTTTGGTGCCCACTTGCGGTATGGCACCATACCGGTATGTTACCTTACGGCACGATGATGGCAAGTGATTTTGGTAGGACCAGATATGGCCTTGGCAGGCTACTCGACCGATCGCGGGAAGAACGGGTACTCTATGGAACTGCCGCTGAAGGTTAGAGAACCGATTGCCTCGCAACTCGTTGCCGCGCTCAGGCAAGGTATTGTCGAGCTGAAGTTGATGCCCGGCGAAGCCCTCTCGGAGAAGGAGATAGCGGCCCGCTTCGGCGTCAGCCGCCAGCCAGTGCGCGAAGCCTTCATAAAGCTATCCGAGGCTGGCCTCGTGGAGATCCGCCCTAGCCGTGGCACCTACGTGATGAAGATTTCGGTGCGCGAACTAGCCAATGCACGTTACGTGCGAGAGGCGATCGAATGCGATATAGCCCGAGATGCCGGCCGTCTTGCGCAGGCGAGGCATGTCGAGATCCTACGCGGCCTGCTTGACCGTCAGCGAACCGCAGCCGCGAGAAACGATTATCATAACTTTAACGACCACGACGAAGCCTTCCATCGCGCGATCGCCGACATCATCGACTGCGATTATGCGTGGCGAATCGTGGAGAGCGCGCGGGTGCAGACCGACCGGGTCCGCTTTCTCAGCCTCCCCGCGGCATCTCCAATGCCTCTTCTGATCCGCCAGCATGAGGCGATCGTGGACCGTCTTGCCGCAAACGATCCCCAGGGCGCCGAGAACGAGATGCGGCGCCACCTGCGCGAGATCCTTCTTGCGCTGCCGCAACTCGCTGCTGCTTATCCTGATCTCTTCGCAGATACCGAACTGCCAACTCACACGATCGGGCTCATTCCGCAGAAGTGAGTATGTGCCTCACGCCCCTGCATGCAGCGGCTTCTGGAAAACGGTGAAGCTTGCCTGGATGTCCGAAAAGAAGCGCCTTGCCGGTTCGGCAGGACCGGGGCCGGCTCCGGACCGTCCACGCCACTCCATGGTGATACGGCGACGACGCGGCGCCCATGCCCGATGTGACCACCGGCAATGTCTGCTTCCATGAGGTGTCCCTTGGAATAACCGATAGGAGGGGCGCGTTGCTGTCGACATGCGGCGGCCATCTGGATGGCCGATTTCCCAACGTCTCCGGCGAAAAGCGGTCGGGCAGGAATCCACCCCAATCCGGTCCTTGGCACGGGGCCAGCCCTTCTGAACCAGCAAGGAATTTGTTTTGGAAGGCGCCGGGGGCAATTCCTACGGCAACGCCAAGGCGGAGAGCCTATGGTCGAGACGAGGTCTCTTCCGATAGTCGACGGCTACGGCTGCTTCAACTGCGGCGGGATGTTCTCGCGGAAGATAACTTCCATGCTGAGCGGGAACTGGCGCGCCTCGCCATTCGCCGACGGTTCGGCCGATCGCGAAAAGCGCGCCAGCGTCTGCGCGATGATCTGGTCCGGATCCGAATTGATCACGGCGTCCATGACGCCGTCGATGAGCAGTCGCCTCGTATCGGTAGTCATGCCATGCCCGATGAAGACGATGTCGCTGCTCTTGCCGCGCTCGCGCAACGCACGGCCGATGCCATCCGACGAACCGCCGACATTGTAGATGCCGATGAGGTCCGGGTTCTGGTCGAGCAGCGAAAGCGTGTGGCGATAATTCTCGTTGCGGTCGTCGTGACCCTCGCGCATACCGACAACGCGCAGACCGGGATGCGATTCCTCAAGCAGGCTGAGGAACCCCATCTCGCGCTCGGCGTGGGCCCGGTAGTTGCGACTGCCGGCGACCAGCGCGACGCTGCCGTGCCGACGGCCGCAGAACCGCGCGAGCAGCAGCGCGGCGGTGCGGCCCGCGGCCTGGTTGTCGAGCCCGACATAGGCTTCGCGGCCAGGATGGGGCAGATCCGAGACTATCGTGACCAGCCTTGTGCCGCCGGCGCTGACTTCCTCCGCCGCCTCGCGCACCAGCGGATGGTCGATCGCCATAAAGGCGATGCCGTCGGCCCAGCGTGCATGGTGGCGTAGCGCCGTCGCCAATGCCCTGGCGTCGAAGCTCTCGATGAAGAAGCAGCGCACGGGAACCTCGTCGCGCAGCCCTGTCTCGGCGATGGCGCGCACCTTGTCGCCCAGCACCCTGAGATAGGGATTCGTGCCCTTGGGCAGCAGGAAGGCGACGTTGGGCGGGCGCGGTCCCGACAGTCGCTCGCGCTCTTCCTGCTCCATGTAGCCGAGGTCGACCGCCGCTTTCAGCACGCGTTCGACGGTGCGCGGCTTGACCCCCTTGCGGCGGTTGAGCACGCGGTCGACGGTCGCCAGCGATACCTGGGCGGCACGCGCAACCTCGGACATCGAGGGCAGGTCGCGAGAATCCGATGACACGTCAAAATACCTCAAGAATGATTGTTTGACGTGAAGCATCACCCTTCATAGCCTTCTGTCAAGAGGAGCGGGAATGGCCGGCGACTGTTCGTCCCGGCCCCTCGAAACACATCAAGGGAGGTTATCATGGTCAGACAGATAAACTTGACCCGGCGTGGCGCGCTGGCGGTCGGTCTCGGTGCGGGAGCGCTCGCCGTGGCGCCGCGCTGGGCGTCGGCGCAGTCGCTGACGCTGCGCTATGGCCACAACAACGAGCCCGCCAGCGTCGCCGGAGCGCAGGCCGACTGGTTCGCCGAAGCCGTCGCCAAGCATTCGGGCGGTGATGTCGCCGTCGAGGTGTTTCCGTCGTCGCAGCTCGGCAAGCTGCAGGAACTGGCGGAGGCCGTATCGCTGGGCACGGTGGCCTTCTCGCACAACACGGCCGGCGGCATCGGCTCGCTCTACGAGCCGTTCGGCGCGCTCGACACGCCCTATCTCTACCGCGATGTCGACCACCTGATGAAGGTGATGGACGTCAACTCGCCGGTGATGCAGGAGCTGAACCAGGGCCTGATCGAGGCTGCCAATGTCCGCGTCATCTACGCCCACTATTTCGGCCGCAGGAACCTTACCTGCAACAAGGCGGTATACAAGCCGGCCGACCTCGCGGGCGAGAAGATCCGCGCCGTGCCTTTCCCGATCTACCAGACCGCGATCGAGGGCATGGGTGCGGCTCCGGTTCCGGTCGACTGGTCGGAAGTGCCGACCGCGCTCGCCACGGGCGTCGTCGCGGGCCAGGAGAATCCGGTCAACGTTATCCTCAACGTCAAGCTCTACGAGGTGCAGTCGCACCTGATGCTGACCGGCCACATGTCCAATGCCGAGGTCGTGGTCATGAACGAGGACGCATGGCAGGCGCTTTCCGACACGCAGAAGCAGGCGGTCGAAGCCGCGTCGCTGGAGATCCGCCAGCGCGCCACCAAGGCCATCCAGGACAACGAGGAAAAGGAGACCGAAGAGCTGCGCAAACTCGGCATGACCGTCATCGGCCCCGAGGACGGGCTCGACATCGAGGCCTTCCGCGCATCCGTCTCCAAGCTCGCCGACGAGCGTTTCGGGGAGAAGTACGGCCCGCTCTACGACAAGATCCGGGCGATCGCCTGACGGGCATGGCCGGGAGGTCGCGGCGATGAATGGCGGACCCCGAGGTCCGGCAGACGGCGGCGTGCTGAAAGGCGCCGCCATCGCTAGCCGGGTGCTGGCGATGCTGCTGTTGGCGCTGATGTGCGTGCTCGTCGTCGGACAGGTGATCGGCCGCAACCTCTTCGACACCGGCATGCCCTGGGCGGACGAGCTGTCTCGCTTCTGCGGCGTTGCGATCGTCTTCCTGTGCGTGCCGCTGCTCGCGCTGCGCGGCCAGCACGTCGCGGTCGACATGGTACCGATGATGCTGCCCGAGCGGCATCGGCGCCGGGTCGCGCTCGTCGTTGAACTGCTCGTCCTGGTCTTCGCCGCGCTGACGCTGTGGGCGCTTTATGCCTTTCTAGGCCGCGCATGGAAGTTTGCGACGCCGACGCTCGGCATTCCCAACGGGGTCTTCTACACCCCCTCCATCATCGGCTTCGCTCTGTTGGCCGTGGTGACAGTGACACGGATCGCAGGCCTGCTCTCGGGGCGGCCGCTGGGACCCTCCGCCAAGGCACTGCCATGAGCATCGTGTTGATCGTCGTCTTCGCCGCCGCGCTGATCGCCGGCGCGCCGATCGCGGTGGCGCTCGGCCTGTCGTCGGCGATCGCCATCTTCGCCTTCGACCTGCCGCTGCATGTCCTGGCGCAGCGCGCCGTAAACGCGCTGGATTCAACGCCGCTTCTAGCGGTTCCGCTGTTCATCCTGGCGGCTTCGCTGCTCAACGCCATGGGTGTGACCGCCCACATATTCGACCTCGTGCGCCTGATGGTCGGCCGCATCCGTGGAGCGGTCGCACAGGTGTCCATCCTGGTCAGCCTGATCTTTTCGGGCGTCTCGGGCGCCGCCCTCGCCGACATCGGCGCGCTGGGCAAGATCCAGATCGACCAGATGGTGGCCCAGGGCTACAAGAAGAACTTCGCCGCCGGCATCACCATCGCGGCGGCCACGATCGGCCCGATCTTCCCGCCGTCGATCCCGCTCATCATTTATGCCAGCGTCACCAATGTCTCGGCGGTGCAGCTTTTGGTGGCCGGCATCGTTCCGGCGGTGCTGATCACCCTGTTCCTGATGGCACAGGTCGCCATCATCGCGCGCCTCTATGGCCTGCCGCGCGACACCGTGACCCCGTCGCTGCGCTCGGTCGCGGAGAAGGCCATCGTTTCCCTGCCGGCGTTGATCGCCCCGATCATCCTCATAGGCGGCCTGCTCAGCGGCTATTTCGGCCCGACGGAAGTCGCCGGCGTCACGGTAGCCTATGCACTGATGATCGGCGTCTTCGTCTACCGGACGCTGACCTTGCGGGCCGTGTGGGAGAGCCTGCGCGAGACCGCCGAGGCAACCGCCGGCATCCTGTTCATCGTCTCGACCGCGGCCGTCTTCGCCTGGGTGCTGACGCTCGACCGGGTGCCGGCCATCGCAGGAGAATGGCTGCTCGGCATCTCCTCCAATCCGCTGGTGCTGCTGCTTCTGGTCAACGTGCTGTTGCTGGTCGTCGGCATGTTCCTGGAATCGATCGCCGCGATCCTGATCATCGCGCCGATCGTCGCCCCCGCGCTCCATGCGGCCGGCGTCGATCCGCTGCAACTGGGCATCGTCTTCGTCCTCAATCTGATGATCGGCCTGCTGACGCCGCCGATCGGCATGAGCCTCTACATGGTGTCGATCATCGCCACGATGCCCGTTCACAGCGTGGTGCGCGGCGTCCTGCCGTTCTTCGTTCCGCTCATTCTTTCACTGCTGGTCGTTTCGACGGTACCCGCCGTCTCGACCTGGCTGCCCACCCTCCTGTCCCGATAGGTTCTTCCATGAGCAGGTTTCTTGGCGCGATCCGCCAGCTTGGTTACGTCGTCGACGATATCGAGGCGGCGATGGCGCACTGGCACGACGTGATGGGCGTCGGCCCGTGGTTCTACAACCCGAAGGTGCCGATCGAGGACTATTTCTATGAGGGTCAGCCCTACCGGCCGCACAATTCGGTGGCACTGGCCAACAGCGGCTACATCCAGGTCGAACTGATCCAGTGCCGCAATGACGTTCCCTCCATGTATCGCGATTTCCGCCTTGCCGGCCATCGCGGCCTGCAGCATGTCGCCTTCTGGACGCAGGACTACGATCGCGATCTCGCCCGCATGGAGGCCGACGGCTTCCGCCCCAAGATGAGCGGGAAGGTCGGCGAGAACGGCCGGTTCGTCTATTTCGACCGCGAGGCCCATCCCGGCACGGTGATCGAACTGTCCGAGGTGATGGGCCCCAAGGGCCGTATGTTCGACATGATCCGCGCAGCATCGGAAAACTGGGACGGCAGCGACCCCGTGCGTCCGTTCCCCGACCTGTCGGCGATCTGAGGCCGCGATGAAACAAGAGACCGTCGAGGCCACCTATCTGATCGAAACGCCGCTCGAACCCGAGAAGATCGCGGCGATCATGGCCGGGGAACAGTCAAGCGGCACCTTCGTGAAAGTCGCCGGCGAGACCGATGAATTGCGGGCGCGGGCGGCGGCCGACGTGCTCTCGGTCGAGGAATTGGAAAGTGCCGCGGCGCCCAGTCTCGCGAGCGCCTATCTCGAGCGGAAGAAGGCTCCAGGCCCCTGGCGGCGCGCGAAGGTGCGCATCGCCTATCCGGTCGTCAACATCGGCGCGAACCTGCCGACGCTTGCCGCGACCGTTGCCGGGAACCTCTATGACCTGGGCGAAGTCACGGGCCTGCGTCTTCTCGACGTTTCCCTCGGGCAGTCCTATCGCGACAGGTTCGACAAACCCCGGCTCGGGATCGCCGGCACACGCGACTATGTCGGCGTCCATGACCGGCCGCTGTTCGGCACGATCATCAAGCCAAACGTCGGAATGCGGGCGCACGAGATCGCCGATCTGGTCGAACTGCTATGCGATGCCGGCGTCGACTTCATCAAGGATGACGAGATCTGTGCAGACCCGGACCACGCGCCGCTGGCCGAGCGCGTGCCGGCTGTGATGGCACGCATCCGCGCCCACCGCGAGCGCGCCGGCCGCGACGTGATGATGGCCTTCAACATCACCGACGAGACGGATGCCATGCGCCGCCACGCGGAGCTGGTCGAACGCGAGGGCGGCTCGTGCGTGATGGCGAGCCTCAACTGGTGCGGGCTGTCCGCGATGCAGTCGCTGCGCCGCGCTACGCCTCTCGCCGTCCACGGCCATCGCAACGGGTTCGGAGCCTTTTCCCGCCATCCGCTGCTGGGGATCGGCTTCGACGCCTATCAGACGCTCTATCGCCTCGCCGGCGTCGACCACATGCATGTCCACGGCATCGGCGGAAAGTTCTCCGACCAAGCAGAAGAGGTCGCGGCGGCGGCACGGCGCTGCCTGAGGCCGCTCGCGGACGATGCTTCCGACAGCTCCGACGTCGTGATGCCGGCCTTCTCGTCCGGACAGTCGGCCGGCACGTTGCCGGCGACCGCGATGGCCACCGGCTCGAGCGATTTCCTGTTCATGGCCGGCGGCGGCATTCTGGCTCACCCCGATGGTCCGGCGGCTGGTGTGCGAAGCCTGCGACAGGCCTGGCAAGCCGTCGTGCAAGGCCTGTCGCTCGAAGCCGCTGCCGGCTCGCGGTCTGCACTGGCGGCGGCGCTTCGCTTCTTCGGCAGCTGACATGGTGGAAATCGTCTTCATCGGCGATGACTTCACCGGCGCCTCCGACACGCTGGCGACGCTGGCGGAGCGCGGCGCGAACGTTCAACTTTTCCTGGATGCCCCAGAGGCAGGTGAAACGGACGGCCTCGACGCCGTAGGCATCGCGACCGACCTGAGAACACGGTCACCCGAGGAGATCGACGCGCGGCTGCGTGCCCTTGTGCCGTCGGTCAGGCGGCTTGCGCCGCGCTTCGTGCACTACAAGATCTGCTCCACCTTCGATTCGGCGCCGCATGTCGGCAGTATCGGTGCGGCCGTCCTGACGCTGGAGGAAGGGCTCGCGCCCTGCCGGACCATCCTGCTCGGCGGCCAGCCGAGCCTCGGCCGTTACTGCCTGTTCGCCAACCTTTTCGCACGCGCGCCGGACGGCCGCACCTATCGCATCGACCGGCATCCCATCATGCGCGCGCATCCGGTGACCCCAATGGGCGAAGCAGATTTGCGGGTTCATCTTGCGATGCAGGGACTTCATGGCCTCGTCTCGGTGAACCGCGAGGAACTACGTTCCGGTCCGAACGCACTCCAGCCGCGCGGGAACCGTATCCTGGTCGATGCTGTGGAGCAGCCCGACGTGGATCGCTTCGGAGAATTGTTGCGCGGCATCACGCAGGACGCCCCGGTGCTCGTCGTCGGCGCGAGCGGTGTGGCCGAGGCGCTGGTGTTAGGCGGACCGTCGCTGATGCAGCCAGCGGCGAACGCCGATTGGCGGACCGGACCTGTTCTGGCCATTGCCGGCAGCCGCTCGTCCGCAACCGCAGCGCAGGTTTTCGCGGCAGCGAGCTACGAACGTCTTCCGGTCGAACCCGGCGACCTGACGCAACCCGCGCAACTGGTCGACCGAAGCGTCCGGCATCTTGCTGCCGGTCGAAATGTCCTCGTCCATCTGCAACCAAGCAAGGACTACGGCTGTTCGCCAGCCGCGCTGTCGCGGTTCCTGGCCGATCTCACGCATGCGGTCTTCCACCGGCATCGCCCGGCCAGGCTCCTCGTCGCCGGCGGCGACACATCGAGCGCGGTCGTGGAGAGGCTTCGATTCAGAAGCCTCTCCTTTGTCCAGCGGATGGGAAGCGGCGTGGCAGTCTGCCGTGGTCATGCGCCCGACGGCTCTGTCGACGGAACCACGCTGCTGCTGAAGGGCGGCCAGGTCGGCGACGTCAATCTGTTTGACCGATACGTGGCTGAAGCGGCGAACAGCTACAATTTCAGCCGTTGAAGTATCAAACGAACGGCAGCGACACATAAAACTCCCCCAACCTCCAAGGCCTTCACGTCGGACAGGCTGGCACGTCCGGCAGGCGGCAAATGCGGGTCACGGGCGGCTTTCAGACACTCCTGCTTCCGGGATTGAGGATGTAAGAGACACGACGGCGGCTTCGCGCCCTGACGCCAGCCGTAGCCGTGAACTTTTCATCTGATTGCCAGCGGACATCCCAATCGGTTCCGTTGCCGGCACGAGCGAAACACGGAAAGGGGCGACGATCGGACTTATACAATCCCTCCGCCACCTGCCGAACTTGCGGGGCGCACGTCTGCAACCTTGGCGCGGTAGCCCGCCTCACGATAGGCGCCGACCGGATCAACGGCGCCACGTTTATCGAGCCGCGCCATTGCGAGGATCGGCTCGACATCCGTGCGGAAAGCTGTCTTGAGCGTTTGTGAACCCATGAGCGCGTCGTTGTCCTGCTGATGGCCATCAAGTGCCGCCCGGTCGACCAGCAGCGCCTGCGCGTAAGCGCGCTGCACCTCTACCGCCGACACCATGAGGCTTTCGATCGGGTCGGTAACGTTGTGGCTCTGGTCGAGCATGTGCGCCGGATCGAACGCTTTCGCACTGCGCAGCTCCGCATCGACCAGCTCGTTGAAGACCAGGAACAGCCGGTAGGGATCGACGGACCCCGCATCCAGATCATCGTCGCCATATTTGCTGTCGTTGAAGTGAAAGCCGCCCAGCTTGCCGAATTGGATGAGCCGCGCGACGATCATCTCGATATTCACGTTGGGCGCGTGGTGACCGAGATCGACAAGGCAGAATGCCTGCGGTCCGAGTTCCCGGGCGATCAGGTAGTTGGTGCCCCAGTCCTGCACAACCGTGGAATAGAAGGCCGGCTCGTACATTTTGTGCTCGGTGAACAGCCGCCAGTCCGCGGGCAAACCGGCATAGACCTCCTTCATCGAGGCCAGATAGCGCTCGAACGCCTTGGCGAAATTCGACTGACCGGGAAAGTTCGAACCGTCGCCGATCCACACCGTCAGCGCCTTCGATCCGATCGCCTTGCCGATCTCGATGCATTCGAGATTGTGCTCCACTGCCTGCCGGCGCGTGGCGGCGTCGGTGTGGGAGAGCGAACCGAACTTGTAGGAATGCGTCTGATCCGCCGCGTCGGAGAACGTGTTGGAATTCATGGCGTCGAAGTCGAGGCCGAGCTTGTCGGCGGTGTCTCTCAGCTTCTTCGGATCGGCCTTGTCCCACGGAATGTGCAGCGAGACTGTCGGGGTGGCGCGGGTGAGCTGCTGGATGACGGCGCAGTCCGCCAGCTTATCGAAGATGTCGCGCGGCTCGCCGATGCCGGGGAAGCGGGCGAAGCGCGTGCCGCCGGTGCCAACGCCCCATGAGGGGATCGCCACGCCGAAGGCGGCGACCTTGGCCTTGATCTCATCGATCGCAACACCGCGACGGTCGAGCTGCTCGCCGAGCGTTTCGTAGTCGCGTTTCAGCTCGGCCTCGCGGGCGGCGTTGTGGGCCGCAACGATGTCCCCGGCGATCGGCAGTTCGGTCATGGTTTCCTCCCCGGAGTCAGCCTAGCGCGTGAAGCTCTGCGCGTTGCCGGCATCGACATTGACGATGTTGCCGGTCGATTTGGCCGACATTTCCGAGGCGAAGAAATAGACCGCCTCGGCGATGTCTTCCGGAAACACCGACCGCTTCAGCATCGAGCGCGAACGGTAATGCTCCTCCAGGTCGTCGGTCGACATGTTGTAGGCGGCGGCGCGCTGTTCCTTCCATTCGCCGGTCCAGATCTTGGAGCCGCGCAGCACGGCGTCTGGGTTCACGACATTGACCCTGATCTGTTCGGCAGCCCCCTCCAGCGCCAGGCAGCGTGCGAGGTGAATTTCGGCCGCCTTGGCGGTGCAGTAGGCGGAGGCGTTGGGGGAGGCGGCAAGGCCGTTCTTTGACGCGACGAAGACGACGTTGCCGCCGATCTTTTGTTGCCGGAACAGGCGGAACGCCTCACGCGACACCAGGAAATATCCGGTTGCAAGGATGTCCATGTTGCGGGTCCATAGATCCAGCGTCGTGTCTTCGACCGGGGCCGAGGACGCAAGACCCGCATTCGATACCAGAATGTCGACGCCGCCATAGTTCACGATGGCCGAGGCGTAGCCCGCCGCGACCTCAGCCTCGCTGGTCACGTCCAGCTTGACCGAACGGACGAAATCCTTGCCCTTCGCCGCCGCCAGTTGCTCATGGGCATCGGCCAGCGCTTTCTCGTCGATGTCGGCCAGTACCACGCACGCGCCTTCGGCGACCAGTTTCGCGGCCGTCGCGCGGCCGATACCGCCGGCGCCGCCGGTCACCAGCGCAACGCGGCCGGCGAGCGGCTTCGGCCTAGGCATCCGCTGCAGCTTGGCTTCCTCGAGCAGCCAGTATTCGATGTCGAATGCCTCCTGCTCCGACAATCCGACATAGGTCGAGACGGTGGACGCGCCGCGCATGACATTGATGGCGTTGACATAGAATTCGGCCGAGATGCGAGCTGTCGCCTTGTCGCCGGCAAAGGTGATCATGCCGACGCCGGGAACCAGATAGACGACCGCGTTGGGATCGCGCATGGCCGGGCTGTCAGGGCGCTTGCAGCGCTCATAATAGGCGGCGTAGCCCTCGCGGTAGGAGGCGATCTCCGCCGGCAGCACGGCGAGCGTCGCCTCGGCGTCAGGCGAGGCTGGATCGAACGGAACGACCAGCGGCCTGATCTTGGTGCGCAGGAAATGGTCAGGGCAGCTCGTGCCGAGCGCCGCCAGCTTTTCCATCTCGTTCGAACAGACGAACTCTAGAACGGTTTGGGAATCGTCGAAATGGCCGACCTTGTGGGTCTTTTCCGACACCGCACCGCGAATGGCCGGCATCAGCTTCGCGGCGACCGCCCGGCGCTCGCCGGGTGGCAACGCCGTATGCTTCTCTCCACCGAACGCCGCCGTGCCGGCGTTTTTTTCCTCGAACCATTCAATGGCGCGGTTGATGATGCGGATGGTGGTTTCGTAGCTTTCGCGAGCCGTGTCACCCCAGGTGAACAGGCCGTGGCTTTCGAGAACGACGCCGGTTGCGTCAGGGTTTTCCGTGCAGAATTTTTCCAGCCACAGGCCCAACTCGTATCCCGGCCGCTTCCAGGGTAGCCAGCCGATCTCGCCGCCGAAAATTTCGGCCGTTAGAGCCTTCGAGTCCTTCGATGCTGCAATCGCGATGATGGCGTCGGGATGCATATGGTCGACATGCGCCTTCGGCACATAGGCATGAAGCGGCGTGTCGATGGAAGCAGCGCGCGGGTTCAGATTGAAGGTACAGTGCGGCAGGTAGCCGACCATCTCGTCTTCATGCTCGACGCCGCGATAAAGTCCCTTCAGCGCGTTCAGCTTGTCCATGTAGAGCGTGGCGAAACCGTCCAGCTTGATCGTGCCGACATCGCCGCCCGATCCCTTGACCCAAAGGACTTCCACTTCTTCGCCGGTCAGCGGGTCCTTCTCGATCACCTTCGCCGAGGTGTTGCCACCGCCATAATTGGTTATGCGCTTGTCGGAACCGAGCAGGTTGGAGCGGTAGAGCAACCGCTCCGGCTCGCTCATGGAAGCCGCCTTTGCCTCGTCCCAAAGGTCGGCGAGGCGCGAGGCGTTGCGCGTTTCAAGCATATCTGGACCTCCCCGGGCGCGCCGTTGTGACGGCGCTGATCGTGCTCCAATCTCTAAACTCCGCAATCCGAATGTCAATCAAAAACGATCAGAAACGATCATACTGCACCGCACAACCGGGTTAGATGATCGATATTGATTGACAATGCACAATCCTGATGCCTAGATGCTCGCGCATGGGAGGAACGATGCACGAAAAAGAGCGCCACAGGATCATTCTTTCCGCCGTCCAGGAGCGACCTGTAGCGACGGTGCCGGAACTGGTCGAGATGACGTCGTCCTCGGAGGCGACGATCCGGCGCGACATCGCTGCCCTGCATGTTCAAAAGCGCCTGCGCCGCGTACGCGGCGGCGCCGAAGCGATCAATCCTCCGCAGATCGTCGGGCTTGCCGGTCGTCCATTCTCCGTCAACGAGACCATGCACGCTTCGCAGAAGCGCGCGATAGCCCGCGCGGCGGTCGAAATCTGCAAGGATGGCGAGCCGATCATCATCAATGGCGGCACGACCACGTTCCAGATGGTGCATTTCTTGGTGAACCGGCGCATGCCGATTTTCACCAACTCTTTTCCGATCGCGGAACACCTGCTCAAGCATTCCAAGAACACGGTGATGCTGTCGGGCGGCACGATCTATCGCGAGCAGAACATCATCCTGTCGCCGTTCGAGAACGACGTGACGCGCAATTTCTATGCGCGGCGCATGTTCATGGGCGCACAGGGGCTGGGGCCGCTCGGTCTGATGGAAGGCGACCCGCTCCTGATCCAGGCCGAACACAAACTCATCGACCAGGCTGACGAACTCGTCGTGCTGGTTGATTCATCCAAGTTCCGCCAGCGATCAAGCCTGATCCTGTGCGGCCTGTCGCGGATCACCACCGTCATCACTGACGAGGGGATCGAGGATCGTGACGCAAAAATGCTGGAGACAGCCGGCGTGGCCCTCATCGTCGCGTCAGGGAGCCTGCCGAAGGCGGAGACATCTTCGCTGCCCGCCTGACGCGGCCAGCGCTGATCACAGATCAACCACGGGAGGAATGAAAATGTCAGTACTGAAGAAGCTATTCGCCACCGCGGCGATTACGGCGGCCATGTTCGTCGCGCCGGCCTCGGCGCAAGACATGAAGATCGCGCTTGTCGTCAAGTCGCTCGGCAACGGGTTCTTCGACGCCGCGCACAAGGGCGCGCAGAATGCCGCTGAGGAAATCGGCGGTATCGAAGTGATCTACACCGGTCCGACCTCGGCCACCGCCGAGGGCCAGATCGACATCGTCAACTCGCTCATTGCGCAACAGGTGGATGCCATCGCCATCTCCGCCAATGACCCCGACGCGCTGGTTCCGGCGCTGAAGAAAGCCATGGACCGCGGCATCACCGTGATTTCCTGGGATTCCGGCGTGGCGCCGGAAGGTCGTCAGGTGCACCTCAACCCGTCCGACACCGACCTGATCGGCGAGACGATCATCAAGCTGGCGGCTGACTATCTGCCGGAGGGCGGCGACGTGGCGATCCTGTCGGCATCGTCCACCGCTACCAACCAGAATGCCTGGATCGCGGCGGCCGAGAAGGTGCTTCCGGAGAAGTTCCCGAACATCAATCTCGTCGCCACGGTCTATGGCGATGACGATGCGGTCAAGAGCACCAACGAAGCCAAGGGCCTGATTGCGTCCTATCCCGATCTCGAAGCCATCATCGCGCCGACCACGGTGGGCGTCGTCGCGGCCGCGCAGGTCGTCACCGACGAGAACCTGATCGGCAAGATCAACGTCACCGGCCTCGCCCTGCCGTCGGAGTTCAAGCAATTCATCGACAACGGCGCGAGCCAGGCGGTGGCGCTGTGGAACCCGATCGACCTTGGCTATTCGGCGATCCACATTGCCCATGCTCTGGTCACTGGCGAAGCCAAGGCGGAGCCGGGCGCCACGATCTCGATCGGCAAGGTTGGCGAGATCACGCTCGACGACACAAACTCGGCTGCGATGGCGGCACCCTTCAAGTTCGACAAGTCGAACATCGAAGAGTTCTCTAAGATCTACTGATTTTCAGCTAGTCTCCCGGGCGGCGCGCATTATGCGCCGCCCGGATTCTTACCCGACCCGCTCCAGGGCTCGAGACGGATGATGCACACCACCGCCCTGCGCGAAAAAGTCACCGAGGATGCCGCCGACGCTACGCCGGTACTTTCGCTCAAGGGAATATCCAAGAGTTTCCCGGGCGTGCGCGCGCTCAACGATGTCGCGCTTTCGCTCTATCCCGGCTACGTAACCGCGCTGATCGGCGAAAACGGCGCCGGCAAGTCCACGCTGGTCAAGATCATGACCGGCATCTACCAGCCCGACGCCGGCGAGATCACCATCGGCGACGAGACCGTCACCCTGCCGACGGCGCACGCCGCCTTCGGCTACGGAATCACCGCGATCCATCAGGAGACGGTGCTGTTCGACGAACTCGGCGTCGCCGAAAACATCTTCCTCGGCCATGCGCCGCGCGACCGTTTCGGACTGATCGACTGGAAGGCGATGCGCGCCAATGCGCGCGAGGTGCTCGACACGATGGGCGCCGGTCATATCGACCCCGACGCGCGGCTGCGCGACCTCGGCATCGCCAACAAGCATCTGGTCGCGGTGGCGCGTGCCATGTCCATCGATGCCCGCATCGTCATCATGGACGAGCCGACGGCCTCGCTGTCGGCGAAGGAGATCGGGGAGCTTTTCCATCTCATCGAGTTCCTGAAGAGCGAAGGCAAGGCCATCCTCTTCATCAGCCACAAATTCGAGGAGATCTACCGCATTGCGGACCGCTACACCGTTTTCCGCGACGGCGAGATGGTAGGCGAGGGGGCTCTCGCCGACACCAGCCAAAGCGAGATCGTGAAGCTGATGGTCGGCCGCGCCGTCGATCATATCTTTCCCGAGCGGACGCCGCAGATCGGCGAGCCGGTGCTGAAAGTGGACGGACTTTCCCATCCGACCGAATTCGATTCCATCAGTTTCGAGCTGCGCCGTGGCGAGATACTCGGCTTCTACGGGCTGGTCGGCGCCGGCCGCAGCGAACTCATGCAGGCAATCGCCGGACTGACGCGCACCAGCGCCGGCTCAATGAGCCTCGAAGACGCTCCGCTCAATCCCAAATCCGCCGCCGACGCCATTGCGTCCGGCATCGTCTATGTGCCGGAGGAGCGCGGCCGCCAGGGCGTGATAACCGGGCTGCCGATCTTCCAGAATGTCTCCCTGCCGTCGCTGTCCAGAACGTCCAGGAGCGGCATTCTGAGGCTCGCGGAGGAGTTCGCGCTCGCACGTGCCTACACGGAGCGGCTCGACCTGCGGGCGGCCTCGCTCAGCCAGGATGTCGGCACGCTTTCGGGCGGCAACCAGCAAAAGGTGGTGATCGCCAAATGGCTGGCGACGCGGCCCAAGGTGATCATTCTCGACGAACCCACCAAGGGCATCGACATCGGCTCCAAAGCCGCCGTTCACGGCTTCATGGCCGAGCTTGTCGCCGAGGGCCTGTCGGTGATCATGGTGTCGTCCGAACTGCCGGAAATCATCGGCATGTCCGACCGCATCGTCGTCATGCGCGAGGGGCGCATGGTCGAGATATTCGACAATAAGAACCTGGAGCCCGAAACGCTGGTCCGTGCCGCCGCAGGGATCGCCGCATGAAATCGCTGACCAAGTATCGTGAGCTCTGGCTTGCGGCCGCCATCGCGCTGCTCGTCATTGCAGTGGCAACCCGCTTCCCCGCCTTCGCCACGCCGGCCCGGCTGCTCGCCGTCTTCAACGACTACACCATCCTGATCATCCTGGCGCTTGGTCAGATGACGGTGATCCTCACCCGTTCGATCGACCTGTCCATGGCCTCCAACCTCGCATTCACCGGCATGGTGATCGCGATGACCAATGCCGCCTATCCGGCGATCCCGGTTCCAGTGCTCATTGTGCTGGCGATGGTGATCGGCAGCCTATTGGGCTCGTTCAACGGCCTGCTGGTGTGGAAGCTCGACATTCCGCCGATCGTCGTCACGCTAGGCACGCTGACCGTGTTCCGCGGCGCAACCTTCGTCGTTTCCGGCGGTGCATGGGTCAATGCCGATGCCATGAGTGCCGCATTTATCAACTTGCAGCGCGCGTCCTTCCTCGGCTTGCCAGTTCTGTCCTGGTTCGCGATCGCCGCGATCGCCGCGTTTTATGTCTTTCTGACAAGAACGCCGCTTGGCCGCTCGATCTATGCGGCGGGCGTAAACCCGACGGCATCGGTCTATGCCGGCATTGACGTCGGCCGCACCAAGTTCGTGGCCTTCGTCATCTCCGGCATGATGTCCGGCCTGTGTGGTTATTTGTGGGTCTCGCGCTATGTGATCGCGTCCACGGAAGTCGCCAACGGTTACGAATTGCAGATCGTCGCGGCCTGCGTGATCGGCGGCATCTCGATCGCCGGCGGCATCGGCTCCGTTGCCGGTGCCGTGCTGGGTGCGCTGTTCCTCGGGGTCATCGGCTCGGCGCTGCCGGTTATTAACGTCTCGCCCTTCTGGCAGCTGGCGATTTCGGGTGCGGCCATCATCCTCGCGGTCGTGCTCAACGCGCGCGGCGAAAGGCGCCAGGGCCGCATCATCCTCCGACAGGCGGCAGCGTCATGACGGCAACCGACCTCGCCACCAATCGCCACGTTCCCGACCGGCTCGACAAGCCGCTGACGTCGGCGCTGTTGTCGTGGGAGATGCTGCTGGTGCTGGTGGCCGTCGCCATCTTCATCGTCAACAGCCTAGCCTCTCCCTATTTCCTCAATGCGTGGTCGCTATCGGACCTCACCTTCAATTTCGTCGAGAAGGGGCTGATCGCGCTGGCCATGGCACTGCTGATCATCTCCGGCGAGATAGACCTTTCCGTTGCTGCGATCATCGCGCTGGCCTCGACCTTCATGGGCATGGCGCTGCAGGCAGGCGCGGACACGCCGGTGCTGGTGCTGATCGGGCTGAGTGTCGGTCTGGCCTGCGGCGCCTTCAACGGGTTTTTGGTGACCCGCCTCGGCCTGCCTTCGATCGTGGTGACAATCGGCACGATGAGCCTGTTCCGCGGCATCGCCTACATCATACTCGGCGACAAGGCCTATCGCGGCTACCCGTCAAGCTTCGCCTTCTTCGGACAAGGCTATGTGGGATGGGTGATATCATTCGAGATCGTTCTGTTCGCGGTAATGGCGGCCGTCTTCTGGCTCCTGCTCCACCGCACGAGCTTTGGCCGTACGGTCTTCGTCATCGGCAACAATCCGGTTGCCGCCGCCTTCTCGGGTGTGCGGGTGGAACGGGTGAAGTTCATCCTGTTCTGCCTGACCGGGCTGATGGCGGGTGTGGCCTCGATCCTGCTTACCTCGCGTCTCGGATCCACCCGGCCGTCCATCGCATTCGGCTACGAACTCGAAGTCGTCACCATGGTCGTGCTTGGCGGCGTCGCCATTCTCGGAGGGTCCGGCTCGATCATTGGCGTGGTGCTCGCTGCACTCATCATGGGATTAGTCACTTTCGGGCTTGGCCTGCTCAACGTGCCGGGCATCGTCATGTCGATTTTCACCGGCCTGCTCCTTATCATCGTCATCGCGCTGCCGATCCTGTGGCGGCGTTTCCGCGAGGCGCGGAGCGGCTGATGCCCGAGAAATACGCATTCAAGATGAAGCTCAACCCGGGCATGCGGGAAGAATATGAGCGCCGGCATGACGAAATCTGGCCGGAACTGGTCGAGCTTCTCAAGGAAGCCGGCGTTTCGGATTACTCGATCCATCTCGATCCGGAGACGGATATCCTGATCGGCGTGTTGTGGCGCGCCGATGGGCACACAATGGACGATCTGCCGAACCATCCGGTGATGAAGCGCTGGTGGGCGCATATGGCCGACATCATGGAAACACATCCCGACAACGAGCCGGTCGCGACACCGCTCGAAACCGTCTTTCACATGAAATGACCGCGCCGCGCCATGTCGCCGTTATCGACATCGGCAAGACGAACGCCAAGCTGGCGCTGGTCGATATCGCCGCGCGCTCCGAACTGGCAGCGCTCAGGCAGCCGAACCGGGTCAAGACAGACGGGCTCTACCCGCATTACGATATCGAAGCGATCTGGTCGTTCATTCTCGACGGGCTTGCCTCGCTGAGGCGCGATCATCCGATCGATGCGATTTCCGTGACGACACATGGCGCAACCGCGGCGCTGGTTGACAAGGCCGGTGAACTCGCGCTGCCGGTACTCGACTACGAATTCGACGGGCCGGACAGAGGTCGCCTCGAATACGATGCGGTCCGGCCGCCCTTTGCCGAGACAGGCTCGCCGGCGCTGCCGATCGGGCTCAATCTCGGCGCGCAGCTTTTCTGGCTACATCAAGAATTTCCTGAAGCCTTTGATCGCGCGGCTTCAATCCTGACATATCCGCAGTTCTGGTCACGCCGATTGACGGGCATTGCGGCGACTGAGGTCACCTCGCTTGGCTGCCATACCGATCTGTGGAACCCGCACAAGAACTATTTTTCTACCCTTGTGGACCAGATGGGCTGGCGCAATTTGTTCCCACCTATGCGCCGCGCGGATACCGTGCTCGGCCCGGTTCTGCCGGAAATAGTCGAACGAACCGGCGTCGATCCGGCGACACCTGTCGTCTGCGGCATTCACGATTCCAACGCTTCGCTACTGCCGCATCTCGTCGATCGCAAGCCACCCTTCGCGGTTGTCTCGACTGGGACCTGGGTAGTGGTGATGGCGATTGGCGGCGATGCCGCCGAACTCGATCCGGTTCGCGACACGCTGATCAACGTCAACGCATTCGGCGATCCCGTTCCCTCGGCGCGTTTCATGGGCGGCCGTGAATTCGAACTGCTGATGGCGCGGCATTCCCACCAGTCGGATGGCTCCGATGTCGCCGCGGTTCTCGAAAGTGGGACTATGCTGTTGCCGTCAATGGTGGCCGGATCAGGCCCGTTTTCCGACCACCACGCGCGATGGCTGGGCCTTGAACCTCAGGGCGGCCAGCGTCACGCCGTGGGTTCGTTTTATCTGGCATTGATGACCGCAACATGCCTCGATCTCGCCGGAGCGGCTGGTACTGTGGTTGTGGAAGGTCCGTTCGCGGCGAACAGACCATATCTCTCGATGCTTTCAGCCGCTACAGGTCGTCCTGTCACCTGTCCGAAAGGCCAAGGCACGGGAACCAGCATCGGCGCAGCGCTGCTGGCCGATGGGAAGGCTGTCACCACCAAAACCGAAATCACCAAGCCTTCGCACGATAGCGTGGCTATGAGCGAATATGCCCGGAACTGGAACTGGCGGGTCGCTGGAAGAGGAACCTAACGTCACATCGGTTTCAAACCCTGAGACTGACGGAAACCCGTCGACAGTGGCGATCGCGATGACACCGGACGCGCCCATGCCAACCCCGACGAGCACCACATCTGCCGCAAGCCCGGTCACGAGATGCCAAAGACCTTGCGCGCATTGTCCTCGTAAAACGCCTTGAGCACCGCGGGCGAAACCGGCATTGCGTCCAGGAACGCAGTCTCTTCGACAACGTACTGCCAAGGGTAGTCCATCGCATACATCATCCGGTCCGCACCGATCACGTCCTGAATGTACATGATCGGCTTGGGGTCCCCGACACCGGAAGAGGTGTAGTAGAAGTTTTCGCGGAGATAGTCGGATGCCTTGCGCTTTAGGGGTTTCACGCCCGGATAGCGGTTCGAATGCGAGATCCGGGTGTGCATGAAGTCGATTCGATAGAGCCAGAACGGTAGCGCTTCGCCGGTGTGGCCGAGCACGATCTGTAGCTTCGGAAAGCGGTCGAACAACCCAGCTACGATCAGCCGCAGGGCATGCAGGCCTGTCTCGCAGGAAAAGCCGTAGACGGCCGCGTCCAGACCGCGCGGCAGGAACGGTTCGAGCATCTGCGGCGAGGGCGTGTTGGGGTGCAGGTAGATCGGCACGCCGAGGGCTTCCGCAGCCTCGAAGACCGCCCAGTATCTCTCGTCGTCCATGTAGGTGCCGAGCGTGTGCGAGTTCAGGATCCCCCCTCGCAGACCCAGCTTGCTCACCCCACGCTCCAGTTCCTTTGGGCCACCCTCGGAGTCGAGCGGGGAGAAGGCGGCAAGCCCGACGTAGCGGTCGGGATGCTTCGAAATCCCCTCGGCCAGTTCGTCGTTGGCGCGGATCGACAGGCTGGTTGCAGTCGCGGGATCGAACAGCTGTACACCTGGCGAAGATAGCGACAGAACCGCGATATCGATCCCCGCACGGTCCATGTCGGCCAGGCGTTCCTCGCCCAGCGAGACGATGCGGCGGTTGTGGGCGCGGGCAATGTCATTGTCGGCGGCGAAGAAGCCCCAGAGCGACTGGAAACCCGGTTCGTTGATCGTTTTGTCCCGAACCTCGGCACGGTAGAGATCGAGGATCTCCTGCGGCAACCATGCCTCTTCCGTGGCAATGCGCTTATAGGGAGGGTTCGGATTGTGTTCGGGCATCTTGCGCTCCGTTCTGGTGGGTTTTGGGCAGCGATCGGGAAAGGGCGTCGGTGCGGCGGGCGATCCACGCCAGGACGAACAGGATACCGATGCCAAGGACGGCGGCGCCAATCGCCAGCGGCTCGGACGGGGGCATCAGGGCAGTGAAGGAGAACAGCACGAGCCCGCCAAGTCCCGCGGCGATCCGGGCAAGTTTGCTGCCGAAGCCGCGCTTGCGGGCCAGAACCTCGGCCATGATATGGCCGCCAGCATAGATCGTGACGCAGGAGACGGCGATCTCGAGCCAGGTGCCTTTCATGATCAGCGAAGGGTTGAAGGCGAAGACGAAGGGAAGAAGATATGCGACGAACGCTAGGCGGACGCCGGTGACGCCGGTCTGCCACATGTCGCTCTTCGCAATCGAGGCGGCGGCATAGCTGGCGATGGCCACCGGCGGCGTCAGCATCGACAGCAGACCGAAATACAGGATGAACAGATGCGCCGCGGTGATGTCGATGCCGCTGCGCACCAGTGCAGGCGCCAGAAGCACCGCCACCACGACATAGACGCCGGAGGTCGGCATGCCGACCCCAAGTACGATCGCTATCAGCGCGGTCGTCGCCAGCAGCGGCAGGACCCCGCCCAGTTCCGCGATCTTTCCGAGCGCGATGGTCAGCGCAAAGCCAAGGCCGGTAACATTGATCGTGCCTATGACGATGCCCGCGACCGCGCACACCAGAAGGATGGGTACGAGCGTCTCGCCCGCCTGCACGAGGATCGACGGCAGCGACCTGACGCCTCCACCCGACCGCCACACCGTGACGGCATGAAGCGCGATCGCGGCGAAGGAGGCATACAGCGCCGATTTCCCCGGCGAGTAGCCCAGCCAGAACAGGAAATACATCAGCACGCCCATCGGCAGCACCAATGGCCAGCTTCCGCGCAAGGCATCGACCCGACGCGGCAACGCTTCGCGCGGCTCTCCGTGCAGACCGTTCGCTGCGGCATAGCTGTCGACCTGGCGATAGAGCAGAACGTAGTAGAAGGCGGCAGGCAGCAGCGCCGCGATGATGACATCGGTGTAGGAAATCTGAAGGAACTCGGCGATGATGAAGGCCGTCGCCCCCATGACAGGGGGTGCGATCTGCCCGCCATTCGAGGCCACGGCTTCGATCGCGGCCGCGTGGCGCGCCGGCCACCCGCTGCGCTTCATCATCGGGATGGTCACGACGCCGGTCGACATGACGTTGGCCACTGTCGATCCCGACAGTGTACCGAAGAGAGACGAGGCAAGAATCGCGACCTTGGCCGGGCCGCCCCGGCGGTGCCCCATCAGGGCCATTGCAAGGTCGGTCATGGCCGCCGATCCCCCCACCGCCGTCAGCACTGCGCCGAAGACGATGAAGCCGAGGATCTGCGTCGCACCAACCCCAAGCACGAGGCCGGGCACACCGTTGGAGTCGTTGTAGACATAAAGCAGGTATCGCGCGGGAGACAGGGAGGCGGCCTCGAAGATTCCAGGCGCGAGATTGCCAAACATCCCGTAGGTCATGAAGGCCACGCCAAGAAGGCTCAGCACCAAGCCGCAATGGCGGCGTGTCGCCTCGAACAGGCCGATGATGGCGATGATGGCGGGGACCCATTTCTCGGGCCCGCGGTTGACCGGATCGAGCATCCAGTCCTGGTAGTTCCATGCCAGCCACCACCAGCCCGCAAGCGCGCCGAATCCGAGCGCAAGGTCCGCGATCATCGGTAGCGGCGCCTGCCGCAGCAGTAGCATTCCGACAAGTACGGCGAGGCCAAGGACCACGGCGAGATACTGCTCGGTGATGTAGAGCTGTCCGAAGATGCCGGGGATGTCGAAGATCCACAGAATGCCGAGCACGGGAATGCTTGCAGCGAGGACGGCGACTACGACGCGCATGGCGATGCTCGGGGGGCGAGGAGGTGCGGTCCGGGTCATCTGAGACTGCCGGCAAGACTAGGTGAAACAGGGTGCGGTGGCCGGTTCCGGACCGGCTACCGCTCTGGACCTTCGGCTATTCGGCGAAGCTCGCCTCTCGGGCATCATTGTCTTTCGACCACAGCCCCTTCTCCTTGAAGAAGGCGATCGCGGCTGGGTGATAGGGCACGGTGTTGCTGGCGAAGGCCATTGCGTCCTGCGCGCCGCCGCGCAGCGGCGGATAGTCTTCACGCAGTTGCGGGAAGGCATCGTACAGCGCCGTCAGGATTGCCGTGACCTCTTCGTCCGGCAGGTTCGAACTGGTCGTCAGAAAGATGTCGTAGGCCGAGACAACCACCGGCTCGGTGATTTCCGGCATTGCGGGCGTCGGCTGCACCTCGAGCGGATAGACACCCGGAAGCTCCTTGTTGAAGAAGTCCACGGTTGCGTTCTCACCGGTGAGGCTGAGATAACGGATCCCGCCTGGGATGCTGGCATTGGCCTGCTGGGCGAGCGGGATGCCGATGGCGGCTGCGGTCGCGTCCACGCCTCCTTCCACGAGTGCGTCAAGACCTGCCTTCAGGCCGGAAACTTCGACGGCCTCGACATCCTCGATGGCCAGCCCGCTCGCGAGGATCGTCGCGCGGTTGACGCGGCTGACCCCGGTCAGCGCCGTCATGTCGACCACGGTGCGCTTGCCGGCAAGATCGCTGACCTTGGTCATTCCGTCGTTGGCGCGGACGATATAGGCTTGGCGCAACGGCCAGAGCCGCGCCAGCACGCGCAGATTCTCGAGCGGTTCGCCACTTTCCGCGCCGGTATACCAGCCGCCCGCGTCGATGGCCGAGTTCAGGCCGACAGTCACCTCGCCCGCAGAGATCAGAGGCAGATAGACCGACGACCCCGTGAAGGGCTGCACGGTAACCGGACGCTGCAACGCCTCCTGCAAGGCAGCCGCAATTCCGCCGCCGATCGTGTAGTATAGCGAGCCCTGGGGATTGGTGCCGATGGTGATGCGGCCTTGGGCCAGCGCACCATCGGCGCCCAGGCCCATCGTCGCCACCAAAGCTGCCGCGGCTGCGAGACCCTTGATTCTCCGAAGCATGTCGTTCCTCCCTGCGCCCTGTCCGCTGTTCCTCCAATGCGGCAGGGTTGCGACCATGCTAGACCGGACACCTTGATAACAAAATTGAATTTTTACTAATCATTCATTCTAAAACCGGATAAATGAAGTGTCGATTTCCCGCCTGACGCTCAAGCAACTGCGCGCCATTCAGCAGGTCTATCGCACCGGGCAGGTCTCGGCCGCGGCGGATGCGCTCAACATCACTCAGTCGGCGGCGAGCGTTCTCATCCGGCAGGCCGAGACGGCGCTTGGCGTCACGCTGTTCGACCGCACGACGCGGTCGGTTGCGCCTTCGGCGGCTGGCGAAAGCGTGATCGGCATCGTGGAGCGCATGCTGGGCGACTTGTCGACGCTTGAGGAGACGATCCGCGGGTTGCGGGACCTGGAACGGGGACGCGTTCACCTGACCGCAACCCCGGCGACTGGGCTGGCGCTCTTGCCCGCAACCGTGCGCCGGTTTCGCACAGCCTATCCTGCTGTCAGCCTAGTGCTCGACGACTGCGCGCCGGACCAGTTCTATTCCAACGTGATCGAGCAGCGCGCCGATTTCGGGATCGGAACGGAACCCGAGGACAAGTCAACGCTGGACTGGCATAGCCTTCATGCCGATCCGCTCGGCATCATCTGCTCGGTCGATCATCCTTTCGCCGAGCGCACCGCCGTCGGCTGGCGCGAACTGGCGACCGAACCGCTGATCCTGTCGCGCCGCGACTACGGCGTGCGCGGGCTGGTGGAAAGCACGCTTGCCAAGCTGAGCATCCGGCCGCGTGTCGTTGCCGAGGTGGGATTTCTGGGCAGCGCGGCGTGGATGTCTGCCTGCGGGATAGGCCTTGCAGTCCTCCCGGGGCGACTGGCACGGGCGCAGCCTGCGCCCGATATCCGCAGCGTACCGCTGTGTGACCCGGTCATCACGCGCGCCGCCGGCCTTGTGAAAAGGCGAGGGCATACATTGCCCCACAGCGCGGAACGATTCGTCGAAATGTTGGCAGAAGACTTGGCAGACCCTGCCTCCTAGCTTGAGTGGGTCGCCGCCCCTTGGACGGAGGAGGGATGGTGCCCAGGGGCGGAATCGAACCACCGACACGCGGATTTTCAGTCCGCTGCTCTACCAACTGAGCTACCTGGGCTTGCCCGTTCCGGCCGGTGTTGCCGGCCTGCGCCGGGGTTGGTCCCAGCCGGAAGCGGCTGGGTTATAGCACGCGATTTTCCGATGTCCAGCGCCGCGACGCGCGATGTCGGCCGTTGCATGCGGCACCGCCGTCATTCGTCGTCGTGCCGGCGTTCGGCCTGGTCCTGATCCCCTTCGGCCTCCTCCTCGGTGGCGGGAATGACATAGGCGCCGGAGAACCAGCGGTTCAGGTCGATGGCCTTGCAGCGCGGCGAGCAGAAGGGAAAGTTCTCGCGCGTCGAGGGCTTGCCGCATTCGGGGCAGGGACGGCGCGGGCGCAGCGGCGTGACATTGTCGGCTTCGGCCATCGCGTCAGCCCGGCTTGCCGGCCAGCCAGTTGAAATGGACCTTGTAACCTTCGCCCGTGAGCAGGGCGACGGTCTCGTAGAGCGGCAGGCCGACGACGCTGGAATAGGATCCGACCAGCTTAACGACGAAGCTGCCGGCCAGTCCCTGGACGGCATAGCCGCCAGCCTTGCCGCGCCATTCGCCCGAGGCGAGATAGCTTTCCAGTTCCTCTCGCGTCAGACGCTTGAAGCGAACGCGTGTCTCGACCAGCTTCTGGCGCGTCTTTCCGTCCGGCGTGATCAGGCAAAGTCCGGTATAGACCCGGTGCGACCGCCCCGACAGGAGCCTGAGACAGTTGGATGCCTCGTCGACGAGTTCGGCCTTCGGCAGGATGCGGCGACCCACCGCGACCACCGTGTCGGCGGCGAGGATGAAGGCTCCGCTCGCGGTCTCGTCGCCCTTCAGGCGCTCGGCCGCGCGTTCGGCCTTCGTGCGCGACAGGCGCTTGGCCAGCGAGCGCGGATGTTCGGCGCGCTGCGGCGTCTCGTCGATCTCGGCGGGAAAGATCGAACTCGGCTCGATGCCGGCCTGTTGCAGGAGTTCGATGCGGCGCGGCGATCCGGAAGCCAGCACGAGTTTCTGGAAGACGCTCATCGGTCGGCCGCGATCGGCGCGTTTACTTGAAGCGGTAGGTGATGCGGCCCTTGGTCAGGTCGTAGGGCGTCATCTCGACCAGCACCTTGTCGCCGGTAAGCACGCGGATGCGGTTCTTGCGCATGCGGCCCGCCGTATGGGCAATGATTTCGTGCTCGTTCTCGAGCTTGACGCGGAACATGGCGTTCGGCAGCAGTTCGGTCACGACTCCGGGAAATTCGAGGACTTCTTCCTTCGGCATTTAGTACCTTTGAATGGATGGGCCTGGCCGCGACGCAGCGCGGCAACGAGCCGGTCTCCTATCCTATCGCGCGCGAAAATGAAACAGCTTGTTGACCTCAGGCACCGAAGCGGCTCGCGATCCGCGCCTTCAGTCGTGTCAGCACGTCGCGATAGGCTCCCAGTATATGCTCGCGTGTTCCGGTCGCTGTCGTCGGGTCGGGCATCGGCCAGTATTCGACCTCGACGGCCGCGGTGCGTGTCAGTTCCAGCGCGGCGTGATGGGCTTCCGGCGCGAGCGTCACGATGAGGTCGAAATAGGCGTCGTCCAATTCGTCGAGCCGCCGCGGCTGGCGGGTCCCGAGCGACAGCCCTTCCTCGGCAAGCACGGCATCGACGAACGGGTCGCGCTCGCCGGCGCGCACGCCGGCGGACGCGATGAAGGCGCCCGGCGGCAGCATCCTGCGTGCCAGCGCCTCGGCCATTGGCGAGCGGATCGCGTTCATGCCGCACAGGAAGAGGATCGAGCCGGGCGGTTTCGCCGTCTTGTCGCCGCCTCGATTGTTGGCCGCGCCGCCCTCCGACACGATCAGCCCCGCCAGTGGAGCACGCAGACCAGCGTGAACAGCCGCCTGGCCGTGTCGAAATCGATCTCGATCTTGCCGGAGAGCCGGTTCATTAGGGTCTGCGAACCCTCGTTGTGCAGTCCGCGCCGGCCCATGTCGATCGCCTCGATCTGGCTCGGCGAGGCGGTCTTGATCGCCTCGTAGTAGCTTTCGCAGATCAGGAAGTAGTCCTTCACGATACGCCGGAACGGCGTCAACGACAGGATGTGCGTGACGACGGGCTCGCCGTTTTCGCGATCGACGGCGAAGACCAGCCGTGAATCGGCGAGCGACAGGCGCAGCCGATAGGGACCGTCTCCCGCGTCTCCGAGCGGCCTGAACGAGTTCTCCTCGATCAGGTCGTAGATCGCGACGGCGCGCTCGTGCTCGACGTCGGGGGTCGAGCGGCCGATCGATTCATCGAGCTCGACATCGATCAGCCTGGCGCCGGCCTGCTTGGCGTCCGCCATGCATCACCCGCCTTGCCCGGGCAGGTTGAGCCGGATCGCCACCGATCGGGCATGCGCCTCCAGCCCCTCTGCGCGCGCGAGCGCGATCGCCGACGGGGCCAGTCGTGAAAGCTGGTCCGGACCGAGCTTCAGGACCGAGGTGCGCTTCATGAAGTCGAGCACCGACAGGCCCGAGGAGAAGCGCGCGGACCGCGCCGTCGGCAGGACGTGGTTCGACCCCCCGACATAATCGCCGATGACCTCGGGCGTATGGCGGCCGATGAAGATCGCGCCGGCGTTGCGCACCCTCGATGCGAAGGCATCGGCGCCTTCCATTGCCAGTTCGAGATGCTCGGGCGCGATGCGGTCGACGAGCGGCAGGGCGTCGTCGAGCTTGTCGACGACGATCACCGCGCCGAAGTCGCGCCAGCTTGCCGCGGCCGTCTCCGCCCGGGGCAGGGTGGCGAGCTGTGCCTCGACCGCCGTCGCCACGGCCTGTCCGAAGGCCGCGTCGTCGGTGATCAGGATCGACTGCGCCGCCGCGTCGTGCTCGGCCTGGGCCAGAAGGTCGGCCGCGATCCAGCCGGGGTCGTTCAGCGCGTCGGCGAGGATCAGCACCTCGGACGGGCCGGCGATCATGTCGATGCCGACCGTGCCGAAGACCCGCCGCTTGGCCGCTGCCACGAAGGCGTTGCCGGGGCCGACGATCTTGGAGACCGGCCGGATCGTCCGTGTCCCATGGGCGAGTGCTGCGATGGCCTGCGCGCCGCCGACGCGATAGATCTCGTCGACGCCCGCGACCCGTGCTGCCGCGAGCACGAGCGGGTTCAGCCGTCCGTCCGGCGTGGGAACCGTCATGACGATGCGCTCGACGCCCGCGACCTTGGCCGGGACGGCGTTCATCAGGAGCGAACTCGGATAGCTTGCCGTGCCGCCCGGCACGTAGAGGCCGGCCGATTCCACCGCCGTCCATCGCCAGCCGAGTTCGGCGCCGATGGGATCGGTATAGCGCTCGTCCGAAGGCCGCTGGCGCTGGTGATGGGCCATGATGCGATCGCGCGCGAAGGAGAGCGTGTCGACGGCCTCCTGGCCGACGGAGCGAACCGCATCCTCGACCTCGTCCGCGTCGATCCGGATCGTCTCCGGTGTCAGGTCGAAGCGGTCGAAGCGGCGCGTGTAGTCGATCAGCGCCTCGTCACCCTGCATGCGCACCCGGTCGATGATGTCGCGCACGATCGCATCGACATCCTCGGAGACTTCGCGCTTCGCCGACAGGAGCGCCGCAAAGCGCGTCTCGAAATCGGGCGCCGACGCGTTCAGTGTAACCGCCACGGGACCTCCGTCAGTCCGGATGGCGGGGTCTGGCGAGCGCCTCCCAGGCGCCGCCGAGATCGGCGAGCTCGGCCTCGATGCATTCGGCCTCGAGCCTGAGCGCGCCCTCGCCGGAAAAGACGAGCTCGATCGCGCCCGAAGGCGGGTCCGCCGGCGTGAAGCGGATGGCCAGCAGCGACAGGACGGCGTCGGGCCGGTCGCGCGGGATGCCGGCGCTCCTCACGGCGTCGACGCGCTCGAAGCGCAGCACGGCGTTGCGCCGCTCGGGGCCGCCGCGCAGCAGCCCGGTCTTCTTTTCCCAGGCGAACCTGTTCATCGGCAGGACGACGCGCCGTTCGGCGGCGCGCCAGTCGATGTCGCCGATCCTCAGCACCGCGTCCTGCGCATGCGCGGACACGATCCTGAGGTCTTCCTCGTCGAGAGCGATCAGCTTGAGCACGGGCTTCGCAGGCTTCCGTCGGCAAAATCGCGCTTGTGTTATGCGCTCTCGCTGCACCGCGCAACCCGCCGCGCGATCCGGCTCAACCGGACAGCCGCTCGATCGTGGCGCCGCAGCCCGACAGCTTTTCCTCCAGCCGCTCGAAACCCCGATCGAGATGATAGACCCGGTTGACGATGGTCTCGCCCTCCGCCGCGAGGCCGGCGATGACCAGCGAGACCGAGGCGCGCAGGTCGGTCGCCATGACGGGCGCGCCCTTGAGGCGCTCCACGCCGTCCACGATCGCGGTCTGGCCCGCAAGGCTGATCCTCGCGCCGAGCCGGGCCAGTTCCTGGACATGCATGAAGCGGTTCTCGAAGATCGTCTCGGTGATGCGCGAGCGGCCGGCCGCACGCGTCATCAGCCCCATGAACTGCGCCTGCAGGTCGGTCGGGAAGCCGGGAAAGGGTTCGGTCGTCACGTCGACGGGCTCGATGCCCGCCCCGTTGCGGGCGATGCGGATGCCGGAATTAGTCGGCGAGACCTCGACGCCCGCCTGCGCCAGCGTGTCGAGCGCCGATTGCAACAGGTCGGGTCTCGCACCTTCCAGAAGCACGTCGCCGCCCGCCATGGCGACAGCCATCGCGTAGGTGCCCGTTTCGATGCGGTCGGGAATGACGCCGCAGCGCGCGCCCGACAGCGAGGTGACGCCCTCGATCGTGATGGTGGACGTGCCGGCGCCCTCGATGCGCGCGCCCATCGCGGTCAGGCATTCGGCCAGGTTGACGATCTCGGGTTCACGCGCGGCGTTGGCCAGCACCGTCTGGCCCTTGGCCAGCGTGGCCGCCATCATCAGCACATGGGTGGCGCCAACGGAGACCTTGGGAAACTCGAAACGCCCGCCGGTCAGTCCCTTCGGCGCCCTGGCAAGCACATAGCCGTTCTCGATGTCGATCTCGGCGCCGAGCGCCCTGAGGCCGTCGATGAACAGGTCGACCGGCCGCGTACCGATCGCGCAGCCGCCCGGCAGCGAGACCTTCGCCTCGCCCATGCGCGCAAGCAGCGGCCCGATCACCCAGAAGCTGGCGCGCATCTTCGAGACGAGTTCGTAGGGCGCCGTCGTGTCGACGATGCGGGCGGCGGTGAAATGGGCGGTGCGCGGGTAGAGCCCGTTCTGGCTCGGGCGGCGCCCGTCGACGGAGAAATCGACGCCGTGATTGCCCAGGATGCGCGTCAGCTGCTCGACATCGGCCAGATGCGGGAGGTTCTCCAGCGACAGCGTCTCGGATGTCAGCAGGGACGCGATCATCAGCGGCAGTGCCGCGTTCTTCGCGCCGGAGATGGGAAGTGTTCCCGAAAGCGGCGCGCCGCCCACGATTCTGATTCGGTCCATGCAAGGCCTTTCGCTGGGCGCGCCATGATGCGGCATGCCGGTTGCGGCGGTCTATCGAAAGGGACGGGAAGGTTCAAGAAAGGCGTGCGCCTTCCACGGCGCGGTCCCCTCGCGCGCTTCGACACCTGACAGGGCCAATGCGGCCGAATCCGGGCGCGCGGAGAGTGGCGTCAGTCGCGCCCGCGCCCGCGCTCGGTATCGGTGGCCAGCCCCTCAGGCCCGTCGTCCGCCTCGCCGCCGCGGCGCGCCCTGGCCTGCGCCTTGCGCCGCGCGAGATTGGCGCGAAGCTCTGCCGCCAGGCGCTCTTCGCGCGCCCTGCGCTGGTCGTCGGTCGTGTCGTTCCTGTCTCTTTTCATGGTCTCCGGGCACTTCGATCCGGCCGGCGGCATCGCCGGCCAAAGCGTGCTTGCGTCCCGGCAGTCGTTATGGCACTAGTCCGCCGCGATCAAGGCCGGCTGCGGTAGCTCAGTGGTAGAGCACACCCTTGGTAAGGGTGAGGTCGAGAGTTCAATCCTCTCTCGCAGCACCAGCCTCACATCCCCGGATCACCTGCCGATTGTACCGTTCCCGCGTGGCGTTGGGCGCCTGTCCGCCTTTCATATGCGCGCGCGGAGATGGGGCGGATGGGCCGAAGCCCCTCCACCATGCCTGGGATGGTCGTCCCCCTGTCGTCCCCCTCCACCATGCTTCGCATGGTCCCCCTCCCCCTTGCAGGGGAGGATGGGCGGCGCCCTGTCCCTCATGACGTGTCGGGATAGTCCAGCGCGTAGCGGGCGAGGGCGTGGCAATGAGCCAGGATGTAGTCGATCTCGCGGAGGGGGCCGGATCCTCTTCGCCCTCCCGTCGTGCCGGGTTCCCAGCGGGTGAGCCGGCCGCCCGGCGGCGGCCCGCCCCGGAGCGGCGAGAAGCGGCGCAACCGGCGGCGGGCGTGCGTGCCGCCTTGCGCGCGCAGGGCATCGTGTCTTTTGTGCTGCGCGCTCGTGGTCTGCGCGCTTAGGGCCTCCTGTCTTTTTCTCCGCGCGATCGCGGCATCGTGTCTTTTCTCTTGCGCGCGAAGGGCGTCGCGGGAAGCCTTCCAGCGGGCGAAGCGCCTGGCCTGTCCCGGCAGGTCGTCGAGTGCTGCGGCCAGGGCGGTCAGGCGCAGGGCAAGCCGCGTCGCATCGATCGGATCGTCGCGCGAGAGCGGCGGCGGCAGGCGGAACGGCTCGATGACGCCGGGGCACAGGATGCGCGGCACGGACCGCGCGGCCACACGGGGACGGCGGTACCAGGCGAAGGGATCGCTGAGCGGGTCGAGCAGCGGAAAGGCCGGCACGCGCCCGGCGCAGGGTTTCGTTACGCCGCCGTCGCCTTTCCCGCCTTTGGCCCTGGCCCTGCGAGCTTCGGCGGCCAGATCGGCGGGCGATACGACGATGGCGATGCCGAGGCGGCGCAGCAGCGGCTCGATGGGTTCGGGCTTCGGCCTGGGTGCGCGCTGCCTCGGCGGCTCCACGACCAGACCGCGCGCGGCCGCGATGATCAGCCGCCGCGCGGCGGCCTCGGCCGGACGCAGCAGACGCAGGACTGCGAGCCACAGATGGCGGGGGAGCGTGGCGGCGTGCCCGGCTTCAACCTCCCCCTTGAGGGGGTCCGAAGGACGGGCGAGACAAGTCGCTCGCCCCGCCGCGTCGTCGGGTGGGGGTTGCGACCCCGCACTTACCCGTCCTTCGGACCCCCTCAAGGGGGAGGTGAAGGCGGCTCCGCCGGCGAGCCCGGCCATGGCCATGAGCGAGGCCACGATGCGCTTCAGCGCCTCGTGATTCTGCTCGATTGCCACGCTTCCGTTCATCGTCACCTCCGGGCCCCATGCAGGCGAAGGAATTGTCGCAGCGGTTGCCGGGGGTGTGGATAGACATGAGGAAAACATTCCTGACAGATGCTGACAGGGGAAACGCATTGCAGGGGCGGTGCGACCGGGGCCGGTCGACGGAGGAGAGGAAGGCGCCGCTAAACTGCCTCTCACCCGCTCCTTCTCCCCTTGTGGGAGAAGGTGGATTGGCGCGCAGCGCCAAGACGGATGAGGGGTGTTGGACGGAGTGGAGCGGTGAAGGAATTTTCGGGATACGGCCCTGATCTGCACTGCCGCGCCCTGGCCAACACCCCTCATCCGACCTCGCTCTCGCTACGCTCGGCTCGCCCACCTTCTCCCACAAGGGGAGAAGGAGCGGAGCGGCGGCGGGCGCCAATCCACCCGGGGCGGAGCCACGCGTCTCCGCCCGTCCTTCGGACCCTCGATCGACGGAGAGGAAGCGCGGCGGCGACGCTTTCCGCCAGTCGCCGGCGTCGGCGGAAAGCGGAGGCTCCATCTCACCCGCGGGGGCGGGGAACGCCGGTGGAGCCCCTGAGGATGAGCCGGACCTCGACTTCGGTCGCATGCGGCATGGTTTCGCCTTTCAGCGTGTCGATCAGGTAGCGCGCGGCCAGACGCCCGACCTCGGGCGAAGGCAGCGCGACCGTCGTCAGTCCCGGCGGGAGCTGCGAGGCCCAGTCCAGATCGTCGAAGCCGGCGATCGATACGTCGCCCGGCACGTCCAGCCCCTGCGACTGCGCTTCGAGGATCGCGCCGAAGGCCAGTACGTCGTTGCCGCAAATGATCGCGGTGGGCATCGTGTCGCGGGCGATCAGCCTGCGCAGGCCAAGCCGCCCCTCGGCGACGCGGTAGGGGTGCTCGACCACCGCATCGGGGGCGAGCGTCAGGCCGCGCCCGGCCAGCGCGTCGCGCACGCCCTCGACCCGTTCGCGCGCCCGATCATTGCCGGCGCGCGGACCGGAGATCATGGCAAGGCTGGTGTGGCCGAGATCGAGCAGGTGATCGGCCAGGCGGCGCGCCATGCCGCGATTGTCGAAGCCGATATTGGGGTAGGGGGACTTCGGATCGTAGACGATGGTGTTGACGAAGGCGATGCCGCGGCTCTCGAGAAGGTGGTAGAGCTCGGGATGGTGCAGCCCGCCTTCCAGCATGATGCCGTCGACGCCCGCCTCGACCAGGTTGCGGCATTGCTGCAGCTCGACATCGAGGTCGTATTCCGACAGCGCCAGCAAAAGGTTGTAGCCCTGTTCGTGGCAGTTCTTCTGCAACGCGGCGATCTTGCCGGCGCGGGTGGCGTTGTCGACGGTGGGGATGATGGCGCCGATGGCATGGGAACGGCGCATCGACAGCGCCCGCGCCGCGCCGTGCCTGATATAGCCGAGATGGCGCACCGCCTCCTCGACGCGCTCGCGCATGGCCATGCTCAGGCTTTCGGGATCGTTGATGAAGCGCGAGACGGTGGCGATGGATACCTGCGCCCGGCTCGCGACATCGCGCATGCCGACCTGGCGCAGGACCTCGGACGGGCCCGCATGCGCGTCAGGCGTTCGCCTACGGTCGACCATTCGGCACCTCGACTGCCCCCGGAAATCTTGCTAGCTTGTAAACGGTTACATCGACAATGCCGCAAGAAGGGCGGTTTGTGAAGCCTGCGGCGCACCGGGAGGACGGGCTTGGCCAAGGTTGAACTGAGGGGCGTCGTCAAGCGCTTCGGCGCCGTCGAGGTGGTGCACGGCATCGACCTCGAGATCGCCGACCGCGAATTCGTCGTTCTCGTCGGTCCGTCGGGTTGCGGCAAGAGCACGCTGCTGCGGATGATCGCGGGCCTGGAAGGGATCAGCGAGGGCGAGATCGAGATCGACGGCCGGGTGGTCAACGAACTGGCGCCCAAGGACCGGGACATCGCCATGGTGTTCCAGGACTATGCGCTCTATCCGCATCTCGACGTCTATCGCAACATGGCCTTCGCGCTGGAAGTGCGCGGCATGAAGAAGGACGAGATCCGGCCGCGCGTGGAGAAGGCGGCGAAGATCCTGGACATTGGCCATCTGCTCGAGCGGCGGCCGGCGCAGCTTTCCGGCGGCCAGCGCCAGCGCGTGGCGATGGGCCGCGCGATCGTGCGCGATCCCAAGGTGTTTCTCTTCGACGAGCCGCTGTCGAACCTCGACGCCAAGCTGCGCGCCGACATGCGTACCGAGATCAAGACGCTGCACCGCACGGTCGACACCACCGTCATCTATGTCACCCATGACCAGGTCGAGGCGATGACGCTGGCGCAGCGCATCGTGGTCATGAGGGGCGGCCATGTGGAGCAGATCGGTACGCCCGACGAGGTCTATTCGTTTCCGTCGACCCTGTTCGTGGCCGGTTTCATCGGCGCGCCGCGCATGAACCAGGTGCCGTGCCGGCTTTCCGACGACGGCCGGGCCGTGCTGGTGGCGAGCGGCCCGCGCATCGATCTGGGCACGCGCTGCGTGCCGTCCGACCTCGCCGGAAAGGAGCTGGTGCTGGGCCTGCGGCCGGAGGCGATCACGCTCGCGGGCGAGGGGGACGGCGACGCCTTCGAGGCCGAAATCCACATGGTGGAGCCGCTCGGCTCCGACACGCTCACCTTCTTCAGGCTCGGCGGCGCGGAGGTCATCGCGCGCCTACCGCCCCTGACGTCGCTGAAGGAAGGCGCGCGTATCCGGGTGGCGGTCGACCATGAAAAGATGCATCTGTTCGACGCGGAAACCGAAAAGCTGATCGATCCCCGCGCATGAGCGAAAACGACAAGAGCTGCCTCACCATACCAAAGGCCGAACTCGGCCGCGGCTCGCCGATCGGCTTCGAGACCGTCTCCGACCCGGAGGCGATTTCGCGGCGCTTCGCCTCGGACCTGATGGACGAATACCGGGCGGCCAAGGCGGCCGGGCGCGACAAGGTGGTCTTCATCCTGCCGGTTGGACCCGTCGGGCAGTATGAATTGTGGGCCGACCGCTGCAACCGCGAAGGAATGAGCCTGCGTGATCTCGTTGCGATCAATATGGACGAATATCTGACGCCGGACGGGCGCGACTTCATTCCCGAGACCGATCCGCTGTCGTTCCGCCGCCACATGAAGGAGCGCTTCTGGGGCCGGCTGGACCCGGCGCTGGCGCCGCCCGAGAACCAGCGGCATTTTCCGTCGCCCGCCGATCCGCAAGCCACGACGAGCCTGATCGAGCGGCTGGGCGGGGTCGACGTGACCTTCGGCGGCGTCGGTATCACCGGGCACCTCGCCTTCAACGACCCGCCCGAACCGGGTGAGCCGATCGACACCGAGGCCTTCGCGCGGCTGCCGACGCGTGTCTTGCGCCTGTCGCGCGAGACGCGCCTGATCAACGCGGTGACCGCGCTGAAGGGAAATCTCGACCGGGTGCCGCAATGGGCTGTCACGGTCGGCATGAAGGAAATCCTCGAGAGCCGGAAGGTGCGCGTCTACATGAACCGGCCGTGGCAATGCGCCATCCTGCGCAAGCTGCTGCACGGCCCGGTGACGGCGGCGGTTCCGGCCTCGCTGTTGCAGCGGCACCAGGATGCCCACGTGGTGGCGGCCGAACTCGTGACGGAGATGCCGGAACCGGAACTGCGCTGACCCGACAGGACGATCAGGCTTCGGCGAGGTTCCGCAGATAGAGCTCGTGCAGGGCGCGGGTGCCGATCGTCTGGACGCCCGCTTGGTCCAGCCATCGCGCCATCGACCCGTCGCCGAGGATGCGGTGCTCGTCGGTGCGGTAGTGGGCGCGCGGCGGCACGACCGTCTCGATGTCGCCGGGCACGTTGGGATGCAGCGCGACGAAGGTCATGCCGTCCGGCAGCGTCTCGACAAGCTCGCGATAGGCGGCGTCGCTCTCTTCGGTCGGAACACCGGGCGTCATGCGGAAATCGTCGACCAGCGGCATGCCGTCCGCCTCTAGCCGAGCCGCCGCCTCGCACCACAGGGCCGCCGCCTCAGGGTCGGCGCGTAGCACGCGCGCGTAAGTGTCGCCGCGCCGGGGCAGAAGCACCGGAAGGCGGTAATCAAGCCCGACCCGGCAATAGGCATCCACCAGCGGCGGGCACAACGCCGCTCCCATATGGGTGTCGATATGGGTCGGGGTTATGCCGAAGGCGAGCGCGCGCTCGACCTGCGCGCGCATCTCCTCCTCGGCGGCCTCGGCCACGACACCCGCCGCGAGCGGCGCGACCTGGCGGTGGAAATAGCCCTCGTCGTCGATGAGGCCCGACGATTTCGGCTGGCGCGTCAGCGGGCCCCATCGATAACCGGCCCATTCGCTGGTCAACGTGAGGTGGACGCCGAGATCGAGCGACGGGTCTTCGGCCGCGGCGCGGGCGATCTCGGGGAACCAGGGGCAGGGGACCATGACCGAGCCGCAGGTCAGCGCACCGGCCCGGAACAGGTCGAGGAAGGAGGCGTTGGCGCCGTGGCACATGCCGACATCGTCGGCATGCAGGAGCGCGACGCGGCGCGACGGGTCGAGCCCCAGCGCGCGGATGGTTTCGGGCCCGTTCAACGGGTCTCCTCCTTCGTGTATTCGCGGCCGGGCATGGAGCGCATGCGCCCGACGGTCTCGGCGCGCGCCGCCTGGAGCCGCACCGGCGGCAGGCCCTTGAGGATGAGCTCGGCATCGTCGATCACCATCTCGCCGATTTTGCGGAAGATGGGGCGCATGCCGCCCGCGCGATGGGCCGACAGAAGCAGGTTGAGGTTTTCGCGCACGGGATCGTCGGCCGCCACAGGCTCGACGGGGAAGACATCCGTCGCGGCGCGGATGCGGCCACTGGCGACGGCGGCCGTGAAGGCCTGCCAGTCGACCACGCCGGCGCGCGAGATCAGCACGATCGCCGCGCCGTCGGCCAGCAGCGCGAGTTCGCGGGCGCCGATCATCGCCTGGTTGTCGGTGGTCACGCCGGCGAGCACAAAGACGGTTTGCGAGGTCGACAGAACCTCGTCGAGCGGCGCCGGCACGACGCCAAAATCGCGCAGATAGCCGTCGGGCAGCCACGGATCATAGACCTTGACCCTCGGACGGAACGGCTGCAGCAGCGGCAGCAACGCGCGGCCGAGATTGCCGAAACCGATCATGCCGATCGTGGAATCGGTGAGCAGATAGGTGCCGTCATTGCCCGAAAGGCCGAACTTCTCGCGGCCCTCGCGGAAGGCGCGGTCGGCCGCCGTCACGCCGCGCGCCAGGTCGAGCGCCAGCGCCAGCGCCATCTCGGCCACCGGCAGCGCGAAGGCGGGCGCGATCGTCAGAACCTGGATGCCGCGGGCAAAGCAGCCGGCGTAGTCGACATTGGGCAGGAAATTGCCCTCGACATTGATGACGGCGCGAAGCTTCGCGGCGTGCGCAAGCCTGTCGGAAGGCAGGTCGGTCTGGCCGATCACCAGTGCGGCCTCGCCGATATGGCGATCGAGGACTGTGTCCGGTATGCGGCCTTCGCCGTCATGCGCGACGATACGGGCGAGTGCGGCGAGACGCGCCCACATCGCCTCGTCGAACAGCATCTCGCGCCTGCGCGGATGCGGGTCGAACAGGACGAGCGGCAGGTCGGCATTCATGGCCATCGCGGCGGCCTAGGACCCGGCCAGTCGCAGCGGCTCCTCGAGATCGAGGTTCTCGCCCTTGAAATAGAGCCGGAACTCGCGCGGTCCGTAGCGGCCGACATCGGGCTTGCGCGCCTCGATATAGATCCGGTGCAGCCTGTGGCCGTCGAAGCGGAAACTGCCGTCGGGGCCGGTTTCGGTGTTACCCTTGGGCTGGGCGACCAAAAGCGTGCGTTCCGACAGGACCACCGCCGCGCCCTCCACCGGCTGGCCGTCGGGGCCGACGACGCGGCCGGTGATGCGGCCGTCGTCGTTGAAGGCGATGTAGAGGTTCCACAGGCCGGCCAGGACCAGGGCGCCGCCGAAGGTGACGACGAAGCGGTTGGCGAGCCACGACCATCTCATCGCGTCACCCCTTCGTCGCGCCGGAAGTGAGGCCGGTGATGAACTCCTTCTGCGCCAGGAGGAAGATCACCAGACCCGGCACCAGCACCATGACGCAGAAGGCGTAGAGCGCGCCCGTCGTGTCCTCGACCACCGACAGGAAGCGCGACAGGCCGAGCGGCAGGGTCTGCATCTCCACGTCGCGCACGATGACCAGCGGCCACAGGAAGCTGTTCCACGACCAGATGAAGGCCAAGATGACATTGGTGGCGATGGCCGGCTTGGTCAGCGGCATGACGATGCGGAACACGATCATCCAGTCCGGCACACCGTCGATGCGCGCGGCCTCGATCAGCGATTTGGGGATCGCCTCGAAGGAGGCCTTGAAGATGAAGATGCACACGATGGTCGACATCAAGGGTAGCGCCATGCCGAAATAGGAGTTCAGCAGACCCATCTGGGCCGTGATGAGATAGGCCGGAATGATGGTGACCTGAAACGGGATCATCATGCATGACAAGAACAGCATGATGGTCGCCGCCTTGCCCGGAAAGTCGCGCGTCAGCGCATAGCCGGCCATGGCGTTGAGAAAGACGTTGGCGACGACGACCAGCGCCGAGACCACGACCGAATTGACCAGGTAGCGGAAGAAGGGGATCGCGTACCAGACGTCGACATAGAAGAAGGGATGCGGATCGGTCGGCAGCAAGGCCGGCGGATAGACGAAGATGTTTTCGCCCGTGAGGCTCGTCTTCAGCACCCAGTAGAACGGCAAAAGCATGATCGCCGAGACGAGGCCCAGCGCCAGGTGGATCGGCCAGTGTCGCGTCCGCGTCATCTATGCCTCCCGCCTGACCGCGCCGGCCTCGCCGCCGGCCAGCCGGTTGGCGATGAAGGCAAGCAGCACGAACAGCAGGAAATTCGCCACCGTCATCGCGGCGGCATAGTCGAACTTCGACAGCGTGAAGGCGGTCGAATAGATGTAGGTGATGAGAAGGTCGGTCGCGTGGCCGGGACCGCCGCCGGTCATCACGAAGATCAGGTCGAAGGCGGTGAAGGAATTGATGATGCCGACCACGAAACACAGGAAGATGGACGGCCTCAGAAGCGGCAGCGTGATGCGCCGGAAGCTCTGGGCGGGGCTCGCGCCGTCGATCGCGGCGGCCTCGTAAAGATTAGGCGGGATGCTCTGCAACCCGGTGAGCAGGATGATCATGTAGAAGCCGATTACCTGCCAGATCGAGGCGATGATGACGGCGGGCAGCGCGAAGTCGAAATTCTGCAGGAAGGGGATGCCCCTGTCGATGATGCCGGCCGAGATCAGCAGGAAGTTTATCAGGCCAACCTTCTCGTTGTAGAGCCATTGCCAGATGATGCCGACCGCGACTGTCATGACCGGGTAGGACATGAATACGATGGTGCGGTAGACGTTGCGGCCGCGTATCTGGGTGTTGACGAGCAGCGCCACCCCGAGCGCGAGCGCGATGCCGACCGGCGCCGAGATCATGAACAGGATCGTGTTCCACAGGATCTGCCAGAAGGCATCGTCGTAGAACAGCATCTCCTCGTAGTGATAGAGGCCCGCGAATTCCGCCGGCTTGTAGGGCGACCAGAACTGGAACGACAGGACGACGTTCCAGGCCATCGGAATGATGCGGTAGAGCGCGAAGATGGCGAGCGACGGCAGCAGGAACAGCCAGATCAGCGTCAGGTCGCGGCCGCGCTGGCTGGCCAGGAAGGAGACCTTCCCGGAGGGGGAACGCCGGCGCCGTTCGGGCGCCGGCGTGGATGTCGTCGGAGCGGCCACAGGCCCCGCTTACCGCGACCGGAGGATGCGGTTGACCTTCTGCTCGGCGGCGTTGAGCGCGTCCTCGGCACTCTTCTGGCCGAGCATGGCGGCCTGGATTTCCGGATAGAAGGCCTCCTTGATCGCGGCGTCCTTGGCGAAGGGCCAGTTGCCGGTGAGCTTGTCGAGGTTTTCGAGCTCCGTCTGGAGCGCCGGCACCACGGCCGGCACATTTGCCTCGAAATACTTCATCAGCTCGGCGTTGACCTCGCGATCGCCGGTCAGGTTGTTGGTGCCTTCACCCATCGCCTTGGCGCCGACGCCGCTGGTCGCGATCTTGACGAAGTCCCACGCCACGTCGGGGTGCTTGGAGCCTTCCGAAATCACCAGCGAATGCGAGTTCGGCGTCGCCCAGCCGCCCGGCAGCGCGATCGAGTCGACCGTATCCTCGTTGACCCATTCGCCCTTGGACTTGAACCAAAGATAGGCCGGCGCGTGGGCATGCAGCATGCCGACCGTGCCGGCGGCGAAGGCGCCGTTCGGCTCGACCCAGCGGCCCGTCCAGCTGATCTTGTCGATCACGCCCCTCTCGGTGAGGTCGGCCAGCCTTTCGACCAAGGCGACCGCCTCGGGCGTGTTGAAGGCGGCTTCGGTGAGATCCTCGTTGACGAAGTCGATGCCGTTCATCTTGAACAGCGGCCAGTAGAGCCAGTCGAAGTTGAGCGTCATGAAGCCCGACTTGCCCTCGCCGGTCATCTTCTCGGCCATTTCCATCATCTCGTCGAAGGATTCCGGGTTCTTGTCGATCCCGGCCTCCTCCATCATGATCTTGTTGAGGAACAGCAGCGTCTTGGTGACGTAGAGCGGCACGCCATACTGCTTGCCCTCGTAGATCCAGTTGTCGGCGAATTCGGGGATAAGCCGGTCGGCATAATCCTTGTCGCGCTCCATATAGGGGGTGAGGTCCTTGAGCCCGCCCTGCGAAGCATATTCGAGCCATAGCCCGCCCTGGATGTTGACGATGTCGGGCGGCGTGCCGGCCACCACCTGGGTCTGATACCAGGTCGGCAGTTCGGTGCCCTTCATGTCGATGCGCTCGACCTCGAAATCGGGATGGATCTTCTTGAACTCGTCCACCCACAGATTGAAGCCGTCCTGGAAATAGGGGATGTTCCAGGTCACCACGGTGATCTTCTTGTCCTGCGCCCAGGCCTGTGTGGCCATGAGCGAAGCCGACAGCGCCATGGCGCCGGCGGCGAGTATCGATGCCCACTTCCTCATTGCTTCCTCCCGTTGTTGGCGGACCTGGCGGTCCGCCGCGCAAGCGACCCCGCCCTAGACGCGGGCGAAGTCGAGCTTCACTTCCCTTCCCTCGGCAAGCGCCCGCTCGGCCGCGAGACAGACGAGTATGCGCTTGCGCGCCTCCTCTCCCGTGACGATCGGCCGGCCCTGTCGGAAGGCATCGACCGCTAGGCAAAGCTCCATGTCGAGCTCGAACAGTTCGCCCGACGCCGCGGCCTCGACCTTTTCGGGTTTCGCGGCGCCGGCGCGCTGCACCTTGATCTCGAAGGACGGCTCACGGGTCCGGTCCTCGGCCCCCGACCACCAGGTGCGGATCGAGCCTTCGGTGCCGACGACCTCCATGACGTGGTGATGCTCGAAGCCGGCGAGGCTCTGCGTGATGACGGCGTAGGCGCCGCCCGGCCAGTGCATGACGGTGGAGAAATTATGCGCCATCGCCGCCTCGTTGCCCTTGACGCCCGGCGCGGGCCGGCCATTGCCGAACGAGACGATGCGGTCCGGGTCGCCCAGTTCCTCGAAATACCACATCACGGAATCGAAGAAGTGGACCGGCTCCTCGAGAATCCACGAACCGACCTTGTCGCGATCGTAGCGCCAGCCGCCGGACCCCTGTCGGTAGGGGAAGCGGAACAGGCTGACATTGGCGTAGAGCGGACGGCCGATCGCGCCGCCCGCGATCAGCTCCTTGAGCTTGCCCCATTGGGTGGAAAGCCGGAACTCGTGGCCGATCGTCAGCACCTTGCCGGCCGCCTTGGCCGCGTCGAGAAGCCGGTCGCAGGCGTCGACCGACAGCGCCATCGGCTTTTCGAGCAGGACATGCTTTCCCGCCTTGAGCGCGGCGACGCCGACCTCCTCGTGCTGGTGGTTGGGCACGACGATGTCGACGGCCTCGATCGAGGGATCGGCAAGCAGCTTCTGGTAGCCGATATGCACCGGCAGGTCGGGGAAACGCTCGCGCGCGCGCCGCGCGGTCTCCTCGCTGTGGCAGGCGATCGCCGCCAGTTCGGCGCCGGGCGCCTTGACGATGGCCTCGGCGTGGTGCTTGCCCCACAGACCGTATCCGATCAGCCCGAAGCGCACATCTTTCCTCCCCGGTCGCCCCGCGCCGATCAGGGATCAGCGCGGAATTTGTAACCGTTTACAAGATTAGACGACAGGTTCCGGCCCCTGTCAATGCGGTTCGGTTTGCTTTCGAGAGGCGTCAGAAGCCCGGTTCGCGGTAGGGCGCCGGGATCAGCGCTTCCCGGGGATGCTCGGCCAGGAGCCGGTCGGCGTGGGCCGCGCGGCCGGTGGCGCGAAGGTGCTTCAGATAGCCGCCGAGTTCGCCGCGCGTGTGGAAGGGACCGCCCTCGCGCATGACCGTCATCAGCGGATCGACGTCGTACCGACTTTCGCGCGCCATGCGCCCGAGCCAGTCGTCGAGCAGGGCGAGTCCGAAGCGCAGCGCCGCCGGCGCCGCGCCGGCGATGTCGTTTTCCTGATGCGGGTCGGCGGTGAGGTTGAACAGGGCATGCTCGCCGAAGGGGCGGTAGCCGTTGTGAAGGATGCGCAGGAGCAGGTAGTCCTCGCCCTCGAAGCGGAAGCGCACGCCGCGCTGGCACGACCAGGCGCCTTGCGAGAGCACGAGCCAGGGCCGCGAGGAGGGCTCGCCGCCGCGCATGGCCGACGCGAAGGAACAGCCGTCCCAATTGGCCGGAACCTCGCCGCCGAGCAGCTCGATCAGGGTCGCGGCCCAGTCGAAATGATAATGCAGGCCGTCGTCGACCACCGGAGCCAGGCCCGGCCAGCGGATGATGAGCGGAACGCGGCAGGTGAACTCGTCCGCCGTCTGGTGGTCGGCCCAGATGTTGAGCTCGCCGAGATTCTCGCCGTGGTCGGCGCCGATGACGACGGCGGTGTCGTCGGCCAGGCCGAGCCGCTCCAGCTCCTCCAGGATCAGCCCGACATGATGGTCGGCGTAGCGCACGCCCATGTCGTAGCCGTCGATCCAGGCGCGGGCCTTGTCCATGCCGTCGATCGGCACCGGCCCGAGCGGAAAGCGCTCGTGCAGCGTCTCGTATCCGTAGCCGTTCGGCTCGGCCGCGCCGTGCGGCCCGTAGCTTGCCATCTGGGCGGCGATCTTGTCGGCGGTGATCCACCCGGGCAGCGGGTCGTTCTTGAACGGATTGCCGAAGGCGTCGGGCGTGCGGTAGGGCGTGTGCGGATCCCACAGATTAACGTGCAGGAACCAGGGCCGTTCGCGGCCCTTGCGCTTCAGCCAGTCGATTGCCAGCGGCGTCACCTCGTCGGCGCGCTCCATGCCGCGCAGGCCCGGATTCACGACCTCGTTGAAGCCGGCATACCAGTGCCAGCAGCCGTGGCGCTCGGCGAACGAGCTGATCGTGGCCGTGTATAGGCCCGCCTTGCGCAGCGCGCCCATCCAGCCGGTCTGCTGGAACTGGCCGGCCCAGGCCCGCGTGCTGCCCTCGATGAAGGGCTCGCAGGCCGTGCCGCCATGGGCCACCACACCGGTCTTGTAGCCGTGCCGGCCGGACCACAGCGCCGTGCGCGACGGGTGGCAGGGCACGTCGGACACGTAGACGCCGGAAAACAGCGCCGCGTCCTTCGCCAGCCTGTCGATGTTGGGGGAGGTGTCGCGGTGATAGCCGTAGCATCCCAGATGGTCCGGCCGCAGACTGTCAATATCGATATAGAGGACATTCATTCCCGTGTTCCCCGCCGTTGAGCGACGCGCGCAGACGTGCGCGCGCAAGCGAAGCTTCGCCACGCGGGCTTGTCCAGCCCCCGTTGAAAAATGCGCGGCCGGGCCGGCGTGTCCTCAGATCGGGTCGGTCATCGCCCTCATGTCGGCCCTGATAGCCCAGGAGACCGGGCAGGAAGAGGACGAGGTCGGGAAAGAAGGTGATCAGCGCGAGCAAGGCCAGCATCGCGTAGAGGAAGGGCAGGATGTCGCGCACCAGCGCGCGCAGCGACACCTGGGCGATGTTAGTCATGATGAACAGGAGCAGGCCGTAGGGCGGCGTGATCAGCCCGATCAGGAATATGCTGAGCTCGAGGTGCCGCAAGGCAGCGGGCGTCGGCGCTTTCCGATTTTCCCGCCGACGGACGGCCGTGGTCAAAGCCGGGATTTGCTGGATGCCTATTCCCGGCCCATCAGTTCGCGCCGGGCGATCGTGGCATAGGCGCTGATGTGTTTCTGCATGCGCGTCCGGGCAAGCTCGGCGTCGCGCCGGGCAACGGCCGACATGATCGCCGCATGCGCCTTGACCGCCGCGTGGCGCAATTCGGGCGTGGTCACTTCCTGATAGCCCGCCGCGTCGAATATCGGCTGCGAAATCGCCTCCATCAGCGCGATGAGGACCTCGTTGCGGCTGGCGCGGGCAAGCGCCAGGTGCCAGTCGAGATTGATGCGCTTATAGGCGGCGACATTGTCGACCGACAGGACGAAGCGCTCGTGGATTTCCCCGAGCTCTTCCAGTTCCTTCTCGGTATGGTTGGTCGCGGCGAGCCCCGCCAGGAAGGGTTCGACGGCCAGCCGGCACTCCAGCAGCGATTCCAGCCTGATCGCATGGCTGCGGACGAAAAGCTGCATGGAGCGTGAAACCGAGCCGCGTCCGGGAAGCTGAACGGTGGAGCCGCCCGAGCGGCCGGGGCGGGTCGATATCAGGCCCTCGACCTCCAGCACCCGCAGGGCCTCGCGCACCGAGGAGCGGCTGAGCCGCGACTCCTGGACCAGTTCGCGTTCGGTGGGCAGGGATTCTCCGGGCGCGATGTGACCGCCCAGGATGAGGTCCCGAAGCCGGTTGGCGAGCACGTCGGAAGCCTTGGGGACGTTGATCGGCTCAAGTATGCCCTTTCGGGTTTCCTCCTCCGCCTGGTCGCGCATCAGGCGATCCCTTCGCAAATCGTGAAAAGCGGACGTGCGATCATAGGCCGCCGCCAAAATATGTCAATTGTCAGACAATTATTGGCCGCCAACAGTGACAAGGCCGGCCATGCTCGTTTCGCATGGCCGGTGAAACGCCGGGCAATGGCCAGGGATCGCACCCTGCGCCGATGCGTCAGCTCACTTCGTAGGCGAACTCGCCGTCCTTCACGTCGACCGCCGCGCGCGAAACTTCCTCCTTTTCCAGCGCCCTGTTGAGGAAGTGCCGGGAAAGCTCGGGCAGGAGCGTGTTGGTGATGATGTTGTCGATGATGCGCCCGCCCGAATCCGGGTTGTTGCACTGGGCGACGATGTGATCGACGACCCCGTCGGTATAGGTGAATTCGGCATCGTGATTGTCGGCGATGCGCCGCTTGATGCGATCGAGCTGCAGCCGGACGATCCCCGACAGCATGGCCGGCGACAACGGGAAATAGGGGATGGTCACGATGCGGCCGAGGAGCGCCGGCGGAAAGACCTGCGTGAGATACGGCCTCAGCGCCTCGGCAAGCGCCTCCGGCGTCACCTCGGTCTTCCCTTCGTCGGCCATTTTCATGATGACCTCGGTGCCGACGTTGGACGTCAGGATGATCAGCGTGTTCTTGAAATCGATGCGCCGGCCGGTGCCGTCTTCCATGATGCCCTTGTCGAACACCTGGAAGAAAAGCTGGTGCACGTCGCGGTGCGCCTTCTCGATCTCGTCCAGCAGAACCACGCTGTAGGGCTTGCGCCGCACCGCCTCCGTGAGCCGGCCACCCTCGCCATAGCCGACATAGCCGGGAGGCGCGCCCTTGAGCGCGGAGACCGTGTGCGCCTCCTGGAACTCGCTCATATTAATGGTGATCATGTTCTGCTCGCCGCCGTAGAGCGCCTCGGCCAGCGCCAGCGCCGTCTCGGTCTTGCCGACGCCCGAGGGGCCGCACAGCATGAACACGCCGATCGGCTTGTCGGGATTGTCGAGCCTGGCGCGATTGGTCTCGATGCGCTTGGCGATCATCTTCAGGCCATGGCTCTGGCCGAGCACGCGCTTGTCTAGGATTTCGGCGAGATGGAGGATGGTCTGCACCTCGTCGCGCACCATCCGGCCGACCGGAATGCCGGTCCAGTCCGACACGACGGACGCCACCGCCTGCTCGTCGACATGGGCGAAGATCATCCGGTTCTCCGGATTGCGGTCGTCGAGTTCGCCGATCTTCGAACGCAGTCCCTCGCGCCAGACCTGAAGGTCGGCCTCGCTGGCGGCGATCGCGGCGGGCGCGTCGCCGTTGGCGCCCTGAGGTGTCTCTTCCTGCGGGGAGGCGGCTTGCTCGTCATCGCCGTCATTGTCGTTGACGGCGCCAGGTGCGGCCTCGGCCTCGGGGGCCGCTGTCGATGAGGCGCCATCGCTGGCAGTCGTCATGCGCCCGGCGAGTTTGCCGCGGAGGGCCAGAACCTCGTCCACGAGCGAACGCTCGGCTTCGTATTCGGCCTGCTGCGCGGCGAGATTTTCCTCGGCCTCGGCGATCAGCGCCTTCAGTTCCTCGATTCGTTCGGGATCGGTGCGGCCGATCTCCTCCTCGCGTTCCTGCGCCGTCAGTTCGGTGCGCAGGTCATCGATGCGGACCTTGAGGTCGGCGATCGTGGCGGGCGTGGTGGACTGGCTGATCGCAACCCGCGCGCAGGCCGTGTCGAGCAGGCTGACGGCCTTGTCGGGCAACTGGCGCGCGGGAATATATTTCGCCGAGAGCTCGACGGCCGCGACCACCGCCTCGTCGGAGATGCGCACCTTGTGGTGCTTTTCCATCGGCGCCAGGATGCCGCGCAGCATAGTGACGGCCTTCGGAATGTTCGGCTCGTCGACATTGACCGGCTGGAACCGCCGCGTCAGGGCGGGATCCTTCTCGAAATAGTTGCGGTATTCGGCCCAGGTCGTCGCGCCGATGGTGCGCAACGTGCCTCGCGCCAGCGCGGGCTTCAAAAGATTGGCCGCGTCGCCGGTGCCTTGCGCGCCGCCTGCGCCGATCAGCGTATGGGCCTCGTCGATGAACAGGATGATCGGCGTCGGCGAGGCCTGGACCTCGTCGATCACGGAGCGCAGCCGCTGCTCGAACTCGCCCTTCATCGAGGCGCCGGCCTGCATCAGGCCGATGTCGAGCGCGCAAAGCCGCACGCCTCTCAACTGCGGCGGCACGTCGCCGGACGCCAGGCGCTGGGCGAAACCCTCGACCACGGCCGTCTTGCCCACGCCCGCTTCGCCGGTGAGGATGGGATTGTTCTGCCGCCGGCGCATGAGCACGTCGATGATCTGCCGGATCTCGTCGTCGCGACCCACAACCGGATCCATCTTGCCGCTCTTGGCATTGGCCGTCATGTCGACGGAGAAGCGGTCGAGCGCGGTCTTGCCGCGCGCGGCGCCGCCTTCATCGGCCGCCGCCCCCGTACCTTCGCCAACCAGGCCCGAGCCGTCCATCGGGCGCAGGTTTTCCTCGTCGGACTGCGCCCACACCGTGCGCGCTTCATTGGCGACCCGGTCGGCGTCGATCGCCTGAAACTGCTTGGAGGACTGGAACAGCGCGTTGCGCAGTTCGCGCGACTTCAGCGCCGCGATGAGAACGTGGCCCGACCGGATCTGCGTTTCGCCAAACAGCAGGGTGGCGTAATGCCAGCCCCGGTCGAGCGTATCGGTGATCTGCGTGGAGACCTGCGGCATCTCGGTCTCGTTCTTGCGGAAGCCGTTGACGGCGTCGGTGAGGTCCTTCAGGGCGCGCGCCCGGTCGACCTTGAGGTGGTCGAAGGTGATGGCGACGTCGGAGCGGTCGTTGGACAGGATGTGCAACATCCAGTGCGCCAGTTCGACATGGCGGTTGCCGGCCTTCTTGGCGTGACGCCAGGCCTGCATGAAGGCGTCGTAGCCGAGCCGGTTGAGCTTTCCTGTTACGGTTTCGAGACTGATCTCGCTCATATCGTGTTCCCCCTCGGGTCGCGCAGGCGACGCCGGCTTGGTTCTATCGCTTCTGGCCGTGACGCCACTACCCTTGCGTCATGGTGCCGGAAATCCCGGCTCTGCGTCAATTTCAATCGTATGTCGCGACGGCGTTCATATGCCGTCCGACGGTTCCTCTCAGTGGCTTTTCTTACGTCCCGCGCGCGTCTTCTTGGCGGCCTTCTGATTGAGGCTGGCCAGGCGGCGCAGTTCCATCGGGTCGAAGCGCGCGTCGCGCAGACGGATGGTCTCGTCCGCGTCCGGGTCGGGCGCCATCCAGGCGGTCCAGCCGAGTTGCCCCGAAACGCCGAGTCTGGCAGGCTCGGCGCAACGGATGGGCAGCGACAACTGCACATCGAACTCGTAGCGATGGCCGATATAGAAAAAGACGAGGTCGGTCAGGTTGTCGAACAGCTCGCCGGTGGGCAGGAACTTCTTGTACTGTTCGAGGTCGCGCGCGTCGATCGAGATGCGGATCTTGTCGTTGATGGAATAGGCGCGCGAACCGAGCAGGGCGTCGACGCCGAGCGCCGAGCCCGCCGCCCCGAGCGCAAGACGGTCGTCCGGTTCGAACAGAAGCCAGGAGCCGATCCGCTCCTCGACATCGGTTTCAACCTTGAACACGCCGCGGATGAGCCTTCTCAGCCTTGACGCGCTGCGGACCGTGCAGGAGACCAGACCCGCATAGCCGATCTTGGCGATGTCATCGACGCTGTCGCGCCCGCCGAGCGCCGGTGTGCCGATGCCGGCGATCGAGGCGAGATAGGCGAAGAAGCGATCGCTTTCCGGTCGGTCGAACTGGGCGATGGGGCGGGCATCGCTCCAGGCGCGGAAGAAAAGCTGCAGGAAGCGCGCCGCAAGGATGTTGGTGAAGGCCTCGAAGGACTCGTCCCTGCCCATCGACCACTGATAGGCGTCGATCGTCGTGGTCAGGGGCAGCGCGCCCTGCGGACCGAAGAAGCCGAGGAACCGGGCCGTGACCTTGGGGCGGCCGGAGGGCTGATCCTTGTAGTCGGCTATGTTCGAGGCCGGAAAGTCCAGGAAGGGCGGTTGCGCCAGGTCGACGACATCCTCCACCAGCACGCTGCTGTCGCCGATGCGCGGCTTTTCCTTCGCCGATCTCTCGAGCTCGCGCATGACAGCGAAGAAATCGAAGCCGAACGGCTCGGCGCGCAGATCCTCGCGATAGGTCACAATGTGCGCCCCAGGCCCGACCGCGGCGGCCAGCGCTTCACCACACCCCGTTGCTTGGAGGAGATCACCGTCTCGGTGAAGCTGTTGATCGCGGTGTACTCGGCCATGAACCGGTCGAGCACGGCGCCGATCAGGAAGATACCCGTGCCTTCAAAGGCCTTTTCGTCGAAGTGGATCGTGACCTCCATCCCGCGCGCGGCGTTGAAGCCGGTCGCCTGGCGCACCCGGCGTACGATGGGACGTGTCTCGACGCTCTCTATGCCCCTGAGCTTGCGCTCGGCGACCATGTCGTTGAGGTCGGCGAAGAGCGCGAGCAGCTCGCGCAGCGCGCCGGCGCCATCTTGCGGGTTGCGGTCCGACAGGCCCAGATGATTGAAGGACAGGAGGTTGACGAGCTTCCAGAGCGTCAGCCCCGAAGGGGCCAGGTCGCGGTTCTTTCGCTCTATGTTGACGACCGACTCACGCGGACGCGTCGGCCCCGCCACGCAGACCAGCGGAATGGAGGTGTTGTCGACGAGAATGAAGTCCGCGCCCGCTTCGCCCGTCGGAAGCTGGTCGGTCAGGTGGCGGTTGGACGCCAGCACCCGCACGCTGAGTTCCCGGACACGATCTGTGTCATCGATGGAGGCGGGCTCGCGCAGGGACAGGAAAAGATCCGTGCCCGTGTAGGAGCTGCGGGGACCGTTGCGCCGCTCCTGGGACGTGTACCGACGGGGCAGCCTGCGATAGGTGTAATAGAGTGCGTCCCTGGCCGGAATATTTCCCTCGGGAAGTGAATAGAGCGGGTAAACCCGTTCCTTCTCCTTGCGACCCTGGTAGTGCGCATAGACGTCGAGCACCGTATGCGCCTCGAAGTCGAGCGTGCGGCTGATGTCGGGGACGACGTGATGCTCGTGCTCGTTGCGGCGCACCGGCACGCGCGAGCACTGCATCTCGAAGAGGTTGGAGGCCGGCGCGCAATATAGCCGGAACATGTCCGCCCTTACGATCGAGGCCAGCCGGGAGACGGACGAGTCAAACTCGAAGATGATGTCGAAGGCCGGCGCGTCGATGCGCGAGAGGAACTTGCGCAGCCCGTTGAGGCGAAAGCCGAGGAACTTGCTGGGGAAGGTGAAGAAGTCCCGCAGGATCTCGAGGCCGGAAAACTGTCTGTCGTCGAGCTCGAACAGGCTTTCCTCCTCGGAAAAACCGATCTGTTCCAGCATGTCCGGCGAGGCGGTGGCGAAGACCGGATCTCCCTGTTCGTCCTGCCATCGGAAGGTGATCTTGCGGCAATTCGCGAACAGCAGCTCGTAGAGCGCGATGGTGTCGTTCTCCATCCCGGCCAGGTGGACCGTCAGCCGGTCGGCCATCACGGACTTCACCGGCAGGGGCTTGTCCTCGGCACCCGTGCCGGCGTTTTGCACCGCCTCCGGATGATCGGTGAGCCGTCGGAAGGAGAGCTTGAGGCCGCCCATCACACCCGGCGCGCACTCCACGCCGAGCGCCTGGATCGGCGTCGCGGCGGAAAAATACTGAGCCTGCTCGATATGCAGCGGCCACATCTGGAGGTCGGAGCGCAACCTGTAGCGGCAGGATATCCGGCGCTCCTGCTCGACGAAGACGGCGTCGATATAGGCGCCGCGCTTGTAGAACAGCCCGTTGGCGAGGTCCGGATCGTCATAGGGTGGCGTGGCCTGGACGATCGTCGCCGACGGCGTCGGCGCCAGGAAGCCGGGGATGAGCTGGTCGAGCATCGCCGTGGTGAATTCGGCGAATTCGCTCTTGAGCTTGAGCTGGACGCGGGCAGCCATAAAGGCGCTGCCTTCGAGCAGACCGGCGATGCCGGGGTCCATCCGATCCTTGACGAGCCCGCCCAGCCGCTCGGCCACGCCCGGGAACTCCTCGGCGAACTCCTTCGACCTCTCATAGAGTATCTTCAGCTCGCGGTCGTAGAGTTCGAGGAACTCGCGGTTCATGTCGTGACCGGCAGCCGCATCAGTTGCACCTTGCCTGAGGAGACTTCGACCTCGGCCACAAAGTCGATCGGCACGTCGAAGGGCGTGCAGGCCATCTCGCCGGAGACGACGAACCGTATGCGCTGGTTGACTTCGTCGAAGACCTCGTCGCGCTCGACCACCAGGGCGTCGGCGTAGAGTCGCGGCTCGAAATGCAGAAGGGCGGCCTTGAGGTTGTCGCCGATATCGCGGACGGCCAGTTCGTCGCTGGTGATGTGGGCGACATCCGGCAGGCCGAAGTTCAGGACCGACTTGCGGGCGAAATCCAGACCGTCCATGTCCTCGGCGGAATCAAGGTCGATCGTGTTGACCAGCGCCATCAGGTCGATGGCGAGATCCTTCTTGAGAGCGGCCTCGCCGACACCGCGCCGTCTGAGTGCGCCTCGTTCCGACAGGACGCGTTCGCCCTCCACGCGCTGGTCGATGCGGGTGCGCGCGTCGCCTTTGCGATTCGCCTCGCGGAACGCATACATAAGCGGGATCTGAAGGTTTTCGTGCTTTTTGTCGCGCACTGTCGCCCGCCCGGGACCGATCAAATGGCACGACGACCCGACGCGAAAGCACCGGATCGTCGAGCTATCAGAAGGCGCCCGCCGTACACGGCAGGCGTATCTGTACTTATACCTTGGCGCTCTGCTTGAGGTCGTAGCCGTGCTTGACCTCCGAATCGAGCGAGCCATCTTCCTTCTGCGCCTTGTGGCCGAACTCGACCTTGGCGAAGTTGAAGGAGACCTGATCCATCGGCAGGACGTCGCCGCCGGAGCCGCCGGTCTGGTAGCTCGAGATCAGGCAGTCGGTGAAGGTCCATTCCTCGTAGACCTCGGGTGCCGTGTCGCCACCCGCGCGGCGCAGCGACAGCTTCGCGGTCGGGATGTGCTTGCCGGTGGCGCAGAACATGAACAGAACCGGGCTAGCCTTGCTGCGGCGGACGGTGAAGTGGAAGTCCTGCATGGCGACCTTGCCCTTGCCGCCGCCAGTACCCTGGACGAACGAGCCGGCATTGGTCTCACCCCAGCTCCAGGACTCGATTTCGAGCTGTCCGGGAAGCTTCTGGTCTTTCGATTCACCTTCGACGCCGTCGATCTTCAGAAAATAGTCAGTTTGGGACATGGATCGCCTCCTGATAGAGCCGTTAGGATTCGGTTGCGCTCTCTAACTAGTTCAACTGTGCGGCTACGAATGTGAGGGTCGCCACACAGTGCGATTTTTTTGCTTTTTTATCCACCTTGCTGGCCCGGGAGCCTGGATACAAGGCTCATGCCTATATCCATGCCTTCGAGCTGGAAGTGCGGACGCAGATAGAAGCGGGCGGAATAGTAGCCCGGATTCTCCTCGTCCGGGAAAACGTCGACGCGCGCATCCGCCAGCGGCTTCTGCGCCTTGGTGGCGATCGAGGAATTGACTGGATCGCCGTCGACATATTGCAGGATCCAGTTCTGCAGATATTTGCGCAGCTGCTCCTGCTCCAGGTTCTCGCCGATCTTGTCGCGGACCATGCATTTCAGATAGTGGCTGAAACGGCAGACGGCGAACATGTAGGGGATGCGCGACGACAGATTGTCGGCCGCCGTGGCCTCTTCCTTGTCGTACTTCTTCGGCCTGTAGAGCGACTGGGCGCCGATGAAGGCGGCCTTGTCGGTGTTCTTGCGGTGAATCAGCGGCAGCAGGCCTGATTTCGACAGCTCCGCTTCGCGCCGGTCGCTGATGGCGATCTCCGTGGGGCACTTCAGGTCGACACTGCCATCGTCGGTCGGGAAGGTGTGGACTGGCAGGTTTATCACCTCGCCGCCCGACTGCACGCCGCGGATGCGGACCGTCCAGCCATACTCCTTGTAGGCCCGGTTGATGTTGGCGGCCATCGCATAGGCCGCGTTCATCCAGGCATATTTCTCGCCCGTATGGCCGTCGGTGTTCTCCTCGAAGTTGAACTCCTCGACCGGGATAGACTTCGCCCCGTAAGGTTCGCGGGCGAGCACGCGCGGCATGCACAGCCCGATATAGCGCGAGTTCTCCGAATCACGGAGCGACTTCCAGCCAGCATAGTCCGGCGTGTCGAAGATTTTCGACAGGTCGCGCGGATTGGTCAGCTCGTTCCACGAATCCATGCCCAACAGGGTCGACGCGGCACCCGAGATGAAGGGGCAGTGCGCCGCAGCCGCGATCTTGCCGAGATCGCGCAACAGACGCACGTCCGTCGCCGAATGGTCGAACTGGTAGTCGCCGATCAGGCAGCCATAGGGCTCGCCGCCGAGCTGGCCGAACTCCGCCTCGTAGAGCTTCTTGAAGAGCGGGCTCTGGTCCCACTTCGCGTCGGGATAGCTGCGCAGATCGCGATAGAGCTCGTTCTTCGAAACGTTCATCACCTTGATCTTCAGCGACGAGTCCGTTTCGGAATTGTTGGTGAGATAGGCAAGGCCGCGCCATGCGCTCTCGATCGACTGGAACTCCGGCGCATGCATGATCTCGTTCATCTGCGCGGACAGCTTCTCGTCGAGACGGGCGATCATCTCCTCGATGGTGTCAAGGACGTCGCCCTTGATCACGCTCGTGTCGGAAAGCGCCTGCTTCACGAGCGTGGCGACCGCGTTGTCGACTTCCGTGGCGGCCCGTTCGCTGCGCGGCTTGAAGCTCTGCTTCAGCATCGCGGAAAATTCATCGACCTCGGCGTAGGCGGTTTGCTGCGGAGCCAAGGTTTCCTGGGTTTCAGTGGCCATTACCATCCTCTCGGGTTAAAGGCGGAGCCGAGGAAAGGCTCACTCGCCCTCGTCTTTCGCCTGATCGCCGTCACCCTGTTCGGCGATCGCGGCATTGCGCTTGTCCTGGATCGCCTTCATCAGCTCCGGGTTCTCGAGCAGTTCCTTGAGCTTGTTCTCGGCGGCGACCTTGCCGTCCATGTAGCGCTGCAGATTGGCCAGCTGCTCGCGAGCCTCAAGCAATGCCTTGAGCGCGGGGACTTGGCGTGCGATCGCTGCCGGCTCGAAATCAGCCATGCTGTTGAAGGAAAGGTTGACGCCGAGCTTCTCGCCCGCATCGTCACCCAGCTTGTTGTCGACCCTGAATGTCGTGGCGGGTTTGACGCTCTCCATGTAGGCGTCGAGATTGTCCATATCGACGTTGGAGAACTTGCGGTCGGCCATGGCCGGCTTCTCGACCGGTGAGGCGTTGCCCGAAAGATCGGCCATGACGCCCATCACGAAAGGCAGCTCGACCTGCTTTTCGGCATCGTAGGGATCTTCATAGGTGATGTGAACGCGCGGAGGGCGATTGCGCTTGATGAACTTCTGCCCGCTGTCCGAAGCCATGGCTAGCTCCCCTTCTTTTTGCCACAATCAGAAACAGATGATTCTGTCATTGTCAAATCATTCTAACAGCTTACTGCCTCAATCAGAGGTTTCTTCGCTCGCCGTTTCTTGGCCGATCAAGTCGTTGAGAATGGCGGCAAAGTCGCGGTTGAGATAGCCTCGCGCCTTCGCCAGCAGCATCGGGATCGGGCTCGACGGCTCTGCCTGCCTGTAGAAATCCTCGACACCGGCGAGCAGCCCGGCGGCGCCGGCGCGTGTCTCTGTCTCGAAGGTCCGGTCGGACGGTCCGTTCGCGGCCGCGCCCAGCGCGTTGCCGACATCCTGCGTCAGCGTCTGCAGGTGATCCATGCCGATCTGGATCTTCAGTCCGCTCTGGAACAAGATCCGAGTCCTTTCCGCCGAGGCAGGCATCAGCATCTGGATGGCCTCCACCAGCGGCTTGCCGACCAGCAGCCGGGCTTGGTGGACGAGCAGCAGGGCGGGCGCGGACGGCTCGTAGGCCGCGAAATAGTCTTCCGCCGCCGCCATCGCGGCGACGGCCTCAGCGTGGCTGGAAATGAGGACGGCGCCGACGGACGCCTGGACGGGCGCCGGCGCGGGAACCGAGCCGTCCGCTGGCGCGCCAGGCTCGTCCTGCATCGTCTCGGCTGGGGCCTCGGCGCCGTCCGCGGCGATCTCCTCGCCGGCGAGGACCGGACGGGCGGTCTCGATCAGTTTACGCAGCTGCTCGAGAAATTCCTGCAGGCTGCCGAATTGCGGCGCGCTCTCGTAGCTGGCGCGTTCCTGGAAGATGCCGCGGATACGAGCCATGGATCGCAGGGCGGCGACCGCCGCCGCATGCACCTGTTCGGCTGCCTCCATGTTCTGTTCGTTGCCGATGGCCTGGACGACATCGTCGACGCCCAGTTCCTGCTCACCCTCGCGCGCTTCGGTCTCTCCGGTGGCGATGAGATAGTGACGCCATGTAATGACGCCGTGCCGCTTGTCGCGGACGATCGCCGCATAGTGCAGTGGCAGGACGATGCGGGCGCGGTCGTCGAAGGCGCTGATGATGTTCTGCCTGACGCCGTCCTCGGGATCCAACGGCTTGGGATGGACGTCTTCCCAGAAGCGGTCGACGAACTCGGCGATCGCGTTGATGCAGTCGCACACGCCGACGATGCTACCGGCGAAGGCCTGAAACCGGGCCTCGAGGCTGAGCAGCCGCAGGTCGCGGGTACGCTCCAGCAGCCCGTCAATGACTTTCAGCTCGGACCGCAGATCCAGTGAGGAGCGGTCGAACAGGGTTCCGGTGTTCGGGTCGTAGAAGCGCGGCGGGATCCTGTCCTCCGCCGGCAGTACATAGTTCAGGTAGTCCTCATCCCCGAGTTCATCCAGGTCCGGACCGCAGGGTTCGGACTCGGAAATGGGCTCAACGAAACGTTCGTGACGCATGAGGCTCGGCAACTTCACTAATGTAAATTATGGGCGTCCGGAACGCGCTTGTCCGGCAGACACACTTCCCCCAAGGGCACTCTACCCAAGATCGGGCCGACTTCAATCACATCGAACGAATTTGGTTCACGCGAATGGCAGGCCGGCCGATGATGGGCGGCATAATCATGCAAGAATGTGAAATGCCTCATACCTCCCCGCGCGAATGAGACGTATCGCCTTTCTATCGGATCATTGTCGGCGTCTTGCGTGCCCGGGGCCGGGCGTCACGACGGTCGCAGCGGTCTCTAGCGCAGCGGTGTTGCGCCAGTGTGAAGGAAGTCGGGGTTTGCGCGGATATCCTGCAGAACTGGGAGTGTCGGGCGCGGAGCGGAACGGCTCGCAAGCGCTGGTGCATGACCGGCCGGCGCGCCTGACCGCGAACCCGAACCGATCCGCAGCCGCGGAGATGGACGCCAGAGTTACCCGCATGATATGGCACCCGGAACGGTTGCAGCCGTGTCCGCTCAGAAAAAGGTCTTCGCTGCATGGCTGACCAGAACCGCCAGGACAAGCGTATAGCCAGGCTGGATACGCCGCTTGGGCCCGACAAACTAGTGCTGTCGCGGTTCGAGGGATCGGAGGGGATGAGCGAGATCTTCGAGTTCTCGATCGAGGCCCTAAGCCGCAAGAACGACGTCGATGCCGACGCCCTGCTGGGCAAGCCGGCCTCCATCACCTTCGATACAAGCTACCGACACGACCGCTTTTTCCACGGGATCGTCACCGAGGTGGAATGGACCGGCGTTCGCAACGACAATTTCGTCTATCGGCTCGTCATCAAGCCGTGGCTCTGGCTTCTTTCCTTCACCAATGACTGCCGGATCTTCCATGAGATGACCGCGCCGGACATCATCCAGAAGGTCTTTCAAGAAAGAGGTTTCACCGATTTCAAGCTCAAGCTCCAGGAAAGCTATGAGAAGCTTGAATATACGGTGCAATATCGTGAATCCGACTTCGACTTCGTGCGCCGCCTGATGGAGCAGAACGGAATCTCCTTTTTCTTCGAGCACGAACGCGAGAAGCACTTCCTCATCCTGGCGGACAATTATTCAGCCTATCCTACCGTGCCCGGCGGGACCCGTCCCTATATCGGACTGGACAAGGAGCGCCGGCGCGCCACCGAGCATATCGAGAGCTGGACGCCGGATCGGCGCTTCACGTCCGGCGCGGTCGCCTTCAGGGACTACGATTTCAAAGGCCCCAAGACCGACATGAACGTCACCAAGAGCAGTGACGCCGCCTACACGCACGGGCAACTGGAGGTGTACGACTATCCAGGAGCCTATGTCCTGCGGAAATCGGAGGGCCAGACCTACGCCAAGGCGCTGCTCAACAGCATGCGCGCCCATGACGGCCGGTTTCGCGCCACGGGGGACTGCATCACCGCCAGTCCCGGTTCGCTGCTGACGCTGACCCAGCACTTCGACCCGGCTCAGAACAAGGAATATCTGATCCTGCGCTGCTTCCACAACTACACGGCTGAATCCTACCGGTCGGGCGGCGAGGGAGACGAGAGCCCCTACGAGGGCGCTTACGAACTGATGCTGGCGTCAAGGCCCTACGCGCCGCCACAGGTGACGCCGAAGCCGTTCGTCCAGGGCGTGCAGACCGCGCAGGTGGTCGGCAGTGGCGAGATTGATGTGGATGAATACGGCCGCATCATCGTCCAGTTCTACTGGGACCGGAAGTCCGGAAAATCCATGCGCTGCCGGCTCGCTCAGGTATGGGCCGGGAAGAACTGGGGCGGCATCTACATTCCACGGGTGGGCATGGAGGTCATCGTCCAGTTCCTGGAAGGCGATCCCGACCGGCCGATCGTCATCGGCTGCGTCTACAACGCCGACAACATGCCGCCATTCGATCTGCCGGGCCAAAAGAACATCGCCGGCATCAAGTCGAACTCCACGACCGGCGGCGGTGGTTACAACGAATATGTCTTCGACGACACCAAGGGCAAGGAACTCATCCGCCAGCACGGACAATTCGATCTCGAATCGGTCGTCGAGAACGACGAGAGATGGACGATCCACAACGACCGCACCGTTACGGTGGACAACAAGCTCGAAACGAGTGTCGGCAAGAAGAAGGGCGGCGGCGAAAAGCGTGAAGTATGGGGGGATCGCGAAACCAAAATCCACACCGTCGATACGATCAAGGTCGACAGCAAGATGTATATAGAGGTTGGCGGCCCGGCCGGATCCCGGATCACGATCACGCCCACCGAGATCAAGATGGAGGCGCTCAATGTCGTCATCGAAGCCGGGGCGCAGTACAAGTCGAACACGATATTGTCCGAGCACAAGGCAACCGGACTGATGGACATCAAGGGCACTTTGGTGAAGATCAATTCCTGACCTGTTCCGGCCCGCCGGGAGGAGTTGACGTCGAGGGGACATGTCGCAAGGTTTGCGTTTCAAGAGTGCCGTGGACGTGTTCGAGGCCTTGCCAGCCGCGCACGACGACATATCGGCCGAACCGACCGATGCGCCGCCCGTGGAGTATCTCCGGACACTGGTCGCGAGCGCCACGCCCGAGGACGCGATCACCTTCTGCGCCTATATGCTCGGCCGGCGCGAGGCTGTCTGGTGGGGACACCAGTGCCTCAACGCGGTGCCCGAAACGCTCGACCAGAACGATCAGGACCTGCTCGGCCTTGCCGAAGACTGGGTTCGCGATCCCGAGGAGGAGCGCCGCAACGCGGCTCTCGAAGCCGGGATGGCCGCGCGCATGAAGACACCCGGCGCCTGGGTCGCGCTCGGAGCAGGCTGGAGCGGCGGCTCGATGACGCCGCCCGATTCGGCACCTGTGCCGCCGCCGCCGCACCTAACCGCCAAGGCGATCAACGCCGCCGTGCTGAGCGTTCTGGCCCGGGTGCCGCTGGCCAATCGCGCCTCGACCCTGAAATCCTTCGTCGACATGGGTATCCAGCTCTACGAAGCACAGTAGCGGCCCCGACCTCCGCCTTGCCATCGGGGCGGCTGTCGCCTTGCCATCAGGCCGCCATCGCCCTAACCGTGCGCGGCGACGGCTGGCGTCTGCGATGGGATGGATTCGACGATGGTGAAATGGGTCTATGCGTTCGGCGACGGAACCGCCGACGGCGGGTCGGGAGACCGGAACCTGCTCGGCGGCAAGGGCGCCAATCTCGCCGAGATGTGCAGCCTCGGTCTGCCGGTGCCGCCCGGCTTCACCATTACCACCGGGGTTTGCAACGCCTTCTACGCCGATGGTGGCGTCTATCCCGACGGACTCAGGCAGCAGGTCGACGCCGCGCTGGCCAGGATCGAGACGATCACCGGGCGCGGCTTCGGCAACGTTTCCAGACCGCTCCTCCTCTCCGTCCGATCGGGGGGGAGGGCGTCGATGCCCGGCATGATGGACACCGTGCTCAACCTCGGCCTCAACGACGACACCGTCGAGGCGCTGGCCGCCGACGCCGGCGACGAGCGCTTCGCGCGCGACAGCTACCGCCGCTTCATCCAGATGTATTCCGACGTGGTGCTGGGCCTCGACCACGAGGTCTTCGAGGAGATCCTGGAGGACGAGAAGGCCCGCCTCGGCCTCGAGGCCGACACCGACATCGCCGCCGCCGACTGGCGCCGCATCACCGACATCTACAAGGCCCGCGTCGAGGAGGAACTGGGCCGCCCTTTCCCGCAGGACTGCCACGAGCAGCTCTGGGGCGCGATCGGCGCGGTCTTCTCGAGCTGGATGAACCCGCGCGCCGTCACCTATCGCCGCCTGCACGACATCCCCGGGGACTGGGGCACGGCCGTCAACGTGCAGGCCATGGTGTTCGGCAATATGGGCGAGACCTCGGCCACGGGCGTCGCCTTCACCCGCAACCCCTCGACCGGCGAGCGCGCGCTCTACGGCGAGTTTCTGGTCAACGCGCAGGGCGAGGACGTGGTGGCCGGCATGAGGACCCCGCAGGCGATCACCGAGGCGGCCCGCATCGCCGCCGGCTCCGACCGGCCGTCGCTGGAAAAGCTGATGCCCGAGGCCTTCGCCCAGTTCGTGGCGGTCTCCGCCAGGCTCGAGAGCCACTACCGCGACATGCAGGACCTGGAATTCACCATCGAGCGCGGCAAATTGTGGATGCTGCAGACGCGCAGCGGCAAGCGCACGGCAAGGGCCGCGCTGAAGATCGCTGTCGACATGGCCGCCGAGGGCCTGATCTCCAGGGCCGAGGCGGTGGCGCGCATCGACCCGGCCTCGCTCGACCAGCTTCTGCATCCCACGATCGACCCGCGCGCCGAGCGCCAGGTGATCGGGGCGGGCCTGCCGGCCTCGCCGGGCGCTGCCACCGGCGAGATCGTGTTCACGTCGGAGGACGCGGAGGAGGCGCGGGGGCAGGGCCGCAAGGCGATCCTGGTGCGCGTCGAGACCAGCCCCGAGGACATTCACGGCATGCACGCCGCCGAAGGCATCCTCACCACGCGCGGCGGCATGACCAGCCACGCAGCGGTGGTGGCGCGCGGCATGGGCAAGCCCTGCGTGTCGGGCGCGGGCGGCCTGCGCGTCGACCATCGCGCCGGCACGCTGATCGCCATGGGCGAGACGCTCAGGAAGGGCGACGTCATCACCGTCGACGGCAGCACCGGCCAGGTGCTGAAGGGACAGGTGGCCATGCTGCAGCCGGAACTGTCGGGCGACTTCGCCGCGATCATGGAGTGGGCCGACCAGACGCGGCGCATGGCCGTGCGCGCCAATGCCGAGACGCCGGCGGACGCCCGCACGGCCCGCTCCTTCGGCGCGGAGGGCATCGGGCTTTGCCGCACCGAGCACATGTTCTTCGAGGGCGACCGGATCGTGGCCATGCGCGAGATGATCCTGGCCGACACGGAGGAGGGCCGCCGCCGGGCGCTGGCCAAGCTCCTGCCCATGCAGCGCTCGGATTTCGTGGAACTGTTCGAGATCATGGCGGGCCTTCCCGTCACGATCCGGCTCTTGGACCCGCCGCTGCACGAATTCCTGCCGAAATCCGAGGAGGAGATCGCGGAAGTGTCGGCGGCGATGGGCGTGCCGGCCGACCGGCTGCGCCAGCGCGTCGAGGCGCTGCACGAGTTCAACCCGATGCTGGGCCATCGCGGCTGCCGGCTGGCGGTAAGCTATCCCGAGATCGCCGAAATGCAGGCCCGCGCGATCTTCGAGGCGGCGGTGGAGGCGGCGCGCAAGGCCGGCAGCCCGGTGGTGCCGGAGATCATGGTGCCGCTGGTCGGCATCATGAAGGAGCTCGACTTCGTCAAGGCGCGCATCGACCAGGTGGCGGGCCAGGTGATGGAAGAGACCGGCGCCAGGCTCGAATACCTGACCGGCACGATGATCGAGCTGCCGCGCGCGGCGATCCGCGCCCATGTGATCGCGGAAGCCGCCGAATTCTTCTCCTTCGGCACCAACGACCTGACCCAGACCACCTTCGGCATCAGCCGCGACGACGCCTCGTCCTTCCTGGAGACCTATCGGCAAAAGGGCGTGATCGAGGCAGACCCCTTCGTGTCGCTCGACATAGAGGGCGTGGGCGAACTGGTGCGGATGGCCGCCGACAAGGGCCGCGCGGCGCGGCCCGGCATCAAGCTCGGCATCTGCGGCGAGCATGGCGGCGACCCGGCCTCGATCCGCTTCTGCGAGGAGGTGGGGCTGGACTATGTCTCGTGCTCGCCCTTCCGCGTGCCGATCGCCAGGCTGGCGGCCGCCCAGGCGGCGGTGAAGGGGGAAGTAGGGCAATAGGGCAGTAGGGGTGTTGTGACCTTCGCTGTCGCACTCTACCTCTCCCCCCCTCCGTCTCGGGCTTCGCCCTCGCCACCTCCCCCCTGGCGGGTGGAGGATGGGTGGCCGGCATCGCGGCCGAGCACCGGTGAGGGGGCAGGGCCCTCCAGGAGGAAGCGGTGATGCTGCGATCTCCCCCCTTGTGGGGGAGATGGGCGGCAGCCCGGAGGGGATGCTGTCCCACCGACCTCTTCGCAGATTTCCGAAGCCGAGATGTCCGCAACGTCGCGCTCTACGCCACCCCCTCCGGCCCTTCGGGCCACCTCCCTCGAAGGGGGAGGAAAGCCGCGGCGGCCGCGCCGGCCGCCCATCCTCCACCCGCCAGGGGGGAGGTGGCGAGGGCGAAGCCCGAGACGGAGGGGGGTATGTTAGCGCCAAGCTGGAACACCCCTCATCCATCTCGGCGCTTCGCGCCGGGCCACCGGGGCGGAGCCACGCGTGTCCGCCCGTCCTTCAGACCCCACGAAGGGGGAAGGGAAAGGGCGACAGCCGCGCTCAGAACGCTTTTGGCAAGCCTGCCTGGCGCAGGATGGCGTTGGCCGTGTGGCGGCTTGGAATGCCGATGGGCACGGCGAAACTGCGACCAGTGATCGGGCTACGCCAGATTTCGTGGCTGCCCTTGCCTTGCCTGATCATGGAGCATCCGGCAGCGCGAAGCATGTCGCGCAGAGGCCGGTCGAACTGCGGCGCCATTCAAGCGGCCGCTGGCTCGGCTTCGCGCAAGGCCGTGATCTGGAGAAACACGGAGGCTGGATCGACATCGGGGTGATTGTCGGGGAGGAGGTCCAGCGCCATCGCGGACATCCTTTCAAGCAACTCGTCCAGAGTCGGCGCATCGGCGGCGGCGGGGATGTCATCGCAATGTCCGCTCCATACCGAAGCTTCATCGTCCCATGTGGCGGAAATGGTGAAGATGACGGGTCTGGTCATGCCTGCTCCTCGGGCGCTTCATCACCATATCACTTCGCATCCGGTCGGGGGAAGGCATTTGCCGGGCCCGCCTCGATCCGCTTCTGCGAGCAGGTGGGGCTGGACTATGTCTCGTGCTCGCCTTCCGCGTGCCGATCGCCCGGCTGGCGGCCGCCCAGGCGGGGTGAAGGGGTAAGGGAAGTAGGGCAATAGGGGAGTAGGGGTGTTGTGACCCTCGCTGCCGCACTCTACCTCTCCACCCCCTCCGTCTCGGGCTTCGCCCTCGCCACCTCCCCCTGGCGGGTGGAGGATGGGTGGCCGGCGCGGCCGCTCGTTCCGCGTCTTCCCGCCTCGATTTTCTCCACCCTCCCGCGACGGGCCGAAGCCGGCGGCGCTCCCCCTCCGTCTCGAGCTTCGCCCTCGCCACCCCTCATCCGTCTCGGCGCTTCGCGCCGATCCACCGGGGCGGAGCCACGCGTCTCCGCCCGTCCTTCGGACCCCACAAGGGGAGAAGGGAACGCTTCCTCCCGCGTTTTTATCCACCTCCCGTGACCGTGCCGCATGATGGCGGCGGGTCGGCGGGCGCCTCGCGGCGTCCGGGCCGGCCAGGTTGGCAAAGGGAGACGGATATGGTCGAGGCATTGGGAGAGGCGCGGTGGGAAGCGATCCGCGCCATCAGCGAGGGCGAGCCGCCCACCCGCGAGCGGGTCGCGGTGGCCTGCGGCGTCTATGTGAAGACACTGTCGCGGCGGGCGACGGCGGAAGGCTGGCAGGCGCTCGACTTCCGCTTCCCGCGCGTGCGGCTGGCGCACCGCGAGATGATCGCGCTTGCCCGGCTGGCGGCCGAGGGCGAGGCGCTCGATCCGGTCGAGGAGGAGGATGAGGGCGAGGGGGAGGACGGCGACGACGGCACCCGGGCGGACGAGCCCTCGGCGCGCGAGGAGGCGGCCGAGGCGCTGGCGCCGTTTTCCGACATGCCGCCGTCGAGACAGCTCGCGCAACTGCGCGCCATGCTGACGCGGCGCTCGGCCGAACTGCTCCACCGGGCCAAGGGCGGCAGGCCGCTCGAAAACCGCCAGGTCACGGCGTTGGCCAACATGGTGAGCCTGACCGAGCGCATCGCCGCGCTCGCCGCCGCCGAGAAGGAGGAGGAGGCGCGCGGCCATGACCGCAAGGTCGGCGACATGCTGGAGCTGCTCAACCAGCGCATTCTCTATCTGGGCACCGCGCTCGCCCACCAGCTGCTGGTCGAGACCGGGATGAGCGCGGAGGAGGCGGACGCGGCGCTGGGCGAACGGGCGCGGTACCGCCATCCGCCGGAGGACCGGGCGCGCGAGGTTGGCGGGTAGGGCGATCGGTCGGCCGTTAGGGGCCGGGAATCAGGCCTCGACCGTCGCCCGGCCGGGCCAGAAGGCGCCGTGATCGGCGATCGCGGCCATCTCGTCATAGGGCGCCTGATAGGCCCACATCGCGTCGGCCGGGCCGCCCTTCACCGACCAGTAGGAGGCCTCGCCCTTGAAGGGGCAGCGGGTGGTGGTGTCGGTCGGCTCCAGCGCGGTGAAGTCGATGTCGGCGAAGGGCACGTAGATCACCGGCGGATGGCCGGCCTCTGCGAGATCCAGCGCGCGGGTCGAGCGGGCGATCTCGCGGCCCTCGGCGGTGACGACGACCTCGCCCTCATGCGGCGTGACGTCGATCCTGTAGCCGGGATTTTTCGCGAAACCGGGGGAGGGATTGGCCATCGGCTGTTCCTTCGCGTGGTGCTCACAGGCGCTCGAAGAGGCCCGCATAGGAGCGGGCGAAGCCGGCCAGCGGCCCGGCCTCCTCGGTCGCGGCCTCGACGCGGATCGGGCCGCCATCGTCAGGCAGGATGACCAGCACGAGCTGGCGCTCGTCGCCGGCGCCGACGCTGGCGGCGGCCACGCGCTGGCAGTTGGGCATGGTGTCGACGCGCAGATGGAAGAAGAGCTGGCCACCGACGCGCCTGAGCGCGCCTTCAAGCGCTGTCTCGAAACCGTCCTCGACCACGTCCTCGAGCTGCAGCGCGAGTTCGAGCTCGACCGCCTCCAGCGAGGGGGCGGCGTCGATGGTGAAGGGAACCGGCGAGGGGATGGGCTGGCTGGCGGTCATGAAACGCTTCCGTATCCTGTACCCGCCACCAAGGTCAGTGAAGCCGGCCAGCATGGCGGCATTGTGGCGCGCGGGCCGGTGCGTCGGGTCGGCACTTTCGGTCGGAAGGGCGCGGCCGGCGCGGCGCGCACTGGACAAGCCGCGCGGCGGATTCCAAATATCGCCCCTGATCCAATCGCGGGAGGAACTCGATGCTCGGACTGATGCAGGACTGGCCGCTGCTGTGCCACAAGATCCTGGACCACGCGGCCACCCAGCACGGCCGGCGCGAGATCGTGTCGCGCTCGGTGGAGGGCCCGATCACGCGCACCACCTATGCCGACGCGCATCTGCGCGCGCGCAAGGTGGCGATGATGCTGGAGCGCGAGGGCTACGCGCCGGGCGACCGCATCGCGACGCTCGCCTGGAACACGGCCCGCCATCTGGAGGCCTGGTACGGCATCATGGGCATGGGCGGCGTCTATCACACGCTCAATCCGCGCCTGTTTCCCGAGCAGATCGCCTGGATCATGAACCATGCCGAGGACAAGGCGCTGTTCGTCGACCTGACCTTCATGCCGCTGGTCGAGAAGATCGCGCCGCAGGTGAAGTCGCTGAAGCAGGTGATCGTGCTGACCGACGGCCAGCACATGCCCGAGACCGCGCTCGACAACGTGGTCGCCTATGAGGACTGGATCGCCCAGGCCGACGGCGACTATCGCTGGAAGACGCTCGACGAGAACGCCGCCTGCGGCATGTGCTACACGTCGGGCACGACGGGCGACCCCAAGGGCGTCGTCTACAGCCACCGCTCCAACGTGCTGCACGCCATGATCGCCGTACAGCCGGACGCGATGGGCCTTTCCTCGCGCGACGTGATCCTGCCGGTGGTGCCGATGTTCCACGCCAATGCCTGGGGGCTGGCGCAGTCGGCGCCGATGATCGGGGCCAAGCTGGTGATGCCCGGCGGCAAGATGGACGGCCCCTCGATCTACGAATTGCTGGACACCGAGAAGGTGACCTTCACCGCCGCCGTGCCGACCGTGTGGCTGATGCTGCTCCAGCATCTGGAGGAGACCGGCAAGAAGCTGCCGCATCTGAAGAAGGTGGTGATCGGCGGCTCGGCCTGCCCGCGCGCCATGACCAGGAAGTTCCAGGACAATTACGACGTGGAGGTGATCCACGCCTGGGGCATGACGGAGATGAGCCCGCTGGGCTCGCTCGGCACGATCAAGCCCGAATACGCCGATCTGGAAGGCGACGCGCGGCTCGATATCCAGGAAAAGCAGGGCTTCGCGCCGTTCGGCGTCGAGATGAAGGTCACCGACGACGACAATGTCGCCAGGCCGTGGGACGGCAAGACCTTCGGCCGGCTCAAGGTGCGCGGCCCGGCGGTGGCGAAGGGCTATTACGGCGGCGCCGGCACCGACCAGTTCGACGAGGAGGGATGGTTCGACACGGGCGACGTGGCCCATATCGACCCCAATGGCTACATGCAGATCACCGACCGGGCCAAGGACGTGATCAAGTCGGGCGGCGAATGGATCTCGACCATCGACCTGGAGAACCTCGCCGTCGGCCATCCGGACGTGGCCGAGGCGGCGGTGATCGGCATCAGGCATCCCAAATGGGACGAGCGGCCGCTGCTGGTCGTGGTGCCCAAGAAGGACAGGGAGCCGGCCAAGGACGACATCCTGGGCTACATGGAAGGCAAGGTCGCCAAATGGTGGATGCCGAACGACGTGGTGTTCGTCGACGAGATCCCGCATACGGCGACCGGCAAGATCCAGAAGACGACGCTGCGCGACCAGTTCCGCGACTACACCCTGCCGGATTGAGGCGGGACGTCATTGCCTGTTCGCCAAGGGGAGCCGCACGACCTCGGCGGGCTGCCGCCTGCATTCGGCGACCGCGAGCGCCTCGATCAGAAGGTCGAGCGCTTCGCGGGATTGCCGGCTGGTGTCGTCGCTGCCGCCAAGGTGGTCATAGGCACGCTCCAGATGAGCGCGGGCGGCGGAATAGTTGCTGCGCATGAGTCTCTCCGACGCCCCCCGTGCCGGTCTATGGCAGGCATTCCGTCAAAGGGAGGCAAACATCCGGGCGAAGAATTTAAGAGAATTCGAGGATAGGAAATCGCAGTAAAATCCATGACTTAACCGTGATCATTCGAGCGGAGGCGGCGGCCTTCTCGCCAAGGACCGCCGTTGCAATAGGCGTGGCGCTATCCTGGCCGGACACGGGATGTGCCTTCACCGCGCCGCGCGGGAGTTCCAGGCCGCCCCGCCGCATTGCGCGACAAGAGAGCGATCGCCGTGATCACGAGCAGGCTGCCTGGCAGCCACTGCCAGCCGATGACGTCCGGCCGGGTCACGAACAGCACCAGCATCGAAACGAACGGGACAAGATAGCTGTAGGCCGTCACCGCGCCCGGCGTCAGCGCACCGGTGCCGCGCTGCATCAGCCAGAAGGTCACACCGCTCGAAAAGACGCCGAGATAGGCAACCAGCAACAGGTCTCCGAAACGCATGCGCGACATCGCGGCGAGCGGTTCGGCGACAAGCCCGGCCAGAGCGATCAGAACGCCGCCCAGGGCCAGGCTCCAGAAGGTGCGCACGGCGGCATCGGGCGACAGAACGCCCCGCGCCAGCCCCCATTTGGACAAGACCGGATAGAGCGCCGATGCGATGCATCCGAGGAAGAAGGCCGCCTCGGCCCAGCCGAATTGCAGATTCGCCAGGTCGCCGCCGTTCTGGGCGAGCGCCAGGGCCAGGGCCCCGACGGCCCCCAGCACGAGGATGGCGAGCAGGCGACGGGCCCGCGCTTCCACGCCGAAAGCCCGGCCGAGACCGTAGGCCAGCAGCGGCATGGACACGAACAGGGCCGACATGGAGAGCGCGCTTACCCGATGGGCGGCCCAGAACATGACGCCGAAGAAGCCGGCCAGACACAGCCCCATGACCGCGTAAAGCAGGATGCCCCGCAGACTCGGCCACTCGAGGCCCGCGCGCCATGTCATCGGCAGCATCGCGAGCGCCGCGATCGCGAAGCGCATTGCCGTCAGAAGCAGCGGCGGGAGCCCCTCGCCCAGAAGGCCGACGACCGGGAAGGATGCGCCGACGATCAAGGCCCACAGCAGCATCCCCAGATGCGCGCCTGTCACGCTGGTGTTGTCCATTGTTGGTCTCCTTGCTCGGGCGCGCGGCCCTGCCGGGCCGCTTCGCCGGTGGCGAACGGGGCTTGGGGAAAGGGGGGGCGTTCAGACGGTTTCCAGGACGCGGGAGACCGGCAGTCTCGGCTTTTGCGGCCAGTTGCCCTCCCGGGCGTGACCCACCGCGACCAGCACCACCGGGATCTCGTCGGCCGCAAGAGCGAATTCGCGCGCGACTGCCGCCGGGTCGAAGCCGACCATCGGCCCGGTGGCGAGGCCATGGGCCTGTGCCGCGAACATCAGGAACGCGGCGCCGAGCGTTGCGGTGCGAACCGCCTCGTCACGCTGCTTTTGCGGATCGTCGCGGTAGCCGTCCTCCACCGCCGCGGTCCAGGCGCCGACCATCTCCGCCGGCATGAAGCCAGCCTCGACGGAGGGCCGCAGGCGCTCCTCCACGACGGTGTGCGAGGGTTTCCGTCCGCAGACGATGTAGGTGACAGCCGCCTCGCTCACCTTGGCCTGCCCGTAGGCGGCGGCCCGCAGGCGCGCCTTCGCCTCGGGCGTCCTCACGGCGATGAAGCGCCAGTTCTGGAGATTGTAGGCGGTGGGCGCGCGCGTCGCGAGCCTTGCAAGCTCCTCGATCTCTTCGTCGGCGAGCGTCCTGCCGGCATCGAACAGGTTCGCGGAGACGCGGCTTTCGATTGCCGCGATGATTGGATTCTTCATCTGTCTCAACCTCTGACAACGCATTGGGGGTTCGTCCGTCCCGGCGGGGCGGCGCCGGTGAGGTGGAGATAATTCCTTCCTTCGGGTTCGATAATTCGCTATCCGGTAGCGAAACTCGCGACTGTGGGTGAATAGTCATGGACCAGTTGCAGGCTATAAGAATATTCCGCCATGCCGTGGAGCGCGGCTCCTTCGCCGAGGCCGCGCGCCGGACAGGGCTTTCGCCCGCCGCAATCAGCAAGAACATCCGGGAACTGGAGGCGCATCTGCGCGTGCGGCTGATCAACCGCACGACGCGCCGCATGAGCCTGACGGAAGCCGGTGAGCGATATTTCGAACAGATCGTCCGCGTTCTCGACGATCTGTCGGAAGCCGACAGGTCGCTCGGGCCCCTGCAGCGCAGGCCGAGCGGGCTTTTGCGTGTCACCGCGCCGATGGTCTTCACGCTGACGCGCCTGTCCACCGCGATCGTCGGCTTTCTCGACCGCCATCCCGATCTGACACTCGACCTGAAGCTCGAGGATCGCCGGGTGGATCTCATCAAGGAGGGAATCGATGTCGCCATTCGCGGCAGCGACCGGCTGGAAGATTCAAGCCTGATCGCGCGCAAGCTGATGACGCTGCGCCATGTGATCTGCGCCTCGCCGGGCTATTTCGCGCGTGCCGGCCGGCCCCGCGAGCCGGAGGACCTGCGTTCGCACAATTGCGTGCAGTTCACGCTCTCCGGCCATGTTCAGGAGTGGTCCTTCACGCGGGAGGGGCGCACCGTGCAGGTGGCGATCAGCGGCCGCTACAAGGTCACGAACAGCCTTGCGGTTCGCGACGCGCTGCTTGCCGGCTTCGGGCTGAGCCTCATTCCACGCATCTATGTGGAGAATGACATCGCGGAAGGAAGGCTCACGACGGCGCTGGACGACTGGGCGCCGGTCGAGACGCCCATCCATGTGGTCTACCCATCGCGTCAGTATGTCCTGCCCAAGGTGCGCGCCTTCGTTGATTTCCTCATTGCCGAAACGCAGGAGGAGAGCTGATCGATTCAACGCCGCGATTTTAGCTATGTAGCGGAAAACACGGACGCACCCATGACGGAATCCGTCCACAGGGCCTGGTGGAAAGAATTTGACATTCGATACCTATTCGATGTCGCTCTCTAGTAAATTCCATGACTTGACTATGGTTTCATTCGAGCGGAGGCGGCGGCCTTCCGGTCAAGAAAAGCCCGCCACTCCGGGCGGAGAGCGGCGGGCAACGGCAGGCCAAGTTTCTGCTTCTGCCGGCAGGTATCAGGACGTTTCAGTCCACCTGGCTAGTTCGGAAATATCAGATCCATGGGCACATGCAGGATGCCGGCGATGGTCCTGAACGTCCTGGTGGAGCCGGTCTTTCCGTTGCGTTCGATCTGCGACAGCATGCTCGCGCTGATGCCCGCCAGGTCGGCAAGCTGGCGGGCGGTCAGACCCCGCCAGAGCCTTACGGCCCGGATGGGGTTTTCGCCCCTGGCGATCTCATCGAGCAGTTGCCTGGGAAGTGGCGGCGTGTCGGGCATTTCCGTCTGGCTGGCAAGCCGCTCCATGGCCGCCTGTTCGAGCACGCGATACTGGGACTCCGGAATGACGACGAGCCGCTCCCGGCTGCCTGGATGCTTGATGAATTGGGGGTTGAGTTTCATGTCTTCGCGTGTCGTCCGCCGACCCTTCCAACACGCCGGCGTTCCTTTCTCCGGAACGCCGTGCCTGGCTAACCTTTCGCGAGCAGGTCGCGGATCTCGGTGAGAAGCTGGACATCCTGGGGCGGCGGGGCGGCCTCGGACTGCTTTTCCTCCTCCAGATCGCGGCGAAGATTGTTCACCCCCTTGACCAGCAGGAAGATGATGACGGCCAGGATCAGGAAATTGATGAGGACGGTGATGAAGCTGCCATAGGCCAGAACCGCCCCCTGTTCGCGCGCCGCCTCCAGCGAGGACGCGCTGACATTGGACGACAGCGCAAGAAAATAGTTGGAGAAGTCGAGCCCGCCGAAGATCGCGCCGACGATCGGCATGATGAGATCGTCGACCAGCGACGAGACGATCAGGGCGAAGGCGCCGCCGATGATGATGCCGACGGCGAGGTCCATGACGTTGCCCCTGGCGATGAATTCCTGAAATTCCTTGACCATTTTTCCCTCTCCTTTCGAACGAAACCGACCTGTCGCCGATGGCGGCGTCAGGCGTAGACGCTCTCACGCCCGAAATGCTTCACGAGCAGGTAGTAGAAGACCGCGCGGTGCTTGTTGCGGTTGGAGCGGCCGTACCGGTCGATCGAGGCCGCGATCCCGCCGTCGAGATCGGCGTCCGCCGGGACGCCCAGCTTCCTGACGAGGAAGTTCTTCTTGATCCGCTCCAGCTCCGCCTTGTCCGACGCCGCCACGACCGAGGCATCGCTGCTGTAGATGGTCGGGCCGCAGCCCTTGGTGACCTTCGTCAGAAGGTCTATGTCGGGCGTCATGCCGCACTTGTCCCTCAGGTCCGCCGCATATTTCGCAATCAGCTCGTCGCGTTTGCCCATCGCTTGTCTCCCAATGTTTCCGATTACGGTTGCGAGGACACCACGACGGGTATCCCCTCGATGACTCGCGGCGATTGCGCGTGCCTCGCCGTGGCCGTGCCGTCGGACGCCGGCGGCGGGACGTCTTGGCCTCGCACCTGTTCTTGCGCCCGCCGTACGGTGTCGCGGGTCATCGCGTCCGCTCCCAGGAAAACCAGAGCGACGATTGCTCCGTGGATCATCATGCCGAGAACGAGAGACAGTCCGCTTCCCTGATGCGGGAAAAACCGCCCCTGGACCTGGACCGCGCCGTCGTTCCAACGGACAAAGCCGATGCATGCGCCAGCAAGCGCTCCGATCAGGGCAGGTAACATGGCGTCCTTCGCCGCACCTGCCCTTGCGGGCGCGATGTTGGTGGAATGCTCATCCCCGGTGAAAAAGCGGCAGCGCCACGGTCAGCAGGATCACCGAGGCTGCTCCCAAAACCGTCACGGCGGCAAAAACCTGCAAATCCATCGGCAATCGCCGAAACCGTTTCCACGTCCACGGCTCCTTCTCCCAACCCTGAAGGCGCGGCATTTCCAGTTCTCAGCACGCTTGACATCGTCAAAACAGCTTACGCAGGTTGCGAGGTGCCGAGAACCGAAAGGACGGAAACGTGTCCATTCCGAAACTTGCATGAAGAAGATGCCCGATCTGGAAGCCTGGGCCGTGTTCGCGAAGGTGGCGGAGACCGGATCGTTCGCGCGCGCGGCCGAGGCGCTGGGCGTTTCGCAACCGACCGTTTCCAAGGCTATGACCCGTCTCGAGCAACGTCTCGGCGTAACGCTGCTGCACCGGACGTCGCGCCGGATCTGCCTCACCCAGGCGGGTGAACTGGCGCGCGACAGGGCGATGCGCCTCCTCGCGGAGGGCGAGACGGTGGAGGCCGAAGTCTCCGAACAGGCGATCGTGCCGCGCGGACTGGTGCGTGTCGCCGCGCCGATGTCGTTCGGCGTCAGCTATCTGGCTCCGCTTCTTCCGGCCTTTCTCGATCGCCATCCGCTGATCGAGGTCGAACTGTCGCTCGGCGACCATCTGGTCGATCTGGTTTCGGAGGGATTCGACCTGGCCATCAGGATCGCGGCACTGGCCGATTCTTCCCTGCGCGCCCGCAAGCTATGCACGGTTCGCCGGCCGCTGGTGGCGTCGCCGAGCTATTTCGACCGTCATCCCCGCCCCAGCCATCCGCGCGACCTGGAGCAGCACAAGTGCCTGATCTACACCAACCTGCCGTCGCCCGAGCAATGGCGGTTCCACAATGCCGCCGGGGAGGAGTGTACGGTATCCGTGCGCGGGCAGCTTCAGGCCAACAACGCCGAAGCCCTGGCCCCGGCGCTGTTCGCGGGGCATGGGCTGGCGCTTCAACCGGAATTCCTGGTTTGGGAGGACCTGGCCGACGGGAGGCTGGAGGAAGTGCTGCCGGCGTGGCATATGGACGAGATCGCCATAAACCTTGTAACGCCCCCCGGAACGCTGCGGCCGCTGCGCGTGGAGCTTCTCATGGCCTACCTTACCCAATGCCTGGCAACCGCGCCCTGGGCGAACACCCGGGAAACGGAGACGCCGGTCGCGCCGCCTTCGCCGGCCCGGTCGGGGAAAACACGGACGCGCCCATGACCGTGGCCGGCCGAGCATCGAAATGGTGGCCATGAGCACCAGCCGCCGCGTCGCGGCGCGGATCGGCGAACGGCGCGTCGCACCCGCCGCCGGCTGGTCGGTGCGGTTCGCGGGCTTCGCGCTGGTCCTGTTCGCCGTGGCGGGCCTCGGCCACCGGTCCGGCCTGGTCGAGACCGTGGCCTTCCTGTGGACGCTGGCGCTGGTGGCCGTTCTCGGCATCACGGCGCTGGTGCTGTCGGCATGGGGCTTCTGGCGGCTGTGGACCTTCGGCGACAGGGCGGGGCGGGCCTCGCTCGGCGGCGCGGTGCTGGCCGCGATCGTGCTCGCGCCCTTTGCGCTGTCGCTGTGGCGCTTCGCGACCCTGCCGCTGGTCAACGACGTGTCGACCGACATGGCCGATCCGCCGGCGATCGCGGGCCAGCCTGTACCCGACGCGGCGGCGCGCCGGGCCGTGGTCGAGGCCTATCCGCAGGTCAACGGCCGGCGCTACACGGCCACCGCCGACCGCGTGATGGAGGCGATCGTCGCGCTAGTGGCCAGGCGGGGCTGGACGGTCGAGAGCGCGCCGCCGCCGCCCTTGCCCGGCGGCGAGGCGACGATCCGGGTACGGGCCGTGACGCCGTTGCTCGGCTTTCCCGTGCGCGTGGCGCTGAGGGTGGCCGACGAGGGCGAAACGACCTTCGTCGACATGCGCTCCGCCGGCGTCCATGGCCGCCACGACCTCGGCGACAACGCCGCGCGCGTCAGGCGGTTTCTCGAGGACCTCGACACGGTCATGGCGGCCGAGGCCGCGCTGTAGCGTCGTTCGCACGACAGGTTTTCATGACCCGGGAGGTAATCGATTTGCCGATGGCGATGGCTATCCATTGTCACGCCGGCCGCGGGGCCGGGCGCGACAACTGGAGACGAAAATGACCAGCTACGCCATCGCCCACCTTGAGAGCCGGTGCCGAAACGCGTGAGGGCGGTCTGCAAATGGCGCTTCCCTGTGCTCCGGTGCTCACGTACCCGTTCGTACGCTCCGCTCCGGTGCTCGGGCAGCACCATTTTCGCCACGCCCTGACACGTTTCAACACGGGCTCTCAGGACGTCGTCATGGGCGACGACATCGTGGCCTATCTGCAAGGCATAGACGCGACGCTCGAACCGTTCGGCGGCCGGTTTCTCGTCCATGGCGGCGGCGACATGAAGGTGCTGGAAGGGGAACTGCCCGGCGACCTCATCGTCATCGCCTTCCCCGACCGCGCCGCCGCCGAGGGCTGGTACGCCTCGGCCGCCTATCGCGACATCCTGCCGCTCAGGACGCGAAACTCCAAGGGCGTGGCGGTGCTGATCGACGGCGTCGACGCCGACCACAAGGCCACGGACGTGTTGGGGTGAGCACACGCCGGCATGACGCGCCGCCCTGTCAACGGGCGGGCGTCGATGCGGCGGAACGGGGGCGGGTTAGGCCGACCGCAGGTGGACCGGTCGCTGGTTGAGGGGGTTCAGGTGTCGGACGACGTGCGGCGAGTTATCTGTTCCTGTTTGTGACGTGACGAAACAGCACCCAGGATGCGAAGGCACGACGGTCCTTCGCAGTCGCGGTTCCGAAATCCTTGATGACTTTCTCTGCACGTTCGATGTCGGCCTTCACGGCTGATTTATAGAATTTTCCCTCTGGGCTGTAATCCGCTGCGTGGCGCTTGGATTGCATCTCCGCAAAAAATATAGCGAAATCCGCGATCTCATTCGGAAACCTGCCTACAATTTTCCTATCTTCACATGCCGCTTTAGCCGCGCCATGGGCCAAGGATCTATAAACCTCCGCCCATGCGTGCCTGCTGCGGGTGGGCTTACTCGCGCCGATCATCATATCCGCGCAGTTTCGGGCCAAGGCATGAAACATGGCATAATATGTCGTGCTGACCGCGCGCCGCAGAGGCGCTTGCGCGGGCTTCCCATTTCCACTGGAAACGAGAAGCGTCGCAACTTTTATCAGGTCATCAGGCCGCAGCTAACTTACCCGCTTCCGATTTGGCTATAAACGAAAGGGACGGGAATCCAGGTTCACCCAACTCGATCAGCCGCTTCCACACATGACGGGAAAGCTGCGATGTTTCCTTGACGTCCAGCTTGTTGTTTTTGGCATCGAAGATGATTTTCACGATAATAATACCATCAGGATCGTCGCTATGCTCGACGATCACGTTCACTACATCGCCGCTGCGAATATGACTGCGCACGACGGAGCTGATATTATCTTCGATACTGCTTTTGGTTCCGGTCGCCATATGTCCAACTCCTCGCGTGAAACGCAGTGGAGCGTGCTTGGTTGCCCACTTTCGATCGACAACCGCATAATTGGTCGACGATTTAACCAACGTCAATCTTTTCGCCTACGCGCTTGCGCCGGATCAGGCCGGGGCCTTGCCAAGCGCCTGCTGGCCGGCGTCGGGCAGGCAGCCCATGTCGGACAGGCTGGCGCGGACGGCGTCGACCAGCGGCGTGCGCGGCTCGGCTCCGAGCAGGGCGACGAGACGGGTGTTGTCGAGCCGCATGGGATGTCTCCAGTAGGGCGCGATCTCGGCCGCCTCGCGCATGAAGCCGCCGAAGGGCGAGGCCAGCCGCATCAGCCACCACGGAAAGGCGTAAGCCGGAACATCGCGGCCAGCGGCCCGGCGGATCGCCTCGACCATGCGCGTGCCGTCCTCGTCGTGCAGGCCCTCGAACTGCAGCCGTTCGAAGGGCGAAAGGCGGGCCGGATCGTTGAGCAGCCGCGCGAAGGTCTCGGCCAGGTCGGGCAGATAGGCCCAGCTGTGGCCGGGGCCGCGCGCCGGATTGACGATGCGCCGCACCGGCTTTCCGGGCGCCACCATGGCCTGCGCGAACCAGCTCGAGCGGACGCCGGGACCGAAGAAATCTCCCGCGCGCAGGATCAGCGAAGGGACGTCCGGCGCCGCCTCGGCCAGCCGCTCCTCCAGCGCGACGCGGATCGCGCCCTTGCGGCTTTTCGGGCGCTGCGGAGCATCGGACGTGATGACCGGCGTCGCGGCGGGATCGAAATTGTAGATCGTGCCGGGCAGGACCACGCGCGCCCCGCCGGCGGCCCGCGCCGCCGCGATCGTGTTGTCGATCATCGGCAGGACGAGGCTGTCCCAGTTCATGTAGTTCGGCGGGTTGACGGCGTGCACGACGACCGAGGCGCCCCCGGCCGCGCCAACCACGTCGTCGCGGCGCATCGCGTCGCCCTCGACCCAGTCGATCCGGGCGCCGGCGCGCCCGGCGGCCCCGGGATCGCGGGCCATGCCGCGCACATGCCAGCCATGGCGCAGGAGCGCGGTAGCGATCGCGCCGCCGATGCCGCCTGTCGCGCCGAGCACGAGTGCAGTCTTTTGCGTTTCCATCGAAATCTCTCCTGTTGCGAAGCTTGCATTTGCGAAGTTTGCATGGGGAGGATCGTGACGCGCGCCGGCATGAAAAGGAATTGCAAGAAAACGAACATCTGCTAGTCAGAAAATCATGAGCAAACCCGTTGCCTGGGACGACCAGCGCATCTTCCTGGCGGTGCTGGAGGAAGGCAGCCTGGCGGGTGCCGCGCGCCGGCTCGGCCTGTCGCACCCGACCGTGCGCGCCCGCGTGGAGGCGCTCGAACGCGGCCTCGGCACGGTGCTGTTCACCCGCTCCGTCAACGGTCTGACGCCGACGGAGGCCGCCGAGGCGCTGCGCGAGCCGGCACGCGCCATGGCGATGGCCTCGGACCTGTTCGTGCGCCAGGCCTCGTCGTCGGGCGTCGAGGCGGCGGGTACCGTGCGCGTCAGCGTGCCGGAGTTCATGGGCATCGAGGTGGTGCCGGCGATGCTGGCGCGGTTGCGCGAGGCCCATCCGGCGATCGATATCGAGCTGTCGCTGAGCAACCTGCCCGCCGACCTGCTGGCGCAGGAGGTCGACGTCGCCGTCAGGACCGTGGCGCCGAGACAGGCGTCGCTGGTGGCGCGCAAGGTGGCCGCCATCCCGCTCGGCCTGTTCGCCTCCCGCGCCTATGTCGAGCGGCGCGGCCTGCCGGCGGCCTTTCCGGACCTCGCCGACCACGACTTCATCGGGCCGGACAGGAACCGCGCCGATCTGGCGATGGCGGCGAGCCTCGGCGGCGCGTTCGCGCGCGAGCGCTTCGTGGTGCGCACCGACAGCCATCCGGCGCAGCTTGCTGCCGCCCGCGCCGGGCTCGGCATCGCGGTCTCGCAGACGCCGGTGGGCGAGAGCGATCCGGACCTCGTGCGCGTCCTGCCGGACATGGAGGTCGCGACGCTGGAGACCTGGATCGTCACGCACGAGAACCTCGCCCGCGTGCCGCGGGTGCGGGCGGTGTTCGATTCGCTGGTGGGCTCGTTCAGGTCGATGGCGCGCCGGGGATGACCGGCGCGACGTCTGGCGCTATCCGGGCCGGTAGATCGAATCGATCGCGACCTCGCCCTCGACCCGCGCCGCGCCGCGCGCCACGAGGTCTTCCAGATGGGCGAGCACCGACAGGCCGGCCGCGCCATGCAGGCGCGGATCGGTGCCGCGATAGATGACGGCGACCATTTCGGGGATGGTGCGGTCGCCGGCCCTCAGCCGCTCGACGATGGCGCGCTCGCGCATCAGCCGGTGCGTCTTCAGCCCGCGCAGGAAGGCGCGCGGCCTGACCACCGGCCCGCCATGTCCGGGCAGGAGCAGGCGGTCGTCGCGGGCCAGCATCCTGTCGAGCGAGGCCATGTAGTCGGACATGGCGCCGTCGGGCGGCGCGACGATCGGCGTCGACCAGGCCATGACATGGTCGGCCGAAAACACGATGCCGGTTCCCTCGAGCGAGAAGCAGAGATGATTGGCGGCGTGGCCGGGCGTCGGGATCGCGCCGAGCGACCAGCCGTCGCCCTCGACGACGTCGCCTTCGCCGACGGCGATCTCCGGCACAAAATCGGTGTCGGAACTGGCGTCGAGCGGGTTGATCTCGCCGATCCTGAGCGGCCGCGCCGGGCGGTGCGGCCCTTCGCCGACCAGCACCGCGCCCGTCGCCTCCTTCAGCCGTGCGGCGAGCGGCGAATGATCGCGATGGGTATGGCTGACCAGGATATGGCTGACCGGCCGTCCGCCGATGGCGGCCAGAAGCGCGGCCAGATGCCGGTCGTCCTCCGGGCCGGGGTCGATCACCGCCAGCGTGTCGCGGCCGACGATATAGCTGTTGGTGCCGTGGAAGGTGAACGGGCCGGGGTTCTCGACGGTCAGCCGGCGCACGCCGGGCGTGACTTCGATCGCCTCGCCATAGGCCGGCTCGAAATGCGTGTCGAATTCGATGGACATTGGCCTGTGCAAAGCGGGATGGCGGGCCGCGCGGCCCGAAACGTGTTGCCGCTTACCATGGAAGCCAATATACGGGAACCCGTCCGGGGCAGCGCCCCGTCCTCGAAAAGCCGACCCGGAGGTCCGTGTCCATGTCCGCAGCCGCAGCCGCCCGCCCGCTCGTTTCCGCCGCCCTGCCCGAATCGGGCCCGGCGCGCCTCGCCGTGCAGATGCTGCTGGTGGTCGGCGGCACGATCCTGCTCACGCTCGCCTCCAAGACCAAGGTGGTGCTGGGTCCGGTCGACCTCAATCTCGGCACGCTCGCCGTGCTCCTGATCGCGTCGACCTTCGGCTTCAGGCTCGCGATGGCCACGATCCTGCTCTACATGGCCGAGGGTGCGGCCGGCCTGCCGGTCTTCCAGAGCACGCCCGAAAAGGGCATCGGCCTCGCCTACATGATGGGCACGACCGGCGGCTATCTGGTCGGCTATGTCGTGGCCGCCGCACTCGTCGGCTGGGCTGCCGACCGCGGCTGGGACCGCAGCCCGTTCAGGCTTTTCCCGGTCATGCTGGCCGGCGCGGCGATCATCCTGGCGCTGGGCTACGCCTGGCTGTCGACGCTGATCGGGGCCGACAAGGCATGGCAGTTCGGCGTGGCGCCCTTCATCGTGCCGGACCTGGTCAAGGTCGCGCTGGCCTCGGCGATCGTGCCGGCGGTCTGGTCGCTGTTGCGCCTTCGCGGCTGACGGGGCGGCGTCCAGCCGTGATCTGTTGTGAAGGCCGGCCGCCTGGCCGGCCTTTTCCGTTCGGCGGGTCGCGATAACACTTCATGTCGCGCCGTCGGACGAAATTGCGCCGTTCGTGTCGCAAACACTTGGAAAATGACCGCAAACGTCCGATAAGCTCCGCTTCACAATTCGCTGAACCATGCGCGGACGGGGCCTCGCGCATGGCCGGGCCCGGAGACCGTTTGTGAACTTCCATCGTGGCAGCGCCCCACTGCATTCCATTTCCGATGCCGGTTCACCCGGCACGGGCGGAGAAGGGCCCGAAACGGGCGACGCCGGGCGCGCCGCTGAGCGGGACGCGACCTTGCGGGGCGCCGTGTCGCGCTGGTGGGCCGAGCCCTGGACGCTCCCCCGGCTCAATCGCGACTTCACCTTCATGTGCTACGCGACGCCGCCGGCGCTCGGCTCGACGGCGAGCTTCATATTCCACGGCGGCGGTCTCTTCTGCCTGTTCTCCGTGCTGACGGGACGCAGGCAGTTCGCCCGCGAGCCGCATGTCCTGTGGCTCACGGCCGCCTGCTGGGCCGTCGTCCTGGCCTATCTGGTCTCGGCGGTCGTCAACGGCCTGCCCGAGGGCGGCGCGTGGAAGATGGTCTGGTTGTGGACCTTCTTCATCTTTCCCTTCTCCTATTCGATCTGGCGCGTGGCCGACAAGGCGGCGCTGGTTCGCGCCTGCATCATGGGCGCGGCCTTGGCGAGCTACAGCGCCTTCGCCGTCGCGCTCGTCCAGTTCGCGGTGATGGACCTGCGGCCCGAAGGCGGGGCCGGAAACGCGATCGTGTTCGCGACCGTGGCCTCCCTGACGGGGCTGGTGTCGTTGGCCGGAGCGCTGCATGGCGAGGGGCGCGGCTCGGTCTTGTGCCTCGGCGCGGCCGTGGCGGCCGTCATCGCCGTGCTGTTGTCGGGAACGCGCGGCGCGCTGCCCGGCCTGGTGCTCGGCGGCGTCCTGCTGCTCTTCCTCTACCGCCACCGCTTCAATGCCAATTTCAGGCGAAGCGGCGCCCTGGCGGCCGGCGGCGCGGTGCTCGTCGCGCTGGTTTTCGCGGTCGCTATGGCGCCGCGTTTCGCCGAGGCGCTGACCGATCTCCAGGGCATCGGCCATGAGGACTATGAGACCTCGCTGGGGCTGCGCTTCATCATGCTGATCGAGGGCGCCAAGGTGGCGCTGGAAAATCCGGTCTTCGGCTGGGGGCCGGCCTCCAGCGCCATGCTGATGGAACGGCATGTGCAGGGGCTCGTCGACATGGCGGTTTCCTACACGCATTTCCACAACGCCTTCCTGACCATCCTGGTCGAGGCGGGCATTCCGGGACTGGCCGCGCTGGTCGCGCTGGTGGTGGTTCCGCTGGTGGTGGCGTTTCGCGCGCTTCGCGCCGCGCCCGCGCCGGAGGAACGGTTCGGCGCCGTTCTGATGATGCTGGCGGTGGTCGTCGCCACGCTGGGCGGCCTGTCCTCGATCATGATCGGGCACGACATCCTCGACACGGTGTTCGTGATGTCGCTGGCGCTGGGGGCCTATCTCGCCGCCGGGCGGCCCGGGATCACGCCGCCGATCCGCGAGACCGACGCGTAGAGTATCCGTGTTGGCCGGGAAGGCCCTTCCCCCGAACGGGGGAGGCGGAGCCAGGATCGCGCATGCTACGGCTTCTCCGCCCGGCCACCGGGCCGGGTAAGGAGACCGGGATGCCTCGATCTGCACTTGCCGCCGGTACGACGACGTCCCGTCCGGCGCGAAGGGCGGGGGCACTTGCGGCGGTCTCGGGCCCGGAAGGCACCTGCGGGCGTCTTCGGGGCCCGCACGGGCGGGCGGGATGAGACCGCCGGACAGGGCCGCGCGGCTCCGGGACATTTCAGGCCTCCTCCCGGAGCCGACGCGGTCGCCCCGACCCGGACCGGCCGGCAAGCCGCCCTACAAAGGTTTTGCGCCGCGGGTCAGCTATGGCTACCATGAGACCAGATCGGACGTGGTCCGTGTTCGCGCCGCCAGCACAGAGTGTGGGGCTCGTGCTGACGAAGCAGTATTGAGCCATGGGCGCGATGGCTGAGGGGGCGGGCATCGGACGGATCACCGTTCGAGGGGCCAAAACGGGGGAGACGTCAGGCTTGTTCGGCGCGAAGGCGGCAAGGGCCGCCGTCATGTGCCTCCTGCTCGCGGCCGTGGCGGCGTTTCTCGCCGTTTATGACCCGCATGACCCGCCCGAGGGCGCGGTGCGCCTCGACCGTGTGGAGGAGGTCACTTTCGTGGCCGAGGACACGGGCGCGGTCGTGGCGCGGATGGATGACGTCACGCTGCCGCAGGACTGGCGCATCGACGTTCCGGTGTCCGATGAGGCGCCGCTGGGCCTGGTGGAGGGCCACTACCGGCTCGCGTTCCGCCCGCCCGGCGATATGACCGAACCGCTCGCGCTCCTGATCCCGCGCGTGGCGCGCACGGTCGCCGTCTCGCTCAACGGCGTTCCCTTCTTCGACCAGAACGACCTTTCGGCCGATACGCGCTGGGCCTGGTACGACCCGACGCTCGTGCCGGTGCCGAAAGGGCTGCTGGCGCCGGACGAGAACCGTCTCGATATCGTGGTCTTCGGCAGTTTCCGCAGCACGGCCGGCCTGTCGCGCCTGATCCTGGGCGAACGGAAGGCCGTCGAGAGGCTCTACCGGCGGCTGTCCTTCCTGCAGAAGCCGCTGCCCATCTTCGCCAATCTCGCCAGCCTGGTCATGGCCGTGCCGCTGTTTCTCATCTGGCTGCACGGGCGCGGGGCAAGGGGCGGCCCCTTCGGTGCCTATGGCATCCTGGCCGCGGCGGTGGCGATCTATTCGGTGCGCTCAATGCATGTCTATGTGGGGGAGGCGCCCTTGCCGATGTCGGTCTGGCTGCCGCTCGTCAGCGCCAGCCTCGGCTGGGCGGCGTCGCTCTTTTCCGTGTTCCTGCTGCGCTTCGTGAACGCCAGCTCGCCCGTCGTGGAGCGGGGGATCGCGATCTTCATCGTGGCGGGCACGGCGCTGCAGTTCGGCTTTCCCGACGGGCCGTTCATGCAGGCGCGGACGCTGTACTGGTACGTGCCGGTCATGCTGCTCGGCACAAGCTGCGTGGCCGTCTTCTGCTACAGGACGCTGGTCGAGCCCGACCGCGACCGCGTGGTGGTGGCGCTTTCGCTGCTGCTTTTGGTTCCCGCTCCGGTGCACGATCTCCTGTGGCTGCGGGGCTTCCTGCCCTTCGGGTCGCTGCTGTGGCTGCCGCTCGTGGTTCCCGCCGTGCTGCTGGCGGTCTCGACGGTCAGCGCCAACCGCTTCGCGCGGGACTGGGTGGCCGCCGACGCGCTGAACCGCAACCTGACGCGGCGGGTCCGGGAAGCGGAGGAGGAAATCCGCAGCTCCTACGAGGCGCGGCTGGAAGCCGAGCGGCGCGAGGCGACCGCCGAGGAGCGTTCCAGTCTGATCGAGGACCTGCATGACGGGGTCGGCAACCGCCTGTCCATTCTCCTGGCGACGTTGCAGACGAGGACCATTCCCAAGGCGCAGAGCATTCGCAGCCTTCGCGAAAGCCTCAACGACCTGCGCATGGTCATCACGGCGCGCGACACCGGCACGCTGGGCGACGGGCTCGGCGAACTGTCCGCCCTGCAATCGGGCCTGCTGGAGACGGGCGGCATCGAACTCGTGACGGAGATCGAGCCGCGCGCTGCGGCCCTGCGGCTGGGGCCGCGGCGCCTGCTCAACCTGCTGCGGATCGCCCAGGAGGCGATCTCCAACGCGGCCAGGCACGGTGCGGCCGGCACGATCGGCCTGACCTGCCGCCTGCGCGACGGGGATCGCCTGGTGATCGAGGTCCAAGACGACGGCGGCAAGGAGAAAGGCGCGGCCGGCGACGCCGCACTCTCCAGCGGGCGCGGCCTGTCCACCATGCGCTCGCGCGCGCTGCGCCTCGGCGGCGAACTTGCCGTGGAACCGTCCCGCGACGGCTGGCGCGTGCGCCTCGATATTCCGGTGCGCGACATGGACGAGCGGCCCGCCGCATCGTCGCGCCACGGACCGGCGTCCACGACGTCGACGGGGCGCGACCGGTCCCAGCCGGAGGCCGCGCCGGCCGCGTTGCGCAGCGGAGGGAGCGGCCTTGGCCTATAGGGTTCTGATCGTCGAGGACGAGGACGAATGGCGGTCGATCTTCACCCGGCTGATCGAGGATTCGGAGGATTTCGAGGTCGCCCATGTGGCCGGCAGCGCCGCCGAGGGCCGCAAGGCTATCACCGAGCAGCGTTTCGAGGGCGCGTTGATCGACATCGGCCTGGGCGACGGTTCGGGTGTCGATCTGGTTGCGCTGCTGGCCGGGCGGCGACCGGGGGCGGAAGCGCTGGTCTGCACCGTGTTCGAGGACGAGGTGAATGTGCTGAACGCCATCCGGGCGGGCGCGCGCGGCTATGTGCTGAAGCAGAACGCCGCCGAGGACCTGATCGGGCTGCTTCGCCAGATGCGCGACGGCGGCGCGCCGCTGAGCCCCCGCATCGCGCGCCACATCCTCGCCCAGATCGCAAGCCCGGCCGACGAGACGCCGGAGGAAGAATCGACCGACGGCCTCACCAGGCGCGAACTCGACGTGCTGGCCAAGGTTGCGGGCGGCCTGACGGTGAAGCAGACGGCAAGGCAATTGCAGGTCGCCGAATCGACCGTGCGCACGCATGTCAAAAGCATCTATTCGAAGCTCGGCGTGAACAACCGCGCCGGCGTGGTCCGGGAAGCGGCGCGCCGGCGGCTGGTCTAAGGGCCATCGGATCCTATCGGCTCATGGCGAGCCCTGAACTGGAATCCGGCGATATGAAAGCGGCTAGTCGGCAAGCGACGCCTACCCGGTCGTGGTGGCTTGCTTCTCCTGTCATCGAAAGCGGGCATTGAGAACTGTCGGAGAAGCAGGCATGCAGTATGCGGGGGGCTTGTTGACCAGCGGCGCCGTCCTCTGTTGGAACGAAGTTACCAACAGCAGCCTGCCGTGACGACCTCGTTCACGCCCAAAGGACACGCCGCGCCGCCGGCGCCGCAGACATCCGGTTGCATTCTTCTATCGGCGTGGGCATGGGATCAGCCCTGCGACGGCCTCCAGTCAGCCGATGGAATGACGTTGACCATCCACGGGACATCGAACCTGTCGACCAGAGAGCCGAAGCCGGGAGACCAGAAGGTCTCGCCGAAGGGCATGACAGCTTTGCCACCTTCTGACAGTTGATCAAACCAGCGTTGGGCTTCGGCCTTGTCATCGGTATGGAGGGTAACGTCGAAGCCATTTTTGGGTTTGTCGATGTTGGGTGCCCATCCGGTGTCCATGTCGGCGCCCATCAGCGCCTGGTCCCCCACATCGAGCCAGCAGTGCATCAGCCAAGTTTTGTACTTCTCATCGGTAATCGGCATGCCGGGAGGCGCATCGCCATAGGGCATGGCGGCGGTGATCTTTCCGCCCAGGACCTTGGCGTAGAACTCGAATGCCTCGCGGCACTGGCCCTGGAAGCTCAGGCTGGTCACGATCTTCACGGTCGTCTCCCTTTTGATTGGCCGTCGATTGCCTTGCCTCATCTACGTTGATATCAACGTAAGAAGTTCATGGATGTCAACCTTTCAGATGCACGCTCCTGCCAACCTTGCCTTCGAAACCACCCTCCTGGTGCGTGACACCTGCCTGTGCCTGCATACGCAGAGGGCAGCGCGTGCGCTGGCGCGCCGTTTCGATGTCGCGTTGAAGCCCGCCGGCATAACCAGCGGGCAGTTCTCTCTCCTCATGTCGCTCAATCGGCCGAAACCACCGAACCTCGGCAGCGTGGCGGCGCTGCTGGCGATGGACAGGACGACCTTGACTGCCAATCTCAAGCCGCTGGAGCGTCGTGGCCTTATCGAGACGGCGCCCGATCCGACGGACAGGCGTGCCCGACTGCTGCGGCTGACGCCGGCCGGTCGGGAGGTTCTGGCCGAGGCGGTGCCGATCTGGCGGCATCTCCATGCGGCGATCGAAATGGCGCTGTCCAACCCGGATCATCTGCGCTCCGAATTGAACCTTCTTTCGAGATCTGGCCGTCCTGACGGCGTCGCGCGCCGGCGGCTGGTCTAAGGGCCATCGGGTCCTATCGGCTCATGGCGAGCCCTGAACGGGGCCCGGCGCGATGTGAGAGCAGCCAGTCGGCGAACGACCCCTTCTGAGACGTGGAAGGCTTTCGTCTTGGCGCTTAAAAGCCGACGCTGGCGCTACCCGCCAGGTACTGAAAAGGCTGCGGAATTGATTGTAGAAGTGCAGACAGTCATTCCTCCGCTTCTACAGCCTTCTCGGGAGGGATGATCATGTCGTCAGGTTGCTTTCCCTGCTCGTAGTGACGGATCAATCCTCTCAACGACTCCAATGCCATCGTCCGATGGGGTTCTTCCCATTGCTCCAATTTTTTCACAACGGCGGCATAGACGGCGCGAGCCCAACGAATCTCCTGGAGTAGCGGGTCTCCATTTCTTGCGCTGTGGTAGCGATAGGCCAACATTTTCGCACCAGCGTTCAGAGCTGGAGCGTCCTGAGCCATCAGCGCAGCCAGCCGGTCCACCGGGATATCCATCAGTACCGGGTTCGTGGAAAGCTCGTAGTTGTCAGAACGCACCAGCTTGAACAAGGCTTCCAAGTCACCTGCTTCGGCTTCATCCAGCACGACTTCTGCCTGGGCTCGAAGTTCCGCGGCTGCGACCTCCTCCGATCTTGTGCGGATATGCCGGAGAATTTCCTGGAACTCGTCGGTGTCCTGTGAGCTAAAGCCAAGTCCACCGTAGCCGTCGAAATCCGAGGGGAAGTGACCGATCTTGCTCCGTTCCAGCAGACGCTGATCCGCGAGCTCGTCGATATACCGCTTGAAGAACGTTACGACGTCCTCATTGTCGGTCAGCCTGCGGTCATTCACCGCCGATTGCCTGAGCGCCAGTCCAGCAGCATGGAGGATCGGACCGCGTTTCGTATATACACGTCGTGCGAGTTCGTCCTTAAGGTCGGCCACCGCCTGTTCCGTCTCTGCTATCGGCCTCTCACGGCTGTACCAGAGCTTCCGCCAAGAAGCCTCGGTGTATTCCCTGCCGAAACCGAACTGAGATTTGATCCAGGTGTTCACTGCGGCGCGGTCGAGCACTCCGCTCTTCTCGAACCCATTGACGAACCCGTAGTCAACCGGTGGAGCATCGACGCTGAGCGAACCGAAGGCATCCGAAAAGGCCTTAGCCTTCGTCAGTTGCGGATCCAGTGGAACCTCCGGGTTTCCGCGTCCTACCGATCGGAAGGCCAGAGTTGTCGACAGACCCGGAAGCCGCTTTAGCGTTTCGGTATCAAGGAGACCCGACCGCATCCACAACGTCGTCGCCAGAACGACCGCCATCGTCCAAGCGACATGGGATCCTGGAATCTCGTCGTCGATGATGAGGCAGTCCACAAAGGCCGTGGCGTTGTGCATCGCCCAACTGAGGTTGCGGAGGTTCTCGACTTCCGACGCCCGTGCCACCTCGAGCAGGTCATTGACCCTGTCGGTCATGAACGCTTTTGCCGGACCGTCCGGCAATTCTCTCACCGAAGCCTGCACCACACTTTCCAGATCCGCCTCGATACGCGCTCGTCTCCCGACGATCTTTTCGTTCTGATCCTTCCAGATTTCACCCCCGACGAGCTCCTTCAACTTGTCCTCGTCGGTCACGAGCAACACGCGGCGACCGTGCTCGGCGACGAAGGAGTTGACGAGACCCATCACCTCTCCGAATGCATCCTTCTCCACCCGCTCCAGATCGTCGAACACGAAGATATACTCGCTCAGCCGCCTGATCGCGTTCTCGCCGAACTTTTCTACCACCGTCTTGGCCGTGTCCTTGACGCGTAGGATTTCGCCGATGCCGATCGCGATCGTGCCGGCGATGCCGCCGGCGACCGCTTCGCCAGGACAAGCAGTCTTGTAGATGCGCATTTCCACGTCCCTGGCCGAGGTCGCCCCGAACAGACTGACGAAGAGGAATGGGATATGGGGACGACTCTCCGCCTGCATCCGTTTGATGCGGCCTGGCTCGTAAACTTTCTGCAAGAAGTAGGTCTTGCCGCTTCCCCATCGCCCCTCGATCAGGATGGCGTGGGGCACGGATAGCTTGTCGGCGTCGAGGTACGCATCAAGAACCTTGGTCGCGTGTTCGTTCATTAGCGCGTTCACCTCTGGTGCAAGACCGTCGAATGGCGAATCCCATCAATCGATGCCGCGCGGCCTGCAATTGACCAAGCGAACATGAGCGGGTTGCCAGCACTAGCATACGCGTCATTACAACGTCTCCTTCTTAGCCCTATCTCCCGAAAGCGGACAGGCAACAAACCACCCCATCCCGGTCATTCCCGCCTGATGCGTTGACGACTGGAGCGACCAGGCGGCGCGGGCGCGCCATATCCTCGCCCAGATCGCCGGCACGGCCGACGAGATGCCGGAGGACGATCCGCACGACGGTCTCACCAGGCGCGAACTCGACGTCCTGGCCAAGGTCGCGAGCGGCCTGACGGTGAAGCAGACGGCACGGCAATTGCAGGTCGCCGAATCGACCGTGCGCACGCATGTCAAAAGCATCTATTCCAAGCTCGGCGTGAACAACCGCGCCGGCGTCGTTCGGGAAGCGGCGCGCCGGCGGCTGGTTTAGCTAGCCGATGTCACCCGCGGGGGTAGAACTCGCCGTCGCTTTGCGGGGCTGACGAGTCAGTCATTCGCCATGGCGTGCTTTTGGCAAGGCAACCTTTGGACAGGGTCGAAAGGCCCAATAAAGGGCACGCCTGTATCAGGCTACCGCTACCGCTTCGATTTCCACCAGTAGCGCCGGATTTGCGAGTGCCTTGACAATGAGAAGCGTCGAAGCGGCCGGTGGAGAAGATAGAAGTTCGCCGCCCGCGGTCATGAATTCCTGCATGTGGGACGGATCTGTCAGATAGATCGTGTTCTTGACGATGTTATCCCTATCCATGCCCGCCTCGGCAAGAACTGCATTAAGGTTCGCGATCGCCAATTTCGCTTGCTCGCCGACATCAGGCGGAACGCTGCCATCGGCTGCTACCCCGACCTGCCCCGACACATAAAGAGCCCTTGCAAAACCGGAGACCTCGATTGCCTGGCTGTAGTAAGGTGGCGTGGACACGCCCTTTGGATTAATCGCCTTTTTCATTCTGCTCTCTTATGGCTGGGGAAGTTGACTTGGCCTGTGTGCGCAAGCGATCGAATTCGGCCCTCACGGCGTCCTTGTAGGCGTTGGACAACCGCCCGGCACGGGTCAGCACCAGCATGCCTTGATAGAGCAGCACAATGCGCAGCGCTGCATGTTCATGTCCGTCCCCCATATCCGCCCTGACGGCCCGAAGGGCTGCCGCCTCGATGGTGTCGAGGCCACGTCCGGCAAAACTGCCGCCGGTTCCTGCCGAGTTTCGAAATTCGACAGCGGCATTCGTCACCAGACAGCCGAACCCATCCGAAAACGGCGGATTGAAGAGATCGAGAGCGACTTTCTCAAGGTCGTCGAGCGTCTGCGCAGCGCCGATCCGATGATCGATGACTTTCCGGAAGTAGAAGTCAAATACCGCCCTGTAGAGCCCCTCCTTGTCCCCGTAGGCGTTATAGAGACTGCCTGCACTGATCCTGGTGGCCGCCTCCAGCTCTTTGACCGACAGGCCAGCATAGCCGTGCCGGCGAAAGGCCATCATCGCACCGGCCAAAACCGCTTCTTCATCGAATGAACGTTTGCGTCCCATGCGGATGATATTGAGACGATTATTCTAAAATGTCCATACTAAATCAGACTAGGCCGCTATGACCGCTTGCCGGCCTCGACGGGCACGAAGCCGCCGTTCAGCCTTCCGCCCCATCCCGGTCGTTCCCGATTGATCGTTCACGACCGGTCGGGGGGCGCCGCTGACCGCGGGAACGGTGGCGGTGCTCCGACCTATATCTGCGGCAGACCGACTGCTCGCCGCCCCTCGCTGGATTTCAGGGAGAAGTCGGAGCCAAGGTGCGGATCGGCCTCCTCGGTTGTCAGCCAAGCGATGGCTTGCGCCACCCACTCGGCCGGAATGTGCGCGGACCAGTCGAGCTGGCTGACCGGGTTTATCCCCGAGGCCCGGATCTGCTCCTGCATCCGCGTTGCCACGGTTCCGGGGCTGAGACCGATCACACGCAGTCCATCGCCGCGGTATTCCCGATCCGCCACACGGGTCAGCGACAAGACGGCCGCCTTGGTCGCGCAGTAGTGGCTCCATCCCTCAAGCGCGGAAGTCGCCGCGCCCGAGGAAATGTTGACGATCGTGCCTCCGCCCTGCGCGACCATCGCGGGGATGGCGTAGCGCAGGCCGTGGTAGACACCCTTCAGATTGATGTCGACGACACGGGCCCATTCCAGCGGGTCGCTGTCGGCCAACCGCGCGATCGGATCGATCACGCCCGCATTGTTGACCATGAGGTCCAGCCGGCCGGTTTTGTCCGTGGCCGTGGAGACAAGACGCGAGACCTGCGCGGGGTCGGACACGTCGCAAGCAATCGCATGAGCCGACGCGCCCTGGCTGCTGAGAGCCGTTGCGATCTCTCCGATCCGGCCGGCACTCCTCGCGGCCAGAAAGACATGCGCCCCCAGGGACGCGAAATGTCTTGCGGTGGCCTCGCCGATGCCGCGGCTCGCGCCGGTGATGACGACCACCTTGTTCTTGAACTCCATCGCTGTTCTCCGTCCATGGACCGGGGTGGAACGATCCGGGCAGGTTACTCGGCGGCGGCCGCCATTGACGGTGTCCAGGCCAAGGCGGGGTCCGACATGAACTCTTCGTCGGGAACCCTGGCCAGGGCGGCGGTGTAGTTGGCTATCACCTTCGTGGCGATGATTGCCACCACGTCGAGCACATTGGCTTTGGTAAAGCCTGCCTGAAGGAACGCCGGAACGGCCTCCGGCGCCTCGCCCCGCGCCTCCGCGACGGCACGTGCAAAGGTCCAGAGCGCGGCGAGCTTTCGGTCCTCCGGCGGCTGGCCCGCACGCAGCCGGGCAATGGTCGCCTCATCCATTCCGGCCTGTCGCGACAGGAAGGTGTGGCCCATCGTGCAGTAGCCGCAGCGATGCAGAACGTTGACGGCCTGAAAGGCCACCTGCTGTTCCACCGGGCTCAGTGTCGATGAGGCGATCCGGGCCCAGAGCGTTTCATAACCAACCAGGGCGCTGGGGCTTTCGGCGAGGGTCGCGTGCATCCTGGGCGTGAACCCCCAGGCTTTCATGACGGCCTCAAGCGTGGCTTTGGAGCCCTCGGGAGCGGTTTCGGGCGTATGCAGTGCGAAGTCCGACATCGATCTCTCCTGTGGTTCGTTTCGAACTGCGGCAGCATTATTCCGGAGAATTTGCTGAATAAACGCCATGACGTTCCGCATACTGATGCGTAGTCTGCAGGAATGGACCTAGAAGACCTGACACTGCTCCAGGATGTGGCCCGGCACGGCAGCTTCGCGGCGGTGGCCCGCCAACGCGATGTCGACCCATCCTCGATCGGCAGGATCGTCGCGGGCATCGAAGAAGAGCTCGGCTTCCGGCTCTTTGCCCGCACGACGCGGCGGATGGAAATGACGGAGGCGGGCACACTCTATCTCGCGCGTGTCGCACCATTGAGCGAGGAACTCGAGCGCGCGGCCGACGAATGCCGCGCGATGCAAGCCAAACCGCGCGGGACCCTGCGCATCTCGGCCTCGGCGACGTTCGGGCAAAGAGTCATCGTGCCCCGCCTGGCCGCATTTCGCGATGCCTATCCCGAAGTTGCGGTCGAGGGGATATTTTCGGACAACAATATCGATCTGGTGGCCGAACGCATCGATCTCGCCGTCCGCCTCGCACCGGCGATCGACGGCGACTATATCGTGAGCAAACTCATGAACACGCGATATCGCGTCGTTGCCGCCCCGGCCTATCTGCGCGTGGCGCCACCGCTGGAACGTCCCGAAGACATGGCGCGTCACCGCGCCATTCTCTTTCCCTATCGCGATTACCGATCGCGATGGATCTTCCGCGACGCTGCCGGCACCGTCACCGAGCAGCGAGTGGACGGCGATCTCGTCCTCTCACCTGCAGGCGCCATCCGGGATGCCGCTCTTGCCCGGCTCGGCCCGGCGCTGCTGCCCGACTGGCTGATCGGGGACGATCTCCGCCACGGGGTATTGCGGTCTTGTATCAAGGGTTGGGACGTCACCGCCACGACCTTCGATACCGCAGCCTGGCTGATCTATCCCAGCCGCGCTTATCTTCCAGCGAAAGTCCGTGCGATGATCGAGTTTCTCCGGGCATCGAACGCTGGCGGCGTTGACCGAAACAGCGAGACCGGGACCAGAGAATAGCTGTTGGCGCGGGACCACGATGCCTGGAAGCACGGCTGCTTTCCAGGCATTTTCGCCGGAAAGCCGACGGTCTCGTTTTCACCCCATCCCGGTCGTTCCCGATTGACCGGTTCACGACCAGAGCGACCAGGCGGTCCGCGCGTGCTCGAGATCCTCCGCCGTGTCGACGCCCAGCGGAACCGCCTCCACGACGACGCCGTCGATGCGCATGCCGGCCTCACCAGGCGCGAGCTTGACGTGCTGGCCAAGGTCGCGGGAGGCCTGACGGTGAAGCAGACACGCTTTCTCAAAGCAGTCGAGCACCGGGGCCGTCTTTCGCCAAATGATCATCCGCGTTGACCAGAGGGCAACGTTTCACGCTCAGGCATCCGCAGCCTATGCACATTGCCATCTTGTCGCGAAGGGCGGTGAGAAGCTCGATCCGCCGCGTCAGATCGTCATGCCAGTTCTCGGCGATGCGCTCCCAATCGCGCGTGTCGGGCGGCGCATCGCGTGGCAGTTGAGAGAGCGCTTCGGATATCTCGGCGAGCGGGATGCCCGCGCTCTGTGCGATCTTGATGACCGTCACGCGTCTCAGGATTTCGCGCCGATAGACCCGATGATTGGCCGAAGTCCTTTCGGACGCGATCAGCCCCCTGCGTTCATAGAAATGGAGCGTGGAGATGGGCAACCCGCTGCGGCGCGACAACTCGCCGACGGACAATTCCTTCTTCGTCATTCGGAATCCCCTTGACCTGAACCATTGTTGAGGCCGTAGCAGCAGGTCCGTCAAGAGGAGACGGGCATGTTGGACACGGGCACCGGGGCGAGGATGGACACGGAGACATTCGTGTCATGGAGGGAGTTTCGTGGAAGCCCTTACGCGGCATCGCTGGCCCTGGTTTGCCTGGCCGTCTGGCTGCACGCGGCCGACAGCCTGATCGTCGCCACCATGCTCCCCTCCATCGTGGCCGAGATCGGCGGGGCCGCTTTGGTGGGCTGGTCTGTATCGCTCTACGAGATCGGGTCGATCGTCGCGGGAGCGGCCAGCGCATTGCTGACCATGCGCTTCGGCCTGCGCGCGCCTATGAGCATGGCTGCCGCCCTGTTCGGGTTCGGCTGTATCCTCAGCGCCGTCAGCCCGACCATGCCGTTGCTTCTGACGGGACGCGCCCTGCAAGGACTCGGCGGGGGCGGTCTGGTGGCGATGGGCTTCGTCGCGGTCGGCCTGATCTTCCCGCGCCGCTATATCGCGCGCGCGATGGCGGCTGTTTCGACCCTCTGGGGCGTCTCGGCATTCGCCGGGCCGCTGGTCGGCGGCTTCTTCGTGGAGTATGCGAACTGGCGTTGGGGCTTCGCCTTCTTTGCCTGTCAGGCATTCGCACTCGCCCTCTGGATCGTCTTGCGAAGCGACACGGGCACGACACGACCTGCTGCTGACGCTACCGAGTTTCCGGTCAGGCGTTTGTCCCTGTTGTGTTTCGCGGTCGTTCTGGTCGCCCTTGGTGGGGTCGAAGTCTCGATCCTGCGAACGGTCCCTTCCGTTGCTGCTGGTCTGGTCTGCCTGACCGGATTTCTGTGGCTGGATGAGCGCGCGGGCGACAGTCGGCTTCTTCCGCGCCGCCCGTTCGACCCGTGGCGTCCGGCCGGCGCCGCGCTGCTCTTGATCCTTGCCATGTCGATGGCGACCATCGCCGTCACCGCGTTCGGGCCGCTCCTGGTCACGGCGATCCACGGCGTCTCCGCGCTGACCGCCGGTTACATTGTCGCCTGTTCGTCCATCGGTTGGTCGGTCATGGCTGTTCTGGTCAGCGGATTGCCCGAGCGGTTCGATCGGCTGATGATCGCCCTCGGCATGACGGTTGTAACCCTCAGCATCCTCGGCTTTCTCCATGCGGTTCCCAACGGTCCTGTCTGGCTGATCGTCGTTTTCGCGGCCATGGAGGGGGCCGGGTTCGGGATGGCTTGGACATTCATTCTCAGGCGAACGATAGCGCTCGCTGATGCAGACGAAGTCCAGCGCGTTTCCGGGGCGATCCCCACGATACAGAGACTCGGCTACGCTCTCGGCGCAGCCTATGTCGGGATCGTCGCAAATGCTTCGGGCCTGCTGTCCATGGAGACGGCCGCAGATGCTGCGGAGGTTGCCCATTGGGTCTTTGTGTCATGCGTACCCTTCGCGGCAATCGGGCTGATCGCCATGAGCGCACTGGTGCGCGATCGGGACTCGCGGCCGCAATCGAAATAGCCTGAGTCACAAACCCGCCAGCCCCTTCCCACGCCCATCCCGGCCACTCGCCATTGACCGGTTCACGACCGGAGCGGATAGGCTGCGCGGGCGCGCTCGAGGTCGTCCGCCGTGTCGACGCCCAGCGGAACCGCCTCGACGATGACGCCGTCGATGCGCATGCCGGCCTCCAGCGCGCGAAGCTGCTCCAGCTTCTCGCGCCGTTCGAGCGGGGAGGGGCCGAGCGCCACGAACCGCTCCAGCGCCGAGCGGCGATAGGCGTAGAGGCCGATGTGATGGTAGTGCGGTCCTTCGCCCCAGGGCGCGCGCGCGCGCGTGAAATAGAGCGCGCGCAGGCGCCCGGCCGAGACCGGCGAGCCGACCAGCTTGACGACGTTGGGATTGTCGCGCTCCTCGTCGCGCACGATCTCCACGCAGGGCGTGGCGATGTCGACGGCCGGATCGTCGAGCGGCGCGACGGTGGCGCGGATCGTCTCGGGTTCCAGCGTCGGCAGGTCGCCCTGGACGTTGATGACGGTGTCGACCGCGCCGTCCGGATCGAGTGCCCGCAACGCCTCGTGGATGCGGTCCGAGCCGGACTGATGGGATGCTTGCGTCAGCACCGCCTCCAACCCGTCGCCGCGCACGGCGTCGAGGATGGCGGCCGAATCGGTCGCGACGACGACCCGGCCGACGCCAGCCAGCGCGGCGCGCTCGGCCACGCGCACGATCATCGGCTTGCCGCCGATATCGGCCAGCGGCTTGCCCGGAAGCCGGGTCGACGCCATGCGGGCGGGTATCAGGATCAGGACGGACATGGCGGGTCCCTTTGGATCGGATGAGAGCGCGTATCAGAGACCGGCGCCCCGCAAAAGAGCGCGCCCGGCCAACTTGACTTGCAGGTTGAAGCCCGCCAAGTCGCTGCGACGCGGACATCGGACGACAGCATTCAGCCGAAGGGAAGGCTATACGATGAAGATCGAAGTGCGACCGCTCGGCCTGGATGGCGTGGTCGAGATCATCCCCCGCAAGTTCGGCGACGACCGCGGCTTCTTTTCCGAAACCTGGAATTCGCGCGATCTCGCCGAAGCGGGCATGGACATCCCGTTCGTGCAGGACAACCACTCCTATTCGGCCAGGGCCGGCGTGCTGCGCGGCCTGCACTATCAGTTGCCGCCGCGCGCGCAGGACAAGCTGATCCGCGTGGTGCGCGGGGCGATTTTCGACGTGGCGGTCGATATCCGGAAAGGATCGCCGGATTTCGGCAAATGGGTCGCGCTGGAGGTGTCGGCTGCCAGGTGGAACCAGATCCTGGTACCGAAGGGTTTCGCGCACGGCTTCGTGACGCTCGAGCCGGACACGGAAGTGCTCTACAAGACGAGCGACACCTATTCGGCCGAGCACGACCGGGCGATCCGCTTCGACGATCCGGAGATCGGCATCAAGTGGCCGCTGCCGTCGGACGCGTTGCAGCTTTCCGACAAGGATCGCGCCGCGCCGCATCTCGTGGATGCGGAAGTGTTCTCCTACGCGCAGGCGACGTGATGAGGATACTCGTCACGGGCAAGGCCGGGCAGGTGGCGCTGAGCCTCAAGGAGCGCGCCGCGTCGCGTCCGGATATGGAGGTGACGGCGCTCGGCCGGCCGGAGCTGGACCTGGAGAAGCCGGCGACCGTGGGTGAGGCGATCCGGCAGGCGCGACCCGATCTGGTCGTCTCGGCGGCCGCCTATACGGCCGTCGACAAGGCCGAGGACGAGCCGGATCTGGCCCGCGCCGTCAATGTGGACGGGGCCGAAGCGGTGGCGGCGGCCGCCGCCGCGGCCGGGGCGCCGGTGATCCATCTTTCCACCGACTATGTCTATTCGGGCGAGCTCGACCGTCCGTGGCGCGAGGACGACGCGACCGCGCCGCTCGGCGTCTATGGCCGCACCAAGCTGGACGGCGAGGCCGCCGTGGCCGCCGCCAATCCGCGCCATCTGATCCTGCGCACGGCGTGGGTGTACAGCCCGTTCGGACGCAATTTCGTCAGGACCATGCTGATGCTCGCCGAGCAGCGCGACACGGTGAACGTGGTCGCCGACCAGATCGGCAATCCGACCTCCGCCCTCGACATCGCCGATGCCGTGCTTGCGCTGGCCGCGCGCGGCGACGGCCCGCCGGGCGTCTATCATCTGGCCGGCAGCGGCGAGGCCTCATGGGCGGAGGTGGCCAAACACGTCTTCGCCGTCAGCGCCGCGGAGGGCGGGCCGAGTGCTGCGGTCACCCCGATCCGCACCGACGAATATCCGACAAAGGCGCGCCGGCCCGCCAATTCAAGGCTCGACCAGGCCAAGATGCGCGCTACCTTCGGCTGGGTTTCGCCCGACTGGCGCGAATCGGTCGCTGTGGTGGTGAAGCGTCTCCTGGCCGAGGGCGGTCAGGACCGGCCGTAGCGGTCCTCGAGCCGGACGATGTCGTCCTCGCCCAGATAGGAGCCCGACTGCACCTCGATCAGTTCGAGCGCGATCTTGCCGGGGTTCTCCAGCGCGTGGACCTCGCCAAGCGGAATGTAGGTCGACTGGTTCTCCGACAGCATGATGACCTCGTCGCCGCGATAGACGCGCGCCGTGCCGCGCACGACCACCCAGTGCTCGGCGCGATGATGATGCATCTGCAGCGACAGCTTGGCGCCGGGGCTGACCGTGATGCGCTTGACCTGGTAGCGGTCGCCGAAATCGACCGAATCATAGCTGCCCCAGGGCCGGTAGACCTTGCGGTGGCTGACATGCTCGGTGCGGCCCTGGCTTCGGATCAGGTCGACCACGTCCTTGACCTGCTGTACCGCGTCGCGATGGGCGACCAGCAGCGCGTCCTTGGTGTCGACCACCACAAGATCGCTCACGCCGAGCAGGGCCACCAGCCTGTCGTCGCCATGGACGAGATTGTCGCGGCTCGACAGGGCGACCACGTCGCCGATAAGCACGTTTCCGTTGTCGTCGCGCGGCATGATGTCCCTGAGCGCCGACCAGGAGCCGACGTCGTTCCAGCCGGCGTCGAGCGGGACCATCGCGGCGCGGTCGGTCTTTTCCATGACCGCGTAGTCGATGGAATCGGACGGACAGGCGCGGAAGGCCTCCTCGTCGACGCGCACGAACTGGAGGTCGGGCCGGGTCTCGGCCATCGCCGCGCGGCAGGCCCTGGCGATGTCGGGCCGGTGCCGCTCCAGCTCCTTCAGGTAGCGCCCGGCGCGGAACATGAACATGCCGCTGTTCCAGAAATGTTTGCCGCCGGCCAGATAGGCTTCCGCCGTCGGCCCGTCCGGCTTTTCGGCGAAGCTCGCCACCGCGTGGCCGCCATGCTGGAGCGGCGCGCCGCGCTCGATATAGCCGAAACCCGTTTCGGGCCGGTCGGGCACGATGCCGAAGGTGACAAGATATCCGTCCCGGGCGATCAGCGAAGCTGTCTCGACGGCGGCGCGGAACGCGGCCACGTTGCCGATCGCGTGGTCGGCGGCCAGCACGAGCAGCAGCGGATCGTCGCCAAGGCGCGTGGCATGGAGTGCCGCCAGCGCGATCGCCGGCGCGGTGTTGCGGCCGACCGGCTCAAGCAGGATGGCCGCCTCGCCATGGCCGATCTCGCGCAGTTGCTCGGCGACGATGAAGCGGTGCTCCTCGTTGCAGATCGGAAGCGGGTGTGCCGCGTCCAGACCTTCCAGCCGCGCCACCGTTTCCTGGAGAAGCGACAGCCCGCCGGTCAGCGCGTGGAACTGCTTGGGATAGAGCTGGCGCGACAGCGGCCACAGCCGCGTGCCGGAGCCACCGGCCATGATGACGGGCACGAACATTGATGCGCCTTCTTCCACCGCTCGCGGCATCTCGCGACCGCCGCCGCTTCACGCCTTAGCATCGCGCTGTTGCCAAAGGGTTTAACGGAGCATGTCGATGTTGCATCCGGCCGGCATCGTTTCTACAGGATCAGGGCGCGCCGGCGGGCTGCGAGCGCGACGCGAAGCGGGGAAAGCGATGTCGTCACCCTTCAAGGCCTATGATGTGCGCGGCGAGATACCGGGCCAGATCAATGTTCCCTTCGCCTACAGGCTGGGCCAGGCGGTCGCCGCGCTGAGGGGACCGGACCGCGTCGTCGTCGGCCACGACATGCGCCGCGACAGCCCCGCGCTTGCCGCCGCGCTCGCCCAGGGCCTGCTCGACAGCGGGGCCGACGTGCTGCCGGCCGGCATGTGCGGCACCGAGGAGGTCTATTTCCACACCGCCGCCAGCGGCGCGGATGCCGGGCTGATGGTGACGGCCAGCCACAATCCCGAGAACTACAACGGCTTCAAGATGGTGCTGAAGGGCGCGGCCGCCGCCACGCGCGACAACGCCTTCGACGTGATCGAGCGGCTGGTGATGTCGGGCGAGACCATCGCGTCGGTCGGCGACTACGGCGCGCGGGGCCGGCTGGAGCGCGTCCTTGACCGGGGGCCCTATATCGAGCGCCTCGTCTCGCAGGTGGCGGGCACGCCGCTCAGGCCGATGAAGATCGTCTGCCACGCCGGCAACGGCTGCGCGGGACCGGTGATCGACCTTCTGGAGCCGTATCTGCCGTTCGAATTCGTCAGGATCGACCATGAGCCGGACCCGGCCCTGCCGAACGGCATCCCCAATCCGCTATTGCCCGAAAAGCGCAGCCGCGCCAGCGAGGCGGTGGTCGCCCATGGCGCCGATCTCGGCATCGCCTGGGACGGCGATTTCGACCGCTGCTTCCTCTACGACCACACCGGCCGCTTCATCGAGGGCTACTATCTGGTCGGGCTGATCGCGCGGGCCATGCTGCGCAAGACGCCCGGCGGCACGATCCTCCATGACCCCAGGCTGACCTGGAACACGATCGACATGGTCGAGGCGGCCGGGGGCGTGGCGAGGCCCTGCCCGACGGGCCACGCCTTCTTCAAGCACAGGATGCGCGAGGAGGACGCCGTCTATGGCGGCGAGATGAGCGCGCATCACTATTTCCGCGATTTCAGCTATTGCGATTCCGGCATGCTGGCCTGGCTGGCGGTGGTGGCCGAGCTGTCGGCGCAGGGCGCGAGCCTGGCGGAGCTGGTGGAAGAACGGATCGCGGCCTTTCCCTGCTCGGGCGAGATCAATTTCACCGTCGACGATCCGGCGGCCGCGATCGCGCGCGTGGCGGACCGCTACGCGCCGCTCAACCCCGATATCGACCGGCTCGACGGGCTCGGCATGGATTTCGGCGACTGGCGCTTCAACCTGCGCGCCTCCAACACCGAACCGCTTCTGCGGCTCAATGTCGAGACGCGCGGCGACCGGCGGCTGCTGGAGGCGAGGGTAGGGGAGGTGGGGGAATTTATAGGGATTGCCTGAAGGGATCTGGCGGGAGTAAGCAACCGACCTGATCCGTTGCGGGCTTTACCGCAGGCGGTGGCGGTCGATGTCGACTTGAGCCCGACGAACGGATCATACACTCACCGCAGCCCCTTGATCACTTGATTTCGGCTTCAGAAAACCAATGCATCGGGCGAGGAAGTCCTCGACAGGATCGACCGGGAGGTAACGCAGGATGCTTTCGCGCGCGAGCATGCCGATCGCTTGCCATTCATGGCGTCTGTGAAAGGCGCGCTCGAGAGCCTCGTCGACCGACTGTTCGTCCGGCTGCCGGGCGATAAAGCCGCTTCTGCCATCCTCGACCACCTCGGAATGCCCGCCGATATCGGTCACGATCGGGACTCGCGCCGAAAGCATCGCGCCGACGAGGACTATGGGCAGACCCTCCATTCGTGAAGCCAAAAGAAGGGCATGATTGGTCTCCCATATGGCTGAAACGTCGGCGACGCGGTCATGGATAGTGACGTTTCGCAGACCCAATGACGAAGTCATCTGGATGAAGGTGTCGCGGTCAGGTCCGTCGCCATAGAAGTTGAAATGCACGTCACGCGCCTGCCATTTCGCGCTCTTGATCACATTGAGGATGACGTCATGCCCTTTGTGGACGAAACGGATGCGCGCCGGCACCGCTATCGACAGTGGCGCCTGTCCGGGGGGGAACGGAGGAAAGCGGTCCTGCGACAGGTGATGGGGGTTGTAATGGATCGACCAGTTGCCGATGCGGGAGGAAATGCGCTGCTCCATGACCCGGTGATTGTTCTTGCAGGTGAAGAACACTTGCCTGGCGTGTAGATAGCCAGAGCGGACCGCGGCGATCTTCTCAAGCCGTATCGGCCAGAAGCGGGGCTCTTTTACGAGCTGGTTGACGATCACGTAAGGAAGGTGCCTCTCATGGAGCGCCCCAAAGAACTCGGTGCCCTCATCCTGATCACCGGTGGAGACGACCGTCAGATCGGGTGCGGCGCGTAGAAGTTCGGCAAAGCCGTTCTCCTCCTTGTAAAGCACCCTGATGCCGAGGCGCGCGAACTCAACCAGGAAGGCCGGCGTCGGCTGCCACTTCTTGATCAGTATGATGACATCGTGGCCGTGGGCGCGGGCCCGCTTCGCTGCTTCGATCCACAGAACCTCGCTGCCGCCATTGTACGAACCATTGTTCGTCGTGATGAAGGCAAGGCGAAAGATGTCGGCGGATCGGTCGGCGGCTCTCCTGGTGAGTTCCACAAAGGCGGGACTTGTGGAGTTGGATTGAATGCCGGCGATCCTGTAGTCCCGATCTATGAAGCGGTTCATCAGCAACAGGACACTTCGCGGGACTGGGAAAAGCTCCAGTATATGTCTTTGAACCTCCGCCAGTTCGAGCAGATAAGATTCCTTCTCAATGTTCCGCCGGGTGATGCTTTGAGTATGACGGCGGAAATCGTTCAGCGGCTCCGAGACATAGCTTATGTCTCCGTGCCGCAGCATGCTTACATAGAGGGCCCAGTCGCCGCAGTACCGGAAGCCTTTCAGCGCGGCCGCGGCTTCCTTGAGGACTGTCTCCCTACGAAGCAGGCACGCACTCACGTTCGGTATCGTGTTGCGAAAGGCGAGCGCGTCGAGAACCTCCCGATAGCCAGAGGCACGGTAGTCGGTATCCCATCGGGTTTTCGACACGTCGTTGGTGTGCGGCAGGTTGTCATCCGCCACGATGAGGCCGTTTTCGTCGATTTTCCGCGACTGACAATAGGCGAGCACCACCGTCTCGGACCGCGTGGCCTCGGTCATCCGCTCGAGAAAAGTCTTGTGACATCTGTCGTCGGCCTCGGCGATCCAGATGAATTCGCCCGAGGCCTCCGTCATCCCCCGCAACCACTGCCGGTATGTCCCGGCGTTCTCGGTATTGACGATGATCTTGTGGGGAATGTCCGTGCGGTCCAGTAGCGTACGGGCCAACGCGACGCTTCCATCGCTGGAGTTGTCATCGAGAAAGATGATCTCGCGCGGCCGAACGGTCTGGTTGAGGATGCTGTTGAGGCGCTCCTCGAGAAAATGTTCGTAATTGTAGTTGGGTATGATTACGGAGACGTCGGCCTGGCGGCGGGCACTTGCGCCGGCACCGGTGCCTGCCGATACCCTGGCGGGGAGTCGTCCATCCTCCTGCAAGATGGCACGATAGATGTTTCCGAGCCGTGCGGTGAAGGCGCCGCGGGAATAGACCTGCCGCGCGACCTGCCTCCCCGCCTCGCCCATTCGGGCCAGCAGCGCAAAATCGGCCGCCAGCGACCTGACGTGCCTCGAGGCCGCTTCGATGTCCTTGAAGGGCACCAGGAAACCGGTCCGGCCATCCTCTATCAGCTCGGGCAAGGCCCCGTGCGAATAGGCGATCGCCGGCCTGCCCGCGGCCATCCCTTCCAGGACGGTCCGACCGAACGACTCGGCGAAGTGGGAAAAATTCGCAACGACATTGATACTGGCGATCGCATCCCGAGGCTCGTCGAAATAGCCGGCGATCTCCAGGTGGGCGTCCTTGAACGCGCCTTGGCTGATCTTGAGCTGCAACTCCCGCACGTAGTTGGTCATCGGCCCGACGATCGTGAAGATGCAGTTGTCGACGTCGCGGCAAGCGATCGCCAAATCGACGAAATCGGCAATGCCTTTCTTGGGAATATTGCTGCTGATGATGCCGATGCGGATCTTGCCGTCCCGCGGCTCGTTCGCCATCGAGAAGCGCTCCACATCGATGGTGTTTGCCACACGATGCGTCCGCCCGGGCTTGTTGAAGAGCTGCTCCGTGGCGATCGAGTTCGCCAAGACATAGTCGGAATGGGCGACCACCTCCTCGACGATCTGGCGCGGGTCGGCACCGATCATCGCCGCGAGGGCAGGATCCTGATCAATGAGTTCGCGAACATGCACCACCGACGGAACGCCCGACCGCCTCGCCGCCAAATGCGGCTCGCGCAGCATGATCGTATTGACGTGGACGGCCGCCGGCCGCTCCGCTGCGATGATGTCGAGCAGGGCCCTGATCGTCTTCTCGGAAGGGGCACGGTCGTAGCGCCACCATCCGTAGGGTACGACATAGACGCGCGTGCAGAATTCCCTGACCAGCTTGTAATAGGCTTCGTTCAGGCCCGGAAGGATCGCGACGACGGCATAGCCAAGTGTATCGAAGGCCTGGATGACGTCCAGAAAGCTGCGCTCTCCCCCGAAGAGGCTGTGCCCGGCGGCATGCGCGCAAACAATAATCGTGGGGCCCCTGGATTTGCGCTGCCGGCGGCCGCCAGCCAGGGCGATCCACTCCTCGGGACAGGCATAGGGGTAGGCACGGCCTTCCTTGCGTCCCGATAGCGCGTAGTGCGCCAGCGGGTTGACCGTAGCGCCGCCGATTTCCGGATTCCGCCGCAGATACGCCTTCCCGTCGAAGCCACGCGAGGGCCTGCGATCGAGCTTGGCTCCAATCCAAAGATAGTGCTCCAGCGGATCCATGCCGAGCGCAACCGCGTCGGGATACTGCTCCAAATACCAGTTCTGGTCGAAGAATCCGGAAGCGCGGATCTCCTCGATCTGATTCTTTGTATAGAGGTTCACGTCCCACCCGCCCGTGGCCTTGAAATCTTCTTTCCCCTCGTCTCACGCGACCTTGTCGCGCTCACTTCATCCTGGAGCGCCGGCCTTCCCGAAATACTCCTTCGTCACCTCGTCGACACCGCCATCGGCCTTGATCTTCCCGTGTTCCAGCCAGATGACGCGGTTGCAGTTGGCTTCGATCAGCGCCTTCGAATGGCTGGCGATCACCAGGATGGAGGAGTCGTCGACGACCTTCTTCAGCCGTGGGCCGGCCTTGCGCTTGAAATCCTCGTCGCCGGTGGACAGCCATTCGTCCATGATCAGGATTTCGGGTTGTATCGAGGTCGACACCGCGAAGGCAAGCCGCATCTGCATGCCCGTCGAATAGGTGCGGAACGGCATGTCGAGAAAGCCGCCGAGGCCGGAGAATTCGGCGATCTCGTCGAAGCGCTCGTCCAGCTCGGCCATGGTCAGCCCCATGATGGCGGCGCGATAGCGGATGTTCTCGCGGCCGGTATATTCGGGATTGATGCCGAGCGCGATGTTGATCAGCGACACGACCTGGCCGTCGATGACCGCCGTGCCGTGCGACGGCTCGTAGATGCCCGAAAGAACCCGCAAGAGCGTCGTCTTGCCCGAGCCGTTGTGGCCGATCAGCCCGACGCGCTCGCCATGGGTGATGTCGAGGCTGATGCCGTCGAGCCCGCGCACCACGACATGGCCGTCGGCGCGCCGGTCGATCGTGCCACCGGTGGTGAGCGCCATCACGCGGCTCCTCAGCGAGCGGCTGACACCGTCATAGATGGGAAAGTCGACCGCGGCGTCCCGGAGCGCGATGTGAGCCATGTCCGTCACCTCACAGCCAGTAGGGAATGCGGGCGCGGAAGCGGCCGAAGAAGACCAGCGTGAAGCACCAGCCGACAATCGCCATCAGCGTGACGGCGAGCCAGTTGTAGATCGTCGGGCTCTGGCCGAGCAGCGGCAGCTTCACCACCATGAGCAGGTGATAGAAGGGGTTGAGGTTGAGCAGATCGACATAGGTCGGATCGGGCAGAAGGTCCGGCATCCACATGATCGGGGTCAGGTAGAAGGCGACCTGCACGAGGTTCTGGATGATCTGCGGGAGATCGCGGAAGCGCGCGCTGACCAGACCGAGCACCGTCGCGATCCAGATCAGGTTGGCCGACAGGAGCACGAAGCCCGGTATCGCCAGCAACGCCGCCCAGCCGGGATTGCGCAGGAAGATCAGCATGAGCACGGGGTAGATGGCGAGATTGTGGGCAAGGACCGCCGTCTCTCCCCACCACATCTTCATGACGTGCAGGAAATAGGGCAGCCGCGACTGCAGGATCATGCCCGAGGCGCTGATGAAGACCTGGCAACCATTGCTGATCATGCCGCTGATATAGCCCCAGAAGATCAGGCCGATGCCGACATAGGGCAGGAACTCGGCCATCGGCCGGCGAAACAGGGTGCCGAACACGAGGCCGAGCGCGCAGATCAGCACCGCGCGGTTGATCGTCAGCCAGAAGGCGCCGATCCGTGAGCGCTTGTAGCGCTGGGCGATGTCGCGCCAGCCCAGCATGAAGGCGACGTCGCGCCGCGCCAGCGCGTCGCCGATATCGCCAAGCGCTCCCCTGACATGGCGCGTGACGCCGGCGCCCATGCGTCAGGCCGCGCCGAGGCGCTCGCCGCCATAGCGGCCCGAGCGGATCGGCCCCCACCACCATTCATTGGCGAGATACCAGTCGACGGTGCGCGCCAGGCCGCTCTCGAAGCTCTCGGCCGGCGTCCAGCCGAGCTCGCGCTCGATCTTGGAAGCGTCGATGGCGTAGCGCCGGTCATGGCCGGGACGGTCGGCCACGAAGGTGATCAGATCGCGATGCCTGCCGCCGCCCCGGCGCGGGTGCCTGTCGTCGAGCAGGTCGCAGATCGCCTCCACCACCGCCAGATTGGTGCGCTCGGCGCGGCCGCCGATATTGTAGCTCTCGCCCGGCACGCCCCTGGTGGCGACCAGTTCCAGCGCGCGGGCATGGTCCTCCACGAACAGCCAGTCGCGCACATTGGCGCCCTTGCCGTAGACCGGCAGCGGCTTTTCGTCGAGCGCGTTGAGGATGACGAGCGGGATGAGCTTCTCGGGAAAGTGGAACGGCCCGTAATTGTTGGAACAGTTCGAGACGACGACCGGGAGACCGTAAGTCTCGTGCCAGGCGCGCGCCAGATGGTCGGACGCGGCCTTGGAGGCCGAATAGGGCGAGGACGGCGCATAGGGCGTGTCCTCGGTGAAGATGCCCGTTTCGAAGGGCAGGTCGCCAAATACTTCATCGGTGGAGACGTGGTGGAAGCGGAAACGGTCGCGGCCGGCCTCGTCGAGGCCGCGCCAGTATTCCAGCGCGGCGTTCAAGAGGCGGAACGTGCCGACGATGTTGGTCTCGATGAAGGCGCCCGGCCCGTCGATCGACCGGTCGACATGGCTTTCGGCCGCCAGATGCATGATCGTGTCGACCTCATGCCGGCGCAAAAGCTCCAGCACCAGCCGGTCGTCGCAGATGTCGCCCTCCACGAAGCTGTAATTGGGGGCGTTGCCGATGGAGGAGAGCGAGGCGAGATTGCCCGCATAGGTGAGCTTGTCGAGATTGACCACGCGGATCGCCGGATTGGCGCAGAGCTGGCGGCACACCGCCGACCCGATGAAGCCGGCGCCGCCGGTGACGAGGATGGATCTGGTTTCGCTCATGAAATGTCCCCGGTTTTCGCCGAACCGCCCGGTCACGCCTGCGACAGGTCGGCGATGCGCCGGCGCAGATAGGCGGCGTATTCGTTCCTGCCCAGCCGCCCGGCGCGGTCCAGCACGCTGTCGGCCGAAATCCAGCCCTGCTCGAAGGCGATCTCCTCCGGGCAGGCGATCTTGATGCCCTGGCGGTGCTCGATCGTGCGCACGAAGGAGGAGGCCTCGTGCAGGCTGTCATGGGTGCCGGTGTCGAGCCAGGCATAGCCGCGCCCGAGCCGCTGGACGTGCAGGTCACCGCGTTCCAGATAGGCGTTGTTGACGCTGGTGATCTCCAGTTCGCCGCGCGCCGACGGCTCGATTGAGGCGGCGATGTCGAGCACGTCATTGTCGTAGAAATAAAGGCCGGTGACCGCCCAGTTGCTTTTCGGCCTGTCCGGCTTCTCCTCGATGGTCAGCGCCCGGCCGCTCTCCTTCTCGAACGACACCACGCCGTAGCGCTGCGGATCCTCGACGTGGTAGGCGAAGACCGACGCGCCGGTGTCGCGCTGGGCGGCGGCGCGGCAGGCATCCGAGAGGCCGTCGCCGAAATAGATGTTGTCGCCCAGGATCATCGCGACATTGTCGTCGCCGACGAAATCACGGCCGATGATGAAGGCTTCCGCCAGCCCGTTCGGCTGCGGCTGCTCGGCATAAGAGAAGGCCAGGCCGAAATCGCCGCCGTCGCCGAGCAGCTCGCGAAAGACCGGCAGGTCGCGCGGCGTGGAGATGACCAGGATCTCGCGGATGCCCGCCAGCATCAGCACGCTGAGCGGATAGTAGATCATCGGCTTGTCGTAGATCGGCAGGATCTGCTTGGAGACGGCCATGGTCAGCGGATAGAGGCGCGTGCCGCTTCCGCCGGCAAGGATGATGCCTTTCATGATGCGTTCCGGTCTCCCGATGGACCGCCCGGCCGCTGGGGGCGGCCGGACGCGCGCTGCCTACGGATTCGGCCGCTCCAAGTCAACAAAGGCGGCATGACGGCGCAGCCCGCCCGTCGTCCCCATCACCATCTGTACAGACCGGCATGGCCGCATTATGAAGGCCTCGTCCGGCAATGGGGCGTAGCCAAGCGGTAAGGCAGCGGCTTTTGGTGCCGCCATTCCCTGGTTCGAATCCAGGCGCCCCAGCCGGTCGCTGCAAACCGCAAGCCGCGCCGTTGCCCTCGCAGCCTCAGCGCTCGAAGCCGTATTTTTCCAGCAGCTCCTCGCGCGTCCAGATGCGATCCGGGGCGGGAACCGGCGTCGGGCTGCCGCCCTCGAGCCGGTAGCGGCCCGGCGAGACCTCCCGGTAGTAGGGGACGTCCATCGTGCCCAGCCTGCGCCGGTGGGCGAGATACTCATCCAGCGTCGCGAAACTCTGGCCGCGCGCAAAGGGAAGGGCCGATCCGGCTCCGTCACTGGTCATTGATCTTTCCTTCGCGGACGTAGGAGCGCCGGCCATCGCGGCGGCCATGATGAAGGCGAGGGCGGCGGCGAATCGCCCGAGACCGCGCCGTGCCGGACGGCCGCGATACAACCCCGCGCGGCCGGGCGCGTCGCGGCCGATTGTAACCATATGATGACGCATAGTTACACTGTAACGGTCTTCGATCATCGCGAGAACTATATTTGATTATGGTTGCAGTCCCCAAATAAAAATTTCCTTTTAGGCCGCTTTTGCCCTTGACCGATGTTCGTGTCGCGCGAATAGTTGCCGTCGGGGCAGATCCGATGCGACGCCGCGCGTTTTCGCGTGTCCGTCGGCGTTCGGATTTTGGGGAGAATTCAGCCATGTGCATGTTGTGCGCCAAGGGCGTGTCGCCGGACGGCCATAGCGGGTTCGGCGCGCGGGGCAGCTCATTCGGAGCCGAAGAAGCCGTCTATGGGGCAGGCGCCGAGGCCCCGGATATGGCCTTCATGGGCGGGCAGGAGGAACGCATCTCGGTTCCGTCGACGCTCACCACGCTGTTCGACGCACCGGGCACCGTTCCCGGCGACATCGCCGCGAATACGTCGACCACCATCGAAATCGAGGTCGGCGAGGGCTGGGTCAGCAGTTCGATCGAGGTCTCTGGCGACAGGGACTGGATCAGGGTCGAGCTCGAGGCCGGCCAGACCTATTCGATCCGCATGACCACCTCGGGCGACACGCCGATCAGCGACGCCGCGATCCGGCTTCACGGCAGCGGCGGGGCGGAACTTGCCTATAATGATGCGATAACTGTCGGCTTCGACGGCAATGCGTCGAATTTCGGCGGCTTCAACAATGCCGGTATACGCTACACCGCCACCGAAAGCGGCACCTACTACATCTCCGCCGGCGGGTGGAACGACACCGCGACCGGCGACTACACGATCCTCGTCGACAACGTGACCGAGGAGACGCCGCTGACCTCGCTGATGTGGGGCGGGCGCACCTTCGACAACACGATCTCTGTCTATTTCGCCGGCGCCGGCGAGACCTATGACGGGCAGACCTCGCTCGGATGGGCGCAGTGGCAGATCGACCAGACGATGGCCGCGCTGCGCACCTTCTCGGATTACGCCGATCTGAGCTTCACCCAGGTCGCGAGCGCGGCCGGCTCCGACTTCCAACTCGTCACGATCAGCGACAACGGCCTGCCGGCCTCCGCCTATTTCATCCCGCCCGGCGAGGACGGCGCCGGCATCGGCGTGTGGAACCTGGCGTCGAACTCCTACCTGTACGGCGACTATTCCAACCAGTGGAACCAGGGGTCGGGTGCCTGGCACACGATCATCCACGAGTTCGGCCACGCGCTCGGCCTGTCGCACACGCATGACCGCGGCGGCATGTCGAACGTCATGAACGGCGTCGACTCCCCGTCAGGGGACTATGGCGATTTCAACCTGAACCAGGGCCCATACACGATGATGGGCTACAACTACGCCTACGCCACCGGCTACAACGGCGCGACGCCATCCAATTTCTACGGCTACAATTACAATGCCGGCACGCTCGACGTCTCGATCCTGCAGCGGCTCTACGGCGCCAACCAGAACCAGAACGCCGGCGCCACCGTCTATTCCCTGCCGACGGCCAACGGCTCCTTCACGACGATCTGGGATACGGGCGGCGACGACACGATCATCAATCCCAATGCCAGCGGCGCCGAGATCGACCTGCGCGCGGCGACGCTCCGCTACGAGGAGGGCGGCGGCGGCCATGTTTCCGAGACGGTCGGCATCTTTGGCGGCTTCATCATCGCCGCCGGCGTCGTGATCGAGAACGCGGTCGGCAGCGCGACCGCCGGCGACAATCTGTACGGCAACGACTTCGCCAACATGCTCGACGGAAGGGGCGGCGGCGACCTGATCCGCGGCCATGGCGGCAACGACACCATCTTCGGCCGCGAGGGCGGCGACGCGCTCTACGGCGACGCCGGCACCGACCATATCTATGCCGGCTGGGGCGCCGACTTTGTCGATGGCGGGGCCAACACCGATTTCGTGCGCTATGACGACGCGGGCTATGGCGACCTCGTCATTCGGCTCGACAATCCGGGCCTCAACACCGGCGCCGCAGCAGGCGACTTCTATCTCAGCATCGAGGGCATCGTCGGCGGCTCGGGCGACGACATGATCGTCGGCAACGCGCTGGCCAACTACCTTTACGGCAGCGGCGGCGACGACAGCATCTACGGCCAGGCCGGCGACGATTTCATCTCCGGCGGCAACGGCAACGACCTGATGTCGGGCGGTTCGGGCGACGACCGGCTGGCCGGTGGCTTCGGCGCCGACCATCACATCGGCAATGACGGGATCGATCTCGCCGTCTACAACAATGGCAGTTTCGGAAACCTCGTCATCCGGCTCGACAATCCCGGCCTGAACACCGGCGCGGCGGTGGGCGACAGCTATAGCAGCATCGAGGGCATCGTCGGCGGTTCGGGCAACGACATGATCGTCGGCAACGGGCTGGCCAACTATCTTTATGGCGACGGCGGAGCGGACAGCATCTACGGTCAGGGCGACAATGACTGGCTCTACGGCGAAGCCGGCAATGACCTGCTCAGCGGCGGGTCCGGCAACGACCATCTGAGCGGCGGCCTCGGCGCCGACCAGCTTCGCGGCGACGACGGGTTCGACTTCGCCCGCTATGACGACGCGAACCACGGCAATCTGGTCATCCGTCTCGACAATCCCGGCCTCAACACGGGTGCCGCGGCCGGCGACACCTATAACAGCATCGAGGGGCTGGTCGGCGGTGCCGGCAACGACACGATCGTCGGCAATGGCGGGGCAAACCACCTCTTCGGCAATGGCGGCAATGACAGCATCTACGGCGGCGGCGGCGACGACTATATGTCCGGCGCCGCAGGCAATGACTATCTCTCGGGCGGTTCGGGCAACGACACGCTGGTTGGCGGCCTGGGCAGCGATACATTCGTGTTCAACACCGCGCTGAACGGCACCACGAATGTCGATACGGTCACCGACTTCAATGTTTCGGCGGCCGACCGCATCCATCTCGAAAGCTCGATCTTCGGCCTGCCGGAAGGGAGTCTCGCAGCCTCGGCCTTCACGGTCGGAAACATGGCGACGGCCTCGACCCATCGCATCATATATGTTCCGGGCCCCGGCGATCTTTACTACGATGTGGACGGAGTCGGCGGTATCGGGGCGATACGGTTCGCGGATCTGGCGCCCGGGCTGGCGCTCACGGTGAACGAGTTCCTGATCGTCTGAGCCGCGACCATATCGAAACAAATCCGGCGCCCACCGATCCCATGGGACTGGGGACGCCGGATTGATTCCCGCGACAGCCGAGCAGGTGCGCCAGGGCCGCTTGATCGCCATGGCTTCGCGCGCCACATTCACCAAGGATGGGGCAAGGCTTGAAAGACCGATGACGTTTGCAAGATTTGCGATTGCATCGATCATGGCGCTTGCCGTTCTGGCCGGAGGCATCGGCCTGTCGGCCAAGCAACTCGGCGGCAAGGATGGCGCGGTGGAGAAAGTCGACGGACATCTGAGCGCCAGCGTCTCGCGGTCGTCGTCGCGGTGGGTGGTGTTCACCGCCCATGGCGGCCGCCGGATCTATTTCGGCGGGGTATGGCTGAGCTTCGGTGACGGCGCGCGCGTGCAGGTCTGCCGTCCCGGCCGTTCCTGCGGCGCGGCGACCGCGTCCCACGTCTATGCGGACGCAGGCACTTTCAAGGCGGAGCTTCGCGGGGTGGGCGAGGGGACCGACATCGTCATCGGCGCCGTCGAGGTCACGATCGACCGATAGGCGCCGCGCGCGCAGGCGGGGAGCGAGGTGGTGCATTCGCGCCTCGGTTGCCGCGGAAAATCCGCTCCGGACATCCACGGGGTTGACACCGCGTCCTGCGGCACGAACGGTGCATGCGGGGCGTATCGTGGTGGACGGGGGAATTTGGAATGTGCGTGATCTGCGATCTCGCTGGACGCGAGCCCGGCGTCTTCGGTTGCGAGAAGGTCGAACCGAATTTCGGCCATGAGCTGCAGAACCCTGGCAGCGACACGATTCCGGACAATACGTCGACGACGCAGACGATCGCGACACGCGTCGCCAAGAACGGCTTCGTCAATTTCGCCGGCGACGAGGACTGGTATGCGATCAATCTCGAAGCCGGCCGCACCTACACGTTTCGCGTCGAGGGCGTGGGGCAGGAGGCGCTGCGCGATTCCTTCGTCACGCTCTACAATTCCAGCGGTGTCGCGATCCAGTCGGACGACGATAGCGGGCCGCTGCGCAACGCGGAGATGACCTTCACCGCCACGACCTCGGGAACCTATTATGTGGGGGCCAGCGGCTACGGGTCCCAGACCGGCGAGTATCTGCTGACCGCGAGCCCCGGATCGTCGACGCATCCGCGTCTGCGCCCCGCCGCCGATCACGCCGACTACATCCAGTACAGCTACTGGCGGCTGACCGATCAGGACCCGCGCCAGTGGGCCGACAATCACGTCACCTTCAACCTCACCGGACTGGAGCCCGAACGCGCAGTTCTGGCCCGGCTGGCCTTTCAGACCTGGGCGGAGGTGAGCGGCCTCACCTTCACCGAGACCAGCGGCAGCGCCGACATCACGATCGACGACACGCAAAGCGGCGCCTCCTCGAGCAGCACCGTTTCGGGCGGCAGCATCCTGTCGTCGACGATCAATGTCGACAGCGCATGGGACGGCGGGTCCGACGCGATCGACAGCTACACGTTCCAGACCTTCATCCACGAGATCGGCCATTCGCTCGGCCTCGGCCATTCGGGCGCCTACAACAACACCATCGGCGGCTGGAATGACGCGACCTATGGCAACGATTCCTGGCAGATGAGCGTCATGTCCTATCTCAGCCAGGACGAAAGCGGACAAGGCTCGTACCGCTACGTGATGACGCCGATGATGGCCGACATTCTGGCCATGCAGCGCATGTATGGCGGGACGCAGGTCCGTCACGGCGACACCGTCTACGGCCACAACGCCACGACCGGATCGACGGGCACCGGAATTCTCTACAATTTCGACAACTATTCGACCGCGCCCGCCTTCACCATTTACGATACGGGCGGGACCGACACGCTCGACGCGTCGGGTTATTCCAACGATCAGACCATCATCCTGCGCGGCGGCGAGCATTCGAGCATCGGCGGCCTCACCCGCAATATCGGCATCTATCTGACCAGCTTCATCGAGAACGCGATCGGCGGCAGCGGCAACGACCATATCTACGGCAATTCGGGCAAGAACCGCCTGGAGGGCGGCGTCGGCAGCGACCATCTTTACGGAGGCACTGGCGCGGACGTGCTGATCGGCGGGCCGAACACCGACTTCGCGCGCTACGACGACGCCGACTACGGCAACCTCACCATCCGCCTCGACCTGCCCCAGCTCAACACGGGTGCGGCGGCGGGCGACAGCTACCACAGCATCGAAGGCCTGATCGGCGGCGCCGGCAACGACCTCATCGTCGGAAACAGCTCGGCGAACCGGCTCTATGGCGGCCCCGGCAACGACCAGATATGGGGCAAGGAGGGCGACGACTATATCAGCGGCGGCGCGGGCAGCGACCACATGTATGGCGGCCTTGGCGCGGATCATTTCGAGGGCGGGCCCAACACCGATTTCGCGCGCTACGACGCCGAAACCGTCGGCATCACGATCAGTTTGTCAGGCGCGGGCACCGGATCGGCCGCCGGCGACACCTATTCCAGCGTCGAGGGGCTCGTCGGAGGACAGGGCAATGACCTTGTCGTCGGCGACTTCCGCGACAATTATCTCTACGGCAGCGGCGGCAACGACACGATCAGGGGTGATGCGGGCGACGACCACCTCTATGGCGGGGTCGGCAGCGACCGTCTTTACGGCGGCAGCGGAACCAACCGCCTCGACGGCGGCCCGAACACGGACTTCGCGGTCTATGGAGGAGGATACAACGATCCGGACTTCATTCTCAGGCTCGACAATCCGGCGTTGAACGTCGGCACCGGCGGTGTCGACACCTATGTCAGCATCGAAGGCCTCATCGGAGGCAATGGCCACGACCAGATCCATGGCGATGGCGGCGCGAACTATCTCTACGGCAATGGTGGCAACGACCACATCTACGGCCAGGGCGGCAACGACTACATCAGCGGCGGCGTCGGCAGCGACCACCTCTATGGCGGGGCCGGAGCCGATCATCTGAACGGCGGCCCGAACACCGACTTCGCCCGCTATGACGACGCCAACCATGGCAACCTCGTCATCCGGTTCGACCGGCCCGACCTGAACACCGGCGTGGCCGCCGGCGATACCTACGAGAACGTCGAAGCCCTGGTGGCGGGCGCCGGCAACGATACAGTGGTCGGCAATGCCGCCGACAATTACCTGTATGGCGGCGGCGGCAACGACTACATCTATGCTCAGGCCGGCGACGACTACATCTCCGGCGGCAGTGGCAACGATTTCCTCGCGGCGGGATCGGGCAACGACCGGCTTTATGGCGGTGCCGGGATCGACCGGTTCGTCTTCAACACGACCCTCAACGCGCCCGACACGTCCATCTACACCAATGTCGATCACATCGAGGACTTCACGCCCGGCCACGATACGATCATTCTCGACAGCGATCTGTTCGGCCTGCCGGAAGGGTCGCTCGCCCCGTCGGCCTTCACGACGGGCAACTTCGCGACCGATCCGGACCATGTCATCGTCTTCAACAATTACGAGATGATGGTCTATTACCATCCCGGAACGGACTCCGGAGCGGGCTATATTCCCATCGCCTCGGTCACCAGTGGACTGACGAGCGCCGACTTCTTCGTGATCTGACATCGGCGCGCGGCGGCAACGCCGCGCCATCGACCGAGGTCTGTTCGACCCAACAGACGTCGCGGAGATGTAACCGCGACGTCTGGCATTGCGCGCGAGGCCGTGCCAGAAGCGCCCGCAAGCGCCGCGCGACGGCGGCGCCTAGCGCCGGAGGCAATCATTTCCGTGTGGACCGACGACATAAACGCGATCCGCGAGACGCTGCGCGGGATGGGCCAGGCCTCGCAGACCTCGACCACCTTCCAGGACGACGTGCTGCGCTTCGTCGCCGACAATGCCGGCAAGGGGGCGTCGATCGTCGAGATCGGCTGCTATCATGGCGGCTTCACCGCCCAGCTCGCGCGCCTGGCCCGGGAGTTCGCGCTCGCCTTCGACGTGATCGACATCGACGCCGGCAATCTCGACAAGGCGGCGGGCGCGCTGGAGGCGACCGGGCTTTCGGATCACGCGCGCCTGCACAGGACCGATTTCAAGCGCTTCGTGCGCCGCTCGCGGGCCTATCCGGCGCCGGTGCTGGTCTTCGTCGACGGCGACCACCGCTACAAGGGCGTCGTGGCCGACATACGCGCGATCATGGCGATGAAACCCAGGCCCTATGCCTGCGCCTTTCACGACTTCTCGCTGCGCTATGCCGACGGCCCGCTGACCAATGTGCGCGTCGACCGCGCCATCCTCGACGAGTTCGGCAAGGACGTGCCTCTGATCCCGGTCGGCGAGACGGCAGGCGAGGGCAAGACGCTGAGGACCGCTCCGGGCGCTGACCGCCATTTTCACGAGAAAGGCATGCCGGAGGGCGTGATCGTCGTCCTGGACGCCGGGTCACGGCACGGATAGCGGACATGCCACGGCATGGGTCCGGCTCTCGCCTCGCGACCTGCGGTCGTTCGGCTTCGGCCGGGATGACGGCCGTGGGCGCAGTGGCTTGTCCGTCTGGGTGGCCGGGACGACAGGTTCGGGCCGATCCGGGCGGTAAGGCCCCGCCACCTTGGGGCGGGGCCTCACGGCGCGATGGCAATCTAGTCGGTATCCTCGTCCAGCTTCTTCATCTGGCCAGGAGCCGCCGCGGTGGGATCGTCCTGCTGGCCCGGCGCCATTTCGTCGGCGGGCTCGTCCTGCTGACCCGGCGCGAACTCGCGAGCTGAGTTCGTCGAGCCCGTCGTGGTGTCATCGGTGTCATCGTCGAGGTCGTCATCCAGCTGCTGGCCCGGCGCGTATTCGGTGGCGCTCTCGCCCTCTTCCTTCATCTGGCCGGGCGCGATGTCGGGCGTGCCGGCACTGTCGTCAAGACGCTTCATTTGGCCCGGGGCGTGTTCGGAGGACCCGCTGCCCTGGGAGTAGGCGGGGGCCGAGAGGACTGCCGAGCCCAGCAGGGCGGCGGTCGCGACTGTTAGAATGCGTTTCATGGCGATCTGCCTTCTGTTCCGACGGATCGTCCCTTCGCGAGGCAAACAATCCGGACGCGGCGTGGTTCCCGAAAAGCTGTTCTCCCCCGAACGGGGGATGGAGAACCCGCCCCATCGTGCTTGGATCGCACCGGGCAAGGGGGAATATCGGATGATGATGCGTTTTGCCGAGCCGGCCATGTGGCTGGTGCTGGCCGCCGTGGCGGTCGCGTGGTTCGTCAGCGCCCCGCTGTGATCATTCCGCCTGCGGGCTGTTGGATCCGCGGGCGTTCCGCGATCCCGGGCGCGGCCGCGGATCACGGTCGCCGACAAGGTGGACAGATTTCGCGTCCCGCGCTGGTGCAGCCGGGGAGCCGAGTGAGGACGGCCGGCCATTAACCGATTTTAGACAATGGGTTAGGCGCCGACAGCCGGTGCCATGCCGTGAGCGGCCGGGGCGTTTCGTTCTATTTTTGTTCACGGGGTACGCCGAAGCGCGACACTTGCGGGTTTCCGCAGGAGCGACCCGATGAGCGACCAGTCCCCCAATCTCGACCTTCCCTACATCCTGCCCTCGCAGGCGCAGAAGCACGTGACCCACAACGAGGCGGTGAGGCTGCTCGATTCGCTCGTGCAACTCGCGGTTCTCGATCGGGACAGGACTTCGCCTCCCGGATCGTCGGAAGAGGGCGACCGCCATGTCGTCGCCGCCCCGGCGGAAGGAGAGTGGAGCGGACAGGCCGGTGCTGTCGCGGTGCGCCAGGACGGTGGCTGGAGTTTTCTGGAACCCAGGCCCGGCTGGCTGGCCTGGGTCGTGGCCGAGGACGGCTTCGTGGTCCATGACGGCGAGGAGTGGCGCGCCTGGGGCGTCGACGACCTGCAGGACGTGCCGCTGCTGGGGCTGGGCACGGTGGCCGACGCGACCAACCCCTTCGCGGCCAAGCTCAACAAGGCGCTGTGGACGGCGCGCTATGCAAGCGAGGGTGGCGACGGCGACCTGCGCTATACGCTGAACAAAGAGGCGCCGGCGGGCGTGCTGTCCATGCTGATGCAGTCCGACTGGTCGGGCCGGGCGGAACTGGGGCTGATCGGCGACGACGATTTCGGCGTCAAGGTCAGCCCCGACGGGGCAACCTGGCACGAGGCGCTGAAGGCCGACCGCGCCAGCGGCGCCGTCAGCCTGCCGGGCGGGCTGATGCACGCGGCGAGCGGCGCGCCGCTTCACGGCCTCGTCTTCACGCCCGGCGGCGACGGCCAGGTTTCGATCTGGCGCATCGACGCGGCCCATGCGCAGAACCCGCGCGTGGCGACGGTGTCGTCGGTCGCGGGCGACACGATCACGCTGACGGCGGCCGATGCCGGCCAGTTCGGCCGCTGGACCGGCTTCATGGCGGGTGTTTCGCTGCTTCGCGTCTGGAACGTCTCGAAGGCGCCTGCCCAGAGCGCCTGGGTGAGGGCCAGCGCGACCGGTTCGACATTGCAGGTCACCGACGCGTCCGACATCGCCGGATGGTCGAACGGCGAGACGGTGCAGATCGGCGATCCGACGGCGGCAACGCCAGGCCGCGTGATCGCGCTCGACATATCGCCGATGATGACGGCGCTGTTCGGGGCGCCGTTCCGCCAGTCGGGCCTGGTCGTCAAGGCGGCCATTTCGGGCTCGGCCGGCGATGCGGTGGGCCTCACCCCGAGCGGCGTGGGAGGCTCCTTCGTCAACGCATCGCGACATGGGTCGGGGGACGGTGTCACGATCGTCCCGTGCAGCGAGGCCTCGCCGGTCTCGGGCTCCAACCTGGTCTTCCTGCGCGAGGACATCGCCACGACGGCGACGGTGGAAATCGTCAGCACGGTCGCGCTGATCGCGTGACCCAAGCCGGCGGCCGGCGGCTTAAGAGCACGGCGAGGCCGCGGCGGGTTCCCGCGGGCAACGTTATGCGCGGAATTACATTGCGTTCAATCTTGGAACGCACTATGTGTCTCCATCGTATATACTGCGTCGCGGACGCCGCAGGAGAAGTCCCATGATCACCGCTATCGCGAAATGGGGTAACAGTCTGGCATTGAGAATCCCGACCGCCTTCGCGCGTGAAATCGCCGTCAAGGAAGGCGCATCGGTCGATATTTCGGTGGCGAACGGGGCACTTTTGGTGCGCCCTGTTGATGATTCGCCAGTTTATGACCTAGACGAGCTTCTGCGCGGGATCACGGAAGATAATCGTCATGGCGAGATTGCCACTGGCCGGGCGGTCGGGAACGAGTTCTAAGCCGCCTTACTGTCCAGAACAGTTCGACGTTATTCATATCCAGTTCGACCCGCAGGCCGGGCGAGAGCAGGCCGGCAAACGCTACGCTTTCGTGCTCTCGCCCGCCAAGTACAATGCCTTGGCGCGTTTGTGCGTCTTGTGCCCGATCACCACGAAGGCAAAAGGCTACCCGTTCGAGGTGCCCGTTCCGGACGGCCACAAGACAAGTGGCGTGGTTCTGGCCGATCAGATCAAAAGCCTGGACTGGTCCATGCGCGAAGCCGAGTTTTTCGAGAGCCGGCCCGACATGGCGCCTCACGTGATCGGCATGCTGAAGGCTCTCTTACCGATCTAGCGATCCGTTTCCGACATCCTCGTTCCGTCCAGAGGCCGCGGCGGGTTCCGATCCGCCGCGCGATGGTCTAACAGGCCGGACCGAACGGCGTGTCCGCGACGCGGCGGGACCGGCGCAAGCAGCGGGGGAGGACGCGTGAACACGGTCTATTTCATGATACCGGCGAGCCCGAATGACGGCTTCCTGTCGCAGATCGCCGCGTTCAGGCGATCTGTGGACAGCGCCCTCTGGCGGCGCTGGCGGCCGCGCGTCACCGCGTTCTTCGCCGAGGAGTTCGATCCGGCCGTGCTGGCGCGCTGGTATCCCCATCTGCAGGACATGGACCTGGTGTTCAGGGATCGCCGGCTGTTTACCGAGCACAGATATTTCGCCCAGGGCGATTCGCGCATGAGCATGGTGCCGGCCGACGCCGACGCGCTCGTGCTGGTCGACGCCGATACATTCGTGGCGGGCGATCTCGAGGACATGCTGGACGAGGTCTATGCCAAGGACGCGCTGGCGGGCGTGCAGGCGCATTATCCGTTCCCTCGCAAGGACAGGTCGGCCTCCGCCGATCCCTGGGCGGAGGTCGAAGGCCTTGTTTCGGAACCCCTGCGCCGCGACCACCGCTATCTGTTCCCGCCGAGGCCGTCCGACCCGGACGACCCGGAGGCGTGGAAATGCCCGTTCTACATCAATTTCGGCGTGCTGGCCGGATCGGCGCTCGCCATACGTCGGATCTTTCCGCTCTACCGCCGATACCGGCAGCTTGTCTCCGAGCGGCTCGACGGTTCGTTCTTCGCCGCGCAGATCGGATTCGCGCTGGCTGTCGCCGAGAGCGGCGCCAGGACCATCAGCCTGCCGATCGCCTACAACTATCCCAACGACCCGGTGGCCGACGCGACCTATCCCGACCAGATGCGCGACATCCGCATCCTGCATTATCTGAGGAAAACGACCTTCGACCGCCAGAAGGTCTTCGCGAATGCCGAGACCTATCGGGGCTTCATGGAAATGGAGCTTTCCGGCTCCAACGCGCTGTTCCGCGACATGGTGGCGGAGCGGCTGGGACGCGATTATCCGTTTCCGGCGGCGTGAGCCGCCTCGTAGGCTTCAAGCACGCCCAGCAGCTTGCGCGAGCGCTCCTTGAGCATCCGCGCCGGCACGCCGCCATGGATATGCCAGGCCTGGAGCATCGTCTTCGTCAGCGAAAGCGAGCCGAGAATGGCGCCTTCCTCAAGCCCGCCCCCCGGCATGACGATGCAGTTGGCGCCCACCACCGCGTGCTCGCCGATCACGATGCGCCTGTGGAGCGCGTTGGTGTAGGGCGGAGGAAATGTCGGCCCGGTGAGGAAGTCTCCGGAGAAATCGTCGGAGGTGGACAGAAGCCGCGCGCCCGCCGCGATGCCGGCATATTTGCAGATGTCGAAACCGGCGCGCCCGGCGATCAGCACATGGGTGGATATGTGAACGTGGTCGTCGATGAGGCAGGCCTCGTCGCCGCAGGTGACGACGGAGAAGGCGTCGATCCTGACATCGCTGCCGATCGACAGGCGACCCGCATTGATGATCAGGCTGCTCCTATGTATGCCTACGCGGTCGCCCACGCTGGCCAGGCCCAGTGCCGCGATTTCGGGCTCGGAGAGATAAGCGTTCATGAGTCCTGCTCCCTTGCCCGTGCGACCGGAAACCGCCCGCCCGAGATTTCCTTTCGTCAAGCCGCGCTATCCGGCCTCCGACGCGATCGAGCGCCATTTCCGCCCGGCGCGCGAGGCCGGATTCTTCACGAATTTCGGCCCCGTCTCAAGCCGGCTGGAACGTGAACTCGGAACGAGGCTGCTTTCCGGCCGGTCGGCCATGATGTGCTCGAGCTGCACCACCGCGCTTTCGGTCGCCCTGCTGGCGCTTGACGTGTCGAGCCCGGTGCTGGTGCCGGCCTTCACCTTTCCCGCGACGGCCGGCGCGGTGACTGGAGCGGGGCTGACCGTTCTCGTCGGCGACGTCGATCCCGACACCGGCATCCTTCTGGAAGGGGAGGTGCGGCGTGCGGCCAGGCAGGGCTGCGGGGCGGTGATCGCCGTGCGGCCCTACGGCATCTGGTCGGACCTCTCGCCGCTCGCCGCCGCATGCCGCGAGGCAGGGCTGCCGCTCGTCATCGACAACGCGGCCGGGCTCGGCGTCGGCGGCGACATCGTCAGCCGGTTCGGGGTCGAGGACGCGATCGAGGCCTTCTCGCTTCATGCGACCAAGCCCTTCGGAGTCGGCGAGGGCGGCGTGCTCGCAGTGCCGCCGGAGCCGGAGGCGCCGGGTCTGGAGGCGAAACTGCGCTCGGCCATGAATTTCGGCCTGCCGCTTGCCGATGGCAGGCTTCGCGGCAAGGGCATCAACGGCAAGATGGACGAGATGACGGCCGCGGTCGGCCATGCCGTGCTGGAGGAACTGCCGTCGCGGGTCGCCCGCAGGCAGGAAGTGGCGGGCTATTATGCGGGCAGGGCCGGGGAAGCCGGGCTGGCGACTTTCTTCCGCGCGGCCGAACACAGCACCTGGCAATGTTTCCCCGTGCTCCTGCCAGACGGCGTCGCCGCCGACGGGATCGTCAAGGCTTGCGCGGAGGAAGGCCTGATCGCGCGGCGCTACTACCATCCCGCGCTTGGCGAGGCCGGCACGCCCAATGCGCGACGGCTCGCCGCGCGGGCGGTCTGCCTGCCGGTATACGACGACGCGGCGGACGCGCCCGAAATCTGGGACATCTTCTCGCGCGCGGTCGCGGCGGCATAGCGTCAGGCGGCTTGGTCGCGCGCCTCGATGAGGCGTCGATATTCCCGCCCATAGGCCTCGATCATCGCCTCGACCGTGTAGTCGGCCTCGTAGCGCGCGCGAGCGGCAAGGCCGGCGGCATGGCGGTGTTCGGGATCGGCAAGCCGGCGGATGGCGGCCGCGAAGCCCTCGATGTCGACGCGTCCGTCGATGAGCGGCACGACGGCGCCGGCGGCATTCTCGCCATCGCCGATCATGGCGGGAATCTCGCCGACATCGGTGGCGACCACCGGCCGCGACCGGGCCATCGCCTCGATGAGCACCAGCGGCATGGATTCGCCGACGAAGGTCGACGGCAGGATGGCGATGTCGGCGGCCTCCAGATGATCCTGCAGATTGTCGACCTGTCCGCAAAGCCGGACATGGGCCGGCGCACCGGCGGCGACCGCGTCGGTCTCCGGTCCTTCGCCGATCAGCATCAGGTCGACGGGCAGGCCGGCCGCGTTGAGGCGCGACGTCAGTTCGACGGCCTCGCGCCAGCCCTTCTCGGCGATGGCGCGGCTGGCCAGGCACATGACCAGCGCGTCGTCGCGCAGGCCTAGCGCGGGGCGCGAAAGCGGTTTCGACGGCTCCGCCGCGACGCCGTTGCGTATCCGCGCCTCGGCTCGTGGCGCGCCGTGGACGGCGAAGACGCGGCGGTTCTTCTCCGCCGTCGGGACCCACAAATCGACCCGCTCCAGCATGGGGCCGATGCGCCCGGGGAAGGTGATGTCGACGGCCGGATGGTCCAGATGGGTCTCGTAGCAGCCATGCATGGTGACGATCCACGGCCGGCCACCCAGCGCTTCGGCGTGCTCGTGCACGAACCGGTCGGCCCACCAGATCGAGGAATGCACGACGTCGATGTCGAAACGGACCAGCACGTCCTCGAAGCCCATCGACGGATCGCCCGCATGAACGACCGCCACGCGCGGGTCGATCTTGGCGACGACGCGTGGGTGGTCGGGGAAATGGCGGACATTGAACAGGACCACACGCCCGCCGGCGGCCGCCCAGGCATTGGCCAGCCGCACGCCGAACATCTGGCCGCCGCCGGGCGACAGGTCCGACACGGCCACCATGATGGAAGGCATCGCCTTTTCGCCGGGAGGCGGGGAGGCGGCGAGCACCCGCTCGCGCGCTTCGGGATCGGTGATCGCGAAGCGGTCGAGATCCTCGGTGGCGAAGCGGCGGATCGCGTTTCGGGCGGCGGAAGACTGGCGCCATGTGGAGGATATGAAGCGGCGCACCGTCTCGAACTCGGAGAAATAGACCGGCGAGCCTTCCGTGCGCTGCGTCACGGTCTGATCGTGGCGACGGTGGCGGTTGAGCGCGCGGGCGTCGTAGGCGACCATGCCGCCGCGCATGGCGCGAAGGTAGAAGAACCAGTCGCCGCACAGCCGCATCGACCTCAGCGTCTCGGAAAACCCGGCCTCGGGCTCGAAGCGACGGAAGATGACGCCGCTGGCATTCGGGATGGAATTGGCGATGCCGAGACCTTGATTGGCTTCCTCGTGGTCGGTGGCGCGATGGGCGCGCGACCAGCGGCCTTCGGCGATGCGGTCGAGGTAGATGGGCCCGTAGTCGCCGAGCACCTCGCCCTTGTCGTTCACGGGCACGGAGCGGGCATGGGCGAGGAAGACGTTGCGATCGTCAAGCTCGGGCAGCAGCGCGGCGGCGAAGCCCGGCTCGCACGCATCGTCGGCCTCGGCGATCCAGATCGCCTCGGCGCGCGCCAGCGCCATGCCCTTGAGCCATTGCGGGAAGGGCGAGCCGCTGTTGACGTCGTTGACCAGCAGGCGCACGTCGGGCCGCGTGGCGGCCCGGTGCTCGAGGATTTCGAGCGAGCCGTCGGTCGAGCGGTCGTCGAGCAGGATGACCTCGAAATCCTGGAAGGTCTGGTTCCAGATGCTGTCGAGGCGCTCCTCCAGCCATGGCGCGCAATTGTAGCTGGGCACGATGACGCTGAGCCCCGGCGCGAGCCCGGCCGCCTCGCGGATGTGGTGGAGGAGCCGTGGTCCGGTGAAGGCGACGGTGTATTCGGCCTCGACCAGCGCGCGGCCGGTCTCCCCCTGGCGGCGGCGCAGCGGGTCGTCGCCGGCATAGTCGATCACCGCGCGGGCCATGGCATCGACGTCGCCGAAGGGAACGGCTAGCCCGCAGCCGCGCGCGACGAAGCCCGGCATGCCGCCGGCCTCCTCGAAGCACACGACCGGGGCCAGGAGGCGGGCCGCGTAGAGACAGACCAGCGGAAACGGGTCTTCCTCCGAGGGCAGCAGGAACAGGTCGGCCGCCGCGATATGGCGCTCCACGTCGTTTTCCAGGCCGGTGAAGCGCAGGCGATCGCCGAGGCCGCTGGCGGCGGCGAGCTTCTCGCAATGGGCCTGGTCCGGCCCGCCGCCGATCCACACGAACCGCGCCGGCCGGCCGATCGCCTCCAGCGCCCTGGCGGCGACCTCCACGAATGCCTGCGGCCCCTTGCGCCAGTGGACAACGCCGCAGGCGGCGACGACGAACTCGTCCTGGCGATAGCCAAGCGCGCGCTTGGCTGCACGCTTGTCGTCGAAGGTGAAGCCCTTGCGCGTTTCCTCCGCCTCCACGAAGCCGGTGACGACCCGCAGGCGCGCCGGATCGACGCCGGCCTTGCCTTCAAGCGCCTGGCTGACGGGCTCGCTGCCGCCGACGATCAGGTCGGCGCGTTCCTTGATCAGCGCGAATTCGGAAGGAAAGAGCTTCAGGATCTTCGGCAGTTCGTGGATGAAGGCGATTGTCGGCGTGCGCTCCTTCCAGAAGTCGAGAAAGCCGCCGCTGGCCGTCGAATTGAGGAAGATGGCGCGCACGTCGTCGCCGGCCCATTCGCGCAACGTTGCCTCGACTTCGGCGCGGGGCATGGTCTCCAGCATGGATTCGATGTTGCAGGTCGGCGCGATGCGGCCGAGCAGATAAGCGAAGGCGCCGCCGCGCATCATGACGATGCGCACGTCGTAGAGCGTCGCGGCCTTGAGCCACGCGGCGAAGGTGCGCGCCACGTGCTGGGCGCCGCCGAGTTCGGCGTCATGCGTGACGATGAGGATGGTGCCGCGGCGCCTGCCGGTGACGCCGACCGCCCTGGCAAAGACGGGCGAGGCGGCCGAACGCATGCCGTGGGCCACGGCGCGGCCGCGCGCCACCAGAAGCGGCAGGCCACCCTCGGCCAGCGAACGCGCGGCCCGGCGGCCGTGACGCCACAGGACGGCCGGGTGGGCGGCGTAGAAGGCTGACAGGCGCAGCGCGAGCTGCGCCATCGGTCCGATCCTGCCGATCGCGGTCCTCACGACGGTCTTTGCGTCCCGCCGCGCGGGCCGGCCGGCAGGAGCATGCGTGCCAGGCCGTCGCGGAACGCGGTCCGCGGGCGCCAGGCGAGCACGTCCCCGGCGCGCGCGATGTCGAGCTGGTTGATGTCGACATCGGTGCCGCGCCGGCCGACATGTTCGCGCCTGAAGCGCACGCCGAGAACATCCTCCATCGCGTCCAGAACCTCCGTCACCGAAAGCGAGCTTCCGCTGCCGATGTTGACCACGGCGCGCGTTCCGGCCGGAACGGCAGCCGCCGCCTCCAGCGCGTCGACGACATCGTCGATATAGACATAGTCGCGCCGTGAGGAGCCGTCGCCGATGATTTGCACCGGCTGTCCCTGGCGATGGCGCTCCATGACGGCGGGAATGAGGCCCTGACCCTTGCGGAAGGCCTGACCCGGACCGAAGGCGTTGGCCAGGCGCAGGATCACGTGATCGAGACCGTCGACATGGCCGTGCATGCGGATGTAGTTCTCGATGGTGAGCTTCGTCAGCCCGTGCGAGCTGATCGGATTGGTGGGATGATCCTCCCGGATCGGCACGGTGCTGGTCGGCCCATAGACGGTTCCGCCGGACGACACGAAGACATAGCGCTTGACGCCGAAGCCCACGCAGTTTTGCAGAAACTCGACATGGGGGATGACGTTGTCGCGGATATCGGACACGTTGAACCGGTTTCCCAGGCCCGGGCTGGAGGTGCTCACGAGCTGGATCACCGTCTCGACGCCGGACAGCGAGGAGGCCATCGCGATGGGATCGTCGAGACTGGCCTCTACCAAATCCGCGCTGGACCCGAAGCGCTCGACGAGCTCGGGCGCGAAATGGCGCGAAACCGCCCGCACGGGAGTTCCCCGCGCGGCCAGGCGGGAGAGCAGATGACGGCCGATAAAGCCGTTGGCGCCATAGATGCCGATCATGAGACGCCTGTGTCGAACAAATTGAGCATCATGTCACGGTAGCGTATGCGGAACCGAGCACGATGAGGCAAGGCCAAGAAAGCGCCGGCAGTGCTGATTTGATACACGTCGCCGGCAAATACGCGGCCGTCATTGCCCCGCCGTAGGTTTCTGTTTAAAGCGTGGCCGCTTCGTTCGGGAAGCTGGGAGCCGATATTGGTGACGCCGAGAAAGAAGACAACCGAAAAGCGGGACATGCGGCGTGTCGCGGTGGTTCTGCTGGGCACCGATGCCGCCACGCGCGAGACGGCCGCGAAGGCGCTCGCCCTTCTCGGCTGCGATCGCGCCACATCGTCTGGCGATGCCGATCCGATTTCCGCCGTGAACCGGCATATTCTCGAATCGGCGGGAACCGATGAGCAGGACCTGGCTCCGCTCAATGCCGGCTGGTATCGGTCGCCGAAGGCCTATGAATTTCACGAGAAGGCGCTTTCGGCGCTGGAGGAGGCTTTCGGCGGATCGGGCCTTTTCCTGCTCGACGACGCCTCGATCGGCCGGCTCGCACCCTTCTGGATGAACGTGCTGGAAGCCGCGGACGTGCGGCCGGTCGTCCTGTCGCTGGTCACCGGTCCGGCCGAAAACCGGACGCGCGGCCAGAATGTCGGCGATGTGCCGACAGGCGATTTTCAGTGGCTGCGCCATATGCTCGATCTGGAACAGGGCACGCGCGGCCAGGCGCGGCGGTTCCTGGACGCGCATGATGTCGTGTCGGGCGACCTGTCGCTGCCGGAGGAGTTCAGCCGCGCCTTCGGCTTCGATCTGCCGAAATCATCCAGCACCACACGGATCGAACTGGACGCGATGCTCGGCGCGGCGCGGGAGAGCGCGTTCCAGGACGGACGTCGGCGCCCAAGGGACGCCATTGTTTCGACCTGGGCGCGCGAGGCACAGGCGATCTTCGACCGCTGGTGCGAGAAGGGGGAAACGGAGGCCGATCACGCATCGCTCGATCGCATTCGTGGGGAGTTCGACGTGGCCGCCGATGGCCTGTCGCGGCTCTTCATCGCCGCGCGTCGCGCCGCCGCGCGCGTAGAGGAACTGGAAGAGGAACTGTCGCGGCAGACGGAAGCGCACGCGCAACTGGAGGAGACGCTGCGCGAGGAGCGCGGCCGACTTGCGCAGGCGCAGAGCGCCCTGGAACAGCGGCGCCACGAAGCAGAACAGACCGCGCTGGAACTGACCGAAGCCAAACAGACCTTCAGCAGCGAGCGGCAGGCGCTGGAGCGGAAGCTGGCCGAGGAAAGGGAGCAGCACGCCCAGAAGCGCCACGAGGCGGAAGAGACCGCGCTGGCGCTGGCCAAGCTCAAGGAGACCGTCAGCAGCGAACGACAGTCGCTCGTCCAGGAAAGGGAGCAGCACGCCCAGACGCGCGACCGGCTGGAGCAGAAGCGCCACGAGGCGGAAAGGCAGCTGGAGGAGCGCTGGAACGACATCGCTCGGCTGACGTCCGATCTTCAGGCGCGCGACAAGGAAGTGGAAAGCCTGCGCGCCGGCAAAAGCGATGCGGAAAGGCAACTGGACGAGCGCTTGAATGACATCGTCCGGCTGACCTCCGACCTTCAAGCGCGCGATGAGGATATGGAAAGCCTGCGCGCCGAGAACGCCGAGGAAGCCGAGCGCCGAGAGAAGGCAGAATCGCAGGTCCGGGAGCGGTTTGCCGAGATCGCGACATTGACGAGCCTGCTTCGGGATCGCGAGTACGAACTGGAAATCCTCGCCAAGCCGTCCTCGCCATCGTCCGAAGCAAACGAGGGTGCCGTTGCTCAGACCCCGTCGCCGGCACGGGCAAAGGGGGGCGCGCTCCGGCGGGTCGGCAAGGTGCTGAGCCCACGCATCATCGGCACGCTCGCCGCCCGCGCGCGCGCCAAGCGCGAAGCCGCCAAGCTGGAACGGAGCGGACTTTTCGACGCGGAATGGTATTTGTCGCGTTATCCGGACGTGGCCGCGGCCGGCATGAACCCGGCCTTTCACTACGTCATGTTCGGCTTGAACGAGGGCCGCTCGCCCAATGCGGATGCGGAGGCCAGCGGCGGTGCGTTCTGATGCGCCGCCCAGTCTGAACAACCGCCGGGAGTAGGTGTGTGAAGGTCACGATATTCGGAACGGGCTATGTCGGGCTCGTGCAGGCGGCGGTGCTCGCGGATGCCGGCTACGACACGGTCTGCGTGGACGTCGATCCGCTCAAGATCGCCCAGCTCATCAAGGGCCATGTGCCGATCTACGAGCCGGGGCTGGAGGCGCTGGTCAACGACAACGCCGCCGACGGCAGGCTGCGCTTCACCACGGAGGCGGCCGAAGGCGTGGCGCATGGCGAGGTGATCTTCATCGCGGTCGGCACGCCGCCGGACGAGGACGGCTCCGCCGACCTCAAATATGTGCTGGCGGTGGCCGGCTCGATCGCCGAGCACATGGCCGCCCACAAGACCGTCGTGGTCAAGTCGACCGTGCCGGTCGGCACCTGCGACAGGGTCGAGGCGCGCATCCGCCAGGGACTGGCCGCGCGCGGGCGCGCCGACCTCACCTTCGATGTGGCGTCCAACCCCGAATTCCTCAAGGAAGGCTCGGCCGTCGCCGACTGCATGAAGCCGGACCGGATCGTGATCGGCGTCTCCACCGGCCGGGCGGAACGGACCTTGCGCGAGCTCTACGCGCCGTTCAACCGCAACCACGAGAAGATCATCGCGATGGACGTGCGCAGCGCCGAGCTGACGAAATACGCGGCCAACTGCATGCTCGCCACCAAGATCAGCTTCATGAACGAGATGGCGAACCTCGCCGACCGGCTCGGCGCCGACATCGAACGCGTGCGCCGCGGCATCGGCTCCGACCCGCGGATCGGCTACCACTTCATCTATCCAGGCATCGGCTATGGCGGCTCGTGCTTTCCCAAGGACGTCCAGGCGCTGATCCGCACCGCCGGCGAGATCGGCTTCGAGGCCGAGCTGCTCAAGTCGGTGGAGGCGCGCAACAACAGCCAGAAGCGCTTCCTCGTCGACAAGATCGTCGATGTCTTCGGCGGCGACCTCGAAGGCAGGGTGTTCGCGCTGTGGGGGCTTGCCTTCAAGCCGAACACGGACGACATGCGCGAGGCGCCGTCGCGGGTCATCATGGAGGCGCTGTGGGCGGCGGGAGCACGCGTCCAGGCCTATGATCCCAAGGCGATGGAGGAATGCGCCCGCCTCTATGGCGACCGCGGCGACCTGGTGCTGTGCCCGACCCAGGAGGCCGCGCTCGACGGCGCGGATGCGCTGATCGTGGCGACCGAATGGAAGAGCTTCCACGCACCGGATTTCGAGGCGATGAAGGCCGCGCTCAAGCAGCCGGTGATCTTCGATGGCCGCAATCTCTACGAGCCGGACGTCGTCGCGCGCCATGGCCTGTCCCACCACGCCGTCGGGCGCCCGGCGACGAAAAGCGGCCGGGGGTCGGTGCCGGAGGAGGTCGTGGTGCTGCCCAGCATGGCGGCCGGGGGCGCGCGTTGATCCCCTACGATACCCGGAAATACGCGCTCCTGATCGCGGGCATGCACCGCTCGGGGACATCAGCGCTGACCCGCACGCTCAGCATATTGGGCTGCGACCTGCCGGCCACGCTGATAAAGCCCAAGGTCGACAACCCGCTGGGCTTCTGGGAATCGCAGCCCATCTGGTCGCTCAATGAGGACGTTCTCGCCTCCGGCGGGTCGGACTGGAAGGACCTAAGCCCTTTCAATCCGGACTGGAACGGCTCGCCCGTCAGCCGCCCCTTCCTGGCGCGCGCGCAGGAGGTGCTCGCGGCCGAGTATGACGGGTCGCGCCTGCTGGTGCTGAAGGATCCCAGAACCTGCCGGCTCATGCCGTTCTGGATCGAGGCCGTCGAAACCTTCGGGGCGGATCCTGTCGCCATCATCCCGATCCGACATCCCTACGAGGTCGCGGCCTCGCTCCAGAAGCGCAACGGTTTCGACCCGGTCGACGTGCAACTGCTGTGGCTGCGCCATGTGCTCGACGCGGAACATGGCAGCCGCCATCTGCGCCGGATTTTCGTCACCTTCGAAGACCTGCTCGCCGACTGGGAGCGCGTCACGGACCGGATAGCCGATCTGTTGCAGGTGGAATGGCCCCGCAAATCGCTGACCGCCAGACTTGAGATCGCGCAGTTCCTGTCCGATGAGGGCAGGCACCACCGCGTGGAAGACCGGCACGCCATGTCGATGTCTCCGATCCGATGGATAGGAGAGACATATGACATCATGAAGCGGTGGGCCGCCGGAGGCAAAGACGGACGCGACTTCGCCACGCTCGACAGGATCAGGGGCGAATTCGACGCGGCTTCGCCGGCGCTGCGTCTGCTTGTGCTTTCGCAGCGCGAGGCGCAGGCCAGGGCGAACAGGCTGACAGCGGAAGCCGCCAAGAACAACGCGTCGAAGCAACAGGGCTAGAAGGCTAGCAAAGGTTGCGGGGCTGCGATTCGGCGCACTATAAGCCGGGGATTCCGGGGCGGGGTCTTCAGGATGAGGGACGCGACGTTGTGATGCGGATCGAGAAATCGGACATCGAATACCTCAAGGATTCTGGCCTCTTCGATGCTGAATGGTATATCGAGAACTATCCTGCGGCAGCCGCGATCAAAATTGACCCCGCAGAGCACTTTCTGAGAATCGGTGTCCGCCTGAAGTGGAATCCGTCTCCCCGGTTCGACACCGCCGCCTATCTCGCCGAACATCCGGACGTTGAAAGGTCGGGCATCAATCCGGTGCTCCATTTCCTTCGGAACGGCAGCGTCACGGACGCGAAAGCGCCGACGGAGCCATCTGCTGGCGCGGATGCCGACGAGGGACGTTCGAAGGCGCCCGTCGGTAGCCCGGGCGGAACCAGCAGCGAATTCCGGACCTCCCGGCCGCGCAGGAACCTCACGCCGGACATGCAAAGACTGCTGCAGGCGGCGGAGCGCAGTGGCGCGGCACGCAGGGCGGACGCGACCTACGACGCGATCAAATCAGAATTCGATCCGGCCTATTACCTGCTGCGCTATCCCGATATCGCCAGAGCCGGCATCGATCCGGTCAGGCATTTTATCGACGCAGGCGCCCGTGAAGGCCGCGATCCGTCGCCGGCCTTTTCGACCAGGTACTATCTCAACCGCTATCCCGATATCCGGGACGGCAAGTACAATCCCTTTCAGCATTATGTGATGCATGGCCGCTCCGAGGGGCGCGGCTCCTCGCCCCTTACTCCGGCGTCGCCCGCCTTCGGGCGCTACTGCGAGGCGTTCGGACTCGATCCGAAGCGGCTGGAGGCGGAACTCGACCGGAAGCGCCGCGACCTGCGCGAGCGCCTGGACGGGGGCGTTCTCGGCGACATGGTCCGCCGCGCCGAAAAGTTGGAGCCGCTGGTGGGCCATGCCTGGCTTGCCGCAATGAATCCTGGTCTCTCGCCTATCCGCTCGGAGCAGGTGCTGTCGCAAATGGCGGCGATCCACCAGTTGCAGGAGCAGGCCGCCCGGCGCCGCGCGAAGGCGATCGTCATGATACCGTGGTGTCACGTCAGCGGCGCGGCGAGGGTCGCGGCCCATCTGGCGACCGCGCTGGCCGGTATTTACGGCCCAGACGAGGTGGTCGTTGTCCGCACCGAAACCAGCGAAATGCAGTTTCCCGAATGGTTTCCTGCCGGCTGCCGGCATGTCGACCTCGCCGGCCAGGTCGAGGGGATCACCGCCGAAGGCCGCCAGCGGCTTCTGGTCGAGTTCCTTCGATCCCTGCGGCCGGACGTCATCTTCAACGTCAACAGCAAGCTGTTCTGGGACGCGCTTGAACCGTATGGAAAGGCCCTTTCGCACAGCGCCAGGCTCTACGCCTACCTGTTTTGCAGCGAGAAGGACATATTCGGTCGCTGGGCCGGCTATCCGGTCCGGAAGTTCCACCTCCATTTCGACCTGCTCGACGGCGTCATCACCGACAGCCATTATCTGGCGGACGAGTTGCGCAACCTCTTCATGGTACCTCCGGAGCGGGCGGACCGGCTGTGGACGCTCTCGACACCGGTCGCCAATCCGCCGGCGCCCGCCCCGGTGCCGGCCGCCGGCCGCCGCCGCCCGCAGATATTCTGGGCGGGACGGCTGGATCGGCAAAAGCGCATCGACATCGTCTATGCGCTCGCGGAGCGGATGAAGGACGTCGATTTCCGCATGTGGGGCAAGCCTGGCCTCGACAAGTCGAGTTCCAGGCTCCAGCCCCCGTCCAACGTCACGCTGGAAGGCACCTACAAGGATTTCTCCGAGCTTCCGCTCGCCGAATGCGATCTGTGGCTCTATACATCCGAATGGGACGGGGTGCCCAACATCCTAATCGATGTCGCGGCCGCGGCGATCCCGCTGGTCGGGTCGCTGGCGGGCGGGACCGGCGAGGTCTTGAAGGACGGGCTGACGGCGCCGATCCGCGACATTGAGGACGTGTCGGCCTATGAACGGGCCATTCGCGGCGTCCTGTCGGCGCCGGAGACCGCGCGAAAGCGGGCGGCCGATCTGCGCGAGCGCGTCCTGTCGGAGCGCACGGAGGCGGTCTACCGCGAGGCGCTGCGCCAGATGCTCGACCGGGGGAGCGACCAATGAGCGGGTTCGACATCACAGTCGCCGTCACGGCGCACAACGAGAGCGTCGTGGCCGGACCGACCATGCGCAGCGCGGAAGCCGCGATCGCCGAGGCGGAAGCGGCTGGCTACACGATCGAGCGGCTGGTCGGGCTTGACCGGCCGACGCCGGAGTGCGCGCAGTTCTTCGGCCAGCCCGACCTGTCTGCATGGTCACTCTCCGAGCATGATTTCGGCGACCCGTTCCGGGTCCGCAATGCGATCGCAGAACGCGCCAGCGGCAAATACATCGCCTTCCTGGACGCCGACGACCTGTACAGCGAAAACTGGCTGGCGATGGCCGCGCGCCGGCTCGACGAGGCCGAACGAGCAGACGAGCGCGTCATCGTCCATCCGGAACTCAACTGGATTTTCGAAAGCTCGGAAGTCGTATTCGTGAAGCCGGATCAGGACAGCTACCTGTTCAATCCGTACTATCTCTATTTCGCCAACTACTACGACATGCTGTCGATGGCGCCGAGGCAGGCGCTCATCGAGAAGCCCTACGGTCCGCGCGACATCCAGAACGGCTTCGGCTATCAAGACTGGCAATGGAATGTCGAGACGATGGGGCTCGGATGGAAGCATGTCGTCGTGAAGGATACGGTGATCTTCAAGCGCCGCCGCGCGATGTCGGTGAGCGTGGAGAACGTGCAGCGCAAGGCGGTGATCCGCGCCATGGAGCCGCTGGCGATCGATCGCGTCAACCTTCTGAAACCCACTGCGTCGTCCCTGACGACCTGACCTCGAAAAAGGACAGCCCGTGAAACCTTGGGAAGACCTGATCGCGCTCAACAATTTCGTCGATCCCGCGCTCGACGTGCTCGGCCCGGCGCGCCAGTACAAGGCCGGCGACACCAACCCGATCGACTGGGACAAGCGGCTGGGCGACATGATCGAGCCGGCCCTTCAGCGCGATACCTATCCGCTGCCGATGACGAAGGACCGGGAAGGCTATTACGGCGACAACCACTACAGCTACTGGGCCAGCGGCCTGCAGGACTACAAGAACATAACCGAGTGCTGCGCGCGGCTGGGCGTCGACCTTCGCAGCTATCTCGATTTCGGCTGCGCGACGGGCCGTGTGATCCGGCATTTCGCGGTGAACAGCCCCGAAGTCGAGGTGCTGGGCTGCGACATCAATCGCGCGCATGTGGAATGGGTCGCGCAGCATCTGCCAGCCTCGATCAAGGTCTTCCAGAACCATTCGGTTCCGGCGCTGCCCTTGCCCGACAACTCGCTAGACTTCTTTTCGGCCTACTCGGTGTTCACTCATATCGAAGCCTTCGAGACGAGTTGGCTCATGGAGATGCGCCGGATCCTGAGGCCGGGCGGTCTCGCCTGGGTGACGCTGCACACTGAACACACCTGGGAGGAGATGACGGAGACCTGGCCGCTCTACCGGGGGCTGCGGAATCATCCCGACTTCGACAAGTCGACGCCGCGCCCGCCACTGGAGAGAGACAGGACCATCTTCCGCTGGAAGACCGATGCCTCCTATTCCAGCAATGTGTTTTACAAGATGAAGTATATCAGGAAGGTCTGGGGGCGCTTCTTCGAGATCGCGGAATTCCACCGCCGCTTCCCGAATTTCCAGGACGTCGTCATCCTTCGCAAACCCGGCTGACCGGCGGCCATCAGGCGGACACACGCTGTGCACGCACCGCATTATCAAGCCCGCAGCGGCCTAGTCGGCGGCTTCCGGCCCGACATTCAGGGTCTGAGGGCGATCGCCGTCGGCACGGTGCTGATCTTCCACGTTTATCCGCCGGCCATGACCGGCGGCTATGTCGGCGTCGACGTGTTCTTCGTCATATCCGGCTATCTGATCTCGATGCTGCTGATCAAGGCGGCATTGCGCGAGGGCGGGGTCAGGTTCCTGGAGTTCTACTCGCGCCGCTTCAGGCGCCTGCTTCCTGCCGCCAGCGTCGTGCTTCTCGTCGTCGCGGCGCTGACCTTCACCCTGCCGCCGTCGCGATGGACCGATACCGCCGGCGAAATCATCGCCAGTGCGCTTTACGTCGAGAACTGGAGCCTGGCGGCACGGGCGGTGGACTATCTGGGCGCGGACGCGGCGCCAAGCCCGCTCCAGCATTTCTGGAGCCTGTCGATCGAGGAACAGTTCTACCTGTTCTGGCCGGCGGTGATCGCGATTTGCCTTGCCGCCGCGCGGCGGACCGGGACCGATCCGCGCCGCGTGCTCTTCTGGACCTTCACGGCGCTGACGGGGGTTTCGCTTGTCTTCTCGGTCACGCTGACGCAGACGAACCCGCAACAGACCTATTTCCTGTCCCATACGCGCTTCTGGGAATTGGGCGTCGGCGGCATGCTCGCCGTATGGCTGTATGGCAGGCCGGCACTGCCGCTTGCGCCGCGGCGGGTGCTGGCTTTCGCCGGACTCGGGGCCATCCTGGCGGCCGCCTTCCTGTTCACGACCAGCACCAGCTTTCCCGGCGCCTGGGCGCTGTTGCCGGTCCTCGGCACGGCCGCCGTGCTGACGGCGGGGCATTCCGACGGTCCAGGCCCCGCCCTGACCAGGGTGCTGCTCGAGAACCGCCTGGCCCAATGGCTCGGCGACATCTCCTATTCGCTTTATCTCTGGCACTGGCCGGTCGTCGTGTTCCACAACGCCTGGTTCGGCGCGGAGATCGGGCCAGTCGACGCAGCTGCGATGGTGGCGGTTTCACTGCTGTTGGCCGATCTGTCCAAGCGCTTTGTCGAGGACCGGTTCCGCCATCCGCCAACCGAGGGACGACCGGGTCATCACGCGCGCACGCTGAGCGCGGGACTGGCGTCGATGCTGACATGCGTGGCCGCCGGGGCGATGATGATCGGCTTCGTTCAGCTGAGATCGAGCGAACCCGGCGGGCCCGACATGGCCGCCTATCCGGGCGCCCGCGTGGTCAGCGAGGGAGTGACCGCGATCGAAGGCGTGGCGCCCATCCCCGACCTGGCAGTTGCAAGGGAAGACGTGGCCGCCGTCTACGGGAGAGGGTGCCACGGGTCGGTCGAAGCCACGGAGCCGACGCCGTGTGAATTCGGCGACCCCGGCGCGTCGTTTCACGTGGTGGTCGCGGGCGATTCGCATGCCGCCACGTGGAGCACCGCCTTTCAGGAGATTGCGCGGCGACGGGACTGGCGCCTGACGGTGGTCACGAAATCGTCCTGCCCTCCCTTGGGTGTGCCGATCATCTATCGCGACGGCCGTTACTCCGCGTGCGAGATGTGGACAAAGGCAATGCTCGACCTGGTGAGGGCGGAGCGTCCCGATCTCGTCGTGCTGGCCATGTCTCCCCGCTACGCGGTAGCCCCCGACGGCAGGCCTGCTACGCTGGCGGACGGCGCCGCACGCACATTGCAGGCCTTGCGTGACGCGCAAATACCGGCCGCGGTTTTCAGGGACATTCCCTATCTGCGTTTCGAACCGCTGGAATGCGTTGCCGCGGATCCGGACTGTTCGACGACGCTCGCCGAAAGCGGCCACAAAATCGATCCGATGGTCATCGCGAGCGAGACCGTGGATCAGATTCCGCTGCTCGATTTGAACGATATCATCTGTCCAGAGGGCATATGCCCAATGGTTCAGGGCAATGTGGTCGCCTGGCGCGACTCCAACCACCTGACCGCAACCTACATTTCCACGCTGACAACCGCGCTGGAAGCGCGTCTGATCCAAGCTGGGATTGGGGCCCGGACGATCGGCGCCGCTGTCGCGGCGGAGGGGCCGCCACGCCGTTCCGTCACGCTGGACATGGATTGCGGTCCGCTCGGCGCCGCACCCGCCCTCCAGCGCCAGATCGTGCTGCACGGCGCCAAAGATATCTACCAATGGCGGCTTGGAGAGGAAAGCGATCCGCGCTTCGAGCACTGGCGTCTCGTGGTCGACGGAAAGGGTTTCGCCATATCGGGCCGCTACAGGGAAGGCGCGCCGGAAGTGAAGGATGTTCATATGAAGGGGAGCATTCACGGATCGCGGTTCGAGGGTGCCGGCAGACGGGGGCCGCGCGAATGCACCGTGACCGGAGCCTATTTCTGAACGAGCCCGGTGACAGGTTTCCAAATGGCGGGTAGGGCCAGCCGGCAGCGCCAGCCGCGGAGCGACGAGATATCTTGAGCAGCATTGACGACGGGGCCGCGGGCGGGACCAGGACGGGTTCGCAACGCCTGGCGGTGCTCATGGCCACGATGAACGGGGCGCGCTTCCTCGACGAGCAATTGCGCTCGATCGAGGCGCAGACGCAGCCGGCGGTCATCGACATCTGGGTGTCGGACGACGGATCGCGCGACGGGACGCGCGACCTGCTCGACGGCTGGGCGCGCCGCTGGACCAGGGGCGGCTTCACCGTGCTCGAAGGGCCGGGCAGGGGGTTCGCGGAGAACTTCCGGTCCCTGATCCTCAACGCCGCGATCAATGCCGACGCTTATGCCTATTGCGACCAGGACGATGTGTGGGAGCCGGACAAATCGGCGCGCGCGCTCGCCTTCCTGTCATCGGTCGGCGGCGACCGTCCGGCCATGTTCTGCTCGCGCACGCTCACCATGGCCGAGAGCGGAGAGGCCGTCGGCGTGTCGCGCCTGTTCAGGCGCGAGCCGAGCTTCCGCAACGCGCTGGTCCAGAGCATCGCCGGCGGGAACACGATGACCATCAACCGCGCGGCGCGCGACCTGGTCGCGCAGGCGAGCGCACGCACCGCCTTCGTCAGCCACGACTGGTGGACCTATCTCCTGGTGACGGGGGCGGGCGGCGCGGTGTCCTATTGTCCCGATCCGCTCGTGCGCTATCGCCAGCACGCCGGCAACCAGGTCGGCGCGAACGCCTCGCCGCGCGCCATGGCCGCGCGGCTGCACCGCCTCGCGCGCGGCCGGTTCACCGACTGGATGACGCTGAACATCGAAGGGCTGAGGCGCAATCGCGATCTGCTGACGCCAGAAGCCGGAGACGCCTTCCGCGCGTTCGAGGGGATCCGGTCGGCCGGAATGCTGGCGCGCGCGAACGCGCTGCGCCGCGCCGGGGTCTACAGGCAAAGCCGCGCCGGAACGCTGGCGCTGACGCTGGCCGCGCTCTTTGGCCGGCTTTGACCGCGCAAGGACGCGCTCGCGGGCGGCTTGAAGGAAGGCCGGGCGGCGGGTACGGCTTGTGCGCGGTCGTCCTGGGGAGAACGGGCATGACGGTTCTGGTGACGGGCGGTGCCGGCTATATCGGCAGCCACATGGTCTGGGCGCTGCTCGACGCGGGCGAGGAGGTCGTCGTCATCGACCGGCTGAGCACCGGCTTCGACTGGGCGGTGGCGCCCGAGGCCGAACTGGTGGTGGGCGACATCGCCGACCGTGACCTTGTATCGGGCGTGCTGAAGCGCCGCCAGGTCGACGCCATCATCCACTTCGCCGGCTCCGTCGTCGTGCCCGACTCGGTGGCCGACCCGCTCGCCTATTATCTCAACAACACGGCGCGCTCGCGCGACCTGATCGAGAGCGCGGTGGCGGCCGGCGTGCCGCATTTCATCTTCTCGTCGACGGCGGCCGTCTACGGCACGCCGGCGGGCGACCTCGTCGGCGAGGACGCACCCACGCGGCCCGAATCCCCCTACGGTTCGTCGAAGCTGATGACCGAGATCATGCTGCGCGACGCGGCCGCCGCGCATGGCTTCACCTTCACGGCGCTGCGCTATTTCAACGTCAGCGGCGCTGATCCGGCCATGCGCACGGGACAGTCGACCGCCGGCGCCACCCATCTCATCAAGGTCGCCTGCGAGACGGCACTCGGCAAGCGCGGCCATATCGAGGTGTTCGGTACCGACTACCCGACGCCCGACGGCACCTGCCTGCGCGACTATATCCATGTCAGCGATCTGGCCCGCGCGCATCTCCTGGCGCTGCGAAGGCTGAGGCGGGGCGGGGCGAGCCTGGTGGCCAATTGCGGCTATGGCCGCGGCTATTCGGTGCTGCAGGTGCTGGAGGCGGTGCGCGGCGCGGTCGGGCGCGACTTCGACGTGCGCTACGGCGCGCGCCGGCCGGGCGACGCCGTGTCGGTCGTGGCCGATCCGGCGCTGGCGCGGCGCGAACTCGACTGGACGCCAGAACTCGACGACCTCGACCGGATCGTGGCGCATGCGCTGGAATGGGAAGACCGGCTGTCGCGGCGCAACCGGGCGTGACGGGGCCGGCGTGACGGGCGAGCGTATGGGTAGGGGCGAGGTCACGGCATGGATCCCGGCGCTCGTCGACCTGCGGTCGCTCGACAGCGGCCGGGATGACGGGGTTGGTGCGGTCCTCGGGCTCGATGCTTCGGTGATCTGCCGGAATGCACCCTTTGTCACGTATTTCACCCAATAATGTCCGTTTGGCATTAAGCTGTCGGCGGTATAATGGTAGAGTTCGCTAAATCGAGAACCGGGTCGTGCAGCAAAGCGTGCGGTATCTCCTTCATTGCCTAATCGCCTTGTCGGCGCTCGTCCTGCTGTCCGCGACCTCGGCGAGCGCCGAGGAGCGCCGGCTCGCGCTCGTGGTCGGCAACACGGACTATGCCCATCTCGCGCCCCTGGCGAACGCCGAGCGTGACGCGGCCGAAATCGGCGCGGTGCTGGAATCCCTTGGATATGAGGTGACGGTTGCGACCAATGTCGACAGAAACGGCTTTCAGGTCGCGGCCCGTGAATTTCTCGGCAAGCTGGAGGACGCAGACGCCGCGCTGTTCTACTACGCGGGTCACGGTATCCAGATCGAGAATGAGAACTATCTGTTGCCGCTCGACGCCGAGCTTTCCTCGCTGAGCGACGTCTCCTTCGATGCGGTTCCGCTGAAGGACATCATCGGAATGATGGAGCGCAATGCGAAAACAACGATCGTGCTGCTGGATTCGTGCCGCGACAATCCGCTTCGGGCATCCTTTCCGCGCAGCCAGACCCGCGCCGTGGCGCTGCAGCGGGGCCTTGCGCCTGAGTTCGGCTCCGCAGGGACCTTCATCGCGTTTTCGGCGCAGCCGGGCGCCGTCTCCTATGACGGGGACGGCTCCAACAGCCCCTTCGCGACGGCGCTTCTCGACCATATGAAGCAGCCGGGTCTCGATATCCGCCTGATGATGGCGGATGTTCGCCAGCAGGTTATCGAGGCGACCGACGGCAAGCAGATACCGTGGGAAAACAGCGCCCTGTCGGGCCGCTTCAGCATCAACCCGGGCGGGAACGGAACCGCCAACGACGACGGCGCGACGGCGGATTCCGGATCTCCGGACGTGGCCCAGCTGGCCGACGAGGCGATATCACGCCGGCTGATCATTCTCGATGGCAATGAGACAGACGAGCCCGAGAACGCCGCCCCCCAACCGCTCGCGTCGCCGGCCCCGCAGGCACGCGACGAAGAGCAGCGCGCCTCCCTGGACGACACCCGGAATCGCGATGCGGTCGCCGCCCTGTCGAATGACAGCGAAACAAAGGACGTCATCGGGAATGTCGATGCCGAGCCCGACCGCGAGACGCTGAGCGACAAGGAACTGGCGCGTGGACTGCAACGCGAACTGGTTCGGGTGGGATGCATGCGTGGGTCGGTTGACGGGATATGGGGGCCGTTGAGCCGCTCCTCCCTCGAACGCTATGCCAAGGCCGAGGAACTGACGCTGACATCGCTCGACCCGAATATCGGGCTGCTCGACAGGCTGCGCGGCCAGAAGGGACGCATCTGCCCGCTGGTGTGCCGCGCGACCGAGGTCGTCAGCGGCGACCGCTGCGTGAGAAAGACCTGCCCCAGCGGGCAGACGCTTCAGTCGAACGGCTCCTGCGTGACTGTTCGCCGCCAGGCCCCGGTGGTGCGCAGGCAGGCGCCGGCGCCCCAGCCGCAGCGCGCCGCCGAACCCGCGCGACCGAAGGTGCCGGACTTCATGGATCGGTGCAACGATCCCCGCAAGAATATCGCCATCAACTGCTAAACCCCGGCCAATGGCTGCCCGCGTCCCGCGAAACCGGATGCCGCGACAAACCGTTGCGATTTGGGACGGTTTGCGATAGGCAATGCGAGCGCGTCGGCCGGACCGGGCGACGCGACGGCCGGTGGGGACCTGGGGCTGAAGGCCGGCGATCATCGAGCGACAGTCGAACGTATGGCCGATACCCTTGCCTCAGCAATCCTGATCCGTGTTCGCCGGTGGCTTGCCGGCCGTGACCGCAACTGGAAGAAGGCCGCGCTGATCGTCTTCGACGCGATCACGCTGATCACGCTGGTCTGGCTGGCCTTCTCGTTCCGCTTCGGCCGGCCCTTCGTCCCAAATCTGGAACAGGCCGCGCTGATGGTCCTGGCGCCGGTGATCGCCGTCCCGATCTTCGTGCGCATGGGGCTCTACCGGTCGGTGCTCAGATATCTGCCCGACCGGGCGGTGTGGACCATCGTGCAGGCCGTATCCATCGCCACCCTGGTCTGGGTGGCGATGGTCTTCCTGACCCAGATGACGGGCGCGCAGGGCATCCCGCGCACGATCCCCGTCGTCTACTGGATACTCGGCGTCGGCACGATCGTGGGCAGCCGGTTCGGGGCGAAATGGTTGCTGCACGGCGTTCCCGTGCGCGAAAACCGCGGCGCGCGCACGCTGGTCTACGGCGCCGGCGACGGGGGCGTGCAGCTCGTCAACGCCATGCGCGCCACCGAGGATCGCATGGTGCTGGGCTTCGTCAGCGACGACGCGACGCTGCACGGGCTCGACGTGGTCGGCCTGCGCGTCTATCCCGCCGGCGAGCTCGAGCGACTGGTCGCCAATTTCGGCATAGACGAGGTCATCATCACTCATTCCTCGCTCGGCCATGCCGAGCGGCGCGAGGTGGTGGCAAAGCTCAGCCACCTGCCCGTCAAGGTCCGCATTCTTCCGGCGATCGCCGACCTGGCGGCCGGAAAATATCTCGTCAGCTATGTGCGCGACATCGACATCGACGACCTGCTGGGCAGGAGCCAGGTGCCCGCCGACCCGGCGCTCTTGAAGCCCACCGTGGAGGGCAGGTCGGTGCTGGTGACGGGCGCGGCCGGCTCGATCGGCTCGGCCCTGTGCCGCACGCTGGCCGACCTCAAGCCGCTCAGGCTCGTTCTCGTCGACACCAACGAGCACGGTCTCTACCAGATCGGGCGGGAGCTTGCGGCCCATGCCGGTTTCCAGCTCGTGACGCTGCTCGGTTCGGTGACCGATCGGGAACTGATGGACCGGGCGCTGAAAGCCCACGCGATCGAGACGATCTATCACTGCGCCGCCTACAAGCATGTCTCGATGGTCGAGGAGAACGTGCTCGAAGGGGTGCGCAACAACGTGCTCGGCAGCAGGGTGCTGGCCGAGGCCGCCCATCGCAATGGCGTCGCCAATCTGGTGCTGATCTCGTCGGACAAGGCGGTGCGCCCCTCGAGCGTGATGGGCGCTACCAAGCGCTGGTCGGAACTCATCGTGCGTTACTACGGCACGCTGGCGGCCAAGGGCGGCGTGAAGCGCAATTTCTGCTCGGTCCGCTTCGGCAACGTCATCGGCTCGAGCGGCTCGGTCGTGCCGCTCTTCAAGGAGCAGATCGACAAGGGCGGGCCGATCACCGTCACCCATAACGACATGACGCGCTACTTCATGTCGGTGCGCGAGGCGGCCGAACTGATCGTGCAGTCGGGCGCGCTGTCGCAGAGCGGCGACATCCTGCTCCTGGAGATGGGCGAGCCGATCCGCATCCGCGACCTAGCCGAGGACATGGTGACGCTGGCGGGGCTGACGGTTCGCGACGACAACAACCCCGACGGCGACATAGAAATCGTGGCCATCGGTCCGCGCCGCGGCGAGAAGCTGCATGAGGAGCTGTTTTACGATACGGACGGGGTGACGCCGACGGCGCATCCCAAGATCCTGCGCGCCAGGCGCGTGCCGGCATCGGCCAGCGACGTGCCGGAGATGCTGGACCATCTCGAAAAGGCCCTGGAGGCGGGCGACGAGGCGCTCGTGCGCGACGTCCTGTTCGACTATGTGAAGCGCTCCCAGTCGGGGCGGTTCCGTCCGGTCATCGTTTCGGACGTCGAGCGGCTGAGCGGAAAGTCCGCCTGACCGGCGAGGGCGGCGGTGGCTTGTCCGTATGGCCGGGACGGAAAGGCGGCGGCCCTATCCGCGCGTCATACCGGAATTGTCGTGGAGCGGAGCGAGGCGACACTATCCGGGAGCCATTCCGGTCGAGCGGCAATTGTTCCGCTGCGGGCAAATGTGAGGGGCGGTGGCGAGGTCACGGCATGGGTCCCGGCGCTCCCCTCGCGACCTGCGGTCGTTCGGCAGCGGTCGGGATGACGGAGGTGGGGCGGCGGCGGCCCGAAAAGCCGATTCCACTTTGCGGCACGATGCTCTAGACCTGCGGCGACCACAGGGAATCGCGGCCGACGCCCTTTCCCGCAGACCGGAGCGCATCGCCGTGACCACCGCCATCCAGACCGCGCGCGAGACGATCGAGACCGAGATGGCCGGCCTCGCCGCGCTGCTCGATTCGATCGGCGACGATTTCGCGCGCGCCGTCGAGGCGGTCTATGCGTGCAAGGGACGCGTGGTGGTCACCGGCGTCGGCAAGTCCGGCCATATCGGCCAGAAGATCGCGGCCACGCTGTCGTCGACGGGAACGCCGGCCTATTTCGTCCACGCCTCGGAAGCCGCGCATGGCGATCTCGGCCTCGTCGGAGATGACGACATCGTGCTGGCGATCTCGAATTCCGGCGAGACGGTCGAACTGTCGGCGATCATGCGCTATTGCCGCCGCTTCGAGGTTCAGCTGATCGTCATCACCTCGCAGCCAGGCTCGACCCTGGCCGGGTTCGCCGATCTGGCGCTCATCCTGCCCGCCGCGCGCGAAGCGTGCCCGCTGAAGCTCGCCCCCACGACGTCGACGACCCTGACGCTGGTGCTGGGCGACGCGCTGGCCATGGCGCTGATGAGCAAGCGCGGCTTTTCGAGCGAACAGTTCGCCCGCTTCCATCCGGGCGGCAGGCTCGGCGCGCAGCTTGTCAGGATTTCGGAACTGCTCGAGCGCGAGCCGTCCTTCGGCCGGGTGCCCAGGGTCTCGCAGGACGACGGCATGGATCAGGTGGTGGCGACGATCACGGCGGGCGGGCTTGGCTTCGCCGCCGTCGCAGACGGAACCGGCCGGATCATCGGCATCATCACGGACGGCGATCTCAGGCGGGCGCTCGCCGACCGGGGCTTCTTCGAGCGGCGGGCGGCCGAGATCATGACCCGCGATCCCAAATCGATCGGCAGCGACCGGATCGCGGCCGAGGCGCTGGCGATCTGTGAGGAGCACAAGATCTCCGTGCTGTTCGTCAATGACGAGCAGGGCAGGGTGATCGGGCTGCTGCACCTGAAGGACCTGCTCAGGCTGGGCACGGCCTGAGGGGCGCACCACGGAAGGGCGACGGCCCATCCGCCTCAAACAATCCCGGTAGGAGGTCATCCGGGCGAGCGTGAGGAGCGGTGGCGAGGCCACGGCATGGGTTCCGGCGCTCGCCTCGCGACCTGCCGTCGTTCGGCGTCGGCCAGGATGACGGGCGTGGGGTGCGGCCATTTCCGTGTGGATGGCCGGGTGGCGGGGTGACCTAAAGCGCCTTGGCGATCGCGTCGAAGCGGGCGAGCGTCCTCAGGAAATCCGGCACGTCGGCGAGCCTGAGCATGTTGGGCCCGTCGGAGGGCGCGTTGTCGGGATCGTCATGCGCCTCGGCGAAGACCGCCGCCACGCCGACCGCGACAGCCGCGCGGGCCAGCACCGCGACATGGTCGCGATTGCCGCCGGTACTGTCGCCGCGTCCGCCCGGCTCCTGCACCGAATGCGTGGCGTCGAAGACGACCGGATAGCCGGTGGCGGCCATGACCGGCAGGCTTCGCATGTCCGACACCAGTGCGTTATAGCCGAAGGAGACGCCGCGCTCGGTGAGCAGGATGCGCTCGTTGCCGGTGCCGGCCAGCTTGGCGGCGACGTTCTTCATGTCCCAGGGCGCGAGGAACTGGCCCTTCTTGACGTTGACGACACGCCCGGTGCGGCCGGCGGCGAGCAAAAGGTCGGTCTGGCGCGACAGGAAGGCGGGGATCTGCAATATGTCGACGGCCTGCGCGGCCGGGTCCGCCTGGGACGCGTCGTGGATGTCGGTCAGCACCGGGCAGCCGAACTCGGCGCGGATGTCGGACAGGATGCGCAGCCCTTCCTCCATGCCGATGCCGCGCCTGCCTGAGGCGGAGGTGCGGTTGGCCTTGTCGTAGGACGACTTGAACACGAAGGGGACGCCTGCGTCGTCCGCGGCCCTGCGCAACGCCTCGGCCATCATGAAAGCGTGGTCGCGGCTTTCGATCTGGCACGGCCCCATGATCGCGACCAGTGGCAGGCGGTTGCCGAAACGGACATCGCCGGCTTCGACGATGCGCGGGGGAATGGCTTCAGAGGGCATGGCTAACTCCGGTGCGAGCGGCAGGCAGTATTGCCTGCGCGGCCCAAGATCAAGCCGGCCGCGCGGACAGTGGTGCCCCGGATCGGATTTCTGCTATGGCTGCGGGTAGATCGCCCGGAACGTCATTGACCGCCGGTGTGGAGGCCGCAACTGGCGGATGGTCTCTCGCCAACCGGGTCTCTGTATCGAGGAGGGGCGCCAGGATGAGCACCGATTGGGACACCGTGCGGTCCTATGATGCGGTCGCGGCGGAATACGCCGCCGAGGCCGCGGCGATGCCCGAATGGGTCGCGACGGAGATCGATGCGTTCGTGACCGGACTGGGCGGCTCGGGCAGGGTGCTGGAGATCGGAAGCGGCGGCGGGCGAGACGCGGTTGAGCTTGAGAAGCGGGGGATCAGCGTCCGGCGCACCGACATTTCGAAGGGTTTCGTGGAACTGCTTCGCGAGAGCGGCTTCGAGGCCGACCTGTTGGACCCGCTGACGGACGACCTGGCCGATCCGCGGCGTCCCGGCACGCCCTATGACGGGATCTGGGCCTGTGCCTGCCTGATCCACGTCGCCCGGGAGGATTTCGGCACGGTGCTTGGACGGCTTGCCGAGGCGACCCGGCCCGGCGGCCCGCTCCACGTATCGGTCAGAGACGGCGATGGCGAGGATGTGTCCACCCATGGCAGCGCTTTGGCGCCTCGACGCTATGTCGAGACTTACTGGCGCGAGCCCGCGCTGCGGTCCGCGCTCACAGACGCCGGCTGGATGGTCAGCGAGGTGCGTCGATATACCGGCCGACCCGATGATTGGTGGCTGAGCGTCCGGGCATTTCGGGCATGACGCGCGTGGCGGTCCTGGCCTCGACGGAGGCGGTCCTGTTCGGGCCGAAAGCCCCGACTAGCGCGCGACCATGGCGCGGAGGCGTTCGAGCGTGTCGCGCGGGGCGACCCAGCCGAGAGCCTCGAGCCCGGACGGGTCGCAGACGGTTCCCCCCGACAGGTTGCGCCACAGCGCGTGCTGGCCGAGCAGCGAAAGCGGTGCGGACAGGAGAATGGGCGGAACGGCGACGATGCGGCGCGGCCGGCCGAGACCCTCGCGCAGGGCGGCGACGATCCGGTCCAGCGTGACGGGATGGGCGTCGGACACCAGGAAGCGGCGCGTGCCCGGACCGTCGCCCGGACCGGCCAGCATCAGGATGGCGTCGACGGCGGCCTCGAGCGCCAGAAGCGAGCGCGGCGCGCCGATGCCGCCGAGCGGCAGCGGCAGCGGCGTATCGGCGAGGCGGGCCAGGAGACGCAGATTGCCGCCCGGAACTCCGCCGTAGACGGGCGCGAGACGCATGATATCGAGGCGGCGGCCAGTCGCGCCGGCGAAAAGGGCTTCCAGACGCCTCTCGCCTTCCAGCTTGGAGCGGCCGTAATCGCAGGCCGGTGCGGGCATGGTCGCGTCGTCGATGCGCGCCGTCACGCCGGCGCCCGCCACGGCGCGAATGGAGGAAAGATGGACGAAGGGGCCGCTTGCCGCCTGAAGCGCGGCGCGTCCGATGCGTTCGGGCAGCAGCGCGTTGGCGGCGGTGAAGCGGTCGGGCGTGGCGTCCCTGGCGTCGGAATTGAGGGCTGCGCAGTGGATGACGGCGCTGGTGCCGGCGACGAGCCCGGCGAAATCGGCATCCGGTGCGTCGGGCGCGGGAAGGGCGACGGTTTCGACCGCGTCGCCGAAGATCTTTCGCAGTGGTCGGGGATCGCGGCCGGCGAGCCGCGTCGGCCGGCCCTCTGCGATCAGCCGGCGGGCCACCGCGCCGCCGATCAGGCCGGAGGCGCCCGTGACGAGGATCGTCATGGCTGCCGGTTCCCGTCGAGGCGGACCCGGTCGCCGGCGCCGGCGCCCGCGAAGACGGTGCGGATCAGGATCGCCATGTCGAAGGCGAAACTCCGGCGGCGCACATAGTCGGCGTCGATCTCGGCCAGCCGCACGGGATCGGACATGTCGATGTCGTTGATCTGGGCGAGGCCGGTGATGCCCGGGCGCACCGCGAAGACGCCGCGCCGCTCGCGCTCCTCAATCAGCGCGGTCTGGGAGGGCAGGCAGGGCCTTGGTCCGACGAAGCTCATCTCGCCCCTGACGATGTTCCACAATTGCGGAAGCTCGTCGAGCTTGCGCCGCCGCAGCCAGGCGCCGACGCGCGTCACTTGCGAGGTGCCGATCTCGTGACTTGGCCGCTCGGGCGTGTCGGCGTGCATCGTCCTGAGTTTCCAGCATCGGAAGGGCCTGCCCCGGCGGCCGACGCGCTGCTGTCCGAACAGGCCGGGCCCGGGCGTATCGCGGCGGATCAGGATGACGAGGACCAGGATCGCCGGCGCGGCCAAGACGAGACCGGCGAGCGCGGCCGCGAGATCGAAGGATCGCTTCAGCAAGGCGGCGTTTCCGGCGGCGTCGTGGTCACAACCGGGCAGTATCCCCCGTTGGCTGGCCTGTCCAGTGGCATCGGCCGGAGAGGCCGCGACGCCGTCCGCGCGTCATCCCGGAATTGACGCGGAGCGCAGCGAGGCGACACTATCCGGGAGCCATTCCGGTCGGCTTGCGATCATAGGAACGGGCGAGCGTGAGGAGCGGCGGCAAGGTCAGGCATGGGTCCCGGCGCTCGCCTCGCGACCACCGGCCGCTTGACTTCGGCCGGGATGACCGCCGTGGATACCGGGCTGCGCGCCTCATTCGGCCAGCCCGACGAGCCTTGCGCCGCAGGCCCGACCTGCCCGATTGTTTCGACGGTGTCGCGAGAATTGACCAGGCGGGAGCGGCGATATGCGCCTGGCCGCGATGTTGAACCGACGAGGCGGCTTGCATATGGCCGTGCCGGTGCCCCATATCGGCGCCGTCACCAATCCGGCACCATCCGGCGCCATGTAACCAATCCGGCGCCACAGCAACGAGAACGGTTTCACTGCATGTCCATTCCCTTCATCGACCTCGCCGCCCAGCAGCGCCGGCTGCGCGCCGGCATCGACGCCGCGTTCGCGCGGGTGCTCGACGGCGGACAATATATCCAGGGGGCGGAGGTCGGGGAGCTCGAGGCGCGGCTCGCCGCGTTCTGCGGCGTCGGCCACTGCCTGTCCTGCGCCAACGGCACCGACGCGCTGCAGCTCGCGCTGATGGCGCTGGGGATCGGCAAGGGCGACGCGGTCTTCGTGCCGGCCTTCACCTTCGCGGCGACGGCCGAGGTCGTGCCCTTCGTCAACGCCACGCCCGTCTTCGTGGACGTGCTGCCCGACACGTTCAACATGGACCCGGAGAGCCTGAAGCGCGCGATCGTGCACGCGCGGTCGATCGGCCTCAACCCCGCCTGCCTCATCCCCGTCGACCTGTTCGGCCTGCCCGCCGACTATGACGCGCTGATCCCGATCGCGCGCGAGAACGGCATGAAGGTGATCGCCGACAGCGCGCAGGGCTTCGGCGGCACCTACAAGGGCCGCGTCACCGGCTCGATCGGCGACATCGCCACCACCTCCTTCTTTCCCGCCAAACCGCTGGGCTGCTACGGCGACGGTGGCGCGCTGTTCACCGACAGCGAGGAAATCGCCGCACTGGTGGATTCGTATCGCGTGCACGGCCAGGGCCAGAACAACAAATACATCAACGAGCGCGTCGGCATGAACAGCCGGCTCGACACGCTGCAGGCGGCCGTGCTGCTGGAGAAGATGACCATCTATGCCGAGGAGATCGAGCTGCGCCAAGAGGTCGCCGACCGCTACCGCGCCGGCCTGTCGAACCGCTTCACGACGCCCCGCGTGCCGGACGGGCTGACCAGCATCTGGGCGCAATACACGCTCAAGACGGCCGACGAGGCCGAGCGCGCGGCGCTGCAGGAGCGCGCCAAGGCGACCGGAATACCGACGGTGGTCTATTATCCGATCCCGCTCAACCGCCAGACGGCCTATCGCGACTATCCGGTCGACCCGACCGGGGTGGCGGTGAGCGAGGACCTGTCGCGCCGCGTCGTCAGCCTGCCCATGCATCCCTATCTGACGCGCGAGACGCAGGAGTTGATCATTGAGGCGGTGGCCGGCTGAGAGCCCGTGCCGAAGGCCGCTTCGGCCGACGCAAATTTCTTCCCCGGAGCCGGGCCGGCGGGGAACCAGTCTGCGCCACACGAGCCGGCTTTGGAGATTGCCGGCCTTGAGCGAGGCTGCATAAACGAGTTAGTTGCGCCCCCAACCGGCCCCGCGTTCCGTAACCCTTCCCAAGGCCTTGCCCATGTCGTCCACCGCGCCCGCCCTTACCCATCTCGACCGGCTCGAGGCGGAATCGATCCATATCTTCCGGGAAGTGGCCGCCAATTTCGCCAATCCGGTGATGCTCTATTCCGTGGGCAAGGATTCATCGGTGCTGATGCATCTGGCGCTCAAGGCGTTCTGGCCGGCGCGGCCGCCCTTTCCCTTCCTGCATGTCGACACGACCTGGAAGTTCCGCGAGATGATCGCCTTCCGCGACCGAATGGCGCGCGAGAAGGGGTTCGACCTGCTGGTCCATATCAACGAGGAGGGGGTGCGCGACGGCGTGGGGCCGTTCACGCATGGTTCGAACACCCACACGCATATCATGAAGACCGTCGCGCTGCGCCAGGCGCTCGACAAATACGGCTTCGACGCGGCCTTCGGCGGCGCGCGGCGCGACGAGGAGAAGAGCCGGGCCAAGGAGCGCATCTTCTCTTTCCGCACGGCCAGCCACGCCTGGGACCCGAAGAACCAGCGGCCCGAAATGTGGAAGATCTACAATACGCGCGTCGCACCAGGTGAATCGATCCGGGTCTTTCCGCTGTCCAACTGGACCGAGCTCGACATCTGGCAGTACATATTGCGCGAGAACATCCCGATCGTGCCGCTCTATTTCGCGGCCCGCCGGCCTGTCGTCCGGCGCGACGGCATGATCATCATGGTTGACGACGACCGCATGAAGCTGCAGCCCGGCGAGGTCGTCGAGAACAGTCTGGTGCGGTTCCGCACGCTCGGCTGCTATCCACTGACGGGCGCCATCGAATCCGACGCCGACACGCTGGAGGCGATCGTGGCCGAAATGCTGACCGCGCGCACGTCCGAGCGCCAGGGGCGCCTGATCGACAAGGACGAGACCGGCTCGATGGAAAAGAAGAAGCGCGAGGGCTATTTCTGATGATGATGCAGAAGACCGCCACCGTCGCGACGGCCGAACCCGACACGCTCGACCGGCCAGCCGACGTCCGCGCCTATCTGGCGGGCCAGGAAAACAAGACGCTTCTGCGCTTCCTGACCTGCGGTTCGGTCGACGACGGCAAGTCGACCCTCATCGGACGGCTCCTGTTCGACACCAAGCTGATCTTCGAAGATCAGCTTGCCGCGCTGGAGAGCGATTCCCGGAAACACGGCACCACCGGCGAGGATGTCGATTTCGCGCTGCTGGTCGACGGGCTCGAGGCCGAGCGCGAGCAGGGGATCACGATCGACGTGGCCTATCGCTTCTTCGCCACGTCGAGGCGCAAGTTCATCGTCGCCGACACGCCCGGCCACGAGCAGTATACCCGCAACATGGCGACGGGCGCTTCGACGGCCGACCTGGCGATCGTGCTGGTGGACGCGCGCCAGGGCGTGCTCACCCAGACGCGCAGGCACTCCATCATCGCCTCGCTGCTCGGGATCCGGCATATCGTGCTGGCGGTCAACAAGATCGACCTCGTCGGCTTCGACCAGAAGGTGTTCGACAAGATCGTCGCCGACTACGGGACGTTCGCGGCCGATCTCGGCTTCGAGAGCATCAAGGCGATCCCGATGTCGGCGCGCTATGGCGACAACGTCACGCGGGTCTCCGACAACATGTCCTGGTATCGGGACCAGCCGCTGCTGGACTATCTGGAGACGGTTCCGGTCGAGAGCGCCGGCGGCCAAAAGCCGTTCCGGTTCCCGGTCCAGTACGTCTCGCGGCCCAATCTCGATTTCCGCGGCTTCGCCGGCACCGTCGCGTCGGGCACGGTGAGCGCCGGCGACGATGTGGTCGTGGCCAAGTCGGGCAAGGCGTCGCGCGTCTCCCGCATCGTCACGCAGGACGGGGACCTGGAGCGCGCGGTGGAAGGACAGGCCGTCACCATCGTGCTGGAGGACGAGATCGAGGTCTCGCGCGGCAACATGCTGGTCGCGCCGGATGCGCGACCGGAGGTTGCCGACCAGTTCGCGGCCAACCTGATCTGGTTCGACGAGCACGCGCTGCTGCCCGGCCGTTCCTACATCCTGCGCACCGAGACCGACCAGGGCAACGCCACGATCACCGAGCTCAAATACCGGGTCAACGTCAACAACTTCGCCCATGAGGCGGCCAAATCGCTGGAACTGAACGAGGTGGGCGTGTGCAACGTCTCGCTTCAGGCGCCGATCGCGTTCGACCCTTTCGCGGTCAATCGCACGACCGGCTCGTTCATCCTGATCGACCGACTGACCAACGCCACGGTCGGCGCCGGCATGATCCTCCATCCGCTGCGCCGCGCGGCCAATATCCACTGGCAGGCGCTGGACGTGGACAAGAAGGCGCGCGCCGAGCAGAAGCACCAGAAGCCCGCCGTGCTGTGGTTCACGGGCCTCTCCGGCTCGGGCAAGTCGACGATCGCCAACCTTCTCGAAAAGAAGCTGCATGCGGCCGGGCGGCATACCTATGCGCTCGACGGCGACAATGTCCGCCACGGCCTGAACCGCGACCTGGGCTTCACCGAGGAGGACCGCGTGGAGAACATACGCCGCGTGGCGGAAGTCTCGCGGCTGATGGTCGATGCGGGCCTGATCGTGCTCGTCTCCTTCATCTCACCCTTCCGGGCCGAGCGGCGCATGGCGCGCGAATTGATGGGCGAGGGCGAGTTCGTCGAAGTGTTCGTCGACACACCCTTCGAGGAATGCGTGAAGCGCGATCCAAAGGGCCTTTATGCGCGCGCGCTGAAGGGCGAGATCAAGAACTTCACCGGCGTGGATTCGCCCTATGAGCGGCCGGAACGGGCCGACATCCACCTGCCGACGCTCGGGCGCGCGCCCGACGACCTCGTCGACGAACTCGAGGCCTGGCTGAAGGAGCGCGGCTATTGCTGATGGAAACGAGTAGTGCCGCGACCGGCAATGACGCCGAGATCGTGACCCTGTTCGAGCGGCTTGCCCTGGAGGCCGGCCGCGCGATCCTGGCGGTCTACGGGAAGGACTTCGCCGTCGAGATCAAGGGCGACAGTTCGCCGGTCACGGAAGCCGACCGGCTGGCCGAGACAATCATCCTGGCCGGCCTGCGCGCGCGGTTCCCGCAGATCGCCTGCGTCGCGGAAGAAGAGGTGGCGGGAGGGCTGGTGTCGGCCGTCGCCGGCGACATGTTCGTGCTGGTCGATCCGCTCGACGGAACGCGGGAGTTCGTCTCGCGCAACCCCGATTTCACCGTCAACATCGCGCTGGTGCGCGGCGGCGTGCCGGTGGCCGGCGTCGTGCACGCCCCGGCGCGCGGCGTGCTGTGGGGCGGGGCCGGCGGACGGGCCTGGCGCCTCGACGACGCGACCGGCGAGCGCAGGGACATTCGCGTCCGGCCGAGGCCGGCAAGCCCGGTGATCCTGGCCAGCCGCTCACACCGCACGCCGGAGACGGAAGAGTTCCTGTCGCGGCACAAGGGCTGCGAGACCAGGGCGGTCGGATCGTCGCTGAAATTCTGCATGATCGCCGAGGGCGAGGCCGACATCTATCCGCGCCATGGGCGCACGATGGAATGGGACACGGCCGCCGGCGACGCGGTGCTGCGCGCGGCCGGCGGCATGACGCGCACGCTGGACGGCGCGCCGCTGACCTATGGCAAGTGCGGCGGGGCGGATGGCGACTGGGCCAATCCACACTTCATCGCCAGCGGGGCTGAGGGCGTCGGACCAATCGAATGAGGCTGCCCGATAAACGACCAAAGGGAGCCGCAAGGCTCCCTTGGCACGTAGTTCCCTTTCGGGAATCGGACACCCTCTCAGGGCCGCGTGCGGACCTTATATAGCAGCGGCCCTTCCAGTATGCCAAGTTTCAGCCCAGCTCGTGACGCCAGGGCGGGTTGGCGCCGGCGCGCGACACGGTGACGGCCGCAACGCGCACGCCGAGTGACAGGGCATCCGCGATCCGGCTTTCGGTGAGCGCGGCGATCGGGTCCTTCGACAGGAGCCCGGCATCCGACAGCGCGGCGAGCAGCCCGGCATTGAAGGTGTCGCCGGCGCCCACCGTGTCGGCGACCGTGACCTTCGGCGCGAGAACGCTGACGCGATGGGACCGGGTGAAGGCCGTGGCACCCCTGGCCCCGCGCGTGATGACGACCAGCCGGGGGCCGCGGTCCAGCATGCGGCGCGCCTGTTCCTCGTCGCCGCCCGGCTCGCCGAACCAGGCCAGGTCCTCGTCCGACAGCTTGACGATGTCGGCCATGGCGATCATGCGCTCCATACGCTTCCGATGCGATGCCGGATCGGCGATGAAGCCCGGCCTGATGTTCGGATCGAGCATAATGACCCGGCGATCGGTCTCGCGCGCCATCAGCGCCTCATAGGCCGAGCCGCAGGGTTCGGGAATGAGGCTGATCGCGCCGAAATGCATGGCGGCCACCTCGTCGGCGATGGCCGGCAGGCGGTCCGGCTCGACCATACGGCCGGCGGTGTTCTCGTCATAGAAGGTGTAGCTGGCATTGCCGCCGTCGAGCCTGACGAAGGCCAGGGTGGTCGGCCGGTCCGATGTGATCGCATAGCGCGTGCCCACGCGGCTTTTCGCCAGCGTCTCGCGCAGAAGGTCACCGAACAGGTCCGTCGACAGGCCCGACAGGAACTCGACCGGGCAGCCCAGCCGCCCGAGCGCGATCGCCGTGTTGAAGATCGCGCCGCCGGCATAGGGCGCGAAGGCATCCTCGCCGGCCTCCGACCGGCGCGGCAGCATGTCGATCAAGGCTTCGCCGCAGCAGACGATCATGGGAGCCTGATCCAAAGCTCGCTCTGGCGGGCTGCGAACGGCGATCGTCTGCGCTTCCGATGCTCATGAACCCTTAGATTCACTGCACTTCGGTTCTCGAAGATCGCCATTCTCACCTCGCCATAACGATTTTTGATCCAGGCTCCGGGAGCGCGGCACCCTCTGCCGGCATGGCCGAGCCGGCCGATCCCACCAGGAAGCGCTCCGACAGCGGCAGGCTGGCGCCGCCGAGCGCGCGCGCATGGATGCCGACCGCGCCGGCCCTGACGACAGGCGGCGCGAGACCCTCGGTGTCGAGCGTGTCGAGCGCCTCCACGATCGCCTCGACAAGCCGTCCGCGCACGGCAGGCGGAAGCCATCCGTCAATGATGGCGGCCTCGAAGTCGATCACGGCGGACGCCGACACGATGGCGTGCGCGATGGCCCGCGCCGCCTGCCCGATCCAGCGCGACAGCTCGTCCGGGTCGACCGACCAGTCGGACGGTGAGGTCCACAGGAAGCCGGCGTCGAGGCCGCGTGCCTTGAGGCGCCGTTCCAGAACGGCGATCGAGGCGACGTCGATGAGCTGGATGACGCGGCCGTCGGCGCCGGGAACCGGCATGGAGCCCAGCGCGCCGGCATTGCCCGTGCGGCCGGAAAAGACGCGGCCATTGAGCACGATGCCGCCGCCGACGAAGGCGCCGACATAGATATAGACAAAATCGCGGAACTCTCCTCCCAGGCCGAAGACGAGCTCGGCGCCGCAGGCGGCGGTCGCGTCGTTCTGCAGATAGACGGGGAAGGGGACCCGCGCCGCGATCTCGGCGCGAATGTCGACGATGCGCCATTCGTCCAGCGCGTCGCGCGGCGCGCCGACCGCGTCGGCCCAGTTCCACAATTCGAAGGGCATGGCGACGCCGAGGCCGCCGATGCGGGCCGAATGCGCGGCGCCGAGATCGGCCCGCATGGCCCCGATGCCTTCGGACACGAAGTCGAGCACGGCGGACGGCGACGGGTAGAGATAGGACAGCGACCGCATCGAACGGACCGTGCCGACGAGGTCGATCAGGACGAGGTCCGCGCTGCGCCGGCCGAGCTTGAGCCCGAGGAACCACGCGCCTTCGGGGTTGAGCGACATGGGGATGGAGGGCTGGCCGACCTTGCCGCGCACGGGCTCGCCGCGCAAGAGCAGGCCTTCGCCCTCGAGCTGGCGCATGATGACCGACACGGTCTGGGCCGAAAGCCCGGTGGCGCGCGCGATGTCGGACTTGGCCAACGCGCCGTGCTGACGCACCAGCGACAGAACCAGACGCTGATTGTGATCGCGCATGCCGCTCTGATTGGTGCCGCGCTCATGCCGCCCCGCGGCCAGCGCGTCGGCCCTCGTACTCAAAGGCTCCACGAAAAGCCTCCCTCAACCCGTTCGGGGTGTAGCGGGAGAATGTCGGCAATGAAAGCGCCTGTCAATAATAATTCATAGTGATTTATATATTGACAGCTGCGGCACGATCATGTTTCGTCACGGCGGGATGCGGCCGACGCAACGGAGGCGGCATCCGGCGGCCGGCGCGCTTCGCAAGCGTTGCGGAGGGGTGGCCGGCAAGACACTTCATCGCGTCCGCTGGGAGGACAAGCCATGACCAAGACAGCTCTCTTGACGGGGTCGGCCATCGCCGCCGCGTTTCTTTCATTCGCAGCACCGGCCAATGCGCAGTCGGTGGGCGCCTGCCTGATCACCAAGACCGACATCAACCCTTTCTTCGTGAAGATGAAGGAGGGCGCGACCGCCAAGGCCCAGGAACTCGGGGTCGAACTCTCGACCTATGCCGGCAAGATCGACGGCGACCATGAAACGCAGGTGCAGGCGGTCGAGACCTGCATCGCCTCCGGCGCCAAGGGCATCCTGATCACCGCCTCCGACACCAAGGCGATCGTGCCCGTCGTGCAGAAGGCGCGCGACGCGGGCGTCCTGGTGATCGCGCTCGACACGCCGCTGGAACCGATCGACGCGGCCGACGCGACGTTCGCCACCGACAATTTCAAGGCCGGCGAACTGGTCGGCCAGTGGGCGGCCGCGACGCTGGGCGACAAGGCGGCCGATGCCAAGATCGCCATGCTCGACCTTTCGGCGAGTTCACCCTCGGTCGACGTGCTGCGCAACCAGGGCTTCCTCAAGGGCTTCGGCATCGAGCTGGCCGACGAGAACCGGATCGGCGACGAGGACGACCCGCGCATCGTCGGCCACGACGTCACCAGCGGCAACGAGGAAGGCGGCCGCAAGGCAATGGAAAACCTGCTGCAGCGCGACCCGTCCATCAATGTCGTCTACACGATCAACGAACCGGCCGCGGCCGGCGCCTACGAGACGCTGCGCTCGTTCGGCAAGACCGACGGCGTGCTGATCGTGTCGATCGACGGCGGCTGCCCGGGCGTCCAGAACGTCAAGGAGGGCATCATCGGCGCCACCTCCCAGCAATATCCGCTGATGATGGCCTCGCTGGGCATCGAGGCGATCGCCAAATTCGCCGAGACGGGCGAGAAGCCGGAGCCGACCGAAGGCAAGGACTTCTACGACACCGGCGTGACGCTCATCACGGACCAGCCGGTCGAAGGCGTCGAATCGATCGATTCCGCCGAAGGCCTCGACAAGTGCTGGGGGTAAGGCGCGGTCCGTGAAGGGCGCTCCTGTTGCCCTTCACCCGCGTGCCGGCATCCTCTCTCCGTGAACGGGGAGAGGAAGGCCGGCCGCAAAAGGGCTGTCGTCCCTTTGGGGGAAGGAGACGCCGCCCGCGCCTTTGACGACACTCCGATCCGGGCGCAGACTGCGCCGACACGCCGCGCCCGGAGAGGGACGCGAGGGAGGATGCCATGACCGACCAGACGGCCGCCCCGCGCGGCAGGCAGGACTTCGAAAACACGCTCGACGAAAGCGACAAGGCCGTCGCCGCGTTCGAGAGCCACGACCGCAACGTCTTCGACAGGGCGCAGCACTTCCTGCACGGCAATCCCACCATGGTGCCGGTGATCGTGCTGATCGTATCCATCATCGTGTTCGGCTTCGTCGCGGGAGCGAATTTCTACAGCGCCTTCAACCTGTCGCTGATCATGCAGCAGGTCTCGATCATCGGCATCCTGGCGGCCGCGCAGAGCCTCGTCATCCTGACGGCCGGCATCGACCTTTCGGTCGGCGCCATCATGGTGCTGATGTCGGTGATCATGGGCAATCTGGCCGTGTCGATCGGCCTGCCGGCGCCGGTCGCGATCCTGGCCGGCTTCGCCGGCGGCGCGCTGGCGGGCGGCATCAACGGCCTGTTCGTGACGCGCTTCAAGCTGCCGCCCTTCATCGTCACGCTGGGCACCTGGAACATCTTCTTCGCGCTGACGCTATGGCTTTCGGGCGCGCAGTCGATCCGCAGCCAGGACCTCGACGCCAACGCGCCGCTGCTCAAATTCTTCGGCAACAGCTTCGGCATCGGCGGAGCGCAGTTCACCTACGGCTCGATCCTGATGGTGCTGATCTTCGCGGGGCTGTGGTACATGCTCAACCGCACCGCCTGGGGACGTCACGTCTATGCCGTCGGCGACGACAAGGAGGCGGCCGAACTGTCGGGCATCCAGACCAACCGGACGCTGCTTTCGGTCTACATGCTGGCCGGGCTGGTCTGTGGGCTCGCGGCCTGGGCCTCGATCGGCCGCGTGGGATCGGTGTCCCCGCAAAGCTTCCAGGAGGCCAATCTGCAATCCATCACCGCGGTGGTGATCGGCGGCATATCGCTGTTCGGCGGACGCGGCTCCATCATCGGCCCGCTGATCGGCGCGCTGATCGTCGGCGTGTTCAATTCGGGTCTCAGGCTCGCCGGCGTGGACGTGCTGTGGCAACTCTTCGCCATCGGCTGGCTCACCATCATCGCGGTCGCCATCGACCAGTGGATCAGGAAGCTCTCGTCATGAACCAGACAACGCAGCCCCTTCTGTCCGCGCGCGGACTGGTCAAGCGCTACGGCCGCGTCACCGCGCTCGATCACGCCGATTTCGACCTCTATCCGGGCGAAATCCTCGCCGTGATCGGCGACAACGGCGCCGGCAAGTCGTCGCTGATCAAGGCGATTTCCGGCGCGATCCGGCCCGACGAGGGCGAGATCAGGCTCGACGGTCAGATGGTCGACTTCAAGTCGCCGATGGAGGCGCGCGAGGCCGGCATCGAGACCGTCTACCAGACGCTCGCTTTGTCGCCGGCGCTCTCGATCGCCGACAACATGTTCCTGGGCCGCGAACTGCGCAAGGAAGGCTTCGCCGGCAAATGGTTCAAGGCGCTCGACCGGGCCAGGATGGAGAAGATCGCCCGCGAGAAGCTGTCGGATCTGGGCCTGATGACGATCCAGAACATCACCCAGGCGGTCGAGACCCTGTCGGGCGGCCAGCGCCAGGGCGTGGCGGTGGCGCGCGCGGCGGCCTTCGGCTCGAAGGTGGTCATCATGGACGAACCCACCGCCGCGCTCGGCGTGAAGGAATCGCGCCGGGTGCTCGACCTCATCCAGGACGTGCGCAAGCGCGGCATGCCGATCGTGCTGATCTCGCACAACATGCCGCATGTCTTCGAGGTGGCCGACCGCATCCACATCCACCGGCTGGGAAAGCGGCTGTGCGTCATCGACCCCAAGGACCATTCGATGTCGGACGCGGTCGCGCTGATGACGGGGGCCAAGGCGCCGCCCGCCGAGGCGCTGGCCGCATGAGATCAAGCCGGTGGAAAACGGGCGGAACGGTTCCGTGCGGCCATGAAAGACTCTAGAATGACGGCCGGGAGGACAGTCGCGGGACACGCCGGAGCCGTCGGAAACGGCGGCGGCGGTCCTATCTGCACGAGGCTTGCATGACCGCTCCCGATAGCTCGACCCCTGCCAGGGCGGATGCCGCCGCGCCCGACCGTCCCGAGACGGGTGGACTGGCCGGCGAAATCCTGCAGGCGCTGAAATACCGGATCGGCAAGGACGCGACGGTGGCGACCGATCACGACTGGCTGGCGGCGTCGATAAAGGTCGTCCGTGACCGGGTGATCGAACGTTGGATCGCCTCGACCAAGGACGCCTACGCCCGTGAACGAAAGCGGGTTTACTACCTGTCGATGGAGTTCCTGATCGGGCGGCTGATGCGCGACGCCTTCTCCAATATCGGCATGCTCGACGAGATGCGCGCGGCGCTGAAGCTGCTGGGGGTCGATCTCGACCGGATCGCGGAACTGGAGCCGGACGCCGCGCTCGGCAATGGCGGACTGGGCCGGCTGGCGGCATGCTTCATGGAATCCATGGCGACCGTCGATATTCCCGCCCATGGCTACGGCATCCGCTATGTCCACGGCCTGTTTCGTCAGGAATTCTCCAATGGGTGGCAGGTCGAGCTTCCCGAGACCTGGCTGTCGCACGGCAATCCATGGGAGTTCGAGCGCCGCGAAGGCGCCTACGAGATCGGGTTCGGCGGCACGGTGGAGTCCGTCACCACCCGGCAGGGCCGGCTGGAGAACCATCTGTGGAAGCCGCAGGATCATCTGCTGGCCACGCCCTATGACACGCCGGTCGTCGGCTGGCGCGGCAGGCGCGTCAACACGCTGAGGCTGTGGACGGCGACGCCGGTCGATCCGATCCTGCTCGACCGCTTCAACGCCGGCGACCATATCGGCGCACTGGAGGAGAGCAACAAGGCCGAGGCGATCACGCGCGTGCTCTACCCGGCCGACAGCCACAAGGCCGGGCAGGAACTGCGGCTCAGGCAGGAATATTTCTTCACCTCCGCCTCGCTGCAGGACATCGTCCACCGGCATCTGGCGGTCTATCCCGACCTCACCAACCTGCCCGACAAGGCCGCGATCCATCTCAACGACACCCATCCGGCCGTCGCGGTGGCCGAACTGATGCGCATCCTGATGGACGTGCACCGCCATGACTTCGACACGGCCTGGGACATCACGCGCGGCACGATCGCCTATACCAACCACACGCTGCTGCCCGAGGCGCTGGAAAGCTGGCCGGTGACGGTGTTCGAGCGGATTCTTCCCCGCCACATGCAGATCATCTACGCCATCAATGCCGAGGTGCTGCTGGAGGCGCGGGCGCGGGGCCTGGACGACGAGGCGATCCGCAACATCTCGCTGATCCACGAGGATGGCGAGCGGCGGATCAGGATGGGCAATCTCGCCTTCGTCGGATCGCACTCGATCAACGGCGTGTCGGCGCTGCATACGGGCCTGATGAAGGAAACGGTGTTCGCCGATCTCCACGCGGTTTATCCGGGCCGGATGAACAACAAGACCAACGGCATCACGCCGCGGCGCTGGCTGTTCCAGTGCAATCCCGGCCTGACCGGCCTGGTGCGCGAGACGATCGGCGACGCCTTCCTCGACGACATAGACCGGCTCGCCGATCTCGACCGATACGCCGACGACGCGGGCTTCCGCGAGAAGTTCGCCGGCGTGAAGCGCGCCAACAAGGAGCGGCTGGCGGCGGTCATTCACGAGCGGACGGACATCAGGCTCGACCCGTCGGCGCTGTTCGACGTGCAGATCAAGCGCATCCACGAATACAAGCGCCAGCTTCTCAACATACTGGAAGCCGTGGCGCTCTACGACCAGATCCGCGCGCATCCCGAGATAGACTGGGTGCCGCGCGTGAAATTCTTCGGCGGCAAGGCCGCGCCCAGCTACCACAACGCCAAGCTGATCATAAAGCTCGTCAACGACGTGGCGCGCGTGATCAATTCCGATCCGGCCGTGCGGGGACTTCTCAAGATCGTCTTCGTGCCGAACTACAATGTGTCGATGGCCGAGCTGATGGTGCCGGCCGCCGATCTGTCGGAGCAGATTTCGACCGCCGGCATGGAAGCGTCCGGCACCGGCAACATGAAGTTCGCCCTCAACGGCGCGATCACGATCGGCACGCTGGACGGGGCCAATGTCGAGATCGACGAGCGCGTGGGGCGCGACAACATCGTCATCTTCGGCCTGACGGCCGACGAGGTGGCCGCCAAAAGGGCTGAGGGCTACCGCCCGCGCGAGGTGATCCAGTCCTCGCGCAACCTGGCGCATGCGCTGGAGGCGATCCGCGCCGGCCGCTTCTCGCCCGACGAGCCGGAGCGCTTCGCGGGTCTGGTCGACGGGCTCGAGGAGCGCGACTGGTTCATGGTGGCGGCAGATTTCGACGCCTATGCCGGTGCGCAGCGCGCGGTCGACCGGATGTGGAAAAACAGCCCCGGATGGACGAAGGCCGCGATCCACAACACCGCCCGCGTCGCCTGGTTCTCCTCCGACCGCACGATCCGCGACTATGCGCGCGACGTCTGGAAGGTTCCGGTGGCATGAGTGTCTGTTGCGAAAGCCACCATGACGGGCGCGACAGGGCGGCTCGGCTGCCGGTCGGCCTGACGTCATGAAGGCTGCGGGGAGAGGCAGGCGACCGTCGCGGCGGGCATCGAAGCCCGCGGCACCGGAACCCGGCGGCCAACTCCCCGATGCCGAGGTCAGGGCGATCGTCACGGGCGATCACGCCGACCCCTTCGCCGTGCTCGGCCCGCACGAGGTCGACGGGATAGTGGTGGAGCGCTGCTTCGTTCCGTATGCCGAGTTCGTGACCGCCGAGACCCTGGACGGCAAGGCGGTGGGCGAACTGGCGCGGCGCAACGATGCAGGCTTCTTCGAGGGCGTGCTGGCGCTGGACGCGGCGCGGCCTCTCCGGCTTCGGGCCCGCAACGCCGATGCCGAATGGACGCTGGGCGACGCCTATTCGCACGGGCCGGTGCTCGGGCCGATGGACGACTATTACATCGCCGAGGGGTCGCATCTCAGGCTCTTCGACAGGCTCGGCGCGCATGTGATCGACCATGAAGGGGCCTCGGGCGTGCATTTCGCCGTCTGGGCGCCGAACGCGAAGCGTGTCTCGGTGGTCGGCCTGTTCAATGGCTGGGACGGCCGCCGCCATGTCATGCGGCTGAGACGCGACACCGGCATCTGGGAAATCTTCGTACCCGGGATCGGCGAGGACGAGCCCTACAAGTTCGAGATCGTCGGCCCGCGCGGCGAGCGCCTGCCGCTGAAGGCTGATCCCTTCGCCTTCCGCTCGGAATTCAGGCCGGCGACGGCTTCCGTGACGATGCGCCCGCTGGGGCACGAATGGGGCGACGCCGCCCATCGCGACTTCTGGCGGACGGCGGACCCGCGACGCCAGCCGGTCTCGATCTACGAGGTCCACGCCGGGTCCTGGCAAAGGCGCGACGACGGCGCCTTCCTGTCATGGGACGAACTGGCCGACCGGCTGATCCCCTATGTGGCGGACCTCGGCTTCACCCATATCGAGTTCCTGCCGGTCACCGAGCACCCCTACGATCCGTCCTGGGGCTACCAGACCACCGGTCTCTACGCGCCGACGGCGCGCTTCGGCCATCCGGAAGGTTTCGCGCGCTTTGTCGACGGGGCGCACCGGGCGGGCATCGGCGTGATCCTCGACTGGGTGCCGGCGCATTTTCCGACCGACGAGCACGGGCTTTCGCGGTTCGACGGTACCGCGCTCTACGAGCACGCCGATCCGCGCAAGGGATTCCATCCCGACTGGAACACGGCGATCTACAATTTCGGCCGGCGCGAGGTGATGGCCTATCTGGTCAACAACGCGCTGTTCTGGGCCGAAAAATATCATCTCGACGGGCTGCGCGTGGATGCGGTCGCCTCGATGCTCTATCTCGACTATTCGCGCAAGGAGGGCGAATGGCTGCCCAATGAGAAGGGCGGACGCGAGAACCTCGAGGCCGTCGCCTTCCTGCGGGAGATGAATCGGCGCGTCTATGGCGCGCATCCCGGCGTGATGACCATCGCCGAGGAATCCACGTCATGGCCAAAGGTCTCGCAGCCGGTGCACGAGGGCGGGCTCGGCTTCGGCTTCAAGTGGAACATGGGCTTCATGCACGACACGCTGGCCTATCTGGCCCGCGATCCGGTGCATCGCCGCCACCATCACGACGAGATCACCTTCGGCCTCGTCTATGCGTTCACGGAGAACTTCGTGCTGCCGCTCAGCCATGACGAAGTGGTGCACGGCAAGGGCTCGCTCTTGACCAAGATGGCCGGCGACGACTGGCAGAAATTCGCGACGCTCAGGGCCTATTACGCCTTCATGTGGGGCTATCCCGGCAAGAAGCTTCTGTTCATGGGTCAGGAATTCGCCCAGCGGGCCGAATGGAGCGAGGCGCGCGCGCTCGACTGGCATCTGCTCGACCATGCCAGCCACCGCGGCGTGAAGGCGCTGATGAAGGACCTGAACCGGGCCTATCGCGAGAAGCCCGCGCTTCACGCGCGCGACTGCGAGCCCGAGGGCTTCGAATGGCTGGTCGTGGACGATCGCGACAATTCGGTCTTTGCCTGGGCGCGGCGCGCGCCGGACGCGCCGCCGGTCGCTGTGATCTCGAATTTCACCCCGGTGCCGCACCGGGGCTATCGTCTGCGATTGCCGGGCGGCGGCCGCTGGCGCGAGATCGTCAACACCGACGCGGCCGCTTATGGCGGCTCGGGCATGGGCAGTGGCGGCGCCGCGACGGCGGATGGCGAGGGATGGGCAAGCCTCGTTCTGCCGCCGCTGGCGACGCTGATCCTGGAGCACGACCCGTCGGGGAGCTGAACAGACAAGGCACAGGGAGGAGACCATGGCAGAAAAACGCACCCAGCCGCTGGCCCGTGACGCCATGGCCTATGTGCTGGCCGGCGGGCGCGGCAGCCGCCTGCACGAACTGACCGACCGGCGCGCCAAGCCGGCGGTCTATTTCGGCGGCAAGACGCGCATCATCGACTTCGCGCTCTCCAACGCCATCAATTCGGGCATCCGCCGCATAGGGGTGGCGACGCAGTACAAGGCGCACTCGCTGATCCGCCACCTGCAGCGCGGCTGGAACTTCCTGAGGCCCGAGCGCAACGAGAGTTTCGACATATTGCCGGCCTCGCAGCGCGTTTCGGAAACCCAGTGGTATGACGGCACGGCCGACGCGGTCTACCAGAACATCGACATCATCCGCGACTACGGCGTGGAGTTCATGGTCGTCCTGGCCGGCGACCACATCTACAAGATGGACTACGAGCTGATGCTGCGCCAGCATGTCGACCAGAAGGCCGACGTGACGGTGGGCTGCCTGGAAGTGCCGCGCATGGAGGCGACCGGTTTCGGCGTCATGCATGTCGACGAGAAGGACCGGATCATCGCGTTCGTGGAGAAGCCCAAGGACCCGCCCGGCATTCCCGACAAGCCGAGCCATGCGCTGGCCTCGATGGGCATCTACGTCTTCCGCACCGCGTTCCTCATCGACCAGCTTCGCCGCGACGCCGGGACCGCCGGCTCCAACCGCGATTTCGGCAAGGACATCATTCCCTATGTGGTTGAGAACGGAAAGGCGGTCGCGCATCGCTTCACGCGCTCCTGCGTGCGCTCCAGCCAGGAGAGCGAAGCCTATTGGCGCGACGTCGGCACGGTCGACGCCTATTGGGAGGCCAATATCGACCTGACCGACATCGTGCCCGAACTCGACATCTACGATTCCGACTGGCCGATCTGGACCTATGCGGAGATCAAGCCGCCGGCGAAGTTCGTGCACGACATGGAGGGCCGGCGCGGCTCGGCGGTGTCGTCGCTGGTCGCCGGCGACTGCATCATTTCCGGCGCAGCGTTGAGGCGCAGCCTGATCTTCACCGGGGCGCGGGTGAACTCGTTCTCGTCGCTGGACGAGGCTGTCGTGTTGCCGGACTGCTATGTGGGGCGCAATGCGCGGCTGTCGAAAGTGGTGATCGACCGCGGCGTGCGCATCCCCGAGGGGCTGGTGGTTGGCGAGGACGCGGATGTGGACGCGGCCCGCTTCCGCCGCACGGAGAAGGGCGTGTGCCTGATCACGCAGGACATGATCGACAGGCTGGGGTGAGGCGGCGGTTCGCTCGGATGCCCGGAAGATTCACCCCCTCTCCGTCTCGGCTGCGTCTCGATACCTCTCGCGCTGAAGGAGGAGAGGACGGACCCGTCATGCGCAAGCCCCCCTCTCCGTCGCCGCTTCGCGGCGACACCTCTCCCCCCGTTCCGGGTGGAGAGGACGGGCGTTCGGCCGCACCGCCGTCCTCTCCCTCACGAAGTGGGGGAGAGGTGTCGAGCCGAAGGCGAGACGGAGAGGGGGAACTGCCTGCGGGTTCGAGAAGGAAAAGCGGGGCAACGGCTTACGCACGCCGGATGCGCAGGGACGGAACGAAAGAAGAGGCGCTGCTGTGGATCGAACTGAAAGGCCGCCGTCTCGGAGGCTATCATTTCGTCCGTCAGTTTCCGATCGGCCCCGATATCGTCGATTTCTGTTGCCGCAAGCGGAAGCTCATCGTGGAAGTCGATGGAAGCCAGCACGCGGATAGCGGGAGGGACCGGCGGCGAGACGAGTATCTTCGAGACCATGGCTGGTCGACCCTTCGCGTCTGGAACGAGGATGTGTTGCGCCGCCGCACGGCCGTCTGCGACACGATCCTCGCGGCTCCGGACGGCCGGCTGAGTGAATCCGTGAGCGCCGCCGACCTTCGATTTACCTTCGCGGGAAGCCGCCCATGAAAGTCCTCGCCGTCGCGTCGGAGATCTATCCGCTGGTCAAGACCGGCGGGTTGGCCGATGTGGTCGGCGCGCTGCCGGCCGCGCTCGCGGGCGAGGGCGTGGACGTGCGCACGATGCTGCCCGGCTATCCGGCGGTGATGAAGGCGGTCGGCCGCAAGAAGCCGGCCGTCAGGATCGAAGACCTGTTCGGCGGCAAGGTGTCGATCGTCGCGGCGACGGTGGAAGAGCTCGACCTTCTCATCCTCGACGCGCCGCATCTCTATCGCCGCGACGGCGGGCCCTACGCGGACGCGGCCGGCAGCGACCATGCCGACAACTGGCGACGCTTCGCGGCGCTGGCACGGGCGGCGGCCATGGTCGCCGAAAATGGCGTCGGCGGCTGGCGGCCGGACCTCGTGCACGCCCATGACTGGCAGGCGGCGCTGACGCCGGCCTATCTGCGCCACGGACCCGGCGCGCCGAGCGTCATGACCATCCACAACCTTGCCTTTCAGGGGCGGTTCGATGCGGCGGTGTTTTCCGAACTCGGCCTGCCGGACGAGGCCATGCATGTCGACGGCGTCGAATATTATGGCGGCGTCGGCTTCCTGAAGGCCGGCCTGCATTACGCGAACGCGATCACGACGGTGAGCCCGACCTATGCGCAGGAGATCCGCACGCCGGATTTCGGCATGGGGCTCGACGGGCTGGTGAACCGGCGCGCGGCGGATTTGACCGGTATCGTCAACGGCATCGACATCGATGTGTGGAACCCGGCGACCGATCCTCACCTGGCGGCGACCTATTCGGCGGCATCGCTGAAGGCGCGTTCCAGAAACAGGGCGGCGGTCGAGGCGCGCTTGGCGATCGAGCCCAGCGAGGGACCGCTTCTGTGCGTCGTGTCGCGCCTGACATGGCAAAAGGGGATGGACCTGCTCGCCGACCGTATCGATGAGCTGGTCGGTCTCGGGGCGCGGCTGGCCGTGCTCGGCTCGGGCGATACGGCGCTGGAGGGCGCGCTGCTGGCGGCCGCGTCGCGCCACCGGGGCAGGGTCGGCGTCGTCATCGGCTATGACGAGAAGCTGTCGCACCTGATGCAGGGCGGCTGCGACGCGATCCTGATCCCCTCGCGCTTCGAGCCCTGCGGGCTGACGCAGCTCTACGGGCTTCGCTATGGCTGCGTGCCGGTGGTGGCGCGCACGGGAGGGCTCGCCGATACGGTGATCGACGCCAACGAGGCCGCGATCTCGGCCGGCGTGGCGACCGGCTTTCAGCATGAGCCGGGCAGCGCCGACGCGCTGATACGCGCGCTGGAACGGGTCATGCGCGCGTGGCGTTCACCGCACGTCTGGTCGGCGATGCAAAAACAGGGCATGCGGGCCGACGTCTCCTGGGCGCGCAGCGCCCGCGCCTATGCAGAACTGTTCCGCACGATCGCCGAGAAAGGAAGACCGTGAGCGCCGTCACTTCCACGCCGACCCGCCCCTATGACGACCAGAAGCCCGGCACGTCGGGCCTGCGCAAGAAGGTGCCGGTCTTCCAGCAGGAAAACTATGTCGAGAACTTCATCCAGTCGGTGTTCGATTCGATCGGCGAGATCGGCGGTCGCACGCTGGTGATCGGCGGCGACGGACGCTTCTACAACCGCGAGGTAATCGGCAAGGCGATCCGCATGGCCGCCGCGAACGGTTTCGGCCGGGTGATCGTGGGGAAGGGCGGCATATTGTCGACGCCCGCCGCCTCGAACCTGATCCGCAAGAACAAGGCGCATGGCGGGCTGGTGCTTTCGGCCAGCCACAATCCCGGCGGGCCGAAGGAGGATTTCGGCATCAAGTACAATGCCGCCAATGGCGGTCCGGCGCCCGAGAAGCTGACCGACGCGATCCATGCGCGCACCAGGACGATCGACCGCTACCTGATCGCCGACGGCGACGCGCCCGACATCGACGCCATCGGCACGGCGGCGTTCCACGAAATGGCAGTCGAGGTGGTCGATCCCGTCGCCGACTACGCCGCGCTGATGGAGGAACTGTTCGATTTCGCGGCGATCAAAGCCCTTTTCGCGAGCGGCTTCACCATAGTGTTCGACGCCATGCACGCCGTCACCGGACCCTATGCGAAGGAGATCCTGGAAGGCCGCCTGGGTGCCGCCGGCGGCAGCGTGAGGAACTTCGTTCCGCTGGAGGATTTCGGCGGCCACCATCCCGATCCGAACCTGGTCCATGCCAAGGACCTCTACGACCTGATGATGTCGTCCGATGCGCCGGATTTCGGCGCCGCGTCCGACGGCGACGGCGACCGCAACCTCATCATCGGCAAGGGCATCTTCGTCACGCCGTCGGATTCGCTGGCGATGCTGGCGGCCAATGCCGGATGCGCACCCGCCTATCGCGAAGGGCTGAAGGGCATCGCGCGATCGATGCCGACAAGTGCCGCCGCCGACCGCGTGGCGCAAAAGCTCGGCATCGGCATGTATGAGACGCCGACCGGCTGGAAGTTCTTCGGCAACCTTCTCGATGCCGGCATGGCGACGATCTGCGGCGAGGAGAGCGCGGGGACCGGTTCGGACCATGTGCGCGAGAAGGACGGGCTGTGGGCCGTGCTGCTCTGGCTCAACATACTGGCCGTGCGCCGCGAGAGCGTGAAGGCGATCGTCGACCGGCACTGGGCCGACTATGGCCGCAACTATTATTCGCGCCACGACTATGAGGACGTCGAGACGGGCACGGCCAACGCACTGTTCTCCGAACTGCGCGACGCGCTGCCCGGGTTGCCGGGCCGAAGCTTCGGGCCTCTCACCGTCGAAAAGGCGGACGATTTCGCCTATCACGACCCCGTCGACGGCTCGGTGGCCGAGAAGCAGGGCGTGCGCGTGCTCTTCGAGGGCGGCTCGCGGGCGGTGTTCCGCCTGTCGGGCACCGGCACGTCGGGCGCGACGATCCGCGTCTATGTCGAGCGCTACGAGCCCGATCCGTCGCTGCATCATGTCGAGACGCAGGAGGCGCTCGCCGACCTGATCGCGGCGGCCGACGCAATCGCGGGCATAAGGCGGCATACGGGCCGCGACCGGCCGACGGTGATCACCTGACGTGGACTTTGGGCCGTGGCCGCCTTACGTTACAGTAACGAAGGAGTGTGTCATGACGGCCACCGGCAGGAAGAAGGCGGACGCGGGCAGGGGCCCGAAGAGTTCGGCCGAGCGCGTGCGCGAATTCAGGGCCCGCAAGCGCGCCCAGGGGCTGAAGCTCGTTCAGCTCTGGGTACCGGACGTGAATTCGCCGGAGTTCAAGGCGGAGGCGCGGCGGCAGTCACTGGTTGTGGCAAACCATCCTGGCGAGAAGGAGGATCAGGCGTTCATCGATTCGGTTGCCGCCATATGGCAGGATGACGAGTGAAGCGCGGTGAAATCTGGACGGTTGCCGGCGCGCGCGACTATGACAGGAAGCCACGGCTATCGGTGATCGTACAGAATGAAGAGATTCGTGCCACACTCTCCATAACCGTCTGCGATTTGACGACGGATCCGGCACCCGCCACGCTTATTCGTTTGCCCGTGCATCCGACCGCGGAGAATGGCTTGCATCTTCCGTGCAGCATCATGGTGGATAAGATCACCACGATCCCCCGCAGCAAGCTCGGCCGGCGCATCGGCGTGTTGGGGGTGGGCGATCTGGCCGCTCTGGACCGCGCGATCCTGGTCTTCCTCGGATTGGTCAGCACCAGTGAAGACCAAATCAGATAGTTCGTATCCGGGCTCGTTGGACGAAATTGGGGCCGTCTCGACCGGCGAGGGCACCCGCTTCACCATGCGCTCCGCCTCGGCCGAACGCATATGGGCCTGCGTCTTCGACACGGCAGGCGAACGCGAGATCGCGCGCCACGAACTGGAGCGGAGCGGCGACGTCTTTTCGGCCACGATAAGCGGCATCGGCGAAGGCACGCGCTACGGCCTGCGCGCCGATGGGCCGTACGATCCAGCGAACGGGCTGTGGTTCGACCCCGACAAGCTGCTCGTCGATCCATGGGCGGTGGAGATCGATCGTCCCTATGCCCATGATCCGCGACTGGCGGCGCGGCGTGGCGAAGGCGGGGACACGGCCGGCCTCGTGCCGAAAGCGGTGGTGAGGGCGCGGCTGCCTGAAGTCGCGGAGCGGGCCGTGCGCTTTCGGCCCGGCGGGCTGATCTACGAGCTTTCGGTTCGCGCCTTCACCATGCGCCATCCCGATATCCCCGCCGGAATACGCGGTACGATCGCGGCGCTCGCCCATCCGGTGGTGATCGCGCATCTGAAGAAGCTCGGCGTTTCGGCCGTGGAACTGATGCCGATGACGGCCTGGATCGACGAGCGCCATTTGCCGCCGCTCGGGCTGAGCAACGCCTGGGGCTATAATCCGGTGACCTTCATGGCGCTCGATCCCAAGCTGGCGCCGGGCGGCGTGAGCGAGCTGCGCGAGACGGTGGCGGCCCTGCGCGCCGAAGGAATCGGCGTGATCCTCGACCTCGTCTTCAACCATACCGGCGAGAGCGACGCTCTGGGGCCGACGCTCTCGCTGCGCGGGCTCGATGCGCGCGCCTATTACCGGCACGGGCCGGATGGCCGCCTCGTCAACGACACCGGCACCGGCAACACGACGGCCTGCGACGAGCCCGCCATGCGTGAACTCGTGCTCGGCGCGTTGCGCCATTTCGTGCTGCGGGCGGGCGTCGACGGGTTCCGCTTCGACCTCGCGCCGGTGCTGGGGCGCACGGCTGAGGGCTTCGATCCCAATGCCGAACTCCTGGCGCGGATGAGCGACGATCCCGTGCTCGCGGACCGGGTGCTGATCGCCGAGCCGTGGGACATCGGGCCAGGCGGCTACCAGCTCGGCAACTTCCCGGAACGCTTCCTCGAGTGGAACGACCGCTCTCGCGACGACATGCGGCGTTTCTGGCGCGGCGACGCGGGCATGGCCGGCCGGTTGGCGACGCGGCTGGCCGGCTCCTCGGATGTCTTCGGCGGCGACGGGGCGGCGCGAACCCGGACCGTCAATTTCTTCGCCGCGCATGACGGCATGACGCTGGCCGACCTCGTCGCCTACGAGACCAGGCACAACCACGCCAATGGCGAGGACAATCGCGACGGACACGAGGAAAACCTGTCCTGGAACAATGGCGTCGAGGGCGAGACCGACGATGTCGCGATTCTGGCGGCGCGCCGGCGCGACTGCCGCGCGCTGCTTGCGACGCTGTTCGCCTCGCGCGGCACGATCATGCTGACCGCTGGCGACGAGTTCGGGCGCAGCCAGCACGGCAACAACAACGCCTATGCGCAGGACAACGCCATCACCTGGCTCGACTGGGCGGGGCGGGACCGCGAGATGGAGGATTTCGTGGCGCGCCTGTCGGCGCTGCGCGGCCGCTACGCAGTTTTGAGGCGCACCGAATTCCTGACGGGCGGGGGCGAGCCGCCAGACGTGGAATGGCGTGGTTTCGACGGGAAGGCGTTGACCGTCGCGGACTGGGAAGAACCGGAGACGCGTCGGCTGGTCATGGTGCTATCGGGCGGAGACGGCCGGCTGGCGGTCGCCGTCAACGGATCGGGCGAGGCGGCGGCGGCCGACCTTCCGGGCGACGGCTGGAGGAACCTGCTTCGCGACCGGCACGACATGATCGTGCCCGCCCGCTCCGTCGGCTTCTTCGCGACCTACTGAACCAGCACGGCCGGGCCGCAGCGTACGCCATGGGCGCGGATGTCGGCCTCGCCGATCCCGACGCCGACCGCGTCAAGGATGGTCATCAGCACTTCGTCGACGACTGGCGCAAGCGGCCTGAGCGTCGGCTTGAGCGTCGCCTGCACAAGGCTCGACACGCCGAGATCAAGACCCAGCACCTGAATGTCGAGATCGAGATCGTCGATCAGCGAGCGGGTGAGCGATGCCACGGGCGTGGTCGTGGACACCGTCTTGATGCTTCTCGACTTGATGTCGCCAGCACTGAAGGTGACCGATCTGTCGGTCATGTTCTCGATCGCGAGGCGCGCGTCGGCGCGGACCTTGACGAGGGCGGTGTTGACCAGCGTCGCCTTCGAGAAGGACGGATCCCGGGTGAAGTCGTCAAGGCCGGTCGGATTGACCGCCGCGATCCTCAGTTCCGCCACGCCGGGGCGCGCGGCAATCTTCATTTCGGCGCTGTCGGGATGGCCCGAGGGGCACGAGACTTCCGTGAGCCGCGCCCGGGCGGAGGCGAGTTCGACATAGATCGGCAGATGGATGGGCGAGCCGATCGCGCCGCCGGGGCCGGCAATGCCGACATTGACGATCAAGCGGGTCTGCGCGGTGCGGACCTCGGACCCCGGCTCGCCCATTTCGAGCCACGGGGAGCGCACCGGCGGCTCGCCGACGGCGAGGTCGAGCCTGACATCGAGCAGGCCGGGCAGGGCGGCGCCGAGATCAAGCGCGAGCTGGCGCTCGCCGTTCCCGACGGCGGCGGCCGCGGTGAGAATTTCCAGGACACCGGCCGTGACATCGAGCCCGCCGCCGGCGGTTCCCACGGTCGCGGAGCCGGCCGAGCCGAGCTGGACCAGAAGATCCAACGGCGCCGCGATGTTGCCCGCGCCCGGCGAAGCCGCGATCGACGACAGGATCGCGCGCACCGAGCCCGGTAGTCCGTCCATCTTCGACAGGGCGCTGGCCAGCTGCGCGACCGTGCCCCTCGTGGCAAGCAGCCGGTCATAGGTACCGGCGGTGACGCCGGTCTCGATGGCCAGCCTGTCGAGGAAGGAGAACAGCGAGACGTCGGCCTTCACCAGGGCCTCGTAGTCCATGACCGAAAGGCTGAGTTCCGTGCCGAGAAGGGCGCCGAGCACCTTGTTGGCGATGCCGCCCTTGAGACTGGCCAGACGCGAGCCGACCGAGAACGCACCCTCCGCCGACCGGCTGGCGACCGCCGAGACCGCGATCGTCGGATCGTCCATGAAGGTCCCCGCGAAATGGAGGCGACCCTGGCGGCGGAAATCGACCCGGACCGCGTTGGCGGGTTCGGCATCGGCCACGAAACGCTGGCGCGGCGGCTTCGTCGGATCGATACGGCCCCTGGTCACCCGAACAGTGGGACCGACCAACGCCTCGGTTTCCGACGGGATCAGCGTGGCCTTCACCTTGTTGTCCGCGAAGGACGCGGTGGCCGCGCCGCTCGCGTTCGGGAGGTCGGAGACCGCCACCAGCGCGGCGATATCGGTCAGCGACTGGGCGTTGCGGCGGTCGAGATGGACGGCGCCAATGTCGACGGCGACGGCCGCCAGCCCGATCGCAACCGGCGAGAACAGAGCCAGCATGGTGGCTATGTTGCCGGTACGTGACCGGGCGAACCGCAGACCCCGCGCCTTCATCACAGGCCTCCCGCGCGGATGGTCGAATTGCGCTCAATGAGCTTGCCGGGCAGGGGCAGCATCGAGACCATGCCCCATATCGGCAGGTGGGCTGCGTCGTATCGCGCCGATACGATCAGCCGGCCCGGCTCGACGGGATGGTCCGCGATCGCGAGATCGAGGCGGTCGGGGTCGATGAAGGCGTAGTTGCCGGTGTTGCGGCCCGCGAAGTCGGCGACGATCGCCGTCCGCTCGGCGGCGTTGGCCCCGGCAACGGCGAGACGGGCCGCGTCGGCCGCGATCTGCTGCACGGAATGGGTCGCCCCCAAGAGGATGCCATAGGCCGTCATGCCCAGCACGAGAAGCAGGAAGACCGGGGCCAGGAAGGCGAACTCGACCGCAGTTGTTGCTGTTCGGTTAAGTCCGAATATATTGTAATGCATCATATCAATAACCCCCCAAGCCTTAACTTGATACATGGGGGAATTTGAAGAAGAAAATATTGCGCAAAGGTTAATTTGATATATTAAGATTTTAACTACTGGACCAGTACTTAAGTACAACACAAGCTATGGTTGCAGAACTTCGCGAGAGACAGGTTGTGCAGGTTGTGCCGGACGGAGCGCCACCCCGGTTTGAGCTGTCGAGAGCCCGCGCCGAAACGTGTGAGGGCGGCCTGCGAATGCTGTCCTCCGACACGTCTCGCAACGGGCTTAGGAATGGACAGAGGCGCGAAGATTTGAAACAGTGGGGATGGGATTTCCGGGCACCGATCATGATCCAGCCAGCCCGACACGACGTGGTGGACGCCATCGCCGACTATTTCGCGGCTCGCACGCAAGGGCCGTGGGCCGTGTCGACCCGCCGGGCAATGGCTCGCGTGCGCGCGCTGCGGCCCGACGCCCGAATTTCCGACGAGGAACTGACACGCATGATCGCCGACTACGCGATCACGCGCGGCTTCACCATCGCCTTCGACGGCAGCGAGGGCAGCAACGACCCGCACGTCGACGAGCCGGGAGCCCACGGGTAGTTCTAGCGAGGCATACGGTTCCGGCCGCCTCGGTTCCCTCACGCGCGGGCGCGCACATTGACCAGCGCGTTGTCTCGATCATCGTTACTGCCCCCATGGGCGTTGACATGCGACGAGCCGGTGGACGGCCGATTGGAGTTCACGGGCATGAATGCCCTATGGTCCGCCTGCCATGGAGCCGACCACCACCATCACCAGGGCGTCAATATCGATCTCACCATTGACCTCGATGCTCGCTCCCTTGCGTCGCACCTGCAGCTTCGAAGGATTTTCCGCCGCCTGGCGCTCGAGTTCATCAAACACCGCGGCGATGGCTTTTTCTTCCAATGGCCTCTCACTCATATCGCCGGGACCCATTTCCAGAACACGCCTTCTTTTCGATCCGGATAGTGCTTGAACTCACACTCGAACCGCTTTGCGTACGCTTCCGCGGCCGCAAGCGCTTCGGCGGAAGGCGGATTCATGCCGGTGCCCGGCGCAAACCAGTCCTCCAGCAGATCATCCGGCACATAGGCTCCGATCCTGAGCGGCAGGCTTTCCAATACCGTGTTCATCTCTTTAGGCGGGGCCATTGCGCTCCTCGTCGCTTTGAGGCTGCCTTGGCGACACAGCTTCCCAACTTTAATCATCGGGCAGAAGATGAGTTCCGAAAACAAGCACGGGAAGGCAAACCAGGCGCTCATCGCTACCATCTTCGCCCTGAAGTCGCGCTTCGGGTGGTTGAGGCGACACCCTCTCCCCGCGAGCCGGCGCTCGGCAACAGGAAGCGGCAGCACGTCGCGCTGCCGAAATCGCCGATGGCGGCTCTTCCTGGGAGGACTTTCTGAAGACGGCTCCTCCTCCGCCTACGCGTGGCATCGGCCCCACCACGAGGCAGGTTGGGGGACAAGAACGGCGATCGCATGCCAACCGATTGCGCGACTGCCCCGCATGTCCGGGAACGATCATGCCGCGGGCAACAAAGGTGGTTTCAGGGGAAGTATCGGGTGGGGAGGCTCGAGTGGGATTCGGGAAAACCTACAAAAATCTGGTCGGAGTGGCAGGATTCGAACCTGCGACCCCATCGTCCCGAACGATGTGCGCTACCAGGCTGCGCTACACTCCGCGACCAGTGGCCGCCATATAGCGGCGGCGGCAGGCGACTGCAAGCATGGAAAGCCCCGCATTCACCGGACTGCGTCAATAGGGGCTGTCGACGTCGCCCGTCTCCACATAGACCGACTTGACCTGCGAATAGTGGCCGAGCGCGGCGAGCGCGTTCTCGCGGCCCATGCCCGACTGCTTGTAGCCGCCGAAGGGCATTTCGACGGGCGTGAGATTGTAGGCGTTGATCCAGCAGGTGCCGGCCTGGAGCTCGCCCACGACGCGGTGCCCGCGGGCCAGGTCGCGCGTGAAGACGCCGGCCGACAGGCCGAACTCGGTGGCATTGGCGCGCTCGATGACCTCGTCCTCGGCCGAAAAGCGCAACACGCTCATGACCGGCCCGAAAATCTCCTCGCGCGCGATGCGCATCTCGTCGCGGACCTCGGTGAAGATGGTGGGCTCGACCCAGTAGCCGCCCTCGAAACCCTGCAGGCGCGGCGCGGTGCCGCCATGGCGCAACCGCGCGCCTTCGGACCTGCCGATCTCGATATAGCCGAGCACCTTTTCGTGCTGGGCCTTGCTGACCAGCGGTCCCAGATGCGTGTCGGGGTCGAGCGGATCGCCCAGCCGGATCGCCTTGGTGCGCTCGGTCAGCCGCTCGACGAAACGGTCGTGCACGCCCTCCTGGACGAAGACCCTTGTGCCGTTCGAGCAGATCTGGCCGGTGGAGTAGAAATTGCCCAGCATGGCGCCCCCGATGGCGTTTTCGAGATCGGCGTCGTCGAAGACGATGAGCGGCGACTTGCCGCCGAGTTCCATCGTCGCGTGCTTCATGTGCGATCCCGCCGTGCCCATGACCTTGCGGCCGGTGGGAACCGAGCCGGTCAGGGATATCTTGGCCACGCCCGGGTGTGCGGCCAGCGCGCCGCCGACCGGCCCGAAGCCCTGCACGACGTTGAACAGCCCGTCCGGCAGGCCGGCCTCGGCGTAGATCTCGGCCAGCACCAGCGCCGTCAGCGGCGTGTTCTCGGACGGTTTGAAGACCATGGCGTTGCCCATGGCGAGCGCCGGCGCCGACTTCCAGCCGGCGATCTGGATCGGATAGTTCCACGCGCCGATGCCCGCGCACACGCCGAGCGGCTCGTGGCGCGTATAGGCGAAGGGGCCGCCCAGATCGATGAAATCGCCATAGAAGGAGCCGACCGCCCCGGCGAAGAATTCCAGCGCGTCGGCGGCCGAGGCGGGATCGGCGACCAGCGTTTCCTGGATGGCCTTGCCGGTGTCGAGCGTTTCCAGCCGCGCGATCTCGTCATTGCGCTGGCGAAGCAGATCGGCGGCGCGGCGCAGCACGCGGCCGCGCTCGACGGGCTTCAGCCGCGCCCATGCCGGCTGGGCGGCGCGGGCGGCCTCGACGGCGAGTTCGACAATGTTTTCCGTCGCGGCATGAAGCGTCGCGATCGTTTCGCCCGTCGCGGGATAGATCACCTCGAGCGGGTCGCCCGTCTCGTCCTCGACATAGCGGCCGTTGATGAAGTGCGAGGCTTTGGGCTGGACGTTCATGGCGGGCTCCGGTCACGGGTTCGTGCGTATTGCAGGGATGTACCGTATACGGTACATTCGCGTCGATGAAGCGGATCGTCGCCAGATTCTACCGGACCGACGCAGGAAATGAACCGGTCAGAACCTGGCTGCTGTCGCTCGACACCGATGACCGAAGGACCGTTGGCAAGGACATCGCGACGGTGGAATTCGGCTGGCCCGTGGGCATGCCCGTATGTCGGCCGTTGCGCGAGGGGTTGTTCGAGGTGCGATCGACCATCCGGTCCGGCAAGGTCGAAGCGAGAACCTATTTCGCGATCGAGCAGGGAACGATGCTGCTCTTGCACGGCGCCGACGGGAAGCAACGGCAGGACGACGCGATCAGCCTGGCGGCCGAGCGCCTGCGGGACTATCGGCGTCGCGGCGCGACGAAACGGTGAAAGGAATATCGGGACATGAAGAAGAAAGCGAATGAAGACCATGCCGATCCTCTCGGCGGCACGCTCGAAGAACTGCTCGAGCAGACCGGCGAACGCGAGGAGGTGTACGCCGAGGCGTTGAAGCGCGTGCTTGCGTGGCAGATCGAACAAGCGCGTCGGCAACAGGACCTTTCCAAGAGCGACGTGGCCACGCGAATGGGCACGAGCCGGTCTCAACTGGAACGCATCCTCGATCCCACGAATGCCGCGGTCTCGCTGCAAGCGCTCGACAAGGCCGCGCGCGCGGTGGGCAAACGGCTCAGCATCGAGATCGTCGACGCCTGATCCGCGCCCTTGCCAGGTGGCGCGAAATTCACCGGTCGCTCTCGCGCCAGCGCGGATTGATCCAGGGCTCCTGGTTCGAGGGCGGCAGCGGCTGGCGCCCCAGAATGTGGTCGGCCGCCTTCTCGCCGGTCATGATGGACGGCGCGTTGAGATTGCCGTTGGTGATGCGCGGGAAGATGGAGGAATCGGCCACACGCAGCCCCTCGATGCCGATGACGCGGCATTCGGGATCGACCACGGCCATCGGATCGTCGGCGCGGCCCATGCGGCAGGTGCCGCAAGGATGGTAGGCGCTTTCGGCGTGTTCGCGGATGAAATCGTCCAGCGCTTCGTCGCTCGTCACGCCTTCGCCCGGAGACAGTTCGCGGCCGCGATAGGCGTCGAAGGCCGGCTGGGCGAAGATCTCGCGCGTGAGCCGGATGCAGTGGCGAAATTCGCTCCAGTCGTCGGGATGCGACATGTAGTTGAAACGGATCACGGGCTTGTCGGCAGGATCGGGCGAGCGCAGCGTGACCGAGCCGCGCGACTTGGAGCGCATCGGACCGACATGCGCCTGGAAACCGTGGCCTTTTGCCGACGCCTTGCCGTCGTAGCGGACCGCGGCGGGGACGAAATGATACTGAATGTCGGGATAGTCGATGCCGGGCGCGGAGCGCAGGAAGGCGGCGGCCTCGAAATGGTTGGTGGCGCCGAGCCCGGACTTGAAGAACAGCCAGCGCGCGCCGATCAGCGCCTTCGAGAAGGGGTTGAGCACCGCGTTGAGCGTGATCGGCCTCAGCGATTCCTGCTGGATGTAGAGTTCGAGATGATCCTGCAGATTGGCGCCGACGCCGGGACGGTCGGCGACCACCTCTATGCCGTGTCCGGCCAGGTGCGCGGCCGGGCCGATGCCAGACAGCATGAGCAGCTTCGGCGAATTGATCGAAGAGGCCGCCAGCACGACCTCGCGTCTTGCCTTAACGACCTGAATCTTTCCGCGAAGTTCGATCTCGACGCCGGTGGCGCGTTGATTCTCGATGACGACGCGCCGGGCCAGCCCGTTGACGAGATTCACGTTCTGGCGTTTCAGCGCGGGCCGCAGATAGGCGTTGGCGGCGGACCAGCGGCGGCCCTTGTAGATGGTCTGCTCCATCGCGCCGAAGCCTTCCTGCTTCGAGCCGTTGTAGTCGGCGGTGGTCTCGAACCCGGCCTCGCGGCCCGCCTCGACGAAGGCCTCGTAGAGCGGATTGACGCGCCGCCCGCGCTGGACGTTGAGGGGGCCGTCGGTTCCGCGCCAGCCGGCCTCGCCTTCCGGCGCGTTCTCCATGCGCTTGAAATAGGGCAGCACGTCGGCGAAGGACCAGCCCGACGCGCCCGTCTCCGCCCAGTGGTCGAAATCGCGGGCGTGGCCGCGCACATAGACCATGCCGTTGATCGAGGACGAGCCGCCGAGCACCTTGCCGCGCGGCGTGGCCAGAACCCGTCCCCCGAGATGGGGCTCGGGTTCGCTCGAAAAGCCCCAGTCGTAGTAATCCATGTTCATCGGGATCGACAGCGCGGACGGCATCTGGATCAGCGGGCCGATGTCGCTGCCGCCATATTCGACGACGATGACGGAATGCCTGCCGTCCTCCGACAGCCGGTAGGCGAGCGCCGAGCCGGCCGAGCCCGAGCCGACGATGACGTAGTCGGCCTCAAGCATCCGCCACATGCCTCGTGAAATCGGGCAGCGAGACATTGCCGCCCGTCGCGATCACCAGAACGGACTTGCCCGCGACCTCGACGCGACCGTCGAGAAGCGCGGCGAGCGCGGCGGCGCCGGATGGCTCCAGCACCAGTTTCAGCTTCTCGAAGGCAAGCTTCATCGCCCGTTTCACGGCGGCGTCCGACACCGCCACACCGGTGACACCCGCCGCCGTTACCGCCGCCCAGGGAGCGACGCCCGGCCTGCGCGCCATCAGCCCGTCGCAGATCGAGGGCGGACCGAGCGGCACGGTGCCGATCTCGCCGGCCGACAGCGAACGGCCCATGCCGTCGAAGCCCTCAGGCTCGACGGCGATCACCTTCGTGGCCGGAGAAAGATAGTGGAAGGCGAGCGCGACGCCCGCGATCAGACCGCCGCCGCCGACGCAGCAGAGCACAATGTCGGCGGCCGCGCCCCTGGCGGCGAGCTGGTCGAGCGCCTCCAGCCCGGCGCCGGCCTGGCCCGCGACCACCTCCGGATCGTCGAACGGGTGAAGCTGGGTCAGCCCTTCCGCGGCCGCGATCTCGCGCGCCTTTTCCAGCGCAACCTCCTCGCGGGCCCGGTCGCCATGCTCGGTCTGGACGACGGTGGCGCCATAGCCGCGCGCTGCGTCGGATTTGGTCTTCGGCGCGTCGATCGGCATGACGATGGTGACGGGAATGCCGAGCGCCTGGCCGGCCGCGGCAAGACCCTGCGCGAAATTGCCCGACGAGTAGGAGACGACGCCCCTGGCGGCCTCATCCGGCGACAGGCATTTCAGCCGCCAATAGGCGCCGCGTATCTTGAAGGAGCCCGCCCATTGCAGGGATTCGGGCTTGACGAAGACGCGCGCCGCGCCCGTTTGCCCGGCAAGCGCCCTGGCTTCGAGGAGCGGCGTGACGTCGGTCGCCTTCGAGGTCTCGGCATAGGCGCGGCGCAGATGATCGAGCGAAGGGATCATTTCGCCCTGAGGCTTTCATAAGAGATCATGACATGCTCGGCGAAGGCGGGACGCTTCGTCAGGCGCTCGTAGTGACGGTCGAGATTGGGCGTCTGCGTGCGCTCGAAGGGCAGCGTGTAATAGCGGTAGAGCTGGTGGGCGAAGATGATGTCGGCGAAGGTCGGGGCATCGCCGAAGAGGAACGGTCCGTCGCCGATCCGCGCATCGGCGATCGCCGCCGCCTTGGCGAGCTGCTTTACCGACATCTCGACCAGCGCCATGTTGCGGTCCGCCTCGCGCGTGCGAACCATCTGCATGAAGATCGGGTTCATCGCCGTCGCGAATGTGGTCTTGGCCCACTCCGCCCACATGTCGAGCGGCGCGCGCTCGACGGGGTCCTTCGGCCAGAAGCGGTCGTCGCCGTATTTCGCGCCGAGATAACGCACGATCGCCGCGCTCTCGAACATGGTCAGGTCGCCGTCCTGGATGACGGGAACGAGGCCGTTCGGGTTCATGGCCAGGAATTCGGGCGTGTCGGTGCCGCCGAACGGTCCCGACACGTCGTGCCGCTCATAGGGAAGGCCCAGTTCGGCGATCGCCCACATGACGATCTGGACGTTGACCGACGACGCGCGGCCATGGACGGTGATCATGTCATTCTCCTCTCGGGAAGCGCTGGTCCTCTTCCAGCCGGTTGAGATCCATGTGGTTGCGCATGTAGCGCTCGGACGCCTTCTGCAGCGGCTGGAAGTCCCAGGGATAGTAGGCTCCGTTCCTGAGTGCCGGATAGACCACCCAGCGCCGGGCCTGGCTCTCGCGGACCTCCGCGTCGAAGCGCGCCATGTCCCAGCGGCCGCGGACCTTCTCCATGAAACCGGCGACCAGATCGGCATGGGCCGGATCGGCGGCGAGATTGGTCAGCTCGGCCGGATCGGATTCAAGATCAAACAGTTGCGGCGGGTCGATCTCGCAATGGACGAATTTGTACCGGCCCTCGCGGATCGCAACGAGCGGCGCGTAGGACCCTTCGGCGGCGTATTCCATCACGACCGCCTGCTTGCGCGGCTCGCCCTTCATCATCGGAACCAGCGACTGCCCGTCGGTCCACGGCATGATGGCGCTCATGTCGATGCCGGCCAGGTCGCACAGCGTCGGCAGGATATCGAGGTTGGAGACCGGCGCGTCGTGGCGGCCGGGCGTGACGCCAGGCCCGGCGATCATCAGGGGCACGCGCGAGGAGCCCTCGAAGAAGCTCATCTTGAACCACAGGCCGCGCTCGCCGATCATGTCGCCGTGATCCGAGCAGAACACGATGATCGTGTCGTCGAGCTGCCGCGTGCGCTCGAGCGTGTCGATCAGCTCGCCGACTTTGTCGTCCAGATAGGAGATGTTGGCGAAGTAGCCGCGCCGCGAGCGCTGGACGTTCTCGGGCTTGATGTCGAAGGAATCGTAGTCGCTCGCCCTGTAGAGGCGCTGCGAATGAGGATCCTGCTCGTCATAGGGGATGAAGCCGACCTCCGGCTCGAGCTTTTCGCAGTCCTCGTAGAGATCCCAGTATTTCCTGCGCGCCACATAGGGGTCGTGCGGATGGGTGAAGGAGACCGTCAGGCTCCAGGGGCGGCGATCCTTGTCCTGCGAGGCGCGCGCAAACTGGTAGAGCTTCTGCACGCCGTGGAAGCAGACCTCGTCGTCGAACTCCATCTGATTGGTGATCTCGGCCACGCCCGCGCCGGTGACCGAGCCAAGATTGTGATACCACCAGTCGATGCGCTCGCCGGGCTTGCGATAGTCGGGCGTCCAGCCGAAATCGGCCGGATAGACGTCGGTGGTCATGCGCTCCTCGAAGCCGTGGAGCTGGTCCGGACCGACGAAATGCATCTTGCCCGACAGGCAGGTGTGGTAGCCGGCGGAGCGAAGATGATGCGGATAGCAGGGAATATCGGACTTGAACTCGGCCGCGTTGTCGTAGACGCGGGTGCGCGACGGCAACTGACCGCTCATGAAGGAGGCTCGGCCCGGCGCGCAGAGCGGCGAGGCGGTGTAGTTGTTGACGAAGCGGGCCGAGCGCTCCGCAAGCGCCCTGAGATGCGGCGTGTGCAGGAAATCGGCCGGCCCGTCGGGAAACAGAGTGCCGTTCAACTGGTCGACCATGATGACGAGAATGTTCGGTCGGCGCGTCATGAAAACCCGGACTCCCCAAGCTGGAGGTTGAAATATTCCTCGACGAGCGAAATCGCCGTCGGCGCGTCGGGCGCGGAATGGGCCAGCGCGCGGCGGATATAAAGGCCGTCGATCATAGCGGCCGCCCCTTCGGCGACATGGCGCGCGCGCTCGCGCGGCAGGAAGGCGATCAAGGCGTCGACCAGGTTGGAATTGAGGCGCCGCGCATAGATGCGCAGCAGGCGGCGAAGCGGCGGCGAGCGCTGCGCCTCGACATAGAAGGCAAGCCAGGCCGCTACGATCTCGGCCCTGAACTGGCTGTCGGAAAACGACACCGCCACGATGCGCCCGAGCCGCTCCCTGGCAACGCCCACGCCGCGCAGGGCGGCGCGCCCCTCCGACGCCAGGTCGGCCAGGATGGCGCGCATCGTCGCTTCCAGGAGCTGGTCCTTGGCGCCGAAATAGTGATGGGCAAGCGCGGCCGAGACGCCGGCGCGCCCGGCTATGTCGGACATGGTCACGTCGAGCGAGCCGCGCTCGCCGATCGCGGCGATGGCGGCATCGATGAGCGCGCGGCGGCGCAGGGGCTCCATTCCGACCTTGGGCATGCGCTTAGGCTATTGTTGATTGAGCAATCAATCAAGGAAAAGTGGCAACCAATTCCCGCATTCGCCATTCATTCATGGACGTGCCGGAGCGACCGGCGATATGGGAGCACCGCAGTCAGCGGTGCCCACGGTGTGGACTCGGGAAGAAGGAAGGCCTAGTTTATCACCAGGTATTACCAGGTGATGCGAGGCAAAGGTGGCAACGTCTCTCAAGATCGACGATACGCTGAAAGGGCGGGTTCAGCAGCTCGCCAGCCAACGCCGCCGCTCGCCGCATTGGATCATGCTCGAAGCCATCCAACAATATGTCGAGCGCGAGGAAGCCCGCGAGAGCTTGAAGCAGGAGGCTTTGGCGTCTTGGGCGGCCTACAAGGAAACCGGCCGCCATCTGACCGGCAAGGAAGTCAGCGCCTGGTTGAACAGTTGGGGCACCGATGACGAGATGCCGGCGCCAGAGTGCCACGAGTAATCGTCACTGAAGGCGCGGCACAAGGCCTGGAGCGGTGCCGGCGGTTCCTGGCCGCAAAGGCTCCCGACGCCGCGCGGCGGGCTGGCCAAGCCATCGAGCGGCAATTCCTGTTGCTGGAGACGAGCCCGTATATCGGCCGACCGCTCGCGGAAGCGCCAGAATTGCGCGAGCTGGTGATCGCCTTCGGCGATTCCGGCTATGTGGCCCTGTATCGGCACGAGCCGGCCGACGGTGCGGTGTATATTCTGGCCTTCCGGCACCAGAAGGAGGCGGGTTATTGATCGCCGCAATGGCGGCGTCGATGAGAGCGCGGCGGCGCAGGGGGTTCATTCCGACTCCGGACAGGCGGTCGGTACGTCAGGAGGATTTCTCCGAATGGGACGCCGAGATGGACCGGCAAGCCTATGCCGATCTTTGAGCTCGTCATGCCGACCCAATCGGCAAGCTGCCCGCCGCCGCGCGTGACAACGTCATCCGGGAGATAAGGATGATCCTGAACGGCGGCAGAGCATGAGGATTGCTGCATCTCGGCTTTGACCAGCCGGCCAATTGTGCAGCGCGGGCCGGGTCGCTATGTTCATGGTTGAACAGAGCAGACCAATCGCGCGGCGCCGCCGCAGGGAGAGACGCATGACCGCTTGCATCGTGGGCTGGGCGCATTCGCCCTTCGGGAAACTCGAAGACGAGACCGTGGAATCGCTTGTCGTCAAGGTGACGACCGAGGCGATGGATCATGCCGGCATCGGCCCGGACGAGGTTGATGAGATCGTGCTCGGCCATTTCAACGGCGGCTTCTCGGCGCAGGAGTTCACCGCCAGCTTGGTGCTGCAGGCCGACGACCGGCTGCGCTTCAAGCCGGCGACGCGCATCGAGAACGCCTGCGCGACCGGTTCGGCCGCGGTACGCCAGGGCATCCGCGCCATCGAGGCGAATGCCGCCAAGGTCGTGCTGGTGGTCGGCGTCGAGCAGATGACGAAGACGCCGGGCCCGGAGATTGGCAGGAACCTGCTCAAGGCCTCCTACCTGCCCGAGGACGGCGACACCCCGGCCGGCTTCGCCGGCGTATTCGGCAAGATCGCGCAGACCTATTTCCAGCGCTTCGGCGACCAGTCCGACGCGCTGGCGACCATAGCGGCGAAGAACCACAAGAACGGCGTCGACAATCCCTATGCGCAGATGCGCAAGGATTTCGGCTACGACTTCTGCCGCAACGAGAGCGAGAAGAACCCCTATGTGGCGGGGCCGCTGAAGCGCACCGACTGTTCGCTGGTCTCCGACGGCGCGGCCGCCATCGTGCTGGCCGACACGCAGACGGCGCTCGGCATGCGCCGTGCGGTCGCCTTCCGCGCCAACGAGCACGTGCAGGACTTCCTGCCGATGTCGAAGCGCGACATCATCCTGTTCGACGGCTGTTCGGAAGCCTGGTCGCGGGCGCTGAAATCGGCCGGCGTGGCGCTGGACGACCTGTCCTTCGTCGAGACGCATGACTGCTTCACGATCGCTGAACTGATCGAGTACGAGGCGATGGGGCTGGCGAAGCCGGGCGAGGGCGCGAAGATCGCGCTCGAGGGCTACACCGCCAAGGACGGCCGGCTGCCGGTCAACCCGTCGGGCGGGCTGAAGGCCAAGGGCCATCCGATCGGCGCGACGGGGGTCTCCATGCACGCGCTGTCGGCCATGCAGCTGACCGGCGAGGCGGGCGGCATACAGGTGCCGGGCGCGAAGCTGGCTGGCATCTTCAACATGGGCGGCGCGGCCGTGGCGAACTACGTCTCCATTCTCGAACGGATCAAGTGAGGCGGCCGACGCGCACCACCGGATCGGCAGGGCGGGCCGCCGCGCGGCTCGCCCTTTGCGCGTTGGTTCTGGCGGTCGCGCCCGGCATCGCGAAGGCCGGTCCCGACGACGCGACGGCGGTGGCCGAGCGCTTCTGCGCCCTGCAGGCCAAGGGCGATGACGCCGCACTTCGTCCGATGCTGAGCACTGCCCTGGCCGACCTTCTTTCGGAGGCGGAGGAGCGCAACGCGATCATCGCCAGCGGTGCGCCCGACGAGAAGCCGCCGCTCGGCGACGGTATACCCTGGCGGACATTTCCGGACGTGACGGAGGCATGCGCGCCGGCTTCAGTGCGCGAGACCGACAATGCGACGCTGGTGGCGGTCCGCTACCGCATCGCGGGCGAAGAGGCCGGCTGGAAGGATACGCTGGTGCTGAGACGCGAGAACGGCCGGCTGGCGATCGACGACGTGATGTACCAGCTCTTCCCGACCGACACCTATCGCGGCAGCCTCAGGCGCTTCCTCAAGGACAGTTTTGATCAGTAGAGCGCCACGCGGCCGAAGGCCGGGATCTTGAGCGCGGGATGCAGGATGTCGACGCCCGCGACCAGTCCCAGGAAATGCAGCTCCAGCCCGACCGCCTTGCCGATGGCGAAACCGGCCAGACCGCCAAAGGTGACGTGCAGGTTCATGCCGTCGGCCGAGAGACCGGCGGCGAACAGGCCGGGCGCGAAGTCGCGGCCGGCGGCGTTGGGCGGCAGGCAGGCACCCAGCTGCGGCACCGACCGCGTGACGTGGGCGACGAAGGAATTGGAGTTCGGGCCCGGCCAGATGTGATAGTCGCCGGCGCGCGACCACGGGTAGCTGGCGATCGCGGCCCGCATGGCCGGCAGCATGGCCGCCGCCTCCGCGCCATGCGCCTCGCACACGATCCGCGGCTCGTTCGAATACCAGCGCCCGTCGGCCGGCCGGTGATTGCGGCGCACCGGCTCCCCCCAGCCGACCTTGTCGTAGCGCTCGTAATCGGCGGCGCCCTCGTCCTTGAGCACGACCCAGCTGTGAACCGAAAACGCGCCCTTGAGGCCGCCGGTCCGCGCGGCGAGCACATAGACCGCCGCCGGCGCGTCCGTGGACGGCGCGGGCAGCAGGCCGCTCGACGACCAGTCGGCGCGGCTCCAAGAGACCGGACGTTCCTTGACCGACCACCAGCCCATCGTGGCCAGCGCGGGCAGAAGGAAGACGACGGCGATGAACAGCGCACCGAAGCGGACCGCGATCATGCGGCGATTTCCCTCGTGTTGAGTGTCCCTCCCGACGCTTTGCGGGATGGACTCCATGACGTGGCTCGCAATAGTTGAGCCATTCCTTCATCAAGTCCAGAATCAAGGAAAGAACATGACCGACCCGGTTCTCGTGCAGGTGCTGCGCGGCAACATCGTCGAGAGCGAGCATCGTGGCGCGGTGGCCGTGTCGGACGCGGACGGCGCCGTCGTGCTTTCGCTGGGCGATATCGACAAACCCGTCTTTCCACGTTCGGCCGTGAAGGCGATCCAGGCGCTTCCTTTCGTCGAAAGCGGGGCGGCCGACGCCTATGGATTTGGGGAGGCCGAGATCGCGCTCGCCTGCGCCTCGCACAGCGGCGAGGACAGGCATCTGGAGACGGCGCGCTCGATGCTGGCCGCCGCCGGGCTGGACGAGGCGGCGCTCGAATGCGGGCCGCACTGGCCCGCCCGACAGGAGGTCCTGATCGACAGAGCCGCGCGCGGCCAGACGCCGACCCGGCTGTGGAACAACTGCTCGGGCAAGCATTCGGGCTTCCTGTGCGGCTGCCGGCACATCGGCCTCGACCACAGGGGCTATGTCGGGCCCGACCATCCTTACCAGCGCCTGATCGCCGAGACGATGACGCAGGTGACGGGCGCCGCTCACGACCGGACGAACGCCGCCACCGACGGCTGCTCGATCCCGACCTACGCCGTGCCGCTGCGAAGCCTGGCGCTGGGCTTCGCGCGCATGGCCACCGGCCAGAGGCTTAGCGCCGAACGGGCGAAGGCGGCCAGGCGCGTTCTCGGCGCGTGCATGGCCGAGCCGTTCATGGTGGCCGGCACCGGCCGCGCCTGCACGAAACTGATGGAGGCGGCACCGGGGCGCATCTTCGCCAAGACGGGCGCGGAAGGCGTGTTCTGCGCGGCGCTGCCCGAAGCTGGCCTCGGCATCGCGGTCAAGTGCGACGACGGCGCGGGTCGCGCCGCCGAGGCTATCGTCGCGGCGGTGCTCGCGCGGTTTCTCGGCGACGATCCCGAACTCTCGGCTCGTCTTCGGGGCCTGACCGCGCCCCCGATTCACAACTGGGCCGGGGAGATGGTCGGCCGGATCGACGTCTTAGCCATCGCGCCGTGACTAGGCCCGTCCCGTCGACGCGGGCGGGACTGTGAAGATCGATACAGTAGCGGCGACGGGAACGGTCCATGATCGGCGGCATCTGAAATATGAAACCCGCCAGCCGCTCCCGCCGATCGCCGGGGCGCGTTCGGCGTTCGACCGGAGCGGAGATGAAGATGGCAAGCGTGTTGGCGAAGAAGGGCTATGCGGGCAGCTACGTGGAGTCCGTCCAGAGGCGGCTCAACAAGGCCCTGACGCATCTGTCGCTGGTGCCGGACGGCAAGTTCGGGACCAACACCGAGAACGCCGTGATCGAGTACCAGAACAAGTTTCATCTCATCCCCGACGGGATCGTCGGCGCCTTCACGGACGCGGTGCTGTTCGAGCGCTCCTATTCCCGCCTCGTCAGGCGTCCCGACGAAGTCTATCAGGCATCGCCCCTGAATTGCTGGGCGGCGGCGACCGAAAGCTGGCTGTCGACGCGCGGCGACCGCCGCAAGTGGACGCAGGAACAGCTGATCGAGGGGCTGAAGGAAGACGGCGGCGCGCGCGCCGACGGCGCGCTCAAGATCCCCGCCGGCGAGACACTCTGGCAAAGCTATGTCGGCCTTCGGCCGATCGCCAAGGCGGCGTCCGAATTCTTCGCAGAGACCGCCGCCAACCGGATGTCGGCCAACGGGCCGCTGATGGTCGGCTACAAGCCCGCGGGCGGCGCGGTCGGCCATGTCGAGGTCATGTGGGGCACGACGATCCACAAGGGCGAGCCGGCCGTCGTGACCATGGACCCGCTGCGCAAGGCAAGCCATATGAAGGTGATCCGCATTTCCGAACTCCACGCCATGTCGGGCAGGGTGACGACCTGGATGCCGGCGGTGCCGACGCTGCACTGAGGGCAGGGCGCGGGCGTCCGGGGGTGACGGGCGAGGCATGGCCGATCGCTTCAACGGACGCTGTTGTTGACGACCGTCAGGTTGGGAAAGCGGCTGGTGCTTTCCTTAGTCAGATCGCCGGTCACGGCCTCGGTCCAGCGATGGCCCACGACTGCGCCGCCAGGCACGGCGTCGAAGACGTTGTCGGCAATCAGCACCGAACCGTTGCCCTCGACCACCGAGACCGCGATGCCTTCGCCGGCCTTGCGCACGACATTGCCGGTGGCGGCGATGTTGCGCATGAATTCGCCCCAGCCGAAATGCATGCCGTAGCGCGGCGCGTTCTCCACGACATTGCCGGTGACGGCGCAGTCGGCCTCCACCGCGATGCCGACGCCGAAACCGGGCGGATCGGCGGGGTAGGGGCCTTCGGTGGCCATGTTGCGCACGATGTTGCCCGAGCACACCGCGATGCGGCCGCCCTCGTTGAAATTGACGATCGAGATGCCGTTGGCCGCGCCGTCAACGATGTTGGACGCGATCACCGCGCCCTCGAAGGCGAACTCGGCATAGATCGAGGTTTCGCCGGCGCGCAGGCAGGTGTTGCCCCGGATCTGGATGTTGCTGGCGCTGTTGGCGCGGATGGTGGAGAAGGCGCAGTCTGAGACGTGGTTGTCGGCCACGATGACGCCGGCTGCGCGGAAGACATTGATGCCGTTGCCGTACTGGCCGGTGCCGCCATTGACCGCCCCAATGCGGGCGACGCGGTTGCCGGTGACGATCGTGCCGTCCTCGCCCGGCTGCCAGCGATGGATCAGAATGCCGCCATTGGCGCAGTCGGCCACGACATTGCCGGTGACCGACAGGCCGGTGGATTCGACCGCGTAGAGGGCGGCGTCGGCCGCGCCCGAAAGCGTCGAGCGGGTGATACGGCCGCCGCATTTTTCCAGCGCCAGCCCGTTCTTGCCGCTGCCGGTGACGCGGCAGTTGTCGACGACCAGATGGCGCGCCCGGCGCGCGTCGAGAAGGCCCTGGACGTGGTCGCCAAGCCAGCGATTGGCGCCGTCGAGCTCAACGCCCTCAAGCTCGATATGCTCGGCATCCTCGGCGGCGAACAGATGACCGTCGCCGCCATAGACGATGCGCGAGGCGCCCGGCACGCCCGACAGGTGCACCGCGGCCGGCAGGTCGATGTTGGACACGACGTAGTCGCCGGCAGGCAGATGGATGGCGATGCCGCGCTCGGCCGCGCGATCAAGCATCGCCTGGAAGGTCTTGCTCTGGTCATCGAACCGGGCGGGTCTCACCCCGAACTCGCCGGCGTCGATGGCGCCGCGCATCGAGGCCAGCGAGAAATCGGGCGCGGCATGGCCCGTGCCGATCCGGAACGCGGTCGCCGCGCCCAGCCCCGACACGCCCGCGAGAAATCGTCTCCTGTCCAGCATCGGCACATGTTCCGCTTCGCCATGGGATGGGTGCAAGTGCCGTGCCGGTCGCGGTTTTGCCTTGTTTCGCCGGCTTTGGCGCCCTAACTTCGATCAATGAGCAGGGCCTTCACACGCGAGGACGACAACGACGCCGCCATCAATATCGGCGAGCGGCCGGTCAGCACCCATCGCAATCTCGTCACCAAAGCTGGTCTCGAGCAGATCGACCGCGAACTGGCCGCCGCGCACGAGGCGCTGGCCAGGGCCGAGGCCGACGGCGACCGCGAGAAGATCGCGCTCGCCGCGCGCGACCTGCGCTACTGGCAGGCCAGGCGCGAAAGTGCGGAACTGTCGGTGCCCGAGCCGGGTTCGGACGTGGTGCGCTTCGGCATGACGGTGACGATCGAGAACGAGGACGGCGACAGCCACCGCTGGACGATCGTCGGCGAGGACGAGGCCGATCCCTCGGCCGGCAAGATCAGCCATGTCGCGCCGATGGCGGCCGCCCTGTTCGGCCGCAAGGTCGGCGACGAGGTGACGGTCAACGGCAAGGAATGGGAGATCACCGCGCTGGGGTGAGGTTCAGCCCTGAATCTCCACGCTATTGTCCCGGAAGAACGCCGCAGCACCCGCCTCGTCTATCTCGCCAGCGGCCAAGGCCATCGTGAAGATGTAGATTCGCCCATTGTCGGCGGTCATGCGATGACCGTTCAATGCGAGAAACAGCATCGCGGTCACGATCGCCGTGCGCTTGTTGCCGTCGACGAAGGGGTGGTTCCGGGCGAGGCCGAACGCGTAGGCGGCAGCCAGTTCAAAGACGTCCGGCGTGCCATAGGCCGCCTTGTTCTCCGCTCTGTGCAGAGCGGATTCGAAGGCATTCTCGTCACGCAAGCCCTGGGCACCGCCATGCCGGCGCAATTGTTCGGCATGGAGGGCCTCGACCACCTGGCGGGTAGGAAACCGCCAGCTCATTCCGCGAGTTTCTGGAGCGCCACCTTGTAGCGGTCCATGATCTCGCGGGCAGCCGCCATCTGCTCCGCGAACTCGTCGTCCGCCTTCTTCAGGACGATCTCGCCTTTATCCTCCGAGATGATCACCGGATCCCCGGCCTTCAGGTTCATGCTCTGGAGCAGTTCCTTCGGCAGGATAACGCCTTCGGAATTGCCGATCTTGCGGATGACGGTGTTCATGGCGGCGGGCTCCGTTGCAACGGGAATTATAACGGAGACCGGGTGGTGTTGCAACGGAGATTATAACGCCCGGCCCGGAATACCGGGTCGCTGCCCTGGACCACATGCGGGCACTCTTCAAGTCGGGAGTCCGGCTTGTCCCGAGGATCTGCTGCTGTTCGGGAGGTTCGGAAAGGGTCTCGCGCCATGGTCAGCCACGTGTGTCGTTCCTCGGGACAAGCCCGAGGATGACGACGGTGGAAATGTCGGCGGTGGAGCTACCCCTCCAGCAGATGGTCCATCAGGTCGTCGGCGGCTTCGGGGATGACGGTGCCGGGCGGAAAGATGGCGGTTGCTCCCGCTTTCATCACCGCGTCGAAATCATCGGGCGGGATGACGCCGCCGGCCACGATCATGATGTCGTCGCGGCCGGCCTTGCCGAGCGCCTCCTTCAGCTCGGGCACAAGCGTCAGATGGCCGGCGGCCAGCGACGAGGCGCCGACGACATGCACGTCGTGCTCGACCGCGAGTTTGGCGATCTCCTCCGGCGTCTGGAACATGGAACCGACCACCACGTCGAAACCGAGATCGCCGAAGGCGGTGGCGATCACCTTCTGGCCCCGGTCGTGGCCGTCCTGGCCCATCTTGGCCACGAGGATGCGCGGCTTCTCGCCGGTCTTCTTCTCGAATGCGGCGACCTTTTCCTGGACACGGTCGACGGCGGGATGGGCACCTAGCTCCTTGCGGTAGACGCCCGAAATCGTCTGGATCTGCGCGACATGGCGGCCGAAGGCCTTTTCCAGTGCAAACGAGATCTCGCCGACCGTGGCGCGGGCGCGCGCCGCCTCGATGGCGAAGGCGAGCAGATTGCCCTCGCCGGACTGCGCCGCCTTGGTCAGCGCATCCAGCGCGGTCTCGACCGCGGCGACGTCGCGCGTGCCCTTGAGCTGCTGCAGCTTGGCGAGCTGGCGGGCGCGCACCTCGGCATTGTCGACCTTGAGGACCTCGACTTCCATGTCCTCGGCCGGACGGAAGGCGTTGACGCCGATCAGCTTCTGCTCGCCCGCGTCGATGCGCGCCTGGGTGCGGGCGGCCGCCTCCTCGATGCGCATCTTGGGCACGCCCTTCTCGATGGCCGACGCCATCCCGCCGAGGCTCTCGACCTCCTCGATGTGGGAGAGCGCGCGCCGCGCGAGGTCGTGGGTCAGCTTCTCGACATAGTAGGAGCCACCCCACGGGTCGATGACCTGCGTCATACCGGTCTCGCGCGCCAGCACGATCTGGGTGTTGCGGGCGATGCGGGCCGAATGGTCGGTCGGCAGCGCCAGCGCCTCGTCGAAGGCGTTGGTGTGCAGCGACTGAGTGTGGCCCTGGGTGGCGGCCATCGCCTCGATCATGGTGCGCATGATGTTGTTGTAGGGGTCCTGCGCGGTCAGCGACCAGCCCGACGTCTGGGTGTGGGCGCGCAACGCCAGCGATTTCGGGCTCTTGGGCGCGAAGTTCTTCTGCATCAGCGCCGCCCACAACAGCCGGCCGGCGCGCTGCTTGGCCACCTCCATGAAGAAGTTCATGCCGGCGTTCCAGAAGAAGGACAGGCGCGGCGCGAACTTGTCGACATCCAGCCCGGCGGCGATGCCGGCGCGCACATATTCGATGCCGTCGGCGATCGTGTAGGCGAGCTCCAGGTCGACCGTCGCCCCGGCCTCCTGGATGTGGTAGCCGGAAATCGAGATCGAGTTGAAGCGCGGCATGTGCTCGGACGTGTAGGAGAAGATGTCCGAGATGATCCGCATCGAGGGCTTGGGCGGGTAGATGTAGGTGTTGCGGACCATGAACTCCTTGAGGATGTCGTTCTGGATGGTCCCGGCGAGCTGTTTCTGCGATACGCCCTGTTCTTCGGCCGCCACGACATAGAGCGCCATGATCGGCAGCACGGCGCCGTTCATGGTCATCGACACGGTCATCTCGTCGAGCGGAATGCCGTCGAAGAGCTGGCGCATGTCGAGGATGGAATCGATCGCCACGCCGGCCATGCCGACATCGCCCGCCACGCGCGGATGGTCGCTGTCATAGCCGCGATGGGTCGCCAGATCGAAGGCGACCGACAGGCCCTTCTGGCCGGCGGCGAGGTTGCGGCGGTAAAAGGCGTTGGATTCCTCGGCCGTGGAGAAGCCTGCATATTGCCGGATCGTCCAGGGCTGCTGGACATACATGGTGGGGTAGGGGCCGCGGATATAGGGCGCGGCACCCGGCCAGGTGTCGAGGAAGGGCAAGCCGTCGAGGTCGGTCGCGCGGTAGGCCCGGCGGATGTCGATGCCCTCCGGCGTCGGCATCACGTCGCGCGGCCGGCCGGAGGCGGCGTCCTCGCTGGACGTCCAGTCGAGATCGGCGAAATTCGGGATCATGCCGGCTCCTCCGATCTGGCGGCCGCCTCGTCCAGCCGCCGCATGGCCAGCGGCCGGCAGAACACCGTGCCGTCGGTGGGCATGGGGTGCTTGTCGGCCGGCAGCGTCTCGACCGGGCGCTCGTTGCCGGCGGGGAAGAGCGTCGTGCCGACGATGACGCGGCGGCCCGACTCATATTCGGCCGCGCGCCGCCTCGCGGCCTCCTCGACGCGCGCCTGGAACCGGTCGGCGGCGAGGCTGTCGAGAATGCCGCCCTCGGTCTCCAGCGTCTGGAACTCGCTCCACGCCTTTTCGCAAAGCGCGTCGGTGACCGCCTCCACGCTGCCCGAACCGGCGGCGGGGTCCTCCACGAAGCCTATGTGGCTCTCGTCGGCCAGGATGCGCTGAAGGTTGCGCGCCAGCCGCCGGCCGAACGGGCCGGGCAGGCCGTGCGTCATGGTGTGCGGCACGACGGATATGGAGTCCGCACCGCCGGTGGCGGCGGCGAAGGTGGCGACCGTGGCGCGCAGGATGTTGGTCTCGGGATCGAGGCGGGTCATCATCCGCCACGACGTCTCGGCATGGACCACGCAGGCCGAAGCGGGCACCGAGCAGGCTTCCTGGACCCGATTCCACAACCGCCTGAGCGCGCGGATCTTGGCCATGGTCATGAGCTGGTTCTGGTCGGCCGACAGCGCGAAGCCGACATGCGGCGCGGCATAGACCAGCGGCTGGCGCGCCGTCTCGAACATCCTCAGATGAGAGACGGCCGCCGACAGCATGGCGCCGAGCTCCTGCGCCTCGGTCGCGCCGGCATTGTGGTAGGGCCGGCCGTCGGCCTCCAGAAGCACGCCCGGCACGCCGAGCGCGAAGAAATGCGCCAGCGATTGCGGCATGGAGGCGCGCAGCGCCTCGATCGACATGCGCAGCCTTCCGCTCGCGGCGAACATGGCGGCCGGGTCGATGCCGAAGGACAGGCTGAGCCGGGTCGGGTCATGGCGCTGGGCGGCGAGGATCTCGACCATCCAGTCGAGCGACTGGCGGCTGGCGGGATGCACGTCCAGCCGCAGATGCGTCTTCATGATGGGAATGCCGTCGAGTGCCGCTGCCAGCGCTTCCCTGGTGGCCGGCAGACCGTAGCCGAAAGCGTTGGGCGCGCCATCGAAGACGATCGACAGGCCCTGCGCGCCGGCCTCGACATCCTCCCGCGCCTGCCGGTTGGCCCGTTTCGGGTCTGGATCGTCGACGCGCTGCAGCGCGAGCCAGCCGGCTTCACGGCGCGAGCGCGCGGTGGCGGCGACATCCGTGCGTCGCGGTTCGATCGGCCGGATGAGGAACCCGTCATCTGCCGTCGTCGACAGCGCCTCGTCGACATCCGCCTCGCCGACGGCCTTTTGCGCCAGCGCCCGCCAGCCCGCCTCGTCTATCTCGGGAAAACGCGCATCGTCCAGCAATCGAGCCTTCATTCCCACTCCCTGACCCGCCGCACCGGGCAAGAAACAGTTTAGGGACCGGTGCGAGGTGTCGCAATGCAACAAACGCGCGAGGCCGGCAAGGCCGGTTTGCGGCGCGGCGGAGGCGGGCAAGCCGGTGCAGCCGCGCATTGTGCCCCGGCCAAGCGGCGCTATAAGGGGTGCGTCGGAACGATCGCGCATGCTGGAGGGATCATGTGGCAGGCTGAAACGCTCTTCGTCGGCGCGAGCCGCAAGCCTGACGACAGCTATCAGAAGGCCGAGGAACTGCTCCTGAAATACGCCAACCGGCACGGGCTGGTCACCGGCGCGACGGGCACCGGCAAGACGGTGACGCTGCAGATCCTGGCGGAGGGCTTTTCGAACGCGGGCGTGCCGGTGTTCTGCGCCGACGTGAAGGGCGACCTGTCGGGCATCGCCGCGATGGGCGAAGCCAAGGACGTGCTTCTCAAGCGCGCCGAGACGATCAAGCTCGACCCCTACGAGTTCCAGGAATTCCCGGTCATATTCTGGGACCTGTTCGGCGAGAAGGGGCATCCGATCCGCGCCACGGTCTCGGAGATGGGACCGCTGCTTCTGTCGCGGCTGATGAACCTTTCGGAGGCGCAGGAAGGCGTCATCAACATCGCGTTCCGCATCGCCGACGAGGAAGGGCTGCTGCTTCTCGACATGAAGGACCTGCAGTCGCTGCTGGCGAACATGGCCGAGCGGGCGGACGAGATCGGCAGGCGCTACGGCAATGTGTCGAAACAGTCGGTCGGCGCGATCCAACGTACGCTGCTGGTGCTCGAACAGCAGGGCGGCAACCATTTCTTCGGCGAGCCGGCCCTGAAGATCGACGACATCATGCGCACGACCCGCGACGGGCGCGGCGCCATCAGCGTCCTGGCCGCCGACAGGCTGATGATGAACCCGCGGCTCTACGCGACTTTCCTGTTGTGGCTCCTGTCGGAACTGTTCGAGGAACTGCCCGAGGTGGGCGATCCGGACAAGCCCAAGCTGGTCTTCTTCTTCGACGAGGCGCATCTCCTGTTCGACGAGGCGCCGAAGATACTGGTCGACCGCGTCGAGCAGGTGGTGCGGCTGATTCGCTCCAAGGGGGTCGGCGTCTATTTCGTCACGCAGAACCCGCTCGACGTGCCCGACACCGTGCTGGCCCAGCTCGGTAATCGTGTGCAGCACGCGCTGCGCGCTTATACGCCACGCGAGCAGAAGGCGGTGAAGACGGCGGCCGAGACGTTCCGGCCCAATCCCGACTTCGACGCCATGGAGGCGATCACCGGGCTGGGCGTCGGCGAGGCGCTCGTCTCGCTCCTGGAGGCGAAGGGCGTGCCGTCGGTTGTGCAGCGGACCCTCATCCGCCCGCCATCGTCCCGCATGGGAGTGCTGACCGACGAGGAGCGACGGAAGGTGACGGCCGACAGCCCGGTGTCGGGGCTCTATGACGAGACGGTCGACCGGGAATCGGCCTACGAAATCCTGCAAAAGCGCGCCGAGGACGCGATGCGCGCCGAGGAGGAGGTCAAAAGGCGCGAAGAGGAGGCCGAGCGAAGCGGGCGCACGCGCTGGACGCTGCCGGATTTCGACGATGATGACGATGACGACCGGCGGTCGCGCAGGCCGGCCCCGCGCCGCCGCTCCGGCTATCAGCGCCAGACCGTGGCGGAAGCGGCGATGAAGTCGATCGCGCGCTCTGTCGGATCGTCGGTCGGCCGCGCCATCGTGCGCGGCATCCTCGGCAGCCTGAAGAAGGGGCGCTAATGCCGCAATTTTCGCCGCCGTCGACGACGGCGGCAGGAAAAACCGTCCTGATATCGGGGACTTCAACAGTTCGGCCGATTTCTGGCCGGAACTGTTGAAAAAATTGGAGCCGCTTATGCGGCCGTACTACGCCAATGGCGATCCCGCGCTCCTGACGAGGACCGGCGAGCCCTCCGGCACGCGGTCGTAAAGATCGATGATGTCCTGGTTCATCAGGCGCACGCAGCCGGACGACACCGACTTGCCGATCGACCACCATTCCGGCGAACCGTGGATGCGGTAGAGCGTGTCCTTGCCGTCCTGGAAGATGTAGAGAGCGCGCGCGCCGAGCGGATTTGTGATGCCGGCCTCCATGCCGCCTTCCCAGTCATTGGTGCCGGGAATCTGCCGGGCGCGGTACTTTTCCAGTTCCGGCTGGCGGTCGATCATCTCGTCCGGCGGGAACCAGCGCGGCCAGGGCTGTTTCCACTGGATCTCGCCGCGGCCCGCCCATTCGAAGCCCTCGCGGCCAAGGCCGACGCCATAGCGCATCGCCATGCCACCCTCGCGCACGAGATAGAGATAATGGTTGCCGGTATCGACGACGATCGTGCCGGGCTGCTCGCCGGTCGGATCGGGCACCATCTGGCGCAGGTAGCGCTCTTCAATCTGGTTGAGCGGAATGCCGGGGATCGCATGGCCGTCATCGACCATCGGGCCGTACATGGCGGCATAGGAGCCGGCGGGCGGTTCGGCCGGCCTCACAGGCAGCGGCTCACGACGCGGCGGCCGCGCCGTCGTGCAGGCCACCAGCGCGGCGGATGCCACGGCGGCGCCGGCGGCGGAGAGGAAACGACGCCGCGAGGGGCGCGGGAGGAGCGATTCGGACATGAGACCCTTGTCGATCAGAATGATTCACCAATCATGAACGCCGGTAGCGTGGCGGCATCCTCCCAAACCGCTGCCGCGAAAAGCGGTTCCGATTCCGGCGCTGGCGAGGCGAAAGCATGTCCCGACCGTGGCTCGACGGCAACTGTTGCCCTTGCGCCACACGCCTTCACGCGACCGCCGCCAGCCCCTCCAGCGACGGCAGGATCACGGCGGGCGCGAGATCGGCATATTCGTCGGGCTGGCCAGCGCGGTTGATCCACACCGATCGGAAGCCGAATTTGGTGGCGCCGGCGATGTCCCAGCGATTGGACGACTGGAACGAGACCGCGTCAGGATAGAGGCGCCAGGCGGTGGTGACCATGTCGTAGACGGCCGGATCGGTCTTGAAGCGCCTGAGCGCGTCCACCGAGAAGATCTCGTCGATCACGTTGTCGAGCGCGGCCGAGCGGACCGCCGCGTCCAGCATGGCGGGCGAGCCGTTGGACAGGATCGCGATCCGAGCGCCATCGGCCTTCAAGGAACGCAGCACGGCGGGGACCTCGGGATAGCAGTCGAGCCTGAAATAGGCGTCGAGCAGCGCCTGGCGGTGCTTCCGGTCGGCCGTGGGCACTTTGGCGAAGGCGTGGTCGAGCGCTTCCTCCGTCAGCGTCCAGAAGTCGCGATAGGCGCCCATCATCGTCCGGGTCCAGGAATATTCGAGCTGCTTGGCACGCCAGATCTCCGACAGGGCCTGCCCGTCGGGCCCGATCTCGGCTGCATGGCGACGCACCGCCGCGTGCACGTCGAACAGCGTGCCGTAGGCATCGAAAACATGGGCCTTGTAGCGCATGAGGGGCGGTCTCCGTTAGCCGGGACTTGACCGCAACCACCTCGCGGGGTCAAGCAATCCGGAGGCCTGGACCGGTCGAATGAGGGCGCTGCCGATTGACTTGCGCGCCGCCGCCCGGTTCGGTCAGGCAGGACATTTCGCAACGGGCAATCCCATGACGCACGCAACACAAGCGCAAAGCACGACCTGGACATATGTCGACGGCGACTGGCACGAGGGCAATGTGGCGCTGATCGGTCCGCGCTCGCACGCCATGTGGCTGGGCAGTTCGGTCTTCGACGGCGCGCGCTGGTTCGAGGGGGTGTCGCCCGATCTCGACCGCCATTCGCAGCGCGTCAACGATTCGGCGCGCGCGCTCGGCCTGGAGCCGACCATGTCGGTCGAGGAGATCGTGGGCCTGACCCATGACGGGCTCAAGCGCTTCGACGGCAAGACGGCCGTCTATATCCGGCCGATGTACTGGGCCGAGCATGGCGGCTACATGGGTGTGCCGGCCGACCCGGCCTCGACGCGCTTCTGCCTGTGCCTCTACGAGGCGCCGATGCAGGAGCCGACCGGATTTTCGCTCACCGTCTCGCCGTTCCGCCGCCCGACCATCGAGACCATGCCGACCAACGCCAAGGCCGGCTGCCTCTATCCCAACAACGGCCGCTCCATCATGGACGCCAGAAAGCGCGGCTTCGACAACGCGCTGGTGCTGGACATGCTGGGCAACGTCGCCGAGACCGGCTCGTCCAACATCTTCCTCGTCAAGGACGGGGAGGTTTTCACGCCGGCCGCCAACGGCACCTTCCTGGCCGGCATCACGCGCCGCCGCGTCATGTCGCTGCTTAGCGACAGCGGCGTGAAAGTGTCGGAACGGACGCTCTCGGTGGCCGATTTCCTCGACGCCGACGAGGTGTTCTCGACCGGCAACCATTCGAAGGTGGTGCCCTGCATCCGGATCGTGGACCGCGATTTCCAGCCGGGGCCGATCGGCAAGAAGGCGCGAAAGCTGTACTGGGACTGGGCCCACGCCTGAGAGCCCGTGCCGAAACGCGTGAGGGCGGTCTGCAAATGGCGCTTCCCTGTGCTCCAGTGCTCACATACCGGTACTGGGACTGGGCTCACGCCTGATCGCGTCTCCGACATCAGATTTCAGGAACCCGATTTCCCGCACCGTGTTGTGCGGACAGGGTACAAACCTATATTCGTCGCATCGGATTGACCTAGCGATTAACCGAGACCCAGCGATTAAGCGAGAAGGGAGACCAATCATGGCTTTCGAACTGCCGGAACTGCCCTACGACTACGAGGCGCTTCAGCCCTACATGTCGAAGGAGACGCTGGAATATCACCACGACAAGCACCACAAGGCCTATGTCGACAAAGGCAACGAGCTGGCCGCCGAGGCCGGCATGGAAGGCAAGTCGGTCGAGGAGGTGGTCAAGGCGTCGTTCGGCAACAACCAGCCCCTCTTCAACAACGCCGCGCAGCACTACAACCACATCCATTTCTGGAAGTGGATGAAGAAGGGCGGCGGCGGCAACAAACTGCCCGAGAAGCTGCAGAAGGCGTTCGATTCCGATCTCGGCGGCTATGACAAGTTCAAGCAGGATTTCGTGCAGGCGGGCGTCGGCCAGTTCGGGTCGGGCTGGGCCTGGGTCGCCGTCAAGAACGGCAAGCTCGAAATCATGAAGACCCCCAACGGCGAGAACCCGCTGGTGCATGGCGGCAAGCCGATCCTCGGCGTCGATGTGTGGGAGCACTCTTACTACATCGACTACCGCAACGCGCGGCCGAAATATCTGGAGGCTTTCGTCGACAGCCTCATCAACTGGGACTACGTGCTGGAGTGCTACGAGCAGGCCTGATCCGGCCCGATCGTCACGCGATTCAAGCCCCGGCCTCGCGGCCGGGGTTTTCGTTTGAAACAAGGAGTGTCGGCCGGACTCACGAAAGGTTGAGGCGCATGTCATCGCCTTTCCCGGCACCTTCGGCATTGTTGCTTCGCCCCAGCCACTGCCAGGGAGGTATTCCATGAAGTTCGCGCTCTCCATAATCGCCGCCACCGGCCTGACGCTCGGCGTCGTCACCGCGGTCGTCGCGCAGGACGATCCGGTCGAAAGGCGCATCGCCATCATGAAGGACAACGGCCGGCAGCTGGGCCAGATCGTGCCGATGACGCGGGGCGAGAAGGATTTCGACGCGGAGGTGGTGGCCGCCGCCTTCCAGAAGCTCGCCGACAACGCCGCCTCGATCGACGTCGACGCGCTGTTTCCAGAAGGCAGCGACATGCATGCGGAGACGAAGGCGGCGCCGGCGATCTGGGAGAAGATGGACGAGTTCAAGGCGGCGATGGACAAGCTGAAGGCCGACACGGCCGAAGTCGCCGCCAACCCGCCGACCGAACTCGCCGCGCTCGGTCCCGCCATCGGCCAGGTCGGCCAGAACTGCGGGTCGTGTCACGAGAATTTCCGCCTCGAGGACAACTGACGCGCCGCGATGATGCGGAAGGTCCTGGCCGCGATCATCCTGCCCGCCATCGCCGCCGGGGCGGGATTCTGGTTCGCCTCGGCGCCGGACCGGCTTTCGGCGGACGAGGCGGCCGCGCTGGAGGGCGGCGACGCGGCGCGCGGCGAGGAGGTGTTCTTCGCCGGCGGTTGCGTGTCCTGTCATGCGCGGCCCGGTGCCGAGGGCGACGCCGCGCTCGAGCTTGCCGGCGGTCTGGAACTCGACACGGACTTCGGCGTCTTCGTGGCGCCCAACATCTCGCAGCATCCGCAGGACGGCATCGGCGGCTGGTCGGCGGCGGATTTCGGCAACGCCATGCTCAAGGGCGTGTCGCCGTCGGGCGCGCATTACTATCCGGCCTTTCCCTACACGTCCTATGCACGGATGGAGCCGGGCGACGTGGCCGACCTGTTCGCCTTCATGAAGACGCTGCCGCCGGTGGAGGGCGAGGCGGAAGGCCACCGCCTGGCCTTCCCCTGGTCAGTCCGGAGGGGGATCGGCCTGTGGAAGCGGGTCAATCTCGACCCGTCGCCGGTCGTGGCGGTCGAACACGGAGACGAGGCGGTGGCGCGCGGCCGCTATCTGGTCGAGGGACCGGGCCATTGCGGCGAGTGCCACACGCCGCGCGACTGGACCGGCGGCACCGACCGCTCGCGCTGGCTTGCCGGCGCGCCGGCGGCGGAGGGCGACGGACGGGTGCCGAACATCACGCCGGGCGGCATCGGCTCATGGTCGGCGAGCGACATCGCCTATTTTCTCGAAAGCGGCTTCACGCCCGAGTTCGATTCGGCCGGCGGCCGGATGGCGGCGGTGGTGCGCAACATGGCGCGCCTGCCGGCAGAGGACCGCGAGGCGATCGCGGCCTATCTGAAGGCGGTGCCGGAGGGTCGGGAATAGGCAGTCGGCAGCCGGTCTTGGGGTAGGGGATTGTGGAGGATTGGTGGCCGAGCCCGGAGGCGGTGTCCACCGGCTTGCCCCTCACCCTTGCCCTCTCCCCGTGAAGGACGGGGAGAGGGAGGCACCAGCGTCGATGCCTTTCTCTCCCCATTTTTCACAACGGTCTTTCCCTTTTGCGGGTAGCGGGAGGTGGTGCCTAAGTCGACGCCCCCTCTGCTCGCGGGGAGAGGGCAAGGGTGAGGGGCAATTGCGGGCCGCAACTGCTGCCGGTGTCGCCCCTCCGTCTCGGGCTTCGCCCTCGCCACCCCGGATCAGAGTCCGGGGCGGGCTCTCCCCCCGCTTCGCGGGTGGATGATAGGTGGCCGGTGCGGCCGATCGACTGCCGATCGCCCACCCCCGATTGCCAGCCCCGACTGCCAACTCCCGACTGCCGATTGCCTATTCCCTACTGCCGCTGGCCGACCACCTTCAGCGCGAAGGCGTAATTGTAGGCGATCTCCTCGAGCCGCGAGAAGCGCCCCGACGCGCCGCCATGGCCTGCGTCCATGTTGATGCGGAACAGCACCGGATTGCCGCTCGACGTGTGGTCGCGCAGCTTCGCCACCCATTTGGCCGGCTCCCAATAGGTGACGCGCGGATCGGTCAGCCCGGCGACGGCCAGGACCGGCGGATAGGGCAGGGCGTCGACATTGTCGTAGGGCGAATAGGCGGCGATGGTGCGATAGTCGTCGGCCGAGGCGATCGGGTTGCCCCATTCGGGCCATTCGGGCGGCGTCAGCGGCAGCGTGTCGTCGAGCATCGTGGTCAGCACGTCGACGAAGGGCACCTCGGCGATGATGCCGCCGAAGGCGTCGGGCGCGCGGTTGGCGACGGCGCCCATCAGCAGGCCGCCGGCCGAGCCGCCCTGCGCAACCAGGCGGTCGTGCGAGGTATAGCCCTCGGCCACGAGATGCCGCGCGGCGGCGACGAAATCGTCGAACGTGTTGGTCTTCTTCTCCTTGCGCCCGTCCTCGTACCAGTCCCAGCCCTTGTCCTTGCCGCCGCGGATATGAGCGATGGCATAGACGAAGCCGCGATCCACCAGCGACAGGCAGTTGGTGTTGAAGGCGGCGGGGATGGCGATGCCATAGGCGCCATAGCCATAGAGCAGGCAGGGCGCCGACCCGTCGAGCGCCAAATCCGCGCGATGCAGGATTGAGACCGGCACGGTCTCGCCGTCGGGCGCGACGGCCATCAGCCGGCGCGTCACGTAACGGTCCGGATCGTGGCCCGACGGCACTTCCTGCGTCTTCAAAAGCGTGCGCCGGCGCGTCCTCATGTCGTAGTCGAAGAGCTGCGACGGCGTCGTCATCGACGAATAGGAGAAGCGGATGACGTCGGTGTCGTATTCCCAGGCGCCGACCAGCCCCAGCGAATAGGCTTCCTCGTCGAAGGCGATGGCGTGCTCCTCGCCGGTGGCGCGCTCGCGCACCACGATGCGCGGCAGGCCGTCCCTGCGCTCCAGCCGCACCAGCCAGTCGCGGAACGCCGTGACGGCCAGGATGAGCCGGCCCGGCTCGTGCGGCACGACCTCGCGCCAGTTGGCCCTGCCGGGCGCGGAGACCGGCGTCTCCATGATCTTGAAGTCCCGGGCGCCGCCTTCATTGGTCAGCACGAAGAAGACGTCGCCGCCTTCCTCCAGGTCGTAGAGCACGCCCCGGCTGCGCGGCTCGACCAGCACGGGCTCGGCGTCAGGCCGGTCGGCAGGCAGGATGCGGTATTCGCTGGTCTCGTGGTCGTGGATCGAGATGAAGATCCAGCGATCGTCGCGCGTGCCGCCCGCGCTCATGAAGAAGCCTGGATCGGTCTCCTCGTAGACCAGCCGGTCATCGGCCGGATCGTCGCCGAGCCGGTGGAAGAAGACCTTCGACGGACGATGATTGGCGTCGAGCCGGACATAGAAGAAGCCGCTCTCGTCGGCGGCCCAGCTTCCCGAGCCGCCGGTGTCGGTGACGGTCTCGGCAAGGTCGCCGCCGGTCGCGAGGTCGCGCACCTTGAGCTTGTAGAATTCCGAGCCGTTGTCGTCATAGGCCCACAGAAGCCTTCCATGACCCGGGGAATGGTCGACGCCGCCGAGATGGAAATAGGCCTTGCCGTCGCCCTCCCTGTCGCCGTCGAGCAGCATCTCCTCGGCGCCGCCCTCGCGCGGCACGCGGAAGAAGCGCGGCTGTTCGCCGCCCGTCACGAAGGCGGTGCCGTAGGCGAAGGGGCCATCCTTCATCGGCACGGAGGAATCGTCCTCCTTGATGCGGCCCTTCATCTCGGCAAACAGCGTCTTCCTGAGCTCTTCCGTGTCGGCCGTCAGGGCTTCCTGATAGGCGTTCTCCGCTTCCAGATGGGCGCGGATGGCGGGGTCGAGCACGGCCGGGTCCTTGAACACCTCCCGCCAGTTGTCGGCCCTGAGCCAGGCATAGTCGTCGGTGCGCGCAATACCGTGGCGCGTGTCGGTATGCCGTCGCCTGTCGGGACGCGGCGGCGTGGCGGCCGCGCTGAAGCGGTTTGTCATGCAAAAGCCTTCCTGTGGAGAATCCGCAGTTTCCGGCGGCGAACGCGCCGGATCGGGTGGGACAGGTTTCGTCAGTTCGCGGTTTCTTCGGAGCCGGCGTCGGGTTCGAAGGTCATCGCGGTGCCGTTCATGCAATAGCGCAGGCCGGTCGGCGGCGGCCCGTCCTCGAAGACGTGGCCCAGATGTCCGTCGCAGTCGGCGCAGCGGATTTCGGTCCGGGTCGTGAACCAGGAGCGATCGCGATGCTCGGTCACCACATCCTTCTCGATCGGCGCGTAGAAGCTCGGCCAGCCCGTACCCGAATCATATTTGGTCTCGGACCGGAACAGGGCTTTTCCACAGCCGGCGCAGCGATAGAGCCCGTCGTCCTTGGTGTTCCAGTTCGGGCCGGTGAAGGCGCGCTCGGTGCCGTGCTCGCGCAGCACGTGGAACTGTTGCGGCGTCAGTATCGCGCGCCATTCTTCTTCGGATTTGCTTACCTTTGGCTCGGCTGCCGCCGACATGAGGCTCTCCCTGACGGAATAAGGATCGGGTCGCGGCCAATGTAGTGCGGACGCCGGGGCATGTCATCGGGCCGGCCCTGCGTCGCCGTCCGGCGCCGATCGTCGCAGGCGCCTTGCCCTTGCATGTCCGGCCATGTATCCCGCCCGAAGTGTCTGTTCCGAAGGCCGCCATGCCTGGCTGCAAATGGCGATTTCTCTACTTCCGGTGCTCACGTACCACCATGTACGCTCCGCTGGTTCTCGAAATCATCATTTTCACCTCGCCCTGCCGACCTTCCATCCAGAGACTGAAACGCCGATGCGGCATGCAGTGAAAGCCGTCGAAGAAACTGGCAGCGAGGGGTCGTCGCAAGAATGGAGCAGTCGTCGGACGCGCTGACCTTCTTCGCTCTACTCCTGCCTTTCGCGGCCGCGGCGGTCGCGCCGCTGGCGACGCGGCTCATGGGCCATCGCGCCGCCTGGCTCTTGGCGCTGGCCCCGGCACTGATCTTCCTGCATTTCACGACGTTCCTCGACGAGGTCTCGTCGGGCGCGACGATCACCGCCGGCTATGCCTGGATACCGGCGCTCGGGGTCGATTTCGCCTGGCTGATCGACGGGCTGTCGCTGACCTTCGCCCTGCTGATCACCGGCATCGGCGCGCTGATCGTGCTTTATTCAGGCGGATATCTGAAGGGGCACGAGCATCAGGGCCGCTTCTTCTCCTTCATCCTGCTGTTCATGGGCGCGATGCTGGGGCTGGTCGTCTCCGACAATTTCCTGATGCTGTTCGTGTTCTGGGAACTGACCTCGATCACCTCGTTCCTGCTGATCGGCTTCGACCATCGCCGCGAGGCCTCGCGCCGCGCCGCCATCCAGGCGCTGGCCGTCACCGGGCTCGGCGGCCTGTCGCTGCTGGCCGGCCTGCTGGTGGTGGCCGGGGTGACGGGCGAGATGTCGCTGTCGGGCCTGCTCGGCTCGGGCGGGGCGATGCGCGACAGCGCCCTTTATGCCACGGCCCTGGTGCTGCTGCTGGGCGGCGCCTTCACCAAATCGGCGCAGTTCCCGTTCCATTTCTGGCTGCCCAACGCCATGGAGGCGCCGACGCCGGTCTCGGCCTACCTGCATTCGGCGACCATGGTGAAGGCTGGCGTCTATCTGGTCATGCGCCTCAACCCCGCCATGGGCGACACCGTCATGTGGGCGACGATCCTGCCGCTGTTCGGCGGCGCCACGCTGCTGGTGGGCGGGGTGCTGGCGGTGCGCCAGACCGACCTCAAGCTGATGCTGGCCTACACCACCGTCGCCTCGCTCGGCCTGCTGGTGATGCTGACGGGGCTGGGTTCCGAACATGCGGTGGCGGCCGCGGCCCTCTATCTGGTCGCGCATTCCATGTTCAAGGGCGCGCTGTTCATGGTGGCCGGCGTGATCGACCACGAGGCGGGAACGCGCGACGTGACGAAGGTCGGCGGCCTGCGCCGCCTCATGCCGGTGACCGCGTCGGCGGCCATGCTGGCGGCGATCTCGATGGGCGGCCTGCCGCCGATGTTCGGCTTCCTAGCCAAGGAGGAGATCTACTACGCCACCGCCGGCGCCACGCCTTGGCTGATCCTCGTCACGCTGGCCGCGCTGGCCGGCAACGCGCTGATGTTCGCCGTCGGCTTCGCGGTCGCCATCAAACCCTTCTTCGGCGTGGAGCGCGAGACGCCGAAGCACGCCCATGAAGGGCCTGTGCTCTTGTGGCTGGGACCGCTGGCGCTCGCCGTGGCCGGCGTCGCGACGGCGCTGTTCTCGAACGTCGTGCATGTGCTAGTCTCGTCGCCGATGGCGACCGCGATCGGCGGCATTCCCGCCGAGATCACCATTTCGGTGGTCCCGCATATCGGCGTGCCGCTGGCCCTGTCGCTGCTGACGATCGTGGCCGGCGTCGCGATCTACCGCTCGATTGACCGGCTGCGCGAGATGATCGCCGGCATGCTGGCCGCGATCGGCTGGGGACCCGATCGCGGCTTCGACCAGGCCATCCGCGGCCTGATAAGGGCGTCCGCGGCGATCACCTCGGCGATCCACCACGGCCGCATGGACGTCTATATGGGGGTGACCTTCACGGCGACGGCCGTGGCGCTTTTCGCGCCGATGATCGTCTACGGCGAACTGCCCGCCTGGCCGGCCTTCCCCGACCTGCCCTTCTACGAATGGACGATCATCATCATCGCGCTGATCGGGCTGGCGGCGATCGTCATCGCCAAGGACAGGCTCACGGCCATCGTGTCGCTGGGCATCCAGGGCTTCGCGGTCGCGGTGATCTTCATGCTGCTGGGTGCGCCCGACCTGTCATTCACGCAGTTCATGGTCGAGACGCTGTCGGTGGTCATCCTGGCGCTGGTGATGACCAGGCTGAGACTCGACCCGACCGATCACCGTCCGCTCGGCGAGAAGCTCCTCGACATGGCGATCGCCGGCACATGCGGGCTGGGCTTCACGCTGATGCTGCTGAGGGTCACGCAGGGGACGTTCGACCGGACGCTGAGCGACTTCTTCGAACAGTGGTCCTACACGATCGCGCATGGGCGCAACATCGTGAACGTCATCCTGGTCGATTTCCGCGGCGTCGACACGCTGGGCGAGATCGCGGTCGTCATGATCGCCGGGCTGGCGATCCTGGCGCTGATCCGCATCCGCCCGCGCGCGGTGCCCGAACCGAAACCCGGACCGGAGCTCTGAGCCATGCGCACCGTCATCTTCGGATCGATAGCCCCCTATCTCACCAGCCTCATGGTGCTGTTTTCGGTCTTCGTGCTGCTGCGCGGCCACAACGAGCCGGGCGGCGGCTTCATCGGCGGGCTGATCGCGGCCTCGGCCTTCGCCATCTACGGCATCGCCTGCGGGGTGTCGCCGGTGCGGCGCGCGCTGCGCTTCCATCCGATGGCGATCTCGGGCGCCGGGCTTCTGACGTCCGCGCTGTCGGGGCTGGTCTCGCTCGGCTATGCGACCCCGTTCCTGACCGGCCTGTGGGCGCCGGAAGGGTTCATGGGCATCGAGTTCGCGTTCTCGAGCGTGCTGTTCTTCGACATCGGCGTCTATCTGGTGGTCGTCGGCTCGATCACCTCGATCGCGCTGGCGCTCGAAGAAAGGGAGTCCGACTGATGGAAACCGCGCTCTCGGTCACGGTCGGCTGCTTCTTCGCGATATCGGTCTATCTGCTCCTGTCGAAGCACGTCATCCGCATCATGCTGGGCGTGGGCGTGCTGGGCAACGCGGTGAACCTTCTGATCTTCACCAACGGGCGGCTGCTGCGCGAGGTGCCGCCGATCATCGCGCCGGGCATGAGCACGCCGGCGATGGAAATCGCCAATCCGCTGCCGCAGGCGCTGGTGCTCACCGCGATCGTGATCTCGTTTTCCCTGTTCGCCTTCATGCTGGTGCTCGCCTTCCGCGCCTACCAGTCGCTCGGCACGGACGACACCGACGGCATGCGCGTCGCCGAGCCGGCGGACGAAAAGCTGCCGCCGCTGGGGTATTGACGATGGCCTCTCCCGCCGACGCGCCGATCGACTACGCGGCCGCCATGGTGACGGCGCCGACGAGCGCGGCCGACTGGATCGTCGTCGCGCCGGTGCTGGCGCCGATCCTTCTGGGAGCGGTGCTGCTGATGGTGCGCCACAAGCCGGTGCTGCATCCCTGGATCGCGCTGCCGGGGCTTGCCATCGTGCTGGCCTCGACCGTCGCGCTCGTGGCGCGCGTCGCCGCCGAGGGACCGCTGGTCATGACGATGGGCGGATGGCTGCCGCCCTTCGGCATCTCGTTCGCGGCCGACATGCTCGGTTCCGTGCTCGCCATGACCGCCGCCTTCGTGGCGCTGGTCTGCGCGGCGGTGGCGGTGCGCGACATCGACACGACCGGCCGCCGCTACGGCTTCTATCCGTTCGTGATGCTGCTGATGGCCGGCGTGGAAGGATCCTTCCTGACCGGCGACATCTTCAACCTCTATGTCTGGTTCGAGGTCTTCCTGATCTCTTCCTTCGGCCTGATCGTGCTGGGCTCCGAACGCAGCCAGCTCGACGGCGCCACCAAATACGCCGTGCTCAACCTGGTCGCCACGACGCTGTTCCTGATCGGCACCGGCTATCTCTACGGCATCTTCGGCACGCTCAACATGGCCGACATCGCGCGCAAGGCGCCCGGCCTGCGCGAGACCGCGCCGCTGATGACGCTGGCGACGATCTATCTGCTCGCTTTCGGCATGAAGGCGGCCGCCTTTCCGGTCAATTTCTGGCTGCCCGCGTCCTATCACACGCCGCGCATCGTGGTGGCGGCTCTGTTCGGCGGCCTGCTGACCAAGGTCGGCATCTACGCGCTGCTGCGCACGCAGGTGATGTTCTTCCCGGTCGAGCGCGCGGTGCTGTCCGACGTCATCGCCTGGGTGGCGGTGGCGACCATGATGCTCGGCGTTCTCGGCGCGCTGGCGCAATCCGACATACGCCGCGTGCTCGGCTTCCTCGTCATCTCGGGCATCGGCGTCATGCTGGCCGGCCTGGCGCTGGGCACGCCGGCCGGCATTTCGGGCGCGGTCGTCTATGCCGTCCATTCCATCATCGTCATGACGGCGCTCTATCTGCTGGCCGGCGAGATCGCCGAGCGGACCGGGGGCTATTCGCTGCACGATGTGGCGGGCCTCTACCGCGTCTCGCCGGCGCTGGCGGCCGCCGCCCTGCTCCTGGTGCTGTCGGTGGCGGGCCTGCCGCCCGGCTCGGGCCTGTGGCCGAAGGTCATGCTGGTGCGCGCCTCGCTGGAGGAGGGCGCCGGAATGCTGGCCTTCGCCATACTGGCGTCTGGCTTTCTGATCACCATCGCGATGGGCCGCATGTTCGCGCTCGTCTTCTGGCGCGAAGGCGAAAACCTGGCGGTGACGCGGGAGGCGCGCCGGGAGGGCCTGCTGCTTCTGGCCGTCCTCGTGGCGCCGGCGATCGCGATCGGGCTGTGGCCGCAGCCGCTGATCGCGCTGGGCGATGCGGCGGCGGCGGGACTGCTCGACCCGTCATCCTATCTCGGCGCGGTGTTTCCGCAGGGAGCGCAGCCATGATCCCCTATCTGAGCAACATCCTGTTCGCCCTGGTCTGGGCCGCGATCACCGGCTCCTTCACGCTGGCCAACATCGTCGTCGGCTTCCTGCTTGGCGCGATCGCGCTCTACCTGATCCGCGAGCAGGTCGGATCGCTCGGCTATTTCCAGCGCGCCGTGCGGGTGGCCTCGCTCGGCCTGCTGTTCCTGTACGAGCTGGCGCTTTCGGCCTGGAAGGTGGCCATCCTGGTGCTCAGCCCCAGGATGGACCTCAAACCGGGCATCTTCGCCTATCCGCTGAAGGTCGACCGTGACTTCGAGATCACGATGCTCGCCAACCTCATCACGCTCACGCCCGGCACGCTGTCGGTGGACGTGTCGGAAGACCGGCGCATCCTCTATGTCCACGCGATCGACGCCTCCGATCCCGACCAGACCAGGCGCGACATCGCCGAGGGTTTCGAGCGCAAGATACTGGAGGCGTTCCGTTGAGCGCGGCCGAGAGCTTCCGCCAATTCGCCGAACTCGTCGCGCTCGGCCTGCTAAGCCTGGCCTTCCTGGCCACGGTGCTCAGGGTGATCCTCGGCCCGACCCTTCCCGACCGCGTGCTGGCGCTCGACATGCTGGTGGGCGCGGCGCTGGGCTTCATCGCCGTCATCGGCATCCGCACCGGCTACACGCTCTACGTCGACATCGCGATCGCGCTCGGCCTGGTCGGCTTCCTGGCGACGGTGGCCTTCGCGCGCTTCATCCTGCGCCAGGGCGCGCCGTCGGACGAGAGCCCGGAGGAAAGGCGGGACGACGCGCCGCCGCGCGCCAAGAGCATGGAGCCGGAGACATGATCGACTTCGCGCAGAACATCCTGGCCGGCGTGCTGATCCTGATCGGCTCGGCCTTCACGCTGGTGGCGGCGATCGGCATCCTGCGCCTGCCCGACGTCTACAGCAGGGCCCACGCGGCCTCCAAGGCCGGGGTCGTCGGATCCGGACTGATGCTGATCGCGCTGGCGGTCTTCACGGACGACCTCGCCACCGCGATGCGGGCGCTGGCGGGCGTGGCCTTCTTCATTCTGACCGCGCCGGTGTCGACCCATCTGCTGGCCAAGGCGTCCTATGCGGCCGGTTTCAGGCTGTGGCCGGGGTCCGTCCGTGACGAGATGGCGAACGGACTATCCGAAAATGAACAGTCGGATTGACAAAATCAGACCATGCCAGCTTCGCGGTATAAACGCTAAGTTGTACCAGATGTTTGGAGTAGGGGAGGCTCACCAGTTGCCGGGCAAAACCCGGTATTTATAGTCGTAAGGAAGAATTGACTTGAAGTCATTTAACGTCCAACTAGATTGCCGAGCCAGGAATCGTGTTCGCGATTTCTTACCTCCGTGAAACCGGCAAGTTCCCCGCGTCAAATAAGGGTACAGCCGTCAACTTTGGGGCCAGAAAGAATATGGAAACGAACGAACCGAGCATGAACGGCGAAACGCTGATCGAACTGACCGCCGATGTTGTCGCGGCTTATGTCAGCAATAATCCCGTTCCCGCAGCCGAGCTGCCCAATCTGATCGCCGAAATTCATGCCGCGCTCGGTCGCGTCGGTGGCACGGGCGAGGTTGCTCCGGCCGAGAAGCCGAAACCCGCCGTCAATCCCAAGAAGTCCATCCACGACGATTACATTGTCTGTCTGGAAGACGGGAAGAAGTTCAAGTCGCTCAAGCGCCACCTCATGACCCATTACGGGCTGACGCCCGAGCAGTATCGCGAGAAGTGGGGCCTCGACGCCAACTACCCGATGGTGGCGCCGAGCTATGCCGCCGCCCGCTCGCAGCTTGCCAAGAAGATGGGCCTGGGCCGCAAGCCGAAGGGCTCGCGCTGATCCGGCCTTCGCCGAAGGGCGATGGGCTTTCGTGACAAAGGGCGAAGCGTTCCGCGCTTCGCCCTTTCTTCTTTGGGGGCGTGCCAACTCGTTTGCCGATGACGGGTCCGTCACACGGTTTAGTTCATACCCGGCAGCGCATGGTTCGATGCCATGCGCTCTTGCGTATATTGCCGCCTTATACGCCGCGGCGCATATCCTTGGCGGTTCCGGGCATTTTGGGAGAAGCGGCGCCGCGTCGATCCTCGCCGGGGTCCATGGCCGTCCCGACGCCTTCGGCCAGCAGGTCGAGCGCCTGCTTGAGCGCCACGTGCCGGTCGAGATCATAGCTCCAATGGCCGCGCGTGCCCTTCTGGCGCTCCCTTTCCAGACGGCGCCGGATGACGAGGCGGGCCGCGGCGCGATCCGGCTCGTCCCCGGACAGAAGTCGTGGAAGGTCGATCCCCGCCAGCAGGCCAGCGGCCACAGTGGCGCGGGCCCGGCGCGTTTCGGCCTGCTTGAGCCGGCGGAACGCGGCGATGTCGCTTGCGATCGATAACATGGAAGGCTCCCGGTTGGCTGGAAGGCCAAGTCTCCCCCGGCGTCGGGGGAGGGGGATAAAGTTCCGCGAGATCGCGGCTCCCGGGACGACCGAAACCCAGCCGCCGCAACGTTTCGCGGAGATCCGGCCCCAACAGATGTTCGATATTTGTTCACAGGGTTGCCTCGCACCGATATAAGAAGAAATTCCTATATCAACGAGGTGAATCATGCCCCTGAGCGCCCTGGACCTGCCGGACTTCAGCGAAGGCCTGGCCGCGCCGCGCGGTTGGCACCAGAACGGCGTCGAGGATGACGACGAGGCCGCCCGGATGCGCGACACGGGACCGCCCCGGCCGGACGAGCGCGCGCTCGACATGTGCGAGGGGGTCATCGACATCTGCGCGGCGCTGTTTTCGATCTCCGGCCGTGAATTGCGGCGCACCGGGCGCAGCGGCAACGACGTCAGCCGGGTCAGGCAGATCGCCATGTATGTGGCACATACGCAGCTTGGCCTGACGATGCGCCAGGTCGGCCGGGGCTTCGGGCGAGACCGGACGACCGTGCTCTATGCCTGCCATCTGATCGAGGACATGCGCGACGACGAGGATTTCGACCGCATCCTGTCGACGACCGAGCGGATCACGCGGGCGGCGTTCCGCGCCACGGGGATGATATGAAGCAAATGGCAAGCACCGACACGAAGGCGCTGGCCGGGCTCGCGGCGTTCCTGAGGAGGGAAGGCGCGGCACGGGTGGCGGAGCACCGCGACGGAACGATCACGCTGGCGGGCGGGAAGGGCGCGCAAATGGCGCTGCCGTCCGCCACCCTGGCAAGGGCGGCGAGCGACGGGCTGGTGACGCGCAAGGGCGATCGCATCGCGCTCGCAGCCGGAGCGGGGGCCGCGGCGAGGGCGGGGCTGGTGGAGCCGTCCCGCGACCGGCCGGGCTTCGATCCGTCGGAATCGCCGCTGGCGCAGCTTGCCGCCCGCAAGGGCAGGGACGGCCGGGCCTTCCTGGAACAATGCGAGGTGGAAGCCGGCGAGCGCCTGCGGGCGGACTATACGCGCGGGCAGATCATGCCGAGGCTGGGCGCGAACTGGATCTCGGCCGTGGCGACCGGACGCCGTTCGGGCATGGCCGGCGGCATGGGCGAACTGACGGACGCCGCGCTCGCCGCGCGGCAACGGGTGGACGCCGCGCTCGCCGGTGTCGGCCCCGAACTCGGCGGGGTGCTGATCGACGTGTGCTGCTTCCACAAGGGCATGGAGACGGTGGAGTTCGAGCGCGGCTGGCCGGTGCGCTCGGCCAAGGTGGTGCTGAAGACGGCGCTGGCCGCGCTGGCGCGGCATTACTGGCCCGACAGGCGGGCGGCGGGCCGGACCGGCAGGGTGCTTCACTGGGGCGCTGACGGATACCGGCCGGATCTGTCGGCCGCGATGCCGGATAGATAGGAACCTACCCCGCCACGGCCTCGGAGCGCGCGGCGTCCGCCTCGGCCTTGATGCGGCGCACCATCGAGCGCAGGCCGTTGGCGCGCTGCGGCGTCAGATGCTCGACGAGACCCAGCGAGCGCATGGCGTCCTCGGCGTCGATCGAGCCGATCTCGCTGGCCGGCTTGCCCGAAAACAGCGCGATCATGACGGCGACCAGCCCGCGCACGATATGCGCGTCGGAATCGCCGCGGAAGGTGAGCACCGGATCCTCGCCGCCATCCTTTTCGGTCAGCAGCCAGACCTGGCTGACGCAGCCCTGGACCTTGTGCGCGTCGTCGCGCGCCTCGTCGGGCAGCGGTTCGAGGTCGCGTCCGAGGTCGATCAGGTAGCGGTAGCGCTCCTCCCAGTCGTCGAGGAAGGCGAAATCATCCTGTATGGTCTGAAAATCGGCCATGGCCCGCATATAGGCGTGCAAGGCGCCGAGGTCACGGAAAAAGCCATCGCTAGTGTCCCGATTCGGAAATTCGTTTCACCCGGTATCGGCGCCGGACGAATTTCCGAATCGAAAGGACACTAGCAATTTCAAGATTCTGGTGTGACCGCCACACCGGGGAAAGAAAGACCGTCGCGGGCGGCACGAGGGCACAGCTCGCCCGCGACGCGCCGTCCGGCCGGGCCGGAAGGCGGAAATGGTTACCCCGGCCGGCGACGTGCAAGCGCCGCCCACCCGGCTCACTGCGTGGATTTGACCGTGCCGGTGGTCAGCTTGTCGGCGGTGGCCGAGGCGCGGATCGCCTCCTCGACCGTGGCCGGCGCGGCGGCGCCGGCATTGGCGACCGCCGTTTCCGGTTCGTCGCGCCCGTCTATCCAGCCCATGGCGATGACGGCAGCCGTCTCGGCGCGGCTGGCGATGGTGCCCATCGCCGCGCGGCCGGTGTCGCAGACCTGCGGCTGGCGCTCGCACATGCCGGCGATGTCGCCGGCCGCGGTGCGCGCCGCCCAGAACGCCTCCAGCACGCTGACCTGTCGCGCGCCGTCATCGCCGTCGGCACCGCCGATCGGAATGATGAGAAGCACGAGCGACAGCCAGAATGCCGACCTGATGATGAAACCCATTGTCTTGCCCTCATGTGCGGCCGGCCCGTCATTTGCCGCGGTCCGGTCCATCGCTGCAAACCTCGCATGGGCGGCGCCAAGAGCCGCTTGCGCGGCAAATGCGGATTTGCCTCAAATTTTATCCATCCCGTCCCTTCGGCCAGGCATGCGACGACCGTTCGAATTCGAACGGTTGTCAAAACCCATCTTAAACCAGAGAAGCTGTTGAAATAGAAGGCCTTTCTGCGATCGAACCAGCGCCTGGCCGCGGCGGGGGGATTTTACGGCGCGTTTACCACGCTCCCAGACGGAGGGGTCCAAGGGCGCAGAAAGCGCCAAATCACGCCTGCCGAACGCCCGCCGGGGCGGCTCGTTTATCTCTTCCTTAAACCGTCGATGCGACGGTCGGACATAACAAGAAGCGAGTTCGGCGGGCGGTTCGTGACGCCCCAAAAGGCCGGCGAGAGTGCGTTGCGTTGAACGGTGAAGCGTCCATGGAAACGGGGTGGCAGGGCAACGTCCTCGACGTCTGCGACCGCTTCGTGCGCCCCTCGGTGACGGACCGGGAAGAGCGTGCGCGCCAGCGGCGGCTCCTGTCGGCGCTGTTCGTGTTTCCCTTCCTCGCGGCCGGCGGCCTGGCCTTGACCCTGCCGCATCTGGTTTCCACGGGTCTGGCGCTGGCGGCGATCTGCGGGCTGTTCGGAGCGGCCTGGGCGCTGGCGCTGGCGCTGGCCGCGAGCGGCCGCCGCCGGCTCGTCGAGGCGCTGGCGCTTGCCGGGGGCGCGGCCACGGTGGCCGCGATCGCCGGATTGGCCGGCGGCGCGGCCTCGCCCCTGATGCTGCTTGCGGCCATGCCGCTGGTCGAGGCACGGCAGGTCGCGGGCACGCGCAATGCGCTTATATGGGGCGGGATCGCCTCGGCCGCCTCCCTTTTCGGCGCGCTGGCGCTGGCGGGTCTGGCACCGCAGGCCGCCGCCCCGGCGGCATGGCACTGGCTGGTGCCGGCGCTCTGGTCCGTGACGGTCTGGATGCGGCTGGACAGGCGGAGCGACGGTGCGCCGTCGGCGGCCAGCACCGAGGCCTCGCCGCTGGAAGAGCTGCTCGGCATCGTGAGGCTGGACCTCTCGCCGGGCGGCGATGTCGCCGAAGCGCGCGGCCCGGCCAGGCGGGTGCTCGGCCTGCAGCCGGAACTGCTTCTGGGCAACGGCCTGTTCGAGCGCGTGCATGTGGCCGACCGTGTCGCCTATCTGTGCGCGCTGGGCGCGGTGCGCGAGGGCGCGGACGAGCGCACGGTGCCCGTGCGGCTGAGGCTGCCGCAGGTCCTGATCGCGGGGCGGCCGGCGACGACCGGTCAGTTCCGGCCATTCAGGCTGACCTTCGGCCGGACGCCGGACGGCGCGATCATCGCCGCGCTGCGCGACGATGCCGAGGAGGCTTCGCTGAGGGAGGCGCTCGATGAAGCGCTGGACAAGGCGGCGTCCATCGATGTGGCCAAGAGCCGCTTCCTGGCGGCGGTGAGCCATGAGCTGCGCACGCCGCTCAACGCCATCATCGGCTTTTCCGACATATTGCTGCACGAGCTGTTCGGCGCGTTCCGCGACGAGCGCCAGCGCGAATATGTCGGGCTGATCCAGGAGTCGGGCACGCATCTTCTGTCGGTGGTCAACTCGATCCTCGACGTGTCGAAAATCGAATCGGGCGCCTACGCGATCCATCCCGAGGCCTTCGCCTTCCACGAGGCGGCGGCGATGGCGCATTCGATGATGAGTTTCCAGGCGCGGTCGAAGTCGATCCGCCTCGTGAACGAGGTGGCGCCCGAGGTCGGCGGCGTGGAGGCCGACCGGCGCGCCGTGCAGCAGATCCTGATCAATCTTCTCTCGAACGCGATCAAGTTCACGCCCGAGGGCGGCGAGGTGCGGATCGGCGCCGGACGGCTGGGTTCGAAACTGACCTTCTGGGTGACCGACAACGGCATCGGCATTTCCGAAGGCGACCTTGGCCGGATCGGCCAGCCCTTCATGCAGGTGCAGAACGACTATACGCGCCAGTTCGAGGGGACGGGGTTGGGCCTGTCGCTGGTCAAGGGACTGGTGGAACTGCATGGCGGCGAAATGTCGATCGAAAGCGCGCCGGGAGCGGGAACGACGGTTTCGATCGGCCTGCCGGCGGCGCGGGACGGCGAAATGAGCGGGGGCGCGGAGACAGTCGCACAGCACGAACAACTGGAGGCCGACCATGGCGCGATCCGCGAAACGGCGTGAGACCAGGCGCCGGCGGGGCCTGGCGGCGATGGCGGGAAGTGCGATCCTGGCCAATCCGATCGCGGTCGGCGGCACGACCGCCTTCCTGGTGGCCTTCACCTTCATCTCGGCCAACGCGCTCTGGTATCAGCCGCACAAGCATCCCAACGCCTTCCTCTACGGACCGCCGGAGCCCCCGCCCGCCGCCGAGCAGGGCGAACAGCCTCGTGAGACGTCGATCCGCATCGAGCGCGAGGCCGATGTGGAAGAGGCCGCCAAACGGGCGGCCGACCGGGCGCTGGCGGGCGACCGGCGCGTGGCGGACGTGCAGGCGGAACTGGCTGGACGCGGCCTCTATGACGGGCCGATCGACGGGCTGGAAGGCCCGCGCACGAACGCGGCGCTGGCCGAATGGCGCAAGCTGGCCGGCCTGCCGGAAGGCGGAGGCGTGGACGAGGCGCTGACGGCATCGCTCGGGCTCGACGGCAGGCAAGGGGCCGACGGCCGGCGCGACACCGCGCAGCCGGCGGTCAGCATCGAGGAACTGATCGAGGCGCCGCTGCCGACGCCGCGCGCCGACGCGACGACCACGGCCTCGGTCGACACAAAGGGCGATCCGCTGATCAGGCAGGTCCAGGCGGGGCTGAAGGCCTTCGGCAATGACGGCATCGAACTGGACGGGGTGGTCGGGCCGCGCACGAGGGCGGCGATCCGCGAGTTCCAGTCGCTGTTCGGGCTCGAGGAGACGGGCGAGGCCGACGAGGCGCTGCTGGCCAAGATGCGGGAAGTGGGGTTGACGAACTGACCGTTCGGCAATCGGCAGTCGGCAAATCGGCAGTCGGACGACGTTCAGGTCGAAACAGCCTTCCGCAAATCCGCCGACCCGACTATCCATGTCACGACTGCCGATTGCCGACTGCCGATTGCCCCGATGGCCATGCGCATCACCTCCGATCTGTTCGTGTCAGCGCTGGTAAGGCGCGTCTTCGGGCTTGGCGGCTTCGCGGCGGTGATACGGCGCGGGTCCACGGAGGCGGGGGCCGTCTATCTCTTGCGCCGCTCGCGGCTGGGGCTGGTGACGCTCTATGGCCCCGCCCCGCAATCGAGCTACGAGGGCAGGCCCGACGAGCGCCTGTTCCACGCCGTCGTGGAGGATGGCGAGGAAGCCGACATCGAGGCGCGGCTGGCGCGCGAAGCCAGGTTCGATCCGGATCTGTGGGTGGTGGAGATCGAGGCCGACGGGCTGCCCGACGATCTCATCCCGCTTTCGCGGCCGGAAGGCTGACCGTCTCGCCATCGTCGTTGACGGCGCGCGGTTCGCGCGGCGCGGGACGCGCGACGGCGGCGGCGATCGATTCGGCCTTCCAGGCACGGGTGCGTTCGCGGGCGGCGTCGGGATGCAGAAGCTCGAAACGGTCGAGAAACAGCCGGATCGCCTCGGCATGGGCGAAGCGGTCGGGATAGGCCGCGGCCACCACGACGAAGGCCTGTTCGGAGGTGAGCGACAGCGCGCGCAGGGCGGCCAGCATGTCGAACCAGCCTTGCTGCCTGCCGAACAGCGAGCGGGCGCGGGCGAAGTCGATGCCGAGCGCGTCGGCGAGCGCGGTCTGGAGCAGGGCGGGCGCGCCGGTGAGCGCCGCCGCGCGCAGGGTCGGCCAGTCGACGCGGGGACGGTGCCCGCCGGCGTCGCGCAGGCTTTGGACACGCCTCAGGGCCGGCTCGCCGGCCGGGCTCATCATCGAGCGCAGGCGCCGACGCACCGATTCGGCGTTCTCGCCGGCGACCGCCAGCGGGGTTTTCGGCCGGGCCGCCGGCGCGGACGCGGCGGGTGTCGCGGCGATGTCGGGAAGCCTGCTGCGCGCGGCCGCGTCGAGGATGCACAGCCTGGCCCCCTCCGTCAGCGTGGCCCGCGACAGGATGGCGGCCAGATGCGCCTTGCCCTGGCGCGACGCGATGCCCACCAGATCGGCTTCCGACAGGGCCGGCGAGCGCGCGAGCAGCGGCGCGGCGATCTCGACGCTCTCCTCGGCCAAGCGGCGCACCAGCGCGCGCGGCGCGATCGGCCCGTCCGACAGCGCCGCCGCCACGTAGCGCCGGGTGCCGGCGGCGAGCGAGGGCAGAAGCGGCAGGACGAGATCGTCGAGCTGGGCGGCGTCGCGCCGCGAGGGACGGGTGAGCGAGCAGAAGGCGGTGACGGCGGCGCGCACGATGCGGTCGGCGCGCTGTTCTTCGCCGGCTTCCGTGGATTTTTCGAGGGGCGGGAGGTCTTCGGAAGCAGGCAGGGTCACGGGTCGCTACGCTCACAATACGGGTCGACGCGGGTACTGGGGAGCGATGCTCTTCACAGATCGCCCCCTTCGGTCACGCTATCATCACAAGCGTTAGCAGCTCGTTAACCCTGTGCTGTCCTAATCCGGGACGGAAGCGTTGCGTTCGTCCGATCCATCGATTCGTGAAGGCGCATGAGCATGAACACGATACTCAAATTCGATCCCCGGCGAAGGGATCGCGACTACCGGCCCCCGAAGCCGGAGACATCGGCCGAGATCATCCTGTTTCCAGGCGTGCGCTACGAGCGCCGCGAGGACGGGCAGACGCAGACGGTCGCGAAGGGCGAACTGAAGGAAGGCTGAGCGGGCGGGCACGGCCTCAGGCCGGCCGGCAGGTCACGCCTTCCAGAAAGCGCAGCACTTCGGCGCGCCATTCGGCGTCCGGCCTGAAGGCGCGCACCACCACGATCCCTTCGGTCGCTTCCGTCTCGACGATCACCGAGCGCTCATATTCGGCCGGAAGCTCCTTGCGCAGTTCCAGCATCTGGGCGGGCGTGACGATCAGCAGATCGAGGAGGCCCTGATCCGCCGTCCTGTCGTTGAAGGAATAGAGATTGACGCCGGCGCGGTCATAGACCGAGACCGACCAGAAGGGCACCGTTTCCCGACCCGCGAGCCGGGCCGGTGCCTCGCTCAGGTCGAAACGGCAGGCGGCGGCCTCGAACAGCGGGTCGATGCCCGACACCAGCGGCTCGACCGTCTCGTCGCCGCTGACCCTGACTATCGAATAGGGGCCGGCCGCGGCGGCGAGCTTCGACCAGGCGTCGCGCTCGGAATAGGCCGGCACCATCAACAGCACGGCGATATGGACGATCGCGGCCCCGACCAGGCCGAGCAGCAGCGCGTAGGCGAGGCTCCTCATGCCGGGTCCGTCACGATGGGCAGCCGACGCGGCGGATAGCCGGAAGCCCGACCTCGCCGACGCGGGCCGAGGAGGCGACCGGCGTGTCGTAGAGTGCCAGCACCAGCGTCATCGGCCCCGACCCGCCGGCATAGAGCCAGTTGCCGGGCCGCGGCATGCCCGAAACCGCGACGACGACGCGGCCGTCGGCCTCCCGCAGCACCTCGTGCGAATGAAGGGCGGGCGGGCGCGGACGGGCCTCGCCCGACCTCGGTCGCCAGGCCGCACGACGGATCGGCCGGCCCGCCGCGTCCTCTGCATGCAGCGTGAAGAAGCGCGCGGCGGGCGAGGGGCCTTCCACGACATAATCGCATTCGCGCCTCAGCGGCTCGCCGCCATCGTCGCGGCCGGCGGTGAACTCCAGTCCCTCGGAGGGGCCGAGCGGCAGCTCGGCCCCGCGCGAGGCGCGCGCCCGCGAATAGGGATCGACGCCGGCCGTGCCGGTGGCGGGATAGGCCGTCCATGCGCCGATCTCGAGCGCGCCGAGCCCACCGACATGGTCCAGCGCGTACCAGACCGACGCCGCGCCGCCGCCGACGGCGACCAGAAGCGTGACGGCGGTGAGGAAGATGGCGCGCAGCATGACTCGACGAAGCGGGATCCGGGTGGGCTTCTTATCGCGACGCCGGCAGCCGGATGCAAGGCGCGGAAGACGGTACGATCAGGAATGCGCCGCAATTGCACCGCAATCGCGGCGCACCGTGATCCCGATTGGGCCGATATGGCTTTCGCGGTGTCAGAGGCTTCGACCCGCCATTCTCCTTCCGATCCCGAGCAGCCAGGAGCGCCGCGACCGTGATGTCGCCGTGCTCCAAGCCGCTTTTCCAGGCCCGGCTCCCGCCGAAGCCCGGAAAGGCGGATCAGTTCCAAGGGCGGGAGCATCATCCCGCAGGAAGTGGCACGGATGCCGACACATACCTCGCATTCGGTCGTGAGCTTCAAGGCGCGGTTCATGCTTCGCGGCTTCGAGGCCCCGCAGCCGCCCGGCGCCTATCGCGTGGAGCGCGACGACGAGGCCATCGAGGGTGCGACATGGCTGGCGTGGCGCAGGATCGCGACCTTCATTCATCTCCCGGCGATCGGCGTCGCCAACGGTGCGAGCCAGATGCTCGAGATCGATCCGGACGAGCTGGACGCCGCGCTGCGCAAGGATGTGGAGGCGGCATGAAACGCGTGTCCCGTTCCCGACCGTCGCGCGACGGCCACAGTTTCGCCGTCGGCCAACATGTGCATCTCAAGCCGTCGACGCAGATGCTTCCCGCGCCCGACAATTACAGCGTGATCGCGCTTCTGCCGCCGATCGGTACGGCGCCGCAGTACCGCATTCGCAGCGAGGAGGAGCGCTACGATCGTGTGACGACGGAAGACTTTCTCGAACCCGCATACCTCCTGCCGCCCGGCAGCGAGGACTCCATCCCGGAAGGACAACCAGTCATGGCCAAGGGACAGAAACGCAGCAACCGCGAGATACGAAAGCCGAAACAGGACAAGGCGCCCGCGCAGCCGGCCGCCCCGTTCGGCGGACAGGTAAAGGGGGCGAGCGCCAGCCTGTCGGCCGGCAAGCCGAAGAATTGAGGCCTGGATGTGGTCGGGCGCGTCCGGCTCGCCGATGCGGGTGACGGTCGAATTCTACCGGACACGGCCCGAGGACGATGCACGCGCGCTTCTCGCTCGCGTGACCAGGGACGCCGAAAACCTCGCCGACGCGATAGACCAGGCGCTTGCGCTGACGACGACATTGTCGATGCCGCAGAAGCCGGACGCGGTGGCGATCATCGAACCAGGCGGAACCACGATTTTCGAGGGTCTCGTCCCGCTGCGACCGGATTGAACCGGCGCGGATGGAGCGTTTCGAGATACCGCCTCACCGATCCTGCCGCTGACACCGGATCCGCCGCGGTGGTGCAACGGTCCTGCTCAAGGGACAGAAAGGTTGTCATGACCCTGACATTTCCAAACAGTTCCCGCAGCTATGACGAGGAGCGCGGCGGGGTGCGCTTCACCGGCTATGATGGCATGTTCGAGGTGCCGTTCCTTGTCGAGGCCGAAGCGCTCGGCCAGGGCTCCGGTGCGATTTCCGAAGCAGGGCTCCTCAGTGCCTTCGACGCCGCGCGCTCGTCGATACATGATGTGGCGAAGGAGCGCTATTCCGGTGGTCGTCGAACCCGCTACATTCTGACCGCCGCCGATTTCAGGTGAAGCTCGGCGACGGTGATGCTTGACCCGGCGGCTTTCAGCCTTCGGCAAGCGCCTGGTCGCATGCTCTTGCCAGCGCGCGGTTCGGTTCGTCGGCGCCGAGCGGGGTGGCCCAGCCGGCGCTCTCCAGGATCTTCAGGCGATTGAACCCGTTGGCCGCCTTCAGTTCTGCGAGCGTGCCGGACGAATTCGGATCATCCTTTGATCGCGCGACGCAATACGGCGTCCAGCTGGCCGCCACCGCGGAGGCCGAGGCCTCGCCTGCCATCTTCTGGGCGGTGGCGCCGGTGACCCAGCCGCCCCAAGAGAAGCCGACTATCGCGAGCGCGACAGCACCCGCCGCGGCGCCGTAGAGCGCCGGCGCAAGCCATTCGGGAGTTTTCATGAGATGTCCGATTCTGTTGGACTGACGCGCTTGATCGCGCGCGAGTGCCATTACAGTAGCACGAGAAAAAGGATCATGCGGCGGAAATCCGCCCTCACGGCCGATTAGACTCGCTACGCTATGGGCGCGGTGGTAGAAGAATGGTTCGGCGGCAAGTTTCACGGGCGTCTCCGGCGGTGGGCATCCATCGTGCCTGGACGAAGGCCCGAAGGAGACGCAATGCCCTCCGCCGAACGACCCAAGACCTTTCTCACCTACAAAGATTTGACGCTGCTGCGGCGCGTTCTGGACGACTGGGGCGCCGGCCATGGCGGCGGAACCGCCGACCACCCGGTCGCGCAACAGGAGGCGGCGGCCCGGTATCTCATCCGGTCCTTCGAAAGGGGAATGGTGTCGGAAGCGTCGCTGCGCGCGGGCCTCGCCGGAGCCGATCTGCGGATTCTCCCCGAAGAGACGACGCCTTCGATATACCGGCGTCCGCCGATCCGAAACGTCGCGCGCGACGAGGTCGCCGACGACCCGAAGCGATCCGCATGAGCCGGCGCCCCGTCATGCGCGGCATCGACCCGGCGGCGATCCTGTTGCTTGTGACGGCTGGCTGCGCCGTTGCGGGCATCTTCTATCTGGTCGGCACCAGCATCCATTTCTGACGCCGTGTGATTACAGCGCCGAGAGCGTTCCGGCCTCGAGCGGGGGCGTGATCGGCGGAGCGTCGCGGAAGCGCTCGGCCATGGCGCGCAGCAGCACCGTGGTGGCCGCCGACAGGGCGGCCGGGCGGTCGTCCGCCGCCTGTTCCTCGCCCTCGGCGGGTGCCGCCTTGGCGCCGGCCGCCGCGATCTCGTCGGCCGACAGGAACGGATCCTTCAACCCCGGGATCGGCTTCAGCTCGACGCCCTGATGGGCATAGGCCATGATGCGCTGCCAGGTCATGGCCGGCAGCGAGCCGCCGGTCATGTTGCGGGTCGGCGAGAAGTCGTCATTGCCGAGCCAGACGGCGCAGGTGTAGTTGCCGGTGTAGCCGACATACCAGGCGTCGCGATAGGACTGGGCGGTGCCGGTCTTGCCGGCCGACCTGATGCCGGGCAGCGCGGCGCGGCGGCCGGTTCCCCATTCAGGCACCTGCGACAGGATGGTGTTCATGCCGGCGACGGTGGTCTCCTTCAAGACGCGCCGCGGCTCGGGCGCGTCGCGCGCGTGATCCCAGATGAGGTCGCCCGAATGGGTGAGCAACTGGGTGATGCCATGGCGCGTGCCGACATAGCCGCCATTGGCGAAGACGTTGTAGCCGGTGGCCTGGTCGAGCACGGTGAAGCCGGAAATGCCAAGCGTCATGGTCTTGTGCGAGGAGACGGGCGATTCCACGCCCATCCGCTCGGTCAATTCCTTGATCGGCCCGACGCCGAGATGGTCGCGCGCGAGCCGGACCGGCACCGTGTTGACCGAACGGACCAGCGCCGTGGTGAGGTTCATGCGGCCCGAGAAGCTGCGGCCATAATTGCGCGGCGACCAGCTGCCCCATGAGATCGGCCCGTCGGAAATCGCGGTTTCAGGCGTCATGCCCGATTCCAGCGCGGCGGCGTAGACATAGGGCTTGAAGGAGGAGCCGGTCTGGCGCTCGGCGCGGGTGGCGCGGTTGAACTGGCTGTGGCCGTAGTCGCGCCCGCCGACGATGGCGCGCACGGCGCCGTTGTTTTCCATCAATACGACCGCGCCTTCCGACACGCCGTAATTCTTGCCGAACTGGCGCAGGTGGAATTCGAGCGATTCTTCGGCGGCACGCTGCAGCGCCGGGTCGAAGGCGGTGCGCGCGACCAGGCTGTGGGTCGCGCCCGGCGGCGCGATCTTCTTGACCTGCTCGAAGGCCCAGTCGAGATAGTAGTCGGGGCTCTTTTCGCCGCCGCGGTCGATGACGTCGGCGGGGTTGCGGCGGGCCGCGATCACCTGGCCTTCGGTCATGAGGCCCGAATCGACGATCGCGGTGAGCACGTCGTTGGCGCGGGAGCGGGCGGCCGGCAGGTTGATGTGCGGGGCGTATTTGGCCGGCGCCTTGAACAGGCCGGCCAGCATGGCCGCCTCGGCAAGCGTGATGTCCTTGATGTCCTTGCCGAAATAGAAGTCGGCCGCGGCCGTGACGCCGAACGTGCCGCCGCCCATATAGTTGCGGTCGAGATAGAGCTGGAGGATCTCCTTCTTGGTGAGGTTCATCTCCAGCCACAGCGCCAGATAGGCCTCCTTGACCTTGCGGTCGAGCGTGCGCTCGTTGGACAGGAACAGGTTCTTGGCGAGTTGCTGGGTGAGCGTGGAGCCGCCCTGGACGACGCTGTTGGCGCGCACATTCTCGCCCAGCGCGCGCCCCAGGCCGATGAGGTCGATTCCGAAATGCTCGAAGAAGCGGCGGTCCTCGGTGGCCAGAACCGCCTTGACCAGCGTGTCGGGCAGTTCGTCGACGGGCACGGAATCACGCTGGATGATGCCGCGCTGGCCAATCTCGTTGCCGTAGCGGTCGAGGAAGGTGACGGCGTAGTCGTCCTGGGCGCGCCAGTTGCCCGCGGTCTCCTCAAAGGCCGGCAGCGCCAGCGCCAGGAACACGATCGAGCCGGCCGCGCCCAGCGTGAAGGTTTCGCCGGCAAGCTCGAAGAACCATCGCCGCCAGCCCGTGACCCTGAAGCGGCGGAAGAAGATGGTCAGGCTTTCCCAGCGCTCCGACGCGCGGAAGCCCGCCTCGTAGAGCGTGGAATCGATCCAGGCGTCGATCGCCATGAGGCGGCCGGCGCGCGGCGCCCTCGATTTCGGCTTCTGGAATGGATCGTCCATCGTCATGCGAACCCGGCCGCGCGCAACTCGTTACCTGCCGCCTGTCCGTACAAGCGGGAAGGGTCTTCTCGACCCCCGTCGAGGCCGCGTGCGGCCCCCGCCCCTGACCGGAATCATTGCCGCATTTTCGCCTCATCGGCAAGCGGGCGGCCGCGCCGGGAGGGGCGTATGGTGAATGGCCGGGCGGCACAATTCGTGAATGTCGGGAGCATTGACGGCGCGTCCGATCCGCGAGAGGCATTGGGCGGGCGGCTTGCGAGGTGACGGCATGGAAACGACACGAATGGCCGCGCTCGGCCTGCTGCTCGTCGCGGCCGGCTGCACGACCATCACGCCCGAGGAACAGCGTGCCAAGGACGAGGAGGAGTGCCGGGGCTACGGCTTCCGCGCCTCGGGCGACGCCTTCGCCCAATGCCTGCTGCAACTGGAACTCGACCGTCGCGCCGCCCGGCGCGCCATGTCGGCGCGGCTGGACCACTGGGACCGGCCGCGGCCGGTGGTGATCTATCGCCAGATGCCGCCGCCCGGGACGAACTGAGGGCCTCCCGGGCGACCGGCCGGATCGCGCTCGCCAGGGTGAAAAAGCCGCCCCGCGACGGAACCGCCGGCGCGCCGGGGCGTTCTTCCATCGCCGTCTCCGGCGACCACGAAAAAACAAATCAAAAGAAGGAGTTCGCCATGTCCGACCAATCAGCCGCCAGACCGTTCGAACGTCCCGTCACCGTGCTTGTCGGGCTGGGCTTTCCCTGCCGTATCGAGAGCGCGTCGGGCGCGCTCTCCTTCCTGGAGGACATGCCGGTGCCGCTGCGCGACGAGGCCTGGATGGCGGCCACCGACGCCTGCCGCGACGCCCGCGACGGCCGCGCGCCGATCGAGGAGGCGCAGGACGTGCTGACGGCCTTCGCGCGTCGGCGGGGGATACTGGTCGAGGAGGCGCCACCCGTGATGACGGCCGAGGAGGAGGCCACGCAGATCGCCGCCTGAGCGGGATTGACCGGCGCGCTCTCATGTAATATCGAAAGTTACATGAGACGCGACAGCAGGCTTTCCGGCATATTGCACGTGCTTTTGCACATGGCCGAACGGGACGGGCCGGCTACGTCCGAGGAACTGGCCCGCGCCATGCGCACCAACCCGGTCGTGGTCCGCCGGGTCATGGCCGGCCTGCGCGCCAAGGGGCTGGCGCGGTCGGCCAAGGGCCATGGCGGCGGCTGGACGCTTTCCCGCGATCTAAAGACGGTGACGCTGCGCGACGTCCACGAGGCGCTGGGCTGCCCGTCACTGCTGGCGATCGGCAACCGCGACGACGCGCCCGACTGCCTGGTGGAACAGGCGGTCAACGCCGCGCTCGGCCGCGCCTTTGACGAGGCCGAGGCGCTGCTTCTGGAACGATTCGGCGCTGTAACGCTGGCCGAGATCAGCGCCGATTTCCACGCCCGGCTGGCCGCGCGACCGGCGGCTGAAAGAAGGGATCCCGCCCATGTCTGTTGAAGCGCAGGACGGCGCGCAGACCTTCCTGAAGGCCTTTTCCGACCCGAAGGCCGTCGCCGCCTACGCGGAGGGGCCGCCTCGCTTCGTGCCGGGCTTCGAGGCGCTGCACCGCATGACCGGCATATTGCTGGCCGAAGCCGCGCCGACGGATGCGCATATTCTGGTGCTGGGCGCCGGCGGCGGGCTCGAACTGAAAGCGCTGGCCGAGAGCCATCCGGGCTGGCGCTTCACCGGCGTCGATCCGGCCAGGGCGATGCTCGACCTGGCCAAGACCATGACGCGGGCGCATGCGGACCGGATCGAACTGGTCGAGGGCTATATCGACGCCGCGCCCGAAGGCCCATTCGACGGCGCTACCTGCCTGCTGACGCTGCATTTCCTCGACCGGGCCGAACGGACCCGCACGGCGGCCGAAATCCGCCGCAGGCTGAGGCCCGGCGCGCCTTTCGTGGCCGCCCATGGCAGCTACGATCGCGACGAGGGCGAGACATGGCTGTCGCGCTATGCCGCCTATGCGACGGCCTCGGGCGTGGAAGCCGACAAGGCCGAGGCCGCGCGCGCGGCGGTCGCGGCCAGCGTCAACATGATGGACCCGCGCGAGGACGAGGCGGTGCTGCGCGACGCCGGCTTTCGCGACGTCACCCAGTTCTGGGCCGCCTTCACCTGGCGCGGTTGGGTGGCGCGGGCGTGATCGAGTCGGCAAGTCGGCTTCGATCCCTATCAGCCCCGGACGGCCTTCGAGGCTGAAAGCCGCGTTGCCCCGTATGCGGCCATGGCGAGCGCAAGGCCGGATGCGACGGCTCGCACCTGGTTCCAGACCTGCCAGCGTCCCGAATAATCCCGCCAGACCGTCCGGGCGGCCTCGACCTCCTGTGGAACAGGTATCGCGGCCAGAGCCTCGTTCATGGGCACGTTGACCAGCATGGTGAGCAGGAGACCGAAGCAAAGATAAGTCGCCGCGGCGAGCGCGAACCAGAAAGCCGCACCGCGCGCCCCGGTATAGAGCGCCATGACCGCCGTCGCGCCCAGCACCAACGGGGTGAGAAAGAAGGCGGGAAAGAAGACCGCGTTGCGCACCGACGCGTTCATCGCCTGCATGGCCGCAATCGCCACGCGCGGATCGGCCCGGTCGAGCCCCCACATGGTCGAGCAGACCCACGCATAGAAGAAGCCGAAAATCGCGCCGCAAAAGACAATCGAGGCGATGGATGCGGACACGACCGGCCTTGACATGACGGGCTCCGATGCGGTTTCGATGTGCCGTACATATCTGTACGCTTCGTATCCGTACACAGGTGTACGGATCGCGTCAAGGGAGGTTTCGCGATGCGTGACGACATGAAAGCCGCGCGGCAGGAGCGCATCGAGGAGGCCGCCTACCGGCTGGTGCGGTCGCGCGGCTATTCCGGCGTGTCGATGCTGGCCATCGCCCGCGAGGCCAGAGCCTCCAACGAGACGCTCTACCGCTGGTATGGCGACAAGCGCGGCCTGTTCAAGGCGATGGTGGAGACCAATGCGCGCCGCACGCCCGCCGCGCTCGACCGCGCGATCTCGGAAGGTGCCGATCCCCTGACCACGCTCTCTGAGGTCGGGCCCGTGCTCTTGGCCATGCTGCTTGGCGAACGCGCGGTCTTGCTCAACCGCGCGGCGGCCGCCGACGAAACGGGGGAGCTGGGCGAAACGATAGCGGCCGGGGGACGCGAGGCGGTGTTTCCCATGATCGAGGCGCTGATGGGAAAAGGCATGGAGGCCGGGACGCTGGCGGCACCTTCGGCCGGCGCGGCGGCCGAATGGTTCCTTGCCCTCCTGATCGGCGACCAGCAGATCAGGCGCGTCATCGGCGCCATGCCCGAGCCGTCCCCCGCCGACATCGAAACGCGCGCGGCCGCCGCGATGACGGCGTTCAGGAGGCTGTGCGCGGCCTGACGGGGGCGAAGCGAAGGCGCCCCCTGCCAGGCCGTATCCCGACCCCTGACCTGCCGAGGCGAGCCACGGGTCTCGCCCGTCCTTCGCCCCCCCTGTGGGAGGGGTCAGGGGTGAGGGGTATGGTGGAGGACGAGTGGCCGGCGCTCCCTTAGCAGGAGAGCGCCTTCGGTTCACAGAAGCCGCACCGACATGCCGCCGTCGACGATCATCGGGCTGCCGGTCACGAAGCTCGCCCGGTCGCACAGGAGGAAGAGCGCGGCCTGCGCGATCTCGACCGGCGTGGCCATGCGCTTGACGGGGTGCAGATTGGCGACGAACTCCATCGTCGCCGGATCGCCCTCGCCGCCGGCGGGCGTGACCGTGCCGCCCGGCAGCAGCGCGTTGACGCGTATGCCTTCGGCCGCGTGGTCGGAGGCGAGCGACTGGACCAGCCCGATCATGCCTGCCTTCGAGGCGGCGTAGGCGCCCATGCCCGGCAGGCCGCCATTGGAAAAGCCGACGAAGGACGAGGTGAAGACCAGCGCGCCGCCGCCCTTGCGCCTGAGCGCCGGAATCTGGGCCCTGGCGGCAAGATAGGCCGAGCGCAGATTGACCGCGATCACGTCGTCCCAGTCAGCCGGGCTCATCTCGGTGACCGGCTGCATGGCGCCGACGACTCCGGCATTGTTGAAGGCGCCGTCGAGGCCGCCGAACCGCTCCGCAGCCAGCGCGACGAGCGCCTCGGCATAGGCCTCGTCGCGCACGTCGCCCGGCAGGACGACGGCCTCGCCGCCGCGCTGGCGAATGCCATGCGCGACCGTCTCGAGCTCGGCCGCCCGGCGCGCGCCAAGCACGAGATTGGCGCCTTCGGCCGCGAAGAGTTGGGCGGCCGCGGCCCCGATGCCGCTGCTCGCGCCGGTGATGATGATGGTTCTGCCTTCGAGTTCCATGACGATCTCCTTTCGATGAGAGCGTCGTGGTAGGCCCCGACCACCGGCGGCAACCACCCGTTTCCGGGCGAGGGGGGGGGTGCCGGTTCCGTCGGACGCGGAGTCGATCAGTTGAGGGAAAAGTTCTCCGCCCCCATGGGCCGAGAGACCACCACCTTGTTGCGGCCGCTGCGCTTGGCCTCGTAGAGGTGCTGGTCGGCGACGCGGTAAAGCTCGCTGAACGTCGTTGTTTTGGCGAACGGAACGGCGCCGATACTGACCGAGATAGGCCATCGTTGCCCGCTCGGGCAAAACGATGCGTCCTCCACGGCGCGACATATACGCCCGGCCACACCTTCGCATTGTTCCGATGTCGCACCCGGCAGGAAGACGCAGAACTCCTCGCCGCCCAGACGGCCGATCAGATCGACATCCCGCAGCGCTTCCCGGATACTGTCGGCGATAAGCTTCAACGCATCATCACCGACGTCGTGCCCAAACGTGTCGTTGATGCGCTTGAAATGATCGACGTCAATGACGAGCATCGCGCCCTGATTGTGCCGAGGCGGGTCGGCGAACTTCTCCAGATAGGCCTCAACCAGCGTGGCGAACGCCGCGCGATTGAGACAGGAGGTGAGACTGTCGGTGGATGCCACGATCTCGAGCCGGCGGTGCGCGATCGACAGCCGTCGCATCTGTGTCAGCAGAAAATACAGGAGCGGCGGTGCCACCAGGAGCGGGATGATGACGTTGTTCCAGGGGTTTGCACCCCACCGCCAGCGCCCCTCCTCGATGGAGTAGCCGTCGACCACCAGCGCGACGGCAATGCAAAACAGGGTGCCCAGCGCCGTCAGCAGCGCCACCCTGTATTGACTGGTAAGCCAGAGATTGAACTTGTTCGGCCGCACGTTCGACGCCTTAACCTAGCATGCTCCCTAGCAGCTTCAGATTAGCGTCTGGTTACCCGCTCCGATCAAATCTGCCGGTTCCTGTCGAAGGCGGCTCGCTGGAGACCGTTTGCCAGCCGACGGAAGTCTGGTCGACCACGTCCGTTGCCTATCACGACAATGACATGAAATGCGTCCTTGGCGCATCGCGCATCAAACTAGGAAAAAATTCCTAATTATATACGTGACAAAGTATGACTGATTCGGTAAGGTGTGAGGTGCGTGACAGGCCGGTGTTGCGGGAATGCAAGTCAAAGGCGGTTTCGCCTTTTTGTGAGCGGAATAGGCGTTTACGCCTAATCGATACCGTGCGTATCGTGCGGACTGGAGATGTCGGGAATCGAACCCGAGAGCGGAGGTCGGAAATCTGCGCGCCGGGACACCAGCCCCACATCCCCATACGACGGAGCCACGACGGCGGCTCCGAAGGCACCCGTAGCGGGTAGCGCCAGCTGACGGGCCAAGATGGCGGCCGGGTGATTCAATGGGATAGCAGCCCGAATCACCCGGTCCCGTCGCGTCAACCTGCCGATTTCATCAGGAAACGCTTACCAGGACAGTGACTATTCCGTGACCATGGGGAAAAGTGCACAAAACCGTGAAGAAGCCGCATCGGCCGACGCCAATGAGGTCACATTCAACGAAACGCTAAAGCGGATGCTGAAGACGCCGCCGAAGCCTCACGAAAAGGCGTCGACAAAGAGCCTAATCATCAAGAAACCTGTAAAGAAAGTTCCTCCCAAGGGCGACAAGCGGTAAGTGCGCCGGTAAGCTCCTGCCCGATTTCTACGGAGGGGGGGACTCCTATGAAGCGGTGCAGCGTTGCCGTCTACTTGGTCGAGGTTAAGGAACTCCACGGTCGCACGAGTCTAAAGCTTGGCGAGTTTGATGGCCACTCGAACTTGCGCGACGTAGTTCAGAAAATCCTTGCGAGGCTGGGAATCTACCGAAAGATCGACCTCTATCACAAGGTGTTTCGCGTTGCCCTTGACCCCATTGGGAACGATGGTGAGCTTACAGGGCTTATCCACTCTGGCGACTATGGATTGGCGGCTGACATAATCAATTCTGACAGCGGAGTGGTAGCGTATAAGAAGCGAAAAACCGACTCCCTAACGGATCCATTTTACTTTAGCCTCCACCTTCCGCCCAAAGAAACTAGGGGCATTCTGTGTCTTCAGCAGTTCGGCCTGAGTGGCGTGAAGACCCTTTTTGAGAATGTCTTAGCTGGCCAGTTCGGCCGAAAATATCCCAACTTCCGCCTTCACATACGCGGTCTCACCATGACCGACGCTCTAGTAGACTACGTGAAACGCGGGGTTGTTGAAGAACTCATTGTTGAGAAGCATGAGATTCCGGCTGATATTGCTGACCACTTCGGCGGGGTCAAAAAGACCTACCCTGGTAAGTTTTCTTATTCGATTAAGCCGAGCCGCGGCTTGTTCAAGAAATCCGGCCTTCTCGCTTTTGCGAAAGGTGAAAAGGAGCTATCAGACGTGTTCGATTTTGGAGAGCACGGGTTTGACGTTGTTAAGACAAAAATTAGGGTAGGGGATGAGCTAAAGCCGGTAAATCTTACTAAGCCGGACAGCATCTCTACAACCTTCGATATCACTGGTGCTGTTCAGGCCGGACAGGACGGATACCCCACGAAGGCTAGCCTTGCCAAAGAATTCAAGAAGATAGCGACTGAAACCGCAAAGCGGGGAGGGATAGCGCTATGACCACAAAAATTGACGTCCGAATGATTGTTTCGGATCATTTTGCCACGTTCAAGGATGAAGGTACCGGGCGGGCGAGTGCATCTGATTTCGTGGTTATGGTCGGCATCCCGTTGACCGCGAGCCTGTTGGCCATTCTTTTTGATTTCCAGATAAAGGATAGCTATGTCGGAACCCTTGTTTCCGTATTCGCCATATTCGCTGGACTTCTTTTCAATGTTCTTGTACTAATATACTCTTTTTCAGACGAAGAAGATGACGACAAGAAATCAATAAGAAACAATCTCATCAGGCAGAGCTTTGCTAATATTTCCTATTCTATAATTATTTCTCTTGGTGTCGTCTTTCTTCTAACACTAATGCTTTTTGTAGGAGGGATTGCCCAAAAAGCATTAGAGGTTGTCGTCATCTTTCTTGCCGTCAATTTCTTTCTGTCGCTCCTTATGGTTCTTAAGCGAATTCACGTTCTTCTTCGTGACAAGTTTGGAGGGTAGGCCGCTGCGCCTTCGCAGTAGGAACTTACGCGCCTTCTGCTTAGGCGTGACCGGCTTCACCAATCCGCCGGTAGGTAAGGCGCTTGCCTTCGATCATGGCTAGCAACTGGTCAGCGCGTTCGGCGTCCGTGATCTTGAGCGCCGCGCGGCGATTGTAGCGGAAATCGAACTCCGCGAGATAGCGATGCAAATGGGCTTCGCCGCAATGCTGATAAACGCCGATCATGCCGCGCTTGAAGACGGAAAAGACGTTCTCGATTGTGTTGGTATGGACCACGACATCGCCTTCGCGACGGGCATATTCCTTGCCCGAATGCTTGACGGTGCGATGCGCGGAATACTCGCCGCCAGTGATGGTGTAGAGGCGAGACTCGTCGGTGTAGAGGATGGACTGGCGGTCGGCATTGCGGACCAGCACGTCGCGCACGGTCTCTTTCGTGGCGTTCTGTAGGTGGAACGTGCGGACCTTGCCGCCACGCTCCACAAGGCCAACAACAATGCGCTTCTGTGCGCCGCCTGACTTGCCGGACTTGGTAGGCTTCCAGTTCTTGCGGGCGCGAGGACGGGCATAGACGCGAGGCGTCTCGCGCTTGCCGATATAGGTCTCGTCGGCTTCAACGGTCTTGCCTTCGCCGCCAATGGGGCCGGAGGACTTCACGTCCTCTTTCATCGCTTCGCGGATACGATGCGCCATGAACCAAGCGGTCTTGTAGGTAACGCCGAGCATACGGTGAAGCTGATGGGCGGACATGCCCTTCTTGGACGACGCGAGAAGGAAGGTCGCCAGAAGCCACTTATTGAGCGGGATTTTGGAGCGTTCGAAAACGGTTCCGACCGTGACGGTGAACTGCTCGCGGCATTCCATACAGTTGTAGAGGCCAGGACGATGCGCCTTGCCCTTCATGGACGTGATGCGAGTGCTATCGGCGTTGCCGCAATGAGGGCAGATCGGGCCGTTCGGCCAGCGCTGCGCTTCAAGATGCTCGCGGGCGGCGTCCTTGTCGGTGAAGATCGGGCTATCGAGTTTCATGGCGGCGTTCCCCTATGCCGCCACCCTATGAAATCGCCCGTGCTTTGTCAAGTATATAATTAGGAAAAAATTCCTTGACACCGTCACGGTGGTCCTGTAGGGTTCAGGCATAGTCGGACAGTTGCGTCAGGAGGCGGCCCGGAGCGGGGGCGGCGGGTTCGTTTTTTCGGGGCAGTGGGGCTTTATCCAATCTTTTCCGCAAGCGCCGGTGGTGGTGGACGAGTTCCGGAATGGGTTCCGGCTCTCGCCTCGCGGCCGTTGGTCGCTCGCCTTCGGCTGGAATGACGGCGGTGGGTGTGGCGGCAGTCTGCAAACTGCGGCAATCGGCAATCGGCCGTAGGCAGTAGGCAGTAGGCGGTCGTCGATGGTCGGCGGTTGGCCCCTGGCCGTTCGGCTTCGGCCGGAATGACGGCGGTGAAGGTGGCGCCGCCCCAAGCGAGAACACGGATAACCGGGCCGCGCGGAATGACGCAGACGAGACGATCGGCACAGGACGAGGCTGGCAAGGCGCGGTCGGGTGGGGCTGGCGAGGCGTCATCCGGCGGAATGGGCGAGGCTTTGTCGGGCGGAGCGGGTGAGGCTTTGTCGGGTGGAGCAAAGGAGGCGTCGTCGGACGCGGCAGGCGAGAAGGGATCGTCGGGCGGGGCTGGTGAGGTCTCGCCGCCTTTCTTTTCGCAGGCCGGGTGGCTGCGCGACAATCTGGGCGACGAGGCGTTGAGCGTCGCGGGCCAGTGGATCCTGTTCGCCCGCCTGGCGCAATATCCGCTGGAAGGCGCGCCCGAGCGATGGCTGGCCATGGGCGGACGCGGCTCGGGCAAGACCAGGCTCGGCGCGGAATGGACGCGCGGCATGGCCAGGATGCGGCCGCCCTTCGCCAGCGAAAGGCACGGTCTGATCGCGCTGGTGGGCGAGACGCTGGCTGATGTGCGCGAGGTGATGATCGACGGACCGTCCGGCCTCATGGCGCTCGAAGGCGGCGACCGGCCGCGCTACGAGGCGTCGCGGCGCAGGCTGGTGTGGGAATCGGGCGCGGTGGCGCATGTCTTCTCGTCGGAGGACCCAGACAGCCTGCGCGGCCCGCAGTTCCACGCCGCCTGGTGCGACGAGGCGGGCAAGTGGAAGAACGGCACCGAGTGTTTCGACATGCTGCAGTTCGGGCTGAGGCTCGGCGCGCGGCCCAAGCTGATGGTGACGACGACGCCGAAACCCGTGCCGCTGATCAAGCGGCTGGTCGCCGATGCCTCGGTGGTCAAGCTGATCATGCCGACCGCGGAGAACGCGGCCAATCTGGCGCCGGAATTCCTGGCGCGCGTCAAGCAGCTCTATGGCAACACGCGGTTCGGCCGGCAGGAGATCGACGGCGAACTGATCGAGGACCGCGAGGGCGCGCTGTGGGAGCGCGACAAGATCGAGGCCGCGCGCGGCGAGCGCCCGGCCGAACTCAGGCGCATCGTGGTGGCGGTCGACCCTCCGGCCTCGTCGGGCAGGCGATCGGACGCCTGTGGCATCGTCGCGGCGGGGCTGGGCGCCGACGGGATCGCCCACGTGCTGGCCGATGCGAGTTTCGACCGGGCGCGCCCGCAGGACTGGGCCGCGCGCGCGGTCGGGCTGTGGCATGCGCTGGAGGCCGACTGCCTGCTGGCGGAAGTGAACCAGGGCGGCGAGATGGTGCGGACCGTGATCGCCAGCGTCGATCCGTCGGTGCCCGTCAGGACGGTGCGCGCGACCCAGGGCAAACGGCTGAGAGCCGAGCCGGTGGCCGCGCTCTACGAGCAGGGCAAGGTGCGCCATGCGGGCCGCTTTCCCGCGCTGGAGGACGAGATGTGCGACTTCGGCATCGACGGGCTGTCGGGCGGACGCTCGCCGGACCGGGTGGACGCGCTGGTGTGGGCGGTGACGGAACTGCTGCTGGGCCAGCGCGACGTGCCGAGGGTACGGATGGTGTGAAATTCAGGTGATGACGGCCTGCAAATGGCGGTCGGAGAGCGGCAATCGGCAGTCGGCAGCCGGGAATAGGTGCGGATCGCCGGCAAGTCTGTTCGCTCTCCCATCTGCTTGACCGACTGCCGACTGCCGATTGCCGACTGCCGAATCTCATTTCTTTCAAGGACATCTTCCATGAACCTTCCCTGGCCCTTCGGCCGGCGCGGCGGGGCCGTGCCCGCCGAGCGCAAGCATCATGGCGGCTTCGTCGCCTTCCAGATGGCGGCCGACGCGGCCTGGACGCGGCGCGACTACGCCACGCTGTCGCGCGAAGGCTTCATGCGGAACCCGGTGGCGCACCGGGCCGTCAGGCTGGTGGCCGAGACGGCCGGCGCGATCCCCTTCCTGGCCTATGACGGCCAGGGGCGCGAACTGCACGATCATCCGCTGATCGAGCTTCTGGCGCGTCCCAACGAGCGGCAGGCCGGCCACGGCTTCATGGAAACGCTCTACGGCCACCTGCTGATCGCCGGCAACGCCTATGTGGAGCGCGTCGAGGCCGGCGAGACGGCGCGCGAACTGCATCTCCTGCGTCCGGATCGGGTGACGGTGGCGACGGACCAGTCCGGCTGGCCGACGGCGCTGGAGCATCGCGAGGGCGCGCGCAAGCGGATCGTGCCGCTGGGCGGCGGCGGGCGCGGGCTGCACCTGACGCTGTTCCATCCGCTCGACGACCTGGCCGGCTTCCCGCCCATGCAGGCGGCGGCCATGGCGCTGGACATCCATAACGCCGCCGGCCGCTGGAACAAGGCGCTGCTCGACAATTCGGCGCGGCCCTCGGGCGCGCTGGTCTACGCGCCCAAGGAAGGCGGCAACATGTCGGAGGAGCAGTATGACCGTCTCAAGGAGGAGCTGGAGGAAAACTATTCCGGCGCGATGCGCGCCGGACGGCCGCTGATCCTGGAGGGTGGGCTCGACTGGAAGGCGATGGCGCTCAGCCCCCGGGACATGGACTTCATGGAGGCCAGGAACGGCGCGGCGCGCGACATCGCGCTGGCCTTCGGCGTGCCGCCAATGCTGCTGGGCATTCCCGGCGACGCGACCTACGCAAATTATGCCGAGGCCAACCGCGCGCTCTACCGGCTGACCGTGCTGCCGCTGGTCGGGCGCGTCGCCGCCGAACTGGCCCGTTGGCTGGCGCCGGCCTTCGGCGGCGACGTCAGGCTCTGGTACGACGCCGACGCGATCGAGGGCCTGTCGGCCGAGCGCGACGCGCTGTGGAAGCGGGTTGGCGGCGCGGACTTCCTCACCGAGGACGAGAAGCGCGAGGCGGTGGGGTATGGGAGGCGGTGAATGGTGAATGGTGAATGGTAAAATAGTGAATGGAAACAATGAAGTGGACCATTCGACAGACTCAGTTTGACAGCCGTCGCCCCGGTCGATCCCGACCATTCACCATTCACCATTCACCATTCACCATTCACCATTCACCATTCACCGAACCCATCAGCAATGAAATCGGGATACCAAGCCATGAGCGACATATCGCAGACCGCCTGGATCTGGGTGGCCAAAAGCGCCGGCGCGGCCGCCGGTTCGGCGATCTCGGTCGCCTATGTGCTGCCGCAGGGACGGCGCGAGGCCGGGATCAGGTTCGCCGTGGGGCTGGTCTTCGGCCTGGTCTTCGGCGGGATGGCGGGCGTCAAAATCGCGGCCGAGCTCGGCGTCGAGGACAGGATCGGCGGGGCTGAGGTGGCGCTGGTGGGCGCGGCGGCGGCAAGCCTTTGCGCCTGGTGGGCGCTGGGGCTGGTCATGCGGCTTTTCCGGCGGATGGGTGAACGGCTGAAATAGGCGGTGTACCTCGCGAGCGGAGCGAGGCGGGAATATCCGGGAACCATTCCGGTCGGTGCGATCATGGGCACCTAGCGGGCGTACGAGGCGGTGGCGCGTTCACGGCTGGATCCCGGCTCTCGCCTCGCGACCTGTGGTTGTTCGGCAGCGGCCGGGATGACGACCCAGCGCATTCATCGACAGATCGAAGACAAGGAGAACCGGCCGTGACGACCGGGACGATGGCGCGCGAGCGCAAATTTGCCGGGCTGGCGCTCGACGGGGTTTCGGCCGCCGGCGCCTTCGGCGGCTATGCCAGCCTGTTCGGCGCGACCGATCTGGCGGGCGACGTGGTGGAGCGCGGAGCGTTCGAAAAGTCGCTCGCGGCGCGCGGGGCATCGGGAGTGCGCATGCTGTTCCAGCACGATCCCGCCCTGGTGATCGGGCGCTGGACCGAGATCGTCGAGGACGGGCGCGGGCTGCGCGTGGCCGGCCGGCTCAATCTGGACGTGGCCAGGGCGCGCGAGGTGCACGCCCTGATGAAGACCGGCGCGCTGGACGACGGGCTGTCGATCGGCTTCCGCACGGTGCGCGCCCGGCGGGTCCGCGGCGAGGCCAAGCGGCGCATCCTGGAGGCCGATCTGTGGGAAATCTCGGTGGTGACCTTTCCGATGCTGCCGGGCGCCAGGGTGGCGCAGATCAAGGCGCTGCCAGCCGGGCGGGACGATGCCGGGGCGGTTTTGAAACGGCTCGCCGGGACGATCCGGCAGGCCGTGAGGACGAGCAACAGAAGCAACAGGGACTGGATGCGATGACGAAGATCGAGACGAGCGCATTGGAGACGAAATCGGCCGGGCCGGGCGACGATGTGAGCGAGGCCTTCGCCGAGTTCATGGCCTCCTTCGAGGCCTTCAAGGCGGAGAACGACGACCGCCTTCGCCAGATCGAGACGCGCTCGGCCGCCGACGTTCTGACGACCGAGAAGGTGGGACGGATCGAGGACGCGCTGGACCGGCAGAAGAAGACGCTCGACCAACTCGTGCTGAAGCGGGCGCGGCCGGCCTACGGGCGCGAGGAGGGGCCGACCGTCGACCTCGAACGCAAGGAGGCCTTCGAGGCCTATATGCGCTCGGGCGACGACCGGGCGCTGCGATCGCTCGACACCAAGGCGATGTCGGTGGGATCGGGCCAGGACGGCGGCTACCTCGTGCCCGACGAGACGGAGGCCGCGATCGGCCGCCGGCTGACGGCGCTCTCGCCGATCCGCTCCATCGCCTCCGTCAGGCAGGTGTCGACCGCGGTGCTGAAGAAGCCGTTTGCCATCTCCGGCCCGGCCACCGGCTGGGTGGCCGAGACGGTGTCGCGCCCGCAGACCAACACGCCGACCCTGGCCGAACTGCAGTTCCCGGCGATGGAAATCTACGCCATGCCGGCCGCCACGCCGTCGCTGCTGGAGGATGCCGCGGTCGATCTCGACCAGTGGATCTCGGCCGAGGTGGAATCGGCCTTCGCCGAGCAGGAGGGCGCGGCCTTCGTGGCCGGCGACGGCATCAACAAGCCGAAGGGTTTCCTCGACCACGACACGGTCGACGAGGCGAACTGGAGCTGGGGCGAGATCGGCTATGTGGCGACGGGCGCCGCCGGCGCGCTGCCGGCGTCGAACCCGTCCGACCGGCTGATCGACCTGGTCTACGCGCTCAAGGCCGGCTACCGGCAGAACGCGTCCTGGGTGATGAACCGCAAGACCCAGGCCGTCATCCGCAAGATCAGGGACGCCGACGGCAACTATATGTGGCAGCCGCCGGCCGCGCCCGGCAGCCGCGCCATGCTGATGGGCTTCCCGCTGGTCGAGGCCGAGGACATGCCTGACATCGCCGCCGACGCGACGGCGATCGCCTTCGGCGACTTCAACCGAGGCTATCTCGTCGTCGACCGGACCGGCGTGCGCGTGCTGCGCGATCCCTATTCGGTCAAGCCCTACGTGCTGTTCTACACCACCAAGCGCGTCGGCGGCGGGGTGCAGGACTTTGATGCGATCAAGTTGATGAAGTTCTCCGAAAGCTGACGCGAAGGCGCGCCGGCGGCCACCTAAGAGCCGTGCCGAAACGCGTGAGGGCGGTCTGCAAATGGCGCTTTCCTGCGCTCCGGTGCTCACGTACCCGCTCGTACGCTCCGCTCCGGTGCTCGGTCAGCACCATTTTCGCCACGCCCTGACACGTTTCGAAACGGGCTCTAAGGGCGATGTGCTGCGCTTCCAGTGCTCATGGGTACCAAGTCCACTCCGCTCCGGTTCTCGCGCATCACCCGTATCCGGCTCACCGGCCCGCCTTCCCCCTCTCCGCCTCGCTGTCTTCGCCTATCGCGAAGACAGCTCGGCACCTCTCCCCCATGTTGGGGGGGGGGGGCATCATATGAAACAATCACTTGCGAGCGTTCCATGACTCTCTACAGGACGACCGGGCCGGAGGCCGAGCCGGTGACGGTGGCCGACGTGAAGGCATTTCTCAGGCTCGACCACGACGGCGAGGACGGGCTGCTCGAGGGGCTGATCCGGGCCGCGCGCGAGGAGGTCGAGGCGCGGACCGGACTGGCCCTGATCGAGCACGGCTGGCGCTGGACGACTGGCCGTCCGTCGACGTGGTGTCGCTGGCCAGGCATCCGCTGCGCGAGGTGCTGTCCGTGACGATCTACGGCAAGGACGGCGAGGCCTCGCTGGCCGCGCCATCCACCTATGAGGTCGATGCCGCCTCGCGGCCGGCGCGCATCCATTTTCGCGAGAGGCCGCGGCCGGAACGGCGGCTGAACGGCGTCGAGATCGACTTCACCGCCGGGTTCGGCGAGAGCGGCGCCGACTGCCCCGACCTGCTGAAGCGGGCGATCGTGACGCTGGCCGCGCACTGGTTCGAGTTCCGCGCCGCCTACGGGCCGACCGACCAGCCGGTGTCCCTTCCGGCCGGTTTCGAGCGGCTGATCGCGCCCTGGCGCCGGGCGAGGCTGTGATGAAGCCGGGTATCGTCGATCCGGGCCGGTTCAGGACCGAACTGACGCTGGAACGGGTCGTGCCCGTGCCTGACGGGATGGGCGGTTACGGCGAGGACTGGCAGGAGATCGCGACGCTGATGGCCCGGATCGAGCCCGTGCGGGCTTCCAGCCGGCCGGGCGCCGACCAGGCGCTGGAGACGGTGACGCATCGCGTGACGATACGGGCAAGGGCCGGCGTGGAAGCCGGCATGCGCTTTGCCAGGGCCGGCCGGACCTTCGCGATCGCGACCGTGCACGACCCCGACGAGACCGGGCGCTACCTGGTCTGCGAGACGCGGGAGGGGCGGCCATGAGGATGACGCTTGCCCTGACGCTCGACGGCATGGTGCGCGCGCTGCGCATGAAGGCGCATATGGTGGCGGAGGATGTCGAGGACGGCTATCGTCGCCGTCAGCCTCGCGAAGTCCTGACGCGTCATGATGTCCGGCGAGACGAGGCGGAGAGGGCAAATGACCGCGCCGGCGACTGACCTGCAGAAGAGCGTCTTCGCGACGCTCGACGGCGACACGGAGCTTTCGGGGCTGCTGGGCGGACAACGCGTCTATGACCGCGTGCCGCCGGGCTCGGCCTTTCCCTACATCACCTTCGGCCGCACCGCGCTCTACGACTGGAGCACGGGAACCGAGATCGGCACCGAGCACATCTTCACGCTGCAGGTCTGGTCGAAGGCGCGGGGCCGGGAGGAGACGCAAGCCATCATGGAGAGGGTGCGCGCGCTGCTTCACGACCGGCCGCTTCCGATGGAAAGCCACCGGCTCGTCAATCTGAGGCTCGAATTCGCCGAGGATCGCCAGGACGACGACCTTGCGGTGCATCGCGGCCTGCTGAGGTTCCGGGCGACGGTCGAAGCGGTGAATGGTGAATAGCGAATGGTGAAATGGCCAGCGCGGCCTTCACCTGCGACTTGATCTCCATCGCGTTCCGATGGCCAGACCATTCACCATTCACCATTCCTCCTTTCCCATTTACGGAGACATCAATGGCCGCTCAGAAAGGCAAGGATCTTCTATTGAAGATCGATCCCGACGGCACGGGTTCGTTCACGACGGTCGCGGGGCTCAGGGCACGGCGGCTGGCGTTCAATGCCGAAAGCGTCGACGTGACCGACGCGGATTCGGCCGGCCGCTGGCGAGAACTGCTGGCCGGCGCGGGCGCGCAGCGGGCCTCGCTGTCGGGTTCGGGCATCTTCCGCGACGCCTCGTCGGATGCCGCGATACGCAGCGCCTTCTTCGACGGCCAGATCCGCGACTGGCAGTGCGTGATCCCCGATTTCGGCACGGTGGAAGGACCGTTCCAGATCACGGCGCTGGAATATTCGGGCCGCCACGACGGCGAGGTCGCCTTCGAGATCGCGCTGGAATCGGCCGGCGCCCTGGCCTTCGAGGCCACGCCATGACGGCCAACCGGCACCGCGGCGAAATCGCGGCAGAACTCGACGGCCGGACGTGGCGGCTGTGCCTGACGCTCGGCGCGCTGGCGGAGCTGGAGACGGCCTTCGCGGCCGACGACCTCAACGCGCTGCTGGAGCGGTTCAGGGACGGGCGTTTCGCGTCGAGGGACATGATCCGCATCCTGGGCGCCGGCCTTCGCGGCGGCGGCAACGGGGTCAGCGATGACGAGGTCGCGGCGATGGGCTGCGCGGACGGGGCGGTCGGCATGGCGCGGATCGTGGAACGGTTGCTGGCCGCCACCTTCGCGCCCGACGAGACGCGGGAAGCGCCGGCAAACCCCCGATAGCCGCGGCGGGCGGCGGCCCGGCTCCGTTTCCCTGGCGCGAGGTCATGGCGACGGGGCTCGGCCTGCTGCGGCTTTCTCCGCGCGATTTCTGGGCGATGACGCCGGTGGAACTCGCGCATATGGCCGGATGGACGGGTTCTGCCCGCGCGCGGCCGGCGCGCGCCGACCTCGACCGGATGATGCGGCGATTTCCAGACAGGTGAGGCAGGGCGATGGAGACGGATGGCGCGACGGTCACGATAGAGGCCGACACGCGGCCCTTCGAGCAGGCGCTGGAGCGGCTGCGGGGGCTGTCGGCGGATTTCGGCGGCCAGCTGACGGGCGCCCTGCGGGCGGCGACCGTCAGCGGCCGGTCGCTGGACGACATATTGCGCAGGATCGGCATGAACCTGGCGAGCATGGCGCTGAGCCAGGGCCTGGCGCCGCTGAAATCGCTGACCTCCAGCCTGTTCTCGGGCCTGTTCGGCTCGGTCCTGCCTTTCGCAAGCGGCGGCGTGCCCGGCCGTGTCACGCCCTTCGCCAATGGCGGGGTGGTCTCGCAGCCGACCTATTTTCCCATGCGCGGCGCGACCGGGCTGATGGGCGAGGCCGGCGCCGAGGCGATCATGCCGCTGGCGCGGACATCGGACGGGAGGCTGGGCGTGGCGGCGGGCGGGCCGGCCGCCTCCGTCAACGTCACCTTCAACGTGACAACGCCCGACGCGGCGTCCTTCCGCAAGTCGGAGGCACAGGTGACCGGGATGCTGGCGAGGGCCGTGAGCCGAGGCGTCCGCACCTTGTGAGCCGGAAGTCTACTGCCGCGGACGCCTAGCGACGTCTTCCTGCGCTTCCGGTGCTCATGGACTCGATGTCCACTCCGCTCCGGTTCTCGGAAGCCATCGCTATCCGCCTCGCGGCAGCGGCTTCCGCCAGCACAAGGCACCTTGTGAGCCGGGAGTCTACCGCCGCGGACGCCTGGCGGCGTCTTTCTGCGCTTCCGGTGCTCATGGACTCCAAGTCCATTCCGCTCCGGTTCTCGAAAGCCATCGCTGTCCGCCTGCGGCAGTGACTTCCGCCAGCGCAAGACACCTTAGGACCTCCCATGGCCGACATTGCCAGCTTTCATGACGTGCTGTTTCCGACCGCCGTGTCGTTCGGCGCGACCGGCGGACCGGAACGCGCAGTCGAGATCGTGCGGCTGACCTCGGGCCGCGAGAAGCGCAACGCGCGCACGGCCCATGCGAGGCGACGCTACGACGCCGGCACGGGGCTGCGCTCGGCGGACGACCTCCAGGAGATCATGGACTTCTTCGAGGCGCGGCGGGGCCCGCTCTGCGGCTTCCGGTTCCGCGACCCTTTCGACGCGAAATCCTGCCGCATGGGCCTTACACCGACGCCACTCGACCAGGTGCTGGGCGAGGGCGACGGCGAGACGGCCGCGTTCCGGCTGGTCAAGGTTCACGGGCAGGGCGCGGACGCCTATCGCCGGCCGATCACGAGGCCGGTTGACGGCTCCGTGCGGGTGGCGGTGGATGGCGTCGAAGCGGCGGCGCAGGATTTCTCGGTCGACCATGCGACGGGTGTCGTGACCTTCGAGGCCGGCGCGATCCCGCCGCCGGGCGCGGTGGTGACGGCTGGCTTCGAATTCCACGTGCCGGCGCGCTTCGACACGGAGGCGATCACGGTGAGCCTCGCGGCGTTCAAGGCCGGGCAGATCCCCACCATTCCCATCATCGAACTGCCGCCGGAGGAAGCATGAGCGCGTTTCCGCAGCCCCTGCTCGACCATCTGGCGGGCGAGGCGACGACGGTGTGCCATTGCTGGCGGCTTAGCCGGCGCGACGGCACGGTGACCGGCTTCACCGACCATGACCGTCGCCTGACGGTCGACGGCATCGAGCACCGGCCCGAGACCGGATTCTCGGCCAGCGAGGTGCGTTCGAGCCTCGGCATGGCCATCGACACGGCCGATGTCGAGGGTGTGCTGTCGTCCGACGCCATCACCGACGCCGATATCGACGCCGGTCTCTATGACGGCGCGACGGTGGAGACGCTGCTGGTGAACTGGCGGGCGCCGGATCAGCACGCACTCCTGCGCAGGGCCGTGATCGGCCGGATCGAGCGGCGTGACGGGCGCTTCGTGGCCGAGCTGGAAAGCCTCAGCCAGGCGCTCGACCGGCCGATGGGCCGCATCATCCGCAGGCGGTGCGACGCCGAACTGGGTGACGGCCGCTGCAAGGTCGATCTGGACGATCCGGCCTATCGGGGCAACGGCACGGTGACGGCGGTCGACCCGTCGGGGCGGATCATCGCCAGCGGGCTAGCAACCTTCGCGGCGGGCTGGTTCGCCTCGGGCTTCGTGACCTTCACCTCCGGCGCGCGGAGCGGCTCGGTCTTCGCGGTCACCGGCCACGCGGTGGCGAACGACGGCGCGGAGCTTTCCCTGTGGTCGGCGCCGGACGGGGTGGAAGCGGGCGACGGCTTCAGCGTGGTGGCCGGCTGCGACAAGCGCTTCGAGACGTGTCGAACGAAATTCGACAATGTGCTGAATTTCAGGGGATTTCCGCAACTGCCTGGCAATGACGCGGCCTATGGCTACGTCAACGGGCAGCAGGTCTTCGACGGCGGAGCGCTGGTGCCATGAGCGACCTGTCGGAGCGGATCGTCGCCGAGGCGCTCGACTGGGTCGGCACCCCCTATCGCCACCAGGGATCGACCAGGGGTGTCGGCTGCGACTGCCTGGGGCTGGTTCGCGGCGTGTGGCGCGCGGTGCTGGGCGAGGAGCCGGAACCGGCTGGCGCCTATCACACGGACTGGCTGGCCTCGGGCGAGGAAATTCTGCTCGATGCAGCGCGGCGGCACTGCCGGGAGAAGCCGGTGGCGGCGATGCGGCCCGGCGACCTGCTGGTGTTCCGCTGGCGGACCGGCATGAGCGCCAGCCATTGCGGGATCGCCGTGTCGGCCGAGCGGTTCGTGCACGCCTATGAGCGCCACGCGGTGATGCTGTCGTGGCTGGCGCCGTCCTGGCGGCGGCGGATCGCGGGCGTTTTCGCCTTTCCCGAACCAGAACAGCGATAGGGCGTCATGGCCACGATAGTGCTTCAGGCGGCGGGGGCCTTCCTCGGCGGCTATCTCGGCGCGGCGGGCGCGGCGATCGGCTCGGCGGCGGGCGCGATCGCCGGCTACATGGTCGACCGCGCGCTTCTCGACAGCACCGTGCGGCGCGAGGGGCCGAGGCTCGCCGGCACGCAGCCTTTCACGGCCGAGGAAGGCGCGGCGCTGCCAAGGGTTTACGGCACCGCGCGCGTTGCGGGTACGCTGATCTGGGCGACCAGATATACCGAGACGGCGCGGACCGAAAGGCAGGGCGCCAAGGGTGGGCCGAAGGTCACGACCTACAGCTACAGGGCCAATGCCGCCTTCGCGCTCTGCGAAGGACCGATTTCGCATGTCAGGCGGGTCTGGGCCGACGGGCGGGAGCTCGACCTGACCACGATCGAGATGCGCGTGCTTCACGGAAGGGAGGACCAGCTTCCCGACCCGCTGATCGAGGCCGTGCAGGGAACCGGCAGGACGCCGGCCTATCGCGGCACGGCCGTCGTGGTGATCGACGATTTTCCCATCGAGGATTTCGGCAACCGCCTGCCGCAGTTCCAGTTCGAGGTGGTGCGGACGGTCGGCGCGTTGAACGAGCGCGTCAGGGCGGTCTGCCTCATCCCCGGCTCCACGGAACATGGGCTGGCCACCACGCCTGTGACGCGGGCGATCTCGCCGGGAGTGACGGAAACGGCCAACAGGCATGTGCTGTTCGCCGGCACCGATATCGCCGCTTCCCTTGACGAACTGCAGGCGCTCTGTCCCGCTCTCGAGCATGTCGCCATCGTCGTGGCCTGGTTCGGGAACGACCTGCGCGCCGGTGATTGCACGATCCGGCCGAAGGTCACCGTAGAGGGCGCCACGGGTTTTTCCCAGCCGTGGCTTGTTTCCGGCATGGCGCGCGAAGGGGCGGCGGCCGTGTCGCAGACCGGCGGCGGGGCGGCCTATGGCGGCACGCCGTCGGATATGTCGGTGATCGAAGCGATCGCCGAGATCAGGTCGCGCGGGCTTTCCGTCACGCTCTATCCCTTCGTGATGATGGACGTGCCGGCAGGAAACGACCTGCCGAACCCCTATGGCGGGACCGGTCAGCCGGCCTATCCCTGGCGCGGACGCATCACCTGCGATCCCGCGCCGGGCGAGGCCGGAACGGCGGACAAGACCATCTCCGCGCGGGGCCAGGTCGAAGCGTTTTCCGGCATGGCCGGACCCGGGGATTTCGCGCCCGCCGGCGGCACGGTGGCTTTCGCCGGCGGCGAGGACTGGGGCTATCGGCGTCTCGTGCTCCACTATGCGCATCTGGCGCAGATGGCTGGCGGCGTGGACGCCTTCCTGGTCGGCTCCGAACTGCGCGGGCTGACGACGCTGCGCGACGGGGAGGGCGCGTTCCCGTTCGTGGAGACGCTTCGGGAACTGGCGGGCGAGGCGAAGGCGGTGCTGGGGGGCGGCACGAAGATCAGCTATGGCGCCGACTGGTCGGAATATTTCGGCCATCAGCCGGCCGACGGGTCCGGCGACGTGCTCTACCATCTCGATTCGCTCTGGGCGGACCCGGCGATCGACGCCGTCGGCATCGACAATTACATGCCGCTGTCGGACTGGCGCGACGAGGATTATCGCGGTGGCAATCCCGACGGCTTCGACGGACCTTACGATGTCGGCGGGCTGAAGGCGCAGATCGCGGGCGGGGAGGGGTTCGACTGGTACTATGCCGGCGCGGGCGACCGCCGCGGCCGCGTGCGCACGCCGATCGCCGACGGCGCCTACGGCAGGGACTGGGTGTTCCGCACCAAGGACCTCGTGTCGTGGTGGTCGAACGAGCACCATGACCGCATCGGCGGGCTGGAAAGTTCGACGCCGACAGGATGGGTGCCGGCGTCGAAGCCGATCTGGCTGACGGAACTGGGCTGCCCGGCCATCGACAAGGGGCCGAACCAGCCCAACGTCTTCCTCGACCCGAAATCTTCGGAGAGTTTCGCGCCCCATTTCTCGAATGGCGGGCGCAGCGACCTGGCCGCGATGCGTTGCATCGAGGCGCATCAGCGCCACTGGGACCCGTCGCTGCCGGGCTTCGACAACGCGGCCAACCCCGTCTCGCCGGTCTATGGGGGACGCATGGTGGACGTCTCGCGCGTCTATCTGTGGGCCTGGGACGCGCGGCCCTATCCGGCCTTTCCGCTGCGCTCGGACGTGTGGGGCGACGGCGACAACTGGCTTTACGGCCACTGGCTGAACGGGCGGCTGGGAAAAGTGGCGCTGGGCGACCTGATTGAGGCGCTACTCGCCTATCACGGCCTTTCGGCCGTCGACGCCAGGCGCGCCGACGGCACGCTGCACGGGCTGGTCGTCGCCGGCCAGACCACGGCGCGCGCGGTGCTGGAGCCGCTCGTCGACCTGTTCGGCCTGTCGGTCGACGATAGCGACGGGCTTGTCTTCGCGACCTCGGGGCGCGGCCATGCAGCTCCGCCGACCCTGTCCGCGCTCGTCCTGCCCGGCGACGACGGCCAGGTGACCGCGCGGAGCCGCGCGACGGCGCAGACGCTGCCGGCCGAACTGTCGCTTGCCTATCGCGATCCGCTTCGCGACTACCAGCAGGCCGCGGTGCGCGCCTTCGACCCCACGGGCGTCGGCGCGGGCGCCGAGACGCTCGAGCCCGGACTGGTGCTGGAGGCCGGCGAGGCCGAGGCACTGGCCGCCGAGCGCCTGAGGCGGCGCGCGGCCGAGCGCGACACGGTGGAGTTCGCCCTGCCGGCGCAGGATCGGCGCGGCGCGATCGGGCAACTGGTGCGGTTCGCCCGGCCCGACATGCCCGGCGACTGGTTGGTCACGGCGGTGGAAGAGGGCCTGGTGCGTCGGGTGGCGGCGCGGCGGCACGACCGGCAGGCACCTTTGCCGATGCGTGTGGTCCTGCCCGTCCCGGCCGGCGGTTACCGGGACGCGGGCGCGGGTGAGGCCGTCGCGACGTTCCTCGACCTGCCCATGGCGCCGGGCGGCGGCGAGCCGGCCGACCGCTTCCGGGTCGCGGCCTTCCGCCGGCCCTGGCTGGCGCAGCAGATCGGCGTTTCGCCGCAGGAGACGGGTTTCGAGCCGCGGGCGCTGGTGTCGCTGCCGGCCGTGATGGGCGAGCTCGCGGCACCTCTGCCGGCCGGGCGTGAAGGTCTGGTCGACCGGAGCGGCTCGATCGACGTCCTGCTTTATGGTGGCGAGCTTGCCAGCGTCTCGGCGCTGCAGATGCTGAACGGGCTCAACGCGGCCGCGATCGGCTCGGCCGACGAGGTCTGGGAGATCGTCCAGTTCCAGCAGGCCGAGGAGGTCGAGCCGTCCCGGTGGCGTCTCACCGGCCTGCTGCGTGGCCAGCTCGGCACGGATGACGCCATGCGCGCCGGCGCGGCGGCGGGCGCGCGGTTCGTGCTGCTCGACGCGGCGGTGACGGCGGCCGGCCTGCGGACGGTGGAGACGGGGCTCGAACTGACCTGGCGCGTGGCGCCGGCCGGGCGCCCGTTGTCGTCGACGGACGCGCAAACCTTCACGCTGGCCGGAGGCCTACGGGCGTTGACGCCGCTCTCGCCGGTGCATGTCCGTGCGCGGATGACGCCGGCGGGTGACGTCGACGTGACCTGGATCCGGCGCGGCCGGATCGACGCAGACGCATGGCTGGCGCCCGAGATCCCGCTCGGCGAGACGGCCGAAGTCTATCGTGTCGAGGTTTCGGCCGAGGGCGGACCGGCGGTTCGCACGGTCGAGGTGGCGGCGCCGTCCTGGACCTATCCGGCCGCGCTGCGCGCGGGTGACTTTCCGGTCATGCCGGACGCCCTCGACTTCACAATCCGGCAGATGGGCGCGGGCGGGCCGGGGGTCGGCCGAACGATCACATTCAGGTTCTAAGAAAGGAGACCGACATGGACGAGACCAAACCCTGGTATCTGTCGCGCACGATCTGGGCGTCACTGGTGACGATCGCTGCGGCGGCGGCCGGAATGGCCGGCATCGGCGTTTCCGGCGAGGACCAGACGGCGATCGCCAATGCGCTGCTGGAGATCGTGACGGCGGCGGCGGGCCTGATCGCGATTTTCGGTCGTTTGGCGGCAAAGAGCCGGATCAGGTGAACTGTTCATTCCACATTCAGCCCGTTCGCGCTAGAAACGCGGCATGAACAGGTTGATCTCGCATATGGCGGTCGTGGCAACAGCGCTTGCGCTGGTGGTCGCCACGCCCGGCGAGGCGGCGCCGCGGGCCAATCCGGCAGCGCCGCCGCATTTCGCCAACGCGCAGGCGGATTGCTATGCGATCGGCCAGCAGGTCGCCATCGAACGCGGCGGCACGCTGGCGCGCGCCACGCCCGCCACGCGCAATGGCGAGGCCGTCTGCGAGATCGTGGTGCTGTTGCCGGCCAGGGACGGCCAGCATCCGCGCCGCGCCGAATACACGGTGCCCGCGAAATGAATGCCGGCCGTACCGCCGCACTCCCCTGAAATCAAACGACGGGTTAGTATCCAGCCGGGATTCGAGGAAGGGGACCCATGCGCATACTCGTGGTCGAGGACGACAAGGATCTCAACCGGCAGCTTTGCGAGGCGCTGGGCGACGCCGGCTATGTGGTCGACAAGGCCCATGATGGCGAGGAAGGGCATTTCCTCGGCGACACCGAGCCGTATGACGCGGTCATCCTCGACATCGGCCTGCCGCAGATGGACGGGATCAGCGTGCTGGAGCGGTGGCGGCGCGACGGGCGCAAGATGCCGGTCCTGCTGCTGACCGCGCGCGACCGCTGGAGCGACAAGGTTTCCGGCATCGACGCGGGCGCCGACGACTATGTCGCCAAGCCGTTTCACATCGAGGAGGTGCTGGCCCGGGTGCGGGCGCTGATCCGGCGGGCGGCGGGCCATGCGTCCAGCGAACTGACCTGCGGGCCGCTGGCGCTCGACACGCGCAGTTCCAAGGCGACGATCAACGGGACGTCGCTGAAGCTCACCTCGCACGAATTCCGGCTGCTCGCCTATCTCATGCACCATGCCGGCGAGGTGGTGTCGCGCACCGAACTGGTGGAGCATCTCTACGACCAGGATTTCGATCGCGATTCCAACACGATCGAGGTCTTCGTCGGCCGGCTGCGCAAGAAGATGGGCATCGACCTGATCGAGACCGTGCGCGGCATGGGGTACAGGATGCGCGAGCCGCAGGCATGAACCGGCCGCCGCGCAAGGCGAATGGACCGGCCGAGTGAAGTTCGGGCCCGGATCACTCGCCTTTCGCGTGATTGCCTTTTCCTCGGTCTGGGCGATCCTGGCGCTGGTGGTGATCGCCACGATCATCTCGGCCCTGTTCCGCCAGGCCAGCGAGCGCGGCTTCGAAAGCCTGCTTTCGGCTCATCTGTTCAACCTCATCAGCGCCGTCAGCGTCGGCGAGGACGGGCGGCTGGAGGGCAGTCCCGATCTCGGAGACCTGCGCTTCTCCATGCCCCGGTCGGGCTGGTACTGGTCCGTGACGCCGGTCACGGAGGGCCTGGAACCGGAACTGCGCTCGGGTTCGCTGGTCGAGCCGATCGACGCGCCGACGGCGGAGGAAATCCCCTTCACCGCAGATTTCCAGCGCCGCTACATCACCGACGGGCTGGCGGGCGAGGAGGTCCAGGTCTACGAGACCGAATTCGCGCTCGGCTCGGAGGGCGAGTCGATCGCGCGGTTCCGCGTCATGGGCAATCTGAGCGAGCTCGAGGCCGAGCTTTCGGCCTTCGACCGCACGCTCTACATCTATCTGGCCCTGTTCGGCGCGGGCATGATCGCGCTCAACGCCGCCGTCATCCTTTTCGGGCTCAGGCCGCTGGGCCGGGTGCGCGAGGCGCTGACCTCGATCCGCACCGGCGCGGCGAAGAAGCTGGACGGATCCTTCCCCGACGAGATCCAGCCGCTGGCGACCGAAACCAACGCGCTGATCGAGAACAACCGTCGCATCATCGAGCGGGCGCGCACGCAGGTCGGCAATCTCGCCCATTCGCTCAAGACCCCGCTCGCCGTCATCGTCAACGAGGGCAGGTCGCTCGGCGGATCGAAGGGCAGCCTGATTGCCGAGCAGGCCGACATGATGACGGCGCAGGTCGAACATTACCTCCAGCGCGCCCGTATCGCCGCCCAGCGCGAAAGCGTGGTCTTCCGCACGCCGGTGGCACCGGTTCTGGAGCGGTTGGTGCGCGTGATGGCCAAGCTGCAGCCGAAATTCGACATCGCGCTGGAGCCGGTGCCCGAAGGCGCGATCTTCGCCGGCGAGCGCGAGGATCTGGAGGAGATCGTGGGAAACCTGCTGGAGAACGCGACCAAATGGGGAAAGGCGACCGTGAGGGTCTCGGTCGCGCCGCGGGGCGACATGATCGACCTCGTCATCGAGGATGACGGGCCCGGCATCCCGCCCGACAAGGCGCATGTCGCCCTCAAACGCGGCCGGCGGCTGGACGAGACGAAGCCCGGCACGGGGCTGGGTCTGGCGATCGTTTCGGATCTCGCGGCCGAGTATGGCGGATCGGTCGCGCTCGGCCAGTCGGACCTGGGCGGGCTGAGGGCGGTGGTTTCGCTGAGACGCGCCGAATTGTGAAGCGGGCGTAAGCCCATCGCGGGTCGACCGGCAGCCCAATTTCGGACATAGAAGGGCCATAGCTCACGGTCCCGACCGATTGGCGCGGACATTGCAAGGGGTTGAAGGCGGGATGTCGAGACTGGTCGCGGGCGTGTTGGCAATCTCGACGCTTGTCCTGTCGGGCTGCCTGACTGGCGGCAAACAGTCGACCGCGCTGGCGCCGGACCCGTCGAGCGAGGAGATCGCCGCGCGCATCATCGCGGCGATGAATGGCGGGCTCGTCGCGGGCCCGGTCGGCGCCAATCTGACCGAAAGCGAAAAGCGGCGAGCGCTCGAGGCGGAGTACCGGGCCCTCGAATACACGCCGGCCGGTGAAGCCGTCGCCTGGGGCGCCGAAGGCGGCTCGAGCGGCTATGGCGAGGTGACGGCGCGCCAGCCCTACAGCGTCGGGTCCCAGAACTGCAGGCAGTACAAGCTGACCGTGACCGCCAAGGGACGCACCCAGGAGGCGCGGGGCACGGCTTGCCGAAACGAGGACGGAAGCTGGACGCCGCTGGCCTGACGGGAAGCGCCTGCGGCGATTGGCGTAGGCCGACCGTGTTGGCGCGGGCAGCGTCCGCGCCTATGGATTGCGCATGACGTTCTGGATCATCGCGGCCCTGCTGACCCTCGCGGCATCGCTTGCGGTGCTGTGGCCTTTCCTGCGGACCCGCGCGGGACGGAGCGACCATCCTCTCGCGCATGACATCGAGGTCTATCGCGATCAGCTCGCGGAAGTGGAGCGCGACGCCGCGCGCGGCCTGATCGGCTCGCAGGAGGCCGTCGAGGCCCGCGCCGAGATCGGCCGGCGCATCCTGCGGCTCGACCAGGCGCTGGCCGACGATCACGGGCGCGCGGCGATGCCGACCGGCAGGCGATGGGCCGCTACCGCGGCGGTGCTCGTCGTGCCGGTGGCCGGCTGGGCGCTCTATATGGGGCTGGGCTCGCCGACCTTCGGCGACCAGCCCCTGCAGGCGCGGCTCGAGCGCGACGTCGCCTCAAGCTCGATCGAGGAGCTGGTGGCGCGCGCCGAACGGCATCTCGCCGAGAATCCCGAGGACGGGCGCGGCTGGGAGGTGCTTGCGCCGATCTACATGCGCATGGGCCGCTACAACGAGGCCGAGACCGCCTTTCGCAACGTGATCCGGTTGTCGGGCGCAACGGCCGACCGCGAGGCGGGGCATGGCGAGGCGATCATGGCGGTCGCCGAAGGGCTCGTCACCGAAGACGCGCGCGCCGCCTTCGAGCGCGCGGTCGAACTCCAACCCGGACATCCGAAGGCCAGCTTCTATCTGGCCACGGCCGAAGCGCAGGAGGGCCGCCGCGACGAGGCGGCGGAGCGGTTTGCGGCGCTGCTGGCGGGCCTGCCTGTCGATTCCCCCTGGCGGGGGGCGGTGGAACAGGCGCTGGGCGACGTGCGCGGCGCGGACGCGCCGGACCAGCCGGGGCCGAGCGCGGCCGATATCGAGGCGGCGGAGGCCATGTCGCCGGAAGAACGCGGCGAGATGATCGAGGCCATGGTAGCCCGCCTCGACGACAGGCTGCGCGACAATCCGTCCGATACGGAAGGCTGGAAGCGGCTCGTGCGCTCCTACATCATGCTCAACAGACGCGACGACGCGCTGGCCGCGCTCGGGCGCGCCACCACCGCGCTGGAGGGTGAGCCGGAGCGGCTGCGTGAGGTGCGGGAATTCGCCGCTTCGCTGGGACTTGAAGGGACGGAAACACGATGACGCGCAAGCAGAAGCGCCTTTCCGTCATCTTCGGCGGACTTGCCTTCCTCGGCATCGCGACGGGGCTGACCTTCGTCGCGCTCGGCCAGAAGACGTCCTATTTCTACATGCCCGGCGATCTCGAGGAGTCCGCCGTCGCGCCGGGACAGCGCATACGCCTGGGCGGGCTGGTCGAGAAGGGCACCGTCGAGCGCGGGCAGGGCACGCGCGTCGCCTTCGGTGTGACGGACACGCAGGCGACGGTGCGCGTCGCCTATGACGGCATCCTGCCCGACCTGTTCCGCGAGGAGCAGGGCGTGGTGACGGAGGGCGCCTTCGGTCCGGACGGCGTGTTCCTCGCCGATTCCGTGCTGGCCAAGCACGACGAGACCTACATGCCCAAGGAAGTCGCCGACAGCCTGAAGGAGAAGGGCGTTTGGCAGGAGTGATGCGCGAGCATGGTTGAGACCGGCCATTTCGCCCTGGTGCTGGCCTTCGTGCTGGCGCTGGTGCAGTTCGCCGTGCCGCTGGCCGGCGCGCGGCTGCGCGACGAGCGGATGATGGCGGTGGCCGAGCCGGTGGCGATCACCGGCTTCGCGCTGACCGCGCTCTCCTTCGCCGCGCTCGTCATGGCCTACGTGCAGTCGGACTTCTCGGTCCTCAACGTCTATGAGAACTCGCATTCGGGCAAGCCGCTGATCTTCAAGATCACCGGCACCTGGGGCAACCACGAGGGGTCGATGCTCCTGTGGGTGCTGATCCTGACCTTCTTCGGCGCGCTCGTCGCCTTCTTCGGACGCAACCTGCCGGCGACGCTGCGCGCGAACGTGCTGGCCGTGCAGGGGCTGGTGGGCGCGGCGTTCCTACTGTTCCTGCTGGCCACCTCCAATCCCTTCACGCGTATCCCCAACCCGCCGCTGGAAGGCCGCGACCTCAACCCGATCCTGCAGGACATCGGGCTGGCCGTGCATCCGCCGCTGCTTTATCTGGGCTATGTCGGCTTCTCGATCTGCTTTTCCTTCGCCGCCGCGGCGCTGATCGAGGGCAGGATCGACGCGGCCTGGGCGCGCTGGGTGCGGCCCTGGACGCTGGCGGCCTGGCTGTTCCTCACCGGCGGCATCGCGATGGGCTCCTACTGGGCCTATTACGAGCTGGGCTGGGGTGGGTTCTGGTTCTGGGACCCGGTCGAGAACGCCTCCTTCCTGCCATGGCTGACCGGAACGGCCCTGCTGCATTCGGCGATTGTCATGGAGAAGCGCTCGGCGCTGAAGATCTGGACGATCCTGCTGTCGATCCTGACCTTCTCCATGTCGCTGCTGGGCACCTTTCTGGTGCGCTCGGGCGTGCTGACCTCCGTCCACGCCTTCGCCACCGATCCGACCCGTGGCGTGTTCATCCTGGCGATCCTGGTCATGTTCATCGGCGGCTCGCTGGCGCTGTTCGCCTGGCGGGCGCAGGCGCTGACGCCCGGAGGGCTGTTCCAGCCGGTGTCGCGCGAGGGCGCGCTGGTGCTGAATAACCTCTTCCTGACGACGGCGGCCGCGACCGTGCTGATCGGCACGCTGTACCCGCTGCTGGTCGAGGCCTTGACCGGCGACAAGATCTCGGTCGGCGCGCCCTTCTTCAACATGACGTTCGTGCCGCTGGTGCTGCCGCTTCTGGCGATCGTGCCGTTCGGGCCGCTGCTGGCCTGGAAGCGGGCGGACCTGGCCGGCGTCAGTCAGCGGCTGATGGCCGCTTTCGGCGGGGCACTGCTCGTGACGGCGGCGGCTTTCGTCGTCAGCGACGCGGCCAGCGTGTTCTCGGCGCTGGGCGTCGGGCTGGCGGCCTGGCTGGTCCTGGGCGCCGCCACCGATATCGCGCTCAAGGCCGGCATCGGCAAGGTGCGCGCGGGCATTGCGCTGAAGCGCCTTGCCGGCCTGCCGCTATCCGCCTTCGGGACGGCACTCGCCCATGCCGGCCTCGGCCTGACCGTTCTGGGCATCGTTGCCGTGACCTCATTTCAGGTCGAGCGTTTCGAGACGATGCGGCCCGGCGATACGCTCGATATCGGCGCCTACAGCCTGCGCTTCGAGGCGTTAAGGCCGTTCCAGGGTCCCAACTACACGGAGGATCGCGGCCATTTCACCTGGCTGGACGGCGATCGGGAACTGGGCGAGATCGTTTCGGCCAAACGCGTCTATACGGCGCGCCAGTTTCCGACCACCGAAGCCGGGATCGCCACGCGCGGGCTGAGCCAGATGTATGTCTCGCTGGGCGACGCCGACAGCGAAGGCGGCATCGTGGTGCGCGCGTGGTGGTGGCCGCTGGTGACGCTGATCTGGATCGGCGGCCTTGTCATGATGGCCGGCGGGGCGGTGTCGCTGTTCGACCGGCGCCTCAGGGTCGGCGCACCGTCGCGCCGCGCCCGACCGCCTAAGGCCGCCGAGGCCGCCGCAGGATGAGGCGGGTCCGGCTCCTCCTAGTGGCGCTGGCGGTCGCGCTCGCGGCCGGTCCGGGCCTGGCGGTGCAGCCCGACGAGGTGCTGGACGACCCGGCGCTGGAGGCGCGCGCGCGTTCTCTCTCGGCCGAATTGCGCTGCATGGTGTGCCAGAACCAGTCGATCGACGATTCCGACGCCGAACTGGCGCGCGACCTGCGCTTGGCTGTGCGCGAGCGCCTGACGGCCGGCGACAGCGATGCCGAGGTGATCGACTACGTCGTGTCGCGCTACGGCGAATTCGTCCTGCTCAAGCCGCGATTGAGCCTGCGCAACGCCGCCTTGTGGGCGACGCCTGCCGTGCTTCTGATCGGCGGGGTCCTCTTCCTGCTCATCAATCGGCGAAGGAAGACCGAAGCGACCGGCGCGGAACTGTCGCCGGAGGAGGAAGCCCGGCTTGCCGAGATCGTCGACCGTCGGGATTGACGTTCCATATAGGCCCCGATGCCGCTACGCTCCCCTTCGCAAGCGAAGGAGGAGACGATGGCGCGTGCCCGCAAGCTGGAATTCGAGGGCCATTCGGGCGCGCAACTCGCCGCGCGGCTTGACCTTCCCGACGGCCCGCCGCGGGCCTTCGCGCTGTTCGCGCACTGCTTCACCTGCTCGAAGGATCTGCTGGCCGTGAGGCGGATCGCGGCCGAGCTGGCGCGGCAGGGCATTGCCGTGCTGCGCTTCGATTTCACCGGTCTCGGCGCGTCCGAAGGCGAGTTCGCCTCGACCGACTTCTCCTCCAATGTCGACGACCTCGTCTCGGCGGCCGACTATCTGGGCCGCGAATATGAAGCACCGTCCATCCTGATCGGGCATTCGCTGGGCGGTGCGGCGGTGCTGTGCGCGGCGTCGCGGATCGAGGCGGTGCGGGCCGTCGTCACCATCGCCGCGCCGTCGGACGTGGCCCATGTGCTCAAGAACTTCGGCTCGAGCCTGGACAGGATCGAAGCCGACGGCAAGGCCGAGGTGGCGCTCGAGGGCCGTCGGTTCACGATCCGCAAGGAATTCGTCGACGACGCGCGCCAGGCCAGGCTGGCCGAGCATGTGACGAAGCTGAGGAAGGCGTTGCTGGTCATGCATTCGCCGGTGGACGACCTGGTCGGGATCGACCATGCCAGCGCGATCTTCCAGGCCGCCAAGCACCCCAAGAGCTTCATCTCGCTCGACCGGGCCGACCACCTCCTGACCGATCCCGCCGACGCGGCTTTCGCGGCGTCCGTGATCGCGGGCTGGGTCGGCCGCTACCTGCCCGCCGACAGGCCGCAGGGCGAGGCGGAGATCGAGCATGTGCGCGTGTCCGAAACGGGCGAGGGCAAGTTCCAGGCGGCGGTGCTGAGCGGACGCCACCGGCTCTTCACCGACGAACCCGAGAAGATGGGCGGCCTGGACAGCGGACCGTCGCCCTATGATTTCCTCTCCATGGCGCTGGGGGCCTGCACATCCATGACGCTGAGGATGTATGCCGACCACAAGAAGCTGCGGCTCGGCCGCGTCAGTGTCGACATCTCCCATGCCAAGGTGCATGCCCGCGACTGCGCCGAGTGCACCGACGACGAAAAGCAGGGCGGCGGCCGGATCGACCGGTTCGAGCGGGCGATATCGGTGGAGGGCGACATCGACGAGGAATTCGCTGAAAAGCTCGGCGAGATCGCCGACAAATGCCCCGTCCACCGCACACTGACGCATGGCGCGAAGGTCGCGACGCTGGTCCGGCGTCATATCAGCGATTGATTACAAAAGTTTCATGCGCCGGAAAGTGCGATGTAATGTGGGCGCTCCTATCTCTCCTGCCGAGCAGCGGGGCAAGGATATTTCCCGCTCTATGGAACCCACTCACGAACCCATTCAAGAGGAATGAGACAGACATGTCGGACCTTTCCCCCAAGACCTCTGAGAATGTCAGAACATCCCGCAAGACCCGCTTGCGGCTGATGGGCGCGGCGGCAAGCCTCGCCATCGCCGGCGCGGTCGGATTCGGCGCAGTGACCTCCGGTACGCTGCCGGTCCAGGCCGAGGCCGTGCGCGTGGAGAACCCGCAGGCGCAGGCGCCCGGCTTCGCCGATGTCGTCGAGCGCGTTTCACCGGCGGTGGTCAGCGTGCGCGTCAAGCAGGCCGTTCAGCCGGCCTCGGACGAGATGCCCGGCTTCTCCTTCGGCTTTCCCGGCATGGAGGACCTGCCTGACGACCATCCGATGAAGCGCTTCTTCCGCGAGTTCCGGGGTGCCCCGGACAGCGGGCAGCGTCGCATGCCGCGCCAGCGGCCGAGCGCGCAGGGCTCCGGCTTCTTCATCTCCGAAGACGGCTATCTGGTCACCAACAACCACGTGATCGATGGCGGCGAGAATTTCACCGTCGTGATGGATGACGGCACCGAACTGGATGCCAAACTCGTCGGCAGCGACGCCCGGACCGACCTTGCCGTGCTGAAGGTCGAGGAGGCGCGCAAATTCACCTATGTCGCCTTCGCCGACGACACCAAGGTGCGTGTCGGCGACTGGGTCGTGGCCGTCGGCAACCCGTTCGGCCTGGGCGGAACCGTGACGGCCGGCATCGTGTCGGCGCGCGGCCGCGACATCGGCGCCGGCCCGTATGATGACTTCTTCCAGATCGACGCGGCCGTGAACCGCGGCAATTCGGGCGGCCCGACCTTCAACCTCAATGGCGAGGTGGTGGGCGTCAATACCGCCATCTTCTCGCCCTCGGGCGGCAATGTCGGCATCGCCTTCGCGATTCCCGCCTCGACCGCGACCGATGTGGTGGACCAGTTGATCAAGGACGGCGAGGTCGAGCGCGGCTGGCTCGGGGTTCAGATCCAGCCGGTCACCGACGACATCGCCGAATCGCTGGGACTGGAAACACCCGAGGGCGCGCTGGTGGCGCAGGCGCAGCCCGATACGCCCGCGCAGGCGGCCGGCATCCGCTCCGGCGACGTGATCACCGGCGTGAACGGCCAGAAGGTCAACACCCCGCGCGAACTGGCACGCCGCATCGCGTCGATCGCGCCCGGCCAGGAAGTGGACGTCGAACTGTGGCGCGGCGGCAAGACCGAAACGATGAAGGTGACGCTGGGCGAAATCCCGAGCGACGGCCAGCAGGCACGCGCCGTTCCCTCGCCGGCCCAGCCCTCGACCGACACGCTGGCCGAATTCGGCCTGACCGTCACCCGCGCCGATGACGGCAACGGGCTGGTCGTGACCCAGGTCGAGGCTGGCAGCGCCGCAGAGGAACGCGGCATCCAGGCCGGCGATGTCATCACCCAGGTCAATGCCACCGAGGTGAACTCGTCGTCCGACGTGGAAAGCGCCGTCGCCGAGGCCAGCAAGTCCGGTCGCAAGGCCGTGCTGTTCCAGATCACGCGCGACGGCGACAACCGCTTCGTCGCCCTGCCGGTCGGCGAGGGCTGACCGGAACGACGGTGCCGGCAGGGGAATTCCGTGGTTCCTCCTATGCCGGCACAGGAAAGATCTGACGACGGCGGGCCTGATAGCCCGCCGTCTTTTGTTATCCACCGCGGGGAAGGGAGTTGCGCGATGACACCCGACACGACCGCCACTGTTTCGAGACCTTCGGAAACGGGCGAAATGCCGTATAAGGACGCCATGAAGATTCTGGTGATCGAGGACGACCGCGAAGCGGCCGAATACCTCAAGAAAGCCTTCGGCGAGGCCGGCCACACCGCGCATCTGGCGGCCGACGGCGACACGGGCTTCGCCATGGCCGAGAGCGGCGACTACGACATCCTCGTCGTCGACCGCATGCTGCCGCGCCGCGACGGCCTGTCGGTGATAAGCGCTATCCGCGAAAAGGGCATCGACACCCCGGCCCTGGTGCTATCGGCTCTGGGCGAGGTCGAGGACCGGGTCACCGGCCTCAGGGCCGGTGGGGACGACTACTTGACCAAGCCCTATGCGTTTTCCGAGCTTCTGGCGCGTGTCGAGGTGCTGAACCGGCGCGTGGGGTCGAAGGACGTGGAGACGGTCTATCGGGCCGGCGACCTCGAGCTCGACCGCCTCTCCCACACCGTCAAGCGCGCCGGCAAGGAGATCACGCTGCAGCCGCGCGAGTTCCGGCTGCTCGAATATCTCATGCGCCATGCGGGGCAGGTGGTGACCCGCACCATGCTGCTCGAGAACGTCTGGGACTATCATTTCGATCCGCAGACGAACGTCATCGACGTGCATGTGTCGCGCCTGCGCGGCAAGATCGAGAAGGGGTTCGACACCCCGGTTCTGCACACGGTCCGCGGCGCGGGCTACATGCTGAAGGCGGGATAGGCGCGTTGCGCCTGCCCGCTGCCATGCGCACGACCGCGGCGCGGCTTTCGGCGCTGTATCTGATCCTGTTCGCGGTGTTCGCGCTGATCCTCGTCTTCTACGTGACCTCCCTGTCCGGGCGCATGCTGGTCGCCCAGACGCAGGAGACAATCGTGGAGGAAGTGCAGGGGCTAGCCTCCGCCTATCAGCGCGGCGGCCTGCCTCTTCTCGTGCGCGTGGTCGAGCGCCGCGCCAGGCAGCCCGGCGCCAATCTCTACCTGATCGCCGATCCTAATGGCCGCGTCCTTTCGGGCAATGTGCAGGCATTGCAGCCGGGCGTTCTGGACGCGGTCGGCTGGACGGAGCGTCCTTTCGCGTATCAGCGCTACGGGGAGAACGAGGCCGAGCGGCAGGCGAGTCGGATCGGCGACGAGGACGTCGCGCCGGGCGACATGCCGCACCAGGCGCTGGCTCACATCATACGGCTTCCCAACCAGATGATCCTGCTGGTCGGCCGGGATCTCGGCGAACCGGAGCGGTTTCGCAAGGTGATCCGCAATTCCCTGATGGCCGCGCTCGGCCTGATGGGGCTGGGCGCGCTGCTGATCTGGTATTTCGTCGGACGACAGGCGCTGAGGCGCATCGACCGCATGGCGCAGGCCAGCCGGCGCATCATGGGCGGGGACCTTGCCGGCCGGCTGCCGGTCACGGGAGAAGGCGACGAGTTCGATCGGCTGTCCGAAAATCTCAATGCGATGCTGGCCCGGATCGGAGCGCTGAACGAGGGCCTTCGGCAGGTGTCGGACAACGTCGCCCACGACCTCAAGACGCCTCTGACCAGGATCCGGAACCGCGCCGAGGCCGCGCTCACCGGCAGGAAGCGCACGAGCGAATATCGCGAGGCGCTGGAACAGACGATCGCCGAATCCGACCAGCTCATCCGCACCTTCAACGCCATCCTGATGATCTCGCGGCTGGAGGCGGGCTATTCGGCGGAGACGACCGGGCCCGTCGATCTCGTCGCGACCGTCGCGGACGTCACCGAGCTCTACGAGCCGGCGGCGGAGGAAGTGGGGGTGGCGCTAGAGTCCGAAACCCCGCAGCAGCCTGTCACGATTTCGGGCAATCGCGAACTGATCGGACAGGCGCTCTCGAACGTGGTCGACAACGCCATCAAATACAGCGCCGGGCAGGCCGAGGCGCCGAAGGTGGTCGTCAGTCTCAAGGCCGAAGCCGGAGAGGCCGTGCTGTCGGTCGAGGACAACGGACAGGGCATTCCCGAGGAGGATCGGGTTCGTGCGACCGAGCGCTTCGTCAGGCTTGAGGCGAGCCGGTCGCAGCCAGGGTCCGGGCTCGGTCTTTCGCTCGCCAAGGCGGTCATGACTTTCCACGGCGGCCGTCTCGAACTCGCAAGCCGCGAGCCCGGGCTTGCCGTCAGGATGATCTTCCCCGACAAGACACCTTCCGCCGCTGCCGGCAAGGAGTGAGGGAGGAGGGATGGCCCAGGCCAGGAAGGACCCGGCGCGCCAAGGCGCGGGCGCCGCGCTGAAGCTGGAATTCGAGCCGCTGGAGCCGCTCGACGCCGATGATGCGGCCGAGGCGCTGGACGATCTGCGCGAGCAGGCCGCCGAGGCCGGCTGCAGTCGCCTCGCCGCGGTGCTCGAGGCCGGCGGGGCGCAGGGCGATTTCCTCGCGGCCGCGCTCGACCTGTCGCACTTCCTACGCGACGCGGCCCGGCGCATGCCCGAGGCGCTGGAGCGCCTGCTTGACGAGAGCGTGGACCAGCGCCTCGAATCCGTTCGCGAGCAGATCGGCCTGCTGGCGGCCGATGCCGACATGACCGAGGGCGAGTTGATGAAGCGCCTTCGGCGGCTCAAGGGCGAGGCGCATTTCCTGATCGCGCTGGAGGACCTGGCGGGCAAGGAACGGGCGCGGCGGACCGTGCGCCGTCTTTCGGCACTGGCGGATGCCTGCATCGGGGCCGCGATCGGCTGGCTGCTGGCCGATGCAGGCCGGCAGGGAAAGCTGAGGGTGCCGGACGCGGGCAGACCCGCCGAGGGATCGGGGCTGATCGTGCTCGGCATGGGCAAGCTCGGCGCGAACGAGCTGAATTTCTCCTCCGACATCGACCTCGTCGTGTTCTTCGAGCCCGATGCCGGGGCGGTCGCCGATCCTATGGAGGCGACGGAGCTTTTCGCGCGCCTGACGCGACGGCTCGTGCGCATCCTGCAGGAGCGCACCGGCGACGGCTACGTGTTTCGCACCGACCTGAGACTGCGGCCCGATCCCGGCTCGACGCCGCTGGCGATTCCGGTCGAGGCGGCGCTGAACTATTACGAGGGCCGCGGCCAGAACTGGGAGCGCGCGGCGATGATCAAGGCGCGGCCAGTGGCCGGCGACATCAAGGCCGGCGAGGCGTTCCTGCGCGAGCTGCATCCGTTCGTGTGGCGCAAATACATGGACTACGCGGCGATCGCCGACGTCCATTCGATCAAGCGCCAGATCCACGCCCACAAGGGGCATGGCGAGATCGCCGTGCGCGGCCACAACGTGAAGCTGGGACGGGGCGGCATCCGCGAGATCGAGTTCTTCGTGCAGACCCAGCAGCTCATCGCCGGCGGGCGCTTCGAGGAATTGCGCGGGCGCGAGACGGTGGCCATGCTCGGCCAGCTCGCCCAACATGGCTGGATCGACGCCGAGACCGCGCCCGCGCTGGAGGCGAGATACTGGTTCCTGCGTGACGTCGAGCACGCGATCCAGATGGTCGCCGACGAGCAGACGCACTCGCTTCCCGAGGACGACGAGGAGCTGCGGCGCATCGCGCTGATGCTCCGCTTCGGGGACGAGGCGGAGTTCTCCGCCGCGTTCCGTGCATCGCTGACGGAGGTGGAGACCTATTACGCGGCGCTGTTCGAGACCGCGCCGCAGCTTTCGGCCGGTGTCGGCAACCTCGTCTTCACGGGCGACGTGGACGACCCGGACACGCTGCGCACGCTGCAAGGCATGGGCTTCGAGCGGGCCAGCGACATCTGCCGCGTCATCCGCACCTGGCATTTCGGCCGCTACCGCGCGACCCGCTCTTCCGAGGCCCGCGAGCGGCTGACCGAACTCACCCCGGCGCTGCTGAAGACGTTCGGGGAGACAAAACGCGCCGACGAGGCGATGCTGCGCTTCGACGAGTTCGTGGCGGGGCTGCCGGCCGGCATCCAGCTCTTTTCGCTGCTGCAGAACAATCCTTCGCTCCTGAAGCTCATCGCCACCATCATGGCGGCCGCGCCGCGCCTGGCGTCGATCATCACGAGACGGCCGCACGTTTTCGACGGCCTGCTCGACCCCGCCCTCATGGCCGAGTTGCCGGACAAGGCCTATCTGGCGGGACGGCTCGAAGCCTTCCTGGACGTCTCGCGCGCCTATGAGGAAACGCTCGACCGGCTGCGCATCTTCGCGGCCGAGCAGAAGTTCCTGATCGGTATCAGGCTCCTGACCGGCGCCATCGACGCCACGCGCGCCGGCAAGGCCTTCTCGGACCTTGCGGACCTGACGATCGGAGCCGCGCTGGAAGCCGTCGAGGACGAATTCGCCCATCGTCACGGCAAGGTGGCAGGCGGTCGCGTCGCGATTCTGGGCATGGGCAAGCTCGGCAGCCGCGAACTCACCGCGGGCTCCGACGTCGATCTGATCCTGCTCTACGATCATGACGAAAGCGCGGAGGCGTCCGACGGCGACAAGCCGCTCGATCCAACAGTTTACTACACTAGGTTGACTCAGCGTCTGATCGCGGCGGTGTCTGCCCCAACGGCCGAGGGCGTGCTGTACGAACTCGACCTCAGGCTCCGGCCCTCCGGCAATCAGGGCCCGGTGGCGACGCCGCTAGCCGCCTTCGCCAAATACCAGCGCAACGAGGCCTGGACCTGGGAGCACATGGCGCTGACCCGAGCACGGCCGATGGCGGGCGACGAGAGCCTGCGCGAGGCGGTGAGCCGGGAGATCGAGGCCATCCTCGCCATGCCCCGCGAGCCCCAAAAGGTCGAGGCGGACGCCGTAGAGATGCGGGCCACGATCGAGAAGGAAAAGCCGCCGCGCGACGTCCACGACCTCAAGCTCGCGAAGGGCGGACTGATCGACCTGGAATTCATCGCGCAGGTGGCCGGCCTGACTGGCCGCGTGACGGGCGAGACGCGAACGGCCGCGACCGCCGAGGCGCTGGCGCGGCTTGCGCCCGACTGGGCCGACGCGCAGGCGCGCGGCGACCTCGTGGCCGCGCATGGGCTTTACTCCAAGCTGTCGCAGATCACGCGGCTTTGCCTGACCGGACCGTTCGATCGCGAGGAGGCGCCGCCCGGCATGATCGACCTGGTGCTGGGCAGCACCGGTTTTCCCGACATGAAGGTGCTGGAAGCCGAGCTGAAGGAGACGCAGCAGACGGTGCGCTCGCATTTCGAGCGCCTGCTTGGCGGAGGTTGAGACCGCGCGGCCCCGGACCGCGCGGCCGACATTGTTTCCCTATTTCGCCGGGACGAGCTCGGGGCAATCCCGGTCCTCGTGAGGATCGGCCGCGGCTTCCGCGCCGCCGATCGGCGGCAGGCCGCGCAGGACGATCAGGGCCAGGATCGCGGTCGCGACCAGCAGACCGGCGCTGATCGCGGCCGCCAGCGAAAAGGCGGAGGAGTAGGCCGCCCGCGCCGTCCAGGTGACGGCGTCGGCCAGGTCCGGTGGCAGCGTGGCGGCCGCCCCGATCGCGCCTCCGATCGTGTCGCGCGCCGCCGTGGCCGCGTCGCCGGGCAGATCGGCCGGCAGGGACCTGGCCATGGCCAGCCGGTATACCGCCGCCGCGATCGAACCCAGCACGGCGATGCCCAGCGCGCCACCGAACTCGGCACTCGTCTCGGAGATCGCAGCGGCCGAACCGGCCCGCTCGGGCGGCGCGACACCGACCACGAGGTCGGTGGTCATGGTGAAGACCGGGACAAGGCCGATCGACAGGATCGTGGTGCCGGCCACGATCGCCGCCAGCGACCACTCGCCGCCCGCCTGCGCCAGAACCAGGAAGCCCACGGCTGCCACCACCAGCCCCGATGCCATCAGCCGCGAGGGCTTCATGCGATGCGCCACGCGTGGCGTGATCTGCGCCCCGACGATGAAGGCGATCGCGCCCGGCAGGCTCCAGAGGCCGGCCCTGAGCGGCGTCATGCCAAGCACGAGCTGCAGATATTGCGCCACCATCAGGAAGGAAGCGAAAGCGGCGAAGAAGGCTGCGATATTGATCGCGAGCGAGGCCGAAAAGGCCGGGAAGCGGAACAGCGACAGGTCGATCAGCGGGTCGGCCAGCCTCGTCTGCCGCCGCGCGAAGACCCAGCCCAGAACGATGCCCCCGGCGATCGCGGCGAAGGCGAGGGTGGAAGCGCCTTCGGTCGCGATTTCCTTCAGCCCGAAGATGACCGAAAGGACGGCCACCAGCGACAGCGCGGCGCTGGCCAGGTCCAGCCGGCCGGCATTCTCGTCGCGGAACTCGGGCAGAAGGACCGGCCCCAGCGCAAGAAGCAGCGCCATGATCGGCAGCGCGATCAGGAAGACCGAGCCCCACCAGAAATATTGCAGCATCACCCCGCCCACCAGCGGGCCGAGCGCACCGCCGGCCGAGAACGAGGTGATCCAGATGCCGATCGCCAAGGTGCGCTGGCGCGGATCGTGAAACATGTTCCGGAGCAGGGACAGCGTGGATGGCGCCAGCGTTGCCGCGGCCACGCCAAGCACGGCACGGGCGAAGATCAGCATTTCGGGTGTGGTCGAGAAGGCCGCCAGCACCGAGGCCGCGCCGAACGCCACCGCGCCGATCATCAGCAGTTTGCGCCGGCCGATGCGATCGCCCAGCGTGCCCATGGTGATCAGCGAGCCGGCGACGAGGAAGCCGTATATGTCGACGATCCAGAGAAGCTGCGCGCCGGTCGGCTTCAGGTCGGCCGTCAAATGCGGGATGGCGAGGTTGAGGACGGTGAGGTCCATCGAATAGAGCAGGCAGGGCAGGGCGAGCACCGCCAGCCCGATCCATTCGCGGCGGCCGGCCTTCGCTCCGACGCCCGTTTCTTGATTCGACATTTGCTCACTCCACGATCACGGTCAGGCTTGCACTGGCCGCATCCATATCCGAACCCTACTGACGGCAACCTGTCAGGAGCCGGTCTCGAAAATTCAGTCCGCGGCGCGCACCTCGATCGTGCCAGTTCTGGCAAGCGGGATGCCCTCCGCCAGACGCAGCGCCTCCGCCTCGTCGCTGGCCTCCACCAGGATGAAGCCGACCAGTTGTTCCTTGGTTTCGGCAAAGGGACCGTCCACGACGGTCGCACGGCCCTCGCGCACGCGAAGCGACTTCGCCGACGAGACGCCGCCGAGCGCATGGGCGACCACCAGATGCCCCTTGGCCTCCAGCTCACGATCATAGGCAAGCGAGTCTTCGGTCAGCTTCTTGAGCTGGGCGGAGGTGTATCGCGCGAAGGCTTCGGGCGTGTGGTAGACGAGGCAGACATGGCGCATTTCTTCGGTCCTCCAGCGTGGCCTGTGACCCGAGGACGACGGATGCCGACCGGAACCGACATTCATGGAACCGGCTGGATGAATGGCGTGCCCGTGACGTGAGACCTGCCGACCGGGCCGTCGGCGACGTCGCGATCAAATCGCCGCTCGCGCCCGACGTCCGGACATTGGTGGCTGTTCAGAAGGCGAAACTGGCTTGGGCGGGGTTCCGGTTCGGAGATGTCGCGTTCTCGAGGGCAAGCAGGCGGGACTTTGTCGCCGAGCCGCCTGGCGCGGAGAAGCCTCCGATCTTGCCGCCGGCGGCCAGGATGCGGTGGCACGGGACGATGATCGGCACCGGGTTCCTGCCCAGCGCCTCGCCCGTTTCGCGCGCCATGCCCTTGTGGCCGGCGGCCTCGGCCAGCCCGCCATAGGTCGTTGTCTCGCCGTGGCCGAGCCGGCGTGCCGCCGACCAGATCGCCAGCCGGAACGGGTCAGCCGAACCGAGATCGAGCGGAACGGCGGAGAAATCAACGATCGCGCCGGCGCAATAGGCCCTGAGCAGCCCGGCCGCCTCGGCGGCGAAGCCGTCCGGCTCGCATTCGGTCGAACCGGCGAGCCCCTTTAGCAGCCGCGCACGCACGGCCTCCCGGTCGCCTCCGGGTATCTGCACGCGGCAGACGCCCCGGTCTGTCCAGGCAAGCCCGGCCCAGCCGAGGGCCGTGTCGATCATCGCGTGATGCGTCGCCATGGGCGGAACATAGCCGAAACAGGCGAAGGCGGACACCCGAAACGTGATCTTGCACGAAGGTACAAACGACGCTCCTGCCAAATCATGCATGATCGGCTGGCTTCCGTTGCGGGAGGAGATCGCGACGGCGGCCTGCAGCAACACGCCCGGGAGGAAGCAATGTCAGCCAACGAAGCCGTCAAGACCTGGCTCGCCGCCTTCGAGAAGGCGCTCGGTTCCGGCGATCCGGCCGCGGTTTCGAAGCTCTTCGGCGAGGAGAGCTACTGGCGCGACCTCGTCGCCTTCACCTGGAACATCAAGACGGTGGAAGGAGCGGAGGGCGTCGAGGATCTGGTCAGGAATACCGCCGCGCACACGAAGGCCTCGAACTTCCGGCTCGACGGCGATGCCAGCGAAGCCGACGGGGTGACCGAAGGCTGGTTCACCTTCGAGACGGGCGTGGCGCGCGGCTATGGACTTGTCAGACTCAGGGACGGCAAGGCCTGGACCCTGCTGACCACCATGGTCGAACTGAAGGGGCACGAGGAGAAGGCCGGCTTCACCCGCCCGCTCGGCGCCAAGCACGGCCACGGCGTCGGCACGAAAAGCTGGCGCGAGGAACGCGACGAGGAACTGGCCACGCTCGGCCACACGAAGCAGCCATATTGCGTCATCATCGGCGGAGGGCAGGGCGGCATCGCGTTGGGCGCGCGGCTGAAGCAGCTCGGCGTGCCGACGATCATCGTGGAGAAGAACGAGCGGCCCGGCGATTCCTGGCGCAAGCGCTACAAGTCGCTGTGCCTGCATGACCCGGTCTGGTACGACCATCTGCCCTATATCGATTTCCCGAAGAACTGGCCGGTCTTTTCGCCGAAGGACAAGATCGGCGACTGGCTGGAAATGTACACCCGCGTGATGGAGCTCAATTACTGGGCATCCACCGAGGCCCTGAGCGCGAAATATGACGAGCAGGCGAAGGAGTGGGCGGTCGTCGTCAGGCGCGACGGCAAGGAGATCACGCTGAGGCCCAAGCAGCTCGTCTTCGCCACCGGCATGTCGGGCAAGGCAAACGTGCCGCAATTCCGGGGGATGGAGAAGTTCCAGGGCGACCAGCACCATTCCTCGCAGCATCCCGCCCGGACCAGTACAAGGGCAAGAAGGCGGTCGTCGTCGGCTCGAACAACTCCGCCCACGATATCGCCGCCGCGCTCTGGGAAGCTGGCGCGGACGTGACCATGGTGCAGCGCACCAGCACCCATATCGTGAAGTCCGACACGCTGATGGAGATCGGGCTGGGCGCGCTCTATTCGGAGGAGGCGGTCCAGAACGGCATGACGACGGCCAAGGCCGACCTGATCTTCGCCTCGCTGCCCTACCGCATCCTGCATCAGTTCCAGATCCCGCTCTACGAACAGATGAAGGAACGGGACGCAGACTTCTACGAAGGGCTGGAGAAGGCCGGCTTCATGCTGGACTGGGGCGAGGACGGATCGGGCCTGTTCATGAAATATCTGAGGCGCGGCTCGGGCTACTATATCGACATCGGCGCCTCGCAGCTCGTCATCGACGGCAAGATCAAGCTTGCCACCGGCCAGGTCGAGGAAATCACCGAGGATGCAGTGGTTCTCGACAACGGGACCGAAATTCCCGCCGACCTGATCGTCTACGCGACCGGCTACGGCTCGATGAACGGCTGGGTGGCCGACCTGATCGACAGGGAGACCGCCGACAGGGTCGGCAAATGCTGGGGCCTCGGCTCCGACACCCGCAAGGACCCCGGACCATGGGAAGGCGAGCAGCGCAACATGTGGAAGCCGACGCAACAGGAGGCGCTGTGGTTCCACGGCGGCAACCTGCATCAGTCCAGGCACTATTCGCAGTTCCTGTCGCTGCAGCTGAAGGCGCGCATGGAGGGCATCCCCACGCCCGTCTACGGGCTGCAGGAGGTGCACCACACCGGCTGAGGATCTGATCCGGAAGCGCGCCGGCGGGTCGTGAACGGCGGTCCGCCGCGCTTCGGTGCTGTCCCGGTCCGCGAAAAGCCGCGGCGTCGCCATGCTTGCGCCCGATTTGGCCGGCTTTGTCGCGGTTCGAAACGATCCGGAGAGGGCCTTTTGGCCGCACGCATACTGATTCTCGCCGCCACGGCCGGGCTGGCGCTCTCGGCCTGCACGACCTCCGACGTGCTCCTGCCCGAGACCGCGCTGGCGCCCCAAACGCGGCCCGCCGACGACGCCACGCCGCTCGACGGGCTGATCGCGCATTACGCCGACCACTATGACGTGCCCGAAACGCTGGTGCGGCGCGTGGTCAAGCGCGAGAGCAATTTCCGGCCAGAGGCGCGTAACGGCCCCTATTACGGCCTGATGCAGATCCTGCCGCAGACCGCGCGCACGATGGGCCATGACGGTCCGCCGTCGGACCTGCTCGACGCCGGAACCAACCTGAAATATGCGGTGAAATATCTGCGCGGCGCCTACATGGTGGCCGACGGCGATCACGACCGCGCCGTCAGGCTCTACGCGTCCGGCTATTATTACGACGCCAAGCGCAAGGGCATGCTGGTGGCGACCGGGCTGAAGCCCGGACCCGAGGCGGGGGAACCGGAGACGGCCGTCGCGGAAGCGACCGAGCCGCGGGAACCGGAGACCGCCGTCGCGGCCACATCCGACCCGCAGGAGCCCCAGACGACTGTCGCGGCCGCGCCCGAAACGGCGCCGGCGCCCGGTATGGAACCCGCGTTTCAGCCGACCGCCGCCTTCGCCGGCCCGACGCCCACCGCCCGGCCCGGCGAGGCCACGCCCGCCTTCAATTGAACGTGAAGGCGGCGCCTGCGGGTGCGTCGACCTTGGTTTCGCCGCGGACCGCGGCTAACCGGCCCTCATGAACCGACGCAGCCTTCTCGCCCTGCCGCTGGTCGCGGCCTTTCCCGCCACGCTTCGCGCGCAGGACTATTCGCCCGACCTGTCGACGGTGATCGACGAGGCCGGCCGGCTCGATCCGCTCAAGGCGGTGATGGTGGCGCGCGGCGGCGAGGTGCTGGCCGAGCGCGGCTATCGCGGCCACCGCGTCGACGGCTCGACCAACATCAAGTCGGCCTCCAAGGCCGTCATCTCGGCGCTGGTCGGCATCGCCATCGAGCGCGGCGTGCTCGACGGCGTCGACCAGACGATCGCGCCGATCCTGAAGGCCGACCTGCCCGCCGATCCCGACCCGCGCATTCACGACATCACGATCGGCCATCTTCTGTCCATGCGGGCGGGGCTTGGCCGCACGTCCGGCCCGAATTACGGGCGCTGGGTGTCGAGCCGCAACTGGGTGCGCGCGGCACTCGCCATGCCCTTCGACGACGAGCCGGGCGGGCGCATGCTCTATTCGACCGGCTCCACGCATCTGCTCTCGGCGATCCTGACCCGGCTGACTGGCCGGACGACGCTGGAACTGGCGCGCGACTGGCTGGAGCCGGTGGAGGATTTCCGCATCACCGCCTGGGAGCGTGACCCGCAGGGCATTTATCTCGGCGGCAACCAGATGGCGATGTCGACGCGCTCGCTGGCCGCCTTCGGCCGGCTCTATCGCGACGGCGGCCGCGCCGGCGGCGAACAGGTCGTGCCGGAAGCATGGATCGCCGAAAGCTGGACGCCGCGCACGCGCTCGGTGTGGAGCGGCGACGGCTATGGCTATGGCTGGTTCCTGCGCGAGATCGGCGGCCACGACATGCGCTATGCCTGGGGCTATGGCGGCCAGATGCTCTATATCGCGCCGGCGCTCGACCTCGTCATCGCCATGACGTCGGAGGAAAACAACCCGTCGGCCCGCACCGGCTATCGCGACGCGCTGCACCGGCTGGCCGGCGCGATCGCCCAGGCGGTCGAGACGGTCTGACAAAGGCGGCGGACGGTTGCGCGTCCGCTCCGAACCGCTCGTTGCAAATTGCGACGCGAACGGTCACACGGCCTTAAGGTGCCGCGTGCTTGAAGCCTTGCCATGAGCAAGAAGAAGCCCGCCGCTCCCGCGAAAACGCCTGCCGCGAAAGCCGCCGACACGACCGAGCAGCCGAAGAAGCGCTCGGTGCTGACGCTGGCGCTGCTGGTCGTCACGCCGCTGGTGCTGGCCGGCGGCGGCTTCGCCGGCTGGACATTCTTCCTGACCGACAAGGCGGGCGGCGAGGCGCATGCCGGGGCGGCGGCGGACGGCCAAGCGGCCGGCGAGGGCGGTTCAGCGGGCGAGGCGATGCTCCACACATCGGCGCTGCCGCCCGAGATCGCGGCCGAGACCTCCTTCACCTATTCCTATGCGCTGGGCGAACTGCTCGCCGAACGCTGCGGCCGCCTGCGCCTTTCGGCCTTGGCGGCGGCCAGCGAGGCCGAGGCGAAGGCCGACGGCATGCTGGTCCATCTGTCCTGGCAGGCGGCCCACCGGCGCACCCTGACCGTGACCGCGCGCTCCTGTGACTTCCTGCGCGCCGAAATCTACAGCGCCGAAACCCGCGCCGCGCGCAAGGCCGAGGAGGCGGAGGCGGCGGAAGGGAAGGGCGGCAAGACGGCGGGGCATTGAGGGAGAGGGTGCGGCGGGGGCTTCGGCCGGGCGCTATCCCTCCCCTTGCGGGAGAGAATTTCGACAGCTTAGCCGAGCCCGCCGGAGGCGGTCTTTGCGAGGCTAAGTGTCAGAAATCGCAAGAGAGGGGACTTGAAGCACGCCGATACCCCCTCTCTTGGATTTTCTATGGCTTAGCCTTGCTTGCTTCCGGAGCCCGGCGGTCTCGGGCGCTCGGCTAAGATCATGAAAATCCCTTCTCCCCCGCCGAGGGGGAGATAGGGCGCTCGTCGCTCGCCGCCTCACGCGATCGCTTTCTACCTAGCCCAGAGGGGAAGGTGATGAAGGCCGGCGCGCGCCGGCCAGAGGCGGGCGACTAGTGAGCAAGGTTGAGGGAAGCTACAATCATTGACCAAATACGAGTTGGAACGCTATGAACATTTCATGAACACTTTGCGAAAAAATGGTTCCGCCGTACGGGCAGCGGGCGAGCGACAGCTCGTTCAAAAACTAATGAACACAAAGGCTTTTCAGCGTTTGCGCGAAGTCTCTTTCTTAGGGTCTATAGATTATTATAATCTTCATCACTCCAGGTCGAATACATGGAACTTCAGTCGATCCGATCACGTGCTCGGAGTTCTTGAGCTAGCTAGATGTCTGCTCAATAAGATAGCGTTTAGTGAAGAGGAGCGCTACCTAATCATCTCCGTGGCAATCTGTCATGATATGGGACATAGCCCATTTTCTCATAGCACCGAAAACGTATATAGAAAACTCAATCCAGCAATAGACCATAAAGCCGTCCTGGAAATTGTGCTTCTTGACAACTCTATGGGAGTTTCAAAAGTCTTAACAGATTTCAATATAGACGTTAGCAAGGTAATATCAATTAGCATAGGTATTGACAATAATCTTAGCTGGATATTTCACAATCCTATAAATATAGATACTCTGGATGGAATGCAGAGATTCCTATTGTCTTTCAGGTTGCCGCCCCCCTTCAATGCCAGGCAAGCGGTAGAATCCGTTGCGTCTCTCTTTCTTGGGAATCGAAATCTCTCTAAGAGAGAAGTAGAGAATCTGGACAATTTCTGGAGGGTAAAAGGTGCATTCTATGATCAATTTCTGCAACGGGGGAAATATGCCGAATTTGAGAGGGCGTACATGTCCTTTCTGACGTCTAAAAAGAAATTCATAGATGCCGGTGATTATCTAAAAAGGGACAATGAACTGGCGGAGGAGATTGGGCTCCTTCCCAGTTTGGGAGCAGAAGGGTTTTCAGTGCCGTCAAAGACCGATATGCATCAGGCAGCAAGATTCCATATAGATTCGAGCGTTAAGCTTCATTCTATAGCTGATCTCTATGTGCGATATGGTCGCGGCAAGGGGGCGAAATGAATGTAGTGGATTTGGACAGCCGTTTTGAAAACCTAAAAAGAGCCTTTCGTGCGTCCGAAGAGAAGTTGGAGAAACTTGCGGCGCTGAATGACGAATATGGTAGCTCGGGAAGCTGCTTGATCGTTAACGGCTCTTTAGCGCGCAAAGAACTGGTGGATGGATCGGATTTCGACTCGTTTGTGGTCCAGGCAGGTCGGGCGGAGTTAGCGAATGAGCTGTCGCGGAAGGCCTACGAAATTGCTGGCTTGAAGGAGCCAGGCTCGAGCGGCATCTTTGGCAATGATAGCACTGTGCTCGCTGAGGAAATGCTCCGCAACATTGGGGGTATGTCAGATTCAAACGAGAAGATAACGCAAAGAATGCTTCTTATTCTTGAGTCTGCTGCGTTCGGTGATATGAATATCTACAATAATCTGGTAGATTCTATGCTTGCTCGATATATATCTGATAAGATTACCGATCATCAATTGGGACTATTTTTACTAAATGACGTTATTAGATATTACAGAACGATATGCGTCGATTTCGAGTTTAAGACAGAGGAGGGCAGAAAGCCTTGGGGAATTAGAAATATTAAGTTGGTGTTTTCCAGAAAGCTAATATATTTCTCCGGACTTATCATTTGTGCTGAGATGGGTCAGCGGACAGCCGCTGAAAAAAGATCAATTTGTCGACGGCTTTTGTCATTAACACCTATCGAAAGGATGCTTGTTGTGTTGAGAGAGGATGCGTTAGAGCCTCTTGCTTACTACGATAAATTTTTAGAGAAGATGTCAGACAAAGATATTAGAGAGCAATTGAAGAGTGAAGATCGGGAGAAACTTAGGAGTAGCGAGCTCTTTAGGTCATTGAAAAATGACGGACATCATTTCACTTGGGCACTCAGAAGCGCTTTTAATCGTCACTATGACAGCACGCATCCGATTCACAAAGCCATAATGTTCTAACTTCGAGGACGGCGCGAGGGTGAACTGTGCGGTTGGAACAAAGGCTCTAAATCCCCCTCATAATATGACAGGATCAGGATGGGGCTCAGGGTATGCGCCGACGCACGCCGGTTTCTCCTCTCCTGCGATTTTTAGCCCTTAACTCGCCAACACCGGCTGTTGACCGGGCTCACTAGGGTGCTGAAATCGCTATCTCCCCCACAAGGGGGGAGATTGGCAGCTTCGGCGTCGTGCAAGCCTTCGACGTTCGCGCAGCCCCTCACCTGCCTGCCGGCATCCTCTCCCCGCAAGCGGGAGAGGAATGCCAATCGCGGACGCCGCGCTCCGTCCTGCACCCCTCATCTGACCTGGGGTTGCGCCCCGTGCCACCCAGGGTGGAGCCGCGCGTCTCCGCCCGTCCTTCGGACCCCACAAGGGGAGAAGGACAAGCCTACCCGAAATACCCCTGCAGCGGCCGCACCTCCAGGCTTCCCGCCTTGAGCGCGGCGATGGCCTCGGCTACCGCCGCCGCGCCTGACATGGTGGTGTAATAGGGCACCTTCTGCATCAGGGTCGCGCGGCGCAGTGACTTGGAGTCGGAGACCGCCTTCTGGCCATCGGTCGTGTTAAAGACGATCTGCACCTGACGGTTGCGGATCGCGTCCTCGATATGCGGGCGGCCTTCCAGCACCTTGTTGATCTTCTCGGCCTCGACGCCGTTCTCCTTCAGAAAGCGCGCCGTGCCGCCGGTGGCCATGACATGGAAGCCGATGGAGGCCAGTCTCTTCACCGCCGGCAGGATGCGCGGCTTGTCCTCGTCGCGCACCGAGACGAACAGCGTGCCGGCGCGGGGGAGATCGACGCCGGCGCCGAGCTGGCTCTTGGCGAAGGCCAGCGCGTAGTCGTAGTCGATGCCCATCACCTCGCCGGTCGACTTCATCTCGGGGCCGAGCAGCGTGTCGACGCCGGGGAAGCGCGCGAAGGGAAAGACCGCCTCCTTGACCGCGATGTGCCTGAGCGCCTTGAGGTCGGGCCTGGCGCCGTAATTGGCGAAGGCGGCGTCGAGACCTTCGCCGGCCATGATGCGCGCCGCGATCTTGGCGATCGGCCGCCCGACCGTCTTGGCCACGAATGGCACGGTGCGCGAGGCGCGGGGATTGACCTCCAGCACGAAGATTTCGCCATCCTTGACGGCGTATTGCACGTTCATCAGCCCGCCGACATTGAGCGCGCGGGCGAGCGCGGCCGTCTGGCGCTCGAGTTCGGCCACCACCTCGTTTGAAAGGGAATGGACCGGCAGCGAGCAGGCGCTGTCGCCCGAATGGATGCCGGCCTCCTCGATATGCTCCATGATGCCGGCGACGTGGACGCTTTCGCCGTCGCAGAGCGCGTCGACATCGACCTCGGTCGCCTGCGCCAGATAGGTGTCGAACAGAAGCGGGTTTTTCGACAAGAGCGTGTTGATCTGGCCGGTCTTGTCGGCCGGATATTTCTGGCGGATTTCCTCCGGCACCAGCCCCGGCACGGTGTCGAGCAGATAGGTCTGCAGCATCGTCTCGTCATGGATGATCTGCATGGCGCGCCCGCCCAGCACATAGGAGGGGCGCACGACCATCGGAAAGCCCAGCTCGCCGGCCACCACGCGCGCCTGCTCGACGGAGAAGGCGATGCCGTTGCGGGGCTGCTTGAGGCCGAGTTTGGTCAGAAGCTTCTGGAAGCGGTCGCGGTCCTCGGCCAGGTCGATCATGTCGGGCGAGGTGCCGAGGATCGGTATGCCGGCGCGCTCCAGCGCGTCGGCGAGCTTGAGCGGCGTCTGGCCACCGAACTGCACGATGACGCCGACGAGCGTGCCCGCCGCCTGTTCGGCGCGCAGGATCTCCAGAACATTCTCGGCCGTCAGCGGCTCGAAATAAAGCCGGTCGGAGGTGTCGTAGTCGGTCGAGACGGTCTCGGGATTGCAGTTGACCATGATCGACTCGTAGCCGGCATCCCCAAGTGCAAACGCGGCGTGGCAGCAGCAATAGTCGAACTCGATGCCCTGGCCGATGCGGTTGGGTCCGCCGCCCAAGATGACGACCTTTTTCCGATCCGAGACCTGCGCCTCGTCGGCCAGCCTGCCGGCGAAGGGCGTCTCATAGGTGGAATACATATAGGCCGTCGGCGAGGCGAATTCGGCCGCGCATGTGTCGATGCGCTTGAAGACGGGATGCACGTCGAGTTCGCCGCGCAGCCTGGCCACCGCCTCGGTCTCCACGCGGGCGAGCGAGGCCAGCCGCGCGTCGGAAAAGCCCATCGCCTTGAGCATGCGCAGATTGGCCGCGTCCTGTGGCAGGCCGTGCTCGCGCACGCGCGCCTCCATCGCGATGATGGCCGCGATCTGCTCGAGAAACCACGGGTCGATGCGGCACATGGCGTGCACGTCGGCGAGCGAGGTGCCCATGCGGATCGCCTGGGCGACCATTCTGAGCCGGTCGGGCGTCGGCGTGCCGAGGGCCGCGCGGATCGCGTTCTTGTCGTCCTCCTGGCCGAGGCCGGGGATCTCGATCTCGTCGAGGCCGGTGAGGCCGGTCTCCAGACCGCGCAGCGCCTTCTGCAGGGATTCGGCGAAGGTGCGGCCGATGGCCATGACCTCGCCGACGGACTTCATGGCCGTGGTCAGCACCGGGTCGGCGCCGGGGAATTTCTCGAAGGCGAAGCGCGGGATCTTGGTGACGACATAATCGATGGAGGGTTCGAAGGAGGCCGGCGTGGCGCCGCCGGTGATGTCGTTCTCGAGCTCGTCCAGCGTGTAGCCGACGGCGAGCTTGGCCGCGACCTTGGCGATGGGGAAGCCGGTGGCCTTGGAGGCAAGGGCCGAGGAGCGGGACACGCGCGGGTTCATCTCGATGACGACGAGGCGGCCGTCTGCCGGGTTGACGGCGAACTGCACGTTGGAGCCGCCTGTCTCCACCCCGATCTCGCGCAGCACCGCGATCGAGGCGTTGCGCATCATCTGGTATTCCTTGTCGGTCAAGGTGAGCGCGGGCGCGACGGTGATGGAATCGCCGGTGTGGACGCCCATCGGATCGACGTTTTCGATGGAGCAGATGATGATGCAGTTGTCCGCCCGGTCGCGGACCACCTCCATCTCGTACTCCTTCCAGCCGAGCACGGACTCTTCGATCAGCACCTCGGTGGTGGGCGAGGCGTCGAGGCCGGCCGACACGATGTCGAAGAATTCGGCGCGATTGTAGGCGATGCCGCCGCCGGTGCCGCCGAGCGTGAAGGAGGGCCGGATGATCGCCGGCAGGCCGACGAAGTCGAGCGCCTGGGCGGCGACGCCCATGGCGTGCGCCATGTAGCGCTGCTTGCGGTCGCCCTCGCCAAGATTCCACTCGGTCTCGAGCGCGTCCAGCGCCGCATCGAGATCGTCGCCGGCATAGCTGGCCTTCAGTTCGGCCCGGCGCGCCTCGTGCGTCTTGCGGTCCTCGTTCTTGACCTCGCTGGCATTGGCCAGCATCGAGCGCGGCGTCTCCAGCCCGATCCTGGCCATCGCCTCGCGAAACAGCGACCGGTCCTCCGCCTTGTCGATCGCCTCGGCGTTCGCCCCGATCATCTCCACGCCGTAGCGCTCCAGCACGCCCATCCGGCGAAGCGAAAGCGCGGTGTTGAGCGCTGTCTGACCGCCCATGGTGGGCAGGAGCGCGTCCGGCCGCTCCCGGGCGATGATCTTGGCCACCACTTCCGGCGTGATCGGCTCGACATAGGTCGCGTCGGCCAGTTCCGGATCGGTCATGATCGTGGCCGGATTGGAATTGACCAGGATGATGCGATAGCCCTCGGCCTTCAGCGCCTTGCAGGCCTGGGTGCCCGAATAGTCAAACTCGCAGGCCTGGCCAATCACGATGGGGCCGGCCCCGATGATCAGGATCGACTTGATGTCGGTGCGTTTCGGCATGGCGGGTCCGCGATGTTCGGCTTCGCGCGATCTGCCGGAACCGGGTTTTGCCCGGCCGGCGCGCGAGGGAGGAATCTGTCAGGCTAGGCGGGCTCTATAGGGGACAAGGGCAGGGGAGGGAACCCCGGAAATGCCGCACGGGCGACGCCTTCCCACGGCTTTCCCTTCATCCGCCCAGACGATCCAGAAGCTCCAGCAGTCCGGCCGTCAGTCGCTCGGTGTCCGCCTCGTCGCCGGCGCGCAGCGCGATCTGGTTCATGGCGCCGTTGAGAAGCACCGACAGCGCCTCCGCCCCCGCGTCGAACCGGATCGCGCCGGCCTCGACGGCGCCGTCGACGCCGGTCTTCAGCAGGTCGAAGGACAGGTCCCGGTCGAGTTCCTCCCAACGCTCGCGCCCCAGCACGCCGGGGGCGTCAACGACCAGGATGCGCCGGCATTCGGGCCGCGCCATGAAGTCGATCCAGGCACGCGAGCCGGCCTTCAGCGCCTCGACGGGCGCGGCGATCCCGTCGGTGGCGGCTTCCACCTCCCGCGCGGCTTCGCCCGCCAGGTCGCGGCAAACCGCTTCGAACAGGTCGGCCTTGTCGCGATAGTGATGGTAGAGCGCGCCGCGCGTCGCGCCGGCTTCGGCCAGGATGGCCTCCGTGCCGGTCGCGCCATAGCCGTCGGAGGCGAACAGCTTCCGTGCCGCCGCGACCAAGCGGGCCTTCGTCTGCGCCGCGCGATCCACGTTCTTCGCCATACGGACATTACCTCCAACATAATTTGACAGACAGTCTGTTTGTTTATATGTGCAGATGACAGACAGATAGTCTGTTTGTTTATCTCATGCAAGGACGACGCAGATGCGCTTTTCAGATCGCTACCCCATCATCGTGACGCCGAAGAAGGACGAGTGCCGGGATTTCTGGGTCGCGCAGCTCGGCTTCTCGGTCGGCTTCGACAGCACATGGTTCTGCTGGTTGACGGCTGAGGACGGATCCGCCTCGATCGCCTTCATGACGCCGGATCATCCGTCCGCGCCGCCCGGACCCGAGGCCTTCGGCGGCAAGGGCATGTGCTTCGAACTTCAGGTCGAGGACGCGACAGCCGCGCATGACGAACTGAAGGGCAGGGGGCTGGAGCCCGGCTATCCGCTCACCGACGAGCCCTTCGGCCAGCGCCGCTTCGGCTTTGCCGATCCGTCTGGCCTGTGGGTGGATGTCGTCGAGCAGGTGGAGCCGCAGGCCGGCTTCTGGGACAAATATATGGTGTGATCGGCTTCAGGGCCGGAAGACCGTCACGGCGCCCGGCCGTATCTCGAAGCGGGCGGGCGTCGTGGTCGTCAGTTCCCCATCGGTGTTGACCGGAAGCGGCTTGCTGGTGCGGATGGTCACTTCGGTCGTCCGGAAGGCGCGGACATCGTGCCAGCGCGCCTGGGTGCCGGTGCGAAGGCTCGGCAGCAACTGGAGCAGCCGCCACCAGTGGTCGATCTCGAGCGAATACACGTCGAGCGTGCCATCATCGACCGCGGCCGTTTCCTCGACGGTCATGCCCCCACCGTAGTGGCGCCCGTTTCCGACCGAGATCTGCAGCGTGTGGATTTCCTCGCTCGTGCCATCGTGATCGAGCCAGGCCGTGATGAGCCTCGAACGCGCCAGGAGCCGCGCCGCGACGACAGCATATCCGAATACGCCCCAGCGCTTCTTCGCCGCGGCCGACAGCTCGCCCGCGAGTTCCGCCGAAAAGCCGATGGAGGCGACATTGAAGAAGGGATGGCCGTTGACGAGGCCGAGATCGACCGGACCTGTCCTGCCGGCGGCGATGATGGCGGCCGCCTTTTGCAGGTCGACCGGAATGCCCAGGGTACGAGCGAAGTCGTTGGCCGTGCCGAGGGGCAGCACGCCCAATGGCAGTCCGGTTTCGGCCAGGGCAGGCGCGGCGGCGTTGAGCGTGCCGTCGCCGCCACCGACGACCACCATGTCGATGGAATCCGCTTCGGCGCGGATCAGCCCGGCTATGCCCTCATCGGGTCCGGGACGGCTTTCGTGAACGTCGATGCCGGCTGCCTCGATAACCGCACGCGCGGCCGCGATCGAACCGGTGCCGCGGCGCGCCTTCGGGTTCACCACCAGCAGCGCCCGTTTGGTCAATGTTTTCTGCACCTGGAATCCGTCCGCTAGTTTGGGTGGCTCGTATCCGTCCCAAACGCGGCGAGGGCGTGACGGCTCCATTACGGTTCGGACAGGCTCACATCCAGGAAGCCGCGTTTTTCGGCAGTCGACCTTCCGGATCGATTGCCACCAGCTTCGGACCGGTTGCCCTGTTCCAGCGCCACAAGGCCACGCAGCGTCCTCCGCGGGACATGAAGGAGGGGTAGATCAGGCCGTCGAAACCGGATCGTGAGAGGCGCCGCTGGTGTCGGTGCGTGTCGGGCACTCGCCCCTCGTCCATTTCGGCTCGCCATTCGACGGTATGGATCGCCCGGTCGATCTCGAGCCGGTGCAGTTCGGCCTCGTCCGTCAGATCGGCCAGCCGCGCGCCCGTCAGTTCCAGCTTGACGATGAGGGCGGGGTGCTGGCCGATATTCTGGTTGTACTCCGCCCAGGCGGTCGACATCTCCATGGCCAGGTAGAGGCAGGGCGTGCCGATCGCGTTCCACCGGCCGCCGAAGCGTGCCGCGCCCTCGCCGGACAGCGGCGCGTGGGCCCATCGCGGCACATAGGCCCGCCACAGATGGAGCGTTTCGCCGCTCGGGTCGTCAGGCATAAACGCCGGCGCGCACCGATTCCAGATAGGCGAGCACCTTGTCGGCCTTGTCTTCGCCGACCAGGTCAAACGCCGTCTTGCCGGCCCAGCCGGGAATCGGCTGATGCTTGAACCAGACGGCCGCGCGATCGTCGCCCCCGGCCATCTCGGCCGCCATGGCGAGAATGCGCACGACCGGGCTCATCGCCTGGTCGAGCTTTCTGGCAGCCGATTTGGCGCCCAGCGTGTTGCGCGACACGCCGATCAGGCGCGCCAGTTCGGCCTGCGTGACGCCGAGGCGCTCCGAAAGGCGCCGCACCGAAAGGAAAGGCGCATTGCCGTCGACATAGCGGGCGGCACCGACCTCAAGCAGGGGACCGCTCATCGTTTGAACCTCGTTTCAAACACATGGTGTCAATATGTGCCCAAACCAAGCTCAATTCAAGCTCACACACCGATCGGCATGTGCTCCGGCGAGCGCGTGACGGCGCGTGGCGCGGTGATCTCCTTCCAAGTCGACAGAGCCTTGTTGACCGCGGGAAAGGGCTTGCGGGCCACGAAACGGCCCCGACCGGGTCGTGGCTGCGAATTCTGACCGTGCGACCACACCACCTCGCCGCGCGAAAGCGTGTAGCGCGGCAGGCCCGAGACCTTGATGCCCTCGAAGACGTTGTAGTCGATGATCGACTTCTGGGTCGCGGCCGTGATCGTCTTCGACAGTTTCGGGTCCCACACGACCAGATCGGCGTCGGAGCCGGGCAGGATCGCGCCCTTCTGCGGATAGATGTTGAGGATGCGGGCGATGTTGGTCGACGTGACCGCAACGAATTCGTTGGGCGTCAGCCGGCCGGTTTCGACACCCTTCGTCCAGAGCACCGGCATCCGGTCCTCGAGGCCGCCCGTGCCGTTGGGTATCTTGGTGAAGTCCCTGGCGCCCATCAGCTTCTGCTCGCTCGAAAAGGCGGCGTGATCGGTCGCGACGACCTGCAGCGAGCCGGCGGCCAATCCCGCCCACAGCGAATCCTGATGCGCCTTGTCCCGGAAAGGCGGGCTCATGACGCGCCGTGCCGCATGCATCCAGTCCTCGTGCTGATATTCGCTTTCGTCGAGCGTCAGATGCTGGATGAGCGGCTCGCCGAAGGCGCGGATGCCCTTCTGGCGCGCCCGCCGGATCGCCTCGTGGCTCTGTTCGCAGGAGACGTGGACGATATAAACCGGCACGCCCGCCGCGTCCGCGATCATGATGGCGCGGTTGGTCGCCTCGCCCTCGACCTCTGGCGGGCGCGAATAGGCGTGCGCCTCCGGACCGGGAATGCCGGCATCGAGATATTTCTGCTGGAGCGCGGCGACCACGTCGCCGTTTTCTGCGTGGACCAGCGGCATGGCGCCGAGCGCGGCGCAGCGCTGGAACGAGGCGAACATCTCGTCGTCATTCACCATCAGCGCGCCCTTATAGGCCATGAAATGCTTGAAGGTGTTGACGCCGCGTTGCGTGACCTTCTCCATCTCGTCGAAGACCTCCTTCGACCAACTCGTCACGCACATGTGGAAGGAATAGTCGCCCGAAGCCTGACGGCTGGCGCGCTCTTCCCACTCATCCATCGCCGCCAGCATGCCGTCGGGGCCGGGGATGACGAAGTCGACATTCATCGTCGTTCCGCCCGACAGGGCGGCGAATGTCCCGCTTTCCCAGGTTTCGGCGGCCGTCGTGCCCATGAAGGGCATTTCCAGATGGGTGTGCGGGTCGATGCCGCCCGGCATGATCATCGCGCCCTCGGCGTCCAGCACGGTGTCGCCCTTGAGCTCCTTGCCGATCGCGGCGATCGTCTCGCCCTCGATCAGGATGTCGGCTTCGTAGGAACGGTCGGCGGCGACGATCGTGCCGCCCTTGATCACTGTGGACATGCGCAGTCTCCCATTTGAGGGCGAGCAAAGCGCGGGCGCTCGAAGAGGTCAAGAGAGGGCCGAACCGGCACCGCATGGCGCCAGAGAGAGGGTGCTTGCCGGCCGGCTTTCCTTCGGCTCCTGTCAGCAGTTCATTTTCGGCATGCTCGACCTAGTGGTTCGTTTCCGACATTTGCATCCCAACCGTATCGGCCACGAGGGCAAATGTCGGAAATCCAAGAACCACTAGCAAACGTATGATACTGGCGGAATTTTCGAATTTGACATTCGATCTTCGAGGTCGACATCGAATAGATATCGAATGTCAAATTCATTCCACTAGCCTGTCGGATCGGGCAATGCTCGTCCGTCTTGATAACCAGGAGATGCACGTCATGCGCTACGCTTTTCTCTGCTACGACAACGAAACCGTCGTCGGCGCCTGGACCAAGGAACAGGATGCCGCGGTGATGGAGAAGCACTTCGCCACCCAGCGGCCCCTCGAGGCGGATGGGCGGCTCAAGGCCTCGCTCAGGCTGATGCCGACGACGGCCGCCACCACGGTCCGCCCCGGCGAGGAATCGCTGGTGGTCGACGGGCCGTTCGCCGAGACGAAGGAACAGCTGCTCGGCTTCTGGCTCGCCGACTGCGAGACCTATGACGACGCGCTCGAATTCGCCCGCAAGCTCGCCAATGTCAAAAGCCACGGCGCGATCGAGATCAGACCCGTTCACTACGAACACGAGATAGGACAGACAGGGTGACAACGACGACGCTCGACTGGATCGACAAGGCGCTTTCGGGCGCCCGCCCGCAGGCGATGGCTGCCTTGTTGCGCTATTTCCGCGACCTGGACACGGCCGAGGAGGCCTTCCAGGAAGCCTGCCTGCGCGCGATCAAGGCCTGGCCGGACAAGGGGCCGCCGCGCGATCCCGTTGCATGGCTGATCTTCGTGGGGCGCAATTTCGGCGTCGACCAGATCCGCAAGACCGCCAGGCAGACCGAGCTTCCCGACGACGACCGCATCTCCGATCTGGACGATGTGGAAACGCCAATGGCGGAGCGGCTGGACGACCAGCACTATCGCGACGACGTGCTGCGGCTGCTGTTCATCTGCTGCCACCCCGACCTGCCGTCGACCCAGCAGATCGCGCTGGCGCTGCGCATCGTGTCGGGCCTGACGGTGAAGGAGATCGCCCGCGCCTTCCTCGTTTCGGAGGCGGCGATGGAGCAGCGCATCACCCGCGCCAAACGCAAGGTGGGCGCGGGTTCGGTCGAGTTCGGCGCGCCCGACGCGGTGGAGCGGCTGGCGCGGCTGCGGACCGTCTCGGCCATGATCTATCTGGTCTTCAACGAAGGCTATTCGGCCAGCGGGGGCGAGGCTCATATCCGCGCCAGCCTGTGCGAGGAGGCAATCCGGCTGGCGCGGCTGCTGCTCAGGCTGTTTCCGGCCGAACCGGAGGTGATGGGCCTGAACGCGCTGATGTTCTTCCAGCATTCGCGCCGCCGGGCGCGGCTCGACGCCGACGGTCAGATCGTGCTGCTTGACGACCAGGATCGCACCTTGTGGGATCGTGAACTGATCGCGGAGGGTTTCGCGCTGCTCGACAAGGCGTTCCGCCACCGCCGGGCCGGCTCCTACCAGATCCAGGCCGCGATCGCCGGCGAACATGCCCGCGCGAAGACCCCGGAAGACACCGACTGGTCGACCATAGACGGGCTCTACGCGGTGCTCGAACAGGTCCAGCCTTCGCCCGTCGTGTCGCTCAACCGGGCCGTCGCCATCTCGAAGCTGAGGGGGCCGGAGGAGGCCCTGGCCTATGTCGAGCCGCTTGCCGACAAGCTGTCGGGCTACTTCCATTTCTACGGCGTGAGGGGCGGGCTCCTCAAACAGCTCGGCCGGGTCGAGGAAGCCCGCGAGGCATTCGACCGCGCCATCGCCCTAGCCTCGACACCGGCCGAGGCGGCCCATATCCGCATGGAGCTCGATCGGCTGGATGCCGACGGTTCAGCCGGCAAGGACGCCCGCAGCGCCGCGGTCGGCTGACGGCTACGCTACCTTGCGCTCCTTCTCGTCCTTGACGGCGGCGCGGCAAGGGATGCGCACCGAGACGATCGTGCCCACGCCCTCGGTCGAGCGGATCTTCAGCGCGCCGCCGTGCAGTTGCGCCAGCGAGCGCGAAATGGCCAGGCCGAGCCCGGAGCCGGTGTGGGTCCGCGTGAACTGGTTCTGAACCTGTTCGAAGGGCCGCCCGAGCTTCTTGAGCGCCTCTTTCGGAATGCCGCGTCCGGTATCCTCTATGGTCAGCATCATGGCGCCGGAGACACGGCGCGCCCGCACCGTGATCTTGCCGCCCTCGTCGGTGAACTTGACGGCGTTCGACAGGAGGTTGATCGCGATCTGCTTGATGGCGCGCCGGTCGGCGTTGACCGACATCGTGTCGGCGATGTTCGTCTCGACGGTGATGTTCTTGTCGGCCGCCTGAAGCGCCACGACCCTGACCGTCTCGCGGATCAGCGGGCACAGGTCGAGCTCCTCGCGCTCCAGCGAGAACTGGCCCGCCTCGATCTTCGACATGTCGAGGATGTCGTTGATGACGTTGAGCAGATAGGCGCCTGCTTCATGGATGTCGCCGACATACTCCTCGTAATGGTCCGAGCCGAGCGGCCCGAACATCTTCTGCTGCATCATCTCGGAGAAGCCGATGATGGCGTTCAGCGGCGTCCTGAGTTCGTGCGACATGTTGGCGAGGAACTCGGACTTGGCCTTGTTGGCGGCCTCCGCGCGTTCTGTCTCGCGCATATATTTGCGGTTGAGGTCGGCCAGTTCGCGGCCATGTTGCTCGTCGGCGCGGCGAAGCTCGGTCAGATCGTGCAGATTGGCCATCAGCCGGCGTTCGCTGTCGAGCAGCTTGTCCTGGTTCTGCTTGAGCTTGGTGATGTCGGAGCCGACCGCCACCATGCCGCCGTCGCGGGTGCGCAACTCGTTGACCTGTATCCAGCGCCCGTCGGCAAGCTGGCGTTCATAGGTGCTGCCGCCGGCGCGTCCGTCTGCGCTGGGCAGGCGGCGCTGCAGCGTGGGCTGGAGCATGCGCGCCTCGATCTCCGCGCGCTTCATGCCCGGCAGCAGATCGCGATCCGCCAGCCCGGTATCCTTCTGGAACTTGGTGTTGCACATGACCAGCCGTTCCGACGCATCGAACAGCACGAACGATTCGGAAATGCTTTCGATGGCGGTGCGCAGCCGCAGGTCGGCGGCCTCCGACTGCATGGCCAGGTGCCGCTGCTCTGAGACGTCGACGGCGATGCCGATGAGGTGGAGTTCGCGCGCGTCCGGGTCGATCACCTGCGCGCGAGCCCGCACCCATACCCATTCGTCGTCGGCGGTGCGCATCCGGAAGACCCGGTCGACCTGGTCGAGGCGCCGTGCCGCGATGTCGTTGGCGATACCGAACAGGTCGGCGTCGTCGGGATGGATGATGTCGGAGACCTCGCCGAAGGACAGCATGCCGTCGCAGGGCTCGTAGCCGAGCATCTGGTACATGGAGCGCGACCAGTACATCTTGCCGCGGCCCATGTCCCAGTCCCATAGCCCGCAGCGGCCACGCACCAGGGCAAGGTCCACGCGCTCATTGGCTTCTATGAACAGCCGCTCGCTGCCCTCGGCGCGCGCGACCTGGTTGAAATAGGCCCAGAGCACCATCAGAAGTATGACCGAGGTGAGCGCGAACAGCGTCACATACAGCGTGACCGCCTGGCGCCATTCGGCGAAGATCGCCGAGACGGGAGCCAGCGACGCAACGCCCGCGGCCGGCGCATCCAGGGTGCGATAGGCCGCATACCAAGGCTGGCCGTCGATGGTGACGGTCATGACGCCCGCGTCGCGCCCGAACAGGACGAGCGGCTGGGCCCCCTCGATGATCGCGCCGAGCGGTCTGTCGATCCAACTGGCCACGTGGGCGGAAGCCTGGACGATCCGCTGATCTTCGTCGGCGACAAGAAGCACGCCCTGAGCGGCGATGCCCAGCCGCGAACTCGACCGGATGCGCTCGCCCACTCCGTCGATCGAACCCGACAGGGCGACCGCGTGCGAAAGCTCGCTGGCGGTCAGCGCCAGAAGCGCCTTCGCATTGCGCTCTATGTCGTCGCGCTCGGCCATCAGAGCCGCCACGCAGGCGAATGCCGTCGCGATCAGGAAGCCTATGGTGACGGCCGGTATGAGCCGCCTTAGAAGCGGCTCCGTCAGTACCAGGCCCGCATCCGCTCCAGGCGGGCTTTCGAGCCGCCACATGCGTTTCCGTTCCTTTCCGGCCCCCCGCCGCCGGTTTCGATTGGCGAAATTCATCGCCTCGGGCGCGCGCAACGCGTCCGCTCTCGCCATTGAATGGCTCCCCGCACCTGTGTCCCCGAGATCGCGATCCGGTTACCCGCACGCCCGAATCTGACCTAAGGAATCATCGCTGATTCGGCTTGTCCAGAGGGGTTGCCACAAAAATTTCAAATTTATTAAAGGTCGAACCATCGCCGTGGCGGGCAGGCCCGATCAGGCGAGCGTGCGGTCGACGATGTCTCGCAGATCGGCCGAAAGATCACGCTGCTCGGAGATGGACAGGAGCGCCTTGCGGGCCTGCTCCCGCCGGACCGTTTCAAGCGATCGCCAGGACCGGAACGCGGTGGCCAGCCGCGCGGCGAGCTGCGGATTGCGTTTCTCCACGGCGAGCACGACGCTGGTGAAAAGACGATAGCCCTCGCCGTCGGCGCGGTGGAACCCGATCTGGTTGGCGGTGGCGAAAGCGCCGAACAGCGCCCGCACGCGATTGGGATTGTCGGCCTGGTAGCGCGGATGCGACGAGAGCCGCCGAACCGCCTCCACCGACGCCGCTCTTGGCGCGCAGGCCTGGATCGCGAACCATTTGTCCATGACCAGCGGATCGCCGCCCCACCGTGCCTCGAAATCGGCGAGCGCCGATTCCGTCTCGGAACTGTCGCCGTGCCTGTTGACCAGAACCGTCAGCGCGGCCGCCCGGTCGGTCATGTTCGTCGCGCCGGCATAATGTTCCCGGGCAAGCCGTGCATCCGGCGAGCTCGCCGACAGGTAGTCGAGCAGCACATTGCGAAGCGCCCTGCGCCCCGATCCGGCGGCGTCGGGCCGGTACGGGGCGTCCGAGGCCAAAGAATGATAGAGCGCCCCGAAAGCCTCCCGGTTCCTGATGGCGACCGCTTCGATGAGGCTCTCGCGGGCGACGTGGATCGCGTCGGGGTCGACTTCCTTGCCGATCTCGCGGGCGATATCGCCCTCGCCGGGCGCCGTCAGTGCGAGCGCGCGCCATGCCTGTTCGATCCCTTCATCGGCGCCGAGTTCACCATAGAGAGCGACGAATTCGGGATCGAAGGCGACCGGCTTGCCGGCGCGCGCATTCCGGGAAGCCGTGATCAGGGCCTCGGTCGCCAGCGACGTCAGCGCGTCCCAGCGCGACACCAGATCGGCGTCATGGCGGGCGAGGAACATGCTTTCCTCCGCCGGGCGCTCGCAGGATATCGTGACGGGGGCCGAGAAGCCGCGATTGACCGACAGGACCGGTCGTTCCGCGATACCGTGAAACCGGATCGTGTGGTTGCGCTTGCGCAGATTGATGACGCCGTTCTCCACGATCGCGCCGTCGACGGCTTCGGCCTCCATGTCGCACCCGTCCGGTCCGACCAGTCCGAAGGCGAGGGGGATGTGCAGAAGCCTCTTGCGGCTTTCTCCGGGCGTCGCCGGCGAGGACTGCTCCAGTTCGACGGTGAAGACCTTGCCGGCGGGATCGTGGCTCGTCGAGACGGTGACGTTCGGCGTGCCGGCCTGATGGTACCAGAGCGCGAACTGCGACAGGTCGCGGCCGGCCGCGTCCTCGAAGCATTTGAGAAAGTTCTCGACCGTCGCGGCCTCGCCGTCATGCCGCTCGAAATAGAGGTCCATGCCGCTGCGAAAGAGATCCGGGCCGAGGATGGTGCGGATCATGCGCACCACCTCGGAGCCCTTCTCATAGACGGTCGCCGTATAGAAGTTGTTGATCTCGCGATAGCGGCGCGGCCTCACGGGATGAGCCAGCGGCCCCTGATCCTCCGGGAACTGGTGCGCCTTCAGCGCGCGGATTTCGGCGATGCGCTTGACGGGACGCGAGCGCATGTCGGCGGAGAATTCGTGATCGCGAAATACCGTCAGCCCTTCCTTGAGACAGAGCTGGAACCAGTCCCGGCAAGTGATTCTGTTGCCGGTCCAATTGTGGAAATATTCATGCGCGATGATCGCCTCGATATTGGCGAAGTCGGCGTCCGTCGCGGTATCGAAGTCGGCTAGCACATATTTGTCGTTGAAGACGTTAAGCCCCTTGTTCTCCATCGCGCCCATGTTGAAGTCGGACACGGCCACGATGTTGAAGACGTCGAGATCGTATTCGCGGCCGAAGACCTCCTCGTCCCATTTCATGGAGCGCTTCAGGCAGTCCATCGCCCAGGCGGCGCGCTCCTCCTTGCCATGCTCGACATAGATGGCGAGTTCGACCTCGCGTCCCGAGGCCGTCACGAAACGGTCCTCGACCTTGCCAAGGTCGCCCGCCACCAGCGCGAAGAGATAGGACGGCTTGGGATGGGGATCGTGCCATTCGGCGAAATGCCGGCCATTCGCCAGGTCGCCGGCCTTGCCGGGATTGCCGTTCGACAGCAGCAGCGGCGCCGACGCGCGATCGGCCTCGATGCGTACGGAATAGGTCGACAGCACGTCGGGCCGGTCCAGGAAATAGGTGATGCGACGGAAACCTTCCGCCTCGCATTGCGTGCAGTAGACGCCGCTCGAGCGATAGAGCCCCATCAGCGTCGTATTGGCGGAGGGGTCTATCTCGGTCTCGATCGTGACGGTGAAGCGCCGTGTTGCGGGCAAAGCGATGATCGAGAGACCGTCGGGCGTGGCGGTGAAGCCGTTCTCGCCTATCGTTTCGCCGTCGACCGATAGGGAGACGAGCTTCAGGCCATCGCCGTCCAGCACAAGCGGCGTATCCCGGCCGACACCATCGCGCCGCTCGACCGTGAGGCGGGCGCGGACGCGGGTGCGCTCGGGCGAGAGGTCGAACAGGAGGTCCGTTTCGGGGATGAGGTAGTCACTTGGCCGATAGTCCTCGAGGCGAAAGACCTGGCCGGTGTCGGTACGCAGCATGTCCCGCATCCTGATCCGAATTCGTTGTCGATTGGCGCGCTTGATGACCTTGGCACATCGGAAATGCAAGGAGTGCCCTTTACAGCGTGTGCCTGAGCGACAAATCTAGGGCGAACGGCGCGCCGTTCGTGCCTCCGCCAGCCCTCCCTGAAAGCCAGCAGGATTCACCATGACTGTCATGACGCCAAAATTCGGCATGGGCGCCTCGGTTCTCCGCAAGGAAGACGATGCCTTCATCACCGGTCGCGGCCGATATACCGACGACGTATCGCCGGAGGGAGTGCTTCACGGCCACGTGCTGCGCTCGCCGGTCGCCAAGGCGAAATTCAACATCGTTTCGATCGATGCGGCGAAGGAACTGCCCGGCGTGCACCTGGTTCTCACCGGCGCCGACCTCGCCCATCTCGGCGATCTGGCTTCCGGCGCCATGCAAAAGCAGCCGGACGGCTCGCGCGCGCCGACGCGTGACATACCGATCCTGTGCCGCGATGAGGTGGCCTATGTGGGCGACGCCATCGCCTTCATCGTCGCCGACAGCCGCGCGCTGGCGCAGGATGCCGCCGACCTGATCGAGGTCGACTTCGAGGATTCCGAACCGGTGACGACAATGGCCGCCGCGCTGGAGGACGGCGCGCCGCTGGTCTGGGAAAAGCACGGCTCGAACAGGGCGTTCCGGAACAAGCTGGGAGACGAGAAGAAGGCCGATGCGGCATTCGCCAAGGCGAGCCACGTCACGCGGATCGAGTTCACCAACAATCGCCTGGTCTGCAACTACATGGAGCCGCGCGCCGCGATCGGCGAATGGCGCCCCGAGGAGGAACGCTTCGTTCTGACGACGGGTTCGCAGGGCGTATGGTCGATGCGTAAGATCCTGGCCGGGCAGGTTTTCAAGATCGATGAGGAAAAGCTGCACATCATCACGCCCGACGTCGGCGGCGGCTTCGGGCCTAAGACGTTCGTCTACCGCGAATACGCGATGGTCATGGAAGCGGCGAAGTGTCTCGGCAGGCCGGTCAAATGGACGGGCGACCGGACCGAGCATTTCTTGACCGACGCCCAGGGCCGCGACAATCTGGTCACGGCCGAGATGGCGATGGACGAGAATGGCCGCTTCCTGGCGCTGCGCGTCCATCTGCTGGCCAACATGGGCGCCTATGCCCACCAGTACGGTCCCTTCATACCCTTTCTTGGCGCAACCATGGCGACGGGCGTCTACGATATCACCGCCCTCGACGTGACGATCGACGGTGTCTACACCAACACCTGTCCGGTCGACGCCTATCGCGGCGCGGGGCGCCCGGAGGCCGCCTTTTTGCTGGAGAAGCTGGTCGACGCCTGCGCCCGCGACCTGAAGCTCTCACCGGCCGAAATCAGGCGGCGCAACTTCATCAGGCCCGAACAGTTCCCGTACACGACCCAGACCGGGCGCAAATACGATGTCGGCGAGTTCGAGGGACATATGGACCGCGCGCTCGATGTCGCCGAGTGGGACGACTTCGATGCGCGTGCCGAGGAATCGAGGCAGCGCGGCATGCTGCGCGGCATCGGCATGGCGACCTATGTCGAGGCCTGCGCCTTCGCCGGGTCGGAGCCGGCCTTCCTGACGCTGGAGGGCGACGGTTCGGTGACAATGCTGATCGGTACCCAGTCGAACGGCCAGGGCCATGCGACGGCCTATGCGCAGCTGGTGGCCGAGAAGCTCAATCTCGACATATCGAAGGTGAACGTCCTGCAGGGCGATTCCGACAAGCTGCCCAACGGCGGCGGCACGGGTGGCTCGCGCTCCATTCCGCTCGGCGGCGTGTCGGCGGCGCGGGCCGGCGAGGACCTGGCCGAAAAGATCAAGAAGATCGCGGCCGACGAGTTGGAAGCGTCGGCGGCCGACATCGAGCTCGTCGACGGCAACGCCCGCATCGTCGGCACCGACCGCACGATGGATTTCGCCGCCATCGCCAAGGCGGCCAGGCAGCCCGACGACCTGAAGGGCATGGGAGAGTTCGTCCAGGACGAGGCGACCTACCCGAACGGCACCCATATCTGCGAGGTCGAGATCGACCCCGGCACCGGCCATGTCAAAGTGCTGCGCTACACGATCGTCGACGATTTCGGAGCCACGGTGAACCCGGTGCTCCTGGCCGGGCAGGTGCATGGGGGCGTGGTGCAGGGCATCGGCCAGGCGCTGGAGGAGAACACGGTCTATGGCGATGACGGACAACTGCTGACCGCCAGCTTCATGGACTACGCGATGCCGCGCGCCGATTCCATACCCTTCTTCCATTTCGAGACCCGCAACGTGCCGTCGACCACCAACGCGCTCGGCATCAAGGGAGCCGGCGAGGCGGGGACGATCGGTGCCACCCCGGCCGCGCTGAATGCCGTGACCGACGCGCTGTGGCGCGCCCACGGGATAGGTCATATCGAGATGCCGGCGACCCCGCTGCGCGTCTGGCAGGCGATCGAGGAGGCACGGGCCGGGGCGTGAGCGCGAACCATGACGGTTCCGTCGGGGAAGAGCCCCGGCGACCGCTGACCGGCATACTGCTCAAGGTGGTGTCGGTCATGGTGTTCGTTGCCATGTCCTCTTTCATCAAGGCGAGTGGCCAGGTGCCGCCGGGCCAGATCGTCTTCTTCCGCTCGTTCTTCGCGATCTTTCCGATCCTGGCGGTTCTGGCCTTCCGCCGGGAGCTGGCGACCGCCTTTTCGACCGCGCATCCGGTGAGCCATGTCCTGCGCGGCATCGTCGGTGTCTCGGCCATGATGCTGAGCTTCTTCGCGCTGACCGTCCTGCCTCTGCCCGAAGCGATCACGCTCAACTATGCGCAACCGCTGCTGGTGGTGGTCTTCAGCGCCCTGTTTCTCGGCGAGACCGTTCGCATCTTTCGCTGGACCGCCGTCGCGGTGGGCTTTGTCGGGGTCTTCATCATCTCCTGGCCAAGACTGACCCTGTTCGCGGGCGATGCCCCGATGCAGGCCAACGAGGCCCTCGGCGTCACGGCCGCGCTCGCCGCCGCCGCGATCTCGGCGGTGGCGATGCTGCTCGTGCGCAGGCTGGTGCGCACCGAAACGACGCCGACCATCGTGTTGTGGTTCTCCCTCACGGCGTCCGTGATCGGGCTGATGACGCTGCCGTTCGGCTGGATATCGCTGACCCCGCTCCAGGCTGGTTTTCTGGTCTCGGCCGGCTTCTGCGGCGGGCTGGGCCAGATCCTGATGACCGAGAGCTATCGCCATGCCGAGATGGCCACGATCGCGCCGTTCGAATACACCTCGATCGTGATGGGCGTTCTGGTGGGCTGGTTCGTGTTCGGCGACGCACCCACGATACATATCGTCGTCGGCGGCGCGATCGTCATTGCAGCCGGGCTGTTCATCATCTGGCGCGAACATCGCCTGGGTCTGCCGCGCGGCGCGGCGCGCAAGGTGGCCCCGCCGCAGTAGGCTTTCCCCCTGTGGCCTATTGGTAACATATATGATACCAATAAGCGGCGGGAGGAGGCCGGAACTTGAACCTTGTCGAGTATGTCGACGATCGTGGACGTAGCCCGTTTGGCGAATGGTTCGACAGGCTTCCGCCCGCGACAGCCGCACGGATCGTCACAGGCCTGGCTCGCATGGAAGCGGAAAATCTGACCAATGCCAAAGCGATCGGAGGAGGCGTTTCGGAATACAGGATGGATTTCGGTCCGGGCTTTCGGATCTATTTCGGCCGCGACGGCAAGGAATTGATCCTTCTTCTGGCAGGCGGGACCAAGCGGCGGCAGGACGCTGATATCAGAGCCGCCCAGCGGCGCTGGCAGGACTACAAGGCTCGGAAGGCGAGGTGACGAGATGGCGTTGACGAAGGATTTTCGGCAGACGGTCAAGGCACGCGCGGATCGTGATGCCGCATTTCGGGCGGAACTGCTTGTGGAAGCCGTAAATCTGTTGCTGGCGGGTGATATCACGACCGGAAAGTCGCTGCTTCGTACCTATGTCAATGCCACGATCGGGTTCGAGTCCCTTGCCGACGATGTCGGCATTCCATCGAAGAGTTTGATGCGCATGTTGAGCGAGAAGGGCAATCCCCGGGCCGAACACCTCTTCGCCATTATTCGCGTGCTGCAGAGCAAGACAGGCGTGAGCCTCGAAGCCAATGCGGCCTGATCACCTCAGGTTCTGACGCAGCGCGGCCGCGGTCTCTTCGTCGGCGGGGAAGAAACTTTCGACCGCCAGTTCGGACAGCGTCACGTCCAGCGCCGTGCCGAACACGGTTATGGTCGAGATGAAGGACAGGATCGCCGGGCCGAATCTCAGCCGCAGCGGCACCGCGATCAGGCCAGCCTCGCCCTTTGGCGGCGGCGTTCGCGTCGCGGTGCCGGGATAGGCCTGCAGTTCTGCTTCCAGTTCGATCAGCTTCGGGTCGCCGGACGCGTCGACAAGGCGCTTGAGCCGCTCGAAAAGATGCGCGCGCCATTCGCCCAGATTGACGATCAGCGGCGCCAACCCCTGCGGATGCAGGCTCAGGCGCAGCACGTTGACCGGCGGTTCGAGCAGCTTCGGATCGGTTGCCGCCGCCATGAATGGCTTGATCGCGTCGTTGGCGGCGACCAGGTTCCAGTGGCGATCGACGGCGATTGCCGGATTCGGCTCATGGACCTTGAGCACCCGCTCGACCGCCTTCATGGCGGGTTCGAGATCGGGATCGTCGATAGCGCGTTCGGTGAAGGTCGGGGCGAACCCGGCCGCCAGAAGCAGGTGATTGCGCTGCCGCAGCGGCACGTCGAGATGGTCGGCAAGGTGCAGGATCATGTCGCGCGACGGCGCGGCGCGCCCGCTCTCCACGAAGCTGAGATGGCGCTGCGAGATTTCGGCCTCCAGGGCCAGGTCGAGCTGGCTCATGCGGCGGCGGTTGCGCCATTCGCGCAGCAGAGGTCCGATCTCGGTGGCGCGAGGGGGAAGGGCGGAGACGTGGTTCATGGCGGCGGCCTTGCGTTTGCGATCACTGCTCATTTGCCGAACCGATAACCTGCGAAGGGGGATGATCCTATTACCTCTCGCATAATCGCATGGGCGATCGGCTTCCGTCATCGTCTGGACATGGCCGGCGCGACCGGCCGCCAACCGGACCTCAAGGGAGATCACGATGCCCGTCACGATTACACCATTCCTGCGCAATTCCTTCCTGCTCGACGCGGTTGCCAGCGGCGCAACCGGACTTCTGATGCTGGCAGGCGGATCCCTCGTGGCTTCGTTGACCGGGCTTCCGCAGCCGCTGCTGTTTTGGGCCGGTGTTTCGCTGATGCCTTTCGTCGCGCTGCTGGTCCATGTTTCCCGCCAGCCGGCCGTATCAGCCGGGCTCGCCAATGCGATCGTGGGGATCAACGTCCTGTGGGTCGTGGCGAGTTTCGGTATCCTGCTGGCTGGGGTGGTTCAGCCGAACCTGCTCGGCATCGCCTTCGTCGTGGCTCAGGCGCTGGCGGTTGCCCTGTTCGCGGCGCTCCAGGTGGCGGGACTGCGCCGGGGTTCGACGGCCGCGGCCTGACGGCCGATCAAGAGGAAACATGCCCGCCGGCACCAGCCGGCGGGCGTATTCGTTCGTCTGGCTCTACAGATCGCCGAGCGCGGCCGCCAGCCGCGCCTTGATCTCCAGGAAGTCGCGCCATGCCAGCTTCTTATGGGCCGGGTTGCGCAGAAGATAGGCCGGATGGAGCGTCGGCATGGCGGGAATGACGGTGCCGCCCGCGGTCGTGTATTCGCGCCAGGTCCCGCGCACGCGCAGGATGCCGTCCTTCGGGGCGAGCAGCAGCTTCGTCGAGGGATTTCCGAGCGTTACGAGTATTTTCGGATTCGCCAGTTCGATCTGGCGCTCGATGAAGGGGCGGCAGATCTCGGTCTCCAGTGGCGTGGGCGTACGGTTTCCCGGCGGACGCCAGGGGATGACGTTGGCGATGTAGGCCTTGCTCCTGTCGAGGCCGATCGCCGCCAGCATCCGGTCGAGCAACTGTCCAGACACGCCGACGAAAGGCAGGCCTTCGATATCCTCGTCGCGACCGGGCGCCTCGCCCACGAACATGATCCCCCCGTCCGGATTGCCGTCGGCGAAGACGAGGTTCTTGGCCGTGAACTTCAGGTTGCAGCCGTCGAAGCCGGCCAGGATGTCGCGCAACTCGTCGAGTGACGCGGCCGATCGCGCCAGCTCGCGCGCGCGAACCGCCTGGCTCTCGTCCGGCACGGCGAGTGCCGCCGGCTGCCGGGCGGGTGGGGGTGCCGCTGGCTGGCTTCGTGGGGGCTCGATTTCGGCGGGTCGCGAAGCCGGCCTATCGGTCACGGCGAAACGATCGACCGCGGTTTCCTCGACCGCCTCGTCGACGCCAGCCTCGCGGTAGAAGGCGAGCAGGTCGGCGAGACTGACCGGTCGGGCGGGCGAGGCGTTCATGCCATTCCTTGTGACGTCGGTGGCGCCGGAAGGCAATTGCGTTTCCGTCATGAGGAAGGAATGCGCGGATCCTGCACCAGGTAGAATTCGATCTTCGGCGTGAAGTCCGAGATGAACAGGGAAAAGCTCACGCTTCGAAGCGCGTCGACGAACCCGTCGGTGAAGCGCAGCCTGTCATAGGGCTCGAAGTCGCGGCTGTAGCTGGCGAAGCGATCCGATTTGGACGTCTCGGTCTCCACCTTGCGCTGGTCAAAGGAGAGCCCGTCTCCGTAAAGGCTGGGCAGACCGCGCAGTTCCTGCAGCTCGAATTCGAACTCGGCCCAGGGCAAGCCGCTGTTGTTCAACGTCTCCAGACGAATGTGGATGAAGCCGTTGGCGAATTCTTCGGAGAGCGTGTGTCCCCGGATCGGCTTGACGGCCCGGATCACCATCGTGACCGGAGAGGCGGAATTGAGTTCCTGCTCCAGCACGACCGGATCCGTCCGCGTGCCGGAGCCGGAGATGCCTGTAATGGAGAATCCGCCCAATTCGTCGGAATAGGAGTAGGCGCCGGCGATCCAGGGCGACGATCCCTCCGCCCGGGTCTCATTTGGCCCGGCGAGCGCCGTGGCGGCAGCGAATATGGCGAACAGCATTCGCATTCCGGCTTTTCCGTACGGTCCGCTGGAAAGTATGGGACCAATGGGCCATGAGGCAAGCGATGGGCCGCGACGGAACGCGCAGTTGACGCTTACGTAACATGTAAATATCGGACCGAATTGCTGTTGCGGGCGTTGAACAAGCGTGATTTGTCGGAACCGAGGCAGCGGCCGGCAATGGCAGGCAACCGGATCTGGAGGGACGGATGAGCGACGACGTTGAACGCGAAAGCATGGAGTTCGACGTGGTGATCGTGGGAGCGGGTCCGGCCGGGCTGGCGGCCGCCGTCCGCCTCAAGCAGATCAACGCGGACCTTTCGGTGGTCGTCCTGGAAAAGGGCGCGGAGGTCGGCGCGCACATTCTGTCGGGCGCCGTTATCGATCCGATCGCCGTCGACCGGCTTCTGCCTGACTGGCGCAACGAGGACGACCATCCGTTCCAGACGCCGGTGACGGACGATCATTTCCTGGTACTCGGACCGGCGGGCTCCTTCAGACTGCCCAACTTCATGATGCCGCCGCTGATGAACAATCACGGCAACTTCATCGTCTCGCTTGGCAATGTCTGCCGTTGGCTGGCGACCAAGGCCGAGGCGCTCGGCGTCGAGATCTATCCCGGCTTCGCGGCAGTCGAGGTGCTCTATGACGAGAACGGCCGGGTGAAGGGTGTCGCTACCGGCGACATGGGCATCGAGCGTGACGGCACGAAGGGCCCGAACTACGCCCCGGGCATGGAATTGCACGGCAAGTACACGATGATCGGCGAGGGCGTGCGCGGGTCGCTCGCCAAGCAGCTGATCGCGAAGTTCGGCCTGGACGAGGGGCGCGAGCCGGGCAAATACGGCATCGGGCTGAAGGAACTCTGGCAGGTCGCGCCCGACAAGCACCGCAAGGGCCTCGTGCAGCACTCCTTCGGCTGGCCGCTCGACAGCAGGACCGGCGGCGGCTCGTTCCTCTATCATCTGGAGGACAATCTGGTCGCGGTCGGCTTCGTGCTGCATCTCAATTACCGGAATCCCTATCTGTCGCCTTTCGAGGAGTTCCAGCGCTTCAAGACGCATCCGGCCATCAAGGACACGTTCGAGGGCGGCAAGCGCATCTCCTATGGCGCGCGCGCCATCACCGAGGGCGGCTGGCAGTCCGTGCCTAAGCTGGCCTTTCCCGGCGGCGTGCTGATCGGTTGCTCGGCCGGTTTCGTCAACGTCCCGCGCATCAAGGGCTCGCACAATGCGATGCTGTCGGGAATGCTGGCGGCCGAACATGCGGCCGAGGCGCTTGCCGAGGGGCGGGCCAATGACGAACTGGCCGGCTACGAGCACGCATGGCGCGCCTCCGACATCGGCAAGGATCTCAGGAAGGTCCGTAACGTGAAGCCGCTGTGGTCGCGGTTCGGCACGATCGGGGGCGTCGCGCTCGGCGGCCTCGACATGTGGACCAACACGCTGTTCGGCTTTTCCTTCTTCGGCACGATGAAGCACGGCAAGACGGACGCCGCTTCGCTGGAGCCGGCCGCCAAGCACAAGAAGATCGACTACCAGAAGCCCGACGGCGTGCTGACCTTCGACCGGCTGTCGTCGGTATTCCTGTCCAACACCAATCACGAGGAGGACCAGCCGGTCCATCTCCAGGTGAAGGACATGGAACTGCAGAAGGAGTCGGAATACGCCGTCTATGCCGGGCCGTCGACACGCTATTGCCCGGCCGGCGTGTATGAATGGGTGGACGCCGATGGCAACTCGCTCGCCGGCGGACCGGGCTCACCGGACAAGGGTGGGGGTGACAGGCACCAGCCGGATGCACGCTTCGTGATCAACGCGCAGAACTGCGTCCACTGCAAGACCTGCGACATCAAGGATCCGAACCAGAACATCAACTGGGTGCCGCCACAAGGCGGTGAAGGACCGGTCTATCCCAACATGTGAGGATGACCGCGTCTCGACCGCCGTCTGAAAGAGCCCCGGCGAGCCGGTCCATGTGACCGCCGCGCCGGGCAGCCGCCGCGAACGGTGGTGAAATGCGATCAGGCTTGACGTTGGCCCCGCTGTGGTCACAATCGTACCGATCCGTAACCCGGGACGGGAGCGGCGCGAATGAGACAGACCCTGTTTGCCTGCGTGGTGGCGGCATCGAGCGGCCTGTGCCTCTGCGCGGCCGCGAAAGCCTCTACGAAAGTATCCGTGAAGACGACGCATTACGCGATCGACGGCCAGACGGGCGAGGCCCTGGTGGCGCAGATGGACCGATACGGGCCCAAGCACGGCTATCTCACGCGGGCGATCGCGCAGACGAAGTACCGCATGAGGTCCGACGCCGTATGGCGATACGAGAAGGGCTATTGCCGTCCGGCCGATCCGGTCGTCCGGCTTGACATTACCTATGTCTATCCGCGGGTGGCATCGCCAATGTCCGCCGCGCTCCGGGCGCGCTGGGCACGCTTCATGCGTGGCGTCGAGCGGCATGAGCAGAAGCATGGACGCATCGCGCGGGACATGGCGAACGCCGCCGCCAGCGCGATCGGCAAAATGCGCTTCGCCGACAATTCCGGCTGCATGAAGAGCCGTGCGCTTCTCAAGCACCACCTAGGCAAGATCGTGGCGGCCTACGAAAGGAAGCAGGTCGCCTTCGACGAGGCCGAGCATCGCGACGGAGGCCCGGTCGACTCCCTGCTTTGGGCGTTGAGGAAATAGGGCCCGAGGCAGCGCCCGCGCTACTGGAACGCCGTCTCCGAGAAGCTGCGCAGCTTGCGCGAATGCAGCCGTTCCGGCGGCATGGCGGCGAGCTTCTCGATCGCGCGCATCCCGATCAGGAGATGCTGTGAAACCTGCCGCTTGTAGAAATCGGTGGCCATGCCCGGCAGTTTGAGTTCGCCGTGGAGCGGCTTGTCCGAGACGCATAGGAGCGTTCCGTAGGGCACGCGGAAGCGAAATCCGTTGGCCGCGATGGTGGCCGATTCCATGTCGAGGGCAATGGCGCGCGACTGCGACAGGCGCTGCACGGGACCGCGCTGGTCGCGAAGCTCCCAGTTGCGGTTGTCGATGGTGGCGACCGTTCCCGTGCGCATGATCCGCTTCAGGTCGAAGCCGGAAAGGCCGGTGATCTCGGCCACCGCCTCCTGCAGGGCGACCTGTATTTCGGCCAGCGCCGGTATGGGCACCCAGACGGGAAGGTCGTCGTCGAGCACGTGATCCTCGCGCACATAGGCATGCGCAAGCACATAGTCTCCGAGCGCCTGGGTGTTGCGCAGTCCCGCGCAATGGCCGAGCATCAGCCAGGCATGCGGCCTGAGCACCGCAATATGGTCCGTGATCGTCTTGGCGTTGGACGGGCCGACGCCGATATTCACCATGGTGATGCCGCCATGGCCGGGCTTGACCAGATGGTAGGCCGGCATCTGCGGGAGGCGGACCGACACCGCGCCCTCGTGCGCCTCGGACTGGCCCGCTTCCGTCACCAGATTGCCTGGCTCCACGAAGGCTTCGTAGCCGCCCCCGCCCCTGGCCATCAGCTCGCGCGCCAGAATGCAGAACTCGTCGATATAGAACTGGTAGTTGGTGAACAGGACGAAGTTCTGGAAATGGCGGGGCGACGTCGCCGTGTAGTGCGACAGTCGGTGCAGGGAGTAGTCGATGCGCTGAGCCGTGAACGGTGCCAGCGGCATCGGCTCTCCAGGGATGGGCTCGTAGGTTCCGTTGGCTATCTGGTCGTCCGTGCCGGCCAGGTCGGGAACGTCGAACATGTCGCGCATCGGACGGTCGATCGCGTCGGCGACCGAGGACTCGACATAGGTCCCCTCGAGGAAGGCGAAATGGATGGGTATCGGCGTCTCCGATTCCCCCACGGTGACCGGCACGCCGTGATTGCGCATGATCAATCGCAGCTGTTCGACCAAATAGGGCTTGAAAAGGTCGGGCCGCGTGATCGTCGTGGCGTAATGGCCGGGTGTGGGCATGTGGCCATAGGCATGGCGCGAATCGATCTGGGTAAACGACGAGGTCGAAACGCTGATCTCTGGATAGCAGGCCCGGTAGCGCCGGTGGGGGGCGCCCTTGGACAGGCCGTTGAAGCAGTCGCGAAGGAAGGACGTATTCCGTTCGTAGAGTGCGATCAGCGCGGCCACGGCCTCGGCCGGATCCGTATAGCTGTGCCGCGGCGCCGGGTCCGGCGTCAGCATGGTCTCGATGGGCTGGGGATAGATACGATTTTCCATGGTGCCTTATAATGAGGCGACCATGGCTTGGGGAGGGGGGATGACTTCAAACTGTCTTTAGTTCGGCTGGGGTAGTCCGGGCCAAATGGGAGTTTCCACTATCCGCGCTGGAGACCGACCAGAAGCACGAAGCCGATCCCGTTGCTCTTCTTCTGGACCACGCCGATCTCGCTCGCGGCCGATGCGAAGGCCGGCGTGGCGAGGCCGTTGCGGGCGACATGAACCGACCCCACAAACAATCCGAACGCGAGAGCGACCGCCAGCATGGGGCGGATCATCTCATCGAAGTGGCGAGCGGAGCGTCTTGTCATAGTCCTTTATCCTGGTTGGGTCTTCTTCGTTAGCGTCTAATGGGCGGGAGGCAGCGGGTGCCGCCTTCGAACACGCAAGGCACCGCCGATCCGATGTCGCTGGAGCGAGCGGGCCGGCTGGCTTCGGCCACCAAAGCCGAGAGTGCAAACCCGAACAGCATCACGATCAGACAGACGATGGTGAAACGGCGAGCCAGCATGTTCATCCCTTCCCCTCAGTCGTGGGGAGGTTTTAGCCGGCGCGCGCTGAACGGGCTCTGATGCCGCCGTTCAGGCAGCGTTCACCTTCGTGAACTGTCGGTAAGGTTGCGCACCGAGGAGCTTTGCGTAGATTCCGGCTGCCTGAACGAGGGAAGCCCATCATGCCGGACCAGACGAAACCGATCGAACTCCATTACTGGCCCACGCCGAACGGCTGGAAAGTCAGCATCATGCTTGAGGAGCTCGGCGTTCCCTACGAGGTCAGATACGTCAATATCGGCAAGGGCGAGCAGTTCGAGCCCTCGTTCCTGGCGATCTCTCCCAACAACCGCATGCCGGCGATCGTCGATCCCGAGGGGCCGGACGGGGAGCCGATCTCGGTCTTCGAGTCGGGTGCCATCCTGCAATATCTCGGGCGCAAGTTCGGCCGCTTCTATCCGCGCGACGAGCGGGCGCGCGTCGAGGTCGACCAGTGGCTTTTCTGGCAGATGGGCGGGCTGGGACCGATGGCCGGCCAGGCGCATCATTTCCGTCAATACGCGCCAGAGCAGGTACCCTACGCGATCGAGCGCTACACGAACGAGGTCAACCGGCTCTATGGCGTCATGAATAAGCGCCTGGCCGATCGCGATTTCCTGGCCGGCGACTATTCGATCGCCGACATGGCCTGCGTGGGCTGGGTGCGGCCATGGAAGAATCAGGGCCAGGATCTGGACGACTTCCCCAATCTCAAGCGTTGGATGGAAACATTATCAGCGCGCCCTGCCGTCGACAGGGGCTGGAGCGTCGGACAGGAGTTCCGCCGCAACATCGCCGACGACGAGGAGGCGAAGAAGGTCCTGTTCGGCCAGCGGGCGCGGGCGTGAAGGCAGGGGAATAGGGCAATACGTGAAATAGGTGTAGGGGTAGCGAGTCTGGCTGAAATGCAGCCCAGCGATCTATCCGCCGTCCCCTACTGCCCTATTGCCTTACTGCCCTATTGCCCATTCTCGACTCACTGCCGCGTAAGATTTTCGCTCTTGCAGATGATGCCGCCCAGCACGCAACCGGACAGGGCGAGCGTGTTTCCGTTGACTGAAGCTTTTCCGTTGTAGGTCTTACCTTCGTCGAGCTTGTTGACCTTCCCGGTGTAGCTGCCATCCTTGCCGCTCATGCAGCCGATCGACTTGCCTTTGTATTCGCCGGTCATGACCGTGCCGCAATACTGGCCACCGCTGGCCGCATATTTGATCAACGTGCCGTTCGGCCGTTTCCAGGTCCCCTCAATCGGATCGGCGAATGCCGTTCCCGTCATCAATGTCAGGCCGATGCAGGCCAACATGATCGTGCGTGCCATTCCGGTTCCTCCCGTCAGGTTCGGCCGCCGCGCAATCAGCGGCCGGATAAATGCGACGCTAGTCGAGAATTATCCTGGCGAAAAGCCGGTCGCGCAGCGTCAACCACGGCGATTTCCGCTTTCCCCAGACCGGCAGGCCGCGAACGCGATCATGATCGTGGTTAGGGAAAAGTCACCGCGTGGATCGGGCATTTTCGACGAGTTTTCATCGAATCGCCGAATTTCCAAGGCTTCCGATGCTTAACAAAATCCGATCTTTACCGCTTGTTTTCATTTCGTTTTCTTCAAATTAAGGACGCCGCTTAACGGCCGTTTCAACGCTGGCAGGCCATTCTCGGGTCATCGAACGAAGACATCCGGCGGGGACGAAAGCCGGGCTTCGCAGGGACAGACAGGGGACGACAAATGGCACGCTACGAAATGATGGAAGCCGGTATCGGGCAGATGGGTGCGAACGCCCAGGCCGATATTCTCTTCGAACTGGGTATGATGTACGCGACCGGCCGCGACTGCGAGACCGACATGGTCGCCGCCCACAAATGGTTCAACATCGCCGCCATCAAGGGCTCTGACCGCGCCATCGAACTGCGGCGCGAGCTTGCTGCCCAGATGTCTAAGGCCGACCTCGCCAGGGCGCTGCGCGAGGCGCGCGAGTGGATGACCGTCCACTGAGGCGGGCAAAGGAAGCAACGACGAGAGCGGGATAACCCGCCGGAACTGACAGGGAAGCGGCTGTCGCGAAGGGCAAGGGGCGCCCGACGGCACGCGAACGAAAGACCGCGACCGGCCGGAAACAAGGCTGGCGCGGTCTTCGTCGATTCAGAGGAAGCGATCACGCGTCAGTAGCATTCGACCGATCCTTCCACGACCGCGCCGGTCTGCCAGTCCATCAGAAAGATCAGGCCGTATTCCATTTCCGCGCCGCCGCCGGTGGCGAAGTTCAGCGCGCAGTACTCCTGGGATTCGGTCTTCGGGTAGCCTGCGCGGTCGACACACTGAAGTGTAAGCCCGGTTGCCTCTTCGCTGGTGACTGCCTTCAGCAAGGCCACCCCAAGCCCGTCCGCCACGCTCATCGGGCGCGGGTCGGACAGGTCCGCCTTGCAGGAGGGGTCGTCCGACAGCGGTTGGGTCGACGCGCGCGACAGCGCCTCCACGACCTTGATGGCTTCCCCGTCGTCCAGCATACGCGGCTCGGCGGAATTTGCCGCAGCCGCGCCCGCGCTCGTGGCAAGCAGCAGGACGGCCATGCGTATGCCTGCTCTCATGGCAGGTCGCTCACGTAGAGCACGGTCCTGCTGCCATAGTGGCTGGCGAACTCCCCTACCGGCTGGCAGACCACCGCGTCCCGTGTGTTGGAATAGTGGTAGACATTGGTGCCGAGCAAAAAGCCGATATGCTTGCGTGGATGGTCGCCGACCACCGGCGGGTTGTCGCCGCGCACATTGTCGGCGATCGTGGCGACGATGATGCGTGGCGTGTGGCAGGTCACGGCGGCGTCGAAGGCCGCGCGCCCGTTGCAGGAATTGTAGACCTGGTTGACGCGTACGCAAACGCCGTTGCGCCGCTCCTCGTAAGTATAGGTGCTGTTGCCGACATTGGAGCACAGCGCGGCGCCAGGAATGCGCAGGTCGAGAACGTGCGAGACGAAATGCGCGCAATGATTGATTGTGTCGCCCACCGAACCGTACTTGCCGCAATAGTCGGTAACCGTCTGGCCGAGCAGACCGTCGAGCACCTGTTGCGTCACCGCGGCATGGGCGACGACGGCTGACGGGACGGGCGTGGGATTGCCAGGCATGCGTTCACCTCCTTCCATGGGGTGACCATCTGCCAATGAAGGCTAAGCCGCGCCCGTCTCACGACGATGAAATTGGTCACACAGCCGGCGTCGCGATGGGAGGTTTCGCCTTACCCCGCAACAGACTCCTCGAAACGGACGAGCACCGCTCCATCCGTCACCTGCGCGCCTTCCGCCGCGATCTCAGCCAGGATGCCGTCATGCGGCGCGGCGATGGTGTGCTCCATCTTCATCGCTTCGAGGATCAGCAGGGGCTGCCCCTTCTTCACGGCCTCGCCCGACGCCGCTCGCACCAGCTTGACCAGCCCCGGCATCGGCGCGCGCAGCGTGTCCCCGCCGGCCGCGACGTCTTCGGCCGCTTCCAGCGGATCCGGCGTCGCGAAGCTGTGGCCGACCGGGCCATCGAAGATCGTGACATGACCGGGCCATAGCGCGAAACGCTCGCCGTGGTCCGGCGACAGCGTGAAATTCTCCCCGCCGAGCTCGACCGTGAAGCGGCCATCCGCCAGCGGAACGATCCGCGCCTCCATCGTCCTGTTCCCGAACCCGACCATGCGCCGGAAACCGTTCGAGCCGAAATGGGCGTAGCCGACCAGCGTATCCCAGGGATCGTCCGCCGGCCGCGGCCTGGTTAGGCCGGAAGCCTCCAGCGCCGCGACGGCCGCCTGGCGCGGGCCGGGTGCGGGCAGGGCCGTCAGCGCCTCCTGACGGCGGGCGATCATGCCGGTATCGACATCCCCCGACGAGAAGGCCTCATCGCCGGCCAGCGCATGCAGGAATGGAAGATTGGTGGTCGAGCCGGCGATCTCTGTCTCGGCGATGGCCGCTCTCAGCGCCGCGAGCGCGGCGGCGCGGTCCGACCCGTGGGTGACCAGCTTGGCGATCATCGGATCGTAGAAGGGAGAAATCCGGTCGCCGGCGCGCACGCCGGTCTCGACGCGGATCGTGCCGTCCGCGATCGCCTCGGGAAAGCGCAGATGATGCAGCTTGCCGGTGGCGGGCAGGAAGTCGCGGGTCGGATCCTCGGCATAGATACGCGCCTCGAAGGCATGTCCCTCGAGCGCGATCTCGCCCTGCCGTTTGGGCAGCCTTTCGCCGGCCGCGACGCGCAACTGCCATTCGACAAGGTCGACGCCGGTGACCATCTCGGTGACCGGATGCTCCACCTGCAGCCGCGTGTTCATCTCCATGAACCAGAACCGGTCCGGCCGAAGCCCTTCCGATGCGTCGACGATGAATTCGATCGTACCGGCGCCCGAATAGTCGATCGCGCGCGCGGCCTTGACGGCGGCCTCGCACATGGCCGCGCGCATTTCGTCGGTCATGCCGGGCGCGGGCGCTTCCTCGATCACCTTCTGGTGGCGGCGCTGGGCCGAGCAGTCGCGCTCGAACAGGTGCACCGCATTGCCGTGATTGTCACCGAAGACCTGCACCTCGATGTGCCGGGGCTTCTCGATATATTTCTCGACCAGCACCCGCTCGTCGCCGAAGGCGGCCTTGGCCTCGCGTCTGGCGCCCGCCAGGGCTTCGGCGAAATCGTCGGGATCCTCCACGCGGCGCATGCCCTTGCCGCCGCCGCCGGCGCGCGCCTTGATCAGCACCGGATAGCCGATCTCTCGGGCCTTGGTGGCCAGCACGACGATCTCCTGCGCCTCGCCGTGATAGCCGGGCACCACCGGCACGCCCGCCTTTTCCATGAGCCGCTTGGCCGCGTCCTTGAGGCCCATCGCGCGGATGGAGGCAGACGACGGCCCGATAAAGACGAGGCCGGCGGCCTCGACCTGCTCGACGAAGTCCGGATTCTCCGACAGGAAGCCGTAGCCGGGGTGGATCGCTTCGGCTCCCGTGGCCACCGCCGCCTCGATGATGCGGTCGCCGCGCAAATAGCTTTCGCCGACGGGCGCCGGGCCGATGGCGACCGCCTGGTCGGCCATGCGCACGTGAAGGGCCTGCGCGTCCGCGTCCGAATGAACGGCCACCGTCGATACGCCGAGGCGCTGCGCGGTGCGCATCACGCGGCAGGCGATTTCGCCGCGATTGGCGATCAGGATTTTCGCGAACATCGGACCCCTCGTTGCCGCTCACTCATAGCGGCATCGGCTCCACCTTGCATCTGCTGTTTTCGCTTCCTCCCCGCCGCAAAAAGGTCGGGCAGCCGCCAGGCTGCCCGACCGCCAATGCTCAAAGTTCGGTGCGGACCTCGCAGGTCGAGAGGCCAATTACCAATTCCCCGCCGGTCTTCCCGCGCGTGACGAGGTGCTCGCAGTTCGCGGTGGCGGTGAACTCGACCGACGATTTGCCGGCTTGCGCCGTGCCGTCCCCGCCGGTGTCGGGCTCTCGCGCATCGGCCCCGGTGGAACTGGTCTGGAGCTCGTCGCGCGCGCCGGCCGTTTCCGGCACGGCGAAGGTCGCGCTCTCGACATAGTCGACCTTCACCGTCGCGGCGTCGGGGCCGGCGGGCGCGACTTCGCTCACCTCGATCTGGAGCGAATAGTTTTCGATAGGCTGATCGTCCGTGCCGGACATCATGCCGAGCGCCATGCGGCCAAAGCGCATCATGTCCTCCTTGTCGAGCGAGACCACACCGAATCCTTTCCGGTCTTCGCCGACATAGAGTTCGTTGCTTGCCGCGAATGTGGCGCCGTCCGCGATGTGGTTTTCCGTCCAGTCGAGCAGGCGGTCGAACTCGCCGGCCTCGACGGACTCGGTCACGATTTGCTGCATCGTATCGAAGAAGCCGCGCACCTCCTCGTCCGCAAGTTGCTCCTGTGCGTGGAGCGGCCCGGTGGTCATGAGCAACCCCGCGGTCGCGCCCATGAGAGCCACCTTCATGCGATCGGTCATCATTGCCTCCATGGTTGGGTCTTTTGGCGCCGACGAAGATGAGGCCGTTTCCTCCGGCCTTTCCGTTCCGCGAGGGCGCAGGAGGCCAACCGCGTTCGCTCCGCGATTGTTCCAACGGTCGACCGGCGTTTTTGACCGCCGGAACTGTCCGCCGATGGCACCCGTTCCGACTGGCTCCTCCGGCCGCCTGGTCTCGCGGCCGGTTGCTACCGCGAAGCGGCGGTCAGCCCGAAGCGCGCGCCCTGAGGATCGAGCGCCTCCATCGCCCAGGCACCCCCGGGCACCTCCATCGGCTCCATGACGACCGTGCCGCCGCCCTTGACGATCTTCTCGCGCGCCGCGTCGATGGCCGGAACCACGAAATAGAACAGCCAGAACGGATGCTCGCGGTCGGGCGTCTTGGTCATCATGCCACCCACCGGCTCGTCGCCGCCGGCATGGAAGAGCTGGTAGTCGCCCATGCCTTCCATCGGGATCGCGTCGCCCTTGGTCCAGCCGAACAGGCCCGCATAGAAGGACCAGGCCTCGTCGAGGTCGCCCGCCGACAGGTCGCGCCAGCCGATCGTGCCGGGCGTGGTCATCGGCAAGGGCGGGCGATCCTCGCCATTCGGCTTCATGATCATGAAGGGCGCGCCATGCGGGTCGGTGCAGACGGCGGCGCGGCCGATCTCGGGAATGTCCCACGGCCCCTTCTCGACCTTGCCGCCGGCCGTCTCCACCTCGCGGGCCTTGGCGTCGACATCGTCGACATAGAGGTAGCCCATCCATTGTGGCGGCATGCCGGCCGCCTCGGGCGGGGTCGCCATGATGCCCGCGGTGCCCTGGTCGGGACCGACATTGAGGACCGTGTAGTCATGGGACGGGCCGTAGGGGACGGGCGTCCAGCCGACCACATCGGCGTAGAAGCCGGTGGCGGCCTTGGGATCGGTGGTGACCAGTTCGTACCAGAAGAAGTTGGCGGGCTTCATGCAGGGCTCCTGTGTGTGGATGTCCTCGATCGACGGATCGAGGACGGTCAGCCGCCGCCTGATCCGACATCATGCCATGATTTTTTGACGCGGGAACGACCGGTGCTAGGCGGGCGGCAGGAAGGGCTGCGAGATCGTCGTGAAGACCGGCAGGGCCTCCAGCGCGGCGCAATGGCGGGCAAGGGCGGGATAGGCCTCCAGATCGACGAGGTCGGGATGGCTGTCGCGCGTGTGGCGGATGGCGGCCGCGACCGCGATGTCGGCATGGCCGATGCGCTCGCCGAACCAGTGGGTCGTCCGGCGTTCGTTGCGCTCTGCTTCCAGCGCGGCCAGCCCGCCAAGCAACTGCGCGCCGCGCCGCTCGACCAACACGGGGGAGGGCGCCTCGTGCAGGACCTTCTCGTAGAACAGGCTGACGGCGGTGTCGGCAAGCTGCGAGGCGAGCGCCGATACTTTCAGCGAATGCCGGCGGGCCGGTCCCTCGGCCGGCACGAGCCGCCGCTCGGGGGCAACCAGCGTGTCGAGGTGATCGAGGATCGCGTGCGTGTCGATCAGCACCTCGTCATCATCGAGCACCAGGACCGGGACGCGGCCGGTCGGGTTGAGGCCGCGCAAGGCCTCGAAATCCGAAAACACCGACCAGGGCCGGTGCTCGAAGGAAAGGTCGTAGAGCGTCAGCGCGATGCCGACGCGGCGCACGAAGGACGAATCATACTGGCCGATCAGGATCATGGGCGGGGCCTCCTCCAGCACCTGCCATAGCGCGGAACGCTCCGGACCGGAACGGAGGCTGCCGCCAGCATGACGTCAGGAGCGCTGGCGCCTACTGCATATGCGGCTTGCGCAGGAGCTCGGCGCGGTCGCCAGACCGGACCTTGAGCCATTTCTCGCGCCCGTCGCGCACCACGCGCAGCGGCAGTTCGGTGCCGACCGGGCCGCTGGCCCACAGCGCGCGGTAGAAATCGGCCAGGCCGCGCACCTCGGCGTCGCGCAGTTCAGAGATCACGTCGCCCGGCCGCAGCCCCGCGCGGTCGGCGGGCCCTTCGCTGGCGACGCTCAGCACGATGACCTCGCCGTTCTGCTCGGCCGAGAAGGCGCCAAGCCACGGGCGCGGCGGATGGGCGGGCCGGCCGCGGCGGACGAGATCGTCGAGCACCGGGGCGAGCAGGTCGACCGGCACCGACATGTTGATGCCCGAGACCTCGCCGTCCTTCATCATTTCGAGCCGGAGCGAGCCGATGCCGATCAGCCGGCCCTCGGCGTCGACCAGCGCCGATCCGCCCCAGGCGGGATGGGCCGGCGCGGTGAAGATCGCGTCGTCGATCAGATATTCCCAGTAGCCGGCGAATTCCTGGCGGGCCACGATCTCGCCCTCGATCGCATCGCCCGCGCCGTCGATCAGCATGACCGGATCGCCGGTCCTGGCCTTGGCCGAGCGGCCGAGCGGCAGCGCCGGCAGGCCCAGATCGCCCAGCGCCTGGACGAGGCCGAAGCCGGTCTCCTGGTCGTAGGCCAGCGGGTGGCCGGCCACGACCTTGCCGTCGTGGCGCGTCAGCCAGACCTCCTCGGCCTCGGTGATCAGGTAGCCGATGGTGAGCACCAGGCCGCTGTCGCGGATGACCACGCCCGAACCCTCGCGGCGCGTGCCCAGCGTTTCGGCCGTGAAGGCGTCGGCGGGCACCTCGGCGCGCAGAGAAACGAGCGAATGGCGGATCGGAGCGTTGGGCATGGCAGTTCCCTCGTATCTGTCCGGCGCCGGCGGGCTGTTCGCCGGCACCGGAAATGAATCCGGGTCATGCCGAAGGTAAGGCCGAGGACGTCCGATGCAAGGGCAAGCGCCGATGCCGCCGCGTGAACGCGGCGCGCGGGCGTGGATGATATCTGCCTTTGAGCGAGAGGACGGGCGCCCGTCCTCCACCCGTAAGGGGGGCGGTGGCGAGGGCAAAGCCCGAGACGGAGGGGTCGAAGCCCCACAGGCGATGGTCTCCCCCGCGAAGGGCGGGAGACAGGGCGGCGGTTCAGGCGCCCGCTTTTCTCATCATGATGTGTCGGGCGCGCGCGGCGGCGCGGGGGGTGCTTGCAGGGCGACGAGCGTAGGCCACGACATCGGCGCGCCGGTCTGACCGCTGTCAGCGCAAGGAAGCGATCGGGCGAGGCACGAGACCCAGGCCAGGATCGTGCCCAGCATCAGCGCCAGCACCCGGAATCGCGCGGCAAGCCGCCCGGCCTCATCGACCGCCGGTAATTCGGCGACGGGACAGGCCGGCACGCCCAACTCATGCGCGAGCCCCGTGACCAGGGTGCGCGCCACGGCCTCGCCGCGACCGAGGATGGCAAGCACCGGCAGGCGGATCGGCGTGGGCAGGCCGGCAACGCGATCGGCGAGTGCGGCCAGCGCGAGAAGGAACGCCAGGATGCGTTCCAGCACGACCCGGTTCCGCTCCACCTCCTCAACGTTCCAGCCCATCCGTCCCATCGCGTCCTCCTTCGCGGACAGGATGCGCGCGCGGCCGGACGGGTGGAAAAAGAAAATCCGCCTGTCGAGGGAAATCAACGGGTTGAGACCGGCGAGGGGCCGGATTTATTCACGTCATGGCTTCCGCCTGAAAAGGGGAGACGGTCAGGATCTGCTGTGACGCGCCGCGGTCTCGTCGGCCTCGGCCATCGCCGCGCGGGTGGCGGCGTTGGGCACTTTGAGTTCGAACGGGCCGAGACCGGCGATTGGGGGACGTGCACCGGCCTACACGGGGCTGATGAACGGCTAGAGTGACGAACATCCAAAGCTAAACCTGTCGAAGCTCGTCTATAAAATCATGGAGCACTTCGTCGAGGTTGGCGTAGATCTTCGTACTTTCGAAATGTGCTTGGAGATCGGCTGTGATTTGTGTGGGTGTTCTGGCGTCTTCGGTGGTCTGAGCCGCCCATGCTCTACCTGGGTGCAGCGTATCCCAAGGTGAGCGCTTGTTTCCGCGCGTTTCCGCGCTGTCTCCATGTTTACCTAGCCCGTAAAGAATGTTTGTTTCGGAGTTCCAAACTGGCCGGAACAAGTGAATGAGGAAATCCTCGGCAGCAGATTCCCAACCGCTCTGCACGACAAGAGCACGGTACTCGAAGTCGTCGATGTTCAGCGTACCGGTCGCTTTCGAAATATTGCTTCGGTGATCCCGAAGGCGCCGAGCGAGCCGATCTCCCTGTTCCATGGCCGTGCGAGCGTTGCTCATCGCCGGGGCTGCTTGGCCCACATAGATTGGCGTTTCGCTTCGCGTGATCGGCGCATAGCTTGGAAACGAGCCATTATAGTAGATGGCGTATACGCCCGACCCATAGAAGGCCTCCACTCCCTTGAGTAACTGACGCGGTTGGGCGACCAAAGCAAGCGAGATAAAACGACCGACTACCTTTGGGTTGCTTGGATCAAAGACGGCAGCAGGTTGGCGAATCGGATCAAGCTCATGGAGCAGTCTTCCTAGTTCGGCCATTAGCTCACGCAGCTGTGCGTCCAGTTGCTTGCGTCTTCGAGGTGCTAGCGGTGAACTAGTGGCTTCGGCGGCCAGGTCGGCCAAATCCTGCCTAAGCTTCTCGGCTGCGGTTTGTCGGAACTTTGGCGTCTTCATTTCAGAAAGTCCGATCCCCCGAAAAGGAGATGACGCTTCACGTCGCGGGCGACTATGTTAGCAAGTTCCACGGGGACCGCGTTGCCGAGTTGGCGCATCGTTTCGGTCCACGACCCGTGAAACCGAAATTCGTCCGGAAAAGTCTGCAACCGTGCGCTCTCCCGCACCGTGAAGTAGCGCACGCTCCTGTCGGCCCTTAGCAACATATTCTCCCCACCCGGAACACCGTGCACGCCAGCTTTTAGGGTTTTCGCGGGTTCATCTAGAGGGCTGCCGGTATGGCCGTAGTAGGATCGCGCGCCGGGTTGGAAACGGTGGTTGTGGTATTTTCGAGATTTTTCCGGCTCAAGCTCGGGGTCCGGCAAATTTCCAATTGCATCACGTGTAGTCCGCCACGGCGATTCCCTCGGGCGCTCGCGAAGTTGACGGAGGCGTTGCGAGTGGCGATGAGCGATGATGCGATCCCGGTTGCGGACCTCATGCCGCTCCCAATATTCGCCTTTCGCCTGATCCCAAATCAGGGCGTCGAGTGAGTGCGTTTCCTTTGGAAATGCCCATTCGATGCCTAAGTCTTTCCGAAAGCCGACGAACACCACGCGCTCTCGACGCTGCGGAATTCCATAGTTCGCGGCATTTAGCACCCGATACACGACTCGATACTCGAGGCCGGCGGGACCACGGCGGCCGGTATGGTGCATCTCAAGCCGGCAGAGGTGGCTTTCCCAACTCTCATCGTCGTCGGCCATGAGCTCGGGATAAGTCAACTGCATCACGATATAGGACAGGTAGGTCGCGAAACTCTGACGGGTCAGTCCCTTCACATTCTCAAAAATAAAAGCTCTCGGCTTGGCTTCTCGGACAGCGCGCACCGCCTCGGACCACATGTCGCGAGAATCCGCGTGCGCTCCATGCTTTCCGCCAAGAGAAAAGGGCTGGCACGGGGGACCGCCAGTAACCAGATCAAGATGGCCTTCGAAAGGCCCAAAGTCCACATTCCGGACGTCGCCTTCGATCGGTTCAGGCCAGTCGCCAACCAAGCCTATGCCGGCACCACGGTTCTCCCTAATGGTATCGCAGCACCAACGATCCCATTCCACGATGGCTTGAGGTTTGAAGCCTGCACGGCTGATCCCCATTCCTAGCCCGCCCGCACCCGCGAACAGCTCGATCGCCTTCACGTATCCTCCAAAAAATGCCTAAATTTGTTCTCTAATTGTTCACTATGCCGCAATTCGCATTCCCAGACAACCAATACCTGCCAACCGAGTTGCCGAAGAGCCTCCTGGTGTCGGACGTCTCGCTCGGCATTGGCGACGAGCTTCGGCTCCCAGAACTCAAGACGTGATTTTGGAAGGCGCGCGAGTCGGCAAGCCGGGTCAGGGTGACGATGCCAAAAGCAGCCGTGGATGAAAATGACCTTACGCCTCTTTCCAAAAACAATGTCGGGCTTACCGGGCAAATCCTTCCTGTGAAGGCGGTAGCGATAACCCAGGCCGTGCAGAAGACGTCGCACGAGCATCTCCGGTTTGGTGTCGCGGCCGCGAACACGCCCCATCCGAGCGCTGCGTTCGGCGGGTGTAAGAGTGTCCAGCTTCGTTCTCCTCGGTCCAGTTGGTCGTGATGGGAGAGGAGTCGGGCGAGACTATGATTCTCCACCCCCTCACCCCCTCACCAGTTCCTCCACCAAAATCTCATAAACCAGCCGGATGCGGCGGCTGGTGCGCAGCTCGCGGTGGGTGACGAGCCAGACGGGAAAGCGCGGCGGGTCGAGATCGGGGAACAGCTCGACCACGTCCTGCGCGCGCCCCGCGATCTCGCGGCTCATCAGGCCGACGCCGAGGCCCGCCTTGACCATCTCCCAGGCGGCGACAGAGCTTTCGGAGACGAGGCGAAAGCCCTCCACCGTCGCGCGCGTGCCCAGGCCGCGCATGAAGTCGACGAAGCGCTCGCTCCGCTCGAAGCCGATGAAATCCTCCGGCGCGATATCGGCCGGGGAGGCGGGATGGCCGTGGCGCGCGAGCCATGGGCGGGAGGCGTAGAAATGCGCGGTGCTCTCGCGCACCAGCCTGCCGATGAGATTGTCGCCCTCGGGCCGCACATGGCGGATGGCGATGTCGGCCTCGCGCCGCTGCAGGTCGCTGAGCGAATTGGAGGCGACGATGACGAGCGTGACCTGCGGCGCCTCGCGGCGGATGCGCGCGGCGATCTGCGGCAGGAGGTAGGCGGCGTAGCCGTCGGTGGCCGAGATGGTGACGCGGCCCTCGATCGCCTGGGCGCGGCCGCTTGCCGCGAAGCCCATGGCGAGTGCTGCCTCGCCCATGGCGCGCGCATGCTCCAGCAGGCTCTCGCCGGCCTCGGTGAGCACCAGCTTCTTGCCGATGCGCTCGAACAGGAGAATGCCGAGTTCGGCCTCCAGCGCGGCCACTTGTCGCGAAAGGGTGGGCTGGGTGAGCCCGAGCCTGCGCGCCGCCGCCGAGAGCGAGCCGACCTCGGCCGTAGCGAGAAAGGCGCGGGCGCGGTTCCAGTCAGGTTCGGTCATACGCGAACGTATATGGCTTGTGCGTCGGTCGGCAATTCCAAAAGATGACGCATATGCTAGGGACGGCGCGAAAACGAGGGCCGGCCATGTTCCGCATGACAAACGACGCGCGCTTCTGGAACCGCGTCGCGCGCAAATATGCCGCCGATCCGATCTCCGACGAAGCGGGCTACGAGCGCACGCTGGCCCGCACGCGTGACTTCCTCGACGGCGGCAAGACCGCGGTCGAGTTCGGATGCGGCACCGGCACGACGGCGCTGAAGCTCGCGCCTTTCGTGAAGCGGATCGTGGCGACCGACATATCCGGCGAGATGATCGCGATCGCACGCGAGAAGGCTGCGGCGCAAGGCTGCGCCAATGCCGAATTCGCGGTGGCGACGCCCGACGCGGCACCCTGGCCGGACGGGACGTTCGATGTGGCGCTCGGCTTCAACCTCCTGCATCTGGTGGCCGCGCGCGAGGCCACGCTCGGCGGCGTGCACCGGGTTCTGAAGCCAGGCGGGCTGTTCATCTCCAAGACGCCCTGTCTGAAGGAGATGAACCCGGTCGTGCGGCTGGCCATCCCGCTGATGCAGCTCGCCGGCAAGGCGCCCTATGTGTCGGCGTTCGACGCGGCGGAACTGGAGCGCATGACCGAGGTGGCCGGCTTCGAGATTATCGAGCGCGCCCGCCATGGGACGAAGGGCAAGGACGCGCGGCCGTTTCTCGTCGCAAGGAAGGTGTAGGGACGCGCATAGGGGCGAGGACCGAAGCCACTCGCGACGGCGGACGGCCGTATCCCCGGCCTATCCGCGGCCTCGGCTTGCCTTTTTCACGGCCTTCCGGGTCTCCGACGTCGCCGAACCCTTGTCGCCGACAGGATTGGCGGCCAGTTCCGCGCGCTGCCCGGCAAAGACCTTTCCGTGCCGAGCCCGCTTCGATTTCTCCGGTGGCCGGCTGATGCGCCGGTTGGTCTCCTCGATCTCGTCCCGCTTGCGATCGGCCATGTCCGTCTTCCCGCGTTGGCGTTCTCGACCAGCAACGGGACGCGCCTCGTCTTGTTCCCGGAACACAAGGGGCGGATGGACCCCGAGATCATTCCGCCCGCAGGATCTTCTCCATCTTCTTGCCCTTGGCCAGCTCGTCGATCAGCTTGTCGAGATAGCGGATCTCGCGCATCAGCGGCTCCTCGATCTCCTCCACGCGCACGCCGCAGATGACGCCGGTGATCGATGAGCGGGCGGGGTTGAGGGCCGGGGCCTTCGCGAAGAAGGTCTCGAAGTCGCTGCCGTCGTCCAGGATGGCCCTGAGATCGCCGGGGCCGTAGCCGGTCAGCCAGGTGATGATCTCGTCGACCTCGGCCCTGGTGCGGCCCTTCTTCTCGGCCTTGGTGACATAGTGCGGATAGACGCTGGCGAAGCTCATCGAATAGATGCGGTGCGCGGGCATGGGTGGTGCTCCCGGAATGGAAATCCTCGTTATCGACGGGACAGACCGGCGATCGGGCGTTTCTCCCGAATAGCGGTCAGGAACCTGTGGGCCACCTTCTCCAGGAACCGTGTGCTGAGCGACCCAACCGGAGCAAGACTCTCGAAGTCGTAGAGTTCGTCCGTCCGAACCTTGTTGTAGTCATCGAGGATCAGGTGGCTCACCTTCTCGGGACCAAGACCGATCCTGCGCTGCTCGATTTCCGGAAGGATTTCGTAGAGCCGTTCCTCACCTGGCTCTCTTGGCTGCGGAACCCGGCTGGAGATGGGAAACAGGTAAAGCCAACCCTTGACCTCCATCACCAGGCAGACCCGCCGAATCTTGCGGCCGCTCTCCTCGCCCCGCTCCGCCTCGTGGCCCCAGAGGTAGTGGAAACGCTAGACCTCGCCACGCCTCACCGGTCGGACGTGGTCTCATCGAGAATCTGCTGAAAGCCAGCCGTTAGGTTCTCGATGTCTTCGTCCGGCGCCTCGGCCAGCGTGAACGCGTTCCGCGCCCGGCGAGCGGAGGCCATGCGTTCCAGACGCTCGTACTCGTGGATGGGCATCATCATGACCTTGGCCTTGCCACGCTTCGCAAGCGAGACCTTTCCCGCCATTGCAGCCTCGAGGACGTCGCCAGACCGGCGGCTGAGGTCGGAGAACGAGAATTCCCTCATTGCAGTCTCCAGTTTTGTATTTTCTGAAAAATACAGAAGATACAGAATTGGTACAAGGGCATGAATCGGCGCCCGCGCGCCTACATCCTGAACACGCCGAACCTCGTCTCCTCGATCTCGCGGTTGAGCGACGCCGAGAGCGACAGCGCCAGCACCTCGCGGGTTTTCGCCGGGTCGATGATGCCGTCGTCCCACAGCCGCGCCGACGAATAGATCGGCCTGCCCTCATGCTCGAACCGGTCGAGGATCGGCTGTTTGAACGCCTCCTCCTCCTCGGCGCTCCATGTGCGGCCGGAGCGTTCGATGCCTTCGCGCTTGACGATGGCCAGCACCGTCGCGGCCTGCTCGCCGCCCATGACGGAGATGCGCGCATTGGGCCACATCCACAGGAAGCGGGGCGAATAGGCGCGGCCGCACATGCCGTAATTGCCCGCGCCGAAGGAGCCGCCGATGATGAAGGTGAATTTCGGCACGCGCGCGGTCGCCACCGCGGTCACCAGCTTGGCGCCGTCCTTGGCGATGCCGCCGGCCTCGTATTTCTGGCCGACCATGAAGCCGGTGATGTTCTGCAGGAAGACCAGCGGGATCTTCCTCTGGCAGCACAGCTCGATGAAATGCGCGCCCTTGAGCGCGGATTCGGAAAACAGCACGCCATTGTTGGCGATGATGCCGACCGGCATGCCGTGGACATGGGCGAAACCGGTGACCAGCGTCGTGCCGTAATTGGCCTTGAACTCGTCGAGCTCGGACCCGTCGACGATGCGCGCGATCACCTCGCGCACGTCATAGGGCTGGCGCGCATCGCGCGGGATGACCCCATGAATCTCGTCCGGTGCGTGAAGCGGCGGCAGAGGATCGCGAAGGGCGAGCCCTATCGTCTTCTTCCGATTCAGATTTCTCACCAGCCGGCGGGTGATGGCGAGCGCATGGGCGTCGTCGAGCGCGTAGTGGTCGGCCACGCCGGAGCGGCGCGTATGGACCTCGGCGCCGCCAAGCTCCTCGGCCGAGACGATCTCGCCGATCGCCGCCTTCACCAGCGGCGGGCCGCCAAGGAAGATGGTCGCCTGGTTGCGGACCATGACGGTCTCGTCCGACATGGCCGGCACATAGGCGCCGCCGGCCGTGCACGAGCCCATGACGCAGGCGATCTGCGGGATGCCGGCGGCCGACATGTTGGCCTGGTTGTAGAAGATGCGGCCGAAATGCTCGCGGTCGGGAAAGACCTGGTCCTGGTTGGGCAGGTTGGCGCCGCCCGAATCGACCAGATAGACGCAGGGCAGGTTGTTCTCCAGCGCGATCTCCTGGGCGCGCAGGTGCTTCTTGACCGTCATCGGATAATAGGTGCCGCCCTTCACGGTCGCGTCGTTGACGACGACCATGCATTCGGTGCCCTCGATGCGGCCGATGCCGGTGATCATGCCGGCCGAGGCGATGTCGCCGTCATACATGTCGAAAGCGGCGAACTGGCCGATCTCCAGGAAAGGCGCGCCCGGATCGAGAAGCTGCGCCAGCCGGTCTCGCGGCAGCAGCTTGCCGCGCTCGACATGGCGCTTGCGCTGCTCGTCCGGTCCGCCGCGGCGGACCGTCTCGGACCGGGCGGCGAGCTCGTCCAGAAGCTCGCGCATCCGCTCGGCATTGGCACGGAAGCCGTCGGAGGAGGGGGAGATGGCGGAGGCGAGGGCGGGCATGGGCGAGAAAGGTTCCTCAGCGAATGAGTTCAATGGGGCAGGGCAGGTCGAGCGCGGCCCAGGCGCGGTCGGCGGTTACGGCGGTGGCGTTTCGCTGAACCGCGGTGGCGATGCAGGCACGGTCGCCAAGTGAGAGCACACCTTTGGGTACCACGCTCGCGAGACGGCCGGCGAAAACGGCATCTTCCTGCTCGAAAGCGACGACCGCGATCTCCCTGCCTGCAAGGAACAGAAGGGCTTCGCCGGGGTCCAGCCCCCATTCGACACATTTGGTCACGATCTCGGTGATGTTGACGCTGCTGATCGCCGCTTTCCATGCGAATTCGGCCGCGGCTTCGCCGCCCCGCTCTCCCTTGAGAACGGCCAGGATAACGGACGAATCGAGAACGAAGCGGCTCAACAGATCAATCCAGCGGCGGCAGGCCGTGCGCCCGGCGCCACTCATTGGCCTCTTCGAGCTCCCTACGGGCTTCGGCACGGCGATCCGCGATCAGGTCTTCCACGAGGTCGACCCCAGGGTTCTTCTTGCGCCATTCGCGGCCGACCGCCTGAAAACGCTTCAAGGCAACAGCCGGAGATGTGATGCGGAATTCGCCGTCCTTGACTTCCGCCGTCACCGTGTCGCCGGGCTTGACCATCATCGCAGCGCGCATCTCGGCGGGGATGACGACGCGGCCGGCGCTGTCGATCTTCAGCCGGGCGTAAGGAACGGAGCGCAGACCATCGGCCGCGTCTTCGAAGGGCTGCGGCTCCTCGGCGAAGCCAGAGGCACGTGCCATGATCTTCTCCTGCCACTGATACGATATGGTGCCACATAGGAAAGCGTCTGGCAATTCGAGGCGAATATGGGAGCAAGACATGTTTGTGGCAGGTTTCATCCATTCCCCCACCGGGCGTGTTCGAGCCGGTATCCCAGTCGCCTCCCGGCGATGAAAGGGATCACCCCTCGGCCATGATTTCGCGGCCGATCAGCCAGCGGCGGATCTCGGAGGTGCCGGCGCCGATCTCGTAAAGCTTGGCGTCGCGCAGCAGGCGGCCGGTCGGATAGTCGTTCACATAGCCGTTGCCGCCGAGAAGCTGGATGGCGTCGAGCGCGACCTGCGTGCCGCGTTCGGCCGAAAACAGCACGCAGCCGGCGGCGTCCTTGCGGGTCGTCTCGCCCCGGTCGCAGGCGGCCGCGACCGCGTAGACATAGGCGCGGGCGGCGTTCATCGTCGAATACATGTCGGCGAGCTTGGCCTGGACGAGCTGAAATTCGCCGATCGGCTGGCCGAACTGCTTGCGCTCATGGCAATAGGGCACGACAACGTCCATCGCCGCCGCCATGATGCCGACCGGACCGGCGGCGAGCACGACACGCTCGTAGTCCAGCCCGCTCATCAGCACCTCGACGCCCTTGCCCTCCTCGTGCAGCACGTTCTCGAAGGGCACCTCGACGTCCTCGAAGACCAACTCGCCGGTGTTGGAGCCGCGCATACCGAGCTTGTCGAGCTTCTGCGCGACGGAAAAGCCCTTCGTCTTCGTGTCGACGACGAAGGCGGTGATGCCGCGCGACTCGGCGTCGGGGTCGGTCTTGGCGTAGACGACTAGCGTGTCTGCGTCCGGGCCGTTGGTGATCCACATCTTGGAGCCGTTGAGAATATAGCGGTCGTTGCGCTTCTCGGCCCTCAGCCGCATCGAGACGACGTCGGACCCGGAGCCGGATTCCGACATGGCGAGCGCGCCGACCTTCTCGCCCTCGCACAGCGCCGGCAGCCATTCCGCCTTCTGCTCGGCAGTGCCCCAGCGGTTGATCTGGTTGACGCACAGATTGGAATGGGCGCCGTAGGACAGGCCGACCGACGCCGAGGCGCGGCTGATCTCCTCGATCGCGACGACCTGGGCCAGATAGCCCATGCCCGAGCCGCCATGATCGGGATCGGCCGTGATGCCGAGCAGGCCGAGTTCGCCGAGTTCCTTCCACAGATGGGAGGGGAACTCGTTGCTGGCGTCGATCTCGGCGGCGATCGGGGCGATCCGGTCGGTGGCGAAGCGGCGCACCATATCGCGCAGCGCCTCGATCTCCTCACCCAGCCCGAAATTCATCGTGTGCGTGTACATGGGTCCGTTTCCCTGGAGTGTCCGCGCCGACGAGGCGCATGGTCATGGCAAGATAGGTCTCGGCGACTTCCTCGACACTCAGGCGCTCGTCGGGCCGGAACCAGACGATGACGCCGGTCGTCATCTGGATGATCGCCATCGCGGTCAGGCCGACATCCTCCACGAGGAAGTCGCCGCTTTCGGCGCCGTCGCGCAGGATCGCACGCAGATGCTTCTCATAGGCGCTCCGCAGCCTGAGGATCGCCGACAGCCTGTCGCGCGACAGGCTGCGCAGCTCCATGTTGGAGACATGGGTCGAATGGCGAAGCCGCACATGGAAGCGGATGTGGTTGACCACGAAAGCCGCCAGCCGCGCGGCCGGGTCGTTCGTGTCGGGCCGCTCTTCCTGCCAGGAAGCGAGCAGGCCTTCCATGTGGTCCTTCATCAGCGAGAAGAGCAGTTCCTCCTTGGTGGGGAAGTAGCGGTAGAGCGCGGCCGCCTGTACGCCGACCTCGGCGGCAAGCTGGCGCATCGACACGGCCTCATAGCCATGCCGCGCGATCAGCGCGGTGGCTGCGTCGCGGATGCGCGCGAGCGTCAGTTCGCCGTCCGATCCCACCGTGCGCGCCATCATCAGCCTCCGTGGCGGCAATAATAAAATGACCGTTCAATTAATTCAAGCGCTTTGCCGTGCCTACGAGCACGCGGCCGGAGCCGGGCGGCGCGCGCCTGACGAAGGCGAGGGAAAACGGCCCCCCGCAATGCGGGGTCTCGATGCGGCCCTGCCCGAGCTGGTAGAGTGCCCGACGGATTGAGGGTGAGAGATCGCTCGCGACCAGACGGAGACACGACAATGATCGTCACGATCGCCAAAGTGACCGACCCGGACTGGTTCCTCGAGATTTTCCGAACCGTGGGTGCCGACAAGCGGAGGGAGCACGGGTGCCGAAGCGCCCGCGTCTACTTCGATCCGGACGATGCCCACAGGGTCTGGTCCGTCTTCGATTGGGACGCCGAGGACTATGCCGGATTTCTCGCGGACCCCGAGGTGCCAGCCATCGCACGGCAGCTCGGGATTCGGGAACCGCCGGTGCACGCCGTTGCCGCGGCCGAGCTCGACGCCTGACCGTGAAACCGGGAGCCGCGCTGCGCCCGGATCCGGCGCCGGTCGTGCGGGCCGTGAACCGAACCACCCGATCTCCATTGCCGCTTTCCCCTGCAATCGATCCCGGACACCAGACGAGATCGACCGGGCGAAAACCGTGCATGGCTCTTCGCATTTCGCCTTCTGGCACTTGTGCGAGGCGAGAGGGGCGTGGATCAGCCGATCACATGAGAAAGATCGGTCGAGGCCTTGCCGGGAGCGGCGTGTGAGACTTGCTTCGCCAGCGGGCGAGGGCCTGTTCGTCAGCGCGCTCGGCGCCGCCCAGATATGTTCCTGGGGGACGCTGTTCTACGGCTTTCCGCTCATCGCGGAGGCCATGCGGGTTGATCTCGGCTGGTCGAAACCGACGCTTTACGGCGCCGCGACGCTGGGCATGATCCTGGCCAGTCTCAGCGCCTACAATATCGGCGCCGCGATCGACCGAGGTCACGGCCGGCTTCTGATGGCCGGCGCCTCGGTCGTCGCCGGCCTGCTCCTGGCGGCATGGTCGCGGATCGAGACGGTCTGGGCCTTCTACATGGTGCTGGCGTTTCTCGGCTGCATGCAGGCCGCGACACTCTACGAGCCGGCCTTCGCGGTAATCGCGCGACGGTTCGGACCGGCGCGGGCGCGCGCCGGCATCACGACGCTGACGCTGTGGGGCGGTTTCGCCAGCACCGTCTTCGTGCCGCTGATCCAGCTGCTGATCGACCTCCATGGCTGGCGCGGCGCGCTGATGGGCATGGCGGTCGTCAACGGCGTGATCTGCGGCGGGCTCTACGCCTTCGCCATCGACCCGTCGAAGGACGCGCCGGCGCGCGTGCATGGACCCGACGAGCTGCCGCCGCCGGCCGGCCGGCATGCGGTCGCCGCCGCCATGCGCCGGCCCGCCTATTGGGGCCTTCTGGTCGCCTGGCTCGCCTATGCCTTCGCCTTCGGCTCGCTGACCTATCACATCTATCCGCTGCTGCTCGAACGCGGCCTGGATGCGTCCGGCGTGGTCGCCATCATGACCGTGATCGGCCCGGCACAGGTGGCCGGACGGCTGGCCATACGCGCCTTCGCGCCCGACATGCCCGTGCGCACGCTCGGATCGCTGATCGTCATCGTCTTCCCGCTGGCGATACTGGGCTTCGCCTTCGCGCCGCCCGACGTGCTGGTGATCGGCGCCATCGCGGCCTTCTACGGCGCTGCCAACGGCATGATCACCATCGTGCGCGGCATGGCGGTGCCGGAAATGGTCGCGCCCGAAGCCTATGGCGCGGTCAACGGCTCGCTGGTCGGTCCCATGAACATGATGCAGGCGCTCGCCCCGCTCGGCGCGGCGATGCTGTGGCAGGCCTATGGCGGCTATGGCGCGGTGCTTGCCGCCATATTCCTCGGCGCGCTCGCGCTGTGCGCGGGCTTCTGGTTCGCCGCCATCCGTTCGCGGATCTGAGCGGCGGGGATCACTCCTCGCCGGTGACCTCGCGGACGATCTCGTCGAGCAGCATGTTGATGGCGTCCCGGCCCAGCCCCTCGGGCAGTTCGCGGAAGCCGACGACGACCTTGCCCGGCTCGGCCTCGGTTTCGTAGGCGAACAGTACGTAGGGGCAGAAGGCGATATTGCCGATGTCGGCCTCCATCATCTCGCGCGACAGCACCGCGGAGCAGAACTGGATGAACTCGGCGTTGCGGTAGAGCTGCTTCTCGCTGCCCACGTCCTCGGCGGTGCGCTGGAGCATCTCGCCGATATAGCCGTGATAGTCGACGACATAGCCGCGATTGATGACGGCGTCCTCGAGATCGGTGACGACATCGGTGAATTCGGCCTCGACGGAGCGCACCGACACGGGTTCGTGGGCAAGGACGGGCGTGACGGCCGTGGCCAGCAGGACGGCACCTGCAAGAAGCGTGCGGTACATTCAGACCTCCATCGGGCGGGATGACACGGATGCCATTATCCGACCATGCTAGCCCCTCGCGCAAAAATATGCAAAAAGCCATATATATGGCAGCGAAGGAGGATGACATGCGCCACATCAAATCGGCACCGCGCGGCCGGATCGACAGGCGGACCTTCGTTGGCGGGCTGGGCGCGGCGCTCACCCTTGCCGGCGCCGGGCCGGCGCGCTCAATCGGACGTCTGGCGGCCGGCGACGGCGAACTGATCGTGGTGTCGGACGGCTCGATGACGCTGCCGGTCGATTTCGCCTTCCCCGACGTGCCGGCCGACGAGGTGAGGGGGCTTCTCGAGGCGGCCGGCCAGTCGGGCGACGGCATCACCAACGCCTGCAACGTCACGCTGCTTCGGCGCGGCGACAGGCTGGCGATCTTCGACGTCGGCGCTGGCCCGAATTTCCTGCCGACGACCGGCGAACTTCTCGACAATCTGGCCGAGGCCGGCGTCGACCCGGCCGAGGTGACGGACGTGATCTTCACTCACGCCCATCCCGACCATCTGTGGGGGCTGACGGACGATTTCGACGATCTGGTGTTCCCCGAGGCGCGCTATCACATGGCGCGCGCCGAGCGCGATTTCTGGATGTCGCCGGAAGCCATGGACGCCTTGCCCGAGGAGCGGCAGAGCTTCGTCGTCGGCGCGCAGAACCGCATCCCCCGCTTCGAGGAGCAGGCGAGTTTCTTCGAGCCCGGCGACGAGGTGATACCGGGCGTCGAGGCGATCGACACGGCCGGCCACACGCCCGGCCACGTCTCGTTCGCCGTGCATGGCGGCGACGGGCCGGTGATCGTCGTGGGCGACGCCGTGACCAATGTGGTGCTGTCGCTCGAGCGTCCGGACTGGCCGTCCGGAGCCGACCAGGACGTGGAGAAGGGCGTGAAGACCCGCACGGCGCTGCTCGACCGGTTGGCGGGCGACAAGGCGCGGGTGATCGGCTTTCATTTCCCGCATCCGGGCGCGGGCCTGATCGAGCGCAAGAACGGAGGCTACCGCTTCGTTCCCGCCTGAGAACACGGCCGGAATGCTCGTTCCGGCAGTGATCCCGGCTATTCGGCCGGCAGGCGCGACAGCGGCTTGAAGGCCTCCAGCGGCGAGCCCTCGATCAGATAGGCCAGCCCCATGCGCGCGCCCAGCATGATCGACAGCAGCACCACCGGCGCCGAAATCGCCATGGCCGAAACGGCGGTGACGCCCTGACCGATCGTGCAGCCCATGGCGAAGACGCCGCCTATGCCCATGAGCATGCCGCCGGCGAGGTGGCGGCCGAGTTCACGCGCGTCGTCGCAGGCCTCCCAGCGCACGTCGCGCTTCAGAAAGGCGCAAGCCGCTGCGCCGGCCACGACGCCCAGCACAAGGCCGACCCCGTAATCGGGCAGCACGCCGGTGAAGGTGACGACCTGCAGGATCGTGTCGGCGACAGGCACGACGAAGCTGCCGGCCTCGATCTGCACCACCTCGAAGGAGTGCCGGGCCGCGAGGCTCGTGGCCCACCAGCCGAAGGCGACCACGGCGCCGACGGTGATGCCGGTCGCGATGGAGCCCGGCTTGCGCCGGTAGGAGGCGGAAGCGAAGATCCAGGCCAGCAGCGCGACGGCAAGACCGGCCGCGACGACGAGGGTCAGATCGCGGCCCGCCCACCATGAGACGATCAGGCCGAGCGACTGGCCGCCCATGTCGGAGACGTCGATCGCGTTGCGGTCGGAGATCACCACGCGCGCCTGGGCGACCAGCCCCTTCTGGGCCGACATGGCCGCAAGTCCGAGCACGACCAGCACGATGAGCGAGCGCAGGCTGCCGCCGCCGAGCCTGACCAGCGCGCCGAAGCCGCAGGTGCCGACCAGCGCCATGCCGAAGCCGAAGGCGACGCCGCCGGCGATCGCGCCGACCAGGGCGAAGTCGGAGCGGATATAGAAGCTGGCGGCGGTGTCGACCATGCCCGCCGCCTGCATGGCCTGGGTGAGGATCAGGGCGGTCGCGCCGGCCAGGATCCAGGTTCTCAGGCCGCTGCCGTCGCCCGCATACCAGGCGCGTTCCAGCGCCGACATGGTGCAGAAATGATTGGCGCGCGCGGCAAAGCCGAGCACGAAGCCGGCGCCGAGGCCCGCCAGAGCGAGAAACCACGGCCAGGTGGCGAGGCTCATTTTTCCTCCCGTGGGCGCCGCCGCCGGGCGCCCTTGTCGTCGGCCTATTCGGCCATGTCGCCGCGAACCGGCGCGCAGAACAGATCGTACAGCGTCTCGATGACCGAGGAGACCTCCTTGCTGGCGATCGAATAGTAGATGGTGCGCCCCTCCCGGCGCGTGTTGACGAGGCGGTCGAAGCGCAGCCGGGCGAGCTGCTGCGAGACGGCCGCCTGCGGCATGTTCATCGCGTCCTCAAGCTCGGAGACCGACTTCTCGCCCTCGGCCAGCAGGCACAGGATCAACAGGCGGCCCTCATGCGACAGCGCCTTGAGAAGGTCGCTCGCCTTGCGGGCCTGTTCCAAAAGCCGCTCGAAATCCTCGGGGGAGTGGGCGTCCTTGAGCTTGGGAAGACTCATGTTCGTCTCGTCGGTCCCTCAGTCGGTCGCGGGTGGCAGCAGGTCGATGAGTTCGCCGATACGATACCAGAAAAACTCGTCGCCGACGTAGCCTCTAATTCTTCCGATCTCCCGGCCGTCGTCCACCAGCACGAAGGTCGGCGTGAACCGCTCCTTGCGGATGTCCTCCAGATCGGTCGGCCATGCTTGCGTGATGTCGACGCGCCGCAGCGGCGCGCGCCGGCCTTCCTCGGTCTTGGGCCAGGCGGGAGCGATCTTGGCGTTGAAGCGGGCGCACCACACGCAGCCGGGCTGCTCCATCATCACCAGTTCGGCCGCCGGCGCGCGCTGGGGCGCGAGTGCCAGAAGCAGGGCCGAGGCGATGATGGAGAGTGCGGGGCGCATGGTGGACCAAGCATTGGTGATTGCCATATATAGCGATTTCTGAATACATTTGCCAAGCCGGCGAGGGCAAATCAGCGCGATCGTGCCGGCGATGCGGAGGACCATGCTCGACGTCAGTCTTGGAGGAGCGCTGCTGGCCGGCCTTCTGTCGTTCGTCTCGCCTTGCGTGCTGCCGATCGTCCCGCCCTATCTGGCATGGCTGGCCGGCGTCAGCTTTGAGGAACTGCGCGACGAGACGCCGGGCGCTGCGCAGCGGCGGCGGCTGATCCTGGCCGCCCTGGCCTTCGTGCTCGGCTTCACCACCGTCTTCGTGGCGCTGGGGGCCACGGCCAGTGTGGTCGGCCGCACCATCGCCCAGTATTTCGACACGCTGTCGATCATCGCGGGCGTGATCATCATCATCATGGGACTGCATTTCCTCGGCGTCTTCCGTATCGCCATGCTCTATCGCGAGGCGCGGGTGCAGGTGGCGCGCAAGCCCGCGGGGCCGATCGGCGCCTATGTCATCGGCCTGGCCTTTGCCTTCGGCTGGACGCCCTGCGTGGGGCCGGTGCTGGCCGCGATCCTCTTCGTGGCGGGCTCGGAGGGGACGGCGCTGCGCGGGGCGGCATTGCTTGCCGTCTATTCGCTCGGAATTGGAATTCCGTTCCTGTTGGCGGCGGTTTTCGCAAGCCGGTTCCTCGGCTGGGCGGCCCGCTTCAGGCAACACATGCGCAAGGTCGAAATGGCGATGGGCGGGCTGCTGGTCGTAACCGGCGTGCTGTTCATAACCGGCCAGATGTCGACGATCGCCTTCTGGCTTCTCGACACCTTCCCCGTTTTCCAGACCATCGGATAGGAGACACCATGCCGAAGCTCTTCGCAGCCGTCCTTGCCGTGCTGTTCCTTTCGGTGCCCACGGCCCTGGCCGCCGAGATCGGGGAGGACGGTCTGCACAAGCAGGACTGGTTCGCGCTGACCTTCCGCGACATCGCCGAGGACATCGAGCAGGCGAGGTCGGAAGGAAAGCGGCTGGCGATCACCTTCGAGCAGCGCGGCTGCATCTATTGCCGCGAGATGCACGAGAAGCTCCTTGCCGACCCGGAAGTGCGTGACTATCTGCGCGAGCACTTCATGATCGTGCAGTACAACATGTTCGGCGACGAAGAAGTCACCGACCTCGACGGGGAGACGCTGACGGAAAAGACCGCAGCGCGCAAATGGGGCTATGTCTTCACGCCGACCATCGTGTTCCTTCCGGAGGAAGCGCCGGATGGCGTGTCGGTGGCCGAGGCGGCGGTGGCGACCATGCCCGGCGCCTTCGGCAAGTGGACGTTTCTCAACATGTTCCGCTGGGTGAACGAGAAGGGATATGAGGGCGACGAGCACTTCCAGCACTATCATGCCCGCGTCATCAACGAGCTGCGCGAGGAAGGGCGCCTCGATGAGGACTGAACACATGCAAAGATTTGCATTTTTCCATTGATAGGCGGCGGCATGACCGTTATCGTTGACAGCAGGAGAGGGGTCCGGCAGAGGCCCGGACAAAGGGAGGAGACCGCTATGAGGCTGACCGTGCCTGCCATCGCCGCCGCGTTCGTGATGACGGGGTGGGTAGGGGCCCATGCCGCCGAGGTCGCGCCGGGCGACGTCCAAATCGAGGACATGGCCGTCGAGGCTTCGCTGACCGGCACGCCGGGAAATCCCGAGGAAGGCGCCAAGACCTTCGCCAACCGAAGCCTCGGCAACTGCCTTGCCTGCCACGCGGTCGAGGCGCTGGCGAAGGAACAGTTTCACGGCAATGTCGCGCCGCCGCTGGACGGCGTGGCGGACCGCTGGTCGCAGGCCGAACTGCGCGCCATCGTGGTCGACGCCAAGAAGGTATTCAGCGACGAAAGCATGATGCCGGGCTTCTACAGCCTGGACGTCGGCAAGAACGTTCGCGAGGATCTGGTCGGCAAGACGATCCTGACCGCGCAGCAAGTCGAGGACGTCGTCGCATTCCTGACGACGCTGAAGGAATAGAGACCTGAAGGAGGTTCGCATGACACTGACGAGGCGTCGTGTACTCGCATTGACCGCCGGGGCCGCGGCCCTGCCGGTGCTCCAGCTTCTTCCCGGGCAGGCATTCGCCTCCCCGGAGGATGTCGAGAAGCAGATTTCCGAGTTCGCCGGCGGCAAGGAGCCGCAGACGGGCAAGATATCGCTGAACACGCCCGAGATCGCGGAGAACGGCAACACCGTGCCCGTGTCGATCGAGGTCGACAGCGCCATGACCGGCGACGACATGGTCGAGTCGGTCATGATCCTGGCCGACGGCAACCCGCTGCCGTCCGTGGCGACGTTCCATTTCACGGCCCTGTCGGGCACAGCCGCGGCCACGACCCGTATGCGCCTGGCCAAGACGCAGAACGTCATCGCGCTCGCCAGGATGGCCGACGGCTCGGTCTATATGGACAAGAAGGAAGTCAAGGTCACCATCGGCGGCTGCGGCGGCTGACGGGTTCGAACCGAACGGAGATATCGATATGGCAGCGACACCGAAGCCCCGCGTGAAGATTCCCAAGTCGGCCTCGGCCGGCGAGGTGATCACGCTCAAGACCCTGATCAGCCACGAGATGGAGTCCGGCCAGCGCAAGGACAAGGACGGCAACACCATCCCGCGCAAGATCATCAACAAGTTCACCTGCGAGTTCAACGGCCAGACCGTCTTTGCCTGCGATCTCGATCCGGCGATCTCGGCGAACCCGTATTTCGAGTTCAGCGCCAAGGTGCCGGAAAGCGGGACGTTCAAGTTCACCTGGGTGGATGACGACGGCTCGGAATACACCGAGGAACAGTCCATCGAAGTGAGCTGAGCGGATAGAGCTTGTGCCAGACAGGCGGCGGAGGGGCCGTCATCCAGCCGGGAGGACGATTGTGAAGAGATATTCGCTGATGGCGGGAGCGGCCTTCTGCCTGGCCGTGACGGGGATGGCCATCTGGACGGCGGCCGCCGATCCGGTAGACGAGACGCTGGAGATCGACGGCGTGCCGATGACGACCCGGGCGCCGGCGCCCGAAGGGCATCCCTTCGACGAGGTCCTGTCGGGCTGGCTGTTCCGCGAGGCCGAAACGCGCGCCACCCAGGAGGACACGTTCGAGAACCCCGGCATGATCGCGGTCGAGGAGGGCGCGGAGATCTGGAACACGGTCGAGGGGTCGGCGGGCAAGTCCTGCGCCTCCTGTCACGACGACGCTGCCGTGAGCATGAAGGATGTCGGCGCGCACTATCCCAAGTGGGATGCCGATTCCGGCAAGCCGCTCAATGTCGAGCTCCGGATCGACAAGTGCCGGGTCGAGAACATGGGCGCCGAGGCCTACAAGTTCGACCAGCCCGAGCAGAAGGCGCTGACCGCCTTCATCAAGCACCAGTCGCTCGGCACCCCCGTCGAGCTCGACCTGAGCGAGGGCGACATGCAGACATGGTGGGATCGCGGCAAGGAGACCTACTATACGCGCACCGGCCAGCTCAACATGGCATGCGCGACCTGCCACGAAGGCGCGATGGGCCACTATATCCGCGCCGACCATCTCAGCCAGGGACAGGTCAACGGCTTCCCGACCTATCGCTTCAACACCGGCGGTCTCGTGTCGCTGCACAACCGGTTCCGCGGCTGCATCCGTGATACCCGCGCCGAGTTCCCTGCCGCGTTCTCGGACGAGCTGATGGCGCTGGAGGTCTATGTGACCTGGCGCGGCACCGGCCTGTCGGTCGAGACGCCGGCGGTGCGCCAGTAAGGCTCGCGGTCGACGAGAGCCAGGCATATGGCAGGGCCGCCGCGCGCGGCCCTTTCCATTCGGGCCGCAGCGGAGACCGCGCCGGCATATATAGAAAAAGATGAATATGATGTGGCGTCACCGGACCGGAGCGACTATGGTCGTGCCGCGCCGACCGGCCGGCGCGCTTGACGGATCGGGAGCTATTCTATGGGCCATACGCGACGCGATTTCCTGCAGTTCGCCGCCAGTTCCGGCGCCGCCTTCGCCGCCGCCGGGCTTCTCGGTAATCCGGCCCGGGCGCTGGCCCAGCAGCGCCTCACCCAGGACGACCTGCTGCGCTTCGACGCGAAGGGGCAGGTGACGCTGCTCCATTTCACGGATGTTCACGCCCAGCTCGCCCCGGTCTATTTCCGGCCGCCGGACACCAATATCGGCGTTGGCGATTATGCCGGCATTCCGCCGCATCTGGTCGGCGAGGAATTCCTGAAGGCATTCGGCATCGAGCGCGGGTCGCCCCTGGCCTACGCGCATACCTTCCTCGACTATGTCGAGCTTGCCCGTTCCTACGGGCGCCTGGGCGGTCTCGACCGGACCGCGACCCTGGTCAAGGCGATCCGCGCCGAGCGCGGCGACGATCACGTGCTGTTCCTCGATGGCGGCGACACCTGGCAGGGCTCCTACACCTCGCTGAAGACCAACGGCCAGGACATGGTCGACTGCATGAAGCTGCTGAAACCCGACGCCATGACCGGGCACTGGGAGTTCACCTTCGGCACGGACCGGTTTCACGAACTGGTCGAGGAGATGGGTTATCCCTTCCTGGCCTCCAACATCTTCGACGCGGAATGGGACGAACCGGCCTTCGAGCACACGGCCATGTTCGAGAAGGGCGGCGTGCGGGTCGCCGTGATCGGTCAGGCCATGCCCTATACGCCGATCGCCAATCCGCGCTGGATGTTTCCAGAGTACTCGTTCGGACTGAGGCTGGAGGCGTTGCAGACCAATGTCGACGCGGCGCGCGAGGCGGGTGCCGAGGTGGTGGTGCTGCTGTCGCATGACGGCTTCGACGTTGACCGGAAACTGGCGACGACCATCTCCGGCATCGATGTCATCCTGACCGGCCACACGCATGACGCCGTGCCGCAGGCCGTGCAGGAAGGCCAGACGCTGATCCTGGCCTCCGGCTCGCACGGAAAATATCTCGGCCGCATCGACCTGGAGGTCTCGGGCGGCAAGGTGACCGGCTTCAGTTCGAACGTGATCCCGATCTTTTCGGACGTGATCGAGCCGGACGCCGAGATGGCGGCGAAGATCGAGGAGGTTCGCGCGCCCTACAGGGACGAACTCGCGCGGGTGCTCGGCCGGACCGAGACGCTGCTTTACCGGCGCGGCAATTTCAACGGTACGTGGGATGACCTGATCTGCCAGGGCATCATGGAGGAGCGCGACACCGAAATCGCGCTTTCGCCCGGCTTCCGCTGGGGCACGACCCTGCTGCCGGGCCAGGACATCACCGTGGAAGACCTCTACACCGAGACCTCGATGACCTATCCGCAGGTCTATCGCATGGAGATGACCGGCCAGCAGCTCAAGGACATCCTGGAGGACGTCTGCGACAATCTCTTCAATCCCGACCCCTTCCTGCAGCAGGGCGGCGATATGGTGCGTGTCGGCGGCATGACCTATACCTGCTCGGTCAACGAGACGATCGGCAACCGCATCTCCGACATGACGCTCGCCGCGTCGGGGGAGCCGATCGACCCGGCGCGCTCCTACGTCGTCGGCGGCTGGGCCTCGGTCAACGAGGGCGTGGAGGGGCCGGCCATCTATGACCTGATGGAAACCTATATCGGGCGCAAGCACACCGTCAGCATTCCCGACGAGCGCTCCGTCAAGGTCAAGGTGGAGTAGGCGCGCGGCGGCGTGCCGACGCAAGGAATCCACACCGGTTTCGTCGCTTGAACCGCCTCGCCCGCGGCATTGGCGATTGACTGCCCGCCGGATACATATAAAAATTCAGATATGAATATGGTTCGGATTGCCGGGAGGAACCGATGACCAAAGTCCCGATGGCGCGGCCGTCGTCGCGCCGGGCGTTTCTCAAGGGCGGTCTGGCCGGCGCGGCGGCGGTCGCGGCGTCCGCCGGCGCCGCGCGGGCGGGCGGCGAGACCGTCATCACCGAGGTGCAGGACTGGGCCCGCTATCCGGGCGACGGCGTCGACGCACGCCCCTATGGCCGGCCTTCGCCATTCGAGGCGCATGTCGTGCGCAAGAACGTGCCCTGGCTGACATCGGACACGATCTCCTCGGTCAATTTCACGCCGCTGCACGAGCTCGACGGCATCATCACGCCCAATGGGCTGTGCTTCGAGCGGCACCATGCCGGCATCGCGGAACTCGACCCGGCCGCCTACCGCCTCATGGTCCACGGCCTGGTGGAAAAGCCGCTCGTGTTCACCCTGGCCGACCTGAAGCGCTTTCCGCGCGAGAACAGGATCTACTTCCTGGAATGCGCGGCCAATTCGGGTATGGAATGGCGCGGCGCGCAGCTCAATGGCTGCCAGTTCACGCACGGCATGGTCCATTGCGTCATGTATACGGGCGTCAGGCTGCGGCACATTCTGGAGGAAGCCGGCGTCCGTCCGGACGGCAAATGGCTGCTGGCCGAGGGCGCGGACGCTTCGGCCATGACGCGCTCGATCCCGATGGAAAAGGCGCTCGACGACTGCATGGTCGCCTTCGCCATGAATGGCGAGGCGCTGCGCCCCGAGCAGGGCTATCCGGCAAGGCTGGTCGTGCCGGGCTGGGAAGGCAACATGTGGGTGAAATGGCTGCGGCGCCTCGAGGTGGGCGACCAGCCCTGGCATCACCGCGAGGAGACGTCGAAATACACGGACCTGCTGGCCAGCGGCAAGGCGCGCCGCTTCACCTGGGTGATGGACGTGAAGTCGGTCATCACCAGTCCCAGCCCGCAGGCGCCGATCCGCCACGGCAAGGGGCGGATGGTGCTGACGGGGCTCGCCTGGTCCGGCAATGGCCGCATCGAGCGTGTCGACGTGTCGCTCGACGGCGGGCGCAACTGGAAGACGGCGCGCATCGACGGGCCGAGCCTGCCCATGGCGCTGCACCGCTTCTATTACGAGTTCGACTGGGACGGATCGGACCTCTACCTGCAGTCGCGGGCGATCGACGAAAAGGGCTTGGTCCAGCCGACCAAGGACCAATTACGCGCCGCGCGCGGACCGAACTCAATCTACCACAACAACGGGATCCAGACCTGGCACGTGGACAAGGAAGGAGTGGTCGAGAATGTCGAAATATCCTGAGGTTCTCGTCGCGGCCGCCCTGGGGCTGCTTGCCGCCACGTCCTCGGCCGGCGCACAGGACGCAGCGGCCGGCGAGAAGGTCTTCGCCCGCTGCAAGGCCTGCCATGCGGTGGGCGAGGGCGCGGCGAACCGCGTCGGCCCCCATCTCAACGGCGTCGTCGGGCGGGCCGCGGGCGCCATCGAGGGCTACAAATATTCGCCGGCGATGACCGAGAAGGCGGGTGAGGGCCTGGTCTGGGACGAGCCCAGCCTGACCCGCTACCTGGAGAACCCGCGCGGCTTCCTGAAGGGCACGAAGATGGCGTTCGCGGGGCTGAAGAAGCCGCAGGAGATCGCCGACATCATCGCCTATCTGGCGACATTCGCCGAGGACGGCTCGCAAAAGGCGGCACAGGCGGATCCGGCCGGCGATGACGGCGGACGGGACGCGGCCGGGGCTGCCGAAACCGATACCGCCGAAGCCGCCGGCGAGGCGGAAGAGGAGCCTTCCCAAGCCGGCGCGGACGCGGCGCCCCGCGCGGACGAGCCGACCGCCTCTTCCGTCGCGTCCGGCTCGGACGGGCTGAAATTTGGCCTCGGACGCGAAGCGACGGACGACGAGGTGGCGGCCTGGGATATCGACATCAGGCCGGACGGCAAGGGACTGCCGGAAGGACGCGGCACGGTCGGCGAGGGCATGATCGTCTATGACCAGCAATGCGCCTCGTGCCACGGTGACTTCGGCGAGGCGATCGGCCGCTGGCCGGTGCTGGCGGGCGGGCAGGGGACGCTGCGGGACGAGCGGCCCGAAAAGACGATCGGCTCCTACTGGCCCTATCTCTCGACCGTCTATGACTATGTGAGGCGGGCAATGCCCTTCGGCGACGCGCGGTCGCTGTCGGACGACGAGGTCTACGCGCTCACCGCCTATCTGCTTTACCTGAACGACATCGTCGGCGACGAGGAGTTCGAGCTATCCAGGGAAAACTTTACCTCGATCGACCTGCCGAACGAACAGAATTTCATCGACGACGACCGTGCTTCCGAAGCACATTACGCCGACAGGTCCGAGCCCTGCATGAGCGACTGCAAGGAGGGCGCGCCCGAGATCACCATGCATGCGGCGGTGCTCGACGTGACGCCCGAGGATTCGGACGAAAAGGAAAGCCGGGGAGGCGGGATCGACTGAACCTCCGCCCCGGCTCGTCATGAAGACGAAGCAGGAGACGGATCATGAAGACCTTGGCGAAAACCGCATTGCTGGCGACATCGATCGTCGTGGCGATGGGAGGCGCCGCGCACGCGGACGACAGGTATGGCGAGCAGAAGGTCGTCTATCACATCAATTATGATGGCGGCGAAGACGGCAAGAAGTATCGCGGCGCCCTGGTCAACGTGCAGAACCACATCAACGCGGTGGACAAGGACCAGATCGACGTCAAGGTCGTCCTGCATGGGGACGGGGTCTATCTCCTGCGCGACGCGGTCGAGGATCAGAAGCTCCAGTCGGCCGTGACCAGCCTGAAGACCCAGAATGTCCAGTTCGTCGTGTGCAACAACACATTGACCGGCCGCGACATCGATCCGGACGAGGATCTGTTCGAGGTCTTCGACGATGACATCGTGCCATCGGGGGTCGCCGAACTGAGCTACCTTCAGGGGCAGGGCTACACCTATGTGAAGCCGTAGCAGGCGGAGCCGCCGCGCCGCTGGGAGCAAGGCGGCCGGCCGGGCGTCTATCCGGGGCCGGTTGCCGCGACCGTGGCGTCCACGATCGTCGCTCCTTGCCTTTTCGGCACGGTCGCCGCTCCCGAGAGCTTGAAAGCGGACCCGGCGGAAGCGGTCACGCGTCCTGTCAACCGACGGCGATCGGCCCGACGGCGAATTTCTCGGCGGCGAATGCGCGACCTGCCACGGGCGGTCGCAATACCGCCGTTCTGTCACATCCCGGCAATGTGACGTCCCTAGAAGCGGTCGCGTGCGAGCGGCCTGTCCGACACCGATCAGGTTTCGTTGCGCACCCTGCTGACGGATTCGCCACCCGCGCATCCGTTCGATCACGCTGCTCTATGGGGCCAGGACAACGAGGCGCGTTTCATCAAGGGTCGCGCCGAAACTGGAGAATGTGGGACTATGAATTTCAGAAACATGCTGATCGGATCGGTCGCGACGCTTGCCGCCATTCCCGCGGCCCGGGCTGCCGACGCGATCGTCATGGCCGAGCCGGAGCCGGTCGAATATGTCCGGGTGTGCGACGCTTACGGGAGCGGCTTCTTCTATATTCCCGGTACCGAAACCTGCCTGCGCATTTCGGGCTATGTGCGTTACCAGATCGGCGCCACGAATGACGACGGCCTGGCTGCCGGCGACACACCCAACTATTACGGTTACGCCAACGGATGGAACAAGACGACGCGCGCCCGGATCAATTTCGACGCGCGCTCCGATACGGAATGGGGCACGCTGCGGGCATTCGTGCGCTACCAGGCGAGCTGGGGCACGCCCAATGACGGTCCGGCACGGGCGGATCAGGCCTGGCTCAGCCTCGGCGGTCTGCGCATGGGCTATTCGGAATCCCTGTGGGCCGATTCGGTCTTCGACCTCTCCGTGTCCGGATCGCATTCGGACGGCGGACTCTGGTATGGCGACCAGCAGCGCCATTTCGTCCAGTACAATTTCGGCGGCGGAACCGGCTTCTTCGGCTCGGTCTCGCTCGAGGACGACGCGCTGTCAGGCGACGGCTACATGCCCGATATCGTCGGCCTCGCGGGCTTTCAGCAGCGCTGGGGCGGCCTGTGGGCGCGCGTCGGCTATGACGAAAGCTACGGCATCCTCGGCGACGACGGCTTCGGCGTATCGGCGGGGCTGCAGATCAACGCAGGCGAAAGCGGTTCATTCCGCCTGATCGGCTACTATGCCGACGGCGACCACGACTACGGCACCGGAAGCTCCTATGCCGGGATCAGCGGCGGCAACGGTAACGCCGAATGGTCGGTGCTGGGCTCCTACTACCACCAGTTCACGCCGAGCTTTGGCGGCTCGATAGGCGCCCAGTATTTCAGCGACTACTATGCCGGCGGAACGGACATCTCGACCGGTCTCGACGGCTATATCGCCGAAGCGTCGCTGGTCTGGGAACCGGTGGACAATCTCGAGATCCGCACCGAAGCGGTCTACGAGAAGGTCGACGGTCTCGACGGCACGGTTTCGGGCTTCCTCTGGTTCAAGCGCTCGTTCTGACCGACCTCCTGGGACGACGCGCGAAGGCCCGGCCACCCGCCGGGCCTTTCGCGTTCTCAATTGCCGTTCGCATGCGCGCCACCTATGCGCTATGTCACGCGACCGACAAGCAGGGTGCAGCATGAACCGTCCTTCGATCACGCGTCTCGCCGAGGCGCTTCCCGCGACCGTGCCCTTCGTCGGACCCGAACGGCAGGAGCGGGAGCGCGGCCGCCCGTTCCGGGCACGCCTCGGAGCCAATGAGAGTGGCTTCGGCCCGTCGCCGGCGGTGATCGAGGCCATCGCCCGCGCCGCGCCCGAAGCCTGGAAGTATGGCGATCCCGACAATCACGATCTGAAGGCGGCCCTGGCCGCGCACTATCGGATCGGCCCCGCCAATATCGCCATCGGGGAGGGCATCGACGGGCTGCTCGGGCTCATCGTGCGGCTGTTCGTCGAACCGGGGCAGCCGGTGGTGACGTCGCTCGGGGCCTATCCGACCTTCAACTACCATGTCGCCGGCTTCGGCGGACGGCTGGTGACGGTGCCCTATCGCGACGACCGCGAGGATCTCGACGGGCTGAGCACCGCAGTGCGGCGCGAGAACGCGCCTCTCGTCTATCTGTCCAACCCCGACAACCCGATGGGCAGCTGGTGGCCGGCCGACGAAATCAGCCGTTTCATCGATACGCTGCCTGAGACCTGCCTGCTGATCCTCGACGAGGCCTACAGCGAGACCGCGCCGCCCGATGCCCTGCCGCCGCTCGAACTGGATCGACCCAACGTGCTTCGGCTGCGCACCTTCTCCAAGGCATACGGGCTGGCGGGCATGCGTTGCGGCTACTGCATCGGCGAGGCCGGCAACATCGCCAATTTCGACAAGGTCCGGAACCATTTCGGCATGTCGCGCGTGACGCAGGCGGCCGCGCTGGCCGCGCTGGGCGATCAGGCCTGGCTGCATTCGGTGGTGGTGAAGGTGGAGGCAGCCCGCAGCCTGATCCGACTCATTGCGCTCGAAAACGACCTCAAGCCACTGGAATCGGCGACGAATTTCGTGACGATCGACTGTGGTCGCGATGGCGGTTACGCGCTGTCGGTCATGAAGGCGCTGCTCGACCGAGACATTTTCGTGCGCAAGCCGATGGCTCCGGTGCTCGACCGGTGCATCCGCGTCAGCACGGGCCCGGAGGCCGAACTGGCCCTGTTTCGGGAGGAATTGCCGAAGGCGCTGGCGGCTGCCGGCTGAGAACGCCGCTACTCGGTGCGGCCGAAGGTGTAGGTCAGGCCGAGACCGCCGGTGAACTGGTTCCGGGACGAGGTGATCGGGCTGTCGGCGGCGTCGTTGAGCAGCCGCGAATAGCCGGCCTTGGTCTTGAGCGTCATGCGCTCGGACAGGCGATAGTCGAAGCCGAGATCGACACCGACATCCTTGAAACCCGCGCCTGCGTCGAAAACGCCGAGCCCCGCCGCCGATGCCGCCGCCTGGGCCGGCGTCACCGAGAAATATGCATCCATGTAGCCTTCGGAGGCGTAGGAGCCGTTGAGATAGGCACTGACGGTGGCGCGCTCGTCCAGATCCTGCTCGACACCGGCGCCGAAGCGGATCGTGTGGCCGGTGTCCGTATCGCCGGTGACCTGCGTCAGATAGGCGACGTCGACATAGAAGGGGTCGAAGCGATAGGCGGCGAAACCGCCGACATTGATGCCGCCATCGACCTCGTCGAGGCCCCGCAGGCGGGCCGACAGGTTCTCGTCGCGGCCGAAGGTGTAGCCGCCCGCGGCACCGATATCGAGACCGCCGAGCCGCAGGGCCGTGATTCGCACGTCGTCGATGCCCTTGAACTCGACCCAGGGCGCGACTTTGGGCCCGTGGTTGGGCCCGTAATATTTCGGGATGATCAGCGGATAGCCGACGAAGCGGAACTCGTCCGATCCTTCATAGGCGGGCATGAACCCGGCAAACCCGCCGACCTCGACGCCCCAGCGGTCTTCGGAGAACACATCTTCCTGATAGGTCGGCAGCGCCTCGGACGCCGATATGGCGTCGGCGGCGCGGGAGACGCCCACGGCCGACAGAAGGGAACAAAGGGCCGCGACCGGCAAATGCGCGCTACGCCAATACGCCATCAATCGAACTGACCCGACTCACTGCTCGTCCCGCCCGACAATGGGCGGACAAGCCTTAATATTCGTTTCCGAGGCGCCGCGTGCGAAGCAGCCTCGCGACATGGGCAGGAAATGACCCTAACGGCGCCCATCTGTCCAGTCCCGTCGGGCAAAAAGCCGCGGGCGAATGGCGTCGCCGAAACACGCATCCGCTCAGGCGCGAGCGGTTCGCGGGCCTGTGTCGCCCAAAGCGCGGGCCCCCCACATGCCGGCGATCATGGCGGGAACGAAGACCAGCGTGCCGGGCGCGCCGAGGCCGAGCGCGGTCAGCGCCGGTCCCGGGCAGAAGCCGCCCAGCCCCCAGCCAATTCCGAATATGGCCGGACCTACGAGGATGCGAGCATCGATATCGCTCCGGTCCGGCAGGTGAAACCGGCCCGCGGCGATCGGCCGATCGCGCTTGAGAACGACCCGGTAACCGACGAAGGCGACGATCACCGCTCCGCCCATGACGAAAGCGAGCGATGGATCCCAGGTCCCGAAGAGATCGAGAAAGTTGAGCACCTTGGCCGGATTGGACATGCCCGAGACGACGAGACCGATACCGAAGAGAAGGCCGAGCGCGAGATTGACGAGAAACGACATGGTCTCAGCCTCCGATGACATGGCGGGTGACGAAAACCGTGACGATCGCCGCGGCCATGAAAATGCCGGTCGCCACGAAGGAGCGGGTCGACAATCGCGATAGCCCGCACACGCCATGACCCGAGGTACAGCCATTGCCCCAGACCGAACCGAAGCCGACGACGAGGCCGGCCACCGCCATCAGCGGCAGGTTGGACGAGACGGTCTGCTGCACCGCGTCGCCGGTGGCGAGCGCATATAGGAGGGGCGCCGCGACGAGCCCGAGGACGAAGGCGAAACGCGAGACAAAGGCATTGTCGCGATAGGGCGGCAACAACCTGCCGGCTATGCCCGAAATGCCGGCGATCCGGCCTTCCCACAGCATCAGGAGAACGGCCGAAAGGCCGATCATCATGCCGCCAAGCAGAGAGGCAAGCGGGGTGAAGTCGGTCATTGAGGCTCCTTCCTCAGGGCCGTTCCGGCGTTTCGCAGAACATGCGGTGCATCAGGGCGATGAATTCGCCGAGACGGCCGTCGGCCAGGCGATAGTGGACGCTCTTGGCTTCCTTGCGGCCGACGATGAAGCCGGCCTCGCGCAATTCGGCGAGCTGTTGCGACAGGCCCGGCTGGCGGATGCCGAGCGTGTCTTCCAGATCGCGCACCGAGCGCTCGCCGTCGACGAGGGCGCAAGCGATCATCAGCCGCGACGGATGGGCCAGGCGCTTGAGAAACGCCGCCGCCTCCGCCGCGTTCTCCACCATCCGCGCCGTCTCGGGCGCCAGTTCGCGCTTCATGGCCGCTACTCCCATGGGGCACCGTCGAGCGCGCCGAGCGGGAATTTCAGGTAGCGTCTGCCATTGGCTTCCGGCTCGGGAAGGCGGCCGCCATTGATGTTGATCTGGAGCGCATGCAGGATCAGCTTCGGCATCGGAAGGGTCCTGTCGCGCGCCTCGCGCATGGTCACATACTCGGCCTCGCTCGCGCATTTCGAGATGTGGCTGTTCGTGGCCTTCTGCTCGGCCACCGTCGATTCCCACAGCGGTCCGCGCCCGTTGGGCTGGTAGTCATGCCCGGTGAAGACCCGCGTCTCGTCGGGCAGGGCCAGGATTTCCATGATCGAGCGGTAGAGCCGGCTCGCACTGCCGCCGGGAAAGTCGGCGCGAGCCGTGCCCGAATCGGGCATGAACAGCGTGTCGTGCACGAAGGCCGCGTCCCCGATCAGATAGGTGATGGAGGCGAGCGTGTGGCCCGGAGAGAACAGGACCCGGCCATCGATGCCGCCGACCCTGAAGGTATCGCCCTCCGCGAACAGTCTGTCCCACTGCGAGCCGTCGGCGGGAAAGTCTGGCCAGTTGTAGATGCCCTTCCACAATTTCTGCACGTCGATCACCTTCTCGCCGATCGCTGTCGGCGCGCCGGTCCTTTCCTTCAGATAGGCCGCGGCGGAGAAATGGTCGGCATGGGGATGGGTGTCGAGGATCCACTCGACCTCGAAACCCTGTTCCTCGACATAGGCGAGGATGGCGTCGGCGTTCCGCGTCGCCGTCGCGCCGGATTTCTCGTCGAAATCCATGACGGGATCGATGATCGCGCATTTTCTCGTGGCCGGATCCGCGACGATATACTGAATGGAGAAGGTGCGCCTGTCGAAGAAGCCCTTGACGAGGGGAGATCCGGCTGCGGTCATCGGGGTCGCTTTCGAATTCGGGAACGGACGGTCCGGTCGCTTCGGTGGTCAGCTATCTATGATTGCGGAAAAACGCAATAAAAAATTTGAAATTGAAATGCGTTTCCATGCAGTGGGCTCCGTCCTACGCCCGGTAGAATGATGTTGCGGGCAAGAGCCGTCTGACGCAACCAGTTTCCGTCACGGCGCGAAACGGGGGCATGGTGTGCCGCGCAATCTTGCGCCCGATGCCCTATCTGGATGGTACACGGGAGATTTGTGCCATGGATCTGGTGCCACTGATCGACGCGGTGGGCGAACCTGGCGCCGCGCTCGCCGGCGGGGCTATGCTCGGGCTGGTTTTCGGCGTCGCCGCCCAGCGCAGCGCCTTCTGCACGCGCTCGGCCGTGCTCGACATCGTGCGCGGCGGCGACGGCACGGCGCTGGCGACATGGCTGGTGGGATTCGCGGTCGCGATCCTCGGGGTGCAGCTGCTGCTCTTCAACGGCGCTCTGGATGTCACCGAAACGCGCTTCTTTTCCACCGCGCAGAGCCTGTCCGGGGCTGCCGTCGGCGGGCTGATGTTCGGCATCGGCATGATCCTGGCGCGCGGCTGCGTGTCGCGCCTGCTCGTGCTCGGCGCGTCGGGCAATCTGCGCGCGCTGTTTTCCATCCTGATCGTCGGGCTGGTCGGGCTTGCCACCTATGCCGGCATCCTGTCGCCATTGCGCGACGCGATCGGCGGCCTCATGGGCACCGGCGCGATCGGCGGCAACGACCTCCTGGCTTCGGCCGGGCTCGACAGGGGCGCCGGCCTGGCGCTGGGTCTTGCTCTGGCCGTGCTGGCGGCCGGTCTGGCGCTGCGCAACCGGCTGTCGCCCTGGCGCGTGCTGGGTGGCGCGGCCGTGGGCGCGACGATCGTCGGCGGCTGGTGGTTCACCTGGCAATTGTCCATGCAGGTCTTCGAGCCGATCCAGGCCGAGAGCCTGTCCTTCATCCGCCCGCTGGCCACCAGCGGCGAGATCGCGATCGGCCGCGACACGCTGTTCGGTTGGGATCAGGGGCTGCTGGCGGGCACCGTCCTCGGCGCGTTCGCCGCCGCGATCCTGTTCCGCGATTTCCGTATCGCGACCTTCTCCGAGCCTGGCACGCCGTCGATCCTGCGCTATGCGATCGGCGCGGTGCTTATGGGGTTCGGCGGCATCCTGGCCGTCGGCTGCACCATCGGCGCCGGCTTCACCGGGGGCTCGGTGCTGGCGATCTCCTCGATCCTCGGCTTGGCGTCTATGGTCGCTGGGGCGGCTCTTGCCGAACTCGCCCTGGGCGGACGCCCGGCGAGGAAGCCGGGCCGCGCGGCGGCCGGTCCGCGTTTCGCCCAGCCGGCCGAATAATCGGGCGGCCGGCGACGCGTCAGATCGCCCGGGCGATCTGCGCAAGCACCGACAGCGCTTCGATGGTGAGCGGATCGTCACTGGGCGCCGGGCGGGAAGCGGTCCTGACCACCACCACGCCTGATGTCGGGTCCGCCCAGATATACTGGCCGTGAATGCCTATGGCGGCCAGCGTGCCGCGGCCGTCGCCGACGTCGTACCAGAAGGACCGGTAGCGCGCGTCGGGCAGGATGGTAACGGAATCGCCCTTGAGCCATGCCGCGCGATCGCCATTGGAGCGGATGTCGTCGATCCATGACGAGGGCAGGAGGCGGGCGCCGCTCGCGGCAACGCCGTCATTCATGACCAGCGCCCCGAGCCGGGCGAGGTCGTGCGGCGTCACGCACACGCCGCCGGCCGCGCGCGCGGCACCCACCCGGTCGACGGTCACATAGGCCTGGCCGGTCGCGCCCATCGGCTCCCAGATCCGTTCGGCGAGAAAGTCGCTGAAGCGGCGGCCGGTGGCGCGTTCGAGCACGATGCCCATCATGTCCGTGTCGGGCGAGGCATAGTAGAACGCCTCGCCGTGAGGCCGCCCCGCGCGCGGCAGGGACGCCAGCACGTCCAGCATTGTTTCGACGGCGTCCGGCCGGGTCTCGGGGTTCCACAGCATGGCCCGCCGGTAGCGGTCGAAGGGGCCGCTCCGGTCCAGATAGTCCTCGACGAATTCCAGCGACACCGTCATGTCGAGCAGGTGCCGCACGGTGGCGTCCGCATAGGCGCCTCCGCCAGCGATCTCGGGCACGTAATCGGTAATCGGCGCGTCCGGGTCGAGCACCCCGTCGTCGACGGCCGCGCCAGCCAGCGCCCCGGTGATGGATTTCGAGATCGAGAAGATGATGTGCGGGCGGGCCGGGTCGACGTGACCGCCATGCCATTCGGCGACGAAGCGGCCGTCTTTCAGCGCCATGATGGAATCGGTGTGCGACTGGCGGAAGAAGTCTTCCGCGCCGATCGCGACGCCGTCCGGCTTGCGCAGCGTCAAGCCCTCGAAACCGCCGGCGCGCGACGGCTCGCCGCCGCGCCCGGACGATATCACCGCCGTGGGCACGATCTCGCGCACATTCTGGAAGCTCCAGCGGCTGAAGGGATGTTCGCGCCAGTTGGCGAGCGTGACGTCTGCGCGGCGGATGGTGTCGGACATGGTGGCTCCTTGCGGGTCGGGCCGATCAATGACCGGACGGAGCCGTGGGTTCAAGTCCGCGCGGGCCATGGAGCTTCCACATCTCACGGCGGTTGCGCGGGCGAAAGCCCGGGCCGCGGTCGCGGCCTGGTTCCGGTTCGAAGATTCTCCTTACGCCTCCACGAAAAAACCCGGCGGTGGCCCGCCGGGTTCGCTGGAGGTCGATCGTCGCCGATCAGAAGTAGCGCGTGAAACGAAGATAGCCCGAATAGACGCCGTCGAGCCCGTCGACATCGTCATACTGGATTTCGGAGCGGATCTCGAAATTGGTCACCGGTGTCCACACCACGGAGACTTCGGCGCTGAAGCCGTCGACGGAGGTGTCGACGTCGCTGTTGGCCTCGTAGAAGTTGTTGAAGTACTGCGCGGCGACCGAAGCCGCGAAGTTCGGCGTGAACTGGTGATAGTAGGAGCCGAGGATCGACCATTCCGAATTGCCCAGCCCGCCGAACTTGTAGGTCGGACCCTGGGTGCCGTAGGCGTGATCGCCATCGGCATAGTAGCCGACCAGCCGCAACGACGACCCGGCCGAGCCGATATTGATCTGCGTACCGGCCGAAACGCCGAAACCGTCGAGGCCGGCACCGTAGCTCTCGTCATAGCCGGCACGCAGCCAGACCGCGCCCCAGGCCTGCTCGTAGCCGATGACGCCGACGATGTCGGGGATGTAGCCCTCGCCCTCCAGCGTGTCGTCCTCGAGCGAGATCGTGCCGAAGATGCCGGCCGCGGAGGCGAAATTGTACTGGATCAGGTGGCGTTGCTGATAGCCGTACCACATGCCGTTCCAGGAATGGGAACCGAAGCTGGAGGTGACGTTGACCGTCTCGGCCCAGGCCGATTCGGTGTAGCCCATGCGAAGCCCGCCGAGGTCGATGAAGGCCTGGTCGAAGGAGGCCGGGCCGTCATTCGGCGTGCCCCAGTCGGCCTGGATGCGGGCATAGGCGCGCAGCGTGCCCCACTCGGTCTGGGAGCGCGCGTCGAAATTGATGCGCGCGCGGGTCGACTTGTTCCAGCCGTCGCCGGCGAAGAAATTGTAGTTGCCGGCCTCCGAAAGCAGGCCGTCGTCGCTGGTGGCGCCGATCTGGTACCAGACATAGCCCGAGATCTGCAGGCAGGTCTCGGTGCCGGGGATGTAGAAGAAGCCGGCGCCGTACGCGTCGCAGACGCGCACATATTCCACCGGCTCCGGCTCGGCCATGATGACGGCGTCGGCGGCGCGAGCGCCGGACACCGCGACCAGAGCCGCTGCGGAACCCAGTATGATGCTCTTGATGGTCATGTGGTGTTGCCCTCGGGAGGTCGATCGTGGCGGCCGGGCACGAATCCCCGCACCATCGGCGCCAGATGAATCACTGATCCTGTTTGTTTGCCGGTTCAATTGATTTCGCGTGCGCCAGATGCGCCGCACAATCCCTGTGGCGAACGGGCCACAGATGGCTGCCGCCGAAACGGGCAATCGCAACGGTTCGAGGCAGATTGTGCGGCGCACTAGGACGAGGGTGGAGCCGCACTCTTGGGCGCCTGGCCGGGCGAGGCAGACCCGGCGACGATCCGGTGAATCATCGCGCCACGGTATGGCCGCGGAAGATCCGATCGGCGCCCGTCAACGCCGCGCTCTCGTCCGCCCGCGCCGACGGCGCCGGAACAATGGACGCGGCCGGCTTCATCAGTTGATTGTGGGCGGCCTATTCTTTAAGGACGCCATGGCGCGGAGAGGTGGCCGAGTGGTCGAAGGCGCTCCCCTGCTAAGGGAGTAGAGGTCAAAAGCCTCTCGAGGGTTCGAATCCCTTCCTCTCCGCCATTTCCATGACCTCATGGCAGTTCGCCTCGCTCACGGCTCCGACGGGCGGCCGAAAGCCCTGGCCGCAGTCGCGGCCTCGGGCGGAAGAGTGGCTCAGTGCGTTCATCGAGTTCTGCGAGAAGAAGGGCGTGCTGCCCGATCTTCCTCGGGAAGAGCTGCTCAAGGTGCTGGCGCATGTGGAGCTGGACGTTCTGGCGGCCATAGAAGCGCGCGATGCGGCAGGCTTGCCGCGCGGGAATGAGCGACGCGCTCCTTTTCCTCTATTGACGCATATTTGACGCCTGTTTGCGCCTGATTTGACGTCCCCATGTCGCGACCGTGGTCTCTATCTGATCGCGCCAAGCATTTCCCTGGCGCTTGTTTTGATCAGGAGAGTGCCATGAACAACTTCGCTATCACCATCACCACAGCAATCGCGTCTTTGCTGGCCGTGTCGACCATCGCGGTCGCCCAGGAGCCTCCCGTGCTGTTTGGCGACTATTCCGCCAACGTCGCGGGAGCTGTGAACCTCACCGGCCCTGCCGTCACCAGCACCCACGCGATGACATTCGGCTACCCGACGGCGCAGCCGGCCGCGGAACCGGCACCGTTCGGCAACTACTCGGCCAACGTGCGCCGCGAGGACGTCATCGGTCGCTAGACCCGCTCCCCAGTTCTCCGCCCGTGCCTCGAACGGGCGGAGAACTAGCCAGAGGTCGCAAGCAGAACCATGTCGGATCACAGAAAGAATGGCTTACTACAAGTTGCAAATAGCAACGACTTGCCGCGTATATTAGTTCCTACTAGTGTTTGGGCGCGGTCGGAGTATCCCTTTTCGCATTGCCTTATGCGAAGTTCGCCCGGAGGTTCCGGTATGGCGGGACGCGGCGAGGTTCTTACGGTGAATTTGATCGGTCCGATGACCATCATCGGCCCCGACGGTCGCGACTGCACACCCAAAGGTCGCAAGTCCTGCGCGCTTGTCGCGATGCTGGCGGTAGCGCCCGATGGAAGGCGTGGGCGTCGATGGCTTCAGAGCCATCTCTGGAGCGACCGCGGCGACAGGCAGGGCGCGGCAAGCCTGCGGCAAGCACTTCTCGAGATTAGAAACAGCTTCGGTCCCTGGCGCGATGCAATCCGCAGTGATGCGCTGGTGGCCGCACTCGACCTCAAGCGGGTCGCCCTCGACATCGAGTCCGAATCGACGAGATCGCCGCCCAGCGAAATCCGCGAGTTCCTGGAAGGCCTCGATATTCGAGACCCGGAATTCGAAGACTGGGTCCGCGATCAGCGCAGCTATTGGAGCGCCTACTTCGAGCAGATGGCGACGACGGTGCCTCGAAACGGTGCGCATTCGCCGGATGCGGGTCCAATGGTGGCAGATACTGCCTTGGCGCGGGGCGCGGACAGGACCAAACCATCCTCCGCATCCCCTTCCTATTCGCCGGCTTTCGGGCGGTTCCTGAACGATCGCATCAGCGTCGAAGGCCTACGCCGGCGCACAGCCATAGCGGTCGTTCCCCTGCTCAACTTCACCGGGGTCGCGGAGCAGGACTATATCGCGGAGGGTTTCAGCGAGAGCCTGCTTGATCGCCTGTCATGCCTGCGATGGCTGCCGATCATTGCCAGAAGCTCGACTTTCGGCTTCCGCCAGCCTTCCCGCGACCTGATCGCCATCGCCGACCAGGTCGGCGCACGCTACGTCGTGGACGGCGAACTGTTCCTGGAAGCTGGAGAGATGGCGGTCCGCGTAGGACTTACCAATGCCGAGACAGGTCTCTCCATGCTGTCGCGTCGCTATGGCCTTGCCCGGACCGAGATCAGCAGCGCGATCCACGACGTCTTGACCGAGATCGTGGCCACGCTCGATTTCCAGATCGACCTGGCCGAGCAGCAGCGCGCCGGAACGGTGGAGTCCCATCTTAACGCGTTTGACGAGCATCTCTGGCGCGGCCGCTGGCACGTTAACAAGCTGACCCGGCGGGATTCCGACATCGCCCTGCAGCATTTCCAAGCCGCGCTCGACATCTCCCCCGATGCGCCGGAGGCCCTGATCCAGCTTGCATGGTGCCAGTTGTGGCGGCTTTGGGTGACGCGGGGCAGCCAGGCTGAGATCGAGGAAGTAAAGAAGATCGCGCGCCGCGCGCTGACCGGCGACAGTTCCGATGCTCGCGCTTTCGCGTTGGTCGGCACGGCGGACATGTGGCTGAGGCGCGCCGACGATTCCATCCGGTCGCTGCGCAAGGCTATTGAACTCAATCCGAGCTTCGCATTCGCGCATCGCCAGTTGGGCACGACGCTCTACCTGTGCGGCCGGCCGTCCGAAGCCGTCGGGCCCCTGCAGACCGGCACACGCCTCAGCCCGAACGATCAGCATCTCTTCGTCAACTTCGGCGAGCTTGGCATGGTTTCGCTGATGCTTGGTGATCCCAAGGGAGCGATCGACTACGCGGCGCATTCTCTGATGCTGCGCCCAGCCTACTGGTATGCGCATCTCGTCAAGATCAACGGTTGGAAGGAGATCGGCGATGTGGCGCAGCATGGCCGCGCTTTGGAGGCCTATGCGGCCGTCGGCGGCAGTCCGACCGACAGACATTTCGACTGGCTGCCCTTCGTCGAAGCGCACTGGCCCGCCAAGCTTCGCGCGGGCATGCAGCCTCTAGGTCGAGCAAAGCCCTTCCAGGCCGCCTGACTGGATGAGGAGAGGGGGGAGCCATGGCGTGGAAAGCAAAATACGACCAGCGGGTCGATGATCTGCGCACCCGCCTCGATGTCGAGATAGCATCGTCGCACGACTTCATATTTGGGCCGCCGACATGGCGTGCGTCGCTTAGCTCGGCGCTGCGTGATGACTGGCTCTTGCCGACATTGCTCCGCTTCGCGCGCACCTTCATGCCGGTGTTCTCGTTCGCCGGCCTTCGCTTCGTCACCCGGGCCACGAATGTGAGAGAGGCATTCGAACGGAGTGGCGACTTCCGCGTTCCGTTCGGGCCTGAGATGAGAGATCTTTCCGGTGTCGGCGCCACGGCCGGCGAGGAAGTCGTTACCTTCGCGCTTGGCGTCGACCTGTCCGACGAGGAGGGCGAACACGGGCGCCAGCGCGAGCTGCTGGAAACGCTGCTGCGTCCGGAGGACCATGAAACAGTCCTGGAGGATGTGCGCTGCGTCGCCCGCGGGCTGCTGGAAGACAGCGGTGGCCGGATCGACGCGATGAAGGACTATTTCATCCCGATCCTGACCGAGGTCTGTCTGACCTATTACGGGCTGGAATGCGACGAGCCGGAGGAGTTCGCGAAATGGGCGATGGCGGCCAGCGCAATGCTGTTCGCCGATCCTTATGGGGAGGAGGATACCCGCCGGGCGGGTCTTGCCGGCGCGAAGCGTCTGAACGCCGTGATCGACCGGTCGTGGAACAATTGGAAAAAGCGCGCGGCACGCGACCCGAGCAACCCACAGCTCGACAAGACGCTGCTCGGCCGGATGGCCATTCTGGAAGGGCCGCATCAGAAGCTGCGTGGCGATATTGACTGCGCCAAGACCGATGGCCGGGTCCGCTCGCTCATGCTTGGCCTGATCACGGGTTTCGTGCCGACGACCGCTCTGGCGGCCGGCCATGCGCTGGCCGCGCTGCGCCGACAGGGCCAGTTCGGCAGGCTGGCGGACGCCGCGCGGGGCTTCAACGGCAACGCAACGAGTCTAGAGGCCAGGAAGCAGGACGCTCATCGACGCGAGCAGGTCGCAAAGATCATTCTCGAGGCCGCACGCCTGAAGCCCGCCGGATATCCGGGACATCTGCGTCGCGCCAGACAAACGACCTCGTTGCAGAACGCGCATGCCTTCAGCTGGCTTCGAGGATGGCCATTCGCTGCCGGTCCGACCGTCCAGAAAGACGCCACACTGATGGTTTCGACGGCGTCGGCACTGATGGACGAAAATCTTGTCGGCGAGGCGCCGCACAAGTTCCAGCCCGATCGATCATTCGAGCCGAACCTGATGTTCGGCCATGGCGACCATTCCTGCGTCGGCCGAGAGCTTGCGACGAAAGTCATGACCGAGGCCTACGCGATGCTGTTCGCTCGTCCCGAGATCAGGCCGGCGGCGGGCTGGTTCACGCGCATGAAGCGGCTGGGAACGTTCCCCTACAGCTTCCCGATGGCATTTGCGCCGGAGCTCGCCGTGGAGGGCCTGAAGGTTGCGCCGCGCCTCCAGAGCATGATCACGATCGCGATCCCCGTCCCGCAGGACAAGAAGGAGAAACTCTTCGACACGCTCGAAACCCTTGGAAATCCGGCGAAGCCAAGTCCGGACCGCAGCCCAGGAGACCAGCCCGCCAACCTTGCGGATTGCCTTCAGGACACACAGATCGTCCACTTCGCAAGCATGGTCGTGGCGGAGGTCGCCAAGCGTGACGGTCCGCGGGCGATGCTCATCATCGAAATCGCCGCGGACGGCGAGCCTCGCGACGTGCTGAAGAAGATCGAGGCAAAGGCGGCAAGCCAACTCAGCCCGATTCTGGAACTCACGGGCATGCCGGCATCCAGCCGTCCCGCGGAATGGTTGGGACAGTCAAAGCATCTCCTTAACGTGCGGCAGCGTCCCTGGGGAACCACCGGCCTGAATTTCAACGGCGCCGATGAGTTTCCAGCCCACCAGATCGAGCAGGAGAGAGAGCTGTTCAAATATGTGAAGGATGAGATCGAACGATTCATCGATTCACACCGCGGCGAGGGGAACTTCTCGCTAGGGGCTCTCAGGTTCGTCCGCAAGCGAATACGCGCAAACAGACCCGACCTGAAACACCTGCTTTTTCGCCCCGGCAGTGTGACGCTGCGTCTCTCCACCTGGAATGAACGCTCGGCTGGCGAGGCCGTCGCGACCTTCTTGAGATCGTCGCCGCATGCGTGGACGGTCTATCTGCTCTTCGCCGCGGTCGGAGTAGCGGCAGGCCTTGTCGCCGGCTTGGCCGCCGATTCCTTCCTGGGCGGATCGCTGGTCGGGGTCCTGGCCGGGCTGACGGCTATCCTGTTGACGAGTGCCCTGGCCTTGGCCCTCGTGGGCGCGGCGGCGCTGGTGCTGCGATGGCACGAGAGCCGGGACATGACGGACGATACCGACCCTAAGTTCAGCCACGTGATCGCGCTGGAGGCGCTGGAGAACCATCCAGGCTATCAGCAGAACCATGTCACGGCAGTGACCGAACTCAAGAAGGGCTGGTTCAGGCGGCTCGCGCTGGCGACGGGGTTCTTCGGCATCGCCCAGGTGATCAAATACCGTTTCAGGCACGGCTTCATCGCAGACATCGGCACGATCCACCAGGCCAAGTGGTTCAGGATCCCGAACAGCGACACCATGGTCTTCCAGGCCAACTACGACGGAAGCTGGGAGAGCTATCTCGAGGACTTCGCCAACAAGGCCTATCAGGGACAGAATGCCGCCTGGAGCCATTGCGTGGGTTTCCCGAAGACGCGGTTCATGACATTGGACGGCGCAAGGGACGGCGATCGCTTCAAGCGATGGGTGCGCCGCAAGCAGGTAAAGGTGCCGTTCTGGTATTCCCGCTTCCCCGACATGACCAACGACCAGGTCCGCATCAACGCGCTGGTCCGTGACGGCCTGGCACGCGCCCGCACGGACACTGACGCACGCGCATGGTTGAGCTACTTCGGCTCAATGCCGCGCCCCGGCGACACGATCGAGAGCGAGGAGGTGCAGACGATCGTCTTCCGGGGTATGGCGAGCTTAACGAGTGCGGCCTGCCTGGCACTGACCTTCAAGGACGAGAAGGACGTCGCGGAGGCCAAGCTCAAGCAGTTCGTCGGATTCCTGCTGGGCAGAAGCAATCCGCACGCCCCAATGGGTGCCACTTCGGCTGCCGGCCATATTGCCTTCGGCGATGTCAAACATCTGAAGAGAGCGTGCTCAATCGCGTTTTCAGCCGAGGGTCTCAAGCGGCTGGGCGTGCCAAGCGAGGAAGAGCAGGACGGGCTCGGCAGCTTCCCGGTGGCTTTCGTCGCCGGAATGGGTCAGCGTGGCACCATCCTGGGAGATGGAGAGAGCGCTCAAGACTGGGACTGGGCTGACCTGGTGAAGACCGCCGGAGCGGAACCAGGGTCAAAGCCGGACAAGGTGACGCACGCGGTCCTCATCGTGATGGCGCGCGATTCCCAGTCGTTGAAAACGTATCTGTGCGAGCTCCGGCCAGAGATCGACCAGGTTGCCAAGCAAGTGCACGAGGTCGTCTGCGCCTATGTCGGCGGCGACGCCAAGAAGGAGCATTTCGGGTTCAGGGACGGTATCTCGCAGCCTGTGATGCGGGGAACCGACGAGTTTGCCAAGGGCGTCCTCGCGCATGATGCTGCGGCTGCCGGAGAGTTCATCCTGGGCTACCCGGACAACGCGAAGACATTTGCGCCGTCGCCCTTCCTGTGGGCGACGCGCGACCCGAAGGGCGAACTGCCTTCGCCGCCCGATAGGACGCCCGGTCGGTTCGCCAACTTCTCACCGGAGACACCCTGCGATCGGCGGGATTTCGGGCGCAACGGCACGTTCCTTGTCATCAGGCAGCTCGAACAGGATGTGGACGCCTTCTGGCAGGCGATGGAGGATCACGCGGCGGAAATCAACGAGAACGCGAATGGATCAGTGATGCCGATAAGCGCCGAATGGCTGGCCGCGAAGATGATGGGGCGCTGGAAGAATGGCGTGCCGCTGGTTCGTCAGCCTGAAATGGGGCGCACGGCCCGCGAAGAGCGCGAGCTTCAGCATGATTCCACGGTCAATAGGTCACGCGAGGCCGAGGACGAGGGGAAGCCCGAACCGGGCAGCACAAATCTCGCCGACGAGAACGATTTCCTGTTCGGCAGGGACGATCCGCAAGGCTTCAGATGCCCGCACGGCGCGCATATCAGGCGCGCCAATCCGCGCGACTCCTTTGCGCCCGGCTCGGCGCAGCAGGTGGAAATTTCCAACCGTCACAGGATCCTTCGACGAGGGCGGGCTTATGAGCAAGGCGACAAGAGGGGCCTGCTCTTCATGTGCCTGAACGCCAACATCGAGCGGCAGTTCGAGTTCATTCAGCAGACATGGACCAATTCGCGCTCGTTCCATGGCCTCAGGATGGAGCCCGATCCACTGCTGCTTACGGCGGCTGGACGACACCAGAACAAGGTCGGCCAGATGCTGCAGTATACGATACCAACCCCGAACGGTCCCTATGTTCTCAACGGCCTCGGCTCCTACGTGACCATGAGGGGTGGAGGCTACTTCTTCCTGCCCGGGAAGGCGACGCTGAGATATATGAGCCTTGTGCCGGCCCATCACGGCGTGCAAAGCGATCGTGACATGTCCGGAAAGCTCGAGGTGGCCCAGGCGTAGCGGGGCGCTATCCACGCGTGCCGGTGAGTCAATTTCCCCAGTTCTGGGCAACATGCTTGACTTCGCGAGAGATCAGCTCGGCTTCTTCACCAATACGAGCCGGGACTACGGTGACGTCGTCGCGCTGAATTTCGCGGGGAGGCGCCTTCGCCGATGGCCGTTGGCAATGGCCATTGAACCCGCGTCCGTGTTTATGCGGGCGCGCGGTATGGGTATCCTGGGCCATGCATGAAGTGGCTTCGAAAGTGATCGCCGATCTGGTCGAACTGCTCCCCGACGGCGAGCGGCGGCTGCTTCTGCGCCTGTGCGCCATCGCCGGCGAGGGCGGCGAGGCGGCGATGACAGTGTCGCGCCGGGAACGCGCCGCGGCCGCCGGACTGGCCGCCAGCCTCCCCAGCGCGGTTCGCTGGCAGGGCGGCGAACTCCAGCTTGTTTCGCGCGATGCAGCGAACGTCCTGCACGCGGCCGTGGTCGCAGACACGCCCGGGGCAGGGGACCGGTCCGCCCGTGATCCCGTCGCCATGATCCGCATGGCACAGGATCGCGGAGAGTTCGCGCGCGCCCTTGCCCTCTTCGAGGAGAATGGCGGCATCTATTTCATCCACTATCACGGCAACGACGCCTGCCTCGACGTGCTGAACCGCTTCCCGCAGGAGGTGGTGGAAGCCGAGGAAATGCTGACCCTGGCGCTTGCCATGCATGCGCTGAAGGCAGGCAACGTTACCCATGCACGTTTGCTGATGGTTCGCCGTTTCGGCGACGACATGCTGAGCCTGGAGACGGTGATCCGCGGCAGGGGGCGCTACTCGCTCGCGGTGCGCCAGTTCCGTTTCCTGATGGCGATCTATGAGGACCACACGGTGTCGAACACGCTGCGCGCGCTGCTGTTCGACATGCTGGCCGAATTCCCGATCGACGATCATCTGCATCGCGGCGGTTTCTACAACTCCATGCTCGCGGTCTGCCTGCAACGGCATGAGCTGAACGAGGCCGAGGAGATCGCCAAGCGCGCGCACCATCACTATCGTGAAGCCGAGGCGCATCTGCTCGTCTTCTATATCGAGCTGCATCGTGTCGTCTTCTCGCTTCGGCGCGGCATGCTTGCCGAGGCGGAACGCTGGGTTTCGCAGGCGCGCGAGGCGCTGGGCCGGGTTCGCTTCGACACGCCGACCGACCAGCGTCTCCTGAACCTGCTCGACGGGGTGGTGGCCTACGAGAAGGGCGAGCCCGAACATCTCGTGCGTTTCGTCGCCGAGGAATTCGACAAGTTCGCCTATGGCGAAATCTGGCCCACCGTCGTGGAACTGGCGCTGGTCTATTGCAGCCGTGTGGTGAGCCGTCAGGTGGGGCTTGGCGCCGCCATCAGCTTTCTCGACAAATGGCGCGTTCAGGAATGGCGCTCGCGACGCTTCAACCTCGCCATCACCATGCGCGAGGTCGAGATCCTGCAGAGCGCCAATCGCTGGCAGTCGGCCGCCGACCGGCTCATGACCGTGCAGTCGCGCATCAACCTCACCTGGGTGGAAAGCGCCGAGGAGGCCCTGGCGCGCCTTGTCGACCCGATCGAGATCGAACTGGCGATGGCGTGGCTGCGCCATCTGATCCAGCACCAGCCGCGGCGTCCGTTCCTGCGCGACCAGGTGGAGATGCTGTCGCGCAACGAGAACATCGGCGAGCGCGAGCGCGGCAGGCTGCGCCTGTGGGCGGCCTATCTCGCCCGCACGCACCGCGACGTCACCCGCGCGCGCCATCTGTTCTCGGAACTGCTGGAGGACGTGGCGCGGATCGGCATCATCACGCATCTGCTTGGCGATATCGGTCTTGTCGACGCGCTGCTGGACGACAAGCGCATCGCCGCGCATGTGCTTTCCTCGCCGGACAGACGCGGCACCGTGCGCAAGCTGCACCTGTTCACGCATCGTCGCGAGACGGAACGAACCCCGCTCACCAGGCAGGAACTGCGCGTCCTGCGGCTCGTGGCGGAAGGCGCAACCAACAAGTTCGTTGCGCGCCAGCTCCGGCTTTCGGAGGTCACGGTGAAGTTTCACCTGACCAACGTCTACCGCAAGATGGGCTGCGCCAAGCGCGCCGAGGCGGTGGCCGGCGCCCGCTCGCTCGGCTGGCTTTGAAAACCTATACCAGAATTGCCAGAACCTAGACTCCTCGCGCATTGAACCGCGCGACCCCGCGCTTCCAGGATACGCCGACGAAAGACCGTGCCTCGCAGGCGCGGCGCATCGGGGCACGGCATCGGCATGCAGGAGAACTATCTCTATACGTTCGCCAAGCGCATCGCTGGCTTCGTCGGCGTGCTGTTCGTCCTGTCACTGATGATCTTCGTCCTTGCCCGGGTCGTGCCGGGAGACCCCGCGCGCATCGCGCTCGGCCCCAGCGCCACCCAGGCGCAGGTCGACGCGATGCGTCAGTCCATGGGGCTCGACCGGCCGCTGGTGGAACAATACACGACCTATGTCTGGAACGCGCTGCAGGGCGACCTCGGTCGCTCGCTGATCTCCGGCCGGCCGGTCACCACCGAGATCGCGGCGCTGCTTCCCGCCACGCTCGAACTCGTGCTGGTGACCGTCATCATGATGGCGCTGATCGCCATTCCGCTCGGGGTGATCACCGCGCGCTACCGCAACACCTGGATCGACAATACGGGGCGATTTTTCTCGATCGTCGGCGTGACCATGCCGAGTTTCCTGTTCGCGATCCTGCTCCAGCTCTTCGCCGCCTATTTCCTGGCCGACTGGCCCATCATCGGCCGCATCGACCATACGCTCGCCGCGCCGAGAGGACCTACCGGCCTGCTGCTCGTCGATTCCCTCGTCCACGGCCGCCTCGACGTGTTCGCCGACGCCTTCCAGCGCATTCTCTTCCCGGCGCTGGCTCTGGCCATGTCGGGCATCGGCCAGATCACGCGCATCACCCGCTCGGCGATGATCGAGAACCAGCGCCGCGACCATGTGCTGACGCTTCAATCCTTCGGCGTGCCGGACCGGGTGATCGTCTTCCGTTACCTGCTCAAGCTGTCCTCGATCGCGCCGCTGACCATCATGGGGCTCGAATTCGCCTCGCTGATCGGCAACGCCTTCGTGGTCGAACTTGTCTTCTCGTGGGGCGGCTTCGCCTCCTACGGCCTGTCGGCGATCCTCCAGAAGGACCTGAACGCGGTGATGGGCGTGGTGCTGCTGTCCGGCCTGTTCTTCATCGTCGCCAACATCATCATCGACATCATTCTGCTCATGCTCGACCCGCGCCTGCGGCTCAAGGAGGCGCGCTGATGCCGGTCGACGTCACCCACGAAACCGAGGCGCTGACGCCGCGCTACATGGCCTGGTACCGCTTCACGCGGAATCCGACCGCGATCATCGGCGCGCTGATGGTGCTTTCGGTGGTGTTCCTGGCCGTGTTCGCGCCGCTCATCGCGCCCTATCCCGAACATGTCGGCGCCGCCGTGAATTTCCGCGCCCGGCACAGCGCTCCCGATCTCTCCTACTGGATGGGAACAGACAAGGTCGGTCGCGACATCCTCACCCGCGTCATCTACGGCTTCCGCATCTCGCTGCTGCTTGTCGTGGGCGTCCTCGCGGTCGCGGTCCCGCTGGGCGCGGCACTTGGCCTGATGGCCGGCTATTTCGGCGGCTGGACCGAGCGGCTGATCGCGGGCCTCACCAATGTCATGCTGGCGATCCCGCCGCTGGTGATGGCGCTCGCGGTCGGCAATGTGCTCGAGCCGAACCTCGTCAACGCGATGATCGCGATCACGCTCTTGTGGTGGACCTGGCACGCGCGGCTGGTCTACCGCGTGTCGAAGTCGATTGCGGCGGAAGACTTCGTCGAGGCCGCCAGGGTGGCCGGCGCCAGCCACTGGCATGTGCTGACGCGCGAAATCCTGCCCAACTGCATTTCCGTCATTTCGGTCAAGACGACGCTGGACGCCGCCTTTGTCATCCTGTTCGGCGCGACGCTGTCCTTCCTCGGTCTGGGGGTGAAGCCGCCGACGCCCGATCTTGGATCGATGGTGGCCGACGGGCGGCAGTTCCTGCCCGAGATGTGGTGGGGCGTGCTCGCACCCGGCTTCGCCATCTTCTACGCCACGCTCGGCTTCAACCTCCTGGGCGACGGCCTGCGCGACATGTTCGACGTAGAGGTCTAGGCAGACATGACCTCGCTCCTCGATGTCACCGGCCTCAACGTCTCCTTCCACACCTATGGGCGGCGGCTGCATGTCCTGAAGGACGTGGCCCTGTCGATCCCGCGGGGCGGGCGCGTGGCCCTGATCGGCGAGACCGGCTCCGGCAAGTCCGTCACCAGCAAAGCCGTTCTCGGCACGCTGCCCGGCAACGCGCGGGTGGAGAGCGGCGAGATCCGGTTCAAGGGCGAAGATGTTCTTCAAATGCCGCGGGCGCGCCGCGACGGCCTCAAGGGCACCGCCTTCTCCGTCATCATGCAGGACCCGCTGTCCTCCTTCAATCCGGTGTTCAGGATCGGCCGCCATCTCGGCGACGTGATGTACTACGCCGACCGGCGCCTCGGCCGGAAGAGCACGGCTGCCGAGCGTGACCAGCGCATCTTCGACGTGTTGCGCAAGGTTCAGCTCGACGATCCGCGCCGCGTCGTGGAAGCCTATCCCTCGCAGCTTTCGGGCGGCATGCGCCAGCGCGTGCTGATCGCGCTGTCGCTGCTGCACCAGCCTGATCTCCTTATCGCCGACGAGCCGGGCACGGCGCTCGACGTGACGACCCAGGACGAGATCATGAAGCTGATCAACCGGCTGGTTTCGGAAAACGGCCTGTCGCTCCTGATGATCACGCACAATCTCGGCGTGGTGCGCCAGATGGCCGACGACGTCTATGTGATGCGCCATGGCGAGATCGTCGAGCACGGTACGCTCGGCGACATATTCTCGCGGCCCCGGCAGGCCTACACGCGCCAGCTCATCGACGCGATCCCGCCGCTCTACGGCACGAGGGTGGAGGACCAGAAGCCTGCCAACGCCGATCCGATCGTCGAGATGCACGGCGTCACCAAGGTGTTCGAGCAGAAACCGCTGATCGGGACGGGCACGCGCCATGTCGCGGTCTCGGATGTCTCGCTGTCGGTGAGGCGCGGCGAGATATTCGGGCTCGCCGGCGAATCCGGCTCGGGCAAGACCACGGTCGCGCGCATGATCATGGGGCTGATCGGCACGACGGACGGCACCGTCATCGTCGACGGCCAGCGGGTCGAGGACGAGCGTGGCAGCGACGCCTTCCGGCGCAAGATCCAGATCGTGTACCAGAATCCCGGAACGTCGCTGAACCCCAAGCGCACCGTTGGCCAGACCCTGCGCGTGCCGCTGGCCTTCGCGGGCATGAAGGGCAGGGCGCTGGACGACAGGATCGCCGAACTGCTGAACCATGTGGACCTGCCCGCCAATTATGTCGGGAAGTATCCGCACGAGCTCTCCGGCGGCCAGAAGCAGCGCGTCGCGATCGCCCGCGCGCTGGCGCCCGGTCCGGACATCATCGTTCTCGACGAGCCGACATCGGCGCTCGACGTGTCGGTGCAGAAGAACGTGATCGCGCTCCTGACGAGGCTGCGCGAGGAGCTGGGTCTGACCTACCTGTTCATCTCGCACGACCTGTCGTTGATGCGCAATTTCTGCAGCCGCATCGCCATCATGCTGCGTGGCGAGATCGTCGAGGCAGGCGAGCCGCGCATGGTCTTCGACAACCCCCAACACCCCTATACCCGCGCACTGATCGCCGCCGTTCCGGTGATCAGCGACGAAGAGGAAACGCGCAAGCCCCGCGTGAGCGACGAGGAGCGCAGGCGCTACCTCGTCGACACCGCGGCCTGAGACACCGACCAGAAAGGCAGGACCAGAACAATGTATCGTCTAGGGATCGATGTCGGCGGCACGAACACCGATGCGGTGATCATGCAAGGCCGCAATGTGCTGTCCGGCGTTAAGGCGCCCACCACCGAGGATGTCACCTCCGGTGTGATCGAGGCCATGGAAGCGGCGATTTCGAAGGCCGGCGTCGACCGCTCCCGCATCACCAACGTGATGATCGGCACGACGCATTTCACCAATGCCGTCATCGAGCGCCGCCATGTCAATCCGGTGGCGGCGATCCGCCTCGGCCTGCCCGCGACGGCTTGCCTGCCGCCCATGGTCGACTGGCCCGACGATTTGCGCGAGGCGGTGGGCGGTCACGGCTACCTCGTGCGCGGCGGCTATGAGTTCGACGGGCGTGAACTCGCCTCGCTGGACCTCGACGAGATCGACCGGATCGCCGACGACATCAACGCCAAGCGTATCGGCGCGGCGGCGATCACGTCGGTCTTCGGGCCGATCAACGCCAAGATGGAAGAGGAGGCGCGGTCGCGTCTCCTGAAAAAATGCCCCGACGTGACCGTTGTGCTGTCGAGCGAGATCGGCCGCATCGGCCTGCTCGAGCGCGAAAGTGCGGCCGTGATGAATGCGAGCCTGCTCGAGCTCAGCGCGCGCACCGTCGACGCGTTTGCCAGCGCACTCAGATCGGCGGGCCTGAACTGCCCGTTCTTCATCACCCAGAACGACGGCACCCTCATGGGCGCCGAGATCGTCAAGCGTTTCCCGGTGCTGACCTTCGCGTCGGGCCCGACGAACTCCATGCGCGGCGCGGCGTTCCTGACCGGCGTGCGCGACGGCATCGTGGTCGATATCGGCGGCACGACCACCGACATCGGCTCCCTGCAGCACGGCTTTCCGCGCCAGGCGGCGACCGTGGTCGACATTGGCGGCGTGCGGACCAATTTCCGCATGCCCGACGTCTTCTCGATCGGATTGGGCGGCGGCTCGCTGGTGCGCCAGAAGGGCGACGCCACGACGGTCGGCCCGCAGTCTGTCGGCTACAGGATCACGCGCGAAGCGCGTGTGTTCGGCGGCGATACGCTGACGGCGACCGACATCGCGGTCGCGCGGGGCGAGGCTTCGGTCGGCGATGCGTCCAGGGTCGCGGACCTCGATCCCGCCCTTCTGGATGCGGCGCGCGCGGAGATCACGCGCATGCTTGAGCGCGCCATCGAGCGCACCCGTCTGTCGCCGGAGCCGATCCCGGTGATCGCGGTGGGCGGCGGCTCGATCCTGATGCCCGACCGGATCGGCGACCTCGACGTCATCCGCCCCGACAATTTCGCCGTCGCGAACGCCGTTGGCGCGGCCATCGCCCAGATCAGCGGCGAGGTCGACCGGATCTTCTCGCTCGAGAAGGGACTGACCCGCGAAATCTGCCTGAAGCAGGCGGAGGACGAGGCGCGTGAGAAGGCGGTCCGTTCCGGCGCGGATGCCGCGACCATCGAGACGATCGAGCGCGAGGACGTGCCGCTGGCCTATCTGCCCGGCAATGCCACGCGCATCCACGTCAAGGTAGTCGGAGAGATGGGTGGCCATGATGCTTGATCGCGTGCAGGGCAGATGGCGTCTCGACGAGCCGATGATCGAGGCGCTGGAAATCGGTTCCGGCATCCTGGGCACCGGCGGCGGCGGCAACCCCTATATCGGCAAGCTCAGGGTGCGCCAGGCCCTGCGCGAGGGCCACGTCATGGAGATCGTCCCGCTCGAAAACCTGCCTGACGACGCGCGGGTCGTGGCCATGGGCGGCATAGGCGCGCCGCTTGTCTCGCACGAGCGCATCAAGGAAGGCCGCGAGGGTCTGCGCTGCGTCCGCGCGCTCGAGGAGCGGTTGGGCATCAAGGTCGATGCGATCGCCTGCGAGGAGATCGGCGGCCAGAACTCCATGGAACCGCTGATCGCGGCGGCCATGGCCGGCCTGCCGGTCGTCGATTGCGACGGCATGGGGCGCGCATTCCCCGAGATGCAGATGACCAGCTACGCCATCTACGGCCATCGTTCGACGCCGAGCGTGATGTGCGACCCGCATGGCAATGTCGTGATTTTCGACCACGCGATCTCGGAACTCTGGCACGAGCGCATGGCCCGCGCCTGCGTCGTGGCCCAGGGCGGCGCCTCGACGCTGGCCAGCGCGCCGATGTCGGGCGAATTCATCAAGCGCTTCGCCATCCCAAATTCCTACACCAAGGCGATTTCGCTCGGAAACGCGGTGCTGGAAGCGCGCCGCGCCCATCGCGATCCGGTTGAGGCGATCTGCCAGAGCGAGGACGGCCAGGTCGTCTTCCGCGGCAAGATCACCGATCTGACGCGGCATCTGGCCGGCGGCTTCGTGCGCGGCGAGGCGATCATCAAGGGCTTCGAGGCCTATGAGGGCGACGAGGCCTCCGTCCACATCCAGAACGAGTTCCTGATCTTCTCGCGCAATGGCGAGGTCGAGGTCATCGTGCCCGACCTGATCGTCATCCTCGACGCTGACAGCGGCGAGGCGATCTCGACCGAGATGCTCCGCTACGGGCAGCGGGTGGCGGTGCTGGCCATCCCCTGCCATCCGCTCCTGCGCAGCCCAGAGGCGCTGGAGGTCGTGGGGCCGAAGGGCTTCGGCTTCGACGACATGGTCTTCAAGCCGATGAGCATCGACAACGGGGGAGGCGCGTCATGACCACGTTCACGGTGACGGCCGACGACATGGACGCCATCGCGCTGGGCGGGGCGTTCCTGGGCACGGGCGGCGGCGGCGATCCCTATATCGGCAAGCTGATGGCCAAGCAGGTGATCGCGCAACATGGGCCGGTGAAGGTCGTCACGGCCGACGAACTCGCCGACGACGCGCTTTGCATCCCTGTGTGCATGATGGGTGCGCCGACCGTGATGGTCGAGAAGCTGCCCAACGGCAACGAGGCACGGGAGGCGCTTGCCCAGCTTGAGGCGTTTCTGGGCCGCAAGGCCGACGCCCTGATCTGCATCGAGGCGGGCGGGCTCAACTCGACCATCCCCTACGCGGTGGCCGCGGCCACCGGCCTGCCGCTGATCGACGGCGATGGCATGGGGCGCGCCTTCCCGGAACTGCAGATGGTGACGATGACGATCCACGGCGTCTCGGCCACGCCGATGGTGCTGGCCGACGACAAGGGCAACAGCTCCGTCATCAACGCCATATCGAACAGGTGGACCGAGCGGCTGGCCCGCTGCCAGACCGTCGAGATGGGCGGTGCCGCCCTCGTCGCGCTCTATCCGATGAGCGGGGCGGAGGTGAAGCGTAGCCTCCTGCACGGCTCCATGTCGCTGATCAAGGAGATCGGCGAGACCATGGCGTCCGAACGCAAGGCAAGCCGCAACCCCGCGGCCGCCCTGGTGAAGCGGCTGAACGGCAAGCGGCTCTTCACCGGCCGTGTGGTCGACATCGACCGGCGCACCGTGGGCGGCTTCGCGCGCGGCAAGGCCGAGTTCAAGGGCATGGACGAGGACGAGGGGCGCAGCTTCACCGTCGAGTTCCAGAACGAGTTCCTGATCTGCCGTAACGACGCGGACGAACTGGTCGCCGTGACGCCCGACCTGATCTGCGCGCTCGACGCCGATGGCGGGCTTCCGGTCACCACCGAGCAGCTTCGCTACGGCCTCGCGGTAACCGCGATCGGCCTTGCCTGCGATCCGCAATGGTCGACACCCGAGGGGCTGGAACTCGTTGGCCCGCAGTATTTCGGCTACGGGCACGATTACGTGCCGCTGCATCAAATGTCCCGCTGAGAAGGACCGAGAACCGAATTGGAACCAGAGAAAGGAACCGGAAGATGAAAGCTATTCGACATGCTCTCGCGGCGGCATCGCTGGCCGCGGCCACCGCGCTGACGGCGCCCGCCGTCGCGCAGGACAAGCTCTCGCTCGTCGTCAACGTGGTCCAGATATTCGGCACCGTCGACCCCGCCAAGGTGACCGATTACACGGAATACATGGCGGCGGTGAACCTCTATGACGGCCTCACCACCGTCAGCAGCGCCGGCGAGGTGGTTCCGCAACTCGCCGAAAGCTGGGAGGTGTCCGACGACAACCGGACCTACACCTTCAAGCTCAAGCAGGACGCCACCTTCCAGGATGGCAGCTCCGTCGAGGCCAAGGACGTGGTCTATACGATGAAGCGGTTGCTCTCGCTGAACGAGGGTCCCGCCTATCTTTTCTCCGACCTCGTGCAGCCGGACAATGTGAAGGCGGTCGACGACCACACGGTGGAGATCAGGATCGACCGCGTCTATGCGCCGTTCATATCGGTCACGCCGCTGATCCTGGTGATCAATTCCGACGTCGTGTCGGAACAGGACGGCGGATGGGGCGAGGACTACCTGGCCGAAAACAGCGCCGGCGCCGGCCCCTACAACCTGACCGGCTGGACGCGCGGCGCCGAAATGATCCTGCAGCGCTACGAGGATTATCACGCCGGATGGGAAAAGGACCGTCCGATCGACGAGCTGCGCTTCGTTGTCACGCGCGACGAAGCGACGGTGCGCGCTCTCGCCCAGCGAGGCGAGCTCGGCATGTCGTCGCAATACCAGAGCAGCGAGACCTACGAGGCGATCGAGAAGCTCGAGGACTACAAGCTGATCGAGGCCGAGACGGCGACCGGCTTCTACCTCAAGGTCAACAACCAGGTCGCGCCGACCGACGACGTGCATATCCGCCGCGCGATCGCCTATGCGATGGATTATGCGACGATACGCGAGGTCATTTATCCGGGCGGCGAGATGAAGGGTGTCCTGTCGCCCCTGTTCGCGGAAGCCCATCTCGATGACCTGCCTTCGCCGGAATACAATCTCGAGAAGGCGGCCGAAGAGGTGGCGAAATCAAAATATGCCGGCGAGCAGCCGATCCGGCTCGGCCACGCCTACGTCGCCAACACGCCGTTCGAGGAGGAGATCGGCCTTCTGTTCAAGTCGACGCTGGAAACGATCGGTTTCGCCGTCGATCTTCAGCCGGAACCCTGGAACCGTATCACGGAGCTCGCCACGAAGGTCGAGACGACGCCGCATACCTCGCAGGTGTTCTACGGCCCGACCTATCCATCGCCCGACTCCGTGTTCTTCGTGCAGTATCATTCGCGGGCGGCCGGCACCTGGTCATCCATGTCCTGGGTCGAGGATCCGGAGATCGACGCCATGATCGACAAATCGCGCGAGACCGTCGACGAGGCCGAGCGCAACAAGCTCTACAAGGACATCCAGGCGCGGATGCACGAGACGATGGCGGAAATCCCGCTCTTGTCCCAGCTCAAGCGCATGGCGGCTCATTCCTGTCTGCAGGGCTATGCCGAAGTTCCGATGCAGAGCTGGGACTACGACTTCTCGCGCATGTGGTGGCAGTGCGGGACTGACTGACAAGTGTCCGGGTGCGTTCTCGACGCCAGGTGAACGAAGGGAGCTCCGCATCGTTCGGGCTCCCTTTGTCTTGACGAGGCAGGGGATGGAGGTTGCGTCCGGATCAAACGCTTCGATTTGGCCGCGATGTCGTCAGCACCAGGATCGGCAGGCCAACAGCGGTTAACAGCGTGGCCGCGATATGGGCAAGCAGCGGCCATGAGCCGGCGGTATCGAACGCGCGCCAGAAAACGAAGAGCAGTCCCCAGACGAGGACCGACCAAGCCAGCGGGATCGCCGCCAGCAGGACGCATATAAGCCCCCAGCGACGCCCCAAAAGCAGTCCGATACAGCCCGCGACACCGACCGCACCGCCCAGACGGGTCGACCAGACGGTCAGCCCGTCGACGCCTGAATGAACGAACAGCCGGATGAGGTCGCCGGCCTGCGGCGTGTCGGCGACGATCGCCCTGGCGCCGTGAACGAGTTGGCCGACGCCATATCCGCTGACCAGGAGCAGATGCCAGGCAAGCGCGGCGAGCAGTGCTGTCCGCAAGAAAGACGTTTGCCGCCGATCGCTCAACAATCGGACGGGACCAGCGCGCCGAGGAACGCCGAGTCCATGATCGTCTCGGGGTTCGACGAGACAAGCCAGGCCTCGTCTTCCCGGCCCTGCCGCCGTTCGATCCAGCCGAGGGCCAGGGACATGGCGCCGTCGTGCTTGAACTCGGCGACCTCGGCATTGCCGCGCGTGTCCTCGAAGCGGACCTCCACGGGCCCGGGTGACCAGAACGCGGAGAACACCGCGTCTGCCTGCGCGCCGGTCAGGTAGAGATGATGGGCGTAGGCGAACGCCTCCGGTGGAAAGTCGCGCACGCACAGCGTGTTCTCGTCGAAACGCCCGACCTCTTGACCATCAACGATGAAGGAGATGCCTGCCGACCATTGCGCTCGCGCCATGCTGGTCAGGAGCCCAATGGTCGGCCCGGTGTCGCGGAGTCCGCGGATGACGACAAGCATATTGGACTCGCTGCCGCCATCCGACTGAAAGAGCTCAGCCGAACAATCGCCCGATGCCCAGCAATAGACCGACCAGTCGCCGATCGGGCGCCCGCCTTCGAACCCGTCCTGCGCGAAAGCAGGAAGAACGACCGGCATGGCGGCGAAGGCCGCCGGCAAACGGCGCCAGCGCGCGACGGGACGTGCGCGCGCCTGCCCGGCCCTGGCTTCGCGCGGATCGTTCATCAGGCCGCGGCCCCGCCGGCATGCGCCGGGCCTTCGGAACCGGCCGCCTTCTTCCGGCCGACAAACCACAGCCCGCCGGCCAGCGCGAGCCCGACGGCGATGATCGCGCCGCCCAGAAGCGGGCGAACCGCGATCCATGCGATGCCGATGGTCAGTGGCGCGAGGATCAAGGTCAGAACGAGCGCGACAAGCCCGGTCGCGAAGCGCGTTATGCTGCCGACAAACGGAATGACGTCGCCGATGACGCCGAAAATGCCGAGCATGGTGCGGAATCCGATCAGCATGGCGACGATTCCGACAAGGCGAAGTATCCACGTGAACGTGGCGTTGCTCTGCTGCGCCCGTTCGAACATGGCCGACGCGGAAACGATGCCGTCGCGGATGAGGAAGATTTCTCGACCGTTGGAACTCACCCAGGGCGTGAAGGCCGTTCCTCCGTCTCCGGCGACCACGGATGCCGTGTCGGCCGTCGCCGCCTTGTAGGATATGCGGAAGTCGCCGATCCGTGGCCGGCTCGGATCATACCCGAAATAGGCCGTGCCGGCCGCGCTTGTCGCGGGCAGGGCGGTGCCCAGCATTCTGGCGATCGCCCTGGCCTGTTCCTCGCTGATAGGCAGCGAACGTTCAGTGCCGATCCCACTGATATGGCGGGCCGGAATGGTCAGGCTGCGTTCGCCGAGGGCGAGGTCGCGATCCACGGCGAATGTGTGCCCTTCGACAGGCATTGGCGGGTTTCGATGCCCGGTGGGTTCCTCGAACCGTCCCGATTCGATCGGCTTGGCGCTCCAGGCCTGCGAATAGGTGTAGCGGGTCACCGTTTCGGTGCCTCCGCCCAGCTTCTTGCGGGTCTCGCTCTGCTTGTTTTCCTTCCATTGGAACATTTCGACGGTGCGCACGAGACGTGTCGTGTTGTCGGGTACGATGGGCCCGCCAAGTTCGGTATCGGACGGAACCTGTCCCGACACGCTGCCCGACGCATGGACGAGCATGCCTGTACTGTCGATCCTTTCGCCATTGGCGTCGCGCGCATGGCCCTGATCGTCGAGCGCGATGACCGCGCCGGCGCCCTCGGTCAGCGACCGCGCCGTTTGCACCGCCCGGTTTTCATTCCAGGCAAGCCCCGCAATGGAGGCGATGACCAGCACAAAGCCGATGCCGATTCCGGCGAAGGAATTGCCGAGCCGGCTGAACCACGACTCGCTGGTCACTCTGGTGATCTGATCGGACATGAGGTTGGGCCCTCCCGTTAGTCGCTGCAATCGGCGGGAATGGTCGCGCCGAGGTCATTGGGGACGATGCCGACGCGGCTGTCGCCCGCCGGCCGGTTCTGCTTTTGGTCGATCCAGGCGAGCGCTTCGGTGACGCCGGCAAGCGGGAACGACAACGTGTTCTCCACCGCCCCGCCGCAATCCGGGAAATCGACATGCATGTAGGGGAATTTCACGCCCCTGGCGGGGTTCGAGCGCAACCGCTCCACCACGCGTTCGGCTCCCGCGCCTGTCGGCAGGATATGGTAGGATGTCGCCGTGCCGGGGATCACTTCACCGCGCTGGAGGTCGACCTCGCCCGCCGGCAGATGCTCGGGCTCGTCGACGACGCCGATCTGTATTCCGTAGGTGAGATCCGGACGCGTTCCCGACAGCGAAATCGAAACCCTCCAGCCCTCATCGTCGGCACGCCGCGCTAGCGTGAAGAGACTGCCGCCGGTCCCCTCCAGCTCCTCCGCATAGGCCTCGCAGGCAAGGCTGTCGTCGCAGAACACGGACCAGTCGCCGAAGCTCCCGCTGTCCGCCTTGCTGTCGAACCAGCCGGAGGCCGCCGTCGCGGCGCCCGGCAACGACATGGCAAGCACGAGAAGACTTAGGCCGGCGAGAGAGGAACTCCGCGCGGTGGTTTGCGGTGCCGCTGGAGGCGTCAGCATGCCGTATCTCCCTCGCTGTCCGCGTCAGGCCGCCAGCACCAGACGAGTTCGAAGCCGTCTTCCGTGAGCCGGTAGTAGCGGGGATAGACCGATTTCGGGATTTCGTTTCCGGGATAGGCGTACGCCAGATTGTTGGGGGGATTGGCAACCAGCAACGAACTGAGGGCCTGGTACTCGAAGCCCGCCGTGGCCACGGGGCCGATCACCACGTTGCCTGTGTCCACATCGGCGGCCACGAAAGTGGCACAACCCGATCCACATCCAACTTCGACAACGGAGTAGTAGGTGGCGAAATTCGGGCCTTGCCCAATTGCCGCCTCCAACGCTTCGGCGAAGCGTGGCGCGTCGGGATGACTGTCAAAGTTGATCGAGAAGAGTCCGTAAGGAACTGGCCAGCGCGCGGGATAGTCCTCGAAGACCGGCGCTTGGTCGGACGGAAAGTCGTCGATCGACCAGTACTCACTCTCGGTCGCCGCGCCACTTGCCACACCGAGGAGGCTGGCCGTGAGAATGAACGAACCGGCGATGCGTGCACCTGCCGCGGTCATGACTATCGCCTCTGCAAAAGGCTGACGGCGCTACCCAGCAGCGAACCCTCGCCGGTCTGCTTGCCGCCTTGCGAGGGAGCGTTTTCGAGTATCCGGTCCGCCATGCGCGAGAAGGGCAGGGACTGAAGCCAGACGCGGCCGTGCCCCTGCAAGGTCGCCAGGAACAACCCCTCGCCGCCGAACAGCATCGATTTGAGGTTGCCTGCGCGCTCGATCGAATAGTCGATGTCGGCCTCGAAGGCGACAAGGCAGCCGGTGTCGACACGCAGCTTCCCGCCCGTGAGCCGCTTCTCGATGATCGTCCCGCCGGCGTGCAGGAAGGCGAGACCATCGCCTTCCAGCTTCTGCAGCACGAAACCCTCGCCGCCGAACAGGCCGGTGCCGATCTTCTTGTGAAAGGCCGCGGCAACCCGCGTGCCGAAAGCGGCGCAGAGAAAAGCGTCCTTCTGGCAGAGTAGCGGCCCGCCAAGGCCTGCAAGATCGATCGGGACGATCTTTCCGGGATAGGCGGCGCCGAAGGCCACGCGCGTGCGACCGCCCCCCCCGATGGGTGAAGTGGGTCATGAACAGCGATTCCTGCGTGAAGGCACGCATGGCCGCCCCGCCCAGCTTGCCCATCAGGCCCTGATCGGGATTGGAGCCGTCACCCATCTTCGTTTCGAAGGCGACGCCCTCTTCCATGTAGACCATGGCGCCGGCCTCGGCGATCACCGTCTCTTGCGGATCGAGTTCGATCTCCACGAATTGCAGATCGTCTCCATGGATCATGAAGTCGACTTCGTGGCTCACCTTGGCCCTGGTACGCATCCGCCTGCCCCCGACTTTCCTAGCGGTTGACGAAGGCGCAGTCGTACAGATTTACGATGTCCCAGCCCGGTTGGCCGATCGTGCCTGTCATCACCACGCCTTCACGGTTGTCCTTCAGGTTCGCGGGCACCACGTCCTTGCCGGCTATGTGGCAGTTGACCACGGCTTTCCCGCCTTGCGCCGGACTCAAATTGACCGCCGTCAAGTCGTTGGCGCTGGAATGTCCGCTGCCACGATAGTATCCGGTCACCGAAACCTCTGTACCGACGCCGCCGGTGATCGCCTCGTAGAGCGTGCCGATGGGGATTATCTGTTCCGAGCCCGGCTCCGCGGGCACATTCTGGTCGAACGCTTCGCCGATGGAGACCACCTCGCATTCCTTCATGTGCAGCTTCGGCTTCCTTTCCGGTGTGGCGTCGTCGAAATGGGTGAACGTGCCCTTGATGACGATCGGCTGTTCCCTTTTGACCCTTTCCCCGGATGGATCGGTCAGTTCGCAGTCGGCCATGCTGATTTCGCCCTCCGGCTCCGATGTGAACGAAAGGCGCCGGTTGATCTTGCCGCGCCGCGTCGCGATGTCGAGATAGCCGCCGAAGGTCACCGGCTGGTCCTTCCAGGCGAACATTGACGCATGCAGGTCGGCAACGGGAACGGGCGCGTCCTGCGCGGCGGAGTTTCCAGCGCTGGCCATCAGCGCCAATGCGCCGGTCAGGCCTACGAGGAAGCGATACGAGATTTTCTGGTCTGTCATTTCACCTAATCCTGGTTCGAGTTGTTCACCGTCTGCCGGGCGGCTCATTCGCCGCCGTCGACGTCGCTGCAGGCATCCATCGCGGTCATGACAAGCTGCCTGTCGTTGCCCGTCAGGTCTTCGAGGGCGATCGCGAAGAGACGCTCGCCGTCATCGCCGAGCTTTTCCACGAGGCATGCCGCCTGGGCCGGTGCCGCGCCCTCGCGGATCATCGCCTCGGTCAGGTCGCCCCGGTTTCCGTCGTCGGCCGCGAGCGCCGGTACCGGAATGCACAGGCCCGCGATCGCGGCGATCGCTGTTGGCATTCTCATTTGAAACCTCCCCCCGCGATGTTCCGCCGGGTTCAGGCCGGAGGCGAGGCGACACGCCACCCGTCACCTTCCCGCGCGACCTCGAACTCGTCCTCGCCCTCGTCCGAGCGGCCATCGAAGGAGATCGCGAAGAACACCTTGATCGACACCGTGTCGGCGCCACGGCTCTTGCGCGCGCGAAGCTGGAAGCTCTCGAGCGTCCATTCTTCCCATTCGGCGAGCTGCCGCTTCGTGCGGTCCGACGGCTCGGCGACCATGGCCTTCTTCCACTCCTCGTCGCCGCGCGCCCGGCTGGCCAGGAACTTGACCACCGCCGCCTCCGGCGTATCCGCGCGGGGATTGATCGACGCAGCGGCGGCCGCATCGACCACCGGCGCGTGTTCGTACGTCTCCCATCCGCGATCGTCCGGTGCGGCGGTCGCCGGCGGCGTGTAGGACGTGGCGGGTGGTTCGGCCTGGCAGGCGCCGACCATCAGGCCGGCCGACATCCCGGCGGCAGTTGCAATCCTTGTGACCCAGCGCATTCCGTCCTCCGCTCACGAAAATCGTGACGGACCGTAGCAATCGGGACGGGATAGGGCTTGGATTCCGCGGCACCTCGATTTGGACCATGCGGAACCGGCGGTCGCGCGCAGGATCGGACGCCCGGCCTGCTGCTGCCACCCGCGCGGATTTGGTCAGCCGGGCACCAACGCCATGGGCCCTGCGAGAACCAGCGCGACGAGTTCGACCTGCCGATGCGTATCCGTCTTCTGGAATATGTTGCGCATGTGGTAGGCGATGGTGGTTTCGGACACGCCGAGCGCCGTTGCTATCTCGCCCGGACGCGCGCCTTCCGCGATCCGCAAGGCAACCTGGGATTCGGTCGGCGTCAATCCGAACCATGTCGCCAGCATCTCTTCGCGCAACTGCGGCCGGCGCTCGGGATCGGCGAGGAATATGATCACGGCGGGCTTCGGACCCTCTACCGTTTTCGGCGCTGCCAGCGGAGAAGCCACGAGCAGCAGGTCCCGGCGACCGGACGGTCGTGATATGCGAAGACAGACGACACCGTCGCGGCCTTCCCTCTTCGCGGTTGCGGCCTCCGAAATCGCGTCATGAAGCGCCTGCCTGTGCTCGGCGCGAGACAATCGCAGCTCGTCGTCGATCCTCAAGCCGTACGCGTCGGCGGTCAGCTCATGAGCCGCCCTGTTGGCGAACCTCAGCCGGCACTCCCCGTCCAGAAGCACGACGCCAAGAGCGATATGATCAAGGACACCCGCGATGCCCCGGTAGGTATCCGGGTCGACATCGTCATGCAGACCGGCCAGCGCGCCCCGCAGACGATCCATGTCGGAAGCGACCTTTTGCCGGACGCGCTCCACTTGCCTGAGATGTGCGGCGACCGTGGCGAGCAACAGGTCGAAATCCACCGGCTTGACGAGATAATCATCGGCGCCCGAACGCTTGCCCTCCACAACCTCACGCGGATCGGCAAGCGCGGTCAGGAAAATGAAGGGGACATCGGCGAACTCGGGCCGCCTCGCGCGAATGTCACGCATCACGTCATAGCCATTGCCGCCGGGCATGTTGATATCGCACAGAATGAGGTCGGGCCTGATCGTCTCGAGCTGCTCAAGCGCCTGTTGCCCGCTCTGTGCCTCGATCACGGCATAGCCGGCCTCCTCGAGTTCCTCGACGAGATCGGTCCTCAGGTCGTCTTCGTCCTCGACGCACAGGATGAGCGCGCGCTCGTCTGATCGGTTGTTCGGTATCATGGGACTGCCTGGCCTTCCCGGTGTGCGAACTCCTCGCCGGCTGCACTTCCGCCGTTCGGTGCCTCTTCGACCAGAGGCAGGCGAAGCGTGAACGTCGAACCGGCGCCCTCGCAGGTCTCCACGTCGATATCGCCGCCCTGCATACGCGCCAGATTGCGCGCCAGATTGAGGCCGATGCCCGTGCCGGGCACACCCGAGGCGGTACTGGCCCGGAAAAACCGCTCGAACAGCCGAGGCATCTCACGGGCCGGAATGCCGACCCCCTCGTCGCGTACGGAGCAAAGCGCGGCGCCGTCATGCGCTTCGACGCGCACTTCGACCGGCTTGTCGGGCGGCGAGTATTTGACCGCGTTGGATATCAAATTGTCCACGATGTGCTCGATCATCACCGGATCGCATCGCGTGCATATCTCCGCCGACCCGGAACGGCCGGCGGCGACGAAATTGATCCGCCGTCCAGGCGTGTGCTCCCTGTGGCGTTCGCAAATGCCCCGCACCAGGCCGACGAGATCGAAGGACTGCAGGTGCACCTCGATCTGTCCGGTGTCGAGGCGCGCGGCATCCAGCGTCCGCTCCACCAGCCGGGCAAGCCTCCGGGTCGCTGTCCGTACCCTGCCGACCCGCTCCGCGATCTCGGTGGCGGTCACGCGCTCGCCCCGCCGCGAAAGGCGCTGCATGCTGGAATCGATAATGGCAAGCGGTGTCCTGAACTGATGGGAAATCGTCGACGCAAAGTCGCGATAGAACCGGCTGACCGCGCGCTCCCGCTCCAGTTCCTTTTCGAGTTCCCTGGCCGCGCGCAGCGACCGTTCGGCCGAGCGAACCCGGCGAAGCGTCGATACGAGACGAATGGACAGCACCGCGCCGCTGATCATGATGCCGAGGATCGCGGCCAGCACTTGCCACAGCGCGTGGCGGTATGAATCGAGCCGCTCGCCGATCGCGTTCCATTCCCTGACCATCGCGGCGTTGGCGGCGCGGGCAAGCCATGCGTTCAGCCGCTGCAGGGTCTCGTGAGCCTGCACCGGAAAGGCCGCGCCTCCCGCCGGCGGATCCCCGTAGGCACGCCCCATGTCGATCGCGGCATCGGACAGGCTTAGAAATTCGCGATCCAGGCCCAGCGTCTCGAGATAGCGATATTGCGGACCTTCCCGCATCAGGGTCAGACGGCTCACCAGCACGTCGAAGCGGCGCTCCACATCCGTGTCCTGGGCGCCGTTCGTCCCGCGCACGATCTCGCTGTCGAGCCGCAGGCTGGCCACATGGGCCTGATAGATGACCCACAGCATGTTCTCAGCCGCGTTGATGCGCATGTTGCGCTCGATTTCGGTGAGTTTCACCAGCGCGACGCCAAGAAAAACCGCAAGCGCGGCAATGATCGCAACGTTGATCACATGCGCGAATCCGCTGTTGCGACCTGATTTCATCTGACTTCTATATGGATCAGTTGCCAGACCCATCTGTAGTCATAGCGGATGTCCTGAAGCTCCCGATGTTCATCGCGGGGATATACGATCCATAACGGCCCCTTGTCCTGCGTCGTCAAAGCCTGGTCGTCCATCCGGTAGGCGGCCAGCACGTCAAACTTCGTGAAATCGGAGATGGGAATGTCGATCACGTAGTCGTTGAGGGCGGTCGCCGTGATCGTCGTCCCGTTCGCACCGACAAGTTCCAGGAGGTCACGCATCAGGAAGCCTTCGAAGCTCCTGACGCCGTCGGTGACCGACGTCGTGGTGTGCAGCGCATGCCGCGGCAATGCCTCGATCATCGCGCGGTCGAAATGAGCTTCGTCTTCCGCGTTCGTCCGGGAGATGCGGCCCGATACGCGAAGCAGGACCTCGCCTTCAGGCGGCGGCAAGGCGCTCTGGGCCGATGCTCCGGTCGCGGACGCCAGCGCGAGAAAGGCGACGACAAGCCCGAACATCCAGGCCCGCGTCCTCCCGCCAGATCGGCGCCCCTGTCCAGGGACCGCAGCAAAAAGCGCGGCCCGGGGCGGGCGTCTTGGCTCGCGAACATGTATCAACGTTTCCCCTCCGGCATCAGCAGCCAGCCGCGCCATTATTCGCAGTGCCGCCTTCAAGAGCAACAAGCAACTCGCTAGCTCAAAATCCCGAAGAGCCGTCGGCACGTACCATCTATTCGGGAGCTTACGTCCATTTTGCTTCGCTCTCCCCCTCCGAACGGACGGGGCGCTCCTGAATTGCCACGTTAATATGACGAGCGTGAAGCTGGGTGTGGGGCCTCCGGCAGAGCGGAACAGGTGCGAGGCGATGGGCTCGCCGGAACGTCCGCCCGTGCGGCACGTGTGACCGGCGACCTCCATGAGGGCCTTGCCAACGGCATTGGGGTTACCGGATTCATGAACACGCCATTGATATCCGCCAACGGGTTCGCGAAGTCGCGCTTTTCCGCCAGCCTTCTGCCCGAACGGGACCGCATCGCCATCTGGCGCGAGGTTTTCGGCCGCACGAACGTCCGCCTCGACATGAAGCCGCTGAGCGATGAGCCGTTCCGCTGCGAGTGTGACGCGCTTTCCTTCTCCGATATCGCCATCCTGCAGGGCTCTTCCAGTGCGTTTTCGGCCACGCGGACGCGGGAATTGCTTTCGGACAACCGCCACGACATCTCACTGGTGCTGCCCCTGAAGGGAAGGGCGTGGGCTGCCCAGTCGGGAAAGGAAGCCGACATCGCCGAGGGCCAGGCGATCGTGCTGGACACCTCGCGAACGGGACCGGTCCATTTTCCGGGCCGCACCGACTACATCAACATCTGCGTCCCCGGAACCGCCCTGGCACCGTTGGTTCCCGACCTCGCGGACGCGGCGATGACCGTCATACCGGCCGATAGCGAGCCGCTGCGGCTCATTCTCGGCTACTATCGGCTTCTGCGGAATGAAAACGCGCCCGGTTCGCCGGACACCGCCGGAATCGTATCGGCGCATTTCCACGACCTGATCGCGGCGGCGGTCAATCACGCCCGCGATCCGCGCTCGTCGACGGAGCGCCTGGGCATCCGCGCCGCGCGGCTGAAGGCGCTCAAGGCCGACATTGCCCGACACGCCCATACCGCCGACCTGACGATCGACGCGGTGGCCAGGCGGCTCCGGATCTCACCGCGCTACATCCGCAAATTGCTGGCGGGCGAAAACACCACCTTTTCCGAACTCGTGCTGAGCGCGCGCCTGCGGCGCGCGCACCACATACTGGCCGATCCAAGACAGACGGATCGCAGCATCTGCGACGTCGCCTTCGGCGTCGGTTTCGGCGATCTCTCCTACTTCAACCGCACATTCCGCCGGCGTTTCGGCGCCACCCCGTCCGATGTTCGAAACGGCACAATGCGCAACGACCCCCGGCGGCCACGCGAAACATACACGGCATCTTGCTCCGGCTGAACCGTCCCGCCATCCTCTTCCCGGTCCCGTCCGGAACAAGCGCGCGATCCGCGCGTTCTGCCGGCTCAACGGAGAACCATCCCGATGGCCCGCCTCATCATCATGCTGCTTGCCGGCTACGGCGCGATAAAGCTCGGTCAGCGTTTCGTGGCGCGCATTCCCGACATCGAGGATCACGGCGTCAGGCGGCTCGATGCCATGCCCGCCGACCTGGCCGACAGGGCCGGCGATGGCGTGTCCGGCCGGCCGGCCTAAAAACGGATAGCTCAGTTGGCGTTGCGCGCGGCGTCGAGTGCCCGCGCGAGATCGGCCTTGAGGTCGTCGACGTCCTCCAGTCCGATCTGGAGACGGATCAATGGTCCGCCCTGCGGGGCCTTGGCGATGGTCCGGTCCGACAGGTTGACGTGCACGGCCAGGCTTTCAAAGCCGCCCCAGGAATAGCCGAGCCCAAACAGCCGCAGCGCGTCGAGAAAGGCGTGGGCCTCGGGGGTTCCGCCGCCGTCGAGCACGATCGAGAAGATGCCGCTCGAGCCATTGAAGTCGCGCTTCCACAAGTGATGGCCCTCGAACCCTTCGAGCGCCGGATGCAGAACCTTCGCGACGCCCGGCTGCGTCTCGAGCCAGCGCGCGATCTCGAGCGCGCTCGCCTGGTGGCGTTCGAGACGAACCCCCATCGTCCTCAGGCCCCTCAGCACCTGGTAGACATCGTCGGGCGCGGCGCAACAGCCCATCGCCAGATGCGTGTCCCATAGCCGCGGCCAGCATCTCTCATTGGCCGACACCGTTCCCAGAAGCACGTCCGAATGGCCAGCCGGGTATTTGGTGGCGGCGTGGATCGAAATGTCGACGCCGTGATCGAGCGGCCGGAAATAGAGCGGCGTCGCCCAGGTGTTGTCCATCATGACCACCGCGCCTCGCTCGCGCGCGACCGCCGCGATGGCCGGGATGTCCTGCATCTCGAACGTGTTGGAGCCGGGGGATTCGGTGAAGACCACCTTCGTGTTGGCCTTCATGAGGTCGCCGATTCCCGCGCCGACGCCCGGACCATAATATTCCACGTCGACGCCGAGCCGCTTCAGCATCGAATCGGCGAAGTTGCGCGTCGGATGGTAGACCGAATCGACGATCAGGACGTGATCGCCGGACGACAGGAAGGCCAGCAGCGGGATCGTGACGGCCGCCAGCCCCGAGGGAACCGCGATCGTTCCCGCCGAGCCCTCCAGTTCGTCGATCGCGCCAGCCAGCGCGTCCGTGGTGGGCGTGCCGCGCGTGCCATAGGTGTATTTCTGGTTGCGGGAGGCCTTGGTCGCCGCGTCGGGGAACAGAACGGTCGAGGCGTGCACGACCGGCGGATTGACGAAACCGTGGAAGTCTCGTGGATTCCAGCCGGCATGCGCCAGCCTCGTGTTCGGCCCCTGCCGCTCGCGCTCGCCGTCCGACATGCAAACTCCATTTGACGCTGAAATCCCGGTGGCCGGCATGGCGGCCGGATGCCGCTCAACTATGCGTCGCGCGCGATGCCGGTCAAGGCGGCCGCACTCGAAGGAACTGCCGTGGCGTTGGGCAATCCGCCTCGAATTTGGCCGGATATCGCCTCGTCCCCGCGAATTGCGCCCGCGATCTGGCCCATTGGCGTTTCGCGCTTGACCCAAAAGGAAAAAGCGCCTTCGATGGCCTTCTTCATCGGGAGGCGCGCCGGAAAGGGCCGGCGTGCGGCGGGGATTGACGGGACGTTCGCGGCCGGCCGTTCCCGCGAGGCAAAAAAATGCGGGGAAATGGGCCCCGCGCAAAGAAAGGGTTTCAGTATGTCATACAAGTTTCTGACCGGCGTCCTTGGTGCGGCCGCGCTGGCGTTCACGGCGTCCGCCGCGAGTGCCGCCACGCTCGACGACGTCAAGGAGAAGGGCTACGTGCAGTGCGGCGTGTCCACCGGCCTCGCCGGCTTCTCCGCGCCCAACGACGCGGGCGACTGGGAAGGCTTCGACGTGGATCTGTGCCGGGCGATCGCCGCCGCGGTTTTCGGCGATCCCGAAGCCGCCCGCTTCACGCCGACTAACGCCACCGAGCGCTTCACCGCGCTTCAATCGGGCGAGATCGACGTGCTGACCCGCAACACGACCTGGACACTGAGCCGCGACACCAAGCTCGGTTTCAACTTTGCTGGCGTGAACTACTATGACGGCCAGGGATTCATGATCAACGGCAAGAACCTGCCGGACGTGAACTCGGCCCTGCAGCTTTCGGGCGCGGCGGTCTGCGTGCAGACCGGCACGACGACTGAACTTAATCTCGCCGACTATTTCCGCGCCAACAACATGGAATACAACCCTGTCGTCTTCCAGGCGCTGGAAGAGGTCAACGCGGCCTATGATTCGGGGCGCTGCGATGTCTATACGACCGACCAGTCGGGCCTCTACGCGATCCGTCTGACGCTGACGAATCCCGACGATCACGTCGTGCTGCCGGAGATCATTTCCAAGGAGCCGCTCGGGCCGGCCGTGCGCCAGGGCGATGATCAGTGGCTCGACGTCGTCAAGTGGACGCTCTACGCCATGATCCAGGCGGAGGAACTGGGCATCACCTCGGCCAATGTCGAAGAGATGATGAATTCCGACAATCCCGAAATCAAGCGCATCCTGGGGCAGGAGGGCGAGTCCACGCTGGCCGCCGACCTCGGGCTCGAGAATGAATGGGTCGTCAACATCATCAAGGGAGTGGGCAATTATGGCGAGGTGTTCGAGAGGAACATCGGCCAGGACAGCCCGCTGAAGATTTCCCGCGGTCTGAACCAGCTCTGGACCAAGGGCGGCATCCAGTACGCGATGCCGATCCGCTGACCGGAAACCCACCCGGTCTCCAGGAGGGCGCCCGCGCCCTCCTGGACGCCTCTGACTGGCGAGGGGAACCATGGCGTCGCAGGAAACCATACACGTCGCCGAGCCACGTGGCTCACTTCTGAACGACCCAAAGGTCAGGGGATTGATCTTTCAGGTCGTGGTCGGCGCCGCCCTGGTGCTGCTGGTCTGGTGGATCGTCGGCAACACGATCGAAAATCTCCGCCGCGCGAACATCTCATCCGGTTTCGGCTTCCTTGCCGGCCGGGCTGGCTTCGACATCGCCCAGACGCCGATCGACTATTCGTCGAACTCCTCGTTCGGCCGCGCGATACTGGTTGGCCTCGTCAACACCATCATCGTGGCCGTGAGCGGTATCGCCACCGCGACGATTATCGGTTTCCTGGTCGGCATTGGCCGCCTCTCGCGCAACTGGCTGGTGGCGCGTATCTGCACCGTCTATGTGGAGGTGTTCCGCAACATTCCGCCGCTGCTGGTCATCTTCTTCTGGTATTTCGGCGTCATTTCGGTGCTGCCGGCGCCGCGCGATTCGATAGAGCTCGGCCTGGGCACCTACATCAACAGCCGCGGCTTCTTCATGCCGAAGGCGGTCTGGGGCGAGGGCGCATGGCTGATCGCCGTCGCCTTCGTGCTTGCCATCGCGATGACCTGGTTCGTTGCGCGAAAGGCCAGGCAACGCCAGATGGCCACCGGCCAGCAGTTTCCGGTGGTCCGTACCGCGATCGGGCTGATAGTCGGACTGCCGGTCCTGGCTTTCCTGGTCACCGGCTTGCCGGTCACCTTCGAGGTGCCGCAACTGTCCACCTTCAACATTCGCGGTGGCTGGACGGTGAAGCCGGAATTCCTGTCGCTCTATCTGGCGCTGTCCTTCTACACGGCCTCATTCATCGCCGAGATCGTGCGCGCCGGCATACTCGGCGTCTCGAAGGGGCAGTCCGAGGCTTCCTTCGCGCTGGGGCTGCGTCAGGGCCAGGCGCTGAGGCTGGTGATCGTTCCCCAGGCCATGCGCATCGTCATTCCGCCCTTGACCAGCCAGTATCTCAACCTGACCAAGAATTCCTCGCTGGCGGTGGCGATCGGCTATCCTGATCTCGTCGCGGTCGGCCAGACCACAATGAACCAGACCGGACAGGCGGTCGAGGTCGTGGCGATCTGGATGATCGTCTATCTGGGGCTGAGCCTTACGACCTCGGTCTTCATGAACTGGTTCAACGCCCGCATGGCGCTGGTCGAGCGGTAGGAGCGGCGCCATGCAGGAACATGACCTCGCCTTTGTACGCGCCGAGATGGTCATCGCCCAGGCGCCGCCGCGCGGCGAGACGGGACTTGTCCATTGGCTTCGCAAGAACCTCTTCGCCACGCCCCTGGACACCGTACTGACGATCCTGGCGCTCCTGTTCATCGCCTGGAGCGTTCCGCCGCTGATCGAGTGGGCTTTCATCAACGCGCAATGGACCGGTACCGACCGATCGGCCTGCGCCACCGTGGCGCAGGGCGGCAACCAGCCCAACGGTTGGACCGGCGCGTGCTGGGCCTTCGTCAACGCCAAGTTCGAGCAGTTCATGGTCGGGCGCTACCCGATCGGTGAGCGCTGGCGTGTCTATCTGACCGGCTTCCTGTTCGCGGCGCTGCTGATTCCGCTGCTCATCCCCAGGGCACCCTACAAGGCTCTCAACGCGATTCTGTTCTTCGGCGTGTTCCCGATCGTGGCGTTCCTGCTTCTGGTCGGCGGCTTCTTCGGGCTGTCCTACGTGCCGACGACGCGCTGGGGCGGATTGCTGGTGACGCTGGTCCTGTCCTTCGTCGGCATCGCCATCTCTCTGCCCGCCGGCATCGTGCTGGCGCTGGGCCGACGATCGAACATGCCGGTCGTCAAGATGCTGTGCGTGATCTTCATCGAGACGATCCGCGGCGTGCCGCTCGTGACCGTGCTTTTCATGGCCAGCGTCATGCTGCCCCTGTTCCTGCCGCCCGGCACGACGTTCGACAAGTTCCTGCGGGCGCTGATCGGCGTGGCGATGTTCGCCTCCGCCTACATGGCCGAAGTCGTCCGGGGCGGATTGCAGGCGATACCGAAAGGCCAGTACGAGGGCGCGGATTCGCTGGGCCTGAGCTATTGGCAGAAGATGGGCCTCATCGTCTTGCCGCAGGCGCTGAAGCTGGTCATTCCCGGCATCGTCAACACCTTCATCGGCCTCTTCAAGGACACGAGCCTGGTTTACATCATCGGCATGTTCGACCTGCTCGGCATCGTCCGCCAGAACTTCTCGGACGCGAACTGGGCCTCCGCGCAGACGCCGATGTCGGGGCTGCTCTTCGCCGGCTTCGTGTTCTGGATGTTCTGCTTCGGCATGTCGCGCTATTCGATGTTCATGGAGCGGCGGCTGAACACGGGACACCGAAGCTAGCGGGTCGCGCCCGCCACAGTAACAAGCGGCAAAAAAAGCGCCGCGACGGACAAGGGGAACGAGAATGGCGACAGAGAACGCCGTGCGCGACGACGAGATCGAGGTTCACCCCGAGAAGATGAAGGTCTCGGAGACGGATGTCGCGATCGAGATCGTCGACATGCACAAATGGTATGGCGAGTTCCATGTGCTGAAGGACATCAACCTCAAGGTCATGCGCGGTGAGCGCATCGTGGTGTGCGGCCCGTCGGGTTCGGGAAAATCGACCATGATCCGCTGCATCAACCGTCTTGAGGAGCACCAGAAGGGCAGGGTCATCGTCGAGGGGATCGAACTGACCAACGATCTCAAGAAGATCGATGAGGTGCGCCGCGAGGTCGGCATGGTGTTCCAGCACTTCAACCTGTTCCCGCACCTGACCATTCTGGAGAACTGCACGCTGGCGCCGATCTGGGTGCGCAAGGTCCCGAAGAGGGAGGCCGAGGAGACCGCGATGCATTTCCTCGAGCGGGTGAAGATTCCCGAGCAGGCGCACAAATATCCGGGCCAGCTTTCCGGCGGTCAGCAGCAGCGCGTGGCGATCGCGCGGTCGCTGTGCATGAACCCGCGCATCATGCTGTTCGACGAACCGACCTCCGCGCTCGATCCCGAGATGATCAAGGAAGTGCTCGACACGATGGTGGGGCTGGCCGAGGAAGGGATGACCATGATCTGCGTCACCCACGAGATGGGCTTCGCGCGCAAGGTCGCCAACCGGGTGATCTTCATGGATCAGGGCCAGATCGTCGAGCAGAACACGCCGGCCGAGTTCTTCGACAATCCCCAGCACGAGCGGACGAAGCTGTTCCTCAGCCAGATCCTGCACTGACCGGCTTCAGCCGGGGTCGTATCCGTAAAGCCAGTCGAGCTGGGCCGCGAGCCTTTCGGGTCCGAGCACCTTCAGGATGACGTTGCGGATCGGGGCGGCCGGCCATCCGACATGCCAGGTGAAGCCGTTCCACGCCCCGCGCAGCGCGACCCGCCGGACCCGGGCGCGGCGCGCGGCTTCCCAGCGGGCAAGGGCGGCGGCGACGCTGCCCTCGGCTTCGATGGCGGCGGCGATGCCTGCGGCGTCTTCGATCGCCATCGCCGCGCCCTGCGCCGCGAACGGCGTCATCGCATGCGCGGCGTCGCCGATCAGCGCCAGGCCGCGCGGATCGCTCCAGCGGGAACCCTGCGGAACGGTCCGGACCGGCCATGAGGTCCAGGCGTCCGACACCCCGGCCAGCGCACGCAGGCTGGGCGCGGTGGCGCGCATCGCGTGGCGCAGCCCGTCGGTCCCGTCACTCAGCGCCCACTGGCCCCGTTGGTCCCGCCCAGCTTCGGACATGGCTGGCGTAAAACCGGCGAAATTGACCGACGCGCCGCCGCGCAGCGGATAGGCGACCATATGAAAACCGGGATGGACGAAGGCGGTGACGCCGTGTGCGAGTTCGCCTGACCCCGCGAGCGGCACCAGGGCCGGATGATCGGATGCGAAGGTCGCGCGCCAGGCGGTCTGCCGCGCGTCGCGGCTGGCCCGTCCCCCGATCGCCTGTCTTGTCCGTGAATGAACTCCGTCGGCACCGACGACCAGGTCGAACGGCTCGGTTCCGTTCTCGAAAACGAGGGCCGGCCGCTCCGCATCGAACCTCGCGCCGGCCACCTGGACGCCGGTTTCGGGCCGGACACCAAGTTCGGCCGCACGCGCCAGCAACGCTTCCTGCAGGTCAGCGCGATGGGCGACGATGTAAGGCGCGCCCCAGCGTTCGACGGCATCGCCGAGGGGCACCCGTGCAATCTCGCCGAGCGACGCCGCGTCGACGATGCGCACGGCCTGCGGCCGCGCGGCGGCTGTCTCGAGCCGGCCAAGCACACCGAGGCGATCGAGGATGCGGGTGGCGTTCGGAGAAAGCTGGAGGCCGGCGCCGATCTCCGTCAGTTGCGGTGCCTGTTCGTACAGCCTGATCCTATGGCCGCGGAGGGCGAATGCGATCGCGGCGGCAAGGCCGGCTATGCCAGCGCCCGCGATCGCGACATCAAGCCGGCGCATGGCGCGCCTGTCAGGCGGCGGCGGGTTCCCGGAACAGGCAGCCCTCCGGCTTCGTCTCGGTTGCCTTGAGCGCGGGATCGTAGCGAAACAGCGTCGAGCAGTAGGGGCAGACCTTCTCAGTGTCGGCGCCCATGTCGAGGAAGACGTGCGGATGGTCGAACGGCGCGTTCGCGCCCACGCACATGAACTCCTTCACGCCGATCGAGATCGCCGCGTGCCCTGCGTCATTCTGGAAATGCGGAATCGCGTGGCCGGCCATGTTGCTCTCCGTGGTCCCGGAATGTGATAGCCTCGTTGCCCGGCGTTTGAAACAGAAACCGACTGTTTTCAAGTCGCGTGTTATGAAACTGTCGCAGGACGGTGCCATTCGGGAGGAATGGACAAGGCAATGAACGAAGCAAGACCGCACGCAAACCGGTTCGTGCCCACGCGCGCGGAGCCGGCCGAAATGGCCGCGCAAAGTCCCGACCGTTTCGTCAATCGCGAGTTCTCCTGGCTTCAGTTCAATCGCCGCGTGCTGGAGGAATCCCACAATCCGAACCACCCGCTGCTGGAGCGGGTCCGCTTCCTGTCTATCTCGGCGGCCAATCTGGACGAATTCTTCATGGTGCGCGTCGCCGGCCTTGCCGGCCAGGTGCGCGAGGGCATCGTGATCAAGAGCCCGGACGGCCGCACGCCGGAGGAGCAGCTCGAGCAGATCCTCGTCGAGGTCGGCTGCCTGCAGCAGGACCAGCAGTCGAGCTTCGCCACCCTGATGGCCGCGCTGAAAAGGGAGGGTATCGAGATCGTCGGCCCCGACGCCGTGTCGAAGGAGGAGAAGGCCTGGCTCGACGAGCACTTCATGGAAGCGATCTTCCCCGTGCTCACGCCGCTGTCGATCGACCCGGCCCATCCTTTCCCCTTCATTCCCAATCTCGGCTTCACCGTCGCGCTTGCTCTGCGCCACAAGAAGGACGGATCGGAAATGACGGCGCTGCTGCGCCTGCCGGTCGCGCTGCGCCGCTTCGTGCGGCTTCCCGATCGCGGCCGGCTGGTGCGCTTCATCTCGCTGGAAGATCTGGTGGGCACGTTCGTGGCGCGCCTGATCCCCGGCTACGTGGTGCAGGGTTCGGGCACCTTCCGCATCATCCGAGACAGCGACATCGAGGTGGAGGAAGAGGCCGAGGACCTGGTGCGCCTGTTCGAATCAGCACTCAAGCGGCGCCGTCGCGGCCAGGTGATCCGGATCGAGTTCGAGGCGCGCATGCCCGAAGCGCTGCGGGAATTCGTGGCGCAGGAACTGGGCGTGTCGGGCAATCGCGTCAGCGTCATGGAAGGACCGCTGGCGATCAACCAGATCTCGGAGATCGTGTCCGTCACCCGCGACGACCTGAAGTTCGCGCCCTACAATCCGCGCTTCCCCGAGCGCATCCGCGATCATGGCGGAGACTGCCTGGCGGCCATCCGCGAAAAGGACATCGTCGTCCATCATCCCTATGAGAGCTTCGACGTCGTGGTGCAGTTCCTGCGCCAGGCGGCGGCCGATCCCGACGTGGTGGCCATCAAGCAGACGCTCTACCGCACCTCCAACGACAGCCCGATCGTCCGCGCCCTGATCGACGCGGCCGAAGCGGGAAAGTCGGTGACGGCGCTGGTCGAACTCAAGGCGCGTTTCGACGAGGAGGCCAATATCCGCTGGTCGCGCGACCTGGAGCGCGCCGGCGTGCAGGTCGTGTTCGGTTTCCTCGAACTGAAGACGCATGCCAAGATGTCGCTGGTGGTGCGCCGCGAGGACAACCGGCTGCGCAACTACGTCCATCTGGGCACCGGCAACTATCACCCCATCACCGCGCGCATCTATACCGACCTGTCCTATTTCACGTCGGATCCCGCGATTGCCCGCGACGTCGCGCAGGTCTTCAACTTCATCACCGGCTATGCCGAGCCGACCCAGGAGATGCGGCTGGCGCTCTCGCCGTTCACGCTGCGCGACCGCATCCTGGGGCACATCACCGACGAGGTTGCCTACTGCAAGGCCGGCAAGCCCGCGCAGATCTGGCTCAAGATGAATTCGCTGGTCGACCCGATCCTGATTGACGCGCTCTATGCCGCGAGCCAGGCCGGCGTCGAGATCGATCTGGTCATACGCGGCATCTGCTGCCTGAGGCCGCAAGTGCCGGGCCTGTCGGAAAACATCCGGGTGAAGTCGATCGTCGGCCGCTTTCTCGAGCACAGCCGCATCTACTGCTTCGGCAACGGGCACGGCCTGCCCTCGGATGGCGCGATCGTCTATATCAGCTCGGCCGACCTGATGCCGCGCAATCTCGACCGTCGCGTCGAGGTGCTTGCCCCGATCACCAATCCGACCGTCCACGAACAGGTGCTGGGCCAGATCATGCTTGGCAACATCATGGACAACCAGCAGAGTTTCGAAGTATTGCCTGACGGCACCTCCCGGCGGCTTTCGCCGGAGGAGGGCGAGGAGCCCTTCAACGCGCAGGAATATTTCATGACGAATCCGAGCCTGTCCGGTCGCGGCGACGCCCTGAAGATCCACGCACCCAAGCGCATCGCGCAGCATAAGCGCCGCAAGAAGGCGGCGCAGGCCGCCGCCGAATAGGCCCGCTCGCGTGATAGAGAACTCAAGGGGGCGGCTGCCCGGCCGCCGGCCGGTGTCGATCATCGACATCGGCTCGAACTCCATCCGCCTCGTCATCTATGAGGGGATCGCCCGCTCGCCGACGGTGCTGTTCAACGAGAAGATGCTGGCCGGCCTCGGCCGCGGCATCGTCACCACCGGCAAGCTCGATCCGGACGGGGTGCGGCGCGCCGTCGAGGAGTTCCGGCGCTTCCGCGCGCTTTCGGAGCAGGCTGGCGCCGAGAGCCTGCACGTGATTGCCACGGCCGCCGCCCGCGAGGCAGAGAACGGCCCGGACTTCATTCATCGCGCCGAGGAGATACTCGGCACCGAAATCCGCGTCCTTTCCGGCCGCGAGGAGGCGCATTTCTCCGCGCTCGGCGTCATTTCCGGCTTCCACCCGGCCGACGGGATCGCCGGGGACCTTGGTGGCGGCAGTCTCGAACTGGTCGACATAAGGGGCGAGGAGATCGGCGACGGCATAACGCTGCCGCTCGGCGGCCTGCGCCTGCAGGACATGTCCAAGGGGTCGCTTCAGGCGGCCCAGCGCATCGCCGCGCGCGAACTCGGCCGGGCGAAGCTTTTGTCGGGCGGGCAGGGACGCACCTTTTACGCGGTGGGTGGCACATGGCGAAACCTGGCCCGTCTCTACATGATCTCGACGGGCTATCCGCTGCATGTGATGCATCACTTCGAGATGGGCATCGCGGAATCGGCGGGCTTTCTCAAGCAGGTTGCCAAGGGCGACATCGACAAGATCAAGGGCATCGAGCGCATTTCCAAGAACCGCAAGGCGCTGCTGGCCTATGGCGCGCATGTGCTGCAGGAGATCGTGCGGCGCATGAAGCCCGAGCGGATCGTGGTTTCGGCGGTGGGCGTACGCGAGGGCTATCTCTACTCCCTGCTCGGCGAGGACGAACAGAAGGCCGATCCGCTCCTGTCGGCGGCCGAGGAACTGGCTGTTCTACGCGCGCGCTCGGTCGAACATTCGCGCGAGCTCGCCGACTGGACAGGCCGCACCTTCGAGGCCTTCGGCGTCGACGAGACGGCCGACGAAGCCCGCTATCGTCGCGCCGCCTGCCTTCTGGCCGATATCGGCTGGCGCGCCCATCCCGAGTATCGCGGGACGCAGTCGCTCAACATCATAAGCCACGCCTCCTTCATCGGCGTTGACCATCCCGGCCGCGCCTTCATCGCGCTGGCCAATCTCTATCGGCACGAGGGCCTGTTCGACGACGCGGCGGCGCCCGAAATCCTCCGGCTCGCCACGGCGCGCTATCTGGAGCGGGCCAAGCTTCTGGGCGCGGTGCTGCGGGTCGGCTATCTGTTGTCGGCGTCCATGCCCGGCATCATTCCCAGGCTGGAATGGCGGCCCCGCGACGATGGCGGCCTTTCGCTCGTGGTGCCCGGGCAGAACGCGGCCCTGATCGGAGAGCGGCCGGACGGACGCCTGCAGCAACTCGGCAAGCTGATCGATCGCCCGCTGCGCATCGAGGCGGGGGATTGACGGCCGACGGCGCTACGATACAGGACCGCGTCCGAGCAGACTTGTGCGGACCCTGAACCAGTCGAGAAACAGGCCATAGGGCCGTGACAGGATGACCATCAGCACGATGGCCGACCCGAGCGCGGCGGCCATCTCTGGCGGTCGGGCGCCGGCGATGGCGAGAATGGCCAGATAGACCGGCACCTGGAAACTGAGAAACGCGGTGGTGTCGGCGAACAGCATGCGCCCCGGCCGGTCGCCGGTCATGCGCCGCACCAGCCAGTCGCGCCACAGTCCGTAGGGCCAGCCGGTCAGGAAGAGAACGGGCACCGTCGTCAGCCGCGAGACGAGCACCTGGCGGGCGCCAAGACCAGCGATGACATATTCGGAGAAGGCCGCCACCACGGTGAAAAAGATAAGGGCAGCCAGGGTATCGACGACATAGGACCTCATCAGAGGCCCCTATCACCGTCGCGCCACCCCGCCAAGCGCGGGGCGTGTCCTTCTCCTGGCCCCGTCGGCCTGTCTATTCCGCCTTTTCTGGCTCGAAGATCGCGATCTTCCGATTGTGGAACTTCAGCGCGATCTCGCCCCTCACCAGATTGATCGCCCGCTCGCCGAACACCTCGCGGCGCCAGCCGTGAAGCGCCGGCACGTCCGCGTCGGCGCCCTCGGCCGCGATCCGGTCGATATCGTCGCTCGAGGCGAGCATCTTGGCCGCCACGCCATGGTCTTCCGCCACCATGCGCAACAGCACCTTCAGAAGCTCGGCCGCCGCGCCGGCGCCCTCGGGCGAGGGAACATGCCTCGGCGGCCGCGGCATCTGCTCCTTGGGCAGCGACAGCGCGGCGTTGATGGCGGCCAGCAGCCCCTGCGCCTGGCCCGAGCGTTCCCAGCCGCGGGGCGTGGTGCGCAGCCGGCCGAGTGCTTCGGCGTCACGCGGCTGCTGCTGCGCGATCTCGTAGATCTGGTCGTCCTTGATGATGCGGCCGCGCGGCACGTTGCGTTCGCGTGCCTCGCGCTCCCGCCAGGCGGCGACCTCGCGCATCACGGCCAGTTCCTGCGGCTTCTTCAGCCGCATCTTCAGCCGCTTCCATGCGTCTTCCGGATCGGGATCGTAGGTCTCGCGGCTGGTCAGAACCGCCATTTCCTCGTTGAGCCACTCGGCGCGGCCCTCGCGCTCCAGCTCTGTCTTGAGATAGAGATAGATGTCGACCAGATGCGTCACGTCGGCCAGCGCATAGGAAAGCTGCTTGTCCGACAGCGGCCGGCGGCGCCAGTCGGTGAAGCGCGACGACTTGTCGATATGATTGCCGGTGACCTTCTGGACGAGCTGGTCGTAGCTGACGCTGTCCCCGAAGCCGCACACCATCGCGGCCACCTGCGTGTCGAAGACCGGATGCGGGATCAGCCCGCCCAGATGATGCACGATCTCGATATCCTGGCGCGCGGCATGGAAGACCTTCGTCACGCGTTCGTCGCCCATGAGATCGAAGAACGGTTTGAGATCCAGGCCGGCGGCGAGCGGATCGACCAGCGCCGTCACGCCGGGGGCCGCCATCTGAATGAGGCATAGCTCCGGCCAATAGGTCGTCTCGCGGATGAATTCCGTGTCGACCGTGACGAATTCGGATTTCGAGAGGTCCGCGACGCCCGCGGCGAGTTCGGAAGAGCTTGTTATCAAATGCATGAAAGGTCTTTTCCAGCCGGCGCGGACTTCGTCAAGCGCGAGGTGATCTGCCGCCGTTTCGGCGGGCCAGCCGGGCGAAGATCGGCGAGGTCCTCAAAAGCGCAATGAAGCGCCCGCGCCGGTCGGCCGGCACGCCGGGCCGCGCGCCCATGCGCCAGAAGATGACGCCGATCAGCACCGCATAGACAAAGGCCGAGAACAGGAACAGCGAATGCGGGCCGGATATCTCCATCACCGCCGACGCCGCGAACGGGCCGCATATCGCGCCGAACGAATAAAAGAGCATCAGCGCGGCGTTGACGAGCACGAATTCCGACTTGCCGGCATGGTCGTTGGCGTGGGCGGCCGACAGTGAAAACAGCGGCATGGCGAAAGCCCCGAACACGAAAACGAACCCGAAATTCGCGAGCCGCGATTCGCCGGCCATCAGCGAGAGCGCCAGCGCCGCGAGCATGGCGGCGGCGCTCGTCGCCAGCAGCACCTTGCGCCGGTCCCAGCGGTCCGAAAGTTGGCCCAGCGGATACTGGATGACCGCCCCGCCGATGATCGAGACGCTGACGAAGGTGGCGACGTCGGTGACCGAAAGCCCGATGTCCTGCGCATAGACCGGCGAAAGGGTGCGGAAGGCGGAATTGGTCATGCCGACCGCGATGCAGGCGATGGCAGCGAGCGGCGAGATCGCCCAGGCGCGTTTCAGGTCCAGCTTGACGTCGTCGGGCGGCGTCGGGTTGGAGCGGTCGCCAAGCGAGACCGGCACCAGCGACACCGTGATCATGATCGCCATCACGGCGAAGATGGTGAAGTCATAGGCGCCGAACAGCGGGATCATGAACTGCGCGCCGGTCACCGCGCCGAGGTCGATGATGCGGTAGAAGGCCAGCACCCGCGCCCGGTCCTTGTTGGCGACGCCGGAATTCATCCAGCTTTCCATCACGGTGAACAGGCCCGCGAAGCAGAAGCCCGACAGGAAGCGCACCACCGTCCATGTCACCGGGTCTATGGCGATCGCCATGATCAGCGTGCCTGCCGCCGCCAGCGCCGCCAGCGCGGAGAAGGCCCGGATATGGCCGACGGCGCGGATCATGCGCACGATGACGAGGCATCCCAGCAGGAACCCCGCGAAATAGGCCGTGCCGATGAAGCCGATCAGCGCCGGCGAAAACCCCTCGGCCGCGCCGCGCAGCGCGATCAGCGTGCCTTGCAGCCCGTTGCCTCCGAGCAGGATGCCTGCGGCGACGAGCAGAGGGATGAGGGGCCGTATCGAGGACAAGGCGCGAACCGTGGGGCGTCTCCAGCCCTTTAGGCGACATGCCGCCGTCGCGCCATCCTCCAGCCGGGGCCGATGCTGGGCCAGCCGCGCCACGCGCCGGTCGCGGCCGAGGGGCAGGGCCTTCCTCCGCTCGCCTTGACAAATCGGCCTGTTGGTGTGCTTTTCGCGCGACTTTTCGAGCCGCTTCGCCGGCCAAGCTCTCCAGACCGGACAAGACGACATGCATCGCTATCGCAGCCACACCTGCGCCGCCCTGAAGAAATCCGATGTCGGCCAGGCCGTGCGCCTGTCGGGCTGGGTCCATCGCGTGCGCGACCATGGCGGCCTGCTCTTCATCGACCTGCGCGACCACTACGGCCTCACCCAGATCGTGGCGGACCCGGATTCGCCTGCCTTCAGGACGGCCGAGACCGTGCGCGGCGAATGGGTCATCCGCGTCGACGGCGAGGTCAAGGCACGCACCGCCGAGACCGTGAACCCCAACCTGCCGACCGGCGAGATCGAGGTCTTCGCGCGCGACATGGAAGTGCTGTCGGCGGCGAAGGAACTGCCGCTTCCCGTCTTCGGCGAGCCGGACTATCCCGAGGACATCCGCCTCAGATACCGCTTCCTCGACCTGCGCCGCGATACGCTGCACAGGAACATCGTGGCGCGCACCAGGGTGATCGGCGAAATGCGCGCGCGCATGGGCGAGGCCGGCTTCACCGAATATTCCACGCCGATCCTGACGGCTTCCTCGCCCGAAGGGGCGCGCGATTTCCTGGTGCCGTCGCGGCTGCACGAGGGCAAGTTCTACGCGCTGCCGCAGGCGCCGCAGATCTACAAGCAGCTCATCATGGTGTCGGGCTTCGACCGTTACTTCCAGATCGCGCCCTGCTTCCGCGACGAGGACCCGCGCGCCGACCGGCTGCCGGGCGAGTTCTACCAGCTCGACCTGGAAATGAGCTTCGTGGAGCAGGAGGACGTGTTCCAGACCATGGAACCCGTCATGCGCGGCATCTTCGAGAAATTCGCCGGCGGCAAGCCGGTGACGCAGAGCTTTCCGCGCATTCCCTATGACGAGGCGATCCGCAAATACGGCACCGACAAGCCCGATCTCAGGAACCCGATCGTCATGGAGGCGGTCTCGGATCACTTCCGCGGTTCCGGCTTCAAGGTCTTCGCCAACATCCTGGCGACTGATCCGAAGGCCGAGGTCTGGGCGATCCCGGCCAGGACCGGCGGCTCCCGCGCCTTCTGCGACCGCATGAATTCGTGGGCGCAGGGCGAGGGCCAGCCGGGGCTGGGCTACATCTTCTGGCGCAAGGAGGGTGATAAGCTCGAGGGAGCCGGCCCGATCGCCAAGAATATCGGCGAGGAGCGCACCGGGGCGATCCGCACCCAGCTTGGCCTGAGCGACGGCGACGCCTGCTTTTTCGTGGCCGGCGACCCGAAGAAGTTCGCGGCCTTCGCGGGCGCGGCGCGCACGCGTGCCGGCGAGGAACTGAACCTCGTCGACCGCGACCGCTTCGAACTGGCCTGGATCGTCGATTTCCCCTTCTACGAGTGGAACGAGGACGAGAAGACGATCGAGTTCGGCCACAACCCCTTCACCATGCCGAAAGGCGGCATGGCGGCCCTGGAGAACGAGGACCCGCTGGACATCAAGGCGTTCCAGTACGACATGGTCTGCAACGGTTTCGAGATCGCGTCGGGCGGCATCCGCAACCATCTGCCGGAAACCATGGTCAAGGCCTTCGAGATCGCCGGCCTCGATCGCGCCACGGTCGAGGAGCGTTTCGGCGGCCTCTACCGCGCCTTCCAGTATGGCGCGCCGCCGCATGGCGGCATGGCCGCCGGCATCGACCGTATCGTCATGCTTCTGGTCGGTGCGAAAAACCTGCGCGAGATCACCATGTTCCCCATGAACCAGCAGGCGCAGGACCTCCTGATGGGCGCGCCCTCTGAGGCCTCGCCGCAGCAGCTTCGCGAACTCAGCCTGCGGCTCGCGCCGGCCGCCAGGAAGGACTGAGCGGATGGACGAAGCCGGCAAGGGACCGCGCGTCCTCGTCACCGGCTTCGAGCCCTTTCCCGGCGCGCCCGTCAATCCGACCGAATGGCTGGTCGGCGAATTGCAGGCGCAACCACCACAAATCAGCGGCGTGGCCGCCTTTCGCGCCGAGGTGCTGCCGGTCGATTACGCGCGGGTCGGGCCGGCGCTGAGCGACATCGGCCGCGCCTTCAGCCCCGACATCGCGATCCATTTCGGCCTCGCGCGCGAATGCGGCGGCTTTCGTCTTGAACGCATGGCGCGCAACAGCCTGACCAATGCGCGTCCCGACAATGCCGGGCGCATGCCTGAGGCCGAGGCGATTTGCGACGGTCCGCCCGTGCTGCCTTCCAAACTGCCGCTCGAAGCCATCCATGCACGCCTTCAAGTGATGGACCTGCCGGCGGAGTGGTCGGACGACGCGGGCGGCTATCTGTGCAACATGGTCATGATGCTGTCTCTCGCCCATGCCTGCGACGGCTTCGCGCCGTCCATGAGCGGCTTCGTGCACGTGCCGCTGACGGGGGAGGGGGCACCGCTCTCGCGCGACCGGCTGCTTGCCGGCGCCCTTGCCGTGATCGGCGAAAGCGTGGCCGCCTTCCGCGCCTGAAGCTCACTCGTTCGCGCTGACCGTCACGCCGAGCTGCTCCGGCAGGTTCTGGGGCGCTGACATGGCGCCGGCCGCGATCATCGCGAACGGCACCGGCGAGGCCGGCATCGCCGAAATGGTCAGGCTTTGCGGCGCGTCGAGAAAGGCCGACGCGGCCGCCGAGACCTGGGCGGCGAATTCGGGATTGTTGAGCTGCGCCAGCATGAAGGGCAGGATCGCCTTGGCCTGGTTGGCGATGTCGCTGCGCTGGGCGCCCTGCTGCTTGGCGAAATAGTCGAGCACCTTGCCGGTCAGCGTCTGGTCCTCGAACCGGATCGTGGCGCCATGAAAGGTGAGCTGCTGCATGAGACCCAGCATGGCCATGCCGGCCGCCGAATCCTGCTCCCCCGCCGAGGCCATGCGCTCCTGCGTGTCGCGGAGCGCCTTCTGGAACTCCATCGTGTAGCCGCCGATGTCCAGGCTGATGCCGATCGTCCCCGCGTCTTTCACGCTCAGATCATATTTCGAGATTTGCGTGCGGCCGTCTTCGGGGTTCCAGCTTCCCGCCATGTCGAGCGAGCCGGTGACCGTCTGGTAGCCGAGCTCCTGCAGCACGCGCTGGGTGTTCGGGTCCTCGATCGCGGTGAGATCGGCCGTGAAGGAGGCGGCCGAGCCGGTGAACTCGAGCGCCGTGCCGTCTTCGGGTGGCGTCACCTCGACCGACATGTCGGTCAGCGTGAACACGTCCTTGCCGCCGCTCGAAATCGTGAGGGAACCGAGATCCGCCGTCTCATAGAGCGGAACCTCGTCGGATCCCTCGGGCGGCAGCGAAAGGCTGGTGATCTCGATGCCCTCGATGGAGACGTCGATCCCATCGCGCGACACCGAATGGCTGTCCATCGCGAGCGACCCGATGGTGATGAGATCGCCGTCCTCGGCCACGTCGGTCAGGACGATCGGCCCCAGGGGCAGCGCTTCGTCCTCTCCGACCGGCTTCACCGTCACGCCTTCGAGCGTCATCTCGGATGCGTCGCCGGAGATCGTCGCGTAGTTGAGCTCGACGCCCTGTTGATGGAAGGTCGATTTCAGCCGCTCGCCGACCGCATCCGCATCCTGCGCCGATGCCGCCGACCAGCCAAGCGAGGCGGCGAGCGCCAGGGCGGTCGTGATTGAGGGGTAACGTTGCGGCATGATCGGCTCCGGTGTGGCGGTGATGGATCGGACGCGGTCGCCGCTGGTGGCTGCGTCGCCTCCCTCCAGTGGAGAAAACGGCAAATCGGCGCGGAAGGCAATGGAATCCTTTGTCGATCCTTTCCACCGACTTGCCGCGAATCATCACCTCGCATAACCCGGCATGATGGGAAAAAGCCTCGTACCGCCCTCATCCGGGGGCGATGATCCGAAGATCGAGCCGGTGGACCTCAAGAGCGCTCTCGAGGAGCGCTACCTGGCCTATGCGCTCTCCACCATCATGCATCGGGCGCTGCCCGACCTGCGCGACGGCCTGAAGCCGGTCCATCGACGCATCATGCATGCCATGCGTCTCCTGCGCCTCAATCCCGATCAGGGCTTCGCCAAATGCGCCCGCATCGTCGGCGAGGTGATGGGCAAGTTTCATCCGCATGGCGACCAGTCCATCTACGACGCGCTGGTGCGTCTGGCGCAGGATTTCGCCGTGCGCTATCCGCTCGTCGACGGCCAGGGCAATTTCGGCAATATCGACGGCGATAACGCGGCCGCCATGCGCTACACCGAAGCGCGGATGACCGACGTCGCGACCGAGCTGCTGGCCGGCATCAACGAGGACGCGGTCGATTTCCGCCCGACATACAACGAGGAGGACGAGGAGCCGGTCGTCCTGCCGGGCGCGTTTCCCAACATCCTCGCCAATGGCTCGTCGGGCATCGCGGTCGGCATGGCGACCTCGATCCCGCCCCACAACGCGGCCGAGCTGTGCGGGGCCGCGATCCATCTGATCGACAATCCCGACGCCTCGGTCGAGGACCTGCTGCGCTTTGTGCAGGGTCCGGATTTTCCGACGGGCGGCATCGTCGTCGATGGCCGCGACGCAATCCGGGAGGCTTACGAGACGGGCCGCGGTGGATTCCGGCTCAGGGCGCGCTGGTCGGTGGAGGATCAGGGCAGGGGCACCTGGCAGGTGGTCGTCACCGAGATACCCTACCAGATCCAGAAATCGCGCCTGATCGAGAAGATCGCGGAACTGCTGCTGGCCCGCAAGCTGCCGTTGCTGGAGGACGTGCGCGACGAGAGCGCGGAAGACATCCGTGTCGTGCTGGTGCCCAAGAGCCGCACCGTCGATCCGGGCCTGCTCATGGAGTCGCTGTTCAAGCTGACCGAGCTGGAAACCCGCTTTCCGCTGAACATGAACGTGCTGTCGCGCGGCAAGGTGCCCAACGTCCTGTCGCTCCGGCGGATCTTGCGCGAATGGCTGGACCACCGCCGCGAGGTGCTGCTGCGCCGCTCGCGCCACCGCCTGACCGAGATCGAGCGGCGGCTGGAAATCCTTGGCGGCTATCTGATCGCCTATCTCAACATCGATGAGGTGATCCGCATCATCCGCGAGGAGGACGAGCCCAAGGCTGTCCTCATGGCGCGGTTCGAGCTGACGGACACACAGGCCGAGGCGGTTCTGAACCTGCGCCTGCGCCAGTTGCGCAAGCTGGAGGAGTTCGAGATCCGCAAGGAGTTCGACAGCCTGACCGCCGAGAAGGGCCAGATCGAGGCGCTGCTGGCTTCCGACGCAAGGCAGTGGCAGACGATTTCCTGGGAGATCGGCAAGGTCCGCGACAAATACGGGCCCGAGACCGATCTTGGCCGGCGGCGCACGACATTCGCGGAAGCCCCCGAACATGATCTCGGCGACATTCACCAGGCGATGATCGAGAAGGAGCCGATCACCGTCATCGTGTCGCAGAAGGGATGGCTGCGCGCGATGAAGGGCCATCTGCAGGATCATTCGAACCTGGCCTTCAAGGAAGGCGACAGCCTCAAGCTCGCCTTCCACGCCCAGACGACCGACAAGATCCTGGTCTTCACCACCGGCGGGAAGGTCTACACGATCGGCGCCGACCGGCTGCCGGGCGGGCGCGGCCATGGCGAACCCATCCGCATCATGGTCGACATGGACAACGAACAGGCGATCGTCACGGCCTTCGTGCACGACCCCGCCCGCAAGCTGCTCGTCGTGAGCCATCAGGGCTACGGCTTCGTCGTCGCCGAGAGCGAGGTCGTCGCCAACACCCGCAAGGGCAAGCAGGTCATGAACGTGAAGGCGCCGGACGAGGCCGCCAAATGCGTTCGCGTCACCGGCGATCACCTGGCCATCATCGGCGAGAATCGCAAGATGCTGGTCTTCCCGCTCGCCGAGGTGCCGGAACTCGGCCGGGGCAAGGGCGTGCGGCTGCAGCGCTACCGCGACGGCGGCGTGTCGGACATCAAGACGTTCGCGATGGAGACCGGGCTGACCTGGACCGATTCGGCCGGCCGCGAATTCACCCGTTCGCGCGAGGAACTGGCCGAGTGGATCAGCGTGCGGGCCACCGCCGGCCGCATGGCGCCGAAGGGATTTCCCAAGACCGGCAGGTTTGGCTGACCCCGTCAGCCGGCCGGCCGGCCGATCGTCGCGAGTGTGAAGCCCGCCACGGACGCGCCGCGCGCGCCAGCCTATCCGCCCGTCAGCTAGGGACCGACTTCGGCCCGGCAGAACGGTTCGGCGTAGGATTTGAATGCGTGGCTTGCTGATTGGCGGATGGATCGCCGCGACCTGTGCCCTGGCGATCGAGGTGGGCGCGCAGGCGCATCGGCCCCGCACGCCTGCGATCTTCGATCCGCCCGAGGGGCTCGCCCGTCTCCAGCACGGCGCGCCTGATGTGCCGGTCGCGGCAAGGCAGGCGCGCTATCGTGGCTGGTTCCGGTAGACCGCCACGGCCTTCAGTTCCACCAGTCCGCCCGGGACGATCAGTTCGCTGACGCCGATCGCCGTCCAGGCCGGCCAGGGCTCCGACAGATAGCGCGCCCAGACCTTCATGAAGCTCTCCATGTGGGTCGAGATGCCGACATGGTAGCTGGTGATCTCGATCACGTCGCTCAGCTCCGCGCCCGCCTCCCGCAATATGCCCGCCAGTGTCTCAAACGCCGTGGCGAACTGCGCCTCCGGATCGCGGACCGCTTCCAGCGCGGCGAGTGGCGCATCAGGCCCGGCAAGTGCCGCCCGCGCGCCGGAAAACGCATCGCCGCCCTTGCCGAGCCAGTCGGGGGTGACGCCGCCCGGACTGGTGCCGACGATGCCGGAGCAGTGGATCAGGCCGTTGGCGACGACGGCGGGCGCGAAGCGCCATTGCTCGTAGACCCCGCGTAGCGCGGGCGGAACGATGGTCACGCGGTCCGGCATGGTGATCTCCAGGTGGTTGGGGTCGAGCCATTGTAGGACAGGCGACCGATCGCCTGAAATCCTTTCGACACCCGCGGCCATCCACTGCCGCCCACCGGCGCCTCGCGGACCCTTCGGGGCGGATCCCGATCCTCTCACGCGGCGATCACGTTCCCGTCAAACGCGCTCTTGTTGCGATGCAGCATCTTGACTGCGATTGATCGTTCGATTAAAGTATGAGAATGATCGTTCGCCTAAAATGAGAGCGAACTCTCGCGAATTGACGATGAAACAGGCAAATGCCGATGGAAGAATCAACCGTCAGCCTGATTGACGTCAGCGGCGACATGACCGATGCGCCGATGACCAGGGCCGAGCGCCGCGACCATCAGCTGGCGCGCATCCTGGATGCCGCCAAGATATGTTTCGTGCGCTCGGGTTTCCAGGGCGCCTCCATGCAGCAGATCTGCGCCGAGTGCGGCATGAGCCCCGGCGCGCTCTACCGCTACTTCCCATCCAAGGAAGCGATCATCGAGGCGATCACCGAGGCCGACCGCAAGAACGACGCCGCGATCTTCGCCGAGATGATGGGAAATCCCGATCCGGTCGACGGCGTCGTGCAGGCGGCCATGGCGCATATCCGCCACATCCACGAGGCCGGAAAGGCGCCGCTCTTCACCGAGATTCGCGCCGAATCCATGCGCAACGACGCGGTCGACTTCGCCTGCAAGGACATCATGGGCGAGGTGCAGCAGGGCTTTCATGCCTATCTGCAGGCAGCCGTCGATCGCGGCGAGATCGATCCCGTGGTGCCGCTCGACCAGCTGATGCCCATCCTGGTCGCGATCGGCGAGGGCATGGCGATCAACGACCTGCCTGCCAACGGCGTCGGCCTGGACAATATCGAAACCGTGCTGCGCGCGATGATCGTGTCGAGCCTGCGGCCCACCGGTCGGTCGGGCACGCAAGACTGAAACCAGCCGCGCGTCGGCTTTCATGAAGGTGAGTTCATGTTCCGCAAGGTGTTGCCCGGCCTGATGCTCGCGACCGCCCTTTCGGTGGGCTTTCCGCTTTCCGTCGCGCCCGCCCTTTCGGTATCGGCCGAGGAAGCGGCTGAACCGGCTCCCGTCCACGACGGCCCGTCCATTTCCGTGGTTGCCGCCGAGACCCGCGAGATCGTGGAGCGGATATCGGTCAACGGCACCGTCGTGCCCCGGCAGGAAGCCGCCGTCGGCATCGACCTCACCGGCATGATCGTCGAGGAACTGCCCGTGGACGAGGGCGACGTGGTCGCGAAGGGCGACCTGCTCGCGCGCCTCGACCGCTCCGCCCTCGACACCCAGTTCGCGCAGGCCGAGGCCAACCGGGCGCAGGCGGAGGCGCAGATCGAGCAGACGCGTGCCCAGATCACCGACGCCGAGATCGGCGTGCGCCAGGCGCAGGAGGGCTATGACCGCGCCAAGGCGCTTCAGGACAAGGGCGTCGCGGCCAAGGCGACCCTCGACAACGCCGTCAACGCGCTCGATAGCGCCCGCGCCCGGCTCGTTTCGGCGCGCAAGGCCCTTGCCGCGTCCGAAGCGCAGCTTGGCGTGATCGAAGCGCAGAAGGCCGAGATTCTGCGCCAGATCGCGCGGACCGAGGTGAGGGCGCCCGTGGACGGGTTGATCCTGTCGCGTGCCGCGACGCTCGGCGCTCTGGTGTCGGCATCGAGCGGCCCGCTGTTCACCATGGCGATGGACGGCGCGCTGGAACTCGCCGCCCGCATCCCCGAACGGGATCTCGCGCGGGTGGAGCCGGGTATGATGGCCGAACTCACCGTCGCGGGCGCCTCGAAACCGGTCATGGCCGAGATCCGCCGCATCGCGCCGCGGGTCGACCAGACCTCGCGCATGGGCGAGATCCGCGTCGCCATGCCGGCGGACGCCGGGGCGCGGGCCGGAAACTTCGCGCGGGGCGAGATCATCCTGTCGCGTCGCGCGGCCGTGTCGGTGCCCGCTGCCGCCCTGGTCTATCGCGACGGCGATGCCTATGCCCAACGGGTCGAGGGCGGTGTCGTGCACACCACGCCGGTCGTGACCGGGGCGCGTGACGGGGCCAATGTGGAGATCCGCTCCGGCCTCCAGCAAGGCGACGAGATCATCGCGCGCGCCGGCACCTTCGTCGCCGACGGAGATCGCGTCACGCCGGTGCGGTCGGGTGAGGAACAGGTCGGAGCGCTCAAGCCATGAAGTGGAACATCTCGGCCTGGTCCATCCGCAACCCGGTCCCGTCGATCCTGCTGTTCATCGTGCTGACCGTGCTCGGCGTGATGAGCTTCGCTTCGCTGCCGGTCACGCGCTTCCCCAACATCGACGTGCCGCTGGTGGCCGTCAATGTCAGCGATCCGGGCGTGGCTCCGGCCGAGCTTGAGACGCAGGTGACCAAGCGCGTCGAGGACGCGGTCGCCAACATCGCCGGCGTCAAGAACGTCATCTCCGATATCACCGAAGGCAATTCGCAGACGCTGGTCGAATTCCGCCTCGAGGTGGAGACGCAGACCGCCGTCAGCGACGTCAAGGATGCGATCGAGCGCATCCGCGCCGACCTTCCCGCCACCGCCGACGACCCGGTCGTCAACCGTGTCGACGTCGAGGGTGCCGCGATCCTGACCTATGCGGTCTCGGCGCCCGCCATGACGCTCGAGGAACTGTCATGGTTCGTCGACGACACCGTCATCCGCGACCTGCAGGGGCTGAAGGGCGTCGCCCGCGTCGACCGCTATGGCGGCGTGACGCGCGAGATCAAGGTCGAGCTCGACCCGGATCGGCTCAAGGCGCTCGGCGTCACCGCCGGCGACGTGAACCGTGCCCTGCGCGGGGCCAATGTCGACCTGACCGGCGGCAAGGGCGATTTCGCGGGCGTCGACCAGACGATCCGCACGCTGGGCGGTGCGTCCAGCATCGCCGATCTGGAGGCGACCGAGATTCCGCTTTCGGGCGGCCGCGTCGCGCGGCTGTCGGATGTCGCGACGATCGTTGATTCCTGGGAGGAGCCGAAGAGCTTCGCCCGGGTGGACGGCCGCACCGTCGTCTCCTTCGGCGTCTTCCGCGGCAAGGGCGAGAGCGATGTCGACGTCAACGAGCGCGTCGAGGCGGCCGTGGCGGAGCTGGAAGCCGCCCATCCCGGCGTCGAGATCGACAAGGTCGACGACTCGGTCTCCTACACGGCCGGCAACTACGATTCGGCCATGGAAACGCTGATGGAGGGCGCCGCGCTCGCCGTCATCGTCGTGTTCCTGTTCCTGCGCGACATCCGTGCGACGCTGATCTCGGCCGCCGCGCTGCCCTTGTCGATCATCCCCGCCTTCTGGGCGCTCGACATGATGGGCTTCTCGCTCAACCTCGTCAGTCTCCTGGGCATCACGCTGGTGGTCGGCATCCTGGTCGACGACGCCATTGTCGAGGTCGAGAACATCGTGCGGCACATCCGGCTCGGCAAGTCGCCCTACCGCGCCTCGCTGGAAGCGGCCGACGAGATCGGCCTGGCGGTGATCGCGATCTCCGCGACGATCATCGCGGTCTTCGCGCCGGTCTCCTTCATGGGCGGCATCGCCGGTCAGTATTTCAAGCAGTTCGGCCTCACGGTCGCGGTCGCCGTCTTCTTCTCGCTGCTCGTCGCGCGCCTCATCACTCCGATGATGGCCGCCTATTTCCTGCGCGACCATGGCCACCATGAGGAGAAGCCGGGCATCTTCCTGCGCGGCTACATGAAGCTGCTGCGGACCACGCTGCGCTTCCGCTGGCTGACGCTTCTGGCCGGCATCGCCTTCTTCGCCGGGTCGATCTGGGCGATCGGGCTGCTGCCGTCGGGCTTCATTCCGAAGGAGGATGCAAGCCGCATCGTCTTTTCGCTGGAGACGCCTCCTGGCGCGCGGCTCGAGGACACGCGCCGCACCACCGACGAGGTCACGCGTCTCTTCTCGACCGTCGACGAGATCGAGCGCGTCTATGTCATCGGAGGCTCGAATCCGACCGGCACGCTGGAGCCGCGGCGGGCGACCGTGGTCGCCGATCTCGTGCACAAGTCCGAGCGCGACCGCAAGCAGGCCGAAATCGAGGAAGAACTGCTCGAGATGCTGGCCGACGTGCCGGACCTGCGCGCCTATTTCGTCAACGATCGCGGGCAGCGCTCGCTCGAGATCGGCGTCATGGGCACGGATGGCCGCCTGCTCGACGAGGCGGCGCGCGAGGTGCAGAGCGCCATGGCCGCCACCGGCAAGTTCCAGGCGATCTCGTCCAATGCCGCGCTCGATCGGCCCGAGATCGTCGTCGCGCCCGACATGGACCGCATGGCCGAACTCGGCATCTCGACCGCCGCGCTGTCGGAAACGCTGCGCATCGCCACCATCGGCGACATCGACGCCAATCTGGCAAAGTTCACCGTCGGCGACCGTCAGATCCCGATCCGCGTTCAGCTCGACGAGCGGTCGCGCAATGACTGGGACGTGGTTTCGACCCTGCCGGTGCCGACCGCCGGCGGACAGACCGTGCCGCTTTCGTCGGTTGCCGAAATCCGCTTCGGGCAGGGGCCGTCCTCGATCCAGCGCTACAACCGCGAGCGCCGCGTTGTCATCGGGGCCGACATGGCCGCCGGCGGCGAGATCGGCGAGGGGCTGGAGCTGATCATGGCGCTGCCGGAGGTCGGGAACCTCCCCGACGGCGTGCGCATCCAGGAAACCGGCGACGCCGAGATCATGGGCGAGGTCTTCGCGGGTTTCGCCACCGCCATGGGCACCGGCATCATGCTGGTGCTGGTCGTGCTGATCCTGCTGTTCGGATCGGTCTTCCACTCCTTCACCATTCTCGGCTCGCTGCCGCTGTCGGTCGGGGGCGTGGTCGCGGGCCTGATGCTGACCAATTCGGCGGTCTCCATGCCGGTCGTCATCGGCATTCTCATGCTGATGGGCATCGTCACCAAGAACGCCATCATGCTGGTCGATTTCGCCATCGAGGAAGTGAATCAGGGCGTGCCCAGGCTGGAGGCGATCATGGACGCCGGCCGCAAGCGCGCCCGGCCGATCGTCATGACGACCATCGCCATGTCGGCGGGCATGATCCCGGCCTCGCTCGCGCTCGGCGACGGCGGCGAGTTCCGCGCGCCGATGGCGGTCGCGGTGATCGGCGGGCTGCTCGTCTCGACGCTTCTGTCGCTGGTCTTCGTTCCATCCTTCTACACGATCATGGACGACGCGGCGCTTGGCACGGCCCGGCTGTGGCGCTGGCTGATGCGGCCCAACGAGCGCGACGAGCCGCCGGCCGATTCGGTCCTTCATGGCGGCAATGTCCACGTCATGGCCGGCGCGCCGGGACGCGAACTGCCCATCGCGGCCGAGTAGCAGGGCAGGCTCTGTCGAATTCGTGGTGGCGGAGAAGGTGAGGCTCTGGCGCCTTCATTCTCCATTCCTTGGTTTCGCGCAAACGCGATCAAGCGCAGCCGGTGAACTTCCTTCAGACATGGGTTTAGTTGTCCATTGAAGGAGGATCGTCATGTCCGTGTCAGCCGCGGCAAGCTTGAATCTCGACGGTAGTGCCGCTGCCCAACCCCTTGATTTCACCAGACAGTCCCGGTTTAGCGATCCCGGCCGTCATGCCGCCCTCTTCGATGCGCTGCCGTACGACCCTCCCGGTGCGGCGCGTGTCGTGCAGGGACTGTTCGTGTACGAGCACGTCGCCGAAGCCTGGTACGACGTCCCGCTCGACGAGACGCGGCGTGGCGAAAGCCACATCAGGACTGTTGAGGAGATCATCGACGTGCTCTTGGCGCTCGACGCCGCGCCGCTGTCGATGCCCCGCCCTCCGAGGTGCCGCGTGGTCGGCATCTGCCGGCACTATATGCTGCTTTCAGTTGCAATCCTGCGTCATCACGGCGTTCCGGCGCGTGGTCGGGGCGGCTTTGGCGGCTACTTCAGCCCGGAGACCTGGGAGGATCACTGGGTATGTGAATACTGGAACGCGGAGGAGGGTAGGTGGGCGCTGCTCGACGCGCAATTCGACGCCCTCTGGATCGAGCGATTCCACCTTGATCACGACATAACCGATGTGCCGCGTGATCGCTTTCTTGCCGCCGCCGACGCGTGGAGGAAGTGCCGATCCGGCGAGCTCGATCCGGCTCGTTTTGGTATCGAGTTCTCGAAACTGCGCGGGTTGTGGTTCGTCGCCGGCAGCCTGATCCGCGACGCCGCGACCCTGCTCGGCCACGAGATACTGCCCTGGGATGTCTGGGGCGCGCAGCTCTTGGCCCCTCGCGAGCTGTCGGATGACGAACTGGCCTTCTTCGACGATCTCGCCTTGCTGACGGCGGATCCCGACGCCAATATCGGTGCCCTGCGGGCGCGCTTCGCCGCCGATCCACGTCTCGCCGTGCCCGACCTCGTGTTCAACGCGCTTCGGCAGCGGCCCGAGCGTCTGCCGAAGGCTTGAATGCTGCGACGGGGAACATGCGCAAGCCGGTCGAAAGGGCCATTTGGTACGTCGAAAGCCACTTCTCCCGTGGCGTGACGCTCGATGACGTCGCAGGCGTCTGCGGCCTGTCGCGTTTCGAGATGTCGCGCGCCTTCACGCAAGCCGCCGGCATGCCGTTCACTGCCTATCTGCGTGCGCGGCGGCTCAGCGAGGCTGCACGTGCGCTCGCCGGCGGCGGCGACATCATCGCGGTCGCCGTCGAGGCAGGCTATGGCTCGCACGAAGCTTTCACGCGCGCCTTCAGGCGGCAGTTCGGCGTCACCCCGAGCGAGGTGCGTGCCTGCGGCACGTTGAAAGGCCTGCCGATTGTGGGGCCGCTGCGCGAAGATCCCGACTTTCCGCCGCGGCTAGCCAGGCCACGCATCGAGCACCGCGGACCGCTGGCTGTGGCCGGCCTCACAGAAAGCCTGACCCAGGATGATCTTGCCGGCATCCCGGCGATCTGGCAGCGGCTTCATCCCCACCTCGCCGCAAGGGGCAACGCCTATGACGGCGTGGCCTGGGGGGTGGTTTCCGGCATATCCTCGGGCGAGGCTGGCTTCCGCTATCTCGCAGGGGTCGAGATCGGCGCGAACGCCGAGCCAGATCCGGATTTCGAGGCGATGCGTTTCCCCGCGCAGACCTACGCCGTCTTCACCCATCACGGCCACGTCACGGCGATCACCAGCAGCGCCCGGGCGATTCGGAGCGACTGGCTGCCGCGTTCCGGCTTCACGCCAACCGGTACACCGGATTTTCTCGAGCGCTATGACCGTCGCTTCGATTCCGAGACCGGCTCGGGTGGCTTCGAAATTTGGATACCCGTCGAACGGGCATGACGTCAGCCTTTGGGCTTCGCCGGATTGCCGACGACGGAGGTGCCGGCAGCCACATCGCGCGTCACCACCGCACCGGCGCCGACGATCGCGCCGTTGCCTATGGTCACGCCCGGCAGGATGATCGCGCCGCCGCCGATCCAGACACGGGCGCCGATCGTGACCGGCAGGGCCCGCTCGAAGCCCTGCGTTCTCAATTCGGGGTCGCGATGATGGTCGGCGCAGTAGATGTGAACGCCGGGCCCGAACATCGTCTCGGCGCCTATGCGGACGGGCGCGGTGTCGAGAATGACGCAGCCGGCGTTGAAATAGACCTTGGCGGCGATGTCGATGTTGAAGCCGTAGGCGCAATGGAACGGCGCCTCGATGAAGGCATCGTCGGCCACGACGCCGAACAGCCGCCTGAGGTCGGGCGCCATCGCGCCGCGCTCCGCCGGATGCAGGGTATTGTGCGCATGCACGGCCGCGCGTGCCGTCTCGCGCAACGCGTCGAGCTCGGGGTCGAGGCAGCGATACCATTCGCCCCGCGCCATCTTCTCGCGTTCGCTGGCCATGCGCGTCACGCCGGATGACGGACGGCCAGAGCCGCGCGCCGTTTCCGGTTCTTGTTGAGCTGCCAGAGGGAATGCGCCACCAGCGTCGCGACCAGCAGCGCCCCGCCGGCCAGCGTGGCGGTTGTCGGCACTTCGGCGAAGATCATCCAGACCCAGACCGGCGCGAGCACGGTTTCCAGCAGGTAGAACATGGCGACCTCCGGCCCGGGGATATATTTCGGCGCGTTCGCGAGGCAGAAGAACGACACCGGCATGATGACGGCGCCGTTGAACACGATCCACCAGGGTGCGTCGATCCGGAACCCGTTCTGCCCGACGAGAATCGCCGCCACCGCCATCGGCGCGAGCACCGCGACAAGCGGCGTGAAGCCCATGTCCTTGCCGCTGCGCCGCGACAGCGTGATGGCGCAGGCGATGGCGAAGGCCGACGCGGCCGCCATCAGGTCGCCGAACAGATGGCCGTGCCCGATGCCGTCTCCGACGATGACGGCCACGCCCAGCAGCATGATCGCCATCGCGGCCAGAGTGGGACCGCGCGGCCGCTCGCCGATGAAGAGCCAGGACAGGATGGCCGCGAACATCGAATTGAAGGCCAGGATGAAGACGAGGTTGGCCGTCGATGTGTTGAACACGGCCAGCATGAAGGTCAGGGTCGCCGATGCGTAGCACGCCGCGACCGCGAAGCCGTCGCGGCCGGGGATCAGTGGCGGCGGGTTACGGCGCGCCGCGCGCAGCAGGATCCAGATCGTCAGCACCGCCACGAAGGTCACCGCGCTGCGCACGAGCAGGATCGACCATGTGTCGCCGCCGGCGAGCCGGATCAGCGGGATGTCGACGGTCAGCGCAAGCCCGCCCGTCGCGGCGAGCAGCAATCCGCGATTGTGGTCGGTCGACGGCTGCGTCAATCGATGCTCCGGCCGGGACGCGGCTTGGGCGGGGTCAGCGCGTGCGTTCCCAGCCCTTCGGGCCGAGATGTTCCTGCGGCTGGAAGCGGACCTTATAATCCATCTTGCGGGAGCCGTTGACCCAATAGCCCAGATAGACATGGGGCAGGCCGGCGGCGCGGGCGCGCTCGATATGGTCGAGGATCATGAACGTCCCGAGCGACCGGTCGGCATGGTCGGGATTGAAGAAGGAGTAGACCATCGACATGCCGTCGGCCATCTTGTCCGACAGCGCGACGGCCAGCAGCTCGCCTTCGCCGCGACCGGTGATGAAACTGTCGGGACCGCGCTTCCGGTACTCGATGACCTTCGTGTCGACATGGGTGTCCTCGACCATCATCGCATAGTCGAGCACCGTCATGTCCGACATGCCGCCGCGGTGATGGCGGGCGTCGAGATAGGTCCGAAACAGCGAATACTGTTCGGTGGAGGGCTCGGCGTCGTGCATGACGCCGATCAGATCGGCATTGCGCTGCGCGACCCGCTTCATGTTGCGCGTCGGCTTGAACTCCGAGGCGATGATGCGCACCGACACGCATGCGCGGCAATTCTCGCAGGCCGGCCGATAGGCGATGTTTTGCGAGCGGCGGAAGCCGCCCTGGGTCAGCAGGTCGTTCATCTCCGGCGCGCGCTCGCCCACCAGATGCGTGAACACCTTCCGCTCGTACTGCCCCTCCAGATAGGGGCAGGGCGAGGGCGCGGTCAGGAAGAACTGCGGCGACTGTGTCGGATGATGCGTCATGCTTCTGCTGGCGCGGATTCTTCTGATTGCGCTAGCTTGAAGACACCGGCGAAAATTTCAACAGGATTGTTGCTGTTGCCGCTCAAAGGTCGGTGCGGACGACGACTGTTCCAAGCAGGAGATCGTGAACCGTGCGCTTCCTGTCGAGAAACAGCGACGCCAGCAGGATCAGCGGCGTCAGGATCGCGTTGCCGGCCCAGAACAGCACCGTATGCACGATCGCCAGCAGCGGGTCGACCGGGCGTCCGTCCAGCCTTTCCAGCCGGATCGACATCATCCGCATGCCGAGCGTGGCCTGGGTGGGCCCGCCCATCGTCATCCCCACATAGGTCAGCGCCACGACCGGCGCGAGGATGCCGAACAGCAGCCAGCCGAGCCCGAGCGTAAGCAGCCCCAGGATGAAGACGGCGAAACCGACGACCAGCAACAGCAGGCCGACGATGACATAGTCAACGATGAAGGCCAGCACCCGCTTGGTGCGGACACTGTCATAGAGGCGTCCATCATCGAAACGGCTCATCACGCCGGTTTCATTGATCGGGTGGGCGTCGCTCATACCGTTCACTCCTTCGTGACCCGGACATGGGGTCGATGCGGCGGTTCATCAAGGAATGGCCGCGTCGGCACCGCTCCATTCTATTCGAAACCGCCGTCCAGCGCCGCTTCTATCCTGGCCTTCATGCCCAGCATGGCGGGCGCCACCCGGTCGCGCATGAAGTCGGCGGTGAACTGATGCGGCGGCCCGCCGCAATTGAAGGCGTAGACGCCGCTGCCGTCGTGAGCCACCAGCGGAACGGCGACCGAGTGGATGTCGGACCGCCACGCGGCCGTCACGCTGGTATATCCGTCGCGGGCGCAGGATGCGTAGGCGGCCTCCAGTTCCGCCTCGATCGCCGGCCAGTCCGTGCCGTGAGAGGCGCGCAGCGGTTCCAGGATAGCCGCGCGCTCAGCGGGCGGCGTTGCGGCCAGCAGCGCCCGGCCCATGGCCGTCGTCAGCAACGGCAGGCGCGATCCGATCTCGAGTTGGATGGTGAAGGCGGCGGTCCCGCGGGCGATATCCACATACAGAACCGCGCTGCGGTCGATGACGCCGAGCGCGACCGGCGCCGACAGGTCGCGCGCCACGTCTTCCATGAAAGGGCGCGCCACGCGGCGCAGGCCGAAGCCGGCGAGAGCCGCATAGCCGATCGTGATCGCCGAAGGGGCGAGGCTGTATTTGTCGAACCGCGCAATCCTGGCCAGGTAGCCGAGCTGGCACAGCGTGTAGGTTATCCGCGTCACGGTGGGACGCGGGAGCCCCGTGCGCTCGGCGATCTCCTTGTTGCCGAGCATGCCGTCGCTCGGGCGGAAGGCGCGCAGCACCTCCAGGCCGCGCGCCAGCGCGACCACGAACTTGCGATCGCCCTCGGTCTTGCCACCGGCCATGTCGGCTCGCGGTTTCATTCCCCTGGAAGCGCCCCGGCGCGATCAAAGATTGACTTAGCGTCAGCGGGCCGTATCAATTACAATAGAATGCGAAAGTCAATTCCGCACTGCGAAATTGTGGAGGATAACCAGCCCTGCAAACACCGCCAAATGGCGGTCCGGCTCGACAACAGTGGAGGAGATATGATGTCAGCCTTGTTCCGATTTGCCCTTGCGCCCGCTGCCGCGGTCGCGCTCACCGTCTCGTCGATACAGGCCTTCGGCCAGGAAACCACCACCTGGCGCGTGCAGTCGCACTGGCCGCAGGCGAGCAGCTCCTACTCCGACAGTCTCGAATATCTGCGCGACGTTCTCGACGAACGTACGGAGGGTCGCCTGAAGCTCGAACTGCATCCGGCCGGCTCGCTGTTCGGCCATGACGAGATATTCAATTCGGTGCGCCGCGGCGTCATCGAGATGGGCACGATCTCGCCGGCTTATATTCTCGGCGAGGCCACGACCGCCGGCATCGCCAACGGCCTGCCGAACGCGTTTCAGAACACCTGGGAGGCGGCCTATTTCTTCAAGCATCTCGGCTTCGAGGACATGATCCGCGAGGAAGTGGCCGAACACGGCGTCCATTATTCGACCGACAAGGTCTACCCCACCGAAATGGTGCTGAAATCGAAGCCCGAATCGCTCGACGATTTCAAGGGTCTGAACATTCGCTCCTCGGGAACGCTGCAGACCTTCCTGACCGATGCGGGTGCCGCCGCCACGATGGTCCCCGGATCGGAGCTCTACCAGGCGCTTTCGAGCGGCGTGGTCGACGGCGCGCATTGGGGCGCGGTACAGGGAGCACTCTCGATGAGCCTCTACGAGGTGGCGAAATACCATGTCCGTCCGCCGCTCAACATCGGCGGCATCGACGCCTTTGTCATCAATCAGGAAGCAATCGACGCGCTGCCCGACGACGTGCGCCAGATCCTGATGGCCGCGCTCGAGGAGCAGTTCTGGCGCCGCACCAACCAGTACATCTACCAGGAGCAGGTCGCGCTGGCGAAGGCGCGGGCCGAGCACGAAGTCGAGGTGATCGAACTGCCGCAGGAGGTTCAGCAGGCCATGCTGGAGGCGGCGAAGCAGACCTGGGAGAAGGAGCGCGCCAAGGGCGGCAAGGCCGCCGAGGCGATGGACATGCTCGAGAAGTTCCTCACCGATCTCGGCCACATGTAACCCATGCGGGCGCCGGGTTGTCGCCGGCGCTTGATTTCCCTCCGTCAGATGGCTGCCCGGCCGGCAGGGCCGGGCGGCTGCGCAAGGCAGGCATGACATGCTGAAGACATTCGCGCGCGTCACCGGCCGGATCAACGATCTGGTCGGCTATGTGACGGCACATCTCGTGCTGGTGATGTTCGTGCTGCTGTTTTGCGAGGTGCTGTTCCGCTATCTCTGGCGACAGCCGACGGTCTGGACGGGCGAACTGAGCCAGATGCTGTTCGGCGTTTACGCCCTGCTGGGCGGCGGCTACCTGCTTGCCCGGGGCGGCCACGTCAATGTCGACATCGTCTATGGCGCGTTTCCGCCGCGCGTGAAGGCGTCCATCGACGTCTTCACGTCCATCCTGTTCTTCCTGTTCGTCGCGGTGCTGCTCTGGCAGGGCCTGTCGCTCGCCTCGGATTCGATCGCCCGCTGGGAGCGCTCGCATTCCGCCTGGAACCCGCCGATCTGGCCGGTGAAGCTGGCGATACCGCTGGCCGCTTTGCTGATCCTGCTCCAGGGCCTGGTCAAACTCGCCAGCGACATCCTCGTGGCCCTCGGCCATGAGCCGGTGGCTGCCGGTGACGCCGAAGCCCCCGGAGACCAGCTGTGAGCATCGGCATTCTCACGGTCCTGTTCTTCGGGGCGCTGCTCGTTTTCCTCCTGCTTGGTCTGCCGCTCGCCTTCGTGCTGGGCGGGGTCTCGGTCGTCTTCCTCTATTTCACCTGGGGACCCGACGCCTTCTACATCGTCGCCTCGCGCATGTGGACGACGATGAACTCGTTCACCCTCATCGCCATCCCGCTCTTCATCCTGATGGCGATGCTGCTCGAACGGTCCGGCGTCGCACAGAACCTCTACCGGATGATGCATCTGTGGTGGGGCGGCGTCCGCGGCGGGCTTGCGATCGGCACCGTCATCATCTGCGCGATCTTCGCCGCCATGTGCGGCATCTCGGGCGCGGCGGTCGTCTCGATGGGCACGATCGCCCTGCCGCATATGCTGGATCGGGGCTACGACAAGGAACTGGCGCTCGGCTCGATCAATTCGGGCGGCGGCTGGGGCATCCTGATCCCGCCCTCCATCATCATGGTGCTCTATTCGCTGATCACCGGCGTGTCGGTCGGCAAGCTCTTCGCCGCCGGCATCCTGCCCGGCATCGTGCTGATGATACTGGTCGCGCTCTATATCGGCATACGCTGCTGGCTGCAGCCGCATCTGGGACCGGCCCTGCCGCCCGACCAGCGCGGCGACTGGCGCGAGAAACTGATCGCCCTGCGCTCGGTCGTTCTGCCCATCCTGATCGTGTTCATCGTGCTGGGGTCGATCTTCGGCGGGCTGGCGACCCCGACCGAGGCGGCCGCGATCGGCGTGTTCGGCGCGATCCTGGCCTCCGTCGTCCACCGGCGGTTCTCGTGGAGCATGCTGTCGGAGGCCTGCATGCGCACCTTCCGGCTGACGGCGATGGTCATGTGGATCCTGTTCGCCGCGCATGCCTTCTCGACCGCCTACAACGCCATGGGCGCGCAGAGCTTCATCGTCGGCATCATGGATTACGTGCCGGGCGGGGCCTGGGGCTCGCTGGCCGCGATCCTCGTCATCATCTTTCTCCTGGCCATGGTGCTCGACCCGGTCGGCATCATGCTCATCACGCTGCCGGTCTTTCTGCCGGTCATCCAGGCGCACGGCTTCGATCCGCTCTGGTTCGGCATCCTCTTCATCATCATGATGGAGATCGGCTACATGACGCCGCCCTTCGGCTTCAACCTGTTCTACCTGAAGGGCGTGGCGCCGCCGAGCGTGACGATGGCCGACATCTACCGTTCGGTCGTGCCCTACACGGTCGTCGAGCTTCTCGGGCTCGTGCTGGTGATCCTGTTCCCCGCGCTGGCGCTGTGGCTGCCGTCGGTCCTGTTTTAGGTCGTGAACCGATAGATCGGGAATGACTGAGATTGGTGGAAAGCGGTCAGGCGGCTTTTGGTCAGCAACTCACAATTGCGGACGCTTATGTATCGCGACGAAAGATATGGGTCGTATTCTCGCGCTCAGTTAGGCAAAATCCAAGTTTTGGCCAGAACGCTTCCGCCTCAGGACCATCGGCATAGAGGGCGATCTGGCGATTAAATGGTTTTACATGTTCAAGGACGTAAAGCGCGATCTGTCGGCCAACCCCACGCCTGCGGTAGGCTGGCCGGACGTAGAACCGCCTCATGCGCAACCAACTGCTATCGACGAAATCCGGCGTGATGCCGCCGATACCGGCAATTTCATCTTGGATGGTGGCTAGGGCCAATATTTCGCCGGGACGCTCGAAGCGATTGGACCCGTCGTGCCACTCGTCTTGAAGCACGGACATGGCATCAAAGCCCTCGGCGGCGGCTTCACCCAAGAGTTGATCAAAGTGATCCGGCAACTCAACGATCCGCCTAACCACGACAGCATCACTGTCACCCACCATCTGATCTCCACTTCCCTGAAACTTTGATCGCCCAATATCACCGATGGCACGGGCTGAAGAAATGGATGTGGACTTTTGAGGAATACGGATGGCCACTTTTGCGCCTTTGCCCACCCTGCCGCAATGGCCGCAACTGCGTCGTTCTCGACCGGCTACGGTCGCCATCGAGTTCACGCGAAATCAGTTGGTCGAGCGATGAGTGGCAGCGACGACCGGATCGTCTGAAAGCTTGATGGAAGATCGGATGCCATTCAGCATCGAGATGTCCGTCGAGTGGGGTGCCAACGAGAGCAAAAGGCCGCCCCCGTCTTCTGTCCAGTGACTCCAATCATCTGGAAGATCTTTGGTCTCGAATGCGTAAAAATGCCACCGGACGGGTGGGGAACCGATCAAGTCCTGGCCCAACAACATTGGGCTCGCCGTAAGGGATAAACCGCTCTCCTCTCGTAGCTCACGGGAGGCGCCACCATTGGCCGCTCGTCAACTTCCAAGGTGCCCTTTACCAACTGGCGGCCCGCAAGAGGATGCAAGAAGGACAACACTTCCAGCCCAGTCGACGTTTCGCGATAAGGCAGTGCGCAAACCTTCTCAATCATACATAGTTCTTGGCAAATCCAACGGCCTTCACGAACACTAGGCCGATGTCCGCTTCCGGCAAACAACCAAAATAGCATGACCGACCGATACGGGGTCGGAAGTTGCCGGACTCCGCTCACAGCGTGCTTTGCAACCTGAACGGTTCGGGCGGGTCGGGAAGGCTTACGATTTGCTCGCAGGAGGAGTTCGCCGGAAAGCGGATTTCACAGCTCAAGCCGGAGGAGCCTTCGGGCTAACGTGTGAAAAAGTCGTTGTACAGTGTCGCCAGCGCGATGCAGACACAGGCTTCCAACAGTACCTGGCGCATCGGGTCGGTTTTTTCGACAAAGCGGCACCGCTCCTCCAAACGACAGCACGAGCGCTGATCGTGGCTCGCCGCAACTGAGCGCCAACTTCAATGCGGCAGAGTCAGGCGTCGTGCAAGCACCCGAGTTCCTGGCCCAGCCGCCCCTCCCGGACCGGCAACCGCCCTGATCTCATCCGCCTGTAACGGCCTGCCGCACTCCGAGCACACCACCGTTGGCGTGACAGGCCCCCCGCATCCGGTGTGGACGAACAGCATCGGCGGACCTTCTTCGGGGGCGGCCCAGCGGTTTCCCCATTCGGTAAGCGCCAGCAGAGCCGGCACGAGATCGCGGCCCTTGGCCGTCAGCCGGTATTCCCAGCGTCGGGGGCGAAGCTGGTAGGCCTGCCGCTCGATCACGCCGGCCTCAGCGAGCAGGTTGAGCCGCCGCGTCAGCAGGTTCCGTGAAATCCCCAAGTCCTCGACCAGTTCATCGAACCGGCCGATGCCGAGAAACAAGTCTCTGATGATGAGGGGCGACCACCAGTCCCCGATCACGTCCAGCGCTCGGCCGAGCGAGCAGCGCATCTGGGCAAAACTCGTTCTTTCCATGCCGACACCATAGCAAGTTGCATGATTGAACCCAAGGTAGTAAGTTCAGTCATTGAACTTAAGGTGAGCGATGTATCACACCTATGTACGGTCGCGGGTGCGGCGGTTGTTCGAGGCCGTCAGCCGGGGAGATGCCGAGCCGGTGCTGCGGCTGTTTGCCCCTCGCTTCGAGCATGTGTTTTTGGGAAGTCACGCGCTGGGCGGCAGCCGCACGACGATGGCTGCAACACGGGAATGGTATGCTCGCCTCCACCGTCTTCTGCCTGACATCCGGTTCGACCTGACACGCATCTGGGTCAGCGGTGGTCCTTGGAAGACAACTGTCGTGATCGAATGGGACGAGACCAATTCTGGCACGGACGGCGTGCGCACGACCAACTATGGTATTCATGCCCTGGAACTGAGATGGGGCCGCGCCACGCGGCTGATCATCTGTCCCGCCGAACCTCTACCGCTGACGCTCGATCGCCTCGCCGCCGCAGGGATTGCCGAAGCGCATGCTCCGCCGATCACCGACTGAATTGCATTCGGTCGTTCAAGCTGCCGCCGCTCGCTGGTACTTTCGCATTCCCTCCGCCCCGGCCGGCCGGCTCTGGGGTCGAAGCTTACCAGGCAAACCCTGTCTGATGAGGCAGCCCGAGAACGGCAGTTTACCGCAGAGCGTTCCTAAGACCGGACCATCCCGCTCCCAGCCCCATCCCGCCGATGGGTGGGCGTGCCCGCGACGTCGGGTTTCCGGAAAAAGTCAGCCGGCGAGGAGGCGGGCCGCGCGCGGCGCGAAATAGGTCAGAATGCCGTCGCATCCGGCCCGCTTGAAAGCCAGCAGGCTCTCCATCATGACGCGCTCGCCGTCGATCCAGCCATTGGCGGCGGCGGCCTCGATCATCGCGTATTCGCCCGACACCTGGTAGGCGAAGGTCGGCATCTGGAACTCATCCTTCAGCACCCGCATGATATCCAGATAGGGCAGGCCCGGCTTGACCATGATCATGTCCGCGCCTTCGGCGATGTCCTGCTCTGTCTCCCGGATCGCCTCGGCCGAATTGGCCGGGTCGATATAGTATGTCTTCTTGTCCCCCTTGAGCAGGCCGGCCGTGCCGACCGCCTCGCGATAGGGACCGTAGAAGGCGGAGGCGAACTTGGTTGCGTAGGACATGATGGCCACGTCCTGAAAACCGGCCTGGTCGAGCGCGTCGCGGATCGCGCCGATGCGGCCGTCCATCATGTCGGAGGGGGCGACGATGTCGGCGCCGGCCTCGGCCTGCGCCACGGAAGCCGCGGCCACCTGCGCCACGGTTTCGTCGTTGACGATGATGCCGTCGCGCAGGATGCCGTCATGCCCGTGGCTGGTGAACGGGTCCAGCGCCGCGTCGGTGATGACGCCGATCTCGGGAACGGCCGCCTTGATGGCGCGGGTCGCCCGGTTGATCACATTGTCGGCCGACAGGATGTGCGAGCCGGTCTCGTCGCGCAGCGTCAGATCGATATAGGGAAAGGTGGCGATGGCGGGAATGCCGAGCCTGGCCGCCGTCTCGGCCTCCTTCACGGCGAGGTCCACCGACAGCCGCTCGACGCCGGGCATGGCCGAGATCGGTTCGCGGCGGTTTTCGCCGTCCACCACGAAGATCGGCCAGATCAGGTCGTCGACGGTCAGACGGTTCTCCTGCACGAGCCTGCGCGACCACGGCGCCTTGCGCATGCGGCGCAGGCGGCGCGAGCCGGTGATCTCGTCGACGCTGCGGGCGGCTGGATGCGCCGGGGTCATGCGGTCGAACCTGTTCATTGCGCGCTACTCCGAATTGCCGCCACGCATATCATGGCGGCGGATGCCGGCCAAACCGGCCTTGCGTCGCAGCCGATTGACCTTGACCGTCGCGGACCGTAACCCTCGGACCCGAAGCGGAGGCCATCAAGTGCGGATAGACGATTTCGGCGGCGGAGACGACATCGTTTTCGAGCAGCTCGGACGGGCAGGGGTGGTGACGCTCAACCGGCCGAAGGCGCTGAACGCGGTCAATCACGACATGATCCTGGCGCTCGGCCGGGCGCTCGACGCCTGGGAGACGGATTCCGACGTGGATGCCGTCGTCGTGAAGGCCGAGGGCCGTGCCTTCTCGGCCGGCGGCGACATTCTCGACATATACAAGGCCGGCAAGGCGGGGAACCCGCGCTACGAGTTCTTTGCCGATGAATACCGGCTCAACGCGCGCCTCTACCGCTTCACGAAGCCTTATGTATCGCTCATCGACGGCATCGTGATGGGCGGCGGCGTCGGCATTTCGTGCCACGGCTCCCATCGCGTCATGACCGAGAACGCGGTCTTCGCGATGCCGGAAGTGGGCATCGGCTTCTTCCCGGATGTCGGCGGCAGCCGCATCCTCTCGGCCATAAAGGGCGAATTCGGAACCTATCTCGGCCTGACCGGGACACGGATCCGCTATGGCGATGCCTTGTGGGCGGGGTTGGCGACCCATGCGGTCTCGCAGGCCGACCTGCCGCTCCTGGTGGAGGAGATCGCCCAGTCCGGCGATCCCGACCGCGCGCTGCAGCCGTTCAGGCAGGAACCGCCGCGCGAGACGGACGACGCCACCCTGCACGAGATCGCCAACGCCTTCCTGCCCGACACGATCGAGGATCTGGTCGCCGGCCTGAAGCAGCGTGCCGAGGCCGGCGACGCCTTCTGCCGGAAGGCGTTCGAGACGATATGCCAGAAGTCGCCGACCAGCCTGAAGGTCTCCCTCGTCCAGATCCGCACCGGCGTGGCGCTCAGCATGGACGAATGCATGGCGATGGAATACCGGATTCTCAACCGCATGCTGGTGGGCCACGATTTCTACGAGGGCATCCGGGCGGTGATCGTCGACAAGGACAACAAGCCGGTCTGGAAGCCCGCGGACCTGGCGGAAGTGAGCGACGCCGACGTGGCCGCCTATTTCGCGCCGCTCGGCGACAGGGAACTGGAAATGTGACCGACCACGCGTCCGAAGGCAGCCGCGTCCTCCTGCCCTCGGCGGCGGAGGTCGCGTTCGAATGGTTTCACCGGCTGGTGGCGCTCTATTGCCTGGTGCTCGGCCTGGCCTATTGGCTGAGGCTGGTCGGCTTTTACGAAGGCCCGCTCTACCGCTTCGACCTGATGCCGGTGCACTGGCAGGTCGCCTCGGTCAGCCTCGCGGTGCTCTACCCGTTCGCCGCCAGCGGGCTGTGGATGATAGCCTCGTGGGGACCGGTGATCTGGTTCCTGTGCGCGGCGGCCGAGACCGTCATGCATGCCGGCTTTCCCGAATTGTTCGGCGCGCAGCCGGAACTGCTCGCCGGCCATGCCGGCATCGCGCTTGTCTATGCGGGCTTTCGACTTGTCATTTATCTACAAAAGCGCCGTCGCGCTTAACCCGTCATTGACGCTAGCAGCGGTCAGTGCTTGCGTAAGCTGCTGTTAAGCCTGACGTTTAAGTCGAATTTTAGGTGTGTTCGATACGGTTCGGGCCAAGGTGAGCAAAAGAAAAAATCACCGGGCGTTGAACGAGAGGCACAACCATGATGACCACCCGCACGGCCGCGAACGCGGCGCCGGCGGGCGAAGAGCGCAAGGACGCGCTCCGCTCGCTTTACCTGGAATCAGTCCATCTGGTCGAGCGGCTGCACCGCCGTCTGCTCGACGTGATCAAGGACGAATTCGACCGCAACGGCCGCAGCGACATCAACGCGGTCCAGGCGCTGCTGCTGTTCAATATCGGCAATGCCGAACTGACCGCCGGCGAGCTGCGTTCGCGTGGCTACTATCTCGGCTCGAACGTGTCCTACAACCTCAAGAAGCTGGTCGATCTCGGCTTCATCAATCACCAGCGTTCCCGCGTCGACCGCCGCTCGGTCCGCGTCAGCCTGACGCCGAAGGGCCAGCAGGTGGCCGAGGTGGTCAACGGGCTTTACGAACGCCATATCGGCTCGATCGAGCAGGTCGGCGGCATCAATGCCGACGAGTTCCACGCCATGAACAAGGCGCTGCAGCGGCTCGACCGCTTCTGGAACGACACCATCGCCTACCGGATGTAGCCGGCGGGCCATCCGCCACGGACGGAAGTGAGGCGGCGCGGCAACGCGCCGCCCCTTGCCGTTTCCCATTCACGCCGAGTTGCGCGCCCGGGCCGCAATGACGCCATATTCCCATGGGGTAAGCGGTCCCAGCGGTCGAGAGCCTGGCGTCGGCCGCCCGCGGACAAGGGGCCGGACTTTCTCCCTCCGGATTGCCGTGATGCGATCGTGGTTGGCGGTTCGTTAACGCTGGCCGGATATTTCTGACGCCCGAGGGTGTCGATCAAGTGCAGGGGATCTGCGACGTGAACACGAAAACCAGCCGACGTGTCTTTCTTTCGGGCGCCGGTGCATTGGCCGCGAGCGCGCTTTCGGGCACTGCGCTCGCGCAGAGCATCGACGACATCATCAACGCGCCGCGTCGCGGCAACTGGAACAATGCCTTCGACGCGCGCGCCAGCGACGGCGGCAAGGTGCAGTCCAACCTGCCAATCTTTTCGCCCGAAACCGCGAGCTATGTCGAGCAGGCCGTCGGCCAGTACCAGAACATCGTCTCCCGGGGCGGCTGGCCGGTCGTGCCGGCGACCAAGAAGCTCAAGATCGGCGTCGTGGACCCCGATGTGGAGACGCTGCGCCGCCGGCTGATGATCTCGGGCGACCTGTCGACCAGCGCCGGCATGAGCCAGGCCTTCGACAGCTATGTCGACGCCGCCGTCAAGCGCTTCCAGACCCGTCACGGCCTGCCGGCCGATGGCGTGACCGGACAGTACACCTTCGCCGCCATGAACGTTTCCGCGCCGGTTCGTCTGGGCCAGCTCGAGACCAACCTGGTCCGGCTTCGTTCGATGTCGGGCTTCCTCGGAGACCGCTACGTCATGGTCAACATTCCGGCCGCCCAGATCGAGGCGGTCGAGAACGGCCGTGTGGTGCTGCGGCATGCCGCGGTCGTCGGCAAGATCGATCGCCAGACCCCGATCCTCAACTCCAAGATTCACGAGATCATCGTCAATCCGTACTGGAACGCGCCCGAGTCGATCGTCCGCAAGGACATCATTCCGCTCATGCGCAAGGATCCGAACTATCTTCGCGACAACAATATCCGCATCCTCGGCCCGGAAGGCGAGATCGACCCGATGTCGATCGACTGGTCGACGGAGGAGGCCGCCAAGCTGCGCTTCCGCCAGGATCCGGGCAAGATCAACGCGATGGCGTCGGTGAAGATCAACTTCCCCAATCCCCACGCGGTCTACATGCACGACACACCGCAGCAGAGCCTGTTTAACCAGATCGAACGGTTCCACTCGTCCGGCTGCGTGCGCGTCCAGAATGTGCGCGATCTGGTCACCTGGCTGCTTCGCGGCACGCCGGAATGGGATCGCCGCCGTTTCGAGCAGACGATCGCCAATGGCGAGAACGTGCCGGTGAACCTGGCCGACCCGGTTCCCGTCTACTTCACCTACATCTCCGCCTGGTCAACCGGTGACGGCGTGGTCCAGTTCCGCGACGATATCTACGGCCGCGACGGCGTCGACGAACTGCGTATGTCGAGCACGCTCTGACCGCGCCGACGACAGTCACGAACTTCTGAAAGACCGCCTTCGGGCGGTCTTTCTGTTTCCTAGACCCTTTCACGGCCAGGTGGAATCGTTCTGCCGGAGGACATTTGGCCGAAGGTCGAGGGTTTCGTCGATGGTCGTGGTGGACCACTTCCGAGACGAAACCCGAAGGATTTCGGCCAAATGCACCCGGCCCGAAGGGTTTCCCGCTGGCGGGCGCCCGGTTCGTCGAGCCGCTCGGCCGTGGCACCACCACGACCGTCGCCCGGGGCGAGCCGCTTGTCTCGCCCGTCCTTCGGACCCTGCCGGATCGCCTCGCCATCGGGCAAACAGAACTGTTTCCATCTGACCGTGAAAGGGTCTAGGGCCGTCGGCGCTCGGACCGCGCCGTCAGTCGCGGTCGGCGATCGCGATGACCAGCGGCACGGCCGCCGTCGCCACCGCGGCCGCGCCGGCGAAGAACCAGCCATAGCCGAAGGCATTCGCCACGATCCCAGCGAGCGTTCCGCCGCCCATGCTGACCAGCGCGTCCATGCACTGGAACAGCGTGAAGTCCACGCCGGCCTGGCGCGGGTCGGACCAGCGCATGAACTGCGCATAGAGCGCCACGAAACCCAGCGCCATCACGCCCGATGAACTGGCGACGGCGACCGCCACCAGCAGCGGCCCCGGCAGCATCTGGGTGGCGGCGTGGGCGGCGAAGAGACCCAGGCACGCGGCCTGAAGGCAAAGGGCCAGGGCCAGCACGGCGCGGATGCCCAGCACGCGGACCAGGCCTCCGCCGGCGAGTGCGGCGCCGAGCCCTACCGTCATGCCGCCGATCCCGTTCAGCATGCCGAGTGTGGCGAGATCGAAGCCGGCGTCGACCATGAAAGGGCCGAGCATGACCAGACTGGCTTTCTGCGCGATGACATAAAGCGCCGCCGCGGCGAGCCCGCGCCGGATTTCGGACCGGGCGAGCGCCGCGAGCAGGGACGGCCGATGTCCGCCCGGATCATGCGGCTGGATGCGCGAGACCAGCAGCAGAAAGGGGATGCCGAGCAGGACGAGGATTCCCGCCATCGACCATATGGCCATCGTCCAGCCGGCCCGCTCGGCCAGGACGAGGAACAGGCCAGCGCCGATCGCCGATCCCAGATAGGCGCCACCGACCTGGGCCGCGTTGCCCCAGCCATGGTGCTTTTTCGCCAGGGCCTGCACCGCGTAGCCGTCGCAGGCGATATCGACTGTCGCCGCGGCGAACGCGACGATCGTCAGGCAGGCGAAGACCGGTATGAAGGCGGCCGGTCCGATCATGCCGATCGCGATCAGGCCGGCGATCGAAACGAGACCACCGGCCAGGACGATGTTGCCGGAGCGGTTCCCGCCGCCGGCCGGCAGACGATATCGCTCGACCGCCGGCGACCACAGGAACTTGATCGCCCAGGGCAGGGCAATCAGCGAGACGAGGCCGATGCGGTCGAGCGGCACGCCCTGGTCGCGCATGATCGCGGGCAGGGCCGTCCAGGTCAGCCCGCCTATGACGCTCTGCGCCACATAGAGACCGGCGATCCCGGCAAGGACCGCCGCGGCCGATCCCCCGGCCTCGCTGCGGGCGAGCATCAGAACCTGTAGCGCAGGCTGCCGAAGATCGACCGCCCTTCGTCACGGTAGCAATAGCCGGCCGAGCAGGTCTGCTTGCGCTCGTCGAACAGGTTCTTCGCGTTCACCTGCAACATCAGCCCCTCCAGATCGGGATTTCGCTTGCCGAAATCGTAGGAGAGCGAGGCGTCGACGAAGAAGCGGTCGTCATTCTCGAACGTGTTCGCATCGTCGCCGAAACTGGTGCCGACATAGCGAACACCCGCACCCAGGCCGAGGCCCGCCAGCCCGCCGCCCTGGAATTCGTATCGGCCCCAGAGCGAGGCGATGTCGTTGGGGGTGGCGGAAAGCTCGTTGCCTTCGGTTCCGGGAACGCCCTTTTCGATCTTGACCCGCAGATGGGTATAGGAGGCGATGAAGCTGAACCCGTTGTCGAACGATGCGCTGGCCTCCAGCTCAAATCCCCGCGAGTTGAGGTCGAGTTGGCGCTGGCGCTGGCGGCCCAGACCGTCGAACGTGCCATCGAAGACGACGCCGTCCTTCTGGTCGATGTCGAAGACGGCGGCGCTGATGACGGCATTCGTATCGGGGATCTCGTATTTGATGCCCGCTTCCATCTGCGTCGCGATTGTCGGTCGCGCGGCGCCAAGCGCGTTCGTTGCTGGGTCCGAGACGAAGCCTATGTTCGGCGAAAACGAGGTTGAATAGTTCGCGTAGGGAATGATGCCCCATTCGGTGCGGTAGGACGCGCCGAGCCGGTAGGAGAAGGCTTCGTCCTTCTGGTTGGTGGCCGAGAGTGCTCCGGTCGCCGGTATGACGTCCACCGAATCGGTGTCGACCCAGTCGTAGCGCCCGCTCGCGAAAACCGTGAGTTCGCCGATCTCGATTTGGTCATGCGCGTAGATGCCGATCTGCTCGCCTTTCTGGCTGCCGGCGAATGGCGGCGTCCCGAGCGCCGGATCGCCTGCCGAGACATAGGACAGGGCGCTTCCGGCTTCGTAGTCGGTGGTGGCGTAATCCAGGCCGATCACGGCCGTGTGGCGGGCGATGCCCGTCTCGAACTCGAACTGCCCCATCGTGTCGACGACGAAGCTGTTCATGTCTTCGACATAGTGGCCCCAATAGCGAGCGAGCGTCGTCGGGTCCGCGGGATCCGGAGGATAGTGGCCGCTATATTCGAGATCGGCCTCCACCGTGCCGTAGCGCAGGTTCTGGCGCAGCGTGAAGAGGTCGTTGAAACGATGCTCGAACTCGTAGCCGATGCGTGCCTGGTTCGTCGCGAAGTCATTGTAAGCGGGATCGCCCTCGTAGAGGTCTGAAGCGACACCGTAGGCGGGATTGTAGAAGGCCGCGGTTCCGCCCGAGAGGATGTGCGAATACTCGCCGAGAATCGTGAAGCGGGTGTCCTCGTCCGGCTGGAAGGTCAGCGCCGGGGCCAGATAGAGCTTGTCGTCGGGATAGCCGGGCAGTTGCGTGTCCGCGATCCGCCCGAGACCGGTGAAGCGGTAGAGCAGCGTGCCATCGTCATTGATCGGACCCGAGAAGTCGACGCCCATCTGCGCGCGGTCGTGGCTGCCGCCGAGTATCTCGACTTCACGGAACCGGTAGTCCAGCGGGCGCTTGGTCACGAGATTGACGATACCGCCCGGGCCGCTGATGCCGTAGAGCGACGAGGCCGGCCCCTTGAGGATGGTGACGCCCTCCAGGCCGTAGGGTTCGGTCTTGAACCAGGCCGACGGCCCGTTGAACTGGCGAAGGCCGTCGCGGAACTGCCCATTGTAATGGGCCGGGAAGCCGCGCAGCGTGAAGGCGTCGTAGCGGCTGTCGAAACCGAAGACGTTGGGATTGGCGCTCGCGGTGTAGCCGAGCGATTCGTTCAGCGTGCGCGGCTTCTGGTCCTCGATCTGGTCCTGGGTCACCACCGAGATCGCCTGTGGAATGCGCGAGATCGGGGTGTCGACCTTCGTGCCGAGCCGGTCCTGCTTGGCGACATAGCCGTCCTGAACCAGTGTTATGTCGCTCTCGGCTTCGACCGAGATTTCGCCAAGCACGGTGACGTCGCCCGATTCCTGCGCTGCCGCCTGTGCCGTCATCAAGGCCAGCAAGGCCGTTCCAAGCAGGGTCCGCGCCCCGGTCCGTTCATTCGTCATGATATCAATGCCCTCTCCATCGGCAGGACCGCCGATCGGGCTGCGATCACAAATATGAGAATGTGAGTCAAGTTTGAAGTCGCGTCGCCGTTCCGGCTTTCGGCATGTCGCGAAGCGGACGGTTCATTTCGTCGCGGGAGCGTGGCAACACCGCAACGCCTGTGCTAGATGCGCGCCGACATTCCAAACGCCAGCCGAGGACAGTTTGCCATGGCCATCGCCGCCCAGACCGCCGCTCCGCAGGACGCGTTCTTCAATGAACCGCTCGAAAGCGTCGATCCCGACATCTTCGGCGCGATCCGCAACGAGCTCGGTCGGCAGCGTCACGAGATCGAGCTGATCGCGTCCGAAAACATCGTCAGCAGGGCCGTGCTCGAAGCGCAGGGCTCCATCATGACGAACAAATATGCCGAGGGTTATCCGGGCAAGCGCTACTATGGCGGCTGTCAGTTCGTGGACGTGGCCGAGGAACTGGCGATCGAAAGGGCGAAGAAGCTGTTCGGCGCGAACTTCGCCAACGTCCAGCCCAATTCCGGCAGCCAGATGAACCAGGCCGTGTTCCTGGCGCTGCTCAAGCCCGGCGACACCTTCATGGGTCTCGACCTCAATTCGGGCGGCCACCTGACTCACGGCTCGCCGGTCAATATGAGCGGCAAGTGGTTCAACGTCGTTTCCTACGGGGTGCGCGAGGACGACCATCTGCTCGACATGGACGCGATCGAGAAGAAGGCGCATGAAGCGAAGCCGAAACTGATCCTGGCCGGCGGCACGGCCTATTCGCGGGTGTGGGACTGGCAGCGCTTCCGCGAGATCGCCGACGCGGTTGGCGCGTATCTTATGGTCGACATGGCACATATTGCCGGCCTCGTGGCGGGTGGTGTCCATCCCTCGCCGATCCCGCATGCCCATGTCGTCACCACGACCACCCATAAGTCTCTGCGCGGCCCGCGCGGCGGTATGATCCTGTCCAATGACGAGGATATCGCAAAGAAGCTGAATTCAGCGGTCTTCCCCGGCCTGCAGGGCGGCCCGCTGATGCACGTCATCGCCGCCAAGGCCGTTGCCTTCGGCGAGGCGCTGAGACCCGAATTCAAGGCTTACGCGCGCGACGTCGTGGCGAACGCCAAGGCGCTTGCCGCCAATCTGAAGGAGAACGGTCTCGACATCGTGTCGGGCGGCACCGACAACCATCTCATGCTGGTGGATCTCAGGCCCAAGAACGCCACCGGCAAGCGGGCCGAAGCGGCACTCGGCCGCGCCAACATCACCTGCAACAAGAACGGCATTCCCTTCGATCCCGAAAAGCCCTTCGTCACCTCGGGCGTGCGCCTCGGCACGCCGGCGGGCACGACGCGCGGCTTCGGCCAGTCCGAGTTCCGCGAGATCGGCAATCTGATTACGGAAGTGCTGGACGGGCTGAACACCGCGAATTCCGACGAAGGCAATGCGGCCGTCGAGGCACGGGTGAAGGAGAAGGTCGTCGCTTTGACCGATCGCTTCCCGCTCTATCCCTATCAAGGCTAAGGCGAACGCCCGTGCGCTGCCCGTACTGCCAGTCAGAAGACACCCAGGTTAAGGATTCCCGTCCCGCCGAGGACGGGGTCGCCATCCGGCGCCGGCGTGTCTGCCCGGATTGCGGCGGCCGCTTCACCACCTTCGAGCGCGTACAGCTCCGCGATCTCGTCGTCGTGAAGAAGAACGGGCGCCGTACGCCCTTCGACCGCGACAAGCTCATGCGCTCCTTCGACATCGCGCTGCGCAAGCGCAATGTCGATCCGGGCAGGGTGGAGCGGGCCGTGTCGGGCATCGTGCGGCAGCTCGAGAGTTCAGGCGAGACCGAGATCCCGTCCGGCGATATCGGCGGACTGGTCATGGAGGCCCTGAAATCGCTCGACGACGTGGCCTATGTCCGCTTCGCGTCGGTCTATCGCGATTTCCGCGAGCCCAAGGACTTCCACGAATTGCTTGGCGAACTCGGCGGCGAGGAGCAGAAGCCGGCCGCGGACGGATCCTGACCGGTGGCGACCGCCGCCGATCGCCGCTTCATGGCGGCAGCCATCCGGCTTTCGCGCAAGCATCTCGGCCTGACCGGCACCAATCCCTCGGTCGCAACGCTGATCGTGAAGGACGGCGTCATCGTCGGTCGCGGCGTGACGGCCATCGGCGGCCGTCCCCATGCCGAGACCGAGGCGCTGGCCGAGGCTGGAGACCGTGCCCATCGTGCCACCGCCTATGTGACCCTTGAGCCCTGCGCGCATCACGGTCGCACGCCACCTTGCGCGGAAGCACTGGCGACGGCCGGCGTGAGCCGGGTCGTGGGGGCGGCTGCCGACCCCGATTCAAGGGTCTCGGGCAGGGGCTACGCGATACTGCGCGCCGCCGGCATCGAGGTCGAGGAGGGTGTGCTGGCCGACGAGGCGGCCGACTTGATGGCGGGTTACCTGACTCGGTCCGTCAGCAAGCGGCCGGAAGTGATTCTGAAGATGGCCGCTTCCGCCGACCGGATGATCGGCCGCCCGGGCGAGGGCCAGGTCGCCATCACTGGCCCTCAGGCGCGCGCGCAGGTCCATCTGATGCGGGCCGAGGCCGACGCGATCCTCGTGGGGATCGGCACTGCGCTGGCCGACGATCCCGAACTCACATGCCGATTGCCCGGCCTGGAATCCCGCTCGCCAGCACGCATCGTGCTTGATCCGCAATTGCGGCTTTCGCCTGGTTCGCGTCTCGTCGCGACGATCCCGGTCGCGCCGCTATATCTGGCGGCGGGCATCGACGCCGACCAGAGTCGGCGCGAGGCGCTGGAAAGTCGAGGCGTGCGTTTTCTCGCAACCGAGATCGACGGCGGACGAGTTGCCCTGCCGGAACTTCTGGACGATCTCGGCGCACTCGGCTTTGGCAGCCTGATCGTAGAGGGCGGAGCGGCTGTGGCGGAGGCTTTTCTGAAGGAAGACCTCGTCGACCGTCTTTGCCTGTTCGAGGGGCCTGGCGAAGTTGGTTCGGGAGGCATCGCCGCGCCCGTCACGCCGGCCTCGGTGCCTGCCAGGTTCGGGCTGAGGTTTGAGACCCGCTACGGCGTCGACATATTCCGCGAATGGACGAGGATGCGCTGATGTTCACGGGGATCGTGACGGATGTCGGTACGGTCGCGGCGGTCTCGCCGCTCGCTCAGGGCGTCCGAATCAGGATGGACACGGCCTATGATCCGGCAACGATCGACATCGGTGCGTCGATTTCGTGCGCGGGCGTGTGCCTGACGGTCGTTGCGCTCCCTGAAGAGAACGCCGACGATCGCTGGTTCGAGGTGGAAGCCTGGGACGAAGCTTTGGCCCTGACGACGGCGCGCGGCTGGCGAGCGGGAAGCCGCGTCAATCTCGAACGCGCCCTCAAGATCGGAGATGAACTGGGCGGACACATCGTGTCGGGCCATGTCGACGGAATGGCGACGATCACGGACCGTAAGGACGAAGGGGATGCCGTCCGCTTCACGCTCGAGGCCCCGTCGCATCTCGCGAAGTTTATCGCACCGAAGGGGTCGGTGGCGCTCGACGGAACCTCGCTGACCGTCAACGCGGTCGCCGCCACGCGTTTCGACGTTCTACTGATCCGTCATTCCCTCGAGGTCACGACCTGGGGCGATCGGCAGCCCGGTGACGCGGTCAATCTCGAAGTCGACACGATGGCGCGATACGCGGCCCGACTGGCCGAGGCGGCCTCCCAAGGACTTTGAGGAACCGCTTGCACAACCGGTTGCTTCGGCCTAATTCACCGGCTCATTCCGGAGACACTTCATGGCAGACGCCGACAAGCCCCACCTCCTCATCGTGGAGGCGCGCTTCTACGACGACTTGGCGGATGCGCTGCTCGATGGCGCAAAGGCCGCTCTGGACGAGGCGGGCGCGACTTACGACGTCGTGACGGTGCCCGGCGCGCTTGAGATTCCGGCCGTGATTTCTTTCGCGCTCGACGGGGCAGATGAGGGAGGCCGTGCCTATGACGGCTTCGTCGCGTTGGGTTGCGTCATCCGGGGCGAAACCTATCATTTCGAGATCGTCGCGAACGAGTCGGCCCGTGCTCTGATGACGCTTTCAGTCGATGAGTCCATCGCCATCGGCAACGGCATCCTGACGACCGAGAACGGCGAGCAGGCCTGGACCCGCGCACGTCGCGGCGAGGGTGACAAGGGCGGATTCGCGGCTCGCGCGGCGCTGACCATGATCGCGCTGCGCGAGCGGCTCGGAGGCTGAGCGCATGCCGACCGAACCCGGAAGCAGATCGCCGATGCGCGCGGCAAACAAGCGCGGCGCGGCCCGTTTGGCCGCGGTACAGGCGTTGTACCAGATGGACCTCGCCGGTTCGGGCCTGCTGGAAACCACCGCCGAATACGAATCGTTCCGGCTGGGCAAGGAGATAGACGGCGTACAATATCTCCAGGCGGACCCCCAATGGTTCCGTGCCATCCTCGCCGGCGTGGTGGAGAATCAGAAGACGATCGACCCCGTCATACGGCAGGCGCTGCTCGACGACTGGCCGCTGTCGCGGCTCGATTCGACGCTGCGGGCGATCCTGCGCGCCGGCGTCCACGAACTGACCGCCCGCAAGGACGTGCCGACCGCCGTGATTGTTTCCGAATATGTCGACATCGCCAAGGCCTTCTTCGAGGAGGAGGAGCCGAAACTGGTCAATGCCGTGCTGGACCGTATCGCACGCGGGGTGCGGGGCGAGAAACCGGCGGACCAACGCTGATGACGGTCTCGATTTCCGAGCGCGAGGCCAAGCGCACAGCTTTGATCTTCGCTTCCACCCAGGCGATCGTCGGGTCGGCCGCGCCTGTCGCGATCTCGATCGGCGGGCTGGCGGGCTATTACCTTCTGGACGCGGACAAGTCCCTCGCCACCGCTCCGGTCACCGGCTTTAATATCGGTGTCGCGCTGGGCGCCATACCCGCGGCCTGGATTTTGCGCCGGATCGGCCAGCGCTACGGCTTCATGACCGGCACGGGCGTGACTGCAGTCGGCGGCCTGGTCGCGACCGCCGGTCTGTTCGCCGGCAGCTTCTGGCTGTTCGCACTGGGCCTGGCGCTGCTCGGCGCGGGAAACGCATTCGTCCAGCAGTTCCGTTTCGCGGCAGCCGACAACGCGCCGCCGGCCATGAAGGCACGCGCGATATCTTTCGTGCTTGCGGGCGGTGTCGTCACCGCGATTCTTGGACCGCAGATCGTCATTTTCACGCGTGAACTGTTCGCTCCGGTGATGTTCGCGGGCTCCTTCGCCTCGGTCATCATCCTGGCGGCGGTGGGCGCGGTGATACTCTCCTTCTTGAGAACCAACAGGGCGATCGTGATGGACGCTGGCGGGACGGCGGCTGTTCCGGCCCGCCCGCTGCTTTCCGTCGTTACCCAGCCCTATTTTGTCGTCGCGCTGATGTGCTCGGTCGGCTCCTACGCGTTGATGAGTTTCGTCATGACGGGCGCGCCGCTCGCGATGGTCGGCTGCGGCTTCTCGACCGATGAGGCCGCGCTTGGCATCTCCTGGCACGTCATGGCCATGTTTGGTCCGAGTTTCTTCACCGGCCGTCTCATCGCCCGCTTCGGCAAGGAAACCATCGTCGCCGCCGGGCTGGTCCTGCTGATCGCCTGCGCGCTGGTGGCGCTGTCCGGCATCCAACTCTGGCAATTCTGGACCGCGCTGGTCCTTTTGGGCCTCGGCTGGAATTTCGGCTTCATCGGCGCCACCGCGATGGTCGCCGAATGCTACCGCGCGTCCGAGAAGAACAAGGTCCAGGGGCTACATGACTTCGTCCTGTTCTCGTCGGTGGCGTTTGGCTCGCTCATGTCAGGACAGATCTACAACGCCTTTGGCTGGGAGATGCTCAACTGGATCGTCCTGCCGGTGACGGCACTGTGCCTTGCCGCCCTTGCCGCGCTCGTTCTCGTCAGGCCCCATCGCGCGCCCGCCGAGTAGCGTCTTATCTCCTGGGATATATGTGGCCGAAAAGCGGCCTTTCCCCATCCAAAGCTTGACGTTGGCAGGGGCGTTTCGCATAAGCCGCTGCGAAAAGCGGGAGTCCACGGGGGCTCGGCGCTTCGTCAATCGCCCGGGGAGGGGATTTCCGGGCAAACCCAGGGAAAATGTACATGCTTTATGTCGTCATTCTCTGCGGCCTGCTTTCGGTTGCGTATGCGGTATGGGCTACGCAATCCGTGCTCGCTGCCGACCAGGGCAATGCCCGTATGCAGGAGATCGCCGGCGCGATCCGGGAAGGCGCTCAGGCCTATCTCACCCGACAGTACACAACCATTGCCATCGTCGGTGTCGTCGTCTTCGTTCTTGCCTGGCTCCTTCTGTCGGGCGCTGCGGCGATCGGTTTTCTGATCGGCGCGGTCCTTTCGGGCGTGGCAGGCTTCATCGGCATGCACGTTTCGGTCCGGGCGAATGTCCGCACAGCACAGGCCGCCTCCAACAGCCTGGCTGCCGGCCTGGACATCGCCTTCAAGTCGGGCGCCATCACCGGCATGCTGGTGGCCGGTCTCGCCCTCTTAGGCGTCGCCGTCTACTACTGGGTTCTGATCGGTCCCATGGGCCTTGCCTCCAACGACCGCACGGTGATCGACGCGCTCGTTTCGCTCGGCTTCGGCGCATCGCTGATCTCGATCTTCGCGCGACTGGGCGGTGGCATCTTCACCAAGGGCGCCGACGTCGGTGGCGACCTCGTCGGCAAGGTGGAAGCCGGCATCCCCGAGGATGATCCGCGCAATCCGGCCACGATCGCCGACAATGTCGGCGACAATGTCGGCGACTGCGCCGGCATGGCCGCCGACCTGTTCGAGACCTATGCGGTGACGGTGGTTGCCACGATGGTGCTGGCCGCCATCTTCTTTGGTGGCTCCGACCTGCTCGGCTCGATCATGATCTACCCGCTCGCTATCTGCGGAGCGTGCATCATCACGTCGATCATCGGCACCTTCTTCGTCAAGCTTGGCGCAAACGGCTCGATCATGGGCGCGCTCTACAAGGGCCTGATCGTGACGGGTCTGCTGACGATCGTGGGCGTTGGCGGCGCCACCTCCCTGACCATCGGCTGGGGCGAGATCGGCGAGGCGGGCGGCGCCGTGATCACCGGCACGGGCCTGTTCATCTGCGGCATCATCGGCCTGATCGTGACCGGCCTGATCGTCGTCATCACCGAGTACTATACCGGCACCAACAAGCGCCCGGTCGATTCCATCGCCCAGGCTTCGGTGACCGGTCACGGCACGAACGTCATCCAGGGCCTGGCGGTTTCGCTGGAGTCCACCGCGCTTCCGGCCATCGTGATCGTCGGCGGCATCCTGGCGACATTCCAGATCGCCGGCCTGTTCGGCACGGCGATCGCGGTGACCACCATGCTCGGCCTGGCCGGCATGATCGTCGCGCTCGATGCTTTCGGCCCCGTCACGGACAATGCCGGCGGCATCGCCGAAATGTCGGGTCTGCCTGCGGAAGTGCGCCAGTCGACCGACGCGCTCGACGCGGTCGGCAATACGACCAAGGCCGTCACCAAGGGCTACGCCATCGGATCGGCCGGCCTCGGCGCGCTGGTGCTGTTTGCGGCCTACTCCTACGACCTGGAGTATTTCATCGCCAACAGCGACACCTTCACCTACTTCCAGGGCATGGAGGACGTCTCCTTCTCGCTTTCCAACCCCTATGTGGTGGCAGGCCTGATCTTCGGCGGCCTGATCCCCTACCTGTTCGGCGGTATCGCGATGACCGCGGTCGGCCGGGCCGGCGGCGCGGTGGTCGAGGAGGTGCGCAGGCAGTTCCGCGAGAAGCCGGGCATCATGGAGGGCAAGGAAAAGCCCGACTATGCCCGCGCGGTGGACATGCTGACGAAGGCCGCGATCAAGGAGATGATCGTGCCGTCGCTGCTTCCGGTGCTCGCGCCGCTGGTGGTCTATTTCGGCGTGTTGCTGATCTCGGGTTCCAAGGCCGCGGCCTTCGCCGCGCTCGGCGCCATGCTGCTCGGCGTGATCGTGAACGGCCTGTTCGTCGCGATCTCCATGACCTCTGGCGGCGGCGCTTGGGACAACGCCAAGAAGTCCTTCGAGGACGGCTTCATCGACAAGGATGGCGTCAAGCACCTCAAGGGTTCGGAGGCGCACAAGGCGTCGGTCACCGGTGACACCGTTGGCGATCCTTACAAGGACACGGCCGGACCGGCGGTGAACCCCGCCATCAAGATCACCAACATCATGGCGTTGCTTCTGCTGGCGGTTCTCGCCCACTAGTATCGGGACATGAGTGGTTCGTTTCCGACATTTGCATCCCATCCCGATCAGGGACGGGGGCAGATGTCGGAAGCCACCACCAGCAAGTGTGTGAGATGAGTGGAATTTACGAATTCCACCAGCGCCACGAGGTTCGGGTCATACCATCGGCGACCACGATCGACCGTCGGCCGCGCGGGCGGCGCTTCATGAGGTGTCGTTGAGCTTTGGAGCAAGATGAGGCCAGCGGCCGAGAAGACGGCTGAAGCCTCGGAGGACGTGGCCGAAGGTTAGGCCGCTCCGCGCGGGCCGGCGGCGAAGCCGGCGCGCGACGAGCAAAAGTGCACCAAGCGCGGCCGCCAGCACCATGAAGCGCGCGGCCAGCCGCAGCGCATCGGCGGGACCGTTTCCGTCCGCCGCGAAGCCCGCGAGGGCCGGCACCGGCACGCCCGTCTGATCGAAGACGAACGCCTCCGCCGCGGCCTCGGCCCGCCGCAACAGCCACAGAACCAAACAGCGGACGAGGTAGCAGCGGCCGGCGGCCTGCTCGGCGAGAGCGGCGAGCGCGACGAGCAGCGCGGCGATGCGCCGAAGTCTCCTGCCATCCCCTCTTGCCGCGTAACCGTCCATGCCGCCTTCCTTTCTCCGGCGGACATTGTCCTACCGGTCGCGGGGCATGTGAATAAAATCGGCCCGGAATTCGCTGAAGTCGTTGATCCGGCTGGGTCAGACGTCGGATTTTATTCACCCGAACCGGCGATTGTGCCGGTCGACCGTCCGCCAGGCCTTACGACGGCAGTCGGACGGTCGAGGGTCGGAGCCGGGGGTGTGACGAGACCGCAAGGAGCGATCGCGCGGGCTTCCTGCTGACAAAGCAAAGGCCGCGATGGCAACAAACACTCCGGCCGTCTGGCCGGAGTTTCGATGGCCTGAATTCAGAATCGTCAGTAGGTCGGCGGCGCGCCAGGCGGTCGGGACGTGCCCGGTGCAGACGGTGCTCCGCCGCCGGACAGGCCGGACAGAAGCTGTCCAATGAAGCCTTGGTCCTTGCCGCCGGTCGGTGTCGTGCGCGAGATGAAATCGAAGACCTTGCCGTCCTGCAGCCCGTAATTGGCGATCTCGGTCACACGCCCGTCGTCACCGAAATAAACCGCCAGCACTCGCTGGTCGATGACGCGCGGATTCATGAAGGCGACCGGCCTCTGGCGGGTCTGGGAAATATAGTAGAAGACCTCGTTATCGAAGGTCGCGGTCGTGGAGGGGCTCCCGAGCGAGAGCAGGACCTGTTCGCGGCTCGAGCCCACCGGCACGAGTTCGATCGACTGCTCGTCGATGACATAGCCCTGAACCAGCGTCTCGCTGGGCGTGAGCGTCGATGCCGCGTTGCATCCCGCAAGCGCCATTCCCGCGGCCGCGACCGCGATGACCGGCACATGCGGACTCCATGAGCGAGCGACCTTGAAATCCTTGAACGCCAACGACATCTCCAATCGGCGGATGGCCACGCCGGACTTCCCCGGCGACGGCGGACTCGGTAAACCAGCTTTCGCCTCGATGCAACAACGCCGCCGCGAATGACCGCGCCCGGGAATTGACCGAATGCTCAGACGATTGCTCGGCCTGAACCGAAACGAAAACGACGAAATCGTGGCGCGACTCTACGGTGAAATCGTGGCGGCGGCGCGCCAACCGGTTATCTACGCGCGGTGGGACGTACCCGATACGCCGCTTGGCCGCTTCGAGGTGATGGCGTTGCATCTGATCCTGCTTCTCGAACGTCTTGACGGCAAGGGCGAGAGGGCGCTTGCGGTCGCCCAGCGGCTGACGGACGACTTCTTTACCGATCTTGACCATTCGCTGCGCGAACTCGGGATATCCGATCCCGGCGTGCCGAAACGGATGAAGAAACTCGCGAAGATGTTCTACGGACGCGCCGCCTCCTATTCGCAGGCATTGCGGGCCGGGGACGTCGAGTCTCTCGCCGCGGCACTTGCGCGAAATGTCAGGCCAGAAGCAAGCCAATGGTCCGGCGCGCACGCATTGGCGTCCTATGCGCTCGACGCCTACCGACATCTTTCGGTGCGGCCGCTCGACCTGATTCTCGCCGATGGCATTGACCTGCCGAGCGCGGAGGCCAGCCGATGAATAGCCCACTGGCCAAGAGCCCGATCGCGTGGGAGATCGACGTCCGGCGGCTGCCCGAAAAGGGGATGCCTGTTCGGATTTCGGCCGATGCCAGGCAGCGAGCCTTGCTGGCCGATATCCACGATCTGATGGCTGTGGACAGCCTGGAAGCCGACCTGCTGGTGCGCGCATGGCGCCGTGACGGGGTGAAGGTGAGCGGGCGGGTGACGGCGAAGATCGTCCAGCGCTGCATCGTGTCTCTGCAGCCGGTCAACGCCGAGATCGACACCGATGTCGAGGCGCTCTTCGTGCCGGAGGGTTCCAGGCTCGCACGGCCGGAACTGGACGAAGGCGGCGAGATTCTCCTGTCGGCCGAGGGGCCTGATGCGCCCGAGCCGTTCGAGGGCGACCGGATCGATGTCGGCGCGGTCGCCGAGGAGTTTTTCGCGCTTGCCATCGATCCCTATCCGCGCGCCGCGGGCGCCGAAGAGGCCGCAAGCTACTCGACCGAAGCCGGATCCGGCGGAGACGAAAAACCCTTTGCCGCCCTGCGGAAGCTTTCGAAGATTCGGCGATGATCGACCGAACCGCACGAAACGCGGTTGTACCCGGACGCAAAACGTCTATTTTCGCCCCGCTTCGGCGTAAGCCGGCGTGAGGCGGAGTGGTATCGGCGAATTGCGACCGCGAGTAACGGAAATCGAGAGCCTTCGAGCGTGATACGAATTTCGATTGACGCCATGGGCGGCGACCACGGTCCGGCGACGATCCTGCCTGGACTGGTCCGCGTGGCGGAGCGGCGGCCTGACGCGCGTTTCATCCTGTTCGGCGACGAAGCCTCAGTGCGTCCGGTGGTCGAGGGGCTTCCGCGACTGAAGGCCGTCAGCGAGGTCGTCCATTGTGAGGTGGCCGTCAGGATGGATGACAAACCCAGCCAGGCGCTGCGGCGCGGGCGCTGGAAGTCGTCCATGTGGAAGGCCATCGAGGCGGTCAAGCAGGGCGAGGCCGACGTCTGTATCTCAGCCGGCAATACCGGCGCTCTCATGGCCATGTCCAAATTCTGTCTCAGGACCATGGCCGCCATCGAGCGGCCGGCGATAGCCGCCATCTGGCCGACCATGCGCGGCGAGAGCATCGTGCTCGACGTCGGCGCCACGATCGGTGCAGATGCGCACCAGTTGATCGATTTCTCCATCCTCGGGTCGGCCATGGCACGTGCGGTGTTCGATCTCGAACAGCCTTCGGTCGGCTTGCTCAATGTGGGCGTGGAGGAGATCAAGGGGCAGGAAGACGTCAAGGAGGCAGGGCGGTTGCTCCGCGAGATCGATCTCAAGTCGATGAACTATTACGGCTTCGTTGAGGGCGACGATATCGGCAAGGGCACCGTGGACGTGGTGGTCACCGAAGGTTTTTCCGGCAATATCGCGCTCAAGACCGCTGAAGGTACGGCGCGCCAGATCGCCGAATATCTGCGCGCCTCGATGAGCCGGACTTGGAGGGCGCGTCTCGGCTATCTCTTCGCCCGTGGCGCATTTTCAGCGCTGCGTGACCGCATGGACGTGCGCAAGATCAATGGCGGGGTATTCCTCGGCCTGAATGGCATTGTGGTAAAGAGCCACGGTGGCGCCGACGACGAAGGTTTCGCCGCCGCGGTCGAACTCGGCTATGACATGGTCCGCAACCGGCTGATCGACAAGATTCGCGTCGATCTGGATCTGTTTCACTCGCAAAAGCCGGCGGAACGGCCCATAGCCGGGGCGGAAAGCTAGGAAGACCCCATGATACGATCAGCCGTGCGTGGAACGGGCTCAGCTCTGCCTACCCGCATTATGAAGAATGCAGATTTCGAACACGTCGTCGAGACCTCCGACGAGTGGATCGTTCAGCGCACTGGCATTCGCCAGCGCCACATCGCCGGCGAGGGCGAGACGACCGCAACTCTGGGCGAGGCGGCGGCACGCGCCGCGCTGCACGATGCGGGCCTGACGCCCGACGACATCGACCTGATCGTGCTGGCAACATCGACGCCGGACAACACCTTCCCCGCCTCGGCGGTCGATATACAGAACCGGCTTGGCATGACACATGGCTTCGCCTTCGACATGCAGGCGGTCTGTTCCGGCTTCGTCTACGCCATCAATACCGCCGACCTCTATATCCGCAGCGGACAGGTACGTCGCGTTCTGGTCATTGGCTCGGAGACCTTCTCGCGCATCCTGGACTGGTCCGATCGTTCGACCTGCGTTCTGTTCGGAGACGGCGCCGGCGCTGTGATCCTCGAAGCTGTTGAAGGCGAGGGAACAGTCGCCGATCGCGGAATTCTGGCCTCGAGCCTCCGTTCCGACGGTACGCACAAGGAAAAGCTTTACGTCGACGGCGGTCCCTCCACCACGCAGAGTGTCGGGCATCTGCGCATGGAGGGTCGCGAGGTCTTCAAACATGCCGTGGGTATGATCACCGACGTCGTCGAGGCGACATTCGTCGCCAGCGGTGTCACGGCCGAGGAACTCGACTGGTTCGTTCCGCATCAGGCGAACAAGCGCATCATCGACGCTTCGGCCAGGAAACTCGGGATCGCGGAGGAGAAGGTCGTCATCACGGTCGACCTGCACGGCAACACTTCGGCGGCATCAGTGCCACTTGCCCTGGCGATCGCCGCGCGCGATGGTCGCATCAAGCCAGGAGACCTCGTTCTGCTGGAGGCGATGGGCGGCGGCTTCACCTGGGGAGCTGTGCTGCTGCGCTGGTAGCATCTGACTTTCGTCGTACGGCTGATGTGATTTGCGCTCGAGCCTTGACCTGTCCGGGGCGATTTCCTAACGTCTTGGCTCCGTTTCATCATTCATTTCAGAAGATTGAGCTGGAAAGGCCGCATGGGGGGAAAGACACTTACACGCGCCGATCTGGCGGAGGCCGTTTACCGGAAGGTCGGCCTTTCACGCACCGAATCCGCCCAGCTCGTCGAGATGATCCTCGATGAAATTTGCGATGCGATCGTTCGCGGCGAGTCGGTGAAGCTTTCTTCGTTCGCGACCTTTCACGTGCGCGAGAAGAACGAGCGCATAGGCCGCAACCCCAAGACCGGCGAGGAAGTGCCCATCCTTCCCCGTCGCGTGATGACCTTCAAGGCCTCCAACGTGCTGAAGGCACGCATCCTGCAGTCGCATGCGGCCATGCGCGAGAAGGCGCGAAAGACGGCCTGAAGCGCCTCAATTGCCTGTTGATCGGGTTCGCCGCATCTTGAATTCCGTTTGATAAGCCGCTGAAATAAGGGTCGAATCAGCGGTGAATGATGCGCATCTGCTTCGGGCTGGCAGCCCCGCATGAAGGCGCGTATCCACCGAGCAGAGGCCTGCGGATGGAAAAGTCTCCCGACGCCTTCAGGACGATCAGCGAGGTCGCGGACGAGCTCGATCTTCCCCAGCATGTGCTTCGCTTCTGGGAGACGCGCTTTGCCCAGATCAAACCGATGAAGCGCGGCGGCGGGCGTCGTTACTACCGGCCTCAGGATGTCGAACTGATCCGGGGTATCCGCTATATGCTCTACGATCAGGGCTACACCATCAAGGGGGTGCAGAAGCTCCTGAAGGAGAACGGCAACCAGTTCGTGACCGCGATCGGTGCCGGCGACCTTGCAGCGGTGGAAGCGATCACGCAAAAGAAGCGCGCCGCCGAACAGGCGAGACAGTCGGAAGCAGCGGCGCGGTCGAACGACGACGAGATGATGGTGGGTGCGCCTAAAGCCAAGCCAAGCAGGCGCTTTTTCGGCCTGGGCAAGGGCGAGGAGGGCGGCCCGGTCGGCGCCGACGGTGACAGGCTCTCGCGTGACAACCGCGCGCTGCTGCAGGAAACGCTGTTCGATCTCCTCGAGTGCAAGCGCCTGCTGGATCAGGCGCGCTGACCGGAAGGCGCCGTCGACGCCATTCCTTGGAACAAATCGAACGACCCGCCTATTGATGTCGGTCGCGATGCGACATAGCTTTCATTCCATGGTCCAGATCGGCGGCACGGATACAATGAAGCGCACGAAGTTTGGTCTGAAGGAGGAAGGGCCGGCCACGTCATGGACACCGTGGGGACCGATCCCCGTCGGCGAAAGCCCAAGCGTCGCCAACGACCCCGATGGCGGATTCGGCGAGACGCCCGCGAGGCGACCACTCAGGCCCGCGCCGGCGAAGCCGTTGACGGAGTTCCTGCGGCGGCACTATTTCGCGGTGGGTGCGGTTAATCGCGGTGCCGCGCTCGGCGATTTCCTGCGCCGCTGCTTCGCGCGCTGAGGCCTTCCGGCAGGTGCTGGCGGAAAGGCTGGTCGGAGCGGCGGGATTCGAACCCACGACCCCTTGACCCCCAGTCAAGTGCGCTACCGGGCTGCGCTACGCTCCGAACCGCGCAAAGCCCTACAGACTGCGGACTTTAGAGGCAAGGCCGAAAATTCGCGGCAGCCGATAAAACCGGAACAAAAAGAATGTTCCGACATGCACCTCGTGACCGAAGATCACACACATAACCGCGCGGGATGATCGCCTGCTCTCCACGGAGGGGCAGGCGATCGACATCCGGTCCATCTCCAAATTTCCGCCACGGAACGGGAAAGCAGGGTCTGTCAGTTAACGCTGCTGGCGTTGGACGCTTGCCTGTCGGCTTCTCAACCTTAAGCTGCCTGCCAAGGGGGTTAACGGAGAAGCGGACACATGCGGCTAACCCGCCTGATCATAGGATTTCTTGTCATTCTGGTCGCGATCTTGATCATCGCGGGTGAACAGTTATCGGGAGCGAGCACGGATGCGGTCATCAACGCGCGTACGACCACCGTGCGCGCGCCGATCGCCGGCCGGTTGGCGCTTGAACGGCGCCAGCTCGGGTCGGCGGTTTCCTCGGACGAGGTTCTTGGCCTGATCCGGGATCAGCTGGTGGAAACCGGCCGTCTCAACGATCTCCAACGCGAACGCGCCGATGTCCAGGCTGAAATCGGCAGGCTCGAGCAGCTGAGCGACAGCCTGTCGGACCTTTCCGAGTTGGATGAGCGCCGGATGGAGCTGGAGCCACGTCTGTTCGAGATTCGGGCCTCCCTTGAGGCGGAACGTGCCCGTCTATCGGCTTATGATAATCGGATTTCAGCCGAGCGGCTGTCGCTCAACCGCTTGGCCGGCGCCAATCTCGCGGCGAATGTCGACGGAATCGTTTGGGAGGTTCTGGCCGGCGACGGCGAGATTGTCCAGCGCGGACAGGATCTGTTGCGGCTGATCGACTGCAAATCGACCTTGGTGACGCTGAGCGTCAGCGAGAGCGTCTATAATCGGCTGTCGACAGGCGATGACGCCCGCTTTCGGCTTAATGGGGATGGCCGGACGTTCGACGCGACTGTCACCCGGCTGGCCGGATCGGGAGCTCAAGGCGTTTATCGAAACCTGGCAATCGCCCCGGGTCAGCGACATCTTGAACGCTATGATGTCACTCTGCTTGTTCCGGCTCTGAGGCAGGACAGCAAACTCGGATGCGCCGTCGGCCGTACGGGACGCGTATTCTTCGAGACAAGACCTCTCGATTTCCTGCGAAGAGTCTGGGAGTGATCGTGTTTCCGCTGCTGTCGTTGAGCGAGCTCGGCTCCAGCCTGGTCCAGCTTGCCCTGGTGCTGGCGGCGGCCATGGTTTTCCCGCTGCTGTTGTCATCGCGTAATGCATGGCATCGTGCCTTGCTGTTCGCCGTCGGCGGCGTGCTTGTGGTTCGGTACCTCTGGTGGCGGGCCACGGAAACCCTGGCGCCATTCGGCTTGACCCTGGATTGCCTGGCAAGCTGGTCCTTTTTCGCGCTCGAGGCGGGAGCGGCCGCTTCTTCCGTGAGCGCATTCCTCATTCTGTCGCGCACGTCCAGTCGCAGTGCGGAGGCCAGTCGGAACACAGGCTGGTGGGCCGATGGACCTGCGCCGAAGGTTGCCATTCTCATAGCGACCTACAACGAGGAACGTGACGTGCTGGAGCGAACGATCGTGGGCGCTCTTGCGATCGACTATCCGAACTTCGACATCTACCTGCTCGACGACGGCAAGCGCGACTGGCTGCGTGATCTCGCCGACGCCCGCCGAGTCAAATATGTGCGGCGGGCCGATAATCGCGGCGCCAAGGCCGGAAACATGAACAATGCGCTCGCGGAACTGGCCTCCGGGACACCGCCCGACTTCATTGCCGTCCTTGATGCCGACTTTGTGCCCCATCGCAATTTTCTGACGCGATCCCTCGCATTGTTTCATGACGACGATGTCGGCCTGGTCCAGACGCCACAGCACTTCTTCAATGCCGATCCGATCCAGCACAATCTGGGCTTGAGCCGATCCTATCCGGACGAGCAGCGCTTCTTCTTCGACCATATGCAGCCGTCGCGGGACGCATGGGGGATAGCATTTTGCTGCGGAACATCGTCCGTCATTCGCTGGAAAGCGATCGATGCCATCGGCGGCTTTCCGACCGACAGCATCACAGAGGATTTCATGCTCACCCTGGCTCTGCAGAACGCGGACTGGAGAACGGTCTATCTGGGTGAGCCGCTCACGGAAGGGTTAGCGCCGGAAGGGTTGAAGGAGTATGTCACGCAGCGTGCGCGCTGGTGCCTGGGTCTGATGCAGATTGCACGCAGTCCGCTGGGGCCGCTCGGAAAGAACCGGCTGAGACTGCGTGATCGCTGGAGCGTGATCGACTCCGTTCTGTACTGGACGACGAGCTTCAGTTTTCGACTTGCCGCGCTTATTTACCCATTGTTCTACTGGTTCTTCAACGTGACGGTTGTCGACGCGACGGTTCCAGATGTCATCGCATATTTCGGTGTCTACTTCGTCTGGATCCTGGCGGTGCTCAATTTCGTATCGGGCGGGCTCGTTGTTCCGATCGTCAATGACGTCAGCCAACTGCTCGGCGCCATCCCCATCACGCGCGCCGCCTTCGTGGGACTGCTTCAACCCAAGGGCCACCCATTTTCGGTGACGGCAAAGGGCGGCGATCGCAGCCGGATCGTTGTGCAGTGGCGGTTGATGGCTCCCTTCCTCGCCTTGCTCGCCGCCACCTTCGTCGGCCTTCTCATCGGCATGGTCTTCGACAGCTTCGCCTACAACGACGCCGGAGACGGGAAGATCGTCATCCTGTTCTGGACATTCTACAATCTGTTCGTGCTGTCGGTGGCAATCATTGTTTGTATCGAACTGCCGCGGCGTGAGCGGCATTTCGCCGATAAACCGAAGAAAGCGGCAATAATACTGGATGAAGGCCGCGAACTTCAGATCTGGATCGCGGGCCTCACTCAGAACTCGGTCCGAGTGCGAGGTGCGTCGATTCCCGATGACAAGCCGGTCCGGATCAGGATCGACGGCGTCGGCGAGATACGCGCTATCGTCGCATGGCCAACCGCAGATGGTGCACGCCTTCTTCTCGAGCCGACAATGGAGCAGCATGACGCGCTTTTGCGTCACTTCTACTCGCAAGGCGATGCTCCAGGCGTCACGCGAACCCGCTATCGCGGCCTGCTGGGTGACCTGGGAAGGCGATTGTCATTCTCGGGTGGCCGGTGATCCGGGGGCACTGGACTGAGAAGCCAGTCGTGCTACCGCAACCGAAATAATCCTGGCCTCCGCCGTTCCCTGGGACTCGTAAGGATAGGTGTCGCGGCCGGCGATCTGGTCGTCCGCGCTCGCGGCCAACCGGCTGATTGGAACGATGAAGATCTGAACGAACGCCGCCGTGATGACTGCCAGCAGCAGCCCGAAAGCAGACAGGGCGACGAGAACCGTGTTGGATAGCGACTTCTCGCCGACGCTGATCGCATCGCTTTCAATTCGCGCCACGAGGCTCCAGCCGAACGAGGGCAGGTCGTCATAGACCACTGACGGGATGATCGTGGTCAAATAGGTCTTGCCGTCAGGCCATCGTTCGACGCCGGTACGAGAAGCTCCGGACGCGGCGGCACGTATGCTTGCGAGATCGGTTTCGCCGGCAATGGAACGGTCGGTTGAAAGCGAGATGCGACCTTCCCGGTCGACCAGGAAGGCATCAAGTTCCAGCGCCCGGGCGGATTCGGTCAGATGTCGGCGGGCCCAGGCATGATCGATGTGAAGTCCGAGAACGCCATGAACACTGCCGTCATTGCGCCTGAGAGGTGTCGCCAGATTGAGAAAGCTCCGTGGCTCCCCTTCTATCGTCGGCAGCATCTTGGCAAGCAGAGCCGCTTCATGGACATCACCGGCGAAATCGCCCTCAAGGCCGCTCTGGAACCAGGGACGCGACGAGACGTCCTGCCCTTCCAGCAGTCCGCCGGATGCGTGGGTAACCGTGCCGTCGACGCGCGCGATGCCGGCCCACGAAACGCGGTCGCCGTCTCCCACGAGAAATGTGAGCGACGAGCGTATCGATCTATCGTCTCGTCGTGCAAAATCGTCGGCGATCCTCCTCGCCGAGCGCCATTCCAGATGGAGCGCGCGAGCAAAGTCGAGGGCCAGCCCCTCGGCCCGTGTCGTCACAGCTTCGGCAAGTGCTTCCCGCTGCGCGTCCTCGATACGTTCCCGAAGCAACAGCCAGCCCCCACAACCGCAATGAGGGCGCAGAAGGCGACAAAGCCATAGACGGCGCGTGCCAGCGTGACGGGACCACGGCGCATGATTCGCAGATTAGGACATGACGCCATCGCCGCAACAGCTTGCGTTCGGCCTCAGCGGACTTGGTTAACGCGCGAGTTGCGATCGCTGGCGCAGGCCACGCCTCTTCCAGAGAGAGATCATAAGCGGCTGTCGGAATCTTTGGCAGCGAGTTCATCCAAGCTCAGCGGTGCGCAGCCTGAGCGCGTTGGCTATGACGGACACGGACGAGAGGCTCATGGCTGCCGCCGCGATCATCGGCGAGAGCAGCGTGCCGAAGACGGGGTAGAGCACGCCAGCGGCGACGGGCACACCGAGTGCGTTGTAGACGAAGGCGAAGAACAGGTTCTGCTTGATGTTGCGGATCGTGGCCTGGGCGAGCGTGCGCGCCCGCACGATGCCGTTGAGGTCGCCCTTCACCAGCGTGATGCCCGCGCTCTCGACGGCGACGTCCGCGCCGGTGCCCATGGCAATGCCGACATCGGCGGCAGCGAGGGCAGGGGCATCGTTCACGCCGTCGCCGGCCATGGCAACCTTCGCTCCATGCCCACGCAGTTCCTCGATGAGCTTCTGCTTTCCATCCGGCAGCATGTCGGCGCGAACCTCGTCGATACCGAGTGTTGCCGCCACCGCCTTTGCCGTGCGTTCGTTATCGCCCGTCGCCATGATGATGTGCAGACCCTTGTCGTGAAGGGCGCGGATCGCTTCGGCTGTCGTCGCCTTCACCGGGTCCGCTACGGCGACGAAGCCCGCTATCTGGCCGTCGACGGCGACGAACATGGCCGTCTTGCCTTCGGACCGTATCGCGTCGGCCCGCGCGGCAAGTGCGTCAATGGCGACGTTGAGATCGGCCATCATCGCGGCGTTGCCGAGCGTGACCCTCTTTCCCTCGGCGGTTCCAGACACGCCTTTGCCCGTGAACGCCTCGAAATCGGATGCATCCAGGAGCGGCGTGTCGCGTTCCACCGCGCCCTCGACAATGGCCTCGGCGAGCGGATGCTCCGAGCCGCGCTCCAGCGATGCCGCCAGGGACAGGATCAGGCCTTCATCGAATCCTTGGGCTGGCACGACGTCGGTCAGCCTCGGGCGACCTTCTGTCAGGGTGCCGGTCTTGTCGACGATCAGCGTGTCGACCCCCGCGAAGCGTTCGAGCGCCTCCGCGTCCTTGATCAGCACGCCGGCCTGCGCGCCGCGTCCGGTTGCCGTCATGATCGACATCGGCGTGGCGAGGCCCAGGGCACAGGGGCAGGCGATGATGAGGACAGAGACCGCCGAAACGATGGCGAAGATCATGCTGGGCTCAGGCCCGAAGAGCCCCCAGACGACAAACGCAAGGATGGCGACCAGCACCACGGTCGGCACGAAATAATAGGAAACGCGGTCGGCAAGACCCTGGATCGGAGCGCGCGAGCGCTGCGCCTTCGCGACCATCTCCACGATCCGGGACAGCATCGTATCCGCGCCGACACGCTCGGCGGCAATGATGATTGTGCCGTTGCGGTTGAGCGTTCCGGCCGTGACGGGGTCGCCCTGTATTTTCTCCACGGGAACCGGCTCGCCCGTGATCATGGATTCGTCGATCGAGGTCCGGCCCTCGACCACGGTGCCGTCGACGGGAACACTGTCGCCTGGGCGGACCCGCAGCCGGTCACTCTGCTTTACATCGTCGAGAGGCACGTCGGTTTCCGAGCCGTCTGCGCCGATCCTGCGCGCCGTCTTGGGCGCGAGGTCCAGCAGCGCGCGGATCGCCGATCCCGTGCGCTCGCGCGCCCGCAACTCCAGCACCTGACCGAGGAAAACCAGCGCTACGATGACGGCCGCCGCCTCGAAATATACGGGCACCGACCCACCATGCCCCCGGAACTGATGGGGGAAGATGCCCGGCCAGAGCGTTGCGACCACGCTGTACAGATAGGCAGTGCCGACGCCGATCGAGATCAGCGTCCACATGTTCGGGCTGCGGTTGACGAATGACTGGTAGCCTCGGTGGAAAAAGGGGATCGCCGCCCACAGCACGACGGGGGTCGCCAGCGCTAGCTCGAGCCAGGCCGCCGCCCTCTCGCCCAGCCACTCGCGCACCGGAAGGCCGACCATAGGACCCATGGCGATGACCAGCAGCGGCAGCGACAGGACCGCGGAGACCAGGAACCGGCGCGTGAAGTCCACCAACTCCGGATTGGGTCCTTCCTCGCCCGTCGGCACGCCCATCGGCTCCAGCGCCATGCCGCAAATGGGGCAGGATCCCGGCCCGTCGCGCACGATCTCGGGATGCATCGGGCAGGTATATTTCACGCCCGCGGGCATCTTCTCCGTTGGGCGGGCTTTGCCCGCATATCGTTCCGGATCGGCCTCGAACTTCCTCTCGCAGGCCTCGGAGCAGAAGTACTGGCCCTTTCCCTGATGACGCAGGAAGTGCCTGGCCGATGCACGATCCACATCCATGCCGCAGACGGGATCGACGGCGGTCAGATATGCGTCCGGCTCTGCCATGAACTTCGCTCGGCAGCCTTCGGAACAGAAATGGTAGCGATGCCCCCCATGCTCGGCAGACTTGCCCGTGGTCGGATCGACCATCATTCCACAGACGGGATCGCGGACCACTTCGCCCGTGCCCGGCACCGAGGCGCCCGTGGCATCGAGAGAATGCGCATGAGAACGGTGATCGTGAGAGGCCATTGCCGTTTCCCTTGTTCCAGAAGTCCAGCCGTCGATCGCACTTCCAGTAACTGGAAGGTCAAGCGGAATTGGAAGCCCCCTGAAACGAGGCCGTCTTAGCTCTGGGGGAGGCCTCAGGGCGCGCCGGTGGATCGCATGGCGGGGACTGCCGCGATCTCGCCGTCGCCCTCCACGACGCCGAGTTGGGCCATGAGCCAGGAGGCGAAGGACAAGCGACCACTCTTCAACCGCACAAGCCGCTCAACGAATTGGCTGGCATCCGATTCAAGATCCGAAAGCATGATGTCCACCGAGGCGAGGCCGGTGGTGCGTGGCCAGAACGCCGTCGAGGCGACCTGCAAGGCAGCGAGCCGATGCGCGGCCATGTCCTCGAAAATCTCGTCGCCGAAGCCGGCCAACAGCATCATGTCATGTGCCCCTGCCCGAATCACGCCGACGCACGCGCTTGGTGAATGGCCGGCGAGTACGATCGTCTGGTCGGAGCAGGATTTGATGGCGGATTCGGTACATCCCCCCATGTAGTAGGCGGTCGTCCGAATGCGGCTTCGGTCGAGGCCGGCGAGCAGGCGGGCGACGTCGCTTTCGTTGCGGGCAGGATCAGGCCCGCCGATTAGAAGTGCCAAGCTCGGCTTGGTTCCCGGGTATGCGACAGGGGCCCAGGCAACCATCGAACCTTGAGCCTGCAACAAGGTGCGGCGGGCGTTTCCTTTCGCCAAAGCAAGTTCGCGACAATTATCACCTTTCGCGAACATATCGATGTTCAGCGTGCGAAAGACGCTTTCGGCCAGCATGAACCAGCCGGAGCCAGGCCGCTCGCGCTGGAAAAGGTCACGGCAGGAATGGAGCAGAGCCAGGGCATGTGCACGGAAAGCCGGGGCGTCGGCCTCACCGCGCGGCGGCGGCTCTGTTAGCCAGGAAGAGACTGCGTCCGGAAAGCCTCGGACAAAGGGCGGCAGGGCCGTCAGCGACCCGGCACCGGCCCAGTGCGAGGCGTGGCCGCAAAGCATTGCCAGGACGAACGACCGCAGGCCTCCCTCTTCACGCCACTCGGAAGCGTTGCTGGTGGGTGCGGCGGCTTCGGCGCCGGCCAGCCGACTGGCACGACCGATCGCGGCCAGCGCGGCCATCGTTCCAGGATGCGCCAGAGTGGGCGCAAGCGCGCGACCGGACAGGTGCTGGAACGACTTCACGATCTCCGCATGCCGCCCGACCAGGGCTTTCATCCGATCGCAGTCCGCACCTTCCTCAGCAATTGACCGGGCCAGCGCCGCCGCCCTCCTGATCTCGGCGTGGAACGAGGGGACTTGGCGCGCCGGCGCGGCGATGCGTGGCGCCAGCACCCGTGTCTCTTCGCGCGCCAGTGAAATGAGAGCGACGGCGAGCGCGCCGGAACGTGGCTCCGGCGGTTCGTCACCCACGAATCCGGCGACGTGGACAAGGATCCGTGTCGATGCGGCATCGTCTGTGGAGCCGGCCCGAACCAGGACTTCGAGCACATGGTCGCCCCTGAGATTGACCCGTGCGAGCAGCTTCCCTTCCTGGCCGACCGAGACGATGAGATTGTCGTCTTCCGCCAGTGGTATGCGTGGCGCTAGATGCAGCCGCAGTTCCATGGTTTCGGCGGCGCCTGCCGGCCGGGCGAATTCGATCATCCCCGTCGTGTCGTCAAGAATCGCGCCATCGAGCGGATCGAAGCGCCAGCCGACCGAGAACACCCGCCGCGCCGCCGAATCCTCCGTCGGATCGACCTGCTGGCCCGGCGACAGGCACGGCGGCCGCGTCCCGGACTCCCGCTCGCCAGTCGCGTGGTCTCGCGCACGCTCGACGGGAACATGCAGGATGGCGCCGATGACGATGTGGTCATCCCCGAACTCGTCCTGCGGCGCGAAGGAGAATTCAAGATCGGTCGCTTCGTAGGCGTGCGCGGTCGCGTCCAGCTCCAGCACGATCGCGGAACCGGGACCGATCTCACCGTCGTACAGCAGCCGGCCGCCGGATTTGGCGAACAGCCAGCCCACCGGCTGGTTGTCACCGAATGTAAGGTGCAAGAGGCTGCCGCGCGCTTCTCCCAGCCGGAAGCGCAGCCCTATGACCTCTCCGGCGATTTGCACTCCGCCATTGGTCAGGAATGTAAGCTTTCCGTCCCTGACGCAGGCCCGCGCGATCTCCGCAAAGGCCGTCGGCGTGGACGAGATCAGGATAGCTCCGGTGCATTCCGGTGAGGTCGGCTCCAAGGTCAGCGATTTCAGGACGACAAGAGAGCCCGGTTTCCCGAGATTACGCCACGTCGACCGTACTGGCATTACCCGCAACCGCAGTTCGATGACCGTGTCGCGATAGGTGCGTTCCGGCGCGATGAGATGGTCCAGCCCTACTGGGCCCGCCATCCGGGCCGTCGAGTGTATCTCCCCTTCGTCCACCAGATGGACATCCATGGGACAGTCGGACCAGCCTTCGGCAGGGGCCAGGGCCAGTTGAAGCCGAAGTGGTGCTTGGTTGACCGGAGGTCGAAGATAGATCGCGCCTTCGCCACCGCACATCCATGCTCCCTCATGCGGCGAGACCTGTCGCCAGTCGTGCGTCGAGAGGATACCCCAAGTTCCAAGGAGGTTTGTCGAAAGGCGGGCAGGTGGAAGGAACCGAGGCCGCTTGGTCTCGCGTCGCTCCTCATCGATCGCGTGTCCGAGCACCATCCGACCGCCGAGATCCAGCCATCTGGGCCGGTGGGGGCGGAACAGGACCTCCTCGCGTCGCGGCGGCGATGCCAGCAGGGCGGCGAGAAAGGTGCATCGCCTGATCATGCCTTTCGCGAGGGGGTGGCGTGCCTCTTCCGCAATCGCGGAAAGCACGGCTCGGCGAACATTCGCGTTTCCGTCATGCCGTGCGGCAGCGATCGCGCGGGCACGTATTTCCGTCAGTCTCAATTCGCGAGCCGCCGCAGGGTCAATCGCGCCGAGACCACCATTACCGACGCGTTCGGAGAAGAGCCTGGCGAGGTCCGCCATGTCCCTCAGCCCCCGCCTGGACAACCAGATCGACGCGGCGCTTTCCCTATAATAGTTGTTGGCCGCGTGTGTCCGGTAGCAACCAAGCACATCCGGGATGACCCGGACCTCTCCAAGCCAGGCTGCCGCGCGGATCAGGGCCGCGTCAGCGCTGATCTTCCAGCGTCGCCTCGGCAACGGAAACAGCGTTTGGACGACGTCGCGTCTGAACAAGTTCCCCGACGTGGGCATGAAAGGGAATCCCGCGTCCGCCAGAAGCAAGGGGCGCAGGTCACCAGATGCAGGTCGTTCATCGTAAACGCCCAGCGTGCGGCCATCTGCATCGATAAGATCCAGACCAAACGACACCGCCGCAAATTGTGGATTCCAGACCAGATGCAGCGTCTCAACAGCTGTCGGCTTGAGCAGGTCGTCGGCATCGAAAAACAGGATGACTTCTCCGGTGGACGCCTCGAAACCCGTTTGCATCGCAGCCGCCTGTCCCTGGTTCGGCTGGCGGATGACCCGGACTTTCGTTTGCCAGGCATTCAGGACGTTCGCGGAACTGTCGGTCGAGCCGTCGTCAACGACGATGATCTCATCCGCGGGGCATGTCTGACTCGTAAGGCTGGTGAGACACGCCTCCAGGAAATGCCCGTAATTGTAGTTGCTGACAACGACCGAGAGTCGCTTATGCGACACGGCTAGTTTCCGTATGGATTTCGCCGAGGAACGGGCGGACGGGGGGCGGGAGGTGTCGGCCGGCTAATCGCCTGCGCGGCGCGCGCGCGCGGACGCGCTTGCGGTGGACGCGTTGGCGGCGATTGGTAGACACGGGGTGCGGTAGCCATAGGCGCGTCGGATGGAGTACTGACGCAACCTGCGACCGGGATCGCACCGATAGATACTCCCATCAACGCGATACGACCAAAATCTCTCAGCGAGCTCCGCTTGCAAGGCATCGTCTACTCCGTCCTCTGGTGCGGCAGATGCATTCCATGTAACCGAACATGCATGACTGCTAATCTTCCGCGCGATTTGATTGGCCTTCACTGATCACGCGCATGCCCAGTCCGATCGAGCGAACCACGATCCGATCGCCAAAGGACTCGGTGATCATGAACTGATGCGGCCACACATCATTCCAGGCGCCACCCCGGAAATGCGCGTTGGAACAATCGCCTTTCAGGCAGGAATTGGTCCACTGCCAGACATTTCCGGCCATGTCGTGCAGGCCCCACTCATTCGCCGGAAACTGCGAAACGGGTGACGTATAGACGAAACCGTCGTCGCAACCGACGTGGCTTTCGGTGTTCTTGAAAACAGCTTCGAGCGAGGCATCGCCGACATTGGCATGGCTGCAGACTGCCGTGGCATCCGCTCCCCACCAGTAATCGGTGTCCCCGCCGGCGCGGGTGGCTTCCTGGAATTCTTCAAGTGTGGGCAGGCGGTATGAGCGTCCCGTTTTCTCGGTGAGCCAGTCCGCATAGGCGGTTGCGTCGAGCCAGCTTACGCAGACCACCGGATGATCGTCCCCTTGTTCGAAACCGGGCGACTGCCAATCCGCGGACTCCGCCATCGACCACTGGCCGTCATCCCACTGATAGCAGCCCTTGTCGCTGAAGTTCGTTTCGGTTGCGAATACTGAGAACTCGGCCCGGGTAACGGGATATTTGGAGAAGGCGAAGCCGGTTGGCAGCTGAACCATGAGTGGACAGTCGTCGCAGTCCTGAAATTCCAGCACTGAAGCCGCAGGCGCCGCTGTGCATATTCCTGCCGCCGCAACACCTAGGAGCCAGGTCCATCGCCGCATGAGCCTATCTCTCCTCGCGAACGACACGGATGCCGTAAGTATTGAAAGGCACGTCAACCTCGTTCCAGATGACCTTCGTGATCCGCAGGTCACCCGGAGGACTAGACCAGCTTCCGCCAATCAGTTTTCTTTCGTCACAGCTGCCTTCGCGGCAGTCGCTCGTCCATATCCACACGTTCCCGACCGCGTCCTTCAGGCCGAACGGATTGGAATCGAATGCTCCGACTGGCGAGGTGCTCGTGCCATCCCACTGGGAGCCGCAGGCGGCGCAGTTCGCCCTGTTGCTGCCGACAGCTTGGCCCCACCAGTAATTGCCGCTTTCATTGCCCATTGCCGCGTAGCGCATCTCTTCGACCGTCGGGAGCCGGTAGGAATGGCCGGTGCGTTCGGAGAGCCAGCCAGCGTATTTCTCCGCGTCGAGGAACGTGACGCAAACGACGGGATGGTCGTCGGTCTGTTCGATATGAGCATAGTTCCAGTTGCATCCCCATCCCTCCCGGGAGAAACCGGTCGCCGAAACGAAAGCCGAGAATTCTCCCCGGGTAACCGGTGCCTGGCTGATCTGCAGGCCGGACGGCAGGGTCAGCATGGTGGGGCAAGTGTCGCAGTCGCGAAACGGCTCGGCCTCGAACTTCGGCAGGACAAGTTTGACCTGCGCTTCGGCCTTGGCGATCAGCAGGGCGGTGAGACCCGCGAGCAGCGCGGAGATGGCAGGCGTCCTGCTCATCCCCTCAGCTCCTTCAAGGCATCCGCGGCTTCGGTGAGGCCGCCGTCCGCCGCCTTCTCGAAAAGGTCCTCGGCCGCGGCGAGATCCTTCTCCCCGCCGAGACCATCGCGATAGAGGATCGCAAGATTGGTTTGAGCGTAGGTGTTGCCCTTCTCCGCGGCATGGCGAAGCCATAGGCGCGCGAGGCCGTAGTCCTGCTGCAGGCCTTGACCGGCCGCCATCATGATCCCCACCGCCGTCTGCGCGTGTTCGTCGCCAACGCTGGCCGCCGCGAGAAGAAGTTCGACTGTCTGTTGTGCCGTGAGCTGCCCGGTTTGCTCCGCCGACAACGAGGCCTGGTAGGCGCGCGCCGATCTCCGGGTCTCGGCATCGATCACGCCGGACACGCTCGAGAGAGGATATCCGAGCGCGATGAGCCCGTATTGGATAAACTGAGTTGGTACCCGGTCGATCCGCTGCATTGCGGCGGCTCGCATCGCCGCTCGAGACTTGGCCGCGCCGTCGGGCGCCAACCCAGAAGAAACTTCCGCGGCGCGTTCGAGGGCTTCTATGCGGGCCGACGCCAGATCGCCGAAATCTCCATCGGGAAATGCCCGCAGATAGGCGTGGAAATCATCGGCAAGAGTGCTTTCCCTGATCGTCGCCCAGTAAAGCTCCTCCAGCGAGAGTTCGGTGCCCTGCGCTGCCTGCTGCGCGAGCTGCAACTCCTCGAGCCGTTTCCGCGCCTCGTCCAGAGTGGCGAGAGCCTTGAGATTGAGCCGGGCGATCCGGGCGAAGGCACCCTCGGGATACGCGTCAAGATACTGGCGAAAGTCGGCGGGATTCGTGCTGTCGGCGATGCGCTCCCACGTCTGTTCGTCGCTTTCGGCCTCGCGCGACGCGATCCGCGGGGCCTCCTCGCGGTCGGCCTGCACGTCTTCGCCGGGTTCGAGGCGCAGCGATGGGGTAGGGGGAGCTGCGCGTCTCGCGGAAGGCTCCTCGGAGCGAAAGGACCGCGCCAATTGCCCGCGCTCGACGCCTGCTGGCAGAATTATCAGCCGTGCCGCGACTTGCGGGGCGTCGTCGCGTTCGGTTTGTTGAGCGCGGGAAGCCGCTTCCTCCAGGATCTGTGCTTCATCGGGATTGAAATAGAACTGCGCGTGGAGTGACGACTGGTCCCATGGCGTCTGACGTTCCTCGGTGGCGTCCCGCACTCCGTTGCGGACTCGTATCATCATGTCGGTGATGCTGATGCCGCGGGTGGGCAGATGTTCCAGCAGAGCAGCCGTGAAGGGGCTGTGGTCGCCCTCGCCGTCGGTGGAAACATTGCCAGGCTCGGTGGCGAAGGCGACGAAGGTTCCTCCCGCGGTATCCATCGGGGTCAAACGGCTGGCATCGACCGGTGCAAGTCCGCCATTCGTGGACTTGAAGCCGGCCGGCCGCGGATCGTTCCTGCACGCGTCGAGAAATATCAACGAGTGCCGGCTGCGTCGCCGCAACTCCAGGGCGATTTCATCCAGTGGCAGCGTTTCGGTATCGAGAGATGCTTCGTCGACAAGCCTGGCATCGGCGGGAACGATGCGATTGCTGCCTCCTAGCTGGAAGCCATGGCCTGAATAGAAGAACAGGGCGGCGTCGGCACCGTCCGCCATTCGATAGAAATCGAGCAGGGCTGCGGCAAACGCATCTCGCCCGATATCCCGCCGGACCACCACGTCGAAATGCAGGGACCGAAGCGTCTCGCCAATGGCTGATGCGTCCTGCCCGGCATTGCGCAAGTCGTCCGCGAATGCGTACTCGGAAATGCCTATGACCAGTGCGACCCTTCGGCCCTCAGCTGACTGTGCCTCGAAGGGGAGTAGGGCCAGGGCGAGCGCAAGGATGATCCAGCGCCCCTTCGACAGTGCGCGCTTTCTCAGATCCATGAATGTCCGCGAATACATCGCTGGCCTTCAGTCGGTCGTTGCCCGCCCCGTTGTTCCAGTCACGCATATCAGCGCGAAAACCTGTCCAGGTCGGCGCGCCAAGCCCAAGTGAATTTTAGCACCTTCTGTCAGAGTCTGTGTGAGTTTTCTCACACGGTGAGACTCGCATCGGGTAGGCGCCGGCGGTGAGCAGCGGCGTTGCGGTAGGAGTCGATCATTTTTGAGAGACCGGTTTCCAGATCCGTTCGCGGCTGCCAGCCAAACCGTTCGATCATCAGGGAAATGTCCGGGCAGCGTTGTTTTGGATCGTCGGCCGGGAGCGATTTCTCGACAACCTGGCTGCGCGAACCGGTCAGTTTCAACACCATCGCGGCGAGATCCAGAATCCTGATCTCGACCGGACTGCCAATATTGAACGGACCGGCTGCGTCGTCGCTGGCGTCCATGACGCGCGCAAGCGCATCTATCGTATCGTCGACATGGCAGAAGCTGCGGGTTTGACGGCCGTCGCCGAAAACCGTGAGGGGATCGCCAGCCAGTGCCTGGGCGACAAACGTGCCGACGACGCGACCGTCGTCCGCACGCATGCCTGGTCCATAGGTGTTGAAGATCCGCGCAATTCGCGTGTCCAGCCCGTATTGCCGCCGGTAGTCGCTGAACAGCGTCTCGGCGCAACGCTTTCCTTCATCGTAGCAGGCGCGGACGCCGACAGGATTGACGTTGCCCCAATAGGTTTCCGGTTGCGGGCTGATCCTGGCGTCTCCGTAGACCTCGCTCGTCGACGCCAGAAGGATACGGGCGCCATTTCGCCGCGCCAGTTCGAGGAGATTGAGTGAGCCGATCACACTGGTCTTCAACGTGCGGACCGGGTCGGACTGATAGAAGCGGGGCGAGGCGGGGCAGGCGAGGTTGTAGATGCGCTCGGCGTCATGGTCGATCGGCGCGATGATGTCCTGATGGATGAACCTGAAGCGCGGATTATCCAGGAGAGCTTCGATGTTTTCGAGGGAACCAGTCGACAGGTCGTCCATGCAGGTGACATCGTGACCGGAGTCGAGAAGCCTCCGGCACAGATGGGTGCCTAGAAATCCTGCGCCGCCGGCAACCAGTACGCCTGCCATTGCTCGAACTCCCAGTTATACGCGACGGTGAGGCTAGCCTCTCAAGCGCTGGGGTTCCATGAATGAATTCATAGCCACGCCGGGCGCGGCTGCCATGTTTGCCAATGCTGTCGGAATGCAGGACCGATCGCGGTCAGCGGGGCAGCGGCCGCGCCGATGCGACCTTCCAACGATGTTCGAGCGCGATCGCGGCCCAGACCAGACCCAGCAAAATGTAGTAGTGCCGCCAGTGGTCGATGTCGATCACGGTTCCCAGAGCGACGTGGCCGACGAAGACCACCCAGGCGCACAGCAGATAGGGTTGCCACGGTCGCGCACGGAACAGCAGCCGGAAACCAGCGGCGATCGTCCAGATGGTCAGCATCGACCAGGCGGCGAAGCCGAGCCAGCCATAGTCCATCAAGGCCTTGAGCCAGATATTGTGCGTGTCCTCGCCGTAGAGCCGGCCAAAGACGAGCGGGCCGATTCCCAGCGGATGCTCCGTCGCCAGGAGGAAGCCAATGCCGAAGCGGGCGAAGCGGCCGAGCCTTCCCTCGTCGTAGTCCTGCACGAGTTGGGCACGCTCGGCGAACAGTGACGATACGGCCGGTACCTGCAGAAGCACGACGATCGCGAGCGCGAGCAGGCCGATCGCCACCAGAGCCATCACGAGAAGGCGGAGACGGAACCTTCCGCTCGAACTCTGCAGGAACAGCGCCATGACCAGAAGGATGGTCGACACGCCGAAAAGGCCCCAGGCGCCGCGCGAGAAAGACAGGAACAGCCCCGCCACGATCACCAGCAAGGTGGGAAGCATCCAGGCAATTCGGCTCGCAGGCCCAGTAAGCAGGCTGTGAACCAGCCACATGCCCGGCAGCACCAGAAAGGGACCGAACACGTTCGGGTCCTGGAAAGCGCCGGTCGCGCGCCCGAAGCGCGTGAACATCTCCGCGCCCGGAAACAGCGAAAAATAGCCCGCCATTCCCAGGATCGTGGTGATCACGGCCGCGCAGGTCCAACCGACGAAGGCAAGGCGATAGCGCGTATGGTCGGCGGCAATCACCGCGGCGAAGAAAATTGCGGTGAAACCCAGGAACAGCGACACCGCGATGTAGAGTGGTGCGTCATAGAGGTCCGCCATCTGCGTGACGGCGATCATGCCGCCTATATTGAAAACGACGATCAGCACGATCAGCGGCGCGATAGCGCCGGGCAGTCTGAGCCCGAACAGCGCCCAGACCGCGATGAGGCCGACCATGAAGAGTTCATAGGGCGCCGGTTCGTTGATGACGAAGCCCGACAGGAACACGCCCGCCATCACCATCGCGGATCCCGCGAGCGAGACCAGCTTTGCGTCAACCGCGGCGCGAGGCAGGGCCGAATGCGCTGCCGCGGTCAATAGGCGTTGTCCGTGTTGAGCAGCCTGATCGGAGTCAGGAGCAGGATCTTCAGATCGAACCAGAGCGACCAGTTCTCGATATAGGCAAGGTCGAACTCGGTGCGCATCTTGATCTTTTCATCGGAGTCGATCTCGCCGCGCCAGCCATTGATCTGCGCCCAGCCAGTCACGCCCGGCTTGACCCGGTGCCGGGCGAAATAGCCGTCGACCACTTCGTTGTAGAGGCGGTTGCGGGTTTCGGCGCTGACTGCGTGCGGACGGGGACCGACCAGCGACAGCGAACCGCCGAGTGCGTTGAAGAATTGCGGCAGCTCATCGATCGAGGTCCTGCGAATGAAGCGTCCAACGCGCGTGACGCGCGGGTCGTCCTTTGTCACCGCGTTGCGCGCCGTCGGATCGCATTGCTCCACATACATGGAGCGGAACTTCAGCACCTCGATCTCCTCATTGTTGAAGCCGTGACGCTTCTGCCGAAACAGGATCGGTCCTTTACTGTCGAGCCTGATCGCGATTGCCGTGGCCAGCATGACCGGCGAGAAAACGGCGATACCGGCAAGGCTGAACATGATGTCGAATACGCGCTTGGCCACCGAATCCCAGTCGTTGATCGGGCGGTCGAATATGTCGAGCATCGGCACGGAACCGATGAAGGAATAGGAGCGCGGCCTGAATCTGAGCTGATTGGCGTGCGCCGACAGCCGGATGTCGACCGGCAGCACCCACAGCTTCTTCAGCATCGACAGCACGCGGTTCTCGGCCGTGATGGGCAGCGATACGATCAGCATGTCGATGCGGGCGATCCGCGCGAATTCGATCAGTTCGGACACAGTGCCGAGCTTGGGATAGCCTGCCACGATCGGCGGCGACCGCCTGTCGTCGCGATCGTCGAAAATGCCACAGATGCGGACGTCGTTGTCCGCCTGCCTTTCTATCGACCGGATCAGCGCCTCGGCCTGCGCGCCGCCGCCCACGATTACCGCCCGGCGCTCGATGGCCCCGTTGCGTGTCCAGCGTCGGATCATGCGCGACAGCAACGCGCGCGACGCCATCATGGCCAGGAAGCCGCTGACGAACCAGCCGCCGAACCACACGCGCGAAAAATCATCCGATATCTTCAGGAAGAAACCTGCGAAGGCGAGCAAGGCGAAGGCGCCTGCCCACGCCAGCAGGATGCCGCCGACGCGGCGCATGGGTCGGCGCAGGGCCGCCAATTTGTAGCAGTTTGCGAATTCGAGCAGGACGACGGCGACGAGCGAACCACCGATGATCGCCGCCGGATACTCCCAGCCCGCGGGGCCGCCGAGACCGACATAATAGATGTAGAGAAGCAGCCCCGTTCCCGCGAGGATGACAAGTTCGAAAAGCCGCAGAAGGCCGCTCATCATGACCGGCGACATCGTTTCGCGACGATACTGGCTGGCGACCTGTTGCGCGGTCCGGTTCAAAGTCGTGGCAGTTCTGTCCGTCTCCGCGTCCCGGAAGGCGCGGATAGAGGCGGGAGAAAAGCGGCTGACAGGATCGATCTCGTTCATGGCTCGGCCGTTTGTTGGAAACGGCCTAGCACGACATCGCCAAGAAACGTTTAAGCCGACATGTCCGATTTATATGATCCGCCCCGCCGCAAGGTGAGTGCGTCCCGATAGGCGGCGTCGATCCCGCGTGCCATTGCATCCACCCCGAACCGCGCCTTCAGTGTTTCACGATCAGGCATCCGCGCTTCATAGGCCTCGAAATCGCTGGCGGCTTCCACCATGCGTCCTGTCAATTGGGCGGCGTCCGGCCTAACCAGAATCTCCGCCGTGTCGCCGAATATCTCCGGTATGCCGCCGACAGAGGTCGCGATCATCGGCTTGGCCGCCGCCAGCGTCTCCAGCACGATATAGGGCATGGCTTCGGCTCGGGAGGGAACGACGACGCACCGCGCCAGTCTGAACGCCTCGCGCGCCGGCATTGGCGGGTGAAAGCGTACGCGATCCGCAAGCCCGAGCTCTTCGACCCGGTGGCGATAGTCGCCCAACTCATCGCCGTCGCCAACCATCACGGCCGAAAGCGGTCGACCCAACTCGCGCTCGGCGAGCGCCAGCGCCTCGATGAAGAGATCGGGCCCCTTCAGTCCGCGCATCATGCCGATATAGAGGAAGTCCGCCCCGTTTGGAGCGGTTTCCACCGGTTCGAACTCCGGATCGGCAAGGCCGTTATAGACCAAGCTGGCGGGGCACCTGGGCTCGCCGACCTTCTCGCGGTAGGTTCGCCGTTCATAATCCGAAACGAACAGCAACTGGTCCGTAAACCGGCTCATCAATGATTCCAGCGCGAAAAAAAGGCGCCCGACGATCGTTTCCGCGTCGTAGTGGAGGCTGCCGCCATGCGGTGAATAAAGACGGGCCACCCGATGCCGCCGCGCGCCCGACACCGTGCCGAACAGCCTGGCGTAGACGCCGCCCTTCGCGCCATGCCCATGGACGATGTCCGGCTTCAGCCCCTTGATCAGCCTGTAGGTTCGCACGGCCGAGGCGAGATCGCCGATCCCTATATGCCTCTGCATGGGCGTGCGGTGGACACCGAGAGCCAGTATTGGGGCAAGGTCATCGAAGAGGCGGCCCTCGAATGCACCGCCCGTGGAGGAATCGCAGATGATCCCGACCGCATGTCCGGCGGCGACCTGTGCTCGGGCCAGATCTCGCACGTGGCGGAAAATCCCGCCGACTGGCGAGCGAAAGCAGTGGACGATCCTCAATGGCGCCAAGGCTTCGGCTCAGAACAATCGTTCGCGGACATAGATTGTGTCACCTGGCAACAGCGGATCCGTGATGAGGACGCGCCCCGTCATGACTTCGCCATTGATCGAGCGGGTGACGTCTACATTGCCCTGTTGGGCGCGCGGGCTGAATCCGCCGGCCGAGGCAATTGCCTTCTGAACCGTCATGCCAGGTACGTAGGAATACTGGCCGGCCGAGCCGACTTCGCCCATGACAAAGATCGGGCGGTACTGGTCGACCTCGACCGTCACATCGGGATCGCGAAGATAACCTTGGCGCAACTGCGCGGCGATCTGGCTTTCGAGTTTCTGAAGTGTCTGGCCGCGCGCCGGCACCGCGCCAACCAAGGGGAAGGCAATGTAGCCCGCCTGGTCGATCGAATAGGTATTCGTCAGCCCTTCCTGCTCGAAGACCGTGACCCGCACCCGATCACCCGAATCGAGCACATAAGGCTGACCGAGCGCGTCGTGGAAGGCCGATGGCGCGGGGCGATAGCCCGAACAGCCGGCCGCGAGCGCGGTCGCCGCGAGGGCGGTAAGGAGGAAGGACCGGCGCATCATCAACTTGGACATCATCCCGACACGGGCCAGTTTCGATCGACCCTGGATCGCCCCGTTATCTCCCCGTTAGGGTTAATGCAGAGTAAAAGCAGCCTGCACGTGCCGGCTCTCTTAACCCCCCGGTTACCATAGATGTTTACGGTCCGCTCACGATCATCGCCGGAGCACGGGCATGCAGGGCGTTAATGCCGCGCAACAGGACCTCGACGTCGACCTGGGACGATTGTTCGCGAGCCTCCTTCGAGACTGGCGTCGCATCATCCTCGTCGCCCTGGGCGTGGCTTTGGGCGCCTTCGTTCTGGCAAGTCTGGCCACCGATCACTATCGCGCCGAAACCCGGATCCTCATCGAGCCGCGCGAATCCGTTTACACGCGCGCCACCAACGATCGCGATTCGAACGCGCCCATCCTTGATGACGAAGGCGTCACAAGCCAGGTCGAGGTCATCACCTCCACCGATCTGTTGAGATCCGTCGCCGCGGAGCTGGACCTTGCCGACCGAGACGAGTTCAACTCGGGCGGCGTATCTCCCGTGGCACGGGTATTATCGCTGTTCGGCGCAGGTGGCGAAGCGGCTTCGCTCCCCGCCGAGGAGCGGGTGCTGAAGGCGTTCCGCGAGAAGCTGGACGTCTATCGGGTCGAGAATTCGAGAGTGATCGTCATCCGCTTCTCGTCTGAGGACCCTCAGCTGGCGGCGCGCGTTCCCAACGCGGTCGCGGCGGCCTATGTCGACATGCAGCGTCAGGCGAAGCTTCTTTCCAATACGGACGCGACCGCCTGGCTGGAGCCGGAAATCGTTGAACTGCGGCAGCAGGTGCGCGAAGCCGAACGCAAGGTGGCTGAATTCCGCGCCCAGTCGGATCTGCTCGTGGGCCAGAACAATTCGGTGCTGGCGACCCAGCAGCTCTCGGAACTGTCCAGCGAACTGTCGCGCGTCCGCGCCAATCGCGCATCGGCCGAAGCGACCGCCGAGAGTGTCCGCGCCGCGCTTGAGAACGGGACATCGCTCGACACGTTGCCAAGCGTATTGGAATCGGGCCTGATCCAGCGGCTCCGCGAGCGGCAGGTCCAGCTCCGCGCCGACATCGCCGACCTGTCGGCCACGCTACTCGACAACCATCCGCGCATCCGTTCCCTGCGCTCCCAGCTTGCCGATCTCGACGCTCAGATCCGCCAGGAAGCGCGAAACGTCCTGGAGGGTCTCGAGAACGAGGCCCGCGCGGCGGGCTTTCGCGAGCGGCAACTTCTAGCTGATCTCAACCGTCTCAAGGCCGAATCGGCACGGGCTGGCGAGGACGAGGTCGAACTCCGTGCACTGGAACGCGAGGCGGCTTCGCAACGCGAGCTTCTGGAATCCTACCTCTCGCGGTTCCGCGAGGCATCTTCCCGCCGCGACCGGAACTACCTGCCGGTCGACGCGCGCGTCTTCTCCAACGCCATCGTTCCGCAGGAACCATATTTTCCGAAGGTATTGCCGATCACGGCCGCGGCATTTGTCTCGGCGCTGCTCGTCATGGCGATCGTGACGCTGCTGGCGGAACTGTTTTCCGGTCGTGCCATGAGACCGGCAGAAGGAATCGAACCTGACCGCGAGAGTGAACCCGCCGGCGATATCGATGTCGGATCGCAGGCTGTCGCTGAGGCGAGATCCGTCGACCTGCCGGAGAACGCCCCTCTGATCGGCGCCGCCATACCTGGAGCGCTGGGCGCGGACGTCGTGGCCGAGCGGCTGATCGCAAGCGGCGCCTCCCGCGCGATCTTCCTATCGCCGGAGGGCGACGTGGCCGTGGCGTCCGCCGTGATGGTCGCGCGGGAGATAGCTGATTCGGGCTTGCGCGTTCTCCTGATCGACCTGACTATGACCGGTGCGGCCTCCAAGCCGATGCTGGACGGGCGCGCCGCGCCCGGGATAACCGATCTGCTGGCTTCGGAAGCGCAGTTCCGGGACGTGATACACGCCGATCTCTATTCCGACTGCCACGTCATGCCGGCGGGCAACGCCGATCCCGAAAAGGCCATGCGCGCGGTCGAGCGCCTGCCGATCATCCTGTCGTCGGTCGCGGCCGCCTATGATCTCGTCATCGTGGAATGTGGGCAGGTCGAGGCCGCCGCCCTGCGACGGCTGACGGACGACGAGACCGAAATCCTGGTGAGCGCGATCGCGCCCGAAGAAGACCTCTTGTTGGAGACGGTGAAGGATCTGACCGCAGGCGGCTATACCCGCGTCACCTTCGTTACCCCGGGCATGGGCGGACCGATGAGGCCGGAGCCGGATCGCGAGGCGGCCTGATCGGTCACTCGGAGATTGGGGAACTCTTGGCCAACTTCGCTCCGGCCAGTCCCCGCACCTTCTTCGCCAGAAGCCACAGGAAGGCGTTGCGCTTTATCGCGCGCTTGACGCCGGTCGCGGCGCGATGTCCCGCAACGAAGACCCTGCCTTTGGTGGTGAGGGGAACAAGCGCGTCGAACTGTGTCGTCTCTATATCGCACCAGGTCCGCTTGTAGGGCTCGTCGCCGATGCTGAAGTCGTAGACATCATACCCCTCCTGGCAAGCTTTGCTGATCTCCTCGAAGAACAGAAAGTCACCGGGACTGGTCGCGGCCAGCTCGTCGCTTCGGATGGCGCCGAACTCGCAGACGACCGTGCCACGCCGCCGGCTGGTTCCGGTGACCGCCCGGATCACGCCGCCCACCTCCAGCGCCGCCAACCGAAATGGCCTGGCGGGGTCGGCGAGCGAGTCCACGAAGAGCTTGCGCAGGCTCGCGCGGACGGACGGATCGGCAAAGGAGTCAGCGATCCCCTGGCTGGCGAAGCGCGCTGCTCTCAGCGAGAAGAATTCCTTGAGGACCGTGTCAACCTGCTGGGGAGTTTGCGCGTCGACGATCGCATAGCCGCCTGCGTCTTCGTATTTGCGCATCTGGGCGCGATGCTTCTTGCGTTTGCGCTTGCTGTTCATGCGCTGCAAGACGGCATCGAAGCCGCCGGCAAGGTTGCAGGCGAGCGCGATGTTGGGGCTGGCGCCGACCGACCAGCCCAAAAGCGGGTTCGCAACGCCGTCGATCTGTCGGAGCTGCCGCTCGAGTGCCAGGGCGTCGATATCGGATCGCGCCTGGGCGATCGCCGTCAAGAGCTCCGCGGCAAAGTCTTTGGGAAAGGTGGCGATGCTACCGCTCATGACCACCGGGAAATTGCCGTTGGCGTGCCGTCCGCCAGGAAACCGGGCGATCCGGAACATTCCGGACTTCACGACTTCGAGCGCCATAGCCAACACGGGCCGTCCCGCGCGAGACGCGATCACTACGATCATGTCGGAATCGGGGTTGTCGGCGAAGGCCGATACCCAGATCGGGGACTGCGCGGCGCCGAAACGCGCATCCTCGCACAGTGCGCGATAGGTCCGCAGCGCGCCGTGATCCATGACCTGCACGGTCGCGGACGAGGCGTTCGCTGTGCCCGATGTGGATCCGTCCGGCGTCCGCACTGGCACCGTGTCGAGCCGCGAAACGGCGTCAACCATCCCTCAATCCTTCGCTTTCTACAGTGAACCTGGGGTTTCAGGGCAATGCTAGGGCTCAAAGGTGAAGGAATGATCGACAAGACGGTGGCCGCGCGAAAGCTCGCCCTTACCGCGCTGCGATACTCTGGCCTCGCCTCGCTCGCCCGGCATGCGGTGACGAGGCTCGGCGCCATCATGATGCTTCACCGGGTGACCAGCGAGCGCGTTTCGCCACTCGGTGTGAACAGCCACCTCACGATCAGCCCCGATTTCCTCGACGCGCTGCTGACCGAGATGCGCCGGCTCGGCTACGCCTTCCTGTCCATGGACGAACTGATGGAACATCTGTCGCGCGGCGCGCGGGGCGGTCTGGTCGCCGCCTTCACCGCCGACGACGGCTATCGCGACAATGCCGAGGAGGCGCTGCCCGTGCTGGAGGCCCACGACGCGCCGCTCGCGATCTACGTCGCGCCGGGCCTTGTCGACGGCGCAGCCGATCTGTGGTGGGACGTGCTGGAGACGATTATCGCCAAATCAGACCGGATCGACTTTGAAACGGGCGACGGGCCGCGAACCATCGACGCTACCACTCCCGCTCAAAAGCGCGCCGCCAACGCCCGGCTGCATGACTATCTGACCCGGCAGGTGCCCGAGCGGGAACAGGTATCGGTCCTGCGCCGGATGGCAAATGCCGCATGCGTCGATCCACAGGAGCCGGCTCGCACGACCCTTCTGGACTGGTCCGGCATCGCCGCGCTTGCCGAGCGGCCCTCCGTCACCATAGGCGCGCATACGGTCCATCACGTGAACCTGAAGCGGCTTGAGTCCCAAGCCGCCCTGGAAGAGATGGTCCGATCCGCCACATTGATCGAGGCACGGACGGGAAGGCGTCCGCTTCACTTCGCCTATCCCTACGGCTCTCCTGCCGCAGTCGGTCCGCGCGAGGTAGGGCTGGCCGCCGAAGCCGGCTTCACCAGCGCGGTCACCACACGCCACGGCCTGCTCAGGCCCGACCACGCCGCGCATCCGCACGCGCTTCCGAGAATTTCAGTCAACGGCCTATACCAGGAGATCGGCTATATGCGTACCTTGCTGTCGGGCATCACCACCCCGATGGCCAATGCCGGAAGGCTGACCGTGACGGTCTGAAGCCTTTCACGCCTTGCCGGCTCGCGGCCCTGCCATCCACTTGATGATCAGCATCGCGGGCAGAACCCACAGGAAACCAGTGAAGAAGAAATAGGCGAGGTGGACGAGCCAGTGCGACTCGGCGAGCCGCGCAACCGCGAACAGCGTGGCGACGACCGCATAGACGATCACCAGTGCGACCAGCAGCACGCTTCCGATCAGCTTCTTGAGGCGAAGGGGCATGGCCGGGACATAGCCCCCGTCGCCGGCAAGCGCAAATTCTTCGCTTGCCGGCGACGGCATGTCGCAGTCAGCTTCGCAGAAAGGGAAGGACGGTGCGTATGCGCGCATCGCGCAACCAAAGTCCACCCCACATGAACGCGCCGAGATAGAGGCTGAACAGGATATGGCTGAAGAGCGGCGACTCGGCGCGAATATGGGTGGCCATCGCGCCGCCAAGCAGGCCGGTCATCAGGATGGCGCCAAGCAGGCTGGTGCGCGGCACGAGGAAGAGCAGCGTGAAGGTCAGCTCCGCGAAGCCGATCGGGAGCACGTATCCCGCAGGCCAGCCCAGTTCGGCCATGATCTCATCCGCGACCGGCATTCCGGCAAGTTTCGGTGCCACCGACGCACCGAGCATGAACAGCGCGAAAATCCCTGAAAGCGCCCAGCCGGTGATGGTCATCCAGCGTGGTGTGGCCGTGAACTGCGTAGGTACTGCAAGCTGCGACGTCGCCATTGAAGTGTCTCCTGAACTGGCAAACCGTAAGGAAGACGTTCCTGCCGGCGGACTCCCGACACGCGGCCCGCATGTTGCGCGACCGCGTGTCGCGCGGCCGCTGCTTGCCAGTCGCAGGGCGTTGGTACATCCACTTGGCATGACGACCGCCACCCTTCCACTGACACAACACGGGACCAGGCAGGCAGCCGATCGGCGCGCGGTTCGCCTGTGGCTCTATCTGGTACTGCTCGCGCTGTTCGCGCTCTTCGTAGTGGGCGGCGCGACAAGGCTGACCGATTCCGGCCTCTCGATCACCGAGTGGAAGCCGATCCACGGTGTGATCCCGCCGCTCTCGGAAGCCGAATGGCAGGAGGAGCTCGAAAAATACCGCCAGATCCCCGAATACCAGCAGATCAACAAGGGGATGAGCCTGGACGAGTTCAAGACCATCTTCTGGTGGGAATGGGCTCATCGCTTCCTTGCCCGTGGCGTCGGCTTCCTGTTCGCCGTGCCGCTGGCCTTCTTCTGGCTGACGGGCCGGCTGGAGCGGCATCTCAAGCCAAAGCTGCTTGGCCTGCTGGCGCTGGGCGGCCTGCAGGGCGCCGTCGGCTGGTGGATGGTAGCCTCCGGCCTCAGCGAGCGTGTCGATGTCAGCCAATACCGGCTCGCGACGCATCTCACGCTGGCCGCCATCATATTCGCCGCAATCATGTGGGTGGCGCGGGGACTTGCGCCGCATTCAGCCGGCCCGGCCGAGCGTACTGTCGTGCGCTTCGCCGGCGTGATGGCCGTCCTTGTGCTGTTCCAGATCTATCTCGGCGCGCTGGTGGCCGGTCTGGACGCCGGCATGGCCTACAATACATGGCCATTGATGGATGGTGCGATCGTCCCGACTGGCCTGTTCGTCCAGTCGCCTTCTTGGGTGAACCTGTTCGAGAATCCCAAGACGGTGCAGTTCGTCCATCGGCTCGGCGCCTATATCGTGCTGGCGGCGGCACTGTGGCACCTGATCTCGGCGTACCGCACTGCGCCGGGCAGTACCCACGCACGCAGGGCAGGGGTCCTGTTCGCGCTCATCTGCTGTCAGGCGGTGCTCGGCATCATGGCGCTCGTGCTTGTCGTGCCGTTCGGCTGGGCGCTTCTGCACCACGCCTTCGCGATAGTCGTGCTCGGCTTCGCCGTCGCACATTGGCGCGGCGCCGTGGGCGAGTATCAATCCCAGGCAAAGCCCTAGCTCGCCAGCATCAGGTCCATGTTCTGTACGGCCGCGCCCGAAGCGCCCTTGCCGAGATTGTCATAGACCGCGATCAGCAGCGCCTGCGCGCGAGCGTCGTTGGCGAAGACGTGCAGCGTCATGCGGTTGGTGCCGTTGTGCCGCTCCGGCTGGATGTCGTCGGAGCGTTCGAGGGCGGCATAGGGCGCGACGTCCACGCAACCGTCGCCGCTGGCATAGTGATCGGCGATCGCCGCGTAAAGCTCTGCCCCCGTCGGCACCTTCGGCAGGTGCGCGAGATGCAATGCAACGGCCGTGACCATGCCCTGCGCGAAATTGCCGACCGCCGGCTGCATGATCGGGTCGGCCGACAAGAGCGCGTAGCGCCTGAGTTCGGGGACGTGCTTGTGGGCCAGCGTCAGCCCATAGGGCAGGAACTCGGGCGCGTCCTCTCCCTTCGCCTCGTAGTCCTCGATCATCGGACGTCCGCCGCCACTGTAGCCGGAAATGCCGGAGACGGTGACCGGATAATCCTCTGGCAGCAGGCCCGCCGCGACCAGCGGACGGAGCGTCGCGATAGGACCCTGCGGCCAACATCCGGGATTGGCCACGCGCCTGGCCGTCCGGACCGCGTCGGCCTGTGCCTTGTCCATCTCCGGAAAGCCGTAGGTCCATCCATCGGCCACGCGATGGGCTGTCGAGGCATCGATGACCCGCGTCGCGCCGTTCTCGATCATCGCGACGCTTTCGCGGGCCGCGTTGTCAGGCAGGCAAAGGATCGCGATATCAGCCCTGTTCAGGAACTCGGCGCGGGCACCCGCATCCTTGCGCTTCTCGGTCGGGATCGAAATCAGTTCGATATCCGACCGGTCCGCCAGCCTGGCCCTGATCTGCAGACCGGTGGTGCCGTGCTCGCCGTCGATAAAGACTTTTGCATTCATGTCGTATCAGTCGCGGCCAGATCGGCCGTCCTTTCAGTCACTTGAAGCCACTGTCCGATTCAGTGCGCAAAGCACTTGAATCGATGTCTCAGTCGATCCCCCGGGCTCGTCGCGCCGCCAGAATGCCGAGATAATACATCGCGATGTTGGACGCGGCGATGGCGGTGATATCGGCATGGTCGTAGGCCGGTGCGACCTCCACCACGTCCGCGCCGACAATATTGAGCCGGTCGAGCTGGCGCAGCACCGAAAGCATCCTGGCCGATGACGGTCCACCCGATACCGGCGTGCCGGTGCCGGGCGCGAAGGCCGGGTCCAGGCAATCGATGTCGAAGGTGATGTAGGCCGGGCGCCCATTGGTGCGTTCGATGATCTGGTAGGCGATGTCGGAGGCCTTCATCTCCTCGACTTCCCAGCCGTAGAGCATCTTGATGCCGCAGTCCTCCGGTGCATGCGTGCGGATGCCGATCTGGATCGACGTGTCCGGATCGATGACGCCCTCACGTACCGCCCGGCCGACGAAGGAGCCGTGGTCGATGCGCTTGCCGTCGTCGGGCCAGGTGTCCTGATGGGCGTCGAACTGCACCAGCGCCAGCGGCCCATGCCTGGCAGCATGGGCTTTCAGGAGCGGCCAGGTGACGAAGTGATCGCCTCCGAGCGACAGCAGGAAGGCGCCGGACTTCAGGATCTTCGCCGCCTCGCGTTCGATGGTGGCCGGCGTCTTCTGGTGATTGCCGGAATCGAGCAGGCAGTCCCCATAGTCGACGACCGCCAGCCGCTCGAGAAAATCGTCAGCGAAGGGGTATTGCGCGTCATTGTCCATGATGGCCGAGGCGCGGCGGATCGCCTGCGGGCCGAAGCGCGCGCCCGGCCGGTTGGTCACCGCCGCGTCGAAGGGAATGCCCCACACAACCGCGTCGGCGCCCTTGACGTTCTTCGTGTACCTGCGCCGCATGAAGGAGAGTGCGCCCGCATAGGTCGGCTCATAGGACGCCCCCACCGCCGATTTCGCGGTAAATGCGTTGTCGATTGATTTCGAAGCCATCCGGTATCTCCCGTTGCGGTCGAGCTATTGGATGAATGTCGTGAGAGGACAACAAAAAAAGCGGACCCGAGGGCCCGCTTTCCTGCAGTCCGTTTCCAGCGCAATCAGCGCTTGGAGAACTGGAACGAGCGGCGGGCCTTTGCCTTGCCGTACTTCTTTCGCTCGACCGTGCGGCTGTCGCGGGTCAGGAAGCCGCCCTTCTTGAGCACCGGGCGAAGTCCAGGCTCGTAATAGGTCAGCGCCTTGGAGATGCCGTGGCGGACGGCGCCCGCCTGGCCCGACAGGCCGCCGCCGGCGACGGTGGCGACGATGTCGAACTGGCCGTCGCGATTGGTCGCCACGATCGGCTGGCGCAGGATCATCTGCAGCACCGGACGCGCGAAGTACTTGTCGAACTCCTTGTCGTTGACGGTGATGCGGCCCGAACCGGGCTTGACCCAGACGCGGGCGATCGCGTCCTTGCGCTTGCCGGTGGCGTAGGCGCGGCCGTGCTTGTCGAGCTTCTGGACATGGACCGGCGCGGCCGGCTGTTCCGGCTGCGTGACGCCGGTAGCCTCACCAAGCTCGGCGAGAGAGGAGAGTTCAGCCATACTGTGCGACCCTTACGTTCTTCTTGTTCATCGCGGCGACGTCGAGCTTCTCGGGCTGCTGGGCCTCGTGCGGATGCTCGGCGCCGGCATAGACGCGCAAATTCTTCATCTGGCGACGGCCGAGCGGGCCGCGCGGGATCATGCGCTCGACGGCCTTCTCGACGACGCGCTCGGGGAAACGGCCTTCAAGCAGCTGGCGCGCGGTGCGTTCCTTCACGCCGCCGGGATGGCCGGTGTGCCAGTAATAGGTCTTGTCGGTGTACTTCTTGCCGGTGAAGACGACCTTGTCGGCATTGACGACGATGACGTTGTCGCCGTCGTCGACATGGGGGGTGAAGGTAGGCTTGTGCTTGCCGCGAAGACGGTTGGCGACGATAGTGGCCAGACGACCGACGACGAGACCCTCGGCGTCGATCAGCACCCACTTCTTCACCACGTCCGCAGGCTTCTGCGAAAAGGTTTTCATGGTTCGGGCTTTCATTGCGGACCCTCGACGGGCGAGGGCGTTTCTTGTTGCTTGCATTGGCGACGAGGGCGCCGCCAAACGAGGAACGGCGGCCCGTGAGCCGCTGTTCGCGCGTGCTCCTATGGGAAGTCAGGGTGTCAGTCAAGTCCGTTTCGCGCGTGGAGCCGAAAAGCCGCGCGAAAACAGCGGGCTATTAATGAGGTAACATGATGCCATCACAGGACTCGCTGTATCCGCAGCCCGGGCTCCCGGAACGCTTGCAAGATGCCGCCTGCTACGGCAATACCGCCGGCCAGAGGCGACGATGACGCATGAGGTTCTCACGCCGGCGCGGATGGCGCAGGCCGATCGCCGCACGATCGAGAGCGGGCTGTTCGACGGCGCGGCGCTGATGGAGCGCGCGGGCGCGGCCGTGGTCGACGAGATACTCCGCCGCCATCCCGACAGAACGAGCGTCGACGTGCTTTGCGGGCCGGGCAACAATGGCGGCGACGGCTATGTGGTCGCGCGGCTGCTCGCCGGTCACGGGCACGTGGTGCGGGTCTTCGCCGAGCGCCCGCCGAACGCTGGGACCGACGCCGAGCGCGCGCGGGCGGCCTGTCCGGTCCCGGTCGCGCCGTTGGGCGAGTACGAGCCAGCCGCCGGATCGGTCCTGGTCGACGCGCTCTATGGCGCGGGTTTCAGGGGCGAGCTCGGCGGCGCGGCGGAAGCCGCGTTGCTGAAGTCGGTGGGATGCAACCTCGCCAGGGTGGCGGTTGACCTGCCGTCGGGCGTGAACGGTCATACGGGCGCGGGCGAGGTCGCGTTCCGCGCCGACGTCACCGTGACCTTCGTGCGCCCCAAGCCCGGCCACCTGCTTCATCCCGGCAAGCGCTGGTGCGGGGAGCTTGTCGTGGCCGACATCGGCGTCCCGGATCGCGCCGTGGCCGGCGACCCGCTGCGCCCTCATCCGATCGTCGCCAATCATCCCGACCAGTGGCGCGACGCGCTCATGGCGCACGACGCGACGGTCCACAAATATGCGCGCGGCCACTGCGCCGTCTTCTCGGGCGGTCCGACATCGACAGGGGCGGCGCGCCTGGCCGCGCTGGCCGCGGCGCGCGCCGGGGCGGGGGCCGTCACCGTGCTGTCGCCGCCGGATGCGCTGGCCGCCAACGCCGCGCATCTTACCGCCATCATGCTGGCCGAGCGCGGCACGCCCGACCGTGTCGCCGACTTCGCAAGAAGCCGCAAGGTCCGCTCGGCCGTGATCGGTCCCGGCTTCGGCGGCGGAGACGAAGCGCGCCGCCACGTGCTCGGCCTGATCGACACGATCGACCGGGAGGATGCCGACGGACCACTGCGGGGCGGCATCGTGCTCGACGCCGATGCGCTGACATGTTTCGAGGAGGACCCCGCGCCGCTGTTTACTGCCGCCCGGTCGAAGCAGGGGGAGGGGCCCAAGCTGGTGCTGACGCCGCATGAGGGCGAGTTCCGCCGGCTGTTTCCCGACATCGCCGCCGATGCCTCGCTCTCCAAGGTGGAGAAGGCCGGGCTGGCGGCCGAGCGCGCCGGCGGCGTAGTCGTCATCAAGGGGGACGACACGGTGATCGCGTCCGACCCCGACCGCGCCGCCATCAATGTCAACGGCACGCCATGGCTCGCGACGGCGGCCTCGGGCGATGTGCTGGCCGGCATCGTCGGCGGCCTGCTCGCCCGGCGCCTGGCGCCGTTCGAAGCGGCGTGCGCGGCGGTCTGGATCCATGCCGAGGCCGCGCGTCGCTTCGGCCCCGGCCTGATCGCCGACGACCTGCCGGGGATGTTGCCGGCGGTGCTGTCGGAACTGGCGGCGTGGCGGTCGTGATCGCCACGCCTCCCTTCAACGGAAAAAGGCCGGGCTGATAGACCCGACCTTCCCATTCGCCTCGACGCCGCTGCCAGTACATCCGTGGTCAGGGCGGAAGCGAAACTTCCGATTTCCCGAGCATATGGGGATGTGGTTAAGGAATTGCAAACAGCGGCCCGATGACAGGACGAAATCGACGCGGCCGCCCCGCGTCAGCCATTGCCGTCGACCCGCTTTTGAAGCGCCATCGCACCGAAGGGGGCGCGGCTCTTGCCCTCGGTGATGAAGTAGACGAACACGTCGCGCGGGGTTTTGGCCGGCTCGTGCGACGGGTCGGCGCGGGGCAGGTCGTCCGGCTGGCCGCCGGCGGCCCAGTCCTTGGCCCGCGCCGCCCACTCGTCCAGTTCCGTCTCGGGGTAGCAGTTTTCATTGTCATCGCTGCCGCGCTGCAGCCGGGCATAGACGAAATCGCCGGTGACGTCGGCGATCTCGGGATATTTCCCGTGATGTGCGTAGACGATCGCGGCGCCATATTTGCGGGCGAGGGCGGGAAATTCCGGCACGTTGAAACTGTCGTGGCGCACCTCCAGCGCGTGGCGCAGCTTCACGCCGCCCTGGCTGTCCGGCAGTACCTTCAGAAACCCCTCGAAATCGTCGGGATCGAATTTCTTGGTCGGCGCAAACTGCCACAGGATCGGCCCGAGCTTGTCGCCGAGCTCGGCCACGCCAGAATCGAGGAAACGCTGGACGGATTCGCCCGCCTCGGCCAGCACGCGCCGGTTGGTCGCGAAGCGGATCGCCTTCAGCGAGAAGACGAAGTCCTCCGGTGTTTCGGCCGCCCATTTGGCAAAGGTCGGCGGCTTGAAGGTGGAGTAATAGGTGCCGTTGACCTCGATGGTCCTGACCTGCCGCGAGGCGTATTGGAGCTGTTTGGCCTTGGCGAGCTTGTCGGGATAGAAGCTGCCTTCCCACGGCTCGAAGGTCCAGCCGCCCATTCCCGCGCGAATCCTTCCTGTCATGTCGCGTCTCCGAATTCAGCGGGCGCGAGGGTGCGCGGACGGAGCGTGTTTGTCCATCCGGAACCGGAGCGCTGCTGACATTGGAAGCTACGTCAGGACGTGTCGTTCAGCCGGTCGGGGCCGGAACCGGGCTGGAGAAGGCGCGGGCGGACGACGACAAGCTGCCGGTAGGTGCGTTCGCGGCCGCCCGCCGACACGGCGCAATGGACCGCGAGCAGGATCGCCAGCGCCCGAAGGCCGACCGCCATCCGGATCAGGTCGCAGGGCTCGGTTCCGCGCGGCGCCTGGCGCGCGGCGCAGGCCTCGATCTCGGCCGGCTCGATGAAGAGCGTGAGCGCCGCGAATTCGGCGCCGAGCAGCAGCGAATGGACGAACAGGCGCACAGCCGCGGGACGGGCGGCGGCGCGCTCGGCGAGCATGGCCAGCGACAGAAGCAGCGCCACGACGCGCTTGATGCGGTTCAGATCGGTTGCCGCATTTCCGTCCATTGCGTCCTCCTTTCCCGAGCCAGCATGAGCCCCGGGCGCGGCAGGTGGAAAAAGAAAATGCGGTCATCGAGGAGAATCAACAGGTTGGGCGGACGAAGGGGTGGATTTGTCCACTGCGCGGGCAACCCTCGCTTGCAATGAGGCCGGCGCACCCTCGCCTTCTCCCCTTGTGGGAGAAGGTGGGCGAGCCGAACGCAGCGAGAGCGAGGTCGGACGAGGGGTGCGAGGCCGCAGAGAGGTATTGTCAGCGTGAAATCCGTTCACGTCCCGTTTCTTCCAACACCCCTCATCCGTCTTGGCGCTTGCGCGCCAATCCACCCCGGGGCAGAGCCACGCGTCTCCGCCCGTCCTTCGGACCCCACAAGGGGAGAAGGGGACGCCGCGTCTCCCCGTTTCCGTTGCGTTAACCCTGGTTCACGGCCGGCAGGAACCCGGCGGCGCCGGGCGGGTTGCTTGCGCATCAGGTCCCGCTGCCGGAGGTCGCCATGTCGAGAACCGCCACTGTCGCGGCATGCGCCGCGCTTCTTGCCCTGCCGGCCGTGGCGGGCGTTTCCCCGGCGGGCGCCGGCGAATGGCGCCATCATCATCACCACCATCACCACGATCACGCCCTGGCGGCCATCCACCACGGCCACGTCCATCGGGTGCCGTGGTACCACCAGCCGCCATTGCTCGGCACCGGGCCGGGCTATTATTACAGCCACCACCCCGACCACATCCCCGCCTATCCGACGCCGCGCACCGGCTATCCGGTGCCGATCCATCCGACGAGCCGGCCGGTGGTGCATGTCGTGCCGCGTTATCGCGTGACGGTGTCGGCCCATGTCGAGTGGTGCGTGGCGCGCTACCGCTCCTACGACGCGCACACGGATACGTTCCAGCCCTATCACGGGCCGCGGCGATATTGCCGCTCGCCGTGGCGGTGAGGAGTTGGCTGATGCGCGCCGGGGACGGTGACATGTCGAGAGCCGGTCTGGCCGCGGTCGTTGCCGCGATGCTTCTGGCCCTGTCGCCGGCGCGGGCCGGCGAGTGGCAGTACCATCCGGCCACCGATCTGGTCTTTTACGGTTCCGTCCCGGTGGCCCGGTGGTACGGACAGCGCCCGTCGATGCGGGCGGGGACGCGGCATAACTACCGCCGCGCCTACTACGTGCCGCGCTGCCCGCACCCGCTGTGCGGCCATCCGCTGCCGATCTACAAGACGCCCCGGCCGTTGCCGGGCCTGGCCGTGCGGGGGGCGGTGATCCGCGTCCATCGGGCCCGGCCCGCCGCCCATGTGGCGTGGTGCGCGGCGCGCTACCGATCCTATGACGCGCCGACGGATACGTTCCAGCCGTATCACGGGCCGAGGCGGCATTGCCGGTCGCCGTATCGGTAAGGGTGGGGCGAAGCCCGGCCGCGGAACCATCGGTCCCAAAGCCGCGATTCATCATGCGATTATTATCACTTCTTGAAAGGAAGCATATATTGGCGATCGCGTCGGCAAGGCAGCTTTGACGATAGTTCATCTGGAAAACCGAGTCCGCTTTCGGCCCCGACGTCAAACCAGACGCCAGCAAGGGAAATTTTGAGGAACGCTGATGTCGATTAGCAATGACAACGAACTTGCACTATACCAAGCGTTCCTAGACAACCGCGACACGCGGCTAATCGCTCCAGCGGAAGACGGCGCTCCAAATGTTGAATTTCGGTTCGGTGGTGAGTGGCGAGAATGCCGGATATGGGAAGGTTACCTGGACGCAAGTCTTATCCTTCTCAAGGAAGCTTTGCAGGATGCACCACGGTCCAATAACTTAGTCTTTCCGGCACTGTTCAGTCTTCGTCACGCCATGGAGGTTGCCTTGAAGTGGCACATCCGATATGCGGGAGGTACCATTCCTAAAAGCGCTGGGCATGATCTCGGGGTTTTGATTCACGCTTTTCGGAAGACAGCTGACGATCTGGATGATGAAGCGAGCTATGTCTCGGATTATTTCTTGGAGTGCATTTCGGAATTGGCATCGCTCGATCCTCGTTCTGTAACGTTTCGCTATTCAAGCGAAATTGATGGGTCTCCCATTAAACTTCCTTCGAATGGATGGAACCTTCGCCATCTCTATTTTGCAGTTTCAGAACTTATCGTCTACTTGGATGGATTGTCCAATAGTATGGATCTGAGTCGGGATGAAAGATACCAACATTATATACGCGGTGAGTAAGATTGCATTACAGAAGGAGTACGGAGCGAACGAACGGGAACGTGGTGAGCCGCAAGATGGTGTCTCATGAGTTTGGGCTTACCTACAGCCAAGATGAGGGCGAAGCGGAACGACCGCTTCAGCCGAATGCTTCTCAAAGCGGATAATCGCCGTACGGCCAAAATATTCAATTCGCAGGTTACTCCGCCGCCTCGGCCTTCCTCTGTCCCGGCCGGCGCTCCAGCAGCTCCTTGAGGAACTGCCCGGTGTAGCTGCGCGGTTCGGCGACAACGGCCTCCGGCGTGCCCTGCGCGACGAGTTCGCCGCCGCCGTCGCCGCCCTCGGGGCCGAGGTCGAGAATCCAGTCGGCGGTCTTGATGACTTCGAGATTGTGCTCGATGACGACGACCGTGTTGCCCTGGTCGACCAGCTCGTGCAGCACCTCGAGCAGCTTGGCGACGTCGTGGAAGTGCAGTCCGGTGGTCGGCTCGTCGAGGATATAGAGCGTCTTGCCGGTGGCGCGGCGCGACAGTTCCTTGGCCAGCTTGATGCGCTGCGCCTCGCCGCCCGACAGCGTGGTGGCCTGCTGGCCGACATGGATGTAGCCAAGCCCGACCTTCTTCAAGGTCTCCATCTTGTCGCGCACGGCCGGCACGGCGGCGAAGAACTCGGCCGCTTCCTCGACCGTCATGTCGAGCACGTCGGCGATCGATTTGCCCTTGAACAAGACTTCGAGCGTCTCGCGATTGTAGCGCTTGCCGTGGCAGACGTCGCAGGTGACGTAGACGTCGGGCAGGAAGTGCATCTCGATCTTGATGACGCCGTCGCCCTGGCAGGCCTCGCAGCGGCCGCCCTTGACGTTGAAGGAGAAGCGGCCGGGCTGGTAGCCGCGCGCCTTGGCCTCCGGCAGGCCGGCGAACCAGTCGCGGATCGGCGTGAAGGCGCCGGTGTAGGTGGCGGGGTTGGAGCGCGGGGTGCGGCCGATGGGCGACTGGTCGATGTCGATCACCTTGTCGAGGAATTCGAGCCCCTCGATGCGGTCGTGCTCGGCCGGGTGCTCGCGCGAGCCCATGATGCGGCGCGAGGCGGCCTTGAACAGCGTCTCGATCAGGAAGGTGGACTTGCCGCCGCCCGACACGCCGGTGACGCAGGTGAAGGTGCCGAGCGGGATGTCGGCCGTGACGTCCTTGAGATTGTTGCCGCGCGCGCCGACGACGCGGATGCGGCGGTTCTTCTTCAACTCGCGGCGCTCGACCGGCACCGGGATCCCGAGCTCGCCCGACAGGTACTTGCCCGTGAGCGAGCGCGGATTGGCCATGATCTCGGCCGGAAGTCCGGTCGCCACGATCTGGCCGCCATGGACGCCGGCGGCGGGGCCGATGTCGACGACGTGGTCGGCCTGGAGGATGGCGTCCTCGTCATGCTCGACCACGATGACGGTGTTGCCGAGGTCGCGCAGGTGCTTGAGCGTGTCGAGCAGGCGGGCATTGTCGCGCTGGTGAAGCCCGATCGAGGGCTCGTCGAGCACGTAGAGCACGCCCGTGAGGCCCGAGCCGATCTGCGAGGCCAGACGGATGCGCTGGCTCTCGCCGCCCGACAGCGAACCGGAATTACGCGCCAGCGTCAGATAGTCGAGGCCGACATCGTTGAGGAAGGTCAGCCGCTCGCGGATCTCCTTGAGGATGCGCGTGGCGATCTCGTTGTGCTTGGCCGAGAGTTCGCCAGGCAGCGCCTCGAACCACGCGCCGGCCTTGCGGATCGACATGGCCGAGACCTCGCCGATATGCAGGCCGCCGACCTTGACCGCCAGCGCCTCGGGCTTGAGCCGGTAGCCGGCGCAGGCGGGGCAGGGGCTGGCCGACATGTAGCGCTCGATCTCCTCGCGGCTCCAGGCCGAATCCGTCTCCTTCCAGCGCCGCTCGAGATTGGGGATGACGCCCTCGAAGGTCTTGGTGGTCTTGTAGGCGCGCAGTCCGTCATCATAGGAAAACGCGATCTGGCGCTCGCCGGTGCCGTGGAGGATGGCGTCCCTGGCCTCGTCCGACAGGTCCGACCAGCGGTCGCCCGCCTTGAAGCCGTAGGCCAGGCCGAGCCCCTCCAGCGTCTGGAGATAATAGGGCGAGGTCGAGCGCGCCCACGGCGCCACCGCGCCGCCGCGCAGCGTCGCGTTCTCGTCGGGGATGACCAGCGACGGATCGATGGCGCGCTGCGAGCCCAGCCCGTCACAGGTCGGGCAGGCGCCGGCGGGGTTATTGAAGGAAAACAGCCTGGGCTCGATCTCGGAAATGGTGAAGCCCGAGACCGGGCAGGCGAACTTCTCCGAGAACAGGACACGCTCATGCGTGTCGTTGAGCGAGCGGTTGGCGGCCCCGCCGCCGGCGGTCTCCTCCGGCGGCAGCGGCCTGTCGGCGAATTCGGCCGCGGCCAGCCCGTCGGCGAGCCTCAGGCAGGTCTCGAGCGAATCCGCCAGCCTGGCGGCGATGTCGCCGCGCACCACGATGCGGTCGACCACCACGTCGATGTCGTGCTTGTATTTCTTGTCGAGCGCCGGCACCTCGGCGATCTCGTAGAAGGCGCCGTCGACCTTGACGCGCTGGAAGCCCTTCTTCTGGAGCTCGGCGAGCTCCTTGCGGTATTCGCCCTTCCGGCCGCGCACGATCGGCGCCAGGATGAAGAGGCGCGTTCCTTCCTCCAGCGCCATGACCCTGTCGACCATCTGCGAAACGGTCTGGCTCTCGATCGGCAGGCCAGTGGCGGGCGAATAGGGCACGCCGACGCGGGCGAACAGAAGCCGCATATAGTCGTAGATCTCGGTGACGGTGCCGACCGTCGAGCGCGGGTTCCTCGACGTCGTCTTCTGCTCGATGGAGATGGCGGGAGACAGGCCGTCGATCTGGTCGACGTCCGGCTTCTGCATCATCTCCAGGAACTGGCGCGCATAGGCCGACAGGCTCTCGACGTAGCGCCGCTGGCCCTCGGCATAGATCGTGTCGAAGGCGAGCGAAGACTTGCCCGAGCCCGACAGTCCCGTCATCACGGTGAGGGAGTCGCGGGGGATGTCGAGATCGACATTCCTCAGATTGTGCTCGCGCGCGCCGCGTACCGAAATGAATTTGTGCTCGGCCATGGCCGCTCGCCGCCTCGTCAAAAGGGTGTCGGAACAGGCACGGGGGAGGACCGGCCGGCCCCTGACATAGGTACTGATCGCGCGCCGTCGAGGGGCGACGGTGCCGCATCGTGCTCCTGCGCAATCGTCTAGCGCCTTCGCGCGCGGTCCCGCAAGCGGCAAGAACAAAGAACGAACTTGCTCCTGCCAGCATTATGTCAGGAACAGCAGGCGGCGATCACATTTTCAGCCGACTGCCGATCGGCGGTTGACGCAAGGGCAGGGCGGAGTAGAGTGAGCCCGCTCGGTCGAGCGCCCCGCACGAGGCCGATGGGCCGTCCGCGAGACGTGGCGGACATCTGCGGCGGGCGAACCCGAGCGCCGGCGCCGCAGTCGCGGAACCAGCCGGCGGAACCCGAAGCGCAACGGTACACAGGAGGAGGCATGACCCCGCCCGACAGTCCCGACTGGCTTCGTAGGATGACGAAGCCGCGCAGTTCGTAGATGCCCGGCGCGTGAGCGTCGAGAGGCGGTTTCCCGCCCCGGTAGATCACGAAAGGCGTTCCCCACCACAATCAGAGACCATGGTCGGACCAGTCCATCGCTGATGGTGCGCGTCCGAGAAACAGCCGAACGAGATTCGGCAGTCGGGTCCTGAACCCGAGATCAAGAGACCCCGCTCACCCGCCGAGGTGGCGGGGTCAGTCATGTCTGGAGGGAGCGTGGAGATGCGCGAGCCTGGGGCCGGCGCGGGCCGCGGCATGGCAGCCAATCCGTGCGATCCGGAAATGCCGACAGGCAGGTGCAGCGATGCCCGGGCCGCCCGCCGCCGCGAGAGCGGTATCCGATCAGGAACGGCACGCAGACAGCCGTTCCGCGTCGCTCGTCCGTCGGCGAGCGAATCCTACGCCCCGACGAAGACAAGCTTTGAGCCACGCGTGAGGCCGCGAACCGCATCCATGCGGAATGGCCGCGATGGGTGGGAAGCGGAAGGTCGGCTTTCTGCATCCCTGATTCAAATCCTGACGGTCCGCCGCCTGCCCAAAACGGAGTCGATGAAGCTAGCGCTCGATGGCTGCTCGAAGCACGCGGAATGTGCGTTCGTCAAAGCTCTGCGAGACATTGAACCTCAGGTAGCCGGCGGCTGTCTGCGCCAGACTGAAGGCGTTGCCCGGCGCCAGCACGATGTTCTCCCTCAAGGCCATTCGGGCGATATCCGCGGCGTCGAGACCATCAGGCAGACGACACCACAGGAACATCCCCGCTTGTGGTTCGAGCCATGGATTTATGCCGATGCTTTTGAGCCTGCCGGCGATGTCGAAACGCGCTCGCTCCAGGCGGCTGCGAACTCCGTCCATGTGCTTTCGATAGCCACCATCGCTGAGAACGGTGAGCACCAGTTCGGCATTGAGCCGCCCGCCACCGAATGTGGTGGCGACCTTGAGATCGGTAAGACCTTCGATCCATCCCGATTTTGCCGCTACGAATCCACATCGAGCGGCGGCAGACAGTGTCTTGGAGAAGCTGCCGATCTGAATGACGCGATCGAGCCCATCGAAGGCAGCAAGGCGCGGCGCGGGGACATGCTCGAAGTCGGCGAAGATGTCGTCCTCGATGATGGTCAGCGCATGTTGATCCGCCAACTTCAGCACTCGGTGCGCGACGACCGGCGATAGCGTGGCGCCGGTCGGGTTGTGGATGGCCGAGTTGGTGATGTAGAGCCGCGGACGTTGCTCGACCAGCGTCGTAGCGAACAGCTCGATGTCCGGGCCGTTGGACGTGTATGGCACGCTGACGATGCGGGCGCGGTGCGCACGCAGCAGCGCCTGGAAGTTGAAGTAGCACGGATCGTCGATCAGCACCGTGTCGCCAGGTTCGAGCAGGAAGCGGCAGAGCAGGTCGATGGCTTGCGTGCCGCTTTCGGTCAGCATGATCTGATCGGGTGAGGCTTCGACGCCGCGCTCGGCCATGCGACGGGCGATAAGTTGGCGCAGCGGCGGCAGGCCGAGCGGCGAGCCGTAGTCCGACAGCACTGGCTCATCCGCTCGCGAGAGTGTGCGGAGCGCCCGGCGGATGCCGTACTGCGGAAGCCACGAGGGCGGCAGCCAGCCGCAGCCGGGCTTGAGAACGCCGTCATCAGCTTCCAGCGATTGACGCGACACCCAGAAGGGATCGACGGCGCGGTCGAGCTTAGGACCGACCTCCGATAGCGCCAACGGCGCGGTCTGGTTGGCGACGTAAAAACCGGAGCCGGGACGGGAAACAATCGCTCCTTCGGCGACTAGGCGATTGTAAGCCTCCACGACTGTCGACACCGACACCTGCATCGTCTTCGCCAGCCCTCGAACCGAGGGCAGCCTGGCGCCGGGCGTCAGACTGCGTCCGGCGATCCGATTCTGGATCGTGGCCATGACCAGCCCGACGCGGGTGACATCCATCCGTACTGCTTCTTTGACCATAACAGTTCGCTATAACTGTATCGCACTGTAACTGGCCCTTTCAACCGCCTGCCCTCATAGAGCGCGCATCGAAAGGAGCGCCTCATGGAGCGGCCGACGAGCGGTTGGATCAATGGATTGATAGGGGTCATCATCTTCAGCGGGTCGCTGCCCGCCACTCGCGTGGCCGTGCAGGCCTTCGACCCCGTATTCCTGACCATCGCCCGTGCGGCCATTGCTGGCATCCTGGGTCTCGGTCTGCTGTTGGCCTTCAAGGAACGGCGACCCGGCCGCCAGGATCTTCTGTCCCTCGTCATCGTGGCGATTGGCGTTGTGGTGGGTTTCCCTCTGCTGACCGCGCTCGCACTCCAGCACGTCACCTCGGCGCACTCGATCGTCTTCATCGGCCTGCTGCCGCTGGCGACCGCCATCTTCGGCGTCGTTCGCGGCGGCGAGCAACCGAAGCCGGCATTCTGGATATTCTCGGTCCTTGGCAGTGCATTGGTGGCGGGCTTCGCCATCTCCCAAGGCCTCACCGCCTCGCCTATCGGGGATGCACTGATGTTTAGCGCCATCATCGTCTGCGGACTGGGATATGCCGAAGGCGCCAAGCTGTCCCGCACGCTCGGCGGCTGGCAGGTGATCTCCTGGGCACTGGTTATCTCGCTGCCGGTCATGGCCGTGTTGACGATGATCTACTGGCCGCCAACGCTTGCCGGCATCGATGCGCCCGCGTGGATCAGCTTAGCCTATGTGTCATTGTTCAGCATGCTCATCGGCTTCGTGTTTTGGTATCGTGGTCTGGCGCAAGGCGGCATCGCCTCGGTGGGACAACTCCAGCTCTTGCAGCCGTTTTTCGGCCTGGCGCTGGCGGCGACGCTGCTGCGCGAACCCGTCACCCCAGTGATGCTGCTGGTCACTGTCGCCGTGATCGGATGCGTCGTCGGTGCACGCAAGTTCGGGAAGTAGGGGCAACGTCAATGTACACCCACCCGGCCTTCCGCGCGGACGGTCTCGGCGAAATCCGGCTCATCATCCGCGAGGCGCGGCTCTCGACGCTGGTGACGGCTAACCCGGAACGACTGACCACCACGCCTGAAGGCGGCGTGGTTTTCTTTTCGGTTGATCCTGACAATCCGGCGGCGGCCTCCGATCATTTCGTGTCGCAAAAGCCCCGAACCTGCGGCACCTTTTTGCGACTAGTTCATGCGATGTGACAAGTATTAGGATTATCGCGACGGACGGTGAAGAGCACTGCTCCAGTGCTCGCCTTCAGCGGAGAACAGCTTCCGAAAATGTCGTCCTGGTTCGATGAGGAAGGACGGCCAGCATGGACAGGCCCCGCGTCAGAAGGAAGATGTTGAAGGCCAGCCAGAGGCCGTGATTTCCAAGTATCGGCAACACCGCGAACAGGATCACCAGGTAGGAGACGAGCGCGAGCGCCATCGTGTTGCGCATGTCACGCGACCACGTCGCCCCGATGTAGACGCCGTCCAACTGAAAGGCGAGAAACCCCGAAACCGCCGTCAGCGCAGCCCATGGCAGGTAGGCCAACGCTTCGGCACGGACATCCGGGGCATTGGTCATGATCGCGATCAGGCTGCCTCCCATCAGGAAGAAGGTTAGGGCCAGGGCGACCGCGAGCGCCATGCTCCAGACAAGCGTCAACCGCACCCCGCGATGGAACGCTGGTGGATACTTCGCTCCGATCGCGCGCCCGCAGATATGTTCGGCCGCCGTCGTGAAACCATCGGAAAAGAAGCTGGCGATCATGAAGAACTTGAAGAGGATGGCGTTGGCGGCCAGGGCAACCGGCCCGAGTTGCGCCCCCGTCCGGGTAAAGAACGCGAAAGCGGTGAGCAGCAGGAACGAGCGGATCATGATGTCGCGATTGATCGAGACCAAGCGACCAAGCGCGGCACGATCCAGGATCGAACGGATATTTGGTGGTGGAGACCGTCGAAACGATGCCGTTACGACCACCATTCCGGCGGCGGCCGGGACGCCCTCGGCAATCACGGTTCCCCAAGCCACGCCGGCAAGCCCCCATTCGAGAGCAAGGCCGAGCCAGATCGACATGGCCATGTTGATGCCGTTCAGCAGGAATTGGAGCGACAGGCCCAGCATCGCCCTTCCCTGGCCGAGCAGGACACCAAGCACCGCGAAATTGACCAGCGCCATCGGCGAGGAGAGCAGGCGGATGGACAGATAGGTCGACATCGCCTCGGCAACGTCCAGCGAGGGCCGCATGAAGAGCAGTCCCGCCCCTTCAATGAGCCGGGACGCGGCGATGAGCAGTAATCCAAGCGCCAATGCAATGACGATCGCGCGCCGGAACACCGCCTGCTGCTCACCCATGTCATCCTGTCCGAATGCCTGGGCGACCAGCCCCGAAGTGCCGGTCCGCAAGAAGTTGAACGAGGCAAAAACGAAGCCGAAGACGGTGGAGCCTATGGCGAGACCACCGATCAGGGCCGCAGTGCCGAACTGGCCGACTACGGCGGTGTCAACGATGCCGAGCAGCGGCGTGCTCAGCGAGGCGAAGGCCATCGGGATCGAGATGGCCATCACCATCCGGTTGGTTACCTCGAAGGGGCCAACTGCCTTGCCTGTCTGAATCTCAGCCACGGTCGCGCGATCCCAGGGGTCCTCCCGGCGCTCAGCATACCATTTCTCATCTGAACCAAAGCCGCGATTCCTGACGGACGAACCATCTCGACCTGAAGCGGTTTCGGGAACAATGGCGGCTGCTGCCGGTTGCGGAGAGTGAACCCGCACGGGCACCCGCGCGGTCTGCCCGGCCTCGACTCTCGCAGCGGTCAATACGGGAGAAAGGCGATGCGGAAACATCCGCTTGCGACCGGCATCATCGGCGGGATCGTCGGGACGCTGCTGGTGGCGGTCGCCGTCTGGCTGACGATCGTCTACACGGGCGCCTACAACGTCGCGGCATCCGACCAGCACGCGGATGCGGTGCGATGGACGCTCGACACCGCAATGCACCGATCCGTGGCCAGGCAGGCCGGCGCCATCGAGATGCCCGACGAGCCTTCCGAGGAACTCATCGCCGCGGGCGCGAGGCATTACGCGGAAAGCTGCGTCCACTGCCACGGTGCGCCTGGCGCAGAACCGGCGCAATGGTCCCGCGGCATGCGTCCCGAGCCGCCGCGCCTGACCGAAGCCGCCACCGAATGGACGCCGGAGGAGATCCACTGGATCGTGAGCAACGGCATCAAGATGACGGGCATGCCGGCGTTCGGGCCGCACCACTCCCCGCAGGAGGTCGCGGCTCTCACCGCGTTCGTGGGCGCGCTGCCGGGTCTCACAGGCGAGGACTATGCGGCTCTGACGGGTTCAGGAGAATCGGCCGGCGGGGCGGCGCATCACGAGGCCGAGTAACCGAAACGAGCACCGAAAGACATGTCCTATATCCGCTTCGGCCTGATGATCGTCACCTCCACGGTGGTGATGTTCGGCCTGATGTACCTCAACACCTATGCCTGGGAGCACGTCTTTTTCTCGGAGACGCGTGCTTATATGGCCATCATGATGGGGGCGACCATGGCCGTCGTCATGCTCGCCTACATGCTGGGCATGTATTCCAACACGGCTCTGAACATCGCGATCTTCGCGGGGGCGGTCGTCGTGTTTGCGCTCTCCCTCTGGCTCGTCCGCAGCCAGGTCACGGTGTCTGGCCCAAGCTACATGCGGGCGATGATCCCCCACCACTCGATCGCCGTCATGACGTCGGAGCGCGCGCAGATCCGAGACCCGCGTGTACGAAAGCTCGCCGACGAGATCATCGAGGCCCAGCGGCGCGAGATCGCCGAGATGCGCCATCTGATCGCGCAGGTAGCGTCCGGGAATGTGGTGGAAAGCATCTATGAGGATCCGCCGGCCGAGCCGGGCAGCGTCGAGGATGCGCTCTCGAACACCCTCGTCAGCGAGCTCGACCTCGCGCCCGTGCCCGAGGCGGAGGCCGACCGGCTGCTCGGGGCGGGTGCCGAATGCGCCTTCAGCCGCAGCCCGGAATCCGATCCGGTGCTGTGGACGGGCGAAGGCGGTGCTGCCGCCATGAAGCTGAACGGCGTTCTCGTCGCGCTGGAGACGCGGGGCGAGGCGCGCGACGGCGTGACGGTCTATGCGGCGCCGGGCGCGACCGTCACCGTTCGGCCGCTCGGCGACGAGGCCGACTGGCGCCAGAACGCCGAACTCCTGTTCGAGCTCGACCGGGGCCTGAGCGTGGGCTACCGCGGCTTCCACGGCTGTGGCGGGGAATGATCGCGGGGGCCGCCGCCGGCATCCCGCGCTTGACAGGCCGTGAATCCGTTCGCTAGAACATAAGGAGAACATATTTCCGCTGTGGGAAAACGGGCGGGGCATGGTGCATCCGGCGCCGGACCGGCCTAGGGAATGACCTCCACTTAGGACGAGCGCAGGAGACGGATCATGGCAGGCAGCGTCAACAAGGTCATTCTGATCGGCAATCTCGGCGCCGACCCCGAAATCCGCCGCATGCCGTCGGGCGATCCCGTGGTCAACATGCGCATCGCGACCTCGGAGACCTGGCGCGACCGCCAGTCGGGCGAGCGGCGCGAGCGCACCGAGTGGCACAATGTCGTGATCTTCAACGACAATCTGGCCAAGGTCGCCGAGCAGTATCTGAAGAAGGGCGCCAAGGTGTATATCGAAGGCCAGCTGCAGACCCGCAAATGGCAGGGCCAGGACGGGCAGGACCGCTACACCACCGAGGTCGTGCTGCAGAAGTTCCGCGGTGAACTGCAGATGCTGGACTCGCGCGGCCAGGGCGAGGGCGGCGGCCAGGTCGGCTACGACCGCGGCGGCCGCGGGTCGGATTTCGGCTCGTCGGGTCCGGGCGACGATTACGCGAGCGGCAACGGCAACCGCTCGGGCGGCTCGGGGCGCAGCGGCGACTTCTCGCGCGACATGGACGACGAGATCCCGTTCTGAGGATCAGACCGGCCGGCCGGGCGCCTGTCCTCCCTCGGTCAGGGGGTGAAGGACGGCCAAACGGGGCGTCTTCCGATCGCTGGGGCACCAGCCTGACGGCGGCTCCGCGACGGCAGATGTCATTCGGCAGCGATTGTCGATTGCGTGTCCACGCTCACGGCCGCTTCGCCCGAGATGGGATCCGTGACCCCCAATCCGTCGCCCAGGTCCTCCAGGATGCCGCGCATGCGGTCGAGCTCCTCGATCATCTCGGGCCTGGCTTGCACGATACCGTCGAAGCTGTCCCATTCCCCGACGAAGCAGTAAGCGCGCTCGCCGGTCCTGACGAGCGAGAAGCGCTTCATGCCGGCCTGTCGCATCCGCACGAGCTTGGCGGGATCGATGCGGCGGTGCATGTCGAGATATTCCTCTTCGTGACCGGGTTTGACGCGCATGCGAACGATGTTGAAGGCTGTCATGTCTTGCTCCTCCGAATATGCCCTGGCCGGTGACTATTCGTCCCAGGCCTGAACGACGGTCTGTCGCGCGATGCTGCCGTCTTCCAGTTCGGCCATCGCTATGCACAGCACCCTGGTGCCGTCCGGATAGATGCAGGCTTCCGTGAAGGCGAGACGATCGCCTTCGGCGGCGGTCGCTTCCACCGCATGCGTCATGGAGCGCCCGCAGACGTCTTCCCAGAACGCGGATATCTCCTGCTTGCCGCGCAGCTCGCGCGGCCTGCTCGGCGGATTGGCGCGGTCAACAATGCGGATGACAGCGTCGTCCGCATAGAAGGCCGACAGCGTCCGGGCGTTGCGACCCTCGGTGGCCTGTTTTATGGCCAGGGCCGTCACGGGCGGTCTGGTCGCTAGCATTTTTCCTTGCTCCCTGTTGGCTGGTCGCCCTCGCAGGGCGCGAGGGAGACGACGTTCGGGGCCGCCTACTGCCCGGCCATGGTCTTCGTGCGCATCTCCATGGCCGCCTTGTCGAACTCGGCGAACTCCTGCTGCAGTTCCGCGAAATCGATCTGGTTGCCGTGCAGTACGGTGCTCCAGTGGCGGACGATCGCGGCCATCGCCACGGCTTCCTGCACTTCCTGGTCGGTGGCGCCGGCGAGATAGGCCGAACGGGTGTCGATCCAGACGCAGTACTGGCAGGGAATCTGGGCGGCGACGCCGACGGCGATCAGCGCCTTCTCCTTCGCCGACAGCGCGGTATTCTCGCCCTCAAGGGCCTTCAGTTCGGCCCAGGCGCCCGGCAGGGCCGCCGGTGGAAAGGCTTTCACGAAGCCGGGCACGAAGCCCCAGCTCTTTTCGATATCGGCGATGGTCTCATCGGCCGAGACGGCCATTTCCTCGGCGGCAACATGGCCCTGGAACACGACCGTCACCGCCATTGCGGCAGCGAAGGTGAGCGAACGAATGGTTGCGGTCATGACGTTCTCCTCGAATGGGTGGTGGTCTGCGCTCCGTTCTCTGGTGGATGCGAAGAAAAGTTTACAGGCGCGCGCGAATGGCGAAAAATGCCAAGAATTCATCGCATCGATGCGGCGCCGGCATCGGCGGGAGGGCATCATGGAGATGCACGAGATACGCTATTTCCTCGCGGCGAGCCGGACGCTGAACTTTCACCGGGCCGCGGATTTGGCCAATGTCACCCAGCCGGCGCTGACGCGGGCCATCCAGAAGCTCGAGGCCGAGCTCGGCGGCCTGCTTTTCCACCGCGAACGCAACCATGTCCAGCTCACCGATTTCGGCTGTCTGGTGCGTGGCCATCTGGAGGAAGTCGTCCGGCGTTCCGAGGCGGCGAAGGAAAGCGCCAGGGATTTCCTGCGGCTGGAGGCCGCGCCGCTGACACTGGGGGTCATGTGCACGATCGGGCCGTTGCGCTTCGTCGGCTTTCTCAATGCCTTTCACGAGAAGAAGCCGGGGATAGGCGTCACAGTCATCGAAGGCGTGCCGAGCCGCCTGACCGAAATGCTTCTGCAAGGAAAGCTCGATGTCGCGCTCATGGCGCAGCCGGCGCCTTTCCAAGACCGCCTGCGGCCGGAGCCGATCTACACGGAGCGTTTCGGTCTGGCCTTCTGCAGCGGCCATCCCCTCGAAAAGCGCAATACGCTGCATCTGAGCGACGTTGAAGGCGAGCCATATCTGGATCGCATCAATTGCGAATACAGCGACCACATCGACGGTTTGTGCGGCGAGCGGGGCATCCGCATCACGACCGCGTACCGGAGCGAGCGGGAAGACTGGATCATGGCGATGGTGGCCGCTGGCATGGGGGTCTGCTTCGCGCCGGAGTTCTCCGCCTGCCTGCCGGGCGTCCACCATCGCCCCGTCGCGGATCCGGAGGTGGTGCGCGAGGTTTCGCTGGTCTCGGTGGCAGGACGCGTTTCTTCACCGGCCGTGAAGGCGTTCATGGAGGCGGTACGCGACCACGAATGGACGACCGGGCCGCGACCCGCGACATCGGCCTAGGCGTCCCGAAACAACAAAGTATCGCCGCCCGTTGCGCGACGCGTGCCCATCTTCGGCCACGCGCGACGCCGGCCGCAGCCGGCGCCACGTGTCTCGCCCGTACCGCGGCCCCCCGCAAGGGGAGGTGATCCGCGTGGTCGCGACCCTTTCTTTCCACCTCAGCTCATGGGCAGCGCGAAATAGATCGACCGCTTCCCGCCCTTGAGCGGGCGGCTTTCGCGGATGTCGAAGTGCTCCGCCAAGAGCCGCTCGAAGACGTCGAGCCGGTAGTCGTCATACTGGTCGTCCTTGTTGCGCAGCAGGGTCTGGACCATCTCGTCCTCGCGGCCGACGAACTCGATGACGAGCGCCGTGCCGAGACCGGCCAGCCACCGGATGAAGTCAGCCATCGGGATGTTGGCGCTGATCACCATGTGATGGATCAGTGCGAGACACAGCGTCAGCTCCGGCCTGCCCCGCTCCGTCAGCGGCTTGCGCTCCGTGCCGCGCCAGCCCTGGCCGGGCGAGGGGTTCGAGAGGTTGACGACCAGCGGCAGGATCAAGCCGGCGTCGGGGCGCTCCTTCTGCGCCTGATAGAGGGCCTCGATCGCCATCCAGTCGCCGTCCATGGCCACCACATGGTCGGCATGTTCGGCGGTGATCCGCGAAAAGGTGCCTGTGTTGCAGCCGATATCCCAGACGCGCCGCCACCGGCGATGGCCGGCCGCCTCGCGCACGAAGCCGCATTTCGCGTCGAAATCGGCTTCGCCGTAGCTGTGCGTTGAGGCGTAGTCGGCCCATTCGGTCTTGCCGCCGCCGGCCTTCATACCGGAGACGATCTTCCTCAGGTTGCGCACATTGCGCACGATCAGGCTCCTGTCGAAGCCCGCCTGCGCCAGGGTCGATCTGACGTTGCGATCCTGGCCCGAATAGCGGCGCTGTAGCGCGTCCTGCGCCACGACATGCATCATCACACCGGGCCGCAGGAGGTCGCGTGTCGACAGCAGCGGCCGCAACGCGCCGGCGGACATGCCGTCGAGGCTGCCGCGCAGCCAGGGACGGAAGTCGGCTCCCTTGTAGGCCTGCAGCATGAGCGGATAGAGGAACAGTTCGCAGAACTGCCGGTAGCCGACCCAGGGCTCTCCTTCCTCGTGCACCTCGAAGGACGGGATGTCGATGAAGACCGGCTTCGCCCCCCGCCACTGGATGTTGTAGGCGGAGGAGTCCTTGAGGATGAAGCCTTCCTCGAGCGCGGCCAGCATCAGGTCGAGATGCAGCAGCGCCGCGTCCTTGAGCATGCCGAATGTCCACTCATACGGATAGGAGACGAACGGCACCGGCTCGTGTTTCAGCACGGCCGCCCAGGGCGCGCCCGCCGCAATCGCGTCGTTGACGCGTTCGGTGCGGACGATGTTTCCCCGCCCCGCGTAGTCGCGGAAGAAGCGGGTGGTGGCCAGCCGCTCCCAATTGGCAAGCGCCCTGGCGCTGATGCCGCGATAGACCTCGCCGTCGCGGTAGAAGACGCCACCGTTGCGATCGCGGTAGGACCCTGGTTCGGGGACCGGAACGGAATCGGCGGGCGCCTTGCTGGTGAGTTCGACGACGGTGGAAGATGCGCCACCCGGCCTGCCGGCGCGGGCGGCGCTGTTGACGCTACCGGCCGCGCTCATCCGCCCCCATGCCCCCCTTGGCCCTCTGCTGCTCGTTCATCTCGACCTTGCCGCCCGCGCCGATCAGCGACAGGAACTTGTGCCAGTAGAGCTTGCCGGCCAGCGCGACGCCGGCGACGCCGCCAAGCAGGAGCTGCAGGATGATGCTGCCCGTGCCGGGGTCGAGGTAGGCATGCGCGCTCGTCGTCGAGATGCCGACGAGCAGAAGGGCCATGAGGAAGCGGAAACCTTGAACGCCGATCTGTTGCATCTGAAACGTTCTCCTAGTGGGAGCCCGCCCGCCGAAGGCTGACAAGGTAGCGGAACGCATACCGTCGCAAATAGTTCATCAAACTGTCACAAAGTTTTCGGCGGCAGTTGGCGGCCAAGGCTTTCCGTCGGGCGGGACTGCACCATTTTCATCGGGCCGGGGCGCGGCAAAGGAGGGAAAGGCGAAGTGGAGAACGTTCAGGCCGGCCAACGAACTGACGAAGACACAATTGCGCCGCGCCGCCGGGGGTTGTCCCGCGCGGCTTCGCTCGGGTTTCATCCCTTCCTGTTCGCCGCCGCGTCGGTGCTCGGGCTGGGCGCCTCGAATCTCAGGGAAGTCTATTTCACGGATGTGGCGCCCGCTCTCGCCGCCGTGCTCGCGCTTGCGCTGGTGCTGTTCGTCGCGTTCGGCGCGGTCCTCAGGACGTTCGGAGCGAAGGCGGCGCTGCTCGCCAGCATCGCGATCGTGGCGGGGCTCTATTATGCCGAACTGGTGGACGCGGCGAACCGCTATCTCGGCCTCGGCCTTTCACCGGTCGCGATGCTGCCCTTCATGCTGGCGGCACTCGGGCTGCTTGTCGCGGCGGGGGCGTGGCTGCGCGCCGACCTGACGCCGGCCAACGCGGTGCTGAACTGCATCGCGCTGGCGGTTCTGATCCCGCCCGCATGGAGCGTGGCATCCAATGCCTGGACGCTCGGCGGCGGATCGTCGCTTGCCGCAGAAGCCCCGGACGAGCTGACGCACACGGCCGGCATCGCGTCGCCCGGTGCCGGCATGGCCGGAGCGCGGCAGCGACCGGACATCTACTACTTCATCTTCGACCGCTACGGGTCGCAGTCCGTGCTGGCCGACCATTACGGTTTCGACAATAGCGGGATGACGGACTTCCTGGAGGAGAACGGCTTCTACGTCGCCTCCGAAAGCCGCGCCAACTATCTGAAGACGGCGCATTCGCTCGCCTCCACCTTCCACATGGATTATCTCGATTTCCTGAAGGAGGACCCGCGCAGCGAGACCGGAGCGTGGCATCCGATCTACGACATGGTGAAGGACCACCGCGTCGGCCATTTCCTGAAATCCCAGGACTACCGGTTCATCCAGATCGGCGCCTGGTGGGCGCCGACGCAGGCAAGCCCGCTGGCCGACGAGAACCACAGGTTCGGCTTCACCGAATTCGACAACCGCTATCTCGGCAAGACGATCGTGCCCGCCATGCTCGACGCGGTGGCGCCGGAGAGCACGGTCGCGCGGCGCCTGCAATGGGATAACGGCCAGTGCCAGCGCGTGCCGAAGCAGATCGAGAAGGTGAAGGAGATCGCGCGGCGCGACGGGCCGACCTTCACCTTCGTGCACATATTGGTGCCGCACGATCCGTATGTCTTCACATCGGACGGTCGCTGCCTGCGGCCGGAGGAAATGAGGAAGCGCAAGCAGCCTGAGGCCTATATCGAGCAGGTGCGCTACGCCAATTCGCTGATCAGGGATTTCGTCCCGGCGCTGCTGGAGGAAGACGGACCCAAGCCGGTCATCATCATCCAGGCCGACGAAGGGCCGTTCCCGAAGCGCTATCGCGGTGGAAACCGGTCGTGGCACGAGGCGACGCGCGACGAGCTCGACATCAAGACCGGCATTCTCAACGCGTTCTATTTCCCCGACGGCGACTATGGCGACCTGGACCCGGGCATCACCTCTGTGAACACGTTCCGGGTTGTGTTCGACAAATATTTCGGCACGAAGCTCGGGCGCCTGCCGGACCGGGTCTATGCCTTTCCGGACATCTTCCAGATCTATGATTTCCACGAGATCACGGACGATCTCCCCCCGCCGCGGCCAGGTACCTAAAAATCGCGGCTCGGGCCGTAATCGCCGATCGGCACGACATGCGAGACCATGCCGGTCTCCGGGGACCAGGCATGCAGCGCGAAGGCCGGCGGTTCATGGACGTATCGGACCGGCTCTCCCGGACGCAGGTCGAGCGCGAGCTGATGCGCGACGCCGGGCGCGATGAAGCCGATCGTGCCGGCCCAGCGGCGGAAGATCGGGCGATGGTGATGCCCGGTAACGACACGCTCGATTTCGGAATGCTCTTCCACCAGCCTCTGAAATGAGCCTGCGGTCCGGCACATCGTGCCGTCCATTGCGCCGATGCCGGTGGCGAACGGCGGATGGTGCATGAAGACCAGCGTAGGGCGGCCGTCCCCTTCGGCGAGCCGCGCGGCGAACCACATCTCCCTTTCCGCGCAGATCTCGCCGCCGACCGCGCCCGGCACGGCCGTGTCGAGAGCGACGAGGCGGACCGGGAAATCCTCGACGACATAATGCAGGAAACCGTCGTCCCGGCGCAGATAGGGACAGGCGTCGGCGAGGCAGTCGCGCATGACTTCGCGCTTGTCGTGGTTGCCGGGTATGACGAAGACCGGCATCGGCAGCCGCGAGAGAAGGGCGCGCGCGGCGGCATAGGATTCCGGGCGTCCGCCGTCGGCGATGTCGCCCGTGAGCAGCACGCAATCGGGCGAAGGGTCGAGCGACGCGACCGCGTCGATGGCCCGCCGCGTCATCGCATGGGTATCGATGCCGGCATAGGCCGTCTCGCCCGGCAGGCGAAGATGGAAATCACTGATCTGCGCGATGAGCATAAAGGCGTCCCGAAGTGGCTGCCGGGGCAGAATGCCGGGCGAAGGGCCGAGTGGCAATCTGACACATCGTGTGGATAACTAAATCGATTATATTCACAGCCACATTACATCGTGTTACAAAAGCGACGCATGCCACGGACAGGTCCGCGAAGGACGGTCCCTGCGGTCGGGGTTTACGGAAATTGCTGAACAGACGCCAGCTTCTCCGGGCGGGGGGCGCGCTCGCCCTGGCGACGCCTTTCTCGGGTTTTGGTTCCACGCTCGCGCGCGCGACGGAAGTCCCGCTCTTCCGCTTCGGCGTCGTCGCCGATCCGCAATATGCGCCGATCGCGCCGGTGCGCACGCGCTACTATTCGAACTCGCTGTGGAAGCTGAGCGAGGCGATCGCGACCTTCAACGTCGAGAAGCTGGAATTCGTCGTCACGCTCGGCGACATCATCGACCGCGACTGGGGCAGCTATGCACATGTGCTGCCGCTCTACGAGCAGCTCGAACATCCCAATTTCTTCCTGCTCGGGAACCATGATTTCGAGGTGGCGAGCGAATATCTGGGAGGGGTCCTGCGGACCGTCGGCCTGCAGCGCGCCTATTACGACTTCGTCGGCGGCGGCCACCGCTTCATCGTCATCGACGGCAACGAGGTCAGCCTGTTCGCGAACGCCGAGGGCAGCGAGAACCACGCGGCGGCGCAAAAGCGCATCGCCGACATGACGGCGGCGGGGCTGGGCCACGCGCATCCGTGGAATGGCGGCATTTCGGACGAACAGTTCGCCTGGGTCGAGGAGACCATGAACAAGGCGAAGGCGGCCGGCGAGCGGGTCATCGTGATGGGCCATTATCCCATCTACCCGGTGAACTATCACAATCTCTGGGACGACGCGCGGCTGGTCGACCTGCTGACGAGCTACGACAATTTCCTGCTCTACATCAATGGCCACAACCACGCCGGCAATTACGGCTCGATCGGCCGGAGGCACTTCGTCAACTTCAAGGGCATGGTGGAGACGCCCGATACCACCGCCTATTCGATCGTCGAGGTCCACGAGGATCGCGTCGAAATCCGTGCTTTCGGCGTCGAGGAGCCGCGCAGCCTGCTGCTTTGAGGCGACGGGGAGGACGGGATGTCGGGCCGATGACCCCATCCCTCGGACCCCTTGCCGGCGGCGCGGCTGGAAGAGGTCAGCCGGCCTTCAGCGCCCGTCCGGCCAGCCAGAAATGGACCGCGCCCAGCACGCCGAGCAATTGAAGTACGACCAGCGCGTAACGCAGCGATTCCTCACCGGCGGAGGCAAAGACCCACTGGCTGAGTGCGCCGACCACGATCGGGCTCAGCCCGATGCCGATGAAGCTGGTCAGGAACAGGAAGATCGCCGAGGCGACAGGGCGCACCATCGGCGGCACGCGCTCGTGGAGCGTGGAGATCGACGGGCCAACGAAGATCGCGCTCGTCATGGCGGGAAGCAGGAACAGGATCAGCGCCAGCCAGGATGCCTCTACGAGGAAGAAGCCGACCGTGAATGGCTTCGTCGCGAGCAAGACGAGGGCGATCAGCCACAGGCTCCAGCGAATGTCACGGGCGCCGAGGCGATCGGAGTAATAGCCGCCCGCCCAGGTGCCCAGCCCGCCGCCGATGCCGATGACCAGCGCCAGATAGGTTCCCGCGCCCGTCAGCGAAAAGCCGTGGGAGCGCAGGAGAAAGGACGGCAGCCAGGTCAACGCGCCATAGGCCACCATCGAGGACAGCAGCGCGCCCAGCGTGACATGGCGCAGCACCGGGTCAGTGAAGATGCGGCGCGCGGTATCGGAAAGCGTGGACATGGCGCCGGCCGCGACGCTGCCGGGTTCGGCGCGATCGCCTTCGGGCTCCGCGACCATGAACCTGAACAACAGGGCGGTCGTGACCGTGACCGCCCCGGACAGGAAGAAGGCAGTGCGCCAGCCGTAGAATTGCGCGACCACGCCGCCGACGAGAAACGCCAGGAAGATGCCGACATTGACGCCGGCCGACACCACGGCGAGCGCGGTGGCGCGCTTGCCCGTCTGGTAGAGCGCCGAGACGATGGCATGCGAGGCCGGCAGAAAGCCCGCTTCGCCTATCCCGACGCCGACGCGCGCCAGCAGAAGATGCGCAAAGGACTGGGCGGCGCCGGTCAGGGCGGTCATCATGCCCCACACGATCGCCGACAGCGAGACGAGCCCGACGCGGCTGTGGCGCACGACCCAGAGCGAGGCCGGAATGCCGAGCGTCGTGTAAAGGGCGGCGAAGGCCAAGCCGGAGAGCAGTCCAAGCTGGATGTCGGACAGCGCGAACTCGGCCCGGATTGGCTCGAGCACGATGGCGATGAGCTGCCGGTCGAGATGGTTGAGCGCCGACAGTGCGGTCAGCAGCACGAGGGCGGCGCGGCGCGCGCGTCCGGTGTCGACCGAAGCGTCGACATGCGTCAGAACCTGGCCCGTCTGCATCATCCCTCGCGGCTGTCGCCCGACCTTGGCAAGACGAGATCATCCTGCCTGCGCGTATTTTAACCGATGATGGTTAAGAATAGTGGAACGGCCGCCGCACGGCCTCGTCCTGCCCTACACGTAGAGGAGAGAGACCGCGCCGCCGGCATGGCGCTCGATGCGGCCGGCGAGGTCGAGCTCCAGGATCACGAGATAGACCTGGGCGGGGTGCAGGCCGGTGTGACGGATGATCTCGTCGATGGCGGTGGGCGTGGGGCCGAGCGCCTCGAGGATCAGCGCGCGCTCGCTGTCGCCCGGCGGCGGCGTCGCATAGAGGTCGGGCGGCTCTTCCAGCGGCCGGACGGGCAAGGGCCGACCGACGAGAGGCGCGATCTCACTCACGACGTCGGAGGCTTCGGTGACAAGGAGGGCGCCTTCCTTGAGCAGCTTGTTGGTGCCCCAGGCCCGCGGATCGAGCGGCGAGCCGGGGACGGCGAAGACGAGACGCCCCATCTCGCCGGCGAGCCTGGCACTGATCAGCGATCCCGACCGGTTGGCGGCCTCGACGACCAGCAGCCCGAGCGAAAGGCCGGCGATGATGCGGTTGCGGCGTGGAAAATCGCGGGCGCGCGGCTCCCAGCCGAACGGCATTTCGGAGACGACGGCGCCGCCGCGATGGGCGATCTCGGCGCACAGCTCTACATTCTCGGGCGGGTAGGGGCGGTCGAGCCCTCCCGCCAGGACGGCGACCGTGCCGGTGGCGAGCGCGCCTTCATGGGCGGCGCGGTCGATGCCGCGGGCGAGCCCGGACACGATCGCGTGCCCGCCCGAACCGAGTTCGCCCGCGATATTCCTGGCGAAGCGGATGCCCGCCAGCGAAGCGTTGCGCGCGCCGACGATCGCCACGGAAGGAAGCGTAAACACCTTCGGTTCTCCGAGGACGGCCAGGAGCGGCGGCGGATGGTCCATGCCGCGCAGCGTGGCGGGATAATCGGCCTCGCCGACCGCCACGAAGCGCGCGCCGGCGCGCCGGGCAGCCTCCATCTCGGCCTCGGCTTCGCCGGTGGTCGGGATTTTCGGGACCTTCGCGCCGATCGAGCGCGTCAGCTCCGGCAGGGCGTCGAGAGCCTCGTCGGCCGGTCCGTAGCGGTTGATCAGATCGCGGAAGGTGGCGGGGCCGACCGTGTCGGTGCGGATGAGGCGCAGCCAGGACAGGCGCTGGCGGTCGGAGAGCCGCAGCGCACCGCCGGCCATCACCCGCGCGCCCCGATGCGAGTTTCCTCACCCGCCAGAAGCCGGCGGATGTTGGCATGGTGCTTGGCGAAAACGATGATGCTCATCACGGCAAACAGCAGCGCGACATCGGAAAGGCCGAGCCACCACAGCACCAGCGGCACGGCGACGGTCGCCACCAGAGCCGCAAGCGAGGAATAGCGCGTGGCGAAGGCGACCCCGAGCCAGACGACGGCGAAGGCGAGCGCGCCCTGCCAGGCGAGCGCGACGAGCACGCCGAGATAGGTCGCGACGCCCTTCCCGCCTCGAAAGCCCAGCCAGACAGGGAACAGATGGCCGAGAAAGGCGCCGAAGCCGGCCGCGAGCGTAAAGGGCGGTCCGATGGTGGCGGAGGCAAGCAGAACCGCCACCGCGCCCTTGAGTGCGTCGAGCGCCAGGGTGAGCGCGGCGAGCTTCCGGTTTCCGGTGCGCAGCACATTGGTGGCGCCAATATTGCCGGAGCCGATCTTGCGCACGTCCCCCAGCCCGGCCATGCGCGTGATGATGAAGCCGAAGGGAATAGATCCGAGCAGATAGCCGAGCAGGATCACACCGATGAGGATAAGCGGGCCTTCGGCGCCGATGATCGGATCGGTCATGAACACTCCCTCCCGTCCTGATTGCAGCGACGCCCCGCACCTCGGAAATGCCTTGAACCGGCGACGGACGCAAGCGGGAGAATGCAGGCGTCCATTCGATCAGACGGGACCCGCTTCGAAAACCGTCCTGCCGCCGACCATGGTTTGCAACACCCGGCCCTGAAGCCGCGCGCCCTCGAAGCAGGTATTCTTCGAAAGTGAGCGGATGTCGTTTTCCCGCACGACCCAGGGTTCGTCGAGGTCGACGAGGATGAGGTCCGCCGGCGCTCCGGGTCTGAGTGTGCCGGCGTCGAGGCCGAAGAGGCGCGCGGGCGAGGTCGACAGCGCGTCGACGAGCCGGATCAGCGGCACCTCGCCATTGTGATGGAGCCGCAGCGCAGCCCCCAGCAGGGTCTCCAGCCCGATCGCGCCGGGCGAGGCTTCCGAAAAGGGCAGCCGCTTGGTGTCGACGTCCTGCGGATCGTGCGAAGAGACGATGATGTCGACCGTGCCGTCGCGCAGCGCCTCGACCATCGCCTGCCGGTCCTCCTCCGCGCGCAGCGGCGGCGCGAGCCGGAAGAAGGTGCGATAGGCGCCAACGTCGTTTTCGTTGAGGGCGAGATTGGCGATCGCCACGCCGGCGCTGACATCGGCGCCGTCATCCCTGGCGCGGCGGATCGCGCCGGCCGACAGGGCGGTGGAAATCTTCGCGGCGTGGTAGCGCGCGCCGGTGAGCCGGGCCAGCGCCAGGTCGCGCTCGAGCGGTATCGCCTCGGCCTCGCGCGGAATGCCGGGCAGGCCAAGCCAGCTCGCGAACAGGCCCTCGTTCATCACCCCGCCGGCGCCCAGATGCGGATCATGCGTCTCATGCGCGATCGTGGCGTCGAAATCGCGGGCGTAGGTCATGGCGCGCCGCAGCAGCGCGGCGTTGGCGAGCGAGCGCCGGCCCTCGGTGAAGGCCACCGCGCCGGCGTTTCTGAGCAGGCCGAACTCCGTCATCTCGGTTCCCGCGAGGCCGCGCGTAATGGCGGCGGCGGGGTGGATGTGGACCGGCGAATTGTCGCGCGCGTTGCGGAACACGAATTCGACCAGCGCCACGTCATCGATGACTGGCGAGGTGTCGGGCATCATCACCAGCGAGGTGACGCCGCCGGCAGCGGCAGCGTGGCCGGCCGAGGCGATCGTCTCGCGATGCTCCGCACCCGGCTCGCCAATGAAGACGCGTCCGTCGACGAGGCCGGGCAGGATCGCCTTGCCGGCGCAATCGATCACCGTCGCACCCTCGAGAACGCCCTGGTTGGCCGCGGAGGCGCCGGAGGTCAGGATCGTGCCCCCGTCGACGATCAGCGTGCCGCGCTCGTCCATCCCCCGCGAGGGGTCGATGATGCGCGCGTTGGAGAAGACGGTCGCGGTCATGAAGCCTGCGCCTCGTTGCGGCGCGGGTCGAGCAGCGCCTCCATCACCGCCATGCGCACGGCCACGCCCATCTCCACCTGGTCCTGGATCAGGCTGCGCGGCCCGTCGGCGACGTCCGACGCGATCTCCACACCGCGGTTCATGGGGCCCGGATGCATGACCAGCGCGTCGGGCGCGGCATGCGCCAGCTTGGCGAGATCAAGGCCGAAATGGTGGAAATATTCGCGCACCGAGGGCACGAAGGCGCCTTCCATGCGCTCGCGCTGCAGCCTCAGCATCATCACCACGTCGGCGCCCTTCAACCCCTCGCGCATGGTGGTGTGCGGCTCCACGCCCATAGAGGCGATGCCGATGGGCAGCAGCGTGGAGGGCGCGACGGCGCGCACGCGCGCGCCCAGCGCGTTGAGCAGGATGATGTTGGAGCGCGCCACGCGCGAATGGAGGATGTCGCCGCAGATCGCGACTGCCAGCCCGGCGATCCGCCCCTTCGCCCGCCTGATCGTCAGCGCGTCGAGCAGGGCCTGGGTCGGATGTTCATGCGCGCCATCGCCGGCATTGACCACCGAGCAGCCGACCTTCTGGGAGAGCAGGGCCGCCGCGCCGGCCGAGGAATGGCGGATGACGAGGATGTCGGGCCGCATGGCGTTGAGCGTGATCGCCGTGTCGATCAGCGTCTCGCCCTTCTTGACGGAGGAGGATGCCACCGACATGTTCATCACGTCGGCGCCGAGCCGCTTTCCGGCGAGCTCGAAGGAGGACTGCGTGCGCGTCGAGGCCTCGTAGAAGAGGTTGATATGGGTGCGTCCGCGCAGCGCCGCGGACTTCTTCTCGCCCCGCCGAGCGGTCTCGGCGGCGCGCTCGGCCCGCGCCAGAAGCAGCTCGATGTCGGAAGGGGAAAGTCCTTGGATCCCCAGCAGGTGCCGGTGGGGAAAAAGGGGAAAGTCCGCCGCGTCGCTCATCCTGGGCGCGTGCTATAGCAGGCGCGGCGCGGCCTGCAAGGCCGCGGGGCGCCGGCATCGCCGCTGTCCCCTGTGTAATTTGACGGCGCGCCGCGCTACAGGATGGTCTAGGAAGGCCGGATCAGATGGACCAGGACGGCGATCGTGACGCATGAAGTGACAAACCAGCCGCCCCCGCTCGCGGGCGGCAATGCCTGGCGCGGCGACCCGCTGCTGGAGCAGATCTGCGAGGGGCTTTCGGAGAGCGTGCGGCGCGACCTCGACCAGCAGGGACGGTTCGTGCTGACGGCGGAGGCGCAGGACCTCGCCCGGCTGGCGAATACCGAGACGCCGAAGCTGCGCACCCATGACCGGCAGGGCCGGCGGGTCGACCTCGTCGAGTTCCATCCGGCCTATCATGCGCTGATGCGGCGTTCGGTTCAGATCGGGCTCCATTCCTCGATCTGGGAGAACACCGAGGAGGAGGCCGGCAAGCGCCATCTGTCGCGGGCGGCGCGCTTCTTCCTGACCGCCCAGCTCGAATGCGGGCATCTGTGCCCCATCACCATGACCAGCGCCTCGCTGGCCGCGCTGATGGCGAGCACCAAGCTGTTCCGCGAATGGGCGCCGCGCGTGACGACGCGCAAATATGATTCGGCGCAGAAGCCGCCCGTCGAGAAGGCCGGCCTGACGCTGGGCATGGGCATGACGGAAAAACAGGGCGGCACCGACGTGCGCGCTAACACCACGCGCGCCGAACCAGCCGGCAACGGCTTCTATCGCCTGACCGGCCACAAATGGTTCATGTCGGCGCCGATGTGCGACGCATTCCTGGTGCTGGCGCAAGCGGAGGAGGGGCTGTCCTGCTTCCTGATGCCGCGCATCCTCGGCGACGGCTCGGCCAACGGGCTGCGCTTCCAGCGCCTGAAGGACAAGCTCGGCAACCGCTCGAACGCATCCTCCGAGGTGGAATTCACCGGCGCCGTCGCCGAGATCGTCGGCGAGCCGGGGCAGGGGGTGAAGACGATCATGGACATGGTCACGCTCACCCGCCTCGACTGCGCGGTGGCCACGGCCGGCATCATGCGCGCCGGCATGGCCGAGGCAGTGCATCATGCCCGCCACCGCAAGGTCTTCGGCACCGAGCTGATCGACCAGCCCCTGATGGCGCGGGTGCTGGCCGACATGGCGCTCGACACGGCGGCCGCGACCGCGCTGTCGATGCGCCTGGCGCGGTCCTTCGACGAGGCGGCCAATGATCGCGGCGAGGCGGCGTTCGCCCGGGCCATGACCCCGGTCGTGAAATACTGGGTCTGCAAGATGGCGCCGGCCCTGCTCTACGAGGCGATGGAGTGCCTCGGCGGCAATGGCTATGTCGAGGAAGCGCCGCTGGCGCGCTATTATCGCGAGGCCCCGGTCAATGCGATCTGGGAAGGCTCGGGCAATGTCATGGCGCTCGATATATTGCGCGTGGCGAGCCGCGCCCCGGCGCTGTTCGACGAGGTGTTCGACGGGATCGAGGCCGATCTGGGCCCGACCGGCAAGAACACGACCGGCGTGCTGCGCGCGGCGCTCCAGGTGGCGATGACGGACCAGGGCTCGGGCCGCATCCTGGCCGAGCAGCTCGCGCTCGCGGCGGCCGGGGCGGAACTGCGCCGGCTCGGCGCCGGCCGGATCGCCGACGCCTTCATTGAAAGCCGGCTGGGCGGTCAGTGGCGCAACACTTACGGCATGCTGGACGCCCGTTTCGACGCCCGCTCGATCATCGATTCGCTCTATACCTGAACGCCGCCGAGCCGGCCGGTGATCCACAGCACGGCCGGGATGGTGAAGAAGGCCACGATGGTCTGCATGGTGGTGACGGCCGCGTAGAGCGGCGCGTCACCACCGAGACGGCGCGCCAGCAGATAGCCATTCATGGCCGTGGGCATCGCGCCGCACAGCATCAGATAAACAAGGCCGTCGCCGCCGACGCCGAAGCCCAGCGCCAGCGCCAGAAGCATGGCCGGAAAGACCACGAGCTTGATGGCGACGGGAATCCACAGGGCCGACGACGTCGCCAGAAGGTCGCCCGGCCTCAGCCCCGCGCCGATCGCCACCAGCCCCATGCCGAGCGCGGCGCTGCCGATCAGGTCGAGCGTCACGCCGATCGGCTGGTAGAGGCCGAACGGCATCATGCGCATCACGATCGCCGCCGCGGAGGCGATGATCAACGGATTGGTGGCGATGGCGCGCGCGGTGCGGCCCAGCCCCGACGGACCGGTCGCGAAATGCGTCACCACATAGACCGAGGCGAAGTTGATCGGGATGATGATGACGGCCATGACCAGCGCCACGACGGCGGCACCCTCCGGGGGAAAAAGCTTCTGCGCCACGGCGAGCGCCATGAAGCCGTTCCAGCGCACCGAGGTCTGGTAGACCGACGAATATTGCGAGCGCGCCACCAGCCCGGTGGCGCGAAACAGCGGCCACAGGGCGGCCATGCTTACCAAAAGCAGCGCCAGCGCCCCGCCGAGCGCGGCCATCATCCGGTCGAGCTCGAGACCCGAGAAGTCGGCCCTGAGTATGGTGATGAACAACAGCACCGGGTAGAGGAACCAGTATCCGATCTGCTCCAGCCCGGGCCAGCCGCTGTCGTCGATGAGCGGCGTGCGCCTGAGCAGATTGCCCGCGACGATCAGCAGGAAGATAGGCAGGATCGATTCGAAGATGGCGAGCATGGTGCGGGAGACCGGAGGGACCGGCTGCGGGCATAGGCCGCTGCAGCGCGCCGTGTAAAGCCGACGACCACGGCGTTAACCTTAATGAATGGTTTCATTTGAGTTCCGTCCGGCAGCGCCCCAGTTTGGTCCGAGAGGAAGGCGGGAATCATGCCGAGGATCATAGCGCTCTGCTCCGCACTGTTCTGGACGGCGAGCTTCGCGATGCAGGCGATCGGGCAGTCCTGGATGGCCCCGCTGGAAACGGTCAGCCTCCACGTGCTGGGGATGACGCTGGCGAACGCGCTCGCGGCGGCGATGTTCGTGTGGATGGCGATCACCATCCTGTTCGAATCCGATCCCGAATCGTCCGACGGCGTCGTCCGCTCCGCCTTTTCGGTCGCAGGCGGGATCACGCTTCTCGGGCTCCTGCGTGCGGGGGTGACGCCAGAGCAGGGAACGAGCGTCATGCCGGCGGTGACCTTCGCCGCGCTGATGGCGACCTATGCGGCGATTCACGCCGAAAAGCGCGCCGTGCAGGACGCCGCAGACGACGGCGAACTCGACGAGGTGCGCCGCGCGGCCCGGCACATGGCGCGCACCGCGGCACGGACGATACTTTTCGGGCGCATGGCCGCTTCGGGCCTGGGACGCATGGAACGGGACGACGCGGCATGAAGTACCTATTCGCACTGTGGGCGGCGCCGCTGATCCTGTTCTGGGGCTGGTTCGGCCTGTCCTACTATAACATCCATTTCGGCTACGTGATGCTGTCGCGCCCGGCGCACGACCTGATCTTCCAGCTCTATGGCGACGTGCTCGGCATCGACCCCGGCATCATTCCCGGCATGGTCGCCAGGGCCTGCATCCTCGACACCTTCATCATCCTGGGTATCTGGGCCTTCCGCCGCCGCCGCGAGATTCGCGCCTGGTGGGAACGCCGCGGAACGCGGAACCAGGCGCCCGCCGCGCGCTATGCCGAACCTGCCGAGTAGCCTCGGTCCAGCTTCCTCAGCCGATCCAGAACGCCTTGCAGGATGAAGGCCGCGGCCGCCGAGTCGATGCGGTCGTCGCGCTTGCGGCGCGACACGTCCATGTCGATCAGCGCGCGCTCGGCGGCGACGGTCGACAGCCGCTCGTCCCACCAGGCGATCGGAATATCGTCAAGCTTCATGAGGTTGCGCACGAAAGCCCGTGTCGACTGGACGCGCGGTCCCGCGCTGCCGTCCATGTTGACCGGCAAGCCGACGACCAGTGCCGCCACCTCGTCGCGCGCCAGCGCGGCCAGCAGCGCCTCGGCGTCAAGCGTGAATTTGCGTCGTATGATGACCGGGCGCGGATGCGCAAAAGCAAGCCCCGCGTCCGACACGGCGAGCCCGATCGTCTTGTCGCCCAGATCGATCGCGGCCAGCCTGCGCCCTCCTTTCAGCAGCGGCGGCAGGTCGTTCACCTCGATCGTGGTCATGGAATTTGCCCGCCGGTTTTGACTTCGCGCCTGTGGCACCTATCCTCCCGAGCGTCAAACAGAGCGGCCACCGCCGCCGCGACATTCGGGAGACGTCCGCGATGAAGCTTACCTGGTACGGCCATTCCTCTTTTCGCGTCGAGGCCGGCGGCGCAACGATCCTGATCGATCCGTTCCTGTCGGGCAATCCCAGCTGGGGAAAGCCCTGGGAGGACGCGGCGGACGGCGTGACGCACGTGCTGCTGACCCATGGCCACGATGATCATATCGGCGACGCGGCCGAAATCCAGAAGAAGACCGGCGCCATGCTGGTCGGCAGCTTCGAGGTCTGCATGTACCTCGTCGGGAAGGGCGCCGACGGCGACAGGATCAACCCCGGCAACACAGGCGGCACGGTCGATTGCGGCGGCTTCACCACATCCTTCGTGCAGGCCCATCATTCGTCGTCGGCCGCGCGGGAGGGCGGCGGCAATGTCTATCTCGGCAATCCGCTGGGGCTCGTGCTGCACTTCCCCGACGACAAGACGCTCTACCACATGGGTGACACCGACATTTTCGGCGACATGGCGCTGATCCAGGAACTGCACCAGCCGGAGGTCGGGCTCGTGCCGGTTGGCGACCGCTTCACCATGGGCGGCGCGGTGGCCGCGCTCGCCTGCCAGCGGTTCTTCAAGTTCGAGACCGTCGTGCCATGCCACTATGGAACCTTCGGCATCATCGACCAGACGCCCGACAAGTTCGTGTCAGGCATGGAGGGTTCGGGCGCCACGGTGAAGACGCCGGCGATCGGGGAGACCTTCGAGGTATGACCGGCCATGGCGCGCCGGCGTCCTTGCGCCCGGCGCGCGCGGCAACTATAGGCCGTGTCGAAGCCCTCCCGTCCGACCGGAGCCCAAGCCGATGTCCGTCGACACCGCCACCGTCAAGCGCGTCGCGCGCCTTGCGCGCATCGCCGTCACCGACGACGACGCCGAGCGCATGACCGGCGAACTCAACGCTATCCTCGGCTTCGTCGAGCAGCTCGGCGAGGTCGACGTGTCCGGTGTCGACGCCATGACGTCGGTCACGCCGATGGAGATGAAGAAGCGTCAGGACGTGGTGACCGACGGCGGCAAGGCCGACGACATCGTCGCCAATGCGCCGATGACGGACGAGAACTTCTTCCTCGTGCCCAAGGTGGTGGAGTAACCCCCATGGGAATCACGATCGCCGTGGAGACGCCCCTGCAGGACGACGTGCGCGCCCTGATCGCCGAACTGAACGATGCGATCACCGCGCAGGAGCCCGCTACGCCGGAGGAGTTCAATTTTCGCATGACGGTCGACGAGATGGCAGGCTCCGAGACCACAGTCTGGGTGGCTCGCATCAACGGTGAGGCTGTCGGCTGCGGCGCGCTTTTGCGCCACCGGGGCGGCTTCGGCGAAGTCAAGCGCATGTATGTGCGCCGGTCCGCGCAAGGGAAGGGCGTCGGCGGGCTGATCCTCGCCGAAATAGAGTCGCTGGCTGCCGCCGAGGGACTGCGCTATCTGGCGCTTGAAACCGGCGGCGACGGTTATGGCGCGGCGCGACGCGTCTATGAGCGTGCTGGCTACCGGCGCTGCGGGGCCTTCGGCGACTATCCCGACAACCCCTATTCGACCTTCTACCGCAAGGACCTTTCCGCCGCGCCCGCGGTCGCCTGAACGGACTTTTCCAGATGACCGACCTGACCAAATTCACCATCGCCGAAGCGCGCAAGAAGCTCGACGGGCGGGAGTTCTCGGCGCTCGAACTGACCGACGCCTATCTCGCCGCGATCGACGTCGCCAACCCGGCGCTCAACGCCTATGTGACGGTCAGCCACGATCGCGCGCGCGAGATGGCCAGGGCCTCCGACGCGCGGCTGGCGAAAGGCGAGGGCGGCGCGCTGGAGGGCATTCCCCTCGGCATCAAGGACCTGTTCGCGACCGAAGGCGTGCACACGCAGGCCTGCAGTCACATCCTCGACGGTTTCCAGCCGCGCTATGAATCGACGGTGACGGCCAATCTGTGGGCCGACGGCGCCGTCATGCTGGGCAAGCTCAACATGGACGAGTTCGCGATGGGCTCGTCGAACGAGACCAGCCATTATGGGCCGGTGATCAATCCCTGGCGCGCCAAGGGCTCCAACAAGGATCTGGTGCCCGGCGGCTCGTCGGGCGGGTCGGCCGCGGCCGTCTCGGCCTGGCTTTGCGCGGGCGCGACCGCGACCGACACCGGCGGCTCGATCCGGCAGCCGGCCGCCTTCACCGCGACCGTCGGCGTCAAGCCGACCTATGGACGGGTCTCGCGCTGGGGCATCGTCGCCTTCGCCTCCTCGCTGGACCAGGCGGGGCCGATCGCGCGCGATGTGCGCGACGCCGCGATCCTGCTCAAATCCATGGCCTCCGTGGACGACAAGGACACCACCTCGGCCGACCGGCCGGTGCCCGATTATGCGGCCGCCATCGGCCGCTCGATGAAGGGCATGAAGGTCGGCATTCCGCGCGAATACCGCGTCGACGGCATGCCCGACGAGATCGAGAAGCTCTGGCAGGAGGGGATCGGCTGGATGCGCGATGCGGGCGCCGAGATCGTCGACATCTCGCTGCCGCACACGAAATACGCGCTGCCGGCCTATTACATCGTGGCGCCGGCGGAGGCCTCGTCCAACCTGGCGCGCTATGACGGCGTTCGCTACGGGCTGCGAGTGCCCGGCAAGGACATCCTCGAGACCTATGAGAACACGCGCGCCGCCGGCTTCGGCCGCGAGGTCAAGCGGCGCATCCTGATCGGCACCTATGTGCTCTCGGCCGGCTATTACGACGCCTATTATCTGCGCGCGCAGAAGGTGCGCACGCTGATCAAGAAGGATTTCGAGGACGTGTTCGCGGCCGGGGTGGACGCGATCCTGACGCCGGCCACGCCCTCGGCGGCTTTCGGGGTGGCCGACCAGGACATGGCCGCCGATCCGGTCAAGATGTATCTCAACGATATCTTCACGGTGACGGTGAACATGGCCGGGCTGCCGGGCATCGCCGTGCCGGCCGGGCTCGACGGCAAGGGCCTTCCGCTCGGCCTGCAGCTGATCGGCCGGCCCTTCGACGAGGAAACCCTGTTTCAGGCCGGCCATGTGATCGAGCAGGCGGCGGGGCAATTCGCGCCCGAACGGTGGTGGTAGGAGCCCTTTGGATAATTCCTTTCCGGGGGGCATTTGAAGCGATTTTCTCCGGTGCTCATGGACCTCATGTCCACTGTGCTCCGGTTCTCGAAAATCACTCCATCTACCTCCCCGCAAAGGTTTCTCAAAAGGGCTCCAAGCGCCCCAGGGAATGGGCTGCCCAATGACGTTCGTTCTGTCCAAGGTCTTCTGGGCGCTCGTCCAGCCGCTCAGCCTCGTAGCACTCCTCATCCTCGCCAGCCTGGTGGCCCGGTGGCTGTCCTGGCGCGGCACGGGCACGCTGCTTTCGGTGCTGGCGCTCATGATCCTGTTCGTCGCCGCCTTTACCTCGGCGGGCGCGCTGATGCTGCTGCCGCTGGAGAAACGCCATCCACGGCCGGAGCCGGCGCCGGAGCGGGTGGCCGGGATCATCGTGCTGGGCGGCGGGTTCGAGGGCGGCATCAACATGGCGCGGGGCGGATACGACCTCAACAGCGGCGGCGACCGGATGGTCGAAACGGCCATCCTGGCGCGGCGCTACCCGGACGCGCGGGTGGTGGTGACGGGCGGCACCGGAACGCTGGTGCTGCAGGGCGAGGGCGACGCCGCGACGGCGCCGCGCCTGCTCGAAGCGCTCGGCGTGGACCGGGAGCGGCTCGTGCTGGAGAACGATTCGCGCAACACTCATGAGAACGCCACCTATACAAGGCGTCTCGTATCGCCGGCCGAAGGCGAGACTTGGCTTCTGGTCACCTCCGCCTTCCACATGCCGCGGTCGGTAGCGCTGTTCGAGCGCGCGGGTTTTGCCGTCACACCGTGGCCTGTCGACTATCGTACACGGGGCAACGAGACCGTCGAATTGTTCGCCGACAACCCCGTCGATTCGCTGCAGACCTTCACGCTCGGCATCCGCGAATGGACCGGGCTGTTCGCCTACTGGGTCATGGGCCGCATCGACACACCCTTTCCCGGCGCCTGATATCCACCGAAACGACGCGGTAAAGACACGATTTCGCCACGATCCGCCATCGCGTACGTTACTAAACGTAAGGTCCAACGATCTGAAATCGTTAGGCAACGGACATGGACGCGGCGGGAGGGGGCTTGGATTGCGGCTTTTCTTCGTCCAATTGCCGATTGCGCCGACAGCCGAGGTCGGCTAGTTAATCAACCGTTAAACGCCGGGGGAGCCGAGAGCTCGATACAGGCGAATGGGTAACCAACACAAAACTCTCGATAGCGGATCGTTCATGGACGACGGGGTGAAGAAGTCCTGCTGGGGCGTGACAGCCTGGGCAGTGATCGGGTTCGCGGGTCTCATCGCATTGGGCCTGCTGATCGGCGGCGGTGAAAACGCGGCGGTGCTGGCCGCGAGCTGATCGCAAAATTCCTGAATTTCGAAAAGGGCGCGGCCTTTATGACGCGCCCTTTTCGCGTGCAGGCATGTCGTTGCGAAGCCAGCAAACGTCGACGCCGGATGGCGGCGACGGCACGGGATGTCCTAGAAGCGGGACGACGGCACGGAGCAGTCGCGCCATGTTCCTTTCGGTATTCGACCTGTTCAAGATCGGCATCGGCCCGTCGAGTTCGCACACGATGGGACCGATGACGGCGGCCCGCCGCTTCCTCGACGAAATCGCCTCGGGCGACTGGCCGCGTCCGGCGGGCGCGACCGTCGAGTGGCTCCGCGCCAGCCTTCACGGCTCGCTGGCCTTCACCGGCGTCGGGCACGGCACCGACCGTGCCGTGATCCTGGGCCTGGACGGGCATGATCCGACGACGATCGACCCCGACCGCATCGACGGGCTGCTGGAACGCGTAGCGGGCGAGAAACGGGTGCGGCCGGAAGGTCATCCGGCCTATCGCTTCGATCCGGCGACCGATCTGGTCATGGACCGCAAGACGCCGCTGCCCGGCCACGCCAACGGCATGGCGTTCGAGGCGTTCGACGCGGACGACCGGCTGTTGCTGAGGCGCGTCTTCTATTCGGTCGGCGGTGGCTTCGTCCTGTCGGAGGAGGAGTTGCAACGTGAGAAGTCGCGCGCCGCGCCGCCCGAGGGGGCCGGCATGCCTTACCCCTTCCGCAACGCGGCCGAAATGCTGGAGATGGCGGCGTCCAGCGGCCTGACGATCGCCGAGATGAAGCGGGCCAACGAGGAGACGCGCATGCCGCGCGCCGAACTCGATCGCGGGCTCGACGCGATATGGGAGGCGATGAGCGCCTGCATCGACCGGGGTCTGTCACGCGACGGCATCATGCCGGGCGGGCTCAAGGTCCGTCGCCGGGCGCGCGTGCTTCATGACCGGCTTGAGGACGAATGGCGTCAGAACCGTCCCAATCCGCTCCTGGCCAATGACTGGCTGGCGGTCTTCGCCATGGCCGTCAACGAGGAGAACGCGGCGGGCGGTCGCGTCGTCACCGCGCCCACCAACGGCGCGGCGGGCACGCTGCCGGCGGTGCTGCGCTACTGGCGCAAGTTCCATGTCGACGCCGATCCGGTGGGCACACGCGACTTCCTGCTCACCGCCGCGGCGATCGGCGGCATCATCAAGCACAACGCCTCGATCTCGGGCGCTGAGGTCGGCTGCCAGGGCGAGGTCGGCTCGGCCTCGGCCATGGCGGCAGCCGGTCTGGCCGCCGTCATGGGCGGGACGCCCGAGCAGGTCGAGAATGCGGCGGAGATCGCCCTGGAACATCATCTGGGCATGACCTGCGACCCCGTCGGCGGGCTGGTCCAGGTTCCGTGTATCGAGCGCAATGCGCTCGGCGCGGTCAAGGCCGTCACCGCCGCGTCGCTCGCCGTCAAGGGTGACGGCAAGCATTTCGTACCGCTGGATGCAGCGATCGAGACGATGCGCCAGACCGGGCTCGACATGAACGAGCGCTACAAGGAAACCAGCCAGGGCGGCCTTGCCGTCAACGTCGTGGCGTGCTGAGGCTCAGGTGCCTTCGAGAACGAAGGTGACCTTCATCGTGACCCGGTATTCCGAGATGCGCCCGTCCTGGACCCGCGCCTTGACGCTCTGGACCCAGACCTCCTCGACATTCTTCAGGGTCTCGGTGGCGCGGTCGATGCCGTTGTTGATCGCCTCCTCGACCGAGGAGCCGGCCGCGATGATTTCGGTGGTGCGGGCGATGGACATGATATCCTCCTGAACGGGTTCGGCATGCCGGCCGCCTCCGTTGGGGCCGACATGCTGTGGACCGAACGCGCGGGCATCTTTCATGTTCCTGCATCGCTTCCTAGGTTACCCGTTTTGGTGAAGGACGATCATGCCGCTCAACCTCGTCAAGCTGTGCGTCGGCGCCGAAAGCGTGGAGGACCTCGAAGCCTGGATCGGCGAGCGCCTGTCGGCCATGCGCGCGCGCGGCGAGCCGGCGGAACCGGTTCACACGACCCGCATGGCGCCGAAGCGCGCGGACGAGCTGCTTGACGGCGGATCGCTTTACTGGGTCATCAAGGGCAACGTCCAGTGCCGCCAGAAGCTGGCGGCGATCCGCCCGTTCACGGACGCGGAAGGGATCGCGCGCTGCCGTCTGGTGCTGGAACCGACCGTGGTCCGGACGCAGTGGCAGCCGCGCCGCGCCTTCCAGGGCTGGCGCTATCTCGAGGCGAAGGACGCGCCGGCCGATCTCCGGCGCGGCGAGGCGGGCCTGCATGCGCTGCCGCCGGACCTGCGTCGCGAGCTTGCCGAACTCGGCCTGCTTTAGCGTCCTCGAAAAGGCATTTTGACATCACCTCTCTTGCAATGATAGCATTGATTTCAAGAAGAGTTTGATTGATAGCACAATGCCGGCGGTCACCATTCGAAACCTGTCGAGCGAGACGCATCGCGCGCTCAAGGTGCGTGCCGCCCGCAACGGGCGCAGCACCGAGGCCGAGATTCGCGATATACTGGAGAAGGCGGCCCAACCCGAGAGAAGGATCAGGCTGGGCACCCTTCTGGCCGAGATCGGCCGCGAGGCGAGGCTCACCGAGGAGGAGTGGAGCGCTTTCGACGCGGCGCTGGAGCGCGACGATGCGCCGGCCGAACCGATCCGTTTCGATTGATGATCCTTCTCGACACGAACGTCATATCGGAGCCGATGCGCCGCGCACCGGACGCCAACGCGATCGGGTGGATCGACGCGCAGGCGGTCGAAACCCTCTTTCTGTCGGCGATCACCGTGGCGGAGCTGCGCTTCGGTATCGCGTCGCTGCCTGCCGGCAAGCGGCGGGAGCGAATGCGCGCGCGGCTCGAACGGGAGGTATTGCCGGCCTTCGCCGGGCGTATCCTGCCGTTCGACACGGAGGCCAGCGAGACCTATGCGCTCATCATGGCCGGAGCACGGGAGAAGGGCAGGGCGATCGCCAGGGCCGACGGATACATCGCCGCGACCGCCTCGCTGCACGGTCTTTCGGTTGCCACGCGTGACACGTCGCCCTTCGAGGCGGCGGGAGTGGCCGTCATAAACCCTTGGGACGAATCCCACTGAGGCGCGGGCTTGCAAGCGGCGGCCGCGCGCCACATTTTGAAGGGATGAGCGCTTCAAAACCGCCCGCGCCCTCGAAGCCGGCCGACCAGACACCAGCCGAACGGTCGCGGTCGTCTGATATCGCGGATTTCGTCCGCCAGGCGGAGACCATGCGCAAGTCCGCGACGGGCAAGGGACGCTTGGTGCTGGCGCTTGACGCCACGATGAGCCGGCAGCCGACCTGGGATCTTGCGTGTTCACTGCAGGCGGAGATGTTCGATGCCGTGGGTCGCGCCGGCCGCCTCGACGTCCAGCTCGTCTATTTTCGTGGCTTTGGCGAATGCAGGTCGTCGCGCTTCGTGTCGAACACCGACCAGCTCAAGTCGCTGATGACCCGGATCGACTGCCGCGGCGGCATGACCCAGATTTCGAAAGTTCTCTCGCATGGCCTGAAGGAGAACGCGCGCGAGCGCGTGAACGCTATCGTCTATATCGGCGACGCCATGGAGGAGAATGTCGACGAACTGTGCCGGAAGGCAGGCGAACTGGGCCTGCATGGCGTGCCGGTCTTTATCTTTCAGGAGGGCAGGGACGCGGCCGTCGAACGCGCCTTCCGCGAGATCGCGCGACTTTCGAAAGGCGCCTGGTTCCGGTTCGACCGCGACGCGGCCAGCCTACTGGCCAAGCTCCTGTCGACCATCGCGGTCTACGCCACTGGCGGGCTGAAGGCGCTGGAGGCGCGCGGCACCGCCGAGGACCGACTGCTGATCGGGCATCTGCGCCCCGGCAAGGACTGACAAGGCCATGGCCTGGCTGTTCTATGCCTTCGCGCTGCTCCTGGCCCTGTCGGGGCTGGGCTTCGTGTTCCTGCGCGCCGACCCGGCGCGGATCGCGGGCACGGTCAACGTCGTGGGACCCGTCATCCTCGGCGCGGTCGGTCTGGCGCTGACGCTGATCGGCAGGGCGGGATTGGGCGGCATGGCCCTGTCGGGGGCGGCGGCGTGGTATCTGTCCGCCCGCAGGCGCCAAAGCTTCAGCCGAACACCGGGACGGAGCTCGACGGTGCGGACGGCAGCGCTGGAGATGGAGCTGGATCACGACACCGGCGGATTGGACGGCGTGGTGCTCGCCGGCACGATGGAGGGCAGGCGGCTCGCCGATCTCGACCTCGAGACGTTGAAGTCGCTTCTCGTCGAACTCGGTTCCGACGAGGACAGCCGCCGGCTACTCGAGACGTATCTTGACGGCCGCTTTCCCGTCTGGCGCGACGACGCCGAGGCGCACGACGGCGCGCGGGAAGGAAGCGCGCCAGGATCTGGCCCCATGACTGAGCAGGAGGCCTATGAGATCCTTGGTCTTGAACCGGGGGCCAGCGCCGCCGACATCCGCAAGGCCCATCGCCGCCTGATGCAGCGGGTTCACCCCGACCACGGCGGCACGTCCTTTCTTGCGGCGCGGATCAACGAAGCCAAGGACTTTCTTCTCGCCCAACACAGATAGCTCCCCTCGACTCTGAACAAACCGGGTTGCCGGTGCCGCGTCGACGCGCGGCGCCGGCGTCACTGCTGGACGGCGTAGCAGGCGATGCTGCGCTTCTTGAGCTGACCGCAGGTCGCCCAGGCCTGATCCTTCGATTTGAACCCGCCGTAGCGGGCCCGGTAGAAGGTCGTGCCCTTGTGCTGGAACTCCTCGGTGAAGGCGGACGCGTCGGCGAGGATGGCCGCCGCCTTGTCGGTCGTCTTCGACAGGAAGGCGACGGCCTCCGGCTCGCTGGGCAGCGAGGCGACCTGGATGGCCCAGCCGGACGGCCTGGTGGAGGAGGTGGACAGAGGATCGACATCCCCCTGCGGCGTGACGTCGCCCGCCGGGGCCGCCGCTCCGGCGATCGCCTCGACGGCGGGGGCGGGATCGGGCGCGGCCGCATAGGCCACGGCAACCGCCTCGCCCGGGCGCTCGGCCGGGACCGGAGCGCCGGCCTTCGGCAGCGCGACCGCGCCGGCCGCGACCACCGTCGAGCCCGAATTGATGACGCGCTTGGCCACAAGCGGGCCGTTGTCGCGGCGCGAGGCCTTGGGCAACCATGTGCGGATCAGTTCGGCCATGTGGGCGTCGCGGCTCTTGCCCGTGCGGCCACCCATGACGACGGCGACGACGCTGCGGCCATTGTCCCGGACCGAGGACACGAGATTGAAGCCGGAGGCGCGGATATAGCCGGTCTTTATGCCGTCCACGCCCTTGACCGACCCAAGCAGGCGGTTGTGGTTGCGCATCACGCTCTTGCCGAACTTGAACGAGCGCGTGGAGAAATAGCCGTAATACTCCGGATAGTGCTCGCGCAGCGCCAGGCCGAGGACCGCCATGTCGCGAGCCGTCGTGCGCTGCTCCGGATCCGGCAGGCCCGAAGCGTTGCGGAAGGTCGTGGACTTCATGCCGAGCTGACGCGCCTTGGCGGTCATTTGGCGCGCGAAACTGGCTTCGGATCCGGCGAGCATTTCGCCCAGCGCGGCCGCCGCGTCGTTGGCGGACTTCGTGACCAGCGAGAGGATGGCCTGCTCGACGGTGATCGATCCGCCGGCGCTGACACCGATCTTCGTGGGCGGGCGGGCGGCCGCCTGCGCCGAGAACGTCACCCTCGTCGACTTCGAGATGCGGCCCGCGGTGAGCGCCTCGAACGTCATGTAGAGCGTCATCATCTTGGTCAGCGAGGCCGGATAACGCATCTCGTCCGCGTTACGGGCGAACAGCGTTTCGCCCGTATTGGCGTCGACCACGATCGCGGCGTATTTTGGGTTGGCCATGACCGGCTGCAGGCTCGCAAGGAAGAGCGAAGCCGCCAGGGTGAGGATGAGGGGGATCAATGGAAGGCGGGGGGAACGCGATGCCGGACGCACTGCAATTTCCTTCGTCGTTCGGTGTTTGTCGATTGGGTCGTCCCTGACGATCGCGAACGGTATGGCAACGTTGATTACCAATCCGTTTATGGTAAGCGGATCGTTCACCATTCCGGGCGGATTTTCATCGAATCCGACGCGGCCCGGAAAGCCGGCGAATCACGCGGCTATTGACTTTTTTGTGCATTGCACACTAAATTATGTGCATCGCATCAGGCGCGACGCGGTTCCCCTCCCGAACTATCCGAAGGAAATTCGACATGATGCAGTCGTTCGAAGGCTTCAACGCCTATGGCAAGGACATGATGGACACCGGCCTCAAGAGCTTCGCCTCGCTCTCCAAGGGCATGCAGGCGATCGCCGTCGAGGCGACCGAGTACTCGAAGAAGTCGTTCGAGAACGGCAGCGCGGCCGTGGAGAAAATGGTCGCGGCGAAATCGCCCGAGAAGGCGCTCGAAGTCCAGGCCGACTACGCCAAGCAGGCCTACGAGTCCTTCGTGGCCGAGATGACCAAGGTGGGCGAGATGTATGCCGACCTGGCCAAGGATGTCTACCAGCCCTTCGAGGCGGCGATCGCCAAGTCCAAGTAAGCCTCTCAAGTCCCGATGCCGGACCGCCGCGGTCCGGCGCGACGAGCCCGGCCGCGCGCCGGGCTTTTTATTGCGCGCGACACGCCGCAAGATGCGCTTGCCAGCGCAAACGAACACCTTACAATCAGACCATGACGACCTACATATCGCTTCCGGGATGGACGCGGTGACAAGGAATTCGAGGTTGGCGGCGGCAGAGTGGGCTCCGGGCTCGGGCGGAGCAAGAATGCAGGCGGCGGACGGCGATGGTGCTGGTTCGGGCCGCGGCACGGCGGTGATAACCCGTACCAAGACCCGCACGAAGAAGCCGAGCCTGTACCGCGTCCTGCTGCTGAACGACGACTACACCCCAATGGAATTCGTGGTCCACGTATTGGAGCGCTTTTTTCAGAAGGACAGGGAGGCGGCGACCCGCATCATGCTCCACGTTCACAATCACGGAGTGGGCGAATGCGGGGTCTATACATTCGAGGTGGCCGAGACCAAAGTGTCTCAGGTCATGGATTTCGCCCGTCAGCATCAGCATCCGCTGCAATGCGTGATGGAGAAGAAATGAGAGGTACGTATGCCGGCATTCTCGCCAGGCCTTGAGAAGGCGCTTCACCAGGCGCTGACCTTCGCCAATGAACGACATCACGAATATGCGACGCTGGAGCATCTGCTGCTGGCGCTGGTCGACGACCAGGACGCGGCATCCGTCATGCGCGCCTGCAATGTCGACATCGACGAGCTGCGCAACACCCTGACCAACTATATCGATGCCGAACTCGACAATCTGATCACCGGCTACGACGAGGATTCCAAGCCCACGGCGGGCTTCCAGCGCGTGATCCAGCGCGCCGTCATCCACGTCCAATCCTCCGGGCGCGAGGAAGTGTCGGGCGCCAACGTGCTGGTGGCGATCTTCGCCGAGCGCGAGAGCCACGCCGCCTACTTCCTGCAGGAACAGCAGATGACCCGCTACGACGCGGTCAACTACATCTCGCACGGCATCGCCAAGAGGCCTGGCGCCAACGAGCCGCGCCCGCCGCGCGGCGCCGACGAGGAGCCGGCCGGCCAGCAGGGCGAGCAGGAGGAGGCCCCCAAGAAGAAGCAGCAGGACGCGCTGACCGCCTACTGCATCGACCTCAACAAGAAGGCGCGGTCGGGCAAGATCGATCCGCTGATCGGCCGCGAGACGGAGATCAGCCGCACGATCCAGGTCCTGTGCCGTCGCTCCAAGAACAATCCGCTCTATGTCGGCGATCCGGGCGTGGGCAAGACGGCGATCGCCGAGGGCCTGGCCAAGCGCATCGTGGAAGGCGAGGTGCCGGAGGTGCTGCGCGATTCCACCATCTTTGCGCTCGATATGGGCACGCTGCTCGCCGGCACGCGCTATCGCGGCGACTTCGAGGAGCGGTTGAAGCAGGTGGTGAAGGAGCTCGAGGACTATCCGGGCGCCATCCTGTTCATCGACGAGATCCACACGGTGATCGGCGCCGGCGCCACCTCGGGCGGCGCGATGGACGCCTCCAACCTTCTCAAACCCGCCCTCTCGTCGGGCGCGATCCGCTGCATCGGCTCCACGACCTACAAGGAGTTCCGCCAGTTCTTCGAGAAGGATCGCGCGCTGGTGCGCCGGTTCCAGAAGATCGACGTCAACGAGCCGACGGTCGACGACGCGATCGCGATCATGAAGGGCCTCAAGCCCTACTACGAGAACTTCCACAAGGTGCGCTACACCAACGACGCCATCAAGGCGGCCGTGGAACTGTCGGCGCGCTACATCTCCGACCGTAAGCTGCCCGACAAGGCGATCGACGTGATCGACGAGACGGGCGCCTCGCAGATGCTGCTGCCCGAGAACCGCCGCCGCAAGACGATCTCCGTCAAGGAGATCGAGGCCACGATCGCCACCATGGCGCGAATCCCGCCGAAGACCGTGACGGCCGACGACGAGAAGGTGCTGTCGGGGCTGGAGGCGGAGCTGAAGCGGGTGGTCTACGGGCAAGACACGGCGATCACGGCGCTGGCATCGTCGATCAAGCTGGCGCGGGCCGGCCTGCGCGAGCCCGAGAAGCCGATCGGCGCCTATCTGTTCTCCGGCCCGACCGGCGTCGGCAAGACCGAGGTCGCCAAGCAGCTCGCGACGTCGCTGGGCGTGGAACTGCTGCGCTTCGACATGTCCGAATACATGGAGCGCCACACGGTCAGCCGGCTGATCGGCGCACCTCCGGGCTATGTCGGCTTCGACCAGGGCGGTCTCCTGACCGACGGCGTGGACCAGCATCCGCACTGCGTGCTTCTGCTCGACGAGATCGAGAAGGCGCATCCCGACCTGTTCAACATCCTGTTGCAGGTGATGGATCACGGCAAGCTGACCGACCACAACGGCAAGAAGATCGACTTCCGCAACGTCATCCTGATCATGACGACCAATGCCGGTGCGTCGGACATGGCCAAGGCCGCGATCGGCTTCGGCTCGTCCAAGCGCGAGGGCGACGATCTGGAGGCGATCAACCGGCTGTTCACGCCGGAATTCCGCAACCGTCTCGATGCCGTCATTCCCTTCGGCTCGCTGCCGGTGCCGGTTATCCATCAGGTCGTGCAGAAATTCGTCATGCAGCTCGAGGCGCAGCTCGCCGAGCGCGGGGTTACCTTCGATCTCTCGCAGGAGGCGGTCGAATGGCTGGCCGATAAGGGCTATGACGAGAAGATGGGCGCCCGCCCGCTGGGCCGGGTCATCCAGGAGCACATCAAGAAGCCGCTCGCCGACGAGGTGCTGTTCGGCCGCCTGAAGAAGGGCGGCACCGTCCGCGTCACCGTCGAGAAGAAGGACACCGGCGAGACCGGCCTGAAGCTCGACGCAGTGGCCGACGAGGTGCCCGTCAAGCCGAAGAAGGAGGTCGAGCGCAAGCCGTCTCCGCCACGCAGGAAGAAGGCGAAAACCGCCTCGAAGCCCAAGGCCGCGGCCAAATCGCCGCCGCCGGCGCCGGAAGGCGACAACCGCAAGCGCAGCATCGTTCCACAACTGCCGCGCAAGGGCTGAGGCGGGGCTGACAGTAGCTGAAACCTGAAACGGGCGGCGTCATGAAGCGCCGCCTGTTTTCATTGGCGGCGTGCGTGCCAAGCATTGGTGCAGTGCGAATTCGCCGTCGCAACCTCGTGGTACGCATGCTAACCGGAGCGGGATGCGACATCCCGACACGGCCGATGCCGGAGAGGCCGGCCAGGCACGACACTGGTTCCTGCGCGGCGTCCTGGCCGCCGTCTCGATCCCCGCGCTGATCCTGGCGACGGCCTTCGTCGGCTTCGCCGGGCTGGCCCGCGAGGCGGGCTTCTCGCTCGCCGAAATTCTGTTCATGATCGCGGTGGTGTGGGCGCTGCCGGCCAAGGTGGTGCTGATCGGGGCCGTGCTGGCCGGCAACGCGCTGCCGGCGGTCGCGTTCGCCGTGGCGCTGTCCTCCATCCGGCTCACACCGATGGTGGTGGCGCTGGTGCCGGAGATGCGCGGCCCGCGCACGCGCCCCTGGGTGCTCTACGCCCTGTCGCATTTCGTCGCCGTCACGTCCTGGGTGATCGCGCTCGAGACGATCCGCGGCGTGCCGCGCGACCTCCGCACCACCTATTATTGCGGGCTCGGCCTGTCGCTCGTCCTGTTCAACATGGTGGTCGCGGCGGTGACTTATCTGGTCGCGGGGTCGCTGCCGCCGGCGGTGGCGGCGGGATTGCTGTTGCTCACCCCCATCTACTTCCTGACCTCGCTGTGGGGCTCGGCGCGGGAGCAGGCGGGCAAGGTCGCGATGGTGGCCGGGCTGGCGCTTGGGCCCGTGGCCCACATGCTGGTGCCCGGCTTCGACCTGCTCGCCGCCGGCTTCGTCGGCGGCGTCTGCGCCTATCTGTGGCACCGCTTCACGAGACAGGCGCCGGCATGACCTACGGCGCCATCGACGCCTGGTGGTGGCCCTATCTGTTCATCCTGGTCGCAGGGTGGCTGGCGACGGATTTCTGGCGCTATCTCGGCGTCTATCTCGGCGGCAAGGTGGCCGAGGAATCGGAGGCGATGGTGCTGGTGCGCTGCATCGCCACCGCGCTGGTGGCCGCCGTCATCGCCAGCCTCGTCGTCTATCCAGGTGGCGCGCTGGCCGACACGCCGCTGGCGCTGAGGATCGGCGCGATGGCGGCGGGTTTCGCCGCCTATATGCTGGTCCGCCGCAACGTGCTGTTGAGCATCGTCGTAACCGAAATCGTGCTGATCGGCGGGCTGGCGATCCTCCAGCGGTGAGACCCCGACGCCCGGTTTTCGGCCGACGAGCAGATTTCCGGATGACCTCGATATCTGTTCCGAAGGGCCTTGCTTCTATTGCGCGGGCATTGGTGTGCCCTGCACCATCATCATGGCCGCCGATGCGACAATAAGGCTCCGATCCCGAAGCGTTGGCTGCTTTTCGTTCTGATGCTCCGGCCTATATTCCCGCGAAATTTCGGGGGACGGGTATGGACAGCATTCTGGCGCTGGCGGGAGCCAATCTGGTTTCGCCGATTATTCTCAGCTTCGTGCTCGGGCTCGTTGCCGCACTTGCCCGTTCCGATCTGAGCTTTCCCGAAGCCATCGCCAAAGGGCTTTCGATCTATCTGCTGTTTGCCATCGGCTTCAAGGGCGGGGCGGGCGTTGCCGCCCATGGTGTGGACACGCGGCTGGTGGCAGCGTTGCTCTCGGGCGTGGCGCTCTCGCTCCTCCTGCCGTTTGTTGCCTTCGGCCTTTTGCGCTTTCTCACGCGCGTTACGGCCACCGATGCGGCGGCGGTTGCGGGCCACTACGGATCGATCTCGATCGTGACCTTCGTGGCCGCGACCTCGCTTCTGGCCGGGCGCGGCATTCCGGCTGAGAGCTACATGGTCGCCGTGGCGGCGGCGATGGAGGCGCCGGCCATTCTGTCGGCGCTCTGGCTTGCCGCAAAACGCGGCAGCGGCACCGAACAGGTGAGCGCAGAACTGTGGCGCGAGATCCTGCTCAACGGCTCGATCGTGCTGTTGCTCGGCGCCTTCGTCATCGGCTGGGTGACCGGGGAGGAGGGGCTGGTGGAAATCCGAAGCTTCATCGTCGAGCCCTTCAAGGGCGTCCTGTGTCTTTTCCTGCTCGACATGGGGCTGGTCGCCGGACGAGGTCTGCGTGGCAGCCGCGGCGTGCTGTCGGCGGGAACCGTCGCCTTCGGCATCCTGATGCCGCTGGTCGGCGCCGCGTTCGGCCTTGCGATGGGCCTGGCGCTGGAGCTTTCGCACGGCGGCGTGGTGCTGCTCATGGTGCTGGGGGCGTCGGCATCGTACATCGCCGTACCGGCGGCCATGCGCGTGGCGCTGCCGGAGGCAAACCCCGCGCTGTCGTTGACCCTGGCGCTGGGGATCACCTTTCCGTTCAACCTGACGCTCGGCATCCCGCTCTATATGATGCTGGCTGGCGCCGTGATGGGGAACTGAAGACAATGAAGATGCACGATGCCAAGCGCGTGGAGATCATTATCGAAGCGGTGATGGAGCGGCAGCTTACCAATGCGCTGATCGAGGCCGGCGTGACCGGCTACACAATCCTGCCCGTCAGCGGCGGGTCGGGGCGCTCGGGCCAGTGGAGCCGCGAGGGCCAGGTGGGACGCGCCGGCGGCATGGTCGCCGTCATCTGCCTTATCCGTCCCGAGCGGCTGGACGGCCTGCTCGAGGCCGCCTTTGCCGTGGTCGAGCGGCACATCGGCGTCGTCAGCGTGTCCGACACGCAGGTGCTGAGGGCTGAGCGTTTCTGACGGACCGGCCTGGTGGGTTCAGCGCCGAACAGATCGAGGAATTGCTGACATCGCTCGATGACAACCACATGGGCTGATCCGCCGCAACGTCCTGTTGAGCATCGTGGTGGCCGAGATCGTGCTGATTGGCGGGCTGACGATCCTCCAGCGGTGAGAACCCCAGGTCTGGTGCCGGGCCGACGAGGGGACCTCCATGACGGAGACGGGTGGACGAACGACGCTCGCCTTCGAGGGAACAATGACCTGAAGCTGCCGTTACGGGACAGTCGGAACCGGAGGCGACCATGATCCACCACGTTTCGGTCGGGACGAATGACGTTGAACGGTCAAAGCGTTTCTACGACGCCGTCTTGCCCATCGTCGGCATACTGCCGATGGCGCAAGACGAGGGCGGTCTCGGCTACGGCAGCGGCACGTTTCACTTCAGCGTCCAGGTTCCGATTGACGGAAAGCCCGCGACCGTGGGCAATGGCACTCATATCGCCTTCGCCGTCGAGGACCGTTCGATGGTCGAGCGATTCCACGCGGCGGCATTGGAACATGGTGGCAGCGACGATGGTGCGCCGGGGCTGCGGCCGGATTACGACGCCAACTATTATGGGGCGTTCGTTCGCGATCCGGATGGTCACAAGATCGAGGCGGTGACCTACTCGTCAAAATAGTCGCTAACGGAGGCGCCTATGTCGACCGTTCCCTATGCCATCCTCGAAGCCCCTTCCACGCTGGGTCTCGCGACCGACGGTGTGGAGCGCTTGCCCGACCAGCTCCTGGATCTTGGTCTTGCCGAACGCATCCATGCGCGCCGCGCCGAGCGACTTGCAGTGCCTCCGAAGGAACCGACGCCCGATTCCGAGACCGGCACCTTGAACGCCAGTGCAATTGCGACGTGGTCGTCCAAGCTCGCCGACGCGGTGGAAGCGGTGCTCGACGCGGGCGAGTTTCCGGTGGTGCTGGGCGGCGATTGCACAATCGCGCTGGGCTCGATGCTCGCGTTTCGACGGCGCGGCCGCTACGGCCTGTTGTTCATCGACGGCAACGCCGATTTCTTCCAGCCCGAGGCAGAACCCAATGGTGAGGGCGCCTCGATGGACCTCGCCTTTGTCACCGGCTACGGTCCGTCGCTCCTGACCGATATCGAAGGTCGCGGTCCTCTCGTCCGCCCTGAAGACGCTGTCGCGTTCGCGTATCGCGATCACAAGGATCAGCAGGAGTACGGAAGCCAGCCGCTCCCTGAAGAGCTCAAGGCGCTTGATCTCCCCGCCGTGCACGCGATGGGCATCGAGGCGGCCGCGCGCGAAGCGGTCGACCACCTGACGCGAGAGGAACTGGACGGCTTCTTCATCCACCTCGACGCCGACTGCCTCGACGACGCCATCATGCCGGCTGTCGATTTCCGCGTGCCGGGCGGGTTGTCGTGGGACGAGCTAGGGGCCGCGCTCCGGGTTGCCCTGTCGAGCGGCAAGGCAGTCGGCCTGGAGATCACCATCTACAATCCGCTCCTTGATGAGGACGGCAGCGCCGGGCGTGGCCTGACCGGCGTATTGGCCGCAGCGCTTGGAACAGCAGCGCCATAAACACGGCGAACAACGCCGCTCCGGGGGCCGCCGGGTGAGCTCGGAAAAAACTTAGCGACTCGACGAAGTTTTCGCTTGCGCGGCGGGCTGATCGCGCGATAGTTAGCGATATGGCTAAGCATGATCCCGATCTTTCGCTGCTCTTCCATGCGCTCGCCGACCCGACCCGCCGGTCGATCCTGACCCGGCTCGCCGAGAAACCGGCGCGGGTGACGGAACTGGCCGAGCCGACGGGGCTGCGTCTGCCCACGGTGATGCGCCACCTGTCCGTGCTGGAGGAGGCGGGGCTGATCTCGACCTCCAAGGACGGGCGGATACGCACCTGCGCCATCGTGCCCGAGGCTCTGGACCCGGTGCGGACATGGCTCGACGAACAGCGGGCTATCTGGGAGGCCCGGCTCGACCGGCTGGATGCCTTTGTGATGAATGTGATGAAGGAGCGCGCAAAATGACACGGAACCTCGCCGCACAGACTTCGCCCCTGGCCGCCGAAAAAGGGAGCAGGCGCTTCGCGACGCTGACCTTCGAGCGGGACGTGGCCGCGCCGGCGTCGACGCTGTGGGAGGCATGGACGGCCCCGGCCGCGCGGGCGGTCTGGGCCGCGCCATCACCATCGGTCACCGTGGAGTTCCTGGAGGCCGACACCAGGGTGGGCGGCCGCGAGGTCTCGCTCTGCAAGGTGGACGGCACGCCCGACATACGCTGCGAATGCGGCTGGCTGGAGTTGCAGCCGGGCACCCGCAGCGTGAACTACGAGGTAATATCGTCCGAAGGCATCACGAAATCGGCCGCACTTGTGACGGCGGATATCGCGGGCACGGGCGAACGCAGCCGGCTGGTCGTGACGGTGCAGCTTTCCTCGCTGGCCGAGGACATGGAGGCGGGCTACCGGCAAGGCTTCGGGGCGGGGCTGGACAATCTCGCGGGCGTCGCCGAACGAACCATGGTGCTGGAGCGCGTGATCAAGGCGCCGCGATCCGTCGTGTGGGGCGCCTGGATGAACCCGGAAACGCTGCCGCAATGGTGGGGCCCGGACGGATTCTCCTGCCGCACCAAACGGATCGACCTGCGCACGGGCGGCGAATGGGTCTTCGACATGATCGCGCCCGACGGCACGGTCTACCCGAACCACCATCTCTATCACGAGGTCCGGCCCGAGGAGAGGTTCGGCTATTCGCTGCTCTGGGGCGAGAACGGGCCCAAACACGCCGACGCCTGGGTCTCGTTCGAGGATATGGAGGGGGCGACCAAGGTGACGCTGGGCATGGCGCTCAGCACGGCCGCCGAGTACCAGCAGGCGATGGACATGGGCGCCGTGGAACTGGGATACCAGACGCTGGACAAGCTGGAGCGCTTTATTGTATCCCGCTGATTTGCCACGACTTCCCGTCGGATCGAGACGGCCTAGCCGGCGAGCGCGGCGCGGATCTTTTCGGCGTTCGCGGCCAGCACGTCCTGATCTTCCATCTGGCCGGTATGCGGCTTGAGCGAGACGCCGTCGAAGCGCGGAATGACGTGGACATGCAGGTGGAACACGATCTGGCCGCCGGCCGGCTCGTTGAACTGCTGGACGGTCACGCCGTCGGCGCCGAAGGCCTTCATGACCGCGCGCGCGAGCTTCTGCGTCGTGACCATGACGGCGCCCAGGCTGTCGGGCACGACGTCGAGAATGTTGCGCGACGGCTTCTTGGGGATGACGAGACAATGGCCGTCGCCGCGCGGCATGATGTCCATGAAGGCCAGGGTCTCATCGTCCTCGTAAAGCTTGTGGGCCGGCATTTCGCCCCGCAGGATCTTGGCGAAGACGTTGGAGGGGTCATAGGCGGACATGTCGAGCCTCCGGCAGGGCAATAGGGCAGTAAGGCAATAGGGCAGTAGGGGAAGCAAAGGCAAGCGCCGGGAACATACTGCCCTACTGCCTTATGCCCCTATTCCCCTCTGCGGAACGGCCCATGCTCCGCCAGCATCTCGCCGACGCGTCCCACCTCGCGCCGCTCGCGCATCAGATAGTCGTCGACGGCACGGCGGAAGCCCGGATCGGGCAGGAAATGGGCCGAGCGCGTGACGACCGGCCGGTAGCCACGCGCCAGCTTGTGCTCGCCTTGGGCGCCGGCCTCCACTCGCACCAACCCCTTCTCGATCGCGAAGTCGATCGCCTGATGGTAGCAGACCTCGAAATGCAGGAAGGGGTGGTCCTCGATGCAGCCCCAGTTGCGGCCGTAGAGCGCGTCCGAGCCGATGAAGTTGATGGCGCCGGCGATGTTGCGGCCGCCGCGCCTGGCCATGACGATCAGGACGTCGTCGGCCATGCGCTCGCCGATCATGGAAAAGAAGTCTCGGTTGAGATAGGGCCGGCCCCATTTGCGGCCGCCTGTATCCATGTAGAAGGCGAAGAAATCGTCCCAGACAGCTTCTGTCAGGTCGCGGCCGGTCAGCCAGTCGATCTCGATGCCGTCGCGGCGCGCGGCTTCGCGCTCCTTGCGCAGCGTCTTGCGCTTGCGCGAGGACAGCCGGTCAAGGAAATCGGCATAGTCGCGATAGCCCTCGTTGAAGAAATGGAACTGCTGGTCGTGGCGCTCGAGGAAGCCGGCGTCGCGCAAGGCATCCATATCCGCCTCGCCGGCGAAGGTGACATGCGCGGACGAGACGCCAAGCCGTGTCGCGAGCGCCTTCAGTCCGCCGGCGAGCGCGGCGCGCACCGTGTCCGGATCGGCGCCCCGGCGCACCAGCAGGCGCGGGCCGGTGGCCGGGGTGAAGGGCACCGAGACCTGCAGCTTCGGATAGTAGCGCCCGCCGGCGCGCTCATAGGCGTCGGCCCAGCCGTAGTCGAAGACATATTCGCCCTGGCTGTGCGATTTGAGATAGCAGGGCACCGCGCCCAGAAGCGATCCGTCGGGCGCCTCCAGCCGAAGATGCTGGCCCTGCCAGCCGGTCTCGCGCACGGCGCAGCCGGACTCCTCCAGCACCGACAGGAAGTCGTGCGAAACGAAGGGGTTGTAGGGGCAGGCGGATTCGGTTCGCGAAGCGCCGTCCAGACCCGACCATTCCGCACGCGTGAAGGCCGCGAACCCTGTCGCGACCCTGATGAGGAATTCGCCGGGCGCGTCGGCCTGACTGGTGATGCTCATGCCCTATCAGATACGCGTATCGCGCCGTTCGCCAAGGGCGCGGGCGATCATTTTTGTGCAATGCGGAAATGGGCAGGGTCGGGCTCGAACCCCTCGAAGGTCATCTGGTCGGCGCGGGCGAAGGTCTTTTCGATGCCGGCCTGGTCGCGCACGGTCCAGGTGATGACGGGCAGGCCGAGCCGTTCGCGCAGGAAGGCCACGAAGGCGTTGTCGAGTTGGTCGACGCCATAGGACGTGAACGAGATGCCGTTGGCGAGCATGGAGAAATGCGCCTCGATCTCGTGCGGCTTGAGCCCCCAGGCCGTCAGCCCCGCCGGAATACCCTTGGCCGCGACCGGAAACTGGCGCACCAGCCAGTGGTCGAAGGACATGATGGCGGCCTTTCCACCGTAGCGCCGCAACAGATCGGCCACCTTGCCGACAAGGCCCTCGTCATGGCCGGGAATGCCCTTGAGCTCGACGACCAGCGGAACGCGGCCGGCGACGACCTCCAGCATGCGCGTCAGCGTCGGCACCTGCTGGTCGGTGCCGCCGACGGCGAGCGCGGTCATCTCGGCCGCACGCTTCTGCCACACCAAGCCTTCGCGGCCGGTAAGGCGCTTCAGATCGTGGTCGTGGAAGACGACGACCTCGCCGTCGGCGGTGAGGTGGACGTCGCATTCGATCGCATAACCGCGCTCCACCGCTGCGTCGAACGCCGACAGCGTGTTCTCCCAGCGCGCCTTGTTGAGGTCGTGATAGCCGCGATGGGCGATGGGGCGCTCGGCGATCCAGGCAATGTCGGGTGTCATGCTCATCAGTTGCGCGAAAGCTCGATCACGGCCTCGACCTCGACCGGCGCGTTCATGGGCAGGGCGGCCATGCCGACGGCCGACCTTGCATGGCCGCCTATGTCGCCGAGCGCGGCGGCGATGAAGTCCGACGCGCCGTTGGCGACCAGATGCTGTTCGGTGAAATCCGGCGTCGAGGCGACGAAGACGGTGAGCTTGACGACGCGCTTGATGCGCGCCAGGTCGCCGAGCGCGACGCGCGCCTGGGCGAGCACGTTGACGGCGCACCATTTGGCGGCGAGCTTGCCGGCCTCCGTGCCGAGCTCGCGGCCGAGCAGGCCCATCGCCATCAGCCTGCCGTCCTTGATGGGCAACTGGCCGGACGTGAAAAGCAGGTTTCCGCTGATGACGAAGGGCACGTAATTGGCCGCCGGCGCTGCCGGTTCGGGCAGGGTGACGCCCAGTTCCAGAAGCCGCTTCTCGATGGTGTCGCTCATTGCCGTCTCCCTTCCGATGGCTCCCGCGCCGGGCGCACCCTGCAAAATTTGCCTCGCTTCCGCCACGACTTTCTTGCAAGGATCGCCGCGGATTCCCATGGCCGCGGACCGCGGCCGCTTCGCCCCGACAGGAGACAGGTCCACATGCGCATGCCGCGCCCGACAGCCGCCCTGCTTGCCGCCGCCATGCTCGCCGCGCCCGTGCCGGCGCTCGCCGCGGGCACGATGCTGGCGCCGCATCGCGCCGTCTACGATCTCGACCTCGACCGGTCCTCCGACCGCTCCGGCATCACCGGCATTTCGGGGCGCATGGTCTACGAGTTCGACGGGTCGGAATGCGACGGCTATACTGTGACGTTCCGCTTCGTGACCCGCATCGACACCGACGAGCAGTCACGCGTCACCGACCAGCAGACCACCACCTACGAGGACGGCAAGGGCAAGAGCTTCGACTTCGTCACCAAGTCCTTCGTCGACCAGACGCTCGACAAGGAGGTGAGGGGGCGGGCGGAGCTGGACGACGGCACCACGCGGGTGAGGCTGGAGAAGCCGGCCGCCGAGACGCTGGAGCTCGACGCCACGCAGTTTCCGACCCAGCACCTGACGGAGCTGATCGAAAAGGCGCAAGCGGGCGAGACCTTCTACGAGACGACGCTGTTCGACGGCTCGGAGGACGCCAACGAGGTCATGCTGACGACCGTCATCATCGGCCGCGAGGACAGGACCGACAAGGCCGATCCCGAATTCGGCGCGGTGGCGAAGGAGGAGCCGTTCTGGCCGGTGTCGATCGCCTATTTCGACGGGCCCGACGACGACCAGGCCGGCGAGGAGACACCCGTCTACCACATCTCCTTCAAGCTGCACGAGAACGGCGTGACCCGCGACCTGGTGATGGACTATGGCGACTTCGCCATGACCGGCCGGCTGGTGGACCTGGAGATGCTGCCCGCGCCCAAGGCGTGTGAGTGAGGGGCGTCCCTTCTTCCCCACTAGGGAGAAGGTGCCCCCGAAGGGCGGATGAAGGAGGTTTGTTGGACCGGCGCCCTGCTGGGTTTCCGGATTGTGCCCGCGTCGTTGCCGCCCGTTCGCCAGCACACCCAATTCGTTCCGGCACTGCCGGCCGATCTGCCACCCTGGCAGGTCCCGCTGCTTTGCAGCGTCCCGGCGTTCGCCGGCCTTTCATCGTGCGGGCATCTTTTCCGTCCAGACAAAAAATCTTGACGCTCTTGCATTTATTGGGTAGACAAAAAATATCATAAGGCGGCGACCGTGAGATTCGTCTGGGACGACGACAAACGGAAATCGAACCTCGAAAAGCACGGCGTCGACTTCGCTGATGCGCACGCGTTCGAGTGGGCCACGGCGCTTGTGGTTGACGACGATCGCGAAGATTACGGTGAAGCCCGCCAGGTGGCCACTGGATTCGTTGGCGAGCGCATATACGTGATGGTGTTTACCGACCGCGACAGCCAGCGTCGCGTCATCTCTTTCCGCAAAGCGAACAAGAGAGAGATCAGGAGCTATGTCGAAAGTATCCAGAGCTGAGTTCGACCGTGCCGCACGCGAGGATCTGAGGCGCCGCGCGTTGAAGGCGCTCGATAAAGTGTCAGACGCGGAAGACCGGGAAATCACCAACGCTGCCGAGGCCGATCCGGACGCGCGCCCGGTCGATGAACTGATGCGACGCAAGCGGGGGCGTCCGCCACTGCCGGAGACGAAGGAAAAGGTCTCGCTGCGGCTCGACAGGGATGTGCTCGAACGCTTCAGGGCGGAAGGGGCAGGCTGGCAGACTCGCATCAATGATGCGCTGCGCGAGGCGGCCGGGATGGGCGGAAAGGCGGGAAGGTGATTTCGTTCATGCCCCTCTCTTGCGATTTCTAGCACTTAGCCTCGCGAAGATCGCCTTCGGCGAGCTCGGCCAAGACGCTGAAATCGCTTCCTCCCCCGCCAAGGGGAGATAGGGGCGCCCAGATTGGCAGGAAAGATTGCAGCGGCGGTGCAACTGTAGGTACGTTTGACCTCGCAAAATTGTCGTGAGTCGAAAACATGCCGCTGTTGGCACTTTGGGAAAGCAATCCGAGCGCGATAGGCGAGTTTACGATCGAGCAGGTCGTATCGACAGCCGGCGACGGAAATTTAAGGGACGGGTCTCTGTGCTCTAGAGAACTACAAACATTTCTGTCTCAGGTGCGGTCGGAGAAGCTTTCGGAGTATGTGACTCATTGCCTTGGTGCAAAATTCGACAAAGGCGGAATGGTTCTCCAAGACCTTGTGAACGAGCTAGGGCGACGCCTTGATTACGATGTCAGTAATGGGCGCTACCAAGGTGCTGCGGGCCATATCGGGCATGATGGTCTTTGGAAGTCGCCCGAAGGCCATACGATCCTTGTGGAAGTGAAAACAACCGACGCCTATCGAATCTCCCTCGACACCATCGCGGGATATCGCACGAAACTCGCGAGTAACGGATTGGATCTCGACGGCTCGTCAATTCTAATTGTGGTCGGCAGGCAAGATACTGGGGAACTGGAAGCTCAGATTCGCGGCTCAAAGCATGCTTGGGATATCAGATTAATAAGCGCGGAAGCACTGACCAAGCTCGTCGCAATCAAGGAGAATTCGGACGAACCCGAAACCGGAACGAAAATCCGAAGCGTTCTCGCTCCTGTTGAATACACGAGGTTGGATAAGCTTGCAGACCTGATGTTCGCCGCCGCCACCGACGTTGAGCCAGAATTCTCTGCCAGCGCTACTGAAAAAGCGGATAGCTCGACGGAAATTGCTTCGTCTATCGTTCACGAGATGACTGATGCGCGACTGCTCCAAGCCAAGCGAGAGCTAATCATAGCCGCGATGGGAGCAAAGCTAGAAACTAAATTTGTTCGGAAAAGTCGTGCACTGTACCAGAGCGCTGATCACACGAAACGAGTCGCATGCACAATCTCCAAACGGTATGAGACTGCAGCCACTTATTGGTACGCCTACCACCCAAAGTGGGACGCCTTTTTAAGTGAAGGCGCGGAGAGTTTATTTGTGCTTGGGTGTATGGATATTGACAAAGCATTTTCTCTACCACGAGAGCTAATCTATTCTCTGCTGCCCAGCCTTCATCTCTCTGAAAATGAAAAAAGTCGCTATTGGCACATCCATATTTCGGAGCGTGACGCTGGTCAGTACGAACTGGTCATCCCTCGCAAGCGGAATCTTGAGCTCAAGACATACGAAATAGCATTGTAGTCACACCCCCTGCACAAACCCGTCCAGCACCCGTTTCTGCCCGGCCTTGTCGAAGTCGATGGTGAGCTTGTTGCCGTCGATCGCCGCCACGTTGCCATTGCCGAATTTCTGGTGGAAGACCCGGTCGCCGACCTTGAAGGCCGAGGGGCTGTCGGAGACGGATTTGGCGACAAGCTCGCCCTCGATGACGCGGCCCTTGACCGAGCCGCGCCCGGCGCCGTAGCCTGAATCGACCTCGCCATAGCCGATCCGCTCGACCGCGTGGCCCGAGCGCGAGCCCCAGTTGCGGTCGGTCGCCTCGGTGCGGTTGGCCTGGGCGCGCGCCCAGCCTGGCGTGGAATAGGTGCCGGAGAAAGCCCGCGCGTCGTCGAAGCGCGAGGCGCCATAGGGGTTGGGCCGGCCCGCCTGCCGGTCGCCGAAACCGCCGCCGCGCCCGTAGCCGCCATAGCCGCCGAAGGCGGTGCCGGCCTCGACCACCTCGACATGGGCCTCGGGCAGCTCGTCGATGAAGCGTGACGGGATGGTCGACTGCCACAGGCCGTGGATGCGCCGGTTGGACACGAACCAGATATGCAGGTTCTCCTTGGCGCGGGTGAGGCCGACATAGGCCAGCCGCCGCTCCTCCTCCAGGCCGGAGCGGCCGCCCTCGTCGAGCGCGCGCTGATGCGGGAACAGGCCTTCCTCCCAGCCGGGTAGGAAGACCGTGCCGAATTCAAGCCCCTTGGCCGAATGCAGCGTCATGATGGAGACGGCGTCGCTCTCGTCGTTCTGCTCGGCGTCCATGACCAGCGCCACATGCTCCAGGAAGGAGCGCAGCGACTCGTAGTCCTCCATCGAGCGGATCAGTTCCTTGAGGTTCTCCAGCCGGCCGGGCGCCTCGGCCGAGCGGTCGGCCTTCCACATTTCGGTGTAGCCGCTCTCTTCAAGGATCTGCTCGGCGAGCTCGGTGTGCGGCAGGGTCTCCAGCGCCTTCTGCCAGCGTTCGAAATTGGCCGCCAGCTCGCGCAGCGCTGCGCGCGGCTTGGGCTTCATCTCGTCGGATTCGGCAAGCCGCCCGGCCGCCTCCAGCATCGGCACGCCAAGCGCGCGGGCCGTGTCGTGGATCTGGCGCACGGCCGCCTCGCCAAGCCCGCGCTTGGGCACGTTGACGATGCGCTCGAAGGCGAGGTCGTCGGCCGGCTGGGCGACGACCCGGAAGAAGGCCAGCGCGTCGCGGATTTCCAGCCGCTCGTAGAAGCGCGGGCCGCCGATGACGCGGTAATTGAGCCCGAGCGTGACGAAGCGGTCCTCGAACTCGCGCATCTGGAAGGAGGCTCGGACTAGGATGGCCATGTCGTTGAGGCGTTGGCCGGCGCGCTGGGCGGCCTCGATCTCCTCGCCGACGGCGCGCGCTTCCTCCTCCGAATCCCAGGCGGCGTGGACCCGGACCTTGGCGTCGTCGGGCGAGGGGGCCTCGGTGAACAGCGTCTTGCCGAGCCGGCCTTCATTGTGGGCGATCAGATGCGAGGCCGCGCCGAGGATATGGGCGGTGGAGCGGTAGTTGCGCTCCAGGCGGATGACGGTGGCGCCCGGAAAATCCTTGTCGAAGCGCAGTATGTTGTCGACCTCGGCGCCGCGCCAGCCATAGATCGACTGGTCGTCGTCGCCCACGCAGCAGATGTTGATTTGCTGCTTTTCGTTTTCGCTCACGCTGTCGCCGCTTCGCGGCTCGCTCCGCGGGGGCGCGCCATCAGGCGCGACGGCCGGTCGGCCTTGCGGACCTGTGGTCCGTGTTTCGCTCACGGGCGAGCGGGGTGCCTCACCCGTCTCGGTGCCACGCACCGATCCACCCTCTTTCACAAAGAGAGAGGGGACGCCGCCCTCGCCGCCGTGCCCTTCCTTCTCCCCTTGTGGGAGAAGGTGGCCCGAAGGGCCGGATGAGGGGTTCTTCGCCTGCGGCCGCTGCGCGATGAGCCTCAGCCACATGTATTGCGCGGTGTTGGTGTCCTGGTACTCGTCGACGAGGATGTAGCGGAAGCGGCGGTGATATTCGGCGAGCACGTCATGATGCTCGCGGAAGATGCGGATCGGGTGGCACAGAAGATCGCCGAAATCGCAGGCGTTGAGGGTTCTAAGCCGCTCCTGATAGGCGGCGTAAAGTTCGCGGCCCTTGCCGTTGGCGAAGGCGCGGGCATCGCCCTCGGGAATGTCCTTCGGGCCAAGGCCCTTGTTCTTCCAGCCGTCGATCATCTGGGCGAAGGTGCGCGCCGGCCAGCGCTTGTCGTCCAGCCCCTCGGCCTGGATCAACTGCTTGATGAGGCGGATCTGGTCATCGGTGTCGAGGATGGTGAAGCCGGATTTCAGCCCGGCGAGCTCGGCATGGCGGCGCAGGATCTTCACCCCGATCGAATGGAAGGTGCCGAGCCACGGCATGCCCTCCACGGCCGCGCCGACGAGCACGCCGATGCGCTCCTTCATCTCGCGCGCGGCCTTGTTGGTGAAGGTGACGGCGAGGATCTGCGAGGGATAGGCGCGGCCGGTGGCCAGGATGTGGGCGATGCGGGTGGTGAGCACGCGCGTCTTGCCCGTGCCCGCGCCTGCAAGCACCAGAACCGGTCCCTCCGTGGTCTCGACCGCGAGGCGCTGCTCGCGATTGAGCCCGGCCAGATAGGATGGCGCGCCGCCCTGGCGCGCGGCCATGGCGCGCGCGGCGATGCCGCCGGAGGGCGCGGGCGCGCCGCCGGATGAAGCCGCGAAGCGCGGCGCGTCGTCGGGGAAGTCCACCATTTGTTCCGAATGTAGTGATTCGGCCCCGAAAGGCCAGACAAGCGGCGCGCGCGTGCCGCTTCACACTTCTTTACTTTGGCCCGCAATAACGGAAATGTCGTGGCGCCAGAGTGCGCTCATGGCGGCTGACCGGCCGCCGCGCGAGCACGAAGGATGAACACGATGCAAGACCGCAACGGCAAGCCCGAATTCAACGGACCGACGATCGAGCACGATCCCGATGAGAAGCGGCCCCTACCTTCGGCCTGGAGCCTGCGCAACGTGCTGTTCGCCACGGCGGCGGTGGTGCTGGCCGGCGTCGGGGTCGCGATCGCCAAGGGCGACGGCTGGGGACCCGGCGCGATGGGTCACCACATGATGGGCGGGTTCGCCGAACGCCGTGTCGAGCGCGCCATGGACGCCATCGACGCGACGGACGAGCAGGAAGAGCGGATCTGGGCGATCATCGACAGGACGCGGACCGAACTCAGGCCGATCGGCCGCGGGTTCCGCGATTCGCGCGACGAGTTCGCCAGCATCCTGGGCGCCGCCACCATCGACAAGACCGCGATCGAGGCGCTGCGCGCGGAACGCGTGGCGGCGATGGACGAGGCGTCGAAAAAGGCGGTCGCGGCGATGGTCGAGGCGGCCGAGGTGCTGACGCCCGAGCAACGCTCCAAGCTGTTCGAGCACATGCAGGAACGACGCGGCTGGCGCCGCTGACGCGGGACAGGGAGCAGGCATGGCGGGCGACATCCTGATCGTCGACGACGACACAAGACTTTCCGCCATGCTGGCAGACTATCTGGGCGGGGCGGGCTTCGCCGTGTCGCGCGTCGACACCAGCGAGGCGGGGCTTGCCGCGGTCAGGCGGCGCGCCCCCGACGCGGTGATCCTGGACGTGATGCTGCCCGACTTCGACGGGCTGGAAGCCTGCCGCCGCATCCGCGCCTTTTCCGACGTGCCGATCCTGATGCTGACGGCCAAGGGCGAGGAGACCGACCGCATTGTCGGGCTGGAACTTGGCGCGGACGACTATCTGCCAAAGCCGTTCAACCCGCGCGAACTGCTGGCGCGGCTGAAGGCGATCCTGCGGCGGCGGGGCATCGGCGCGGCCGGCCGCAACGCGATGCGCTTCGGGCGGCTGGAGATCGATCCGGATTCGCGTTCCGTCAGGATCGACGGCGAGGAACGCGGCCTGACCAGCTATCAGTTCGACCTTCTGGTGGCGCTGGCCCGCAACGCCGGCCGCACTCTGTCGCGCGACCAGCTCATGGACCTCGTCAAGGGCGCGGAACTGGAAGCCTTCGACCGCTCGATCGACGTGCATGTCTCGCGCATACGCGCCGCCATCGAGACCGACCCGAAACATCCGCGTCGCATCGTGACGGTGCGCGGCACGGGCTATGTCTTCGCCCGCTACCAGGACGACGCGTGAGGCGATGCGAAGCCGGCTTTTCGTCAAGATCTACCTGACGCTGATCGCCTGCCTGGCGGCGGTGGCGGTGGCCAGCGGCATCTATTGGGGCGCGGCCTTCGATGACGACGAGGGGCCAGGCTGGTCGCAACGGCGCGACCGGTTCCTGGCAGAAATCCTTCCGCCCGACGCCGATATCGAGGAGACGCGCCGGCTGATCGAGCGCGTCGCCGAGGGGCTGGACGCCGACATCGCGCTCTATGCGCCGGACGGCAGCCTGATCGCCTCGGGCGGCGACGGGCCGGCGCCCGCCTATCGCGACGCCGAGGGCGAGGGGTGGCGAAAGCACCGCGGCGGTGACGCGATCTCGGCGCGGCTGGCCGATGGCCGCATCGTCGCCGCCAGGATGGACCGACCTTGGGTGGGGGGCGGCGCCAGCCCGCTTCTCTATCTGGCACTGATCGCGGGCGTGATCGCGGCGGCCGCCTATCCGGTGGTCAGGCACATGACGCGGCGGCTGGAGGCGCTGCGCGACGGCGTGGAGCGCTTCGGGGCGGGCACGCTGTCGGCGCGGGCACCCGTCAGCGGCCGGGACGAGGTGGCCGCGGTGGCCAGAAGCTTCAACGCGGCCGCCGACCGGATCGAGAAGCTGATCGCCAGCCACCGCTCGCTGCTGGCCAATGCCAGCCACGAACTGCGCTCGCCCGTCGCGCGGCTGCGCATGGCGGTCGACATGGATGGTGCCGGCGCCGACGAGGCACGGCGGCGCGAGATCGAGGACAACCTCGCCGAGATCGACCAGATCGTGGAGGAAATCCTGCTGGCGAGCCGGCTCGACCACATAGAGAGGCTCGAACGGACCGAACGGGTCGACCTCCTGGCGCTGACCGCCGAGGAAGGCGCCCGCCACGGCGTGGACGTGACCGGGGAGCCGGCCGAGATCATGGGCGATGCGAGGCTTTTGACGCGGTTGGCGCGCAACCTCATGATCAACGCGCTGAAGCATGGCGGGCCGCCGGTGACCGCCGATGTCGAGGCGAGCGGCGGCGTGGTGCGGCTGTCGGTCCGCGACCACGGGCCGGGAATTCCCGAGGCCGAACGCGAGCGCATTTTCGAGCCCTTCTACCGGCCGAGCGGGCGCAGCGAGCGCGCCGGTGGCTGGGGGCTTGGTCTGTCCCTGGTCAGGCAGATCGCCGGGCACCACGGCGCGACCGTCCGCGTCGAGCCGGTAGAGGGCGGCGGCAGCCGCTTCGTGGTCGAGTTCGCCGCGGCGGCGCAATGATGCAATAAAAAAGGGCGGGCCGTTTCCGGCCCGCCCCAGGATCAAGTCCTATCTATCCGCGATCGCTCAGGAAGCGGCTTCGCGGGCGGTCTCGAGCCAACCGTCGACCATGTCGCGGTTATCCTCGATCCACTTCGAGGCCTGGGCTTCGATGTCGTCATCGCCGTCGTTCATCGCCGCGTTCTGCGCGAAGATGGCGTCGAGCGGGATCGAGACTTCTTCCAGAAGCGCCCGCGCGGCCGGGTTCTCGTTCAGGAACTCGGTGTTGGCGACCGGCACGATGTCGTTGGCGGGGAAGCCCAGCGTGCAGGGGTCGGCCACGCAACCGTCCACGCCTTCAAGCGTCGCGGCGTTCTCGAGATCGGCCATGTCGTCAGGCAGGTCGACTTCCGGAACCTCGATCCACACGACGTCCTCCCCCGGAACCAGCTCGTTGACGGTCCAGTTCGGCGTCCAGGTGTAGAACAGGATCGGCTCGTCCTGCTGGTAGGCGGCGATCGCGTCGGCCATCGAGGCCGCGTAACCAGCCTTGATTGGGTTTACGTGGTCGCGCAGATCGTAAGCGTCCATATGGTGCTCGATGTTCACCTCGCAGCCCCAGCCCGGGGGACACGCGACCAGATCGGCCTTGCCGTCGCCGTCGCGATCGAAGGCTTCCTTGACCTCGTCGCGCTTGAAGTCGTCGAGCGTCTTGATGTCATATTCCTCGGCGGCCGCCTTGCTGACGAGATAGCCTTCCAGCGCACCACCCTCGGCGACCGCGCCGACGATTTCGGCGCCGCTCTCGAAGGCGGAGCGGTAGGTGTTGTGCAGCGGGAACCAGCCATTGACCCACAGATCCAGGTCACCCTGGCCGACCGCCTGGTAGAAGGGCGGGTTGTCGAGCGTCTGCGGTCCCTCGACCGTGAAGCCGAGTTCCTCCAGAAGCTGCTTGTAGATCTCGGCATGGAACCAGCCCGTGTCCCAGGTCGCCTGGGCCATGCGCACGGTCGTGCCTTCGCCCGGCATGTCCTGGGCGGACGCGGCCATGGGCGCGGCCCACAGCGCGGCGGCCGAAACGCCGATTGCAAGAAGTCTGGCGAGATTGGAATTCCTCATGAGGAAGCTCCTTTCCATTTTGTCATTTCACTGCGTGTGACCCGCATGGAGCGGGCCGCGATGCGCCGCGCGAAGTCGCGTGGCCGCGCAGGCTGTCGATCAGCCTGCCCGTTCCGGTTCTCCCGCCGGCTCGGCGGCTGGACGAGAAAAATAGCCCCTGATCGTCGACCACAACGTGACATGTCCGGGCGCACGTTTCTCGCCCAGCGCCTGAGTGATGCGGTCGAGGATGATGGCGATGATGACGATGCCGACGCCGCCGGCCGTCGCGCCGCCAACGTCCAGCCGGCCGAGGCCGGTGTTAACGACGAGGCCAAGGCCGCCGGCGCCGATCAGCGCCGCGATGACGGCCATCGACAGGGCCAGCATCAGGGTCTGGTTGAGCCCGGCCATGACAGTCCTGAGCGCCAGCGGAAACTGGATCTCGACCAGCATCTGCCAGCGCGTGGCGCCGAAGGCGTGCCCAGCCTCGATCAAGTCCCCGCGCACGTTGCGGATGCCCAGATTGGTCAGCCTGATGATGGGCGGCAGGGCGAAGATGATGGTGGCGATGATGCCCGGCACCATGCCCACGCCGAACAGCATGACGATCGGCACGAGATAGACGAAGGACGGGATGGTCTGCATGATGTCGAGCACGGGCCGTATGAACGACTGGAACCGGTCGCTGCTGGCCGCCAGGATGCCCACCGGCACGCCGATGATGGTGCAGAAGAAGACCGCCGTGACGATCATGGCCAGCGTAGTCATCGTCTGAGGCCACAGGCCGATCATGTCGATGAAGGCCAGCGACACCAGCGTGAAGATGGCTACCCCGCGCCCGGCGGTACGCCAGGCCACCAACGCCAGGAGCACGGTGAAGACCAGCATCGGCGTGGTCTGCAGCACCCATTCGAGGCCCTGCAGCACCTGGGTGATCGGCCACTGCATGGCGCGGAAGGCGGGACGGAAGTTGGGCACCAGCCAGTCGCGGACGACGGTGTTGACCCAGTCGTCGAGCGGGATGGTGAGGATATCGGCGGGACTCGCCATGAGATGCTCCTGTCGCGTGTTGCGGATCGGGCGGAAGGGCGCCTGTCAGGCGGCCTCTTCCTCCGATCCGGCCAGCTTGGCGAACACGGCTTCGGGCGACACCACGCCCTCAAGGCGCCCCCTGCGGCTGACGAGCGCGATGGGGAGGCCTGACTGGGCGAGCGGGTAGAGCTCGAAAAGCTGTGTGGTGCGGCTGGCTGCGGGGTAGTCGGAAATGAGCGCTTCCTTCAGCGCGGCGCCATCGTCCTCACGGGCGGCGGCCGTCAGGTCGCGATAGGTGACCGCGCCCGCGATGCGCTCGCCGTCGGTGACGTAAAGCGCGTCGCGGCCGAGCGCCTGCATGCGCTCGATCGCGTCCCGGGCGCCGCCCGACCTGAGGTCGATCGCCTCGGCCGGCGCGGCCACGGAGCCGGCGGTGAATACCCGCGAGCGGTCGATGTCGGCGGTGAAGGCGGCGACGTAGTCGTCGGCGGGCTGGCCGACGATCTCCTCGGCGCTGCCGACCTGCACGAAGCGGCCATCCTTCATGATGGCGATGTGATCGCCGAGGATCAGCGCCTCGTTGAGGTCATGCGTGATGAAGACGATGGTCTTCTTGAGGCTACGCTGCAATTCCAGCAGTTCCTCCTGCATGTCGCGGCGGATCAGCGGGTCCAGCGCCGAGAAGGGCTCGTCCATCAGCAGGATCTCGGCCTCGGTGGCGATGCCGCGCGCCAGACCGACGCGCTGCTGCATGCCGCCGGATAGTTCGTCGGGATAGGAATCAGCCCAGGATTCGAGCCCGACCTGGGCGAGCGCTTCCTCCGCCTTCTTCCTCCGCTCGGCCGCGCCCATGCCCTTGATTTTCAGGCCGAAGGCGACGTTGTCGGCGACCGTCTTGTGCGGCAAAAGCGCGAAATGCTGGAAGACCATCGCGACCTTGCGGCGCCGGATGTCACGCAATTGCTGCCGTGAGCAGGAGGCGATGTCGCTACCCTCGATCATGATCTTGCCGTCAGTGGCCGGGATCAGGCCGTTGATCATCCGCACCAGGGTGGACTTGCCGGAACCCGACAGGCCCATGACCACGAAGATCTCGCCTTCCTTTACTTCGAAGCTGGTATTCTGAACGCCGACGATCTGTCCGGTCTTTTCCTGGATGTCGTTTTTCGACGCACCGGACTTCAGCAATTCCACGGCAGCGCCGGGATTGTCTCCAAATATCTTGAAAGCATTACTGACAGAAATTTTGGTCGCCATGAATCCTTCTTGATATTAACTCAGTATCTCAGAATTAGCAGTGGCCAAGTAGTATAGACGGCTATTGGTCAGAACGTTTCGAAACCACATCACGAAACGTGAAAAACCGCCGGCGGCACCGCCGTTTACCGGTGCATATATGAACGTAACAGGAGTTGGCAAGCGAGAAGGGCGTGTCGGCTCAGGGTCGTGCCAGCGTGCCCGCCGCCGGACGCGGGGGAACCGGCGATGTCGTTCGCGCATTGTCAGACGAAGGGAAAATCGAAGGAGAGGTTCCATGCAGGACAACAGAGAACCGGTCGAACGCACGACCGTCGTGGAATCCGGTGGCGGCGCGGGCGCGGGCCTGATCGCCGGCATCGTATTGGCGTTGGCGGTGATCGCTGTGGTGGTGGTGTTCATGTTCGGCGGCTTCGGCGGCGTCGACGAGAACACGACCGCGAGCGTCCCGGATGTCGACGTCGAATCGCCGAATGTCGACGTTGAGAATCCGGACGTCGACGTGAACGTGCCGGAAACGCCGGACGTCGATGTCGAGGCGCCGGCCAGCGAGTAAGGGAGCGGTCGACCGCAAGGCAGGGGTCGCCGCATAGGCCTAGAAGAGGCGGCCTGGATGACGAATTCGTCCGGGCCGCCCCGGCATGCCGGAACCACTCACTCTGCGCGGGGATGTTCGTCGAGGCATTGGTGGTGATCGCCAAGCGCTTCCAGCACCCGGCATTCCGAGACGGTCCGACCCGCGTCGCACAGACCGGCGATGCGGGCGAGTTCCGTTTCGAGGCGTTTCAGGGCCTCGATGCGCCGCCGTGTGTCGGCGAGATGGTCGCGCGCGATCCTGTCTGCCTCGGCACAAGCCTCGCCGGGATGCCGGGCCAGCCTCGTCAGGTCGCGGACCGCCTCGATCGAAAAGCCGAGATCGCGGGCATGGCGGATGAAGGCAAGGCGGTCGAGATCCGTCTTCCTGTAACGGCGCTGATTGCCGCCGGTGCGTTCCGGCGGATCGATCAGGCCGGTTTGCTCGTAGTAGCGGATGGTGGGCACCTTGACGCCGGTGCGTCTCGCCAGTTCACCGATGGAATACATCGCCTTTGCCTCTTGAACCTCTAGCCGCTAGAGGAACTATGTATGCGTCACCGGATATCAAGAGGTGACGAGATGAGTGCTTCCTGCGGACATCACGGCGGCGGATTCGACGGCATGTCGGCCGACTATCGGCGCCGGCTGTGGATCGTCATTGCGATCAACGCCACGATGTTTGCTGTCGAGATGGCGGCGGGGCAGCTATCGGGTTCGCAGGCGCTGAAGGCGGATGCGCTCGACTTCTTCGCGGACGCCGTGACCTACGGCGTGTCGCTGGCGGTGATCGGCGCCTCGCTCAGGGTTCGCGCCACGGCCGCGCTGGCCAAGGGCGTGAGCCTGTTGATCATGGGGCTATGGGTCGCCGGCTCCACGCTCTGGCAGGTTCTGGTGCTCGGTCTGCCCAGCGCGCCCGTCATGGGAGTGATCGGCTTCATGGCGCTCATCGCCAACCTCGCGAGCGTCCTGGTGCTCATGCGTTACCGGGAAGGGGACGCGAATGTGCGTTCTGTCTGGCTGTGCTCGCGCAACGACGCCATTGGCAATGTCGCGGTCATGGCGGCGGCGCTCGGCGTGTGGGGCAGCGCCAGCGCCTGGCCGGACCTGATCGTGGCCGGCATCATGGCGGGGCTGTTCCTGAACTCGTCATTCCAGATCATCACGAGCGCGCTGAAGGAGCGCCGGCACGCGCACTGATTGCCGGCCGGCGCGGGTGTCCGTCTCAATTGCCCGAGCGCTTGTGCCGGGCGATCGAGATGATGCGGCGCTGCTGGATCAGCCGGAACGGGATCGGCTGGTTGCGGCGCTGCACGTCGAACAGCTCGTCCTCGATCTGTCCGAGCGCCTTCCAGAAATCATAATCGGTGATCGTCTCGTCCATTGCCAGGTCGTCAGAGATTTTCGCGATGTCGATTTTCATCCGTGGGTTCCAGCTCCGTCGCCCCTCGCGCCGAATCGCCGTCTTGGCCTTACCCAGTCATCGGGACCATGGGCCGACCGCTCAAGCCGGGTCGGCACGGACTCCACCGCGGCGGGCCGACATGGTTAACCCCCGTTAACGGAAATCGTTAGAATTGGATGTAATCAGCCCTTGCGGCGAATGCCGATGGCGCGGCCGGCGCGCTCGGGAATGGCCAGCGCAGCATGGCCTTGACGCATGGCCCCGACCTTGTCGAGCACGTCGGGCGGCATGGCCGTCACCTTCGGCCCCGCCATGTCGATGTGGAGGGCCAGAACTTCCGAGGTCGCGGCCAGCCAGCCGTCGACATGGTGGAGTTCCTGGTAGAAGTGGATGCGCTTCTCGTCGTGATCGAGCAGGTGGAAGGTGCAGGTGACGCGGTGGCCGGCGTGAAGCTCGCGCACGTAGCAGACATGGGCCTCGGCGGTGTAGACCGTCAGCCTGCGGGTGGCGGCATAGTCGGGACCCATGCCGAATTCGAGGAAGGCCTGATCGGCACAGCGGTCGAACAGAACGTTGTAGTAGGCCATGTTCATATGGCCGTTGTAATCTGTCCAGGCATCCTCGACGGCGAGTTCGGACGAGACGAAGGGCGCGGGTGAGGGCATGAGGCAGGTTCCGTTCAGTGCATGTGGCGAACCGGACTGGACATGTCCGGCAGGGCGGGCAGATTAACGGCACCGGCGCCGGGCACAAGGCGCGGCGAGGACGCAGGGGAGACGACGCGATGGCGATCGAGAAGCTGGCGCGGGTAAACCGCGAGGAAGAGGGCATCGCAGCCGTGCTCGGCATCCTCAAGCAGCGCTTCGGGGAGCGATTCCAAACCGGGCAGGCGATACGCGAGCAGCACGCCCACACCACAACCTACATTCCGCTGCAGCCGCCGGACGGGGTGGCTTTTCCCGAATCGACGCAGGAGGTCGCCGAGATCGTGAGCGCCTGCGCGGCCCATCGCGTACCGGTGATCCCCTTCGGGGTGGGAACTTCACTGGAAGGCCATGTCAACGCGCCCGGCGGCGGCATCTCGATCGACATGGGCCGCATGAACAGGGTGCTGGCGGTCCATGCCGAGGATCTCGACTGCACGGTGGAGCCCGGCGTGACGCGCGAGCAGCTCAACACCTATCTGCGCGACACCGGCCTTTTCTTCCCGATCGACCCGGGCGCGAACGCCACGCTGGGCGGCATGGCCGCCACGCGCGCCTCCGGCACCAATGCCGTGCGCTACGGCACCATGCGCGACAACGTGATGGCGCTGACGGCGGTGATGGCCGACGGACGCATCGTGAGGACGGGGCGGCGGGCACGCAAATCGTCGGCCGGCTACGACCTGACCCGGCTGATCGTGGGTTCGGAAGGGACGCTCGGCGTCATCACCTCGCTGACGCTGAAGCTCTACGGTATTCCGCAGGCGATCTCGGGCGGGGTTTGTCCGTTCCCGTCGCTGGAAAGGGCCTGCGAGGCGGTGATCGCCACCATCCAGATGGGGATTCCGGTGGCACGCATCGAGATCGTCAACCAACTGCAAATGAAGGCGATGATCGGCTATTCGCGACTCGACTATCCCGAAAGCCCCTGCCTGTTCCTGGAATTCCACGGCTCCGAGGCGGGCGTGGCCGAACAGGCCGGAAGCTTCGGCGAGATCGCGGCCGATCTTGGTGGCGGGCCGTTCCGCTGGACCGCGGTGGCCGAGGAGCGCGCGGCGCTGTGGAAGGCCCGCCACGACGCCTACTGGTCCTCGCTCACGCTCAGGCCAGGCGCGCGCGGCCTGTCCACCGACGTGTGCGTGCCGATCTCGCGCCTGGCCGAATGCATCGCCGAGACCGAGGCCGACATCGACCGGATGGGCTTGATCGCGCCGATCGTCGGCCATGCGGGAGACGGCAATTTTCACGTGCTGGTGCTGATAGACATGGACAGCGCAGAGGAAATCGCCAGGGCGGAGGAGTTCGTGGCCCGGCTGAACCGGCGGGCGATCGCGATGGACGGCACCTGCACGGGCGAGCACGGCATAGGCCAGGGCAAGTCGCCCTTCCTCGTGGAGGAGCATGGCGAAGGAGTGGAGGTGATGAAGGCGGTCAAGGCGGCGCTCGATCCGCTGGGCATCATGAACCCCGGCAAGATCTTTCCGGCATGAACGGGTGTGTACCGATATTCAGATGAGACCGGCCGAATTCAGATGAGGCCGACCGACGAATCGTCGAACTCCGCTAGTGCGAGGCCCGTGCATCGGCATGCGTGCCGCGCTTCGGTTGCCGAATGCCCGCCGTCTGCGACCCGTCCCGATTTGACTCCAGGCCCGGCGGTGAGCATGACGCCACTTTATCGACACGCCGGGTGCGCTATGGTCGTGCCATTGGCGAGACAGGCTGAGACCTCATGATCCTGGTCCGGGCTTTCGTCCTCATCGGCGGCCTGATCGTGCTGGCGCTGACAGCGGCGCTGGTGGGGCCGTATTTCGTCGACTGGACGGGCTACCGAAACGATTTCGAGCGCGAGGCGAGCCGCATCCTCGGCCGCGAGGTGACGGTCGACGGGAGCGCGACCGCCCGGCTGCTGCCGTTTCCTTCGGTAACCTTTTCCGACGTGCGGGTGGCGGGGGGACCGGACGGCGAGGCGGCCATGACGGTCGAGCGCTTCTCGATGGACGCCGAACTGGCTCCATTCCTGAGCGGCGAGATCCTGATCTTCGACATGCGCCTCGACCGGCCCCGGGCCACCGTGGAGATCGGCGAGGACGGATCGGTCGACTGGACGGCCCGGCCGCAGGCCCCGATCGGGGCAGACCGCATCACGCTCGAGAACGTCACCGTCACCGACGGCGTCGTGATCGTACGGCACGTGCCGAGCGGACGCAGCCACCGGGTGACCGCCATCGACGCGACGATCTCGGCGCGGACCCTCGCCGGTCCATGGCGCTTCGACGGCACGGCGGTTCTCGACGGCGTTCCCGCCACGATCTCGGTCTCGACGGGCACCGCGACGGACGACGGAATGCGGCTCAGGCTGGTCGCGCGTCCACGGGACTATCCGGTGGTGATCGAGACCGACGGCGACGTGACCGTCACCGACGACGGCACGAAATATGCCGGCCAGTTCCGGCTCAACTCGACCCGCCCCGACGAGGAGGACGAGGCGCGTCAGGCCTCGCGCCTGCCGGACGTCAGGCTGAGGGGCCTGTTCGAGCTCGACCATGAGCGGCTTCTGGCGCCGGAATATGTGTTCGAGACCGGACCGACCGAGGCGCCCTATACGGCCGAGGGCGAGGCTTCCCTCGAACTGGGCCAGGAACCGCGCTTCCGCGTCCTCGCCGACGGCGCCCAGTTCCGTTTCGAGGATGACGGGCAGGAACAGGGAGGGCAGTCGCTCGACACGCGCCTGGAGGCCCTGCGCCGGCTCGTGACGCATATGCCGCGCCCCACGATACCGGGCAGGATTGAGGTGAACCTGCCTGCGATCGTGGCCGGCGACACCACGATCCGCGACATCGAACTGCGCGCCGAGCCCGCCACGGAGGGATGGACGGTGCGCTCGCTGTCGGCCCAGCTTCCCGGCCGCACCACGCTGGAGGCGAACGGTCTCCTGCGCACGGGCGGCGACTTCGGCTTCCTCGGGTCGTTGCTGGTCGCGGTCCAGCAGCCCTCGGGCTTCGCCGCCTGGCTGGCGCGCGACGTCGACGAAGCGATCCGCCGCCTGCCGGCCGCCGGCTTCCTGGCGACGGCCGACATATCCGCCGAGCGCCAGCTTTTCAGCAATCTCGAGATCATCCTGGGCGCCTCGCGCTTCAACGGCAGGGTGGAGAGCCTGACGCCCGATGGCGCGCGCCCCTCGCTGCTGGCCGAACTGGACGGCGGCGCGCTCGACCTGGAGGGGCTCGCCGCCTTCGCATCGCTGTTCATCGGCGAAAGCGGCCAGGCGCGCATGGGCGAACGCGACGTCGACCTCGAGCTCAAGGCCGGACCTGTGTCGGCGGTGGGCCTGACGGCCGGCAGCGTCGATGCCGCGCTCCGGCTGCGCGAGGACGCCGTGGAGATCGACCGGCTGACGATCGGCGACTTCGCCGGGGCCTCGATCAGCGCGACCGGCACGCTTGGCGACCTCGACGGCGCGCGGACCGGGTCGCTCGATGCCTCGCTGGTCGCGCCCGACCTGGAACCGCTGCTCGCCGAACTGGCCGGGCGCTATTCCGACAGCATGGTGGCGACCGGCCTTCTGGCGCGCGCCGAGGACTTCCCCGAACTGTTCCGCGACGCGCGGATCGACGTGCAGGCGAAGGCCGAGGATGGGATCGGCGAGGCCGTCACGGTCGCCGTGAAGGGCGAGACCGGCGACATGCGCTTTACCCTGAACGCGTCGGCGCCGCTGTTTGCCGACAGGATCGGCGACGCGCCGGTGTCGCTCGCGCTTTCGGCCGAAAGCGACGACGTGGCCTCGATGCTGGCGCTCTACGGACTTCCCGCCCTTCCGCTCGAACTGGCGGGGCAGACCAGCACGGTGCTGACGGCGCGGGGCTCGCTCGAGGACGGGCTTCGCACGCGGCTCATCCTCAGCGGCGAGGAGGCGGACGCCGCCTTCGACGGCACGGTGCGCCATGTCGACGGGGCGACGACACTGAGCGGCAATGCCTCGCTCGAGGCCGAGGACATCGAACCCTGGCTGACGACCACCGGCATGTCGCTGCCCGGCATGGGGCTGGGGACGCCCGTCAAGCTGGCGGCCAAGGCCGATTTCGAGGACGGCGTCGTGGTCTTCTCCGGCCTGTCGGGCGAGGTTGCGGGTGTAAGCCTGAACGGCGACGTCAATGGCAGCCTGGCGTCCGGCCGGCCGCATATGACCGGCGCGCTGCAGCTTGGCGCGCTCGACCTGGCGCTGCCGGCCGCCATGGTGCTGGGCGAGGGCGTGCTCGGCGAGGCGGCGCGGCTGAACGAGACCGAGGCTGCGTTCGATGCCGGCACCGAGCCGCCCTTCACGGCCGACATGAATGTCGCGACGGACTCGCTGATGATCGGCCAAGCGGCGGAATTCACCGACGCGCGGTTCGACATCGCACTGGAGGAGCAAGGGCTGCGCGTCGCCGAGCTGCGGGCGGACTGGCGCGGCGGCGCGCTTTCGGGCCTGGTGGAACTGCGCAACTCCGGCGGCAGCGGGCTGGTGTCGGCGCAGCTATCGCTGGCGGACGCAGACCTTTCGGCGCTGTTTCCCGACGGCGGCGTGTCGGGGACCGGCGATCTCGGGCTCACGGTCACCGCCAACGGCAAGTCGATCTCGGGCCTGGCCGCCTCGCTCGGCGGATCGGGCACGGCATCCCTGCGAAGCCTGACGGTGGAGGGGATCGATCCCGGCGCCTTCGACGCCCTGATCGCCTCGGCCGACCGCGTCGGGCGTGACATCGACGCCGAGGCGGTGGCCGACTTCGCGCCCGAGATCATCGCGCGGGGGCGTTTCGAGGCCGGCGAGGCCGATCTCGCGGTTGCGATCGCCAACGGCGTGATGCGCGCGCCGCCGGTCCGGCTTACGACCGAGGGCGCGGCCATGACGGTGGAAGGGCGTATCGACGCATCGACAGGCGTGGCGAGCGTGACAGGCGAAATAGTCTACGAGCCGGGCAAGGAAGCGATCGCCGGCGCGACACCGGCGGTCGAGTTCACCGCCCGGGGCTGGCCGGGTTCGATGGAGGTCAGCTACGACACCGGCCGCATGGCGCAGTTCCTGACCCAGCGCGCGCTGGAGATCGAGCAGGCGCGGGTGGAGGCCATGCAGATGGCGCTACTGGAAAAGCAGCGGCTTCGCCGCGAGGTCGCCTACTACGCCGAGCGCGCCAGGGTGCGCGCCGCGCTGGAGGAAGAGCGCTTGCGGCTGGAACGCGAGCGGAGGCTGCGCGAGGAAGAACGGCAGCGACGCGAGGCCGAAGAAGCGGAAGAGGAGCCCATCCAGGCCGAGGAGGAGGCGAGGCGCCGCGCTGAAGAGGAGGCCGCGCGCGCCGCGCGGGACGACGCCGAACCGGCGCCGCCGGACGAAGAGCCCGCGCCGGCGCCGGCCGCTCCGGACGCCTCGTCCGGGACGGGAAGCCGGGGTGATGTGATCGAGCGCCGGCCGCTCCCGGGGGCTTCCGGCAGCCTGCCGGGCGTCTCCAACGATCCCGTCGTTTCCGGGTCGAGCCGGGAACAGGAGCGCACGCCGCGCGAGCCCGACTCTATCTTCCAGTCTATCGACACGCTGCTCAAGGAGATCGCGCCGGGTCAGTGACACCGGCCGCCGCCTTCAGTTCCTCCAGGATGAAGAGCCGGATGGCGCTCGACAGGTTGACGCCGGGCGGCCGGTCGCCGTCGATCCGCGCCACGAGGGCCGCGACCGCGATGCCACGCATATCCGCGATCCGCCTGAGTTCGGCCTGGAAGGCCGCTTCGAGCGAATAGGAGGTGCGGTGGCCGCCGATCGTCACCGATCGCTTGACCAGGCCGCTCATCGGTCCGCGTCGTCGCCGGGCCGTTCGCGCCGGTGGCCGTCGAGGGCGCGGCTGCCGGCGGCCCGTTCGGCCGCCGCCTTGACGCGCTCGACCCTGGTCAGGCCGTGCGCGATCCGGTTGCGCTCGGCGTCCGCCTCGCGTTCGGCTCGTGCCCTGGCCTTGCGGGCCATGCGCAGATTGACGATCTCGGCCATCACCCCGCGGCTCAGCGCTTGCGGAAGGAGTCCAGCGAGACAACCTCGCCGCTCTTGGCGGGTTCGGTGCCGGCATCGCTCTTCGCGTCAGCCTTGGCTGCATCCTTCCTGGCGGCGGGCTTCTTGCGCGGCTCGTCCGCGCTCTCGACCGGCTTGACCGCGACCGGGGCCGGCGGCGCAGCCGCCGGCAGCGTGGCGATCTCGGCGCCGGGCGCGGCCTCATCCGGCTTGACGTCGAACTCGAGCTCGAAATTCACCGACGGGTCGTAGAAGCCGCGCACCGCGGAGAAGGGAATCTCCAGCTTCTCGGGGACGTCCGAGAAGGACAGCGTCACCTCAAAGCCGGTCTCGGTCACCTTCAGGTCCCAGTACTGGTACTGGAGCACGATCGTCATCTGCTCTGGGTAGCGCTCGCGCAGCCGCGTGGAGATGCGCACGCCCGGCGCGCCGGTGAGGAAGGTGATGAAGAAATGATGGTTGCCTGGCAGACCGGCGCGCGCCACCTCGGCCAGAACCTTGCGCATGACACCGCGCAACGCCTCCTGGGCGAGTATGTCGTAGCGGATCTGGTCGTCGGTCATGGCGGGTTTCGCACGAGTCTGTCGCCTATGATGTAGTGAACTGGCGGGTCCGCGTAAACCGGATAAAGGCCCAACTCAGCCCCGGATCGGGCGGTGGGCGCGGTCGAGCACGAAATCGGCGCGCCGCGCGGCGGTCGAGAGCGGCAATTCAACGATATCATAACCGAGTTCACGCCAGGCTGCGGTGACGGCGTGGAAGGTCGCCCTTGCCAGGGTCTCGTCCTGGCGCCGCTCCGCGTCGGTGACGTAGATGTCCGCCCAGAAGGGTGCCGCGAACACCGTCCGGGCGTAGCGGAAGCGCGACGCCGCCCGAAGCATCTGCGAAGGCACGGCAAGCCCCTCGAGCCTGAGATAGCCGATCGTGTCGGCAATGCCCCGGTCGAAGAAGACAGGCCCGCCCAGTTTGGCGGCATCGCGCCAGGAGACCAGCTCGCGCTCGAACATGAGCCGTGCGAAGGCTTCCCGCTCGAGCCAGGGCAGGGCCGATCCGCCGGCTTCGATCTGTTCGCGGATGACGGCGCGTCCGGATTCCTCTGAGACGTTCACGCCGCGCCGGGCAAGCTCGCCGATCAGCGTGGTCTTGCCGCTGCCGGGACCGCCGGTCAGTACGAAGAAATTGTCGGAGGGGACGGCCACGAAACGGCTCCTCGAAGGCGTGCGGGGAACGCTCGCGGCGTGCCGTCGGGCGCGCCCGCAAGAGCGGCGGAAAACGTCGTGGGATGTGGGGGAGGGGAGAGAGAAGTGGAGGTTTCTGTTGCCAGGTACCTCCGGACCCCGCCTGAAGGTGCTAACCGACAGGACTTGATTCGAGACTATCGCGCCGCATTACGCAGCGAGACGTGCCTCAGCATAGTTGTCGTTGGCAACTATAAGGTTAGCCCGATAACGGTGGTACAATGCCGGGCAAAAGTCCGATCTTTACACCCTCGTCGATCCTGTTTCGCCCCCATCAGAACCCGCCCGGACATGCCGCGGCGGGTTTTGGTGGAGGCGCCGGGTACCGCCCCCGGGTCCGAATGGCTTATTGCATCGGCCGTTTATTGCCATAGTCAGTCAAGCTGACGGGGCGAATATAGGGTCTGAAGGCCGCCTTTGGAAGGGGCCCGGCGTTCAGGTTCCTGTCCTAATTGGCAATGGCCTTTACTCGCCGCCCGGATATGGTATCGCAGGACCGGCGCCCTTGTAGCTCAGTTGGTAGAGCATCTGATTTGTAATCAGAGGGTCGGCGGTTCGAGTCCGTCCGGGGGCACCATGCAAAACGCGGCCGCAGCGGAACCTCACTCGATGGCCCGCTTCCTCATCATAGACGACCATCCGCTGTTTCGCGAAGCATTGCAGGCGACGGTGAGCACGGCCTATCCGCAGGCCGAGACGGTCGAGGCCCGGACGCTGGACGAAGGGCTGGCGCTGCTCGACGACGACGAGGCTTTCGATCTGGCGCTGCTCGACCTCAACCTGCCTGGCATCCAGGGCTTCGAGGGGTTGCTGCAGATCAGGACCCGCCATCCGCGCCTGCCGGTGGTGGTGGTTTCGGGGCATGAGGACGCGCGCATTATCTCGGAGGTCCTGTCCTATGGCGCGGCGGGGTTCATTCCCAAGTCGGCCCGGCGCTCCGAACTCGCCGCCGCGCTCGGCGAGGTCATGGACGGCTTGATCTACGTTCCCGAAAGCTACCAGCCGCAAGCAGTCGCCGCCGAGGACGAGGACCGCGCCGAACTGGTGCGCAGGCTTTCGACGCTGACGCCGCAGCAGCTTCGCGTGCTGCAGATGCTGCGTCAGGGACTGCTCAACAAGCAGATCGCTTACGAACTCCAGGTCGGGGAGACGACCGTGAAGGCGCATGTCTCCGAAATCCTGCGCAAGCTCAATGTCTACAGCCGCACCCAGGCGGTGATCGAGGTGACCAAGCTCGACAATGCCGACCTGTTCCGCGAGGTCGACGCCTTCCCGGCGAAGGGCTGAGACCGTGTGACAGCGGCCGCCGGAGCCGATTTCCCGCGCTTCGGGGGGTCATGGATCTTATATGCCGGCGACCATATCGGCCGCCTGCCGCGGATCGATGCCTTATGAGGTGTCGTACGGCCCGGCCGCGAGACCATCGGGGGTGAGGGCAAGCCGGCCGGGGCGCGGCGTCGCCCCCCTCCGTCTCTGGCTTCGCCCTCGCCCGTGAAGCGGGGGGAGGATGAGCGCGCAGCGCAGCAGGACGCCAAGGGCCTCGGCCAGTGCGTGCAAGCGCGCCGCAAGCAGGAGCGCGTCCTCAGGATCGTTCCCGGTCGTCCCGATGCCGGCGAAGGCCGGCTGCGGCATGCCCGTCGCCTCGGCGACGAAGTCCGCCACCACGGCCTCGGCCCGCCGCAACAGCCACAGAACGAAACAGCGGACGAGGTAGCAGCGGCCGGCGGCCTGCTCGGCAAGAGCGGCGAGCGCGACGAGCAGCGCAACGATGCGCCGAAGTCTCCTGCCATCCCCTCTTGCCGCGTAACCGTCCATGCCGCCTTCCTTTCTTCGGCGGACATTGTCCTACCGGTCGCGAGGCAGGTGGATAGATCTAAGGCAAGATTCGTTGAAAACGCCGGTTCTGCGGGCCGCGGCGCCGGAATCTGTTCACACTCCGCCACACCGAGGACAAGGCTATCGCATAGGGCTACGCCCGGCTATTCAGGCCAGCAGATGTGCGATCAGGGCGCGCAGCTCGGCCGGCTTGACGGGCTTGCGCATGAGTTCGATGCCGGAGGCGCGCGCCGTTGCCGCGACCGCGTCGGAGGCGTCGGCGGTAACCAGGAGAGCCGGAATGCGCCGGCCGAAGGTTTCACGCAGCGCCTCCACCGTACGGGTTCCGAGATCACCATGGTCGAGATGCTGGTCGGCGACGATGATGTCGGGCCGCCAGTCGGTCTCGGTGGCGAGCCGGGCGAAGGCCTCGCCGCGCGAGGCCGCGAAACGCACGTCGCAATGCCAGCGCGCGAGCAGCGAGGTCATCGCCTCCGAGACCGCCGCGTCGTTCTCGAGCAGCAAGACCCGGATGCCGTAGAGCCCGTAGACGCGCGGCGCGACGGGCGAGGCGGCGGCGGCCCTGGCCTGGCGGTCGCCCGCCGCGACGGCCGGCGACACGACGCGGAAGATCGTGCCGCGACCGACATGGGAGGTGAGTTCGATGCGGTGGCCGAGCGCCTGCACCATGCGCCGCACGATCGCGAGGCCGAGCCCGAGACCGGCCGAGCGCGGGTCGGCGCCGACCGCGCCGGCGCCGCGATGGAACTCCTCGTAGACGGCCTCGTGCTGGTCGGGAGGGATGCCGATGCCGGTGTCGACCACCTGCACCACCACGTCGCCGCCGCGCCGCCGCGCGCCGACGAGCACGCCGCCCTGGCGCGTGTAGCGCAGTGCGTTGGAGATGATGTTCTGAAGCACGCGGCGGTACATGGTGCGATCGGTGCGGACGACCTCATCGGTGTCGCGGAACCTGAGTTCGAGCCGCTGCTTGGCGGCCATGGGCGAAAAGTCGGACCACAGCGACTGGAAGAGCGGCCGCAGCGGCACGTCGACGATCTCGGGCTTCACCACGCCGGCGTCGAGGCGCGAAATGTCGAGCAGGGTGCGCAGGAGATCGTCCATGGTCTCGAGCGCGCGCCCGACCTGGGCGGCAAGCCGGCGGCCCTCCTCGCTGGTCTGCAGGTCGGCGAGCGCCGAGACGGACAGATGCGCGGCGTTGAGCGGCTGCAGAACGTCATGGCTGGCCGCCGCCAGGAATCGGGTCTTGGACAGGTTGGCCTGTTCGGCCGTCTCCTTGGCGACGGCCAGTTCGCGATTGGACTGCTCAAGCCGGCGCAGGGTCTGGGTCAGCTCGTCGGTGCGCTGGCGGATGCGCCGGTCAAGTGTGATCGCGGTCTGGAAGAGCGTGAAGGCGCTGCCCTGCTGATCCATGGACCGCTCGACCCGGCCCATCAGCGCGGCGTTGATGCGCTTGAGCCGCTCGACGTCGTCTATCTCGTGCATCGTCACGAGGGCGCCGCGCCTATTCCGCCGCTTCGGAGCAGACGCCCGGCACGCGCCGTCCGAAGGCGACGCCGGTCAGGGTCTGGTTGAGGTGCATGGAATGATACTGCTCGCCATAGGTGCCGAACCCCACGACATTGTAGGCCTGGTAGAGGTCCGACATCTTGCGCAGCACCTGCCGGTTGGCCGCGTCGATGCGGCGATAGGCGCAGTCGAAGCCGAGCACGAAGTCGATCCCGCCCAGCTCGTCGTCGAGCGAGCGCATGGCGCGGCTGGTGGAATCGACCATGCCGCGCGCTTCGGCGAGCGTCAGCACCACGCCGTCGTCGATGGCGCAGGCGAACAGCAGCGCGCCGGTCTCCTCGTCGAGGCCGCGAATGGCGCGGCAGAACTGCTCGCCGCCGACCCTGACGACGACCGGGTGCGAGGCGAAGCCCGGCTGGTCGAGCTCCTCGATGGGCCGCCCCACTGCCTCGGCATATTCGACGGCGGCCGGCCTGGCGTTGAGTTCCATGACGACGCGGCGGTCCGGATCGGAGGCGGTGACGACGAACTTTGTCTCCATGGGCACGAAATTGTCGGACTTGAAGATGCGGAAGGGCACGCCCGTGGTGATCATCGCCACAACCGCGCGGTCGGTACGCGCCGTGCCATCGGCCATCACATGGGTCTCGCGGAAAGCGAGCTGGTCGCCGGCCGAGCCGCCGATCAGCGGGATGTCGTTGAGACCCCAGAAGATCGCGGCCGTGATCTTCTCCTCGCAATAGGACATGCCGTCGATGAGGCACAGCGCGAAAGTGGCCTCGTCGCGGGGCGCGGCCAGGAGATGGCGCTCGCGCAGCCGCGCCACGCCCTCGGCGACCGCGTCCATGTCGCTGGTCGTGCAGTTCTCGATCGTCAGCGTCGAGAGGAAGAAGGCGTCGCCCGGCAGGATCAGGGACAGCATTGTGCCTTCGCCGATGCCTTCGGGCGTCATCTCGCCGGCGGTCGAGCAGCCCAGGACGCGCAGCCCGGGCGCCTCCTCGCTACAGGCGCGGGCGAAAGAATCGGGTTCGATACCGGGCGCGGAGGAAAAGACCAGAGCGGCCGCGGCATCGATGTCGGCCGCATGGCGCGCGACGGCGACGGCCGCCGTCCGTGCCGTCTCGTCCCGGACCGCGAGCGCGACCACGCCCGACTCGTAGCGCGTCACCGAAAAGGGCAAGGACGGCTCCTCCCGATCCTGTTCGCATGCCTTCTTTTCGTGATCTTATAAGCCGCGCGGGGCCGCTTGTCGCCTGCGTTCGAGCCATGCGGCGCGCGACCGAAAGTATAATATATGCCTTTCGGGGCTTTGTGCTTCGCTACCCTTACGATACAAATCGCGAAGCCGTTGAAGCATCGTCCTAATTCGGATTCCACGGGGGCGATCGGGCGGGACAGGAACCGAGGGAGGATTTCGCCAGATGTCCGAAGTAAGCATTGTCGTGAACGGCCGCGGCCTGACCGGCGTGGTCGAAGACCGGACCCTGCTCGTCCACTTCCTGCGCGAACATGCGGGGCTGACCGGAACCCATGTCGGCTGCGACACCTCGCAATGCGGCGCCTGCGTGGTGCACATGGACGGCAAGGCGGTGAAGTCCTGTACGGTCCTGGCCGCCCAGGCGGCCGGTTCCGAGATCGTGACCATCGAGGGGCTGGCCGACGGCGGCGACCTGCATCCGGTCCAGGCCGCCTTCAAGGAGCATCACGGGCTGCAGTGCGGCTTCTGCACGCCGGGCATGATCATGGCGGCGGTGGACATGATCAACCGCCATCCCGAGGGGCTCGACGAGAAGACGGTTCGCGACGAACTCGAAGGCAATATCTGCCGCTGCACAGGCTATCACAACATCGTCAAGGCGATCCTGGCTGCGTCGGAGACGATGGCCGGGGCGGCCAAGGCCGCCTAGGGCAATAGGGCAATAGGCAATAGGCAGGAGCAGTAGGGAAAGCCATAAGGTGACGGGAGATCGGTTGTTGTCCCTCATGGCCCTACTGCCTTACTGCCCTGTTGCCGTCATTCCGGGAGGAATTCATGGGCGTTGAAGGCATCGGCGCGAGGATCGCGCGCAAGGAGGACCGCCGCTTCATCACGGGCGCGGGCCGCTACACCGACGACATGGTCGTGCCGGGCATGAAGCATGCCGTCTTCGTGCGCTCGCCGCACGCGCACGCCGAGATCACCGCGATCGACGTCTCGGCGGCGAAGGCGATGCCGGGCGTGGTCGGCGTGCTGACCGGCAAGGAGATCAAGGCCGACGGGATCGGCAACCTGATCTGCGGCTGGATGATCCATTCCAAGGACGGCTCGCCCATGAAAATGGGCGCCTGGTCGCCGCTGGCGGTCGACCGGGTGCGCTATGTCGGCGACGCCGTGGCGATCGTGGTGGCGGAGACACGGGGCCTGGCGCGGGACGCGGCCGAGGCCGTCGAGGTGACCTACAAGGAGCTGCCGGCCGTCACCAGCGCGGTCAAGGCGCTGGAGAAGGGCGCGCCGGAGCTGCATCCCGAGGCGCCGGGCAACCTGATCTACGACTGGGAGATCGGCGATGCCAAGGCCGTCGACGAGGCGATCGGCAAGGCAGCCCACGTCACCAGGATGAACATCGTCAACAACCGGCTCGTGCCCAACGCGATGGAGCCGCGTGCGGCACTCGGCCATTATGACAAGGCCGAGGACCACTACACCTGCTGGACGACCTCGCAGAACCCGCATGTGGCGCGGCTGGTGATGAGCGCCTTCTACAATGTGGCGCCCGAGAACAAGCTGCGCGTGATCGCGCCCGACGTCGGCGGCGGCTTCGGCTCGAAGATCTTCATCTATCCCGAGGAGATCGTCTGCCTGTGGGCGTCCAAGAAGACGGGCGTGCCGGTGAAATGGGTCGCCGACCGGACCGAGAGCTTCATGACCGACGCGCATGGCCGCGACCATGTGACGACGGTGGAGATGGCTTTCGACGCGGACAACCGGATCACCGGGCTGAAGGTCGACACGGTCGCCAATTTCGGCGGCTACATGTCGCTGTTCTCGTCGTCGGTGCCGACCTATCTCTATGCCACGCTGCTGTCGGGCCAGTACAACATCCCCGCCATCCACGCCAATGTGAAGGCCGTCTACACCAACACCGCCCCCGTCGACGCCTATCGCGGCGCCGGCCGGCCGGAGGCGACCTATGTGATGGAGCGCACGATGGAGACGGCCGCGCGCGAGCTCGGCGTCGATCCGGCCGAGCTGCGGCGCAAGAATTTCATCACCGAGTTCCCGCACCAGACGCCGGTCATCATGTGCTACGACGCGGGCGACTATGCCGCCTCGCTGGACGCGGCCATGAAGGCGGCCGACTATGCCGGCTTCGCTGGGCGCCGCGAGCAGGCGAAGAAACGCGGCAAGCTGCGCGGCATCGGCATGAGCTGCTACATCGAGGCCTGCGGCATCGCGCCGTCGGCGGCGGTGGGGTCGCTCGGCGCGGGCGTCGGCCTGTGGGAATCGGCCGAGGTGCGGGTCAACGCCGTCGGCACGATCGAGGTGCTGACCGGCTCGCACAGCCACGGCCAGGGCCACGAGACGACGTTTTCCCAGCTCGTCGCCGACCGGTTCGGCGTCGGCATCGACACGGTGTCGATCGTGCATGGCGACACCGACAAGGTGCAGATGGGCATGGGCACCTACGGCTCGCGCTCGGGCGCGGTCGGCATGAGCGCCATCGTCAAGGCGCTGGACAAGGTCGAGGCCAAGGCCAAGAAGATCGCCGCCCATCTGCTGGAAGCCGACGAAGGCGACATCGTCATCGAGAACGGCAATCTGAAGGTGGCAGGTACCGACAAGGAAGTGCCGTGGTTCCAGGTGGCGCTGGCCTCCTACACCGCCCATAACCTGCCCCAAGGCATGGAGCCGGGCCTGAAGGAGACGGCCTTCTACGACCCGACCAACTTCACCTTCCCGGCCGGCTGCTACATCTGCGAGGTCGAGGTCGATCCCGACACCGGCGTCACCGAGATCGCGCGGTTCGTGGCGGCCGACGATTTCGGCAATATCATCAATCCGATGATCGTCGAGGGTCAGGTGCATGGCGGCATCGCGCAGGGCGTCGGCCAGGCGCTGCTGGAAGGCTGCCAGTACGACGCGGCCTCTGGCCAGCTCGTGACGGCCAGCTACATGGACTACTGCATGCCGCGCGCCGACGACCTGCCCTCCTTCCAGGTATCGCACCAGAACACGCCGTGCCCGTCCAATCCGCTTGGCATCAAAGGCTGCGGCGAGGCGGGCGCGATCGGCTCGACGCCGGCCGTCATCAATGCGATCACCGACGCGATCGGCAACAACGACCTGTCGATGCCGGCCACGCCCCAGACGGTGTGGAAGGCGTTGCAGGCGGCGAAGAAGCACTGAGGAGGCGGCAGCCATGTACCAGACCACCTATCACCGCGCCTCGTCGGTCGCCGACGCGGTCAAGCTCCAGAAGGCGGGCGAGGACGCCAAGTTCCTGTCGGGCGGCATGACGCTGATCCCGGCCATGAAGACGCGGCTTGCCGCCCCGTCCGACCTGGTCGATCTCAGGCATGTCGACGAACTGAAGGGCATCACCGTCTCGGGCAGGTCGATCCGGATCGGCGCGGGCATGACGCATGCAGAGGTCGCGGCGAACGCCGAACTCGCCAGGGCCTGCCCGGCGATCGCCGACATGGCGGCCCATATCGGCGATCCGCATGTGCGCCACATGGGAACGATCGGCGGCTCGGTGGCCAACAACGACCCGGCGGCCGACTATCCCGCCGCGCTGGTGGCCATGGGCGCCACCATCGTCACGGACCAGCGCGAGATCGCGGCGGAGGACTTCTTCACCGGCCTTTTCGAGACGGCACTCAACGACGACGAGATCGTGACGGCCGTGACATGGGAAGCGCCGGAAAAATGCGGCTACGCGAAGTTTCGCAACCCGGCCTCGCGCTACGCGATGACGGGCGTGTTCGTGGCCAAGACCGGGGACGGGGTGAAGGTCGCGGTCACCGGCGCGGGCGATGACGGCGTGTTCCGGTCGACCGAGATCGAGGCGGCGCTGTCGAAGTCGTTCGACGCCTCCGCGCTCGACGGCATGACGGTGCCGTCGGACAATCTGATGACCGACATGCACGCCTCGGCCGACTATCGGGCCAACCTGATCGTGGTCATGGCGCGCCGCGCGGTGGCCAAGGCGAACGGGTAGACACGGCAGTCGGCAATCGGCAGTCGGAAAGAGGTCGATCGACCCTGGAGGTCAGACGACTTCTTCGGCTGCCGACTGGCGTCGGTCTTACCGTTCCACGGCCGGTCGATCTCGTCCTTTGCTGACGGTCGCGCTCCGACAGCGGCCGCGTATTTCGGCAACGTCGCATCTACCGGCCCGTCGCGGGGCAGTCCGCGCGCCGGAACGCCCATCCAAAAAAGCGTTCATCCGGCATCGACCGAAGGAGCCACGCGACCAGAGCGGTCGCGGCGACGGCGAAGGCAAGCCGTCCGACAAGCACGCCGAAAACATCGGCTCCCAATGCCATGACGATCAGCGTGTCCTCGATGACGCTGTGCGCGAATCCCATGAAGACGCATGAAATAAAGACCTGACGAGGGGACACGGCGCCCGATCGCGCTTCGCGGATCAGCAGCCCGCCGCCATAGGAAATGCCCAGAAACAGGCCGATGGCGGTGAACTGTCCCGCCTCGCCTTCTATTCCGGCCAGACGCAGCAGCGGCGAGAGGGCTTTCATCAATCTGTCCATGATGCCGGCCCATTTGAGGAATTCCAGCCCCCAGGCCAGCGCCAGGAGAATGGCGAGCATGAAGACAAGCGCCTCCACCAGCCCGGCGAGAAACCCGGTCCAGTCGGCCGAGGGAGTCATCGGGATCCAGGTCGGGTCCAGCGGTTGCGACAGCCAACCGGTGGCGGCCAGAAGATGGTGGAGCATCGCGGCGTAGACCATGCCGCCGGCGACGCGGATCAATGTGGTGACGGCAAAGCCCGGCCCGGCCTTCTGGATGATCTTCTGCTCGATCGGCAAACCATGCGCGAACAGCAGAAGCGCGGAGAAGACGGTGATGTCGGCGACACTCATCGAGGCCGCCGGGACCAGGGTGAAGACCATGGGAATCGCGCCCCATATCCCCACCAGCATTCCCGTCAGCCAGGCCAGCCCCAGTTCGGGCGGCAATCCGAACAGCCCCATGACCGGCTCCAGTGCCGGAGAGACGGTTTCGATCAACCCGGCGCGGGACATCACCTCGGTGACGACCGTGACCGGAACGATGATGCGAGCGAGTTCCCAATAGATCTGCAGTGTTTCGCGGGTCTTGTGGACGGCGAACGCGAGGGCTGACATGGCGGGTCCCTGTCTGGTTGCCGTCGTTCCCTAGCCCAACCCTGTTCGCATTTGTGGTCAAATATTGCGCGTGGATGCAATTTTATTGCATCGTGGGCGCGTGGCTTTGGAGAAGCGCATGGACCGCATCGACAGGAAGCTTCTGAACCTTCTGCAGCGCGACGCGTCACGGACGAACGCCGACATGGCCGACGAGGTCGGGCTCTCCCCGTCGAGTTGCCTGCGGCGTATCCGAAGGCTGCGCCGGACGGGCGTCATCGACCGGATTGTCGCGATCCTGAACCCCGCTCGCACCGGGCGCGGTCTGAAGGCCCTGGTGACGGTGGAGCTGAAGCTTCACGGCGAGCAACATATGCGCCGCTTTTTCGATCTCGCGATCAAGGAAGACGCGGTGGCGCAGGCTTATGCCGTCACAGGGGAAGTCGATGTCATCCTGATGCTGCGCCTGCGCGACATGGAGGAATTCGACGCCCTTTGCGACAGGCTGTTCCGGGACCAGACAAATGTCGCGCGGTTCTTCACCATGATGGTGATCCGCACCGCGAAGGACGAAACGGCGGTTCCGCTGTGATCGGCGCCACGCCGGCGCGGTCCGGCAGCGGCCCCGCCGTCCGGTCGCCGCGGGCGCGGAGAAAAACAGCAGGCGCTTCCTGACGGGAAGGTGTCAGGAAGACTGTGCCACACTTCTCTCTCTCCTTTGCCGCCGCGCAACGAAAGGTCTTTGGCCATGACGGGTTCTCCCTTTCTCGCCGCCCTCGGATCCGAAGGTCCGGCGGCCGGCCGAGAAAAAGACATGGGTCTTTACGGATGGCTGATCGGAAGCTGGGAAATGGAAACCGACCACCGCCTCGACGACGGCACGATCCACAAATCGAGCGGGGAAATCCATTTCGGCTGGGTGCTGGAAGGCCGCGCGATCCAGGACGTCTGGATCAGGCCCAAGCGCCCCGCGCCGTCCACCATGTACGGCACGACCTGGCGCATCTTCGATCCCGCCATCGATGGCTGGCACATCATCTGGGCCGATCCACTCAACCAGGATTACTCGCGTCAAATTGGGCGGGCGGACGGCAAGGACATTGTCCAGATCGGCGAGGACTCGCGCGGCCTGAAAACCCGATGGCGCTTCACCGAGATCACCGCCGACAGCTTCCATTGGATCGGCGAGGAAAGATCGTCCGAGAGCGACCCCTGGCTGATCACATATGAGCATTTTGCCCGCAGAACAGCTTCGTAGGGCACCACAAGGACCGCTAAGGTCCGACACCAGTGGGTCTGCGCTTTGCCTTTCAGGGCGCCCGCACGACGCGGGGCGCCTCGATAAGCCGATTGTCTATGACGAGGCTGGCCCGCTCGAGCGGTGCGCAATGCCGCAGGTATAGGCGCTGGCCTTCGAGGTAGCGCCTGTTCGACGGCGCGCCGGGATCGGGGTCGGATCCGTCGCGCGCGGCCATCCGCGCGTAGGAGACGGAGAAGGGAACATCGAGATAGATGCTCATGTCCCACCATCCCGCCAGTTCGTCGCGATGCAGGAATATGCCGTCGAGGATCAGGGTCGACGTTTCGTCAACGGCCAGGGGTGGCGAGGGTACCGGGCGATCGGTGCGATGGTCGAAGCGCACGGTCCGCACACCCCGCTCGCCGGCGCGGAATGGCGCGAGCAGGTCGCGTTTCAGCGCATCGTAGTCATAGGAATCGCGGAAGAAGCCGTCGGGAGAATCCCGGCCACGCCGATACCGGATCCTGCGGGGATGATGGAAGCCATCCACGCCGGCGCGCACGACATGCCGCCCCCGGGCGCGGATCAGCGGCGCCAACTCGTCGGCAAAGTTGGTCTTGCCCGAACCGTCCACGCCGTCGATGGCGACGATGATGCGCCGGCCGTCGATGGCCGAAATCCGCTCGGCCGTGTATTCAAGCACTTCCGTCCGTGCCGGAGCGTGATTTGATTTGCTGGAGGCGGTGATCGTCATGGCCTGTTCCGTCGGCATGCCATGGTCACCCGAGCAGGTCGAATTGCCAAGGTTTGGTAATGTCTCAGTTTGAATTTCGGCTTCCGACCCTTCTGCTCGTAAGAGTCCAAAAGTTGCCACTCTCGCGTTAATCGTCGCGAGGCGTAGCCGTCGGCGTAAGAGCGCAGATGGCGGTGGGCTATTTCGTCACGGTCTCAGCGTCATCTACTATGAATTTGGCCCGGGCATATAGCTCATCGAACGTCACTACCTCAGGCCAGCGGAGCGAGCGACGGAATAACTCGAACGACCGAAACTTGTCTTTGTTGGCGCCGTTCGGGCTATCGAGTTCCCCAAGGTTGCCAATGACCAGAAATGAGCGGGGCTGAAACTGAAAAAGCGTCTCTCCGGTCAAGTCGCCCGTCTCGGAATGGGTGGGCCGAAACACCTCCGTTAGGTCTTCCAGCGCTCGTTGGACCGTAACCTGTATCTGTGAGACTGCGCCGGCAAGCTCCAAGCTCGGAGCAAAGACGCCGGGTCGATAGCTCCTGACGAGGTCGGTGTCGGAGGTCTTGATTTCTACGAAGCAGAGCGAGTTGATGGCGGCGACGGTCTTCATGAGCCCATCCACCTCCTTGCCCCGGCCGGTGATGTTGTATCCGGCGACCTTGGACTTCAGCGTCTGGCCGTCCAGCTTGCTCATCGGGATGTATGAGAGGCCGTAGCCAAATATCCATGTGTTCCGCTCAAAGAAGGCCTGCCACGCGTCCTCCATGCGCCCGTTGGCCTCCACCTTCTGGCTCTCGCGGAATTCATCGTCATCAAGCATCCGCTTGAAGTGGGCCAGCTCTTTCTTGCGACGAGCGAGGCTGTAGATTTCCTGAGCCTGCACATCGGTTTCAAGCACCGCATTTAGGAGCTTGGGGTCTTCCACCAGGACCTTCGCAATCTGGCGACGGTCGAATGACGACTGGACCTGGGCGCGGTCGGGCAGTTTGCCGCCGTCCTCGCCCACGAAAATCATGGTCTCGCAGGTCTTGATGAACGTCAGCAGCTCATCGATCTCTTTCCCGTACAGCGGGAAGGTATCGACAGCGTAAGGCATGTCCTTGCTGTTCCACTTCTGGAAGGTCAAGGTGCTGATCTTGCTGCTGTCCTCGTGCAGTGTCGCCTTGAACTGGTAGCGCCCGGCATTGCTCCTGCGCAGGACGACCTCTTTGCCTTCCCTCACTGCGATGATCCCCCCTTTGCCCTCAACCACCCTATACATGAACCTTTTAGGAGGTATGTCCTTCTCACCGATTTGGGTGATGCGCTTTGAGTAATAGGTGATCTTGGGCAATCGCCCCCAGAAGTAAGTCTCATCGCTGTCCGACATCGGCTTCCTGACACGCAAATGTACGCGATCAATCTACTCGGATCATGCTCTGGAGTCTTGGTCTACGACATAATCCACAGGCGCGTCCTTACGTCAGAAACCATGCCGTCAGCTCAACCGTCGTAAATACTAGAGGTCTCTTGCGTGCTTGGCATTATGATTCCCAAGCAGCCGCCATTAGCATAAGCGGTGATGTCCGTTACTGCGATCGGTTGGCCAAATCCTGCCATTCCCCTCCCCCAAGCAGAAATTCAATCCAGACACACCAAGGCTTGCCTTTCTCGCCGCTTGCCCCTATATCGCGCCGCATTCCACACACGGACCTGGGTAGCGGATCGGGAGACATCCGGCCGGACCCTCCGGTGGCGTCGGGGCAGCCGCCTCGCGCCGAAGTCCGTGGAGGCCAACCGGAAAAGGAAAATGCCAGATGGCTCTGCCTGACTACACCATGCGTCAGCTTCTCGAAGCCGGCGTCCACTTCGGACACCAGACCCACCGCTGGAACCCGAAGATGTCGCCCTATATCTTCGGCTCGCGCAACAACATCCACATTATCGACCTGTCGCAGACGGTGCCGCTGCTGCACCAGGCGCTCAAGGTCGTGTCCGACACGGTCGCACGCGGCGGACGCGTGCTGTTCGTCGGCACCAAGCGCCAGGCGTCTGAGCTGGTCGCCGACGCCGCGCAGCGTTCGGCCCAGTACTATGTCAATTCGCGCTGGCTGGGCGGCATGCTCACCAACTGGAAGACGATCTCGAACTCGATCTCGCGCCTGCGCAGGCTCGACGACCTCCTCTCCGGCGAGGCCCAGGGCTTCACCAAGAAGGAGCGGCTCAACCTCGACCGCGAGCGCGAGAAGCTCGACAAGGCGCTGGGCGGCATCAAGGACATGGGCTCGACGCCCGACCTGATGTTCGTGATCGACACCAACAAGGAGGCGATCGCCATTCAGGAGGCCAAGCGGCTGGGCATCCCGGTCGTGGCCGTGATCGACTCCAACTGCGATCCGGACCTGGTCGACTATCCGATCCCGGGCAATGACGACGCCGCGCGCGCCATCGGGCTCTATTGCGACCTCGTCGCCAAGGCCGCGATCGACGGCATCGCGCGCCAGCAGGGCTCGCTCGGCATGGATGTCGGCGCGTCCGCGGAGGCTCCTGTCGAGCCGGCCGTGCTCGAGGCGACCGAGGCCCCGGCCACGGAGGAAGCCGCCGCGGCCGAGGAAGCCGCTTCGGCCGCCGAGCCCGGCAAGGACGGCGCCGCTTCGGCCTGACCGCGACGTCCATTCCCATCCGTTCGGGCGGCGCAGCGTGCGAACCACGACTGCGCTGCCCTCGTTTCAGGCACTGACCGACCAGAGGCTATGATGAGCATTTCCGCTTCCCAGGTGAAAGAACTCCGCGACATGACCGGCGCGGGCATGATGGACTGCAAGGCCGCGCTGGCCGAGACGAATGGCGACATGGAGGCCGCGGTCGACTGGCTGCGCGCCAAGGGCATCGCCAAGGCCGACAAGAAGTCGGGTCGCACGGCGGCCGAAGGCCTGGTCGGCGTCGCGTCCGAGGGAACGGCCGCGGTGGTCGTGGAAGTTAATTCCGAGACCGATTTCGTCGCGCGCAACGATGCCTTCCAGGAGATCGTTCGCAATGTCGCGCAGGTGGCCCTGACCACCGACGGCAGCGTCGAGGCCGTCGGCGCGGCCGTCTATCCGGGGTCGGAAAAGACCGTCGTCGACACGATCAAGGACGCGGTCGGCACGATCGGCGAGAACATGAACCTGCGCCGTTCGGCCAGGCTCTCGGTCGGCTCGGGCGCGGTCGCGACCTATGTCCACAACGCGGTCGCCGACAATCTGGGCAAGATGGGCGTGCTGGTCGCCATCGAGACGACCGGCGACGCCGAGGCCGCGCGCGCCTTCGCCCGCCAGGTCGCCATGCATGTCGCGGCCACCAACCCGCTGGCGCTGACGGTCGAGGAAATCGACCCCAAGGCCGTCGAGCGCGAGCGCGCGATCTTTTCGGAGCAGGCGCGCGCATCGGGCAAGCCCGACAACATCATCGAGAAGATGGTGGAAGGCCGCCTGCGCAAGTTCTACGAGGAAGTCGTGCTCTTGAAGCAGGCCTTCGTGCTCAACCCCGATCAGACGGTCGAGCAGGCGCTGAAGGCGGCCGAGAAGGAAATCGGCGCGGCCGCGGCGATCACCGGCTATGTCCGCTTCGCGCTCGGCGAGGGCGTGGAAAAGGAAGAAAGCGATTTCGCCGCGGAAGTCGCCGCGGCGGCGAAGGGCTGATCGCCCGTCGACACTGTTGTTTGTACCGCGAGGGCGCCGGGTGACAACACGGCGCCCTTCGTGTAACTGACGCCGACTTCATTTCCCGCGCAGAGGTGACCATGCCGCAAGCCGCCTACCGGCGCATCCTTCTCAAGGCGTCCGGCGAGGCGCTGATGGGCGATCAGGGTTTCGGCATCGACGTGTCGGTGGCAGACCGGATCGCGGCCGACATCGCCGGCGCGCGCGCCATGGGCGTCGAGGTGGCCGTCGTCATTGGCGGCGGCAACATCTTCCGCGGTCTGGCGGTGGCGTCCAAGGGCGGCGACCGCGTGACCGGCGACCATATGGGCATGCTGGCGACCGTCATCAATTCGCTGGCGCTGCGCACCTCGCTCGTCAAGATCGGCGTCGACGCCGTCGTGCTGTCGGCCATCGCCATGCCGGAGATCTGCGAGAGCTTCTCCCAGCGCCAGGCGACCGCCTACATGAATGCCGGCAAGGTGGTGATCTTCGCCGGCGGCACGGGCAATCCATTCTTCACAACCGATTCGGCGGCCGCACTGCGCGCGGCCGAGATCGGCGCCGACGCGCTGTTCAAGGGCACGCAGGTCGACGGCGTCTATTCGGCCGATCCCAAGAAGGACCCGGATGCCACCCGTTTCGACCGGCTCACGCATCAGGACGTGCTGACGCGCGGCCTGGCCGTGATGGATACGGCCGCCATCGCGCTTGCGCGCGAGAACAACATCCCGATAATCGTGTATTCGATCCACGAGGCCGGCGGCCTGGGCGAGATCCTCTCGGGGCGGGGCCGCTGCACGATCGTGGCGGACGCCTGAGGCGCGCGGTCGCACCAGGCGGGAACAGGACAGGAGCGGAGGCAAGCACCATGGCTAGCGGCGTCGATTTCAAGGATCTGCAGCGCCGGATGGACGGCGCCGTCAGCGCGTTCAAGAGCGACCTGGCATCGCTCAGGACGGGGCGCGCCTCGGCCAATCTGCTCGACCCGGTGATGGTCGACGCCTACGGGTCATCCATGCCGATCAACCAGGTCGCCACCGTCACCGCGCCGGAGCCGCGCATGGTGCAGGTCTCGGTCTGGGACAAGGGCCTGGCAGGCGCCGTCGACCGGGCGATCCGGGAATCCAATATGGGGTTCAATCCGATCGTGGACGGCAGCACGCTGCGCATCCCGATCCCGGAACTCAACGAGGAACGGCGCAAGCAGTTCGCCAAGATCGCGCACCAATACGCGGAGAACGCACGCGTGGCCGCCCGTCACGTCCGGCGCGACGGCATGGAACATGCCAAGAAGGCCGAGAAGGATCACGAAATCAGCCAGGACGACCTTCGCACCGCCAGCGACCGCATCCAGAAGATGACCGACGACACGATATCGCAGATCGATTCCCTTCTCGCCGAGAAGGAAGCCGAGATCATGCAGGTCTGACCGCTCCCGTCGCCGCGGCGCCGGCAGGAAACGAGATGCCCAAGCCGACCCACATAGCCATTATCATGGACGGCAACGGCCGCTGGGCCAAGGCGCGCGGCCTGCCGCGCGTGGCCGGCCACCGGGCGGGCGTCGAGGCGCTGCGCCAGGCGGTGCGCAACGCCGGCGATTTCGGGATACCGTTCCTGACGGTCTATGCTTTTTCCTCGGAGAACTGGTCGCGTCCGGCATCGGAGGTCAGCGACCTGATGGGCCTGCTCAGGCTGTTCATCCGCCGCGACCTCGCCGAACTGCACCACAACGGGGTGAAGGTGCGCGCCATCGGCGATCGCGTGGGCCTCGAGCCAGACATACGCGCCATGATCGAGGAGGCCGAGAACCTGACGGCCGGCAATACGGCCATGACGCTGGTGATCGCCTTCAACTATGGCGGCCGCGACGAGATCGCGCGGGCGGCCAAGAAGATCGCGTCGGCGGCCGAGAAGGGGCTCCTGTCGCCCGACGCCGTCACGCCCGACGCCTTCGGCGCCTTCCTGGACACCGGCGGCATCCCCGATCCCGATCTCGTCATCAGGACGAGCGGCGAGCAGCGGCTGTCCAACTTCATGCTCTGGCAGGCGGCCTATTCGGAATTCGTCTTTCTGCCCTGCTACTGGCCTGATTTCGGCCGCGAGCACCTCAGCGAGGCGATCGATACCTTCATGGGGCGCGAGCGCCGCTATGGCGGCGTGGCTGCCCGAGACGCCGCGTCGTGAGCGATCCGGCGCCGCCACCGGGCGGAAAAACGCGCAGCAACTTGCAACTCAGGATCCTGTCGGCCGTCGTGCTGGCGGCGGTGACGCTGGCGCTGACCTGGGCGGGCGGCGTTTGGTTCCGCGTCTTCGCCGTTGCGGTGATGCTTCTGATGTTTTTGGAATGGAGCGCGATGGTCGGGCTGAAGCCGGGCCGCCCGCACCACGCGTTCTGCTGGGGCGGCATCGTGCTCGTCGCGGGGGCGGTGCTGACCGGGCAGGGCGAGATGGCGATCTTCGCCCTGATCCTGATCGCCGGCCTGGCCGCGCTGGTCTCCGGCATCGTCTTCGGCGGCGGCATGGCCGGCGCCGGGGGCCTCGTCTATTCGGGCCTGTCGGGCGCGTGCCTGTCGTTGCTTCGCGGCGACAGCATCGAGGGGCTGGCGGCGATCGTCTTTCTGTTCGCCGTGGTCTGGGGGACCGACATCTTCGCCTATTTCGTCGGGCGTGCGTTGGGCGGACCGAAGCTGGCCCCGTCGATCTCGCCGGGAAAGACCTGGAGCGGCGCGATCGGCGGGCTGGTCGCCGCGATGATCTTCGGTGTGCCGCTGGCGATGGCGGTGGGCGATGGGCCGTTCTTCGCCGCGTTCATCGCCCTGACGCTGTCGGTCGTGTCGCAACTGGGCGACCTGGCCGAATCGTCGGCCAAGCGGCGCTACGGCGTGAAGGATTCGGGCCACATCATTCCCGGCCATGGCGGGGTGATGGACCGGGTCGACGGGCTTGTGGCCGGCGCCATCGCACTGTACGTCATCAGCGTCGTCTTCGAGACAGGGTTCGCTCACTGAGCCGTCCGCGGAAGGCGCCGCCAAGGGCATCCGCCTTGGATTCCCCCGATGCCGACCCACTTGCCGGGCCGACGGCAAGACGCACAAGATCAGGAGCCTGCGTGAGCGACGTTCTGACCACCCTGTTCTCGTTTGACGGGCTGATCCTCGGCACGATCATCCCGTTCCTGTTCGTGCTGACGGTCGTGGTCTTCGTGCACGAGATGGGGCACTACCTGGTCGGGCGCTGGTGCGGCATCGGCGTCAAGGCGTTCTCGATCGGCTTCGGACCGGAACTGTTCGGCTTCCAGGACAGGCGCGGCACGCGCTGGAAGCTTTCGGCGATCCCGCTCGGCGGCTACGTCAAGTTCGTCGGCGACATGGCGGTCACCAGCGAGCCCGATAACGATGAACTCTCCCGGCTGACGGAGGAGGAGCGGAAGGTCGCCTTCCACACCCAGCCCGTGTGGAAGCGCGCGGCCACGGTGTTTGCCGGCCCGTTCTTCAACTTCCTGCTGACGATCGCCGTCTTCTCCGTGATGTTCTCGATCTACGGGCAGTACGTCTCCGACCCGATGGTGGCGGAGGTGCGCGACGGCAGCCCGGCGCAGGCCGCCGGTTTCGAGCCGGGCGACCGGTTCCTCAGCGTCGAGGGCAGGCGCATCGAGACGTTCTCGGACGTGCAGCGCGTCGTATCCGGCCGCGCCGGCGATCCGCTCGACTTCGTGGTCGAGCGCAATGGCCAAGAGGTGCGCCTGACCGCGACGCCCGAGGTGATGGAACAGACCGACGCGCTGGGCAACACGATCCGGATCGGCGTCATCGGCGTCGTCAACAACGAACTGCTCGGGCAGCCCCGGCTGGTGACCTACACGCCGGCGGGCGCGGTCGTCGAAGCCGTCCTCGAGACCGGCCACATTCTGGAGCGGACCGGCCAGTTCCTGCAGCGCTTCGTGGTGGGGCGCGAGGACAGGTGCCAGCTCGGCGGGCCGGTGCGTATCGCCGAAATGTCGGGCCAGGCCGCCCAGCAGGGCTTTGAGTGGGTCGTCCAGCTCATCGCGCTCCTGTCGGTTGGCATAGGATTTCTCAACCTTCTGCCCATTCCCCCGCTGGACGGCGGCCATCTGGTCTTCTACGCAATGGAAGCGGTGAGGGGGCGTCCGGTTCCCGAACGCGTCATGGACCTGTTCTACAGGGCGGGTCTGTTCCTGGTGCTGGCCTTCATGGCATTCGTGTTCTGGAATGACATATTCGGATGCTGATTCGAGGAAGCGGCGCGGGGGATTTGTTGAGAGGGCGTTTACCATGCGAAGACAATGGCGTGACGTGAATGCCACGCCTGAGGCTTTAGTAAACGCCGGTTAACCAGAAGCCTTGCGTGTAGGCAAAATCCGTTTAAGACGAGTGGCGGTACCCGCCCCTCCATCGGATTTCTCGCCGTGGGGACTACGAGAACAAGGTAATTTCGCCCGATGAAGGCAGCAGTTAAGTTCTTGAGCGCGGTGTCCGTTGTCGGCCTGACGGCGGGCGCTGTCTCGACAGGGGTCATCGTCAGCCAGTTGACGTTCGCCGGCGTCGCGCACGCGGCCGTGGTCAGTTCGATCGAGGTCAGGGGCAACCGGCGCGTCGACGACGAGACGATCCGCAACTATGTCGGCATCACGCCCGGCCGCAATTTCACCAATGCCGATATCGACGAGGGCGTGAAGAACCTGTTCGGAACGGGTCTCTTCTCCGATGTGAGGATCAACCAGCGCGGTTCGACGCTGGTGGTCGAGGTCGATGAATATTCCATCGTCAACCAGGTGATCTTCCAGGGCAACCGCAAGATCAAGGATGCCGACCTGGCGCGGGCAGCACAGCTTCAGCCGCGGGGCGCGTTCTCCTCCGCGACGATGGAGGCCGACGCCGAGGGCATTCGCCAGGCCTACAGCCGCATCGGGCGCGACGACGCGACCGTGACCACGCAGGTGATCGATCTCGGCGAGAATCGCGTGAACGTGGTGTTTGAGATCAACGAGGGCGACCGCACCAAGATCGCGTCGATCAATTTCGTCGGCAACAACGCTTTCCCCGATCGCCGCCTCGCCGACGTGATCTCGACTAAGCGGTCCTCGATCCTGTCGGTCCTGTTCCGCGACGACGTGTTCGACGAGAGCAAGCTGCGCGCCGACGAAGAGGCGCTGCGCCGGTTCTACTACAATCGCGGCTATGCCGATTTCCAGGTCGTGTCGTCCTATGGCGAGCTCAACGAGGCCGCCAACGAATACACGGTGACGATCACCGTCGACGAGGGTGAGCGGTACACGTTCGGTGACATCTCCATCGAGAGCACCATTCCTGGGGTCGAGCCCGAATCGCTCAGGGGCCTGCTCAAGACGCGCGAGGGCGCGCCCTACAGCGCCAAGAACGTGGAAGACACGATCATCGGGCTGACCGAACGGGTCGCCGGCCTCGGCTACGCCTTCGCGCAGGTGACGCCGCGCGGTGACCGCAATTTCGAAAACCGCACCATTTCGGTCGTCTACACGATCGACCAGGGTCCGCGCACCTATGTGGAGCGCATCGAAATCCGCGGCAACACCCGCACGCGCGACTACGTCATTCGCCGCGAATTCGACGTCTCCGAAGGCGACGCCTTCAACCAGGTCCTGATCCAGCGCGCGAAGCGTCGCCTGGAGAACCTTGATTTCTTTACGACCGTCAACATTTCGACGGTGCCGGGGTCCGAGCCGGACCAGGTGATCCTCGTCGTCGACGTGGTGGAGAAGGCGACCGGCGAGTTCTCGATCGGCGCCGGCTATTCGACCGGCAATAACACGCGCTCCTCGACCGGCGGATTCTCGGTCGAGGGATCGGTGACGGAGCGCAACTTCCTCGGCCGCGGGCAGTTCATCCGCGTTTCCGGCGGCGGCGGCGCCAACACGCGCGATTACGGCCTGTCGTTCACGGAGCCTTATTTCCTCGGACGGCGGATCGCGGCCGGCTTCGACATCTACCGCCAGACCCGCGAATTCGACCTGTACGATTCGGAGCTGACAGGCGCGACCGTGCGCTTCGGCCTGCCGATCACCGAGGAACTGTCGACGACGCTGGCCTACAACTATGCGTCGGAAGAGTACAAATACAGCGAGTTCTGCGACACCGACGGCGACGGGGTGCCGAACGGGCCGGGCGACAACAGCACGATCAACGGCACGCCCTGCGGGATAGCGCCGGCCATCGGGAACGCGATCGCCACCAGCCCCTGGACCAAATCCTCCGTCAGCGCCTCGCTGATCTACAATACGATCGACGACAAGAACAATCCGCGCGACGGCATCTATGCCACCTTCACCACCGAGGTCGCGGGCCTCGGCGGCGACGCCCAGTGGGTGAAGTTCACCGGTCGCGGCAATTACTACCGCACGCTCAACGAGGAGATGGATCTCGTCGGGCTGATCACCGTGGGCGGCGGCCACATCGTCGATTATGGCGATGAGGGGCTGCGCGTCTTCGACATGTTCCAGAACACCACCCGCATCATCCGCGGCTTCGAAGGAAACGGCTTCGGCCCCTATCAGCAGGCCTCGAACGGCGCCATCGAGCATCTCGGCGGCACCACCTATTTCCATGCGACGGCGGAAGCGCAATTCCCGCTGCCGGTCGTCCCGCCGAGCCTCGGCCTGCGCGGCGCGTTCTTCGCTGACGCGGCGACGCTCTACGGCAATGGCCTTTCGCCGGCCGCCGCCGGCGGGCCGGTGTTCGGCACCGGCATGGAGTGGCGCGCCTCGGTCGGCGCATCGCTGATCTGGGCCTCGCCGTTCGGTCCGCTGCGCGTCGACTACGCGATACCGGTGGTCAAGGAACCGACCGACGACGTGCAGAACTTCAATTTCGGCATTTCGACGCGGTTCTGATCGCGCAACCGGGTCGCCATTTCGGGTGACCCCGAGGCCGCCACGACCGTATTTCGGGGAGCCGTGGCGGTTTCCATCGTGTTATAGCGGGCTGCAATGACCGAACCCGTCTTCTTCAGGCTTGCGGGGCCCGTATCCGTCGACGACGTCGCCAAGGCATCCGGCGCGCGCCTCGTCGATGCGGCCATGGCCAAGGTCGAGGTCACGGGTCTCGCCCCGGCCACGGTGGGCGGCCCCGGACGGCTGGTCTTCGTGGAGGGCAAGCGCAATACGGCTCTTCTGTCCGGCCTGACGGCGGCGGCGGTGCTGTGCAGCGAGGAAGCGGCGCTGATGGTGCCCCCCGGCGTTGCCGCGCTGGTGACAGCGCAGCCGCAGCGCGCCTTCGCGACGGTCGCGCGCAAGCTGTTCCCCGATTCGGTCCGTCCCGCGCCGCTGACCGGCGAAACGGGCATCTCGCCGGCGGCTCATGTGGCGCCGAGCGCCGTGATCGAGGATGGCGCCATCATCGAGGCCGGCGCAGTGATCGGCGCGGGCGCCTCGGTGGGGCGGGGGACGCTGGTCGCGCCGGGCGCCGTGGTCGGCACGTCGTGCCGGATCGGACGCGACGGCTACCTCGGTCCCAGCGTCAGCGTCGTGCATGCGCTCGTCGGCGACCGTGTGCTGATCCATGCCGGTGCGCGCATCGGCCAGGACGGTTTCGGCTTCGTGCCCGGCGACAAGGGGCTGGAGAAGGTGCCGCAGCTTGGCCGCGTCATCATCCAGGACGATGTCGAGATCGGCGCCAATACCACGATCGACCGGGGGGCACTGTCGGACACCATCATCGGCGAGGGCACCAAGATCGACAACCTCGTCCAGATCGCACACAATGTGAAGATCGGTCGCGGCTGCGCCATTGCGGCCAAGACCGGATTGTCGGGGTCGGTGGAACTGGGCAATTTCGTGATGCTCGGTGGCGATGTCGGCGTCACCGACCACGTCAAGATCGGCGATGGAGCGCAGATCGCTGCCGCCAGCGGGGTCATGAACGACGTGCCGCCCGCCGCGCGCTGGGCGGGCGCGCCCGCCCAGTCGATGCGCGACTTCTTCCGCGAGGTGTCCGCCATACGCGCCATCGCTAAGTCCAAGCCGACCAAACGGAGCGGGAATGACTGACGAGCCCGAAACCCTCGAAGCCCTGGACATTCTCGAGATCATGCGGCTGTTGCCGCATCGCTATCCGTTCCTGCTGGTCGACCGCATCGTGGAGATGAAGGGCGACGAATCGGCGATCGGCATCAAGAACGTCACCGTCAACGAACCGCATTTCACCGGCCATTTCCCCGGCCAGCCGGTGATGCCGGGCGTGCTGATCGTGGAGGCGATGGCGCAGACGGCCGGCGCGATCTGCCTGAAGAAGGCCGGCGGCGACATGCCGTCCATCGTCTATTTCATGACCATCGACAATGCGAAGTTCCGCCGCCCGGTCGTGCCGGGAGACGTGCTGGAGATCCATGTCAGGAAGCTCAAGCAGCGCGGAAACATCTGGCGCTTCGCCTGCGAGGGCAGGGTGGGACCGGCCAAGGTGGCGGAAGCCGAGATATCGGCCATGATCGCCACGGAACCACCCAAGGGCGCCGCAGCGGCCGGTTGATGGGCAACGCCGCGATTCATCCGTCGTCCATCGTCGAGGACGGCGCCGTTCTGGGCGCCGGCGTGGAGATCGGCCCGTTCTGCCATGTCGGGCCGCAGGCGCGCCTGGGCGATCACGTGCGGCTCGTGTCGCATGTCTCCATTCTGGGCGCGACGAGCGTGGGCGAGGGGACGGTCATCCATCCGCATGCGGCGCTGGGATCACCGCCGCAGAACACGAAGCACACGGGCGGGCGCACGACGCTCACGATCGGGCGCAACTGCACGATCCGCGAGAACGTCACCATGCATTGCGGCACCGACACGAGCCGCGGCGAGACGGTGGTCGGCGACAACGGCAATTTCCTGGTCGGCAGCCATGTCGCGCATGACTGCATCGTCGGCGACAACGTCACCTTCGCCAACCTGGCCAGCATCGCCGGCCATTGCGAGATCGGCGACTCGGTCATACTGGGCGGCCTTTCGGCGGTTCACCAGTTCGCGCGCATCGGCCATCACGCCTTCATCGGCGGGCTGACCGGTATCGCCGGCGACGTGATGCCTTACGGCATGGCGGTCGGGGACCGGGCGAGCCTGCGCGGGCTCAACGTGATCGGCATGCGCCGCGCCGGGCTGCCGCGTTCCGAGATCATGACATTGCGCCAGGCCTACAAGGTGATCTTCGATCGCGCCCGGCCCCTGGAGGAAAATGTACGCATTGCCTCGGAGCGCTTCGCCGGCTCGGCCGTGGTGGCCGACGTGATCGACTTCCTGACCAGCCGCGGGAAGCGGCCCTATACGGTTCCCGCCCTTGACGATCCGGGCGCGGACGATGCCGACGAAAGCTGAGCGGGACGCGACGGCGAAAGGCCGCACGGGCATCATCGCCGGCGGCGGCGCCCTGCCACGCCTAGTCGCTGAGAGGCTCGTGGAGGCGGGCGAGAGGCCGTTCGTGCTGTCGATCGTGGGCGAAGGCTCCAAGGCCGGGGCCGTGGCCGGCGTCGAGGCCGACGAGGTGGCGCTCGAGGACATGGGCTCGGTGGTCGGCAGGCTGAAGGCACATGGCGTCGACCGGGTCGTGCTGGCCGGCACGATTCTGCGCCGGCCGGCGTTTCGCGACATCAGATGGTCGATCGGCTTCCTGAAGATGCTGGCCTCTGTGCTGAGAGCGCTGGCGCGCGGCGACGACGGCGCGCTGCGCAACGTCATCGGCCATCTGGAATCGCAGGGGCTCGAGGTGGTGGCCGCCCATCAGGTGGCGCCCGACCTTCTGGCCGAGACGGGCGCCATCACCCGGGCCGCGCCGGCGAAGCGGGACAAGGCCGACATAGAGGCCGCGCGCGCGGCCGCGCTCGCCATCGGCAGGCTCGACATCGGCCAGGCGGCGATCGCGGTGGGCGGCCGCGCGGTGGCGCTCGAAGGCGTGGAGGGGACCGACGGACTGCTGGAGCGCATGATTGCGCTGCGCGGCCATGGACGGCTGGCCGGCAAGGCGGGCGGCGTGCTGGCGAAGCTGGCCAAGCCGGGCCAGGAATTGCGGGCCGACCTTCCGGCCATCGGACCGCAGACCGTGACCGCCGCCCATGCCGCCGGGCTGGCGGGCATCGCGGTGGAGGCGGGCCGCAGCCTGATCCTCGACCGCGCCGAGACGGTCGAGGCGGCGGACAGGTTGGGGATATTCATCCTCGGCCTGGAGCCGGAGGATGAGCGGTGACGGAGCCGGCCGGCCCGCTCAGGATCGCGATCGTCGCGGGGGAGGAGTCGGGCGACCTGCTCGGCGCGGACCTGGTGCGGTCGCTGGCCTCGCTGTCCGGCCGGCCGGTGGAACTCGTCGGCGTGGGCGGCCGGCATCTGGAGGCGCTGGGGCTCGACAGCCTCTTCCCCTCGCACGAGATCGCGCTGATGGGACTGACAGCGGTGATCCGCGACCTGCCGCGGCTGGTGAGGCGCATCGGCCGCACGGCCGACCATATCGTCAGACAGGGACCGGACTGCCTCGTGACCATCGACAGTCCGGCCTTCACCATGCGCGTGGCCAAGAAGGTTCGCGCCGCCGACCCGACGATCCCGATCTTGAAATATGTCTGCCCCAGCGTCTGGGCCTGGGGTCCGTGGCGGGCGCGGGGCATGAAGCCGCATGTCGACCACGTGCTGTGCCTGCTGCCTTTCGAGCCGGCCGAACTGGAGCGGCTGGACGGGCCGCCGGGAACCTTCGTCGGGCACCGGCTGGCGCGCGAGCCGGGGCTTCTGGCCGCGCGCGCGGCCAATACGGCCCGCCGTCGGGGCGAGGGAGAGCCGACGCTGCTCCTCCTGCCGGGGTCACGCAAGGCCGAAGTTTCGGGCCTGCTGGATCTGTTTCGCGACACGGTGGCGGGGCTCGACGAGCGCGGCGTCCGACCGCGCCTCATCCTGCCGACCATGCCGCGCCTGGAGGAACTGGTGAAGGCCAAGGTGGCCGACTGGCCGCGACGCCCGGATATATCGACCGACGTCGCGGCCAAGCACGACGCCTTCGCGAAGGCCGAAGCGGCGCTGGCGGCATCGGGGACCGTCACGCTGGAACTGGCGCTTGCCGGTGTGCCGCTGGTCTCGGTCTACAGATCCGACCCGCTGGTGGCCTGGATCGGGCCGAAGCTGATCACGACCTGGACGGCCTCGCTGCCGAACCTCGTCGCGGACCGGGTGGTCGTCCCGGAATATTTCAACGACCAACTTCGCCCGCAGCGCCTGGCGCGCCACCTGGAGCAACTGCTGGCCGAGACGCCGGAGCGTGCGGCGCAGCTTTCGGGTTTCGAACTGGTGGCCGACCGCCTGACCACGGATCGGCCATCAGGCGAAATCGCGGCGGAGACCATCCTGCGAGTCATCGGCGAGCGTGGCGGACAGCGGTAGAACCGACCGTCAGGCCGGCTTGCGGCCGAAAAGGTCCCGCAGCTCATCCTTGGCCTTCTCCAGCACGTCCTTGCGCTTCTTCGGCAGATTGTCGCCGGCGCGGTTGATGTAGAAGGTCAGCATGGACATCGCGGACCGGAACGGGTCGGCCTTGCGCCTGTCGCTGCGTTCGGCTGACCGCTTCAGCGACCGCGCGATCTCACGCGGGTCATCCTTGGTGAAGACGTTGTCCTCGAGGTCGAGCGCGTCGCTGTTTTCGGTGACGTCGGCCGACCATTTTTCCTTTCGCCTGGCTGACATGGCAACCTCCTCTTTGGCCGCAACGGCCTGGAGGCTGCCATGTTCCGAAACGGAATGTTCAGCGGCGGGCGATCGGCACGTAGTCGCGCATCGGCGCGCCGGTGTAGAGCTGACGCGGCCGGCCGATCTTCTGGTGCGGGTCCTCGATCATCTCCTTCCACTGCGCGATCCAGCCGGCGGTGCGTGCCACGGCGAACAACACCGTGAACATGGTGGTCGGGAAGCCGAGCGCCTTGAGCGTGATGCCGGAATAGAAGTCGATGTTCGGATAGAGCTTCTTCTCGATGAAATACTCGTCCGTCAGCGCGATCTTTTCCAGTTCCATCGCGACGTCGAGCAGCGGGTCATCCTTGATGCCGAGCTCGCCCAGCACCTCATGCGTGGTCTTCTGCATGATCTTGGCGCGTGGATCGTAGTTCTTGTAGACGCGATGGCCGAAGCCCATCAGCCGGAACGGGTCGTCCTTGTCCTTGGCGCGGTCGATGAATTCGGGTATCCGATCCACCGTCCCGATCTCCGACAGCATGTTGAGCGCCGCCTCGTTGGCACCGCCATGGGCGGGTCCCCACAGGCAGGCGATGCCGGCGGCGATGCAGGCGAACGGGTTCGCCCCCGAGGAGCCTGCAAGGCGTACCGTCGAGGTCGACGCGTTCTGCTCATGGTCGGCATGAAGGATGAAGATGCGTTCCATGGCGCGCGCCAGTACCGGATTGACCTTGTAGTCGTCGCACGGCACCGCGAAGCACATGTGCAGGAAGTTGGCGGCGTAGTTCAGCTCGTTTCTCGGATAGATGAAGGGCTGGCCTATATGGTACTTGTAGGCCATCGCGGCGATCGTCGGCATCTTGGCGATCAGGCGGATCGAGGCGACCATGCGCTGGTGCGGGTCGGAGATGTCGGTCGAGTCGTGATAGAAGGCCGAAAGGGCACCGACGACGCCGCACATGACGGCCATCGGATGTGCGTCGCGGCGGAAGCCGGTGAAGAAGCGCGACATCTGCTCATGCACCATCGTGTGATGCGTGACGCGGAAATCGAAATCGTCCTTCTGCGCCTTGGTGGGCAGGTCGCCGTAGAGCAGCAGGTAGCAGGTTTCCAGGAAGTCGCCATGCTCGGCGAGCTGGTCGATCGGATAGCCGCGATGCAGCAGCGTTCCCTCGTCGCCGTCGATATAGGTGATCTGCGATTCGCAGCTTGCCGTCGATGTGAAGCCCGGATCGTAGGTGAAGGCGCCGGTTTCCTTGTAGAGCGCCCCGATGTCCATGACCTTTGGACCTACCGAGCCTTCCCGGACTTTCAACTCGACCGTCTTGCCTTCGAAGTCCAGTTTGGCCGGTGCGGTCATATCAAAACTCCCTTCTCGTCAAATCCGTGCGCAAGTCGCGCACTTGCTATCCCATTTGGGGAGGCACGCCAAGCTTGGTCCCAGCCGAATGTTGCACTGCGAAATGCAACCTTCAATGGGGCCAGCCCCGGTCAACCGACTGCGTCACGAATGCGGCCCAAGCTCTCCTCGCGGCCCAGCACGTCGAGCACGTCGAAGACGCCTGGCGAGGTCGACCTTCCCGTCAGCGCCGCGCGCAGCGGCTGCGCCACCTTGCCCAGCTTCAGCCCGCTTTCCTCGGCGAAGGCGCGCACGACCGCCTCGGTCGTCGCCGCGCTCCACGGATCGGGGCTCTCCAGCCGGGGCAGCAGCGTCGCCAGCATGGCGCGGGCATCCGCATCGAGGATCGCCGCCGCCTTCTCGTCAAGCCGCAGAGGGCGCGCGGCGAACAGATAGGCCGCGCTGTCGGCAAGTTCGACCAGCGTCTTGGCGCGTTCCTTCAGGCCAGGCATGGCCGCCAGCAGCTTCGCACGCCCGTGCTCGTCGACGCCCGACGCGAGCGGCCCGGCGATGCCCAGGTGCGGCAGCGTATCGACCAGGGCCTCGACCAGGGCGGCATCGTTCATCTGGCGCATATGCACGCCGTTGACGGCCTCCAGCTTGGCGAAGTCGAAGCGGGCGGCACCCTTGTTGATGTCCTCGATCTCGAACCATTCGATCATCTGTTCGGTGGACATGATCTCGTCGTCGCCATGGCTCCAGCCCAGCCGCGCCAGATAGTTGCGCAGCGCGACGGGGAGGTAGCCCATCGCGCGATAGGCCTCGACGCCGAGCGCGCCGTGCCGCTTGGAGAGCTTCGCGCCATCCGGACCGTGGATCAGCGGAATGTGCGCCATGACCGGCACGTCCCAGCCCATCGCCTTGTAGATGACGGCTTGGCGCGCCGCGTTGGTGAGGTGGTCGTCGCCGCGGATGATGTGGGTGACGCCCATATCATGATCGTCGACCACGACTGCCAGCATGTAGGTCGGCGAGCCGTCGGAACGCAGGATGACGAGGTCGTCGAGGTCCTTGTTTGGAAAACGGATCTCGCCCTGGACGCGGTCGGCGACGACCGTTTCGCCGTCGAGCGGCGTCCTGATGCGCACGACGGGCTTGACGCCGGCCGGCGCTTCCGACGGGTCGCGGTCGCGCCAGCGACCATCATAGCGCGGCGGACGCCCTTCGGCCCGAGCCTTCTCGCGCATCTCCTCCAGTTCCGCCTGCGAGGCGTAGCAGTAATAGGCCTGTCCCTTCGCGACGAGCTGTTCGGCGACCTCGCGGTGGCGGTCCGCCCGCGCATGCTGCGAGACCGGCTCGCCGTCCCATTCGAGGCCCAGCCAGTCGAGACCTTCGAGAATGGCCGCGGTCGCGGCATCGGTCGAACGCTCGCGGTCGGTATCCTCGATCCTGAGCAGCATCTTGCCGCCGGTGTGCTTCGCGTAGAGCCAGTTGAACAGGGCGGTGCGGGCGCCGCCGATATGCAGGTAGCCGGTGGGTGAGGGCGCGAAGCGGGTCACGACCCCGGATGCGCTTGTCATGATCGAATTCCCTGGAACGGGCGCCGGAGATGGAGCCGATTGGCTCGCGGCGCGGTGGTCTCTGTCGGCGGTTCATGTAGCATAGCGAGTGGGGGGTGCAAGCCGGCGCCCCTGAGGCGGGGAAGCATGGCGGGCATGGCCGGCTCCGAACGTTCAGGCCTGGAGGTCACGCTGGAGCGGCGTCTGTTCGACGCGCCGGCGACCGAGCCCGCGCCGGACGGACAAGTGCCGGCAACGGTGCGCGACGGCGTCCTGGCGCACGGGCCAGCGAACGGAAGCAGGCGAAGGCGGCCGCGGCGTGCGCGGGCCAAGCTGGCCGGCGTATTGGAAGAGGAGGTCGAGCGGGGCGCGCTGTTCCTCCTCATCCCGATCGCACTGGGGATAGGGGCACTCGGCTATTTCCTGCTGCCGGTGGAGCCGGCATGGCCGATCGCGGCGGCATGTCCGGCCGTGGCCGGCCTGGCGGCGTTCGTGATGCGCGAGCGGCTCGTGGCCGGGCGCGTACTGCTCGGCGTCGCGCTGGTGCTGGCGGGACTGTTGGCGGCCAAACTCGAAACCTGGCGCGCCTCGACCCCGATGCTGGGCTCGGCCGTGATAACGCGGCTGACCGGCGAGGTCGAGGCGATCGAGACGATGGCGACCGGACGGGTGCGGCTCACCCTGACGGTGATGTCCACGGCGCGGCCGGCGCTGCGCCATGCGCCGGACCGCGTCCGGCTGAGCGCCGCGTCGGCGCCGGACGGGCTGACGGTGGGTTCGGTCGTGGAGGGCGTGGCGCGCCTGTTTCCGCCATCTGGGCCGCTCAGGCCGTCGAGCTATGATTTCGCTTTCGAGAGCTATTTCGACGGGCGCGGCGCCACGGGCTTCTATTATGGAAATCCGGAAATCGTGGACGATCAGGCGCAGGCGGGGCCGGTCGAACACGCGCGGCTCTTCATCGAAAGAACCCGAATGGCCATCGCCGAGCGCATCCGCGCCGTGATCGGCGGTCGATCGGGAGAGATCGCGGCCGCGCTGGTTGTTGGCATACGCGGCGGCATTCCCGAAGAGGCCAACGAGGCGCTGAGAAAGACGGGCCTGGCCCATGTCCTGTCGATCTCGGGCCTGCACATGGCGTTGGTCGCATTTACCGTCATGTTCGCGATCCGGCTGGGCTTCGCGCTGTTTCCCAACGTCGCCTCGCGATGGCCGGTGAAGAAGATCGCGGCGGCGGCCGCGCTGACGGTGGCGGCGCTCTACCTGTCGGTGTCGGGCGCGCAGGTGGCCGCGCAGCGCGCCTTCATCATGCTGGCGGTGATGCTCGGCGCGCTGCTGTTCGACCAGGCCGCGATCACGATGCGCAACCTGGCGATCGCGGCGATCGTGATACTCGTCATGTCGCCGCACGAGATCGTCGGCCCGAGTTTCCAGATGTCGTTCGCGGCGACGGCGGCGCTGATCGCCGGCTACGCCGCCTGGGGCGAAAGGCGTGCCGCGCGCCTCGAAGCCGGACGCGCGACCGCGCCGCGCTGGCCGACGGCAGCAAAACTCAGGCGCTACGCCTTCGGGCTGGCCGCTACCTCGGTCATTGCCGGGCTCGCGACGACGATCTATGGCGTGTGGCATTTCCAGCGCGTGTCGCCGCTCAGCCTGTTCGCGAACCTGGCTGCGATGCCGCTGGTGGGCGTCATGGTCATGCCCTTCGCCGTGTTTGCCATGGTGCTGATGCCGTTCGGGCTGGACTGGCTGCCGCTCAAGGTCATGGGCACCGGCATCGAATGGCTGTTGCGGATCGCCGACTGGTTCGCGGCGCGGACGCCGCTCGACGCGGTTGGCCAGATCCCGCCGTCTTCGGTCGCGCTCCTGACGCTCGGCCTGCTGGCCGCCGCCGTGTCTTCGACCTGGCTGAGGCTGTTGGGCCTGCCATTCGCGATCGCCGGCCTCGCCCTGATCGCGGCGCGGGACCTGCCCGATGTCTACGTGTCGGAGGATGCGCGGCTGGTCGGCGTGCGCACATCAGCCGGCGCCCTGGCCGTGAATCGTGGCCGGCCGAACCGCTTCACCGTCGACAACTGGCTTCGCGCGGCGAATGCGAAAGATATCGTGGCGCCGGGCGCCGAAGGCGGATTCCGATGCGCCGACGATGCCTGCGTCTTCGAGACGGATGATGGGGCGCTGATCGTCCATGCGAAGGACGAGACGGCGGCGGTCCGCCACTGCGCGGGCGCCGTCCTCGTGGTAATCGAGGACGCGACCGCCACGCGGGGCTGCGGAGCGGCGGTCGCGATGATCGTCACGGGCCGCGATCTCGCCCGGCGCGGCAGCGCGGCGGTCCGGCTGAGCAGGGGCCGTGCGGACGTGACCTTCTCGATCCGCGAGCCGTTCCGGCCCTGGCATGAGCATCGCCGCCATTCGCGCGAGGCGAGGGGGCTGGCGCCCTGGCGTCGCGGGGAAGACCGCACCGACGATCCGGACGACTGACCCGGCGAACGCCGTGACGGGCGTGCGGCGAGGACTAGAGGTTTCTCAGCCGGCCGCCCTCAGAAGAAACCCTTGCGCTGCCACCAACCGGCCTTTTTGGGCTTCTCCTCGTTGGAGTTGTCGGCCGGTTTGGAGCCCGAATAGACAACAGGTTCGGCCGACGCCTGGGCAGGCTTGGCGCGGCGGCGGGAGGGCGCCTTCGCCTCTTCCGGTTCGGCGGCGGATTCACTCTCGGCGGGCGCGCTTTCCGGCTCGTCGACCTTGATCTCGATCCTCACGGGTTCGGCGTCGGCGGTCTCCTGCGGCGCTTGCTCAGCCTCGGCTGCCGGCTCGGCCTTTTTCTTGCGGCTGCGCCGCGCGGGCTTCTTCGGCGTTTCCCCGGCCTCGTCGGGGGCGGGTTCGGGCGCCGGCTCGGATGCGGTCGCGTCCGGTTCGGCCGGAATCACGTCAGCGGCCGCGGCTTCGACGTGGAACGACGCGTTGTCGGCCGGGGCGGGTTCCTCCTCCGACCGGTCGTCCTCGGAACCGGCGCTGGCCTCCTCGTCGCGCCGGTTGCGGCGACCGCCGCGCTTGCCGCGCCGCCGCTTGCGGCGCTCCCCGTCGCCATCGGCCCGTTGCGCCTCGGCCTCGTCGCCGTCGGATGCTGTCTCGCCGTCGGCCTCTTCGTCGGCATCCGTCGTGTCCGAGGTCGCGGCAGTGTGGGCCGGCTGATGGACGTCGTCGCGGTCGCGTCCGCCCCTGCGCCGGCGGCGCTTACGGCGCTTGCGGCCCCGTTCGTCGTCGCCCTGGGGCTGCTCGCCCTCGCCCTCGGCCGCGTCGCTGTCCTCGGCCTCGACCGGCTCTTCCTCTTCCTCGGGCTCAAGGGCCGGGGCGGTGATCTCGGGCAGCGGAACCGGATTCTCCACCGGCTGGCCGCGCAGGATGGTGCAAAGCTGCGCCCCGACCGTATCATCCGCCTCGAGCGTGATGGTCAGTCCGAAACGGCTCTCCAGATCGACCAGCGTGCCGCGCTTCTGATTGAGCACGTAGAGCGCCGTCGCCGTCGACACCTTGACGATCAGGTGGCTGCGATTGTCCTTGAGCAGGAACTCCTCGATCGCGCGGATGACGTGCAGCGCGATGGAGGAATCGGACCGGACATGGCCCGCGCCGCCGCAATGCGGGCAGGGCTTCATGGTCGATTCCAGCACCGAGGCGCGAATGCGCTGGCGCGACATTTCGAGCAGGCCGAAATGCGAGATGCGGCCGACCTGGATGCGCGCACGATCGTTCTTCAGGCAGTCCTTCATCTTCTTCTCGACGGCCCGGTTGTTCCGGTTCTCCTCCATGTCGATGAAGTCGATGACGATCAGTCCCGCGAGATCGCGCAGGCGCAGTTGGCGGGCCACTTCCTCGGCGGCCTCGAGATTGGTCTGGAGCGCGGTGTCCTCGATCGAATGCTCGCGCGTCGACCGCCCCGAATTGACGTCGATCGAGACCAGCGCTTCGGTCTGGTTGATGATGATGTAGCCGCCGCTCTTCAGCGTAACCTGCGGCTGGAGCATGCGGTCGAGTTGGGCCTCAATGCCGTTGCGCGCGAAGATCGGAATGGTATCGCGATAGGGCTGGACTGCCTTGGCATGGCTCGGCATGAGCATGCGCATGAAGTCCTTTGCCTCGCGGTAGCCCTCGTCGCCGGAGACCAGGATTTCGCCGATGTCCTTGTTGTAGAGATCGCGCACCGAACGCTTGATCAGCGATCCTTCCTCGTAAACGAGGGCGGGCGCCGACGACTGGAGCGTCAGGTTGCGGACATTCTCCCACATCCGCATCAGATATTCATAGTCGCGCTTGATCTCTGCCTTGGTGCGGCTTTCACCGGCGGTCCTGAGGATCACGCCCATGCCCTGCGGCACGTCGAGATCGCGCACGATGTCCTTGAGGCGCTTGCGGTCCTGCGCGCTGGTGATCTTGCGCGAGATGCCGCCGCCGCGCGCCGTGTTGGGCATGAGGACGGAGTAGCGGCCGGCCAGCGACAGATAGGTGGTCAGCGCCGCGCCCTTGTTGCCGCGCTCTTCCTTGACGACCTGGACCAGCAGGATCTGGCGGCGCTTGATCACCTCCTGGATCTTATAGGTGCGACGCATCGGCTTACGGCGGGCGCGAACCTCTTCGATGGCGTCTTCCGCGCCGACCGATTCGACCTCGCCGTCATCGGAGGCGGAAGCGCCGTTGCCGTTGTCGTCATCGGGAACGCGGTCTTCCGAAATCGCGTCGGATTCGGCCGCCGCGGCGACCGCGTCGCCGTTCTCGCCGTCCTCCTCATCGGACCCGGCATTGCTGGAGTCCGAGGCATCGGCCGACGCCTCGTCGGAGCGCCTGTCGCGGCCGCCGCCGGAGGCCTTGCCGCGCCGGCGGCGCCTGCGGCCCCGCCCGCGGTCATCGCCCTTGCCGTCCTCGTCCTCGTCGTCCTCGGCCTGCGCGGCTTCGGCCTCGGCCTCCAGCAGCGCCTGCCGGTCAGCGACCGGGATCTGGTAGTAGTCTGGATGGATTTCGGAGAAGGCCAGGAAGCCGTGGCGGTTGCCGCCATATTCGACGAAGGCCGCCTGAAGCGAAGGCTCCACCCGCGTCACGCGGGCGAGATAGATGTTTCCTTTGAGCTGCTTCTTGTCCTGGGATTCGAAATCGAATTCTTCGATACGGTTACCGCGAACGACGACGACGCGGGTTTCCTCCGGGTGGGAGGCGTCTATGAGCATCTTGTTGGGCATTATGTCTTGTCTCCCCGGCACGGCTCGCCGGCGGACGGAACGTCATGTCGTTCCGACCGCGCGATTGCGGGAAAGTCGCGCCGGAATATGATGTGTTCGCGGGTCCGGACCGGGACGAGGCGATCAGGCCGCCCGCCGCCACGGGGGCGCGGGAACTGACTGGCCTGGCGATCGTCGAATGTCCGTTCATCGAACCCGCGAAACGATTAATATGGATCCGGCGAACCGGACCGGTTGCTTTCTCTTTCGAGAAACGGAACGGAGCGAGTCTCCGCCCGTGTTTCCTCACGCAAAGACGCTCCCTTGGGACCGCGCCTTGAAGAAATTCCTCGGGGATCGTTGCCGCCGCAGGCGCTTCGGTCCTCCGGCCTCCGTGTGATGTCCCCTCTCGAAAAACGGGACGCGGGTCCGAAGCCAGGACCTGGGCATTGAAGTCTCCCAAGCCCGCTTTTATGATTTGGCAAAGGGGAAGGCAACCCTTATCACGCCGCCGCATGATGCCGGGACAGGGGACAGTCCGGGCAAGGAACGGTTAACCATTGACGGCTACCTGTCGTTAAGGATGTTGGGCGGAACGGGGCGCCGGGAGCTTCACCATGCGCGCATCGACGGAGAGGGATGACCTCGGCATCCGCGCCGCCATCTGCTGTCGCGGTGCCTTACTGCTTTCTCCCATCCTGCTGATTCTTCTCCTGATAACTGCCTTTCCCGCGTTTGGGCAGGATGCCGGCGGGGCCGGTGCTACGTTCCATGCGCGCGATTACCGGATGGCGGGAGACGCGACGCGGACGCGGGTGCTGCTGAACTTCGACCGCGAACCCGGGGTGAAATGGTTTCTCCTGCGCGGCCCGCACCGGCTGGTCATAGACCTGCCCGACACGCGATTCGCGATCGAGCCGGACGATCTCGAGCCGCGCGGGCTGGTCCAGAACGTGCGCTATGGCGCATTGGGCGAGGGCAGGGCGCGAATCATTCTCTCCTCCGACGGGCCGTTCACGGTCGAGGACCTGTCGGTTATCGAAAACGAGGATGGCGGCTACCGGCTGGTGGCAGATCTCGCCGCCGCGAGCCAGTCAGAATTCGATGCGGCGCTCTCCGAGCAGTCGGGGGCGGGGAATCCGGGCGTGCGCTCGACCAACAAGTCCGACCGCGTCGGCGCATCGCCGGCGGCGGTCTCCCGCAAGTTCTCGATCGTCATAGACCCGGGCCACGGCGGCATCGACGGCGGAGCCAGGGGCAAGAGCGGCACGGCGGAGAAGGATGTCACCCTGGCCTTCGCGCGGGAACTCAGGGACACGCTCGAGGAGACCGGCGACTACGACGTTCACCTGACGCGCGACAGCGATACCTTCCTTCGCCTCGACGAGCGGGTGCGGATCGCGCGGCAGCACCACGCGGACCTCTTCCTGTCGATTCATGCGGACACGATCCGCCTGAGCAGCTTTCGCGGGGCGACCGTCTATACTCTGTCGGAAAAGGCCTCCGACCCCGAAGCCGAGGCGCTGGCGATCAGGGAGAACCTGTCCGACGAGGTCGCGGGCCTGACGGTCGACGAGGCGGACCCGCAGGTGACGGACATTCTGGTCGACCTGGTGAGGCGCGAGACGCACGGCTTCTCGATCCGCTTCGCGCGCTCGCTGATCGGCGAACTCACCGGCCAGGTGCAACTGGTGAACAGACCGCACCGCTTCGCCGGCTTTCGCGTCCTGCGCGCGCCGGACGTGCCGTCGGTGCTTCTGGAACTCGGCTACCTGTCGAACGAGAAGGACGAGGCGCAGCTTCTCGATCCCGATTGGCGGCGCAAGGCCGTCGGCAGCATCGCCGCCGCGATTTCCACCTTCGCCGACGTCAGGACCGGAGCCGGCGGATGACCCGGCGCGAACCCTGTTCACGCCGGCTTGCGTTGCGGATCGACCACAGTTCGTGGTTTTATCGGCACAGCAGCGTGCCGTCGGTTCGCTTTGCCCCAATTTGCGCACAAGCCGGATGCAGTACGGCGCGAAATGGAGGGCGCTGAAGGGGTGGCCGCGAACGGCGGCCAAGCATCGCATATCCTCCGCAGATCGGAGCGGGCATGATCAGGCTCATTGGATATTTCTTCGGGATCGGCATCGTGCTGGGCCTGGTCGTCGCCGCTGGCGTCGGCCTCTATGTCGGCAATCTCGCCAAGGATATCCCCGATTACGAGGTTCTCGCGCGCTATGAGCCGCCGGTGACGACGCGCGTCCACGCCTCCGACGGTTCGCTGATGGGCGAATTCGCGCGCGAGCGGCGCCTCTATCTGCCGATCCAGGCGATCCCGGATCGCGTCAAGGCGGCGTTCCTGTCGGCCGAGGACAAGAATTTCTACAACCATCCGGGCGTCGACTTCACCGGCCTCGTGCGCGCGGTCGTCACCAATCTGCAGAACGCGGGATCCGGGCGCCGGCAGGTCGGCGCATCGACGATCACGCAGCAGGTCGCCAAGAACTTCCTGTTGAGTTCGGACCAGACCTACGAGCGCAAGATCAAGGAGATGATTCTCTCCTTCCGGATGGAGCAGGCCTATCCGAAGGACCGCATCTTCGAACTCTATCTGAACGAGATCTTCTTCGGGCTGGGCTCCTACGGCGTCGCGGGCGCGGCGCTGGCCTATTACGACAAGTCCGTCAATGAACTGACCGTTGCGGAAGCCGCCTATCTGGCGGCGCTGCCGAAAGGCCCGTCCAACTACCATCCTTTCCGCCACACCGATCGCGCGATCGAGCGCCGCAACTGGGTTATCGACCAGATGGTCGAGAACGGCTATGTCGACGCGGAGGAAGGCGAGAAGGCCAAGGCCACCGGGCTGGACGTCAATCCGCGGCGTCGCGGCGGCTATCTGTTCGCTGGCGAGTACTTCACCGAGGATGTCCGCCGCGAGCTGATCAGCCGCTATGGCGAGGACGCGCTCTATGAGGGCGGCCTGTCCGTGCGCACGACGCTCGACCCGGAAATGCAGCTCGTCGCGCGCAAGGCCCTGCAGAACGGCCTGATCAAGTATGACACGCTGCGCGGCTTCCGCGGACCGGTCGAACAGATCGACATCTCGGGCGACTGGGGCGTTCCGCTGGCCGAGGTCAAGGCGATGTCCGACGTGCCCGAATGGAAGCTGGCCGTGGTGCTGGCGGCCGACGCGGAGGGGCTGGAACTCGGACTGCAGCCCGAACGGCAGACGTCCGGCGAACTCAAGGAGGAACGCCGCACCATTTCGATCCCGGCTTCCGACATGGGCTGGGCCATGCGCCACATCGTCGACGGACGCAATGTGCGGGCGAACTCGCCGGCCGACGTCGTGCAGCCGGGCGACGTGATCTATGTCGAGGAGGTCGAAGGCAAGGCCGGCGAGGACGGCGAGGAAGCGGCCGGCAAGAGGTGGATCGTACGGCAGGTTCCCGAGATCGGCGGCGGCATGATCGCCATGGACCCTCATACCGGCCGCGTGCTGGCGATGGTGGGCGGTTTCTCCTTCGCGAAGTCGGAATTCAACCGCGCGACGCAGGCTTACCGGCAGCCGGGCTCTTCATTCAAACCGTTCATCTACGCCGCCGCGCTCGACAATGGCTACACCCCGGCCTCGGTGGTGCTCGACGCGCCGATCTCCATCAGGATCGGCAACGACGTGTGGGAACCGAAGAACTATGGCGGCAAGTCCGCCGGTCCGTCGACGCTGCGCGCCGGCATCGAGCGTTCGCGCAACCTGATGACGGTGCGGCTGGCCAACGATATGGGAATGAACCTGGTGGCCGAGTATGCGGAGCGCTTCGGCGTTTATGACAAGATGGCGCCGCATATCGCCAATTCGCTGGGCTCGGGCGAAACCACGGTGCTGCGCATGGTTTCGGCTTATTCGGTGATGGCCAATGGCGGCAGGTCGATCAAGCCGTCGCTGATCGACCGCATCCAGGACCGCTACGGCAAGACCGTGTTCCGGCATGACGATCGCGGCTGCGAGGGCTGCAACGCGACGAGCTGGCTTGACCAGCCGGAACCGGAACTGGTCGACAACTCCGAACAGGTTCTCGATCCGATGACCGCCTATCAGATCACCTCGATGATGCAGGGCGTGGTGCAGCGCGGCACGGCCGTCACCCTGTCGGAGCTGGGATATCCGATCGCAGGCAAGACGGGCACCACCAACGACGAGAAGGACGCCTGGTTCGTGGGCTACACGCCCGACCTCGCCGTTGGTCTCTATATGGGCTACGACAACCCGCGCCCGATGGGCAAGGGCTCGACCGGCGGCGGACTGGCGGCCCCGATCTTCAAGGAATTCATGGCCGAGGTCCTGAAGGACAAGCGCCCGGTCGACTTCCGCGTGCCGGAAGGCATGACCCAGATCGCCGTGAACAGGAAGACAGGCATGCGCGCGTCACCGGGCGACCCCGGCGCGATTATGGAAGCCTTCAAGCCCGGAACAGGACCCGCCGACACGTACTGGGTTATCGGCGGCGACGAGATCGCCGAGAGTGTGACGCCGGGCTGGTCGCCGCGCGCCAGCGAAGCCATCCAGACCGGCGGCGGCGGCTTGTACTGACCCATCCGCTTGACTATACGGGGCCGCGCGCCTTGCCGCGCGGCCCCGATACCCTTTGAAGACGACAAGAAGGTGCAAAGCCCGCCATGCGCGCTGAAATCGAGACCCTGGTCGACGAAATCAAGCAGGCGATCGCCCTGCTGAGGAGGCATCTTTGACTGGGATCAGGCAATCAAGCGGCTCGACTACCTGAACAACCGGGCCGAAGATCCGGATCTCTGGAACGATCCGGGCCAGGCACAGAAGATGATGCGCGAGCGCCAGACGCTCGAGGACGGCATCACCGCGATCCGCGGCCTTTCGCAGGCGCTGGACGACAATATCGACCTCATCGATCTGGGCGAGGAAGAGGGCGACGAGCAGGTCGTATCGGAGGCGGAGACCGCCATCCGTTCGCTCAAAGGCGAAATCAGGGCGCGCCAGATCGCGACCATGCTGTCGGGCGAGGCCGACGGCAACGACACCTATCTCGAGGTCCATGCGGGCGCCGGCGGCACCGAAAGCCAGGACTGGGCCAACATGCTGCTGCGCATGTATACGCGCTGGGCGGAGCGCCGCGGAATGAAGGTCGAGGTGCTGGAAGTCCATGACGGCGAGGAGGCCGGCATCAAGTCGGCGACGATCGTCGTGAAGGGCGAATCGGCCTATGGCTGGCTGAAGACCGAGTCGGGCGTGCACCGGCTGGTGCGCATCTCGCCCTATGACAGCAACGCACGCCGGCACACCTCCTTCGCGAGTGTCTGGGTCTATCCCGTCATCGACGATTCGATCGAGATCGACATTCCTGAATCGGAGGTGAGGGTCGACACTTACCGCGCGTCCGGGTCTGGCGGCCAACACGTCAACACCACCGATTCGGCCGTCCGTCTCACGCATATCCCGACCGGCGTGGCGGTCGCCTGCCAGCAGGAGCGGTCGCAGCACAAGAACAGGGCAAAGGCCTGGGAGATGCTGCGCGCGCGGCTCTACGAAATGGAGCTGAAGAAGCGCGAAGAGGCGGCCAGCGCGACCGAGGCGGCCAAGACCGACATCGGCTGGGGTCACCAGATCCGTTCCTACGTGCTGCAGCCCTATCAGCTGGTGAAGGACCTGCGCACCGGGGTGGAAAGCACGAGCCCGCAAAGCGTGCTGGACGGAGACCTCGACGGCTTCATGGAGGCCTCATTGGCCCAGAAGATCGAGGGCGGTACGAGCCAGCCTGTCGCCGATATTGACTGAGGCGGGAAACGCGCCTCAAAGATATCTGGATACCTTCCTGCCGGCCTCGATGAACCTGACCGGGTCGAGCGGCTTGCCGCTCTTGCGGACCTCGTAGTGAAGATGCGGGCCGGTCGATCTGCCGCTTGAACCGACCTTGCCGACGACGTCGCCGGCCATGACGCGGTCGCCTTCGCGGACGGTCACCTTGCTCAGATGCGCGTAGCGGGTGGTGTAGCCGTCATCGTGTTCGACCTCGACCATGCGGCCGTAGCCACCGTTCCAGCCGGCGTGGATTACGGTGCCGGAGGCGGTGGCGCGCACCTGCGTGCCGCGTTTGGCGCGGAAATCCATCCCCGAATGCATCGCCCGCACCCCGAGGATCGGATCGCGGCGCATGCCGAAGCGGCTCGATACGGCGTGACCGGGTGCGGGATTGGCGATCGGCAGGCGCCGCACGGTCGACTTGATCTCGTCGAGCCGGGAGAGCGCCTCGTCGAGTTCGCGCACTTCCTGTTCGAAGGACGCGGCAGGGATCGGGGCGAGCAGCGGACCGCCCGCGGCGTCATTGTCGGGAAGGTCGATGCTGAGGCCGGTGGACGACAGCGCGGATGCGATCCGGTCGGCGGTCCTCTGCGCGCCCTCGGTCAGCGTTCTCAGCCTCTCGACCTGCTCGACCTCGATCGCGCGCAGCGAGCGGTTGATCGCGACGAAGACCTTGTCGGCCTTGTCGGCGCTGGTTCCTTCGGCCTGCGCGCCGCGCAATGCCGCCGGGGCGGCGGCATAGCCGAGCGCATTGGCGAAAAATGGCGCGCCGTCGACGGCCTCGGCACGGATTTCAGGGCGTTTTTTCGGGATTGGCGCCACCGGCGGCGGCGCGTCCTGCGTGGTGACGGCCTCCACGGCCGGGGTCAGCCGGCCATGCCGCTGGGTGAGTTCCTCCTGGCGCAGCATGAGTTCGCCGACCTTGCGCTCCATCATCTGCTGATCGAGCAACTGGCGGGAGGTGATGCGGTCGACCTGCGACCGCAAGGCGGCGATGCGGTCCTCGTAGGCCTGCTGCATGCGCGCCTGATGCGCGACCGACGCGCCGATCAGGTCGTCCCGCAGGACCAGATAGGTGGTGGCCGCCAGATATCCGATCGCGACGGCTGCGAGCGCCGAGCCGGCGAGCGCGGCCATCCACGGCCGCACGGTGAAATGCCGGATCCGGTCGCCCCTGGCGATGATGACCATATGCGGTTCGGTTCGCTTTCCGAAGACGGCGATGTTGCGCATGAAGATCGACCGGTTGTTGTCTTTGTCCCGGTCGAATTACACATTATTAGGGTTAACAAACCGCTTCCTGGCGCGCACCGGCGCTCATCGCGCCTTGACGGCCTCCAGAACCTCCTCGGCGTGGCCGGGCACCTTGACCTTGCGCCAGATGCGGGAAATGCGGCCGTCGGGGCCAACCAGAAAGGTGCTGCGTTCGACGCCCGTATATTTGCGGCCGTACATGCTCTTCTCGACCCAGACGCCATAGGCCTGCAGAACCGACTTTTCCTCGTCGGAGGCCAGGTCGAGATCCAGTTCGTGCTTCCTCTTGAACCTGTCGTGGCTCTTGACGCTGTCGGGCGACATGCCGACCACCACGGCGCCGGCCGTCTCGAAGTCGCGTTTCAGCCGGTTGAAATCGATCGATTCGGCCGTGCAGCCGGACGTGTCGTCCTTGGGGTAGAAGTAGAGGACCACCTGCCTGCCGGCATGATCGGCGAGCGAAATCGTGCCGCCGCCGTCGCGCGGCAGCGAGAATTGCGGCGCTTCGTTTCCAACTTCGAGTTCGGCCATATCCCTGCCCTTGTTTAGTGCTTACGCAAATCGTGCCGGAGATATACGATGACAACCGGATTCGTCCATGACGGTCCGGGAGATCGCGCTTCCGGCTTCCGGGCATGGTGGCCAAGAGCAGGAAACGCCGTGGGGCACGACGTTCCGAAGCATGAGAGAATCTGGTTCGCGCGAGGCGAGGCGAAGTGCCTGCACGCGATGCCTTCGGCCGCCAGACCGGCGGTCGCGACGGGACGACGCTGGCGGCCGCGCGGGTCGCTGAGACGCCGGCTTCTCAAGTTCGGGCTGATGGCGGTCTTCGTGCCGGTCGTGCTGGTCTCGGCGCTCTATCTGGCGGCGGTCAACGGCGTCGGATCGGACCGGGCACGCATCCAGGCCGAGGCGCTGATCACGACGCTTGCCGGGCAGGACATCGACGCCGTCTTCGGACCGGCGGGGGTGTCGCTCGATCCCTCGCGCTTCCTGGCGCTGAAGCTGGACGGGCTGAAGCTGGCTGCGGGCGAAACGGGAGCGGAAATCCTCGAGGCGGGCCTGATCAAGTTCGGCGTGAGGCTGAAGCCGCTGCTGTCGGGGGAAATCAGGATCGGCAGCGCGCGGATCGCCAATGCGCGCATCATACCGCATGCCGCCGCCGCCGACGGGCCGGGGCGCGACTGGGCGGCGGGGCTGTCGAACGAACTCGGCCTCATCGACCCCGACCTGGTCGTCGAAGCGATCTACGCGGGGCTGAACCGCTCCTTCGATGCGCTCGACGTGCAGGCGACCGATTCCATCGAGCTGGAAGACGTGGAGATCGTGCTCGGGCCGCGCGCGCCTGTCCGGTCGATCAGCCTGGTCGAAGCGACGCTCACGCGCAGCGTGGAGGGCAGGCTCGACATCGAGGCCGTGATCGCCGCCGCCGGCCGGACCTTCGAGGTCTCGGGCAAAGCGATCCGTGCCAAGGGCGAAAGGCGCATCCACAGCCTTGACGTCACCATGCGGTCCGAGCCCGGGCGGGACGACGATACCGCGGGAACCGTGGCCGTCGACATAGCGGGATCGGAGGGCACGGAGGATGTGTCTTCCACGCTCGATATCGGGCTGGAGGTCGTCGGCTTCGACGTGAAGGTGGGTGACAATGATGGCGACCGCCTCGCCGGGCGAATCGCGGTCGACGCGCGCGCCGAAACCGGCACGGACAAGGTGGAACTGAGCCGCGTCGAGCTTGTTACCGGGCGCTCGCGCTTCGTCTTCAACGGCGCCGCCGGACCCGCGCCGGCCGACTGGAGCGGCTCGGAGAGACCGTCCTACCGCTACGAATTAGTCAGCAACGGTTCGACGCTTTCGCCGCTCGGCTCCAGGGAGCCGTCGCTGAAATTCATGGCGCGGCTGGCCGGCTCCTTCTATCCCGACCGTCGCGAACTTGTGGCGAGCGAAATCGGCATCCGCACGGGTCTTGGCGAGGTCGCCGGCGATGGGCTGGTGACCTTCGGCGGCGAGGGCTCGCCGGGGATACGCCTGTCGCTGACGGTACCGCGCATGCCCGTCGGCCAGGTCAAACAGATCTGGCCCTGGTTCGCCGCGACGGGAGCCAGGAACTGGGTTCACGACAATATCTATGGCGGCATGGTCTCCGACAGCACCCTGTCGCTCGATCTGCGGCAAGGCCGGCTCGGCAACGGCATTCCGCTCGGCCCCGAAGAGGTGGAAGGCCAGTTCCGGATCGCGGGTGCGCGCTTCGACGTGGCCGGCCGCATGCCGCCGGTGCGCGACGCGGTGGGGACCGTGCATTTCGCCGGGTCGGACGTCGATATCGCGCTCGACCGCGGCACGGTCTATCTGGCCGACGGTAAGACGGTCGAGGCCCACGACGGCACGTTCCTGGTCGGCAGGGCGACCGGAAATCCGGCGATCGGCCGGCTCGACATAGCCGTGGCGGGTGACGCGGACGCCGTGACGCGCTTCGCCAATTACGAGCCGATCAGTGCCCTGAGGCAACTGGAACTCAAGCCCGACGATTTCTCGGGCGAGGTCGAGGGGCGTGTGAAGGCCGACGTTCCGCTCAGGCGGGACATTCCCGTCTCCAGCCTGGACTGGCTGGTCGAGATGACCTATCGCGATCTTGCCGTGGCGCAGCCCTTCGAGGGCCAGATGGTCACCGACGCCGCCGGCAGCATCCGCATCGACCCCATGGCGGTGGAACTGAGCGGCGATGCGAAGCTCAACGGCGTGCCGGCGACGCTGAAGATCGTGCAGCCGCTCGGCGGCAGCGCGGTGCAACCGGTTCGCGACATAGCGCTCGTGCTCGACGACGCGGCCCGCGACCGGCTGCTGCCGGGACTTTCGGACCTGCTGTCGGGGCCGGCAACGGTGAAGGTGACGCGCGGCGACAAGCCCGGCGAACAGCTCGTGACGGCCGATCTGACGAAATCGGTCGTGCGGCTGCCCTGGGCCGGATGGTCGAAGGGCGCCGGCGTGGAGGCCGCTGCGAGCTTCGCGATGACGACCACCGACAAAAGCATTTCGCTGACCGATTTTGCGCTGACGGGGCCGACATTTGCGGCCCGCGGCACGGTCGACATCCAGAACGGTGCCCTGACCCGCGCCCGGTTCAGCGAAGCCCGATTGAACAAGAACGACAACACCACGGTGTCGATCGACCGATCGGGCTCCGGCTACTCGGTGACGATCAGGGGTGAGCGCTTCGATGCAAGGCCGCTGGTCAAGCACTATCTGTCCGATTCAAACGGGCCGGCGACCAAGCCGTCCGGCGAGGCGGTGCCGGTGACGGTCCAGGCCGAGGTGGTTGCCCTGGGTGGCTTCTCCGGCGAGACGCTGAGCGGCACGACGCTTTCCTATTCCGGTGTCGGCTCGCGCGTCGACAGGCTCGACATCGACGCGACGACGGCGTCAGGTGCCGCCGTCGAGATCGGCAACGCGACCGAGAACGGCAGGAGAACCGTGACGATGCGCTCGGCCGACGCCGGCGCGATCCTGCGTTTCCTCGACATCTACGAGAACATGCAGGGCGGGCGCATCTCGGTGGCGCTTGCCGGTGGTGCGGATGGAGCGCTCAGGGGCCAGGTGGAGGCGCGCGACTTCTGGATCGTCGATGAACCACGCATCAAGTCGCTCGTGTCGAGCACGCAGACCGAGGACGCCGGCGGACGTCAGATCAACTCGTCGCGGGCCCAGTTCGAGCGCGGATTCTCGCAGATCGAGAAGGGGCCTGGCTATCTCAGGATCGGAAACGGCGTGGTGCGCGGCCCGCAGATCGGCGCAACCTTCCAGGGAACATTCTATGATCCCGACGGCCGGATGGACATGACGGGCACTTTCATGCCCGCCTACGGCATCAACCGCATCTTTGGCGAGATACCGCTGTTCGGCCAGATCCTCGGCAATGGCCGCGACCGCGGCCTGATCGGCATCACCTTCCGGCTTGCCGGCGACGCCAAGCAGCCGCATTTGCAGGTCAATCCGCTTTCGGCGATCGCGCCGGGCATCTTCAGGCAGATATTTGAGTTCAATTGAGGCCGCGGAGAAAGTCACCACGTCATCCTCGGGCGTACCGAGCATCTACTGCGGAAAAGCAGCCATCGCAGCAAGGCCAAGACCCCAATGGGTTGCCAAGTGACAAGCTGGCCCATCCTCGGGACAAGCTCAAGGATGACGGCCCAACTCGGCGGGATCGCGCCGGGTATCTTCAGACCGGGCGGAGCAGCACGTGGCGCTTCTTGCCGAGCGACAGCTTGGCCACGCCGTCCGCGCCGATGTCGGAGAGACCGACCGTGCGCCTCTCGTCCGAAACGGGCTGGTCGTTGAGACGCACAGCGCCACCCTGGACGTGCCGCCTGGCTTCGCCATTGGAGGAGGCAAGGCCGGCGCGGACCAGAAGCGACAACAGGCCGATCCCTGATTCCATTTCGCCGCGTTCGACATCGACGGTAGGCAAATCGGCCGCCAGTGCGCCTTCCTCGAAGGTCTTGCGCGCCGTTTCGGCCGCGCGTTCGGCTTCCTCGCGGCCGTGCAGCAGGGCGGTTGCCTCCGTCGCCAGCACCTTCTTGGCCTCGTTGATCTCCGAGCCGCCGAGCGCTTCCAGGCGCGCGATCTCATCCATCGGCAGGGTGGTGTAGAGCCGGAGGAAGCGTCCGACATCGGCGTCCTCCGTGTTGCGCCAATACTGCCAGAAGTCCCAGGGGCTGAGCATTTCGGCGTCGAGCCAGACGGCTCCACCCATCGTCTTGCCCATCTTGGCGCCGGAGGATGTCGTCAGCAGCGGCGAGGTCAGCGCGTAGAGCTGCGGCGTGCCGAGCCGATGGCCGAGGTCGATGCCATTGACGATGTTGCCCCACTGGTCGGAGCCGCCCATCTGCAGCCGCGTGCCATAGCGGCGGTTGAGCTCGACGAAGTCGTAGGCTTGCAGGATCATGTAGTTGAATTCGAGGAAGGACAGCGACTGCTCGCGGTCAAGCCGCATCCTGACGCTGTCGAAGGACAGCATGCGGTTGACGGAGAAGTGCCGGCCCACGTCGCGCAGGAACTCGACATAATTGATCGTCATCAGCCAGTCGGCATTGTTGGCCATGACCGCGTCGGTCGGCCCGTCGCCGAAGCGGATGTAGGGAGCGAAATTCCGGCGGATGCCGACGAGGTTCTCTTCGATGTCGGCCGGCGTCAGCAACTTGCGCGCCTCGTCCTTGAAGGAGGGATCGCCGATCATGGAGGTGCCGCCGCCCATCAGCACGATCGGTCGATGACCGGTCTGCTGGAGCCAGTGCATCATCATGATCTGGATCAGCGAGCCGGCATGCAAGCTCCTGGCGGTCGCGTCGAAGCCGATATAGGCCGACACGGTCTCCTTCGCGAACAGGTCGTCGAGCCCGGTTTCATCCGAAATCTGATGGATGAAGCCGCGCTCTGACAGCGTGCGCAGGAAATCGGAACGGAAAGCGGACATGACGGTACCGGTCGGCATGGAAGGGAGGAACGCGCGCCATTAGCATCAGCCCGGACAGAATCACAAGCTGGGCGGGACAATGAAGCCGATCCGCGCACTGGGCCTGATGAGCGGCACGTCGATGGACGGCATCGACATGGCGCTGCTTCATACCGACGGTGAGGACCATGTCGAGCGTGGTCCTTCGCATTTCGTGGCCTATGAGAGCGCCTTTCGCCGGCGCATCGAGCAGGCGCTGGAGACGGCGAAAACGATCGAACGGCGCGACGACCGCCCCGGCGACCTGGCAGAACTCGAAGCCGAGATCACGCGCCGGCATGCGGCCGCTGTGTCGGACCTGCTGGCGGGGCTGCCGGCCGGCGCGCCGGTTCCCGAATTGATCGGCTTCCATGGTCAGACGGTGCTGCACCGGCCGGAGGCGGGCCTGACGGTGCAACTCGGCGACGGCGCCATGCTGGCGCGCGAGACAGGCATTGCCTGCGTGCACGACATGCGCGCCGAGGACATGCGCCAGGGCGGGCAGGGCGCGCCGCTCGTGCCCGTCTATCATGCCGCGCTCGCCTGCTCGCTGCCCGAGGCGATGCGGCGCTTTCCAGTGTGTTTCGTCAACATAGGCGGCATATCCAACGTCACCTGGGTGCCCGAGAGCGGCGATCCGGTGGCCTTCGATTCGGGGCCGGGCAATGCGCTGATCGACCAGTGGGTGCAGCGCGAGGGCGGCATCCCCTTCGACCAAGATGGACGCATCGCCAGCGAGGGCGGCGTGGTGGCGGGCGTTGTGGCGCGCTATCTCGACAATCCTTTCTTCGACCGGAAGGGTCCCAAATCGCTGGACAGGGGCGATTTCACGCTGGAGCAGGCCGAGGGCCTTGAACTCGCCGACGGCGCGCGCACGCTGGCCGGCGTGTCGGCCGCCGCCATCCTCAGGGCGGCCGAGCGGATGCCCGCGCCCCCGAAGCTGTGGATCGTATGCGGCGGCGGCCGCAAGAACCCGCACATCGTGGCTGATCTGCGCGCCGGCGCGGGCGATGCCGACGTTATCCTGGCCGAAGACGCAGGGCTGGACGGCGACGCGATGGAGGCAGAGGCCTGGGCCTATCTGGCGGTGCGGTCGCGGCGCGGCCTGCCGCTGACCTTTCCCACGACGACAGGATGCCGCGCTCCGACGAGCGGAGGAATACTGATGCTTCCCGTATGACCCCCGCCTTCCAGCCCGGGACAGGAGTCAGGCGCTGGCTGCCGCCTTCGACTTGCCGGACTTCTTACTCGCCACCGTATTTGCCTTCGCGGGCGCCTTGGACTTGGCTGCCGCCTTGGGCTTCGTCTCAGCCTTCGTCGCGGCAGCCGCCTTGGACTTGCTAGTCTTGCCCGAAACAACGCCGGCGATCGGAGCGGCAACGGCGCTCGCCGCGTTCTTGACCTTGGAGGCTGCCCGGCCGACGACCGACTTCTTCGGCTTGGCGCCCTCGACTTCCTCGACGGGCGCGGCCGGCACGTTCTTCTTGATCGAGTCGATAGCCTTCATCGCGGAGGCACGGGTCTTGTAGCCTTCCGATGCGAACATCGGCTCACCATTGCTTGCAACGAAACGAAAACGCGTCTCGCCTTTCTTGTCCTTGTAGACCTCGAATTTGCTCACGGGCGATATCCCCCGAATGACGACAAGTCTTGCAGGGAGCAAGGTGGCACCATTGACGCCTTCTGTCGAGTGAGCGCCAAGTCCAAAGCCGGTGTCGTTGCCGGTTTTCCTTAGGTTTTGACGAGGAAACGGCACTCTATCTCAGCTGCTTCGGCCGGGCCTCGGCGAACTCACCGTTCAGCCGACATTCGGGACAGTCGGCGCATTCCTCGATCAAGTCGCGCGCGTCATTGGCCAGGAGATGGTTCGAGCGATGCCGACATTATCCTGGCGGAGGGCGTGGTGACGTCCGCTGCCGGGCACGGTAGAATTGGTGGTGGCCAGTGGGGCGAATTTGACATTCGAGTCGAGATCGCGGGTGGGTTCGCGCTCAATGTCGACTTCGAAACTTCCCGGAATCAACGGGTTGTTAGGGTTCCTTTAACTCCGGCATTGGCCCGCGGACGTGCAGAAGCGGGATGCGACTACCGGAAACGGGCCACTGGGAGGGGCACCGATGGCAGTTGTCGAACGGGCGGGCGGCGACAGCACGCGGTCGGATATTTCCTTTTCCTCAGGTGACCAGCGTTGCGCGGCTTGGCTTTACCGGCCGCGCGCGCCGACATCGGCCGGTGTGGTGGTTATGGCGCATGGTCTGGGGGCTCCGCGACATGCCCGCCTCGACGTTTTCGCCGCGCGCATCGCCGCCGCCGGCATTGCCGTGGTGCTCTTCGACTACCGTCATCTGGGTGCCAGCGAGGGGCAGCCGCGCCAGCTCGTCGACATCGGTCGCCAGCTCGCGGACTGGCGCGCCGCGGTGGCGTTCGCCCGCGGTCTCGAGGGCATCGATCCCGAAAAGATCGCGCTGTTCGGAACGTCCTTCGGAGGCGGGCACGCGCTGGTGACCGCGGCGGAGGGAACCGGAATTGCCGCCGTGGTGGCGCAGACGCCGTATCTGGATCCACGCGGATCGGCCCGCTACCGGCCTCGCGGACTGGCCTTTGCCGGGCTCGTGCTCATCGCCTTTGCGGACAGGTTCGGAGGCCGGCTTGGCCTCCCGCCGCTGACAATCCCGATCTGCACGGCGCCGGGCCGAATCGGAGCTCTCGCCACGCCGGACGCGCGCGAGGGTTTCCGCATCCTCGACGTCGACGGCGCCGGCGTGAACAGGATCGCGGCGCGGGTGATGCTCGAACTGCCGGACTACCGGCCAGGCAAACGGGTGACCGATGTGAGATGTCCCGTCCTCTACGTGCTGGCAGAGGAGGACTGGCTGGTGCCTATCGATCATGCGCTGCGGATCGTGGCTGAGACGCCGAATGCCCGGCTTCACCGTTTCCCTGGCGGCCATTTCGATGTCTATCGGACCGAAACGCCCCTCTTCGAGAACATCATTGCGGCCGAGGTCGCCTTCCTGAAAAGTGTGCTCTGCTAAGGCGTGTCGACGTTCATACCTGGCGGGTTGCCAATGCCTTCGGCAGCCTGCGTTCCGGCCTTGAAAGGTCAGGTACCGCCCGTATTGCCGAAGGCGCGCACCATATCCGCCATGGACGCGTCGGCCGTATCGCCGCGCGCCTCGAGGCCGGCCACGACGCCGGCCCGGTCGGCGGCCGGGCGATTCTGGCTCACCTTCCATTTGCCCTGAAGGTCCGTGATCGCGATCTCCAGCCCGACAATGCCCTTGATCTGCGCTTCCACGAACTTTTCCGGTGCGTCCGTCACGTGCCAAGGTTCGTCGCGCCCGCCCTCGTGCAGGGCCGTCAGCTCCGCGATCTGGCCGGCGAGCCAGTCGCGGTCGTGGATCACCCGCGCCGTGCCGCGTGCCTGCACGATCGCGTAGTTCCAGGTGGGCACGACCTTGCCGGTCTCTCGCTTGGTCTCATACCAGGACGGCGTGATGTAGGTGTCGGCGCCGCGAAAAACGGCGAGCACGGTCAGCCGCGACTGCGCCTCGAGCAGGCCCCAATGCGCGTTCGCCTTCGACAGATGCGCGCGCAAACGGCCGTGCGGCCCTTCGCCGGCGTCGAGCAGGAAGGGCAGGAGATCGGCAACTGGTCCTTCCGGGCCATTCGACACCAGAAGGCCAAGCGGATGGGTTCGGATCAGGTCATGCATCACCTCCGGCCGCGTCTCGCGATGGTGCGGTGGCTGATACATGCCCTCTTTCTCCGCCGGTTATCTGAGCCGCCTAGGCCGGGCCTCGGCAAGTTCGCCGTTCAGCCGGCGGTCGACATAGTCGGCGCATTCCTCGATCAGGACGTCCGCGTCATTGGCGAAGAAATGGTTGGCGCCCGGCAGGGTGCGCTGGGTAATCGTGATGCCCTTTTGCGCATGCAGCTTGTCGACCAGCGTCTGCACGTCCTTGGGCGGGGCGACGCGATCGGCGTCGCCATGGATGATCAGGCCGGACGAGGGGCAAGGCGCCAGGAAGGAGAAGTCGTAGATGTTGGGCTGCGGTGCGACCGAGATGAAGCCCTCGATCTCGGGCCGGCGCATGAGAAGCTGCATGCCGATCCATGCGCCGAAGGAATAGCCCGCCACCCAGCAGCTCTTCGAGTCGGGATGCAGAGACTGCACCCAGTCGAGCGCGGCGGCGGCGTCCGACAGCTCGCCCATGCCATGGTCGAACTCGCCCTGGCTGCGGCCGATGCCGCGGAAATTGAAGCGCAGCGCGGTGAAATTGCGCTTCTGGAACATGTAGAACAGGTCGTAGATGATCTTGTTGTTCATCGTGCCGCCGAATTGCGGATGCGGATGAAGCACGATGGCGATCGGCGCGTTCTTCTCCGTCGACGGCTGGTAGCGCCCCTCGAGACGACCGGCAGGACCTGCGAAAATGACTTCTGGCATAGGAACTCCACTCGATGCCCGCCAACGGACCACGCGCGCCTGCGGCTGCGCCGACCGACGAACGCGTCTCATGCGCGACCTTGACGACGGCTCGCGAGACTCATAGAACCAGTTTAGAATTGTTCCAAACTAGCCGCGGCCTTCGCTGCAAGGCCGTCCAAGGCCGGCTAGATAGGATGGACAGCCTCGCGATTTCAAGGAAATAACGCCGCCGACCCGCCAGTCGTGCAATCGGACTTCGAGGATGACGAAAGAGCACATCTATCTCGACTACAACGCGACCGCGCCGCTGCTGCCCGAGGCGCATGCGGCGATGGTTGGCGCGCTGTCGGTGGATGCCAATCCGTCCTCCGTGCACGCGCCGGGCCGCGCGGCGCGTCGGATCGTCGAGGACGCGCGCCGCGATGTCGCGGATTTGGCCGGCGGCAAGGCGGAGCATGTTGTCTTCACGTCCGGCGCGACGGAGGCCGCCACGACGCTTCTCACGCCGCATTGGACGATGGGCCGCGCGCCGGTGCGCATGTCTCGGCTCTATGTCGCGGCGACCGATCATCCCTGCCTGCTCTCGGGCGGGCGTTTCGAGAAGGCCGAGATGACGGTGCTGCCGGTCGACGGCAACGGGGTGATCGATCTCGAGGCCCTGGAAAAGGTGCTGGCCGCGCATGATCGGACGCAGGGCCTGCCGCTGGTGGCCGTGCATGCGGCCAACAATGAGAGCGGCGTCCTCCAGCCCGTCGAGCATATCGCGGGGATGGTCAGGGCGGCCGGTGGCGTGCTGGTGGTCGATGCCGTGCAGATGGCGGGACGGCTGCCGCTGGCGCTCGACAGCGGCAAGATTGGCGATTTCGTCATCCTGTCGGCGCACAAGATCGGGGCCCCGAAGGGTGTCGGGGCTTTCGTCGGGCGGTCGGACCTGATGATGCCGGCGCCGCTGGTGGTCGGCGGCGGCCAGGAAAAGGGCCACCGTGCGGGCACCGAGAACGTCGCCGGGGTCGCCGGTTTTGGCGCGGCGGCCCGCATTGCGCTGGCCGGCCTTGACGACATGAAGGATGTCACCGCCCTCAGGGACCGTTTCGAGGCCACGGTGAAGGATCATGCCCCGGACGCGGTCTTGGTCGGCGGCGCCGCCGCGCGCCTGCCCAACACGCTGTTCTTCGCCGCGCCTGGTATGAAGGCCGAAACGCTGCAGATGGCCTTCGATCTGGAAGGCATCGCGCTGTCGGCGGGTTCGGCCTGCTCGTCGGGCAAGGTCGGCCCAAGCCACGTGCTGGCCGCGATGGGGCTGGACGCGGATGCCGGGGCGATACGGGTCTCGATCGGGCGCGCGACGACAGAAAACGAGCTGAATGCTTTCGCTGAAACCTGGGAGAGGATCGTGGCCCGGCGCGCGGAGCGCCGACGAAGCGCCGCCTGAGCGGCGCATGCCTGTCCTGCGCACTGATCACGGCCGGGCCGGTGACATGGGGCGCATGGATCACTACATGGAGGGCAACCCAACGGGCCCGCCCTTGACGTCGACGACTGCCGGGCCTTGACCCCGGCAAGGATGGAGAACGCCAATGCCTGCGGTGCAGGAAACGATCGATCAGGTCCGCAAGATTGATGTGGATCAGTACAAATACGGGTTCGAATCGCTGATCGAATCCGACAAGGCCCCCAAGGGGCTGGACGAGGATACGATCCGCTTCATCTCGGCCAAGAAGGGCGAGCCGGAGTGGATGCTGGAATGGCGGCTTGGCGCCTATCGCCGCTGGCTGACCATGACCGAGCCGAACTGGGCCCGCGTCAACTATCCGAAGATCGACTTCCAGGACATCCACTACTACGCCGCGCCGAAGAAGCAGGCGGGACCGAAGTCGCTCGACGAGGTCGATCCCGAGCTGCTCAAGGTCTACGAGAAGCTCGGCATCCCGCTCAAGGAGCAGGAGATGCTCGCCGGCGTCCAGAAGGATGACGGCGAGGACTTGGCCAACGACAATATTTATGCCTCGGGCCGGGTCGCGGTCGACGCCGTGTTCGATTCGGTCTCGGTGGTGACGACCTTCAAGAAGGAGCTCGCCAAGGCCGGCGTGCTGTTCATGTCGATCTCCGAGGCCATCAGGGAACACCCCGACCTGGTCAGGAAGTATCTCGGATCGGTCGTGCCGACCTCTGATAATTACTACGCGGCGCTGAATTCCGCCGTCTTCACGGACGGTTCGTTCGTGTTCGTGCCCAAGGGCGTGCGCTGCCCGATGGAACTGTCGACCTATTTCCGCATCAACGAGAAGAACACCGGCCAGTTCGAGCGGACCCTCATCATCGCGGAGGAGGGGGCCTACGTCTCCTACCTGGAAGGCTGCACGGCCCCGCAACGCGACGAGAACCAGCTTCATGCGGCCGTGGTCGAACTGATCGCGCTGGACGACGCCGAAATCAAATATTCGACGGTGCAGAACTGGTATCCGGGCGACGCTCAGGGCAAGGGTGGCATCTACAACTTCGTCACCAAGCGTGGCGACTGCCGCGGCGACCGCTCCAAGATTTCCTGGACCCAGGTCGAGACCGGGTCGGCGATCACCTGGAAATATCCGTCCTGCATTCTGCGCGGCGATGACAGCCAGGGCGAGTTCTATTCGATCGCGGTCTCCAACGGTCACCAGCAGATCGATTCGGGCACCAAGATGCTGCATCTGGGCAAGAACACGCGAAGCCGCATCATCTCGAAGGGCATCTCGGCCGGCAAGTCGAACAACACCTATCGCGGCCAGGTCTCGGTGCACCGCAAGGCGACCGGCGCGCGCAATTTCACCAATTGCGACTCGCTGCTGATCGGCAATGACTGCGGCGCGCACACCGTGCCGTATATCGAGGCCAAGAACGCCTCGGCGAAGGTGGAACACGAGGCGACGACATCGAAGATCTCGGAGGACCAGCTCTTCTACGTCATGCAGCGCGGCATTCCCGAGGAGGAGGCGATCGCGCTGATCGTCAACGGCTTCGTGAAGGAGGTCATCCAGGAGTTACCGATGGAGTTCGCCGTCGAGGCACAGAAGCTGATCGGCATCAGCCTCGAGGGGAGTGTGGGGTGACGATCAAGCGGATATGGCATGGCTGGACCGAGCCGGAGAAGGCGGACGAATACCAACGGCTTCTTCAGCAAGAGGTCTCGGTCGGGATCGAGGACATGGGCATCGCCGGCCTGAAGCGCTTCGAGATGCTGCGTCGTGACCGAGGTGACGAGGTGGAATTCGTGACGATCATGGAGTTTGCCAACCTGGACGCGGTCAAGACTTTGGTCGGCGATGATTACGAGCAGTGCTATGTGCCGGCGGCGGCCCGCGCAGTGCTCAAACGCTTCGAAGAGCGTTCCGCACACTACGAATTGCTTGAAGCACGAACCTATTGAACGGACTGAACATGCTTGAAATCAAGAACCTGCACGCCCGCATCGCCGAGGACGGCACCGAGATCATCCGCGGGCTCGACCTGACCGTGAAGGCGGGCGAGGTCGCCGCCATTATGGGTCCGAACGGCTCGGGCAAGTCGACGCTGTCCTACGTGCTGGCCGGTCGGGAAGACTACGAAGTGACCGAGGGCGACATCCTCTACAATGGCGAGTCCATCCTCGACCTCGACCCGGCGGAGCGCTCGGCCAGGGGCATCTTCCTGGCGTTCCAGTACCCGATGGAGATTCCGGGCGTGGCGACGATGGAATTCCTCAAGGTGGCCATCAACGCCCAGCGCCGCGCGCGCGGCGAGCCCGAACTGAAGGTTCCCGATCTCATCAAGAAGGTCAGGGAAGCCTCCGGTAGCCTCGACATGGACATGGCCATGCTGAAGCGCCCGCTCAATGTTGGCTTTTCCGGCGGCGAAAAGAAGCGTGCCGAAATCCTGCAGATGAAGCTTCTCGAACCGAAACTGTGCGTGCTCGACGAGACCGATTCGGGCCTGGACATCGACGCGCTGAAGATCGTGGCCGACGGCGTCAACGCACTGCGCTCGCCCGACCGGGCCTTCGTGGTCATCACGCACTACCAGCGCCTGCTGGAGCATATCGTGCCGGACACGGTGCACGTGCTGTCGCGCGGGCGCATCGTGAAATCCGGCGACAAATCGCTGGCGCTCGAACTGGAACGCGGAGGCTATGCCGGCATCGTCGGCGAGGCCGCCTGAGGTGACGCAGATGAACGTTCACGCAACAACGACGCCGACGCGTACCGCCGCCGAGCAGGCGCTCGTCGACGGTTTCGCCGCGCGCGTCTCCGACTTTCCGGGCGACGCCGCCACGGTCTCGGCCCGCGACGAGGCGGTGGAGAGGCTGAAGGCTGGCCTGCCGACGCGCAAGGTTGAAGCCTGGCACTATACCGATCTGCGCCGGCTCCTGGCGAAGGTCCCGCCGCATGATCCGACTGCGGGTGTCGAGCCGCTCGCGCCGGTGCTACCGGATTCCGCCATCCTGGCTGTGAGGAACGGCATCGCCGAGGCCGCGCCCGCGATCGAGGGCATCGAGATCGTCCGTGTCGCCGAGGCGCTGGCCGAAGGCCGTATGGCGTCGCTCGCGCCTCTGGACGGCGATGACGTGGTGACGCGGCTCAACACGGCCTTCGTCACCGACGGCTTCGATCTCCTCGTGGCGGAGGGGCAGGACATCGCGACGTCACTCGAACTGCAGAACCTTCACGCGGGCGGTCAGGTGCATGCCCGCTTCGGCCTCAAGGCCGGGCGCGGCTCGACCGTCACGGTCGTCGAGCGGCAGGCGGGGACGGGCGAGGCCCTGTCGAGCAGCGTTTCCGAGGTCACGGTCGAGGACGACGCCTCGGTGCGCTGGCTGATCGTGCAGGAGCAGGACGCCGGAACCTCCCACATGGCGCAATTCCGCGCGCGTCTGGGCCGTAACGCGAGGCTCACCCTGTTCATCATGAATGCCGGCGGCAGGCTGGTCAGGCAGGAAGTGCGGGTGGACCAGTCGGGCGAAGGCAGCGACTTCCAGCTTCGCGGAGTGAACCTTCTGGCCGGCGAAGGCCACACCGACGTGACGATGGTGCTCGACCATTCCGCGCCGCACACGACCTCGACGGAACTGCTGCGCAACGTCGCGACCGATCGCGCGCACGGTGTGTTCCAGGGGCAGATCAGGGTCGATCGCATCGCCCAGAAGACCGATGCGCGCATGGCCTGCAACACGCTGCTTCTGTCGGATGATGCCGAGTTCTCGACCAAACCGGAACTCGAGATCTTCGCCGACGACGTGGCCTGCGGCCACGGCGCGACGGTGACCGAGATCGATCATGACCATCTGTTCTACCTGATGGCGCGCGGCGTTGACGAGAAGACGGCGCGTGGCCTGCTGGTCAAGGCCTTCCTGCGCGAGGTCGTCGAGGAACTGGACGATGAACCGGTGGTCGAGGCGCTGGAGGCGAAGCTCGACCAGTGGTTCGCGGAGCATGGGTGAGGATGAGGCACCGGTGAGATACCCCTCATCCGACCTCGCCTCGCTCGGCCACCTTCTCCCACAAGGGGAGAAGGCAGTACGCCTGACCTTCTCCCCTTGTGGGAGAAGGTGGATCGGCGCGCAGCGCCGAGACGGATGAGGGGTGGAAAGGCTGGAAATGGACCAGAAAGTCGACAACCGGCCCTATGACGTCGAGGCGATCCGCCGCGACTTCCCCATCCTCGCGCGCGAGGTTTATGGCAAGAAGCTGGTCTATCTCGACAACGGCGCGTCGGCCCAGAAGCCGCAGGCGGTGCTGGACACGATCCAGCATGCCTATTCACAAGAGTATGCCAACGTCCACCGCGGCCTGCATTTCCTGTCGAACGCTGCCACCGACGCCTATGAGAAGGCGCGCGAGATCGTTCGTCGGTTCCTGAACGCGCCGAGTGTCGAACAGATCGTTTTCACCAAGTCGACGACCGAAGCGATCAATACGGTCGCCTATGGCTGGGGCATGCCCAATATCGGCGAGGGCGACGAGATCGTGCTCTCGATCATGGAACACCATTCTAACATCGTGCCGTGGCACTTCATCCGGGAGCGGCAGGGCGCGAAACTGGTCTGGGCGCCGGTCGAGGATGATGGTTCCTTCAGCCTGGAGGCGTTCGAGCGGTGTTTGACGGATCGCACGAAACTGGTCGCGATCACGCAGATGTCGAACGTGCTGGGCACGGTGACGCCGATCAAGGAGATCTGCCGCATCGCGCATGAGCGCGGCATTCCGGTGCTGGTCGACGGCAGCCAGGGCGCGGTCCACATGCCGGTCGACGTCCAGGACCTGGACTGCGACTGGTATGTCTTCACCGGCCATAAGGTCTACGGGCCGTCCGGCATCGGCGTGCTCTATGGCAAGAAGGCGATGCTGGAGGCGATGCGGCCCTTCCAGGGCGGCGGCGAGATGATCTTCGACGTCACCGAGGACATGGTGACCTATAACGACCCGCCGCACCGTTTCGAGGCCGGCACGCCGCCGATCGTCCAGGCGATCGGGCTGGGCGCGGCACTCGACTACATGGATGGCATCGGCCGGGAACGGATCGCCGAGCACGAGGCGGAACTGCGCGACTACGCCCATCAGCGGCTGCGCTCGATCAACTCGCTGCGCATCTTTGGCGACGCGCCGGGCAAGGGCGCCATCATCTCCTTCGAACTGGAGGGGATCCACGCGCACGACGTGTCGATGGTGATCGACCGCTCGGGCGTGGCCGTGCGAGCGGGAACTCACTGCGCGCAGCCGCTGCTCAAGCGTTACGGCGTGACCTCGACATGCCGGGCCTCCTTCGCCATGTATAACACCAAGGGCGAGGTCGACGCGCTGGTCGAGGCGCTCGAGAAGGCCCGCACTTTCTTCGGATGACGATGATGAGCGAAGACACGACCACGACGACGGAAGCCGCGGAAAGCGTGCAATCCGCCATACCGCAACAGGAACTGGCGCGGCTGACCGACGACATCGTTTCGGCGCTGAAGACGGTCTACGATCCCGAGATTCCGGCCGACATCTACGAGCTCGGCCTGATCTACAGGATCGATATCGAGGACGACCGCTCGGTGAAGATCGACATGACGCTGACGGCGCCGGGATGCCCCGTTGCCGGCGAGATGCCCGGCTGGGTGGAGGACGCGGTCGGTGCGGTGGAAGGTATTTCCGGGGTCGACGTCAACATGGTGTTCGACCCGCCCTGGACGCCGGATCGTATGTCCGAAGAGGCCCAGGTCGCGGTCGGCTGGTATTGAGAATGGCGGGGCCGAAAGCGGCCCCGCCATTCGGTACCCTATTCGATGATGTGGACGATCTCGCGGCTCTGCGGCTCGACGAGAACCGTTCGGTTGTCGACCACGACATAGTCATAGCGCGTTTCCAGTTCGGGCACCTCGAGCGCGCGGACCTCGATCGTATCGGGCAGCGTGGCGCCGACGGTGATCTCCACGTCGGGCGGCGGCGCGATCGGTTCGACCTCCTGCGTGGTGACATATTCGCGAATCACGGTTTCGTTCTCGGGCGTGATGACCACCGTCTGGGCGGCGGCCGCGCCGACACCGACAATCATGGCAACGGCCGTCATCGTGCCAAGCAGTTTGCGTTTCATGGTGACCTCCTGCGAGGGGTTGGGTGTCCCTATGACCGCAATAACCCTTCGCGGGCGAACCGGTTCCAGACCTGAATTGCTCGGGTGCTTGCGAGCGGGGACATTCTTCACCATGTTAGGGACACGTTCCGCCGGCCTTGAACCGGTGTGCACTGGAGACTTCGATGGGTCGATTTACAGTCATGACGCTGACCGACGCCGCAGCCGAGCGCGTGCGCGAGATCGTGGGCGCGCGCGAGGGCGCGCGAGGCATCCGCGTGGGCATCAAGAAAGGCGGCTGCGCCGGCATGGAGTACACGGTCGACCTCGTGACCGAGCCCCAGCCCAAGGACGATCATGTCGAGCATGATGGCGCGCATGTATGGGTCGCCCCCGAGGCGGCGCTGTTCTTGCTGGGTACCGAGATGGATTTCGAGGTGACGACGCTCAGGACGGGTTTCACCTTCAAAAACCCCAACCAGAGCTCGGCATGCGGCTGCGGCGAGTCGGTCGAATTGCAGCCCGCCGACCTGAAGGCGCTGGCGGAGGCGAGGGCCGCCGGCGCGGCCTGATCGGCACCGCCTCAGTCGACCCACAAGCCGTTGGCGTGATGCCAGGCGGCCAGTGAAAGTTCCGGGTAGAGGTCGAACGTATCGTCATCGGGGCCGATGGCGGGCTCGATCCATCCAGCCTTGTATTTCAGCATGAGATGGACCTTCTTTGGCGCCTTGGGCAGGTGGCTGTCAATCGCCGAGGCGAAGGGATGCAACAGATCCGGCCAGGACGGATCGAACAACCACAGCGCCGCGCCGCATTTGCGGCAGAAACGCCGCTCGCCGGACGAGATTTCGCAGTGGGGATGTTCGTCGTCCTCGATCTCGGCCCGGTAAAGGCCCAGATTGCGCCTGCCCACGATCTTCAGAGTTTCGGCGTTGGCGCCGAGATTGATCGCGTAACCGCCGCCGCCCTGCTGCTTGCGGCAGATCGAGCAGTAGCAGAGCTGGTAGGGGACCGGCGTGTGGCTCCCGACCTCGAAGCGGACGGCCCCGCAACGGCATGAGCCCTTGAGCAATAGCGGCATTGGTGCTCTCCTTCCTCATCCTGTTCTAAAATCCGCTCGAGCGGTTCGGGTTGCGATGGAGAATGACCCGCATGAAGGATGATGCCATTCATGATGCTTTCGCCGGGCTTGGGCCGGTCACCATCAAGCGCATGTTCGGCGGCAAGGGGATCTATCACGAGGGGCTGATCGTCGCGCTCGAGGTGGACGGGGAATTGCTGCTCAAGGCCGACCGCGATTCGGCGGAAGCCTTCGACGAGGCTGGCTGCACGCAATGGGTCTATCGGGGCCACAAGGGCAGGGGGCCCACCGCGATGCCTTACTGGTCGATACCCGACAGCGCCTGGGACGATCCCGACGAAATGGCGGTCTGGACCCGCCGCGCCTATGAGGCGGCGCTGCGCTCGCGGAAGTAGCGAATAAGGCCGCGACCCTGCCTTGCGCGCGATGCATGGCTGGAGCCTTGCATTTCATGTTGCGGCGCACAATATGCCCTTGCGATGACGAGTCGTCGTCTCCCGGGAGGAACCCGGAGCCATGCGACCATGCACGACGCCAATCCGAATACGATTTTTCCGCCTCGCGAGGGGCTGATCCGCCAGCTTCGGCCGTCGGATTTGCCGCATTTCCGCGACCATTTGCTGCGCCTCGACGCACGTAGCCGGCGCGACCGCTTCAACGGCGTGACCGACGATGAATTCGTCGCGCACTATGCCGAGCGCTCCTTCCGGTCGGGCACGACGGTAGTCGGCTATGTGGAGGGCGATGTCGTGCGGGGCGCCGCCGAACTGCACGAGCGGACCGATCTTCCCGAACCGACCGGCGAGATCGCCTTTTCGGTGGAGGAGCATCTGCAGGGCAGGGGGACTGGCAGCCGCCTGTTCGAGCGGCTGATTGCTCATGCGCTTGCGCTCGGCTACCGAAAGTTGTGGGTGACGACGCACCCGCAAAACGCCGCCATGCGCGCCCTGGCCAGGAAGTTCGAGGCCGATCTTCACTTCGAGGACGGCGCCTCGGCCGGCACGATCACGCTGCCGGAAGGCCGCTTCTCTTTCGTGCCCGTGCTCGACGATGCCCGGCCCGAAAGACTCGGCCGGGCCTGATCAGAGCGCGAAAGCTTCCGCAAAGGCGCGCTCCCCGCTCGGTGTGAAGACGAGAACACGGCTTTCGGAGCGCCGCGCCCAGCCGCGCTCGACGATCGCCTGGAGCAGCGCCTTGCCGAGCGCGCCGGCAAGATGACTGCGCCGCTCGCTCCAGTCGAGACAGGCCCGGCAGACGGGGCGGCGGCCCTTTTCCAGTTTCGCCATGTCGATGCCGAGATCGGCGAAGAAGCGCCGGCCGTCGGCGGTGACGGCAAGCCTTTCCTCGCCCTCCAGATGTCCGGAGCGCCTGAGCGCGTCCAGCAGGGCCACGCCCCGCTCGCCGGCCATGTGGTCGTAGCATATGCGGGCCGTGCGCATCGCCTGGTTGCGCGGGCCGGTGCGCACCCTGACCGCGCCGGTGCGCTGGGCGATGCCCATCAGTTTCTCGATCGCTTCGCCGATATCGGCGTCGGACAGGCGGAAATAGCGGTGCCGGCCCTGTTTTTGGGCGACCAGCAGGCGGCCCTGTTCCAGCTTCGCCAGATGGCCGCTGGCCGTCGGCAGGGCGACGGAGGCCGCCGAGGCGAGTTCGGTGACGGTAAGCGCGCGGCCGTCCATCAGGGCGGTGAGCATGTTGGCGCGGGCGGGGTCGCCGATCAGGGCGGCGACGGTGGAGATCATCGGTCCTTCCTTCATGCTTCGGTCGTAATCGAAACATCACCGCAGTCCAACCCGCTATCGTCATCATCCTGCCACAAGGAGACGATGACGACCCATGCTGACCTGTTTCATCCGCTACGAGATCGACCCGTTCAAGAAAGCCGCCTTCGAACAGTACGCCCGCAACTGGGGCCAAGCCATACCGCGCTGCGGTGCCGACCTGATCGGCTATTTCGCGCCGCATGAGGGCTCGGCGACAGTGGCCTATGGCGTCTACAATATCGATAGCCTCGCGGCCTACGAGGCTTACAGGGCGCGCCTGGCCGACGATCCGCTCGGCCGGGAAAACTACGCATTCGCCATGCGCGAGCGCTTCATCCTGAAGGAGGACCGAATGTTCCTGAAACTCGCATCCGCGCCGCATGCGACGACGGTGAAGCCATGATCGCCGTCATCTTCGAGGTCTGGCCAGCGGAGGGCCGGCGCGACACCTATCTGGCTCTGGCCGCGGCGCTCAGGGCGGAGTTGGAGACGATCGACGGTTTCATCTCGGTCGAGCGGTTCGAAAGCCTGACAGAGCCCGGCAAGATGCTGTCGCTGTCCTTTTTTCGGGACGAGGAAGCGGTGAAGGCCTGGCGCAACCGCGCCACCCATCGCGCCACCCAGGGCAAGGGCAGGGCCGGGGTCTTCGCCGATTATCGGCTGCGCGTCGCCTCGGTGCTGCGCGATTACGGCATGTTCGAACGCGATGAGGCGCCCGACGACAGCAGGGCCGTCCACGCGGCGGCTGGCGCGGGAGGCTGACCGCAGGGTACCGACCGCGATTGATGGCGCGATCATGCTGGATTACGCTGCGAGGGTAATCCGCCGAAAGAAGCGGACAAGGGGCCGGACCCGCAATGGGAGAGTGTGATGGCAAAGAAACCCGAACCCACCAGCTTCATCGACATGTTCGCCCGCATGGGTCAGGACCTCAAGCTGCCGCCCGTCGACATCGAACGCGTCATCGAAAGCAACCGCAGGAACCTGGAAGCACTCCAGCAGTCCGCGCAGGCGGCCTCGGGCGGCGCCAGCCGCATGATGCTGCGCCAGCAGGAGATGCTGCGCGAGACGCTGGCCGAGATTTCGCAGATGGCGCAGTCCTACCGCGAACCGGGCAGCCCGCAGGACCTCATGGCCAAGCAGGCCGAGTTCGCGCGCCGCAGCTTCGAGACGGCGGTGAAGAACACGGCCGAGATGGCCGACATGGCACGCAAGTCGAGCGAGGAGTCGATCGAGGTGCTGCGCAGGCGCATCAAGGAATCGATGGAAGAGATCCGCGACAGCTACGACAAGAAAAGTTCCTAGCTCCAGGATCGGGAGGGGGCTGATTGAAGGACGAGACCGCAGGGCGGCCAACGCTCTCGCCGGGCCGCGCGCGACAGACGGAGATCTACGTGACGGGTGTCGGCGGCACGCGCCCGCGCGTGCCGGTCATGCCGGCCGAACTCGAAGCGAAAGCCTCCCGCAGGATGAGCCGCGAGGCGGCCGCCTATATCGTCGGCGGGGCCGGCACCGGCCAGACCATGCGGGCCAACCGCGCCGCGTTCGACCGCATCGAGCTTGCGCCGCGCGTGCTGGAACACGTGGCCAGCCGCGACCTCTCCGTCGAACTTTTCGGGCGGCGCCACCGCGCGCCGCTGCTTCTCGCTCCGATCGGCGTGCTGGACATGGCGCATCGCCAGGCCGATCTCGCGGTGGCGAGGGCGGCCGCGGCCGAGAACGTCGGCATGATCTTCTCGAACCAGGCTTCGGTTCCGATGGAGGAGTGCGCCGCGGTGATGGGCGACGTGCCGCGATGGTTCCAGCTCTACTGGTCGAGCGACGACGATTTCGTCCGCTCGCTTGTCGGCCGAGCCGAAGCCTGCGGCTGCGAGGCGATCGTGCTGACCCTCGACACGACGCTGCTTGGCTGGCGTCCGCGCGACCTCGGCCTCGGCTATCTTCCCTTCCTGCGCGGACTGGGGCTGGCGCAATACCTGACAGACCCGGTTTTTCGCGAGCGCATTCCAGCAAGCCCGCCCGAAACAGGATTTCGGCCGAGGGGGGTCGGCATCATGGGCACCGTGCTCAGCCTCCGCCGCGCCGGCAAGCGTTTCGACCTGCCGCTGCAGCGGATGCGCGCGGCCGTCGCGCATTTCACCGCGACCTATTCGCGCCCCGACCTCAACTGGAACGACATCGCGCGGCTGCGTGACATGACCCGGCTGCCGATCGTGCTGAAGGGCGTGCGCCGCCCCGACGACGCGGCCAAGGCGCTGGATCACGGCGTCGACGCGCTGGTCGTGTCGAACCATGGCGGCCGGCAGGTGGACGGGGAGGCCGGCACGATGGACGTCCTGCCGGACATCGTCAGGGCGGCCGGCGACATGCCGGTGCTGCTCGATTCGGGCGTGCGGTCGGGCGCCGACATCGCCAAGGCGCTGGCGCTGGGCGCGCGCGCCGTCCTGCTCGGCCGGCCCTTCGTCTACGGGCTGGCGCTGGCCGGCGAGACGGGCGTGCGCGAGGTGATCCGCAACATCGTGGCCGAGTTCGACCTCACGCTGGCGCTGTGCGGGCTGACCAGGGCGCAAGACCTGTCGATGGACGCGCTGCGCGCCTGACCGTGCCGCTCAGGCATCCGGCCCCTTGACCAGCATGGCCAGCGTCTCGGCGATCAAAGCGGGCTTCTCCTCGCCCTCGATCTCCATCACCTGGCTGGCCTTCAGGAGGAAGCGGGCGGGCTCCTTCTCCTCGAAGGACATCAGCGTCGAGCGCAGCCTGACCCTGGAGCCGGCCCGGACCGGCGCGAGGAAGCGGACGCGGTCGAGCCCGTAATTGAACGAAGCCGCCGTCCCGCGCGGGCGCGTGCCGATCTCGTAGGACAGGCCCGCGATCAGCGACAGGGTGAGATAGCCGTGCGCGACGGGCGCGCCATAGGGGCTCTCGCGCGTGGCGCGCCCGACATCGACATGGATCCACTGATGGTCGTTGGTCGTTTCGGCGAACCGGTCGATCATCGCCTGATCGACCGTCACCCAGGACGAGACGCCGAGTTCGCGCCCGACCAGTCCCGCCATGTCGTCGAATGTATGTTGCGCGTCCGCCATCTGTCCTGCCTGTCGCCTGCGATCGGGGCCGGCACAGTAGTCGCGGGCGCCCGCCGTGAAAAGCCGGCGAGAAAGCGCGCCACGAACCTCCACGTAGTGAACCTGGTTCATCATTCGCGGGAAGGTTGTTACCCAGGGTGCGGCGCGGGTCGAATGCGTTGCGCGGGCTGCGCTTTCCACGGTCCGGTCCGCCGTGTCGGCATTGCACCAAAGGCCTGCGGCATCGGTCTCCGGCCTGCTTGACATCGGTAAATGAACGCTATTCAGTAAGCGCGAACCGGATGGCGGCGAAAGAACGCGGAAGGCAAGGGGAAACGCGGGTCGATTCGGAACCGAACGTGGGAGGAGACGTGATTTCACCGGGATTCAGCGGACCCTGCCGGTCCGGCTCGAAAGGGTGGCGCATTTGATGAATGCGCCTCATCAGGCCGGCGCGGGCGCGCGCATCGTCACCTGCGAGAACATCGAACGCTCCTTCGGCGGCCTCAGGGCGCTGAAGGGCGTCGGGCTTCACGTCGACGAGGGCGAGATCTTCGGGCTGGTCGGCCCGAACGGCTCGGGCAAAACCACGATGGTCAACGTCATGACCGGCTTCTATCCGCCCGATGCCGGCACCGTCACGCTGTTCGGCCAGGACGTGACCGCCGTCAAGCCGCACCGGATCGCCGAGATGGGCGTGGCGCGCACCTTCCAGAACCTCGCCCTTTTCAGGGGCATGAGCGTGCTCGACAACATCCTGCTCGGCCGCCACACGCATATGAGGCCGAGCGCGCTGGGGTCGCTGTTCTACTGGCTGTGGGCGCAGAAGGAGGAACTGGCCAACCGCCGCGTGGTCGAGGAGATCATCGAGTTCATGCAGCTCGAGGACATCCGCGACGAACCGGTCGAGGTGATCCCGATCGGGCTGCAGAAGCGAGTCGAACTGGCGCGCGCGCTGGCCGCCGAGCCGCGCTTCCTAATCCTGGACGAGCCGATGGCCGGCATGAACCAGGAGGAGAAGGAATATATCGCGCGCTTCATTCTCGACGCGCGCGACGAGCGCGGCGCCACGATCCTCATCATCGAGCATCACATGGACGTGGTCACCGCCATCTGCGACCGCGTGATCGTGCTGTCCTATGGCGAGATCATCGCCGAGGGCGAGCCGAGGGAGGCGATCGCCGACCCGAAGGTCGTGAAGGCCTATCTGGGCGAACGCGCCGCCAAGCGCCACGCCGGGGTGGCGGCATGAATGCGGTCGCGCCGAAGGACCTGACCGTCGAGCACTGGCCGGTCCGCGAGGACGGCCTGCCGGCGACGCTGGTCGCCGCGCTGGCGCGCAACGCGGCCGAAAGCGGTTCGCGCATCGCCTTTCGCGAGCGCGAGCACGGCATCTGGCGCGAATGGAGCTGGCGGCAGGCGCTGCACGAGGTGATCTCGCTGGCGGCCGGCCTGGAGGCGAGGGGTCTGAAGGCGGGCGACGCGCTGACCGTGGTCGGCGACAACCGCGCCTCGATCTATTTCGCCATGCTGGCTGCCAATGCGCTCGGCGCCTTTCCGTCGCCAGTCTATCCCGACGTGCCGGTCGACGAGTTCGGCAACTACATGCGTTTCGGCGATCCCAGGATCGCGCTCGCCGAGGATCAGGAGCAGGTCGACAAGCTGCTGGACCTGCGCGACCGGACCGGGCGGCCCGAAACGATCCTTTTCGATGATCCGCGCGGCATGGGCGCCTATGGCGACAAGGGGATCGTCTCGATCGCCGAATTGCGGGCCGAGGGCGCCCAGATCCTGGCCGAGCGCACCGGACTGGCGGCCGAACTGGTCAACCGCGCGACCGGCGAGAACATCGCCGTCCTGCTCTACTCGTCGGGCACGACCGGCCTGCCGAAGGGCATCCCGCTCAAGCACCGCAATGTCGTCGGCGGCATCAAGAACGCCGAGGCGGGCCAGTATTTCCAGCGCCACGAGGAACTGTTCGCCTATCTGCCCACGGCCTGGGTCGGCGATTTCATCTTCACGCTCGGGGCGGGCGTGCTGCTTGTCGCGACGATCAACATTCCCGAGCGTCAGGAAACCGCGCTGCACGACCTGCGCGAGGTGGCGCCGACCTTCTATCTGGCCGCGCCGCGCGCCTGGGACAACATGCTGACGCGGGTTCAGGTCGGCATGGCCGATTCGACCAATCTGAAACGCCGCCTGTTCGACTATTTCATGCCAAAGGCGATCGAGCTGGAACGCAAGCGGCTGGCCGGCGAGCCGATCGGTTTGGGTGAAAGACTGCGCGACTGGCTCGGCGAAATCCTCGTTTACGGCCCGATCAAGGATTTCCTCGGCCTCTCCCGGGCCGAACGCGCCTTCACCGGCGGCGAGGCGATGGGCGAGGAAACCTTTTTGTTCTTCCGCGGGCTCGGCATCAAGCTCAAGCAGTTCTACGGCCAGACGGAGACTTGCGCCCTATCGGCCGCGCAGGTGGAAGGCAGCGTCAAGCTGCACACGGTCGGCAAGGCCATGCCGGGCGTGGAGGTTAAGATCGCCGACGATGGCGAAATCCTGCTGCGTTCGGCCTCGGTCATCGACGGCTACGCAGACGACGCGGAAGCCAGCGCCAAGGCGATCGTCGACGGCTGGCTGCGCACCGGCGACGCCGGCCATATCGAGCCGGACGGTCATCTGGTGGTGCTCGGACGCGTCAGCGAGGTCGTGCGCACCGCCCAGGGCGAGCGCTTCATTCCCAACTTCATCGAGAACCGCATCAAGTTCAGTTCCTTCGTGCGCAATGTCGCCGTGATCGGCGCCGGACGCGAGGAACTGACCGCGATCGTGTGCATCGACTACGAGGCCGTGGGCCATTGGGCCGAGCGCCGCTCGATCACCTACGGCTCCTATGCCGAGCTGTCGCAGAAGCCGCAGGTGCTCGATCTCGTCGCGGGCGTGATCGCGCATGTGAACCAGGCCCAGCCGGAAGGCCTGCGCGTGCGCCGCTTCGTCAATCTGCACAAGGATTTCGACGCCGATGACGGCGAGATCACGCGCACCCGAAAGCTGCGGCGCGGCGTCATCGAGGAAAGCTACGCCAAGCTGATAGAAGCGCTTTATTCGGGCGAGGCGCGCGTCACCTTCGACGCGGCGATCACCTATGAGGACGGCACGCGCGGCGTGCTCAGCCGCGAACTCGAAATCCGCGAGGTTCCGTCCTGATGGACATGCTGCTTCTGGCCGAACTGTCGATCAACGGCGTCTTCGTGGGGCTGATGTACGCGCTGGTCGCGGCCGGCATCGTGCTGATCTACAAGACCTCGGGCATCGCCAATCTGGCGCAGGGCGCGCTGGCCATGATGGGCGGCTATGCGGCCTGGGCCTTCACGGCGATGGTGGGCCTGCCGATCTGGCTCGCCATTCCGATCGCGCTGGCCGTGATGTTCCTGGCCGGCGTGGCACTGGAACGTTTCGCGCTGAGGCGCATGGTCGGGCAGCCGATCATCATGGTCATCATGCTCACGCTGGGGCTGGAGATCATGCTGCGCGGCGTCCTGCCGGGCCTGTTCGGCTCGGCGGTCAAGCGGCTGGACGTCGGCATTCCCAACACGCCGCTCTTCCTCGGTGACCTGTTCCTCAACCGCGCGACGCTGATCGGTGGCTCGGTCTCCTTCGTGCTCATCCTGCTGGCGATCGCCTTCTTCAACTCGAGGCTCGGCATCATCATGCGCGCCGTCTCCGACGACCAGTCCGCCTCCTGGTCGGTCGGCATCAGGGTCGAGCGCGCGATCGCGATCGCCTGGGGCCTGTCAGCGATGATGGCGACCACCGCCGGCGTGCTGTGGGGCGCCACCCAGGGCGTCGACTGGTCGCTTTCGCTGCTCCTGATCAAGGCGCTCGCGATCGCCATACTGGGCGGGCTGGACTCGCTGCCGGGCGTCCTGATCGCCGGCATCATCGTGGGGTTGGCCGAAAGCCTGGCCACCGGCATCCTCGACCCGATCGTGGGCGGCGGCACGCGCGACGTGGTGGCCTCCGTCATCATCGTGCTGACGCTCCTGCTCAGACCGCACGGCCTGTTCGGCCGCGAACATATCGAAAGGGTCTGAGCCGATGTTCTACCGCCGCGCCGGCATCCGCCACACCCGCTACCAGGACGAGCGCCAGCTCTGGCCTCTGCCGTTCGACCGGCGGCTGGCGATCCTGATCTTCCTGCTGGCGCTGGCCGCCCCCTTCATCGTCGACCGCCTCTACCTGGTCAGCTACCTGCTGCCCTGGATCATCTGGTCGACGGCCGCGCTCGGCCTCAACTTCCTGATGGGCGGCGCCGGCCAGATCCATCTCGGCTACGGCGCGGTCATGGCGATCGGCGCCTATTGCTCGGTCCACATGGTGCGGGCCGGCGTCCCGTTCGAGATCGCGATGATCGCCGGCGGATTGCTGAGCGCGGCCGTCGGCATGATCTTCGGCGCGGCGGCGCTGCGCGTGAAGGGGCTCTATCTGGCGATGGCGACGCTGGCCATGCAGTACATCGTCGACTTCGTCATCATCCAGTTCCCGGCCATCAGCGGCGGCACCCAAGCCACGATCCAGGTGCCGCGGGTCTCGTTCCTGGGCGTGCCGATCGTCGGCGACCGCCCGACCTATTACGTCGCGCTGTTCGTGTGCGTGGTGGTGACGCTGTTCATGCTCAATGTGCGCCGCTCCAGCTTCGGCAGGGCGCTGGCGGCGGTGCGCGAGAAGGACTACGCCGCCGCCGTGATCGGGGTGAACACCTTCCGCTACAAGCTGCTCGCCTTCTGGGTCTCGTCATTCATCGGCGGCGTCGTCGGATCGGTTTTGGCCGTCTGCTACTATCGCGCCATCTCTCCGGACCAGTTCCATCTCGACCTGTCGATCTCGCTGGTCGCCATGGTGATCGTCGGCGGGCTGGGCTCGGTGCTGGGCTCCTTCTTCGGGGCGGCGCTGATCCTGTTCGCGCCGATCCTGCTCAACCAGTTCGTCGGCTTCCTGTCGAGCGAGTTCGGGCTGGCGATCACCAGCGACCTGAGAAGCCATCTGCCGCTGATGCTGTACGGGGCGATGATCGTCGGCTTCCTGCTGTGGGAGCCGCTCGGCCTCGCCAAGATCTACGCCAATATGAGGAATTACTTCCTGGTCTGGCCGTTCCGCCACGCCAGGCAGTGATTGGGAAGAAGACCCAGACAGTGGAGGAAGCAAACATGGAACGCAGAACATTCCTGACGGGAACGGCGGCCGCCGCGCTCGTCTCGCAAATGCCGATCACGATCGCCCGGGCGCAGGACAAGGTGATCAAGTTCGCGATGCCGCAGGACTTCACCAAGGTCTATACCTTCGTGACGGCCGAATACAGCCAGGGCCAGCGCGACTACATTTCGCTGATCAATGCCCGCGGCGGCATCAACGGCTACACGATCGAAGCCGACGTGTCCGATCACGGCAACGACCTGCCGCGGGCGATCGAGGCCTATGAGCGCGCGAAGACCGAAGGTGCGGTACTGATCGATCCGCTGTCGACTCCTGTCGCGCGCGCGCTGGTGCCGCGCGTGCTCGAGGACGAGATCAATATGGTCACCGCCTTCTCGGGCCGCTCGGACGCCGCCGACGGCACGGCCTTTCCCTATGTCATGCCGCTGTCGCCCAATTACTGGACGCAGGCGGGCCTGCTGATCGACTATTTCCGCCAGAAGGACGGCGACCTCAACGGCAAGAAGATCTGCTTCGTCCATATCGACACCCCGTTTGGCAAGGAGCCGCTGCCGATCCTGGAAAAGCTCGCCGAGCAGCAGGGTTTCGAGCTTGTCACCTTCCCCTATACGCCCCCCGGCAACGACCAGTCGGCGATCTGGCCGCAGGTGCGCCGCGCCCGACCGGACTGGGTGATGTTCTGGGGTGCGGGCGTGGGACAGACCACGGCGCTGACCGAGGCGGTTCGAAACGGCATGGACATGAGCCGGATGTCGTCCTCGGTCTGGATCTCGGAATCGGACATGGAAGTCGCCGGGGCTCAGGATGTGACCGGCGTGCTGAAAGTCGAGCCCTGCGCCTCTGGCCGCGATCCGAAGCCGATCCAGGACATCCTGGCCGAAGTGGTCGAGCCCGGCAACGGCGCCGGGCCGGAGGAGAAGGTCGGCACCAGCTACTACAATTACGGCGTCATGATCACCGCGATCATCATCGAAGGCGTGCGCAAGGCCATCGAGAAGGCTCCGGATGGACCGGTCACGGGTCCGTGGCTCAATGACGGCCTGCACTCGATCCGAGACTTCGACGCCGACGGCATGATCCCGCCGGTGACGATCACGCCGGAGGATCACCAGGGCGGCGGCATGGCCCGCATCGCGCACTGGGACGGCGAGAAGTTCGTCGCCGACACCGATTTCTTCACGGCCAACCAGGACGTGGTCTGGGAGGAGATCCGCAAATACTCGGAAGAGTTCAAGAAGACCGGCGAATAGGCCGGCCCGGTTCGCGCGGCCCCGGACCGGGTCCGGGGCCGCGCCTGACCCTGCATTTCAACGGATCGGCTGATGGCGCTGCTTTCGCTCAACAATATCGAGGTCGTCTACGACCGGGTCTTCCTGGCGGTGAAGGGCGTCTCGATCGAGGTGCCCGAGAACGGCCTGGTGGCGCTGCTCGGGGCCAATGGCGCGGGCAAGAGCACCATCCTCAAATCGATCAGCGGCCTTCTGAAGCCGGAGCGCGGCGAGGTGACGCGCGGACAGGTGACCTTCGAGGGCGAGGATATCCTGGCGCTCGACCCGCCCGAACGCGTGCGGCGCGGGCTGGTGCACGTGCTGGAGGGGCGGCGCGTCTTCGAGCATCTGACGCCGGAGGAAAACCTTCTGGCGGCGACCTCCATGCATGCCGACCGCCGGCGGGTGAAGTCGCTGGTGGAGGAGATGTTCGGGCTGTTTCCGCGCCTGGCGGAGCGCAACAGGGCCAAGGCCGGCTATCTGTCGGGCGGCGAGCAGCAGATGCTGGCGATCGCGCGCGCGCTGATGACGCGGCCGAAGCTCATCCTGCTCGACGAGCCTAGCCTGGGTCTCGCGCCGTTCCTGGTCGACGAGATCTTCGACACGATCCGGCGCATCAACACCGAATCGGGTACCGCCGTTCTCCTGGTTGAGCAGAACGCGGTGGCCGCGCTGGACGTGGCGCAATCGGCCTATCTGATCGAGCAGGGCCGTATCGTGATGAGCGGCACGGCCGAGGTGCTGAAGGCCAATCCCGACATCCAGCAGGCCTATCTCGGCGGCGGCAGCAATGTCGACTATCACGCGGTGAAGCACTACCGGCGGCGCAAGCGCTGGCTGGCGTGAGCCGTTTCAGCGCAGCGAGAAGCGCACCGGCACCATGATCGTGCGGTTGACGCCCGGCGGCGGCGCGGGCACCGGCGAGGCGCGCCGGACCATGGCGACCACCTCCTCGTCGAGTTCTGAGATGCCCGAGGAGCGCGCCAGCGCCACCGAGCCCACATTGCCATTGGCGTCGATGGAAAAGCGCACATAGGCCGTGCCCTGCTTGCGCGCGCGCCGCGCCGAATCCGGATAGCGCTTGCGGCGCTCCAGATGGGCGAGGAGGCGCGACTGCCAGCGCGCCGGAGACACCGACGAGGCCGCGCCGCGGCTCGTCTGCTGGGCGGCGGCGCGGTCGGCCCGTTCGGCCTGAACCGCGCCCTTGCGGGTTTCGGGCGAGGGGGCGGCCTGCCGTTTCGGCGGCGCCTGCCGCCTGGGCTGTTCGGGCTTCGGCTCGGCGCGCGCCTGTTTTACCGGCGGCGGCGGATCGGGCCGCGCCGTCGGCAGGGGCGTCTCGACCCGTTCCAGTTCCTCCACGATCATCCGTTCGACCGGATCGACGACCTCTTCCAGACGCTCGATCTCGTCTGGCTGGACGGGAAGGGCGACTTCGGGCTCGACCGGGCTTGCCGCTTCGGGCTCCAGCGGCCGCACTGCCGCCTGCTGCTTGACGGGTTCGGCGCGCTCCTCGACCGGTGTCGTGGCCGTCGCGGTCCGGTCGGGCCGCACCGGCTCGGCCGTTTCGGGCGTCACCGACGCGAGCCGCTCTTCGGCGGGTTCCGTCACCGGCTGGGCCGTCTCCTGCCGCACCGGCTGGACCGATTCCAGCGGGGTCTCTTCCGAGAGCGTCTCGATGTCCTCGGTCACGGGTGTGGCGACGTCGTTGGGCTTGACCGGCTGCATGGTCGGCGGCGCTTCCACGCCGGCCGAATCCTGCGCATCCGTGGCGATCTCGTCCTCGGCCGCCTCGGGCGCGACCGGGGTGGGGGCGAGGTCGATCATGATCGCCGCCTGGGTCTCGGCCGCGGCGGACGGGGGAGGCGGTTCGCGCAGCGCCCACCATGCCGCGGCGACATGTGTGCTCAGCATGACGACCGCGGCGGCGGCCCACAGCGACACCTGGCCGCGCGACGTGCCCGCGAGCTGCCGTGACCAGGCTATGTCGGCCGGCGCGTTCATTCGCCCTGGACGCCTCCCGCCGGCAGGACGCCGTTGGCGACGGGCGCGACGGCGGTCTCCAGACCGACGAGCGCGATCTTCAGATAGCCCGCCGAACGCAGCAGGTTCATGACGTTCATCAGGTCGCCATAGGCGACCGCCTTGTCGGCGCGCAGGAAGATGCGGGCTTCCTTGTCCCCATTGGTCGCGCCGTCCATGGCCCGGCCAAGCGAATCGTGAGGGATGGCATCATTGCCGAGCGCGAGCGTCAGGTCTTCCTTCACCGTCAGATAGACCGGTTCGTCCGGTCGCGGCTGGGGGGCGGCGCTGGAGGCCGGCAAATCGACATTGATGTCGACCGTGGCGAGCGGCGCCGCCACCATGAAGATGATGAGCAGCACCAGCATGACGTCGATGAAGGGCGTGACGTTGATCTCGTGGTTTTCCTCGAGATCGTCTGTCTCGGCACCACGATTGAGGCTGCCGGCCATGGCGTTACTCCGCCGCCCGCGCCATGCCGCGCCGCTCGGCAAGCGACGCCACCGCGCGATAGTCGAGGTCGCGGCTCACCAGGCGCTCGACAGCGGCCGACGCGTCGGCGAGCAGCAGCCTGTAGCCGGCGATCGAGCGGGCGAAGACGTTGTAGATCACGACCGCCGGGATGGCGGCGACCAGGCCGAGCGCCGTGGCCAGCAGCGCCTCGGCGATGCCCGGCGCCACCACGGCCAGGTTGGTCGTCTGCGCCTGGCTGATGCCGATGAAGGAATTCATGATGCCCCAGACCGTGCCGAACAGGCCGACGAAGGGGGCGGTGGAGCCGATCGTGGCGAGAACGCCGGTGCCGCGCGTCATGCGTCGCGCCGCCTGGGCCTCGATGCGTCCCAGATGCGAGGCGACGCGCTCCTTCAGGCCCGCGCCGCCGATGTGGTCGATCGCGTCCGCGGTCGCCGAGACCTCGTGCGCGGCGGCCCGGACCAGCAGCGCCGCCGCCCCTCCCGACTTGCCGAGCGCCCCGGAGGCTTCCGACAGGCTGCGCGCGGCGATGATCCTGTCCAGCGCCGTGGCGACGCGACGGCGGCCGGCGGCGAGTTCGAGCGACTTCGCCAGCCAGACCGTCCAGGTGACGAGCGAGGCGAAGGCCAGCCCGATCATGACCGCTTTCACCACCCAGTCGGCGGCCATGAACATGCCCCAGGGCGACAGGTCGTGGGGAAGGTCGGGCGACCTCGGGGCGGCGGCCGTATCCGACGGAGCCGCCGCGTCCGGGGCAGGGGCCTGAATGCTTTCCGGCGAGGATGCGCCCGGCTCTTCCTGCCCGGCGGCCGGAGCCGTGTCCGCCGGCGTCTGAACGGCCGGCGTTTCGGCTTGGGGCTGCTCGAGCCCGGCTTCCTGCGCCATGCCCGGAATACCGGTCGCGATCAAGGCGACGCATGCGAGAGCAGATACAAGCATCACGGCCCGCGCCGGAACGCCGCCGCGCGGCGCGTTCGAAAGTGACATCATCGGTCCCGGTACTCTCGTCCTGTCTGCGCCGCCCGCCGCGACCTACCATGTCGCCAGCGCGCGATCGGCGCAAGCGTCCCTATCGGACGCCTGCCTATATATCAGGACTAATCCAGTCAACTTTCGGGTGGAAGCCCCGCCGGGCCAATTTTTTGTCAGGCGGCGGATCGCGCCTTCCGGCCAACCATCATGGATCGCGCGGCCGCCGCGCCCAGCGCGGCAGGCCGCTCGCAGCTCGTGGTCATCTCCACGAATTGCCCGGTTTCACCGGATCGCAGGACCGCCGTCATGACGTCGACGACGTGGAGCGCGAATTCGAGCGAACAGCGATGCGGACGGTCCTCCGCGATGGCCAGCGCCATGTCCGCCAGCCCCACCGTGCGGTAGTTGGCCAATGGCCCGCGCGGCGAATCCTGGTTGGGCTCGCCGAACGGATGCTTCCATGCCGGCAGCTTCTCGACCGGGCGGTCTTCCTCGGTCAGCCGCACCTCGCCCCCGAAGAAGTTCGGATCGGGCACGTGAAGCGTGCCGCCCTCGCCATATAGCTCGATCGGCGCGTGGCCGTGCTGCCAGACATCCCAGGACGCGTTGAAGGTGACGACGGCACCTTCAACGAACTCCAGAATGGCGTGGATCGTCGTCGGCGTGCCGACGGGGATGGTCTCGCCGCTGCGCGGACCGTTGCTGATGACGCGCTCGGGCCTCGGCACCGACGTGACGGCGGCGACACGCCTGACCGGGCCCGCAAGTTGTACGAGGCTGGAGATGTAGTAGGGGCCGAGGTCGAGGATGGGACCACCGCCCGGCGCGTAGAAGAAGTCCGGATTGGGGTGCCAGTGCTCCATGCCGTGGCTCATGACATGGCACACGCCACTCGTGATCCGGCCAATCCTGCCGGCGTCGACCAGCGCGCGCGCCTGCTGGTGCGCGCCGCCGAGGAAGGTGTCGGGCGCCGATCCGATACGCAGCTCGCCGGCTTCGGCGATCGCCTTGAGCGACAGCCCTTCCTCGAGCGACAGCACGAAGGGCTTTTCGGAGTAGACGTGCTTGCCGGCCTCGAGCGCCTGCTTGGAAATGGCGTAGTGCGCCGCGGGTATGGTCAGGTTGACGACGATGTCGACATCGCCGGCGGCGATCAGCTCGTCGACTGGCATGGCACGAATGCCGAAGGCTTGCGCCTGCGCCTTCGCCAGATCGTCCCTCAGGTCGGCGCAGGCGACGATCTCCACGCCCCTGAACAGCGGCGCGAGCCTGAAATAGGCGGTCGAAATGTTGCCGCAGCCGATCACGCCGGCGCGCAGGGTGCGATTGGCGGCCATCAGCGGGCTCCGTCGAGGTCGCGCACGGCTTCGATCGAGCGCCGCGCGAAGCGTTCGAGGTCGGAGGGGTTGTCGTGCTCCATCGCATAGACGGCAGCAGGCGTCTTGAGGCGCAGCTCCTTGAGCATGGTGGACCAGCCGACGGTGCCGTGGCCGACATCGGCCCAGCCGTCCTCGTCGCGGTTCTCCCCCTCGGGAGCGATGTCCTTGACATGGACGGCGAGGATGCGGTCGGCATAGTCCGCGATCCACTGGAGCGGATCGGCGCCGCCGCGAACCACCCAGGCGACGTCCAGCTCGAGCCCCATTTCGGGCGCGGCCTCGACAATATGCTTCTGCGGCGTGGAGCCGTCGGGCAGGGGAGCGAACTCGAAATCGTGATTGTGCCACGCAAAACGGTAGCCGGCCTCGTGCGCGGTATCGCCGACCGCGGCCAGGCGCTCGCCGAAGGACTTCCAGCCGGCCGCGTCCGACGGCCGCTTGTCGGGTGGAAGGAAGGGGCAGATCAGGAGCTTCATGCCGAACGTATCGGCGATCCGGCGCACGCCGTCGAAATCGCCTTCCAGCGCGTCGATCGAAAAATGCCCGGAGGGCATGGCAAGCCCGTTGCGGTCCATCTCGGCACGAAAGGCCTGCGGATCGTCATAGACGCCGCCGAATCCCTCGACCTGCGTATAGCCGAGCCGGCCAAGCAGGCCGAGCACCTCGCTCCACGGTTTGAAGTTGCGGGCGCTGTATAGCTGAAACGACCAGTTCATGTGGATTTCCTGCGTCTTGGGTAGCGGATCGGTCAGAGGCGGCTGTCGTCGTCGGTGCCGAAGATCGATGCATTCATCGGATCGAAGCCGATGGAGATGGTGTCGCCTTCCTCCGGCGCGCGTTCGGTCGGCAGGCGGACCGCCAGAGGTTGGCCGCCGACCCGGGTCCAGACCAGCGTGTCGGAGCCCATCGGCTCGACCACCTCGACCGACGCGGAGGCGGAAAAGGGCCAGTCCATGCCGGAATTGGCCGAAACGTGCTCGGGCCGGATGCCGAATACCACGTCACGCCCGTCAGCGGGCGCGTCGGCGAAGCCGTAGCGGTCCAGCGGAACCGCGCAGTCCGCGAGCCGCAGCACCGGCTTGCCGCCTTCGATCTCCATGCGGCCGTCGAGAAAATTCATGCCCGGCGAACCGATGAAGCCGGCAACGAAGCGGTTGACCGGGCGGTTGTAGATGTTCTGGGGGCGGTCGAGCTGCTGGATCACGCCGCCGCGCATGACGGCGATCCGGTCGGCGAGCGTCATCGCCTCGATCTGGTCGTGGGTGACGTAGATCATGGTGTTGGCGAGTTGCTGGTGAAGCCGCTTTATCTCCACGCGCAGTTCGGCGCGCAGCTTGGCGTCGAGATTGCTGAGCGGCTCGTCGAAGAGGAAGACGTCCACGTCGCGCACCAGCGCCCGGCCGATTGCCACGCGCTGGCGCTGGCCGCCCGAAAGCTCCGAAGGCCTGCGCTGCAGCAGCGGCTTGATCTGGAGGATGTCGGCGGCGCGCGCCACGCGGTTCGCGATCTCCTCGCGCGGCAGCCGGGCGTTCTTCAGCCCGAAGGACAGGTTCCCCTCCACGGTCATCTGCGGATAGAGCGCGTAGGACTGGAAGACCATGCCGATGCCGCGATCCTTCGGCTCCTCCCAGGTGACGTTCCTGCCCTTGATGAAGATCTGGCCGGCCGACACGTCCAGCAGGCCGGCGACGCAGTTGAGCAGGGTGGATTTTCCGCAGCCGGACGGCCCCAGAAGCACCAGGAACTCGCCCTCGGCCACGTCGAGGTCGAGCGTGCGCAGCACCTCCACGGAGCCGAAATTCAGGGAGACGCGGCGCAGTTCGACGCTGTTGTTTACTGCTTCCATGCGTTCAGCCCTTCACCGCGCCCGCGGCGATGCCGCGCACGAACAGCTTGCCGGAGAGGAAATAGACGATCAGCGGCACGAGGCCGGTCAGCAGCGTTGCGGCCATGTTGACGTTGTATTCCTTCACGCCCTGGACGGAGTTGACGATGTTGTTGAGCTGCACCGTCATCGGATAGCTTTCGGGCCGGGTGTAGACGACGCCGAACAGGAAGTCGTTCCAGATGCCGGTGACCTGGATGATGATGGCGACCACGAAGATCGGCAGGCTCATCGGCATCATGATCTTGAAATAGATGCCCCAGAAGCCGGCTCCGTCGACGCGCGCGGCCTTGAACAGTTCCTCCGGCACCGAGGTGAAGTAGTTGCGGAACAGCAGCGTCAGGATCGGCATGCCGAAGATGGTGTGGACGATGACCAGGCCCGTCAGCGTGCCGTAGATGCCCATCTCGCGCAGCAGGATCACGATCGGATAGATCATCACCTGGTAGGGGATGAAGGCGCCGACGATCAGGATCGTGAAGAACATCTCCGATCCCCTGAAGCGCCAGTTGGCCAGCGCGTAGCCGTTGACCGAGGCAATCAGGATCGACAGGAGAACGCTCGGCACGGTGATGCGGACCGAATTCCAGAAGCCTCGGCTGAGCCCGTCGCAGTTGAGGCCGGTGCAGGCGGTCGCCCAGGCCTTCACCCAGGGCTCGAAGGTGATCTCGAGCGGCGGCGCGAAGACGTTGCCGATTCGTATTTCCGGCATGCCCTTCAGCGAGGTGACGATCATCACGTAGAGCGGCAGCAGGTAGTAGGCCGAGACCAGGATCAGCGTGCCGTAGAGCAGGATGTTGCGCCTGGACAGGACGCGGCGGGGGCGGGGCCCGGCCGGTCCCTCGACGCGGTCGGCGACGGCGTCGAAGGCGGCGGCGGTGGTGTTGATGGAGGCGACGTTAGCCATGGCGGCGCCTCCGGCCGAATTCGAGATAGGCCCAGGGGATGATGACGATCGCCACCGACAGGAGCATCATGGTGGAGGCGGCGAAACCCTGGCCGAGATTCTGCGACGAGAACATCATGTCGTAGACATATTTGGCGGGAACTTCCGAGGCGATGCCCGGCCCGCCGCTGGTCTGCGCCACGACCAGGTCGTAGACCCTGACGATGCCCGACGCGATCAGCACGATCGCCGTGACGAAGACCGGCCGCATCATCGGGATGACGATGAAGACATAGGTCTTCCAGGCGGGGATGCCGTCGACGCGCGCGGCCTTCCATATGTCCTCGTCGATGCCCCGGAGCCCTGCCAGCATCAGGCACATGACGAGACCGGTTCCCTGCCACAGCGCGGCGATCAGGATGCCGTAGATGACGATGTCGGCATTGTAGAGCGGGTCGAAGGTGAAGCTCGTCCAGCCGAGATTCCGGACCACGCCCTGCACCCCGAACTGGGGATTGAGGATCCACTGCCACACCAGCCCGGTGACGATGAAGGACAGTGCGTAGGGAAACAGGATGATGGAGCGGAACGTGTTCTCGAAGCGGATCTTCTGGTCGAGCAGGGCGGCCAGCACGAAGCCGATCACCATCGAGAAGACCAGCATGCAGATGCCGAAGATGAACAGGTTCTCGATCGCGATGAGCCAGCGGTTGGTGCCCCACAGCCGCTCATATTGCGCCAGGCCGACGAATTCGAGCCGCGGCAGCAGCCCCGATTTGGTGAAGGAGTAGAGCACCGTCCAGAACGTGCCGCCGACGAAGACGACCATCGTCGTCAGGATCATCGGAACCGACGCGATCTTGGCGTTGAGGTTCCGGAACGGTCGAAACGGCGGTCTGTCGTCGCTGCGCGTGGACATGCGGCGGCTTTCGGCAAGGCGAGGGAGAACGGCCGACCCCGTATGGGAGGCGGGGCCGGCCGGCGGGCGCCGACGGTCAGTCGGCGCTTGCGACGATGTCGACGAAGCGCTTGTGGGCGTCCTCGGCGGTCATGGAGGGCGTGTTGAAGAACTCCACGACCAGATCGTTGATCTGGTTGAGCGAGTCCTGCGACATGAGCTGCTCGCCCGACGGGATCGTGCGGCCCTCGGCCAGGATATCCAGGCCCTTCTTCATGCAGTCGTTGGCGGCCTCCAGATCGACGTCGCCGCGCACCGGCACGGAGCCCTTCTTGAGATTGAAGGCGAGCTGCGTCTCGGGCTTGAGCAGAAGCGCGGCGAGTTCGCCCTGGGCCTTCTTCTGTTCCTCGTCCTGCAATACGGGGAAATAGAAGGCGTCGCCGCCGGTCGACATGACCGCGTTGACGCCGAGGCCCGGCAGGCAGGTGTAGTCCTCACCGGCGGTCTGGCCGGCAACCTGGAACTCGCCCTGCGCCCAGTCGCCCATGATCTGGCCGCCGGCCTGGCCGGTGATGACCAGATTGGTGGCCTGGTTCCAGTCCTGGACGTTGGAGCCGGCCGACATCTTGCGGGCATTGTCGGCGGCCTCGAAGACGCGGGCGATCTCCGGGCCCGCCGCCGCGTCGGTGTCCTTGTCGCCATAGACCTTCTTGTAGACGTCCGGCCCGGCCAGCGAGGACAGCATGACGCGGAACGCGCCGCCCGACTGCCAGGGCTGGCCGCCCATGGCGAGCGGGATCTTGCCGGCTTCCTCGAGCTTGGGCGCGGCGGCGACGAACTCGTCCCAGTTGGTGGGGACCTCGACGCCGGCATCCTCGAAAGCCTTGTTGGACAGCCACAGCCACTCCCAGGAGTGGATGTTGATCGGCGCGCAGTAGATGCGCCCGTCGACGGTGCACGAATCGAGCAGGCTCGACGGACGGACGATATCCTTCCAGCCCTCGGCCTCGGCGATGTCGGTCAGGTCGCGCATCAGCCCGGCCTCGATCAGCTCCTCGGTCTGGCGGCCGTGGTTGAACTGGGTGGCGCCCATCGGGTCGCCGCCGGTGATGCGGCTGATCATGACGGGGCGCGCGGTGTTGCCGCCACCGGCGATCGCGCCGTCGATCCATTTGTGGCCGGTGGCGTCGAAAGCCTTGGCGAGTTCCGCGACGGCCGCCGCCTCGCCGCCGGAGGTCCACCAATGGGTGACTTCCAGATCGGTGGCGTTGGCGAGCGTCGCGGGGATGGCGACGGAGGCCGCGAGGGTCGCGGCGAGCATGGCGTGGCGCATTGGTATCCTCCCAATTCTGTAACGTTACAGATATGCCATACTAGGTGGAAGCCGGACGATATTGCAAGCCGTCAGGCGGCCGAACCCGCGAAAAACCGCGCTGCGCCGCCGTAATCCGGGTTTTGCGCTGCGGGAAGCCGTTGATTTCCCGGAGTGTTACCGGTTCGGAACACCCAAGGTGACAACGCAATTCTGTATCGTTACAATTCAGGTTTTCGTCGCGATCGTGCGACGAAAACCGGTGAGGGCATCGACAGGATGGGTCGCAGGCTAAGGCAGGTGGCGGAGGAAGCAGCCGCGGCCCCGGAGGGGCGTCCGACATTGAAGTCGATCGCCTTCATGATGGGGCTGGGCGTGACCACCGTATCCCGCGCGCTCAAGGATGCTCCCGAGATCGGCGAGGAAACCAGACGGCGCGTCCAGATGGTGGCGCGCCAGGTCGGCTATCGCCCCAACAGGGCGGGCGTGCGCCTGCGCACCGGCAAGACCAATGTCATCAGCCTGATCCTCGACACCGAGGACGACATGACCGGCTTCGTGTCGGACATCATCTACGGCATCACCGACCGCATCGCCGAATCGCCCTATCATCTGGTGGTCACGCCCTATTCGCGGCGGCGCGACCCGATGGAGCCCGTGCGCTATGTCGTGGAGACAGGGTCCGCGGACGGCATCATCATCTCGCGCACCGAGCCGGCCGACAAGCGCGTCCGCTACCTGCTCGAACACGGGTTTCCCTTCGCGACACACGGCCGGACCGAACTGGACGCCGCCCATCCCTTCCATGATTTCGACAACCAGGCCTTCGCGCGGATGGCGGTCGAGGCCCTGGTGGCGCGCGGCCGAAGTCGCCTGGCGCTCCTGCCGCCGCCACCGGGACTAACCTATCGCGCCCATATGCGGGCCGGGTTCTCGGCGGCCCTGTCGGATGCCGGCCTGCCGGAATATCCGCTGGGCGACCTGTCGATCGACGCCTCGATCGACGAGATCCGCGACCGCATCCGGGCGGTGGCGGCATCCCGCTCGCCGCCCGACGGCTATGTCAGCGCCAGCGGGGCCGGCGCCTTCGCCCTGGTGGCGGGGCTGGAGGCGGCCGGACAGGTGCTCGGCCGCGAGGCCGACGTGGTGTCGAAACAGTCGACCAAGCTGCTGCGCTGGTTCCGGCCCGAATTGCGGCTGGTCGAGGAGGATTTCAGGCTGGCCGGACGCGAACTGGCGAACGCCGTCATGAAGGCCATCGACGGTGCCGATCCCGCTGGCCTGCAGAGCCTGGCCAATCCGTCGGGCGTGATGCCGCTGACACCCTGCTGATCACGCGGTCGGATCAAGTGGTGGCCGTGATCCTTTCGGCGCAGCCGCGAACCACGGCAAGCCGCTCGGCGCGGCTCATCCCGGTCTTGAGGAACGCCTCGCCGAGCATGAACGCCTGGGCAATGGCCGCCCGGCGACGCGCTTCCTCGCCGGTGAAGCCAAGTTCGGTGAACAGGTCGGCGAAAAAATCCGCCCGGATCCGGTCCACCTTCCGGACGGTCTCGGCGGCCAGTTTCTCGCTGCGCGCCCATGAGCGGACGGCGAGCTCGATATCCGCGCCGTGCTTGTCGGGCGGCGTGTTGGCCGGAAGCGACATCAGCCGCACGAGCCGCTCCACGCCCGACGCCTGCTCGGAGCGCGCCCAGCGGGTGATCTGGATCGTGGCGCGGTCCATCCAATATTCCAGCAGGCGCTCCACGAGATGCTGCCGATTACGGAAGTGCCAGTAGAAGCTGCCCTTGGTGACCCCGAGCTCGCGCGCAAGCTCCTCCACGCGGATGTCGTCTACGTTGGCCTTCGCCAGGTGCCTGAAAGCGGCGTCGATCCACTCCCGCTCGGTGAGGCGGTTGGCGGCCGCGCCATCGGTTCTCAGCGAGGGTTCTTTCCTGTCGGACGTGATCGACATGACCGGCTCGATGTCAAACGGCGTGGGCGGAGGCGCGCGGCATTTCCATACCGAACCGTATTGACATGAAGTTGGAGCTGCTGCAACCTTCAGAAAAACAAGAGGAAACATCCATACGATAGCGTATGGGAATTGCTGCACCGCACAATCCCGGGAGGAGGCGGCAGGCGCGGGCGGGAGAAAAGGACGAACCAGTTCAGGTCCGGCTCCAAGGGGCGGGATTGTCGCCGGAGGCGGGGATAGCCGCGCCGTCCGCGCGATCGCGTATTAAAGGGAGGATATCCATGAAGCATGTTGGGCTAGCGGCGAGTATTGCCGCGCTTGTCGTCTCGACGCCGGCATTGGCCGACGTCAATGTCTGCATCACCGTCTCGGCAACGGGTCCGGCCGCGTCACTCGGCGTGCCGGAGCAGAACACGATACCGATGCTGCCGAAGGAGGTCGGGGGACAGGCCGTCAACTACACATCATTCGACGACGCGACCGATCCGACCGCGGCGGTCAAGAACGTGCGCAAATGCATCGAGGAGCAGCGGGCCGACCTCCTGATCGGCTCTTCCGCGACGCCCGCCACGATCGCGGTGGCCGGGGTGGCCGCCGAGACCAAGACGCCGCTGATCACGCTGGCTCCGGTCGGTCTGCCGGAGGAGTCCGAAGAATGGACCTTCCGCGCCCCGCAGGCGGTCGACCAGATGGCCAGCGCGATCGTGGACCACATGAAGGCGAACGGGGTGAAGACGCTCGGCTTCATCGGCTATGCCGATGGCTACGGGGAATTGTGGCTGAACGTCATGAACAAGGCGCTCGAAGGCACCGACATCACGATGGAGCCGGTCGAGCGCTTCGCCCGCAACGATACATCCGTGACGGGCCAGGTGCTGAAGCTGGTCTCGGCGCGTCCGGACGCGGTGCTGGTCGTGGCTTCGGGCACGCCCGCCGCGCTTCCGAACCTGACGCTGGCCGAGCGCGGATATCAGGGGCAGATCTACCACACCCACGGCTCGGCGAGCCTGGACTTCATTCGTGTCGCGGGCGATGCGGCCGAGGGCACGATCCTGCCGGTCGGCCCCGTGGTGGTTGCGGACCAGCTTCCGGACGAGCATCCGTCCAAGGAAGTCGGAATGGAATACACCAAGGCCTATGAGGAGGCCCATGGCGCCGGTTCGCTGTCCTCCTTCGGCGGGCACATGTTCGACGCCGGCCAGATGATGGCGGCAACCGTGCCGGTGGCCATGGAGAAGGCCGAACCGGGCAGCGAGGAGTTCCGGGCCGCGCTGCGCGACGCGCTGGAGAACATGAACGAGGTCGTCGGCGTCCACGGCGTGTTCAATACCTCCGCCGACGACCATTACGGCCATGACGAGCGCAGCCGCGTGCTGGTGACGGTCGAGGGCGGCGCCTGGAAGTACATGGAATAGCCGCTCCGATGGCCGCGACAGCTCTCCATCCGCAGACGGCTCCCAGCCTGTTCGCGACGCCGCGGACGCGGATGGAGCGGCGGGGCGACGGCTCGATCATCCTGTCGAGCCCCGTCCCGCTTCCCAAGCCCGCTCGATGCATCGGCGACTGGCTCGTGAAATGGGCCGAAGCGGCGCCGCAACGCGTCTTCCTGGCCGAACGGGCTTCGCCGTCCGAACCCTGGACGAAGCTCTCCTACGGAGACACGCTTCGGCAGGTCAGGGCGATCGCCGGCTCTCTGCTGGCGCGCGGCCTGTCGGCCGATCGCCCTGTCGCCATCCTTTGCGACAACGGCATCGATCACGCCCTGCTGGCGCTCGGCGCGATGCATGCCGGCGTTCCGGTCGCGACCATCTCGCCGGCCTATTCGCTGATGTCGAAGGACCACGGCAAGCTGCGGGCGATGCTGGAACTTCTCCAGCCGGGGCTGATCCATGTTTCGGACGAGGAGGCCTTTTCCGACGCGCTCGCCGCCATCGCGGGCGATGTAAAGGCCGAGGTCACGGCCAGCCGCCCCGCGCCTTTGGGGAAGGCGACGCCCTTCTCGACCCTGCTGGACGCCGCGCCGGACGGCGGCGTCGACGCTGCCTTCGCCGCGATCACGCCCGACACGACGGCCCGATACCTCTTTACCTCGGGATCCACGGGAACGCCGAAGGCGGTCATCAACACGCATCGCATGCTGACATCGAGCCAGGAAGCCAAGGCGCTGGTCTGGCCCTTCCTGTCGGAACAGCCGCCCGTCCTGCTGGACTGGCTGCCCTGGAGCCACACTTTCGGGGCCAATCACAATTTCAATATGGTGCTGCGCAATGGCGGAACGCTCCATATCGACGCCGGCAAGCCCGCGCCGCATCTCTTCCATCACACGGTCGCCAATCTGAAGGATGTCGGTCCCGACATGTGCTTCAACGTGCCGCGCGGCTTCGACATGCTGGTCGCGGCATTGCGCGAGGACGAGGAACTGCGGCGCCGGTTCTTCGCCAGGACGAGGCTCGTCTTCTACGCGGGAGCGGCGCTGCCGCAGAACCTGTGGACGGCCCTGGAGACCATGTCGAGGGAGACGGTCGGCCATGTGGTGCCGATGGTGAGCGCCTGGGGGTCGACCGAGACCGCGCCGCTCGCCACGGACTGCCACTTCCAGGCCGATCGCAGCGGCAATATCGGCATCCCCGTTCCCGGCACGGAACTGAAGCTCGTTCCGAGCGGCGACAAGCTGGAAATCAGGGTGCGCGGGCCGAACGTGACGCCGGGATATCTGAAGAATCCCGACATGACGGCGCGGGCATTCGACGAAGAAGGCTTCTACTGCATCGGCGACGCGGTTCGTTTCGCCGATCCGCGCCGGCCCGAAGCCGGGCTGTTCTTCGACGGCCGGGTCGCCGAGGACTTCAAGCTGATGTCGGGCACCTGGGTCAATGTCGGCGACATACGCGTCCAGGGCATCGCCGCGCTCGACCCGGTGGCGCAGGACATCGTCGTCACCGGACATGACGGCGAGGAGGTCGGCTTCCTCGTCTTCCCGAACCTGCCCGCCTGCCGGCGGCTGGCGGGACTGTCCGATGAAGCGCCGGTTCGCGACGTGCTCGATCATCCCAGCGTGCGGGACCATGTTCGCGACGGGCTGCGGCGGCTCAGGGAAAAGGGGGGCGGGTCGTCGCGTTTCGCCACCCGCGCGCGGCTGCTGGAGACCATGCCCGCCGTCGACGCCGGCGAGATCACCGACAAGGGCTATGTCAACCAGCGGGCCGTGCTGCAGCGCCGCGCCGGCGAGGTTCGCCTGCTCCAGGGCGACGACGCATCCGCCTATGTCGGACTGGACTGACATGCGGGGTGGTGCGATCAACCGCGTCCGGCAAGCGGCGGACTGACCTTGGACTCCACCATCGCTCTCTTCCTGATACAGGACGGCGTCATCAACGGGGCCATCTACGCCCTTCTGGCCGTGGCGCTGGTGCTCGTCTTCGCGGTCACGCGCGTCATCCTGGTGCCGCAGGGCGACTTCGTGACCTTCGGCGGGCTGTCGCTGGCCGCGCTGGAAGCGGGACGCACACCGGGCGCGATCTGGCTGCTCGTGATGCTGGCCGCCGCCGCCGCCGTCATGGACGCCTTCGTGGCGGCGCGCGAGGGCGACGTCGGCAAGGCGGTCCGGCTGTTGCTGCGCAACCTGCTTCCGGCGCTGCTGATCGCGGCGGCCGTCCATCTGCTGGCGCCGCTGAGGCTCGGCATGGCCGTCAACGTGCTGCTGGTCATCGCCATCACGGTTCCGATCGGCCCCTATCTCTACCGCGTCGCGTTCCAGCCGCTCGCCGATGCGTCGGTGCTCGTGCTGCTCATCGCCGCGGTCGGCGTCCATCTGGCGCTGACCGCGCTCGGCCTGGTGCTTTTCGGAGCGGAGGGCTACCGCACCGCGCCGGTGATCTCGGGATCGTTCGAGATCGGCCCCTTCTTCGTCAGCGCGCAGAGCCTGCTGGTGCTTGCCGCGACCCTGATCCTCCTGGCGGCGCTCGCGCTGTTCTTCGGGCGCACCCTGATCGGCAAGGCGCTCAGGGCCTCGGCGATCAACCGTCGCGGCGCGCGGCTCGTCGGCATTCCCACCATGCTGTCTGGCCGCATCGCCTTCGCCATGGCGGCGGCGATCGGCGTGGTGTCGGCGGTGCTGATCGCGCCGCTCACCACCCTTTATTATGACAGCGGCTTCATCATCGGGCTGAAAGGCTTCGTCGCCGCGATCATCGGCGGGCTGGCGGCCTATCCGCCGGCCGTCGCCGCGGCCATGGCGGTGGGGCTGCTGGAGTCGTTCTCGTCCTTCTGGGCGAGCGCCTTCAAGGAGGCCATCGTCTTCGCGGCGATCGTGCCTGTGCTGCTGTGGCGCTCCCTGACCACGCAGCACGCGGACGAGGAGGAATAGAGGTGAGCCGCCCGGCGCTGCTGCGTTTCGTCGTCTTCGCCATCATCGTGATGGCGGTGCCGCTGATGCCCTTCGTCCCCAGCTTCTGGGTGACGCTGCTCGATTTCGTCGGTCTGGCGAGCCTGGTCGCGCTCGGGCTCGTCCTGCTCACCGGCGTCGGGGGAATGACCTCCTTCGGCCAGGCGGCCTTTGTCGGCTTCGGCGCCTATGCGACTGCGGTGCTGACAACCGGCTGGGGCTGGTCGCCATGGGCGACATTGCCTGTTTCGCTGATCGTCACGGTGGGCGCGGCGGTGCTGATCGGGCTGGTGACCGTGCGCCTGTCGGGACACTACCTGCCTCTCGGCACCATCGCCTGGGGGATCAGCTTCTACTATCTGTTCGGAAACATGAAGTCGCTGGGCGCCTATGACGGCATCTCGTCGATCCCGCCGCTGCAGGTGCTCGGTCACAACCTTCTCGACAGCCGGTCCTTCTATTTCGTGGTCTGGGGGTTCGTGCTGGCCTCGATCCTCGCGACGGCCAACCTGCTGGATTCGCGGATCGGCCGCTCCATCCGGGCGTTGCGCAGCGGCTCGGCCGCGGCCGAATCGGTCGGCATCGACGTGTGGCGGGCAAAGCTTCTCGTCTTCGTCTACGCGGCGTTCCTGGCGGGCCTTTCGGGCTGGCTCTACGCGCATTTCCAGCGCGCGGTGACGCCCGGCGTCTTCAACCTGACGGTCGGCATCGAATATCTGCTGATGGCCGTGCTCGGCGGGGCCGGACATATCTACGGCGCCATTCTGGGGGCGGGGATCGTCGTGGTCCTGAAGAACTTCCTGCAGGACGTGCTGCCAGTGCTGTTCGGCGCCGGCGGCAATTATGACGGCATCGTCTTCGGCATCTTGCTGATCGCGATGCTGCAGGGCGCCCGCGAGGGCCTGTGGCCCGTTGTCGCCCGGCGGATCGGACGCGAGGAGCCGCGCTCGGTCGTGACGGACAGCCGGCTGCCGGCGCGCGAGATGACGGCGACCGGAGGTGAGCTTCTCGCCGTGAAATCCGTGCGCAAGGAGTTCGGCGGCCTGGTGGCGGTCAATGACGTCACTTTCGAGGTCGGGCGCGGCGAGATTGTCGGCCTGATCGGCCCCAACGGGGCGGGCAAGAGCACGACCTTCAATCTGGTGACGGGAGTATTGCCGCTGACGGGCGGCGAAATCCTGTTCAAGGGAGAGCGGATCGACGGCCTCTCGCCGGCCCGTATCGCCGAACGGCGCATCGCCCGCACCTTCCAGCACGTCAAGCTGGCGCCCACGATGAGCGTGATCGAGAACGTCGCCATCGGCGCCCATCTGCGGGGCCGCGCCGGCATGCTCGCGGGGATATTGCGGCTCGACCGTTCCGAGGAGAACCAGATATTCGCCGAGGCCGCGCGTCAGATCGAGCGCGTCGGCCTTGCGTCCGTCATGCACCAGCCGGCCGGATCCCTCGCGCTCGGCCAGCAGAGGCTCGCCGAAATCGCGCGGGCGCTCTGCCTCGATCCCGAACTGCTGCTGCTCGACGAACCGGCGGCGGGGCTCAGGCACATGGAAAAGCAGGCGCTGGCCGGTCTCATCCGCCGGCTGCGCGACGAGGGCATGAGCGTGCTTCTGGTCGAGCATGACATGGATTTCGTGATGCAACTCACCGACCACATCGTGGTCCTCAATTTCGGCGCGCGCATCGCGACGGGCGCGCCGGCGGTCATCCAGCGCGACCCGGCCGTCATCGAGGCCTATCTTGGGACCGCGGCATGACCATACTGCTCGAGGTCGAGAACCTTTCCGTCAGCTATGGCCGCGTGGAAGCCGTGCGCGACGTCTCGCTCGAGGTCGGCACGGGCCGCATCGCGAGCGTGATCGGCGCGAACGGCGCCGGCAAGACAACGCTGCTGGCCGCCATCATGGGCCTTCTGCCCTGCCGTGGCAGGATCATGTTCGACGGCCAGGACATAGGCCGCGTGCCGGCCGAGGAGCGGGTCGCGCTTGGCATGAGCCTGGTGCCCGAGCAGCGCGACCTGTTCGGCTCGATGACGGTGCTGGAAAACCTGGAACTCGGCTCGTTCCGGCGCGGCCGCGCCGAAATCAGCGAGCGGCTGGAGAGCGTATTCGCGCTCTTCCCCCGTCTCAGGGAACGTCGCGGCCAGGATGCCGGCACCCTCTCGGGCGGCGAGCGCCAGATGCTCGCGATGGGACGGGCACTGATGGCGCGGCCGCGGCTGCTGATGCTCGACGAACCGAGCCTGGGGCTGGCGCCGCTCATCGTCCGCGACATCATGCGCACCATCGACGAACTGCGCGGTTCGGGCGTTTCGGTCCTGCTTGTCGAGCAGAACGCGCGCGCGGCCCTGCAGATTGCGGATACGGGGCTGGTGATGGAGCTCGGCGAGGCGACTGTGCGGGGACCGGCGGCCGATCTGATTGCCGATCCGAGAATATCGGAACTCTATCTCGGGCGGGCGGTGGAGGTTCGGTAGCCCGCGGCCTCTGCCTGGAAGGAGATCGTCACGGCGCAGCGAAATGAACGCGCATCCGGGGCGCGCGGGGCAGGGCGGAAAGACGCTCTCGCAGCGCGGTGCTGTCGGCATTGAGCACGGGCGCGGCGAGCGCGTCGAACTTCGCCGCGAGCGCCGCCGCGTCGGGAAAGGTCTCCGGCTCGCCCGAAGGATCGGGAATGCGTATCGAAAACCGCTCGCCACGTGCCTCCACGGCGAGCGTCGCGCCGAAGGGATGCGTCAGGCCTTCAAGGCTTTCGTCGCGGAACGTGTCGACGCGATCGCACAGCGCGTCGACGCGCGGGTCGCCCAGAAGGTCGTAATCGTCCCAGCCGAAGCGGCCGCGCATCAGCGCGACGGCGGCCGCGAACGGCATGGAGAACTGGCCCTCGACGATGGTTCGCGCGCGACGCTTGGCTTCGGCCGGATCACCAACGAGCGCCATGCCGTTGCGGTGCAGGCCGACAGCCACGCGGTTCACTTCGCCGGCCTCGAGGCCGGTGCGGGCGCGAAGGCCGAGCAGGCCGTCGACGGCGGCATGGGTGTAGCGGCAGGCGGGATAGGGTTTGACGCCGATGCGCAGCGTCTCCCAGGTCTCGCCCAGCCCCGCCACCGCGCGCGCCGGATCGGCCCCGTCGCTGTAGCCGCGCAGAAATCCGTGCTTGCCCTCGATCGCCTCGGCCGCTCCACGAAAGCCCTCGGCGGCGAGGCTTGCCGCCATCAAACCCTTCATGGCCGCCTCTCCGACCTGATAGCGCTTGTTCCAGGCGCCGTTTTCGAGGAACTGAAGCGAGCCGGACGCCTGGCTGGCGGCGATGCCGAACGCCGACGCCATGCGCCCGGCATCCAGCTTCATGAGCCGGCCGGCGGCCGCCGCCGCGCCGAACGTTCCCGCCGTCGCGGTCGGGTGGAAGCCCCGGGCGTAATGCGCGGTCGGATCCAGCGCCATGCCGAGCCGGCAGGCGACCTCGAAGCCGATGACCATGGCGGCCAAAAGATCCGCGCCCGTGGCGTCGGCAAGCTCGGCCGCCGCGAAGGCGGCCGGCACCACCGGGGCGCTGGGATGCAGCGAACTGTCGGCATGGGTGTCGTCGAAATCGAGCGAATGGCCGAGCGTGCCGTTGAGGAGAGCCGCCGCCGCCGCTCCATAGCGGCGGTTCATGCCGAAGACCGTGCAGGGGCCTTCGCCATCCATGCCCGTCCGGCGCAGCATGGCGAGCACCGATGGCGTCGATTCGGATTCGCCGGCGGCGCGCACGATCGAGCCGACCAGGTCGCTCGCCAGCGCCAGCGCACGCTCGGGAACGTGTGGCGGCAGGCTGTCGCTTCTCGTCTCGGCGGCAAATCGGGCCAGGGTGACGGTGATGGACATGGCGTCGTCTCCGGGAAGTCATGCGCCGGCTAAGGCGTCGCATTCGAGATCGTTACAGTGCCCCGGCCGGGGTGTCACTTGAAGGGGCGGGCGTTTTCGCCAATCCTGCCCCGAATCCGATCGCCGGCACAGGCCTGGCGACATGACGCGACGGGGGAGACAGGGCGCGGTGAAGTGCAGGGATCTCGAAGGGGTGCTGGTGGTTTCGGTCGAGCAGGCCGTCGCCGCTCCCTATCTGTCCTCGCGGCTGGCGGAAGCCGGGGCCAGGGTCATCAAGATCGAGCGTCCGGAGGGGGATTTCGCCCGCGGCTATGACGATCTCGTCAAGGGAGAGAGCGCCTATTTCGTCTGGCTCAACCGGGGCAAGGAATCGGTCTGCCTCGACCTGCGGGACGCTTCCGGCCGGGCCGCGCTCGAGGCGATCGTCGCGCGCGCCGACATCTTCATCCAGAACCTGGCGCCGGGCGCGATCGACCGTCTCGGCTTCGCGCCCGACGTTCTACGCGGCAGACACAAGGGGCTGATAACGGTCTCGATTTCCGGCTATGGCGAGGACGGCCCCTATCGCGACCTCAAGGCCTATGACCTGCTGGTGCAGGCGGAGACCGGCCTGTCGGCCATCACCGGCACGGCGCAGGACATGGCGCGGGTCGGCGTTTCGGTCTGCGACATCGCGGCGGGGATGACGGCGCACCAGGCGGTGCTGCAGGCGCTTTTCGCCCGCCAGCGGACCGGTGAGGGGCGGCATATCGCGGTATCGCTGTTTCACGCGCTCGCCGATTGGATGAACGTGCCCTACCTGCAGCATGTCTATGGCGGCAGGGAGCCGCTGCGAAGCGGGCTGAACCACCCGACGATCGCGCCCTATGGCGCCTATGCGGGCGGCGACGGGCGGGCCGTTCTGCTGTCGATCCAGAACGAGCGCGAGTGGGTCCGGTTCTGCGCCGACGTGCTGCGGCGGCCGGAGCTCGCGACCGATGCCAGATTCGACGGCAACAGCCGCCGCGTCGCCAACCGGCCAGAACTCGATGCGCTGATCGGAGAAGCGTTCGCGGCGCTGACGCGCGAGGACATCGTGGCGAGGCTCGAGGCGGCGCGGATCGCCTATGGCCGGATCTCCTCCATGAGCGACCTCGCGTCTCATCCGCAGAACCGCTATGCGCGGGTCGAGACGCCTTCGGGACCGGTCACCATGCTCGGCGCGGGCGCTCTCGTCGATGGCGCCGCGTGCGAGCCGGGGCCGGTGCCCGCGCTTGGCCAGCACACGCAAAGCGTGCTCGCCGAATTCCGGCGAGACGATTCCGTGTAGCCATGAAGGGCTTCACGCGTCGCCGGCTTCGATCTCCTCCAACGAGTAGTCGAGATTGGCGCTCATCCGGTCCAGCACCTTGCGGAGAGACTCCCTCTCCGCTTCGCTCAGCCCATGCGTCGCGCGGCCGGCGTGCCGCAGGCTCAAATCCCTCACGGTATCGTATTTCCGCTTGCCGTCCCGCGTCAGCGAAACGGTGACGACGCGTCCGTCCGGATCGATGCGCTCTCGTCTGACGAGGCCGTCCTGCTCGAGCCGGGCCACAAGACGGCTGACGGTGGGCTGTTCGAGCATCGCATAGGCGGAAAGCTCGTTGATGGTGCTCTTCGTCGACGCGTCGAGCACGGCCAGTATGCGCCAATGCGAAATCTGCAGCCCGTGCTTGCGCAGGTCCGCGTTGAGCAGCCGGTTCATCTGGAAGGCAAGGCGATTGATCCGATAGGGCAGGATCTTGTCGAGAAGAGTGCCCGTGGCGCGGCCCCTGGCGGATTCAGCCGCTGTTGCCACCCGGTCCGCTGGTGTCTTTCCGTTCGTGCGTTGCAACCCTGCCTTGCCTCTCATGCCGTCAGCGACTTCCGGTATGGCCGCCAACCGGTTCGCAGCCCCTTACGCCGGCGGTTGCCTTTCATCAAGGAAGGAACGGACGGTCGCCAGCGCTCCCTCCAGGTTTTCGCCGTCCTCGTCGCTCAGCGCGGCCTCTCTCAATCGCCGGACCCAGTCCGCCGCGTCGTCGCGGTCGATCAGGAGGGGCGCCATGCCCAGGACGCGATCGAATTTCGACAGGCCGCGACCGTGGGTGTCGCTGTAGCCCTTGATCAGCCTGCGGCAGTTGATCATTTCCACGGCCAGCCCGTAGTTCCTCGGGGCGGCGGCGAGCGCGCCGTCGAGCCAATGGTCGAGATGCGCCGCTTCCTTCCGGTGCCGGAGCAGCCCGCGGCGCCATCGGCGCATTCCAGCCAGCACGTAGAGAGACAGGAACCAGCCGAGCGTGTGCGTCTTCACCCGGCGGCCCCGGTTCACGGCCCTGTCGAGGAGCGAGAACAGCCGGGGGCGGCTCTCGATCCATGCGCCCAGGGGCGCCGGCAGCATGCCGCAGACCTCCTCGGCGCGCGGATGCATGAATTCGGTCAGGTGAAGCACGGCCCCGTCGGGAACGCGCATTTCGCTGCGCACCCTTTCGAAACGGGAGCCGCGCGTCTTGAGATCGGCAACGCGGATCACGTCGTCATAGGCCATCGCGTTGGCGATGTGCTTGGCCGCGGCAAGCGTCAGGGAATGGTTTTTCGCTGCACCGCCGCATTCGGCGTCGGTGGCGGCGACACGTTCGAGGCGATGCAGATATTCGGCGCCATAGGCGAGGTCCTGGAAATCGACCACCTTGACCAGGCCGCGTCTCGCCAGGTCGCGTGCCGGTTCGGGAAGGGTTCCGACGCGGGCTTCCAGCACGGCCCAGCCTTCCAGCGCCCGAACGGGACCGGATGGTTCGTTCGCCCCGCTGGCGGTTTTGTTCTCCGTTTCGACGGGGCTGGCGCCGCCGGCGATATCGGCCGCTTCCGCGAAGGCGCGCAGGCTCGCCTCGACGCCGCGTCCCGACTGGCGGATGGTCTCCTCGAACACCGACCGGTCGAAGGGCAGGGCGTTTGCGCCGGCAAGCGCGCCGAACAGGCTGGCGGAGATGACCGATCCGGCTTCCGAGGCGATCCGTTCCATGTCGAAGGCGATGAAGCGTCGCGCGGCCTTGCCGGCGGCGGCGCGGACATCGGTGGAATCGGCGATGCCGTCGCCGGGAACGATCTTCTCGGCCACCGCCAGCGCCCGGTGCGACGAGGCGATCAGGGTCGTCCGGTCGGGCGTCACCAGACCGCGCATGATCGCACGGCCCGCTTCCATCATCTCGGCGGCAAGCAGGATGTCGACATCGCCGGGCGACGGCATCAGGGAGAAGACGGGCAGCCGACCGGACGCCGGCATCATCTCGATATAGTAGATGGTGGCGCCGGTCCGTTGCGCGACGCCCGGCACGGACGTGGCCTGGGCCACGTAGCCGCTCTGTTCGGCGACGGCGACGATCCAGTCCGAAAGCACCCCGCCTCCCTGACCGCCGACGGCCAGGATGGCGAGCTTGATGATCCCGTCGAGCGGCTCGGCAGGCCGCGCGGTCGCCTGTTCCATCTCAGTATCCGGCAAAGGAAAGCCTGCGCCGCGCCCGGCGCGCCTGCAGGGCCGACACCAGCCGCTCGCGAAGGCGGGCGACCGCCCGCTCGAAACGGCCGGGATTATGGACGACGTCGGCGCGGTAGAAGGACGGGCAAAGCACGGCGGCGTCGGCCACCTCGCCGCAATTGCCGCAGCCGACGCAGGACTGGTCGATGGAGGCGACGGGATCGTCGCGCAGCGGGTCGTCCAGCTTCCTCAGCGACAGCGACGGACAGCCGGACAGCCGCATGCAGGCATGGTCGCCCGTGCAGACATCCTCGTCCACACCGAAGCGCGGCTTGACCACGCGCTCGCCGTTCCTGACCGCCTGGTTGAGGATCGGCTTTTCCCGGCGCTGCTTGTTGAGCATGCATTCGGAGGAGGCGACGATGACTTTCGGTCCCTTTTCGGGCGTGAGCAGGGCCTCCTTCAACGTGTCGCGCACCTTGGCCACGTCATAGGTCCGGTCGATCTGCCGGACCCAGTTGACGCCGATGCCCTTCACCGCGTCGGCGATCGCGTGCTTCGTCGACTTCGACTTGTTGTCGGCGCGCGAGGACAAGAGGTCCTGCCCGCCGGTCGCCGCCGAATAGTAGTTGTCGACGACGAGGATGACGCCGTCGGCCTTGTTGTAGACGGCGTTGCCGATGCTCGACGTCAGCCCGTTGTGCCAGAAGCCGCCGTCGCCGATGATGGAGATCGGCCGTTTCTCTCCGCCGCCGTGGAAGGCGCTGTTGGAGGCCGGGCCGAGGCCGAAGCCCATCGTCGTTCCGCCGATCTCGAAGGGCGGCATGATGGAGAACAGGTGGCAGCCGATGTCGGCCGCGATCTGGTGCTTGCCGAGTTCTCCTTCGACCAGCTTCATCGCCGCGAAGATCGGTCTTTCGGGGCAGCCGGTGCAGAAACCGGGCGGACGCGGCGGCACGACCTTGGAAAGGTCCGGCACGTCGATGCGATCCTCGTTGCGGTTCGGCGCGCGATGCCGCGCCGGCAGGATATCGGCCGCGTGCTCGCGCAGGAAGGAAAGCACGCCGTCGAGCATCGCCTGCCCGGTATATTCGCCGGCCGGCGGCAGGACGTCCTTGCCGCGAAGCACGACGCGCTCGCCGGCCTTGTAGAGCATCGAGCCGATCGCCTGCTCGATATAGTTGGGCTGCCCTTCCTCGACCACGAGAACGGCCGACTTGTCGCCGCAGAATTCGAGAATCTCGCTTTCGATCAGCGGATAGGTGACATTCAGGACATAGAGCGGGACGTCGGTCTCTCCGTAGACGTCGGCCAGTCCCAGCCTCTGCAGGGCGCGGATGACGCCGTTATACATGCCGCCCTGCAGGATGATGCCCACCGGGCCGCCGCTGCCGAAGAACTCGTTGAGTTTCCTGTGGCGAATGAAGTCCACGGCCGCGGGCCAGCGCCGGGCGATCTTTTCCTGCTCGTGAGCGAAGGCCGCGGGCGGCAGGACGATGCGGTCGGTCTTCCTTTGCGGCGCCGAAAGCGCCCTGGCGACGGGGTAGGGCGGCTTGACGTTGTCCTTGGCGATGAACGAGCCGTGGACGTGGCAACAGCGGATGCGGACCTCCAGCATGACCGGCGTGTTGCTTGCCTCGGAGAGCTCGAACGCGTCCTCGACCGCCTTCACGATGGAGGGAAGATTGGGACGGGGATCGAGCAGCCATATCTGCGACTTCATCGCGAAGGCGTGGCTGCGCTCCTGCATGATCGAGGAGCCTTCGCCATAGTCCTCCCCGACGATGATGACGGCGCCGCCCGTCACCCCGCCAGACGCCAGATTGGCAAGCGCATCGGAAGCGACGTTGGTTCCCACCGTGGACTTGAACGCCACCGCGCCCCGGATGGGGTAGTGGACGGATGCCGCGAGCATCGCGGCGGCGGCGGCCTCAGAGGCGCTCGCCTCGTAGCGCACGCCGAGCTCACCCAGTATCTCCTGGGCGTCTGCGAGCACGTCCATGAGATGGGAGATCGGCGCGCCCTGGTATCCGCCGACATAGCCGACCCCGCACTGGAGCAGCGCCTTGGTGATGGCGAGAATGCCTTCGCCGCGGAATTCCTCGCCGGCACCGATGCGAAGCTGTTCGACTTCCCTGGCGAAGGACCGCTCGGCCATGTCATGCTCCTTCGGCTGTTCGCGAAGATATATTCAAATGAATATATCCGTCTTCGTCCGTTCAGGTCAACTCGGCGCCATTCCTCATCGGCCGAACTGCGCCGGCAGCCATGTTCCCAGAAGCGGAAACGCGACGATCAGCGCCAGCACGATCAGCTTGATGGCCACGAAGGGAGCGACCGCCGCATAGATCTGCCGCATGGAGATCGACGGTGGCGCCACGCCTTTCATGACGAACAGGAGCAGGCCGAAGGGAGGGGTCAGGAGCGCTATCTCCATGGCCAGGAGATAGACCACGCCCAGCATCAGCTCGTTGATCCCCACGGCGCGGGCCAGCGGCATGAAAACCGGGATCGTCACCATCAGCATGCTGATCTGGTCGATGAAGCAGCCGAGGAACAGGAGGATGAGGATCATGCCGATCAGGATCTGCAGCGAGGTGAGATCGATCGCGCGGATGATGCCGATCAGTCCCGACGTGGCGCCGCTGAAAGACAGGATCTGGCTGAAGGTCTGGCTGGCGGCGATGATGAACAGGATCATCACCGACAGCTTCACCGTCTCCATGACCGCCACGAGGATGTTTTCGAAGGTCAGGGAGCGGTAGGCCAATCCCGCGATCAGGGCCGCCACGCAGCCCAGCGCGGCCGACTCCGTGGGTGTGGCAAGGCCGGCGAGAAGGCTGCCGATCACCGCCACGAAGATGGCCGACAACGGGGCCACATAGATCATGAAAGGGCGCCATCTTTCCCACAGCCCCATCGGCGGCAGCTCGTCCGCCGGCGCGAGATGCGGCCGAAGAATGGAAGCGCCCGCGATCAGGATCACGAAGGACAGCGCGAGGAGGAGGGCGGGGACGATGCCAGCGATCAGCAGCCCCGCGATGGAAATCCCCGCCAGGCTGCCCAGCAGGACCGCGAGCGCCGATGGCGGTATCAGCATCGCGATCGCGCCCGATGCCATGATCGGCCCCATCGCCAGGGTCGGATGGTATCCGCGTTTCAGCATGCCGGGCAGCAGCGTCGAGCCGAGCATGGCGGTGTTGGCGATCGTCGATCCCGAAAGCGCGGCGAAGATCGTCCCCGCGCTGACGCTGACGACGCTCAACCGGCCGGGAACCCGCGTGATCACCCGGTCGATCGCGTCGATCGCCCGATGCGCGACGCGGGTCTGGAAGAGGATCTCTCCCATCAGGATGAAGAGCGGGATCGGCGCCAGCGAGAAGGTGGTGATCGACTGGACGGCGTTCCGCGCCATCTGAACCAGGCCGTTCTCGCCGCCGAGAATGAAGTAGGCGCCGCCGAGATTGACGGCGATGAAGGCGACGGCGACCGGCAAGCCGGCCGCCAGCAAGGCCACGAGGCCGCCGAGCATGAGGACGAGGATGAGTGGCCAGTCCATCGCGCGTCAGAGCCCGGGAGCCGAAGGCCGATCACGCTGGCCATGCGCGGCGCGGAGCAGGAAGCCGATGGCGAGCAAGGCGCCGGAAAGCGCCGGCGAGGCGAAGGTGATCCATTCCGGCACGACGAGAATGCCGCGCACCATGGAGCCTCGCTCGACGGCGATCAGCAGCGCCTTGAGCGTATACCAGCTCAGCGCGACGCAGACCGCGGCGCCGACGAGATCGACGACCCGGGCAAGCCGATGCCGGATGGCGGGCGGCAAGGTGATGGTGACGATATCCACGGAGACATGCGCATTACGTGCAAGCACCCACGGCGCAGCCAGAAAGGTGGCCGCGGCGAGCGCGTGCTCTGTCAGGTCGGTGAGGCCGAATATCGCCGACGAGCAGCAGGCGCGAAGCCCCACCTCGACCGAGATCATCAACGCCATGGCGGCAAGGATCGCGCCCGCCACGACGGCGAGCGCGACAACGACACGGTTGTAGATGACCTCCAGGGACAAGGGCGCGAAGCCGCTCAGCCCGCGGGATCGAGGCAGGCCCGCAGCCTGGCGGAGGTGTCGGCGTCAATCTCGTCGATCGCCTTCCATCCCGCCTCGCGAGCGGTGGACAGCCACTTGTCGCGGTCCTCGCCGGTGAACTCGATCGTCTCGATCCCCGCCTCGGCCTGCGCGGCGGCTTCCTTCTCGTTGATCTCGAGGTTCTCGGCGTTCTTCGCCTCGAGCCACTCCGCGCCTTTTTCCAGAAGCGCCTTCTGCTCGTCGTCGAGGCTTTCCCACTTGTCGAGATTCATGATCAGGTTGACGTCGACCTGATAGAATCCGGGGTCGACGCGATATTTCGTCTGCTCGTCCCAGCCCAGGTCGAGCACGCCCTGGATCGGCCAGCCATAGCCGTCGATGGCGCCGCGTTCCAGCGCGGTGTAGACCTCGCCGGGCGCCGTCCTGACGAGGTTCGCGCCAAGGGCCTGGAACATGGCCTGATAGACCGGGGTCGTCCGTATCGTCAGGCCTGACAGATCAGGGCCTTCGATCGGTTTCGTCAGGTACAGGTGGAAGTTGACGTTGTCGCCGGTGCGAGCCAGGTATTTGGCGTTCATCTTCTCCTGATGAAGCCTGTCCACGATCTCGTAGCAGCCATTGGCGCGCTGCTCCTGAATCGTCTTGGTCGCCAGCTTGAACGCATCACCCTCCGGCAGCAGGTTCGTATAGAAAGCGGCGGTGTTGTTGGCCATGTCGACCACGCCGGACGAGATGGCATTGCCCAGCTCGAAGGGCGGAATCGCCTCCGGGCCGCCGACGAAATTGATCTGGAGGACGCCCTTGCCGTTCTCGTTGATCCATTCGACGAAAGATTCGAACGGCCGCGAGAAGGCGGTGCCTTGCGCGAAGCCGCTGACGGCCCGCAGCGTCACTTCCTCCGCCTGCGCCGGACCCAGTGCGAGCGCCAGCCCGGCGACCATTCCAAAGACCTGCCTGTTCATGCTCTCCTCCCACTTCGCTGGCCGCCCCTGTGCGGCCATCTACATTCATTTTCATATATCTCTACAGCCCACCGCCCCGAAGTCAAACAGGCCAGGCGCGCCATGGCCGCGACAGGCCTATGAAACCGGGAGCAGCTCCGTCGGATCCGTTTCGCGCAGGACCTCGCCGAGACCGGCCGGCACGTCCGCCCGCCGGCCGCCGGCGCGCAAACGCATCGAGACCATCCATAAAAGCCGCGCGCGCCACTGGGGCGTTTCCCGCACGGTCACGGATCGCCCCTCGGAATCGGTAACGTTCCTGTCCCAGCCCGCGTCGCCCAGATCCCGCCATTCGACATCGAGGTGGATGATGGCGTGTTGAACGAGATTGCGCAGCGCATGGTCGGGAAGCGTCATGCCCCATGCCAGTTCGGCCTTCTCCACGCGGGCCGGCCGCGGCAGCGGGCCTGTCCGGTTCTCGCGCGCCCAGGCCACCAGTTCGGCCAGCATCCGCGCGTGATATGCCGCCAGCACGACCAGCTGGCGCCGGGAGACAGGGTTCCAGTCGCTCGTAGCGTCGAGTTCGGCGTCTGGAAGGCCGTTCAGGAGCCTTGTGAAATAGGCCGTTCCGCGCCGTGCCCAGTCGAGTTCCCGCGCCGGGGCGTTCGCCGCGTCATAGCGCGCGCCGCCGCCTTGCCGTTGCCGCAGGGCCGCGCGCGCCTCCTCCAGGCTTGCGCTCACCGGTCTTCCGCCTCGACATGCGTGCGAGCGAAGTGCAGCCGCTCCATGATCGGAGCGTCGGAGAAGCGGAACAGATCGAACTGCGTTTCCGCCCGCAGGGACCAGGAGATCCAGGACGGCACGACGAACATGTCGCCGACCTCGACCTCGTGCTCCACGCCGTCCATGACCACCGTTCCGCTTCCCTCGAAGACCTGGAAGACGGTCGAGCCCACCTCGCGGCGGACCGGCGTCTCGCAACCCGCGCGCAGCCGATGGAATTCGCAGCGGATGGTCGGCATCACGTCGCCGCCCGTGGTCGGATTGACGTAGCGGATGGCGGCATGGCCCTGCTCGACCGTGGCGGGCTGGCCTTCCTCCTCGAGCAGGAGCTGTTCGGTGAGCGCGCGGTCGGTATGCTCCCAGCGATAGGCGCCGATGGGAGACGAAATGGTATCCTTGAGCCCAGACAGCGGCCGCAGGCCCGGGTGGCACCACAGACGTTCCCCGCGCGAGAAGCGCGGCGTCGCGTAATCCGTCACGCGATCCGATCCGAACTCGAAGAAGCCGACGTCGTTCTGCTGCGAGAAGGGGATGTCGAGACCGTCGATCCATGCCATCGGCCTGTCCGTGTCGTTGTGATGGCCGTGGAAGTTCCAGCCCGGCGTCAGCAGGAGGTCGCCCCGGCTCATCCGCACCGGATCGCCGTTGACGACGGTCCATACTCCCTCGCCCTCGACCACAAAGCGGAAGGCGTTCTGGGAATGGCGGTGCTCCGGCGCCGTCTCGCGCGGCCCGAGATACTGGATCGCCGCCCACAGGGTGGGGCTGACATAGGCATTGCCGCCCAGTCCCGGATTGGCCAGGCCGATCGCGCGCCGTTCGCCGCCGCGCCCGACCGGAACAAGCTCGCCCGACCTTTCCGCCAGAGGCAGCAGGCTGGACCATTTCCACACATGGGGCACCGCGCGCGGCTTCGGATGCACCGGCATCAGGTCGCCGAGCTGGGTCCATAGCGGGATCAGGTGGTTTTCCTCGAAGCCCCGGTAGAGCTCGCGCAGTTCGGGCGTGTCGTCCGGCTGCATCGCGTGTCCGCCGCCGCTTTTCGCTGTTCCGGCTTCACTCATGGCAAACCTCCATTCCTGCGATGTGCGAGAGCCCGGCCTGCTTCCGCGATCCGGGATCATCCGGATGCGCGCAGCGCCTGGCGGTCGATCTTGCCGGTGCCCGTCTTCGGCAGTTCGTCGATGTAATCGATGATGCGTGGATATTTGTGGGGCTGCAGGCGCGTCTTGACGTAGTCGCGCAGCTTGTCGCTCTGCGCATCGCCCTGGCTCGCAGTCTCGCGCAGCCGGACCACCGCCCGCAGCGTCATGCGACGGTCCGGCAGTTCGTGCGCGAGAACCGCGCATTCATGAACGTCGGGGTGTTCGGCCAGGCAGCGCTCCACCTCGAGCGGCCAGACCCACTGGCCCGACACCTTGATCAGATCGTCGGCGCGTCCCTGGAAATAGTAGTAGCCGTCCCGTTCAAGGAAGCGGTCGCCGGTATGGAGCCAGTCGCCGCGCATGGTTTCGCGCGTCTTGTCGGGGCGGTTCCAGTAGCAGGGCGCCGAGGAATGGCCGCGCACGAACATGACGCCCTCCTCACCAGGACTGGCCTGCTTGCCGTCCGGCGTTTCGAGGCGGATCTCGTAGCCCGGCACCCGCTTACCGGCGGCGCCGATCCGGTGGTCGTCATGCGTGTTCGACAGATAGACATGCAGCAGTTCGGTCGAGCCCAGGCCTTCGGTCGGGCCATGGCCGGTCAGGTCTTTCCAGGCGTCGTATATGTCCTGGGACAGGATTTCGGCAGCCGACATCGACTGACGCAGGGAGGAAAGGTCCCGCCTGGCTGCTCCCTCATGGCGGGCAAGCGCGGTATAGAGCGTCGGCAGGCCGAACAGGACCGTGGGGCGGTAGCGCTCGATCGTGTCGAACACGGCCTGGGGTCGCGGCTGGCCCGGCATCAGCACGCTCGTGGCCCCGACGGAAAAGGGGAAGGTGAACGTGTTGCCGAACCCGTAGGCGAAATAGATCTTTGGCGCCGAAAAGCAGATGTCGTCGCCGCGCAGCTTCAGGACATGCGTGCCGAAGGAGGCTTGGGTGAACGCCATGTCGTGATGCAGGTGCACGACCCCCTTCGGGCGACCCGTCGAGCCGGAGGAGTACATCCAGAAGGCCATGTCGTCCGGCCCGGTGTCGGCACAGGGCAGCGTGTCGGCATGGCCTTCGAGGAAAGCTTCGGCCGGGATGCGTCCTTCGCCCTCGGCGGGACCGTTGGCGATCACGATCCTGTCGAGGGACGCGCCGTCGAGCGCCTCGCGGTCGAAACGGTGGGCGAGCGAGGCCTCGCACACGGCAAGTCGCGCGCCGGTGTCCTTGAGGAAGAAGTTCAGCACGTCGGGCGTGGTCTGGATGTTGAGCAGCACCGGCACGAAGCCCGCCCGCACCGCGCCGAAGAAGGCGGCGGGATAGACGGGCGTGTCGTCGAGGAAGAAGGGAATCCGCTCACCGCGCCGCAGCCCGGCCGCGATGAAGGCGTTGCCCCAGCGAGCGGCCTCCGCGACGAGCTCGCGATAGGTCAGCGTGCCGCCGGGACCGATGACGGCCCGCTTGTCGGGAGCGCGCTCCAGATTGTCCCACAGGATGGCCGAGCAGTTCGGATAAGCGTTCTTGTCGAAGCCGATCTCGATCGCACCGGGCGTATCGGCGCCGACGGGATCGGCGATGCGGGTGGGCGAGGCCGCCTTTTCGGCCTCGTAGCGCTCCATGAAGCGTGGGGCGATCCTGCGCAGGCGGTCCATGTCGACCCGGCCCGACCGCGTGATGTAGTCGAAGGCGAAGTCGAGCGGCGGCAGCTCCATCTTCCGCGCGAAACTCTCGTACCAGTTGGCCGAAGTATTGGCCGCGTCCACGATCTTCCTGGCGATCGGCTGACGCTCCTGCTGATAGGCGACAAGCGCCTCGTCGACGTCGTCATGCGAGGCCAGCGCCCGGACGAGCGCGATCGCGTCCTCCATCGCCAGCCGCGTGCCCGAGCCTATGGAGAAATGGGCCGTATGGGCAGCGTCGCCGAGCAGGACATGCCGGCTGGCGACCCAGTTGGCGCACCAGAGCCGCGGAAACCGCCGCCACGTCGACTTGTTGGTCGCAAGCGGCACGCCTTCGAGCATATCCGCGAAGATCTCGCCGCAGACCCGCGCGCTTTCCTCTTCTCCCATCGCGTCGAAACCGTAGGCGCGGAACGTCGGATCGTCGCATTCGACGATGAACGTGCTGCGGTTCGGCGCGAAACGGTAATGATGCGCGTTGAAGGCGCCCCTGTCGGTCTTGAGGAAGCTCTGGGTGAGCGTGTCGAAGGGCCGGTCGCAGCCGAACCAGGCGAAATGGTTTTCGAAATGCTCGATCCGGGGTTGGAATTCGGATTCCAGCGTGCGCCGGACCAGGGAGTTCAGCCCGTCGGCGCCGACGATCAGGTCCGCGTCGAATTCGTCCAGCGAGCTCGCCTGGTGCGAGAAGCGCATCTCGACACCGAGCGCTTGCGCGCGCTTGCGCAGGATCTCGATGAGTTCCAGCCGCCCGATCGCGGAGAAGCCGACACCGTCGAGGATGACGCGTCCTCCCGGCAGGTTCAGCGTCATGTTTTCCCACCGCTCCATATGGGGCGCGACGAGATCATGAATGGCGGGATCGTCGGCCTTGAGAAAGTCGAGCGCGCGGTCGGAAAACACGACCCCGAAGCCGAAGGTCGCTCCTTCGGGATTCTGCTCCGTCAGGCGCACCCGCACCTTCGGCATCAGACCGCGAAGGAGGATGGCCGCGTAGAGCCCGGCCGGGCCGCCGCCCACGATGTCGACCGAGGAAAGCCTGCTCATGATCCTCCCTTCCGCCAGCGACGGTTCCGACCGTTGCAGGGTATAAGCTATTTCATATCGTGCAATAGTTTTTATATGATGTAATCATTGTGCTCGCCGACCGGGGCGGTGGCGTGCCGAGCCAGGGCGGAAACGGCACACTCGTTCCACAAGCCAATTCGTTCGCATGAGGGGAGATGGCGATGGTCGAAGACGACAGGGAGCAGGTCCACTCGGGCGGCATACAGTCGCTCGACGCCGCGCTGCGGCTGCTGGGCGCGATGGCGGAGATGAGTGGCCCCGTGTCCCTGACCGAACTGGCCCGCCGGACGCGGATGCCGCCGAGCAAGGCGCATCGCTATCTGGCGTCGTTCCAGAATGCCGGGCTGGTGGTGCAGGCGGGCCGCTCGGGCAAATATGACCTGGGCCCCGGGGCGGTGACGCTCGGACTGTCCGCGATCGCGCGGCACGACTTCGTCAACCGGGCGTCCGACGCGCTGCCGGATCTGCGGGACGAGGCCGGCCTGACCGCCTTGCTGTCGGTTTGGGGCAGCCAGGGTGCTACCGTGATCCGCTGGGAGCGCGCGGCGTCACCGCTCGTCACGTCGATGGGGCTCGGAACGACGCTGCCGCTGCTCAATTCCGCCACCGGACGCGCCTTTCTCGCCTGGGGGCCGCCGGCGCCGATCGAGGCTTTCCGCCAGGCCGAAATGCGCCTTGCCCGCAGGGTGCCCGCCATCGCGGCGGACCTTTCATCGAACGGGCACGGACTGGCGACACTCGTCGAGACCGTCCGGGCGCAGGGCTATGCGTCGGTGGAAGGCAGGTTCATCCCGGGTCTCGTGGCGATCGCGGCCCCGATCCTGGACTGGCAGGGAGAAGCGCAGGCGGTCGTGACCCTGATCGGCACCGACCCCCTGCTCGTTCAGCCCGATTCCGACGCGGTCACGCGTCTCATCGGTTTCTGCCAGGGCCTGTCCTTTTCGCCCATCAAGGCGTCAAACGAGCGAAAGCCGTAATCGCGGTCCGAGCGGGAGGACGCCGGCACGCGTTGAGGCGGCGCGCCCACCCGGGCCGATGCCTTTGCAGACTTTTCCGAAAAGACGCTTCCGATACCGATCAGGAGGGGCTTGCCGCCGCCCGCCATCGCGCAGCAGGCCGCCAGTCCGGCGAGATCGGTCGCGCGGATCGTTTCGCCGGCGCGGCCGATGTCCACGCCGACAATGGCGGGCGTATCGGCCGGCATCCCATGCGCGATCAGGGCGGCCGAGATCAGCCCCGCCGTGCGGCTGCCCATATAGAAGATGGTGGTGGCGGAGGGGTCGGCTACGGCAGCCCAATCGACATCGCGCGGCAGGCCGCCATGTTTTGAATGGCCGGTCACGAAGCGGACGGATTTGGCGTGATCGCGATGCGTCAGCGAGACGCCCAGCCTGGCGGCCATGGCGAGGCCCGCACTGATGCCGGGCACGACGTCGTAGCCGATACCTTCAGCCTCGAGCGCGGCGATTTCCTCGCCCGCGCGCCCGAAGATCATCGGGTCGCCCGACTTCAGGCGCACGACCCGGCGGCCCGCCTTGGCAAGCGCGATCATCATGTCATTGATCTCGTGCTGCCTGCAGCTCGGGCGGCCGGCGCGCTTGCCGACGAGTATGCGCCTGGCCTCGCGCCGCGCGAGTTCCAGCACCTCGTCGGAGACAAGGTCGTCGAAGAGGATGACGTCGGCCGCCTGCAGGGCGCGCACCGCCTTGAGCGTGAGAAGTTCGGCATCGCCCGGTCCCGCGCCGACGAAGCTGACATGGCCCCCTTGATCGCCACGCCCGGCCGTGTTCATCAATTCGGCCGGGCTGTCTGTCCGGGGCGGCGGGCCGAAGGCGCGGTCGACGAAGCGTTCCCAGAAGGCCCGTCTAGCGGGTCCCGGCGGCAGGGTTCCGGCCACACGGTCGCGCCAGCGAAGCGCGAGGGCGGCCCAGTCGCCGAGCGAGGGCGGCAACAGCGTCTCGATGCGGCGGCGTATCGCCTGGCCCAGGATCGGCGCGGCGCCTGAGGTGGAGATGCCGACGACCACCGGCGAGCGATTGACGATGGTGCCGAACTGGAACTGGCAGTGTTGCGGCCTGTCGATGACGTTGCATGGCACGCCGGCCACGCGCGCGGCATCGACGAATGCGGCGGCTTCCTCCTCGGTTTCGGCATCGGCGACCGCCATGGCGACATCCAGCAGGTCATCCGCCTGCCATGGGCGCGCGACCAGCGTCAGAGACATCTCGCGTGCCGCCAGTTCGGTCATCTCGTCGCTGAAATCGTCTTGCGGGGCGAACACCGAAACCCGCGCGCCGGCGGCGCAAAGAAGCTCGGCCTTCCACGCGGCGGCGGCGCTGGCGCCGGCGACGACCGCGCGCTTGCCTTGCAGGTCGAAGAAGACTGGAAGGACGCCCAGCGCGCCGATGCGCGGGGAGGGGGCGTCACTCTGCTGCCTGGAGACGAGCTTCATCGATGATCTTCCTGATTTCCGAGCGGCAGGAGCCGCAATTGGTGCCTGCGCGAAGGCTCTCGCCGACCTCCGCGACGGTGCGGCAGCCGCTCGCCACGGATTGGGCGATCTGGTTGACCCCGATATTGAAGCAGGCGCACACGACGCGACCGATCGAGGGCATCGGCACGGGCGAGCGCCCCGACAGAAGCGCCATGCGCTGCATGGCGCCGAGGGGCTCGCGCGAGCCGAGCAGCGAGACGAGCCAGTCGCGCGGCGGCAACTGGCCGGGCGGCGCGACCAGCAGGGCCTCGGCCAGCGCGCCGTCGTCGTCCAGCGCGGCGGCACGATAGTTCAGGCCGCGCCGGTCGGTGTATTCGACCAGCCGGTCGTGCGCGAACCCGTCGAGAAAGCGCCGCGACAGGAGAATGCCCTGATCCGGCGTCTCGGTGCCGCACAATTCGTAGACCCAGCCGCCTTCGACAGGCTGCCTTGTCCAGTGAACGAAGCCGGTCGGCCGCAGGTCGCGTCTGGTGACGAGCGTGCCGGTCCAGGCGACGGCCTCGCGCTCGACGCGAACGGGAACGTGCTTCAGTTCCGGCTGGCCAGAGAAAGGATCGGTGATCGGCGTGGCAAGCGGTCCCGCACCGGCATTGGCGGCGAACCGGCCGCTCCAGTGCATCGGCAGGAAAGCGCTGCCCGGCTTCTGGTTGGATGACACGGCGACGCGCGCGCGGGCAAATCCGTAGCGGCTCGACACATGGGCGAGGTCGCCATCGGAGAGGCCCTGGCGGGTCGCGTCTTCCGGGGCGATCTCGATCACTGGCTCGGGCGCGTTCGACATCAGCCTCGGCACACGGCCGGTGCGTGTCATTGTGTGCCACTGGTCGCGCGACCTGCCGGAGTTGAGGGCGACCGGACGCTCGGCATCGACGGCGAGCGCCACGCCCTCCTGTCGCACGGCGACGAAGCGGGCGCGGCCATCCGACGTCGGGAACCCGCCATCGGCGAGCAGGCGCGCCGAAGGATTTCCCTCGATTGGCTGGGGCCAAAGAAGGGGCGTGAACCGCTCGTAATCCTGGTCCTCGATGGCGGAGAGGGAGCCGATATCGAACAGGCGTTCGCCATTGTTCTCGAACGCCGACAATCTCGCGTGTTCCCGGAAGACTTCGGCCGGTCCCTCGAAGCCGAAAGCGTCGCCGAAGCCCATGCGCCGGGCCACGTCGCAGATGATGCGCCAATCGGGGCGCGCCGCGCCGGGGAGCGGGAGGAACGGGCGCTGGCGCGACATGCGCCGTTCGGAGTTGGTCACCGTGCCGCTTTTCTCGCCCCAGGCGGCGGCGGGCAGGAGAATGTCGGCATAGCGGGTCGTGTCGGTATGGGTGACGTCGGACACGACGACGAAATCGCAAGACTTGAGGGCGGCGCGCACGCGCCCGGCGTCGGGCATCGAGACGGCGGGATTGGTGCCCATGATCCACAGCGCCTTGACGCGGCCGTCGCCGGCGGCGCGAAACATGTCGACCGCCTTGAGGCCAGCCCGCCGGGCCATGCGCGGCGCGTTCCAGAAGCGGGAGACCCGGTCGACGTCTTCGGATTTGTCGAAATTTATGTGGGCAGCAAGCTGGTTGGCGAGCCCGCCCACCTCGCGGCCGCCCATGGCGTTGGGCTGGCCCGTTACCGAAAACGGCCCCATGCCCGGACGGCCGATACGCCCCGTGGCAAGATGGCAATTGATGATCGCGTTGACCTTGTCGGTGCCATGGGCCGACTGGTTGACGCCCTGGCTGTAGACCGTGATGCTGCGCTCCGTCGCGGCGAAGAGTTCGTAGAACAGGCGAATATCGGCTTCCGCCAGGCCGCATCCCGACGCCACATCCGCCAGCGAGGATGCCTCGGCGCTTGCCACGGTGAGCGCTTCTGAAAATCCCGATGTGGAGGCGGCGACGAAGGCCCGGTCGATGGCACCCGAGCGCTCCAGATGCGCCAGCAGCCCGTTGAAGAGCAGCACGTCGGTGCCGGGATCAAGCGCGAGATGCAGGTCGCATTCGTCGGCGGTGGCGGTGCGGCGGGGGTCGATGACGACGATCTTCGTGCCGCGCGCCTGGCGTGCCGCGAGCAGGCGCTGATACAGGATCGGGTGGCACCAGGCGGTGTTGGAGCCCGTCAGCACGACGAGGTCGGCTTCATCAAGATCGTCGTAGATGCCGGGAACGATGTCCTCGCCGAAGGCGCGACGGTGGCCCGCGACCGACGACGCCATGCACAGCCGGGAATTGGTGTCGATGTTGGCCGAGCCGATGAAGCCCTTCATCAACTTGTTGGCGACGTAATAGTCCTCCGTCAGCAACTGGCCCGAAACATAGAAGGCGACGGAGTCCGGGCCATGCTTTGCGACGGTCTCCGAGAAGCGGCGCGCGACGAGGTCCAGCGCGTCGTCCCAGGTGGCTGTTCGTCCATTGATCTCGGGCGCAAGCAGGCGCCCGTCCAGCCCGGTCGTCTCGCCCAGCGCGGAGCCCTTGGAGCACAGCTTGCCCCGGTTGGCGGGATGGTCGGGGTCGCCCTTGATCGAGACGGAGCCGCCCGGCCGCGGCGTGGCGATGACCCCGCAGCCCACGCCGCAATAGGGGCAGGTGGTACGCACGCCATCAGCCACCGCGCGCACCTCCCGGAAGGCCTTGCGCGAGAATACCCCCCTCTGGCCTGCCGGGCATCTCCCCCTCAAGGGGGGAGATTACTCCTTCACGAGCGCCTCCCCCTAGCTGAGAGGTCGAACGATTGGCGAAAACGGCCATGGCAGCCAATCTCCCCACTTGAGGGGGAGATGCCCGGCAGGGCACAGGGGGGTGAGACAACCGCGAAGCTGCCAAGACGATTCCCGTCACGCCGCCTTCTCCACCGGCTGCTCCAGTCCCAGCAGGATGCGGCCGCCCTCGATCCGGACGGGAAAGGACATCGTCGCGCCCTCGTCGGCGCCCTGCGCCAGTCCCGTCTCCAGGGAGATCACCCAGTTGTGCAGCGGGCAGGTGACGCAGCCGTCATGCACGATGCCCTGGCTGAGCGGCCCGCCGCGATGCGGGCACTTGTCCTCGAGCGCGAAGACACGGTCGTCGGCCGTACGGAAGACAGCGATCTTGCCCTGTGGCGTCGCCACGCAGCGCGCGCCGCGCGCGGGGATGTCTTCGATGGTGCCGATTTCGTGCCAGAGGAAGCTGTTCATGCCGGTATGCCCAAAGAGGAGGTCGATCGTGCCTCACAGTTGAAGTAGTTACGGAAATTCCGTATGATCAAGCGGTGAGGGAACCGCGATACGATCCCGAGAAGGATGCAAGGAACAGAGCGAAGCACGGATATTCGCTCGCATTCGGCGATCGGATATTCGACGACCCCGCCCATCTCATTGTTCCCTCCATTCGACCGCAGGACGGGGAGGAGCGGTTCAAGGTGATCGGCATCGTGGACGGAAAGTTCCACACGGCCGTCTTTGTGTGGCGGGGTGCCGGACCGCGGTTCATTTCGGTTAGGAGAAGCAACAATGGCGAAGAAAAGTCGTACCGTGCTTCCGGCTGACCCTGATGATCCCGAGGATTTCGACGTCAGTCGCGAAGGCATGGAACGGGCCATGAAGTCCCGCATCGTGCGGATGGCGCGCACGGGGCTGGGGCTCAGCCAGGAGGAGTTCGCAAGCCGCTTTCGGGTGCCGGTCGGCACATTGAGAGACTGGGAACAGGCGCGGGTGACACCACCAGAGTTCGCGGTTGCGTACGCTCGCGTCATCGCGGCGATGCCGGAAAAGGTGGCGGAGATCGTCAACGCGGCGTGACGGGTCATTCGGCCGCCTCCGCGTAACCAATCGCCGCCATTGGCTGGAACTCGTGCTTGTCCTTGCCGGACACGCGTTCCGACCACGGATCGACCTGCGCGAATTTCTGGCTGAAGACGAAGCGGTCGTGATAGGCCTTGCGGCGTTCGACATCGTCGAGCACCTGCCGCCTGATCTCGTCATATCCGATGCGCTTCGCCCATTTGTAGATGCGTTCGAGATAACGGGCCTGCTCGCGATACATCTGGGTGAGCGCCACGATCACCTCCAGCGCCTCGTCTTCCGTCTTCACGAGGCCGAGCACCTCGGTGCCCTTGATGTCGAGACCGGCCGCGCCGGCGAAATGGATTTCGAAGCCGGAGTCCACGCAGATGACGCCGACATCCTTGCAGGTTGCCTCCGCGCAGTTTCGGGGGCAGCCGGAGACCGCCATCTTGACCTTGGCCGGGGTCCAGGAGCCCCACATGAACTTCTCGATGCGGATGCCGAGCCCGGTCGAATCCTGCGTGCCGAAGCGGCACCAGTCCGACCCGACGCAGGTCTTCACCGTGCGCAGCCCCTTGGCATAGGCGTGGCCGGAGACGAAGCCGGCCTCGCCGAGATCGGCCCAGACCGCAGGCAGATCCTCCTTGCGGATGCCCAGCATGTCGATGCGCTGGCCGCCGGTGACCTTCACCGTGGGAATCGCGAACTTGTCGACCACGTCGGCGATGGCGCGCAGCTCCTTCGAGGAGGTGACGCCGCCCCACATGCGCGGCACGACAGAATAGGTGCCGTCCTTCTGGATGTTGGCGTGAACGCGCTCGTTGACGAAACGGGACTGGTAGTCGTCGGCGTATTCGTCCGGCCAGTCGGCCACGAGATAGTAGTTGAGCGCCGGCCGGCACCTGGCGCAGCCGCAGGAGGTCTTCCATTCGAGCTCCTGCATGACGGCGGGGATGGTCTTGAGCGCCTTGGCCTTGATCAGGCGGCGCACCTCGTCATGGCCGAGTTCGGTGCAGGAGCACATGGGCTGGATGGCGGCGGGGTTGTAGCTGTCGCCGAGCGAAAGCTGCATCAGCTTCTCGACCAGCCCCGTGCAGGTGCCGCAGGAGGCCGAGGCCTTGGTATGGGCGCGCACCTCGTCGAGCGCGGTCAGGCCTTTCTCCTTGATCGCATCCACGATCCTGCCCTTGCAGACGCCGTTGCAGCCGCAGATTTCAGCATCATCCGCCAGTGCCGCAACGGCCGCCAAAGGGTCCGCGGAGGCGCCCCCCTGGAACGCTTGCCCGAAGATCAGCGTGTCGCGCATATCCGACACGTCGGTCTGCTTCTTCTGCAGGTCCGCGAACCATGCACCGTCCGCCGTCTCGCCGAAGAGCACTGTGCCGATGACGCGGTCGTCCTTCAGAACGACGCGCTTGTAGATTCCCGCGGTCGCGTCGCGCAGGACGATCTCCTCGCGATCCTCCCCGTCGGCGAAGTCGCCGACCGAGTAGAGGTCGATGCCGGTGACCTTGAGCTTGGTCGGGGTGTCGATGTGGACGAACCGTTCGTCGCCGGATCCCGCCAGGGCGGCGGCCGCGACAAGCGCCATCTGATAGAGCGGCGCGACCAGGCCATAGACGTTGCCGCCGACTTCGGCGCATTCGCCAAGCGCGAGGATGTCGGGGTCGAGCGTGCGCATCCGGTCGTCGGTGACGATGCCGCGATTGACCGTCAGCCCGGCCTCCTTCGCCAGCGTCACGTTGGGGCGGATGCCGACCGCCATCACGACCAGGGTCGCCGGGATGATCGTGCCGTCATCCAGTTCAACGCCCTCGACCTTGCCGCCACCGACGATCTGCTTTGTGTTCGCCTTGGTGATGACCTTTATGCCGCGGGATTCGATAGTCTTTTGAAGCAGGTAGCCGGCGGCGGGATCGAGCTGCCGCTCCATCAGCGTCGGCATGACGTGAAGGACCGTCACATCCATACCGCGTTCCTTCAGGCCGGCGGCCGCTTCGAGGCCGAGCAGCCCGCCGCCGATGACGACCGCCTTCTGCCGCGACTGGGCGGCAAGCAGCATGGCGTTGACGTCGTCGAGGTCGCGATAGGTCAGCACGCCGGGCAGGTCCTTGCCCGGCACCGGAATGATGAAGGGCACGGAGCCGGTCGCGATGACGAGCTTGTCATACGCTTCCGTCACGCCATGGTCGGAGGTCACCGTCTTGGCCGCGCGGTCGATGGCGACAATCCTGTGGCCCTTGTAGAGCGTGATGCCGTTGGCGACGTACCAGCCGTCGCCATGGATCACGATCTCCTCGTAGCTCTTTTCGCCCGACAGCACCGGCGACAGCATGATGCGGTCGTAGTTCACGCGCGGCTCGGCGTTGAAGATCGTGATGTCGTAGCGGCCCGGCGCGGCCTCCAGCAGGTGCTCCAGCATCCTGCCGGGGGCCATGCCGTTGCCGACGATGACGAGTTTCTCGGACATTCCTGTCATCTCCCGTCCCGTCATTCGGCGGCTTCGGCAAGCGGCGTGGCGGTGGCGTATGCCCCACGTTCCATCCGCCGGATGGCCAGGTGCATCCAGGCCAGCGAGCCGGCGACGATGAGGAAGAGCAGCATGAAGCAGCTCGACCAGATGCCGGTGAGGTCGTTGAGCGCGCCGAAGGCGATGGGAAGGACGAAGCCGCCAAGCCCGCCGATCATGCCGACCAGGCCGCCGACCGCGCCGACGTTCTGGGGGTAGTAGACGGGGATGTGCTTGTAGACGGCCGCCTTGCCGAGGCTCATGAAGAAGCCGAGCACGAAGGCCACCGCGACGAAGGCGAAGGGGCCGATCGCCATGTGGAAGGTGATCGGTCCGTCGATGCCCCGCACGGAATAGTCGGTCGCCGGAATCGAGAGAACCGCACAGCACACGGCGGATACGGCGAACGTCCAGTAGAGAACGGTCCGCGCGCCGACGCGATCGGACAGCACGCCGCCATAGGCGCGGAAGATCGAGGCCGGGATCGAGTAGGCCGCGCCGATCATGCCGGCCGTGGCGATGTTGAAGCCATAGACCCCAATCAGGTAGCGCGGCAGCCACAGCGCCAGCGCGACGAAGGCGCCAAACGCGAAGAAGTAGTAGAGCGAGAAGCGCCAGACGCGGACGTCGCGCAAGGGCGCGAACTCGGCCAGGAAGCTTCGCGCTTGTCCGGCCCCGGTCTCGCGCCGCGCGCGGATGACCGGATCGTCCTCGGTGGTGAACCAGAAGACCGCCGCCATCACCGCAAGAGCGGCGGCCCAGACGAGCGCGACGCTCTGCCAGCCCCATGCGAGCAGCACGAAGGGCGCCACGAACTTGGTCACCGCCGCGCCGACATTGCCGACACCGAAGATGCCGAGGGCCGTGCCCTGTCGCGAGGCGGGGTAGAAGCGGGAGACATAGGCGACACCGACGGCGAAGGAGCCGCCGGCCAGGCCAACGCCGAGCGCGGCTACCAGCATCTGGGTATAGGTGGTCGCGAAGGCGAGCAGCAGGGTGGCCAGCGCCGATGCGAGCATGGTGAGCGTGTAGACCAGCCGGCCGCCGAGGCGATCGGTCCAGATGCCGAGCAGCATGCGCACGAGCGACCCCGTGAGGATCGGCATGCCGACCAGCAGCCCGAACTGCGTTTCGCTGAGGCCGAGGTCGTCCTTTATGCGCACGCCGATGATCGAGAAAATCGTCCATACGGCGAAGCAGACGGTGAAGGCGACGGTGGACATCGACAGCGCCCTGGTGGCCGAAGCATCGGGCATTGGTGTTTTGGCGGTTTCGGTCATTTCTGGCTCCATCATCAGCCCTGGGAGTGGCTGTGCGCTGGCTGAAAACAAAAACGCCGCCGGTCAGCCCTTCGCGCGCCCCGGAATCCCGGATCGCGTCGGAAGCTGATCGGCGGCGTTGCCTGGCGCGCCCGTCGTTGGACGCGAAATCTCGGGCCCGGCGTCGGGCTCACAAATAACCATGCAGGAAGCGTGCCAAACGCGGCAGAGCCTCTATTTCTGGCGCTTTGTCAGCGGCTTGGTGCTTTTGCGCGGCACCGCGCGACGTCCGTCAGTGATCAATGGGTGACCAGATCGCGGCCCACCGCAGCCCATGAATTGTGCAATGCATCATGAAAATCGGCGCAGCGACGTTTCAGGAGCGCAGATAGTCCGCGACCCGATCCGGATCGAAAATCTTGCCGTCGAAGAAACCGTCGGGACCGAGGACAAGGCTGGCCCCGGCCGACCCGACGGGCGTTTGCGTGGTCAGCGCGCCCTCAACCTTCGCGTTCGCCCCCGGAAGAGCCACGCCGAGAGATCGCAGCGCGCGCCGATAGAGATCCGGGCGGTAGGTCTCGCGCGCCACCGTCTCTCTGTCGGGACCGGGCTCGACCTGTCCCCACCGCACCATCTGCGTGTAGAACCACAAGGCGTGGCTTTTCCACGGGAAGGTGGCCGCCCGTGCATGCGGCATGAAGAAGTCGGAGACTTCGACCACGGGGCCGTTGCCAGTGCGGATGCGGCCGGACAGGGCCGGCATCAACCATTCGGCCGGGCATCCGACATAGCCCGGCTGGGCGAGGATCCCGGCAAGCTCCTCGTGGTTGGCGGCATCGCCGCACCATTGCGCGGCGCGGTAGAGCGCGCGCAGCAGCCCGTCTAACGCGACGGGACTGGACTCGGCCCAATCGGCCGACACGCCCAGGACCTTTTCCGGGCTCGATCGCCAGATCCTGGATTTGGTCGTGGCGATGCGCCCCGCGCCGTTGAAGGCGGCCGCCGTGTTCCAGGGTTCGCCCACGCAGTAGCCATCTATTCGTCCGGCGGCGAGCGCGTCGGGCATGAGGGGCGGCGGCACGATGACGATCTCGATGTCACGGTCCGGATCGATGTCGCTGGCGGCAAGCCAGTAGCGCAGTTCGTAATTGTGCCCCGAGTGCGGATGCACGACGGCGAAGCGCAAGGGCGCACCGCCTTCGGCCGCGCGCCGCGAGACGATCCCGTCGAGCGCGCGACCGCCGGATGCGGGGTCGAGATCGGGCCTGGCGCCGTAGTCGGCCATTTCGCGCCAGAGTTCGTCGGCGACGGTGACGGCGTTTCCGCCGAGACCCAGGGCCATCGGCGCGATGGTGCGGGCGGCGAGCGGGGCGAGACCGAGATTGAAGGCGATCGGCATCGGCGCGAGCATGTGCGCGGCCTCGAAATGCCCGACGGCGAGGCGGTCGCGGATGCTGGCCCACGAGTTCTCGCGCACCAGCACGAGGTCTATGCCCTCCGCCTCGGCGAAGCGCTTTTCGCGCGCGGCGACGAGAAGGGCGCTGTCCAGCAGCGGCAGGAATCCCGCGGTGACGCGATGGGCCGCGCTCATGCCTCGTCTCCCCCTTCCAGCAGCCCCGCAGCCGTGATCAGGCTCTGGGCGATCTCGGCAATCTTGCGGTTCTGGTTCATCGCCGTCCGGCGCAGCAGCGCGTAGGCCTCCTGCTCGGACAGGCCGCGCGACTTCATGAGAATGCCCTTGGCACGCTCGACCAACCTGCGGCTTTCCAGCTCGGTGCGCGCCTCTTCCAGTTCGCGCGCCATGCGCGAATAGGCGTTGAACCGGCTGATCGCCATGTCGAGAATGGGCTTGACGCGGTCCTTGCGCAGCCCGTCGACCACATAGGCCGAGACGCCCGCGTCGATGGCCGCCTCGATCGAGGCGCTGTCGGACCGGTCTACGAACATGGCGATCGGCCGCTTCACCGCGCGGGTGAGCTGGAACATGCTCTCGAGCACGTCGCGGTTGGGATTCTCCAGGTCGATGACGATGACATCGGGCTCGGTGTCGGCGATCTGGCGCGCGACCCCCGACATGTCGTGGACCAGGGCGACCTCGCTGTGCCCCGCCTCGCGCAGGCCGTCCTCGATGACGGCGGCGCGCAGCCGGTTCTCGTCTATGATCAGGATGCGCAGGGCGGGCCGGTCCATCGCCTATTTGATGGCGCGTTCCGTTTCTCGCTGCAATGCGGAATCGATCGCGGACGAGTCAAACGCGGCCCGGGCAAACGCAGCCGCGATGGGCCGAGGGCCGCCAGGAGTTGATCGGCGCGAGGTCGTGAATGTCCGCGCCGCGATCGCGGGGAGGGCGACCGCGAGCCTGTCACTCACCCCCCTATTCGGCGGCTTCAAGCTTCGACGCGTCGACGAGCGTGCGCCAGTCGACCGACTTCGGATAGACGCCCTCATGGGAGGCGATGCGCGCATGAGGGATGCGGGGCTCTTCGGTTCCGATCGCCTTTCCGCCCTCGGCCACCCTGCGCGCCGCATCCACCATCAACCGCCTGAATTCGACGATGGCAAGGTCGGACGCGCCGAGGATGTCGTTGGTGCGGTCGACGATCGGACCCATCGAAACCCACATCATGATGTCCTGGTTGGGGATGCCGAGAACGCCGGTGAAATTGCCCTGCTTCATCAGTTCGCGATCCTGCAGGAAGTTGTTCTCCAGGGTTCGGCGCGAGACCCACCGCTCGTCGAGATCGACGCCCCTGACCGCGTGATTGAAGCGCCGCCATTCCTCCGTCGTCGGGCAGGCCTTGCCGCCCCAGGCGATGAAATAGAACGCCGTTTCCGTGTCGCTGATCGGCACGATCACGCTGGCGACATTGTAGGAACTGTTGGGCGGTATCAGCGAATAATAGGGCGCCACGAATTCGGTCACGCGCAGATACTGCTGGGTGGCCGCGTTCCTGATCGGCTTCCTGATCGCCGCGTAGTGGAAGCCGTAGCTGGTCGTCTGCGTCTGGAGGCGAGGCGACTTGTCCGTGGACGGTCGATACCACGACTTGTCGTCGGCGGCCGCGCCTTCGACGCGGGCGGGCACCATGTCGGAGGAATGGAGGCTCGACGAGTGGGCGCTGTCGATCTGTCCCTCGTGGATCTGGGCCCAGTTGGCCGGGACGCGGATCTTCAGGATGGCGATGGGCGTGTCCTCGGTCGGGGCGAAGGCGGGCGGATCGAAGTCCGGAACGGCGGCCTTGTCGCCCAGCCATGCCCAGACGAAGCCTCCCCATTCCCTGACGGGATAGGCGCGGTGCTTGACCTTGTTGAGGAGGGGGCTGCCTTCCGGTTCGGAAGACATGGCGACGACATTGCCGTCCACGTCCATCTTCCAGCCATGGTAGAGGCAGCGCAGGCCGCATTCCTCGTTACGCCCGAAAAGGAGCGAGGCGCGGCGGTGCGGACACAGTTCGTCAAGCAGGCCGACGCGGCCATTCGTATCCCTGAAGGCGACGTAGCGCTCGCCCAGGACCTCGACCAGCAGCGGCGTGCCGTCGTTCTCGGCCACTTCCTCGATCAGGCAGACCGGCGTCCAGTGCTGGCGCATCAGCCTCGCCATGGGCGCGTCGCCGGTGACTCGGGTCAGGAGTTCATTTTCCTCGGAAGTGAGCACGGGCGGACTCCGGCAGTTAGAAAGCTAAGGAAAGCTAGCCTATTGCCGCTCCATCGTCCAGCCGTTGACAGAAATTAGTTAGGAACCTAAGGGTATTTCCATGTCCAGGGCCGGCCCGTGATCATCACCGAAAACGACCTGATCCCGATGCGCGTCGTCGCGCGCCGGAAGCTTGCCCGGCACGTCGATGAATTCACCTTGCGCGCCGGCGGGAATATCACGCTGCCCAGCTACGAACCGGGCGCGCATGTGACAGTTCGGACACCATCCGGCGCCATGCGCCGCTACTCGCTGATAGGCGGCGCGGACCGCGACACCTACACGATCGCCGTGAAACGCGAAGCCGAATCACGGGGCGGCTCGCGCTCCATGCACCAGGACGCCGAGGTGGGCACCGAACTCATGGTCGCCCCGCCCGAAAACGAGTTCGCGCTCGTTGACGCCCCCGACTACCTGCTGATCGCCGGCGGCATCGGTGTGACGCCGATCTACGCCATGGCGCGGCACCTTCTGGAAAAGGGAACCGAATTCCGCGTCATCTATGTCAGCCGCAACGCCGAGGAAGCGGCTTATCTGGACGAGATGCGGGCGGCTTTCGGCGATAGGCTCGTGGTCCATCATGACGACGGCGACCCGGACCGCGCCTACGATTTCTGGGACGAGTTCGAGAAGCCCCGGCCGACCCATGTCTATTGCTGCGGGCCCAAGCCGCTCATGGAGGAAATCGAGGCCATGTCCGGCCACTGGCCCGAGGGACGCATCCATTTCGAGGACTTCAAGCCGGTCGAGATCGTGCGCGCCGACGATCAACCGTTCGAGGTCGAACTGGCGCGCTCGAAGATGCGCGTGCAGGTTCCCGCCGATCGATCGATCCTCGAAGCCGTGCGCGATTCCGGCATCCGGACAAGCAGTTCGTGCGAAAGCGGGACCTGCGGTTCATGCAAGACGCGGCTGATCGCGGGAGACGTGGATCATCGCGACATGGTGCTGCGCGACGACGAGAAGGACGACACGATCATGATCTGCGTCTCGCGCGCCCGCACAGGGACGCTCATCCTTGACCTGTGAGCGCACAGCCGGGCCGGTGCGTCTCGGCGTCGCCGGGCTGGGGCGCGCCTTCGTGCTGATGCTGCCGGCTTTCCGGAACGATGCCAGGGTCAGGCTGGTGGCCGCCTGCGCGCCGCGCGCGGAGTCGCGGAACCATTTCGCGCGGGAATTCGGGGGGCGGACCTACGAGGAGGTGTCGGCCCTGGCCGCCGATCCGGAGGTGGAGGCGGTCTATATTGCCACCCCGCACCAGCTGCATGCCGAGCACGCCGTCGCGGTCGCCCGGGCGGGAAAGCACATCCTGCTCGACAAGCCCCTGGCGGTGTCGATGGAAGACGGACGCCGCATCGTGGAGGCGGCCGAGGACGCCGGCGTCCACCTGATCGTCGGGCCGAGCCACAGCTTCGACACGCCCGTGGCACAGGCGCGCGCCTTGATCGACAGTGGCGAGTTCGGCCGGGTCCGAATGATCCAGGCGCTGAACTACACCGATTTTCTGTACCGTCCGCGCCGTCCCGAGGAACTGCGCACCCGCGACGGCGGCGGCGTGATCTTCAGCCAGGGCATCCACCAGATCGACCTCGTCAGGCTGCTGGCCGGCGGACGCGGACAGAACGTGATGGCCGTGACCGGCGCGTGGGATCCCGACCGCCCGACGGAGGGTGCCTACTCGGCGCTGGTGACATTCGGCGACGGGTGCGCGGCAACGCTCACCTATTCCGGCTACGCCCATTTCGACAGCGACATCTGGATGGATGGCATCGGCGAGCTCGGCGCGCGCAAGGACGTGTCCTCCTATGGCAGGGCACGGCTCGCGCTCTCGGCCGCATCGGACGCTGACGACGAGATCCGGCTGAAATCGGCCCGCACCTACGGCACCGCCAGCCGGGCCGGCGAGCCGGACACCTACGAGCATTTCGGGCCGGTCATTGTCCTGTGCGACAGGGCCGATCTGAGGCTGACGCCCTTCGGCATCCATGTCTGCGGCGACATGCGCCAGGAGTTTCGTCCGGCGCCGCCCTTCCGCCAGAGCCGCGCCGAGGTGGTCGCCGCGCTCTTCGCGGCGGTCCGTGAAGGCAGAGCTCCCGTTCAGACAGGGCGCTGGGGGCTGGCGAGCCTCGAACTATGCCATGCGATCCTGGAATCCGCGGCGACCGGAAAAGCCGTGCGCCTGAAGGAACAGGTCGCCTATCGCGAGGAGAGATGAATTGAACAGTTTGCGGCTGTCGCTGGCCATGGGCGACTACGACCGGACCCGTCCGATCGCCGACGGTCGGGTGCAGATTGACGGCGTGGAGCCGATCTGCATGTTTCTCTCGCCCGAGGAGATGTTCTTCCGGGCGTTTCGCCACCAGGCCTTCGACATCAGCGAACTGTCGCTCTCCTCCTATTCGATCTCGGTGGCGCGCGGTGATCCGCACTATGTCGCGGTGCCGGTGTTCCTGTCGCGGGCGTTCCGCCACACCTCGATCTATGTCCGCACCGACAAGGGGATCGTGGCCCCGGACGATCTGCGCGGCAAGCGGATCGGCATCGCTGAGTACCAGCTTTCGGCCAATGTCTGGTTCCGCGGCATCATGCAGGACGAGTACGGCGTATCGCCGCGCGACATAACCTGGGTGCGTGGCGGGATGAACGCGACAGGGCGGCCCGAGAAGATCAACGTGGTGCTTCCGTCCGACGTGAAGGTCGAGGAAGCGCCCGAGGGGGCGACGCTGGATGCCCTGCTGCGCGCGGGCGAGATCGACGGCTTCGTCGGGCCGCGCGCGCCGCGCTGCTTCGAGGAGGGGCATCCGCAGGTCCAGCGCCTGTTTTCCGACACGATCGCGACAGCCGAGGCCTATTACCGCAAGACCGGCATCTTCCCGATCATGCATGTGCTCGGCGTCCGCCGGACACTCGCGGAGGCCCATCCGTGGCTGCCGGGCGCGCTCCTGAAATCCTTCACCCAAGCCAAGGTCCTCGCCGAGGCTGCGCTCGCCGACACTTCGGCCACCAAGGTGACCATGCCTTTCGTGGAGGATAATCTGCGGCGCGCAAGCCAGTTGATGGGGCCCGACATCTGGTCCTATGGAGCGGCCGCGAACCGGAAGGTGCTCGAGACGTTCCTGGGCTATCACTTCGATCAGGGTCTCTCGCCGCGCCGGGTCGAGGTGGACGAGCTGTTCCACCCCGCGACGCTGGAGTCTTTCGTGCTGTGAAACCGCCGGCAACCATCAATCCGGGCGACATCTTCGAACTGGACGGCGAGAGCGGTCCGGTCCTGGTTCAGCTCACCCATCGCCACGGGACGTCCTCGGACGTGGTGCGCGTCCTGCCGCGCGGGGATGCCCGGGACCTGGAGGCCGTGGCCCGCCAGGAGGCGTTGATGGTGGCCATGGTGCCGCTGTCCGGCGCCATCGAAAGCGGCCGGCTGAAGGCCCGCCGGCTCGGCAGCGCCGCCATTCCAGAGGCCGCGCGGGCATTTCCCACCTTCCGCATGGCGATCCGGGACAAGAAGGACGGCGTCAGGGGCGACGTCGCCTATTGGTGGTTCTGGGACGGCGAAGGCCTTGTCTACAGCGCGGATCCTCCCGCCGAGAGCGAACACATGCCTTACCGGGAGGTGCTTTCCGTCGACGAGTTCCTGCGGCGCGCCCGGCAACTGATGTCGGAAATCGGCTGACGGTCCGCTTCGGGAACCGGACGAATATCTACTCCGCGGCCGCCTTCTTTTCCTCGCCGGACCGCGCTCCGACCAGCCGGGCGTAGAGCCAGGCGGCCGCGATCAGCACCAGCGCGACCGGCAGGAGCCAGTAGTCGATCCATAGCAGCAATATGCCGGCCGCCAGCAGCAGCAGGCGCGGAACCGCCGCCAGCCGCTCGCGGTAGAAGCCTTCCGCGGCGATCGCGATGACCAAGAGCCCGGCGAAACAACTCGCCGTTGCGTAGGCGATGGCGAAGGGCGATCCGCGCATCAGCAGTTCGTGGTTGAAGACAAAGGCGAATGGAATCAGGAACGCGCCGATCGCGATCTTGACCGATTGCGCCGCGATCTTGAGCGGGTTCTCGTTGGCGATGGCGCTGGCGGCATAGGCCGCGACCGCGACCGGCGGCGTCAGGGCCGACATGACGGCGAAGTAGAGCAGGAAGAGATGGCCCGCGACGGTGTCGATGTCCAGCGCGCGCATCACCGGGGAGACCAGCACCGCCGCGAGGATATAGGCGCTCGGTGTCGGCATGCCCATTCCCAGCAACAGCGTCAGCGCGCCCGCCACGACGAGCGAGATGAACATGTCGGAGCCGGCTATCAGGAAGACGAGCGCGCCGAATTTGGACGCCAGGCCGGTCATCGTTATGCCGCCGATTACAAGGCCGGCCGCCGCGCACGCCCCGGCCACGGCAACGGTGCGGATGCTCGCGGTCGCAAGAATGTCGAAAATGGCCGCCGGGCCGAGCCGGGTCGATTTGCGCAGCAGCGAGACGATGAAGATCGCCGCCAGCCCGTAGACGGCCGTGTAGGTGGGCGTATAGCCCTGCACCAGCGCCCAGGTGATGACCAGCAGGGGCACGATGAATAGCCCGCCGTCGCGCATCGTGGCGGCCAGTGTCGGGATCTGGTCCTTCGCCACGCCGGCCAGATTGTAGCGTCTGGCCCGCAGATGCACCTGCGCGTAGATCGGCACGTAGAAGAGCAGGGCGGGTATGAGCGCCGACAGCGCGATCTCAGGATAGGGCACGCCGGTATATTCGGCCATGATGAAGGCCGCCGCCCCCATCACCGGCGGCAGCAGGCTGCCGCCCGAGGAAGCCGCCACCTCCACCGCCCCGGCATAGACGGAATTGTAGCCCATCCGCTTCATCATCGGGATCGTGACGCTGCCGGTCGTGACCACGTCGGAGGTCGGGCTGCCCGAGATGGTTCCGTAAAGGCCCGACGATATCACCGCGATCTTGGCAGGTCCTCCGGGCGTTCCGCCGGTCAGCAGGGCCGAGACGTTGTAGAAGAACTGCGATCCTCCCGCCTTGGACAGCGCGGTTCCGAACAGGACGAACAGAAAGGCATAGGTAGCCGCCACCCTGAGCGGCACGCCGAACAGGGCATCCGTGGTGAAGAAGGTGATGTCTATGAAATGCGTATAGGTGATCTCGCCATGCCCGAAGACGCCCGTCAGGAGATGCCCGAACAGGTTGTAGGCGAGAAACAGCAGAACAATCAGCGTGAGACCGAGACCGACGGTGCGGCGCATCGCTTCCAGCGTCAGCAGCAACATCAGCGTGGACATCCCGATGTCCCATGTCGAGAGAGGGTCGAGCAGCGTGATGCGCCGCGATATCTCGTCCGACATGTTCAGGAAGTAGATGCCGGCCGCCGCCGAGAGGCACGCCAGCAGGACGTCGGGCAGGGATACCCGCCTCGTATCGGAACGCTCCGAGGGACCGACCAGGAGGAAGGTCAGCACCAGCATCAACGACAGGAAGGTGATCGTCAGCGACAGCGTGTCCGTGCGCGAGAAGGCAGCGGCATAAACCGTCCAGACCGCGGTGCAGGCGGCGAACGCCTTGATGGCCGTACCCGTCAATCCAGCCGGCGAACGGCTGGCTCCGGTGGCAAAGAGCAATTGAAGCAACAAAGACGACGTCCCGGAATCGGGCGGCCCCGCATCCGCGCCCAGTCTGGCGCGGCGGCGGGGCCAGTCAATGCCGGAATCAGTAGCCGGCGGCGGTGAAGACTTCCTCGGCGGACGGATGGTAGGGCACCGTCTTGGCCTCGGACATCAGCTTGACGTCGAGCGGGCTCATCGCCTTGTGCACCGACTGCAGTTCCGTCGCGTTGTCGACCAGCGCCTGCGTGAGGTCCTTCACCATCTGCGGATCGGCGTCCTTCCGCGCGAAGAGCTGGGCCGAGACGGTGAGCGTCAGCACATCCTTGTCGTTCCAGTCATAATCGCTCGCCTCGATGGTGTAGCGGTTGATGTCCCACTCATCGATCACCTTCTGCGCCGTTTCGTCCGTGACCGGCAGCAGTGCCAGATCGACCGCGGAAGCAAGCTCGCGGATTGACGAGTGGTTGACGAACAGCGAGTTGATCATCAGATCGGCGCGGCGGTCGCGCATCAGGTCGCCCTGCTCGCTCGAGGCGGCATAGGTGACGCTGCCGCCCCAGGATTCCACGTTCTCAGGGCTGGCGCCGGCGGCGTTCATCATTGCCTCGCCGACCGCGCTGACGATGTTGCCGCGCCGGTTGAGCACGATGCGCACCGGCAGCTTCTTGGCCGCCACGTCCTCCAGCGAGGTTAGCTCGTTCTCCTCGATGAAGGATCTGGATCCGATGATCTGCATCGGCGCCCAGGTGTAGAGCTGCGCGATCGTGGCAAGCGTGTCGACCGGTGCCTTGAACGGGGGCAGCCCGCCAAGCGCGGCCTTGGCCTCGGCGTCGTGGATGATGGCGATGTCGCATTTGCCGTCGCTGAGAAGGCCGACATTGGCCAAGCCGCCGCCCGAGGTCTGGTAGGTCACGGTGGAGCCCGGGAAGGATTTCTTCAACGCCGCGTCGATGCCCGCGCCGAGGAGCGTCCACAATCCGCCGGGACTCGCGCCGCAAAGGGTCAGGTTGTAGGTCTGCGCCGACGCCTGTTGCGCGCCGAAAGCGATGGCAAGTGTCGCGACGATTGCCGCGATCCGGTTGGTTTTCACGATTTCCTCCCTGCTGACTGCCGTCCGGTGCTCGTCAGAAAAAAACCTTAGCAATCTAACTCATATCAGTAAGGCGCTCCGCGAATGCGATGTCAATGGACAATGCCTGAATTTCGCAATGGAATCGGCCGTGGGCTCGACGCGACGCCGCAAGCCAGTCTCTGCTCGACAGGCGGCCGCATCGCCGCTAAGGGAGGGTGGCTTAGGAAGCTAATGATTATCGACGACGTGGCGGCGCAAGGGACCTCATGAAGCTCGACGACCTGGTGGAACACACGCTTCGGGATCTGGTCATCGCCAACCGCATACTTGCCCGCGAGGACGTCATTGACGATTTCGGCCACGTCAGCGTGCGTCATCCGGCCGATCCCGGACACTTCTTCCTCTCCCGCTCCCGCTCCCCGCAGAACGTGACGCGCGACGACATCATGGAATTCACGCTGGACGGGACGCCGGTCGCCGATGATCCCCGCCGGCCTTACGCGGAACGCTTCATCCACGGCGCGATCTACGCGGCCCGACCCGACGTGAACGCGGTTTCGCATCACCATGCGCGGTCGGTGATCCCCTTTTCCGTCACCGGTGTTCCGCTCAGGCCCATGTTCCACATGGCCAGCGTCATGGGGAACGTCGCGCCGGTATGGGACAGCCAGCCGGAGTTCGGCGACACGAACATGCTGATCGATTCGCTCGCGATGGGGCAGTCGCTGGCGCGAGCGCTCGGGTCGGGCAGGGCGGTGCTGCTGCGCGGCCACGGTGCGGTCTGCGCGGCGCCGAACCTGCGCGCGATCTGCATGATCTCGATCAACATGAAGGACAATGCGGAGCTTGTCCTGAAGACCCTTCCGCTCGGGAAGCCGGAATATCTTTCAGACGGCGAGATCGAGAAGGCCGCGAACATGCTATTGGGGGAGATGCCGCTGGCGCGCGCCTGGGACTACTGGACGGCCCGGGCGGGATTCGCCGGGCTTTGATCCGCCGCCCGAGGCGCCGGGCCGGCCGGACCGATGCAGGATTTCCAAAGCGCCCGGGGGATGCCATGGAGACCTCAACGCGGCCTGCCGCCCAGCCCGACGACGTCCTGCCGTTTGAAAGGAGCGTCGGATATCAGGTCCGGATGACGCACCGGCTGTTGCAACGGTATCTCCAGCAGCAGATCGAGCCGCACGGCGTGACGCCGGGCATGTGGTATTTCCTGCGCGCGCTCTGGCACGAGGACGGCCTGACGCAGCGCCAGCTTTCGGAAATCGTCGGCACGATGGAGCCGACGACGCTGATGGCGATCCGCTCGATGGAGCGCAAGGGGCTGGTCAAGCGCGTCCGCAGCGACCTCGACAAGCGCAAGATCAACATCCATCTCACTCCTCGCGGCCTCGCCTTGCGCGACATCCTGCTGCCGCTCGCGCGCAAGGTGGTCGACAAGGCGGTCGAAGGCTTTTCGGAGCGGGAGACGGTCGCGCTGCTTCAATACCTGGACGTGATCCAGCAGAACATGCGCAAAAGCATCGACGACACGCCGCCGCAAGAGGGATGAGAGCGGGAGACGGTCGCGCAGATCAGAGCCGAACCGGTCCTGACCGGGTCCTGGTACCGGAGGAGCGCTGCCGTCTTTCCCACACTCTGTTCCGCTGCGGTCTGCATCCCGTTGTCGCGCCCGGCACGAACCTTCATGTCCGCCGCTGTGATATGGCGAGAGAATTGCAACTGTGCCGCGCTCGCTGGCGGTCTGAGCAGAGGAGGTGGTGAGAGGTCCGAGGGGCTTGCGGATCCTATTTGAACCGGTCGCGGTAGAGATCGCGCAGCACGTTCTTCTGCACCTTGCCCATCGTATTGCGCGGCAGCTCGTCGATGACGAAGATCGCCTTGGGTTGCTTGAAGCGCGCCAGCCTGTCCTGCATCATCGTTTCCAGTTCCTGCACGGACACGCTTGCGCCCTTCTCCGGTACGACAACGCAGGCCACCGCCTCGCCGAAATCGGGGTGCGGTAGGCCGATCACCGCCGATTCCCGAACGGCCGGGTGTTCGTCGAACACCAGTTCGATCTCCTTTGGATAGACGTTGTAGCCGCCGGTGATGATCAGGTCCTTCTGGCGGCCGACGATCGAGACATAGCCGTCGAAATCGATCACCCCGATGTCGCCGGTGATGAAGAAGCCGTCATCGCGCAGCTCTTCCTTCGTTTTGTCCGGCATCTGCCAGTAGCCCTGGAAGACGTTCGGTCCGCGCACCTCGATCATGCCCGGCTCGCCCTGCGGCAGGCTTTCGCCGGTTACGGGGTCGGTGATCTTCAGTTCCACGCCGGGCAGGGGAAAGCCGACTGTGCCGGCCCGCCTGTCGCCGTCATAGGGGTTCGAGGTGTTCATGTTGGTTTCGGTCATGCCGTAGCGCTCGAGGATCTTGTGCCCCGTGCGCGCCTCGAAGGCGACATGCGTTTCAGCAAGCAGCGGGGCCGAGCCGGAGGTGAAAAGGCGCATGTGCCCGGTCAGGGCGCGGTCGAAACGGGGATCGTCCAGAAGCCTCGTATAGAAGGTCGGCACGCCCATCATCGCGGTGGCTTTCGGCAGCAGCCGAATGACCTCATCGACCTTGAAGGACGGCAGGAAGATCATCGAGCCGCCAGACAGGAACACGACGTTGGACGCGACGAACAGGCCATGCGTGTGAAAGATCGGCAGGGCGTGCAAGAGCACGTCCTCGCCGGTAAAGCGCCATTCCTTCACCAGCGTCTCGGCGTTGGAAAGCAGGTTTTTCTGCGACAGCATCGCGCCTTTGGAGCGGCCAGTTGTGCCGGATGTGTAGAGGAGGGCGGCGAGGTCGTTCGGTCCCCGGTCGACCGGTTCAAAGGCGTCGCTCTGGCGCGGAGCGATGTCGGCGAAGCTGCCCGATCCGTTGGTATTCATGGTCAGGAAGGACGCGCCGGCCTTGTCGGCGACCGCCTTGAGTGGTCTCGCCTGGGCGTCGTCACCGATCAGAAGCTTCGCACCCGAATTCTCGACGAAGTAGGCAACTTCGGCGGCGGTATAGGCTGTGTTGAGCGGCAGGAAGACGACGCCCGCGGCCACCGATGCGCCGTAGAGCGCCAAGGCCTCCGGCGACTTCGCAACCTGCACTGCCAGCCTGTCACCCGGTTCGAGGCCGAGTGAGGCGAGCACCGTGGCGAAGCGATGAATCATGGCATGGAAGGCGTTGCCCGAAACCGTTCCGCCGTCGGCCGTGTGCAACAGTGGCGTCTCGCGATCGCGCAGCGGCGCGAACAGCGCGTCATAAAGCATGTTAGGCATGCGGAACCTTTCCCAGATGTGCCGCCGAGGCCCTTACAAGCGACTTGATCGAACGTGAACTGGCGACGGTGCCATTGGCGACGAAATCCTCGTGGTTCTGTTCCACGGAAAGCGGTTCGTACAGATAGTTGACCATCGCACCGCACGACTGGCGCAATCCGTTGGCGGACAGATCGGCGCCGGCGTGAACTTCGTGCACCAGGGCGCCGTTGCCCAGGTGAAAGCGTGCGACGGGGTCGAGCGGCAGGCCGTCGGGGCGCTTCTCCTCAGCGAGGTAGTGGGCGGCAAGTTCGCGCAGCGCGTCGTCGTGGCCGGACAGCCCGTCGGGACCGGCGCTTGCTGCCGCAAGCAGGGCCGCGATCCGTCCGTCGTGCTCCGCGCGCGACGCCAGCCAGCGCGTCAGCCCCGGTATCGGCGACAGCGTGACGTAGTTCTTCAGGTGGGGCAGTTCCTGGCTCAGTTCCTCAACGACCTGCTTGATCAGCGAGTTGCCGAAGGAAATGCCGCGAAGCCCCTCCTGACAGTTCGAAATCGAGTAGAACACGGCGGTATCGGCCCTGGCGGGGGCAACGGGGTCATGCGCCTCGGCCAACAGCGCGTGAATAGACCCTGGAATGCCGCTGACAAGCGCCACCTCGACGAAGATCAGCGGCTCATCCGGCATGGAGGGGTGAAAGAAGGCGAAGCACCGGCGATCGACCGGCAGCAGACGGCGGCGCAGTTCCTCCCAGCTATTGATGGCGTGGACCGCCTCGTACTGGATGATCTTTTCCAGGATATTGGCAGGCGTATGCCAGTCGATATGGCGCAACACGAGAAAGCCGCGGTTGAACCACGACTTGAACAGATGCACGAAATCGAGGTCGGCGCGTTCGAACTGGCGATGCTCCGGCGCCAGCCGCAACAGGTCGAGACGCATGCGCACCAGTTCGCCGGTGGCTCCGGGCACCCGGTTGAGGCGGCGCAGCAATTCCTGGCGGGGCGGCTCGGCGGCCGCGCTTAGCCTGGCAAGCCCGTCCACGTCGGGTGCGGCGGCATAAGCGCTCGCCGCCATCTCGATGGCGCGCGGGTCGATGTCGAGTTCCTCTGTCAGGAACTCGAAGAACGCAACCTTGTCCTCGTCCGACAGCGACTTGTAGCGCGACAGGATGGCGCGCGCGATGCGCATGCCGGTCACTTCGCCATTGCCGGCCAACAGTTCCTCGCACATGGCGCGCAGCGGCCGTTCCCCGGGTGGAGCCTCCATCCACGGGGCACGCTCGAAAAGCGTGGCGATCAGGTCGCCGAAGAATCCGGAAGTTTTCATCGTTTGCCGCCTCAGATCGCCTGTCCCATCAGGTAGGTCGGCAGCCAGGTGGCGATGCCGGGAAAGAGGCACAGCAAGATGATCGCGGTGACCATGCACAGCACGTAGGGCAGGGAGCCCATCAGCACCTTCTTGAGCGAGATATCGGGCGCGATCGAGTTGATGACATAGAGGTTGAGTCCCACCGGCGGGGTGATCAGGCCGATCTCCATGTTGATCGTCAGAATGACCGCAAACCAGTAGGGATCGAATTCCGCCGCCGTCAGGATCGGCATCAGGATCGGCGCCGTCATCACGATCACCGCGACCGGCGGCAGGAAGAAGCCGGCAACCAGCAGGAAGATGTTGATGACGCCCATCAGGACCCAGCGGTTGACCTCGAGCCCGGCTATCCACTGGGCGATGGTCTGGGTGATGAACAGCGACGACATCATATAGGCGAAGACGCCGGCCGCGGCGATGATGAACATGATCATCACCGCTTCCTTCGTGGAGTCCCGGAAGACGTGCCAGACCACGCGCGGCTGCCACATCTTGTAGATGATCATCGCCATGATCAGCGCCAGCAGCGCGCCCACCGCAGCCGTCTCGGAAGGCGTCGCGACGCCGCCATACATCGCGTAGAGCACGCCTGCGATGATCAGCAGGAACGGCACCACGCGCGGCAGGATTTCCAGCCGCTCGGCCAGCGAGTAGCGGCGCTGCGAGAGATTGTGCAGCGTGCCGCTTCGCCAAGCACTGTAGATCGTCCACATCATGAACAGGCCGACGAGCATGACACCCGGCAGCACGCCGGCCAGGAACAGGCGGCCGATCGAGGTTTCGGTGGCGATGCCGTAGACGATCATCGTCACCGAGGGCGGGATCAGGATACCCAGCGTGCCGCCCGCCGCGATCGAGCCGGCGGCGATCTCGTCCGAGTAGCCGCGCTTGCGCATCTCGGGGATACCCATCTTGCCGATCGCCGCGCAGGTGGCGGGGCTGGATCCCGACATGGCCGAAAACAGCGCGCACGCGCCGAGATTGGACACGACGAGGCCACCCGGCACGCGTGTCATCCAGCGTTCCAGCGCCTCGAAAAGGTCGGCACCGGCGCGTGTGGAGGCGATGGCGCCGCCCATGATGATAAACATCGGGATCGCGAGCATGGTGAAGCTGTTGAGATCGGCGAAATAGACCTCGGGCATCATCTGCAGCGAACGTATGCCGTCGAAGGCGAGCAGGAACAGGGCCGAGACGAGCAGCAGGCCGACAGCGACCGGCGCGCCCGAGAACAGGACGATGATGGTGACGACGGCGACAAGCAGGCCGAGCTGCAGCGGATCCATCACTTGTCCTTCAGGCCGAATGGCGTGTCGAGGCGCAGGTGCAGCGCCACGAGATCGGCGATCAGCTGCAGCGTGTAGAGGCCAAAGCCGACGGGCAGCGCCAGCATGGGGATCCACAGCCGCGCGCCCCAGACCGTGCTTGACCGCCAGTTGCGTTGATAGGCCTCGTGCCAGCCTTCGAAGGCGTAGAAGGTCAGCGTAGCCATCAGCACGATGGTCATCACCAGCACGAGATAGGCGAGGATGCGCCGCGCCCCGTTGGGAAGCATGGATGGTATCAGGTCGACATTCACATGGCCGCGCAGCCGCTGGACATAGGCAAGGCCGACCGTGGTGACGGCAATCATCATGTAGATCACCGCTTCGGTCTGCCAGACGGTGGACTGGCGCAGCACGAAGCGCACGAAGATCATGTGGCAAGTGACAAAGATCGAGGCAACGATCAGGCCCGCCGCGACCCAGCCGCAGACTGTCGAGATGCCGTCGATCAATCGCAGGACCGGATGTCTTGGCCCGTCGGGCCTGGGGGCTTGGGCGCGGTGTTCCATCGCAGGTCTTCGGCTCGCGAGATGAGGTGAGGGCTTGCCATCGCCGGGCCTGCCGACTCCGGGGATGGTCCTTGCGGGCAGGACCCGGCGCGTCGCGCGCGCCGGGTTGCGATCACATCATTCCACTGCAGCGGCCAGATCGAGATAACGCTGGCCGTCCGGAACCTCGGCGAGGAATGCCTTGTAGGACGTTTCGACGGCAAGCTGGCGCCACGCCTCGAAGTCGTCGGCGGTCATGCTGGCGATCTCGACGCCCGCCTGCTTGAACGGTTCGATCGAGGCCGCGTCCTCCTTCTTGGCTTCTTCGAGATAGTAGGCCTGCGCCTTGGCGGCGGCCGTGGTCAGCGCTTCCTGCTGCTCCGGCGTCAGCCCCTCGAAAGTGGTCTTGTTGATCAGCATCGGCTGGTACATGAACCACAGCGCCACGTCGCCGGCGGGCGTGTAGCAGCCTACCTGCTCGTAGATGCGGAAGGACACGAAGGATGAAGACGACGTGTTGAGCGCATCAATGATTCCCTGCTGCAAACCATTGTAGGCCTCAGACGAGGGCATGGAGGAGATCGAGGCGCCGGCGCCCTCGAGCATCTGCTCGAACGCCTTGCCCGCCGCGCGAACCGTCTTGCCCTTCATGTGCTCGGGTCGGGTGATGCAGCCTTCCTTGGAGGCGAAGCCGCCGGCCAGATAGCCATGCACGAGGACCATCACGTCGTCCTCGGCCATCACCTCCTCGATCGCCTCCATGAACGGGCTGTCATTCATGCGCGCGGCATGATCGTGATCCTTGATCAGGCCCGGCATCAGGGTGAGGTTATATTCGGGCCGCTGCCCGCCTGCGTAGGAGAGTGGAAACACCGTCATGTCGAGCTGTCCTCGCGACAGCGGCAGATACTGCTCCGTCGCCTTGAACAGCGAGGCGGACGGGAAGATCTGGATGGTCAGGTCGACATTGGCGGCCGCGACGTCGTCAGCCACCATCTGCGCGATGCGATGGCGAATGTCGTTGGTCGAGAACTGATGGGACAGCCGCAGTTCGGTTGCCCCGGCGAGGCCGCAGGCAAAGATGGTGATGGCAGCCGACGCTGCAAATTTCTTCAACATTTATTCCTCCCAGAACATGGCGATGACCCGTGTGGAACGCCGTCCCACGGAGAATGTCGCGGCTAAAGGAGTAGCGCTCTTGCATTTTCTGTCAACCCTCTTGTATGCAAGCGGGACGTTTTTGTTTCTGGTTCCAACCGCGGGAAACGCGAATGGTCAGTCGTTCAGACCTTGTGCGCGAGAAGCTCGAACAGCTGATCATCGAGGGCGCGTTCGCCAATGGTGAGCGGCTTGACGAGATCAAGCTGGCGAGCCGGTTCGCTGTGTCGCGCACGCCGTTGCGCGAGGCTTTCCAGGCTCTTGCGGCTTCCGGCCTGATCGATCTTCAGCCGCGACGCGGCGCCTTCGTCCGTCATCCGGCCTTCGAGGAAGTGATCGAGATGTTCGAGGTGATGGCCGAGCTCGAAGCCTTTTGCGGTCGTCTCGCCAGCCGTCGCGTGACGCCCGAGCTGATCGATCGGCTGACACAGACGGTGGTCGAGTGCGAGAAAGCCGCCGAAGCCGGCGACGTCGATGGCTACTATCGCGCCAACGAGGTCTTTCATTTCCTCATCTACGAGGCCTCGGGCAACCGGTTCCTCGCCAAGGAGGCCGGCAAGCTGCATCGCAGGCTGAAGCCGTTCCGCCGCATGCAGCTCAAGGTCCGCGGGCGGATGGGCCAGTCGCTAGCCGAGCACCGCCAGATACTCAACGCACTTGTCGAAGGCAGCGCCGACGCCGCGGCCCACATATTGCGCGACCATGTCGCCATCCAGGGCAGCAAGTTCAACGACCTGGTCGTCAGCTATCGGCGCACATCCGGGGCGAACGCCGCCTGAGGTCCGTACGACGTATCAGTGTGGCAACGGACACGGCCGTGCTGCCATATCTGGCAGCCGACATGACGCTCGCGACCCACACGCGGAGACCTTTTACGGCCTCGCATCCAACAGTTCATGACCTGCGAGGGTTTTCCTAGACCCGGAAGAGGTCCTGCTCGATGCCGGCCGCTTCGAAAAGATAGTCGCGCGAAGCCTCGAGTTCGCTTCTCATCCTGGCGATATCGGCCCCCTGCAACGCGCCCCTCCACTTGCGGATCCTGCCGGCGATCATGACGGTGTCGACATTGCTGCGGTCCATCAGCGAGACGACCGCGCCGGGCACGTTGTTGAGCGGCGCGACGTTGAGCGCCGTCGCGTCGAGGAGGACGATGTCGGCCTCCTTGCCGGGCGTCAGCGATCCCGTCTTGCCGTCGAGCCCCAAGCCCTTCGCACCCGACAAGGTGGCGAGACGCAGGACGTCGCGCGCGGTGAGCATCATCGGCAGCTTCTCCTCGCCGCCCAGCGCCGACTCGTTGATGAAGGCGCGCTGGAGCATCATCGCCGAGCGCATCTGCGTGAACGGATCGGCCGTCAGCGTGCACTCGACATCGCTCGAGAGCGACGGCTCCATGCCGAGGTCGAGCGCCTTCTGGATCGGCGGCATGCCGTGGCGCATGTTCATCTCGATCGGCACGGCGAGCGAGACGTGGGAACCGGCATCGGCCGCCGCCTTCCAGGCGAGGTCGCTCATGCCGGTCATGTGGATGAAGATGTTGTCCGGGCCGAACGCGCCGCTCTTCGCCAGCTCGTCGAAGGTCGAAGCCATGCCGAATGTGCCGACCACGTGCAGCGCCACCGGCAGGCCGAGCTCGCGGCCGATCTTCCACGACTTCTCGTAGCCGGGAATGTATATCTCGCCGCCCATGACCATGGTGACGAGCTGGTCGTCCGAGGCGAAATGCTCGCTCCTGATGCGCCTGGCGTCGTCGGGATATTTCGAGCCGTCGCCCCAGCCCTCGAAATAGCCGAAGGCGGCGCGGCGGCCAGCATCCTTCAGCGCCTGGATGGCGGCGTCGGAGTGTTCGGGCGAATGATGGATCTGCGAAATGTCCATCACCGTCGTCACGCCGGCGTCGAGCTGCGACAGCGAACCGAACATCTCGCTCACATAGACATCCTCGGGACGGTAGACCAACGAGAACTTCTGCAGGATGTGTTCGTAGTAGTTGACGGCGCTGTGCGGCTGGCCGTCATTGACCAGGATGCCGTCGGCCAGGAAGCTGCGCAGCGCCGTCTCGAACTGATGATGATGGGTATCGATGAAGCCGGGCATGACGATCATGCCGCCCGCCTCCACGATGTCGGCGCCGGAGGCGTCGAGGTCGGGCCCGACCGCGGCGATCGTGCGGCCTTCGACGAGCACGTCGGCTTTCGCGAAGTCGCCCACCTCGGGATCCATGCTCATCACGTGCCCGCCCCTGATCAGGATGCGGCGGCCCGGCGCGCCGGAGTCCCTGGGCATGGAAGCAGTGGTGGCGGCCGATCCTCCGCCCCCGCCGACCGGCGCCATGACGGGCGCTGCCGACATAAACGGAGCATGACGCGAGATCGAATGATCCTGGATCAAACCGCTTTCGCAAAGCTGGCACATAGGCTGGTTCCCCTTCCTCCTGCGCGCCCGCGGCCTCCCTGCCTGTTCCGGCGCGATCTTGTTCTCCGTTCATTATTACTGAACATCTATAGGATGCCAAGTCACGACGCCGGCGCTTCCGCATATGTGCGATGGCGACCAACAACCGTATGCGACAAAGGACTTCCGGCTTCGCACGGTACTATCCGCGCGACCGGCTCGCCTTGACAATCAACGCGTTAATGCGGATTAAACGCGTATATTTGAACTGCACGACAAGCGGTCACCGAGGGAGGATGCGCGATGGACCGGCACGGCACCGCAAGGCAGGCGGCGATCGCGACGGCCGGCGCATGACGGGCGGCTCATGAAGTCCTTCACCTACACCGGCCAACCGGCGCGCGTCATCTTCGGTTCCGGTACGCTTTCCCGCCTCGCGGCGGAAATCGAGCGGCTTGGCTGCGGCCGGGCGCTGGTGTTGTCCACGCCGGAGCAGGCGGACCATGCGCGCGAGGTCATGTCGCGCATCGGTGGTGCGGCCGCTGGCCTGTTCGACGGCGCGGCGATGCACACGCCGGTATCGGTCACTGAAAAGGCGATGAAGACAGTTGCAGACCTCGGCGCCGACTGCACCCTCGCCATCGGCGGCGGCTCGACGATCGGTCTCGGCAAGGCGATCGCGCTGAGGACGGACCTGCCGCAGATCTGCGTTCCCACGACCTATGCGGGCTCCGAGATGACGCCGATCCTGGGCGAGACCGCCAACGGCGTGAAGAAGACCCAGCGCACGCTCAAGGTGCTTCCCGAGGTCGTGGTCTACGACGTCGACCTCACCCTTTCCCTGCCGCCGGCGCTTTCCGCCACTTCGGGCATGAACGCGCTGGCGCACGCCGCCGAGGCGCTTTACGCGGAGGATCGCAACCCGGTGATCTCGCTGATGGCGGAGGAGGCGGTCTCGGCGCTCGCGCGGGCGCTGCCCGACGTTGTCGCCGACGGCTCGAACCGCGCTACGCGCTCCGATGCGCTCTACGGCGCGTGGCTGTGCGGCGTGTGCCTGGGCTCGGTCGGCATGGCGCTGCATCACAAGCTCTGCCATGTGCTGGGCGGTACGTTCGACCTGCCGCACGCGCAGACGCACACGATCGTGCTGCCGCATGCGATCGCCTACAACGCTCCGGCCGCACCCGAAGCGATGGCGGCGCTGTCGCGCGCGCTCGGCGCCGACGAGCCGGGCCGTGCCCTGTTCGATCTCGCGGGAGGACTCGGAGCCCCGCGTGCGCTCAGGGATATCGGCATGCCAGAGGACGGGATCGCGCGTGCGGTCGATCTGGCGCTGGAGAACCCGTACTGGAATCCGCGCCGCATCGAGCGTGACACGATCCACGAGTTGATCACGCGCGCATGGGCGGGCGAGCCGCCCGAAGCCGGCTAGGGACATCTGGAGCAAGGGCATGAGCGGCAAGGCGACAATAGGCTGGATCGGCCTCGGCAAGCTGGGCCTGCCGATCGCCGCGCGATTGGCGGAGGCGGGATATGAGGTGACGGGCTTCGATCCCGCGAAGGCGCGCCTTGATCTGGCCGCGACGAAGGGCATAAGGATTACCGAAAGCCCCGGGGAAGCCGCCGGCAGGGACGTGATCTTCTCCTGCCTGCCCGACGACCGCGCGCTGCGCGCGGCCGCCCTCGGCGAGCGTGGCATCGTGGCGTCCATGCGCTCCGACGCGACATACGTGGAAATCAGCACCGTCAGCCCCGACGTCTCGGCCGAGGTCGGGCGCGCGGCCATAGAGGCCGGCGTGGCGTATCTGCGCCTGCCGATCTCGGGCAATGCATCCATCGCCCACACGGGCAATCTGAGCTGCTTCGCCTCCGGCCCGAAGGACGCCTTCGAAGCCGTCCGGCCCATCGTGGCCGCGTTCACGCGGGCCCAGACCTATCTCGGGGAGGACGAGGAGGCGCGCTACGCGAAGCTCGCGATCAACCTGATGCTGGCGGCGACGTCGGTGATGATGGGCGAAACCCTGGCTCTTGCGCGCAAGGGCAATATCGGCTGGCGGGACATGCTCGACGTGCTCGCTGAGAGTGCCGCCGCCTCGCCCATGGTCAAGTACAAGGTCGGTCCGCTGGCGGAACGCGATTTCACGTCGACTTTCTCGTGCCATCAGATGGCGAAGGACCTCGACCTGATCCTGGGCGCGGCGCGGGCGGCCAACGTCCCCGTCCCGATGGCGGCGCTGACGCGCGAGACCTTCGCCGCGATCATCGGCCGGGGCATGGGAGAGGACGATTTCATCGCTCCGGTCAGACACACCGAGTGGCTGGCGGGAATGGGTGAGCCCGATACCACGAGCTGAGGCCACGACATGCGCAACTTCAACGAGTTCACGATTACCGACGCCGTGGTGGAGCGCGTCGGCAACGCCAGCGATCCCCGCATCCGCGAGATCAGCGAGGCCGTCGTCAGGCATCTGCACGCGCTGGTGCGCGAGGTGCGTCCCACGCAGGACGAGTGGATGGCGGCCGTCAACTTCCTGACCCGCACCGGCCAGATGTGCAACGACAAGCGGCAGGAATTCATCCTGCTGTCCGACACGCTCGGCATCTCGATGCTGGTCGACGCGATAAACCACGAGCAGTCGAAGGGGGCGACCGAGACGACGGTGCTAGGACCCTTCTATGTGGAATCGCCGCCTGAGCATGAGCTCGGCGACAACATCTCGCCCGGCATGGAGGGGGCCCCGCTGTTCGTGTCCGGCTCGGTGAGTTCCACGGACGGCGCGCCGCTGGTCGGCGCCGTCGTCGACGTGTGGCACTCGGACGACGACGGCTATTACGATGTCCAGCAGCCCGATGACGTCGAGGGTCTGACGATGCGCGCCCGCTTCCACGCGGACGGGAACGGTCGGTTCCATTTCTGGACCATCAAGCCGGCCGCCTATCCCATCCCGCATGACGGTCCGGTGGGCGACATGCTGGAGGCACAGGGGCGCCATCCCTGGCGGCCGGCCCATGTTCACTTCATGATCTCGGCGCCGGGCCACGAGCGCCTCGTCACGCATGTCTTCGTCGCGGGCGACCAGTATCTCGATTCCGACGCGGTCTTCGGCGTGAAGGACTCGCTGATCCACGATTTCGTCGAGCATCCGGCCGGCACCGCACCCGACGGGACCACGGTGGACCGCCGCTATTTCGAGCTGACATACGATTTCAAGCTGAACAAGGACTGAGCGCCACGCGCGAGAAACGGGAGACCGCAGATGCTGTTCGCCATCCACGCCCTCGACAAGCCCGGCGCCCTCCCGACGCGCCTCGCCAACTACGACGCGCACAAGGCGTTCCTGAGCGACACCAGCGCCTTCGGCATCGAGATCGTCATGTCCGGGCCGCTTGTGGCCGACGACGGCGAGACGATGATCGGCAGCCTGTTCCTGGTCGAGGCGCCCGACCGCGCGGCGGTGGAGCGCTTCAACGGCGCCGATCCGTTCAAGGCCGCCGACATCTGGGAGAAGGTGACGATCACCGGCTTCCTCCGCCGCCAGGGCTGAGCCGGCCGCCTGGATCCTACGCGATCCCCATCATGGCGCTGCGTATCTCTTCGCTGGAGGCCGGATCGACCTTCTGATCGAAGGTGTGGATGATGCGCCCGTGCGACAGCACATAGGCGCGCGATGCGACCTCGATCGCCTGAAAGAAGCTCTGCTCGGCCATCAGGATTGTCATGTTGGTCGTCTCCTGCAGCGTGCGGATGGTGCTGATCACCTGCTCGACCACGATCGGGGCAAGTCCCACGGAGGGTTCGTCGACGACCATGATGCGCGGCGACGTCATCAGCGCTCGCGCGATCGCCAGCATCTGCTGCTGGCCGCCGCTCAGCGTCGAGGAAAGCTGCCTGCGCCGCTCGTCTAGGATGGGGAACATCTCGTAGCAGAAACCGAGATTCTCCTTCAGCTTTGCCTTGCCGCGTCCGGAGCCGCCGGCCAGCATCAGGTTCTCCTCGACGGTGAGGTTGGGCGCCAGCCGCCGGCCCTCCGGAACATAGGCGACGCCGCGCCGGGTCGTCTCGTGCGCGGCGGAGCGCGACAGCTCGATCGTCTCGCCCTCCCACTCCAGGAGAACGCGGCCCGAGGTCGGGCGCACGAAGCCCATGATGCAGTTGAGCAGCGTGCTCTTGCCGTTGCCGTTCATGCCGAGCAGGGCGACCAGCTCGCCCTCGCGCACTTCGAGATTCACGTCGCGCAGGACCGTGACGGCGCCGTAGCCGGCGTGGAGACCTTCAACGACGAGTCTGTTCACCGAAATAAACCTTCTGGACCTGGGGGCTGGCGACGATCTCGTCCGGGCTTCCCTCGGCGATGATCTTGCCCGTCTCGAGGCAGATCACGCGCTGCGAGAAGCGCATCACCGCGTGCATGATGTGCTCGATCATGACGACGGCGACGCCGGATGCGTTGAGCTTCAAGAGCAGTGCCAGCACGTCGTCAATCTCGGCCTCCGACAGGCCGGCCATGGCCTCGTCGGCGATCAGCACCCGCGGCCTGGCCGCGAGCGCCCGCGCGAGCTCGAGCTTGCGCAGCTCGAGCTGGGAAAGCAGCTCGGCCGGGTGGTCGCGACGCTCCACCAGACCCACCGATTCCAACACCTGTTCGACGCGCTCGATCTCCTCCTTCTCGGTCTCCGCCGAGGAACAGTAGTCCATCGGTACCAGAAGGTTCTCGAAGACGCTCATGCCAAGGAAGGGCCGCGGGATCTGGAAGCTGCGCGACAGGCCGAAGCGCGCCCGGCGATAGGCGGGCATGCGCGTGATATCCTCGCCGCGAAAGACGATGCTGCCGGTGTCCGGGCGGTGGAAGCCGCTGATACAGTTGATCAGCGTCGTCTTGCCGGAGCCGTTCGGACCGATGATGCCCAGGCGTTCCCCGGGCATCAGGTCGACGTCCACCGGGCCAAGCGCCTTGATCGGACCGAAGGCCTTCCTCACGTCGCGCACCGCCAGCAGGCTCTCGCTCATGCCGCGCGGCTCCTGAACCGCAGGCCGAGCAGTCCTTCGGGCGCGGCCACCACGAAGGCGATCAGCACGAGACCGACGGCGAGGATGTTGAATTCCGAAGAGATGGTCACCGTCGCGAGCTGCTGCACGCTGGCCAGCAGGACGGCGCCGATCACCGGCCCCAGCCACGACCGTGTGCCGCCGATCAGCGGCATGGCCAGCGCGTTGAGCCCGATGAGCAGGCTGAAGGCGCTGACCGGATCGAGATACGAGGTGTAGGTCGGGTAGGGCGCGCCCGCCGCCGCCATGACGCCGCCGCTCAGCGCGCAGGCGAGAAGCTTGAGCTTGAGCGTCGGCACCCCGGATGCCTCGGCCGCCGGCTCGCTGGCGCGGATGGCGCGAAAGCCGCGGCCGATCCAGGACACCTCGATCCAGCGCGCCAGAACGACGGCGGCGACGGCGAGGCCGAGCATGATGCAGAACACATATTGCGTCTGGCCGCCGAACCAGGCCGGCGCCGGATCGGCCAGATGCGTCATGCCCGATGCGCCGCCGAGATATTCGGTGTTGTGAACCAGCGTCTCCAGAACGATCACCAGCGCAACCGTGGCGATGGCGAAATAGACGCCCTGGATGCGCAGTGTCAGGTAACCCGTCGCCAGACCGAGCAGCATGCCGACGACGCAGGCGCCGAGGATCTGGACGAAAATCGACACACCGAGCGCCTTGAACAGGAACGCCGCCATATACGCGCCGGCCCCGAAGAAGGCGGAGGAACCGAAGTTCGTATAGCCGGCATAACCGCCGAGGATGTTCCAGCCGGTGGCGATCACCACATACTGCAGCACCACATAGCCGGCATAGAAGTAGTACGGGTTCGACACGACCTTGGGCAGCATGAGCCCGGTCGCGAAGACCAGCAGCGCGACGATGATGAAACGCGTCATCTTCACCGGCCCGCTCCGAAAAGCCCGGTCGGCTTCAGCGCCAGGGTCGCGAGCAGGATGGCGAAGGCGACGCCCGGAGCCCATGACGGGCTCATGAAGCTCATGACCAGCGACTCGGCGATGCCAATGATGATGCCGGCCGCGAGCGTGCCGGGGATCGTGCCCATGCCGGCGAGCACGACCACGGCGAAGACGCGGCCGATATGAATGCGCCCGGCGAACGGATCGATGGGTCCTGTGATCACCAGCGCCGCGCCGGCGATCACCGCCAGGGCGGTGGCGATGCCGAAGGCATGGCGCTTGATCGCGGCCGGATTGACGCCCGAAACGCTGACCGCGCGCTCGTCATGGGCGACCGCGCGTATCGCCAGCCCGACATTGGTGCGCGTCAGGTAAAGCCACAGAAGAAAGACCACGACCGGCGTGATCAGCGCGGGGATCAGGAAGCGGTAAGGAATGGCGACGAAGCCGAGGCGCAGGCTCGACCCGACATAGCCGACGGAAACGGATCTCAGATCCGTGCCGTAGGCCACGACCAGCGCAACCTCGATGACGAGCGATGCCCCGAAGAACAGGGTCAGGCTCTGCAGGGTGTTGCCGCCACCGCGCGACTCGAAGGAGCGCGCGTAGAATTCGTAGAACAGGATGCCGAGCATGTAGAACGGGATCATCCACAGCACCGCCGCAAGGACCGGATCGACCCCGTAGCGGTTGGTCATCACGACCGCATAGGCGCCGGCGATGACAATGGCGGGATGCGCCACGTTGGGGATGTGGAGGATGCCGAAGGTGATGGCCAGTCCCAGCGCGAGAAGCGCATAGATGCTGCCGAGCATCAGGCCGGTCGCCAAGGCGTTCAGTACGAGATCGAGGACGACCATCCTGGCTCCTGGAGCGCACGGACGGCCCCGCCCTTCGCACGGGCGGAGCCGCCGTAAGGTCTACTACGCCTTGCGCGCGTCTGCGAAGGGGATCAACTCGCCGCTCGCATAGTCGGCCGGATCGATGACGACTTCCTTGCCCGCCTGGCGGAACTGGTCGAGCCCGCTGTCGTCGACGCCCTGGAATTGCACCATCAGCACGCGGCGCTCGGTCCAGTTGCCGATCTCGTCGAAGTTGATCTGGCCGACGACCGTCTCGACCGGGTTCGCATGCAGCCACTGCGAGACCTCGGCTTGGTCGATCGACCCCGTCGCCTCGACGGCTGCCGAGATGAGCTGTCCGGCGGCATAGGTGAAGGGCGGGATGTAGAAACCCAGCGGATCGACCTGCTGTTGCTTGGCAATCGGCTCGTAGCGCGACAGGAAGTTTTCGATGCCCTCGAACTTCAGCGTCGGCTCCGGCACGTAGAGATGGAAATTGACGACGCCGTTGAGCGCAGGCCCCAGATTCTCCATCAGCGAGGCATATTGCGGCCCAACCATGCCGCCGCCGAACAGCCGCACGGAATCGTTGAGGCCGATCTCCTGGATGCCGCGCAGGATGGCCGTCGAATCCGCCGGGTAGGAGCACACGAACACGGCTTCCGGCTCGGCTGCCTTGATGTTGCGCAGGATGGCGGAGAAGTCGCGGTTCGTCGGCGGGTACATCTGGAAGTCGACGACCTCCATGCCCATCTCCTCCGACACCCGGCGTCCGCCCTCGGCCGCCGTCTTCGAGAACTCGGTATCGGCGGCGAGGATCGCCATCTTCTTCACGCCGTCGCGCTCGGCGATGTCGAAGAAGCCGCGCGCCCAGTTGGTGGCTCCGTCCGGTCCCCAGGGCGCCGCCTGGAAGAACTTGTCGTGCTTGAGCTTGTCGTTGCTGGCCAGCGTCAGGATGCCGACGATGAAGCGGTCGCGCTGCTGGGCGAACGGCATGATCGTCGCCGTCAGGTTCGCGCCGTAGGGCGTGAACAGGAAGTCGACCTGGTCGACGTCGACCAGCTTGGAATAGATCGCCGGCGCGTTCGACGGCGAGCTCTGGTCGTCATAGACGATGAGCTCGACCTCCTTGCCGAGCAGACCGCCGGCGGCGTTCACGTCGTCGCGCCACAATTCGTAGCCGATGACCATGTTCTTCGTGCCCGACAGCGGCCCCGTCAGCGAGGCGCTGCAGCCGACGCGGATCTTGTCGCTCTGGGCGAAGCTGCCCTTCGTCCAGATCGCCGGAGCCGCGAGGCCGGCGGAGGCCGCGACACCCAGCTTGGTGAAATGCCTTCTCGTGAGTCTCATTCCATTCTCCTCCCAGGTTCTCGCTGCTCAGGTGAGCAGCCAGCCATTGTCGATGTTGAGGTTCACGCCGTTGATGGAATTGTTGTCGAGCAGGAAGAGTGCCGCGCCCGAAACGTCGCGCATGGTCGCGAGCCGCTTCGTCGGCGTGCGGGCCACGACCGCGTCGAGGTTCTTGCCCGACCATGCCGGGCTGTCGCCGATGATGCCGGGATGGATCGCGTTGATGCGGATCGGCGCAAGCTCGATGGCGAGCGTGTGCACCATCGTGGCGACACCGCCATTGACGGTCGTCACCGTGGTCGAGCCCGGATAGGGGCGTTCCTTGGCCAGCCCTCCGAACAGCACGACCGAGGCGTCGTCCGCCAGGTTCGGCAACAGGGCGTGGATGGCCTCGGTATAGCCGACCAGCTTGAGCGTCACGAGGTTGAGCGCGCGGTCGACATCGTAGTCGCGGACGGAATTCGCGTCGCGCAGGATGGCGGTGATCACGACGTGGCGCAGCGTTGGAACATCGGCCAGCGCGGCGGCGATGTCGTGCGGTTTCGAAAGGTCGACCGCACGCGCCTCGACACCGTGCCCGAGTTCGGCCGCCACCTTCTCGGCGCCGGCCCTGTCGCGGCCGGTGATGATCACGCGGTCGCCGCGCTCGGCCATCTGCCGCGCGATGTCGCGCCCGATGCCCTGGGTGCCGCCGATGATGATCGCGTTGTCCGCCATGCTAGCCCCGTCCCTCGAGTTTCTCGTCCAGATATTCCCAGTCGCGGCTGAAGCGGTAGGAATGGCGCGCCGGCGGCTGCGGCGACTGCGTCTCCAGCCAGCGCACCGTGGTGTCGGTCCTGTTGTAGAAGGCGTGGATGCATCCCACGCCGGTCCACAACACGTCGCCCGGCTTCAGGATGTAGGTCTCGCCGTCGGCCAGCGCCTCGATCTCGCCGTGGAGGATGACATAGGCCTCCTCCAGCGGATGGTCGTGCGGGTGCGCGACGCCGCCGGGCTGGTACTCGACCATGAACATCGTGCCGAGTGCGGCCGAGAGCCGTTCGTCGACCAGCATCTTCACCGCGATGCCGCTATAGGCCAGCAGCGCCGTTGCCATGCTCGCGGACACCTTCGGCGCGTCGACGCGCGAGCCGACCGTCAGCTTCCCGACCTCGATGTCGTCCTCGGCCATGCGGAAGAAATGGCGCGTGCGCGGGTCGCGGATGTCGAGCGGCTCGGCCTTCACCTCGCCGGGCGAACCGAGGAAGAACGTGTCGCGCGGCTCGTCATCGCCGCGCGGAATCGGCGACATGAAATCGATCCACTTCGCCGTGCCGTCGTCCGGCCCGAGCCACGCATGCTCCACGCCGACGGGGATGACGCCGCAGGCGCCCGGCTCCAACGGATACCCCTTTCCCTCCAGGACCAGCGTCGGCCGCCCCTCGGTTATGTAGAACTGTTCCTCGAAGGAGTGGACATGCACGTCGACATGGCCGCCTGCGTCAAGCTCGGACAATCCCAGTGCGGTGTGCACTGCCCCTGCTTTCCGGTCGACGACTGTGTTGCGCCTGTACCCGCCGCTTTTCCCCGCATAGGCGGGAAAGAGCTTGATATCGGCGCCCCTTGCGACGTAATGGGCCAACAGCTCCTCCCCGGGGCACGATTTTGATATGTTTAGTTACAATGCACTCTGTTTAATGTACATCAACGTTTGGCCTGTCAAGGGCCGCGACATGAGCAAGCCAAAGCCGCAGCGATGAGCAACGACGACAGCCAGGACGTGCAGCAGGAAGCGGAGGTACGGGCCGCTTCCGCCGAGCCGAGCGGGCCCGCGCTGGAGTCGCTGGGCCGGCGGCTCCGGGTGGAACGCGAGCATCGCGATCTGAGCCTTCGCGAGCTCGCGCGGCGGGTCAATGTTTCGCCGAGCCTGATCTCGCAGATCGAGCGCGGCCTCGTGACGCCGTCGGTCAGCACGCTGTGGTCGATCGCCAGCGAACTCGAACTGACCATCGACGAACTGTTCAACGACTCTGAACGCTCCGCGGCGTCCAGGACGGCCAACACCGCGGGCGAACGCGGAAGGAGGAGCCCCGTCCAGCGCCGCGACGGCCGCAAGCGCATCCGCCTGGCCGGCGGCGTCGTGTGGGAACGCCTGACGGCCGAGCCCGACGAGACGGTCGATTTCCTGCATGTCGTCTACGAGGTCGGCGCGGAGTCCTGCCCGGCCGACTCCATGTTCCGCCACGGCGGCAAGGAATACGCATACATCATCTCGGGCAGGCTCGGCCTGCAGGTCGGCTTCGAGACCTACGAGCTCGGCCCCGGCGACTCGGTTTCCTTCGATGCCCAGTTGCCACATCGCCTGTGGGCCATCGGCAACACGCCGGCCGTGGCGATCTGGGCGGTCATCAACCGCACCAACGACAGTCGCGGCGGAACGCGGGACTGAGACGCGCCCGGCTTTCGTTATTCGCCCCAGGTCCCCCTACAAGAGACCGACGGGCGACGAGGCGGGCGTGCCGTCCTGCTCATGTGGCGCGACGAGACCGGCCGCGAGCGACCTGCTGTCGGGGTTCATGCCCGAGCGCGCGCGGCGACTGTCCTGAGGGTCTCGGGTTCGACAACTGCTGGGCTCGCCGCCGAGATCGAGCGTTTCGCAAACACTAGGGTTTCGGGTCTGCCTTCAGATAGGCGATGACGTTGGCGATCTCCTCCTCCTTCTTGAGGCCCGGAAACGCCATCTTGCCCTTCGGGACCACTGCCTTCGGATCAGCCAGATACTCGGCGAGCTTCGCGTCGTCCCAGACCAGGCCGCCGGCCCCCAGTTCCTTCATGTTGGCGGAATAGTTGAAGCCCTCGATCGAGCCAGCGGCACGGCCGGCGACGCCGACCAGATGCGGGCCGACCTTGTTCTTTTCGGCCTCGGCATCATGGCAGGCCCTGCATTTGTTGAACACTTTCTTTCCCGCGGCGGCATCACCCTCCTGCGCCTGCGCCTGCGCGGGCAGCAGGGGCAAACACGTTGCGGCAAACAGGATCGCTGGGAATTTCATCGAAGGCATGCTGCGGTCTCCTCACCTGAATTCCGGCGCGTGCAAGCGCCGTACCGGCTAAGGACTGTCTGATACTCCGGGACTGCTATGCCGCCCAGAATCCCAACAGCAGAAGAAACGCCATTCCGACTGCAAGTATGAGCACTGTCCTGCCGTCCATGGCACAACCTCTCAAAGCCAGCACAGCAGAGTATCGGGTGGTGACCCCTAAATCCAGCAGGAAAGTCAATGGCGCACGATGGCATTCGGCGGCGCGATCCGGCCGACGCGACAGCTTTCGTTGCAATTGCGCAAGGGGCTGCTAGGTTGAATTTTCCACCGGTGGTCGTTGGCTATGTCGGTCAAAGAAGATCCGCTCAGGGAAATCCCCTATCGGCCCTTGGCGGCAAGGACCGGCGACTTCTTTGAGCTGCTCAAGCCCCGGGTCATGGCGCTCGCCATCTTCACCGCCCTGGTCGGGCTGGTCGCGGCGCCCGGAGCGAAGGATCCAGCCATCGCCTTGACGGCGATCGCCGCGATCGCGATCGGCGCCGGCGCCGCCGGGGCGCTGAACATGTGGTACGACGCCGACATCGACGCGATGATGTCGCGCACCTCGGGGCGGCCGATACCGATGGGTCACGTCGACCGGGAGGAAGCGCTTGTCTTCGGTCTCGTCCTGTCCGTTCTTTCGGTGCTGATGCTGGGGATCACCGTTGGCTGGCGCGCCGGCGCGCTGCTGGCCTTCACCATCTTCTTCTATGCCGTCGTCTACACGATGTGGCTCAAGCGTTCGACGCCCCAGAACATCGTCATCGGCGGCGGCGCCGGCGCCTTGCCTCCGGTGATCGGTTGGACGGCGGCGACCGGCGCGTTCGAGATTGAAAGCCTGGTCCTGTTCCTGATCATATTTCTGTGGACGCCGCCGCATTTCTGGGCGCTGGCGCTGCTTAAGACCCAAGATTACAGCGCGGCCGGAATTCCCATGATGCCGAACGTGGCTGGCGCGCAGGCGACGCGACGGCAGATCTTCGTCTATTCGCTGCTGCTGGCGCCTATCGGGATCCTGCCTTCGGTCCTCGGATTCGCCGGGGCGATCTATGGAACCATCGCCGTCCTGTCCGGCGTCGGCTTCGTTTGGCGCGCGTGGAAACTCCTTGCCGCCCGCGGTGAGGAGAGAAAACCCGCGGGAGAGCTATTCGCCTACTCGATCCTCTACCTCTTCACCATCTTCGCCGCCCTCCTTCTCGACACCGTCGTCACGCGCTCGTTTGCCTGACCGCAGCGGTCGACCGACGAGGGCCCTCATCGAAGCTCCGGGGGCGACAAACGCCTCACGGCGGGTTATTGTAACTGCGGTGCAGGTCGCGGATTGCGTGGCCAGTTCACGCCGGACAACAGCACCGCCAAAGCCGCGATCACGCCCGGACCTTGTCCAGGAGGAAAGCGGTCATGGCAACTTTTCATGTGCTAGCAGGCGCCAACGGAATAGCGGAACACACGAAGCTTCGGAAGATCACCGTTTCCGACCTCTTCGATGCCTTTAAGCGCGGCGTCGATGATTTCATGGTGAAGCCGTCGCATATCGTGTTTCTGTGCATGATCTATCCCGTTATGGGCGTCGTGCTGGCTACGTGGACGTCCGGTGCCAATGCATTGCCGCTGCTGTTTCCGCTGGTCTCCGGCTTTGCGCTGATCGGTCCGTTTGCCGCCATCGGCCTCTACGAGATCAGCCGCCGGCGCGAGGCCGGGCTGGATACCTCCTGGCGTCATGCGTTCGAGGTCAGGCATTCGCCGACGCTGCCGTCGATCGCGGCGGTCGGCGTCATGCTGCTGGCGATCTTCGTCGCCTGGCTGCTGACGGCGCAGATACTCTATCAGACGCTGTTCGGCGCGGCGGCGCCCTCGTCGATATGGCAGTTTTTCAACGACATCTTTGGCACCGGCCGCGGCTGGACGCTGATCGTCCTCGGGCATGCCATCGGCCTCGTATTCGCGGTTGTCGTGCTGTGCACCACGGTCATCGCCTTTCCGCTGCTGCTCGACCGCGACGTGGGCGCTTATGAGGCGATCCATGCGTCGGTCCGGGCGGTGCTGGTAAACCCCATCCCGATGGCCGTCTGGGGGTTCATGGTCGCCGCGCTGCTGATCGTCGGATCGCTGCCGCTGCTGGCTGGCCTGGCGGTCGTGCTGCCGATCCTCGGGCACGCGACATGGCATCTCTACAGGAAAGTCGTCGAGCCGCTGCCGCAGACGTCGCGCCTGAGCATTCAGCGGCCGCGAAAGGGCGGTGGCCGCAAGCGCCAGCCTCCGGTGGTCCCCGGATAGCCTCAGCCCGAAAAGCCGCGGCGCGCCAGAAGGCGCGCCGTTCACGGTCTTGTTGCCGCGGTTGTTGCTTACGGGCCGCCGCCGAAGAATGTCATCCGCATGAGCGCCGTATAGTCGGACTCGAACACCATGATGGCGACGAATACCAGCACTGCGACGGGCGGCAGCAGGATGGCATAGCTGAGCGCCGGCCGTTCCCACATCATGTGCATGAAGACCGCGACGATCAGGCCCGCCTTCAGCACCATGAAGATCAGGATCAGGGACCAGCGCAGAATTCCCTGCAGGTGGACGTAATCCACCAGGTAGGAACAGGCACTGAGGACGAACAGCCACCCCCAGACAATGAGATAGACCCTGATCGGGTGCTCCTGATGCTGGTCGGTCGAGACGTGCGCGACCGTCTGTTCGTGTCCCCGGTCGTGCGCGTGACCGTTTGCCGTGGTGTCTGTCATGGCCGCCTCTCACCAGAGATAGAAGAACGCGAAGATGAAAACCCATACGAGGTCGACGAAGTGCCAGTAGAGCCCCATGATTTCGACGCTCTCATATTGACCTCTTCGGCTGGTGAAGAAGCCGCGCTGACCGGTGTCGTAATCGCCGCGCCAGACCTTTCGGGCGATGATCAGCAGGAAGATGACGCCGATGGTGACGTGGGTGCCGTGGAAGCCGGTGATCATGAAGAACGCCGCGCCGAACTGCTCCGCGCCCCAAGGGTTGCCCCACGGACGCACCCCCTCGCTGATCAGCTTCGTCCACTCGAAGGCCTGCATGCCGACGAAGGTGGCGCCGAGCGCGGCGGTCGCCAGCATCAATATCGCCGACGCCTTGCGGTTCTTCTTGTAGCCTTGCATGACGGCCATCGCCATCGTGCCGCTGGAGGAGATCAGCACGAAGGTCATGATGGCGATCAGGAGCAAGGGAACGCTGACGCCGCCGACATGCAGGCCGAACACTTCGCTGGCGTTCGGCCACGGCACCGTCGTCGACATGCGGGCGGTCATGTAGGACAGCAGGAAGCAGCCGAAGATGAATGTGTCCGAGAGAAGGAAGATCCACATCATGGCCTTCCCCCAGGAGACGTTCTTGAAGGCGCGCTGATCGGACGACCAGTCGGCGGCGATGCCCTTCAACCCGTCGGGCCTCGCCGTCGCGTGTGCGGCGTGGGCCATTGTCGTTTCAGCCATCCGCCCTTCTCCTACGTCAGCAGTTGACGGCAAATATCGATGAAATCGGCGGCCCATCCGGCAAGCAGCACGAAAAGGCCGAACCAGACGAAGAGCAGGAAGTGCCAGTAGGTGGCGCAGAGTTCGGTGGAGAGCTGCAGCCTGTCCGTGACCGGGCCGTCCCATGCCTTGGCCGTCACCCTCGCCAGAGCGACGAGCCCGCCCAGGATATGCAGTCCATGCATTCCCGTCAGCAGGTAGAAGAAGCTGTTGGCCGGATTGTCCGCGAGGAAGTCGCCGTTGGCGAACAGTTCCTGCCAAGCGAACAGTTGACCCGCCAGGAAGGTGAGCGCGCTGATGCCGCCGGTGACCAGAGCGAGCTTGAGCGTGTCCGCCTGACGTCGGCGGGCAGCGAAGACCGCGCACTGCAGGGCCGCGCTGCTCAGCACAAGGATCCCCGTGTTGAGCCACAGCACCCGCGACACTGGCAGCGATCGCCAGTCGGGCAGTTCCATGCGCATGAAGTAGGCGCTGGCGAACAGCGCAAACAGCGCGCCCACCACCGCGAGGAACACCACGAGCGCGATCCTCTCCGCCGGCAGAGTCGGTTGCTCGCCGAGATGGCCGACCACGCCTTGCTCCAGCCATGGCTTCGACATCAGCCCCTGGCGGGACAACCACCAGCCGGCGAGGCAGGCGAGGACGAGCAGGAAGACGACGATGACGCTCATGCCGAGGCCGCGGCCCTGGGCCCGCCGGGATCATTCTGTGCCAGGAAATCCTCCTTGGCGCCGGGCACGCTGTAGTCGTAGGCCCAGCGGTAGACGATCGGAAGCTCCTTGCCGAAGTTGCCGTGCGCGGGCGGCGTTTCAGGTGTCTGCCATTCCAGCGTCGTCGCCCGCCACGGATTGCCCCCGGCCTCCCTGCCGAAGCGGAGGCTCCAGAACAGGTTGAACAGGAACACCATCTGCGCGAAGCCGACGATCAGCGCCGCGACCGTGATGAAGGCGTTGAGCGTGCTCACCGATTCCGGGATGAAAGCGGTGCCGCTGATGTCGGGATAGCGCCGCGGCACCCCGACCAGCCCGACATAGTGCATCGGGAAGAAAATCGCATAGGCGCCGATGAAGGTGATCCAGAAATGGAGTTGGCCCATTGTCTCGTCGAGCATGCGACCGGTAATCTTCGGATACCAATGGTAGATCGCGCCGAAGATGACCAGGATCGGGGCTACTCCCATCACCATGTGGAAATGCGCCACGACGAACATCGTGTCGGAAAGCGGAACGTCGACCACGACGTTGCCGAGGAAGAGGCCGGTCAGGCCGCCGTTGACGAAGGTGACGATGAAGGCCAGCGCGAACAGCATCGGGATGGTCAGATGGATGTCGCCGCGCCACAGCGTCAGCACCCAGTTGTAGACCTTGATCGCGGTCGGGATGGCGATGATCAGCGTCGTCGTGGCGAAGAAGAATCCGAAATACGGATGCATACCCGAGACATACATGTGGTGCGCCCACACGATGAAGGAGAGTGCGCCGATCGCCACGATCGCCCACACCATCATGCGGTAGCCGAAGATGTTCTTGCGCGCATGGGTGCTGATCAGGTCGGACACGATGCCGAAGGCCGGCAGCGCCACGATGTAGACTTCGGGATGCCCGAAGAACCAGAACAAGTGCTGGAACAGGATCGGGCTGCCGCCGCCATACGAAAGCTGCTCACCCATCTCGACCAGCGCCGGCATGAAGAAGCTGGTTCCCAGCAAGCGGTCGAACAGCATCATCACGCAGGCGACGAACAGCGCCGGAAAGGCGAGCAGCGCCATGACGGTCGCGGTGAAGATACCCCATACGGTGAGCGGCATGCGCATCAGCGTCATGCCGCGGGTGCGGCCCTGGAGCACGGTCACGACATAGTTCAGGCCGCCCATGGTGAAGCCGATGATGAACAGGATCAGCGAGACCAGCATCAGGATGATGCCGGCGCCCTGTCCGCCGGGCGTGCCGGACAGGATGATCTGCGGCGGATAGAGCGTCCAGCCGCCGCCGGTCGGGCCGCCGGGCACGAAGAAGCTCGCCACCAGCACCAGCACCGCCAGCAAGTAGATCCAGTAGCTCAGCATGTTGACGTAAGGGAACACCATGTCGCGCGCGCCGACCATCAGCGGGATCAGGTAGTTGCCGAAGCCGCCGAGGAAGAGCGCGGTTAGCAGGTAGATCACCATGATCATGCCGTGCATGGTGATGAACTGGTAATAGGCCTCGGGCGTGATGAAGTCGAAGGTGCCGGGGAAGCCGAGCTGCAGGCGCATCAGCCAGGACAGGACCAGGGCGACCAACCCGATGGCGATCGCCGTGCCGGAATACTGGATGGCGATGACCTTGGCGTCCTGCGAGAAGACGTATTTCGTCCACCAGCTATGGGGATGGTAAAGCTCGACCTCCGGGACCTCGGCAGGCGGGACGGGTGCAACGGCGCCAGGCGTGACATCGACCATCAGTTTGCCTCCTTGCTGCCGGGTGAGCGGTGCGGACCTCACCCCGTCAATTCGCGACGCCTCCCGGCCCTGACTTCGCCGCCTCGACATCGTCCGTGTCGAGCTGGCCTGTCTGCTGTTCCGCGCTGATCTCGGCGAACGTCTGCTGCTCGCCGAGCCAGGCGGCGTAATCCTCTTCCGTGTCGATCATGACGATGCCGCGCATGAAGCCGTGGCCGCTGCCACAGAGCTCCGCGCACAGGACCTCGAAGGTCCCCGTCCGGGTCGGGGTGAACCAGAAATAGGTGACGGAGCCGGGCACCATGTCCATCTTGGCGCGGAACTCCGGCACGTAGAAATTGTGCAGCACGTCGATGGAGCGCAGCAACATCTTGACCGGCTTGTCGATGGGCAGGTGCAGGTCGTCGGCCTCGACGATGACGTCATCCTGGCCGGCCGGATCTTCGGGATTGACGCCAAGCGGATTCTCAGGGCTGATCAGCCGGCTGTCGGACGTGCCCAGCTTGCCGTCAGCACCCGGCAGGCGGTAGTTCCACTGCCACTGCTGTGCGACGACTTCGACCTCGACTGCGTCTTCGGGCACGTCGACGAACTGTTTCCAGACGAATAGCCCAGGCACCAGCAAGGCTGTCACGCCGACGGCGGTGGCAATGGTCAGCCACCATTCGAGCCGCTTGTTCTCCGGTTCGTAATCGGCCTTGTTGCCCGGCCTGTGGCGGAACTTCCAGACGCAATAGGCCATGAACAGGACCACTGCGGCGAAGACTGCGCCGGTGATCCAGAAGGTGATGACGAGGGTGCCGTCGATGTAGGTCCAGTTGGAGGCGATTTGCGTCCACCACCAAGGGCTCAGTATGTGGAACAGGACCGATCCCACGACTACGAGAACGAGTGCAAGCGCAAACACCATGCCCCGATTCCTCCCCCCACTCGGGGACGAGCACGCCGTCCCACGGAACAGCGGAAGCATTATAGGCCGATTTCCGCGCCAAGTTCCAGTTGTAGCCGCGAACAAATGACGCGGCGTCAGCCAGTGAGGTTCGCAGTCGTTCCGGCGGAAAGGAATGCGCCGAGCAGCATCAGCAGAAAGCCTGCTCCCATGAGCGCGAGACCGGGCAAGTTGCCGGTCAGCCCCAGGAAGCCGAGGCCGTGTCGGCGCGGCTCCAAGGTGCCGTCTTTGGGCGCGGGGGCAGGCCGTACCGTGCCACTCAGCCTGCCGCGACGAAGCGCCCCGTAGATCATGTAGATCAGACCGCAGACGACGAGCAGCGCGCCGAGCCAGATGATTAACATCGTCACCTCCACCAGGATCCGCACCCGACTATATAGTGCCGCGTCCCTCAATGCGCCACGTTGGCGATCCAATCTCTCGAAGTGGGTGTCGGCACCCGTTCCAGACGAGATATGCCAAACTCTGCCTACACCAACCGGAATGTCGGCTTCGAGGAAGGCAAAGTTTGCCTCCACGACCGACATCGAGGCGCAAAACGGTCGCTGCTAGCAATGTGGCCCGATGGCCACTGCGGACCGATGGCTATCGTTTTTGACAAGTGTCTCTCCCGCTTGGACTACGTCGGTGCCAACAGACTGGAAGGGGACGAGAGCGGCTGCTATGTCGGCACGGTCATCTGAATCCTGTATTGGGGAAGAGTTGTTATCAGGACGAATTCGCGCGGATATGAATTATTCTGGGCCACAGTTTGCCGTCGCACCCATGATGGATTGGACGGATCGGCATTGCCGTTTCCTCCACCGTCTGCTGTCGCGACGCGCGCTGCTCTATACCGAAATGGTCGTGGCCGACGCGGTGATCCACGGCGACCGCCAGCGCCTGCTGGGTTTCGATCCGGCCGAACATCCCGTCGCGCTGCAGCTCGGCGGTTCCGATCCGGAGAAGCTGGCGCGGGCGGCCCGGATCGCGGCCGGCTTCGGCTATGACGAGATCAACCTCAATGTCGGCTGCCCGTCCGACCGTGTCCGGTCGGGCACGTTCGGCGCCTGCCTGATGCGTGAGCCGGCGCTTGTCGCCGATTGCGTGGCGGCCATGAAGGAGGCCGTCGACGTGCCGGTGACGGTCAAGTGCCGGCTCGGCGTCGACGAGCAGGACATCGAGGAGGCCCTCGATCGCATGGCGGACGTGGTCTTCGCCGCCGGTTGCGACGCGTTGTGGGTTCATGCGCGCAAGGCGTGGCTTCAGGGGCTTTCGCCGAAGGAAAACCGCGACATTCCCCCGCTCGACTACGAGCGGGTCTACAGGCTCAAGGCGCGCCTGCCGGAGCGGTTCGTCGGCATCAATGGCGGCATCCCCGATATCGAGGCGGCGAAAGCGCATCTGGACCGTGTCGACGGTGCGATGCTGGGACGCGCCGCCTACCAGTCACCATGGCTGCTGGCCGCGGTCGACCAGACTGTGTTCGGATCGGCGGAACCCCGCCCCGAGATCGAGGCGGTGGCGCGGGCAATGGCCGATTATGCCGCCGGGCACGTCGCCGCGGGCGGACGCGTCTCGCAGGTGACGCGCCACATGGTGGGCCTGTTTCACGGCGTGCCGGGCGCGCGGCGCTATCGCCAGATCCTGTCGGAAGGCGCGACGCGGCCCGGTGCCGGGCCGGAGATCATCCTCGAAGCGCTCGACGCGGTGCTGCCCGGGCTCGAGCGCCGCGCGGCGTAAATCTTAGCGCTTCGTTCGCTCCGGGGCCCCGTTCGCGCGCCTGGACCAAAGCCTCGCCGGTTTACTTCGCGCGCGCATTTCGCTAGCCGCTTGGCTTCCCGCCGACCGGCCGAGAGACCCCGCGTATGGACTGGACCGCGCTTCCCATCGAGGAGATCGCCGCCTTCGCGGCCGGCGTGGCCGTGGCCGGCGTCATTTCGGGGCTTCTGGCCGGCATTTTCGGCATAGGCGGCGGGGCAATCCTCGTCCCGGTCTTCTACCAGGTTCTGGGGCTTCTCGGTGTCGACGAAAGCGTGCGCATGCATCTGGCCGTGGGCTCCTCGCTGGCGATCATCATCCCGACCTCGCTGCGGTCCTTCCAGGCGCACCACGCCCGCGGCGTCGTCGACATGGATCTGCTGAAAAGCTTCCTGATCCCGGTTCCTCTCGGCGTCGTCCTCGCCTCGCTCGTGGCGGCCCTGATCTCGAGCGAGGGCTTGCGCGGCGTCTTTGCCGCCATCGCGCTGGTTGTGGGGCTGCGGCTCGTCTTCAATCGCGAGCACTGGCGGATCGGAACCGACATACCCGGCTTTCCGGTGCGGCCGGTGATTGGGCTCCTGATCGGTTTCTTCTCGACGCTGATGGGGATCGGCGGCGGCGTGCTCAACAACACTTTCATGGCACTGTTCGGCCGGCCGATGCACCAGGCGGTCGCCACCTCGTCGGGCGTCGGCGTGCTGATCGCCATTCCCGGCACGATCGGCTACATCCTCGCCGGTTGGGGGCATCCCGACCTGCCGATCGCCTCGACCGGCTACGTCAACTGGATCGCGGTGGCGCTGATCATCCCCATCGCCATCGTCGTCACGCCCTGGGGCGTGCGCATCTCGCACGCGCTCAAGAAGCGCCAGCTCGAGATCGGATTCGGGCTGTTTTGCCTGTTCGTGTCGGGGCGGTTCGCGCTCAGCCTCCTGTAGCGCATCCGGCCTGGCGACGGGTCGTGTCGACAAATGCCGCGATCGCCGCCGGCGAGGTGAGGTGATGGACCCGCTTCGACCCGGCGGCATCGGCGACATATTGCCGGTATCTGGGCGTCAGGTGGCGATGGCACCGCCAGATCGTCCGGTAGCTGTTCATCGTGCTGCGCCAGATCGGGCTGTCCTCTGGCCATCCTTCGGGCGTTTTGAACAGGCCGGTTAGCAGGCGCTTCGAAACCCACCGATAGTGGGTGGAAAGCGGCAGGTCGACATGGATCAGCGTGTCGGCGACCGCCAGCCGCTCCCAGGTCGTGCCGAACGTACCGAATCCGTCCATGATCCATTCAGGGCGATCGAGCAATTCAGCATGTCTGCCCAGATATTCCTCGATCGGAACTTCGCCGCCACCCGGCCTGTACCTGATCGTGTCGATCGCGAAATGGGGCAGACCCGTCAGAACCGACAGGCGACGCGCCAGCGTCGATTTCCCGCCGCCGGCATTGCCGAATATCGCGACCCTGCGCATCGTATGCGCTTCCCGATTTTTGAACGCGAATATCGATAGCCGACCGGCCGAGGAACGGGAAGCGGTCCCGATCCTCGTTGTTCAGTCCCTGAGGATCATGCGCTCGCCGCGCACGTCGAAGCCCGACAGCGTGTCGATGAAATTCATGCCGAGCAGGCTTTGGGTAAGGCGGCCTTCCTCCGCCACCAGCACCGGAAGCGGCCCCCGCACGATAGACCCGACGGCGATCTCGCCGGCCGTGACGCGTGCCGCGCGCGCCATGCCGTTGGCTGTCGAGACCTGGATGTCGTAGCGCAGATCGGCCGGATCGAAGCCCGCGCGCCGCGCATCCTCGGCGGTCAGCACGGTCGCCGTCGCGCCGGTGTCAAGCATGAAGGAGACCGGCGTTCCGTCGACCGTGCCGCGCACACCGAAATGGCCGCCGGCCATGCGGTCGAGGCGCACCGCGTTTGCCCCGTCACTGGTGGTTACCGACAACGGCGACCCCGGCACCAGGCCGGCGGTGACGGCGCTGGCAATATCCTGAAGTTCGTAGCGATACTGGTAGCCGGCAACCAGAACCACAAGGATCATCAGCCAGACGGCGATGGACCGCGTTGCCTGTCCCAGCCGGATGCCCGATCCCAGCACGCCGGCGCCGATGACGAGCCCCAGCACCGTGAGATAGAGCAGGCGGCCGAAGCGATCGGTCTCCAGCCCGGCGACGCTGCCCGTGGAATCGTTCCACAAAAGCAGTCCCAGGCCGGCGGCCATGATGGCGATGGCGATCCAGAACAGCCGCATCGTCGCGATCCTAGCCTCGCTCGCGCGCCATGCGCGCGCGCCGCGTTTCGCGCCGCGGTCTGCGTTCGACGGTTTCCAGCCGCGCGGGAAGCACCTCCATGACGGACCGCCTCTCGGTCGGCGTCATGCCGATCCATGAGGCGATCTCGCCGCGCGTGCGCCCGCAGCCGAAGCAGTATCCCGTCCGGTCGTCGATCTGGCAGATCAGGATGCAGGGGGATTCGATCGAGGCCATCGCCGCTTCCGTGTGTCGCCAAGATGTGGGCGAAGAACCATCGCGATGCAAGCGCGGGCGCGACGGTGGTTGTCAGCGGCGCGACGCCTCTCTATGTCGGCTCGATCCCGCAAGCGAGTTCTCCCGTGACGACCGGCCTTCCTTTCGACGACATCCGCGCCATCATTCGCGCGCTTCCCGAAATCGACCGGGCGGCGGCCGACCGCGCCGGGCAAGCGCGCGCCGCCTTCCCGCTGCGGGCCGGGGGGCTGGGCAGCCTGGAGGGGGCCGGCGCCTGGTTTGCCGGGGTGACGGGACGCAAGGTGGGTTCGGCCGCGCGCCCCGTGCTGGCGCTCTTTGCCGGCTCGCACGAGGTCGACGAGGCGGACGCGCGGGCCGAAGCAGCCGGTTTCGTCGAACGGTCCGGCAGGGGCGAGGCCGCGGTCGCGCAGGCCTGCGGAGCCAACGAGGTCGCCTTGAAGGTCTACGATCTGGCGCTGGACCTTCCCGTTCCCGACACGGCGCGCGAGGCAGCGGTCGATGAAAAGACCTGCGCGGCGACCATGGCCTTCGGCATGGAGGCGATCGGCGGCGGCCATGAGCTGGTTGCCTTGAGCTCCGTCGGCCGGGGAGGGCGCATATCGGCGGCGGCACTGGCCGCGGCGCTGGCGGGCGAGGAGGTCGCCGCCTGGCTGCCGGGGGACCTGCCCGTCGAAACGGCCGAAGGAGCGGCTCGCGCCGTCGCATTCCACAAATCGCATCTCGGCGATCCGCTGGAAGCGCTGCGCCGGCTCGGCGGCCGCGAGACGGCGGCGATCGCCGGTGCGATTCTCGCCGCGCGCTCCGAGCGCATCCCCGTCATCCTCGATGGCCGCGTCGCGGTCGCCGCCGCGCTCGTGCTCGAGCGGGTCCGGTCCGACGCCATCGACCATTGCCGGCTGGCCTGTCCTCTGGGCGACGAGCGCTGGGACGCGACGTCGGCGAAGGCTGGGCTTGAACCGCTGGGCGATCACGGGATGCCGGAGGGGGAGGGGCTGGCGGCGGTGTTCGCGACCCTGGCCGTGCGGACCGCGCTTGCCATCCACAATGGTCTGGCCGCTGTTTCTTAGATTTTGAAAGGGGCTACCGCCGCCCGCCCGCCGCGGCCCTGGCCGGGGCGGTGGGGATCGCCGGCAGTTCTTCCATCACCCGCGAGGCCGGGAAGGTCGCGATCGCCTCGGTTCCTTCGCGCAGCTTTGATTTCAGATCGAACGTGCCGCCATGCAGTTCGACCAGGCCCTGCACGATCGGGAGGCCGAGGCCCGTGCCCTGTTCGGCGCTCTTGATGGCGATGGAGCCCTGGCCGAAGGCCGCCAGCACGATCGGAATCTCCTCGGGCGGAATGCCTGGGCCATTGTCGCGCACCGAGATGTACTGGCCGCCGCCGGCCGTCCAGCCGACCGTGACGCGCACCTCGCCGCCCGATGGCGTGAACTTGATGGCGTTGGAGAGCAGGTTCAGGCCGATCTGGCGGATCGAGCGTTCGTCGGCGAACAGCCGCGGCAGGCCGGGCTGGAAGTTCTGGATGACGCGGATGTCCTTGGTGCGCGCTCTGAGTTCGACCAGATGGCAGCACTCCTCGATCGTGTATGCGATCGTGACAGGCTCCTCGTTGAGCTGATAGCGGCCCGCCTCGATGCGCGAGAGGTCGAGGATCTCGTTGATGAGATTAAGCAGGTGCTCGCCCGAATCGTGGATGTCGCGCGCATAGTCGCGATAGGTCTCGTTCTCGATCGGGCCGAGCACCTGCTTGGCCATGACCTCCGAGAAGCCGAGGATGGCGTTGAGCGGCGTCCGCAATTCGTGGCTCATCGAGGCCAGGAAGCGCGACTTGGCGAGATTGGCTTCCTCCGCACGCCGGCGCGCCTCGTCCGACATAGATTTCGCCGTCTCGAGTTCGACGATCAGGGCATCCTTCTCGGTCCGGAAGGTCAGATAGCTCAGCGCCGACCGTTCGAGATGTCCCGCCACGAAGGAGAAGAAGGGCAGCGAGCCGATCAGCAGGCCGGCCAAGATAGCCTGCACCGGCTCGCCGGACGCCCACGCGCCCCAGGCATAGACGGCGATCGGCAGGCCGAACGTGACGAAGAGCGTGCGGCCGAGCGAGGAGGCGATGATGGCGGTGGCGGCCATGGCGACCAGCAGGACCACGGCCTTGACGACCGGAAACTGCTCGACCTGACAGGCGCCGCATCCCAGCGCCGCGAAGATCGCCCAGCCGATGCCGGTGGCGAAATGGCCGGCCAGGAAGGTGAGCCGGGTGCGCCGCACGTCGAGTTCCGCCGCCTCGCGCCCGTCGATCGCCCTGGCGTACCAGGCCAGCGCCAGGTAGAGCGCGACGGTCACGAGCGCCCAGGCGATAACCGACGAATCCATGCCGGCCGTCATGCCCGCCGCCGTCACCACCAGCACGAGGATCGGGATCGCCGTTGCCGCGCTCGCCATGGCGTGGGCGTGCAGCTTGAGCAGCTCGCGGTCGAAGGCGGGATTTTCCGATTTGTTGGCAAGCCTTTCACGCATGGCCCGCACGGCCCGCGCCACATCGGTGTTGCGATGCGGTTTGCGGCGGTCCACTATGATCTTGTCGGCCTGCTGGAAGCTTTCGAGCGCCATGTCCCGCTTGCGAAAACGCGATGGTGAGGGTCTGGCGTGAGGCTAGGCGGCAATGATTAAGGTTCTCTTCAGCATATGAGAAGAATTCGCCGCAGGCCGGCGGCCGCTCTTCGGCGCGGGGCGCGGCCGCGATTTCTGGCCACCGGGAAGGGCACGATCTTCGTGGCCGCTCTCTTCGCCCTTTTGATAGTGGCCGCCTCCCGTCTCGACATGACGCCCGAGCCCGCCTCCTTCGCCGGCACGCCCTTGGTGCATGATGGCGATACGGTGAGCATGGGAGGCGAGCGCATGCGCCTGCTTGGCGTGGACGCGCCTGAACTGGGCCAGACATGCCGTCGCGCGGGCGCGGACTATCGCTGCGGGATCGAAGCGCGCGACGAATTGAGACGTCTTGTCGCCGGCGGCGCGACCTGCCAGGGCTGGCGGCGCGACCGCTACCGCCGCCTGCTTGTGACCTGCCGCCGCGACGGCGACGACCTCAATGCCAGGCTGGTGGCCGGCGGCTGGGCGCTTGCCTATGGCGACTACGAAGCGCAGGAGCGGCAGGCCCGTTCCGCCCGTCGCGGACTGTGGGCCGGCGATTTCGCGCCTCCGGCGGCGTGGCGGGCCGAACGGGGCGACGCGGCCGAGGCTCCGCACGACCTGATGAACGCCGTCATCGAAATCATCCGCCACCTCTTTCGTTCCGGGTAAGGGCGGCCCATAAACGGTCCGACCAGGGTCTGTTGAGATTCACGACTGAGCGTGGCGGAGTCGAGGACGGGCGCGCAGCGACCAATATGGTGCTTTTCGGGGTCGCGCAGCGACGAGCGGAACGTACATGCAGGTACTTGAGCACCGGAAGCGCAGGAAAGCGCCATTTGCAGCCCGTCCGGGCATGAATCTCAACAGACCCTAGAACGGAGGAACGAGATGAAACTCTATGACGGCGGCAAGGCCCCCAATCCGCGCCGGGTGCGCGTCTTCCTGGCCGAGAAGGGCGTGGAGGTGCCGCTGGTGCCGGTCGACATGGGCGCGCTGGAGCACAAGGGCGAAGCGGTCTCGTCGCGCAACCCGCTGCAGCGGCTGCCGGTGCTGGAGCTGGACGACGGCACGATCATCACCGAATCGATCGCGATCTGCCGCTATTTCGACGAACTGCACCCGGAACCGAACCTGTTCGGCAAGGGCGCGCTGGGCAAGGCCATGGTCGAGATGTGGCAGCGGCGCATGGAGCTCAATCTGATGATGACGGTCGCGAACGCCTTCCGGCACATCCATCCCGCCATGAAGGAATGGGAAGTGCCGCAGATCGCCGAATGGGGCGAGGTCAACAAGCCGCGCGCGATCGAGTTCCTGCGCATCCTCGACGGTGAACTGGCGAAGCGCGAATTCGTGGCAGGCGACGACTATTCGGTGGCCGACATCACCGGCATGATCGCGGTCGATTTCATGAAGCCGGCGCGCATCCAGGTGCCGGAAGACCTCGTCAACGTGCGCCGCTGGCATCAGGCCGTCTCGGCGCGCCCGAGCGCCCAGGCCTGAGGGCATGAGCGGCGGGAGTGGACCGGCGGCGCTTGGCGCCTATGCCGCGCAAATTCGCGCCTGCCGCATCTGCCGCGACCGGCCATCGGGAAGGCCGATGCCGCATGAGCCGCGCCCGGTCCTGGTGGAGTCGGCCGCCGCCCGCGTCCTGATCGCGGGGCAGGCGCCCGGCACCCGGGTCCATGCCTCCGGCGCGCCCTTCACCGATCCGTCGGGCGACCGGCTGCGCGACTGGATGGGCGTGACGCGCGAGGAATTTTACAATCCCGCCAACTTCGCCATCGTTCCGATGGGCTTCTGCTTTCCCGGCCTCGACGCGAAAGGTTCGGACCTGCCGCCGCGGCGCGAATGCGCGCCGGCATGGCGCAAGGGGCTGATGGAACACATGCCACAGGTCGATCTCGTCCTGGCGATCGGCCTCTATGCGCAGGCCTGGCATCTGGGAAAGACGCGCGGCGCCTCGCTGACCGAGACCGTGGCCGCCTGGCGCGACGTTATGCGGAGGCCCGCGAAGCCGACTGTCATCCCGCTGCCGCATCCCTCCTGGCGCAACTCGGCCTGGCTGAAGCGCAATCCCTGGTTCGAGGCCGATCTGCTGCCGGTGCTGCGCGCCGAAATCCATATGCGCCTGGATGGCCCGGATTAAGGAAATTTGCCCTGCATTTCGGGGCCAGTGGGGAAAATCGTTCTTGTACAGGTGAAGGGAAGGGTCCACATTGGAAACTGATTTCATCAAAGGTAGCCGCCATGGACCGCCTCGACCGCAAGATACTGCGCCTGCTGCAGGAAGACGTGACGCTGGCCGTCGCCGACGTGGCCAGGAAGGTGGGGCTGTCCACTACGCCGTGCTGGCGGCGCATCCAGAAGCTGGAGGAGGAAGGCGTCATCCAGCGCCGTGTCGCGGTGCTCGACCCGGTCAAGGTGAACACCCGGGTCACCGTCTTCGTTTCGATCCGCACCAATACCCATTCCGTGGAATGGCTCAGGCGGTTCTCCGAGGTCATCCAGGAATTTCCGGAGGTCGTCGAATTCTATCGCATGAGCGGCGATGTCGACTATCTGCTGCGCGTCGTCGTGCCCGATATCGCGGCCTATGACGCCTTCTACAAGCGCCTGATCGCCAAGATCGAGATCCGCGACGTTTCCTCGGCCTTCGCCATGGAGCAGATCAAGTACACGACCCAGCTTCCGCTCGACTACATGGTGCTCGACAAGGAACCGGCGCATTCGAGCGCCGCCTGACGGTCACTTCCTGAGGAATTTCCAGGGCGCGGCGCCCTTATCGGCTCCGGGCGCGATGCGCGCGTCGGGAACGCGATCCGCCGCAGCGATCGAAGCCTGCCGGATCCGGTAGTCGGACCCGATCCGTACCACGCCGTCCACGAGAAAGAGCTGCGACAGCGTCTGCTCGGTCTCAAGTTCGCCCGTGACGGTGACCGGCTCGAAAACCTCCTTCAGCCGCCAGGGCTGGGCCGGCCGGACATGCAGGATCTGATCGCCGGGCGGTGGCGGCGTGTGGCTGCAAGCGCCCACCCAGGGCACGAGCATGAATTCGTAGACAAGCTCGCCCTCGCGGTCGATCGGCAGGACATAGCCGCGTATCGCGATCTCGCCGCCCAGCGCATCACCTTGAGCGCCGACGCGCAGATCCTTCCACAGCACGCTGCGGGGGGCGGCCTGGGCCGCCGAGACCCAAAGTGCCGCCATGGCTGCGATTATCACCAGGTGACGTGGTTTCATCGGCCCAGCCTATCGCGGATCGTGTCGGCGGGCGAGGGCTTTATCGCCGCTTCGCCGCGGCGGCCTCGCGCCTGCTCACGCCCGCCAAGGTCTTTTCCGAGGTCAGCTCGCGCACGGCCTGCCGGCCGATCCAGCGCGCTGACCGGTCGTCGGAGGCGGCCAGCCTTCCGGCGCTGTCGAGCGCGGCCCGATTGAGCGCATGGTTGCGCTTGCCGATCGAACGCAACGCCCAGCTCACGGCCTTCTTGACGAAATTGCGCTCGTCGCGGGCGTGACGCTCTATCACCGGCAGAAAGGCGAAAAACGTCGCGTCCGGCTCCTTCTTGCGGTGCACCACCGCCCAGGCCATCATCGCGAAGGCGGTGCGCCGCACGAACTCGCGCTCATCGGCCGCGAACTCGTCGATCAGTTCGGTCCAGTGATCCGTATCGACGAAGAGGTCGGATACGCCGTCGACGATATCCCACGAATCGAACTCCGCGGCCCAGTCACGCGCGTTTTGCGCCGTGAAGCGTTTGGGGTCGGCCGTTTGCGCGGCGATGAACCGGGCCTCGGCGATGCCCGTCGCCCACAATTCGAAGGCCCGCTCGTGGTTGCGCTTGATCGCCTTGGCGATCTTCTTCTGTTCGCCATGCGAGATGCCGAGCGCCCGGTCGATCCGTATGCCGTAGCGCTTCATGCCCTGGCGGCTTTCCTCCGAACCGAGGGCGCGCAGATGCGCGACGATCTCGGCCGCGGTCGAATCCGGTGAAAGCATCGACCGCCGCTATTTCTCGAGGCGCGCCAGCAGCGAGGACGTGTCCCAGCGCTTGCCGCCCATGTCCTGCACATCCTTGTAGAACTGGTCGACCAGGGCCGTCACCGGCAGCTTGGCGCCGTTGCGGCTGGCTTCGGCCAGGCAGATGCCGAGATCCTTGCGCATCCAGTCGACGGCGAAGCCGAAATCATACTTGCCCTGGTTCATCGTCTTGTGGCGGTTTTCCATCTGCCAGGAGCCGGCCGCGCCCTTGGAGATCACGTCGACGACCTTCTCGATATCGAGGCCGGCCTTCTTGCCGAAATGGATGCCTTCCGCGAGACCCTGCACCAGGCCGGCGATGCAGATCTGGTTGATCATCTTGGTAAGCTGGCCAGCACCCGCCGGCCCCATCAGCCCAACCATCTTGGCATAGGCCGCGATCACGTCCTTCGACTTGTCGAAGGTCGCCTGGTCGCCGCCGACCATGACTGTGAGCTGGCCGTTCTCCGCGCCGGCCTGGCCGCCCGAGACGGGCGCGTCCAGAAAGCCGAAGCCGCGCAGCTCGGCTTCCGCCGACAGTTCGCGCGCCACCTCCGCCGACGCGGTGGTGTTGTCGATGAAGACCGAGCCCTTCTTCATGGCGGCGAAAGCGCCGTCGTCGCCGAGCGTGACGGAACGAAGGTCGTCGTCATTGCCGACGCAGGCGAAGACGAAGTCCTTGTCGGCGGCCGCTTCGGCGGGTGTCTTGCCAAAAGCGCCGCCATGCTCGCCGACCCATTTCTCGGCCTTGGCCGTGGTGCGGTTGTAGACCGTGACGTCGTGGCCGCCCTTGTTCTTGAGGTGGGCCGCCATCGGATAGCCCATCACGCCCAGACCCAGAAATGCGACAGTCGCCATTATTCTCTCCCTTGTCTTTCAGATATTTGAGATCAGCGCTTGAGGTGGCGCGTGATGCGCCGCTCGACCCAGTCGACCGCGTTGCGCAGCGTCTCGACGATGGCGAGATAGATGATAGCCGCCCACAGATAGGTCTGGAAATCGAAGGTACGCGAATAGGCGCGCCGTGTCTCGCCCATCAGGTCGTAGACGGTGATGATGGCGACGATGGCCGAGCCCTTGATCATCAGGATGATCTCGTTGCCATAGGGGCGCAGCGCCACGATCAGGGCCTGCGGCAGGATGATCTTCCAGAAGGTCTGGAAGCGATGCAGCCCCAGCGAGGCCGCGCCCTCCCACTGCCCCTTCGGCACGCTCTGGATCGCGCCGCGCAGGATCTCGGCCTGGTAGGCGGCGGTGTTGAGCGAGAAGGCGAGCACCGCGCAGTACCAGGCCTCGCGGAAGAAGGTCCAAAGGCCGATCGCGTCGAGCTGCGGGCGGAAGGAGCCGAGCCCGTAATAGATCAGGAAGGTCTGGGCCAGCAGCGGCGTACCGCGGAAGAAATAGACATAGCCATAGGCGAAGGCGGCGGCGAAGCGGTTCTTCGACATGCGCATCAGCGCGATCGGCACCGACAGGACCGCTCCGATCAGGATCGAGACGCCGACGAGAGTCAGCGTGATGCCGAGGCCCGACAGGTAACGGGGCGCATAGCGCTCGAACAGGTCAGGGCGCCAGGCGTTGAACAGGAACGAGGCCAGCCCGAGGGCGAGCGCGCCCCATACCGCCATCAGGACGAGGCCGAGAACGCGGTCGCGCGTCCAGCGGCGTGCCGGCGGGGGCGGCATCTCGACACTTGCGGCGGGAGCGGCGGCGGTATTCATCGGCCGACGCCCTCCTTGCCCGCCCAGCGGTCGATCGCGCCCAGCGCGACCGAGGAGAGGATGGCGAGCGCGAGATAAAGCAGACAGGCCACTCCGAAGAACAGGAAGGCCTCCTTCGTCACGCGCGCCGCGACGCCTGTCTGGCGGATGATGTCGGACAGGCCGATGACCGAGACCAGTGCGGTGTCCTTGATGAGGATCAGCCACAGATTGGACAGGCCCGGCAGGGCGATGCGCACAAGCTGCGGCAGGATGATCAGACGCATCGTCTGGAAATGCGACAGGCCGATCGCGTAGCCGCCTTCATACTGGCCGCGCGGGATGGCGCGGAAAGCCGAGAGCAGAACCTCGCTGGCAAAGGAGGAGAAGACGGCGCCGAGCGCGATCATGCCGGCCACGAAGGCGTTGATCTCGACCGTGGTGCCCGGGCTGAACAGCCTCACGAATTGCTGGATGCCGATCTGCGCGCCGTAGAAGACCAGAAACAGAGTCAGCAGTTCGGGCAGGCCGCGAAAGATCGTGGTGTAGATATTGGCCGCCAGCCGCAGGGACTTTTCCTCGGACTGCTTTCCCAGCGCGATGAAGAACCCGACCAGAAGGCCAAGCGGCAGCGTCGCCAGCGCCAGCGTCACGGTCACGACCACGCCCCAGGCGATCTCGTCGCCCCAGCCCCGTGGGCCGAAACTGAGCAGCGTCGCTACGTCCATCGCGCGGCCGCCATTCCAGGTCCCCAACAGCCACCCGCCCGAAGCCCCTCAGGCAAACGGCGGGAAGAGATCCCGCCGCCGCCAGTTCGATGAAAGCGCAATGGAGGCCCCTTCAGCCGCCATAGGCATCGAAATCGAAATACTTGTCGTTGATTTCCTTGTATTTTCCGTTCTCGCGGATGGCCTGGATGGCGTCGTTGAACTTCTCGCGCAACTCATCCTCGCCCTTGCGGATGGCGATGCCGGCGCCTTCGCCGTGAATCTCGGGATCGGGCGTCAGCGTGCCGAGGATCTTGCAGCAGGCGCCGGAATCGGTGGCGATCCATTCCGACAGCACGGTCACGTCATCCATCACCGCGTCGACGCGGCCGTTCTCGAGATCGAGCTTGTATTCGTCGGCGGTCGGATAGAGCCGGATGTCGGACTCATCATATTTTGCCTCGGCGAAGTTCGAATGGGTGGTGGAGCCCTGAACGCCGATCGCCTTTCCGGCCAGCGCCTCCGGCGTGACGTCGGTGAGGTCGGAATCCTTCGGTACCGCGATCGCCGGGGGCGTGTTGTAATATTTCTCGGTGAAGTCGACCTGCTCCTTGCGCTCGTCGGTGATCGACATGGAGGCGATGATCGCGTCGAAACGCTCGGCCTGCAGCGCGGGAATGATGCCATCCCATTCCTGGGTGACGAATTCGCATTCGACCTCCATCTCCTCGCAAAGCGCGTTGGCGATGTCGATGTCGAAGCCTTCCAGCTTGCCATCGGCGGTCAGGTTATTGAATGGCGGGTAGGCGCCTTCAGTCCCGATGCGGAGCTTGTCCTGCGCCTGGGCTATGCCGGCGGCGAGCACGGCCGCCGAAACCGCGAGCGTGAACCTTGTCATTCTGAACATTCTCGTTCCTCTCTGTTTTTTTCGGGCGGCTTCGTCTTCTTGCCACGGCCTGCCCTGATATCGCGGCCCCCGCAGGTTCCGTGCGGCGATATTCCCATTTTCCCGCGAAGGATTGCAACCGCAATCCTCAGCGGCCGAGACCCGATACCACCTCGACGAAATCGGCGATCGCGGCGATGTCGTCCAGGGCGAAAACCGGCAGGCGCGTATCGCCCACGTCATGGTCGGCAGCGATCGCGACGATGGCCGGATCGGTATCGGCCAGCGGCGTCCTGTCCTTCGCCGCCACGCGGCGGACTTCGATCTTGGGGTGCGGCTCGCGCTTGTAGCCTTCGACGATGACGAGATCGCAGGGCGAGAGCCGCGCGAGGATCGCCGTCAGATCGGGCTCGTCCTCGTCGCGCAGTTCGTGCATGAGCGCCCAGCGGCGGCTGGAAACGACGGCCACCTCGGACGCGCCCGCCAGGCGGTGGCGATGGGAGTCGGTGCCGTCCCGGTCGATGTCGAATTCGTGGTGCGCATGCTTAACGGTCGACACGCGCCAGCCGCGACGGGTGAGTTCGACGACCAGCCGCTCCACGAGCGTCGTCTTGCCGGAGTTCTTCCACCCCGTCACGCCCAGCACCCTTTGACCGCTCATCGGGCTCCTCGCATCAGTGCCGCTAGGCTTCGCCTCTCCTGCGGGCGACCTGGATGACCCAGACCGTCGCGGCCACGGCCGCGAGCGACGATAGCAGCATCACCCAGACAAGCGGATAGGGCCCCGTATCGGGCCCGAGCAGCGCGCCGGCGAGCACGGAAAGCACCGCGCCGCCGCCGATCTGAAGCGATCCGCCGAGCCCGGACGCCGAACCCGCCAGATGCGGCCGCATGCTGACCATGCCGGCAATCGCGTTGGGAAGCGTCAGCCCGTTGCCGACGCCCATCAGCATGGCCGGCGCGAACAGCGAAATCGGGTGGTAGAGGCCTGCCCCGAACATGACGAAGCAGGCCAGCCCGCCCAGCGTGCAGACGATGTTGCCCGACAGCATCATCCGGTTGAGGCCGACCCGCGTGGAATAGCGCGCCGCCAGGAAATTGCCGAACATGTAGCCGCCCGAGATCAGCGCGAAATAGAGGCCATAGCCGGATGGCGACATGCCGAGGATCTCGGTGGCGACATAGGGACCGCCGCCCAGAAAGGCGAAGAACGCGCCGGAGGTGAAGGCGGCGGTGAGCACATAGCCCCAGAAACGGCGCGACCGGGCCAGCTCCGGATAGGCGTGGAACTGCGCCGTGAGGCTCGCCGATTGCGACCGGTTTGTTTCGCCGAGGTCGAAATAGACCATCGAGAACGACAAGGTGGCAAAGCCGAACGTCACCACGAAGGCCGCCTGCCAGCCATAGAGTTCGTCGAGCACGCCGCCGATCATCGGTCCGACCATCGGAGCGACCGCCATGCCCATCGTCACATAGCCGATGCGGCTGGCCGCCTCGGCGGTGTCGACCGTGTCGCGTACGATGGCGCGCGAAAGCACGATGCCGGCCGCCGAAAAGGCCTGCATGACGCGGCAGACCAGCAGCGCCTCGATCGTCGGCGCGAAGATCGCAAGCACGGTGGAGACCATGAAGATCAGGAAGCAGGCCAGCATGACCGGTCGCCGGCCATACCTGTCCGACAGCGGGCCGATGAACAGTTGCAGGACCGCGGTCGCGGCGAGATAGAGCGAAACGGCAAGCTGCGCCACCGCGTAGTCAGCCTCGAAATATCGCGCCATGCCGGGCAGCGACGGCAGGAAGATGTTCATCGCCAGCGCGCTCGTGGCCGCCGCCAGCACCAGGGTGAACAGATGCGGCGGCGTGCGCCGGTCAAGGAAGCGCGCCGCGGGCAGGGGGGCAGGCTCGGTATGGACCCTTTTCTGCATCTCACAGACCGTCCGGTTGCATGGTCGGCGCGGTCGCCTTGGCCGCCGGCCGACTCTCGCCGCGCACCCGCTCGCGGTAGAGCGCGTAGAGCCCCGAGGCCACGATGACGGTCGCGCCCGCAATCATCGCCGCGTCCGGCAACTCGCCGAACACGACCACGCCGAGGCCGATGGCCCACAGCAGCGCCGTGTACCGAAACGGCGCGATGAATGAGATCTCGCCGTCGCGCATGGCCAGGATAATGAACTGGTAGCCGAACAGGAGAAGCACGGCCGCCGCCGCGAGAAGGGCGAGATCGGTCGCTGCGACCGGCGACCAGCCGCCGAAGGGAACGACCAGCACACCGCCCATGATCGTCACGGCGATCGCGGTCGCCGACGACAGGAACAGCGACGGTATCTCGCGCGGCACGCGCTTGGTGGACAGGTCCCGGACCGTGCAGAAGAAGACGCAGATCAGCGCCGAGATCGAATAGGCGTTGAAGCCCTCGAAACCCGGCCGCACGATGATCAGCACACCGGCGAAGCCCGCCGCGATCGCCAGCCAGCGCCGCCAGCCGACCGGCTCTCCATAGACGAGCGCCGCGCCCATCGTCACGGCAAGCGGCAGCGCCTGAAGCACGGCCGATATGTTGGCAAGGGGCATGTTGGCGAGCGCGACGAGGAAGAAGACGGTCGCGCAGACTTCGCCCACGACGCGCAGGAAGACGAAGGGGGAGGCGACCGTACGAACCGGAATGAGCGCGCCCCTGTGCCAGGCCAGAGCCAGGATCAGCGCGCTGGCGAACAGGCCGCGCAAAAGCATGACCTGCCCCATGTTCATCGAGGAGGAGACCACCTTGGTGATGGCGTCATTGGCGGTGAAGCCGGCCATCGAGACCGACATGAAAACCGCACCGCGCAGATTGAGGGACAGGGCCAAGACGTTTCGGACTTTCGGGATGCAACCAGTGATGGTTTGCGGGGATGTATCACCCGTCGCCTGTTTGGCAACCGCAAAGAGGTGGGCTAGGTCGGCGCCGGGGTCGGCGCGGCGACCTGGATAGGTTCAGCCGCCCGTGACGCTCATGTGACGCGATACAGACGGGCGTTTCGTGCGCCGGTCGATGATGAAATCATGTCCCTTGGGCTTGCGCGAGATCGCCTCGTCGATGGCGCTGCTCACCAGTTCGTTGCCTTCGGACGCGCGCAGCGGCGCGCGCAGATCGGCCGCGTCCTCCTGGCCCAGGCACATATAGAGCGTGCCCGTGCAGGTCAGCCGCACCCGGTTGCAGCTCTCGCAGAAATTATGCGTCATCGGCGTGATAAAGCCGAGCCGGCCGCCTGTCTCGGCCACTTCGACATAGCGCGCCGGCCCGCCGGTCCTGAATGGTATGTCGGTCAGCGTGAAGTCGCGCTCGAGATCGGCGCGCAGCCTGGACAGCGGCAGGTACTGGTCGGTGCGGTCGGCGTCGATCTCGCCCATCGGCATGGTCTCGATGACGGTGAGATCCATGCCGCGACCATGCGCCCAGCGCATCAGGTGGGGAATCTCGGCGTCGTTGAAACCCTTCAGCGCGACCGCGTTGAGCTTGACGCTCATCCCCGCGCGCTGGGCCGCGTCGAGGCCCGTCATGACGCGCGACAGGTCGCCCCAGCGCGTGATCTGGCGGAACTTGTCGGGATCGAGCGTATCGATCGACACGTTGATGCGCCTGACGCCGCACGCGGCGAGCTCGTCGGCGAAGCGGGCAAGCTGCGAGCCGTTTGTCGTGAGGGTCAGTTCATCCAGCGCGCCGCTGTCCAGATGGCGCGAAATCTGGCGCACCAGATGCATGATGTTCTTGCGGACCAGCGGCTCGCCGCCGGTGAGCCTGAGCTTGCGCACGCCCTTTTCGATGAAGACGGTGGTCAGCCGGTCGAGCTCCTCCAGGCTGAGCAGGTCCTTCTTGGGTAGGAAGGTCATGTTTTCCGCCATGCAATATGTGCAGCGGAAGTCGCAGCGGTCGGTGACCGACACCCTCAGATAGGTGATGTCGCGTCCGAACGGGTCCGTCATCGCTGCGCTGTGCAAGATCGGCTCCTTCCCGGACCGGATTTGCCGTGGCTCGGTGGTCATCGCGTGCAATGTCGGATATCGCTTCGCCTCGTTCAAGTCCATAACAAGTGCCGTATGCCCATGACCGCCCCGTCCGAACTGCGTGTGTCGAAAGACCGCCGAACCCTGACCGTCAGCTTTCCCGGGCACGAGCCGGTAAGCCTTGGCGCCGAACTGCTGCGCGTGCTTTCGCCGTCGGCCGAGGTCCAGGGCCATTCGCCCGAGCAGCGCGTGACGGTCGGCGGCAAGAAGGATGTGGGGATCGCCGACATCAAGCCGGTCGGCAACTACGCGGTGCGCATCGTCTTCGACGATCGCCACGACACGGGCATCTTCACCTGGGAATATCTGCATACGCTCGCTCACGAGCACGAGAAACGATGGGCCGAGTATCTGGCCGAGCTGGAAGCGAAGGGCCTGCGCCGGGAGGGTTAGGCTATCCGGCACGTACCGGCCTGGTGTTGGGCAGGAAGACCGTGAGTAGGCCAAGCAGCGGCAGGTAGGAGCACAGCCTGTAGACGAACTCGATGCCGTGCGCGTCGGCCAGAACGCCGAGAATCGCCGCCGCAATGCCGCCCATGCCGAAGGCGAGGCCGAAGAAGATGCCGGCGATCATGCCCACGCGGCCCGGAACAAGTTCCTGCGCGAACACCACGATGACCGGAAAGGCCGAGGCCAGCAGGAGCCCGATGGTCGCGGTGAGCGCGATCGTGACGGGCAGGCTGGCATAGGGCAGCGCCAGCGTGAAGGGCAGGATGCCCACGATCGAGACCCAGATCACGGATTTGGAGCCGATCCGGTCCGCGACCGGCCCGCCCAGCAATGTTCCCGCCGCCATGCCGCCGAGGAACACGAACAGCAACAGTTGCGACTGCTGCACCGTGACCCCGAAGCGCTCGATCGCGTAGAAGGTGTAATAGCTAGTGAAGCTGGCCGTGTAGATGTTCTTGGAGAACACCAGCAGCGCAAGGACCACGAGCGCCAGCATGACGCGGCGGCGCGACAGGCCATGGTCGCCGGCGATCGCCTTACGGCCCGCGTTGCGGGCGCGATAGCGGGCATACCAGGCGCTGACCTGCCACAGGATCATCATGCCGGCGAAAGCCGCGAAGGCGAACCAGGCCACGCTCGCTTGTCCACGCGGCACCACGATGAAGGCCGCCAGCAGCGGTCCGATGGCGGTGCCGAAATTGCCGCCGACCTGGAAGACCGACTGCGCCAGCCCGTAGCGCCCGCCGGAGGCGAACCGCGCCACGCGCGAGGCCTCCGGGTGGAAGACCGCCGATCCGATGCCGATCATGGCCGCGCCCAGAAGAAGCATCGGATAGGAATGGGCGAAGCCGAGCAAGAGCAGGCCGCACAGCGTCGAGCCCATGCCGAAGGGCAGCGAGAAGGGCGCCGGGCGCCGGTCGGTGGCGAAGCCGATCACCGGCTGCAGCAGCGAGGCCGTGACCTGAAAGGTGAAGGTGAGCAGCCCGATCTGCCAGAAATCCAGGCCGAAGTCGGCCTTGATCATCGGATAGATCGCCGCCAGCAGCGACTGCATGATGTCGTTGAGCATATGGCAGATGCTGATGGCGATCAGCACCGCATAGGCGGTCGTTTCGGCGGGGAGGGGACGCTGATCGGCGGTGACGTCTGACAAGGCGGGACCCTGAATTCCATTCGATGCGTCGGCTATAGGCGCCTTGTTCGCGTCCTGCTTTCGTGCTGTGGTCCATTTCTTTCGCGAATGGGCCAAAGGTGGATATTGTCCCGAAGCCTGAAAAGAGCCGAACACGACCATCGCAGCCGCGTGGAGTGGCTGGAGCGCGCCACCGGCGTGGTCGTTGGCCTGGCCGACCGCTATCCCGCCGGCCACAAGGTGGCGGCCCATCGGCACGGCCGCGCGCAGTTGCTGAACGTCACCACCGGCGTCGTCCTGGTCAGGACCCAGATGGGTCGCTGGATCGTGCCCTCGGGCCACGCGATGTGGATCCCGGCCGGCGTCGAACATGCGGTCGACATGCTAGGCGACGTCCACATGCAGTCGGTCTATGTCCTGCCGCGGGCCCTTCAGGGGGCGCCGGCCAGCCTGCGTGTGCTGGCGCCGAGCGACCTGATGCGCAGTCTGGTGGCGGAAGTGGCGCCGGGCATCGACGAACCGCCGACACGGCGCGCCCGCCTGCTCATCCAGCTTCTGATTTGCGAGATTCCGCGCTTGCGCGAAGTCCCGCTCAGCCTGCCGCTGCCATCCGACGCGCGGCTGGTGGCCATGTGCCGGCGCTTCCTCGACGATCCGTCGCGGGGCGCGACCATCGACCAATGGGCCGAACGCGCGGGCATGAGCCGCCGCACCTTCACGCGCGCCTTCCAGCGCGAGACCGGGCTGAGCCTGTCGACATGGCGCCGGCAGGCCTGCCTGCTCGCGGCCTTGCCACGTCTGGCCGACGGGGAACACGTCACCACGGTCGCGGTCGATCTCGGCTATGACAGCGCGGCGGCCTTCACGACCATGTTTCGCAAGATGCTCGGCAAGCCGCCGCGCGATTATGTCCGCGGCGCCAATCCAGCCTCCGGATCGGATTTGGGTCCGCTCGACGCCACCGAAAGCCGCGCCGCGTGAGGCCGTTCGCGATCTACGCGCTTGCCGCCGTGGCGGAGATCGCCGGCTGCTTCGCATTCTGGGGCTGGCTGAGGATGGGCAAGCCCGCCTGGTGGCTGGTGCCGGGCGTGGCCTCGCTGATCGCCTTCGCCTGGCTGCTGACCATGGTGGACAGTCCCGCCGCCGGCCGCGTCTACGCCGCCTATGGCGGCATCTACATCGTCGCGTCGCTTCTGTGGCTGCGGCTGGCCGAGGGATTCCAGCCGGATCGTTGGGACCTCATGGGTGCCGCCATCTGCCTCGCTGGCGCCGCCGTCATCATCGCCGCGCCGCGCTGAGAGCCGATCGGCGGCTCAGTTGAGCCAGTTCATCAGCGCGGCGTTGTTCATCGGAGGGACCCGCTGACAGCCGAGCACGATGTAGCTGTTGGGAACATCGTTCATCAGGGCAATCGAGTAAAAGTCGCCTGTGGTCGTCACCAGTGCGACGATATAGGCCATCCCGCCCGAGACGCTTATCTTCGTGTTTTTTCGTGCGTCTGCCATGAGGGTTGCCAACTGGCCGGGCCCCCACGCGGCGGCGGGATTGAACCCGGTGGCGGTGTTGTTCAGTACGCCGCGAGCGGTTGTCTTGACGAGCGTGTTGACGCGCGGATCCGACTCGGTCGTCCCGATATGGCCGACCCATCGCCCGCCATCCTGCCAGGTGACGATCGGGCAGCCGCTCATGAAACCGGTGAGCACGTCATGCGAGCCCAGGTGGCATTTCGCGCTCGCTCCCGGTCGGTAGTCGAGCCATTTGTGGCTGATCCGCATGTTCTTGGTGAAGCCGAGCGCCGCCGGCTGTGTATGGCTGAACACGGGATCCCAGGCGGAGAAATGTCCCGCAAGACCATTGTAGGTCATCGGGCTGGAATGCTGTTCGCGATGGTGGAACTGCCCGTCCCGGGCGCTGTCGACATTGGGCGGCTTGGTCCACTGAAGACACACGCCCTTCTTGAAGTAGCGCTCGATCATCCGTCCCCCCCATCACAGGATCGTCCGCCTGAACCGGAAACATGACACGCGGCCGGTCCCGAATCAAACGTCATCCGTACGCAATCGCAGGCGTCTGGGCCCGAAGGTCTCAGCCGTCGTCGCGCTGAAGCATCTCCGTGATGCGGCGCATCTGCTCAGCCATGGCGTCGCATTGCGCCGGCGTGGATTGCGCCATCACCTTGTCGATCAGCGCGGTGTAGATCGTCATCGCTTCCATGAGCCGCTTCTCGCCATAGTCGGTGAGATAAAGCCGCATGACCCGCTTGTCCTTCGGGTCCCCCTCGCGCCGGAGAAGCCCCTGCTTTTCAAGCTGGGGCAGGAGCATGGTGATGTTCGAGCGGCCGACCAGCAGCTTGCGCGCCACGTCGTGCTGCGACATGCCCGGATGGCGATAGAGGTTCATCAGCACATCGAGCTGGGCGATCTTCAGGTCGACCTCGGCGAGCGCCCGCGACAGTTCGCGAACCACGGCCTTCTCCGCCTTCACCACCGCGATCCAGTTGCGGAAGCGCGGATTGTCCCACGGAAGCTCCGGCCGTGAGGCCAGGGTGGATTTCGCCTCTTGATTTTTGTTCATGCTTGAACGATACTGTTCATGGTTGAACAATCAAGGATGTGTGTCATGTCCAGCCTCTCTACAGGGTTCATCCGTTCCGTCTTCGCCTTAGCCGACCATATAGCCCCGGTCACCGCCGGGCGGCTAGCCTTTCGGCTTTTCTGCCGCACGCCGAGCCCGCGCGCCATGTCCGCGAAGGAACGCGAAGCCGTCGCGGCGGCCGGCCCTTTGATGGCGACGGCGCGCGTCCACCGGCTGCGCATGAGGCGCGGCCACGCCACGGCCTGGCTGTTCCGGCCGGCGACCCGCTATCCGTCGGGCCGCACCGTGCTTGTGCTGCACGGCTGGCGCTCGCGCACCGAACATATGCGTCCCGTCATCGAGGCGCTGCTGGATGAAGGATTTCGCGTCGTGGCCATCGACCTGCCGGGTCACGGCCGCTCCTCCGGCCGGCAGCTCAACCTGGCGCTGGCGGTCGAGGCGGCGCAACTCGCCGATCAATGGTTCGGCCCCTTCGCCGCGATCGTCGGCCATTCCTTCGGCGGCGCGGTCGCGGTCAACGCCGTCGCCGGTTCGATCGCGGGCGTGCCGGCGATCGCGGCCGATCGGCTTGCCCTAATCGGAGCACCGAGTTCCATGCCCGCGATCTTCGAGGATTTTGGCCGTTTCCTCAATCTCGGGCCGCGCGCGCAGACGGCGCTCGCCGACGAGGTGCGGCGTGTCGCCGGCCAGCCGCTGTCGGCCTATGTCGGCGCCGAACAGCTTGCCGCGCTCGATAGTCCCACGCTTGTGGTTCACGCGCCGGACGGCAAGGAAGTGCCGTTTTCGGAGGCGCATGCCTTCGAGAAGGCAGGGTCCCACGTCACGCTCATGCGCGCCGCGGGCCTTGGCCACCGCCGCATCATGGCCGATCCTCACGTGGCGAAGGCCGTCGCGCGGTTCGTGGCGACGCCTCTCGATACCGCTGGTGCCGCCGACCTGGCGGCCTGAGTCAGGATTCGTCCTCCCTGGGCGCCGGCAGGTCGGCCGGCAGCCCGGCCTTCTTCCAGGCGGAGAACCCGCCGCCGACATGCGCGACCGGCTCCAGCCCCATCTCCTGCGCGGTCCTGGCCGCAAGCGCCGAGCGCCAGCCTCCCGCGCAAAAGAAGACGAACCGCTTGCCGCTTGCGAACACCTCCCGGTGATAGGGGCTTTCGGGGTCGATCCAGAATTCGAGCATGCCGCGCGGGGCGTGGATGGCGCCCGGCATCCGGCCCTCGCGCTCCAGCTCGCGCGGATCGCGAATGTCGACGAACACCACCTCCTCGGAACCGAGCAGCTTCGCCGCCTCGGCGGGCGCGAGCGTCGTCACCTGCGCCTCCGCCTCCTCCAGCAACGCCTTGTAGCCCTTCTTCATGCACGGTCTCCTTGCGGCTGATGCATTCGGATGTGGCCATGTCGCGTGGCGAAAACAAGCCGGCCGGCGCATGGCGCCGGCCGGCGGGAACCCGGATGAAGCTTTCGGAGGTCAGCGCAAGACGACGACCCGGGTTCCGACCTTAACCTGGTCGTAGAGATGCATGACGTCCTCGTTCGCCATGCGGATGCAGCCCGACGACATGGCCTGCCCGATCGTCCAGGGCTGGTTGGTGCCGTGGATGCGGTAGAGCGTCGAGCCGATATAGAGCGCACGCGCGCCAAGCGGATTTTCCGGTCCGCCGGGCATGTAGGCCGGCAGGATGCGGCCCTGCGCCGCTTCGCGCCTGCGCATCTGCGGCGGCGGGGTCCAGCCCGGCCATTCGGCCTTGCGGCTGATGCGATTCGTGCCCGCCCAGGTGAAGCCCTCGCGCCCGACGCCGATGCCGTATTTGATCGCCCGGCCATTGCCGAGCGTATAATAGAGCCGCCGTTCGGACGTGTTGACGATGATCGTGTCGGGGCCGTGGCGGCCGTCGTAAGAGATGATCTGGCGCGGGATGGGTGACTTGTCCGAACGCTGGTGGGCGCTCCTTCTGGGCGTCCGGGGCACCTGGTCGCGAAGCACGCTCGTACCCGTCGCCGGGTCGATCATCCAGTTCGCCTCGGCCAGCGCGCCGCCGCCCGACCCGCCCAGCATGACGGCGGCCGACACGATCACCGCCCCCAACAAGCCCTTCATGCGTCCGCTCCGTTCATAGATGGCATCCCGCCGGATCTAGCGACCCGTTGCAGCGTGCCGTCAACCTATGTTTCATCCGGTAACGGAATGGTTATGAGCCGGATTGGTTCGCCCGCCCGGGTTCAACTTTTCGCGAAGTCGACGGCGCGGCAGCTATCCGAGGTTGAGTTCCTTGAAGAAGTCGTTGCCCTTGTCGTCGATGACGATGAAGGCCGGGAAATCCTCGACCTCGATCCTCCACACCGCCTCCATGCCGAGTTCGGGATATTCGAGCACCTCGACCCGCTTGATGCAGTCCTGCGCCAGTCTTGCCGCCGGCCCGCCGATCGAGCCGAGATAGAAGCCGCCATGGCGCTGGCAGGCCTCGCGAACCTGGCGCGAGCGATTGCCCTTGGCCAGCATCACCATCGAGCCGCCGAAGGACTGGAACTGGTCGACATAGGAATCCATCCGGCCCGCCGTCGTCGGACCGAACGAGCCGGACGCGAAGCCCTGCGGCGTCTTGGCTGGCCCGGCATAGTAGACGGGATGGTTCTTCATGTAGTCCGGCATGCCCTGGCCGCTGTCGAGCCGCTCGCGGATCTTCGCATGGGCCAGGTCGCGCGCCACGATGATCGTGCCCGTGAGCGACAACCGCGTCTTGACCGGGTGGCGGGAAAGCTGCGCGAGAATCTCGCTCATGGGCCGGTCGAGATCGACCTCGACCACGTCGCCGCCGAGCCTGGCCTCGTCGATGTCGGGCATGTAGCGGGCAGGGTTGGTCTCCAACTCCTCCAGGAAGACGCCGTCGCGGGTGATCTTGCCGAGCGCCTGCCGGTCCGCCGAGCAGGACACGCCAAGCCCGATCGGCAGCGACGCACCGTGGCGCGGCAGGCGGATGACGCGCACGTCGTGGCAGAAATACTTGCCGCCGAACTGCGCGCCGACGCCCATCTGCTGGGTCAGCTTGTGAACTTCCGCCTCCATTTCGAGGTCGCGGAAGGCATGGCCGCTCTCGCTGCCCTGGGTCGGCAGGCCGTCGAGATAGCGGGTGGAGGCCAATTTGACGGTCTTCAGGTTCATCTCGGCCGAGGTGCCGCCAATCACGATCGCCAGATGGTAGGGCGGGCAGGCGGCCGTGCCGAGCGTCAGGATCTTTTCCTTCAGGAAGTCGATCAGCCGGTGATGCGTCATCAGCGACGGCGTGCCCTGGTAGAGAAAGGTCTTGTTGGCGGAGCCGCCGCCCTTGGCCACGAACAGGAACTTGTAGGCGTCCTCGCCCTCCTCGTAGATATCGATCTGGGCCGGCAGGTTGTTCTTCGTGTTCTTCTCCTCGAACATCGAAAGCGGCGCCAGCTGCGAATAGCGCAGGTTCTTGCGCTCATAGGCGTCGAGCACGCCGCGCCCGAGCGCCTCGGCGTCACCGCCCTCCGTCCACACGAGGCGGCCCTTCTTGCCCATGATGATCGCGGTGCCGGTGTCCTGGCACATGGGCAGCACGCCGCCGGCGGCGATGTTGGCGTTCTTCAGGAGATCATAGGCCACGAACCGGTCATTGTCCGTCGCCTCGGGGTCGTCGAGAATCGCGGCGAGCTGCTTCAGATGTCCCGGCCGCAGAAGGTGGTTGATGTCGGCAAAGGCCGTCTCCGAAAGCAGCCGCAGCGCCTCCGGCTCGATCGCCAGCATCTCCTGCCCGCGAAAGCCCTCGACCGAGACATAATCGCTCGTCAGCTTGCGATAAGGCGTCTCGTCTCGCGCGAGCGGAAACAGGTCGGCAAGCACGGGATCTGGCATCGGCTCTTCCCTGGCGGTCGGCTTCGGAGGCAATGCGCGACCTTTTATCGGGCGGGCGGCAAATGTCCATGCCGCGCCGCCGGAGGCGGGCAGCGGGTTCACGCGCTCGTGTGAAGCCGGCCACGGAACATCGTTCACCGATGCTTAACGAAGGCGTGACGACTCTCTATATCTGCCAATGACGCGACGCTTCGAGGGGAAGACATGACGCCTATCCGCAAGCCGGGCCTTTCGCTGCTCGCCGCCGCCGTGTTTTCGACCGGCCTGTCGGCCGCGCCGGCGCCCGCGCTGTCGCAGAATCTCTTCGACATGCTGTTTGGCGGCCCGGTCCGGCGCGAGCGCAGCTACCCGCCGCAGCCCAGGCAGCCGGCCCCGCCCCAGCGGCAGCGCAAGGTCGCCGCGCCGAAGATCACGGGTCCGTCCTACTATTCCTACAAGCCCGACGCGTTGGTGAAGGTCGATTTCTCCGGCCTGCCGTCGACCACGCAGGCCGTGCCGGATGGAGCTGAGGGCGGGTCCGATGGGTTCACCGCCGCGCTGGTCCATCTCGCCGGTTTCGACCTCTACGCCGAAAAGGACGTCGCCAAGGCGCTGGTCGAGCATTACGGCGCCAATCCGGATTTTGCCTTTGTCGAAGGCATGCATGTCGGCGCGCGCGGTCAGCAGGCGCTCGACGTGCTCCGCGACGCGGCGCGCCATGGCCTCGATCCGGCCGACTACACGGTCGAGCCGCCGTCGTCGGCCTATTCGTCCGCCGATCCAGACGGGCGCCGGCGCGACCTCGTGCGTTTCGAAATGCGGCTGGCCGCCCGCCTTCTACGCTATGCAAGCGACGTTCATCGCGGCCGCATCAATCCAAACCGGATATCCGGCTATCACGACCTGCCCGTCAAGGAGATGGACATGGCCGGCCTGCTGCGCGACCTGTCAACGTCCACGGACGTCGCGGGCCGGTTGGCCCGGCTGGAACCGCGCGCCGACGAATACCGCATCCTGATGGCCGAACTAGAGGCGCTGGAGGCCGCCGACGAGAACGAGATCGTCGTGGATCCCGAGACCTTCCTGCGGCCCGGCGGTTCGAGCCCCGAATTCCCCAAGCTTCTCAAGCTGATCGAGCGTCAGGCCGACGACGCGTTCCGCGCCGAGCACGGGCCGCTTCTGGCGGCATGGTGGTCGAGCGAAACCTATGACAAGTCCCTCGTCCCGCTCATCAAGGCCGCCCAGAAGGCCAATGACCTCAATCCCGACGGCGTCATCGGCCCGCGAACCGTCGAGGCGCTGGCGGGCGTCACCAAGGCCGACCGCATCGAGCGCGTGATCATCGCGCTCGAACAGCTCCGCTGGCTGCCGTCCGACCTCGGCGACACGCGCGTCTTCATCAACGCCGCGGGCTTCGAGGCGACCTACCGCGAGAACGGCGCCGAGAAGCTGTCCATGCGTGTCGTGGTCGGCACCAAGGCCAACCAGACGAGCTTCTTCTACGACGAGATCGAGCGCGTCGAATACAATCCCTACTGGGGCGTGCCGAAGTCGATCCTGGTCAACGAGATGCTGCCGCGCCTGCGCAGCGATCCGGGTTATCTCGACCGCGCCGGCTACGAGGTGACGGATTCCAGCGGTCGGCGCATCCCCTCATCGGCGATCAACTGGTCCCAGTACGGCTCCAATATTCCTTACAATGTCCGCCAGACGCCGAGCGAACGCAACGCGCTGGGCGAACTGAAGATCATGTTCCCCAACAAGCATGCCATCTACATGCACGACACGCCGCAGAAGAACCTGTTCGAGCGCGACACCCGCGCCTACAGCCATGGCTGCGTGCGGCTGGCCGACCCGCGCGGCATGGCGGCCGCCGTCCTTGGCAAGCCGATCGCGCATGTCGAGGAAAAGCTCGGCAAAGGGCATTCGAGCGAAAGCGTCGAGCGCAAGATTCCGGTCTATGTAGCCTATTTCACGGCGTGGCCGAATGCATCGGGTACGGTCGGCTATCACGGCGACGTCTACGGACGCGATGCCAGGGTTCGCAGCGCGCTCGACCGGACCGGCGAGGAGCGCCGTCCGACCGGCTGACGCCGCCGGGGCCCTGGCGCTCCGGAGGTTATTGCAATGGCACCCGCGCCTGGCCTTGCCGGCTCGTCCGACGGTCTCCGGCCTGAGGGATCGAGAGTGCATATTTCCGCCTTCATAGACGTCCGGGGGAGCCAGCGGGGATAGGAGGATGTGGCAGTCGACGTCGGACAAGCTCTCCCCCAGGAGAGTGATCCTCGGCTTCTGCCTCGCCGTGGCGGCGTTGGTTGCGGCATTCATCCTGGAACCCAAGCCCGACGAAGCCCTGATGACCAAGTGGCTCGAAGGCGGCGTTCTGGATCGATATGGTTGCGCCTTGCGCGCCGACGGCCTGGTCGGCCGCCCGTCGGGGACCGCCGTCAAATCCGTCACCATGAGCCGCTGCCACAAGCAGCGCCGACGTGTCCTCCAGGGAAGGCACAATACCGGCCGGCCGCTCGTGTATGAATGCCTCGTCGGGTTCACCGATCCGGACGGTGTCGACTATCTCGTGGCGTTCCAGGCGCGGCACGTCAAAAAGCCGGTAAGCTATCCGAGGAAAGCGCACGACAACTACGTTCTGCACGTCCACAGTCTCTACGAGACGCGCGAAAAATTCACCGAGATCAATATGATCCCATCGTCGGCGCGTTATGGCCTCCTGCGCGAGGCCTCGCCCCCGCCGAAGGGAACGCCGCGCTGCCGGTAGGCGTGCTGAAGTCGCCGTCTCAGTCGCGAGCGACGGCCCCGACAGCCGCGCCGTCGATGCGCTTTAGGCTCATGCCGATGACGGGGACCAGCTTGCGGTCGACACGCACCGAAACGGTGACGTTCATCGTGTCCTCGCTGGCCATGCGCGCCAGCATCGCGCCATGCAAATCATTGCGGTGGAGCGCCAGCGTCACCTTGCTGCCCTGGACCTGGCCGCCGACGATGTCGAGGCCCTTGCCTACGGCGCCGTCCATGAAGGTGCCGGTGTAACCCTTGCCGCCACGCTTGAAGCTGGCCGACATTTTCTGGTTGAACAGGCCGACCCGGCAGCCGCCGTCGAGCGACATCCCGATGTCCTTGCCGGCAGTGGCGCCCTTGAAGTTGCAGGTGAACTTGGTGCCCTTGTACTTGCCCGCGACGATCTCGCCCGGTCCGGTCCATTCGCCCTGCACCTGGTCGAAGAACTTGCGGTCGCGTTCGTTCGCTGAAACCGGGGCGGTCAGGCCCGCCACGACGGCGACGGCGGCGCCGCAAGCGGCGACCCTGGCGGTGATACGGCGAAACGACATGCGACACCCGGTCTGCGCTGGAGTGGATCGGTCCGGAGCATTGCGGACAATGGTTAACGGATCGCTATCGGACCATGTCCGGCGGGACAATGCAAAAGTGCCCGACTTTGCGCAAGCCTATTTGTTCTTCGGCGTTTCGGTCTCGGCGGCGGAGAAGCGCGCGAGCTCCGAAAGAAAGTCCGAGAGGCCGGGTCGCCTGAGCGCCGCGAAGGGCAGGGGACGTGTCGTCTCCATCGCCGCGATGCCGATGCGGGCCGTCATCATGCCGTTGACCACGCCTTCGCCTAACCGCGCCGAAAGTCGCGCCGCCAGGCCGTGGCCGATAAGCTGCTGCACGAGGCTGTCGCCGGCGGCCATCGAGCCGGTCACGGCCAGATGCGCCAGCACGTTGCGCGCAAGGCGGAAGAAGCCGAGCGTGCCGGGCCGGCCGCCATAGATCTCCGCCAGCCTGCGCACCAGCCGGCCCGATTCGAACAGCACATAGGCGACGTCCACTAGGGCGCGCGGGCTGACCGCGGTGACGATCGAAACGCGTTTGGCGGCGTTCAGGATCGCCGTGCGGGCGCGCGCGTCGAGCGGCGCCAGCAGCTCGGTCTCCGTCAGCCGCAACAGGTCGGGACCGTCGATCACCTCGCCGTGCAGATCAGCGAGCACGCGCCGCCCGGCCGCCGTTTCCGGTTTCGCCGCGAGGAATGTTACCATCTCCTCCGCCAGTCGGCGAGCCGCTTTCGCGTCACCCGTCGCCGCGACGGCGGCGGCGCGTTGCTGCATGCGCGCGACGGATGCGAGCCTGGCCAGCGCCAGCGCCTCGCGTGCCAGGATGACGACGAGGGCCAAGGCCGCGGCGCCCGCCAGGCCGACGGCGAACCAGCCGAGCCAGTCCGCGCGGTCGAAGAGGTCGCGAATCAGCCGGTCGGTCCACAACCCGACCGCCAGTGACAGGAGAAGCCCGAGCGCGCCGGCAAGGACCGTGCCCCAGCCGGAGCGCCGGCGGACCGGAACGGCGGGCGGCGGCGGGGCCAGCGCCTCGATGGTTTCGGCGTCGAAGACATCGACCGGATCGGGCTCGACCCTTGCCTGGGCGGCCGGCGCCGCCAGCGGCTTGCGCGCGCGCTCGGCGCGGGGCTTCGCTTCGGCTTGCGCCGGCCGTTCCGGCTCGATGCGGAACGCCATGGGCTTGCGGTGGTCGCTCATGCCAGCCTGTCTCCCACCAGGAACTGGATCGCGCGGTCGAGGCGGATATGGGGCAGCGACAGCGTCACCCCTTCGGCGGTCCGCTCCAGCCGGGGCGGCTTGAAACGCACGAAGCGGATCGGCGGTTCGTCCGGCTTCCACTCTCCGGGCTCGAACAACGTGCCGACGCGTTCGGGCAGATCGCCCGGAAAGATCGCCGTCTCGGTCTCGCCGTCGAAGGTCTGGTCGCCGATCATCTCGCCGGCCAGCGGCGTTCCGATGATGACCGGGAGCGTCTCGCCGCCTTGCCGGACCGTCCCTTCCTTCGTTGCCCGCACGGCGGCCATCGCCAGCACGTCCACCGATGCGCCGGAAAAGCCGGCGCGCGCGATCGCGCCGTCGGCCAGCCGACGCACGATCGCCTGCAGCCGGTCGTGGCTTTCATGGTGGATGTGGTCGGCCTTGGTCGCGGCCACCAGGATGCGGTCGATCCGCCGCGAGAACAGGTCCGTCAGCAGGTTCCCTCCGCCGGGCCTGAAGCAGGCCAGGATCTCGCCCAGCGCCCTTTCGAGGTCGCTCACGGCTTCCGGTCCGGCATTGATCGCCTGCATGGCGTCGATCAGCACGATCTGCCGGTCGAGCCGCGTGATGTGCTGGCGGAAGAAGGGTTTGACCACATGCGTCTTGTAGGCTTCGTAGCGCCGCTCCATCATCGCGCGCAGGCTGGCACCTTTCGCGCCACCCTGCAGTCCAGGCAGCGGCGCGAAGGTCAGCGCCGGTGATCCGTCGAGATCGCCCGGCATCAGGAAACGGCCGGGCGGCAGCGTCGACAGGGCGCGCCGGTCTTCCTTGCAGGCGCGCAGATAGTCCGTGAAGGCGGCGGCGAGCCGTCGCGCCTCGGTCTCGTCGGCGGGCGCGTCGGGGTCGGCCTTCGCCGCCATGTCCATCCACGATGCGGCCACCTCGCGGCGTGCCGGCAGCGAGGCCAGTTCGAAGGCGTCGCGCGAGAAGGCGGCATAGTCCTTGCCCAGCAGCGGCAGGTCGAGAAGCCATTCGCCGGGATAGTCGACGATGTCGACCGACAGGCGGCCGCTGGAGAACAGCCGTCCCCAGCCAGACGCCGATTCATATTCGATCGTCAGGCGCAGCTCCGAAATGGCGCGTGTCGAGTCGGGCCAGACGCGCTCGTCGACCAGCGCTGCGACATGGTCCTCGTACTGGAAGCGCGGCACCGCGTCGTCGGGCTGCGGCTCGAGAAAGGCGCGCGCGATCCGGCCTGACTTCTGCGCCTCGAACAGCGGCAGGCGTCCGCCATGAACCAGATTGTGGATGAAGGCCGATATGAAGACGGTCTTTCCCGCCCGCGAGAGGCCCGTAACGCCAACGCGCACGGACGGATTGACCAGCGAGGCGGCGCGCCCGGCGACGGTGTCGAGCGCGATCAGCGCCTCGTCGGTCCATGTCGTCAATGACGCCAATCGTGCTCTCCGCCTATGCGACGCCGCATATAGGCCGGCGCCCGGCGCCTCACAACTCGGCGTCGCTTACAGGTCTGCGGGCGTGAGGAAGGCGACGAGCCGCCCGGCGCCCGGCGACAGGTCCGACCATGGCCCCTCGAAGTCGATCACCGCCAGCCCGGCCGTCGGAAAGCCCTGGCCGAGCTTGTCGTGCGCGCGGCCGTCATTAGCCAGGGCGAATGCCACATCCTCGGTCATGGGGTTGTGACCCACCACGATGAGCGATCGCGCGTCCTCGAAGCCTCGAATCAGGCCGAGATAGCCGGCGGCGTCGGTCGAATAGAGCGTCTCCGCCATGGTGACGCGGCCCGAGAAGCCCGATTCGCGGCCGACCCTCTCCCAGGTCTCGCGCGCCCGCCGCGCCGTCGAGCAGATCGCGTGGTCGGGTACGTAGCCGGCCTCGCGGAGCGCCGCGCCCATGCGCGTGGCCTCCTGAAAACCGTTCCCGTCGAGCCCCCGGTCGAAATCCCTCATCCCCGGTTCCGCCCATCCGGCCTTGGCATGTCTGAGAAGCAGAAGGCGGCCCATCAGCGGATTCCCGGCTGTTGTCTCCCGTCCGCTTAACCAGATGCGAAAGCCCGACGCAATTGGACGCAAACCCATGCCCGCCGGCTTGCCTGAATGAAGCCGGCGCAAAAAGCTCATTTGAAATCAAGGAGTAGCCGTCGATGACAAATGCGTGTGCGGTGTCAGCTTTGCGCTTGTGCCCGCTTTTCGACGCGAATATATAGGCGCCCATCTGCCATGCAGGGGGTGACTCGATGAGCGATACCGTCGATCTCAAATACACGCCATCGGACGACGAGCCCTTTATGAATGATCGTCAGAAGGCCTATTTCCGCGCGAAGCTGACGAACTGGAAGACCGATATCCTGCGCGAGGCGCGCGAGACGCTGGAAATCCTCCAGCGCGAAAACGCCAACCATCCCGACCTTGCCGACAGGGCCTCCTCCGAGACCGACCGCGCCATCGAACTGCGCGCTCGCGACCGTCAGCGCAAGCTGATCGCCAAGATCGACGCCGCGCTCAGCCGGATCGACGACGGCACCTACGGCTATTGCGAGGAGACCGGGGAACCGATCTCGCTCAAGCGGCTGGACGCCCGTCCCATCGCCACCCTGTCGATCGAGGCGCAGGAACGCCACGAGCGCCGCGAGAAGGTCTATCGCGACGATTGACGGTGATCCCGGCTTGATCCGACAGCGGCCCGCAACTCGCGGGCCGTTTTTGTTTGCAGGTTACGAGCCGGGTCAGCGCCGGTCCGGCGACAGGCTGCCAAGCAACCGGGCCATCTCGTCCTCGACCTCTTCGCGCGGCCGGTCGTCCTCGCCGTTCCGTCCGGCCGCCAGGTCGAGCGTCTCCTCCAGTTCGTGCATCAGCGCCGCGTCGAATTCCGGCTCGGAATCGGATGTCGCCGTCGTGGCGACGCTGCCCACCTCCGGCACGTCGTTCGCTGGGGCCGGTTCGGGCCGCTCGGCGGCGGGTGGCAGCGGTGCGACACGCAGCGGCGGCGCTGTCGTGCCGCCGCTGGCCCGGGCGGTGGTCGTGGCCTCCGTCTCCGACCTTAGCGGCGGCAGGGTGGCCGCGCGCATCGGCGCGAGCTGGACGCGCTCGGGACGCGGCATGTCCGGTCCCGCCGGTACGGGGTGTGGAGCGGCCGGCGCTTCCCGTTGGGCCTGCCATTGCGGCCTGGCGGCGGGCGCTGGATCGGCCGCCGGCGGCCGGTGCTGGGCCGGAGCGGCACCGCCGGCGCCTGCTTCCGATCGCGTGGACGCCGCGCCGGGTGGCTCGGGGACCGGGGAGATCGCAGGCGCGGCGCGCGGTGTCGCGGGGTCGGCAGTGCTCTTGGGCGGCGGCGGCGCCTGCTCCGCTTCCGGCAGAGACCTAGCCGGGCGCGGCACCACGCGTATATGCTGTTCTATGACGACGTCGCTGGGTCCGCCGATCATGACCAGGTGCTCGACATCGTCGCGCCTGACCAGGACCAGCCGCCGGTGGCCGTCGACGGCGGTCGCGTCGACGATCGCCAGCCGCGCCTTGCGGTTGCGGCCGCCGGCGACATAGGTGCCGGAGGAGTAGCGGCGGGCGATGCGGTAGAAGGCGAAAAGCAGCAATCCGACAAGGACGATCGCCGCGGTCCAACTCACCGGTCCGGCCAGTTCGGGTCCGACGATCGTCTCGAACCAACCTCTCATGCCTTGCGCTCCCGATTGACCGGACAACGATAGACGGCGCCGGATCATGCGGCAAGCATGGCCGTCTGCTGCTTGCGGACGGGACAAGGCATGATGTATGCCGACTCGAGCGGGCGGCGCCGGCGCTTCGCGATCGATTTGCCGGGACGGCATGACGGGCAGGGGACGAATGGCCAGGGACGCGAGCGGCGACTTCTACCCGGTACCGATCGTCGACCAGAGCTCCCGACCCGGCGCCATTACCCGCCTTGTCATCTTCATCGTGGTGCTGACGGGATCGGCGATCGCTTTCGCCATCTTCCGCGAAAGGCTGGGCGACCCGTTCCTGCTGGGCATGCTCGGCGTGCTGGCCATGATCGGCGTCGGCTTCCTGTTCGCCACCGCCATCGGCTTCGTTCAGGTCGCGCCGCGCTCCACGTCCGACGAACTGTCCAAGGCCTTCGTGGACACGCTCCAGGAAGGGTTGCTGGTCACGGACACGAAGCGCCGCATCCTCTATGCCAACCGCGCCTATGCCGACATGACCGGCGCGCGGACCGCCTCCGATATCCGCACCGTGGAGGACCTGCTGTCGGACAATCCCGAAGCGTCGGAGACAGTGCTGCGCCTGGCCTCGGGCGTGCGCGACGGGATCGCCGGCGATGGCGAGTTTCGCCTGGCGCAGCCGATCGCGCCGGGCGCGGGCCACGGCGCGCGCTGGTATCGCGCCCGCGCGCGCACCTTTTCGGTGCCCGGCCGCCGCCGGCCGCTGATCGCCTGGCTGCTCGGCGACATTTCGGCCGAGCGCGCCGAGCAGGAGCGTTTCTTCCTCGATCTGCAGAAGGCGATCGACCATCTCGACCACGCCCCGGCCGGCTTCTTCGCCGCCGATCCGGACGGCCGCATCACCTATGTCAACGCCACGCTCGCCGAATGGCTCGGCATCGATCTCGCCAGCTTCACGCCCGGCTCGGTGGCCTTGTCGGAAGTCGTAGCCGGCGACGGGGTGGCGCAGATCAAGGCGATCAGGGCCGAGCCGGGCAATGTCCGCAACGCCATCGTCGATCTCGACCTCGCCACGCGTTCTGGCCAGGTGCTTCCGGTCCGCTTCATGCACCGCGTCCAGGCCAACCGCGATGGCGCCCCGGGCCCCAGCCGCACCATCGTCCTCAACCGGGCGGTCGGCGAGGACGCCTCGGCCGATCTGAGAGCGTCGGAAATCCGCTTCACGCGGTTCTTCAACTCCACGCCGATGGCGATCGCCGGCGTCGACGCCGAAGGACGCATCCTGCGCACCAACGCGCCGTTTCTGTCGCTTTTCGCGGGCGTGGTCGACGCCGACGCCGTCGAGCGCCGGACAACCCTGGCGACCGTCATCCATGAACGCGACCGCGAGGCTTTCCTGACCGCGCTCGAAAGGGCGCGGCAGCGGCAGGCCGAAATCCCGCCCATCGACACGGTGCTTCCCAATGACGAGGAGCGCCACATGCGCTTCTACGTCAACGCCGTCGCCGACAGCGGCGCGGGCGAGGGGGCCGAGGAGGCCGCCATCGTCTATGCCGTGGAGACGACCGAGCAGAAGGCGCTCGAGAACCAGATGGCGCAAAGCCAGAAGATGCAGGCGGTCGGACAGCTCGCCGGCGGCATCGCGCACGACTTCAACAACGTGCTGACCGCCATCATCATGGCGTCGGACCTGATGCTGACGAGCCACCGGCCGTCCGATCCGTCCTTCCCCGATATCATGAACATCAAGCAGAACGCCAACCGGGCCGCCTCGCTGGTGCGGCAGCTCTTGGCCTTCTCGCGCCGCCAGACGCTCAGGCCCGAGGTGCTGAACCTGACCGACGTACTGGCCGACCTGCGCATGCTTCTTTCGCGTCTGGTCGGCAATTCCGTCGAGCTCAAGATCGAGCACGGCCGCGACCTGTGGCCCGTGCGTGCCGATCTCGGCCAGTTCGAGCAGGTGATCGTCAACCTCGCCGTCAACGCCCGCGACGCCATGCCCGAGGGCGGCGACCTTGTCATCCGCACCCGCAACGTCACCGCCGCCGAGTGCGAAGCCTACCCGCATCGCGAGCTGGTCGCCGCCGACTACGTGCTGGTGGAGGTCGCGGACACGGGTACGGGAATCCCGTCCGAGGCGCTGCGCAAGATCTTCGAGCCCTTCTTCACCACCAAGGAGGTCGGCAAGGGGACCGGGCTCGGCCTGTCGATGGTCTATGGCATCGTCAAGCAGACCGGCGGCTTCATCTTCTGCGAATCCGCCGAGGGCGAGGGCGCGACCTTCCACATCTTGCTGCCGCGCCATGTTGCGCAGGAGAAGGCGGGGGCCGGGGAGATGTCCACCGGCGAGGCCGACGTGGCGCCGGCCCTCCCCGAGACGAAGCAGCCCGAAATCGCGCGCGATCTGTCGGGCACGGCCACGGTGCTCTATGTCGAGGACGAGGACGCGGTCAGGATGGGCGGCACGCGCGCGCTGGCCTCGCGCGGCTACACCGTCCACGAGGCGTCGTCGGGCGTCGAGGCGCTGGAGATATTCAAGGAACTGGACGGCAAGGTCGACATCGTCGTGTCGGACGTGGTCATGCCCGAAATGGACGGCCCGACGCTGCTGGGCGAACTGCGCGCCATACAGCCCGACATCCGGTTCATCTTCGTGTCGGGTTACGCGGAGGAGGCCTTTTCCAAGAACCTGCCGCAGGACGCGAAATTCGGCTTTCTGCCGAAGCCATTCTCGCTCAAGCAACTGGCGACCAGCGTCAAGGAAATGCTGGAGAGCTAAAGCATGTCGCCCGAAAGTGGGAACCGGTTTCGGGACAACGACATGCGACAAAACAAGGCCCTGAAGCGTAGTGAGCGAATCCGAGAGATCACGACACGCTTAGGCGCTATCGCGGCGGGACGGTGGAGGTGAGCAGAGTATCCTCGAACCCGAAATAAGGCCGCGACCGCAGCCCGGGCTTTCGCCCGCCCGATGGGAGGCGTGAGCGAAGCGAACTGCCGTGAGATAAGAAAATTGGTGGAGGTGAGAGCAGAGCGCTCGAACCGGAACAAGGCCGCGACCGCGGCCCGGGCTTTCGCCCGCCCCATCGGAGGCGTGAGCGAAGCGAACTGCCGTGAGATAAAAAAATGGTGGGCGATGACGGGCTCGAACCGCCGACATCTTCGGTGTAAACGAAGCGCTCTACCAGCTGAGCTAATCGCCCTTTCCAAAGGCAGCGGCCGCGAAGTCGGCAGGGCCGCCGCATGGCGGCCCGTTTAGGCAGTTTTGCCAGGAACCGCAACAGGATTCGAGGCACGGCGCGCGCCGCCGGCAAGCTTCCCTTGCGGCCACCCGGCGCAGCTTCCTCGCGCTTGACAGGCCCAGGCGAAGCGCTTAATGCACCGGCCTGCAGCGCGGGTCCTTCGCGGTCGCCGCGCATGAAGCGCGGGTGTAGCTCAGTCGGTTAGAGTGCCGGCCTGTCACGCCGGAGGTCGCGGGTTCGAGCCCCGTCACTCGCGCCATTTTTCAATGACTTGGCCAACATGATTGGCGAAAAGTCTGAACGCCCGGCCGGCAATTCAAACTTTCAGCCCGCTTTGTTCCAGCGCAGGGCCTTGTGGCGTCCGGGCGGCTCGACCTTTGCCAAAAACATGACTATTGCAGTCATATAAACCGGCTCGCGAGGGCGGCCGGTATCCCGTTCATCTGCCTTCAAGGGAGCCGCGTACCCGTGCCCGAACCGACGACTGCGCTGACCGCGACCGCCGACGTGATACTGGCCGAGCCGCTCGGCGTCTTGCGCCGCCTGTGCGCCCATTTCGCCGAGCACGGCAGGGTGCGGGTGGACGGCGCGTGTGGCCGCATCGAGACGACATTCGGCAATGCCAGCCTCGAAGCCTGCGGCCAGTGCCTCAAACTGCGCGCGGAAGGGCATGACGAGACGTCGCTGGCCTTCGTCAAGCTGTCGCTGGCCGAGCACCTGCTTCACTTCGCGGCGGGCGACGCGCCGCGGATCGAATGGCAGGGCGACGGTCAGGCCGGGGCGCCATTGCCCTATTTCCGCGAGATGACCGTGGCCTCCGTGCGGGACCTGACCCCGCGCATGCGCCGCGTCACGCTGACGGGAGCGGACCTCGCGCGCTTCGCCGTGGGCGGTCATCACGTCCGGCTGCTCTTTCCGAAGGACGATACGCCGGCGTGGCCGGTCATGGGTCCCGACGGCAGGCCTCAATGGCCGCGAGGTGCTGCCCGGCCCGATGCCCGCGTCTATACGATCCGCCGCATCGACGCGGCCGCCGGCGAAATCGACATCGACTTCGTCCTGCACGAGGGCGCCTGTCCCGGCGGCGATTTCGCGCGGTGGGCGACGCCGGGCCGCCGCGTCGGCATGACCGGTCCGGGCGGCGGCGAGACGCCACGGGCCGACTGGCTGCTCCTGGCCGGCGACGAGACCGCCTTGCCGGCGATCGCGCGCATGCTGGAAGAGCTTCCTCCGACCGCGACCGCCGTGGTCCGCATCGAGGTCGACGGCGCTGCCGAGGAGCAGCCACTGGCCAGCCGCGCCAGTCTCGACCTTCGCTGGCTTCACCGGAACGGCAACGCGCCAGGCACCTCGGCATTGCTGAGCGAGGTGGTCAGGGCGGTGGAGATCCCGACTGTCCCGTCACGTTTCGTCTGGGTCGGCTGCGAGCACCGCGGCTTCCGCTCGATCCGCGCATGGCTGCGCAAGGAATGCCGGCTGTCGCGCGACGAGCATCTGGCCGTCGCCTATTGGCGGCGCGGTCGCGAGGGCGACGAGGCGCGCGGCGACGACCATTGAAGGGGCCGAGTAGGGGCTCGCTCCGGTCGTGCCCGCGTCCTTTGGTCGGTTTCCTGCCCGGTTGGCGGCCGCTTTTCGAAACGCACAGCGCCTGTGCCATCGCTTTGCCCGGTGCGGCGATTGACACGGCCTCGCGCCTCCCGCCGAATGAAGTCGACCTGAGGGAGGACGGCATGGATTTCTCGAAACTGGCCATGATGCGCTGCACCGTCGACGACGGGCTGGCACGCATCGTCTTCACCAATGCCGAGCGCGGCAATCCGATCGACGGGCCGTTCTCGGCCGAACTGAGGGCGCTGGTGTCGCATCTGGCCGGCCGCGAGGATGTCCGCGCCGTGCTGATTACCGCCGAGGGCCGCTTCTTCAGCGTCGGCGGCGACATCAGGGGGTTCGCGCAGTCGCGTGAAGGTGTGCCCGATATCGTGCGGACCTGGACGGCGGACCTGCACAGCGCGATCGCGCGGCTGATGCGCATGAAGGCCCCAGTCGTGGTCGCCGCGCAGGGCAATGTGGCCGGTGGCGCCGTCTCGCTCGCCGCCGCCGCCGATATTGTTTATGCGGCGGACACAGTGTCCTTCACCGCCGCCTTCCCGGCGCTCGGCTTCAGCGCGGACTCAGGCTCGACGGTGACATTGTCTCAGCGCATGGGCTTTTCGCGCGCCAAGCGCTTCCTCCTGATGTCGGAGACACTGAAGGCTCCCGAGGCGTGGGAGGCGGGGCTGGTCGACTACATCACGGCCGCCGAGACGCTGGCCGGCGAGGCGGAAGCGACGGCGAGGCGCTTCGCGTCGGGCGCCACGCTCGCCTATGGCGGCATCAAGCAGACAATGGTCCGCGCCCGCTCTCAGGGGCTCGAAAGCCAGATGGAGGACGAGGCCCAGACGCTGGCGGCAATCGCCGGTTCCGACGACGCGTGGGAAGGCATTTCCGCCTTCATGGAAAAGCGCAAACCGAAATTCCGGGGGCGCTGAGCCCCCGGGTTGTTCTGGCTCAGAAGTCGACCCTGTCCGCGCCCTTGAGCTGAAGGATCTCGCGGGCGTCCGCCGGGGTTGCGATCTCGAGACCAAGGCCTTCGATGATCTTGCGCGCGTTCGCGACCTGCTCGGCATTGCTTTGGGCCAACCGGCCCGGGCCCGCCCACAGCGAATCCTCCAGCCCCACCCGCACATTGCCGCCCATGGCGGCTGCGATCGTCACCACCGGCATCTGGTTGCGGCCCGCCCCCAGCACCGACCAGCGATAGTCCTCGCCAAACAGCCGGTCGGCCGTGCGCTTCATATGCGCCACGTCCTCGGCATGCGCGCCGATGCCGCCCAATATGCCGAATACCGATTGGACGAAGAAGGGCGGCTTGACCAGGCCCCGGTCCACGAAATGCGCCAGCGTGTACAGATGGCCGATGTCGTAGCACTCGATCTCGAAGCGCGTGCCGTTTTCCGCGCAGCTGGTCAGGATGTTTTCGATGTCGGCGAAGGTATTCTTGAAGATGCGGTCCTTCGACCCCTCCAGATAGGGCCTCTCCCAGTCATGGGTGAAGTCCTTGAAGCGGCCGAGCATGGGATAAAGCCCGAAATTCATCGAACCCATATTGAGCGAGGCGACCTCGGGCTTGAAGGTGGCCACGGGCTTGAGCCGCTCCTCCACGCTCATCGTCGGCGCGCCGCCGGTGGTGATGTTGACCACGCAGTCCGAGCGCTGCTTGATCACCTTCAGGAACGGCTCGAAGGCCTCAGGCGACTGGTCGGGAATACCGGTCTTCGGGTCGCGCGCATGAAGATGCACGATCGCCGCCCCCGCCTCGGCCGCCCCGATCGCCGCGTCGGCGATCTCTTGTGCCGTCACCGGAAGGTGAGGCGACATCGACGGCGTGTGGATCGACCCCGTGACCGCACAGGTGATGATGACCTTCCGTGACGCCATGACAACTCCTCGAATTTTGGTCTGACATTTGTATCGCGGTCGGTTTAACAGCTTCGCCGCGCGCGTCGAGGTTTTTCTGCCTGCTGGCCCAACGCATCGGTCGGCGATCAGGCCGCGATCAGCGCCCTGACCCCGTCCGCGACGAACTGGACCGCGAGCGCGGCCAGGATGACGCCGAGCAGCCGCGTCAGGATCGAGCGGCCCGTCTCGCCGAGGAAGCCGTCTATGCGCTCGGCCAGCACGAAGACCATCCATGTGATGGCCGAGCAGGCGAGCAGGATGGCGACCAGTGCTGCCTGGCCCGCCATCGACGGCATCTGGCCTGAAATCAGCACGGTAGCAGATATGGCGCCAGGCCCGGCGATGAGCGGGATGGCGAGCGGAAAGGCGGCGATGTTGTGGATGTGATCGCGCGTGATGGCGGCGTCGGCGCTGCGCTCCTTCCGTTCCTGCCGCTTCTCGAATACCATCTCGAAGGCGATGAAGAAGAGCAGAAGCCCGCCGGCGACGCGAAAGGCCGGCAGCGTGATGCCGAACGCCGCGAGAATCGCCGCGCCGGCCAGCGCGAACAGTGTCAGGACCACGAAGCCGATCACTGAGGCGCGCATGCCGACCTGTCCGCGCTGCTGGCGATCCATGCCGCGCGTCAGCGCCAGGAAGAGCGGCGCCAGCCCCGGCGGATCGATCGTCGCGAGGATCGTGACAAAGGCGTTGAAAAGACCGTCGAAGCTCAGCATCGCCGCCTATCCCCTGCTTGCTGGGAAACACTAGACAATGTTCCCGAGCGCCGCCACGGGCCGGCTTTGGCCCGCGGGGCGACGGATGCCAAGAGGGAATCTTTCGTCGCAGGCGCGACACTCCGGATAACTAGCTGAAAAACCTGGATGTTTTGGCTGCCGAAAACATCGCCCGAGGTTGGAGTCACGCACGTCCTTCCTATATAAGGGGCAAGTGATTCCACGAATATTGTGTGACGGATTTTGACCGACCAGACGCCGCCGCCCGGTCCGCAGGACGATCCCGAGGGCATCGAGCCGATTTCCATCATCGAGGAGATGCAGCGCAGCTATCTCGATTACGCCATGAGCGTGATCGTGAGCCGGGCGCTGCCCGACGTGCGCGACGGGCTGAAGCCCGTGCATCGGCGCATCCTCTATGCCTCGCATGAGAGCGGCTATCACTGGAACCGCAAATATGTGAAGTCCGCGCGTCCCGTCTCCGACGTGATGGGTAAATACCATCCGCATGGCGACGCCTCGATCTACGATGCCCTGGTGCGCATGGCGCAGGACTGGTCGATGCGTGCGCCCCTTATCGACGGACAGGGCAATTTCGGCTCGATCGACAACGATCCGCCCGCGGCGATGCGCTACACCGAGGCGCGGCTGCAGAAGGTCGCGCATGAACTGCTGGACGACATCGACAAGGAAACGGTCGACTGGCAGGACACCTATGACGGCGCCGGCAGGGAGCCCAAGGTGCTGCCGGCGCGGTTTCCCAACCTGCTGGTCAACGGTTCGGGCGGCATCGCGGTCGGCATGGCGACCAACATTCCGCCTCACAACCTGTCCGAGGTCGTCGACGGCTGCATCGCGCTGATCGACAATCCCGCGATCGAGCTGCCGGACCTGATGGAGATCATTCCCGGGCCGGATTTCCCGACCGGCGGCGTGATCCTGGGACGGGCCGGCATCCACTCGGCCTATTCGACCGGCCGTGGCCCGATCGTCATGCGCGGCAAGGTGCATGTCGAGGAGATCCGCGGCGAGCGCGAGGCGATCATCGTCACCGAGATCCCCTACCAGATCAACAAGGCCTCCATGATGGAGAAGATGGCCGATCTGGCGCGCGAGAAGCGCATCGAGGGCATCTCCGACATCCGCGACGAAAGCGACCGGCAGGGATACCGCGTCGTCATCGAGCTGAAGAAGGACGCGAATTCCGAGGTCATTCTCAACCAGCTCTACCGCTATTCGCCGCTGCAGACCTCGTTCGGCGCCAACATGGTGGCGCTCAATGGCGGCAAACCGGAGCAGATGACGCTGCTCGACATGCTGCGCGCCTTCGTCTTCTTCCGCGAGGACGTGGTCAGCCGCCGCACGAAGTACCTGCTGAAAAAGGCCCGCGAACGGGCGCATGTGCTGGTCGGCCTGGCGATCGCGGTCGCCAATATCGACGAGGTCATCAAGCTTATCCGCAGCGCGCCCGACCCGCAGACGGCGCGCGATCAGCTGATGGAGCGTCGCTGGCCGGCCTCCGACGTCGAGGCGCTGATCCGCCTCATCGACGATCCACGCCATCGCATCAACGAGGACGGCACCTACAATCTGTCGGAGGAGCAGGCGCGCGCCATCCTCGACCTGCGCCTGCAGCGTCTGACGGCGCTTGGCCGCGACGAGATCGCCGACGAGCTGAACAAGATCGGCGCCGAGATCGCCGACTATCTCGACATCCTGTCGTCGCGCGCGCGCATCCAGACGATCGTCAAGGACGAGCTGACCGCCGTGCGCGACGAGTTCGGCACACCGCGCCGCACCGAGATCGTCGACGGCGGCGCCGACATGGAGGACGAGGACCTCATCCCGCGCGAGGACATGGTCGTTACCGTCACGCATGAAGGCTATGTGAAGCGCGTGCCGCTGGTCACCTACCGGGCGCAGGCGCGGGGCGGCAAGGGTCGTTCGGGCATGTCGACCAAGGACGAGGACTTCGTCACGCGCCTGTTCGTGGCCAGCACCCACACGCCGATCCTGTTCTTCTCCTCGCGCGGCATCGTCTACAAGGAAAAGGTCTGGCGCCTGCCGATCGGCACGCCGCAATCGCGCGGCAAGTTCCTGCGCAACATGCTGCCGCTGGAGGCGGGCGACCGTATCACGGCCATCATGCCGCTGCCGGAGGACGAGAGCCGATGGGGCGAGCTCGACGTGATGTTCGCCACCACGCGCGGCACGGTGCGCCGCAACAAGCTTTCAGACTTCGCCGACGTGAGACGCAACGGCAAGATCGCGATGAAGTTCGACGAGGAAGGCGACGCCATCCTCAACGTGCTGACCTGTACCGAGAATGACGACGTGCTTCTGACGGCCGACAGCGGCCAGTGCATCCGCTTCGCGGTGAGCGACGTGCGTGTCTTCAAGGGCCGCGATTCCCAGGGCGTGCGCGGCATCTCGCTGGGCGAGGGCGAACGCGCCATCTCCATGACGATACTGGAGCATGTCGAGGCGACGCCGGCCGAGCGCGCCGCCTATCTGCGCCGCGCCGTCGCCGAGCGTCGCGCCGTGACCGGCGACGACGAGGATATCGCGCTCACCAATGAGGACGTGCCGGAGGAGGCCGCCCTTTCGGACGAGCGATATGAATTCCTCAAGGCGCATGAGCAGTTCGTGCTGACGGTGACGCAGTACGGCTACGGCAAGCGCTCGTCGTCCTACGACTTCCGCCTGATCGGCCGCGGAGGAAAGGGCATCCGCGCCACCGACGTCTCGAAAGTGGACGAGATCGGACGCCTGGTTGCCACCTTCCCGGTCGACCCCGAAGACCAGATCATGCTCGTCTCCGATCGCGGCCAGGTGATCCGCGTGCCGGTGGGCAACATCCGCATCGCCAGCCGCGCGACCAAGGGCGTGACCATCTTCAGCACCGCCGAGGGCGAGAAGGTCGTGTCGGTCGAGCGCATTTCCGAGCCGCAGGCCGACGAGGACGAAGAGGCCGGGAACGGGACCGTTCCGGAAGTGGAGCCTCCGGCGCCGGAAGGCTGACGTCTTGGAGGCGCATTTCACTGTTCTGTCGGGATGGCCGGGTTATTCCGGCATCGTCCTGCGGAGTCCGGTGCGATGGCCAATCAGCGTGACATTTCCTTCGCGACGTTCAACCTGCTCAACCTGAATCTGCCCGGCCGGCCGATCTACACCGATCGCGACGGCTGGAGTGCTGCGGAATACGACGCCAAGCTCGCCTGGACCGCGGAGCGGCTGAAGGCGCTCGATGCCGACGTGATCGGCTTCCAGGAATGCTGGAGCCGGCAGGCGCTGCTGGAATGCTTCGAGCGGGCCGGCCTGACGCAGGATTACGATGTCGTGGCGCGGGACGTGACGCCGGCGCGCATCCAGGTGGCGCTCGCCGCGCGAAAGGGATTGCTGGTCGGCGACCCGGCCTGGATCGAGGAGTTTCCGGCGGCGGCCCGGTTCCTCGACCTGGAGGAGGCCACCGAGGCGCGCGAAACCGTGTCGGTGACGATCTCACGCTTTTCGCGCCCCTTGCTGAGAGTTGTCGTCCAGCCGCGCGGTACGCGGCCGAAGCCGCCGCCGATCACCGTCCACGTCGCGCATCTGAAGTCCAAGGGGCCCTCGCGGCTCAGATTTCCGCGCGAACGGCCGCCCGTGTTGGCCGAGCACGCCTCGATCGCGCAGTCGGTCGTTTCGCATGTGCGCAGGATCGCCGAAGCAGGCGCGATGAGAGCCATGCTCGACGTCGAGATGAAGGGAAACACCAACCCCCATGTGATCATCGGCGACTTGAACGACGGCACGCTTTCGATTTCCACCGAACTCTTGACCGGCAATCCCGGCTACCGCTTCATCGAGAAAAGCACCGCCGGTTCCCGCTCGGATGCCGGCCTCTATACGGTGGAGAAGCTGCAGCAGCTCCGCTCGTTCCGGCACGTCTATTACACGCATGTGTTCCGCCAGAGCATGGAAAGCCTCGACCACATCCTGGTCTCGGACGCCTTCTACGACCATTCCGCGGGCCGCAAATGGTCGTTCAACGAGATGATCGTCATGAACGACCATCTGGTGCTGGACGACAAGTCCTCGCGCACGAAGGTCGGCGCCAACGACCACGGCATCGTGCGGGCGCAGTTCGACTGGAACCCGATGTCGGAGGCGCTCGAGGCCTGATTCGGACTCGGGCGTGTCGCTGGCTCAGGCGGCTCGGCTCTTGATGCGGGTCACGTCCTCCTCCGAAACCTGGGCAAGGTCGTAATTTGCCTGCAGGTTCAACCAGAACTGCGGTGTGGTCCCGAAGTAACGTGCAAGCCGGGCGGCTGTGTCTGCGGTTATCGAACGCGATTCCCGTACGATCTTTTCGATACGGTCGCGCGGAACATGTAGCGCCTTTGCGAGCGAACCTGCCGTCAGCTCGTACTCGGGCAGAAAATCCTCGCGCAGAATCTCACCGGGGTGAACAGGACGTGGCTTCGTTTCGCTCATATCATCCGCCTCAATGGTGATCCACGATCTCTACATCATGCGCTTCGCCGTCCCGCCACACGAAGCAGATACGGAACTGATCATTGATCCGGATCGAATGTTGGCCTTCACGGTCGCCGCGCAGCCGTTCCAGCCGATTTGAAGGCGGAACCGACAGGTCGACCAGCCTTTCGGCTGCGTCCAGCTGCGCAAGTTTGCGCTGCGTACGCTTGACCAAATCCGGCGGGAATCCCTTCACCGGCGCTCCGGCGCGGATCGCGTCGACACGTTTGTCCCTGTTCGACCGGATCACGCCAGTATTGTATCTTCTAAGGATACGGATTGCAATACAGCAGCGTTCTACGCCGCATCCAGCCTCAACTCGGCCACGGCCGGCACGTGGTCCGAGGGCTTTTCCCATGCGCGCACGTGTTTTTCGACCGAGGCGCCGGTGAGAAGCGGAGCGGCCTCCGGCGAGAGCATGAGGTGGTCGATGCGAATGCCGTTGTTCTTCTGCCAGGCGCCGGCCTGATAGTCCCAGAAGGTGTAGAGCGGCTCGTCGGTGACGGCGCGCACCGCGTCGGTGAAGCCCAGATTCTCCAGCCGCCGAAAGGCCGATCGTGATTCGGGCTGGAACAGCGCGTCCCCAAGCCAGGCGTCGGGGTTCTTCGCGTCGATCGGCTGGGGAATGACATTGTAGTCACCGGCGATCACCAGCGGCTCCTCGAGTTCGAGACGGGCGCTGGCCCAGGCTTCCAGCCGCGCCATCCAGGCCAGCTTGTAGGCGAACTTCTCCGTGCCGACCGGATTGCCGTTCGGCAGGTATAGCGAAACGACGCGCAGCGCGCCGGCCGCCGTCGAGAACACCCCTTCGATGAAACGCGCCTGCTCGTCGGCCTCGTCGCCGGCCAGGCGGCGGTTCACCTCGTCGAAGCGCAGTTTGGACAGGATCGCCACGCCGTTGAAGCCCTTCTGGCCGTGCGTCTCGACGTGATAGCCGAGCGCCTCGATTTCGGCGCGAGGGAAGCCTTCGTCGACGGTCTTGATCTCCTGGAGGCAGACGATGTCGGGCGCGCTGTCCTTCAGCCAGGTCAACAGGTTGTCGATGCGCGCACGTACACCGTTGATGTTCCAGGTCGCGATCTTGATCACAGGCCAACTCCCCGAGTCGCCGGTTGATAGACCAGATCGCCGGACGCGTCGACGCCGGCCTGACAGCAGACCGTCAAAGCACCGAAGCGACCGGACATAGGGCCCGGCGGCGTCGACATGACGGGCAGTGTTTCAATGGGGAGCGGATATCGGAAGCGGCGTTATACCTGCGGCTCCGATCCTGGACCGACCGCCCTCCGTCGCGAGGGGTGGCTTCAACGGTCGATCGAGGTGACCGCCGGTTCGGGAGGATAAAAATCGAAGCCTGACCCAGCAGAACCGGCACTTTCGACGAATTCTGAGCCGATTTTATCCACGTCCCCCGCGACCGGCGGCACAATGCCCGCCGGTGAACGGAGGGACCGCGGAATGGACGAGCAGACGGCAAGATGGGACGGGAGGTTGCGGCGCATCATCGCCGTCCTCGTCGCGCTTGCCGTGCTGGCGGAGCGCGCCGCTGACCGGTCCTATCCTGTCCGCTGTTTCGTTCTGTGGCTGTTGCGGCGGCCAGAGGCCGTGGTGGCGGACTTCGTCTTCGAGGCGACGGGCATGCCGCAGCCGGCCTTCGCGGGCATCGGGACGACCGGAAACGAACCCGAGGACGCGCTGCTGCTTGCGGCGCGCTTGCACGCACTGGCCGAGGCCCTTGCCGTCCTGCTGCGCTGGGCGCTCATCCTCCCCCCGCTTCGCGGGCGAGAGCGAAGCCCGAGCCGGAGGGGGGCGACGCCGCGCCCGGGCCGGCTTGCCCTCACCCCCGACGGTCTCACCGCAGGGCCCAACGACACCTCATGAAGCACCGGCCGCGCGCTGCGCGGTTGATCATATTCGGCGGTGGTGTCAGTCGCTGCGACGTTCGCGCCGACGTTCGCGCCAATCCTCGCGGCGTTCTTCCCGACGCTCCGCGCGGCGTTCTTTCCAGCGCTCCCCACCGCGCTCCTCTCGCCACTCGACCCGCTGCTCCGCGCGCCGCTGCTCGCGCTGCGCCCGTTCGTGCCGCTCCTGGCGCTCGGCCTCCTGCTGCTGGCGTTTGCGCTCGCGTTCGGCCTGTTCGCGTTCGCGCTGGCGTTGTTCCTCAAGCGCGGCGCGGCGATCCTCGCGCCGGTCCTGACGAAACTCCCGGCGATCCTCGCGCCTGTCGCGGCGGATTTCACGCCAATCCTCGCGCCGCTCCCGACGCGCCTCGTGGCGGTCTTCCCGTCGCTCCCGCCGAATTTCGCGCCCGATCCAGCGATCAAAATAGGAATCGCGATAGTGGCGACCGTAATAGTCGTCGCGGTCGAAACGGACGGTCGGCAGGCCGATCGTCACACCGATCGTGCCGATCGGGCGGCGATAGTAGCGTTCCCCGGCATAGGCCAGATAATTGCTGGAAGCCCAGCCGCGGTAGCCGTTCCACGACACGTCGCACCAGTTGTAGCCCGACAGGCAGCCGTGGACGGTGACGTTGTCGCCGCCGGGGATGACGTCGAATACGGGATAGCCGGTGCCCGGGCCGGTACGGATGTTGAGATCGGTGGTGACGAAGGCGCCGGCTGCCGCCGAGGCAACGCCCGGTATGGCGACGAGCGCGGCGATGACAGCCAGTCTGAGCCTGTTCCTGTCCATGATTGCTGTCCTTTTCCTTCCATTGCGGATGGAACCGAACCTATCGGACGGCCTTGAACTCGGCTTAAACGCAGGTTTCATCCTGCGTTCATCCGCTGAAGGGACGTGACGCCGGCGCGGGATCAGATGGAGAAGGAAGTCCCGCAGCCGCAGGAGGCGATCGCGTTGGGATTGCGGATCTGGAAGGACTGGCCGATCAGGTCGTCCACGAAGTCGATCACCGAGCCGCCCATATAGACGAGCGATATCTCGTCGATCAGCACGGTGGCGCCGTTCTTCTCGATCGCTGTATCGTCCTCGTTGCGTCCATCAGCCAGGTCGAACTGATAGGAAAAACCAGAGCAGCCACCACCTTCGACAGACACCCGAAGCGCCGTCTTGCCCGGCTCCCTGGCCAGGATCTTCGAAATGCGGGCGGCCGCGGCATCGGTCAGTTCAACCGGTCTGGCGGCCAGATTCGCATCGGCGCTCATCGTCATGTCACCTTGCGTTCGCTTGTTCACGATAGGTATGAAGCCGGCAGGGCCAAGTCAACCACGCTCCCGCAAGGGGAAGGCGCCGGCCGGACGGGGCGGAGACAAGGCATGAACGAGGCGGCAGGCAGGACAGCCGGCGAGCTGGGCGGCATCGGCTTCGGCTACCGGCCGCGCGCGCCCTGGGCCTGCGACCCCGCGGCCACGCGCGGCCGCCTCCAGCCCGAGGCCGAGAGTCGCACCCGCACGCCGTTCCAGCGCGACCGGGATCGCATCATCCATTCGACCGCCTTCCGGCGGCTGAAGCACAAGACCCAGGTCTTCGTGGCGCATGAGGGCGACCACTACCGCACGAGGCTGACGCATTCGATCGAGGTGGCCCAGATCGGGCGGGCGCTGGCTCGCGCGCTCCGCTGCGACGAGGACCTGGCCGAAGCGGTCGCGCTGGTCCACGATTTCGGTCACACGCCCTTCGGCCATACCGGCGAGGACGCGCTGGACGCCAAGATGGCGGCGCTCGGCGGCTTCGACCACAATGCTCAGTCGCTGCGCATCGTCACGTCTCTGGAACGCCGCTATGCCGAGTTCGACGGGCTGAACCTGGTTTGGGAAACGCTGGAGGGGCTGGTCAAGCACAACGGCCCGCTCACAGGGCCGCATGCGGGCAGCGCCGGCAAGCCGGTGCCGGAATCGATCCTCGACTTCGATCGGCGCTTCCCGCTCCGCCTCGACAGTTTCGCCTCGCTGGAGGCGCAGTGCGCGGCGATCGCCGACGACATCGCCTACAATGCCCATGACCTCGACGACGGGCTGCGCTCGGGCCTGCTGACGCTCGACATGCTGGACGGGCTGGCGCTGACGGGCGCTATCCTGAAGGAGGTGAGGGCGCTCTACCCCGGCCTCGATCCGGTGCGGACCGGCCACGAGCTGATGCGTCGCCAGATAACCGCCATGGTCGAGGACGTGATCGCCACCGCCAGCGCCAACCTGGAGGCGATCGCTCCCGCCTCGTCCGACGCCGTGCGCGCCGCCGGGCGCTCCATCGTGGCATTCTCGGAGGAGATGGCCGAACGCGAGAAGGAACTGAAGGCCTTCCTTTACGCCAATCTCTATCGCAACGAGGCGGTGATGGCCGTGCGGACGCGGGCCGAGCGGATCGTGAATGAGCTGTTCGATGCCTATATGGCCGATCCACGCGCCATGCCTGAAGGGTGGCGCGAGGGGCTGGACCGGGCGCCCGAAGCGGTCAAGGCCCGCGACGTAGCCGATTTCCTGGCCGGCATGACCGACACATATGCCATTCGCGAGCACCGGCGGCTGTTTGACCACACGCCCGATATCGGCTAGGGGCGGGGCGCATTCGCGGTCCCCTGCGGCGGTCCCGCGACCCGGCGCGACCCTTCCTGTCAGGCCCATGACCATGAACATCTTCGCCGATTTCACCAATCGGATCAAAAACGCAATCCAAACACTTGACCTGCAGTCGCAAAGCGCCACGGAGCTCGACCTGTCGCGCATCACGGTCGAGCCGCCGCGCGACGCAAGCCACGGCGATGTGGCGACCAATGCCGCCATGGTTCTGTCAAAGGCGGTCGGGCAGAATCCGCGCCAGCTCGCCGAGCGGATCGCGGCGGAATTGGAAAGGGACGGCGATGTGGCTTCTGTGTCGGTGGCCGGCCCCGGCTTCGTCAATCTGAGACTGTCGGACGGGTTCTGGCAGGCGCGCCTGGCCGAGATGCTGGCGGCCGGCCGCGACTACGGCCGCTCCGCGATCGGGCAGGGGCGCAAGGTGAACGTCGAATATGTCTCGGCCAATCCGACCGGCCCGATGCATGTCGGGCATTGCCGCGGTGCGGTGGTCGGCGACGCGCTGGCCAACCTCCTTGCGTTCGCCGGCTACGACGTGACCAAGGAATACTACATCAATGACGCCGGCGCCCAGATCGAGGTGCTGGCCCGGTCGGCCTTCCTGCGTTATCGCCAGGCGCTCGGTGACGATGTCGGCGAGATCCCGTCGGGCCTTTATCCGGGCGACTACCTGGTGCCGGTCGGACAGGCGCTGGCGCGCGAATATGGGCGCGACCTGCTGCAGATGCCCGACAAGGAAGCGCTGGACAAGGTCTCCGACTTCACGGTCGACGCCATGATGGCGATGATCCGCGACGACCTCGCGCTGCTCAACGTCCATCACGACATCTTCTTTTCCGAACGTGCCGTCCACGCCGACGGCGCCAGGAAAATCCGCTCCGCCATCACCGACCTGACGATGAAGGGCCATGTCTACAAGGGCACGCTGCCGCCGCCGAAGGGGCAGAAGCCGGAAGACTGGGAAGATCGGGAGCAGACGCTGTTTCGCTCGACCGAGGTCGGCGACGACATCGACCGGCCGCTGGTCAAGTCGGACGGCTCCTTCACCTATTTCGCGGCCGACGTCGCTTATCTGAAGGACAAGGTGGATCGCGGCTTCCAGACGCTCATCTATGTGCTGGGTGCCGACCATGGCGGCTACGTCAAGCGCATGGAGGCGTTGGCGCGCGCGGTGGCCGGCGACAAGGTCGATCTGCACGTCCTGCTGTGCCAGCTCGTCAAGCTCTATCGCGGCGGCGAGCCGGTCAGGATGTCGAAGCGGGCGGGCGAGTTCGTCACGCTGCGCGACGTGGTCGACGAGGTCGGCCGCGACCCGATCCGGTTCATGATGCTCTACCGCAAGAGCGACGCGCCGCTGGATTTCGATTTCGCCAAGGTGACCGAGCAGTCGAAGGACAATCCCGTCTTCTACGTCCAGTACGCCTCGGCGCGGTCGCATTCGGTGTTCAGGCAGGCGCGCGAACAGCTCGGCCTGACGGATCTCTCGCGGGAAACACTGGCCGCCCAGGTTGCCAGGCTAACCGACGAAGGCGAGATCGCCATGATCCGCAAACTGTCGGAGTATCCCCGGCTGATCGAGGCGGCGGCGCAGTCCTACGAGCCGCATCGTCTCGCATTCTTCCTGTATGACGTGGCTTCCCAGTTTCACGCTCTGTGGAACCGTGGTACGGACAATCCCGACTTACGCTTTGTTAAGGTTAACGATCCAGTATCGACTGAAGCCAGGCTGGGACTGGTGCAGGCCGTGTCGGATGTGTTGTCGTCCGGACTTGCGCTGATCGGAGCGGACGCCCCGCAAGAGATGCGCTGACACCGCGGAAAACCTGTCACCATTTACCCACAATGCGCTGGTACGGCCGGCAAAGTGACGCGGCCCGCGTCCGCCCGTGTGCGAGTATGGGAATGATGATGGCAGAGCGCAGCCAACGCAAGATCGCCGACGAATCCGATTTTCATCCGAACGATCCGTTCGCGGAACTGACGCGCATCATGGGCTTCGACCCCCGCGTGGCGGAGCTGGGCGAGCAGCAGACTGTCGCGCCGGAAGCCGTCGATGACGATCTCGGCATCGATCTCGAGCGCGAGCTGCTCGGCGAATTCGATGTTTATGGTGATCAGGACCCAGACGATGCGCCGGATGATGCCGTCGTCCAGGACCAAGCCCCTGAAGCCGCTGTCGCGCTGCCAGAGGCGGAGGCGCATGAGCTTTCGGTGGGCGGCGAGGCGGTCGGTTTTGTCCATGAGGAGCCGGCATCGTTCGGCGCTGGCGAAGCGTCCGAGGCGGCCGCCGCGCGACAGGACGTGGACCATGACGACTTCGTGCTCGACGAGGATTTCGCCGCGTCGATAGAGGCCGAAATCGCGCTTGAGGCCGGCGACGTGACAACGGACGATCCACAGCCCGGTTTCGCACCGGACGACGACGGGACGGGGTCTGAACCGGCGTCCGCGGTCGCAGGCTTGGCGGACACTCGTGGCGATGACGGTGATCGCGCCGCCGAGGAAATGGCGGACGAGATCGCTACCTTCGCGGAACCAGAACAGGTTGAGGCCGCGTTCGATCCGGCGGTCTGGGGTGACGAGCCGACAATCGCCGTCCCGGATGCGGCCGAAGCCCGTGCGGATGATGACGATCACGCCGCCGAGGAGGTCACCGACGAGGCCGCTTCCTTCGCGGAGGTCGACAGTTCCGGATTCGCTTCCGGTATCGGCGAGGAGCCGGTCGTTGATCTGTGGGGCGAAGCAGGCCCCGAACCGGCCGCGGAGACCGACGCCGCTGGCGAAGTCGACGACATGGCGTTTGTCGACATGGATTTCCAGGCCGAGGCTTCAGAAGCCGCCGAGGAGACTTCGATCGCGCCGGAACTGCGGCAAGCGAACGAGGTCGATGTCGCGGAGCCTGAACCCGAGGCCGAAACGATTACCGAGACGGGTTTCGATGTCGCCGCCGCACCAGCGGATGAGGCCCTGGCTGCGGAATGGGAAGGCGAGCCGGAGACACAGGATGCGGCGTCGGAGTTTTCGCCTGCGGCGCGCGAATCTTCGCTCGAGGACGAGTTGATGGCGCTTCTGGCCGACGAGGGAGCCGCCACGCGCGCCGATGGAGTCGAAATGGCCGGTCAGGACGACCTGCCCGGCGATATCGAACCGGACGACGGCCAGGAGGACGAGTCGATGGCCGCCGAACCTGACGAACAGGCGGCATCCGAGATCGCCGACGAGGCCGCGCCGTCCGACGCCGCGACCGATCCATTTGAAGAACTTCATGGCATCGTGGCCGCGACGGGTGTCGCGGCTTCGGTCGAGGCCTCGGCTCGGCCGCGCTTTTCGCTGGCCACGCCCACCATGTCGTCACGAAACGACGTGCGGCCGATCGCGGAAAGTCTTTCGCCGGCTGCCGATTCCACCTCAGATGGTGCGGTGGCGCCGGCCGAACCGGTGTCGGCCGAGCCTGCTCCCGAACCCTCGGCGGCGAGCACGTCGATGCACGAGACCGGTGACCGGGGTTACGATGATTCCGCCGCCGCCGCGATCTACGACGATTCCGATCTGACCGACATTCCTGGCGGTGTCGATGCGCTTGCGGATGATCTCGACCTGCCGCAGCCGGCGGTCCATCAGCCCGAGCCCGCGCATTCTGACTTCGATGATTTCGATTTCGACCTCGTGGAGGAAAACGCGGTCGATCTTGCCGGGCCCAAGCCCGAGGAGGGAGCGCCGCCGGCCTTCAGCGACGATCTCAATTCGGCGATCGAGGATTTCGTGGCGGATATGGAGTCTGCCTCCGGGTTTTCGGATGCGGCGGTCCGGCCCGCCCAGACCGCCACCACCGCAGCGATGTATGGCGCCGGACAGGTGTCGGACGAGCGGTTCACGGTTGATCCCACCGACGATGACGACTACTCCTTGGAATTCGCCGAGGAAGAAGGCGCTCGCGGCGCACCCCGGAGCAACAGGGTCTGGGTCGCCGGGCTCCTGGCCTGTGTGGTGGTGTTTGGCGGGATCGGTACCCTGTCATATGTTTTTGGGGGCGGTAGCGGAGGCGGCGCCACGACGATCGTGCGCGCCGATCCCGACCCGGTGAAGGTAAAGCCGGAGAATCCGGGTGGGGCTGTTGTTCCCAACCAGGACAACCCCGTTTACAACAGCGTCGCGGGCGCTGCCGCGAAGGCGCTGCCCGTGCCCCAGGACAATCTCGTTTCCGGCTCCGAGGAGCCCGTCGACCTGCCGGCGCTTGACGGCGAGGGGGCGGATAGCGCCGCAATGCCGCAGGAATCAGGCAACGATGTCGCCGAGGCGCTGCCCGGTGTGGAGATCAGCTCGCGCGTTTCCTCGGAACCGCGCCAGGTCGAGAAGAATGAGGACCGCGTCCAGCCCGCCCAGGCCGACGACGGTGAAGCCGAGGCGCAGGCGATCCTGGCGGTCGAGCCGCGCCGGGTGAAGACGATGATCGTGCGTCCCGACGGCACAATGGTGCCGCGCGAGGAAGTCGAGCCTCCGGTGGCTTCCGGTGCGCCCGCGATCGCCGAAACCGCGACGGATGACATCCAACTCGCGCCCGTTGCGTCCGACAGCGCCAGCGCGCCAGCCGCATCGTCGGCGGAGGTCGCGGCGACGTCCCAGGCCGACACGGCTCCGGCCGCGCGCAACGATCTCGCCGCGCAGGCCGCCAACACCGACATAGCGGTCGCGCCGGTAACCGGCGACGCGCCACAGGTCACGGCGGCGGCGGCCGATGCCGCGGTCGCGCAGGGACGCGAAGTGCCTGCCGGTCAGGACGGCGCGGTGACGGCCACGACGCCGCGCGCGACCAATCCGGTCACTCCCACCTCGGTGCCGCTGGCCCCGTCGCGGCCGGGGGATCAGCCGGTCGATATCGTCGGCGAGGTGCGCAACCAGGCACAGCCCGTCGCGCTGCAGCCGCAATCGGGCGAACAGGCGAGCGGCTGGACGATGCAGATCGCGTCGCAGCCGACGCCCGAGGGCGCGCAGACCGCCTATGCGGACCTGTCGCGGCGCTACGCTTCGGTGCTCGAGGGCAAGGGCGTCAACATTGTCAAGGCCGACATCGAGGGCAAGGGCACCTATTACCGCGTCCGAATCCCGGCCGGCTCGCGCAACGAGGCGATCCGGATGTGCGAGAGCCTGAAGGCGGCGGGCGGCTCCTGCTTCGTCTCGCGCTGATCGCGACCGATAACTCCGGCAGAAGGCCGTCCTTTGCCGGGGCGGCCTTTTTCCTTTCCGTTCCGGCGCGTAACCTGCGGCAATGAGCGAATCACCCAGCAAGGCCATGATCCTCGGCACGTCCGGCACCACGCTCGGTGCCGACGAGGTCGCGTTCTTCCGCGACGAGCGGCCCTGGGGCTTCATCCTGTTTGCGCGCAATGTCCGGAGCCGTTCGCAGCTTCGCGATCTGACGGCCTCGATGCGCGAGGCGGTCGGAAGGCCCGACGCGCCGATATTCGTCGACCAGGAGGGCGGCCGCGTCCAGCGGCTTCGCCCGCCGCTCGCAGCGAACTATCCGCCTGCCGCCGCGATCGGGGCGCTGTATGGTCGCGACGCGCGGGCCGGCCTGCGCGCGGCCTGGCTGCAGGGGCGGCTACATGCCTTCGATCTTGCCGATTGCGGCTTCAGCGCCGACTGCCTGCCGGTCCTGGACGTGCCGGCGCCGGGCGCGCACGACGTAATCGGCGACAGGGCCTACGCGAGGGAACCCGAAGCGGTCGCGGCCTTGGGCGGGGCAGTGATCGAGGGCCTGCTGGCGGGCGGGATCGCGCCGGTCATCAAGCACATACCGGGCCACGGCCGCGCCGCCGCGGACACACATTTCGCCCTGCCGACGGTGGACGCCTCGCTCGAGGACCTGCGGCGACGTGATTTCGCGCCCTTCGCGGAGCTTGCCGGCTGCGCCATGGCGATGACGGCGCATGTGGTTTTCTCGGCGATCGATCCGTCCGGCCCGGCGACCACCTCGGCCAAGGTGGTCGCCGACATCATACGCGGCGAGATCGGCTTTGACGGGTTGCTCATGAGCGACGACGTGTCCATGAAGGCGCTTTCTGGGGATTTCACGGCGCGCGCCCGCGCCATCCTTGCGTCCGGTGTCGATCTCGTCCTTCACTGCAACGGCGCATTGGACGAGATGAAGGCCGTCGCCTCCGCCGTCGGCACGTTGCAAGGCCGTTCGCTGGAGCGGGCAAGGGCCGCTCTCGCACCCATCGGGCGAGCCGACCGGACCGACGAAACCGCCGCGCGCAACGAATTCGCGGGCTTCTTCGAAGCCGCAGCCTGACAGGGAGAAGGACGGGTATTGACCACGAAGGAAACCAGCCGGGGCGAAGGGTCCGCGCCGATGGATCCGTTCTGGGCGGACAATGACGACGCACGCCCCGACGGCGGCGAGTCGCTTCTGGTCGACGTGGACGGCTTCGAGGGGCCGCTCGATCTTCTCTTGCACCTGGCGCGCACCCAGAAGGTCGATCTGGCCCGCATCTCCGTCCTGGCGCTGGCCGAACAGTATCTGGCCTTCATCGAGCACGTGCGCGCCATGCGCATCGAACTGGCGGCTGACTATCTCGTCATGGCCGCATGGCTGGCCTATCTCAAGTCGAGGCTGCTGATCCCGAAGCCGCCGGCCGACGGTGAGGAGAACGCCGAGGAGATGGCGGCGATCCTGCAGTTCCGGCTCAAGCGGCTGGAAGCGATGCGCGAGGCCGCCGCCCGCCTCGTCAACCGCAACCGGCTCGGCCGCGAGGTGTTTGCGCGCGGCATGCCGGAGACGGTGGTGGTGGAGAAGCACAACCGTTACACGGCTTCGCTCTACGACCTGCTGACGGCCTATGCCGCGCAGCGGCAGCGCCAGGCGATCACCAATGTGCGGATCGCGAAGCGCGTGGTCTGGTCGCTGACGGAGGCGCGCGAGGCGTTGATACGCCTGATCGGCCGCTTTAGCTACTGGACCGCGATCGACCGCTATCTGATCGAATTCGTCGTGCAGCCCACCGAGCGGCGCACGGCGATTGCCAGCACCTTCGCCGCGACCCTGGAACTGGTGCGCGACGGATCGCTGGAAATCAGGCAGGAGGGCGCCTTCGCGCCCCTCTACATGCGCGCGGCGCCGCCACGCGCCAAACTTGTCGAGGCGACCGATGGATGATGGCGGACAGGCGAACGTGATCCACCTCGTCGAGGAGGACGGCAGCGAGGGCGACACGCCCGTCGCGGATTTCGCCAATCCCGGCGCGCGCCTGCACCTTGCCGAGGCCGCTCGCATGGCGGAGGCGATTGTCTTCGCCTCGGCGGAGCCGGTTTCGGCCAGAGCACTCGCGGCGCGCCTGCCGGAGGGCGTGGACGTGGCCGCCGTGATGGCGGAAGTCGCGCGCGTCTACGAAAAGCGCGGCGTCAATCTGGTCCGGGTCGGCGATGGCTGGGCCTTCCGCACGGCCGGCGACCTCGCCTTCCTGATGAGCCGCGACGCTGTCCAGCAGAAGAAGCTCTCGCGCGCGGCACTGGAGGTGCTGGCGATCATCGCCTATCATCAGCCGGTGACCCGCGCCGAGATCGAGGAAATCCGCGGCGTCGAGACGTCGAAGGGCACGCTCGACACACTGATGGAGACCGAATGGGTGAGGATGCGGGGGCGGCGGCGAACGCCGGGGCGGCCGGTCACCTACGGCACGTCGGACGCGTTCCTCGATCATTTCGGCCTCGCGGAGCTTCGCGACCTGCCCGGCATCGACGAGTTGAAGGGCGCGGGACTCCTGTCGGCCCGGATGCCGGCCAACTTCTCCATGCCGCTCCCGCCGTCCGATCCGGGCACGCTCGCCGAGGACGAGGACGAGCTGACCGACATCGACCTGGAGGAACTGGGTCTGTTGACACCCCGCGGCGGGGATGATTGACCGCCTTCGCGCCTGAGTGGGGCGCGGCAGGAACGGACCTATCTCGGATATGGCCAGCAAGGGGCAGTCGCAGCCGCGTGGTACGACCGGCGTCACCTTCGCCGCCCGGCTGGGCTTCGAGGACATTCGTCACGCCTTCCCGAACGGTCAGGCCTCCCTCCATGGCGTCACGCTGACGGCCGAACCCGGCGAGGTCTTGTGCCTGCTCGGGCCCTCCGGGTCGGGCAAGACGACGCTCCTGAGGATCGCGGCCGGCATCGAGGTGCAGAATTCGGGTCGCGTGCTGCTCAACGATCGCGAGATCGCCGGCCCCTCGGTCTTCGTGCCGCCCGAAAGACGCTCGATTGGCCTGGTCTTCCAGGATTTTGCCCTCTTCCCGCATCTGACGATCCTGGAGAACGTGCGTTTCGGCCTCAACGCCTTGTCGGGGGCGGAGGCGAGGCGCGAGGCCGCGACCGCGCTCGCGCGGGTGGGGCTGGAGCAATATGCGAATGCCTATCCGCATCTCCTGTCGGGGGGAGAGCAGCAGCGTGTCGCGCTGGCCCGCGCGCTGACGCCGCGTCCGGCGGTGCTCCTGATGGACGAGCCGTTCTCCGGGCTCGACTCGCGCCTGAAGGACAGTGTGAGGGCCGAGACGCTGGAAATTCTGCGGCGCAGCCGCGCCACCGCCGTCGTCGTCACCCATGATGCGGAGGAGGCAATGCGCATGGGAGACCGGATCGCGCTCCTGAAGGACGGCCGGCTGATCCAGGTCGGCGCCGCGCGCGACCTGTTCGAGCGGCCGGACGACCTGTTCGTCGCCGGCTTCTTCTCGGAACTGAATGTCTTCGAAGCCCGTGCATTGTCGGGCCGGGTCGAGACGCCGCTTGGCATTTTCCCGGCGCCGTTCGAGGACGGGCAGGGGGTCAGCGTGGCGGTTCGGCTGGCCGGCGTCGAGATCGCGCCGACGGGCGAGGGCGTCGAGGGCAGGGTGGTCTCCCGCCGCTTCCTGGGAGACAGCGAGATCATCGAGGCGGCCGTGGCGGGCGGCGAGCATCCGGTCCGTGCGCGGGTGAGGTGCGGCGCTTTGGCAGCCGGCATACGCGACATTCGCCTATCGGTCAGGGCATCGGATGTGCTTGTATTTGAAACAGCGGCGCAAAGCGCCTAGATCAATCCCGAGGGAAACGTTCGAAAGAGAAAATCATGGGTTCCTTTTCAATATGGCACTGGCTCATCGTGCTCGTGGTCGTGCTGCTGCTTTTCGGCCGCGGCAAGATACCGGAGCTGATGGGCGATATGGCCAAGGGCATCAAGAGCTTCAAGAAGGGCATGGCCGACGACGAGGAGTCCGCCAAGGACGACGTCGTCAAGACGGTAGAGCATTCCAACGAGGAAGCCGTCCGCGAGGCCAAGCAGAACGCCAAGAGCTGAGGTGCGCGCCGCAGCCCAGCCGCGCCCCGTGCGGACCATGAACGATGTTTGATCTTGGCTGGCCCGAAATGCTGGTCATCGCGGTCGTGCTGATCGTGGTGGTCGGCCCAAAGGACTTGCCGCGCATGCTGCGCGCCTTCGGCAAGTTCACGGGCCAGATGCGCACCATGGCCGGCGATTTCCGCAAGCAGTTCGACGAGGCGATGAAGGAGGCCGAGCTCGACGAGGTCAGGAGCACGATCGACTCGGCGCGCAGGCTCAACCCGGCATCGGACCTGAAGAAGGCGCTCAACCCGATGGAAAAGGCGGCGGCCGACGTGCGTTCGGGCATCGAGAAGGCGATGAAGCCGACGCCCAAGGCCTCGCCTCCAACGGCGGATGAATCGGCCCGCCCGGCCGAACCCGCCAAGGCGGGCGCGGCCGCCATTCCCGGCGAGGCCAAAACGGTCGAGGCCGCCGCGCCGACCAAGGCGGCCACGGCAACCGCCGCGAAGCCGGCGGCCGCCAAGGCCAAGCCCGCACCCAAATCCGGCGGCGCGAAGCCGGCCGCTTCCCGGCCAGCCGCCGGCAAGGCCACGGCCGGGAAATCCTCGCCCGGTAAGGCGGCCTCAAGATCGAAGGCCAGTTCGTGAACGCGCCCGGCAAACCCGAAGACGACGAGATCGACAAGTCGTCCGCGCCGCTGCTTGATCACCTGATCGAGCTGCGATCGCGCCTGATGTGGGCCCTGGCGGGGTTCTTCGTCGCATTCCTGATCTGCTTCTTCTTTGCCAAGGGCATCTTCAACCTGCTGGTGGTGCCCTTTCAGTGGGCGACGGACTGGGCTGGTCTCGACAGTGACAAGGTCGACCTGATCTACACTGCACCGCAGGAATTCTTCTTCACCCAGATCAAGCTGGCCATGTTCGGCGGACTTGTGCTGGCCTTTCCGCTGATCGCCACCCAAATCTACAAATTCATAGCGCCCGGCCTCTATCGCAACGAACGTCAGGCCTTCCTCCCCTTCCTGATCGCGTCGCCGGTCTTGTTCCTGATCGGTGCGGCGCTGGTCTATTTCTTCTTCACCCCGATGGTGATGTGGTTCTTCCTGTCGATGCAGCAGACGGGGCCGGACAATGAGGTCCAGATCTCGCTCCTGCCGCGGGTGTCGGAATATCTCGGGCTGATCATGACGCTGATCTTCTCCTTCGGTCTGGTCTTCCAGCTTCCGGTGGTGACGACGCTGATGGCGCGGGTGGGGCTGCTGTCCTCACAGGGGCTGGTCGACAAGCGCAAATACGCGATCGTGATCGCCTTCGTGGTGGCGGCCGTGCTCACCCCGCCCGATCCCGTCAGCCAGATCGGCCTCGCGCTCCCGACTATCCTGCTCTACGAGATATCCATCTGGCTGGCGCGCATGGTCGAACGCAAACGCGCGGAGGAAGAGGCGCGGCGCGCGGCGCAGGCCGAGATCTGATCCCACCGCAGGTTTCGCCGTCCCGTCTTGGCGAACGCCATCTGCTTGCATCGCGAGGCGGGTCGGTTTAGGCCGTTCGCGCTTCCCGACAGGTGACTCTCGATGCTCGACATACGCTGGATTCGCGAAAACCCCGAGGCTCTCGTCAAGGCGCTGGTCTCGCGCCAGTGGTCGAAGGCCGAGGCCGAATCCGAGGTTCAGGCGATCCTCGACAAGGACGAGATCCGGCGCGCGCATCTGGGCGAGCTGCAGCTCAAGCAGGAACGCCGCAACGCGGCCTCCAAGGAGATTGGCAACGCCATGCGGGCTGGCGATTCGACCCGCGCCGAGGAACTGAAGGCCGAGATCGCCGGCATCAAGGCCTTCATCCAGGATGGCGAGCGTGTCGAGCGCGAGAACGACAGGGCGTTGGAGGAGGTGCTGGCCGGCGTGCCCAACGTGCCGTTGCCGGATGTGCCGGTGGGCGCGGACGAGACGCAAAATGCCGAGCTTCGCGTCGTCGGCGACAAGCCGCGCATGAATTTCGAGCCCAAGGAGCATTTCGAGCTCGGCGAGAAGCTCGGCATGATGGATTTCGAGCACGCGGCGAAATTGTCGGGCTCGCGCTTCACCGTGCTGAAGGGGCAGCTTGCGCGGCTGGAACGCGCGCTCGGCCAGTTCATGCTCGATCTGCACACGATCGAACACGGCTACGAGGAAGTGCAGCCGCCGCTCTTGGTGCGGGATGAAGTGCTGTTCGGTACGGGACAGTTGCCGAAGTTTGCGGAGGATCTGTTTCGCACGACCGACGGCCGCTGGCTCATCCCCACCGCCGAAGTCCCGCTGACCAATCTGGTTCGCGAGGAAATCCTCGACGGCAAGGCGCTGCCACTGCGCTTCACCGCGCTTACGCCGTGCTTCCGCTCCGAGGCCGGCTCGGCAGGGCGCGACACGCGCGGCATGCTGCGCCAGCACCAGTTCTACAAGGTCGAGCTCGTCTCGATCACCGACGAGGAGACGTCGCTGGACGAGCACGAGCGCATGACCCGATGCGCGGAGGAAGTGCTGAAGCGCCTCGGCCTGCCTTACCGGACGGTGATGCTATGCACCGGCGACATGGGCTTCGGCGCGCGCAAGACCTACGACATAGAGGTGTGGCTGCCGGGGCAGGGCAGCTATCGCGAAATCTCGTCCTGCTCGGTCTGCGGCGATTTCCAGGCGCGCCGCATGGACGCGCGCTATCGGCCGGAGGGCGAAAAGCAAACGCGCTTCGTGCATACGCTCAACGGCTCGGGCGTGGCGGTCGGCCGCGCGCTGATCGCGGTGATGGAGAACTACCAGAACCACGACGGTTCGGTCACGATTCCTGAAGTCTTGAGGCCTTACATGGGCGGAATGGAGAGGATCGGATGAGGTCGGATATGTCTTTCCTGGACAATACCCCCCTCTGGCCTGCCGGCCCGAGCACTCAGGCCTGACCATGCGTATCCTCTTGACCAATGACGACGGCATCCACGCGGAGGGCCTGCAGGCGCTGGAGCGCATCGCGCGCCAGCTCAGCGACGACGTGTGGGTGGTGGCGCCCGAGACCGACCAGTCCGGCTTCGCGCATTCGCTGTCGCTGTCGGAGCCGCTCAGGATGCGCAAGGTGGCCGACAAGCATTTCGCGCTGCGCGGCACCCCGACCGACTGCGTCATCATGGGCGTGCGGCAATTGATGGAGTCCCCGCCCGACCTCGTCCTGTCGGGCGTCAATTCCGGCTCCAACGTCGCCGACGACGTGACCTATTCGGGCACGGTAGCCGGTGCGATGGAAGGGACGCTGCTCGGCATCCGTTCCGTGGCGCTGAGCCAGGGCTACACCTTCATGAACGACGGTCGCGTCGTGCCCTGGCAGACCGCCGAGACACATGCGCCAGCGCTTCTGGAGAAACTGCTTGGCATGGATGTGCCGCGCGGCATCTTCTTCAATGTCAATTTTCCCAATTGCGAGCCCGATCAGGTCAAGGGCGTGGAAGTGACCGAGCAGGGCAAGCGCGTGCACGGCCTGTGGCTGGACGAGCGCGCCGACGGGCGCGGCATTCCCTATTTCTGGCTGCGTTTCGGCCGCGAGCCGGAGGAATTGCGCGACGGCACCGACATGCACGCCTTGCGCAACGACTACATTTCCGTGACGCCGCTCAAGCTCGACCTGACCGCGCGCGAGCTCATCGGCGATCTGGAGCGCGCCATTCGATGAGCGCGCCGCTCGACGATCGCGAGGGGTTCGCCGCCTTCCTGCTCAGGATGCGCGGCAAGGGGCTGGACGAACGCAATCTGATGTCCGCCATCGAGGCGACACCGCGCCACGAATTCGTGCCGGGCCAGTGGCGCGATGCGGTCTGGGGCCGACGCATGATCCCGATCGACTGCGGCGAGGCGATCGAGGGGCTGGACCTGCAGGCGCGCGTGCTGGCCTCGCTCGGCGTCGAACGCGGCCACCGCGTGCTCGAAGTCGGGACGGGCTCCGGCTTCACCGCCGCCGTTCTCGGACGCTTGACGCAGAAGGTCATTTCGCTCGAGCGCTACCGGCTTCTGGCCGAGCAGGCGCGCTCGCGCCTCCAGGGGCTCGGCCTGAACGGCGTCGTGGTGCGCCAGGCGGACGGGGTCGAAGGTCTTGCGGCCGAAGGCCCATACGACCGGATCGTGGTGTGGGCGGCGTTCGAGAGTCTGCCGCGCGTCTTTGTCGATCAGCTGTCGACGAATGGCGTGATGATCGCGCCGATCGGCCCGGCCGAGAGCGAGCAGGCGCTCGCGCGGCTGGTCAAGATCGGCAGCCGCTTCGACCGACAGGACATCGCCATGGTTCGTCTGCAGCCGATCGCGCGCGGCGTCGCGGCGAAGATCTGACCGGGTCCGCGACGGCTTTTTGCCGGGGAACGACGTTTCAGTTTCGGTTTAACCCACCGGTAACCCTGATCTGCTCTAATTTGATGCAGTGTCGGTAACGGGTATGCGTGGGTAAGTGCGATGCTGAAAAGCGTTCGAGGTCCAGATCGGAGCGCATTTTTGCGCGGCGTGGCGCTTGCGGCCATGGCGGCGACGGTGGCGGGGTGCTCCTCGGGCGTTTCCCGCTTCAACTCGGTGGACGACATCTTCACCGGCTCGACGCCCAACCAGCGCTCGATCATCCGAGCGCCCGAATATCAGCCCTATCCCGGCGACACGCGGCAGGCGCAAAACCCGACCGGCCTTGATCCCAACTATACTGGCTCGGTTCCCGCTACGCAGACGCAGCCCCGGCAGCAGGCGGTCGCCCGCCAGCCCTTGCCGTCGGCGCAGCAGGCCGCGGCGTCTCAGACCGCCGCGCGTTCGTCGCTCGACAACACCGTCACGGGCACCACCCCGGCCGCCGCGCCCAAGGCCGATCGCCTGCAGCCGCCATCCCGCCAGGCAGCCGCCCCTTCCGATGTCGACGGCCAGGGCTGGTCGCGCGCCGGCGGCACCGAGATCACCGCTCGCGAGGGCGAGACCGTCTACAACCTGTCCAAGCGTTACGGCGTGCCGACCGACGCCATCCTGCGCGCCAACGGCCTGTCGAGCGCCGAGGGGCTGAAGGCCGGCCAGAAGGTCGTCATCCCGACCTATGTCTATTCCGCCGCGACGAAGGTCTCGGCGCCCGACGCCAGCCGCGACGTGGCCGACGCGAAATCCTCGCGCGGCACACGCTACGACATCAAGCCGGGCAACGTTCCCCTGCCGACCAAGTCGCCGGAAAACGAGGTGGCCGTGCTGCCGCAGGGACCGAAGCTGCGCGAAGGCGAGGGGCGGGCCTCCTCCAAAACCGCCGACAGCGGCTCCTATGTCGTCCAGCCGGGCGACTCGCTCTACGTCATCGCGCGCAAGACCGGTGCGAAGGTCGAGGCGATCAAGGCCGCCAACAATCTCAACGACCAGGCGATGATCCGCGTCGGCCAGAAACTCGTCATCCCGTCCGGCAACGCTCCGGCCACCACGCAGGCGGTGGCGCGCGCCGCCGACAAGCCGGGCCTCGATCCCGTCGAGACCGTCGGTGTCGCCAGGCCGGCGAAGCAGGCCGGCGAAACATCTCCCGTGACCGCCTACACGCCGCCCGCCAGGCCCGGCGGTCAGGCTATCGATGCCGCCGTCAACAGCGCGGACGAGGCCGCGCCCGATTCGACCGGCATCGGCGCGATGCGCTGGCCCGTCCGTGGCCGCGTGGTCAAGGCATTCGCCGGCGGAGCCAATGACGGGATCGACATTTCCGTACCGGAAGGCACACCGGTCAAGGCGGCCGAGAACGGCGTGGTCATCTATGCCGGCGACGGCCTGAAGGACTTCGGCAACACGGTGCTGGTCCGCCACGAGGACGGGCTGGTCACGGTCTATGGCCATGCCAGCGAGATCACCGTCCAGCGCGGCGACAAGGTGCGCCGGGGGCAGGAAATCGCCAAGTCCGGCATGAGCGGCAACGCCGAGGCGCCGAAGCTGCATTTCGAGATCCGCAAGGACTCAACCCCCGTCGATCCGGCCGGCTTCCTCGAATAGGCCGGATCAGGCACCGCTCAGTCGGCGAGCGGCTTGCCGAGCCGTCCCGCCAGATCCTGCACATACTGCCAGGCGACGCGGCCCGACCGCGCACCGCGCGTGGTCGCCCATTCCAGCGCGTCCGCACGCAAGGCGTCGGCGTCCATCTCGAGTCTATAATGGGCGGCGTAACCCTCGACCATGGCCAGATAGTCGTCCTGGCTGCATTTGTGGAAGCCGAGCCACAGGCCGAACCGGTCCGACAGCGACACCTTCTCCTCGACGGCCTCGGACGGGTTGATCGCCGTCGACCGCTCGTTCTCAATCATGTCGCGCGGAAGAAGATGACGGCGATTGGATGTGGCGTAGAACACGACATTGTCCGGCCGGCCTTCGACCCCGCCTTCAAGCGCGGCCTTGAGCGACTTGTAGGACGTGTCGTCATGATCGAAGGACAGGTCGTCGCAAAACAGGATGAAACGGTGGCCCGCCGGCTTGAGCAGGCCGAGCAGCCTTGGCAGGCTGTCGATGTCCTCTCGATGGATTTCGATCAGCTTGAGTCGGCCGGTGCCGGCTTCGGCGTTCACCGCGGCATGCGCTGCCTTGACGAGCGATGATTTGCCCATTCCGCGCGCGCCCCACAAGAGCACGTTGTTGGCCGGCAGGCCCGAGGCGAAGCGCTTCGTGTTGTCGATGAGGATATCACGAACCCGGTCGACACCCTTGATAAGGCCGATCTCGACGCGGTTGACCTGGTTGACGGGTTCCAGCGCACCGCGCTCGGCCTCCCATACGAAGCAGTCGGCAGCCTTGAAATCGGGCGCTGCCGGGACCGGAGGAGCAAGCCGTTCCACCGCCGCGATCAGACGATCGAGCCTTTCGGCGAGGCCAAGGATCGGGTCGGTGCGGTTTGTCGACATCTAACGTTCCACCTGGCATGCGATCGCCGTACCGGCCGGTACGGCCAGATGGCGCATAGCATGCCGCGCGTCCCGCGCAAAGCGCCGCAGGGCAGGCGGTCGCGGTTGCATTGGCGGCGTTTGAGATTATATTCCGCGCACTTTCGCGGGCCGGCCTGATCGTATAGACGCATGCCGGTTCGTAGTGCGGTCCGCAGGGTCGCGCCCATCCGATTCTAGCCCGTCCCAGGAGTAGTTCATGTTCGTCACCCCCGCTTACGCGCAGGCTGCGACGGGCGGCCCGGACATATTCATGTCCATTCTGCCGTTCATCCTCATCTTCGTCATCATGTACTTCCTCATCATCCGGCCGCAGCGCCAGCAGATGAAGAAGCGGCAGGAGATGCTGGCGGCGGTGCGGCGCGGCGATACGGTGGTCACCGGCGGCGGGCTTGTGGCGAAAGTGACGAAGGTGGCGGACGACGAGCTGGAACTTGACCTGGGCAACGGCCAGAAGGTGACGGCCGTGCGCGCCACCATCGCCGATGTTCGCGTCAAGGGCGAGCCGGTCGCCAATCAAAACGCCAAGAAGTAGACCGGCCTTTCGCGGCGCCCTGCGCCGCGCGGGCGGCGAAGCGAGACCATGCTCTATTTTTCGCGCTGGAAGACGATCTCGATCTGGCTGGTCGTGCTGGCCGGCTTTCTCTATGCCGCTCCGAACCTGATTCCGCAGTCGACGCTCGACCGGTTTCCCGATTTCGCGCCGCAGCAGAAGATGACGCTGGGGCTGGACCTGCAGGGCGGCTCGCACATCCTCCTGCAGATCGACCGGCAGGAACTGATCGACGACCGTCTCGAGACGGTGCGCGACGACATCCGCACCCTGCTGCGCGATGCCAGGATCGGCTATACCGGGCTTACGGGGTCCGGCCGCAACGTCCAGGTCCGCATCCGCGACGAATCCCAGCGCGAGGCCGCGCGCAACGCGCTTGCGCCGATCTCCGAACCGGTCTCGGCGGGCGTGTTCGGCAATGCCATCGTCGAGGCCGAGATGTCGGAGCCGGAGCCCGGCCTGCTGCGGTTCTCGCTGACGGAGTCGGGGATCGACTATCGCGTCAATTCGGCGCTGACCCAGTCGATCGAGGTGGTCGGCCGCCGCGTCAACGAACTCGGCACGACCGAGCCGATCATCCAGCGCCAGGGCGCCGACCGCATCCTCGTGCAGGTGCCGGGCCTGCAGGACCCTGAGCGGCTGAAGGATATCCTTGGCCAGACCGCGCGTCTGACCTTCCAGATGGTCGACCAGTCCATGCCGGTCCAGGACGCGATCGACGGACGTCCGCCGGCGGGCTCCGAGATCATGTATTCAACCGACGATCCGCCGGTGCCCTACCTGATCCAGAACCGCGTCATCGTTTCGGGCGAGAATCTCGTCGACGCGCAGGCGACTTTCGACCAGCGCACCAACGAGCCGGTCGTTTCCTTCCGCTTCGACAATCAGGGCGCGACGCGCTTCGGCCAGACCACGCAGCAGAATGTCGGCCGGCTCTTCGCCATCATCCTTGACAACGAGGTCATCTCGGCACCGCAGATCCGCGAGCCCATCCTCGGCGGCGCGGGCCAGATTTCCGGCAATTTCAACGTCCAAAGCGCCAACGACCTTGCCGTGCTGCTGCGCGCCGGCGCGCTGCCGGCCGATCTTACCATTATCGAGGAGCGCACGGTTGGACCGAGCCTGGGCGCGGATTCGATTGCGGCCGGCGAAATCGCCTCTCTGCTGGCCGGCATTCTGGTGCTGGTCTTCATGGTCGGCGCCTATGGCACGCTCGGCCTGATCGCCAACTTCGCCCTGATCGCCAATGTGGCGATGATCGTGGCCGTTCTGTCGGTGCTGGGCGCCACGCTGACCCTGCCGGGCATTGCCGGCATCGTGCTGACCATGGGCATGGCGGTCGATTCGAACGTCATCATCTTCGAGCGCGTGCGCGAGGAGCGACGACAGGGACGCTCGCTGGTCCAGGCGCTCGATTCGGGCTTCCGGCGCGCGCTGACCACCGTCGTCGACGCGAACATGACGACGCTGATCGCCGCCATCATCCTGTTCTATCTCGGCTCCGGACCGGTGCGCGGTTTCGCCGTGACGCTGGCGATCGGCATCGTGACCACGGTCTTCACCGCCTACACGCTCACGCGCTGGATGATCGCCATGTGGCTTCGCCGCGGCCGGCCAACGGATCTGCCAGCGGGACTTGTCTCCCTGTTCCCGGCAAAGCCCAGCCTGACGTTCATGGCGTGGCGGCGGATAGCCTTCGTCTTATCGATCCTGGCATCGATCGCGGCCGCCGGCTCGTTCTTCACGATCAACATGAACTACGGCATCGACTTCCGCGGCGGCTCGTCGATCGAGGTCATGGCCCGCGACGGCAGCGCGGATGTGGGTGCCGTCCGCGAGGCCCTGCTCGACCTCAATCTGGGCGAGGTGCAGGTGCAGGAGTTCGGCAGCCCCTCCGAACTTCTGATCCGGATCGGCACGCAGGAAGGCGGCGACAACGCCGAGCAGGCCGCGCAGGCCAAGGTGCGCGGCGCGCTGGAGGCCGATTACGAGTTTCGCCGGGTCGAAGTGGTCGGGCCGACGATCTCGGCCGAACTGGCAAGGGCAGGCACGATCGCCGTCATCGTCTCGCTGTTCGCCATGCTGATCTATATCTGGCTGCGCTTCGAATGGCAGTTCGCGGTCGGCGCGATCATCACGACGCTACATGACGTGATCATGATGGTGGGATTCTTCGTCTGGCTCCAGATCGAGTTCAACCTGACATCCATTGCCGCCATCCTGACCGTCATCGGCTATTCGATCAACGACACGGTCGTGGTGTACGACCGGGTGCGCGAGAACCTGCGACGATACAAGAAGATGCCGATCGACCAGCTTCTCGACCTGTCGCTCAACGAAACCCTGTCGCGCACCATCTTGACCGGCGTCACCACTCTGCTGGCGCTGAGCGCGCTCTATCTCTACGGCGGCGAGGTCATAGCCTCCTTCACCATAGCCATGATCTTCGGCATCCTGATCGGTACCTATTCCTCGGTCTTCGTTGCCGGCCCGCTGCTGATCCTGTTCCAGCTCAGGCCGGGCGCGCTGTCGAAGGAAGAGGACGCGGCGCCCGGTACGACGCCCTCCGGCGCGACGCCGTAGGGCGAACCTCATGGCCAACGGCATCGTGATGCGCGACGCCCACTATCCGGGCAGGGCGCCGATCGACGCCTATGGCAATGGCGGCTTCCGCTTCGCCGACATGTCGCATCGCGGGTCGCTCATGTGCCTGCCATCGGGCGTTCACGGCTGGAAGCCCCGTGATCCCTCCGCTCTTGGAGTGTGGGATTTCGATCGCCTGCTGGACGAGGCCGACGACATCGAGATCCTGCTGGTCGGCACCGGCACCGAACTGAAACCGCTGTCGCCGCAGTTGCGACAGGCGCTGCGCGACAAGGGCGTCCCGGCCGACCCGATGTCAACGGGGGCTGCGGTGCGTACCTTCAACGTGCTCCTGGCGGAAGATCGCGCGGTCGCGGCGGCACTGGTCGCGGTCGACTGAGCCGATGACGCCCGACGAGCGTCATTGCCTTACCGTCGTTCGCGAGGCTGATCGCGAGCGCTATCTGTCGATCCTGTTCGCGCCGGAGGAAAGGCGTGGCGCGCTGGCCGCGCTTCAGGCCTTCCATGCCGAGACGGCGCGAATTCGTGACCTGGTCCACGAGCCCCTGCCGGGCGAGGTCCGACTCCAGTGGTGGCGCGATGCCATCGCGGCTCCGCCGGGCGAACGAACCGGCAACCCCGTGGCCGACGCCCTGCGCGATGCCATCGCGGCTCACGGTCTGCCGCATGCCGCCTTCGATCGGCTGCTGGAAGGTCGCGTCTTTGATCTCTATGACGACCCGATGCCCGACCTCGCCACGTTCGAGGCCTGGTGCGGCGAGACCGCTTCGACATTGATCCAGCTCGCGGCGATGGTGCTTTCGCCCGGCGAGGCGCCGCGCTTCGCCGACGCGGCCGGTCACGCCGGATGCGCGCGGGCGATCGCCGATCTTCTGGTCGACCTGCCGCGGCATCGCGCTCGCGGGCAATGCTACATTCCTGTCGACATCCTCGCAGCCGCCGGCGCCGACCGGGAGGCGCTGCTTGCCGGCGAAGCGCGGGCAAGGCCGGCGGTGAACGCAATGATCGCGCTCGCGCGCGAGCATCTGGCCCGTTTCGAGGCGGAGGCGACGGACCTGCCGCGCGTCGTCCGGCCGGCTTTCCTGCCGCTTGCCAGCGTCGGCGCGCAGCTTTCTGCGGTTGAAGGGAGCGCCGATCCGCTGCACGCGCCACGCCGCCTTTCGCCGCTCAGGGTCCAGTGGTTGACCTGGCGTCGCGCGGTGTGGGGCTGGAAAGCGTGATCTGTCTGGCCTAGACCGGATTCGGGGAGGGGAGGTCCCGCTGCTCCATGAGCCTTCCGGTTCTGGTCATCATCGTCACGCTAGGGATCGCGGCGATCGTCGCTGCGGTGCACTTCAGCGGCGGCAGCGCGCGCAGGGTCTTCGCCTCGAAGGACGAGGCGGCCGAGCTTTTCGCGATCGACCATCCAGACGAGATCGTGCGTGAGACCTGGCTGACGAAGGACAGGTCCGATGCCTTCCTGGCCCTGTCCGATGGTCGTGTCGGCATTGCCCACGCGGTGGGCGCGAAGGCATTGACGCGCATTCCCGTCGCGCGCGACATAGTCTCGGTCGAATTGGGCCATAATGGCATGCTTTCGATCCTGTTCCGGGACTTCACCTGGCCGGGCGGCACGTTCGAGTTCGATTCGATCGACGATGCGCGGTCGGTGCTGGAGCGACTTCCGCTGGAAACGACGGACGACAACGATGGATAGCTACGAGTTTCCCGCCGTCACGCAGCTTGCCATACCGTTCTTCGTCGCCGCCGTGCTGATCGAATTGTGGCTGGTCAGGACCGGTCGCGCCAGGGGCGAGTTCGAGACACGAGATACGCTGACCAGCCTCCTGATGGGCACGGGCAACGTCGTGGCGGGCCTGCTGCTGGGGGTGGTCTCCTACACCGCGCTGATGTGGCTGTGGCAGTTCCGCCTGTTCGATCTCGGCCTGTCGGTCTGGGTCTTCGTCGTCGCGTTCCTGCTCGATGATCTGCGCTACTACTGGTATCACCGCATCGCCCACAGGGTGCGCTGGGTCTGGGCCGAGCACGTCAACCACCATTCGAGCCAGCACTACAATCTGTCGACCGCGCTGAGACAGTCTTGGACGGGACTTTTCACGGGCATGTTCGTCCTGCAGGCGCCGTTGGTGCTCCTCGGTTTCCATCCGGCGGTCATCGCCTTCGTCTTCGGCTTCAATCTCGTGTGGCAGTTCTGGATCCACACCGAGACGATCGGCAAGCTGCCGCGCTGGTTCGAATATGTCTTCAACACGCCCTCGCATCACCGCGTTCACCACGCGACCAACCCGCGCTACCTCGACGCCAATTACGCCGGCACGCTGATCGTGTGGGACCGCATGTTCGGCACCTTCGTGGAAGAGCTGGAGGAAGACCGGCCGCGCTACGGCATCGTGAAGAACATCGGCACGTTCAATCCGCTCAAGGTCGCCTTCCATGAATGGGTGGGCATGTTCAGCGACGCCTTCGCGCCCGGACTGACGCCGCGCCAGCGGCTTGGTTATCTGTTCATGCCGCCTGGCTGGAGCCATGACGGCTCCCGCGACACGTCCGAGACGCTCAAGGCCGCCTATGTGCGCCGCAATCCTGGCGAGGCCGGCAAGCCGGGACTGCCCGGACACAGGGAGGCGGCGAGGAGGCCGGAACTGGCATCTTGAGCCACTTCGGGCCGACGATCGCCGGTTTCCGTACGGTTGCAGAGGATATGCTGGCGGGTGCCCGCGGCGCCATGCTGCGCTTCCCCGTGCCGTCGCTCGCCTTCCTGCTGCTGGCGATCGAGGTCAATCTCGACATCAACGATCACGGCCTGATCGCGGGCCGCGACCTTCGGCTACCGCTCGCCGGCCTTGCCTGCGCTGCGCTGGCGGCAAATCTCGGCGGCGAGGCGCGGGGTCATAGAGGGTCGTGGCAGGCCCAGGCGCTTGCAGCCGCCGCCGGTGTGGCCGGGTTTGCCGCCCTGTTCTGGGACAGGGCGCTCAACACGTTCGAATGGCCGCTGCTGGCCGGTCTCGCGGGGCTCGTTCTGGTCGGCCCGTTTCTAGGTCGGGGCAATTCGCAAGCGTTCTGGATGTTCGGTGTGCGACTGACCTTCGCGGTGCTGCTCGCCGGGCTGGCGCTGCTGCTCGTGGCCGGGGGCCTGTCGGCGATCTTCGCCAGTCTCACCTATCTCTTCGGTGCCGAGATTCCCGAACGGGCCTACGAGCACGTCTGGGCCACGACGGGGCTCTTCATCGCGCCGCTGTTCGGACTCGGCCAGATTCCCGCGGATTTCGACACCGAGCCCGACGCAACCGCGCAGGCTTTCATGGACCGTGGTGTCCGCTCGCTCGGCGACTACGTAGCCGCGCCGCTGCTGCTGGTCTACGCGGTAATCCTGCACGCCTATGCGCTGAAGATCGTGCTGACGGGCGACGTTCCCGAAGGGCAGATCGGCTGGCTGGTGCTGTGCTATGGCGGCAGCGTCATGGCGGCGCTGATCGTGATCCACCCATTCCTCGATACGGCCCGCGCTCCTACCCGCTTTGTCGCCCGCATCTGGCCTCTTCTGCTGCCAGTGCCGCTTGTCCTGCTCGCCTATGCAGTGGCGCTGCGCATCAGCGAATACGGCATTACCCCCGAGCGCTACCTCCTGGCGCTGTTCGGGCTGGTGGTAGCTGTCATCCTAGCCGTCCACATCCCAAAGTCGTTGCGCGGCGACATCCGCTATCTGGTCGCGCTTCCGGTCCTTGCACTGCTTGCTGCCGGCTTCGGGCCGCAGGGTGCGCTCGCGACGTCGATCCGCAGTCAGCTGGCCCGGTTCGAGGCGCTCGTCGCCCACCAGCCGCTCGCACCCGGCCAGCACCAGGAAGCGCTGTCGGCGCTGCGCTTCCTGCTCTACAACGATGCGGTGCGGCGGGCGGCGCCCCGGAACATGGCGGTCACCAGCGCCGATGGAACGCCGAAGCCGAACGAACGTCTGTTCCGTGAGATCGCGGCCGCCTACGGGATCGACCCCGACCTTCAGATCACGCCGACTGGCGCCTTCAGTCGCAGCTTTTCGGGAACCGTCGCGCGGCCGGTCGAAGACTTTGACATCGTCGTTCCGATGGTGACACTTGCGCAGGCTGGCCAATCTCCGATGCGGCTTGAATTGCCGGCGGGCGGCGGGCTGACGATCGCGCTTGTCGAAACAGCGGTCGAGATCGCGCGAGACGAAGTGCCATTGCGCTTCAAGATCCCGCCTGCGGCCATCGACAACATGGCCACGATGCCGATGCCGGAGGGCGAGGGCGAGGGCGAGTCTCCGGTCGAGCCGCTCGTGCTTGAAGCGGACGGCCGCCGCATTCTCGTCATGCCGACTTTCGTCCATGGCGAGATGACGTCACCCGAACCGCACCTGCTCACGCTGTCGGGCACGATCCTGCTTCGGGAGCGGGACTGGCGCTGAGCTATTCGGCCGCTACCGCGGCCGGGTCAGACGCCAGCCAGGTCCTGCAGTCGGCAAGCGCACGCGCGCTCGTCGCCCGCTTCTTCGCCAGCGCCTTGTCCTTGCCCCGGAAACGGCCCTCGAAGCCTTCCGGCTTGAGCAGGGTCCCGGGGTCGAGGGGCGGGAACAGGCCGAAATTGACGTTCATTGGCTGGAATGAGCGCTTGCCCGGCTCGTCGTCGGAGGCGATGTGCCCGCCGGTGATATGGCCGAGCAGGGCGCCGAGCGCTGTCGTGCCCGGTGGCGGGGCCGGTGTCTGTCCAAGCCGTTCGGCGGCGGCGAAGCGTCCGGTCAGCAGACCCATCGCCGCCGATTCGACATAGCCCTCGCATCCTGTGATCTGGCCGGCAAAGCGCAGGCCGGGCCGCGACTTGAGTTGCAGCGAGCCGTCGAGCAGCGCCGGAGAATTGATGTAGGTGTTGCGGTGCAGCCCTCCCAGCCGCGCGAACTCGGCGTTCTCCAGCCCCGGTATCATGCGGAAGATGCGCACCTGTTCGCCATGCTTCAGCTTGGTCTGGAAGCCGACCATGTTGTAGAGCGTGCCGAGCGCGTTGTCCTGCCTGAGCTGGACGACCGCATGCGGCTTCACCGTGGGATTATGCGCGTCGGTCAGCCCGACCGGTTTCATCGGACCGTGCCGCAGGGTCTCGGAGCCGCGCTCGGCCATCACCTCGATGGGCAGGCAGCCGTCGAAATACGGCGTGCCTTCCCATTGCTTGAACTCGGTCTTGCTGCCGTCGAGCAGCGCCTGGACGAAGGCGTCGTACTCGTCCTTCGACATGGGACAGTTGATGTAGTCCTTGCCCGTGCCGCCGGGGCCGATCTTGTCGTAGCGGGACTGGAACCAGGCCCTGTTCATGTCGATCGTGTCGAAATGGACGATCGGCGCGATCGCGTCGAAGAAGGCCAGCGCATCGGCGCCGGTCTCCGCGCGGATCGCTTCGGCGAGCGACGGCGCCGTCAGCGGGCCGGTGGCGATGATCGCCTGGTCCCAGTCGGCAGGAGGCAGGCCCGTCACTTCCTCGCGCAGGATGGTCACCAGCGGATGGGCCTCGAGTTTTTCCGTCACGGCGGCGGAAAAGCCGTCGCGGTCGACGGCGAGCGCACCGCCGGCCGGAACCTGATGGGCGTCGCCGCAGGCCATGACAAGCGACCCGGCAAGCCGCATCTCGGCATGGAGCAGGCCGACGGCGTTGGTCTCGGCGTCGTCGGAGCGGAAGGAATTGGAGCAGACGAGTTCGGCCAATCCGTCGGTCTTGTGGGCGTCGGTGCCGCGCACGCCGCGCATCTCGTGCAGGATGACGGGTACGCCGGCCTTCGCCGCCTGCCATGCGGCCTCGGACCCGGCCAGGCCGCCGCCGATAATGTGGATGGGTTTGATCGTCATGGGCTGGAGATAGTCCCGCGCTCGGTGGATGGCAACAAAGCGCTGGCCGGCGAGAGCTCAAAAAACAACACCCGCCGGGGGAGGAGATCCGGCGGGTGTCGTTTTGGTGGCGGAGAGCTCGGGAGGAGGAGAGCTTCCGCCTTATCCGCCAAGGCCGGGAGGAGGAGGCCTCGACGAAATCCTCGAAACTGTCGGCGGACGCCCGGGAGGAGGTGAGCGTCCGCCGTATCCGTCAGGGTCGGGAGGAGGAGACCCTGGCGAAATTCCTGCGGTCCTTAGACCGACTTGCGGGCGACGAAGGGAATGTCGCCGCGGGAGATCCCGAGATCACCCAGTTCACGGTTCGACAGGCGGCTCAGCTCGTTCACGGTCTCGCGATAGCGGCGCCAGTTGCGGTAGTTGCGGATCAGGTTCATCGTTCTTGCTCGTTTCGGTCAGGTTCGTTTTTCTTGCGTGTCGTTACGAAGTGAAGATAGTCGGCCCGATCCGGTTTTTGAAGCGCGTTTGGTGCATGGCAGCATTGCGATTTGTGCATTGCAACAAAGACAGTCTTCTGCGGTGCACCAAATGATGATTCCCCATAGCGGATGCAAGAGAGTGCGACATTGCGTTCCGATGACCATGCGGCAGACCGAAAAATAGCCGGATTCGTGGGGAAATTTCCTTTGAACGTGCCGGTCGCGGTGCTATAGGGGCACGCGCTTCAAGGGGCTGGCTGCCTCCTGAGCGGGTGTGGTGAAACTGGTAGACACGCCAGATTTAGGTTCTGGTGGCGCAAGCCGTGGGGGTTCAAGTCCCTTCACCCGCACCAGAAGCCCACCCCGGCCCACTCTCCGGCAGGCGAGGAATTTCACGGCGCTGCTTCGGCGGAAGCCGTCCAGGAAAAGGTATTCGAGATGCAGGTAACCGAAACGCTCAATGAAGGGCTGAAGCGCGAGATCAAGGTCGTGGTGCCCGCGACCGATCTGGAATCGCGGCTGATGACGCGCCTCAACGACGCCAAGGCCAAGGTCCGCCTCAACGGCTTCCGTCCCGGCAAGGTGCCCGTCCCGCATCTGCGAAAGGTCTACGGCAAGTCCTTCATGGCCGAGGTCGTCAACGAGATCCTGTCGGAGACGCCGCGCTCGGTGCTGTCGGATCGGGGCGAGAAGGCGGCCATGCAGCCCGAGGTCGAGATGACCGAGGACGAGAAGGAGGCCGAGAAGATCCTGGCCGGCCAGGCGGATTTCGAGTTCAAGCTGTCTTACGAGGTGATCCCGCCGATCGAGGTCAAGGATGTTTCCGGAATAAAGGTGACACGCCCGGTTTACGACGTGCCGGACGAGGAGGTCGAGGAGCAGGTGATGCGCGTCGCCGAGTCGGCGCGTCCCTGGGAGCCCAAGAAGGGCAAGGCTGAAGAGGGCGACCGCGTCACGATCGATTTCGTTGGCAAGATCGACGGCGAGGCGTTCGAGGGAGGCACCGCCGAAGGCCAGCCGCTCGTGCTGGGCTCCAACCAGTTCATCCCCGGCTTCGAGGAGCAACTGGTAGGCGCCAAGGCCGGGGACGAGAAGACCGTCACCGTCACCTTCCCCGAGGACTACCAGGCCGCTCATCTTGCCGGCAAGGAAGCGGTCTTCGACGTCAAGGTGACCGAGGTGGCTGCCGCCGGCGAGTTCGAGGTTACCGACGAGGTGGCGAAGAATCTCGGCCTGGAATCGGCCGACAAGCTGCGCGAGATCGTGCGCTCGCAGATCGAGAGCCAGTTCGGCGCGCTGACGCGCCAGAAGGTCAAGCGCGCGCTTCTCGATGCGCTGGACGAGCAATACAAGTTCGAGGCGCCCTCGAAGCTGGTCGACGCCGAATTCGAGAACATCTGGAACCAGGTGATGCGCGATCTCGAGCAGTCGGGCCGCAGCTTCGAAGACGAGGACACGACCGAGGAGAAGGCGCGCGAGGAATATCGGCAGCTGGCTGAGCGCCGCGTGCGCCTCGGCCTCGTGCTTGCCGAGATGGGCGAGCAGGCCGACGTTCAGATCACCGACGACGAGATGCAGCGCGCGCTGTTCGAATTCGTGCGGCGTTATCCGGCCAACCAGCAGCAGGAAGTCTATGACTTCTACCGCCAGAACCCGCAGGCGCTCGCCAATCTGCGCGCGCCACTTTTCGAGGAGAAGGTGGTCGACGACCTGATGACCAAGGTCGACGTCACCGACAAGAAAGTGACGAAGGAAGAACTGCTCGCCGACGACGACGAGGACACGGCTGAAAAGGACTCTAACAAGAAGGCCGTGCCGAAGAAGAAGGCGGCCAAGGCCAAGGACGAAAACGGCGACGACAAGGCCGAGGCAAAGCCGGCCAAGAAGAAGGCCGCCGCAGCCAAGAAGAAGTCCGACTCGGACGAATAGCCGCCGTCAGCGGCTGACTGTTCGCACAACCGCCCGGAGCCGACACGGCCCGGGCGGTTTTCTTTTGCGCAAGGCGGCGATGCGTTTTGATGCGGCCAGCCCATGCCGCCGATGTCCGCGCTCGGCGCTGGCCACCGTCAGGCAGGTCGTGTCAGTCAACGAACTCCATCAGCTCGATGACGACGCCGTCCGGATCCTCGCAGCAGAAGACCTTGAAGCGCGAGCCGCCCATCTCGATCTCCTTGGGCGGGCTGTAGATCACATGTCCGAGCGCCTTGAGGCGGTCATGGACGGCGTCGGCATCGCTCGCCTTCAGGCAAAGCCGCGCCATTCCCGGATGAGCGAGGCTCCGCTCGGGAGCGGGCAGGCCGGCCGGGCTCGTCCATTCCAGCAGGTCGAGGCGCATGGCGCCGCGATCATCCGGGTCGAGCGCCAGGAGGCAGCCGCGCGCGTCGAGTTCGCCCTCCATGCGGAAGATGTGGTTGAAGCCGATCTGCGAAAAGGTGCGCCGGCCGCCATCGTCGTCGGTCAGCGGATTGACGACCTCGAAGCCGAGCGCCTGGTAGAAGGCCAGCGAGCGGTCGAAATCGGTGCAGTTGACGTTGATGTGGAAGAAGCGGTGGACGTCCTTGCGCCGGGTCATGCCTCGCCGGCCCGCTTGAACAGGACGGCGGCTGCGACGTCGACATATGCGTCAAGGACATGCGGCGGCGGCGACACGATCTCGCCCTCGACGAAGCAGTAGCGCTCGGACAGATATTCGCGCGAGCCCAGAAGCATATGAGCGACGACCTCGATCTGCTCGGGATCGGAGAGACGCAGATTGCCGAGCCGCCGTTCCTGCTCGACAGCCTTCATATAGGTCACTGTCGCCTGGTTGAGGTGTATGGCGAAGCCTTTCGGCGACTGGACGCGGCCCTGATTGATCATCTTGTAGAGCTGCGGCTTTTCCTGGAGGAAGTCGAAGAAGGCTGACATACGGGCCCGTTCGCGTTCGACCGCGCAGTCAGGTGCGGCCAGCACGCGGCGGCGCACATAGGCCAGTAGTTCGTTGCTGATTGCCGGCAGCAACTGGTCGAGCAGGTCCTGCCGTGAGTCGAAATAATTGTAGAACGTGCCTTGGGCGACCTTGGCCCGTTCCGTGATGCGCGCCACCGACGCGCCGGCATAGCCGAGCTCGCCAACCGTCTGGACCGCTGCCTCGAACAGGCGCGCGCGCGTCGCCTCGGCCTTTTCGGCCCTGTTCAGCTTGCGCCGGCCACGCCCGCGGGGCGCCGCCGCCTCTGGCTCGACGGTCTCGCTCTTCATGTGAGCCCCCATACGTCGCGGCGGTGAGTCTGTCAAATACATGAACTATGAGCCATCGTTCATTTTTCTTGACAGGCGTTCTGGAGTGGCCCTAACGTCAGGCCGGATCACGTCAGGAGGAGGCGGTCGTCATCCGACCGCGCAGACGACGGGGCCATCCTCAGTCCTCGTCTCACTGGGAGGAAGAAATGTTCTCAACCATTCGCAAGACAATCCTTGCCGGGGTCGCAGGCGTCGCCTTCGCTGCCGTGCCGGCTTCCGCGCAAGAACTGATCATCTCGACCGGCCTCGGCCAGCCTCATATGTGGGTTGCCCACCACATGGACCCGTTCATCGAGCGGATTCAGGAAGCGACCAATGGCGAGATCACATTCACACCCTTCTATGCCGGCGAGCTGACCCCGGTCGGGCGCGAGCTCGACGGGCTCAACAGCGGCAGCATCCATGTCGCCGCTCCGCTGCTGGCGCCCTATCACGAGGGCCGCTTTCCGCTGTCCGACATCACCCAGCTTCCGACCTACAATACCGACTCGCCGATGGTGACGCGCGCCTTCCAGGCGATGCTGGATTCGGACGTGGAACTGGCCGACGGCAAGACCTTCCGCGAATACGAGATCGACGACAAGAACATCAAGGTGTGGGCGCTCGGCGCGACCGCCGCCTATTCGATCTCCACCACAGGTAAAGAGCTCAAGGAGCCGGCGGATTTCCGCGGCACTCCGCTGCGCGCCGGCTCGGCGATCCACACCATCTTCCTCGAGCAGGTCGGCTCCACGCCGGTGACCATGCCCGGCAGCGCCGCCTACGAGGCGTTGTCTCGCGATACGATCGAAGGGCTGATCATAGCGATTTCCGACTGGCCGTCCTACTCGATCGAGCAGCTTTTGCGCTATTCGATCACCGACGTCGCGATCGGCCATTGGGAGAGCTATCTGGCCGTCTCCAACGACGCCTGGGAGATGCTCAGCGACGAGCAGAAGAAGATTTTCGATGAAGTCGCGCGCCAGCTCGCTCTGGACAATGCCGAGAAGTGGGAAAGCACGGTCGGCGAGGTCGTCGAGAAGTCGAAAGCCGACGATGACGGCAAGTTCGTGCCGGTCACCGAACTGTCGCAGGAGATGCAGGACCACATCGCCAAGACTTCAGCGAACACCTGGATCGCGTGGATCGAGCAGGCCGAGGCGAACGGTCATCCCGCCAGGGCGGCCGCCAAGCTCTATGCCGAGCTGATCACGGCCGAGGGCGGTGAACTGCCCGAGGGCGTCGCCGAATATCTCGAAGACTGATCCGGCTTACGGGCGCGGTGCGAAGCCGCGCCCATTCCTGTCCTGTCTGAATGGCGGAAACGGTCGTGCCCAAGGATCTCATCATCTGGCTCGTGGCGGCGTGGTTCCTCGGCTTCCTGGTGCTTGGCCAAGCGGTCGCGACATGTCTGCTGGGCGCGGGTATCGTCGGCGTGCTGCTGTGGATGGGCCCGGGCGTGCTCAACGGCATCGTCGGTCAGGACGTCTTCTATACAACCTCGACCTATTCGCTCTCCATCATCCCGCTCTACCTGATGATGGCACAGATGCTCGTGCGCGGCGGCGTCGTGGTGGACCTGTTCCGCGTCGGCCATCGCCTGTCGGGCTACAAGCGCTATCCGCTCGGCATCGCGACACTCGTGACCGGTGGAATGCTGGGAGCGGTTTCCGGCTCCGGCTCGGCCAGCGCGGCAGCGCTCGCGACGCTCGCCGGCCCTGAACTTGAGCGGGTAGGCTACACGAAGCGGTTCTCCGTCGGACTGGCGGCGATCGCCGGTTCCCTGTCGGCGATCATTCCGCCGAGCCTGATCATCATCATCTACGGCTCGCTGACCATGGTGCCGATCGGGCACATGTTCATCGGCTCGCTCGGACCGGGAATCCTGGCCTTGCTGGTCTATGTCGTCTGCCTCAAGGTTTTTGGCGAGGTGCGGCCCGGCGCAGTCGACGGGGTCAGGGGCGACGAGCCCGAAGACCCGCATATCGGGCGCCGCTCCATGCAGGCCTTCGTCTTCGTGATCGCGCTGATGCTGGTCGTGTTCGGCGGCATCTATGGCGGCGTCGTCACCGTGGGCGAGGCGGGCGCGATCGGAGCGTTCACGGCCCTGGTCGGCATGATCGCGATGCGGCGCGTCACCGTGCGCGACATCGCCGAGGCGCTGGCCGAATCCGTCAAGATCACCGCCATGCTGATGATGCTGGTTATCGGCGCCCAGATCTTCGCGCGCTTCCTGTCGTTCTCACGGGTTCCGCGCGAACTGCTTTCGCTGGCCGAACCGCTGCTGACCCAACCGAGCCTGCTCGTTGCGATCCTGATGGCGGCCATCTTCATGGCCGGCATGTTCCTCGAATCGGCGGCCGTCATCGTCCTGCTCATCCCGATCATCCTGCCGATGCTGCAGGCCGCCCAGATCGACCTCATCTGGTTCGGGGTCATGGCCTCCTTCATGATCGCCATCGGCCTGCTCACACCGCCGGTGGGGCTTTCGGCCTATGCAGCCGCTACGGCGGGCAGGGTTCCGGTCGCGCAGGTGTTCCGCCCGACGACGCTGTTCGCCGCCATCGCCGCGCTGGTCGTGATTGTCGTGATGATTTTCGTGCCGGGCATCGTCACCTGGCTCCCGAGCCACATCCGGTGAGGCGATGATGCGTTTTTGGAAAGCAGTCTGGGATTTCGAATGGGGGATGGCCTCGATCGGGGCCGGCCTATGCCTGCTTGCGATGATGACGATCACCGTCGTCAGCGTGTTCGGCCGTTATGTACTGCAGATGGATCTGATCCCCGGCGCCTACAACATCATCGAGCGCATCGTCTTTCCGCTTCTCGTCTTCTGGGCGCTGCCGATGGCACATCGCGAGGGCGCCTTCCCGAAGCTCGAGCTGGTGCAGGAAAGCCTGCCGGAAGGGCTTCGCCGCGCGGTCGCGCTACTGGTCATGGCCGTCGAGATCGCCGTCTATCTCGTTATCATGTGGTTCGTCGTGCGCTTCGTGTGGGCCGGCATCGAATCCAACCGTTCGATGCAGGTCGGCACCAATTTCTGGCCGCTGTGGCCGATCATCATCATGATCCCGCTGGCCTTCGGGCTGATGGTCCTGGAGATGATACGGCTGTTTGCCGAGGATCTGAGGGCCGTGCTTCGCGGCGGGGAGGGGTGAGCATGCATACCCGGCTTTCCCCGTGCGCGGTCCCGTTCGATCCTTTCGACACGGAGACGATCCGCGCAAAGCTCGCCGCCTTCCTGCGTACCGCGATCGGCGATGCGGTGGAGGTGGGCGCGCTGCGCCGGTTCACCGTCGGCTTTTCGTGGGTTACCTACGGCTTCTCGGCGTCCTGGCGACAGGATGGCGAGAAGGTGTCGCATGACCTCATCCTTAGGGCCGGGCCGCCAAATGGCATCTTCGCACCCTACAGCGCCGAACCGGAGTTCGTGACGCTGCGCGCCCTGGAAGGGACCGAGGTTCCGGTTCCGAGGGTATGGTGGCGCAGCGACGATCTCTCGGTGCTCGGGGCTCCCTTCTTCGTGTGCGAATTCATGCCCGGCGAAGCACCGATCCCGTGGACGCATGATGGCGGCGCGGCTTTCGATGACACGCGTCGCGAAAGGCTTGGGGCCCAGTTCGTCGGCGCGCTGGCGGCTCTGCATCGTTTTGACTGGCGCGAAACACCCGTCGCCGGCATTGGCGGTTCCCGCAATCCGGCCACCGCCGCTATCGACCGCGTAAGGGAGTGGGAAAGGCGCCTGGGGGAATGGTCAGAGCGGCGTGTGCCGATGCTCGAACTGGCCGCCCGCTGGCTCGGGGACAATGCGCCGGCCGCGCCGCGCATCGCGATCGTCCACGGCGACTACCGCATTGGCAATTTCCTCGAGGTCGACGACCGCATCACGGCGATCCTCGACTGGGAACTGGTCAGCCTGGGCGATCCGGTCGAGGACCTGGGCTGGATCTGCCTGCAGGCCTGGCGCGGCCGCTCGCCCTTCATGTGCCATTTCTTCGAGCGCGAGGAACTGCGCGACCGCTACGCGGCGCTGGCCGGCTACGAGCCGGATATGGCAGCCATCCGCTGGTGGGAAGCCTTCGGCACGTACAAGCTGGCCGTCATGCATTACGGCGCGACCTACAGTTTTGAGAAGCGCGGCTTCAATGATCTGCGCATGGCGGGGATGGGCGCCCAGATCCCGCGCATGCTCCTTCAAGTGGAAACCGCCCTGGAGCGCGCGGCATGAACATGAGTCTCGAACGCCTGTTCGAAGGAATCGTCGCGACGTTGCGGTCGGACGTGATTCCCCAGATTCCCGATGCATACGCGCGCGGCCAGGCGGTAGGCGTCATCGACCTGCTCAACAACATCGCGCCGCGCACGGAATGGGCGCGGCAGCCGGTGGCCGATGCAGTGGCCCAAAAGCGCGCGCTGCTTTCCGAGGTCGCGCGCCTTGTACCGGGTGCGGCGGATGCGGGCGCATCCGTTCCGGCCACCACCGACCGGAGCGGTGGAACGCTGGCCCTTCTGGGCGAACGCGACCGCCTCGACGCCGCGCTCGGCGACGCCATCGCCGTGCTTTTACCGGAGCCGGGTCAGCCGGAACCCGAGGCACTCGGCCTCATTCGCGCGCACCTCCACGACGAGATGGTGCGGGAAACGAAACTGACCAGGAAGCCACTCTTCGCCGAGATCGCCAGCGGCAGCGGCGGCGAGGCGAAGGACGCACCGGAGGGACGTCCATGAGCTACCGTCTCGACCCGCGCATGCCAGAACCGGAAGCCTGCGTGCAGCGCTACATGCTCGAACGCTGGGCAGCCGAACAGCCCGACAAGCTGTTCGCTATCTTCCAGGACGATACGCGCTGGACCTATGCCGAAACGCAAACCGTCGCGATCCGCACCGCCAATGCGCTGCGCGGGCTAGGCGTGCGCCAGGGCGAGCGCGTTCTGGTTTGGCTGCCCAATAGCGCCGACTGCCTGCGCGTGTGGCTGGGCCTGAACTATCTCGGCGCAGTCTTCGTGCCGATCAACCTGGCCTATCGCGGCGGGCTGCTCGCCCACGCCATCAGGCTGGCTGAGACCCGGTTGGGCATCATCCACGCCGACCTTCACCAGCGCCTGGGAGATGTCGAGCGCGGCATGCTGGAGGAGATCGTCGTGCTAGGCGGCGCGGGCGGGCCGGTCGAGGGACTGACCGTCCGTGGCGCGGATGCGCTCGAGAGCGACGACGAGGCGCCGCCGGAACTCGAACGGCCGATCGCGCCGTGGGACCTGCAGTCGATCATCTTCACCTCCGGCACGACTGGCCCGTCCAAGGGCGTGATGTCGTCCTATCTCCACCTCTACTCGATGGCGGTATCGGCGCCCTTCCTGGATGGCGACGACCGCTACATGGTCAACCTGCCGATGTTCCATTCCGGCGGCGTCATGCCGGTCACGGCCATGCTGATCCATGGCGGCGCGATCGTCATGGTGGACGCCTTCGACACCGACAGTTTCTGGCCCACCGTACGCCATACGGGCATCACGACCGCCATCCTTCTCGGGGTCATGAGCGGCTTCCTGCTCAAGCGTCCGCCTTCGCCGGACGATAGGGACCATACGCTCCGCACCTGTACCATGGTGCCGCTCAACGAGACCGCGCACCAGTTCCACGAGCGCTTCGGCACTGAGGTCCACACCCATTTCAACATGACCGAGATCTCCATGCCGCTGGTGTCGAAGCCAAATCCGACGGCGTTGGGCGGCGCGGGCCGTCCGAGGCCCGGCGTGGAAATCCGCATCGTCGACGAGAACGATTGTGAGGTACCGCCGGGCGTGGTCGGTGAACTCGTCGTGCGCACGGACTGCCCCTGGGCGCTCAACAGCGGCTATGCCTCCAATCCCGAAGCCACGGCGGCGGCTTGGCGCAATGGCTGGTTCCACACCGGCGACGGCTTCCGTCGCGACGAGGACGGCGAGTATTATTTCGTCGACCGGCTCAAGGACGCGATCCGCCGGCGCGGCGAGAACATCTCCTCCTTCGAGGTCGAATCCGAGGTGCTGGCGCATCCGGCGGTGCGCGAGGCGGCGGCCGTCGCCGTCAGGAGCGAGATCGCTGAGGACGAGGTCATGGCGGTCGTGGCGCTGAGGCAGGGCGAGCCGTTCGATCCGGCGGAGTTGATCGAGTTCCTGCGCCCGCGCATGGCCCATTTCATGATCCCGCGCTACGTGCGCGTGGTGGAGAATCTGCCGCGCACGCCCACCTCCAAGATCGAGAAGGTCAAGCTGAGGCAGGAGGGGCTGACGGCCGACACATGGGACCGCGAGAAGGCGGGCATCGTCGTCAAGCGCGAGAAGATCGGGCGGCTCGAGAAATCGGGAGCGGGCCGATGAACGCCATGTTCGATCCGGTCGCCGACCGCATCGCCGCGCTGAAGGACCGGCTCGAGGCCTTCATGGCCGAGCATGTCTATCCCAACGAGCGTGCGCTTCTTTCGGAACGACAGGAGGGCGTCGCGCGCTGGGAGCCGTCGCCGCTGCTGGAGGAACTGAAGGGCAGGGCGCGCGGCGAGGGCCTGTGGAATCTCTTCTACAATCACGGGCCCGAAGGGCAGGGGCTGTCCAACTACGAATACACGCATCTGTGCGAACTGCTTGGCCGCTCGCTCGCCGCGCCGGAGGTATTCAACTGCAACGCGCCGGACGTGGGCAATATGGAGATTCTGGCCCAGTACGGCACGGATGAGCAAAAAAGGTGCTGGCTGGCACCTCTGCTGGCGGGCGAGATACGCTCCTGCTTCGCAATGACGGAGCCGGCCGTCGCCTCCTCGGACGCGACCAATATCGAGACTGAAATCCGCCGCGACGGCGACGACTACGTGGTGACCGGTCGCAAATGGTGGATCACCGGCGCCATGTCGTCGCGCTGCAAGGTCGCCATCGTCATGGGCAAGAGCGACCCGTCCGCCGCGCGCCACAAGCAGCAGTCCATGATCCTGGTGCCCATGGACACGCCGGGCGTGAAGGTGGAGCGGCCGCTCTCGGTCTATGGCTACGAGCATCCGCCGCTCGGCCATGCCGAGATCGTCTTCGACGGGGCACGGGTGCCGGCCGCAAACATGCTGCTTGGCGAAGGCCGCGGCTTCGAGATCGCGCAGGGTCGGCTCGGGCCGGGCCGCATCCATCACTGCATGCGCTTCATCGGCCTGGGCGAGCGCGCCATCGAGACGATGTGCCGGCGCGCGACGGATCGAAAGGCGTTCGGCTCGACGCTGGCGGAGATGGGCGGCGTAAGACAGGCGATCGGCCAGTCACGCTGCGAGATCGAGCAGGCGCGCCTTGTCACGCTGAAAGCCGCCTGGACGATGGATCGCGCCGGCGCGAAGGCCGCGCGTAACGAGATAGCGGTCGCCAAGATTGTCGTCCCGACGCTGGTCGGCGCCATCATCGACAGGGCCATCCAGGTGCATGGCGGAGCGGGGCTCAGCCAGGACGTCTTCCTGGCCGAAGCCTTCGCCGAAACCCGCTTCCTGCGCATCGGCGACGGGCCGGACGAGGTCCATCGCGAGGCGCTCGCGCGCGCGGAGCTGGCCCGTCATGCATGACGAACTCGGGAGCACCGCATGAAAGCGTTCGCCGTCGGTGACACGTTCAAGACGCCCGGTCGCACGATCGGGGAGGGCGACATCAATCTGTTCGCCGGTCTCGTCGGCGACTTCACGCCGATCCACGTCGACGAGACTTTCGCCAAGGCGTCGCCGCATGGCGTCCGCATCGCGCACGGACCGTTGACCATGTCGACCGCGATCGGCATGGCGACCCACACCGGCATCTTCGGCGACCGTGTCATCGGCCTTGTCAATCTGAACTGGGATTTCACCGGCATCGTCGCGATTGGCGACACGATCCGCTCGACCGTCACCATCCAGACGCTGCGCCCGACCTCCAAGCCCGGCCGCAGCCTCGCCGTCTACTCCTACGAGGTCGTCAACCAGCGCGACGAGCCGGTCCAGCGCGGGACGATGACGGTCATCATCCGTTCGGAAACATAGGGGCAGCGATCGTGGAAAAGTTCATCATGAAGCCCGAGCACGAGGCGATGCATCGGCCCGACGCTTCGCCGAACTTCAACGAGAGCGTCTACACCAACGCCTTCGATCCGACCAGGCGCATGGGCGGCTGGATGCGGCTCGGCAACCGCGTCAACGAAGGCTACGCCGAACTCTCGGTCTGCCTTTATCTGCCGGATGGCCGCATCGCGTGCCAGTTCAAGCGGCCGCCCATCGAGACGAACGATCGTTTTGACGCCGGCGGCCTCTCCTACGAGGTCGTGGAGCCGCTGAAATCGGTTTCCATGACCTATGAGGGCGACCTCATCATCGTCGACGATCCCGACGCGCTGCGCGAGCCGCAGGCACTTTTCGCCAACGGACCGCGCCTGCCGGGCCGCGCCTCGTGGACGCACGAGGCGGTGTCGCCCATCCATGGCGGCGAGCCTGGGAGCGACGAGGTGCAGACCATGTATGGCCGCGACTTCTCGCTGGGACATTTCAACCAGCATGGTCGCGCGAAGGGCGAGATCGTTGTCGGCGACGAACGCTGGACCATCGACGGTCATGGCTGGCGCGATCATTCCTGGGGACCGCGCTACTGGCAGGTGATCTACTACTACCGCCTGTTCATCGCCAATTTCGACAATGGCGACGGCTTCATGCTCCTGAAGATCACGGACAAGCAGGGCCGCGTCCGGCGCGAGGGCGTGCTGCTCGTCGACGGCCGGTACGAGGACATTCTCGATCTCGACGTATCGACGGAGTGGACCGACCGGCAGGATCCGGCGCGCGTGCGGCTCGGCGTGATGACGGCCAACCGCAAGGCGCGCATCGACGGCGAAATCCTTCGCCTGGCGCCCTTGCGCAACAGACGGAAGGCCGAGGGCGAGACCCTGGTTTCGCGCATCGCCGAAGGCTTCACGAAGTTCATTTGGGACGGGCGGCAGGGCTTTGGCATGACCGAATACATCGAACGCATCGAGGACGGAAAGCTGGCCGGCTGGCCGCTGTAACGGCGGCGACAGTCGCTAACCGGGAGTTTCGGGTGGTGGTGGACAAGCTCAATCAGGAACGGATCGTCCTTCTGACGGCCATCGTCCTGTTCGTCTTCTTCTCGATCACCCTCAACGGGTTCATCGACCCCGGCAATCTCCTGTCGCTCGTCCAGAACGTGTCGATCCTCGGCATACTGGGCGTCGGCATGGCGCTGGCCATCATCGGGCGCGGCATCGACCTGTCGATCCTGTCGACCATGCCCGTCTCGGCCGCATGGATGCTGAACCTGATCAATGACGGCATGCCGATCTGGCTCGCGCTGGCCTGCGCGCTCGCGTTCGTCGTGCTCGTCGGCATCGTCAACGGTGTGCTGATCGCCTATGTCGAGGTGCCTGCCATCTTCGCCACGCTGGCCATGGGCATTGTCGTTTACGGCATCGGAAAGGCCTGGCTGGTCCCGATCGACTCAGTCTACATCAGAGGCGGCGAATCCTGGTTCTACGCGATCGGGACCGGCCGCATCCTCGGCGTGCCGACGCCCGTCATCGTCTTCGCGGGCGTGGCGTTGTTGGCCTGGCTCTTCCTTCGCTACCTCAAGCCCGGACGCTTCATATATGGCATCGGCGACAATCCGCTGGCCGCGCGCATAACTGGCATGCCGGTGCGTCCGATGATCGTGCTGCAATATATCCTGATCTCGATCATCGCGCTGGTCGCCGGCATCGTCACGGCCACCGCCCTGTCGGGCATCAACACGCGCGTCGCGCTCTCAACCATGGTCTACGACGTCATCCTGGTCGTGGTGCTCGGCGGCATCGGCCTTTCCGGCGGCAAGGGCGGCATCCGCAACGTGATCGTCGGAACCCTGCTGATCGGCATCCTGCTCAACGGGATGACGATCATGAACCTCAGCTACACCGTCCAGAACATTCTCAAGAGCGTCATTCTCCTGGCGGCAATCGTCGTCGACACGCTGCTCAATCCCCGCGACGAGCAGACAGCGCAGCATGGAGACATCTGACCGGCCAGCGGGACCCGAAGGGGTGCCCGGTCTCGGGATAACGAAGTGGAGGAAATGAAATGAAAGCAATGCGATTGATTGCGGCGCTCGCCGCCTCTGCCGCCTTGGCGCTCGGCGCGAGCGGCGCCTCGTCGGAACCCTATAACGACGGCCAGTCGGCCAGCTACTACGAGGTCCTGAAGGGCAAGCGGGTCGCCTTCGTGCCGCTGTCGATGGGTTTCGACCTGACGGAGGGCTGGAATGCCGGTCTCCAGAACCAGGCCGAGGCACTGGGCTACACCGTCGACATCCGCGACCCCAACTGGAATGTCGAGGCCGCCGTCCAGGCCGTCAATGGCTTCATCGCCGACAAGCCCGACGTGCTCATCCTGCATCCGCTCGACCAGCAGGCTTACAACCGACTCGTGCCCAAGGCGCAGTCCGAGGGCATCAAGGTCATCCAGATCAACCTCAAATCGATCACCAATGGCGATGCCTATGTGGGAGCCGACTGGTACGAAATGGGCTATAAGCAGGCCGAGGAAATCGTTCGCGCCTGCGGCAAGGACAGCGGCAACAACGGCAAGATCGCCATTGTGACTGGCCAGGCGTCGACGCCGACGATCGTCATCGGCAACATGGCCTTCGATGACGTGTTCGCGCAGCATCCCGAAATCGAGGTCGTGGCCAAGCAATCCGCCGATTTCGATCCGGCCAAGGCCAAGTCCGTCACCTCGACCATCCTCAAGCAGAATCCCGATCTGTGCGGCATCCTTGGCGTCTGGGACGGCCAGGACCAGGGCACGGCCGCTGCCGTGCGCGAGGCCGGCATGCAGGACCAGGTCTATGTCGTCAGTTCGGGCGGCGGCAACAAGGCGGCCGCCTGCGACAACGTCGAGAGCGGCGATTTCGACGCCTATTACAGCTATGACGTGCCGGGTCAGGCGCGTGACCTGAACGCGGCGGTGAAGATCCTGCTTCAGCAGACCGACATGGAGCCGGGCGCCGCTCCCTTCGCGCTCTACACGCCGCTCAAGCTGATCACCAAAGACAACCTGTCGCCGACCTCTTGCTGGACGCTCGAGGAGCTTCAGGTATCCGGCGGCTGACGCCAGCCCGTCCTGGCCGGCGTGCTTGACGCGCCGGCCGTTCGCAACGTCTAGCGGAGCATTGACATGGCGGCGTCGGATACCTGGACGCGTTGGCGCTATCGGTACGTTCCCGATCACATCATCGGGGAGGTTCTGGCCAAGAACTGGATCGACACGCTCATCCCGGTCGTGTTCCTGGCCGGGGTGCTGACCTTCTTCAGCATCGAGTTGCCCGGTTTCCTGTCTGGTTCGAACCTGACCGACATCGCCCAGATCTACGGCGAATATCTCATCATCATCGTGGGCATAACCTTCGTGATGATGGCGGGCGGCATCGACCTTACGGTCGGCTCCACCTTCGCCTTCTGCAACCTTGCCGCCCTGCTGGTCATTAACACCATGGAGGTAAACCTCGCGCTCGGCATACCGGCCGTCATGCTGATGGGCGGTGCGATCGGTCTCGTGAACGGACTTCTGATCGGCTACCTCGGCATGCGCGCCTTCCTGACCACGCTGGTCATGCTCATCATCGTGCGCGCCCTCGTCGATCAGGGCCTGCTTGACTACGGGCAGACCGTGATGAGCGGTTTCAACCCATCGGCAGCATGGGAATTCATGGCGATCGGCCATGTCTACGGCATTCCCGCCAGCCTCATCGTCGGCGGGGTCGTGGCGCTGGTCGGGCACATCGTGCTGACCCGGATGCGCTTCGGCTGGCATGTCATGGCGGTCGGCGGCTCGCGTCGGTCGGCCTATAATGCCGGCATTCACGTCAAGCGCACCGTCTGCGCCACCTATGTCCTGTCGGGAATGCTGACGGGGCTTGCGGCCACGTTCTACGCGGCGCGGCTTTCCAGCGCCGGGACGGATGTGGGCAAGGGGCTCGAGGTCACCATGCTCACGGCCGCGGTGCTTGGCGGCATCAGCCTGGGCGGCGGTCGCGGCTCGATCGTGAAGGCGATGCTGGGCGCCATCATCGTGCTTCTCGTGCAGAACAGCCTCATCCGGATGGGCTTGTCCAGCGGTGCAAGTTCGCTGGTGCTGGGCGCGATTCTGCTCCTTGCGGTCGCCATCGACGTGAGATGGGTGAAGAACCGCCACAAGGTGCTGGCGCGCACCTATGTCTCGCCGACCTATTTCAAGCTGCCGCCGCTGCCCGACACGGCGGAGGGCTCGGGGTCCGACTACGCGCTCAACGACAGGCTGCGCGGCGTCGAGGCGATCGGGCTGGGGGAGCTCGACGGCCCCGAGGACGTGATCTTCGACGACGAAGATGACCTCTATTGCGGCGGCCGCCATGGCGACATCATCCGCTTCTCCGCTCCCGACTACGCGCGCTGGGAGGTCTTCGTCCATATTGGCGGCCATCCGCTCGGCATGGCGTTCGACCGCGAAGGAAATCTCTACTCGTGCGTCGGCGGCATGGGGCTGTTTCGGATCGCGCCCGACCGCACCGTCACCAAGCTCTCCGACGAAACGAACCGCTCGCTGCTGTCGGTGGTCGACGATTCCAGGCTGAGACTGGCCGACGACCTCGACATCGCGCCGGATGGCCGTGTGTTCTTCTCCGAGGCGACCATTCGCTACGAAATGTATGACTGGATGGTCGACGCGCTGGAAGCGCGCGGCAACGGCCGCATCATCTGCTGGGACCCGAAGGACAATTCCTCGCGGACCGTCCTGCCCAGTCTCCAGCTTCCCAACGGCATATGCGTGGAGCCGAACGGCCAGTCGTTGCTGTTCGCCGAGACCTGGGGATGCCGCATCACGCGCTGGTGGTTCGATGGACCGAACAAGGGCCGCAAGGAGGTCATCATCGACAACCTGCCGGGCTATCCCGACAACATCAATCGCGCGTCCGACGGCAACTTCTGGTGTGCGTTGTGCGGGATGCGCTCGCCGGTCTTCGACCTGGCGCTCACCATGCCCTCCTTCCGCCGGCGCATGGTGCAGAAGGTTGCCCGCGACGAGTGGCTCTATCCGAACATGAACACCGGCTGCGTGATCAAGTTCGACGCCGACGGCAACATTCTCGACGTGCTGTGGGATCTCGGTGGCGAGGCCCATCCGATGATCACCTCGATTCGGGAGCACAAAGGATGGCTCTATCTCGGTGGCATCTACAACAACCGTATCGGGCGCTACCGCATTCCCGATGCCGATCCGCAATGGACCTCCAACGCCGACTACTGGGGCAAGAGATCATGATCGCGGCCGCGCGAAGGGCATGGGAGAATTTCCGGGGCGTCGGCGACGCGGCCGTTACGGTGCCGCCGCTCGACGGCGCGCTGCGCCCCAACCCAGGACTCGAGGAAGCGCGCCTGGTCGCGTCGCTTGAGGCACCCGACTGCATCGTCGTCCATGATGGTGCGGCCTATGTCACCTCCGGTACCGAACTGCTGCGGCTCGGGGAGGGGAGCGGGACCGACACGGTCGCGGGTTTCGAATCGGCCGTCACCGCGCTGGCTGTCTCGCCGGCGGGGCACTTCGCGGTCGGACTGGAGAACGGAACCGTCGCCGTGACGGGTGGACGGCATAACGGCAGGCGGATCGACCGGCTGGGCGGCGCGCCGCTCATGTGCGCGACCGCGCTCATGTTCGAGGGCGAGGACGCGCTTGTCGTCGCCCAGGGTTCGTTGCATCGCCCGCCATCACAATGGAAGCACGACCTGATGGAACGCCGCGCCGATGGTGCCGTCTGGCGCGTCCACCTGAAAGACGGTCGCGCCGACAAGCTGGCGGGAGATCTAGCCTGGCCCTGCGGCCTTGCGGCCGCCAACGGCGCCATCGCGGTTTCCGAAAGCTGGAAGCACCGCATCGTCGCGATCGGAGGCGGGGGCCGCCCGCGCGTTGTCCTGTGGGATCTGCCAGGCTATCCGGCGCGCCTGACCCAAGCCTCCGCCGGCGGCTTCTGGCTGGCGGTCTTCGCGCCGCGCAACCAGCTCATCGAATTCGTGCAGCGCGAACCCGTTTTCCTCGGGCGCATGATGGCCGAGGTCGACCCGGACTGGTGGGCCGCGCCTTCGCTGACCCCGTCCGACACTTTCCTCGTGCCGCTCCAGGGGGGCGCGCAGAAGCATCTGGGCATGCTCAAACCGTGGTCGCCGACATTCTCTTACGGGCTCGTCGTGCGGCTCGACGGGAATTTCCGCGCCGTGTCCAGTCTGCACAGCCGTGCCGACGGCCGTCGCCATGGCGTGACCGCCTGCGCCGAACTCGGTGAGGAGGTGCTGATCGCGTCGAGGGGCGGTGGCGCGATTTTGGCCGCGCCGGTGGAGGCGGCTCATTCCGTGGTGCGCGCGATGGAGGCCGCCCAATGACGCCGCTTATAGAAATGCGCCAGGTCACGAAGGAATACCGCGGGGTCCCGGCCGTGACCAATGTGGATTTCGTCCTGCGGCGAGGCGAAATCCACGCGGTGCTGGGCGAAAATGGCGCCGGCAAGTCGACGCTCACCAAGATGATGTGCGGCGTTACCCAGCCGACGGGCGGGCAGATGCTGCTCGAGGGCGAGCCGGTCCTGTTCCGTACGCCCGCCGAGGCGCTCGAGAAGGGCGTTGCGATGGTCTTCCAGGAGACTAGCCTGGTCCCGTCGATGACGGTGGCCCAGAACCTCTATCTGGGCGACGAGAAGCTGTTCAACCGTATCCGCGGCCTCAACATCGCCGCCCAGACCTTTCTCCAGTCGATGAACTTCAACGTCAACCCAACGGCGACGGTCTCGTCGCTGGGCGCGGCGCACAAGCAGATGGTCGAGATCGCGCGCGCGGTGCGCAAGAACGTGCGCGTCATCATCTTCGACGAGCCGACCGCGGCGCTGACGCCGGAGGAGAAACATCATTTCTTCGCGCTGATCGGACGGCTCAAGCAGCAGGGCGTCTCCATCATCTTCATCTCGCACAATCTGGAGGAGGCGCTGCAGATCGCCGACCGCATCACCGTCCTGCGCGACGGCGAACTGGTCGCCAGCGACCAGACGTCGCGTTTCGACCGGGATAAGATAGTGCGCGCGATGGTCGGCCGCTCGCTGTCGAACTCGCTCTACCGCAAGCATTCGGGCGAGGGCGCCCGCGCCGTCGGCGACCGCGTGCTCAGCGTCCAGAACGTGTCGATGGGCAACATCGTCAAGAACACATCCTTCTCCGTCTATGCGGGGCAGGTGACGGGCATGTTCGGCCTGATCGGCTCGGGCCGCACGGAGGTCGCGAAGATCGTGGCGGGCGTGGCCAAGCGCAATTTCTTCAACGGCGGCGAGATCAAGCTCAACAACGCCTCGGTGCGCTACCGCGTACCGCGCCAGGCCGTGCGCGACGGCATCGTCTACGTCACTGAGGACCGCAAGGTCGAGGGCTTCTTCGAAACGATGACGATCGCGGAAAACCTGCATATGGGCGCGCTCGCGGCGGGCCTCAACAAGACGGTCGTCGTATCGATGGCCGAGATGCGCGAACTCGCCGAGACCTGGACGAAGCGCCTCAACGTCAAGGCGATCAACTCCAACGCCCGCGTGATCGAACTGTCAGGAGGCAACCAGCAGAAGGTGGTGATCGCCAAGTCGCTGGCGCAGGAGCCGAAGATCATCATCTTCGACGAACCGACGCGCGGCGTCGATGTCGGCGCGATCGCGGAAATCCACCAGTTCATCAACGAGCTGGCCGACCGCGGCCTGGCCGTGGTCGTCATCTCCTCTTACCTGCCGGAAATCCTCAACCTGTCGGACCGTATCCTCGTGTGCCGTTCGGGGCGCGTGGTGGAGGAGTTTTCGCCGGAAGAGGCGACCGAGGACAAGGTCATGTTCGCCGCCGTTCACTGACGGCGGCGAACCTGCTCGGCTATCAAACGCGTTCGATGGCCAGCGCGATGCCCTGACCGCCGCCGATGCACATGGTGACGAGGCCGTGGCGGCCGCCGGTGCGCCGTAGATAGTAAAGCGCCTTGACCGTCAGGATGGCGCCGGTCGCGCCGACCGGGTGACCGAGCGCGATCGCGCCCCCGTCCGGATTGACCTTTTCCGGATCAAGCCCGAGTTCACGGTTGACGGCCAGCGCCTGCGCAGCGAATGCCTCGTTGGATTCGATCACGTCGAAATTCGACAGCTTCAACCCGCAGCGCTCCAGCAGCCTGCGCACCGCCGGAACAGGGCCGATGCCCATGATGCCGGGTTCCACCCCTGAATGCGCGTAGCCGACGATGCGCCCCAGCGGCTCGACGCCGTTTTCCTTCACATGGGATTCGGACGCCAGGACGACCGCCGCCGCGCCGTCGTTGATGCCGGACGCGTTACCGGCGGTGACCACGCCGTCCTTCTTGAACACCGGCTTCAGACCTGCCAGCGATTCCGCCGTCGTGTCCGGCTTGGGATGCTCGTCGGTGTCGAAGGTCACGGTCTTGCGGCCAGCCGATACCTCCAGCGGCAGGATCTGCTCCCTGAAGTGGCCGGCCTCGATGGCCGCCGCGGCGCGGCGCTGGCTCTCCGCGGCGAAGGCGTCCTGGTCGCCGCGCGAGACCTGGTACTGTTCGGCGACGTTCTCGGCGGTGACGCCCATGATGCCGTTGCCGAAAGGATCGGTCAGCACGCCGGTCAGCCCGTCCACCATCCTGACGTCGCCCATCTTCTGGCCGAAGCGCGCCGCCTGCACATAGTGCGGCGAGCGGCTCATCACCTCTGCGCCGCCGGCCAGCGCGACATCCGCATCGCCCAGCATGATGCTCTGCGCGGCCGATACGATCGCCTGCGCTCCACTGCCGCACAGCCGGTTGAGCGTCATCGCGGGCGTTTCCTTGGGAATGCCGGCCTCTATCGCGGCCACGCGGCCCAGATAGGCATCGGCCGGACCGGTCGGAATGACGTTGCCATAGACGACATGGCCGATCGCCTCGGGGCTCACGCCGGCGCGGCTCATGGCCTCCTTCGCCACCGCCGCGCCCAGCTTGGCCGGTTCCTGTCCCGACAGGGCGCCGCCAAAGGTGCCGATCGCGGTGCGCGCACCGGAGAGAATGTAGGTCGTCTGCGTCATCGTCCTGCCGATCTTTCGCTGGTCTGGTTCAGTGGGAGGCTTGCGCCGCTTTCGCCCGGTCTTCCTCGAGGACTTTCAGCATGCGCGGATAGGCGGCGCGCATCTCGGCCGCGAACGCGTCATAGGGCATGTCGTCGAACTCGCCGATGAATTCGACATATTCCATGTGCCTGCGGCCTTCCTTGTCGAAGGGATGGAAGATGGAGTCCTCGCGTCCGTCGAATTCGAGCGGCATGACACCGTGCCGTTCGCAAAGTGCAATGTCGAAGGCCGGTGTCGCCTTGACCCACTTCCCGTCCAGGAAAAGCGCGGTGTAGGCGTGCCAGCGGAACAGGTCGTCATCCATCAGGGCCGCAAGTTTGGGCGAGGTGAGGTGATTGCGCACATTGGCGAAACCCACCTTTGCGGGAATGCCAGCCGCGCGCGCGGCCGCTGCCAGCGCGATCGCCTTGGGCACGCAGAAGGCTGACGGCGCGTCCAGCACATTGGAGGCGACGAATTGCTCCTCGTCCAGCCCGAAGGTGCGCATGTCGTAGGCGATGCGGTCCCGCAGCGCGTAGTAGAGCTTCACGGCCTTCGAGACGTCGTCGCCATCCCCGGCATTGCTGGCCGCGAAATCCCGGATAGCGGGATGGTCCGCGTCGATGAAACGGGTCGCCTTCAGCGCGTCGTCGCTCATGCTCTTTCCTCCGCGGTCGTCTGCTGGCGGGCCGCCTTCCAGATGCCAGTGCAGCCAGCTCCGGCCCGGTCGGCCCCGTGGCAATCGCCGCGCATGAAAACCAGCGTTGCGGTGGCTCGTGTCATCGTTCGGTTCTGTCGTCTCGCGTCCGCGTTCCGCCTACGAATCCGGATGCGCCGAGAGGCGCTCCAGACGGGCAACAGCATTCTCAAGCCGCTCGGCGATGTCCGGGCGCTCTTCGGATCGCGCGCCGTGCCTCGCCAGCCCGCCCAGCACGAGATCGACGATGTCGTCGGCCACCTTATCGGGATCGAAATCGCCTTCGCCGCGCAGATAAGCCCAGGTCCGGTGCTCCACGCATCCATAGATCATATCGCGGACCAGCCTGAGCGGCACGTCGTCCCGCAACTCGCCCGCCTCTATGCCTTCGCGGACGATGTCGAGCGTGCGGCGCGTGTATTCGCGGTTCAGTTCGTGGACCGCAGTGCTGGAATAGTCGGGCCAGGTCCGCAGATGCAGGAACATGAGCTGGCACAGCGATGGCTCGTCATGGACCGTCTTCAGATGCCGCCAGATCATGAAGTTCAGCCGGGCGCGGGTGCCGTGGATGCGCGAAAGCTGCTGATCGTAATCGGCCAGCATGGTCTCGTACCAGTCCTCGATGACCTTCACGAGCAGATCACGCTTGTTGTCGAAATAGCGGTAGATATTGCCCTCGACCACCTGGGCGCGCTCGGCGATCTCCGACAGGAGCGCCTCGTCATAGCCCTTCTCGCGAAACACGGCCCGCGCGGCAGCCATGATCTCGGCGACCCGGCGCTCCCGGGAAAGCCTCAGCCCCTTGCGGCGCGTCCCGGTCCCCGCCATCACCTCTCCATCCGAAAACTGGGCGGCCGCTTTCCGGTGAAGGCGGCCATGCCTTCCCACCATTCCTCTCCCGCGGCCGCCGCCGTGACGGCGTCCAGTGCGATCCGGTCGGCTTCCTCGGCCGAGGCCGTCTCGCAGCGGTACAGCGCGCGCTTAGTTTCGGCAACGGATACCGGGCTGCAGTTCAGGAAGCGCGACGCAAAGGCCAGCGCGGCCGTCTCGAGTTCCTTCACGGGATGAACCGAATTCACCAGCCCGATCCGGACGGCCTCGTCGGCGCTCAACTGCTCGCCAAGCAACGCTACTTCCAGCGCTCGCGCCCGGCCCAGAATCCGCCCGAGAGACTGCACGCCTCCTCCGCCGGCGAGCGCACCGAGACGGGTTTCGGTCAGGCCGATCCGCGCATGATCGGCCATCAGGCGAAAATCGCACGACAGCGACAATTCGCAACCGCCGCCGAGGGCATGGCCATTGATCGCCGCGACCGTGACGAAATGCGCATCGCGCAGTCTTGCGAAGACGTCGAGGATGTCACGCACATAATCGTCGCGGATCGCGCGGGCGTTGCGATAGAGCGGTGAACCGGCATCGGTGAAATATTTGACGTGCGCGCCGCCGCAGAACGTCTTGCCCGATCCCGTGACGATCAGCGCGCGCGCCTTCCCGGCCATTGCCTCGTCGAGCAGGCGGTCGAGTTTCGCCAGCATCTCATGCGTCAGCGTGTTATGCCCCTCGGCACGTGCCAGCGTGATACGCGCGATGCCGTCCTTCGGCCAATCCAGCACGGCTGGTGCACCCGCCTCGTCTTCCGCCATGCTGTTCTCCCGATCCCGCGGCCGGTTGACAAGCCGGCCCGTCCGCAACTTAATGAACTCAATTCATTATTCCGCGCACCCGCGCATGATGTCAATCGCGATCAGGCGGCATAGGAGGTCTCATGGCGCTACCCCGATCTTGGAACGGTCGTCTCAGGCTGCCGATCGTCGCCGCGCCGATGTTCCTGATCTCGGGTCCCGATCTGATCGTGGAGGCCTGCGGGGCCGGCGTCGTCGGTACCTTCCCGGCGCTGAACCAGCGCAGCAGCGAGGGCTATGCCGGCTGGCTCGACGAGATCATGGGCCGGATCCGACCGGGGGACGCACCCTTCGGCGTCAATCTCGTCGTTCATCGCAGCAATCCCAGGCTGGACGCCGACCTCGCCATCACCATCGATCGAAAGGTGCCGCTCGTGATCACTTCCCTCGGGCTCAACCGCGATCTGATTTCGGCCGTGCATGCCTATGGCGGGCTCGTCTTCCACGACGTCACCAATCTGCGTTTCGCGATCAAGGCGGCCGACGCCGGCGTCGACGGCATCATCGCGGTCAGCTGGGGCGCGGGTGGGCACGCGGGCGCCATCAGCCCCTTCGCCGCCCTCGACGAGATCAGGCGCATCTTCGACGGAACCCTGCTGCTCGGCGGCGCGCTGTCAACCGGCCGTCAGGTGGCGGCCGCTCGCCTCATGGGCGCCGACCTCGCCTATATGGGCACGCGCTTCATGGCGACGGCCGAAAGCATGGCGGTCGAGCGCCAGCGCGCCATGATCCTGGAAGCAAGGGCGGCCGACATCGTCTATACGCCGGCGGTCAGCGGCGTGCCCGGCAATTTCCTGCGCGCCAGCCTTTCAGCCGCCGGGCGCGATCCCGACGATCTCACCCCGCCCGACACGCTCGATTTCGGTACCACCGACGCCAAGGCCTGGCGCGATCTATGGGCCGCGGGGCAAGGGGTCGGCGCGATCGAGGACATGCCGCCGGTCGCCGAACTCGTCGCGCGCCTGGAAGAAGAATACCGCGCGTCAACCCGGCGACTGGCCGCCGAATTTGCCTAATCCAGCTTCGCCTCGATGCCGCGCCCCCGAGCCCTGGCAAGCTCGGCGCAATGGGCAGCGCAGGCCAGATCCTGTGCCGCTATGCCCAGCGATCGGTAGAGCGTGATCTGTCCGTCGCCGGTACGGCCCGGTGCCTTGCCGGCAATCAGTTCGCCGATCTCGCCCAGCACGTGTCCCTTGCCGATCCGCCCGGTTTCAAGCGCGCCGATCACCTCGCCCGCCTGCGCGAAGGTCGACGGCCGGTAGTCCACATAGAGCGCGGCCTTCGCCACCATGTCCTCGTCGATCTCGCGCTTGGAGGGAACCGAGGCGCCGACGACGTTCAGATGCGTGCCCGGCCCGACCCATTCGCCGAGCAGCACCGGCTCCGGCGAGGACGTGACCGTACATACGATGTCGGCCCCATCGACGGCCGCGCGCGCGTCGGTGCCCGCCGTGATCGACAGCTCGGGATAACGTTCGGCGGCATGGCTGGCGAAGGCAACGGCTTTTTCGGCCCGCCGGCCGGCAACGCGCAGTTCGCGGATCGGTCGAACGGCCATCATCGCGTCGAGATGATGTTCCGCCTGCTCGCCCGTACCTATGATGGCAAGCACCGGAGCCTCCTTTTTCGCCAACGCGCGCGTGGCGACGGCGCTGGCGGCGGCTGTCCTGATGGCGGTCAGCAAGCCGGCATTCATCATCGCGACCGCCGAGCCATGCTTCGCTTCGAACAGTACCATCGCGCCCTGGTGCGAGGAATAGCCGGCTTCGGGATTGCCCGGAAACAGGCTGACCAGCTTGACGCCGTAGCACGCGGCCGGTTCGGCCAGATAGCCTGGCATCATGCCCATCGCGTTCGGCCCGCCCACCTGCATGATCGAGCGCAGCGGCAGATTGGCCTTGCCGGCCGACACAGCGACCATCGCGTTCCCCACGATCTCGATCGCGTCGATCATCGGCAGCAGCGCTGCGATGTCGTCGTTGGACAGTACGATCATTTCGCGCGCACCTCCCCATTGCCCCAGCTTTCGCCGGTGACGGCAAGGCCGAGTTGTTCCTCCAGCAGTGACGTATAGAGGCCGGGCCGCACCACATAGGGGAAGTGGCCGCCCGTCTCGAAACGGTAGGCCACGGCAGGGTTCAGGCGCTCGCGCACCGCCTCGCGCATCTCCGGCGGAATCAGCGGATCGTCCCCGCCTTCGATCGTCACGACGCGCTCGCGCGGCAGGTTGATCGGCGGCAGTTCGGGACCGCACTTGAGTGCGTTGAGCCGCGTTCTCAGTTCCGGCTCGGGAATGCGCCCGCCGACTTCGGCGAGCAGCAGTTCGACCAGTTCGCTTTGGTCGGGATGGGCCTTGGCCCAGGCCCTGAGCCCGTTGCCGAAGCCGGCGCGCAACTCCTCGATCGGCCCGCTGTCGAGGTCGGAGCTGTATGGCGGCCGGCCGCTGATCTGCGAAACCGAAGCCAACGTGTTCGCCGCGATCAGCCTGTCGACCAGCCGCCCATGCTTGCCGGCGAAATGCTGCACCAGATAGCCGCCCAGCGAACTGCCGAGCACCGTCGCGCTTTCGAAGTCGAACTTGGCCAGCAGGGTCGCGAGATCGTCCGACCATTCAGCGACGCCGCCTGTCGCGGGATAGGTCAGGGCGGCGACGCGGGCCCGGCCAGACAGCGCCTCGATCTGCTGCCAGAATATGTCGCCGCGGCCCAGCGTGCCGGGGATCAAGAGCAGCGCCGGCCCGGTGTCGCCAGCGCGCACCACGCCCCATTCCCGCCCGTTGACGGCGATCCGCTGTTCGGGATTGCTTTTCGAGAACCGGTCGCGGGCGTCGATCAGGCTGTTCATGAGAAGGGGTCCTCCACCTTCGGCCAATAGTTCGGTGTGCGCCGCGTATAGGGAATGTTGGCGTAGTCGGGGGTGATGGCGCCCGGAGTCGCCACGTGGATCACCTCGGAGGCGATCGGCGCGAAGCCGGCATGGAAATGGTTGGAGGATTTCACGCATACGATCTTCTTCGCCGAGAGGTCGATGCCGAGCCCGGTGAAGGCTTCCGGATGGAAGGTCTGTGTGCGGTTGTCGTTGATGACGATGTCGACGCCATTCGCCTCGATCCAGACCGTCTCGCCGAGCGGTGCCGGCAACTCGCCGAAGCGCTGCGTCAATCCGCTCGCCAGCTTCCTGACGGTTGCCTTGAGGTCCAGCGGTCGTCCCGACATCGGCCCGCATTTTCCGCCGAGCCGCAAGTCCAGCGTCGCGCCTTCGCCGGCCTCGCGGCAGATTCGCACGGCGATCGGATCCCAGTAGATGCCGGTTGCAACATTGGTGATACCACGCTCAAGGATCGCCTCGAGCAGGAACGTGGCGTCGCTGGGCGCGCCGCCGCCGGCATTGTCGGACACGTCGGCCAGCACCACCGGCCCGGCATCGGCCGCCATTGCCCGGTCGAGGGCGCCGTCGATGTCGGGATAGGGCCGCATGATCTCGTGCCGCAGCGAGAACAGCGTTTCGCCAAGTTCGCGCGCGATGCGCTGCGCCTTGTCCGCGTCGCCGTCGGTGATGGCGAGTGAGCGGGCGCCGACGCGCGGATGATCACCCCAGGGAAAACCATGCGCCACCGACAGGGAAAGCACGCCGTCCTCGGCCTGGCGCGCCGTCATCGCGTCGACGAAGTCGCGCATCGGCGCATAGGGCGTGTGCATGGCGCAGATCATGCGGCAGTCGTAGTCGCGCATCACCGGCCGGGTCCGGCCTTCCGCCGCATCAGCCGCGAGCGCGAACAACTCGCGCGCGCGGTCGGGAATGTCGACATGCGGATATTCCTTGTAGGCGACCAGCAAGGTCGCGTTGTCCAGCATCGCCTCGGTCAGGTGGCAGTGTGGATCGAGCAGCCCGCCGATCACGGGCTTGCCCCCCGCGACCGCCCGGCAACGCTCGATCAGGTCGCCCTCGCAATCCTCGTAGCCATCCGCGATCATCGCGCCGTGCAGGGAGAGCAGCACGATATCGACCGGCATCGCCGCCTTCAGGTCGCGTATGATCTCGTCACGATACTCTTCATATATCTCGCGGACCGTGGGGCCCGCCGGCTGGGCGTGGGCCGTCAGGCTCTCCACGACCGGCCAGCCGCGCTTTTCGGCCATTTCGCGCCAGATGTGCAGCGGCGCGGACCAGTATTCGACCGGGCCTTTCGTGGCGTCGCCATGGGCGACGACGCCTTCCTCGAAGCTGAGGCGCCCGGTGGGAAGCGGAGAGAAGGAGTTCGTCTCCGTCGAGATGCTGGCGATGAATATTTTCATACCGGAATGTCTTCTCGTGCGGGTTCGGCCGGCCGCGCTTCGCGCGCAAAGGCGGCCGCGATCTGGGCGGCGACATGCACCGCGATGATGAGGAAGGCGATCGGAACCGCCGACGTGAACCAGGCCATCGAGATGGCGAGCATTTCGCCCTTGCGATCGAGGCTGCGGCCGATAAAGCCGCGGGCCAGGTTCATGTTGGGTCCGAACAGCGAATAATAGAGAATCGGGAAGGCGAAAATCGCCACACCAGCCGACCTAATCAGCGTCAGCGCCTTGCCGATCCGTCCCGTCACGTCGAGCATCTGCGGGAACAGGTTTGGGTCGGTGCGCTGATAAAAGGCCACCGTCGCGCCCAGCATGCCGGCCCAAACCATGGCGCGGCGAGCCAGCTCCTCCGTCCAGATCGGCGGAGCGGCGAATATGTAGCGAGCGATCACCTGGTAGCCGGCCGCGAACAGCATGACGAGAACGGCCGCCGCCGCGCCATACAGCGCGACCCGGTTCAGGCCCGCGGAGAGCCTGATCAGGAATGCGGCGGCCGGACCCATGGACCTGCAGAGGCTCTTAACCGCCCTTGGCCGTGCGCCAAGCCTCGATCTTCTCGGGCTCCAGCAGGCCGCTTTCATAGGCCGGTTGCGAGGCTTCGAGGAATGCCGCGCGCGCCTCTTCGGTCAGCTCGGTGATCTCCATCCCCGCTTCCTTCAGCTTGTCGTAGACGGAGGCTTGTCCGGCCAGCCATTCGCGGTTGGCCTTGTTGGCCGCGTCGGCGGCATCGTCGACGATCTTGCGGTCGTCCTCCGAGAGCCCCTGGTACCAGTCTTCCGACACGATGGTGATGCGCAGCGAGGGCGTGATCTCCGCGTCGGTGAAATATTTGAGGAAGTCGGTGTGGCCGAACAGCAGCGGCACCACCGGCGGATTGAGATAGCCATCCGCCACACCGCTCTGCAGCGCGTTCGGCACCTCCGCCCAGCTTACGATCGTGCCGGTCGCGCCCCACGCCTTGAACAGCTCGATCTGGCTCTCATCGAGCGCGCGCATGCGAAGCTCGGCCATGTCCTCGACCTTCTCGATCGGCTTCTTCGAATTGAAGATGCCGCTGCCTTGGCCGACGGTGTTGACGGCCAGGACCCGCACGCCCTGCGGCGTCGTGCCCTCGTTGATCTTTTCCAGCATGCCGCCCTCGTAGAGCGCGCGGTCGACCTCTTCCATGCCGTCGAAGAAATAGGGAAGGCGAAGCCCGTAGATCATGTTGTCGAGCGAGCCGGTGATGCCGAGCGGCGACATGGACACTTCGAGCAGGCCTTGGCTGACCTGGTCGAACAGCTCGTCATCGCCGCCCAGCGCGCCGCGCTGATATTCCTCGGCCTCGAACCCGTTGGCGTTGAGATGTTCCACAAAAGCGTGCGCCCACACATAAGAGCCGGAGCCTTCGAGGTCCGGCGGGCTATCGAGCGCCACCTTGATCTGCGCGGACGCTGGAAGCGCCATCGCGATGCCGGCGGCCAGGGTCGCCGCGAATGTCCAGCGGGTGAAAGTCATGTTCCGTCCTCCTTATGGTTGATGTCTTCCATTCGTCCAGTCGTCGGGTCTCATGGTCCGCCGCCGGTGAAGCCGAAATAGCGCGGCAGGGCCAGGCTGACCTCCGGATAGGCGACGAGTATGCCGAGCACGATCATCTCCACCGCGACGAATGGCAGGATGGCGCGCGCCAGCCGCCAGTAATTGATCCTGACCACCGCCGACACGACGAGCAGGCACCCGCCCAGCGGCGGCGAGATCAGCCCGATGCACAGATTGAAGCAGAGCACGATACCCAGGTGAACCGGGTCGGCACCCTGCGCCAGGGCCACCGGCGCCAGCAGCGGCACCAGAAGCGCCAGCGCCACCGGCACGTCGAGCACCATCCCCGCCAGCAGGAAGATCACGTTGAGCACCAGCAGATATTCGAGCGGACCGAGACCGAGGTCGCTGACCAGGGTCGAGATGGCTTCGGGAAGCCGTTCCAGCGCCCCGAGATGGCCGAGTGCCGCAACTGCTGTGATCAGCATGAAGATCGAGCCGGAAAGCGTCGCGGTCCGGCGCAGGCTCTCGAACAGCGCGGCCGGCGTGAGGCCTTCATAGAGCGCCGCGACCGCCATGGCGGCAAAGACGGCCACGGCCGCGGCCTCCGTCGGCGTCGTCCAGCCGAGCACGATGCCGCCAACGATGATGAGCGGCAAAAGCATCGCCGGCGCCGAACGCAGGAAGGTCGGCCCGAGGGGTGGCGTCTCGCCCTTTTCCAATTTTGGATGATTGTCCTTCCACGCATAGAAGGCGTTCACGGCAAACAGCGCCACCGCCAGCAGCAGGCCGGGCAGGATACCGGCCAGGAAGAGCGCGGTCACTGACGTGCCCATCAGCGCGCCGTAGAAGATCAGGATGATCGAGGGCGGGATGATCGGCCCGATGATGGAGGAGGCTGCCGTCACCGCGCTGGCATAGTCGAGTGGATAGCCGCGCTCGCGCATGGCGGGCACCAGCGTGTTGGACAGCGCCGCCGCGTCGGCGACGGCCGAGCCGGAAATGCCGGCGAAGAAGACGCTGGTCATGATGTTGACATGTCCGAGCCCGCCCCGCAGCCGCCCCACGAACGCCATCGACAGGTCGATCAAGGCGCGGGTGACGCCGCCGCGGTTCATGATTTCGCCCGCCAGGATGAACAGCGGCATGGCCATCAGCGCGAAGACGTCGATCTTGGAGAAGATCTGCTGCGGCAGGATGGCGAGGTAACGGGTATTGTCGGTGGCGACGAAGGCGATCACTGCGGCGGCGCCGATCACATAGGCGAGTGCGAGGCCCGAGACGAGCAGGACGGCCGCCAGGAGCGGGGCCGCCCAGATCATGCCGCCAGCCTCCGGCGCGACGGCGCAAGCTGATCGGTGCTCACGCCCTCGTCGGCGATGTCGCTAGGCACCGGCTTTCCAAGCGCCAACGCCGCGGCCAGCCTCGCCAAGGCCGGCGCTGTCTGGATGCCGTAGCCGCCCTGTCCGGCGAGCCAGAAAAAACCGGGCATGACGGGATCGTAGCCGACGACCGGGTTCTTGTCCGGCGCGAAGGTCCTCAGCCCCGCCCAGCGGTTCTCGATCGCCCGTATCTCGAGGTCGAATGCGGTCTCGATCCGGTCGACGCAGATCGCGATGTCCAGTTCCTCCGGCTGCGCGTCGCAGGGCGGGGAAGGGGTCTCGTCGGCTGGCGACAGGAGCAGGCGTCCCGATTCAGGCTTGAGATAGAACTGCTCCTCGATGTCGACCACCATCGGCCAACCGGCCGCGTCGACGCCGTCCGGCGTCGCCACCGTCATCGCTGTCCGTCGCTTCGGCACCAGCCCTGCAGGCGTCGCGCCCGCCAGGCGCGCGATCTCGTCGGCCCAGGCGCCGGCCGCGTTGATGACCGTTCCCGCCTCGAAATCGCGGCTGCGCGTGCCGATGCGCCAGCCGCCGTCGATCCTCTCCAGCGATTGGATTTCACCATCGAGGATGATGCGGCCACCGGCGGCTGTGAAGGCGCGCAGATAGCCGTGATGCAGGCCGTTGACGTCGATGTCGCTGGCATCGGCCTCGAAGACAGCGTCGGCGGCATAGCCGGGCCGCAGCAGCGGCATCATGGCCCCGAGCTCCTTTGCCGGCAGCCGGCGCATCGCGCCGCGGTCGGCGACCGCGTCGAGCATCGCTTCGACGTGAGCGGTCTGGTCGGCGCGCGCCACCATGACTACGCCGCGTGGCGAAAGCAGCGGCGTCGCGGCAAACTCCTTCGGCGGGTTGCGGAAGAACCCGATCGAGGCGCGGCTGAGCGCCCGGATGGGCGCGGGGCCGTATGTGGTCGAGAACAGCGCAGCCGACCGTCCGGTGGTGTGATAGCCTGGCTGGGTCTCGCGCTCGATCAGCACGACGCTTGCCTCGCGCGCCAGTTCGCGGGCGACGCCCGCTCCGGCGATGCCGGCGCCGATCACCGCAAAATCAAACCGTCCGGCCGTCTGGTCCACCGCGATCCCCTCATGCAGCGATCGGACGCTAACAAAGATTTTCCTATGAGCAAACAGAAATTTTCCTATAGGAAAAGTAGACGGGAACGGGACGCGGAGCTAGTTTCGAGCTATGGACCAGAAGGTGCCCCAATCGCCGCCGACCCTTGCCGACAGGCGCGTGCGCCTCGGCGAGCGTCTGCGCAAGCTCAGGCGGGAACGGGGATTGACCCTGCAGGAGGTGGCGACGCGCGCGGGGCTGGCGGTCTCGACGGTCTCCAAGGTCGAGCGTGGCTTGATGGCACCCACCTATGACCGTTTCAGCCAGCTCGCCGAAGGGCTCGGCGTCGACATGGCGGCCCTGTTCGCCGATGGTGAGCGCTTCCGGCCCGGCGAGGTCGCGATCGCGCGCGCAGGCCAGTTTCGCCTGCACGAGACCGAGAACTATGTCTACGAAATGCTGTTTCCCGAGGTCTGGAACAAGGCGATGACGCCCATGATGGGCAATCTGCGCGCCTTCGAGACGATGCGCTTCGACCGCTTCGTCAGCCATCCGGGCGAGGAGTTCCTGCTGGTGCTGGCCGGGCGGGTCACTGTCCACCTGCAGGACCGCTCGCCTGTCGTGCTGGAGGTCGGCGAAAGCATCTATTTCGACAGCAGCCGCGGCCATCTCTACGCGTCGGCCGGGGCGGAGGATGCGCGCATCCTCGTCGTGTGCACCCGCCTCGAGACGGATCGGCTGGATAGTTCCGCCAACCACCTTGAGAACGATAACAGCTAGAATTGGTCATTGCCTCGGTACCTTGAAGGCAAATTCTCATACATAGGCTGAGGATTGGGCGAGCGCATGGCCGACCAGCCGCCGCGCGATCCGTTCGCGCCACCCGGATGGGATCTCCAGACCCATCCGGGCCAGTTCCCTCTCGTGCCGTTGCTCTTCCCCGCCGGATGTCAATGCCGACCAGACCGTTGCCGCCATGGCTCCCTTGGTGGCCGTATTGTCTCGCAACCACGCCAATGCCGGAAGGAGGCGCTGTTCCTCCGGCGTGAAATCCGTGCCGAAGGGAAATGTTCGACACCAGCCGGACTCGCGGGCCGGTTCGAGCGCCGCCTCGATGGTGGCGGCTATATTGCGCTTGGCAGCGTCCGGTGGGTGCAAGCCCGGCTCGACCTTGCCGACGTCACGCGCCCGCGAAAGCAGTTCGTCCTGGAACGCCGCGTCGGCAATGGCGAGCATGGCGGCGATGCAGTCGCGGTCGGAGCGGCCGCGCAGGTCCGCTACGCCGTATTCGGTCACCACCATGTCGCGCAGGTGCCGGGGGATCGTCGTGTGCCCGTAGCTCCACAACAGCCGCGACACACGTTTTCCCTTCGCCCGCCGTGTCGCGTTGAGCGTGATGATCGAGCGCGCGCCCTCCAGCGCGAAGGCCTGCGCCACGAAATTGTACTGGCCGCCGACGCCCGACACGACACGCCCATCGTCCAGTCCGTCCGACACCACGTCGCCGGTCAGCGTGGCCATCATGGCGGTGTTGACGAAGCGAGCGTCTGTGCGGTCGGCCCGCTTGCGTGCTTCGTTGCCGTAAAGCTCGTTGACGAAGGAGATGCCACGCATTTGGAACAGGTCGCGCTCCTCTTCGGGTAGCTCGCGCAGGAACTGGTAGAACCCCGCCGATCCGAGAAAGAATCCGGAATGGAGCAGTGCCCCGTCGGCCGCCTTCCGTCTCAGGATGCCGGCCCGGTAGAGTTCGGCGAAGCCGTCGACGAACATCTCGCTCGCCGCATAGAGCCCCGTTTCGAACCGGCCGGTCTCGCGTCCTTCCGGGACGGTCCCGTGACAGAGCCGCGCCAGCACCTCGGCAAACAGTGCGGGCTCTTCGTGGCGCAGGATCAGGGCGGCCGTCACCGCATCCCCCAGCGAGCCGATGCCGATCTGCAGCGTCCCGCCATCCTTCACCAGGCTCGCCGCATGGATGCCGATCGCGTGGTCGGCGCTCGAGACGGGCTCCTTCGGCGTCGCGAACAGTGCTGGCTCCTCGCCAGGCGTGTGCAGAACGAGGTCGAAGCGGTCGGCGGGCAACGCCGCCTCGCCGCCCATGAAGGGCAGGGCGGCGTTCGTCTCGCCCACCATCAGGAATCTGCCTTCGCGGCGGTTCACCACCGGCAGCAGGTCGAGGGTGATGTCGGTGTTGCACGACAGGCTGTAGCGCGCGTCCGCTCCTTCGCCGGCCTGGGAAACGAGCTGCGTTATGCAGTTGATGCCGCGATCGAGCATGTAGCCGGCGGCATGGGTGTAGTTGGCCGACATGTAGGCCTGCTGGGCCTCGGGCACGCTCAGCCATTTGCCGGCCAGCAGGAAGAACTCCGAGACCGTGACATTGTCGGGCATGTCGCCCGCGCGCAGCGCCGCCGCATAATCCAGCCGCTCATAGCCGGCGAACAGCCGCTGGACCAGCGGCTCCACGAAGCGGCATTCGAGATCGGACGACCAGGACGGCGGCTCAAGCGTCAACGCCGTGTAGATGTCGAGCCGGATGGCCGGATCGGCGGCGGCGCGCCGGTAGAGCGCGTTGGCGATGCGATTGGCCTTGCCGAGCCCCAGTGGCAGACCGAGCACGATCCGCCCCTCGAGCGCTTCGACGATGCGGTCCGCGACTGCGTCCGCCGACGACAGGATGACGGGCCGGGTCTCCGTCATTCGGCCCTGACCGCTTCCCATCCCTCGTCGGGCGAGAAGCGCGCGCCGTGCCGTTCCTCCAGTGCCTTCAGCGTGGCGACGACATCGTCCACGCCGCGCGAGCGCGCATAATGCATCGGACCTCCACGGAAGGGCGCGAAGCCGGTGCCGAAGATCATCGCAGCGTCCAGCGTATCGGCATCCGTCACCACCTCCTCGCGCAGCAGCCGCGCGCAGGTGTTGAGCATCGGCATGATCAGTCGATCGGCCATGCCGGGCTCGGGCGAGGGCGCATCCTTGTCCTTGCGGGGTTTGCCATCCTTGTCGTACTCGTAGAGCCCTTTGCCGGTTTTGCGGCCGAGATCGCCTTTTTCGACCTTGTCGCGCAGCCAGCCTGGCACCCCCGGCATCGGGTCGTCGAGCGCGGCCCTGAGGCTTTCGGCAACGCTGAGGCCGATGTCGAGCCCGACCTGATCGGCCAGCTCGATCGGCCCCATCGGCATCCCGAAATCGCGCGCCGCCCGGTCCAGCGTCTCCTTCGCCACGCCCTCGTCCAGCATCACGAACGCCTCGACCAGGTAGGGCGTCAGCGCCCGGTTGACGAGAAAGCCCGGCGCGCTCTTCACCGGCGCCGGCAGGCGCGAAATGTCGCCGCAGAAGGCCCGCGCGCGCGCCAGTGCCTCGTCGCTCGCTTTGTCGTGCGAGACGATCTCGACCAGTTCCATCCGCGTGACGGGATTGAAGAAATGAACCCCGACCAATCTTTCGGGAAAAGGCAGGCCCTCGGCGAGTTCACTGAGCGGGATGCTCGACGTGTTGGTCGCCAGGATCGCGTCGGGCTTCATTCGGGGCGCGATGCCGGCATAGACCTTCTTCTTGACCTCGGCCTTCTCGGCCACCGCCTCGATGACGATATGGGCCCTGGCCGCACCGTCGCCGGCAATGTCGGGAACCAGCCTGTCGAGCGCATCGCGGCGCTCGATGCCCGAATGCAGCTTCTTGTCGTAGAAAGCCGCCGCGCGGCCGACCGCCTTCGCCAGCGCTTTCGGGTCGAGGTCGGTCAGCGAAACCGTCAGCCCCTGGGCGGCCGCCCAGGCCGCGATGTCGCCGCCCATGGCGCCGGCGCCGATCACGTGAACATGCTTCACCCGACTCTCGCCCTTGGCCAGGCTACGCAGTTTCTCGCGCAGGAAGAAAACCCGGATCAGGTTCTGCGCCGTCTCCCCGGCGAGCAGTCTCGAGAAGGAGCGAATCTCGCCCTTGCGCATCTCTCTAGGATCACCGCCGTGCTCTTCCCAGAGCTCGATCAGGCGATACGGGGCGGGGTAGTGCTCTTCAGGCGCGCGCTTCTCGGTTTCGGCGCGCATGCGCCCCGCCGCCAGCTTGCGCGCCGGACCGAATGACAGCGCCTGTCCCTTCAGGCCGTGTCCGCGCTTCGGCTTGCCGGAGTTGACCGCGGCGCGCACCGCGCTGTCGACGTGGCGCTCCTGGACGAGCTCGTCCACGAGCCCCAGCCGCTTCGCCTTGCGGTCATGCGCCGACTTGCCCGTCAGCATCATGGTCATCGCCTCGATCGGGTCGATGAGCCCGGTCAGCCGAAACGTGCCGCCGAGTCCCGGATGCAGGCCGAGCATTACCTCCGGGAAGCCGAGCTTCGCTCCGTGGACGGCGATGCGGCGGTCGCAGGCAAGCGCCAGTTCCAGCCCTCCGCCGAGGCAATGGCCGTGCACGATCGCGATCGTTGGGAAGGGCAGGGCGGCCAGCCTGTCGATCACGCGATGCGCCTCGCGCATCCTTTCCTCGATCTCGGCGGCGTCTGTCACGCCACGAAAGTCGCGAATGTCGGCGCCTGCCGCGAAGCCGCCCGTCTTGGCCGAGCGGATCGCAAGGCCTTTCGGCCGCAGCCCTTCGACCTCGCTCAGCATCCGGTCAAGTTCGACGATGACGTCCTCCGAGAGCGTATTGGCGCTCTCGTCCTTGCGGTCGAGGATGAGCCAGGCGATGCCGTCCGCGCCCTTTTTCAGCGTCCAGTGGTCGGTGGTCGAGATGACCTCGTCCGGCCCCAGCTCCATCTCGCGATCGGCCAGGACCGACCGCACCGGCAGGCTTCTGTCGCGCATCACACCGCCTCCAGGAGCATGGCGCCGCCCTGTCCGCCGCCGATGCATTCGGTCGCGATTCCGGTCTTCCCGCCGAGGCGTTTCATGGCGTTGGCCAGGTGCAGCACGATGCGCGCGCCGCTGGTGCCGACAGGATGGCCGAGGCTGATCGCACCGCCATCGACATTGAGGATGCCGTGATCGATCCGCCCGAAGGTTCCCGCCAGGCCCAGCACCTTCCGGCAGAACGTCTCGTCCTCCCAGGCCGCCAGACAGGCCAGCACCTGCGCGGCGAAAGCCTCGTTGATCTCCCACAGCGCCACGTCCTGGCGGCTCATGCCGCGCCGCTGCAGGATCGGCGTCACCGACAGAACCGGGCCGAGACCCATGATGGAGGGATCGAGCGCGGCCCATTCGCTGTCGACCAGTCGCGCCAGCGGCTCCAGCTTGTGCTTCCTGATCGCCTCCTCGGAAGCCAGAACGACCCAGCAGGCGCCGTCGGTGATCTGGGACGAGTTTCCGGGTGTCACCTTGCCGTGTGGCTTCTCGAAGACCGGCTTCAGCTTGGCGAGTTTGTCCATGGTGGAGTCCGGCCGCACCCCGTCGTCATGATCATGGATCGTGCCTTCCCGGTCGAAGGCGGGGATCGCCTCGCCTTCCAGCCAGCCTTCCTTTTGCGCCGTCGCCAGCCGCCGATGGCTTTCAAGCGCATAGGCGTCGGCCGCCTCGCGGGAGATATCAAAGAGGTGCGCCAGCACCTCGGCCGTCTGGCCCATGTTCAGTTCGGTGATGGGGTCGGTCAGCCCGCGCTCGAGCCCGATCACCGGTTTGGCGAAGCCCGGCCGCAGGCCGGAAATGGCCGACACCTTGTCCATCGTCGATTTGGCGGTGGCGAACTCGCCGAACCACTCGACGGCTTCCTGCCTGAGCACCAGGGGCGCGTGCGAAAGCGCTTCTGTCCCGCCCGCCAGGATGAGGTCGGCCCTGCCGGCCTCGATGGTGCGGAAGGCACTGTCGAGCGACTGCATGCCTGACCCGCAATTGATCTGCACGGTATAGGCCGTCATCGCCGCGCCCAAGCCGAGCCTCAGCGCCGCGACGCGGGCAGGGTTCATCTCGTCGGCGATGACATTGACGCAGCCGAGCACCACCGTATCGAAAGCGTCCGGTGCGAAGGGCTGGCGCAAAAGCAGCGGCCGGCCGCACTGGACAGCCAGGTCGACCGGCGTGAACGGGCCGGGCTTGTTGCGGGCGCGCAGGAAGGGCGTGCGTGCGCCGTCGACGATATAGACCGGCCTCCCGCCGCCGCGGGTCGGGCGTGACGGCGCGGGCTTCGGCGTGGCGGCCCGCTTGGTGGCGGTCGTCGCTCGCGCCATTATTCCGCGGCCTCCGGCATCGACTTGCGCTGCGTGGATTTGCGTTTCGGCTGCTTCTTCGCGCCATGCTGCGCGGCGATCGGCGAGATATCCTCCATCGGCCAGGCGTCGACGCGCACCACCTCGACAATGGCCGCTTCCGCTTCGCCCAGCCTGGATCGCTCGTCCTCGGAGATCCTGCCGGCCTTCAGCGCCTCGTCGGCGTCGCGGATTTTCGCGTCGCGCATCTTCTTCTCGATGGGTTCGATCCCGGTCACCAGCTCGAACGCCCGTTCCAGATGCGCCAGCGCGTGGTCGGGCCGGCCTTCACCCCAGTAGAGCCCCGGTGTCAGCCTGTCGCGCTGCAGCGAGGGCTTGAGCAGCATCTCGGCCAGTTCGTTTGTCAGCCGGTCCGACGGCTGTTTGTGACCGAAGCCGAAGGGGAACGCGCCGGCCCTGATCATCCAGGCGGCCCAGCGCGCCGGCAGGTTGCGCAGCACGCCGTCGAAGGCGACGTTCATGCGCTCGACGCCCTGCAACATGACGTAATCGACGATCGGTCGGTCTTCCTTGAGGCGCCCCTCGTCTTCGTGGCGCTTCAGCACCGCACCCAGCAGGTAGAGTTCCGACAGGATGTCGCCAAGCCTGGCCGAGATCATCTCCTTGCGCTTCAGTTCGCCGCCCAGCGTCAGCAGCGCCATGTCGGCCGACAGCGCGAAGGCAGAGGCGTAGCGCGACAGCGCGCGCCAGTGATGGGGCATGTCCGCGCCCTTGGGCGCGCGGCCGAAGGCGCCGGCCCACGCCCGCAGCTTGGCGCGGCCGGCCGTTTTGATCGAGTGTCCGACATGGCGCCAGAAGTTGCGGTCGAACGCTTCCAGCCCCGCCTTTTCGTCTTCCTCAGACAGCGCCAGCAGTTCCTCCAGCATAAATGGATGCGAACGGATCGCGCCCTGGCCGAAGATCATCAGATTGCGGGTCAGGATATTCGCGCCCTCGACCGTGATGCCGATCGGCACAGAGCGGAATTGCCCGCCCATATAGTTGCGTGGTCCGTCGATAATCGTCTTGCCGCCATGGATATCCATGGCGATCTCGACCGATTGGCGCATGCGTTCGGTCGCGTGATACTTCATGATCGCCGACACGACCGACGGTTTGTGACCCTCGTCCAGCGCCGCCACTGTCAGCCGCCGCGCGGCGTCGATCAGGTAGGCGTTGGCCGTGAGCTGAGCGAGCTTTTCGCGGATGCCTTCGAACAGCGAGATCGGAATGCCGAACTGGCTGCGCACCCGTGCGTAGGCGCCGGTGGCCCGCGCACACATGGCCGCCGCCGCGGCCGACTGCGAGGGCAGCGATATGCCGCGCCCGGCCGCGAGCGCCGTCATCAGCATCTTCCAGCCCTGGCCGATCTGCGCTTCGCCGCCGAGGACGTGGTCGAGCGGCACGAACACGTCTTTGCCGTAGAGCGGCCCGTTCTGGAAATGCGTCATTTGGGGAACGTGGCGCTCGCCATGGCTGACGCCCGGCGTCGATGTCGGCAGCAGCGCCACCGTGATGCCGAGGTCCTCGCCCCTGCCCAGGTGGTTCTCGGGGTCGGACATCTTGAAGGCGAGCCCCATCACCGTCGCGATCGGGCCTAGCGTGATGTAGCGCTTGTGGAAATTGAGCCGGATGCCCAGCACGCGCTCGCCCTCGAACTCGCCGTATTCGACCACGCCGCTATCCGTCATGGCCGCCGCGTCGGACCCGGCATCTTCCGAAGTCAGGCCGAAGCAGGGGATTTCCGTGCCCTCGGCCAACCTCGGCAGCCAGTAATCGCGCTGCTCGTCGGTGCCGAAATGCATCAGGAGCTCGCCGGGCCCCAGCGAATTGGGCACCATGACCGTGACTCCCGCCACGACACTGGCCGACGAAACGGTGCGAACCACCTCCGAATGGGCGGTGTTGGAAAAGCCAAGCCCGCCATATTTCTTCGGAATGATCATGCCGAAGAACTTCTTCTCGCGCATGAACCGCCATACCTCTGGCGGCAGGTCGCGGTCCTCCCAGGTGATTTTCCAGTCATCCACCATGGCGCACAGTTCGCGCACCGGACCGTCTATGAAGGCCTGCTCCTCCGGGCTGAGCTTCGCCTGAGGCGTCACCATCAGTTCGTCCCAGTCCGGATCGCCGGAAAACAGCGCGCCGTCCCACCACACCGTCCCGGCGTCAATGGCGTCGCGTTCGGTTTCCGAGATCGGCGGCATCACCCCGCGCGCCCATTTGAAGAGCGGCGCGGTCAGATACTTCTTTCGCGTGTCGGCAATCGTCATCATGAACCCCGGTCGTCAACGAACGGCTTGGCCGATGGTTCCGACCTCCGGCTCGCGTTGCCGGTACCAGGGCCAGCGACTTGCAGATCACACACTATCAGTAAAGGCTCGCGGTTTGAACGTCGCGGCGACCCGCCTTATAGGACGGCATGCGAAGGCGCGGTCCATCCGGCCGGCGAAACGAAACCGGGAGGCCGAGTTGAGCGAGAACGAAACCCCGCCGATCCCGTCGCGCAACCGGCTTCGCAAGGCGGCCGTCATCGAGCAGGCCGCCATCTGCTTCATGGAGAAGGGCTATCACGCGACCAGCGTCGACGATGTCGCGCGGCGGCTTGGCTGCAGCAAGGGCCGTGTCTATCACTACTGCCCGACCAAGACCGACCTGTTCTTCGAGGTCCATCGCGAAGGCATGAGGCGGCTGTTCGAGGCGATCGAACCGGCCCTGCGAACCCCGGGCTCCTCGCTCGAGGTGCTCAGGGCGATGCTCGTCGCCCACGCCGGCGCGATGCTCAGGCACCATCATTTCGAGACCGTCGTCGCCCAAGGGGTCCAGATCCACCGCTTCGGTGCCACAACCCCCGATCAGCGCGCGACGCTGAGCGAACTCATCGCCAGCCGCGACACGTTCGAGAACCTGTTCAAGAAACAGATTGCCGCCGCGCGCGACGATGGCCATCTGGGCGATGTCGATGTGTCGATCGCGGCGAAGGTCGCGCTCGGCGGCCTGCAATGGTCGATCTACTGGTACCGGCCCGACGCCGATCGCGGCAGGAATGCCCGCGACAGGTTGGCCGTCATGATGGCCGATATCATCATAGACGGGCTACGCGCCCGGGGCTGATTCAGCCGGAGCGACTCCCGTCCCCATGAAAGACGCTAGACGGTCGCGACGGGCGTCACCGGCGATCCGACCGCGCCTGGCAGGCGCAGCGGCGGCGCCGTCAGCAGGAAGCGGCTCCGCCCGTTCTCGCGCAGCCAGTCAGCCAGCGGCGTCAGGTGCCACAGTTCGCCCAGATGAATGCCGTTCTTGAACAGGCAGTGCTCATGCAACGGCAGGCTCGAACAGCATTCGCCGTCGCCCGGCGCGGCCGGATAGGCCTCGACAGCATGGTTGTCGGCCGCGATCGCCGCCACGCCAGAGCGCGTGATCCAGTCGAGGAGCCTGGCGTCGCGGCCGTCCAGCGCCGAGCAGGCGCCATGCAGCACCTCCGGGTCCGGATCGCCACCCATGTCCAGCACGCGCTGCGCGAAGCCGGTATGCAGGCAAATCATGTCGCCGGGCTCGACCGTGACGCGATCGGCCTCCATCACCGAGAGGAGATCGGCATGACCGACGCGTCGAGGCGCGTCACCGAAATGCGCGCGCAGGTCGATCATCACCGCGCGTCCCTGCACGCCGTGCGCGGCCATGTTTTCGATGCCGAGCCTGCGCGCCCCCGACGTGCTCGAGGTTCCAATCGGCCCGTCCAGCCCGGCATCCGTCGCTCGGGCCGGAACTAGGAAGTCGGCCTCGGTGAAGCCGTTGTAGAACACCTTCTCCGGCACCCCATCGCCATCGGCGTCGAACAGCGCGCCGACATGGGCAAGGCTGTCCCACTGCGTGGAATATTGCAGGTGCAGGATGGCGAGATCGTCGTTGAAGACGTCGCTGTGGCTGCCGTCGGAGGCCTCGCATGCGAAGTTCACCCGCCCGTCGCGCAGCGTCGGCCGCAGGATCGGGGGCCGCCGGCGCGGGTTCAGCGCCGTGCCGCCCGGCAGGTCGAGCGGCAGGCTGAGGCTGAACGCGATCCCTTCACGCGCCTCCGCCAGTCCCTCGCGTAGCTTGTCGCGGTTGACGAGATTGAGGCGACCAAGCTGGTCGTCGGGACCGAACTCACCCCAGTTGGAGCCGTCCGGCCTGTTCGTCCATCGCGACTTGCTCATCGCCATCTCCTCCCGACGCCGGATGCGGTCTGGTCTCATGTGCCGCCGCGGCCGCTTTTCATGTCGGCACCAAGCTGCCCGGCATAGGTCTTGAAGTCCACCTCCAGCCCATAGCGTTCCGAATCCAGAAATGTCCTGCGTTGATAGGCGCGGTGCTTTTCGATCTCCCGGTGCTGTTCGTCCGGGCTTGGCAGCACCAGCCGCCCCGACAGCAGCGCCGCGATCCAACGTCCCTGTATCTCGACCAGTGGGATCGTCGGTCCGATCGGCTGCACCAGTCCGGCAAACAGCAGGCCGTCGTGCCGGGTCGAGACGATGCGCCGGTAGAGCGGCCGAATGTCGGTGTCGGCGTCGAACAGGTCGTTCGGCAGGAAGGGAAAGCTCGTCCGGTAGCCGGTGGCCAGGATGATCGAGTCGAACGGCTCGCGCGTGCCGTCGACGAAGGCCACCTCCTCGCCGTCCAGCCGCTCGATGTCGGGCTTGATCGAGATCCGGCCGTGCCCGATCGCTGGCAGCAGGTCCTGGCTTAGCGTCGCATGCTCGCGCCACATGGGATGTGCCGGCCGGGGCAGGCCGAAGCGGCGCTGGTCGCCCTGGGCCAGCGGTATCAGCCACGACATGACGCGCCGCGCCATCGGCGCGGAAAGCCTGAGCCGTCGCGTCAGGAATCGCGTCCACAGGTCGACTGGCCTGCCCATCAGATATTTCGGCATGATCCAGGCACTGCGGCGGGTCGAAACGGTGACGTGGCGCGCCCGCCGGCAAAGATCGACAGCGATGTCGACGGCGGAATTGCCAAGCCCGACCACCAGCACCCGCTTGCCCTCGAACGGATCGGCGGTGCGATAGTGATGCGAATGTATCTGCTCGCCCGAAAAGGAGCCCGCGAAACGCGCCATGCGCGGATCCCACAAATGCCCGTTCGCGACAACCACCGTGCGGTAGCGCCGTTCGCTCCCGTCGGACAGGCTCACGCGCCAGCCGCCGCCATCTATCTTGTCCAGCCGCGTCACCGAAGTGTTGAACGTCACGGTCTCGCACATGCCGAAGCGGTCGGCATAGTCTTCCAGGTATTTCAGGAAGTCCGCGTGCGAGAGAAAATCTGGCCGGTCTTCGGGGATCGGAAAGTCGGAATAGCCAAGATTGCCGCGACTGGTGTCGATATGCAGGCTGGCATAGGCCGACGAAAGGCCGTTGTCGTTCTGGTAGCGCCACATCCCGCCGATGTCGGAGCCCTTCTCGAAACAGTCGAAGGCGACCCCGCTCTCCTTCAGCGCCTTGGCGACTGTAACGCCCGAGGACCCTGCGCCGATGATGCAGGTGTCCGCAACATACTGGTCCGGCGCGTGGCGCGCCTCCACCGTCATCGGCCGCCTCCGGCCCCGTTGTCGAGGTAGTCGCGCACCAGCGTCTCGAAATCGCGGTCCGCGCCGATGCCCAGCGCGGATGCCGTTCGCGACACGAAGCGCCGGGGCCAGCCATCGACGATCGCCTGCATATGTTCGTCGGGCGAGAAGGCGATCCGCGCGTCTGAGCCCTCTGTGCGCATGCGCTTCAGCGCCTCGATCATCTCCGCCACAGATACCGAGAGGGCGGGCATGTTCATGAAGCGTCTCGCCGGCAGGTTTTCGGGCGGCAGGTCGTGCAGCGCAATCAGGGAGCGGACGACCGAGCCGACGGAGGCGACGGGTATGACCGTCTCCGGTGCCAGCGGCACCGCAAGATCGCGGCCGGCAAGTACGTCGCGCACGATCGCGGCCACGCGGTCGGATATGGCCGGGCTCGGTGCGCCGGGTCGCGTCAGCACGATCGGCAGCCTCAGCGCCCGCCCGTCGACGCGGCCCTTGCGACTGGCATCGGCGATGAGCAGTTCCGCCATCGCCTTATGGGTTCCGTAGCTCGTCTCGGGCGCGGGCGGCGTCGTGTCGTCGACCGTATCGGGCAGCGTTCCGCCAAACACGGCAATCGAACTGGCGAAAATCAGGCGTGGCCGGTGGCGGGCTTCTTCGATCAGGCGCCGCAGCGCCTCCACATTGACCGCGTGAGCCGGCCCGTCCTCGCGCTCGGCCTCCAGTGTCAGGCTGGCGGCGAGATGGAAGATGCCGTCCCAATCGCGTGCGGCGAGGTCCGCGATGAAGCCGCCGTCCGACAGATCTCCGGCCAGGGTCTGGATATTCATGCCGGCGGGCGGGGGCGGGGAGGGCGGCCTGCGATCCACCAGGCACAGCGATGTGATCGGCCTGCGCACCCCGTCCGCTCCGCCGACATCGCCCGCCGCGACAAGCGCCCGCGTCAACCGTTCTCCGATGAAGCCCGCCGCGCCCGTGATCAGCATTCGCGCCATTCAGAAAGTCCCTCCAAAACCGATGGGCGCATGAGCTGACTGGGCGCCCATCCGGCCTTCCATCAAAAACATTCGACTCGGTCGGTTTTTTCGCGGCGCGCTCACCTTGTCAACCGGGGCAATTGAATCACTGCACTGTCGGCCTCTCGCCCCATCGCTTGCTCCGTCGCCGGTCTCGCGGAGGCGGCGTCCCACACCGGGCGAATTCCCTCGGCATGTTGCGCCAGCGCAAAGAACGCGGTCACGCACAGGCTTAGGTTCTCCTCATCGACAACGATGGTTCGAAAAGGAGAACTCAAATGTTCACGCGTCGCCAGGCATTGCTCGGTGCGGCTGCGGCCGGCGTGATGGTCGCGGCATTGCCCAGCATGGCTTCCGCGGCTCCTGTCAGTGAAGCAGAGATCGCCGCGCTTCCGCGCCAGAAGGTCACGCTCGTCGCACCTCCGTTCGTGCACGCGCATGAGCAGGTCGCAACTACCGGCCCGAAGGTGGTCGAATTCGTCATGACTATCGAGGAGAAGCCGATCGTCATCGACGACGAGGGAACCGTTCTTCAAGGCATGACCTTCGACGGCTCGATCCCGGGCCCCATGATGGTCGTGCACGAAGGCGACTATGTCGAGCTGACCCTGGTGAACCCGGCGAGCAACTCGATGCCGCATAACATCGACTTTCATGCGGCGACCGGTGCCCTCGGTGGTGGAGCGCTGACGCTGATCAATCCCGGCGAGCAGGTAAAACTGCGTTTCAAGGCGACCCGGAGCGGCACCTTCGTCTATCACTGCGCGCCCGAGGGCCCGATGATCCCCTGGCATGTCGTCTCCGGCATGGCCGGCACGATCATGGTGCTGCCGCGCGAGGGCCTGAAGAACGAGAAGGGCGAGCCGGTCGGCTACGACAAGGTGTACTACATCGGCGAGAACGAATTCTACATCCCGCGCGACGAGGACGGCAACTTCAAGTCCTATGAAAGTCACGGCGACAGCTACGCCGACACGCTCGAGGTCATGAAGAGCCTGACCCCGACCCACGTCGTCTTCAACGGCGCCAAGGGCGCGCTCACGGGCGAGAACGCCATGACGGCCAAGGTCGGCGAGACGGTGCTGATCGTCCACAGCCAGGCAAACCGGGACACCAGGCCCCATCTGATCGGCGGCCATGGCGACTATGTCTGGGAAGAAGGCAAGTTCGCCAACCCGCCCGCCAAGGACCTCGAGACCTGGTTCATCCGCGGCGGATCGGCCGGGGCGGCGCTCTACACTTTCCTGCAGCCGGGGGTCTACGCCTACGTGAACCACAACCTTATCGAGGCCGTGGAACTCGGCGCGACCGCCCATTTCCTGGTCGAGGGTGAGTGGAACGACGACCTGATGAAGCAGGTCGAGGCGCCAGGGCCGATCCCGGTGAACTGACGCGGACCCCGAGGCGGCCGACAAGTTTCGGGCCGCCAGCGGAGGAAATCGACATGCATCCCCATCTCATCGGACTGGTGGCCGGAGCCGCCGCCATGATTGCCGTGCCCGCCGCGATAGTCGGGCTGAGCGACAACCAGCGCTCCGGCTCCCTTCCTGCAGGGCCTCGAAAGATCGAGATCGCCGAGTCGCTGATCAACTATCCGCTGCCCGGCGAGTTTCTGGCGCGCGGGCAACCGGCTGCTGCTCCCATCGAGAAGAGGGCGGTGCCTGCGTTCCGCATCACAAAGCAGCAGGTGAGCCTGGCCGACTACAATCTCTGCGTGGCCGCCGGCGCCTGCGACGCCGCCGACGCCACGCCCAGCGGCGAAGACGTTCCGGTCACTGGTGTGAGCTTCCTCGACGCACAGGCATATATCCGCTGGTATTCCCGGGCCACCGGCGAGGCCTGGCGGCTTCCGACGGCGCTGGAGGCCGCCGCAGCCGCAGCCGAGCGCTTTGCGTCGGATTCTTTTTCGGCTGCCGCCGACGACCCCGCGAATCCCGCGGTGCGCTGGCTTCGCCGCTACCGCGAGGAAGCCTCCGTGAAGCGACCTGCCGATCCAAAGCCGAAGCAGCGCGGGCATTACGGTCGGAACTCGCTCGGTGTCGAGGATTTCGGCGGCAATGTCTGGGAGTGGACGTCGACCTGCTACACGCGGACCGCGCTGGGTGCTGACGGCGTTGTCGAGAGCATCACCGACAATTGCGGTGCCCATGTGCTGGAGGGACGGCACAGGGCCTACATTTCCAATTTCGTCCGCGACGGGAAGAGCGGCGGCTGTGCCGTCGGGACTCCGCCGGAGAACCTTGGCTTCCGACTCGTTCTGGACAGCGATTCGATGATTGCCAGAGCGCGAATCCGACTCCTGGACGTCTTGCAGTTCGTGATCGGCAACGCCGCCAGAAGGAACCTGTCATGAAAACCAGTCTACAAAGCACGCTCACCACCCGCCTGTCTGCGGAGCAAGAAACGGTCGTCGAGCGGCTCAGGCGGGGTATCGCCGAAACGGGGCTTGAGTGCGGCTGCAGGGAAGCCGCTGACGACATGCTCGACAGGGTCGGTGCGGAGGATGACCTGGTGCGCCGGGCAGCCGGCCTCGCTGACGCCCGCAAGATGCGGGACGCCATTGTGGTCGTCCTGGCGCTGCTTGGCGAACTGGACGACCTCATGCCCGACGAACCCGATCGCAGCGCGTTCTTCGAGATCGCGGGCCTGTTCCAGGATGTCGCCGACTTCGCCGCCTATGGCGCGGACGCGGCCCGCCGCGCTGCCGGGCAGGGGAGCGTCTGATGGCGGCTTTCGTCCTGCCGCACGCGGACCGCTCGGTTCCCCGGGCAGCGACAAAAGCCGGCGATTTTTCGCGCGACCGGCGCGGCCGCGTCCGCGCGATGCCGCCAATCCTTCATTATGGCTTCCGGCCCTTCTTCTTCCTGGCCGCGCTTCATGCCGGACTTGCAATCCCGCTATGGCTCTGGGCCTATCTGGGCGGCATTCAGATCGGCGGTCCGTTCGGCGGCATGCACTGGCACGCGCATGAAATGCTGTTCGGCTATCTCGGCGCGGTGATCGCAGGGTTCATCCTCACCGCGATCCCGAACTGGACGGGCCGGCTGCCGATCAGCGGCATGCCACTGCTGACGCTCGTCGGCCTCTGGTCCGCGGGAAGGGCGGCATGCCTGCTGTCGCCCGATCCCTGGCTGGCCATGGTGGTCGATCTCGCGTTCCCGACGGTCCTGGCCGCCGCGATATGGCGGGAGGTCGTGGCCGGACGAAACTGGAAGAACGCGCCGGTCGCCGTGATGATCTCGCTGTTCGGCGTCGCCAGTGCCACCGACCACCCGGCGAACATCGGTATCATTGACCATGCTCTGGGGCAGCGGCTGGCCTTGGCGGTTGCCGCCATGCTTATCGCGCTCATCGGTGGCCGCATCGTGCCGAGCTTCACGCGAAACTGGTTGGTCAAGGAAGGGTCGTCCAGCCTGCCCAAGCCATTCGGCGTCATCGACAAGGCCGCTTTGGCAACCACGGTGGTCGCTGTCCTGTCGTGGCTTGCTTTCCCGGAGGCCGCGTTCGTCGGCATAGCCATGTGCGGCGCAGGAATACTTCTCGCGATTCGCCTGATTGGCTGGCGCGGCGTGGCGACTCTCTCGGAACCAATCCTGCTGATCCTCCATGTCGGCTATGGATGGCTCGCCGTTTCGCTGGTGTTGCTTGGCCTTGCCATCCTCGTTCCGGCGGTTCCGGGCTCGGCGGCATTGCACGCCCTGACCGCCGGCGCGATCGGGACGATGACACTGGCCGTCATGACTCGCGCCAGCCTTGGGCACACGGGACGCGCGATCGTTGCGGACCGTCCTGTCATTGCCGCCTATCTGTTGGTGTCAGGTGGGGCGGTGCTGCGTGTCGCGGCTCCCTTCGCGGATCAATGGTACGCCGCCATGATTGGCTTGGGTGGCATGCTGTGGAGCGGCGGCTTCCTTCTGTTCGCGATTCGTTATGCTCCGGTCCTTTGGGGGCGGAGGGCAGCGCGCTGAGGTGAGATCGCTCAACGACGGGTATTGAAAGAGCCACTTGCGCGGATAGGTTTGGCCTAAGCTTCCCCTGAGCGGGGAAGAAGTTTCGTGTCCCAGGCCCATGAGGGAGGTCATGCCCCAGGACAACGCGCCGGTTGCAACCGCAGACACACCACCGGCGAAAACCCGTCGTCAGGAAATGCTGGCCTTCCTGGTGCTCGCCTTCGGCATATGGCCCATCGTCGCGGTAGGCGTCGTCGGCGGATATGGATTCCTCGTCTGGATGTATCAGATCGTCTTCGGCCCGCCCGGGCCTCCGGGAGGGTGATGCCGTGCGCGCGATGACACGCAGGGACCTGCTGACCGCCTCGCCATCGGCCAGGCATCACATCTCAAGCGCGGTCGTGCTGGCCGTTCCGGCACGCAGCCAGGAGGTCGCGAGGAACCTGGCAGCGATGGACGGGGTCGAGGTCCATGTGGGCGAGGGCAGTCGCATCGTCATAACGCTCGAGGGCCCGACCAGCGGCATGCTGGGCGAGACGCTTGCCAGGATTTCGATGATGGACGGCGTGCTTGCCGCCAACATGGTGTTCGAGCACGTCGAGGAAGGCGAGGAGGTCCGGTCATGACGGGTGCCATCAATCGGCGTGACCTTCTCAAAGCTCATGCCGCCGCGCTGGCGGCGGCATCGGCCGGTGTCGCGCTTCCGGCTTCTGCGCAGCCGGTCCCGGGCGGTGTGGAGGCGCTGGAGATCAAATGGTCGAAGGCTCCCTGCCGGTTCTGCGGCACCGGCTGCGGGGTGATGGTGGGTGTCAAGGACGGACAGGTGGTCGCCACACACGGCGACATGCAGGCGGAGGTCAACCGCGGCCTTAACTGCGTGAAGGGCTATTTCCTGTCCAAGATCATGTATGGCGAGGACCGCCTCACCACCCCGCTGATGCGCAAGGCCGGTGGGGTCTATGACAAGGACGGCGAGTTCGAGCCGGTGTCGTGGGACGAGGCCTTCGATCTGATGGCCGAGAAGCTGAAGCAGGTCCTGCGCGACAAGGGTCCCGAGGCCGTCGGCATGTTCGGCTCCGGCCAATGGACGATCTTCGAGGGTTATGCAGCCACCAAGCTGATGCGGGCGGGGTTCCGCTCCAACAATCTCGATCCCAACGCCCGTCATTGCATGGCGTCGGCCGCTACCGCCTTCATGCGGGCCTTCGGCATGGACGAGCCGATGGGCTGCTATGACGATTTCGAGCATGCCGACGCCTTCGTGCTGTGGGGCTCGAACATGGCCGAGATGCATCCGATCCTCTGGACCCGGGTCGCCGACCGCAGGCTCGGACACCCGCACGTCCGCTGCGCCGCGCTTTCGACCTTCACCCATCGCTCGATGGACCTGGCTGACATCCCGATCGTCTTCAAGCCGGGCACCGATCTGGCGATCCTCAACTACATCGCCAACCACATCATCCAGACGAACCGCGTGAACGAGACCTTCGTCCGCGACCATGCCGTCTTCATGAGTGGAGCGACCGACATTGGATACGGCCTGAGGCCTGACAATCCGGTCGAGATGGCCGCCAGGGGCGCTGCCGATCCCGGAAAAATGGAGCCGATCGACTTCGAGGCGTTCCGGACGATGGTTTCGGAATACACGCTCGAGATCGTGTCTGAACTGACCGGCGTGGAGCCGGGCTTTCTTGAGCAGTTGGCGGAACTCTACGCCAATCCCGACATCAAGGTGATGTCGCTGTGGACGATGGGCTTCAACCAGCATGTCCGTGGCGTGTGGGCCAATCACATGGTCTACAACATCCATCTTCTGACCGGAAAAATCTCCGAACCGGGCAACAGCCCGTTTTCGCTGACCGGGCAACCTTCCGCCTGCGGCACCGCACGCGAGGTCGGCACCTTCGCCCATCGCCTGCCAGCCGACATGGTGGTCACCAACCCGGAGCATCGCGAACACGCGGAAGAGATCTGGCGGCTGCCGCACGGCCTGTTGCCGGACAAGCCTGGCTTCCATGCCGTCCAGCAGGACCGGATGCTGAAGGACGGCGTGCTCAACTGGTATTGGGTGCAGGTCAACAACAACGTGCAGGCCGCGCCCAACAACTCGAACGAGACCTATCCCGGTTATCGCAATCCCGAGAATTTCGTCGTCGTCTCCGACGCCTATCCGACCGTGACGGCCCTGTCGGCCGACGTGATCCTGCCGGCCGCCATGTGGGTCGAGAAGGAAGGAGCCTATGGCAATGCCGAGCGGCGCACCCATGTCTGGCACCAGCTCGTCAACGCGCCCGGCGACGCACGGTCCGACCTGTGGCAGCTTGCCGAGTTCTCCAGGCGGTTCACGACCGACGAGGTCTGGCCCGCCGACATCCTGGACGCGCATCCCGAGTACAAGGGCAAGACGCTGTTCGACGTGCTGTTCCGCAATGGCAATGTGGATCGCTACCCGCTCGCGGACCTCAACCCCGAATACGAGAACCGGGAGGCACGTGAGTTCGGCTTCTATCTGCAGAAGGGGCTGTTCGAGGAATATGCCGAGTTCGGCCGCGGCCACGGCCACGATCTCGCGCCCTATGATACATATCACGCCAATCGCGGCCTTCGCTGGCCGGTCGTCGACGGCCAGGAAACGAAGTGGCGCTATCGCGAGGGATATGACCCCTACGTGAAGCCGGGCGAAGGCGTGCGGTTTTACGGGCGGCCCGACGGCAAGGCCGTCATCCTCGCTGTTCCCTACGAGCCGCCCGCCGAATCCCCCGACGAGGAGTATGACGTCTGGCTGGTCACGGGCCGCGTGCTGGAGCACTGGCACTCCGGCTCCATGACTATGCGTGTGCCGGAACTCTACCGGGCCGTCCCCGGCGCGGTTTGCTATATGAATGCCGACGATGCCAGGCGACGCGGCATCAATCAGGGTGCCGAGGTGCGCGTGATCTCGCGGCGTGGCGAGGTTCGGGTGCGCGTCGAGACGCGCGGGCGAAACCGAATGCCGCGCGGCGTGATCTTCGTGCCCTGGTTCGATGCAAGTAAGCTCATCAACAAGGTCACGCTCGACGCCACCGATCCCATCTCGAAACAGACGGATTTCAAGAAATGCGCGGTGAAGGTCGTCCCCGCCTGACGCGTGCCATGCGCGTTGCGATTGCCGCGGTACTGCTCGCCATAGCGGGAACGGCTGCCCTGGCGCAGATGTCGGCCGAGATCGTGCCGCCGCTGACGGGCACAGCACGGCCGATGGAGAGCCAGCCGGCCAATCCAATTCCGCGCTGGGTAGTGGACGATGTCCGCCAGATGCGCGCCTATCCCGAGCAGCCGCCTGTCATCCCGCACTCGATCGAGGGCTACCAGCTTTCGGTCAACACCAACCGCTGCCAGTCCTGTCACAAGCGGGAGTTCACGCAAGGATCCGGCGCGCCGATGATCAGCGTCACCCACTACATGACGCGCGAAGGCCAGATGCTCGCCGACGTCTCGCCGCGGCGCTATTTCTGCACCGCCTGCCATGTGCCCCAGGCCGACATACCGCCGCTCGTCGACAATACCTTCACCGACATGAGCGAGCTCGGCGTCGGCCACGCCGGGGACGATTAGATGTGGACGAGGATCAAGGCTGCGGTTTTGTGGGCCTGGCGGATCGTCTCGACGCCTGCGGCGACGCTCAGCCTCGGGTTTCTGATTCTCGGCGGCTTTCTCGGAGGCGTGATCTTCTGGGGCGCATTCAACACCGCGCTTGAGATCACCAACACGGAGCAATTCTGCATCTCCTGTCACGAGATGGAAACCAACGTCTACGAGGAACTGACGCGCACCGTTCACTTCTCCAACCGGTCGGGCGTGCGTGCGTCCTGTCCGGATTGCCATGTGCCGCATGAATGGACCGATAAGATTGCCCGCAAGATGCAAGCGTCGAAGGAAGTCTGGGGCAAGATCTTCGGCACGATCAACACGCGTCAGAAGTTCCTTGAGAAACGTCTCGAACTCGCTCAGCACGAATGGGCGCGACTGAAGGCGAATGACAGCCTCGAATGCCGGAACTGCCATTCCTCGGTCGCCATGGATCTGTCGAAGCAGGCGCCGCGCGCGGCCGAGATACACACGCGCTATCTCATCCCGGGCGAGGCCACCTGCATCGACTGTCACAAGGGCATCGCCCACGAACTGCCGAACATGGAAGGCGTCGATCCGGGATGGAAGGTGCCGCCCGAGCTTCAGGGCGAGGAACTGCCGCAGGCCTCGGTCTTCGACAGGCTGGAACGGGCAGCACGTTCTCCGCACGGCATGATGTGGAGCATGGATGAGGTCGCAGGGTTGCCCTGACGCGTCCCCGATCGCGGCGGCGACGATCTGCTTGCATGCGACCGGTTATACCGCGAGGCGGCCGTCCCCCCGGTGCCGCCTCGCGGATGGAGGGACCGGACGTCCTCGTCTTTATCGTCCGGTCCGTCCGGTTCCTCATGATGTGATCACTTCGCGGCGACGACCTGGCCGAAGAGTTCTGCGAACACGGCCTTGGCCTTTCCGGTCTGCTTCACGGCCTTGGCTTCTTCGACATTGCCCGGCTCGCCGACCCGAATGAGCGCGACCATTCCCATCGCATAGTGGGGCGTGCACTTGACGCCGTAGATACCTTCCGCGTCGAGCGTGACGGTGAACTCCTCGTTGAACTTGCTCTTGAATGTCTCGGCGCCGGCCGGAAGCATGCCCTTGATGGTCTCGACATTGTGACCCTTGTCGGTCGGCACGAACCGGATCGTGTCGCCGGGTGCCGCGACGATCAAATCGGGCTCGAAGACCATCGTTCCCTTCTCGCCCTTGTTGAGCATCTTCACTTCGAATTCGGCCGCGCCGGCCGCGCTAGCGACCAGAGCTGCCGCGCCAACGACGAATGCCGCCAGAAGTTTCTTCATTTTCATGTCCTTTCCGTCTCGGGCCACATCGGCCGTTGGTGCATACTTAGGCCGCGACGCCGTGAGGCAGTTTGCGCCAGCGCAAACTCCCGGTAAAAATGGCGAGGAAGGACGCACGAAGGGAACCGATGCCGCTCGACAGATCGCTGATAGCCGGATTGCCAGCCTTCTCAGGATTGGAGGGAAGCGAGTTGGATTCGATCCTCGCGCAGGCGTGTTCTTCCAGGTTTCCCAGAAATTCGGAGATTTTTGGCCAGGATCAGGAGGCCTCGCACTTCTTCCTGCTGCTGTCCGGCCATATCCGCGTCGTCCGCACGACGCCGGACGGCGATCAGATCATCGCGCGTTACATCAACGAGGGGGAACTGTTCGGCATCGCGGTCGCAATGGGGCGCACGACCTATCCCGCAAGCGCTGTCGCGGCGGTCGACTGCGTTGCGTTGTCATGGCCGAACAGTACCTGGGCGGAACTCCAGTCGCGTGCGCCGTCCTTTGCGGGCAGCGCCTACCAGACCATCGGTTCCCGCCTGCAGGATACGCAGGAACGCGTGGTTGAAATGTCCACCCAGCAGGTCGAGCAGAGGATAGCCAGCGCGGTTCTGCGGCTCGTCACGCAGTCTGGCCGGAAAGGCGAGACCGGGATCGAAATCGACTTTCCCATCAGCCGCCAGGACATAGCCGAAATGACCGGCAGCACGCTTTACACCGTGAGCCGCCTTCTCAGCGCGTGGGAAGACGAAGGAATAGTGCGCAGCGGCCGCCAGAAGATCACGGTCACCGATCCGCACGCGCTGATGCTTGTTGCCGAGAACCGCCGGCGCAGATAATCGCCAGCCGGTTCAGTGGCCGGAACGAGCCTCCCGGCTGGCTTGCTGCCGGCCGCGGAAGAAGGCCGCATTGGCGCAGAACGCCGGGATTCCGGCGTCGGGGACATCCAGCCACTCCCGGCACTCGTCGCCATGGCGGCACAGCACGCAGCGCCACATCACGTTGCGGATCTGGCTTTCCGCGTTAACGGTCGTGCTGGGAAGGACGATGTCGAGCTTGTCCATCAACCGGGCCGACTGGTCCAGCCTTCTGCCGATTCCGTCGAAGATTCTCATCATGGTGCTCCTGCTGTGACAGTGACGTTTTCGGATAGTTCGAATGCCGATAGCGCGCCGGTCGCCGGATCCGCCCGCATCGCCACAAGGAGTTCCGCCGAAAAGGCTGCCTCGTCGATCGAATGGGCGGCGCAGGCGTCCCCGACTGTATGGAAGACCCCGATCGGACAACCGATGCACAGCATGCGGTGACGCATCATGACGCGGATTGTCGTCGGCCATCGCCGCATGATCTCGTCGACTGTCATGTCAGGATCGATGGAGAGTTGGTTCATCGGTTGGCTGCTCCCAGGAAAGCACAACCATACCGATGGAAACTCCCGCGACTTTGCGCCGGGACAAACAGCGGCGCGAACGCGCGGCTGATCCTGGGCTTGGAGATGGCTCCGTCGCGGGTTGTTCTATGTCGCCGATACGCTCAGTCGGGACGCCGCGGCGGCCGTCGCCAATAGCCGGACCGCCGATACGGGACGTCCGTCCCTGCCTTGAGGGACAGGTGCTTGAAGGGCAGCCGCGGTGGGCCTATTTCATCGGCACTGCCGGTCATAATGGCATCTTACAATCAACGAACCCGTTCATTGTCAGGGAGGTATCGATGAGCACAGGTATTTAGGCGCACCTGTTTATGTGAAAGACGACGCCCGCATGATCCGCGAAATCACCACGCTCGAAGACGCGTTCGACTTCATGGAAGAATGGCCGGAAAGCCGGCGCGGGACGATCTACCACACAGCGTTGAGAGCCCTGAGAGCGGCTCACGACAAACACCTCCCGATGCATGCCGCCCGAAACGCCCTCGAGGGGTTTGCCAGGTCCGCCCGGATTCTCGAGACCGGGCCAGTGGTTCCGGCCTGGATGACGGGCAAGATGCCAGACAGGGACGGCGCCCCGCGATAGCGGCGCGAATCCTTGGAAAGCCACGCTCCGGCCGAGGCCGGGGCGCAAGCCTTGCCAATGGATCACACCTCCTGGCGGCGTTCCCGTCAAGCCGCGGAGGGGCCCGGATCGTCGCTGCCGGCCGACGGGGACAAGGCTGGAGTGCCGAACCCGCCACCGATCACCCTGAGCACCGGCCGCCGCAATGGCTTGACCATGCTTTCCCGGCTTTCCTTCTCGCGCCGTGCGGCCTCGGGCTGGTAGTGCACCTTCTCCAGCCGTACTCGTTCCCTGGCGCCCGCCGCGTTTATGAACTCGAACTCCTCGCCCTCGGCAAGCCCCAGCAGCGCCAGGCCTCTCGGCGTGGTGACAGGCAGGAACATGCCGACCGGCGACGCCATGGCGGTGTGGGAAATCACCCGCGTGTCCGCCTCGCGTCCGTCGACGCTGTAGCTCACCCGGCTGCTCATCGTGGCCACATTGCCGGGCACATCGCCGCGGAACGTCACGACGGCGGCTCCGATCTTCCTGTCGAGGATCGGAGCCAGCGGATCATCATCGCCGAGGCAGCGGTCGCGCATCACCTCGAGAATCGTGAAGTCCTTGGTGGTGAGGATGAAGGTTTCAGTAGACATAGCAGATCTCCGACGCTCCGATTGGAAGCGGCTCTGTTGAAAGGACGTGGAGAATCCCCTGGCCGCGTGAGGCGGCGCAGGGGCTGCTATCCTGCGATTAGGCAACCTCCGAAAAGCGAGAGGCGGCAAGGCGCCGGACGTCTTGTCACGGTGCGGCCTGCAGGTCGCCAGCTTCGATCGGTATGGAAGCGCGTTCTGGGAAACCGACGCTTTCCACGGTCAGGCGATGAACGCGTCCGTCGCGGGCGGTCCAGTCCATCGACTGCCCTGCCGACAGACCGATGAGCGCCGCTCCGATCGGGGTCATGACCGACACCTTGCCTTTGGCGATATCCGCCTCGCCGGGATAGACCAACGTCACTCGCCGGTCCTCGCCGAGATCGGTGGTGAAGCGCAGGCTCGATCCCATGCGGACGACGTCGGGCCCGATCTTCTCGTCCGCCATGACGCGCGCGCGGTCGAGTTCGGCTTGAAGTTCGTCGGCGAGAGCCGGGCTGCGCGCCGCAAGGGCTCCAGCCAGACCCGACAAACGCTCGTGATCGGAACGCGTCATCTTGATAGCCGGCTTACGCCTGCTCGAAGTGGTGGTGGCCATCGGGGCCTCCTCATGATGCATGGACCTGATGTGGGCTTCCGCCCCGCACGACCCGGAATTTCTGTTTGAGCTTTAAGTGTCGCGTGCTGAGCCTGAGATTACCCCGCAACGGGGAACTGACTTTTGCCCCTCGGTCGGGGCGCGACGCGACCGACCAGGGGCTAATTGCCCGCGATGGGACAGACCCGCTTCAAGACAGGTGAGTGGTGGGTGTTCATACCCCAGAACTGGGAAGTTTCGCGAGGCATGTCAAGCCAGGACACGCGTTCCATTGCGCCGCAGCATCATTCCTCTCTTTCACGGCTATTCGTCATATGTATGATCATAGCCATGGCTCCCAGCTCCGTGCGGTGGGTGGAGAGCGTGGACGACCCGAACGGCATGCGCCTGCGTGTCATGCAGAACAACATCTTCCTCGACACGTTCAAACGCTCGGGGCAAACGCCACGCCTATGGCTTTCGGTGAAGTCTTCACCGCGCTGGAAACGGGGCGATCGACGCACAGGAGAATCCCTTCGTGACGATCGATACCTCGCAGTTCTACGAGGTGCGGGACTACCTCTCCGTTACGCGGCACGCCTGCACGTCGGCAATGGCGAGATCACGTTTTCGGACAAGCCGGGCATCGGCACGGAACTCCAGCCAGGCCTGGAAAAACGCACCGATGCCCGCGTGCGCCGGTCAAGGGCGGCGTAGGTCGTGACCGGAATGCAGGCATTGCGCCACCGGCGGGAGAACGCCGCGACGCTCGGCGTTCTGGTGATGCTTTTCGGCATCTTCGTTTTCGTGGTCAACGACACGCTCGGCAAATGGCTCGTCCAGAGCTTCGCCATAGGGCAGGTGCTGTTCATGCGCTCCGCGGCCGCGCTCCTCGTGCTGGTGATAATCATGCGCGGCAAGGGCGTGCGGCAGGCCATCCGTGCCGAAAAGCCGGGGATGCAGGCGCTCAGGGCGATCCTCGCGACGGTCGAGGTGATCGCCTTCTACGGTGCCGTCATGTTTTTGCCCCTGGCCGACACGATGGCGTTCTGGCTCGCCGCGCCGCTTTACGTGGCCGCGCTGTCGCCGTTCGTGCTTGGCGAGCATGTCGGCTGGCGGCGGTGGACGGCGATCATTGTCGGCTTCATCGGCGTTCTGATCGTCCTGCGACCGTCGGGTGACAGCTTCACGGTACCAGCCTTCATCGCCGTTGGCGGCAGCCTGGCCTTCGCGCTCATGATGCTGACGGCGCGTTCGCTGCGCGGCACGCCAGACAAGACGCTCTCCTTCTGGCAGACCATCGCGGCACTGATCGGCGGAGCCGCTCTTGCACCCTTTGGCTGGGCTATGCCCAGCCTCGTCGATTTCCTCCTTCTGGGAATTCTCGGCCTGCTGGCGATGTTCGCTCATATCTGCGTCACCCGCGCCTTCAAGCTCGCCGATGCCGCCACCGTCGCGCCGCTGCAATACACGATGCTGATCTGGGCGGCGCTGTTTGGCTATCTTGTTTTCGGTGACGTTCCGCGCCCTGCGATGATCCTCGGCTCGCTGATCATTATCGCTTCGGGACTGTTCGTGTTTTTCCGTGAGCGCAGACAGGACAGACAGGCCGTGGCGACCCAGCTTTAGGGCGGCAAGAAAGGGCGGCCGAAGGCTGGCCGACGCTGGCGCCCGTGACTTACTGAAATTGCGTGGAAAACTTGACGCCTTGGCACGCCCAACGGGACTCGAACCCGTGTTTCCGCCGTGAAAGGGCGCCAGGAGACGCATTCCCGAGATAGCCCGAACTAGCCGCCGATGCGCACAAGACGTTGAAATCAAAGATATTACGACTGCAGAGGCTAAAAGGGGCTAGCGCACGAGTCGCCCGGCATATTACCCTGATATTACCCTCCCGGCTGGCGCGGAGGGCGGCGGAAGGGAGCAGGCGATGGCGAGGACGGTGAGGGACGCAAGGCTGGAGACGCGTGCCGCGCGCGACAGGCTGAGGGTGGGCGATATCGTGCACTGGCGCACGCTCGTGCCGGAGCAGCTTCATCTCGGCTACAGGCGCAGGAGCGGCGGAACCCCCGGCAGGTGGATCGTCCGCCGCTACATAGGGCAGGACGCGGCCGGGAAGGGGCGATATCTGAAGAAGACGCTGGAGGCGGTGGCCGACGACTACCAGGATGCGGACGGCATGACGGTCCTTTCCTTCGCCGACGCACAGCGGCAGGCGTACGAGATGGCCGACCGCGCGTCCGCCGCCCCCCGGCCGGAGTGCGACGCCACCGTGCGCGACGTGCTGGAGGCCTACACCGCCGACCGCGACCGCCGCGAGTCCGGCCGGCAGGGACGGCCGATCCGCTCCGACGCAACCCAGCGCCTGACCCGCTACGTGCTCGGTGCCGAGGGGAGGGGCATCGCGGCGGCACCGCTGGCGGCCGTTCGGCTGGCGGCTCTCTCCGAGGCCGACTTGAGGCGCTGGCGCGCCGGCCTGCCCGGCACCCTGAGGGCGACGACCGTGCGCCGGCTGACGAACGACCTGAGGGCAGGGCTGAACGCCGGCTACGCGGCTCGTCGCGAGGAGCTGGACCCGGCAGTGCCCAAGATCGTGGAGTTCGGGCTGCGTACGCCCCCCACCGACGACGAGCCGAGCGATTCCGCCGTGCGCGACGACCAGATACTGTCCGACGCCGAGGTGGGACGGCTGATCGCCGCCGCACGAGACGTGGACGCCGAGGACGGATGGGAGGGCGACCTGCTGCGCATGGTGCTGGTGCTCGCCGCCACCGGCGCAAGGTTCTCGCAGGTGGCGCGCCTCCGCGTGTGCGATCTGCAGGCGGAGCAGCAGCGCCTGATGGTTCCCGCCAGCCGCAAGGGCAACCGCAGGAAGGAGCAGACGCACTCCCCCGTGCCGATCGGGCAGGACGTGATTGCGGCGCTGCTGCCGGCAGTGGCGGGTCGCGGTCCGGATGCTCCCCTGCTGGAGCGCTGGCGCGTGAGGCAGGTTGAGGCGACGCGGTGGGAGCGGGTGGAGCGCGGTCGATGGCAGTCGGCGTCCGAGCTGACGCGGCCGTGGCGGCGGGTGCGCACCCGCGCCGGACTGCCCACCGCGATACCCTATGCGCTGCGCCACTCGTCCATCGTGCGCGGCATCCGGGCCAACCTGCCCATTCGGCTGGTGGCCGCAGCGCACGACACCTCCGTCGGCATCGTGGAGAAGCACTACAGCCGCTACATCGTGTCGGGGCTGGAGGCGATGCTGCGCGCCGCCGTGGTGCCGCTGGTACCGCCGGACGGGGCCGGGGGTAACGTGGTGCCGCTCGCGCCGTCGGAGCCGAGGCGGGCGGCTCGGTGAGCGCCGACGTGCCCCCACGGCCGCACCGGCTGGCCGACTGGACGGAGGACACGGTCGTGCCCCCATGGCCCCGGTCGGCGGCGGACATGCGCCGGCTGTCCGCTCTGGCCGACTGGGCGGAGGACAGTGTCCCCGAGGAGCTGCATCGGCGTCGCGAGGCAGAGTGGCAGCGGCAGACGGGGCTGACGCGAGACGAGGCTCGGCGCACGCTTCTGCGGGCGGACGAGAAGGCCATGCTCGTCTCCGCCTTCGCCGGCTCGGGAGCCGAGGGCCGGTGGGATGCGGTCGCCGCGCACCTGTCCGACAGGAACCACTCGGCAGAGTTCGTCCGGATCGTCGCGGAGATTCTCCGGCTGGGGGGCTTCTCATCCAAGGCGAGGCTGGACGACTACGACGACCTGAAGATCGCGGAGGAGGTCGACCTGACGAGCGCGGTGCTCGCGCAGCACTACCCGGACCGGGGCACGCAGGCCGTGGCGCAGATGGCGACCAGACTCGTCGCGATACGTCTCCTTCCGGCGTCGGACACCCCGGATGCGGAGCTGCTGCGTCGCCAGACGGCCGATGTGCAGCGCGCGAGGAAGCGCATCCGCGACGGCCACAAGGCCGACCTGCGTCGGCTGTGCTGGCTGACCACGAGAAGCGCCACCATCGAGGACCACGAGGAAGCCGCGCCGCCCACGTAGGCGGCGTGGTGCGTGGGCTGACTCTCGCGCCGAGACGAGCGACTCCTAGCGTGCACGAGCCGCCGCATGGTGCGTCGGCCGACAGCACGAGAGGAACACACATGACCAGCCTGCGCTGCAACTGGAACAAGAACGACGCGACGCGCCTCGTGCGCTGCCTCGCCACGGAGCTGTACCGTCGCGGACATCGCGGACGCGATCTGGTGGCGCGCGTCCGGCTCCACTTGCCGATGCTCGACAGCTTCTTCGGCCACCCAGTGTCGGACGGCGCGATAGAGTCGTGCGGCTACAACGGCTGCCTCGACCGGAACGATCCGGTCGGCGACCCGAAGTGCTGGGACGTCTTGGTAGTCGCACGCATGCTGATCGACAAGAAGATCTACATGCTCGCATAGCAGCAGCACATGTCTCGCGCCGCCCACGAAGGCGGCGCGGTACTCGTATTATCGCACAGGCCGGCTGCGGCTAGCCTTGCGGTGTCTGTACAAGCCAAAGGAGGCACCCCGTGGACACCAAGCCGAAGAGCAACGACGCCCCGGCCGAGCGGCTGGCCTACACCATCCCCGAGTTCTGCCGAGCGGCAGGCATATCGACCCCGACGTACTACAAGATGCGCGCCGAGGGCCGCGCCCCGGCCGAGATTCGCCTGTGCGGATCGGCCGTGCGCATCTCGGCCGAGGCCGTGCGCGAGTGGATTGCCGCGCGCCAGAACCCCATCGGAGCGGAGGCCGAGGCGGTGCGCGCGCACGCCGAGCGAGCGAGGGCGCGGTCGAGAGCGGCCACCTCGCGCGGTGCGGCCTGAGGGGGAGCGGCCATGACGAAGAACCAGCCAGACGACAGGGCGTCGCCCTTCGCCTCTGCCGTCGCCGCTCACGAGGCGGCGCTGGCGCGCAATCCGGAGCCACGACGCTACAACATAGGAACCGAGGCGCGTCCACGCTGGGTGATTCCGTTCGAGGAGCAGCACCCTCCGCGCCACGTGGTCGACCCGGAGCAGCTGGCCGCCGCGCGGCGCGCCGCCGCCGAGCACAGGGAGGCGCGGCGAAGGCAGATTGCCGCCTGTCCCGAGCTGATCGGCCAGATGACGCCGAAGTACGTTGCCCTTCTCCGCGCGACCGAGGCCGACGATGCCGAGACGCTGCGCATTTCGCGGAGGCTGCCATGAACCAGCCAGCAGAAGACCTTCGCGTCCGCGACTCCGACCCCGACCGAGCAGCGGACTTCCTTGCGCTGTTCGCCGGGGGAGAGGATCGCCACGGCACCTACGACGTGGCGCGTCTGCGCCTTGTCGGCGGTAAGATGGAGATGAAGGACGAGCGCGGCAACGGAGCTCGAACGTTGGAGGGCCCCCCGACCGAGGAGCTGTGGCGGCAGCATCTGGCCGGCGAGCGCCCGCTGGGCGTGATACCGCTGCGCGAGGACGGCATGTGCCGCTGGGGCGTGATCGACTCCGACGACTACACGCTGACCCTCGCCGACATCCTTGCGGCGGCGAAGAAGGAGCGTCTGCCGCTCCTCGTCTGCCGGTCCAAGTCGGGCGGGGCGCACCTGTTCCTGTTCTGCGCGGACTGGGTGCCGCAGGCCTCGATGGCGAGGGCTCTCGCGGCGATGCGGACTCGCCTCGGCATCGTGAAGGGCGAGTTGTTCCCGCCCGAGCACGGGACGGGAAACTGGCTGAACATGCCCTACTTCGGCGGCGACCAGACCGACCGCTGGTACGCCAAGACGGAGGGCGGACTCGCCGGCACGGTGTACGAGTTCCTGCGCGACGCCGAGGCCACGCGCGTCGGTCCGGAGGAGCTGGATCGGCTGGCGTCGTCGGCGGCAAGGCCCGTCGCCCCCGGAAGGAAGCCTCCGGCCGAGGCGACCGAGGACCAGCGCGCCAGAGCCGAGCGCGATCTGGAGCGGCACGCCGCAGAGATAGGCCGGCTGAAGGAAGGAGCCCGCAACACGACGCTGTACGGCCGCGCCAAGGACATGGCGCCGATGGTCGAGGCCGGCTGGATGAATCGCGACCGTGTCGTGAACGTGCTGCTCCGCGCGGCGCTGGAGAGCGAGCTGCCGCACGGCGAGGCGCTTGCCACGATCGAGAACGGGCTGAGAGACGGGAGGGACAGACCGCTGCCCGATGCCGAGGAGGACCGCCGACCGCAGATCGAGCGCATCGTGGTGTGGACCGGGGGAGAGGACGTTCTGTGGGACGTGCACCTTGCCGGCCACGGCGTGCTGAAGGCGAAGCCGAAGGACGTGATGAACTTCAGCATCTTCAACACTCTGTGCGCCGCGCATCTCTACGTCTCCTTCCACAACATGAAGGTGAACGAGTGGAGCGACGCGGTGTACGCTGCCCTGCGCCATAGGGAGGTGCGGGAGATTCCCGCCGACGAGACGCTGGATAGCCGGTTCCTCCTGCAGCTGCAGTCCTTCCTGACCGACCGCCACCGGGCGGAGAACAAGAGCGAGATACTCTCCTCGGGCTGGAGTGGTGTTGGCAGGCCGTGGCTGGACGACGAGTGCGAGCAGTCCGCCGAGCCGAGATACTACTTTCGCCACGTGGACCTCGTCCGCCACCTGAACACATCCGGAGTGCAGCCGTTTGCCAGCATGCGCGCCGAGGAGGCCGGCAGGCTGCTCGCGCGCAACTTCCGGGAGGGCATGGACTTCCAGAACACGACCCTGAACATCGGGGGCAAGACGGTGCGCGTGAAGTGGATACGGGCGGACCTGTTCGAGGAGATCCCGAGCATCGACCCCAGACCCATTCCGAGGGACCCCATGTGAGTTCCGTCGCTGGGCAGGGCGCGTCGCAGGCAGGACCGTGCAGCACTGCCCAGAGGCGGCCGAGGGTAAGGGGCGTCCCGCCGACCCGGAACAGCCGTCGACGGTCCTGCGTGGGACGGCACGGGGTCGGTGGCGGCGGGTCGAGCGCTCGCCGGCCGCTGCGGGGGTTACGGGCCGATCCGCAGCGAGCCGAATATGCCCAAACGGGTAAAAACGCCCCAATACGTATGCGTATATACACGCGCGCGCGGGCGACCCATTTTACCCGTTTTACCCGTTTGCGAGCGTATTATACGAGGCTTTTCGAGGGCTTGCGGCAAACGGGTAGAGGGGTCTCCCCCGTTTCGACCCGTTTTCGCCCCCAGACTCTCCGATTCGCCCTCAAACTCTACGATTCCGCCTCCTTTTCCGGACCGCCTCCGACGGCACGACTCCGCCGTAGCGCGGCGCAAACCCGCGCCCACGTTAGCCCGGAAAAGCCAGCAAAATTAAGGTGTTGGCGCTCGCACCACGCTATAATGGACGGCGACAGGGTAATAAGCGAGCAAATATGCCCCGCCGCAAGGCCGCCTATAGACGCCGCGTTCCGCGCCAGAAGGACGACGAAGCCGTTCGGATCGTCCGACGGCCAGCCCCCCGGCTTGTCTGCCGGCCGGAGCTGGTCGTCGTTGGCGGCTCCGAGGTGATCCGCGTCGTCGGTCGGCCGGGATCGGGCATGTTCTCCGACGGCATGCCTGTGGCCGAGTTCCTTCGCCGGCTTCCGACGCGCGAGCGCGCCATGAGGATGATCGCCAGCGCGGTGAGCCGAGGCACCATCGAGCTGGTCTCGGCCGACGAGTTCGTTGCCGGCGAGCTCGCTCCGTGAGCACCACGACCGCCCCCGGATCGGGCGTGAAGCCCATCTTCCGCGACGCCGCCCGCACCCGCGTGACCAACGGGCGCGACCTTCTGCCGGGCGTGGACGGCCGGACCATGTGGGCGCGCCGAATGCGCGACATCATGGCGCTGCACATAGCCGACCTCGGCGGGCCGGATGCGTGCTCCGAGGCCGAGAAGTCGGTCGTCCGCCGCATAGCCACGCTGACCATCGAGATGGAGCGGCTGGAGCTGCGGTTCGCCACGGCAGCCCCCGACCACATCTCCCATCCGGACCTCGACATGTACTCGCGGCTGTCCAACACGCTGCGACGCCTTCTGGACATGACGGGTCTGGAGCGTCGGTCGCGCGACCTGACGCCCACGATAGACCAGTACATCCGGGAGGCCGCCGAGTGATGGACATCCTGCGCGCCTGCGACGACGACAACCTGTTCCGGCGATGGTTTCGCCACCCGGAGAGCTGGGCGGCGTGGCGCGCCTTCCTCGCCGTGCTGTTCGCCCTGCCGCTGGACGACGAGCAGGCGGCGCTGTTCCGGCGCCACACGGGCCGAGAGAGCCCCCCGGCCACCCCATCGTCGGAGGCGTGGCTGGTGGTCGGCCGGCGCGGCGGCAAGTCCTTCGTGATGGCGCTGGTGGCCGTCTACCTCGCCTGCTTCCGGTCCTACCGGCAGCACCTGCAGCCCGGCGAGCGGGCGACCATCCTCGTGATCGCCGCCGACAGGAGGCAGACCCGCGTGATCCTGCGGTACGTTCGCGGCATGCTGACCAACATCCCGATGCTGCGCCGCAAGATCGCGAGCGAGACGGCAGAGGCCTTCGACCTCGACAACTCCGTGACCATCGAGGTCGGCACCGCATCCCACCGGTCCACGCGCGGCTACACGTTCGCCGCCGTCCTGTGCGACGAGATCGCCTTCTGGCGCACCGACGACAGCGCCGAGCCCGACTACGCCATCCTCGACGCGATCCGCCCCGGCATGAGCACCATCCCCGGATCGGTCCTGATCTGCGCGTCCAGCCCGTACGCGCGGCGCGGCGCGCTGTGGGATGCCTATCGCCGCCACTGGGGACAGGACGGCGGTCCGCTGGTCTGGCGCGCGTCCACCCGAGAGATGAATCCGTCGCTGCCCCGCTCGGTGGTGGACGCGGCCGTGGCGCGCGACCCGGCCTCGGCCGCCGCCGAGTACATGGCCGAGTTCCGCGCCGATATGGAGCTTCTGCTGACGCGCGAGGCCGTGGCGGGGTGCGTCGACGGTCCGCACGAGCGCGCGCCCACCCCCGGCCGCGACTACGTCGCCTTCGTGGACCCGTCGGGCGGCAGCGCCGACAGCATGACGCTGGCGGTGGCCCACCTGGAGGACGACGACGCCGTTCTGGACGCGATCCGGGAGGTGCGGCCGCCCTTCTCGCCGGAGGCGGTGGTGCGCCAGTTCGCCGACCTGCTGGCGGCCTACGGGGTGCGCCGGGTGACGGGCGACCGATACGGCGGCGAGTTTCCGCGCGAGCTGTTCCGGCGGCACGGCGTGACATACGCGACGAGCGAGCGGACGCGGTCCGACCTCTACCTGTCGCTGGTCCCGGCCGTGAACTCCGGCCGCGTTCGCCTTCTGCGCTCGGACCGGCTGGAGGCCCAGCTGGTCGGTCTGGAGCGGAGGACCAGCCGCGCCGGCCGCGACATCGTGGACCATGCCCCCGGCGGACACGACGACGTGGCCAACGCGGCGGCCGGGGCGCTTGTGCTCGCTGCCGACTCGGTCCGACGAGGTGCCGACGTCGAGGCGAGCACCTTCCACATCGGATACGGACCCCCACCGGCCTGCCCCCGGTCGGTCCGCGGATGGCATCGCGGACCGGGGCGGTCCGCCGTGACCGGAGAGCTTGTTGACTACCGGGCGGCGCTGCCCGCCCCCGCCAAGAGGAGACCAGCATGACCGCAGGAAGAAAGCCCGCCCTGTCGCCCAGCGTGAACGAGGCGATGATAGACAGGCACTTTGCCCGCGACCCGCGCACCCGCGCCATCGTGCCGGACGCCACTCTGCACGCGATCCGCGACGCCACGGAGCGCGCCCGCACTCTGGCCCAGAAGGCCGGCCGAGTGGCCGACGCCATCCACGCCAGCGAGATGCTGACGGTGGCGGCGCGCCACCGGAAGGCCCGCGACGAGACGTGGGGCGTGGTGGAGCCGGCGCTGCGCGGTGTGGACGCGGCCGAGCGCCGCGCGCGCGCCGACCGCGACCGGCTGGACGCCGAGACCTCCGCCCCGCCGCCGCCGCGCGACGCGATGGGATCGATTCTGGCCGGAGAGATTCGCACGCGGCTGGCCGCGATGAGCGACAGGGAGCGGCGCGCGGCGCTGGCCACCGCGCTGTCCGACGGCGACGACGTCGTGATGGGCGCGGTGCTGAACGCGCCGCCCATGCTGTCGGGGCTGACCGGGCGCGAGCACCACGACATGATCCGTGCCCAGTGGCGACAGGCACGCCACCCCGAGGCGCTGGACCGCATCGCCCGGATAGACCGGGCGCTGGAGGATCTGGAGCGCGTCGGGGCCAAGGTGATCGCCTACACGAGCTCGCTGTACAGCAGCGACATAGTGGCCGGTGCCGAGACGCAGGAGCGGGCGGTGGCCGCCGCCCTCTCCGACGAAGAGTAGGTGCAGCCTGCCGGGGGTTCTGGCTGGTTCCCCCCGGCGCTCCCGAGAGGCCCGTCCGCCCGCGCCCCACGGGCGGGCGGGTCGTCTGTCATTGCATGTGTAGCTGCTAGATTCTTCTCAAACTGTCGCCGCTCTTGCAAACGCAACACCGGCATCGCGCACGACAACAAGCGAGTCTTCGATTTCACTCGCAGTTAGAGTGAGTCTATCGCCAATACTCCTAGTATCGCCCGTCTTCGATAAGTAGCGACTATCAACAAGGCCACGGCGGTGAACAATAAGATTCCTTCTCTGCGATAGCGTCCATAGCGCATCGTTCTTTAAAAATACATTGAGTTCATCATTGTTGAATATTATCGAGCATACGTCACGAATCTTTTCCAGCCCATCCATACGGAAGGTATCAAAGACTATATCGCCCATCGACTTCGATAAGTCGAAATTCCTTCGCTCAAGCTCCAAAACGGTGTTCTTCCCAATAAGAACATCACGGTATTGACGTTCAGAAAACAGATTCAACGACAGTTCAGGCCTGCAATTTAAGACAGACCGAAGACTGTCGCTCACAAGCGTTTCAAAGGCTCCCCACGCAATAACCAGAACCTGCCTGAGAAGTTCGTCGGCCGAATCGGAGAATTCTTTGTCCGATAAATGTCCATCCAAAACTGTGAGCGTTTGTCTTCCAAAGTCCTCAATCGTCTCTTGATCTGTTATTTCCCTTGTAAATGCTTTTTTTGCCCTGTTGTAGGCCAACTTCTCTGATGCGCGGTCATCAGTGCCTTCATCAACTGCAAGGCTGCGTATCCTCTCCGCAGTACGAATCTGGGCGAATCGCTGATGAAGTACAGAACTTTGTGCCAGCTGAAACGGAATACTACCAACCGTGATGGCGGAGCTGAGGTTATCTTTAAAAGCGCGAACCGAGGCTGATATGGCGCTTGGTTCTTCTCCTATCGCGACCAAAGGGTCATAGAATGACGGCGGCGGACCAAATATAAACCGCGTCCTGCTCGGATTCTTTAGGACTCTGCGCGGCTTCTTCATCTGCTGCCCGCCCTCCGATTCCCTATTGGGTACCACGAGAGAGGCGTTTGCAAGTAGCTTCGCTCCACTCCGATAGCCTGCGGGTGGGCCCCCGGCTGCGATATTACCCAAAAGTTAGCCCGCGCCTAGCGTCGTAGCCGGTGCGCACGGCCTAAATAGTTGTTGTTGCTCGGGAATCTCTGGCACGCCCAACGGGACTCGAACCCGTGTTTCCGCCGTGAAAGGGCGGCGTCCTAGACCGCTAGACGATGGGCGCTCGCAAGAGCGAGCCGTTCTATAGTGGGCTGCCGGGGCGGCGGCAACCCGCTGTCAGGTCTCCCGACAAACTTTTTTCGCGCCGGATGCCGGCGGCCTCGATCAGCCGCGTCGGCGGCGGCAGCGCCAGTTCCAGTCACGCTCGGGTCCAACGTCGATATGGACCGACTCGGTGTGGCAGTAGGTGCCGACGCCGCCTCGCCCTGGCAGCGAGCGCACGAACTCGGCCAGTTCCCATTTGCTCACGCCCGGAATCTGCACGTCGGCGGCGGCGCAGAACATGTGCATGGAGCGCCGCGCCCCGCGCACCTTCCTGTTGTAGCTCGGGCTGCGATAGCCTGACGTCACCACCAGCCGCTTTCCGAAGCGGCGCTCCACCGTCTTGAGCACGCGCACCAGCGACGGTTTCAGGCAGGCCACGTCGACGCTCTCGCGCTGCTTGAGCAGGCCGTTGGGCGCCAGCCGCGCCAGGCCGGCCGCCGACGCCACCTGGATCTGGCCGTGATACTCGCCCTCATAGATGTCGACATCGCTGTCGTCGTCCATGCCGGTCTTGCGCGAGATCTCGAACAGCGCGCTCTGCCTGACCCCCGGCAGCGCGCCGTCGTCGTTGCCTAGCGAGGCAAGATTTGGCGAACGCCGCGCCGGCGGCTCGGCTGAAGCAAGTTGCACCAGCGGCTTCGCCTCCGGCTCGGCCTTGATGATGGGCTTGGCTGCGGCCGGGGATTGCGGCGCGGCGGCCGCGTTCGTCTGGCGCTGCACAGCCTGCGTGGCCGGCGCCTGCGGCTGATTGCCGAAGAAGGCCGCCAGGAACCCCTTCTTTTTCGGCTCCTCTACGGCGGCGGTCTGTTCGGGTGCCTCTTCGTCGCCATTGACCGACCGCTCACCCGAAGCGGCGGGGTCCCCCATCCGCGCTTCGCTTGCCTCGGCGCTTTCAGCGGCCGGCGCGACGTCCTGCGGCTTCGCAGTCGGGGTTGCAGCCACCTCGATCGAGGGCTCCTTCGCAGCCGCCGCTTCGGCCGCCTCTATGCCGCCATCGGTCCGAGGCGCCGGCGGAGCGCTCCGCCGGGTCTGCGCCGTCCCGTCACCTGCGGCCGGCGTCTGTGCGGCGTTCGCGTTGGTGCCAAAGATGGACGCGAAGAAGCTCTTCTTTTGCGGCTGTTCGGGCCGCGGCTGTTCAGGTTGCGACTGCGCGGCGTCGGCGGCCTGTGCCGGCGCGTCGTCCCCGTCCCCTTCGAGCCCGGGCTCCGTCCCTGGCCGCGCGGTCGGAGCCGACGCGACCGTTTCGGGCAATTCAGCCGCATAGGCGGCTTCGGCGGTCGCGGTCTGAGCCTCGTTGTCTTCCGCCGGGGTGGCTGCCAGCGCTTCCGTGCCGCCGGTGTCGGCCGATCCGGCATCCGCCGTGCCGAAGGTCACGCCGGCCGATTCGGCAGCCGCGACTTCGGCCATCAGCGCGGCCGTCGGCCCCATCTGGTTGAAGGAAGGCGAGCCGAGCATGATCGGCTGGTCGCTGTTGGTTGCCGTGCATGAAGCCAGCAGGATCGACACCAGAGCCGCCGTGGCGGCACGCCCGCCGGGAAGATGCGCACGTCTGCCGGGGCTATGACTGGCTGGCGCCGGTTTGATCGTCAATGCGGTCCCCTCGTTCGGCGCCTGTTCGGTCTTCACCCTGGACGACGACGCCCCCGGTGACAGTCTGCCGGCGCCCCGGTGCGGAGGCTTGCCTGTTTCGAAGCGCCGCGGGCGCGGCAAGTGCGCGATCATGCCCGGGCAAACGCGAAACAGTGCGGGCAGCCGTTCATAAACCGCCGTCGGACCGCCACAAAATCACGCTATGTTTCAGACCTTTACCTTCACATAGTCACCGGGTGCGTCGGCAAGCGGCTTGATCTTGCCACCGCCAGGCTTGCGCGCGGCTGACTTCGCGGGCGCCTGCTTCTCCACCCAGGCCTGCCAGTGCGGCCACCACGAGCCCGGATGCTCCTTCGCCTTGGCGATCCAGACATCGAACTCACCCGTGGGCTTGCCGCCCGTCCAGAACTGATACTTGTTCAGTTCGGGCGGGTTCACCACGCCGGCGATGTGGCCGGATCCCGCCATCACATAGTCGACCTTTCCGCCGAAATGCGCGCATCCCTCGAAGACCGACCGCGCAGGCGCGATATGGTCCTCCTTCGTGGCCAGGTTGTAGACCGGGATCGTCACGTCCTTGAGCGAGACCTCGTGTCCGCTCAGTTTCATCCGCCCCCGCGTGAGATTGTTCTGCAGATAGCAGTTGCGCAGATAGTAGGAATGGTTGGCCGCGCTCATCCGCGTCGAATCGGCGTTCCAGTAGAGCAGGTCGAAGGGCATCGGCTCCTTGCCGCGCATGTAGTTGTTGACGACATAGGGCCAGATCAGGTCGCTGGAGCGCAGCATGTTGAAGGCCGTCGCCATGCGCGTGCCTCCCAGATAGCCGGTCTCGCCCATCGAGCGTTCGAGCGCGGCGATCTGGTCCTCGTCGACGAAGACCTTCAGGTCGCCGGCATGGGTGAAGTCCACCTGCGTGGTGAAGAAGGTCGCCGAACGGATGCGGTCGTCTCCGGTCTTGGCCATCAGGGCTAATGCTGCCGCCAGCAGCGTACCGCCCACGCAATAGCCGATCGCGTTGACCTCGCGCTCGCCCGTCGCCTTCTCGATCGTGTCGAGACCGAGCTTTATGCCGCCTTCTATATAGTCTTCCCAGCCCATGCGGGCGTGGCGTTCGTCGGGGTTGACCCAGGAGATCACGAAGACGGTGTGCCCGTGCTCGACGGCCCAGCGGATGAAGCTCTTTTTTGGGTTCAGGTCGAGAATGTAGAACTTGTTGATCCAGGGCGGGCAGATCAGCAGCGGCCGCTTCAGCACCTCCTCGGTTGCCGGCTCGTACTGGATGATCTCGGCCACCTCCGAGCGCGCCACCACCTTGCCCGGCGTCACCGCTATGTTGCGGCCGAGTTCGAACTGCGAATAGTCCGACTGCCTCAGCCTGAGTTCGCCCCGTCCGGCCGCGATGTCCTCGGCCAACATCTTCATGCCGCGCACGAGATTCTCGCCGTTCGAGGCCATCGTCTCGCGAAACAGCTCGGGATTTGTCAGGATGAAGTTCGACGGCGAGATCGCGTTGGCGATCTGCTTGACGTAGAAGCTGGCCTTGTGGCGCGTGTGCTCGTCCAGCCCTTCGGCGTTCTGCACGAGATCGCCCGCCCATCGCGATGTCACGACATAGACCTGCCGCAGGAAGTCGAAAAAGGCGTTCTTGCCCCAGTCCGGGTCTTGGAAACGCTTGTCGGTCTTGTCGGGCAGCAGCGTGTCCGGCGTTCCGTCCTCCTCGTCGGGCGCGCTCATGCGCCGGATCGAATTGGCCCAGACATTCATGTAGCCGGAAAACAGCCGCGTCTGCGCTTCCAGGGCTCGCGAAGGGTCCGACAGCCAGTATTCCGTCACCTTCGAAAAGGTCTTGACCATGTCGGCCATCGGCTCGGCCATCGTGTCCCTGACCTCGCCGCGCTCGCGCGGTCCCGACCATGCGGCCGCGGCCTTGCCGGCTTCCTCGATCATCCGCGCGATATTGCGCGCGAAGGTTTCGGGATCGCGGACCATGTAGCGTTCGATCGAAGCGGGCATTTCGGGTGCGTCCGTGCCCTTCGAGCCGCCGCCCTTGCTCCTGTCGTTCTCCTCCCGCGTTCCCATCGGTTCCTCTTGTCGTCGCGGCCATGCTGCCGACGCGTTTTGTTGACACGATACCATGCGACCGCCATAGGGGTCCAATATGCCAATGGCCCAAAGGGGCCGGCGAAAACCGGCTTTCCCCTTTGGGCAGGGTTCGGATACACGGGCGGTTCGGATGCACGTATGACACGCAACGCGAAATCGTCACTGAGGTTTCTGCTTCCCGCCATGATGCTGGTCGCCGCGGGCTGCGGCACCACGATCGAGGAAGCGGTGCCCGTGTCCGCCGAGACCGGACTGCCGGCCGGTCCGATCGACACCGGCACCTATCCCAATCTCAACATCCGCCCGACCGCCGCCAACAGGCAATTCACCGCGGCCGAACGTGGTTCGAAGTCGCAGCAGCTTACGGCGAGCCGCGCGCGCGTTCAGGGTGAGCGCGGCGTTTCCCCGACGAGCACGGTCTCGGAACTGAACGCCATGCGCAAGCGGCCCGAGGCAGTCCGCCAGGAGATCGAGGACAGCCCGCGCGACGACGAGGATTAGGCCCCGCGCCGCGCCGCCAGCTCTATCGACCGGTCGTGCGAATTGATGTACAGGGCCGCAGCCGCCAATCCGGCGCTATCGGCCCAACCCGGCGAAGGTCGTCATGGAAGAATTCCACAAGGTCCGCAGGCTCCCACCCTATGTTTTCGAGCAGGTCAACCGGCTGAAGGCCGCCGCCCGGACCGCCGGCGCCGACATCATCGACCTCGGGATGGGCAATCCGGACCTGCCGACGCCGAAATCCATCGTCGACAAGCTGGTGGAGGTCGTGCGCGATCCGCGCACCCACCGCTACTCGTCATCCCGGGGCATTCCCGGCCTGCGCCGCGCCCAAGCCGCCTATTACGCTCGCCGTTTCGGCGTGAAGCTGGATCCCGAGACGCAGGTCGTGGCCACTCTCGGCTCCAAGGAAGGCTTCGCCAACATGGCCCAGGCGATCACCGCACCCGGCGATGTGGTGATCTGTCCGAACCCGACCTATCCCATCCATGCCTTCGGCTTCATCATGTCGGGCGGGGTCATTCGCTCGATCCAGGCCGAGCCGGATGCCGGCTTCATTCCCGCGCTCGAGCGTGCGGTGCGCCATTCCATTCCCCGGCCGCTGGCGCTGATCCTCAACTATCCGTCCAACCCGACCGCTCATGTCGCCACGCTGGATTTCTACCGGGACGTGGTGGCGTTCGCCCGGCGCAACGACATCATCCTTCTGTCGGATCTCGCCTATTCGGAGATCTATTTCGACGGCGATCCGCCGCCTTCCGTGCTTCAGGTGCCTGGCGCCATCGACGTCGCGGTCGAGTTCACGTCGATGTCGAAGACATTCTCCATGCCCGGCTGGCGCATGGGCTTTGCCGTCGGCAATGAACGGCTGATCGCGGCGCTGGCGCGGGTGAAATCCTATCTCGACTACGGTGCCTTCACGCCGATCCAGGTGGCAGCGACCGCCGCGCTCAACGGCGACGGCGCCGACATCGCCGAGGTGCGCGAGATCTATCGCCGCCGCCGCGACGTGATGGTCGACGCCTTCGGCCGCGCCGGCTGGAACGTTCCGGCCCCGCCGGCCTCCATGTTTGCATGGGCGCCGGTGCCGGAGCCGTTCCGCTCGATCGGCTCGCTGGAATTCTCCAAGCTCCTGATCGAGAAGGCCGACGTCGCCGTCGCGCCGGGCATCGGCTTCGGCGAGCATGGCGATGAGTTCGTGCGCATCGCCCTGGTGGAGAACGAGCATCGCATCCGCCAGGCGGCGCGCTCCATCAAGCGCTTTCTGAGCCGGGCCGAGCCGAAGTGCGACAATGTGGTGTCGCTGTCGGCCAGGCGCTGAGGCGGCCGAACGTATTTCCTGAACTGAGGGGATCAGAAGGATCATGGGCGAAGCTTTGCGCGTCGGCATTGCCGGGCTGGGAACCGTTGGCGCATCCGTTGCGCGCCTGCTCGAGCAGACCGGGGCGGAGTTGACGCGCCAGTGCGGGCGCCCGATCGCCGTCGCCGCCGTCTCGGCGCGCGACCGTTCCCGAGACCGCGGCGTCGACCTGTCGGCCGCGCAATGGTTCGACGATCCCGTCGACCTTGCCAAATCCGCCTACATCGACGTCTTCGTGGAACTGGTCGGCGGCGAGGAGGGCGCGGCCCGCGCCTCCGTGAGGGCCGCGCTGGAGGCGGGTCGTCACGTCGTTACAGCCAACAAGGCGCTGCTGGCGCGTCATGGACTGGAATTGGCCGCCATCGCCGAGAAGAAGGGCGTGCTGCTCAACTACGAGGCCGCCGTTGCCGGCGGCATTCCCGTCATCAAGACGATGCGCGAGGCCCTAGCCGGCAACACGATCGAGCGTGTCTTCGGCATTCTCAACGGCACCTGCAACTACATCCTCACCCGCATGGAGGCCGAGGGAATCTCCTTCGAGGATTGCCTGGCCAATGCACAACGTCTCGGCTATGCCGAGGCCGATCCGACCTTCGACATCGAGGGCAACGACACCGCCCACAAGCTGTCTATCCTCACCAGCCTCGCCTTCGGCACCAGGATCGCACCCGACGACATCTATCTGGAGGGCATCTCCAACATCACCCAGGCCGACATCCGCGCCGCAGGCGAACTCGGCTATCGCATCAAGCTGCTCGGCGTTGCCCAGCGTACCGAAAGCGGTATCGAGCAGCGCGTGCATCCGACCATGGTGCCGACCGCCTCCGTCATCGCCCAGGTCCATGGCGTCACCAACGCGGTCGCCATCGAGACCGACATTCTGGGTGAATTGCTGATGTCCGGCCCCGGCGCTGGCGGCAACGCCACCGCCTCGGCCGTGATCGGCGACATCGCCGACATCGCCAAGAGCCGGCCGGGCTTCCAGCATGGCCCTGTCTTCGGCCGTCCCGCCAGGGAGTTGAAGCCCTACAAGCGCGCCCGCATGCGCAGCCATGCCGGCGGCTATTTCATCCGGCTCACCGTCAGGGACCAGGCGGGCGTCTTCGCGGCGATCGCGCGCCGCATGGCCGACAATCACATTTCGCTGGAATCCATCGTGCAGCGTGCCGCGAATGCCGAAAGCGAAAAGACGGTCATTCTCGTCACCCACGAGACGACCGAGGCGGCCGTGCGCAAGGCTGTCGAAGGCATCACCAAGGACGGGCACCTCACCGACACGCCGCAGGTCATCCGCATCGAGCGCGCGGAGTAGCTGTCCCGCGCTGCGGGCCGTGGCGGATGGCCCCTAAAGCATGACTAGACCCTTTCACGGCCAAATGCACCCGGCCCGAAGTGTTTCCCGCTGGCGGGCGCCCGGTTCGTCGAGCCGCTCGGCCGTGGCACCACCACGACCGTCGCCCGGGGCGAGCCGCTTGTCTCGCCCGTCCTTCGGACCCTGCCGGATCGCCTCGCCATCGGGCAAACAGAACTGTTTCCATCTGACCGTGAAAGGAAGGACGCAGGAGCCAGCGAAGCGCCGGGTTGCCACGCTTCGCTGCGATCCGGTTATTCCTGTGGCTGCCCGCCCAGTTGCTCCCGCCAATAGGCGTCGACCTCGTCGCTCTGCACCGAACCGGTCTGCTGCATGTCGACGATCGCGTTCTCGTCGGCACGCGGCGCCTGCTCCATCGCCGCCTGATCCACGGGCAGCACAAAGGTCGACATGGTTCGGGTCACATGAAGGTGATCCCATGGCACGGCCACATCCTCGCCGCCGAGGCCGAAGAACCCGCCGGTTGAGACGATGATATAGCGGATCTCGCCAGATTCGGCGTCCAGCACCACGTCCTCCACGTCGCCCAGATCCTCGTCGTGGGCGTTGCGCACATCGGCGCCCAGAACGTCCTCGATGCGGCGTGGATAGCCGACTTCGGTTGCCGGCACCGCCGAGGCGATCTCGGCCTCGCGCCACGTCGTGACCTCCCCCGCATCGACGCCAAGCTCGGCGAATTGCTGCGAAAGCTGATCGTAGCGGTCCTGTGTGGCCTGGACGACCGCCATGCATGCCTCCTCGTTGCCCCCGCGCGCAAGCACGTCGGCGGCGCGCAGCAAGGTGCTGAACTCGTAATTGGGATTGACCCGCCACTCCGCCCCGGCCCACGGGGCGCCGGTCGTGCCCGCCGCACCGCCGCCATCGTCGGCGGGCTGATCGCTGGGCACGGTCGCCGGAGGCTGGCCGCCCATGCCGCCATAGGGATAGCGCGTGCCATAGCCGCCCACGCCCGGACCCGGGTAGCCGGCAAGCCAGGTACCTTCCTCGCCCATGCGCCGCGCAAGCTGATTCGCCTGGTCCTGGCATTGCGTCGCCTGCGCCTGCTGCTCGGTCCGAGCCTGCTGATCGGCATTCTGTTGCTGGGCGGTTGCCGTCGCACCGAAAGCCAGCACGGCCGCGATTGCAATGGAACTTGCTGCTGCCCGCTTGTACATCAGGTTCTCCTTTCAGCCTGTTAGGTTGCGTTATCTTTGGCCAACCAGAGGAAGCGCGAAATGTTCCCCCGATGGCGGCAACCACGCCTGACTACCGCTTCGGGGGGCGGTGGCATGTCTTGCCGTTGTCGCGCGACTTTGACACAACAGTCGCGCGCCCCGGGGAGGGTGCCGGCCCCTTCGTTTTCAGGACCAGTCCATGACAAGTCTTTCCTCGTCCGGTCTCGACCGCATCCTCACCCTCGAACTCGTCCGCGTCACCGAGCGCGCGGCCGTGGCCGCCGCGCGCCTGCGCGGACGCGGCGACGAAAAGGCGGCCGATCAGGCCGCGGTCGACGCCATGCGTGCCGAGCTCAACCGGCTGCCGATCAGGGGCACCGTGGTGATCGGCGAGGGCGAGCGCGACGAGGCGCCGATGCTCTATATCGGCGAGGAGGTCGGCGCAGGCGACGGGCCCGAGGTCGACATCGCGCTCGATCCGCTGGAAGGCACTACGATCTGCGCCAAGAACCTGCCCAACTCGCTGGCCGTCATCGCGATCGCCGAAAAAGGCACGCTGCTCAACGCGCCCGACGTCTACATGGACAAGATCGCCATCGGTCCGAACTATCCCGCCGGCGTGGTCGACATCGACGCCAGCCCGGCCGACAACCTCAACGCGCTGGCGAAGGCCAAGGGCGTGCCGATCAACGAGATTTCGGCCTGCATCCTGGACCGTCCGCGCCACGCCAGGCTGATCGATCAGGTGCGCGCCACAGGCGCCGCCATCCGGCTGATCGGCGACGGGGACGTGGCCGGCATCATCCACACCACCGATCCGGACGAGACCGGCATCGACATTTATATGGGCGCCGGCGGCGCGCCCGAGGGCGTGCTGGCGGCGGCCGCGCTGCGCTGCGTCGGCGGCCAGATGCAGGGCCGCCTGCTGCTCGACAGCGAGGAGAAGATCGCCCGTGCCGCCCGCATGGGCGTCAGCGATCCGAACAGGACCTATTCGATCATGGACATGGCCGGCGGCGACGTGCTGTTTGCCGCGACCGGCGTCACCGACGGCTCGATGCTGGCCGGGGTCAGGTTCGCCCGCCACCATATCGAGACCGAGACGATCGTCATGCGCTCGTCCTCGCGCACCGTGCGCGAGATCCAGGCGCGCCATCAGGATATGGACAAGTTCGGTTGAACCCCGTGGCGGCCGTGGGCACTCGGCTAACATCGCTCGCGGGATTGGCCGTTGGTCGGATCGGCGGCCCGCTGCCGCGCTGGTGCCCGTCCGATCGCCGACCGCCTATTGTCGGTTGCCGTGTCGACTGACCGCCGCCCGTTTCTGGACGTCAAGGCCTCCGCCTGCGGCATGTCGTGGGTCCAGCGCCTGTCGGAGCGCGAGGAAAACATCGCGCTGGCGATCGCCCAGACCACCGGCATGCCCGAGATCGTGGCCCGAGTCCTGGCCGGGCGCGGGGTGGGGCTGGACACGGCCGAACGCTTTCTCGATCCGACGATCCGCGACCTCCTGCCCGACCCCGCCTCGCTCACCGACATGGAGGCGGCGGCGGAGCGGCTGGCGCGCGCGATTGTCCGTCGTGAGCGCGTCGCCATCTTCGGTGACTACGATGTTGACGGTGCGGCATCGTCCGCGCTGCTCAAGCGCTTCCTCGATCATTTCAACGTCCCGTCCGAGATATACATTCCTGACAGGATATTCGAGGGGTACGGACCGAATCCTGATGCGATGCGCGAACTTGTCGGGCGCGGCGCCAGCCTGATCGTCACGGTCGATTGCGGTACCAACAGCGCGCCCTCGATCGCTGCGGCTCGGGAGGCCGGCGCCGACGTGGTGGTGCTCGACCATCACCAGGTCGGTGGCCCGCTGCCCGAGGGCGTGCCGGTCGTCAACCCGAACCGCGAGGACGATCTGTCGGGGCAGGGCCATCTGTGCGCCGCTGGCATCGTCTTCCTCACGCTTGTGCACCTGTCGCGCCTGCTGCGCGAGGCCGGCCATGAGCCGCCGCCGCCGGACCTGCTGCCGCATCTCGCGCTCGTCGGATTGGCCACGGTGTGCGACGTGGTGCCGCTGACGGGCGTCAATCGCGCCTTCGTCGCCAAGGGCCTGATCGCCGCGCGCCACCAGCACAATGCGGGACTGTCCGCGCTCGCGCGCGTGGCCCGCATCGATGAACCCGTGGCTGTCCAGCATTTCGGCTTCATGATCGGCCCGCGCATCAATGCCGGCGGGCGCATCGGCGACGCCGCGCTGGGCGCGCGGCTCCTGTCGGCCGCCGATCCGGTCGAAGCCAACGAGATCGCCGCGACGCTCGATCGTCTGAACCGGGAGCGTCAGGCGATGGAGACCGAGATGCTGACCGCGGCACGCGCCGAGGCCGATGCCGAACTGGCGGTCGGTGAGGGGCCGGCCATACTGGTCACCGCCAGCGACGCATGGCACCCGGGCATCGTCGGGCTGCTCGCCTCGCGGCTGAAGGACCACGCCCGCCGCCCCGCCTTTGCCATCGCCTTCAACCCGAACGGCGTGGGCACGGGCTCGGGCCGCTCGATCTCCGGCTTCGATCTCGGCCGGCTGGTACGTGAGGCCCACGAGGCGGGCCTGATCACCAGGGGCGGCGGTCACGCCATGGCCGCCGGAATCACGATCGAGCGCGATAGGCTTGGCGCGCTGCGCGCCTTCTTCGAGGAGCGTGCCGCCGCCGAGGTCACGCGCCTGCGCGGCGAGGAAACCTTGAAGATCGACGCCGCGCTCGCCGCCGAAGGCGCCACGCTCGATCTCCTCGACACGCTGGAAAAGGCCGGACCCTTCGGCCAGGGCCATCCGCGCCCGATGCTTGCCCTGCCGCGGCACCGTATCGCGGACGCCCGCACGGTTGGCAGCAACCACGTTCGGGTCGATCTGCAATCCGGGGCAGGGGGACGCGTCCGGGCCATGGCCTTCCGGGCCGCCGACACCGCGCTCGGCGCCTTCCTGTTCGCCAATCGCGGCGGCACCGTGCATGTCGCCGGCACGCTCGGCGGCAACTGGTGGAACGGCATGAAGTCGGCTCAGTTCACGATTACCGACGCCGCCAGGGCAGAGGGTTGAACGACCCGGTCAAGAGGCCACTCGATCCGTCGTCGCGATCGCCCGTCCGGTGGCCAGAAGCGCCACGAACATGATGAGTGCGTTGACGGCGTGTCCGTACTCCCAGTTGCGCCGAAGCTCGTCCCAATTGGCCGGCATGGTCGTCCAGTTTTCGGTGGCCTGGTTGGCGGGAAACACCCAGATGAAGAAGATTATCAGGCTGATGGCGATGAGCGCGCTCGCCAGGAACGCCGACCGGGCAGCGGTCGGGTCAAGCCGCCGCAGCTTGACGAAGAGAGCCATGTTGGCCGCGATGGCCGCGAAGATCGGCACCGCGAACAGCGCCCAACCCGCATAGATACCCTGCACGAGCAGGTAGTCGTCTTGGCCGAGGTCGATCTTTGCCGGCAGCTCGAAAAGATGCGCGGCGCCAGGGGCGAATGCGATGGCCGTCAGCGCGAGCGCGACGAGCTTCAGGGCCATGACCTGGACTCCGTATGGTGGGGCATGGGAGGCATATGCCCGGTCAATGCGCCGATGGCTTATCTGTTCCTCGTGCCTCTTTTAAGTGCTCTATGCCAGCACGGCCTGCAGGCGCGTGATCTCGGTCATTTGCGCCATTGTGGTGTCGTAGCCGATCTGGATCGCTTCCTCGGCGCGGAAGAATTCGGCCAGGCCGATATGGCCAAGCTTGGGTTGCAGGGACATGTCCGGCGGGTCTCCCGCCAGCCGCGCGCGCGAGATGCGGTCCTGGATGATGTTGAAGGCCTCCACCATCACGCCCGTGATACCCATCCGGGCCTCGCGCTCGCTCTGAGGCGTCTCGCTGGCCTTGATGCCCGCGCCGGGAGCGCCGGCCGAATGCTTGATAACGGCGGCGCGGCCGAACAGGTCGTAATGCAGGTTAACTGCGATCACCAGTCGCTGTTCGTAGGCGCGGCAGACCGAAACCGGCACCGGATTGACCAGCGCGCCGTCGACCAGCACGCGGTTGTTGCACGTTACCGGCTCAAACACGCCCGGCAGCGCGTAGGAGGCGCGCATCGCGGTGATCAGCGAGCCCGACGACAGCCAGATCTCGTGGCCGGTGCGGATTTCGGACGCCACGCAGACGAAAGGCCGGTCGAGATCCTCGAACAGCGTGCCTTGCATATGTTCCTGCATGCGCGCGTTCAGCTTCATTCCGCCGAACAGCGCCGAGCCGGCGAAATTGAGGTCGAGCAGGCCGAACATCCGCCGCTTGGTCAGGCCGAGCGCGAATTCCTCCAGCGGCCCCAGCTTGCCGGCTAGGTAGCAGCCGCCGACCAGCGCGCCGATAGAGGTGCCCGCGATCATGTCGATCTGGATGCCGGCCTCGTCGAGTGCCTTGAGAACGCCGATATGGGCCCAGCCGCGCGCGGCCCCGCCGCCCAGCGCCAGCGCAATGCCCTGGCGGCGCGGTTTCGGGGTTTCCTCCGCGATATCCGGGGTGGGCGGCCCCACGATGTCGGCGCCGACCTCGGTACGTGATCTGATGGACGCCCATTCCAGCATGGCGCGTTTCTCCTGGTCCCGGGCCATCTTTGACCCAGGGGCGTATCAATTCCGTGAATATGGTTCCGGTTTGACGAAAAATCTGTCTATTCGCCGCCCGGATAGATCTGGCGGGGGTCGAAACGCGGTTCTTCGCCGTCCCGGACCAGCTTCGCGCCGTCGTCCCCGGCCGTCACGGTCCTGTAGAAGCAGGAACGCCGTCCGGTGTGACAGGTTGCGTCATGGCCGGCGACTTTGACTTTCAGCCACACCGCATCCTGATCGCAATCGGTACGGATTTCAGTGACCTGCTGCACATTGCCGGAGGATTCGCCCTTCTTCCACAACGCGTTGCGCGAGCGCGACCAGTAATGCGCCACGCCCGTCTCCAGCGTCAGGGCGAGCGCCTCGACGTTCATATGCGCGACCATGAGCACCATGCCGTCGTCGGCGTCGGTGACGACCGCCGTGACGAGCCCGTCGGCGCTGAAGCGGGGCGTGAACGCCTCGCCTTCCTCGAGGGCGGTCTTGTCGGTGGAGGGGGGCTGGAACTGCATCGTTGTCGCGGCTTCCGTCTCTGCGGGGCCGCGACGCGCGTCGTCAGCCCTTGCTGCTGGCCTTGAGCAGGGTCATGAAACGGACCTGCTCTTCCGGGCTGTTCCTCAATGCTCCGGTAAAGGTGCTTGTCAAGGTCGTCGAGCCCTGCTTGCGGATGCCGCGCATGGCCATGCACATATGCTCCGCCTCGATCACCACCGCCACGCCGCGCGGGTTGAGCCCGTCCTGGATGGCCCGGGCGATCTGCGCCGTCATCGCCTCCTGCGTTTGCAGGCGATGCGCGAAAATGTCCACTACGCGTGCGATCTTGGAAAGCCCCACCACCTTGCCGTCCGGCAGATAGCCGACATGCGCGCGCCCAATGATCGGCACCATATGGTGCTCGCAATGGGAATGGAAATGAATGTCGCGCTCGATCACCAGATCGTCGAAGCCGGCGACTTCTTCGAAGGTGCGGCCCAATTCCTCCGCAGGGTCGCGGTCATAGCCACCGAACAGTTCGCGATAGGCCGCCGCCACGCGGCGCGGCGTGTCAATCAGGCCTTCCCGATCCGGGTCGTCTCCGGTCCAGCGCAGCAGCGTCCTGACGGCTTCCTCCACCTCGGACTGGCTCGGCCGCTCGCGCGGCGATTCGTCCCGCCGCGCGAGCGGCGAGGCATCGTCATTGTCGTTCTTGAATGGGCGCAGGCTCTTCACGATCGCATCCATCAGGCGTCTCCCGTAGTCCGCCACGTGATACGCGCGGACGAGTTGAACGGACCACTACCCTTTGCGGTAACCCGGCGAGAGCATCGCCGGATGTTCCGGAAGCGGCGTGAGCGGCCGCACGGGGGCTTTCGTCAGCCTTGTTCCCGTTTGGCAGCCCGCACTATATAAGGTCGCATACCCGCATGGGAAGGCGTGCGGGTGGAACGGTCTTCTCAATTGCCCCCGGATGGGAGCAGGAATTCATGATCGACGACGTCTACAACGCACGCATCATCGAACTCGCCGGCAACATCCCCCGCATCGGGCGGCTGGACAATCCGGACGCCACGGCGCGCGCCCATTCCAAGCTGTGTGGCTCCACGGTGATTGTCGACCTGGCGATGAAAGACGGGGTCGTGACCGATTTCGCTCATGACGTGAAGGCCTGCGCGCTTGGCCAGGCTTCCTCTTCCGTCATGGCCTCGAGCGTCGTCGGCGCCACGGCCGAGGAATTGCGCGCCGTGCGCGAAACGATGCTGAAGATGCTGAAGGAGGAGGGGCCGCCGCCCGAGGGTCGCTTCGCCGATCTCAAATATCTGGAGCCGGTGCGCGACTACAAGGCGCGCCATGCCTCGACCATGCTGACCTTCGACGCGGTGGTCGATGCGATCGGCCAGATCGAGGCCCGCTCGGCCGGGCGGGCGGCCTGAGGCTGCCATGCGTCCGTCCGAAGCACTCGCCCTGCACCGCGATGAGGTCCTGGCGATCCTGTCGCGCTATCCGGTGCGCAATCCGCGCGTCTTCGGTTCGGTGGCGCGCGGCGAGGACACCGAAGACAGCGACCTCGACATACTGGTCGAGCGTAGCGAGCGCTTGACTTATATAGACCTCGCCCGGCTTGAGATCGATCTCGAGAAGCTGTTGGGCGTCGATGTCGGTGTGCACACGGCGGCCGAGTTCCGCCCCGCCGTTGCGCGCTTGATAGAGGGCGAATTCCGCGCCTTGTGATGGCCAGTGAAAGTCGCACCGTCGCCGAACGCATAGCCGACATTCTGGATTGGGGCGCACGCCTTGAGCGCGTTATGGCAAGCACGTCGAGGGACCGGTTCGCCGACGACGAGATCGCTCAACTGGCGGCCGCGAAATGCATCGAAGCGATCGGTGAGGCGGCCGGCGGGCTTCCGAAGCGAGATCCTTCCATCGCCGCTCGCCATCCTGACCTTGCGCTTGCCGAGGCCTACCGCATGCGCAACAGGCTTTCGCACGGCTATCACTCGATCGACTGGGCGACCGTATGGGACACCGCGACGATCTATGTCCCAAAGCTTTTGGTTGCCGTGCGGACCATTCGTGAGGGCTGACATGTCCGCCTCCCGCAACTATTCCGGTCCCTGGCCGCGCACGCCGCCGCGGCTCCTCGGCACCGGGCTGGTTCGTCTCTACCAGTTCACGCTCTCCGGCTTTGTCGGCAATACGTGCCGCCATCTGCCGACCTGTTCGGAATACGCCTATGAGGCGATCGCCCGCCACGGCCTGTGGGCCGGCGTGTGGATGGCGCTGTTCCGCGTCTCGCGCTGCGGGCCGGGCGGCACGCACGGCATCGACAACGTTCCCGACCGGCTGGACCCACACCTCGCCTGGTACCTGCCATGGCGCTATCGCAAGGTCTCGGCGGGAACGCATCGCGGTTGACCGGCCGGCCCGCGCGTGGTCCTTGGCCGTTGTGGCGCTTGCCGGGCGCCGCCGAGGCTGGCAGTCTCCCGCAGGGGGCGGATTCCCGAAGCCAAGGAGGTGGGCCGATGGCGCACAAGTTCGAGATCTACAAGGACAAGGCTGGCGAGTATCGCGTGCGTTTCAAATACAACAGCGAGACGATGTTCTCGACCGAGGGTTACAGCTCGAAATCGAGCGCGCAGAACGCCATCGAGTCGATCAAGAAGAACGGCCCCGCCGCCGAGGTCGAGGACAACAGCTAGTTGCCGCGTTTCCGGCATTTGCGTCCCGTCCAGTCGGTCGGGACGCAAATGCCGGAAGCCAGTGACCCGCTGGCACCTCCACCATCTCGTGGAGTATCGGAACCCGACATGCGGTTCGCCAAGCAACGGGCTTCAAATGTCGGTTTCACCCCGTGGGCCGCCCTATCGCGGCAAAGCGAGGCCCTGGCGCCGGGTCGGTGGATCGCCCGATGTTCATATTTTGTTCACCTCGTCGCCGCGAGGTGGTTGACGAGAGAACAAAACACGAACACAATCCCGACATCAAGGGATACGGGAGACATCGCCATGCCGGATATCGTTCAGGACGTCGTTTCGCTGGTCACCGTCAGCCTCTTCGTGGTCACGCTCGCGGCTTGGGTCGGCGCGCTGTAGGGCAGGGCGCTCAGTCGCCCAGCGCCACGCCTTCGCGGCGCGGGTCGGCCCCGCCGGTCAGGCCGCCGGGGCCGATCGTCACGCCATGCAGCCCGGAGTTGAGTTCGCCCGCCCGCACCTCGTAGCCGAAGGCAGCGAGGTCGTCGGCGAGGTCATCCGCGCTTGTGCCCGCCTCCAGCATGTAGCGACCGAACGGATTGGCAAGATGCGGCAGCGAGATCGCGCGCTGCATGTCCATGCGCCAGTCGATCAGCGCCACGATGGTCTTGGCGACATAGGGGATGATGGTCGCGCCGCCGGGCGAGCCCAGCGCGTGCACGGGCTTTCCGTCTTGCAGAATGATGGTCGGCGACATGGACGAGCGCGGCCGCTTGCCGGGCTCGACCCGGTTGGCGATCGCGTCGCCGTCCTGCTTCGGCGCGAAGGAGAAGTCGGTGAGCTGGTTGTTGAGCAGCATCCCCGCCGCCATCAGGCGCGCGCCGAAAGCGTTTTCGACGGAACTGGTCATCGAAGCGACGTTGCCGGCGTCGTCGACGATCACCATGTGGCTGGTCGCCGGCTGCTCCAGGCTCGTGCCGTCGATCCTCAGCTCGGCTTTCTCCCAGGGCGGCTCGCCAGCCTTCACCTCGTCGGGTCCCATCGCGGTCGGCCGGCGGATCAGCGCCGCGCGGCTTTCCAGATAGCCCCTGTCAAGCATGCCTTCGGGCACGCGCACGAAATCCGGATCGGCTAGATATCGGCCGCGATCGGCGAAGGCCAGCCGCGTTGCCTCGCCGAATATGCGCCAGCTTTCGGGATCGTCGGGGCCGAGCGTCGACAGGTCGAAGCCTTCAACCATGCCCAGGATCTGCCCCACGGTGATCGCGCCGGAGGAAGGGGGCCCCATGCCGCAGACCTCGTGGCCGCGATAGTCGATGCATGCCGCCGGCCGCTCCTTGGCCTCATAGCCGGCCAGATCGTCGAGCGTCATCGCGCCGGGATTGGTCTCGTGGCCCGTCACGGCCACCACGATCGCTTCGGCGATCGGCCCGGCATGGAAGGCATCGGCCCCGCCTTCGGCGATTGCCCTCAGCGTCTCGGCATAAGTGGGGTTGGAGAGCCGGTCACCCGCCGCCAGCGGCTTGCCTCCGGGGAAGAAATAGCCCGCCGTCGTCGGCTGCGCGCCAAGCTTGTCGGCGTCCGCTGCGACCAGGGCGGCCAGCCGCGGCGAGACCTCGAAGCCCTCGCTGGCCAGTTTGATCGCCGGGTCGAACAGCGCCGCCCAGTCGAGCCTGCCCCAGCGCCGATGCGCCGTTTCCAGCAGCCGCGGCACGCCGGGCACGCCCACGGAGCGCCCGCCGACCACCGCCTCAAAGAAGCCGAGCGGCTCGCCATCCGCGTCTAGGAAGAGGTCCGGTGTGGCCGCCGCTGGCGCCGTCTCGCGCCCGTCGATGGTGGTCATCTCGCCGGTGGCCGCATCGTACCAGACCAGGAACGCGCCGCCGCCCATGCCCGAGGATTGCGGCTCGACCAGCCCCAGCACGGTCTGGACCGCCACCAGGGCGTCGGCCGCGCTGCCGCCCTTCCGCAGCACCTCCAGCCCGGCTTCGGCCGCAAGCGGATTGGCGGCCGCCACCATGTGGCGCGTCGCGTGTGCGGCCGGTCGGGCCTGCATGCCGGTCGCCGCTTCGGGCGCGATCGTGTCCGACGCCTGCTGGGCGGCTGCCGCGACCGGCGCCAGCAGGGCGAGCGACAGCATGGTTCGAATGAGAAAGGCGTGACCTGGCATGTCTCGTTCCTCCGGCCGCCCCGGCCGGCCCCATCCTACTCTGTCACGCGACCGGACCGAAGACCTCCTTAAACGCCGCTTTCAGCGCGACGTCCAGATCGGCCATCGTCACCGGAAGGCCGAGATCGACCAGGCTGGTCACGCCGTGGCCGGCTATGCCGCAGGGCACGATGCCACCGTAATGCGACAGGTCGGGCTCGACATTGATCGCCACGCCGTGGAAAGAGACCCAGCGTCTCAGCCTGATGCCGATCGCCGCGATCTTGTCCTCCGCCGGCGCTCCGCCCGCCAGCGGCGGCCGGTCGGGCCTTGCGACCCACACACCCACGCGGTCCGCGCGCCGCTCGCCCCTCACGTTGAAATCCGCCAGCGCCCGGATGATCCATTCCTCCAGCGCGGCCACGAAGGCGCGCACGTCCTCGCGCCGCCGTTTCAGGTCGAGCATGACATAAGCCACGCGCTGGCCGGGTCCGTGATAGGTGTATTCGCCGCCGCGCCCGGCCTGATGAACGGGAAAGCGGCCGCCGTCGAGCAGGTCCTTGGGCCGTGCGCTCGTGCCGGCTGTATAAAGCGGCGGATGCTCGACCAGCCAGATCCGCTCTTGCGCCTTGCCTTCGCGAATGGCAGCGGCAAGCAGCTCCATTTCGGCAAGCCCTCGCGCGTAGTCGAGCAGCCCCGGCTCGATCACCCATTCGACCGGCGGCGAGCCGTCGCGGGCGGGAAAGCTGGCTGGATTGATGTCTCGCTGAAGCATGGGCGGGTCCGTGTCGCCTTCATATGGCTGTTTGGTTCCGCAGCGTCCAGAGCGCGGCCCGCGCGGCGCAGCCGATCAAGAAGCCGGTCCCGACAGGAAGAGCCGGCGCTGCGACACCGCGCGCCATGTCCGCGACCTTACGGCCGATCCGGGCCCGGAAAGGCATGGTGCGGGTTTCAGCGGCCCGACTGCCTCCCCTGGCCGGCATCCACCGGCGTGGATGATGGCACGACCCTGAGATTTTCGGGCAAGGGCAGGCTGGAACATCGCAGATGCATCTCGCGCGCGAACAGCTTTCGCTTCATGTCCTGATGCTCTCTGCTGGCGAGCGCGATTCCAAGTCCATATGGTCCAAGCATGAGCCCGACCGGAAGGCTCATCGGCTTCTTTTCCTCGAGATCGTAGCGCAAGGCCGCCATACGCGTCTCTTCGCATTCCGGCGACAGCCATTTCGGGTCCTGGGGCGAGAGCGAACTGGCATATTCGGCGGGCGGCGTGGTGCACCCGGCAGCCGCGAAAAGCGCCATGATGGCTAGGATTCTTGCGTTCATACCGGTAGGCCCTGAAGCCGATTGTGGGAGAGCCGTCCGTGACCGGTTACCGGTTTCGAACGGCCGTCGGGAAACCGACAGCTCTTGCATGTGCGGGCGAATCGCCTCCGAAAGATAGGGGCGGCGCTCCCGAAGGAGCGTTGCCTGAGTGCCGACCCCGCGAGCGCCCCCGATCTCGGGTCCGCCGCATATGCAAATTCGCTGAATCGCCGGCCGCGGCCAATTAAATCCATGTTACAGATTGTTTCCGCGGGTGCGGCGCCACCCAGGGACAGAGGCCCGGTACTCGGCGACCGCAACCGCTTGGGCGGGGTGGCTTAACGCGCGCCGTGGCTTTGATCCCGCCAGTCAGCCCATCAAGGCCGGATTGTCGAGAGCTGTGTGGTTGCCCTGGGAGGCGGCACCGTGCAAGATTGTCCGATGGGCAAGCGTCTGGACGACAAGCTCGACTGCAAACGCTGCGGGACGATCTCTCTGGAGATCCCCGAAGACGCAACCGAAGACACGCTCATCCACTGCAGCAGCTGCGGCGCCTTGATGGGTACCTGGGGCGAGCTTCAGGACGACTTCCACAAGCAGGCTCGTGGTGGCGGCGTCTTCGACCTAGACGATGGGAACATCGAGGAACACTGATCCCGACAGGCTGAGCATCCATGGGGAACCGGTACAAGTCCTCCGTTCCCGGCGGACCCTGCTTTGCGCTGCTCCGCTCCCGCATTGCCTCGCCGTTCAAGGCCTTGGCTGGGATCCCGGTCTATGGGAATGGTGATGGTGCGGTCGAGAAGACTCGAACTTCCACGGGTTGCCCCACAGCGACCTCAACGCTGCGCGTCTACCAATTCCGCCACGACCGCACGTCACGAAATGGCCGGCCGAACCGGCCCGCCGCATCTAGCAAAACGGTTTGTGGGAAACAAGTGCGGCGAACCGAATAAAACCGCCACGTGGCGCGGGTCGTGAAAGCGGATGCGGCCAGCCGTTGAACCCAACGGATATATATCTCGTTAGTCCGTCGATGCAGAAGGTTGGTGAACCGCAAGAGGCCGCCACGCAAAGGCCCCGGCCACGTTATCGCAAGCGCACCTGGTCGCTGGCCATAGTCCTTTTAATTGCCGGAGCCGTGGCGCTTCTCGCGATCGTGCCCGAATACATCCTCTATCGCCAGCGGCTCGCCTTCAGCATTCTGGAACTGGGCGGCGGCGACATTACGCTGACCGCCTTCGATCAGCATACGGCGGACGGACTTGTCTTGCGCTCATGGTATGTGGCGCCGGAGGAGGATCGGCCGACCATCGTCTATTTCGCCGGTCGCGACGGCGACATTGTCCGAAAGCCCGCCCATCTCATGCGGCTCACCGAGCAGGGCTACGGCCTTCTTCTCGCCGGCTATCGTGGCTACGGCGGCAATCCCGGCAGCCCGACCGAACGCGCCCTGTACCGCGATGCCGGTGCATTGCTGGCCCAGGCGGACGATGCCGGCCTCGCACCCAACGGTTACATCATCTATGGCTATTCGATGGGCTCCAGCGTCGCCAGCGACGTCGCGGTCCATGTCGAGCCCAGGGCGGTCATCCTGGAGGCTCCCATCTCCACCTTTGGCGCCGCGGTGCGCCAGCAGGTCTACGGTTTTCCGCTCTGGCTGGTCAGGACCGAATTCGACAACCTCGCCCGGGTCTCCGAACTCGACGTGCCGCTCCTGATCCTGGCTGGCGGCGCGGACACGGTCACACCACCCTCCTTCGCGCTTGCCTTGGCCGCCGCGCGCAAGAACAAGGTGACGCTGGAGATCATCGAGGATGCCACGCATCTCAGCATCATTCGCCTGGGCGGCGGCGAGATCGTGCGTGACTTCATAGCGGATCTGGATGAGGCGCTCGAGCCGGAGGAGGCGCCACCGCTTGAACTTCAGCATGCCGGTTTCCCCGGCGCGAAAGCGATTGCCTGGCTGCGGTCCATGCTTGGCTGGAGCGAGCCGCCGCTGGCGGCCAGGCCGACCGGCGACCCTGCTTGACGAATCCGGATGCTTTAGAATTCCAGCAGCACGTCGGCCTCGCGCGCCGCCTCGACGAAAGCGTTGCGCGCATCGACCGTGGAGCGGTGCCCGTCCAGCGCCTTCAGGCAGGCGTCGAGGGCCGTTTCGTGACGCTTGCCGCGGGCAGGCCAGGCAACATCGGCCAGCATGCGGGCCGCCTGCTCGGCCGACCAGACATCGGTGCTTGCTATGTCTAGCCTCACCTTCACCGGCAGGTGAAACGGTTTGGCCCGATCGGTGATGATTGTCTCCATCTTGTTGTCCTCGCCGGATGGTTCGCCCGCCGGCGGGGACAGTCGCCCCTGCGCCCTGCGGGCGGTCTCGTGACGGTGGTCTGCGCCAGCCTTGGTCCAGCCGAAACGGCGGGACCGGCGCTAAGTTCCTATTAACATTTGTTGTTCGGGGTCCGGCTCGCAATGATGTTCCGGAGCGGTTCGACGGCGGCTCCGTAGCGGCGCCAACGGCCGATGGACGAGCGGTAGGCAGGCTCCCTGACCTGCTCGCGCGAGAGCGTGCTCACCGCCCGTTCCGTCTTCCAGAATTCGAGGCAGCGATCGTCCCAGTCAAGGCCCGCATGGTCGAGGATGCGCCGCGTGCCCGCTTCGAGGTCGTTCACGAGCGTCTCGTAATCGACGTGCAGGACCCGGTCGCCGAGCGTCACGGACCAGTGCCTCATCAGCGCGTCGTAATCGTTCCAGTAGGCGCCCAGTGTCGTCAGGTCCCGGACATAGCCATGGCTTACCGGCAGCGCCGACATGAAGCACGAGATGCACGTGTCGAGCGGATCCCTCCGGCAGTGGATGATCCTGGCTTTGGGGAAGAGTGTGGCGATCAATCCCAGCCGCCAGAAATTCTGCGGCGTCTTGTCGGTGACGCGCAGCGCCGTCGATCCGCCGACTTCTTCCAGGCGCTTCATGTATCGCCCGGCGAGGACGCTTGCCTGGGCCTGCGTGATCTCCGTCTCGTCGGCCTCGGCGCGCAGCAGCTCGATGTCCGGCATTTCGCCGGCGCCTGCCGCCCGGCCGTGGCTGGCGATGATCTGCTCCACCAGGCTGGTGCCGGAACGGGGCATGCCGACGATGAAGATCGGACGCTCGCTTGCGTTGCCCCATCCCCGTCGACCCGCCAGAAAACGTTCAGTGACCGTACCGGCGATCCGCTCTCTTTCGGCCCGCACCAGGTCCAGATCATAGGGCCTGATCAGCCGGCGGGCCGCGATCATGGTTTCGATCGCTTCCTCGTGACGCCCCATCTCGTCGAGCGCCTTCGCTCGCGCCTGCAGCAGGTTGTATTGCGCCGGAGGGTCCATCGCCTCCGGCTCGTCTCGCGTCAGCCGGGCAAATTCGGGGTCGTCGGGTCCGAAACGGTGGATGCGTGCGAAAGCGTTCAAAAGCATGCGATCCGGGTCGGGCATGCGTGCCATGGCGGCTTTCAGCGTCTCGATCGCTTCTTGGCCACGTCCCATGTCGGCGAGCAGCTCGGCATGAAGCCGCGCCGCCTCGGCGCTCCGCGGCGCCAGTCTGGCCGCCCGCGCCGACAGCGGCAGGGTGCGCGCCGTCAGGTTCTGCTCGCGCAGCAGTCCGGCCAGCGCGAGCGCTGCTGTCGCGTCGTCGGGCGACCGGCGGACCGCCTTCTCCAGATGCGCGCGCGCCCTGTCGTGATCGAGGCCCGCAAGGTAGATCCGCCCGGCCAGCGAATGAGCTCGCGCATCGGACGGGCGTGTTTCCAGCGTCGTCCGGCAGATCGCCTCGGCGCGGCGCAGGTCGCCCGATTGAAACAAGGCTTCGGCATGGTCGAGCATGGAAGAGGCCGACCTTCCGCCCTTTGCCGGTTTGCCAGGAACGCGTGGTTGCAACGGCGGCTTCTCCCGTGTCTGGGAACGCCGACCCGTAGCCGCCGTGCGGTCGCTCGGCAAGGCACCGCGCGGATGATTTATTCGAAGGTCTTGCGGTGAAGGCCGCCTGCTGCCACAGAGCGATACCGATCCGGCCGATACGGCGCAGCGACACGCGGCACGAGAGCACCGACATCACCAGTCCACGGGAGGCGCCCATGCACTCATCCGAAGAACACGCGCCGAACCCCGAAGCGGCGGACGTCGAGGGTCTCGGCATCTACAACGAGGATGGTGCGGTCAGGTCGGACTATCTGGCCCATATCGGCGCCGCGATAGCGGATCGCGACACGCTGGAATTGCGACGCGACGTGGGTCGCCTGCACCAGTCCGAGCTCGGCGATCTGCTTGAAGCGCTGTTGCCCGACCAGCGTCGGGCGCTCGTCGAACTCATGGGCGACCAGTTCGACTTCTCCGCGTTGACCGAGGTCGACGAGGCCATTCGCCTCGACATCGTCGAGAACCTGCCCAACGCCCAGATCGCGCAGGCTGTTCAGGAACTGGATTCGGACGACGCGGTCTACATCCTCGAGGATCTCGATCAGGAAGACCAGGACGAAATCCTTGCCCAGCTTCCCTTTACCGAGCGCATTCGCCTGCGCCGCTCGCTCTCCTATCCCGAGGAGACAGCTGGTCGGCGCATGCAGACGGAATTCGCGGCTGTTCCGCCTTTCTGGACCGTCGGCCAGACCATCGACTACATGCGCGAGGAGCAGAACCTGCCCGACCGCTTCGCGCAGATTTTCGTCATCGATCCCTCCTTCCGCCTTGTTGGCGCGGTCGATCTCGACCGGCTGCTGCGCACCAAGCGCGCGGTTCGCATCGAAGACATCATGCATGAGACACGCCATGCAATCCCCGCCACGATGGATCAGGAAGAGGCCGCGCGCGAATTCGAGCAGTACGACCTGCTCTCCGCCGCCGTCGTCGATGAGAATGATCGGCTCGTCGGCGTGTTGACCATCGACGACGTGGTCGACGTGATCCAGCAGGAAGCCGAGGAAGACATCCTGCGCATGGGCGGCGTCGGCGACGAGGAACTGTCCGACTCCATACTCCAGACCTCACGTTCGCGTGTGCCCTGGCTGCTCGTCAATCTCGTCACCGCGTTCCTGGCGGCATCCGTCATCGGCCTGTTCGACGCCACGATCGAGCAGATCGTGGCGCTTGCCGTCCTCATGCCGATCGTGGCCGGCATGGGCGGCAATGCCGGCTCGCAAACGATGACCGTCACGGTGCGCGCGCTCGCCACGCGCGACCTCGACATCTACAATGCCGGCCGCATCATCCGCCGCGAACTTGCCGTCGGCTCCATCAACGGGGTGATCTTCGCGCTCCTGGTAGGCTCGGTCGCGGCGTTCTGGTTTGCCAGCCCGACGATTGGCGGGATCATTGCCGCCGCCATGATCATCAACCTGTTCGTGGCGGCGCTGGCGGGCATCCTGATCCCGCTTGTCCTCGACCGGTTCGGAGCCGATCCCGCCGTTTCATCGGCGGTGTTCGTCACCGCCGTCACCGATGTCGTCGGCTTCTTCGCCTTTCTCGGGCTTGCCGCGTGGTGGTTCGGGATCATCTGAGCTTTCGCTGTTGCATCCCATTGCCGCCCGTCAAAGCGTCCCGTCCACCCCTGATGGCCATGTCGTGCTCGATCTCACGATTTCGGCGAACAGCCTGACGCGCGCCTGAACGGCGTGCCGCACCGGTCTCGCTGGCGTGAATGTCAGGCCGCTGCCATGCGCGGCGTTGGTGCCCGTGTGCGCATCAATATGTAGACCATGACGGACACGTTGAGCAGGTTCCAGGCGATGCCGTTGATGAAGGCCGCCTCGTAGGAGCCCGTCAGGTCGTAGATGAAGCCGGACAGCCAGCCGCCGAAGGCCATGCCGGCGATCGTGGCCATGATCACGATACCGACACGTTGCCCCGCCTCGCGCGCGGGCATGTATTCGCGCACGATAATGGCGTAGCTCGGGACGATGCCGCCCTGCGACAGTCCGAAGACCAGCGACACGACATAGAGCGACACCAGTCCGTCGAAGGGTAGGTAGAGGAAGAGCGACAGTCCCTGCAGCACCGATCCCAGAAGCAGCGTCTTCACGCCGCCGATCAGATCGGCCAGGAAGCCGGAGGCGAGCCGGCTGATGATTCCGGCCGCCAGCATCATCGACAACATCTCCGCACCCCGCGCGGGCCCGTAGCCCAGATCGACGCAATAGGCGACGATGTGGACCTGCGGCATCGACATCGCCACACAACAGCCGAGGCCGGCGATCACCAGCAGGGCCTGCAGCGCGGCGGGTGAGAGGGGAACCCGCTTCGGCCCGGTGGGCGCCGGCGGCACATGTGAGGGATCGGCCACGCGCGGCGCGGGCTTTCTCAGGAGCAGCGCCAGCGGAACAAGCGTCACGATCACCACGAGGCCGACACCGACGAAGGTTGTCCGCCAGCCGACATCGGCCATGAAAGACTGGATGATGGTCGGCCAGATCGCGCCGGCCAGATAGTTGCCGCAGGCGACCGAGGCCACGGCGATGCCGCGCCGCTTCACGAACCAGTGCGAGATGTCGGCCATCAGCGGTCCGAAGCCAGCGGAGGCGCCGAAGCCGATCAGCAGGTGCAGCAGAGCGAATTGCCACATCGCCTGGGTCAGCGAGGCCAAAGCGAATCCTCCGCCCAGGGAAAGTGCCGCCAGGATGATCGGCAGTGTCACACCGAACCGGTCGACATGGCGCCCGATCAGCACATTGCCGAGAGCAAAGCCGATCATGGTTGCCGTGTAGGGCAGGGCGGCTCCCGCCCGGTCGACGCCGAAATCGATTTGCGCCGCCGGTAGAACCACCACGATCGCCCACATGCCGACAGAGCCGATCGTGCCGACCAGCACCGAGATCGCCAGTCGCATCCACGACTGGGCGCTGTCGATCAGATGGTTTTCGTCGGCGCTGATGGCCGTCATGGCATTTCCTCGGACGTCTTGCATGCGCGGCCTTTCGGGCTGCGGCCGCAAGGCAACCATGCATTTCGGCCCGGAGTCAGTGCCAGAGTGGGAAGGGGGATGGCACAGCCGGTTCGCGTCGTTTCACGCGGCGGTCGGCCTCACCGCGATCACGCCTGCCGTGCGCGCTCGCGCGGCGGGACTGGCGACACATGACGCAACCATCTCCAGCCCCGGATATCCCGGCACCGGCCGCACAACCAGCGGCCTGTCGTGATTGGCCGGGCAATAGACGATCATCTCGTCCGGCCCCATCGCCTCGAGATCGAGGATCGCGCTGGAGCGTGTCATCAGGACCAGCGGCATGGCCGGCGCGGCGGTCACGAAGTACCGCCATCAGGGCGCGCTGTGTCACCTCGTCCAGCCCGTCCTCGACCATGTCGACAACAAGCGCGGAAGGTCCAGGTGACGCGATCGCCGCGATGAGGACCGCCAGCGCTTCTGATGGCGATCCCTCTCTTGCGATGATCCGGTCAATCATCACGTCGACCGCGCCCGCGGGAGAAGCAGCGTCCAGAGCGCTGCCGTTTGCTCCCCTGATCGGACGGCGATCCGAATCGAGAAAGACGGCGCCGGGTAGTTCGGCCGCGATCTTTCGCGCCAATCGCGTCTTGCCGCTGCCCAGCGGGCCTGTGAGGAAAGTCAGCTTCGGCAGTGATGCCAGTTCGAAATGCTCTCCGTCCCAAGGCCAGGGCAGGTCGAAGCGGACGGCCGATTCTCCGATTGTGTCGTTGGCTTGCGCCGCGCCTTCGCGTCCCACCGTCCCGAGCCGACGTCGGATTGCGGCCAATTGCTCGGCGCGGTCCCGCAGACCGCGTTCCGTCAGAGCCCGCTGTACCGCAAGCGCCCGTTCCAGGGCCGGTGGTCCGCCATTCAATACTTCGGCGATCTCGCCCAGCCCAAGCCCGAGTGCCCGCAGATCGAGGATTTCGGCCACGCGTCTGATCTCGGCATTGCCATAGATCCTCCAGCCGGCGGCCGTACGCTCCGGCGTGATCAGGCCACGCGTCTCGTAGACCCTCAATGTCTTGACCGACACGCCGGCGTGTCGTGCCATAAGCGATGCCGTGAGGGGTCTTACTGTCTTCATCGGGAATTGCCTCGGCGAATCGTCTCCGGCTTTTGTGCACCCGGACCCAAGGGACTGTTCAAGCACATCCGGCGTTCAGATTCCTCCCGACGTCGATTCACCTACTCGCCACCGGCTCAACCGCAGGGAACAGTCGTCCCCGAATTGACTTTTACGTAAAGTGCGTGCGTTAATCCCACTGGATTCAAGGTGGCGCACACGAGTCATGCGGGAATATTACACAATCACGGAGCTCACCCGCGAGTTCGACATCTCGACGCGCACGCTGCGCTTCTACGAGGACGAGGGGCTGATCCATCCCGTCCGGCGCGGCCGCACGCGCCTCTTCCGGCCCTCCGATCGGCATCTCGTCAAGCAGATCCTGCGCGGCAAGCGCCTCGGCTTCTCGATCAACGAGATCCGCGAGATCATCCAGATGTATCGCGAGCCGCCGGGAGAGGTCGGTCAACTAAAGCTGATGATCAAGCGTATCGAGGAAAAGCGCGAGGACCTGCGTCAGAAACGCCGGGATCTCGAGGAAACCCTTGACGAGCTCGATAATGCCGAGGAAGCATGCGTCGAGCGCCTCGTGGAACTCGGCGTGAATACGTGAAGCCTGCCGGACTTCTGCCGCTGTCGCGCCGTGGCCGATGCCGCGGCAGGTTCCATCAGATCCAGCGCCGGACCGTCTTCCTGTAATCCCGAAACGCCTTCCCAAACCGCGCTTCGAGATGTTTTTCCTCCCGCACGATGGCGAGCTTGGTCGTGGCGATGGAGGCGATCACCGCCATGATGATCAGCCACGGTCCGCCCGCAATCAGACCGAGCGCGACCATGAAGGCGCTGTTGCCCAGATAGAGCGGGTTCCGTGACAGCTTGAACGGCCCCTCCGTCACCAGATGGTCGCTGCCCTTGTGCGGATGGATGGTGGTATTGGCCCGTTTCATGGCCCTGATTGCTTGCACGTAGAGCAGCACCACCGCCGCCGCGACCAGGATGCCGATCATGAACAATATGTCCGCCATGGGCGGGCCGAACCAGGGCAACGGCACCCAGACATGCAGGGCGAGACCGGCCAGGACGGCCGCCAGGTAGATGATCGGCGGCCAGGGGATGATGTTTGGGCGTGCCTGATAGTCCGTCATCCGCCGCTCTCCGCTTCGTCGCCGCTGGACCTGTCCGACTCAAGCGCGCACTGCCAGGCCATCTCGTCGAGCCATGGCGGCGTCGACGTCTCGGCGGGCTGCCCGTATATGTCCTCGAGCCGGTTGTCGGATTGAAGCGAAGTCAGCATGCATGCGCAATAGCTGATGCAAAACGGCTCGTCCCGCTGCGAGGCGCATTGCGCTTCGCAGGAGTGGGTGAATTCTGCGGCACGATCGGGAGCGGGCGGGGGAACCACCATCGTCGCCAGGAAGACCAGCCCGATCAGGACCGGCTGGTGGATCAGGTAGACGGCCAGGCTGTGGAGCCCCGCGAAACGGAGAGGCGCCGACCATCTTCCTGGCGTGACGTGTTCAAGTCTGGCGAACAGTCCGCTGGCCTGCGCCAGTTTCGCGGCCGCCATCCCGATCAGGACAGCGCCGAACCAGGGGAAGACCGGGACATAATCGTTCGACGGCGGATTCCGCGACGAAAGTCCGAGCCACCAGAAGGCCGGATGATCGAACGCCTCCGACCGCAGAAAATGCGGTGCTGCGATTACCGATGCCGCCACGGCGAGAATAAGCAGCGCTGGAAGGCGCAGGAACAGAAGGCCCGCCACGCTGGCGAAGGCGATCTGATGCAGGATACCGAAGAAGATGAAGCCTTCAGGTACCGCGATGCGCGTGGCGATGGTGATCGCCAGCGCCGCGGCCACAACCTGCAGAAAGCGTTTGCGGAAACCTGGCCAACGAATGCCGGCTCCATGCGCGAGCACGAGGCTTACCCCGACCAGGAAAAGGAAGGACGACGCGATCGAGCGCGCGAACAGCCGCCAGCCGGTCTCGGTCGTCATGCCGGCAGGCGCATAGCCGAAGAATTCAAGGTCCCAGCCGAAATGATAGATGGCCATCGCCACCAGCGCGGTGCCGCGGGCGATGTCGATCACGTCGATGCGGCCGCTTATCCGGCTCGTCTCGGGTTGCACTTCGGCCGTGTGACGTTGCATCATTTTTCTCGTCGGAGTGGCCCGCTCACCTGCCGTGACCGATAGCACGGCAGCCATTCAATGAAAGCAATGACTTCGGAAGGACGTTCGATGCACACCGTCGACGCGCATGGCGCAAGCATTCCCGCAATCGGCCTCGGTACCTGGACGCTCAAGGGCCGCGAGGCGCAGGCGATGACCGAAACCGCGATCGAAACCGGCTATCGTCATATCGACACGGCACGAATGTACGCCAACGAGGAATCGGTCGGGGCCGGCATTGCCGCCGCCGGTCTTGCGCGCGACGAACTCTTCGTCACCACCAAGGTGTGGCATTCCGATCTTCGCGCCGCCGATCTGCGTCGTTCGCTGGACGCCAGCCTGTCCGACCTCGGTCTCGACCAGGTCGATCTTTTCCTCATCCACTGGCCAAATGCCGACATTCCGCTCTCGGAAACGATCGAGGCGATGAACACGGCGCGCGCCGAGGGCCTGACCCGCCACATTGGCGTGTCGAACTTTCCGTCCGCGCTTTTGAAACAGGCCGTCGGATTGTCCGAGGCACCGCTCGTCGCCAACCAGGTCGAGAACCATCCCTATCTCGATCAGCGGAAGGTCCATGCCGCCTGCCGCGAATATGGCATCGCGATGGTGTCCTATTGCCCGCTCTTTCGCGGCGGTCCGATCTTCTCCGAAAGGCCGGTTGCCGATGCCGCCCGCCGTACTGGCAAGACCCCAGGCCAGGTCGTGCTGCGCTGGCATGTCCAGCAAGAAGGTGTCGTCGCCATTCCGCGCACGACGAAGCCCGAACGGCTGAAGGAGAATATCGACCTGTTCGATTTCGAGCTGACGGGCGACGAAATGGAGGCGATCTCGGCGCTTCGCGGTCGCGGCAAACGTGTGTGCGATTTCGACTTTTCGCCCGAATGGGATTCGTGAGCGGGAGTTCCACCCCGCATGCCCAAGTTACAGCGGGATGTTGTCGTGCTTTTTCCACGGGTTGGTGAGGTCCTTGTTGCGCAGCATCTTCAGTGCCCGCGCCACCCGCCGCCTCGTCGAATGCGGCATGATGACCTCGTCGACATAGCCGCGTTCGGCCGCCACGAAGGGTGACAGGAACCTGTCTTCGTACATCTTGGTGTGGCTGGCGATCTTGTCGGCATCGCCGATGTCCTTGCGGAAGATGATCTCGACCGCGCCCTTGGCGCCCATCACCGCGATCTGCGCGGAAGGCCAGGCATAGTTTATGTCGCCGCGCAGATGCTTGGATGCCATGACGTCATAGGCGCCGCCATAGGCCTTGCGCGTGATGATCGTGATCTTGGGCACGGTCGCTTCGGCATAGGCGAACAGCAGCTTGGCGCCGTGTTTGATAAGGCCGCCATACTCCTGGCTGGTGCCCGGCAGGAAGCCCGGAACGTCGACAAAGGTGACAATGGGTATGTTGAAGCAGTCGCAGAAGCGAACGAAACGCGCGGCCTTGCGCGAGGCGTCCGAATCCAGGACGCCGGCCAACACCATCGGCTGGTTGGCCACGAAACCGACCGTGCGACCGTCCACCCGGCCGAGCCCGGTCACGATGTTCTTGGCGAAGGCGGCCTGAATTTCGAAGAAATCGCCCTCGTCACAGGTCTTGAGGATCAGTTCCTTGATATCATACGGTTTGTTGGCGTTATCGGGGATCAGCCGATCGAGCGACATGTCGTCGTCGGTGATCGACTGGTAGCATTCTATCTCGGGCAGTTCGCTCGTATTGGAGGCCGGCAGGAGGTCGATCAGACGCCTCATCTGCAACAGCGCCTCGACATCGTTGTCATAGGCGCCATCGGCGATCGAGGATTTCGTCGTGTGGACCGAAGCCCCGCCAAGCTGCTCCGACGTGACCGCCTCGTTCGTGACGGTTTTGACGACGTCCGGCCCCGTCACGAACATGTAGGAGGTATCGCGTACCATGAAGATGAAGTCGGTCATGGCGGGCGAATAAACGTCGCCTCCCGCGCACGGTCCCATGATGACCGAGATCTGGGGGATCACCCCGGACGCAAGGACGTTGCGCTGAAAGATTTCCGCGTAGCCGCCAAGGGCCGCCACACCTTCCTGGATGCGCGCGCCGCCCGCGTCATAGAGCCCGATGATGGGCGCGCGGTTGCGCAGCGCCATGTCCTGTATCTTGACGACCTTCTCCGCATGCGCTTCCGAAAGAGACCCGCCGAAGACGGTGAAATCCTTCGCGAAAATGAAAACCGTGCGACCGTTGACGGTGCCCCATCCGGTAACCACGCCGTCGCCCGCGATTTTCTGGTCGGCCATGCCGAAATCGGTTGAGCGATGCTCGACGAACATGTCGAATTCCTCGAAGGAGCCCTCGTCGAGGAATATCTCGATCCGTTCGCGCGCGGTCAGCTTGCCGCGCTTGTGCTGAGCCTCGATGCGAGCCAAGCCGCCGCCTTGCCGTGCGACGGCGCGGCGGCGCTCGAGTTCGATCAGCACGTCCTTCATGGCGCGTCCCCCGTTTATTCTCCCATGCCTGTTAGCACGGACTTCAACGATCGCAACGGTTCGGCAGATGAAATGCCGCTGTGACGGGCTGTAAGACCCTTCCCGTCACCAACTCCCCGTGTTCTCCATCGACTTCCAGGGTTCCCTGGGTGCGAGCGCTTCGCCCTCCTGAAGCAGCTCGATCGAGATGCCGTCCGGCGACTTGACGAAGGCCATGTGGCCGTCGCGGGGCGGGCGGTTGATCGTCACGCCCTTGTCCATCAGGCGCTGGCAGGTCTCGTAGATGTCGTCGACCTTATAGGCGAGATGGCCGAAATTGCGCCCGCCCGTATAGGTTTCGGGATCCCAATTGTAGGTCAATTCGAGTTCGGGAGCGCGATTGTCCGCCGAGGTATCCTTGTCCTTTGGCGCGGCGAGAAAGATCAGCGTGAAGCGTCCCTTTTCGTTTTCGATTCGACGGACCTCCTCAAGGCCCAGCTTGTCGCAATAGAAGTCGAGCGCCTCCTCGATGTCCCTGACGCGGACCATTGTGTGCAGATAGCGCATGAAAGCCTCTCCTGTGACTTTGGTGTCGTCGCGGGACATATGGCGGAAGGCGCCGCCTGCGCAAGCGAGGCCTTCCGCCGCCTGTTTGCCGGTTGCAAAGTATTCGCATCAAAGAACATGCGAATTAGCAAAATCCCGGCCTTGCTAAGCAGCCGCCTGCGGATGTTATCCTTCGCGAGGGAATCAGTAGTGTGGAACACGCGAAAGGTGCGTTCGGATGGGGGACAGATCCTCTTCGGAGGACCGCAGTTCCGTCGCGGCGGGTTCGGTCGGCTCCAGGGATGATGCCGATCTGATTGAGATTGCCGGCGTCATCAAGTGGTTCGACGTGGCGAAGGGCTACGGCTTCGTCCTGCCCGACGATGAATCTTTCGGCGACATCCTTCTGCACGTCACCTGTCTGAGACGCGACGGTTTCCCGACCGCGATGGAAGGCGCCCGCATAAGTTGCCTCGCCCGACGGGGTGATCGCGGCCTCCAGACGTTCAAGGTTCTGTCGATGGACATGTCGACGGCGGTCCATCCGCAGGAAATGCCGACAGCCCGCACCCATGTCACGGTGACGCCCGAAAGCGGGCTGGAGCGCGCTCTCGTCAAATGGTTCAATCGCAACAAGGGATTCGGTTTCCTTACGCGCGGAGAGGGCACGGAGGATATCTTCGTGCACATGGAGACGCTGCGGCGGTTCGGCATTGCCGAGCTGCGTCCGGGGCAGGTGGTGCTCGTCCGCTACGGCCAGGGCACCAAAGGCCTTATGGCCGCCGAAATCCATCCCGATATGGGAACCCTGCCAATCGCTCACTAGGCGGGAGTGCTCGGATGGTCGTTTTCTCGCGTCTCGCGCGCGCATGTGTTTTCGCATCGATGATCGTGTTTTCGCCGGTGCTGTCGGCGACCATTCCCGCCATCGCGCAAGAGGCGATGATGCTGCCGGTGGATCCGGCCCCTCTGGTGGCGGAAACCTCCTTCGGACCGCGCCGCTTTTCGATCGAGATTGCCGACGACCCGACTGAGCGCGCGCGCGGCTTGATGTTCCGCGAATCGATGCCGGACGATCGGGGCATGCTGTTCGTCTTCGACGCCACGCGGCCGGTCGGCTTCTGGATGCGTAACACGCCCATGCCACTCGATCTTGTCTTTATCGGCGAGGATGGGGTGGTGCGCGCGATACTGCCGGGCGAGCCGTTGTCGGACGACACAATCTCTCCGGGGCCAGGCGTGCCGATCCGTTTCGTCCTCGAACTGAAGCGCGGGACAGCCAAGGCGGCCGGCATCCGCGAGGGTACACGGCTTGTCCATCCCGCCATCGTGGCGGCCGCCGGTTGACGCGACTGCCTGCGCAGGGCACAGCCCTGTTCATGCAGAGTTTCTCCCATGACGGTTTCGACATCGCCTATCTCGACGCCGCACCCCGCGCGGACGGCCCCGACGAACCGGTTTTGCTGGTTCATGGCTTTGCCTCTACCCATGCGGTCAACTGGGTGACGCCCGGCTGGGTCAAGACGCTGACGGAAGCAGGATACCGGGCTGTTGCCTTTGACCATCGCGGTCACGGCCAGTCCACGAAGAGCCACGATCCGGGCGACTACACACCTGAGAAGATGGCTTCGGACGCTGCCGCGCTGCTCGATCACCTCGGCATCGAGAAGGCGCATGTCTTCGGCTATTCGATGGGCGCGCGCGTCTCGGCATTCCTCGCGCTTGCCAGGCCGGAGCGGGTGGCCACGCTGATTCTCGGCGGTCTCGGCATTGGCATGGTCGAAGGCGTTGGAGACTGGGATCCCATCGCCGAGGCGTTGCTGGCGCGGGACGCGGCCTCGATTACCCATCCGCGCGGCAGGATGTTCCGAGCCTTTGCTGACCAGACGAAGAGCGACCGTGAGGCGCTGGCCGCCTGTATCAGGACGTCGCGAACCCTCCTGAGCGAGGCCGAGGTGGCCCGGATCGGCCAGCCCACGCTGGTCGGAGTCGGCACGAAGGACGACATAGCCGGATCCGCCTCCGCGCTGGCGCGACTGATGCCTGATGCCGAGGCCTTCGATATCGAGGGGCGGGATCACATGCTTTCGGTCGGGGATCGCACCTTCAAGGCAAAGGTGCAGGAATTCCTGGCCGCGCATCCCATTGGCTGATTACAGGTTCAGCGCCCGGTGAAGACGGGCGTTCGCCGCTGGCGAAAGGCGGCGCGGCCTTCCGCGTAGTCCGCGCTTTCGAAAGTTGCATCCCCCAGTTCTGCGGCGCGCCGTGCAAGGTCCGGGTCCGGATCGAGCACCGCTGCGATGGCCGCCTTCGCCGCTCTGATCGACAGCGGTGCGTTCTGCGCGATCTCTCCGGCCATAACCATGGCGCGCCTATGGACATCGCCCTCGTCGACGATTTCCAGCAGGAAGCCGGCTTGCCTGGCCCAGTCGGCGTCGACAACCGAAGCGGTGGATACGAGGTAGCTCGCCATCTGTGGCCCCAGGGCGTGCACGATGCTGGCCATCGCCTCGGCTGGATAGGCCAGGCCGAGCCTTGCCGGCGGCAGGCGAAAACGCGCATCCGGCGAGGCGATGCGGATGTCGCACGACGCCGCCAGCCCGAACCCGCCGCCAAAGCATATGCCCCGTATGGACGCGATCGTGGGCATAGGCGCACGCGAGATCGCGGCGAACGCCCGCACATTTACGGCTTCATAGGCCCGCGCGGACGATGCATCGCCGCGCACGCTGTCGAACTCGCCGATATCGGCGCCGGCGCAGAAATCCTCGCCGGCTCCCTCCAGCACGAGCACGCGGGTCGCTGGATCGATCGAAAGGGATTCGACCATGTCGGCGAGCTTCACCCACATGGCCCGCGTGAGCGCGTTCTTCTTCAGCGGCCGGTCTATGCGGATGGTTGCCACGCCGCCGTCGACGGCGAGATCAAGGTCGTCATCCGCCTCGTGTCGTTCGACCATCGTTCAGCGCCGTTTCACGAAGGTGAAGGATTTTGATGTTCTAAGGCCCGGGCTTGTGGATTATCTTGCTCGCCAAGGCAAGACGATCCATATGTGCCGCAGGCGCGGGCACGAATGTGCGCGAGGAGACGTGGTCATGAGCACACGCAGCATCCAGAGGCCGGGTGAACTGCGTCCAGTGGACCCGATCTGGTCCTCTGTGCGGGCGGAAGCAGAAGAAGCGGTCGACCGCGATCCTCTGCTTGCCGCCTTTTTGTTCTCGACCGTTCTCAACCATGACACGCTGGAGGATGCGATCATCCATCGCATCGCCGAGCGGCTTGATCATTCTGACGTCAGCGCATCGCTGATCGCACAAACCTTCCGGGAAATGGTCCGTGACGAACCGGACTGGAGCGCCGTGGTGCGCGTCGACATTCAAGCCTACTACGACCGGGATCCCGCCTGCCAGCGCTTCATCGAGCCGGTCCTGTACTTTAAGGGCTTCCACGCCATTCAGACGCACCGGCTTGCACACTGGCTTCATCGGCAAGGCCGCCGCGACTTCGCACTCTACCTGCAAAGCCGCTCCTCGGCGGTGTTCCAGACCGACATCAATCCGGCCGCCACCATCGGCAAGGGCATCTTCCTCGACCACGCGACGGGCCTCGTCGTCGGCGAGACGGCATCGATCGGCGATAATGTCTCGCTGCTTCACGCGGTCACGCTTGGCGGTACGGGCAAGGAAGGCGGCGACCGGCATCCCAAGATCCGCCACGGCGTGCTGATCGGGGCCGGTGCGAAGATCCTCGGCAATATCGAGATCGGCCATTGCACCAAGGTAGCTTCGGGCTCGGTGGTGCTGGCGTCGGTACCAAACAACAAGACTGTCGCCGGCGTGCCGGCCCGTATCGTTGGCGAGGCGGGCTGCGAAGAGCCGTCACGGGCGATGGATCAGCTTCTTGACCAGGATTTGTAGTCGTCGCCGGAATCCTGAGCTCGTCGGGAGCTAATCCGGCCTGGCGGGGTTTACAGGTTCGAAGTCGCCATGCCAGAAGCGCCCACTTGCGGCGTACGGCGTGCGCCGAAACAGATCCTGCGAGGCCCCTACGACATGAAGCCCGAAGAAATTCGAAAGCTTGACGCATATTTCAAGCGCACCTTCAAGAACCCCTCGCTTGAGGTGAAGGCGAGGCCGCGCAAGGACGATTCGTGCGAGCTTTACATCGGAGATGAGTTTCTGGGAATCATCTTCAAGGACGAGGAAGAGGGCGAGCTGTCCTACAATTTCTCGATGGCGATCCTCGACGTCGATCTCGACTAGTGGTTCGTTTCCGACATTTGCATCCCTTTGGAATCAGCCTCGAGGGCAAATGTCGGAAACCACAGAACCACTAGCAACTGTATAATTCCTAGTGGAATTTCCCAATTTGACATTCGATCTCGAGGGTTGATATCGGATAGGTATCGAATGTCAAATTCATTCCACTGGAATGGCCTAGGATTCCGCGTCTGTCTGGCGCTTCGAGGCGATCCAGCCGAGCAGCGCCTGATCCAGATTGCGCCATTCGCCGAGCAGCTCCATCGGGAAGCGATAGGCTGCCACGAGCCCGCCGCCGATGGCGACATCTCGCTGGCAGGGCGCCAGCGACGTGGCTCCCGCTTCACCGGTAAGGCAGCGTGCGACAAACGCGCTTCCGCCCTTATCCCGGCCGATGGCGAGAACTTCCTCGGAAAATCCTGACCCGGCGGGAAATTCGTGAAGCATGATGCCGTCCGGCCCCGGCATTCCCCGCGGCGTCACGAGCGCACGATAAATCGGTTCGAGGCGGCCGCTCATGTCGCGCGACATGGTTTGACGTTCGAGCGTCAGGAAGACGACACGCGGTTGGCCGGCCGAATGGTTGAACACGTCGCGTAGCGTGGAGGTGTAGCCCTCCAGTGAGGGCCACGCCAGATAAAGATCGATTCGCGAATAGACGCCGTCGGTCCGCGCTTCAGGATCGCGGATCGTGTTGGCCGGGATGGCGAAGACGTCATTTCCGATCACTATTTCCCGGCCGGTCGTGTCGTCGGAATGTCCAGCCATGGCGATCGATCTGCCGATCCACATGCTTGCGACGTTGAGCCCCGCCGCGAACACGGCCATGGCCGCGAAAACAAGAAAGACGCGGACCATGAAACGCTGGTCGACCAGTCCAGTGGCGACGGTCCGGCCATCCGTCCGATCCACATCCATTAAAGCATCCCCGACCTGTCCCGGAACGACACGAAATTGCAGGCACGAAGCTTGCAGCGCTACCAGGAAACCAGGGTGCTGGATCATGGTTAACGGGTGGTGAAAATGAGCGGAATGGAACTGCTTGCCTTCGCCTTCACAACCGGCGCCGTCATATCCGGCGTCACGGCAACGTTGATGGAATTGGCGACCGGCCGCGCGGCGGACTTTGGCCCGCCGTTCGCGGATCCCGACCGCATAGTGAGGTCCCTGTGCGCGGCTTTCGCGGCGGGGCCGGCCATGCTGCTCGCCCATGTCCTGGCCGCGCGCGGGCGCGGCACCGTCTCGCGCGGAGTATGCGGGGCAGTCGCCTTGGGGGCCGCCGGCTGGGCGATCGCCCTGGGCGTGGTCGTAATCGAACTGGCGTGGCTTGCCACAGTGCCGCTGCCTCACTAACGCAAGGCTGTATCGAGAGGAGACAGCCATGCCCGCCTATGCCCTGAAGGATCTCGCGCCCGAGTTCGAGGACCGGGAAAGCGTCTGGATCGCGCCTGACGCATCGGTGATTGGCAAGGTGCGATTGGGGCGGGACGTCGGAATATGGTTCGGCGCGGTGATACGGGGAGACAACGAGCCGATCACGATCGGCGAAGGCTCCAACATTCAGGAACACACCATGATGCACACCGACATGGGATTTCCGCTAACTGTCGGAAATGGCTGCACGATCGGGCACCGGGCGATCCTTCACGGCTGCACGATCGGCGACAACAGCCTGATCGGCATGGGCGCGATCGTGTTGAACGGCGCCAGAATCGGCTCCAACAGCCTGGTCGGCGCGGGTGCGCTGGTGACGGAAGGCAAGGAGTTTCCCGAGGGATCGCTGATCGTCGGTTCCCCGGCCAAGGCGATCCGGCAACTCGACGAGAAGGCGATCGAAATGCTGCGCTGGTCGGCCGTGCACTATGTCGAGAACCAGCGCCGTTTCAAATCAGACTTCAGGCCGGCTTGAGCGCTCCGAGAAAAGGCGGAGCCGGCCCGGGGACATGGGCCGGCTCCTGACCCGGTCGTGGGGACGGGGAGGGTGGGGACTCGACCGGGTTTTCCACCGAACGGAACAGTCAAACCGATCCGCCCGAACCGTATAACTCCGCTGCCCGGCGATGACCGCCGGCAGGTCGGGACTACTTGCTTATGCTGCCGACAAGCATCTGCCGGTCGTCATTGATCGAGACCCATGTTCCCGAGTGACGCTCGGACTGGCGCTTGAGGTACTGGTATTCGGTGTCGTGCCAGGCGAGGATCTTCGGTTCCATGTTATCGAGCACGAAATCGCCGAGATTGGTCCTGACCGTCAGGACGGCATGGCCGTCGCCGTTGGGTTGGCGTACAACGGTGATCAGCAACGCTCCCGCCGGAACGTTTCGCTCCATCAACAAGCGACGCTTCTCGAGGACATAGTCTTCGCAATCGCCGACGGCGTCGGGATAAGACCACCGTTCCTCGACACCCCAGATCTCCATGTCGGTGAGCGGAACGACCGAGAGGTTGACCGAATTGTTGATCTCGATCAGCGTTGCCCACAATTCGCGCGTAAGCTCGACCGGAGATCCGGCTGGCGTGCGCTGGTCACACTCGCCCTTGTTGCGCTGGCAGAACTCGTAGTGGCCCACCGGCTGGCTGGTTGGTGAACCAGTGTGCATGAAGGAAGGCCCGGCTAGGGCTGGCGCCGCGGCGGCGAACGTCGCCAGAACGATGCCGGCGGCGAATGACTTGATCGTCCCCATGTATGTCGTCTCCCCTGATGGAGCGACAATGACATGGGCGCATTTATTCTGCGCAAAACGAGGTAGTATAAATTGAAGTAGAAAATAGGAAAATCAAATCGATAATAGAATAAAAACCGCAGAAATTTCAATTCGAATGCATATTGAATTGTCCTTGCATTCTAGTTGAATGCCAACGCCCGTCGCAGGGTTTCGTTAAGGCGCGCGCCTCCGGCCCTCCGCGCTGTTGACGCGGCCCGTCGTCGGAGCGGTATCAGATGGAGATCAGGCCAGCCGTCAGTGTGCCAGACCGTCGAACTCGCGCTCCAGCGAATCAGTCGTCTGGAGGGCGGCGAATTCGATCGCGACCCCATCGTCGAAATGACGAACGACCTGGCCGCGCATGTTTCCAAGCACGACCTGGACGCCGATAGCCGGTTTGACCGCGATTTCGATCGCGGCGCCGGAGAGCGACAGGTCGACGACCCGGCACTGATACTCGCGGCCGTCCGTCAACGCCAACACGCTGACGGGATTGCGCGGCGCGATGCGCTCGTGCCGTCGATCTTCGGGAAGGTCGAGCTCGTGCTTGTTGGCAAGCCAGGTAAGCTGGGCGGCAAGCTTGTTGCGCTTGCGCTCGGACGCGATGATGGTCATCGCGAAACCGTCTTGCAGCCGGCGTGTCACCACGCCCTCGATGCGTCCTACATGGTCGAGATAGGCGATGATCTTCTCGCCGGGCGCGCCGACGCGCTGGGCCCGGAAGGCGACATTCCCGGGCGACATGTCGATCACCTGGCAGGGATGCTCGGAACGATCCTCCAGCATGAAGCGGCCATAAATCTTCACCCGGACGCGCTGAAAGCTGCGCCGCTCGGTACTCGACGGGGCAAGGCTGGCCGCCGTTGATGACATGGTCGCGATGTCCCTTCCGATCGCCCGCCGCGTATCCGGCCCGACAGCGCTAATTCTTAATGCGAAAAGGATTAACGAGCGGTAAGGAATTGCGATGCGGGCCGGTCGAAACGGTCCGGTTGCCGCATCTTGCTCTAGTTCCCGCCGTCGAGGCCGCCGTCATAGACGACCAGGTGCCTGATGCGGCGGCCGGCGCCGAAGGGGCGGTAGGACGAGCCGCTGTCGGCGAGCGGGTCCAGCGACGGCGTGACCGGAATCGAGGGGCGATTGCCCAGCAACAAGGGCTCACGTTCGGGATCGAGCACCCGGACCGACTGCATCCGTGCCTCGCAGATGGGATCCGCTCCGAGCCAGAATGCCGGTTCCACGGGCGCCGCCGAACCGAGGACGCGCGGGCTTTCACGGCCACCGTCGAGCGGCAGAAGCAGCATCTCGAAATCCTGCGAGCGGCCTGCCTCACTGAAACCGGAGAAGGTCATCACCGCCACGGATTTCCGGCTGAATGCTGATTCGGCCATGCGCGCGGCCAGCCTGCGGTCCTTTTCACACCATAGCGATGCGAATCCATAGGCCTTGAGCTCGCGTCCGAAGGCCGCGCACAGTCGGGTACCGGCAAGGCGGAAAATCGGCCGTTCCGTGGCATCGCGTTCCAGGATGAAGGTATCGGCCAGCAGAGTCTTGATGTCGGACGGCTCTATTTCGGCCCGCCGCGGGGCAGGGCGGCCATTCCTCAACCTGTTCCAATACTGGAACAGACTTGTTGTGGTATCCTGATTCATCCGTCACGCTCCGCGTCGCCGCTGTGAAACTGTGCCATCGGTGAACATCGGGGAGCCCTCCGATGGCGTTCATGCAGGACGAAGCACGGGGCGTGCCAGTGGCTCGCCCGAGTTGTTAACGGCAGCGGTTCGTTAAGGTTAACAAAAGGTCAACATTGCGCATTCGCCGAACCTGTGGAACTGTAACTTCACAAGCGAAGTCTACGGCTTTGCAGCACTTTTTCCGACCTCCAGTCGGCGCTTCTTCAGGCGGGTGGGGACTCGTCCGGCCGTTCGGGTACATCCCGAACGGCCTTTTTGTTAACCATCCATGGCCTGCGGCGGAATGCCTGAGTCGCGGCCGAACAGCTTTCCTTTGCCGTCGGGCATCCTTATCTGAGCGCCGATGGCGAACGAGAGCGAAAGGCCAATGGCCGAAGCCGAATACGGGCCGGGACTTTCGCCCGAAGGGACGGAGCAACCCGCACCTTCGCGGCGCGAGCCTGCGTTCAATCTGCCCGGCGTCGTGCTCGCTTTCATCCTCGGCTGCGTGGCCATACACCTCGTCCGCGTTTACGTCCTGACCGAGGATCAGGATCTCGCCCTGATCCTGCGAACGGCCTTCATTCCTGTCCGCTATTCCGGGCAATTCGAGCTCGACCTATGGGCCTGGCTCTCGCCCGTCACCTATTCGCTCCTGCATGGCGGACTCGCGCATCTCGCCATCAACATGATCTGGCTGGCGGCTTTCGGGTCGCCGTTGGCGAACCGGATCGGACCGGTTCGGTTCGTCCTGTTTTGGATCACGACCAGTGTTGCCGCCGTGGCGCTTCACTACGCGCTGCATCCAGGGGAACCCGTGCCCTTGGTCGGAGCATCCGGCGCCATCTCCGGCATGATGGGCGCGGCGGCACGATTCGGCTTCCGCGTCGACCGGCGCCAGCCGAAACCCGCGTTCGAGGGGGCAATCCTGTCGATACGGCAGTCTTTCACTTCACGCACGGTCGTCGTCTTTCTGACGATCTGGATGGTCGTGAACCTCGTCTCGGGGCTGGGCTACCTGTCTCCCGACAGCTTCAGCCGCATCGCCTGGGAGGCGCATATAGGCGGCTTTCTGGCCGGCTTCCTTGCCGTACGCTTCTTCGACCGGACGCCTTTGTGACTGCCGCAAAGTCGAGACACGCTCTTGCAAAGGGCAAGACGCGGGCGCACCATAATCCTGTTGAACCGCCACAGGCGCGGTGTGGGCGGGGAATGCGCATCGACCAGCGGAGGCCGCAATGACCGTGAAGTCCATCCTCGACGAGAAAGGCCGCGACGTGATGACGATCGCGCCAGACCAGACGCTTGCCGAGGCCGCCTCCATACTTGCCCAGCACCGGATCGGCGCGGTCGTGGTGACGCGCGGCGACCGAAAGATCGCCGGAATTCTGTCGGAACGCGATATCGTGCGCGCCGTCGGTGAAAGCGGGTCGGATGCACTGCAGCACACCGTTGCGGACCTTATGACCGCCAAGGTGCAGGTCTGCCGCGAGCATCATACTGTCAATCAGGTCATGGAAATGATGACGCGTGGCCGCTTCCGGCATCTTCCCGTGGAGGAGAACGGCAAACTGGACGGCATCGTCTCCATCGGCGACGTGGTGAAGCGCCGTATCCTCGAGGTCGAGCGCGAGGCCGAAGAGATCAAGCAGTATATCGCGACAGCCTGAAGGCCCGCGGCGGCTTGTTTTGGCAAGAGGTTTGGACTAGCCAGAACGCACCTTCCAGCACCTTTTCCGGCAGTCCGCTCCCATGACCATCGTCGATACCCGCACGCCCGATCCCAAGCGCCTGATCTCCGGCGAGACTGGCGATTGGGAAGTTGTCATTGGGCTTGAGGTCCATGCGCAGGTAACGTCGGAATCAAAGCTGTTTTCCGGCGCCTCGACATCGTTCGGTGCGGCGCCAAACTCCAACGTCAGCCTGGTCGACGCCGCCATGCCCGGCATGCTGCCGGTCATCAACGAGGAATGCGTTCGCCAGGCCATCCGCACCGGCCTGGGTCTGAAGGCGCGGATCAATCACCGCTCGGTTTTCGACCGTAAGAACTATTTCTATCCCGACCTGCCGCAGGGATATCAGATTTCCCAGTACAAGCAGCCGATCGTTGGCGAGGGACAGGTCACGATCTCGGTCGGGCCCGACCGCCAGGGGCAGTTCTCCGACGTCGATGTCGGCATCGAAAGACTGCACCTCGAACAGGATGCGGGCAAGTCGATGCACGACCAGCATCCGTCCATGTCCTATGTGGATCTGAACCGGTCCGGTGTGGCGCTGATGGAGATCGTCTCCAAGCCCGACATGCGCTCGGCCGACGAGGCCAAGACCTACGTGGCCAAGCTGCGCACGATCATGCGCTACCTGGGCACCTGCGATGGCAACATGGATGAAGGTTCGATGCGCGCCGACGTCAACGTCTCGGTGCGCCGGCCGGGCGATGCTTTCGGGACGCGGTGCGAGATCAAGAACGTCAACTCGATCCGCTTCCTTGGCCAGGCGATCGAATACGAAGCGCGCCGTCAGATCGCCATCCTGGAGGACGGCGGCACGATCGAACAGGAGACGCGCCTGTTCGATCCGGTCAAGGGCGAGACGCGATCGATGCGCTCGAAGGAAGAAGCGCACGACTACCGCTATTTCCCCGATCCCGACCTGCTGCCGCTGGAATTCGACCAGGCCTATGTCGACGCGCTGGCGCGGAATCTGCCTGAATTGCCGGACGAGAAGAAGGCGCGTTTTGAGGCGATGGGACTGTCCACCTATGATGCTTCGGTGCTGGTATCGGAAAAAGCGATCGCCGACTATTTCGAGAAAGTGGCGGAAGGCCGCGATGGCAAGATGGCGGCGAACTGGGTGATCAACGACGTGCTCGGCGCACTGAACCGCGCCGGCAGGGACATCGGGGAATCGCCCGTGTCTCCCGATCAACTCGGCGCGATCATCGACCTGATCAAGGAAGGTACAATCTCCGGCAAGATCGCCAAGGACCTGTTCGAGATCGTGCTGGCCGAAGGCGGCGATCCACGCGAGATCGTCGAAGCGCGCGGGATGAAGCAGGTGACGGATACCGGCGCGATCGAGAAGGCGGTCGACGAGGTGATCGCGGCCAATCCCGACAAGGTCGAGCAGGCGAAAGCCAAGCCGACGCTTGCCGGCTGGTTCGTCGGCCAAGTGATGAAGGCGACAGGCGGCAAGGCAAATCCCCAGGCTGTCAATGCGCTGGTGAAGGAACGGCTCGGCATCGAGTGAACCGTTTTGGACCGGCTGGTCGGCGGCGGTTTCGGGGAACTGGCTGGATCGCGATCGCATCACGCGGCTTGAGACCACGGAAGCATGATCATCATGCGTATACGCCACATGACAGCCGAGGATGCCGAAGCGGTCTCACGCCTGGTCATCGGCTCGTGGGTCGAGACCTACGGGCCGCTCATCGGTACTGAGAAAGCCCGCACGTTCGCCGAGGCCCGCTACACGCCGGACCGCATCCTGACTGACCTCAGGCGCGCGCATTCAGAGACCTTCGTGGCCGAAACGGACGGGATGGTCGCGGGCTATGCCTACGGCATGGTTTCGAAAGGCATTCTGTGGCTCGACCGGCTCCACGTGGCCAGGATTCATCGCGGGCAGGGGCTCGGCGCCGCGCTGCTGCACGCCGTGATCGTCAACTATGTCGGGGAACCCGCGATCTCGCTCGAAGTCATCAAGGCCAATACGCGCGCCGTGGATTTTTATACGCGGCAGGGTTTCGCGGTCGCCGAGGAACGGGACGCCTGCGGCGGCATCGCCGGCGTGCCAACGCTGGTCATGCGCAAACCGATGCCGCGCGCATAGGGCGTCAGCGCGACGGCGGCAGCTGGCGCTTGCCCAGCGGGTAGCGGCCCAGCGTGGCCTCGCGCAGGAAAATGAAGATGCCGGCGCCCGCGATCAGGACAATGCCGAGCCACGACATAAAATCAGGCCAGTCGCCCCAGATGACGAGGCTCCAGAAAACCGCCAGCGGCATGGCGACATATTCGAACGGCGCGACCAGGCCGGCTTCGGCGATGCGATAGGCCTGGCTGACGAGAAACGCGCCGACCGAGCCAATCGCGCCGATGAGCAGGAAGGCGAGCCAGTCGCTGGCGTTCGGCCAGATCCAGGCGCGCAGGATGAAATCGAGATTGGCGCTGCCGGTGTCGCCGAACCGGCCGTCACCAAAGATCAGGCCCATGCCCGCCGAAAAGATGATGAACACGAACTGGAGGTAGAATGACATGGTCGACGCGCTTTTCGGTCACGCCCAGCTTGCGCGTCGTGATTTGCAGGAGCGCGTAGCCGAAGGCGCCGAGGAGTGGCAGGAGGGCGGCCCAGGTGAAGGCGTCGCCGCCTGGACGAATGACGAGAACGACGCCGGCAAGCCCGACCAGCACGGCCGTCCACCGGCGTGGACCGACAAGTTCGCCGAGCAGCACCACCGATAGCGCCGTGATGAAGAGCGGCGCGACGAAATAGATGGCTGTGGCCTCGCCGAGCGGCATGGTGGCAAGTGCTGCGTAGAAAGACATGTTGGCGACGATCACGATCAAACCGCGAACGACGTGGAAGCCAAAACGGTTGGTCAGGAGCGCCCGGTAGCCGCCGTCCAGCGGCACGAAGAGCGCAAGCGTGATGCAGATCGCGATGAGCCCGCGCAGGAAGGTGATCTGGTGAAGCGGATAGTCACCGCTCAGCCATTTGATCGCTACGTCGTTGAGAGAAAACGCGATCGACGCGCCCATGCCGCACAATATGCCGATCATCGCCGCGCGGCCGGCAACGGGTTCCTGGGCGATTGTCATTGGCGAGGGCTACAGGGCCGGCCAGGCGTGGTCAATCGAACCAGACACGGGAGCGCTTGGCGCAGGCGGGGCTTGTGTTGGCGCGCCTGCGGCTTCATAAGGCGCGCAGCAATCCAAGGGGCTGCAGAGGCTTCATGAAGACCTTTCTTACCCAGTTCTTCACCTGGTGGAACGGCCAGACACTCGGGACGCGCTTTCACACATGGCGTCACGGCAAAAAGGTTGGCGAAGACGAGTTCGGCAATGTCTACTACGAGGGCGGGACCGACTCGGAAGGCCGTACGCGGCGCTGGGTAATCTACAACGGCTATGCGGAAGCGAGCATGATACCGCCGGGCTGGCACGGCTGGATGCATCATCGTGTTGATACGCCGCCGAGCGCGGAGGATTACCGGCCGCGTGAATGGCAAAAGCCGCATATTCCCAACATGACCGGTACCGCGCAGGCCTACCGGCCACCGGGCTCGATCCTGACGCCGCAGAGGCGTCCGCATGTCGACGGCGATTATGACGCCTGGACGCCGGGCAATTGATGTCCGACAGACTCTTTCGCGTACGCATCTTGCCACAATCGCGGCTTAGCCGACACGAACGCCGAGTCGCCGAAGGCGATTTCGGAAGAACAGGTTCGTAGGCGGGGCAGGTATGACACAGGCGCGGAATTTCTTTGCAACGATCTTGCTCGCGGCCACGATGTCCACGGCCTCGGCTTCCGCTGAACGGCTGACGAACCCGGTGGCGGAATTCGCCGGGATCGACAAGATCACCGGCCGCATCATCAATTTCGACGTCTATGTCGACGAGACGGTTCAGTTCGGCGCGCTTCAGGTGACGCCGCGGGTCTGCTATTCCAGTCCCGAGACGGAAGAGCCGAAGACGGACAGCTTTGTCGAGGTTGACGAGATCACGCTGGATCGCAAGATCCGGCGCATCTTCACCGGCTGGATGTTCGCTGAAAGCCCCGGCCTGAACGCGGTCGAGCACCCTGTTTACGACGTGTGGCTGAAAGCCTGCAAACAGGAATCCGACGTCCCGCCTCCGGACGAAGCCAGTTCCGGTTGAAGCTTCTGCTCAGGCAAATCGTGCGTCGCCAGACAGTGCATCTTCCAGCATCGTCTCGTAACGGCGGCGGGGCACGTCGATCGCGCCGAAGCGCTTCAGGTGGTCGGTGGTGAACTGCGTGTCGAGCAGTGTGAAGCCGCGCGCGCGCAGGCGCTCGACCAGATGGACAAGGCAGATTTTCGAGGCGTCGGTCTCGCGTGAGAACATGCTTTCCCCGAAGAAGGCCCGTCCCAGCGTCACGCCATAGAGGCCGCCGACGAGCCGGTCCCCACGCCAGGCCTCGACCGTGTGGCAGTGTCCGCGATCGAACAGGATGCCGTAGGCTTCGCGAATCGGCGTGTTGATCCAGGTGCCGAGCCTGTCCGGACGCATCTCCGCGCAGCCGGCGATCACCGCGGCAAAATCGGTATCGAAGCGGATGTCGAGGCTGGTTCGCCGCGTCACCTTGGCAAGACTGCGCGGGACATGGAATTTGTCCAGCGGGATGACGCCGCGAAGCTCGGGCCGCACCCAGAAGACTTCCGGATCGTCGGCGCTTTCGGCCATCGGAAACACGCCGGACGCATAGGCCTTCAGGAGAAGGTCCGGCGGGATCGAATAGCCAGGAGCAATGGGGCGCGTCATCGCGCACCATGATAGGGTCAGGACGCCTTCGCGGCGAGGTGCTTTTCGAGCCAGTGAATGTCGTAGTCGCCATTGGCGATATCAGAATTGCCGACAAGTTCCCGAAACAGCGGCAGCGTCGTCTTGATGCCATCCACCACGAATTCGTCGAGCGCGCGCCTCAGCCGCATCATGCACTCGACCCGGTTGCGCCCGTGCACGATAAGCTTGCCGATCAGGCTGTCGTAGAAGGGCGGGATGCGATAGCCGGTGTAGACCGCCGAATCGACCCGTACGCCCAGCCCGCCCGGCGTATGGAAATGCGTGACCGTTCCCGGCGATGGCGCGAAGCTGCGAGGGTCCTCGGCGTTGATGCGGCACTCGATCGCATGGCCGTGGAAGCGGATATCTTCCTGCCTTACCGAAAGCCCGCCGCCCGATGCGACACGGATCTGCTCGTGAACGAGGTCGATACCGGTAATCGCCTCCGTGACCGGATGCTCGACCTGGAGCCGCGTATTCATTTCGATGAAGTAGAATTCGCCGTTTTCGTAGAGGAACTCGATCGTGCCTGCGCCGGCATAACCAAGATCGCCCACCGCATTGGCTACTATGCCGCCGATCCGTTCGCGCTCGGAGCTGTTGAGGGCCGGGGAATTCGCTTCCTCCCAGACCTTCTGGTGGCGGCGCTGGAGCGAACAGTCGCGCTCGCCCAGATGGACGGCCCGGCCTTGCCCGTCGCCCATCACCTGCACCTCGATATGGCGCGGCTTTTCCAGATATTTCTCGATATAGACCGCATCGTCGCCAAACGCAGCGCCCGCCTCGCTGCGCGCGGTTGCCAGCGCCTCTGCGAGGTCGTCTTCCGTGCGGGCCACTTTCATGCCGCGACCGCCGCCGCCGGCCGACGCCTTGATGAGCACCGGATAGCCTATCTCGGCGGCGATCCGTTTCGCGTCGGCTTCCGAATTCACCGCGCCCTCGGAGCCGGGGACGACGGGGATGCCCAGCCGCTTCGCGGTGCGCTTGGCCTCGATCTTGTCGCCCATGATCCGGATATGGTCGCCGGACGGACCGATGAAGGTGATGCCATGTGCGGCCAGTATGTCGGCGAACTTGGCATTCTCCGAAAGGAAACCGTAGCCCGGGTGGATGGCGTCGGCGCCGGTGATTTCGCAAGCCGCGACGATCTGATGGATGTTGAGATAGCTGTCGCGCGATGGCGGCGGTCCTATGCACACGCTCTCGTCGGCGAGGCGCACATGCATGGCGTCGGCGTCGGCGGTGGAATGGACCGCGACCGTGGCTATTCCAAGTTCCTTGGCAGCGCGCAGCACGCGGAGCGCGATTTCGCCACGGTTGGCGATGAGGATTTTATGGATCATCGCGCGGCCGCCGTCCTATTCAATCATGACCAGCGGTTCGCCGAACTCGACTGGCTGTCCATCCTCGAACAGGATCGCGGTCACCTTGCCCGCGCGCGGTGCCGGAATCTGATTCATCGTCTTCATTGCCTCGATGATCAGAAGCGTTTGACCCTCGCGCACGGACTGGCCAACCTGGATGAAAGGCGCGGCGCCGGGCGACGGCGCGGCGTAGGCGGTACCCACCATGGGGGAGGGGACCGGTTTGCCACCAGCGGCCGGAGAAGAGGGTTCCGAGCCTTGCTTCGAAGCCTCCGCATCCGTTACGGGCGCGGCTTGTGGTAACGCATGGACCGGGGCAGGCGCGGCAACCGCATGAACGGCGGATGGCTGTCGCGACACGCGAATGCGCAACTCGTCCTGCTCGACCTCGATCTCGGTGAGATTGGTGTCGTCGAGAATCGCGGCAAGATCTCTGATGAGCTGCTGGTCGATGCCTGGTTTCCTTGGGGACATCAGCGTGTAGCCTCTCGTAAACTGTCGGGGCCGGCTCCGAGCCGGGATGCGATGGCGTGAAGCGCCAGTATATAGCCGTGCGAGCCAAAACCGCAGATCACACCGGTCGCCACCGGCGCGATCATGGTCTTGTGACGGAACGGCTCACGCGCGTGAATGTTCGACAGATGAACCTCCGCGACCGGCATGGGCTGGATTGAACGGATCGCGTCGTGAAGCGCGATCGAGGTATGCCCGTACGCGCCCGGATTGATCACCACTCCGGAAGCGCTGCCGCCCGCCTCCTGAATCCAGTCCACGAGCACGCCCTCATGGTTCGACTGACGAAAATCGATCTCCACGCCAAGCGTTTTGCCCGCACTGCGGCAATCCACGTCGATCTCGTCCAGCGTCTTGCCGCCATAGATGCCCGGCTCGCGCTTGCCGAGCATGTTGAGATTGGGACCATTGATGACGAAAATCGTGTGCGTCATGAAAAACCGTTCCAGATGAGCGGCCTTCTACAGCGACCTTGCGTCGCGACGCAATGGGCGCAAGCCTCATCCTCGTCCGCCCACGGATGTGGAGTGCCCGGAAGCGACTCAGCAACTCGCGGACTGGCACTCGCGGACATTGGCGAGTTTCTCGCCGAGAACCTCTACCCCCAGCGCACCGAATACCACCTCGTCTCCGACGACGTAGGAGGGCGTGCCGGTGATCGCGAGGCTGTCGGCGAGTTCGTAGGTACGTGCGAACGCCTGCATGATTTCGGGATTCTGCATCTCAGCGCGTAGCGCCTCCTCCTCCACGCCGAACGACAGCGCGATCTCCATTGCGCGCGCCTCTCCGGCCCGGCCTTCGCCGCCCAGCAGCCGGCGATGGAATTCGGCGTAGTTTTCCGGAGAAAGGGCCCGGAACGCCATTGAGACGACATGGGCTTCCTGAGAGTCTGGCCCCAGGATGGGAAACTCCTTCAGCACGAAGCGCAGATCCGGATTGGATTCGACCATGGTTTCCATGTCCGACAGCGCCCGCTTGCAGTAGCCGCAATTGTAATCGAAGAACTCCACGACCGTGAGGCTGCCTTCCGGATTGCCGATGACACCGTCATAGGAAGCGTTGAAGATATCGTCGGAGGCGGCGTCGATCGTGGCGCGCTGATCCTCGCGTTGGCGTTCCTGCTGGCGGCTTTCAAGTGCCGTTTGGACCTCCAGCATGATCTCGGGATTCGCGACCAGGTAGTCGCGAACGATCCGTTCGACCTGCGCGCGGTCGGTGGGAATGGACGCGGCGGTGCTTGTGGGTGGCTGACGCGATCCTGCCAGAAAGCCTCCTGCCAGCATGGCAGCAGACACGGCGATCGCCACAGCTCCGATGATCAGGTTACGCGTCATTGCAATAGGGTCCCTGTTCAGCCTGCCGGCTCAGTTGCGATTTCCCGGCTGGCGATGGTTTATGATGTCCTGGGCACGAACCCAGCCGGGCGAACCTGCCGGCAGGCGCATCTGGGCGCGGGTGGCGAATATGCGCGCCTCCTGATAGTTGCCCGAGTAATAGTGTCCCTCGGCGGTCGCAAGTTCGGCATCGCCGATCTGGCCCAATTGTCCGTAAGCCTGAGCGAGATAGCGGTAGGCACTGGGGTTCTCGCGGTCGCGGTCGATTCCCTTGCGGATCTCGGCAACCGCCCTGTTGACCTGATCCGGCTTGCCGGCGGCAAGCAGCGCCTGGCCGTAGGAGACTTGGAGCAGGCCGGACTTGTGCGGATCGAGCCGGATCGCGGCGGCGAACGCTTCGGCTGCCTGTTCCGGCCTGTTGGCCTTCATCAGGATCTCGCCGCGAATCTCCTGGAAATAGGGGTTTGACGGAGAAGCCCTGATGAGGGCGTCGATCTTCTCTAGGGCATTGCGCGGCGACCCGTAGAGATAGGTCGTGATGGCGTCACCATAGAGCGCGGCGCTGCCGCGCGGATCGGCGCGGAACAGGCGCGCCGCACTTCCCTGACCGCCCGTGTAAGCGGCGATCTTCGCGCGGATCATGTCGTGGCGCTGCTGGAGCGCGGGCGGATCCTTCCGATCAAAATAGGGGCTTTTCCGGGCCAGCGTTTCCAGATTGGCGATGCGGTCACGCGGCATGGGATGGCTGATCTGGTAAGGATCGACACGCGTTCCCGACAGCATGAGCTGCGAGGAAAAGCGCTCGAACGTCTTGAGCATGCCGCGGGCTGACTGGCCGGTCCGCGCGAGATAGTCGAGCGCGGATCGGTCGGCCGTGGTTTCCTCCGTGCGTTGATAGGCAAGCAGGCCCCGCCGCGCGGCCTCGCCACCCGCCATGGCCAGGCCCGTGCCGGCCTGCGCGGCTCCGCGCGAACCCGACGCGGCGCCGGCCACCACCGCGCCCATGCCAAGCAGGCCGGCAACGACCGCCATGGTCTGAGCACGGGCGAGCTGATCGCGCAGCCTTTCCTGATGATGGCCGGCGAGATGTCCGGCCTCATGCGCGATGACGCCGATGATCTCGTTCGGCGTTTCCGAAGTCATCAGCGCGCCGGTATAGATGAACATGCGCCGGCCGGCGACGAAGGCGTTGAACGAGGGATCGTTGACCAGCACGATCTCGACGCCTGCCTTCGAAAGGCCGGCCGCCTTGAGGATCGGACGCGTATATTCGGCGACCAGCGCCTCGATCTCGGCATCGCGCACGATCGGGATCGATCGCTGGGCGAGAGCGGCGGCACCCGGCGGAAAGGTGAGCACGGTCGCCAGCATCCATACCATCAGCCAGCGCGCGACGAGCGACACGGTCATTCCGGCTTGGCGAGCGGTTTGCGATTTCATCGTATGGACAGTGCTAGACGAGGCAAGCGCGGCTGAAAAGGCGTGACGCGAAGCCTCTTGAACTTGTGATCCCCATACCAATCGGGCATTTGTGCGGCGCGCGCCGGGGCGGCGGGCAGGCATTGGAGTTGACATGACGATCACGGCGTCGCGGCGCAGCGCGGTCGAACCTTTCCACGCCATGGATGTATTGGCCGAAGCCAATCGGCTCAGGGCCGCGGGCGCGCCGATTATCTCGATGGCGGTCGGCCAGCCGTCCGATCCCGCGCCGGAGCCGGTGCGCGAAGCCGCGGCCCTTGCCATGAAGAACGGCCGCATAGGCTACACGGACGCACTGGGGATCGGCCCGCTGCGGGAAGCGATCGCCACGCATTATGGCGAGCACTACGGGGTTGACGTCCCCGCGGCGCGGATCGTCGTGACGACAGGCTCGTCCGCGGGTTTCAATTTGGCCTTCCTGACTTTTTTCGACGTCGGAGACCGGGTCGCCGTGACCGCGCCCGGATATCCCGCCTATCGCAACATTCTCAAGGCGCTGGGCCTCGAGGCGGTGGAACTGCCTCTGGACGATACCGGCTATCTGACGGCGCGCGAACTGGAGAGAGCCCACAAGGCCAAGCGGCTTGCCGGCGTTCTGTTCGCCAGCCCGGCCAACCCGACGGGCGCGGTCATACCGGGCGACGAGCTGCGCCGGATCGTCGAGTTCTCCCGCGAGGCGGGGATCAGCGTGATCTCGGATGAAATCTATCACCGGCTCGCCTATGCCGCGCCGGATTCGACCGCGCTCACCTTCGGGGACGATGTCGCTGTCATCAACTCCTTCTCGAAATATTACTGCATGACGGGATGGCGCATCGGCTGGATGGTCCTCCCGGAAGCGATGATCAGGCCGGTCGAGCGCGTGCAGCAGAGCCTGTACATCTCCGCGCCGGAACTGTCGCAACATGCGGCGATTCGTGCTTTCGGTGCCGCGGCCGAACTCGATGCCGTCAAGGCGCGCTATGCGGCCAGCCGCGCCATGCTGCTCGACCGCCTGCCGAAGCTTGGCTTCCGGATAGCCGCGCCCATGGATGGCGCCTTCTATGCCTATTGCGAGGTATCCCGCCACACCAATGACAGCATGGACTTCGCGCGGCGCATGATCGCCGAAGCGCACGTGGCGGCAACGCCCGGCCATGATTTCGACGTCGAGCAGGGTTCCCGCTATATGCGCTTTTCCTACGCGGGCAGCCCCGGGGACATGATCACCGCGATGGACCGGCTCGAAGACTGGCTCCGTGGCGGCGCTCAGTAGCGCCGGATCAGGCCGACCAGCTTGCCCTGCACCTTGACCCGGTCGGGGCCGAAAATACGGGTCTCGTAAGCGGGATTGGCCGCTTCCAGCGCGATCGAATCACCCTTGCGCCGGAAACGCTTGAGCGTGGCTTCCTCCTCGTCGACGAGCGCGACGACGATGTCGCCCGGAGTAGCGGTCGAGGCATTGCGGATAATCACGGTGTCGCCGTCGAGGATGCCCGCCTCGATCATGGAATCGCCCTTGACTTCCAGCGCGTAGTGCTCGCCGCCCGACAGCATGTCCGGCGGCAGGGCGATGGCATGTGTCTGGTGCTGGATCGCCTCGATCGGCACGCCGGCGGCGATTCGACCCATGACCGGAATCTCGACGGGCGAGCCCGCATCGTTGGACGCGGCCTGAAGACGGGCCGGCGCCGGCTGCCGTTTGCCGAGACTGCCCTCGATGACGCTTGGCGAAAACTTCTTCATCGAATTCAGGCCCGGCGCGATCGAATCGGGCAGGCGCAGCACTTCGAGCGCTCGCGCCCGATTCGGCAGGCGGCGGATGAAGCCCCGCTCCTCCAGCGCCGTTATCAGGCGGTGGATGCCGGATTTCGAGGCGAGATCCAGTGCTTCCTTCATCTCGTCGAAGGATGGCGGGATGCCGCTTTCCTTCAGCCGCTCGTGGATGAAGAGAAGAAGTTCGTGCTGTTTTTTCGTGAGCATCGACGCCCTCGTTGCCGTCTCTTCAGTCGCGCCTCGGTCGGCGGAATCAGAGGTTAAAACAAACCCGGAACAAACACTATATGTTCCAGTTGTGTTCCGCAACTGATTAAAATCGAGTGAATTCGTTAGCCATTCGTTCACCTTGCTTCCCCTGTCGCAAGGGAATGTAGCGGCAAGCGCTTCCGGCGGTGGCGGCCACCGCGTGCGGTTCCCGGATCAGAAGCGCGTCCGAGCGCGCCAGAACGCTCAGCATGGAGGAATCCTGAAGGGCGCATGGGGTGACGATCGGACGATCACCACGCCATTCGACCGTGGCCCGCAGATAATCCTCGCGATGATCGTTGGCCGAAAGATCGCAGCCCAGGATGCCGGTGCGGATTTCGATGTCCGTCGGCAGTCCGCCGAGGCGCGCCACGAGAGGGCCGAGAAACAACCACGAGCATACTAGGCTCGCGACGGGATTTCCGGGCAGGCCGATTGCACGGGATGTCTCGAAGCGGCCGAACATGAACGGCTTGCCCGGCCGCATCGCGATCCTCCAGAAATCGAGTTCCATGCCGCGATCGATCAAGGCCTCGCGAACCAGATCGTGTGCACCGACCGACGCGCCTCCCAGCGTAACCAGGACATCGGCGCGCATGGCGATCGCGCGATCGACGGCCGCCGAGATCTCGGCCCGGTCGTCGCGGGCAATGCCAAGATCGACGACAAGGCCGCCATGAGCGGCGACGACAGCCGCGACGCCGTAGAGGTTGGACGACACGATTTGGCCCGGTCCGAGCATCGACCCTGGCGGAAGCAATTCGTCGCCGGTGGCGAGTACGGCCACGAGTGGTCGCTTCCAGACCCTGACCTGGGCATGGTTCGCCGAGGCGGCGAGCGAAAGGGCGGCGGGGTCGAGCCGGCGTCCGCGATCGAGAAGCAACTCACCTTCGGAAAAATCCAGCCCGGCTCGCCTTATGTGGCGGCCCTTCGCGGTGGATTCGGTCGCCTCGATGCGTCGTTCGCCCGCGCTCTTCGCGTCTTCCTGGATCAGGATGGTGTCGGCGCCCTGCGGCACCGGCGCCCCGGTGAAGATCCGGACTGCCTGACCGGCATCCAACCGGCCGGTGAAGGGCCGCCCGGCCGGCGCTTCGCCGATCACGTCCAGGAAGGCCGGCAAGGTCGCGATGTCCTGCGCCCGCACCGCGTATCCATCCATGGCCGATGCGTCGAAGGGCGGTTGCGTCCTTAGTGCCTTGAGCGGTTCCGCGAGAACGCGACCGGCTGCCTGGGAAAGGTCGACCATCTCCGCCTGACCGGGTGCGGCGCCTTCCAGCAGTCGGGAGCGCGCTTCGGCGACCGGAAGCAGCGCCACGGCGTCAGTCTCCCTCGATCCGAAAATCGCCGGACTTGCCGCCGGTCTTCTCCACGAGGCGGATGTCGGTTAGCACCATGGCCTTGTCGGCCGCCTTGGCCATGTCGTAGATCGTCAGGCAGGAAACCGAAGCGGCTGTCAGCGCTTCCATCTCCACGCCCGTCTTTCCGGTGATGCGCGCGGTCGCCGTCACGATCAGGCCGGGGAGGGACATGTCCGGCTCGATCTCGACCTGAACCTTCTCCAGCGCCAGCGGATGGCATAGCGGGATCAGGTCGTGCGTCTTCTTCGCCGCCATGATGCCGGCGATGCGGGCGGCGCCCAGCACGTCGCCTTTCGCGGCGTTGCCGGATAGAATCAGCTGGAGCGTTTCGGGCTTCATCACGACCTTACCGCGGGCGGTTGCCGTACGGCGAGTCGGCGTCTTGTCGCCGACATCAACCATGGCAGCCTCGCCGGCGGCGTCGATATGGGTAAGGGACGAAGCGGTCACCGACCCGTCTCGCCGGATCGGGCACCGCCTTGCAGCAGAGCCGTAGTAGCCGCCTCGACGTCAGGCTCGCGCATCAGGCTCTCGCCAACGAGGAAAGTGGTGATGCCGGAGCGCGAGAGGCGCACACAGTCCTCATGGGCGGAGATACCGCTTTCGGAGACCAGCAACCGATCGTCCGGGACCATCGCGGCCAGCCGTTCAGAGGTCGCAAGGTCGACCTCGAAAGTGCGCAGGTCACGATTGTTGATCCCGATCAGCCGTGAGGGAAGCGCAAGCGCGCGCTCCATCTCCGCCTCGTCATGGACCTCGATGAGCGCGTCCACGCCGAATTCGTGGGCGGAGTCGACGAGGCGGCGCGCATCGTCGTCGCCGAGGCATGCCATGATGACGAGGATCGCATCGGCGCCCCAGGCGCGCGCCTCGGCGACCTGATAGGGTTCGAACATGAAGTCCTTGCGCAACACAGGCAGGGCGGTCGCATCACGCGCGGCCGCCAGGTATTCCGGCGCGCCCTGAAAGGACGGCTCGTCCGTCAGCACCGACAGGCAGGCAGCGCCGCCGGCTTCGTAGGCGCGGGCGAGGGCAGGGGGGCTGAAGTCTTCCCGGATGAGCCCCTTTGACGGGCTTGCCTTCTTGATCTCCGCAATCAGGCCGAACCTCCCGCCCGCCTGGTGACCGGCGAGCGCGGCGTAGAAACCGCGCGGCGGCGCGACGTTTGCGGCACGTGCGCGCAGTTCCGCTATCGGTGCGCGGATCTTCGCCGCGGCGATCTCGTCGCGCTTGTAAGCCTCGATCTTCCGGAGGATGTCCGTCATGCCGCCGGCTTTCCGTTGGAGACGCGGGCAATCGCCTGAAGGGTTGCCAGCGCCGCGCCACTGTCCAGCGATTTCTGTGCCAGCGCAACACCTTCGCGAATATCGGCGGCGGCATCCGCCATCACCAGGGCCGCGCCCGCGTTCAGCACCGCGATGTCGCGATAGGGCCCGGCCTCGCCTTCCAGAACGCGTGTCAGCGCGCGCGCATTGTGGGCGGCATCTCCCCCTCTGAGATCGTTGAAGGAAACACGCGCCAGCCCGGCCTCCTCGGGCGTAAGGTCGAAGGTCGAGACCTCGCCGTTCTTGAGTTCGGCGATCTTCGTGACGCCGGCCGTCGTGATCTCGTCCAGCCCGTCACCATGCACCACCCAGGCCGAACGCGTGCCCAGACTGTTGAGAACATGCGCGATCGGCTCCACCCATTCGGGCGCGAAAACGCCGACAAGCTGGCGCGAGACACCGGCCGGATTGGAAAGCGGGCCCAGCAGGTTGAAGATCGTCCGGGTGCCGAGTTCGACGCGGGTGGGTCCGACATGTCGCATTGCCGAATGGTGAGCCGGCGCGAACATGAAGCCGACGCCGGCCTCGCGGATACATGCGGCGATGCGATCGGGGCCGATCTCGATGTCCACGCCGAGCGCCGCCAGCGTGTCGGCCGCGCCGGACCGCGACGACAGTGCGCGATTGCCGTGCTTTGCGACCTTGAGACCGGCGCCCGCCACGAGGAAGGCCGCGCAGGTCGAGACATTGTAGGATCCCGAGGCATCGCCGCCGGTGCCGACGATATCGATGGCGTCGGCCGGCGCCTCCACCTTCAGCATCTTGGCGCGCATGGTGGCGACCGCGCCTGATATCTCGTCCACCGTTTCGCCGCGAACCCGCAGCGCCATCAGAAAGCCGCCAATCTGGGAAGGGGTCGCATCGCCCGACATCATGATGTCGAAAGCCGCGCGCGCCTCTTCGAAGCCGAGCGGCGTCCCGCTGGCGGCCTTCGCCACGAACTCCTTGAAATCGCTCATCGGACCGCCCCCACCACGATCAGAAGCTCAGCGCATTGTTGATCGCGGTCCGGTTGACGGTGACCTCCATCTCCCCCTGCAGGCGGGCAACCAGCTGGTCGAGCAGGTCGTCGGCCATGCCTTGCGCGAAATTGCGCCGGACATTCGGATCCAGCGCATCCGGTCCGGCACCCGCTGGCTCGAAGACCTCCGTGACCTGAAAGAGGATGCGCCCGTCGCCCGACGCATGCCGCGTCACGCCCGTTTCACCGCGCGCGACCGAAAACACGGCGCCCACACCTTCCTCGCCGAAATCCGAATCGTCGGAATCGCGGCTCAGTCCGCGCTTCGTCTGCTTGTCCTGCGAAAGTTCTTCGGCGATTTCGTCCAGGCTGGTTCCGTCCTGGAGCCGGCCCCGAAGTTCCGCGAGCCGTTCCGACAGGCGCGTCTCGGCCTGCGCCGACTTCCAGTCCTCGACCACCTGGTCGCGGACTTCATCAAGCGCGCGGTCGCGCGCCTCTTCGACGCCGGTGACTTCGTAGAAGACATAGCCGTCATTGCCGATCGGTATTGCCGGATTTTCGAGCCCCACCTCGGTCTCGAACGCCTGCTTGAGAAGCTCGGCGGATTCAGGCAGGTCGGCAAGAATGGTGCCCTCCGGGGTCCGGCCCGAGCGGTCGACGGCGGATACCGTTTCCACCTCCAGCCCCAGATTGCGCGCCGCTTCCTCAAGCGTCGCGCCGCCGGCCCGGGCGTCCTCGTAGGAATCGTGCAGGTCGAGCAGGATGCGGCTGGCCTCCGCGATCGCGAGATCCCGCCTGATCTCCGGCTCGGCTTCCTCGAAGGGCTTGACCTCCTCCGGCTGGATCTCCGTCGCGCGGAGGACGACCGGACCGAAGGCGCCTTCGACGACATCGCTGACTTCGCCCTCTTCGAGCGCGAAGGCCGCGTCGGCGATGGACTGGTCGGGCAGGGCGCCCTTCGAATAGGTGCCCAGCACGACATCGTTCATGGACCGCCCCGAATCGGCCACGATATCCTCGAAGCTTGCACCCGACCGCACCTTTTCGACCGCGGCCCGTGCGGCTGCCTCGTCCGCGAAGGCAAGCTGTTCGATCCGCCGCGTCTCCGGGGTCGTGTAGCGGGACCGGTTCGCGTCGTAGTCGGCACGCACGTCTTCGGCGGAGATCGCGGCGGGATCGGCCACGGATTCTGGGTCGAGCGTCACATAGGAGATGGCGCGGTATTCGGGCGCGCGGTAGCTGGCCTTGTTCTCCTCGAAATAAGCGGCGAGTTCTTCCTCGGACGGATCCCCAATAGGCTGGACGATCGAGGCGGGCACGACGACGTATTCGACCGTGCGGTCCTCGCCCTGATAGAGCGCGACCGCCCTCAGGAAAGCGTCGGGTGCGGTCATTCCGTCCGACACCGCCTCCACGATCTGCTGGCGGATGGCGACCTGCTGACGGGTGAGCAGGTAATCGTCGGGACGCATTCCGACCTGGCGCAGCACGAAATCGAACTGCCGGCGGTCGAAGCGTCCATCAGGTCCGTGGAATGCGGGGTCTTCCGCTGTCAGTGCGGCGAGCTTGTCTCCCGAGACGCCGAGGCGCATCAGCCTGGCCTGCTCGTCGAGGACCGCCCCGGCCACGAGTTGACTGAGAACCTGATTGTCGATGCCGAGCGCGGTCGCCTGTTCGCGCGTGATGCGTTGCCCGAACCGCTGCGACAGGACCTGTATCTGCCGATCATAGGCCAGCCGGTAGTCGGTGATGCCGACCTCGGTCCTGCCCGCCGCCACGACCGTGTTCGCGCCGACGCCCGTCAGCATGGTTCCCGATATGCCCCAGACAGCGAAGCTGAGCACCAGGAGGCCAAGAAGCAGCTTGGCCAGCCATGACTTGGAGGCGGAGCGGAGCGTGTCGAGCATCTGCGTTTCCGTTCTATCCTTCCGGGACTTTCGCGCGGAGGCCGGAATACCGACCTTCCAAGCCCATGTCGATTGAATTATGTCCCATCCGTCAGTGCCTTGCGGCGCGCAGGGCCAAGGAGGGAACATGACACCTGGTATCCGCCCGCTGATTGCCGGCAACTGGAAGATGAACGGCACGTCGGCCGCGCTGGCCGAACTGCGCTCGATCGGGCATGGGTTCATGAGCGGCCTCGACGCCGAGACGGAGGTGGCCATCTGCGTGCCGGCCACGCTCCTCGACCGCGCCTCCCATGTTCTGTCGTCAACGCCCGTAAGGTCGGGCGGGCAGGACTGTCATGCCAGGGAAGCGGGCGCGCATACGGGCGACGTATCGGCGGCGATGCTGAAGGATGCCGGGGCATCCTACGTGATCGTCGGCCATTCGGAGCGCCGTACCGATCATGGCGAGTCGGACTCGATGGTGAAGGACAAGACGCTCGCGGCATGGAATGCCGGCCTGATCGCGATCCTGTGCATCGGAGAGACCAGAGACCAGCGCGAGGACGGAGAAACGCTCGACGTGCTGTCGCGACAGCTCGAGGGTTCCCTGCCGTCCGACGCGACACATCTCAACACCGTCATCGCCTACGAGCCGGTCTGGGCGATCGGCACGGGCCTGACGCCGTCCGTCGGCGACGTGAGCAAGGCTCATGCGCATATCCGCAGGGAACTCCAGCGGCTCGCGGGCACGGAGGGAGAACGGATGCGTATCCTCTATGGCGGGTCGGTGAAGCCCTCCAATGCTGTCGAACTGCTCGCGATCGACAACGTGGACGGGGCGCTCGTGGGTGGGGCCAGCCTCAAGGCGGCGGATTTCCTCGGCATCGCCGAAGCTCTTCGCTCGGTGTGATATCTACGGCTCCGACCCTTGGCCGTCCGTCCGCCGTCGCGAGGGTGGCGCCGATGGTTGATCGAAATGAGCGCCGGTTCCGGGTGGATAAAAATCGGCGCTCCCCCCAGCAGAACCGGCCTTTTCAACGAATCTTGGCCCGAGTCTATCCACGTGCCCCGCGCCCTGGCGGACAATGCCCGCCGGTGAACGAGGGACCACGAGATGGACGAGCAGACGGCAAGATGGGACGGGAGGTTGCGGCGCATCATCGCCGTCCTCGTCGCGCTTGCCGTTCTGGCGGAGCGCGCCGCTGACCGGTCCTATCCGGTCCGCTGTTTCGTTCTGTGGCTGTTGCGGCGGGCCGAGGCCGTGGTGGCGGAGTTCGTCGCCGAGGCGACGGGCATGCCGCAGCCGGCCTTCGCCGGCATCGGCACGACCGGAAACGAACCCGAGGACGCGCTGCTGCTTGCGGCGCGCTTGCACGCGCTGGCCGAGGCCCTTGCCGTCCTGCTGCGCTGTGCGCTCATCCTCCCCCCGCTTGGCGGGGGGAGGTGGCGAGGGCGAAGCCCGAGACGGAGGGGGGCGACGCCGCGCCCGGGCCGGCTTGCCCTCACCCCCGACGGTCTCACCGCCGGGCCCAACGACACCTCATGAAGCACCGGCCGCGCGGCGCACGGTCAATCATCGTCGCCGGTGGTGTGAGCGGTTGTGGACTGCCGGGCATTGCCCCATATGAAGTGCGACTTCGTCGCGCCCGCCGGGCTTGGAATGGCACCCAAACCTGTGTATTGAGCCGCGTCCGACGCCGGCCGCGCGCCGCGCCGCAAACATTCTCCGGAACCCGTCATGCAGACCGTCCTGATCGTCATCCACCTTCTCATCGTGCTCGCGCTTGTCGGCGTCGTGCTTCTGCAGAGATCGGAGGGTGGTGGTCTCGGCATCGGCGGCGGTTCCGGCTTCATGACCGCGCGTGGCGCCTCGAACGCGCTCACCAAGACAACGGCGATCCTGGCCCTAGCATTCTTCGCCACTTCGCTGGGGCTCTCCCTGCTTGCGCGCTATGGTGAGCGACCGACCGATTATCTCGACCGCATACCGGCGGCGGCCAGCGGCGAGCAGTCGCCGGCCGCTCCGTCCGGTTCCGGCGGGGTGCTCGATCAGCTTGGCGGGTCGGGCGCCGATCAGCAGCAGGCACCGGCCGAGGAGCCGGCGTCGCAGGCGCCCACCGCACCGACCGGAACCGGGGCAGGTGGTGATGCGCAGCTGGCGGAGCCGGCTTCTCCAGGCATCAACGAACCGGTGATCGTGCCGAGCGAGCCTTCGGAACCGCAGGCCCCGACCGGCAACTGATCGTTGCGTTGACGCGACCCGATTCCACCGGCCGAACCGGTACTTGTTGCCGAAAATCCGCACGAGCCGGAAATCGTCCGGCCATGTCGGCTGGACTGCTTGAGAGACTCCCGGCATCCAAAGTATAAATGACCTCGAACGCATCGCGGCTTTGGCCGATATCCGATCGTTCGCGGGGCGCTTCGGGTGCTTGGGGACAATCACATGACATTCCGGTCGATACTTCTCGTTGCCGCGCTGGTGGTTGCGGCGCCCTTGGCGGCGGCTCACGCCGAGTCGGGCCGCTGGGGGAGCGGTTACGGCACAGCGCGCCCCGCGGCACAGGCCACGGCGGCTGTCCAGCGGCGTGACACGACCGCCGATCCCGTCCGAAAGCGGGGGCAGGCCCCTGCGGAGGAGAAAATCGACGTCCTGAACGCTGGCAACAGCGGCGAACTGCGCAGCGAGGTTCGCCCGCAAGGACTGTTCGACGGTCTGTTCGGGGCAAAGCCGCAAATGCTGCCAGAAACCCGGGCGCTGGACGGCGCGCTGGCTTCCCGCTCACAGAAGAAGCTCTTCAAGGTCAAGGACGATTTCCAGCCGCGGACAGTCGAGTTTTCAGGCTATCCGCGCGGCACGATCGTGGTGGATACCGCTGGCCGCTATCTCTACCTGGTGGAAACGCACAAGACCGCGCGCCGCTACGCGATCGCGGTCGGCCGGGAAGGCCTCGCCTTTACCGGCACGGCGAAGGTGGGCGACAAGCAGGAATGGCCCCGCTGGATCCCGACCAAGGACATGCAGGAGCGCGAGCCGAAGAAATACGGCCAGTACAAGGACGGCATGAACGGCGGCCCGGATAACCCGCTCGGTGCGCGCGCGATCTATCTCTACCAAGGCAAGCGCGACACCCACATCCGCATCCACGGTACCAACCAGCCCGAGACGATCGGCACGGCTTCGTCCAACGGTTGCTTCCGGATGGTCAACGAGCACGTGATGGATCTTTACAACCGCGTGCGCATCGGCACCGACGTCGTGGTGGTCAACGGGCTGTCGAGCTGACGGGCTTCGACGTCAGCCGCCGCGCTACTTCATCGCCGTGTCGTAGGCGCCTTTGACGGCTTTCTCCATGCCCTTGCGGACGACGAACTGCTTGACCATGTCCTTGGTCAGTCGGCCTGCGATCGGTTTCGCGACGGACGAAACGCCCCGGCTGAAATAGACGGCATATATGCCGTCCGCCATCAGGCCCCGGGCGAACTGGGTAAAAAGCTGCATCGCCATCTGGCCAAACGACGCGTCACGTTCCAGCACCTCCAGATTGGTGCGTGCGGCCATCGCGACCTCGGTCACCGCCTTGTTGTCAAGGCTGATCGGCGACAGCTTGCCGGCACCCCATTCGCCCCAGCTGACCTTTCCATCCTTGTTGCCGTCGAGATCGTCATAGAACGACACGACGACCGCCGCCTTGTGGCCGACAAACCCGATCGCGCCGATCTCGCGATTGGTGAAATCCCTGATCACGATCCAGTCCAGATCCTCCGACATTCTGTCACTCCCTCTCACCGTCGTTTCGACAGAAATGGCGACGGGAGGTGCGCCGTTCGGTGAAGGATTTCACAGGTCGCGGTGAGATTTCCGTCTGTGAGAAGATGAATTTTCGACTGGCGGAATCGCGAGTCGCGCGCTAAGCCCTGACTCCCATGGCGCGATATGTATTCATCACCGGCGGCGTGGTTTCCTCCCTTGGCAAAGGCATCGCGGCAGCGGCTCTGGCGGCCCTGCTGCAGGCGCGCGGTTACCGCGTGAGGCTGAGGAAACTCGACCCCTATCTCAACGTCGACCCCGGAACGATGTCGCCCTATCAGCACGGCGAGGTCTTCGTGACCGACGACGGAGCCGAGACCGATCTGGATCTTGGCCACTACGAGCGCTTCACCGGGCGCTCGGCCACGAAGACCGACAACATCACGACCGGCCGCATTTACCAGAACATTATCGAGAAGGAACGGCGCGGCGACTATCTGGGCGCCACCGTGCAGGTGATTCCGCACGTCACCGACGAGATCAAGTCGTTCATCCTCGAAGGCAATGACGATTATGACTTCGTGCTCTGCGAGATCGGCGGTACGGTCGGTGACATCGAGGCGATGCCCTTCCTGGAAGCCATCCGCCAACTGGGCAACGAGTTGAAGCGCGGCCAGGCGGTCTATGTGCATCTGACCCTGATGCCGTGGATACCGGCGGCAGGCGAACTCAAGACCAAGCCCACCCAGCATTCGGTCAAGGAACTGCGCTCGATAGGCATCGCGCCGGATATCCTTCTGGTCCGGGCCGACCGGCAAATTCCGCAGGAAGAGCGTCGCAAACTGTCGCTGTTCTGCAATGTTCGCGAAAGCGCGGTCATCCAGGCGCTGGACGTCGCCCACATCTATGATGTGCCGATGGCCTATCACCGCGAGGGGCTGGACGACGAGGTGCTGGCGGCGTTCGGAATAGAGCCGGCGCCCAAGCCGCGGCTGGAACGCTGGCAGGAAATCTCCGACCGCATCCACAATCCCGAGGGCGAGGTCACCATAGCCGTCGTCGGCAAATACACCGGCCTTAAGGACGCGTATAAATCGCTGATGGAAGCGCTGGCGCATGGCGGCATGGCGAACCGTGTTCGCGTCAAGCTCGACTGGATCGAGAGCGAGATATTCGAGAAGGAAGATCCGTCGCCCTGGCTCGAGAAGGTTCATGGCATCTTGGTGCCAGGGGGATTTGGCGAGCGCGGCTCGGAAGGCAAGATTCACGCGGCTCGTTTCGCCCGCGAACGCGAGGTGCCCTATTTTGGCATCTGCTTCGGCATGCAGATGGCCTGCATCGAGGCGGCAAGGTCGCTGGCCGGCATCGAGAACGCCTCGTCGACCGAGTTCGGCCCGACGACTGAGCCTGTGGTCGGCCTGATGACGGAATGGCTCAAGGGAAACATGCTCGAGAAGCGCCAGGCCGCGGGCGACCTGGGCGGCACGATGCGACTCGGCGCCTATGAGGCGAAGCTGACGGCGGGTTCGAGGATCGCCGAAATCTACGGCGATACCGATATCTCCGAACGCCACCGCCACCGCTACGAGGTCAATATCGACTACAAGCAGCGGCTGGAGGATTGCGGCCTGATCTTCGCCGGCATGTCACCGGACGGCGTCCTGCCCGAGACGGTGGAGTATCCGGAACATCCTTGGTTCATCGGCGTCCAGTACCATCCAGAGCTGAAAAGCCGCCCATTCGAACCGCATCCGCTGTTCGCAAGCTTCATCGCCGCGGCCGTGGAGCAGAGCCGGCTGGTGTGATAGAGCGGGGCATGATCTTCCATGCCTCGATTGCCGTCGACAACCCCGGCACTGCCGCCTCCTTCTTCGAGGAACTGTGGGATGGCGAGGCCTTTCCTTTTCATCCCGTGCATGGCGCTTTCATTGTCCTGAAAGGCGATGAGCATGGGTCCGCGATCGAGATCTATCCGGCCGGCACGGTCAACCGGCTGGGCAAGAACGGCCTTTCCTTCGACATCAGCGACGACGTCTCGCGCGAAACCGCCACACACCTGGCGATCTCGACCGCACTTGAAGAAAAACAGGCGTTCGACCTGGCCGCCACCTATGGATGGTGGGCCAGGCACTGCGATCGGGGATTCTTCGATGTGATCGAAGTCTGGCTGGATGGAAAGGTCCTGCTGGAAGTTCTGACGCCGGAAATGCAGCAGCGCTATCGCCAGTCGATGACCCCCGACAATTGGCGCGACTGATCGTGAATACCCGTGCACCCCGACCACTCGACCACTGCGTCCTCTCGACAGCGGATCTGGGCACGGCGCGCGGCCGGCTTTCAGCACTCGGCTTCACGGTAGCCCCGGCTGGCGTCCATCCCTTCGGCACCGCCAATGCCTGCATCTACTTCGCGGATGGAACCTTCCTGGAGCCTCTATCGGTTGACCGCCGTGAACTGACCCGGGAGGCGATAGCCAAACACAACGTCTTCGTGGCGCATGATGCCCGCTACCGTTCGCGGAACGGCGATGAAGGCTTTTCGGCGTTGGTCTTCGGCACGGAGGACGCGCGCGCCGATCATGCCGCATTCGTCGCCGCGGGATATTCGGCCGGACCGATCCTCGACTTTTCCCGCCCGGCGCGTGATGCGTTCGGGCGGGAGGATGTCGCTGCCTTCAGACTGGCTTTTGCAAGGGATGCCAGTGCAGTCGACACGTTGTTCTTCACCTGTCAGAGGGTTCTCTCGCCGAAGATCGACCGGGCAGCGCTCGAGGTGCATCCGAACGGTGCTTTCGGGATGGCCTCCGTCATCCTGACGGCAGGCGATCCGACAGCGTTCGGTTCGATCGTCTCTCTTGTCTCGGGGCGATCGTCAGACATGGATGGGCCCGGCTCCTCCCTGCAACTGATGTCGACCAGGGAGTTTGCCCGGGATTTTGGCGGAGATCCGCCGGACGAGGACCAACTTCGATTGCGCGCGATCGTCTTTAGGGTTCCGGACCTTGGTCGGTTGCTCGATTGTCTGAACGATGCGGGAATTCCTTCGCGCAGAAGCGGCGGCCGACCCGTGGTCGATCCGGCGCCGGGGCAGGGGGCCATATTCATCTTCGACCCGCGCTAAGATAATCCCCGATCACCGGAACCGCGCACCCGTTTCCCTCATTGTCTCTTCGGCGAACCGAATGTGAAGGGAAACGACCATGACGACGCAGACAGGGCATACGCAGGCGATCCGAGCATCGCGCGTCATCGGCACCAACGTCTACAATACGGAAGGCGAGAAGATCGGGATGATAGAGGACATCATGCTCGACAAGCTTTCCAACGGCATCATGTTTGCCGTGATCGGCTTCGGCGGCTTCCTTGGAATTGGTGAGAAATTCCACGCCATTCCATGGTCAAGCCTCGATTACGAGACGAGCCAGGGGGGCTATGTCGTGCCTTTCTCGAAGGAGGTCCTGGAGAAAGCCCCGGCCTATACGATCCAGGAACTGTCGGGAGAGGACGGCCAGCGCGCGCGCGACGCGTCCTACGACTACTACAAGGTCCAGCCTTACTGGTACTGATCGCAGGACCAGCGGGTCTCGCATGATTGCGGGATCGATTCTTTCGTTCCCCCGGACGGCGGTCTTTGCGCGGGCCGGCGCTTTCGCTATGAGCGTCGGCATCGCAATCGCCGCCGCCTGAGGGGAACGGACATGACCGCCATCGTCGACATCATCGGACGCGAAATTCTCGACAGCCGGGGCAACCCCACTGTGGAAGTGGACGTGGTCCTCGAGGACGGCTCGACGGGCCGTGCGGCGGTTCCGTCGGGCGCCTCGACGGGCGCTCATGAGGCGGTGGAGCTTCGCGACGGTGGCCCGCGCTATCTTGGAAAGGGCGTGAAGAAGGCGGTTGACGCCGTCAACGGCGAGATTTTCGAGACGATCGGCGGCATGGAAGCCGAGGAGCAACTCCATATCGACCGCACCATGATCGAGCTCGACGGGACGCCCAACAAGAGCCGGCTGGGCGCCAATGCGATCCTTGGCGTTTCGCTGGCTGTAGCGAAAGCGGCCGCGGAGGCTGCCGGACTGCCGCTTTATCGCTATGTGGGCGGCGCGGCGGCACATGTGCTGCCCGTGCCGATGATGAACATCGTCAATGGCGGCGCCCATGCCGACAATCCGATCGACTTCCAGGAATTCATGATCATGCCGGTCGGCGCGGCGACCTTCGGCGAGGGGCTGCGTTGGGGTGCCGAAATCTTCCACACGCTGAAGAAGGGCCTCAAGGAGGCCGGCCACAACACCAATGTCGGTGACGAGGGCGGCTTCGCGCCGAACATCAAGAACGCGCAGGCCGCGCTCGACTTCATCATGGCCTCGATCGAGAAGGCCGGCTACAAGCCGGGCGAGCAGGTCGCCATCGCGCTCGATTGCGCGGCGACAGAGTTCTTCAAGGACGGCAGCTATGCCTATGAAGGCGAGCGGAAGACCCGCGATCCCAAGGCACAGGCCAGATATCTGGCGAAGCTGGTTGCCGATTACCCGATCGTCTCCATCGAGGACGGAATGGCCGAAGACGATTGGGAAGGCTGGAAGATGCTGACGGACCTTGCTGGCGGGAAATGCCAGCTCGTCGGCGACGATCTGTTCGTTACGAACACGGCGCGCCTGAAGGACGGCATCCGGATGGGCGTGGCGAATTCCATTCTCGTCAAGGTCAACCAGATCGGCACGCTGACCGAGACGCTGGACGCCGTCGATACCGCGCATCGGGCGGCCTATACGGCCGTGATGTCCCATCGTTCGGGCGAGACGGAGGATTCCACCATCGCCGATCTCGCGGTCGCGACCAATTGCGGGCAGATCAAGACCGGGTCGCTCGCACGGTCGGACCGGCTGGCCAAGTACAACCAGTTGCTGCGGATCGAGGGCGAACTGGGGAAGCAAGCCGCCTATGCGGGTCGCTCAGTCCTGAAGGCGGGAGCGTAACCGTCCCTTAAGCATGTGGATGCATGGTCGTCGGGACGTATTCGAGTCTCCCGCCCCATGTGGACACGCCAGCGCAAGAAACGGAACACCGGCCGACTGATCGTACCGGCGGTCGCGGCGCTGTTCCTGTCCTATTTCGGATATCACGCCGTCCATGGCGAATACGGCCTCAACGCGCGCTACGGATATGAAGACCGGGCGCGCGAATTGAGTGCGCAACTCGAAACGCTGCGCAGCGAGCGGGAGCGGCTCGAAGCCCGCAACCTTCTGTTGCACAATGGCTCGATTGAAAGGGACATGCTCGACGAGCAGGCGCGCCGAGCGCTCGACTATGTGCGCGCGGATGAGATCGTCATCATGCGGCCCCGGGCCGGCAGCATGAATTGACCTCGATCCGGTTAATCACCGGATAAGTCAACATTTGCAGTTGGTTACACACATGGCTGCCATGCTTTTTCGGCATGGTGAAGCCCCGAGCGTCATGCTAGCCTCGTGATCCGAAAAGGGAGGCGACCTGAATCGTGGTGCTCCCGTAGTCCGTCAGAGACTGGCAACAGGGAGTGACGCATGGCCGCCGCCGCTCGTAAATCGTCCACGAAATCGACATCTGGCAAACCGGAGCGTTCGGCGGCGCCGTCCCGCCAGGAGGCGAAGGTCAAGCCCGAAGCCGCGCAATCGCTGAAGACGCCGAAGCCGGCTGATTTTTCCAAAGATGACGAACTCGACGCCTACCGCGCCATGCTCTTGATCCGGCGCTTCGAGGAAAAGGCTGGCCAACTCTACGGCATGGGCTTCATCGGCGGTTTCTGCCACCTCTATATCGGCCAGGAGGCGGTCGTAACCGGCCTCAAGATGGCGATGAGCGACGACGACCAGATGATCACCGCCTATCGCGACCACGGCCATATGCTCGCCATGGGGATGAACCCGCGCGGCGTCATGGCCGAACTCACAGGCCGCCGGGGAGGCTACTCCAAGGGCAAGGGCGGTTCCATGCACATGTTCTCCAAGGAGAAGAACTTCTATGGCGGCCACGGCATCGTCGGGGCGCAGGTGCCTCTGGGCACCGGGCTCGCCTTTGCCAACCGCTATCGCGAGAACAAGGCGGTATCCCTGACCTTTTTCGGCGACGGTGCGGCCAATCAGGGACAGGTTTACGAGAGCTTCAACATGGCCGCCCTGTGGAAGCTGCCGGTCGTCTATGTCATCGAGAACAACCGCTACGCGATGGGTACGTCGGTTCAGCGCTCTTCCGCCGAGACCGACTTCTCCCATCGCGGCATCTCGTTCAAGATTCCGGGCATCCAGGTCGACGGAATGGACGTGCGCGCGGTGAAGTCAGCGGGCGAGATGGCGGTCGCGCATTGCCGGACCGGTCAGGGGCCGATCATCCTGGAGATGCAGACCTATCGCTATCGTGGCCACTCCATGTCCGATCCGGCCAAGTACCGGACGAAGGAGGAGGTGCAGAAGATGCGCTCCGAGCAGGACCCAATCGAGCAGGTGAAGGCGCGACTGGTCGAGAAGAAATGGGCGAGTGAAGACGAGTTGAAGGCCATTGACAAGGAAGTGCGCGACATCGTCGCCGATGCAGCGGAGTTCGCCCAGACCGACCCCGAGCCGGATGTGTCCGAGCTCTATACCGACATCGTTATCTGAGCCAGGGGAAGGGACCATGCCCATCGAAATCCTGATGCCCGCCCTGTCCCCCACGATGGAAGAGGGCAATCTGGCCAAATGGCTCAAGAAGGAAGGTGATAGCGTATCCGCCGGCGATGTGATCGCAGAGATCGAAACCGACAAGGCAACCATGGAAGTGGAAGCCGTCGACGAGGGTCGGCTAGGCAAAATCCTCGTAGAGGAGGGCACCGAGGGCGTGAAGGTCAACACGCCGATCGCTCTGCTGCTTGAGGAAGGCGAAAGCGCCGACGACGTCAAAACGGTTTCTGGATCGGCCTCCAAAAACGTCGAAGACGCTGATACGCCGGCTAAGGCGGAAGATGCCGCCGGAGGCAAGCCGCGCGAAGCCAAGGACGAGCCGGCGGCTGAAAAGGACGCCGCGAAAGTTCCTGCCGCGCCGAAGGCGGAGGTTGCCGCCGACCCGGACATTCCCGAAGGCACGGAGATGGTGACGACGACCGTGCGGGAAGCGCTGCGCGACGCCATGGCCGAGGAAATGCGCCGCGACGAGGATGTCTTCGTCATGGGCGAGGAGGTTGCCGAGTATCAGGGCGCCTACAAGATCACGCAGGGTTTGCTGCAGGAATTCGGGCCGAAGCGCGTGGTTGACACGCCCATTACCGAACATGGCTTTGCGGGCGTCGGCGTCGGCGCGGCGATGGCCGGCCTGAAGCCTATAGTCGAATTCATGACCTTCAACTTCGCCATGCAGGCGATCGACCAGATCGTGAACTCGGCCGCCAAGACGCTCTACATGTCAGGCGGACAGATGGGCGCGCCGATCGTGTTCCGCGGACCGAACGGTGCTGCCGCGCGGGTGGCCGCCCAGCACAGCCAGGACTATGCCGCCTGGTATGGGCACATTCCCGGTTTGAAGGTGATTCAGCCCTATACCGCCGCCGACGCGAAGGGTCTGCTCAAGGCCGCGATCCGCGATCCCAACCCGGTGATGTTCCTTGAAAACGAAATCCTCTACGGGCAGTCCTTCGACGTGCCGAAGCTGGACGATTTCGTGCTGCCGATCGGCAAGGCCCGCATCCACAAGAAGGGCTCGGACGTGACCATCGTCTCCTTCGGCATCGGCATGACCTATTGCGTCAAGGCCGAGGCGGAACTGGCCGAGATGGGCATAGACGCCGAGATCATCGATCTTCGGACCATTCGGCCGATGGACCTCGACACCGTGATCGACTCGGTCAGAAAGACCAATCGGCTGGTGACGGTGGAGGAGGGCTTCCCGCAGTCCTCCGTCGGCGACCACATCGCCAGCCAGGTGATGCAGCGCGCCTTCGATTATCTGGACGCCCCCGTTATCACGATCGCCGGCAAGGACGTACCGATGCCCTACGCGGCCAATCTCGAGAAGCTTGCCCTGCCGAGTGTCGCCGAGGTCGTCGAGGCCGTGAAGGCGGTGACGTACAAGGACTGACAACGCAGTTCAAAGGATCGCGCGAGCCGAGGATCGAGATGGCCGAGCAAGGGAAGCGTCGAGCAACCTACGCCGATATCGAAGCCGCACCGGAACATCTGGTGGCCGAGATTATCGATGGTGAGTTGTTGACGCATCCGCGGCCGTCACCGCGGCATTCTGGCACTGCGAATGCGGTTTCAGCAAAGCTGACAGACCCTTTTCAGTGGGGTGGGAGCGGTCCCGGCGGCTGGGTTTTTTTCGTCGAGCCGGAGTTGAAGATTGGTCAAAATATCGTCGTGCCGGACGTTGCGGGCTGGCGCCGCGAGAGATTGGCTGGATACCCTGAAACAAACTTCTTCGATGTCGTACCGGACTGGGTCTGCGAAATACTCTCGGCGTCAACGGAACGGCGCGATCGCGGTGTCAAGAAGCGTGTCTACGCCATGGGCGACGTCGCCTATCTCTGGCTGATCGATCCCCGGCTGCAAATGCTTGAAGCGTTCGAACTTCGCGATGGATCATGGATGGATGTCGGAACGTGGAACTCCGCAGACGAGGTTCGTGCGCCGCCCTTCCACGCCATCTCTTTTTCGCTCGCCGATCTTTGGCCGCTCGACCCGCCGCTCGGCATGAATGAAGATCCCACGCCATATTACGCCGGAGACCGATAGGATGCCGATCAACATCACCATGCCGGCTCTCTCGCCCACGATGGAGGAGGGCAACCTCGCAAAGTGGCTGGTCAAAGAGGGTGACAGGGTTGAGCGGGGTGACGTGATCGCCGAGATCGAGACCGATAAGGCGACGATGGAAGTGGAGGCCGTCGACGAGGGGACGGTCGCCAGGATTGTCGTACCGGCCGGCACGGAAGGCGTAAAGGTCAACGCGCTGATCGCTGTCCTCGCCAGCGAGGGCGAGGATGTGAAGGAGGCCGCCGGCGCGGCAGCCAATGGCGGGAGCAAGGCTTCGGCCGAAGAGAGCAAGAAAAAGGACGCAAAGGAGCAGGAAGCCCCGGAGAAGGGCGCGACGAAGCCTGTCTCCGATGTCGCCAAGGACGAAGCTCCGGCACCAAAGCCTATCGATGCCATAACCGAAAGTCCCGAAGCCGGGCCAGCGCCGAAAGCCGACGGCGAACGTATTTTCGCCTCGCCGCTGGCGCGCCGCATCGCCAAGAGTGCCGGCATCGACCTGGCCACGCTTTCCGGTTCAGGGCCGCACGGGCGCGTCGTGAAGGCCGATGTCGAGGCGGCGTCAAAATCGGGCGTCGGCAAGGCGGCCCAGGCCAAGGCCCCGGCGGTCGCGGCACCTAAGCCGATGTCGGATGAAGCGGTGCTCAAGCTGTTCGAGGAAGGTTCATACGAACTCGTCCCGCATGACAATATGCGCAAGACGATCGCGCGCCGCCTCGTCGAGGCCAAGTCGACGATTCCGCATTTCTATCTGACGCTCGATTGCGAGATCGACGCACTGCTGGCGCTCAGGAAGCAGCTCAACGACGCCGCGCCCATGAAGAAGACCGAGAAAGGCGAAGTGCCCGTCTACAAGCTCTCTGTGAACGACATGATCATCAAGGCGATGGCGATGGCGCTGATGGCGGTGCCCGATGCCAACGCCTCGTGGACCGAGGGCGGCATGCTCAAGCACAGGCATGCCGATGTCGGGGTCGCGGTCTCGATACCGGGCGGTCTGATCACCCCGATCGTGCGCAACGCCGAAGTGAAGACGCTTTCGGCGATTTCCAACGAGATGAAGGACCTAGCCTCGCGCGCCCGCAACCGCAAACTCAAGCCCGAGGAGTACCAGGGCGGCACCACGGCGGTCTCCAATCTCGGCATGTTCGGCATCAAGGACTTTTCGGCCGTCATCAACCCGCCGCATGCGACGATCCTCGCGGTTGGCGCGGGCGAGCAGCGCGCAGTGGTGAAGGACGGCGAGATCAAGGTGGCAAACGTCATGACGGTCACCCTCTCAACCGACCACCGCGCGGTTGACGGCGCGTTGGGCGCCGAACTGCTGGCCGCTTTCAAGAAATACGTCGAGAACCCGCTGGGGATGCTTGTCTAACCGATGCGGGCGGCCGTTCACGCAACCGGAGAGTACGCCATGGTTGATGCAACCACGGATCGTCCAAGTCGCTCATCCTGGATATGGATGGCTATCCTTGCCGTTATCTCGTTGATCGGCGGCATTCTTGCTTTACTCAATCCCTTCGCCGCGACGATCGCGGCGGTGCTTCTGGCAGGCTGGACGTTCCTTCTGCTCGGCGTCATCCAGATCGTGCAGGCCTTCAGCGTCAAGGAGTGGCCGGGCTTCCTCTGGGCCCTGCTGTTTGGCATACTGACAACAGTCGTGGGAATCGTGCTTCTGTTCGATCCTCTTGCCGGCACTGTGTCGCTCACCTTCCTGGTGGCCGTGCTGTTCCTGTTCACCGGCGCGGTGAAGATCATGTACTCCTTCTCGCTGCGCCCGATCGCCGGCTGGGGCTGGGTGCTGGCATCCGGTATTGTGTCGTTCGCGCTCGGCCTGATGATCCTTGCGAGCTTCCCATGGTCGGCAACAGCCGTGCTCGGCATCCTGCTCGCCGTGGAGTTGATCTCGAATGGGGTGCTGTTCCTGTTGATCGCATTCGGCCTCAGGCAGCTGTAATGCGAGGCCGGCCGCGATGAAAACCGTCCTGTGCTACGGAGACTCGCTGACCTGGGGCTACAATGCCGAAGGCCCCGGCCGGCATGCCCATGCCGACAGGTGGCCAAGTGTCCTGCAGGCCGCGCTCGGTGATGCCGTGCTGGTCATTCCCGAAGGACTGAATGGCCGAACGACGGCGTTCGACGACCATCTGGGAGCGGCCGACCGCAACGGTGCGCGGCTCCTACCGTCGCTACTGGATACCCACTCACCGCTCGACCTGATCGTCATCTTCCTCGGCGGCAACGATATGAAACCCTGGATTGCCGGGCGTGCGGCCGCCGCGCAGCGGGGCATGCGCCGTCTGATCGACATCGTGCGCGGCCATGCCTATCCGATGGATGAAGTGCCGCCTGATATCCTGATCGTCGCGCCGCCGCCGCTCTGCGAAACCGCCGACCCGGATTTCGCCGCCATGTTTGAGGGCGGGATCGAGCAGTCGCGCATGATTGCCACCTTCTATTCAGATCTCGCGGACGTGACCGGCTGCGGTTTCTTCGACGCCGCTTCGGTCGCCGAAGCCTCGCCGATCGACGGCGTGCATCTCGACGCCGATAGCACCCGCGCCATTGGCCGCGGACTCGAGCCGCTCGTGCGCGTCATGCTGGGACTGTGAAGGAGGCTGGAATGGCCGATACCTACGACGTCATTGTCATCGGCGCGGGGCCGGGTGGCTATATCGCTGCGATCCGCGCGGCTCAACTCGGCCTGAAGACCGCGATCGTCGAGCGGGAGCACTTGGCTGGCATCTGCTCCAACTGGGGGTGTATTCCGACCAAGGCGCTGCTGCGTTCGGCGGAAGTCCTGCACCTCGGCCAGCACGCGAAGGATTACGGACTGACCCTGGAAGGAGCATTCAAACCCGACCTCAAGGCGATCGTCGAGCGTTCGCGCGGGATCGCCGCGCGCATGAATGGCGGCGTCGGCATCCTCATGAAGAAGAACAAGGTCGACGTGATCTGGGGCGAGGCGCGGCTGACGAAGGCTGGCAAGGGCGGCGTGGAGATCAAGGTCGCCAAGACTGCCAAGAAACCGATGGAGCCGCAGGTTCCTCCGCCCAAGAACGTCAAGGGCGAGGGAACTTACTCGGCCAGGCATGTGATCGTGGCGACCGGCGCGCGGCCGCGCGTGCTGCCAGGCATCGAGCCGGACGGCAAGCTGATATGGACCTACTTCGAGGCGATGGTTCCCGCCGAAATGCCGAAATCTCTGATCGTGATGGGGTCGGGTGCCATCGGCATAGAGTTCGCCAGTTTCTACCGGACCCTGGGGGTCGACGTGACCGTGGTGGAACTGCTGCCGCAGGTCATGCCGGTAGAGGACGCCGAGATCTCGAAATTCGCTCAGAAGCGGTTCGAGAAGCAGGGGATGAAATTCCTGCTGGAGGCAAAGGTGACAAAGGTCGAGAAGGGCAAAGGGTCAGTCACCGCCCATGTCGAGAAGAAGGACGGATCGGTGGAAAAGATCACGGCCGACCGGCTGATTTCGGCCGTCGGCGTGCAGGGAAATGTCGAAAATCTCGGCCTGGAGGAGCTTGGTGTGAAGGTCGAACGCGGGATGATCGCCATCGACGGCATGTGCCGCACGAGTGTCGAGGGCGTCTATGCGATCGGCGATGTCGCCGGCCCACCGATGCTGGCCCACAAGGCCGAGCATGAGGCGGTTGTCTGCGTGGAGGCGATCGCGGGCAAGAACCCCCATCCGCTTGATAAAAGTCTGGTGCCCGGATGCACCTATTGTCAGCCGCAGGTTGCCTCCGTTGGCCTGACCGAGGCAAAGGCGAAAGAAGCAGGCCACGAAGTCCGCGTCGGGCGTTTTCCGTTCGTGGCGAACGGCAAGGCTGTCGCGCTCGGCGAGGACCAGGGGCTGGTCAAGACGGTATTCGATAAGAAGACCGGACAGCTTCTGGGCGCGCATATGGTCGGCGCTGAAGTCACCGAACTGATACAGGGCTTCGTGGTGGCCATGAATCTCGAAACGACCGAGGCGGAATTGATGCACTCGATCTTCCCGCATCCCACGCTATCAGAGATGATGAAGGAAAGTGTGCTGGACGCTTATGGAATGGCGTTGAATACTTAATGGCGTCGACGCGACCAATGCCGACAATCGGGAACTCGGCAAGCGGCCACGCGTTTCGCGAAAGCTGGTTTCGACAGCAAAGGAGAAATGGCGATGGAAGGTGCAGGCGTAGGCTGGATTGCAGCCATCATAATCGGAGGCATTGCCGGCTGGCTGGCCGAGCAGTTCATGAAGAGCAATATGGGCGTCCTCATGAACGTCTTGCTGGGCATTGCCGGCGCGATCGTCGCCAATGCTTTACTCGGTCTGTTCGGCATCGCGCTGGGAGGGTGGATCGGTTACCTGATCGCCGGCTTCATCGGTGCCTGCATTCTGATCGCCATCGGCCGCGCGATAAGGCGCTGAGCGCCGCACGCAGAGCTGCTATTCGGGAAAGGCCGTTGCGCTCGAGGCGCGGCGGCCTTTTTCTTGGGCTCGTTTGGCCTTACATCGGGGTCGTACCGAAACCCGCAGACGGACAGTCATGGTCACCGTTCTCGATACAGTCGCCCTGAAGCCCCGGCAGCGCCACCCCGAGAAGGCGCACAGGCCGGATCAGGAGATCCTGCGCAAGCCGGATTGGATCCGCGTGCGCGCGCCGGTGTCAAAGGGTTACGCCGAAACCCGCGAGATCGTGAAGTCGCACAATCTTGTGACGGTATGCGAGGAGGCCGGCTGTCCGAATATCGGCGAGTGCTGGGATAAGAAGCACGCCACCTTCATGATCATGGGCGAGATATGCACGCGCGCCTGCGCCTTCTGCAACGTCTCGACCGGAATGCCGCTGCCCCTTGATGACGGCGAGCCCGAACGCGTGGCCGAAGCCGTGGCGAGGATGGGCTTGAAGCACGTCGTTGTCACCTCCGTCGATCGCGACGACCTTGCCGACGGCGGCGCCGAGCACTTCGCGCAGGTCATCCGTGCGATCCGGAAGCGCGCCCCCGGAACGACCATTGAAATCCTCACGCCCGATTTCCTGCGCAAGCCCGCCGCCCTGGAAGTCGTCGTCGAAGCGAAGCCTGATGTCTTCAACCACAATCTGGAGACGGTGCCCTCCAACTACCTGACGGTCAGGCCCGGCGCCCGCTACTTCCATTCCATCCGGCTTCTGCAGCGGGTCAAGGAACTCGACCGGACCATCTTCACCAAATCCGGCATCATGGTTGGGCTTGGCGAGGAGCGGAACGAGGTTCTCCAACTGATGGACGACCTTCGCTCGGCGGATGTGGATTTCCTGACCATCGGCCAATATCTGCAGCCGACGCGCAAGCACCACCCTGTCATCCGCTTCGTGACGCCCGATGAGTTCAAGTCGTATGAGACCGTCGCGCTCACGAAGGGTTTTCTCGTCGTCTCGTCGAGCCCGCTGACACGGTCGTCACACCATGCCGGCGACGATTTCCAGCGCCTGCGGGCCGCGCGCGAGGCTCATTTGGCCAGGACAGCGGCTCAAGCCTGATGCCGACTTTTGAGACGAAGCGCCGAGTATCGCATTCGGCCGACAAGATGTTCGGCCTGGTCGCCGACGTCGAGAAGTATCCGCAGTTCCTGCCGATGTGCGAAGCGCTCACGGTCCGGTCGCGCAAGGAAAAGGACGGGGTCACGGTGCTGGTGGCCGATATGGCGGTCGGCTACAAGGCGATCCGCGAGAGCTTCACGAGCCAAGTCGTGCTGAAGCCGGACGAGAAGGCCATCGACGTGAAGTATCTCAACGGCCCGTTCAAATATCTGCGCAATGAATGGCGGTTCGAGGACGAGGAGAAGGGTGGCGGGTCGGTCGTCCATTTCTTCATCGATTACGAGTTCCGCAGTCGCATCCTGGGCGCCATGATGGGGGCGGTATTCGACCGCGCCTTCCGGATGTTTGCAGAAGCCTTTGAAAAGAGAGCGGATACTCTCTACGGCGAGAGCGGTGTCAGCGCCCCGACAGCGAACTGAGAACCATCCCCAAAGCGTGTTCGACGGATACCGAGCGGATATGCGCGCGACCACGATCCTCGAACATCCTGCGTTCGGCCCGTGTCGGTTCGTCGCGTGACGCAAGTCCGAACCAAACCAGACCAACCGGCTTGTGCGCGTCGCCGCCACCCGGACCGGCAATGCCGGTGACCGAGACGGCTATGCCGGCACCGGAGCGCGAAAGAGCTCCCTCGGCCATCTCTAGCGCCGTTTCCGCCGACACAGCCCCATGTGCTTCGAGGGTGGCGGCCGAAACGCCCAGCATCGCCATCTTGGCCTGGTTGGAGTAGCTGACGAAGCCGCGGTCGAAGACGGCGGAAGAGCCGGCGATATTCGTCAAGGCAGCCGCGATCAGGCCACCTGTGCATGATTCCGCCGTGGCGACCATGACGCCGCGTGCCTCGCAGGCGGCAAGAACCTTTCGGGCGAGTTCGTCATGATCGCTCATTCAGGCAGATCCCCCGGATAGACCACGGTCGCGGTCGCTATCGCTGCAATGCCCTCCTCACGGCCGATGAAACCGAGCCGTTCGTTCGTCGTCGCCTTGACCGAAACCCTCGTGTGCTCGATCCCAAGCATGGCGGCCATTTTGCTGGTCATCGCGTCGCGATGAGGCGCGATCCGCGGGGCTTCGCAGATCAGTGTCACATCCGCGTTCGCGATGCGGCCGCCCTTTTCGCGCACGAGCCTCACGGCATGTTCGACGAAGATCGTCGACGCCGCGCCCTTCCATTGGGAGTCCGAGGGCGGAAAATGAACACCGATATCGCCGCCGCCACAGGTCGCCAGCAGCGCATCTGTCAGGGCATGCAGGCCGACATCGGCGTCGGAGTGGCCGGAAAGCCTCCGTCTATACGGGATCGCTATACCGCAGAGCGTCACCTGGTCCCCTGCCTCGAAGGAGTGGACATCGTAACCGTTGCCAGTGCGGACATCAGGAAAAAAGCGCCGCTCGGCTAGGCGTTCATCGGCCATGGCGAGATCCTCGGGCCAAGTGATCTTAAGGTTGTCCGTTGAGCCTTCGACAGTCCGGACGGTGATGCCGGCCCACTCCGCGATCGCGGCATCGTCGGTGAAAAGGTCGCGTCCTTCGCTCGCCGCGCGACGATGCGCCTCGAGAATGGCATCGTAGGGAAATCCCTGAGGCGTCTGGGCGGCAAACAGGTTACCGCGAGGCACGGTTTCGGCCACGAGGCCATCGGGCGTCACGCGCTTGAGCGTGTCCGAGACCGGCAGGGCGGGCACCGCTCCCTGTGCCGGGCCGATCGAATCGACAACACGGTCCAGAAGGCTCGCATCGATGAATGGTCTGACGCCGTCGTGAATCAGCACGATTTCAGGTTCATGGCGCTCGAGCCATTCCAGCCCCGCAAGCGTCGAAGCCTGCCGGGTCATGCCCCCGATAACGCAGCCGATCCGATCGTTACGAGGTCCGCAGGTCGTATGGAACAGTTCCTCGTCGTCAGCGTGGATGACAACGACGATGGGGCCTATCCGCGGGTGATTGACGAAGCGCTCGATCGTCAGGTCCAGTATGGCGCGCCCGCCGATCGATCTGTATTGCTTCGGGCCGCCTCCGGGGCCTCCGGCGCGCTCGCCGCGCCCCGCCGCGACGATAACGACACCGACCTTTCCTTGCAGTTCGGGATTCATAAACGCGCCTGAGTTTCGCCCTGCTTGCGCATAGAACGCACCGGACGGCATTGCCAGCATCGTTACGTGATCCAGCACGAAGATATAATCACGCGTTGCACGCCGGACCGTTTCTGTCTAGAGAATAAGCAAATGTGTCCGGTGCATGGTTTTTGAGCATGAATGAATGTAGCGTCCTGATCGAGCCACTCGTCCTGGGCGGCGTGAGGATACGCAATCGGCTGTTTGCGGCCCCGATGTCGGGTATCAGTGACGATCCTTTCAGACGACGGGCCTTCGACCACGGTGCGGGTCTGGTTGTCACCGAGATGGTCGCCAGCGGCGAACTTGCGCGGGATCGCCGCGATACGGCCCTGCGGGTCAAGCGATCCGGTATCTCTCCGCACATGGTGCAGCTTGCCGGCCGGAATCCGCACTGGATGGCGGAGGCCGCGCGGATCGCCGAGGGCGAGGGCGCTGACCTGATCGACATAAACATGGGGTGTCCCGCAAAGAAGGTGACGGGCGGCCTATCGGGATCGGCGCTGATGCGGGAGCCAGAACTCGCGCTTTCCCTGATCGATGCCGTCATCGACGCGGTCGGAGTGCCGGTCACGGTCAAGATGCGGCTCGGCTGGGATGAGACGGCGTTTGTTGCCCCGGTGCTGGCCCGCCGGGCCGAACAGGCGGGCGTCGCGATGGTGACAATACATGGTCGCACCCGCTGCCAGTTCTACAAGGGAAAGGCCGATTGGCAGGCCATAAGGCGCGTCAAGGAAGTTGTATCGATTCCGGTCGTTGCGAATGGGGACGTCCGCGACACGGCTGACGCGCTTGAGATCATCGACGCGTCCGGCGCCGATGCGGTGATGATAGGACGCGCCGGGCAGGGCGCGCCATGGGCGGCCGGCGAGATCGCCCGCGAACTCGGCAGCAAGTCAGGCAGCCCGCCGCCCGCATCCGGCGAGGCGATGGCCGATTACATTGTCGCGCATCATCAGGACATGCTGGCCTTCTATGGCGTCGAGAGTGGGCTGCGTCAGGCGCGCAAGCATCTCGGCTGGTACTTTGACCGCATGGGAGGGCGTGTGGACACGGGTTTGCGCCACCGCGCCATGACGAGCCTGGACCCCAACACGGTCCATGCAACAATAAGGGAGATTGCGCGGCAGGCTTCCGATGCAACCGAGTTCAGGACGGCCGCATGAACATCTCCACCGTGAAGACCAAGCCCAGAATGGTGGATGCCGCGCAGATCGTACTCAACACGATCCGTCACCCTGTGATCATGATCGGGCCCGATGACAGGATCGCGTTCGCGAATGGCGAAGCCGAGGACTTCTTCCGCTCCAGTGCCGCAATCCTGGCGCGAAGCTCGCTGGCGGCCTTCGTGCCGTTCGGCAGCCCGATCCTGGCGCTGATCGAACAGGTCCGCGAACGCCGGGCGGCTGTCAACGAGTATCGGGTCGACATTTCCTCGCCACGCCTCGGGAGCGACCGGCTGGTCGACATCTACGTCGCGCCGGCTGCCGAACTGCCCGGCTCCGTCGTGGTGATGTTCCAGGAACGGTCGATGGCAGAGAAGATCGACCGCCAGATGACTCATCGCGGCGCGGCCCGTTCGGTAACGGGACTCGCGGCCATGCTGGCTCATGAGATCAAGAACCCGCTTTCCGGTATTCGCGGTGCCGCGCAGTTGTTGGAATCGTCGGTCAACGACGACGACCGCGCTCTGACGCGCTTGATCACCGACGAGACAGACCGGATTGTGGCGTTGGTGGACCGCATGGAGGTGTTCTCCGATGAACGCCCGTCCGAGCGGGCACCGGTGAACATCCATGTCGTCCTTGACCATGTGCGGGCCGTCGCCAGGAACGGCTTCGGCCGGAGGATCAAGATCTCGCAGGTGTATGATCCGAGCCTGCCGCCCGTCTATGCCAACCGCGACCAGCTGGTTCAGGTCTTCCTCAATCTGGTCAAGAACGCAGCCGAGGCGATCGGCGACGAGCCCGCCGGGGAAATCACGCTGACGACCGCCTTTCGGCCCGGCATCAGAGTGTCCGTGCCCGGTTCGCAAAACAGGGTGTCTCTGCCGCTCGAATTCTGCGTTCACGACAACGGACCCGGCGTCGCCGAGGACATCCAGCCGATCCTGTTCGATCCGTTTATCACCACCAAGACCAACGGCTCAGGCCTCGGGCTGGCGCTTGTCGCCAAGATCGTAGGCGAACATGGCGGCGTCATCGAGTGCGATTCGAGTTCACGCGGCGCCACTTTTCGCGTTCTGATGCCCGCCTTCAACGAACAGCCCGGGATCAATCCCGGTGCACACGGAGCGACAGAATGAGCGCGGTTCGCGGCAGCATCCTTGTCGCGGACGATGACGCGGCGATCCGGACCGTGCTGAACCAGGCCTTGTCGCGCGTCGGGCACGAGGTGCGCGTGACCTCGAATGCCGCCACGCTGTGGCGCTGGGTCTCTTCGGGTGAGGGGGACCTTGTCATCACAGACGTGGTGATGCCCGACGAGAATGCCTTTGACCTTCTGCCTCGGATCAAGAAAGCGCGGCCGGACCTGCCTGTCATCGTCATGAGCGCCCAGAATACATTCATGACGGCCATCAAAGCTTCAGAGAAAGGCGCTTACGAATATCTGCCCAAGCCCTTTGACTTGATGGAACTGATTGGGATCGTCAGCCGGGCCCTTTCGGAACCGCGCCGCTCGCATTCGGACCAGCGGACGGACGATCATCCCGAGCAGATGCCGCTGGTCGGCCGGTCGGCGGCCATGCAGGACATCTACCGCATGCTCGCGCGCATGATGCAGACCGATCTGACGGTGATGATCACGGGTGAATCGGGAACCGGCAAGGAGCTCGTGGCGCGCGCGCTGCACGAATATGGCCGCCGCCGGCACGGACCGTTCGTAGCCATCAACATGGCGGCAATTCCGCGCGACCTGATCGAGTCGGAGCTATTCGGACACGAAAAGGGAGCCTTTACCGGGGCGCAGAACAGGTCCACCGGCCGCTTCGAACAGGCCGAGGGCGGAACATTGTTTCTCGACGAGATCGGCGACATGCCGATGGAGGCGCAGACGCGGCTCCTGCGCGTCCTGCAGCAGGGGGAGTACACCACTGTCGGCGGGCGGACGCCGATCAAGACCGACGTGCGTATCGTGGCGGCAACAAACAAGGACCTGCGCATACTGATCAATCAGGGCCAGTTCCGCGAAGACCTGTTCTACCGCCTGAACGTGGTGCCGCTCAGATTGCCGGCGCTGCGGGAAAGGGCGGAGGACATTCCCGACCTGGTGCGGCATTTCTTCAGCCAGGGGGAGCGCGAGGGCCTGCAGCCGAAGCGCATATCGACCGGCGGCATCGAACTGATGAAACGCTATCCCTGGCCGGGCAATGTACGCGAACTGGAGAACCTGATCCGCCGCCTAGCCGCCCTTTATCCACAGGACGAGATCTCGTCCGACATCATCGACAGCGAATTGTGGTCGGGCGCGGTCGGCGAGCCGGCACCGTCCGACGGGGGCATCCGGGAAGACCTCTCCATCGGGCAGGCGGTTGAGCAGCACCTGCAGCGCTATTTCGCATCCTTCGGCGAGGGCCTTCCGCCGCCCGGCCTTTACCAGCGCATTCTCGGCGAAGTGGAGTATCCGCTGGTGCTGGCCTGCATGACGGCAACCCGCGGCAACCAGATCAAGGCGGCGGAACTTCTCGGCCTGAATCGCAACACGCTGAGGAAGAAAATCCGAGAACTGGGCGTCAATGTCTATCGGTCGGCCAAGCTTTCCTGATCCGGTCTGAACCTCCCGACGATCGATTTGTTGCAGAATCGCCACAATGCGTTGCATAGGTGCAACGGCATCAAATCAGACCGTCGGATGACCACCGAGACCGATCACGCGCCGCCGGCAGCCTTCGAGCCGGCAGAACCCAGAGCCGAGGGCAGGCGGCTTATGGCGCTGCCTGGGATCGTCGCTGTTCTGGGCGCACTGATCTCGGCCGCCGTTTCCTTCGTCATCCTCATGGGCCTGTCCCCGGTGACGCCGGATGAAACCGTGACCCTGTCGCTGATCGCGATCAACGCAGGTTTCATCTTCGTACTCATCCTGCTGATCGGCCGTGAGGTCCATCGGATCCTCATGGCTCGACGGCGCGGCAAGGCCGCATCGCGCCTTCACGTGCGCATCGTGGCGCTGTTTTCTCTCGTGGCCGCGATCCCCGCCATCATGGTGGCCATCGTGGCCTCGATCACCCTCGATATCGGGCTTGACCGCTGGTTCGAGATCCGCACCCGGACCATCATCTCCTCGTCGCTCCAGATCGCCGAGGCCTACGTCCAGGAGAATGCGCGGAACCTGCAAGGCACGACGCTCTCGATGGCGAGCGACCTCGACAAGCTCCGCTCGCTGTACAGCCTCGACCGCTACGGTTTTCAGGACGCGCTCACGCAGCAGGCGGTGGGACGCGCTCTCGCGCATGCGGCGCTGATCAACAGCGACGGCGCGGTGATCATGCAGGCCGAAACGTCAGCCGACTTCGACATGCCGGCGCCGCCGGCCGGGGCGGTGCAGGACGCGGAGGGCGGGCAACCCATCCTGATCGAGCCCCGAACCCGAAACATCGTCGGCGCCATCATTCGGCTGCGCGAAATCGACGACGCCTATCTCTACACGATCAGGCTCGTCGATCCGGAGGTCATCCGGGCCCGCCAACTCATGCGGGCGAATGTCGATGATTACGGGCGCTTGGAGGCGAACCGCACGAGCACGCAGATCGCCTTCGCGCTGCTCTATCTCGGCCTGACCCTGATCGTGGTCCTGTCGGCGATCTGGACGGGCATTGCTGTGGCGGATCGGATCGTGCGGCCGATTCGCCAGCTTATCGGCGCGGCCGACGAGGTGGCGACCGGCAATCTCGACGTGTCGGTGCCGGTGCGCAGTTCGGACGGCGACGTGGCCTCGCTTGGCGACACGTTCAACAAGATGCTGCTGCAACTGAAATCGCAGCGCAACGAACTGATCGCGACGCGGGATCTCATCGACGAGCGCCGTCGCTTTTCCGAAGCCGTGCTCGGCAGCGTGAGCGCCGGCGTCATCGGTGTCGACGGCGAGGGGGTGATCACGATCGTCAACCGGTCCGCCGAGGCGATGCTGCTGATCAGGAGCTCGAACTCGGTCGGTCAGAACTTGTCCCTGATCTTGCCGCATCTGGGTCGGGTCTTCGAGGTCGCCCGCGCGTCCGGGCGCGCGATCCATCGCGATCAGGTGACGTTCCTGCGTGGTGGCGCGGAACGCACCTTCAACGTCCAGGTCACGACAGAGGAGGGCGCTGACACCAGCGCTGGACAGGGTTATGTGGTCACGGTGGACGACATCACCGATCTTGTTCAGGCGCAGCGGTCGAGTGCCTGGGCCGATGTCGCGCGGCGTATCGCGCATGAGATCAAGAATCCGCTGACGCCAATCCAGCTCTCGGCGGAACGTATTCGCCGCCGCTACGGCAAGATCATCACCGAGGATCGGGAGGTCTTCGACCAGTGCACCGAGACGATCATCCGGCAGGTGGGCGATATCGGCCGCATGGTTGACGAATTCTCGTCGTTTGCACGCATGCCAAAGCCGACGATGGAGAAGCTCGACTTGCGCGAAGCGTTGCGTGAAGCCTCTTTCCTGATCGAGGTCAGCCAGTCCGACATCGATTTCCAGCGCGATTTCGGCGACGAGCCCTTGGACGGCACCTTCGATAACCGGTTGATGAGCCAGGCGATTGGCAATGTGATCAAGAATGCGGCCGAAGCCATCGAAGGTCGGGCTGCAAACGAGGCGGGCAAGGACGGTGGCTTTCGTGGCGCGATCCGGGTTCAGGCGCGGCGGGAAGGCCGGTCCATCGTCATCGAGGTGATCGACAACGGCAAGGGGCTGCCGCGCGAGAACAGGCAGCGCCTGCTTGAGCCCTACATGACCACACGCGAGAAGGGCACGGGCCTCGGCCTCGCGATTGTGAAGAAGATCGTGGAAGACCACGGCGGGATGCTTGAACTGCACGATGCGCCTGAGGATTTCGGCGACGGGTGCGGAGCGATGATCCGCATGATCCTGCCGGGGGACGGAGCGTCCCCGCGGGCAGCGCCGTCGGAGAATCCGGCTGAGAGGAAGAAAGCCGAGAAGGTCGACAATGGCTTCTGATATTTTGATCGTCGATGACGAAGAAGACATCCGCGAACTCGTTGCGGGCATACTGGGCGATGAAGGTCACGAAACGCGCGTGGCGCGCGATTCCGATACCGCGCTCGCGGCGATCGCCGATCGTATGCCGCGCCTGGTGTTTCTTGACATCTGGCTGCAGGGTTCACGCCTAGATGGGTTGGCGCTGCTCGACGAAATCAAGACCATGCATCCGGATCTCCCGGTAGTCATGATCTCGGGCCACGGCACGATCGAGACGGCGGTGTCGGCGATCCGCCGCGGCGCCTACGATTTCATCGAGAAGCCCTTCAAAGCGGACCGACTGATTCTAATCGCCGAGCGTGCCCTGGAAACCTCCAAGCTCAAGCGCGAGGTCTCCGATCTGAAGAAGCGTTCAGGCGAGACGTTCGATCTGATCGGCGCCTCCTCCGCGATGAATCAGCTTCGCCAGACGATCGAGCGCGTCGGCCCCACCAACAGCCGAGTCATGATCGTCGGAGCATCCGGTGCGGGGAAAGAACTGGTCGCGCGGGCGATCCATGCGCTTTCGCCACGCGCCAGCGGGCCGTTCGTGACGCTCAATGCCGCCACGATTACGCCCGAGCGCATGGAGATCGAGCTTTTCGGAACGGAAGCCAATGGCGGCGAACGCAAGGTCGGCGCTCTGGAAGAGGCGCACCGTGGCGTGCTCTATCTGGATGAGGTCGCCGACATGCCCAGGGAGACCCAGACACGAATTCTGAGAGTGCTCGTCGACCAGCAGTTCGAGCGCGTTGGCGGCACCAAGCGGGTCAAGGTCGACGTCCGGATCATTTCGTCGACGGCCCACGATCTTCAGAAGATGACCGAGGAGGGGCGGTTTCGTCAGGACCTGTATCACCGCCTTTCGGTGGTTCCGGTGCACGTGCCGGCGCTGGCGGAACGGCGTGATGACATTCCTTTCCTGGTTGACCACTTCATGCGTCAGATTGCCCGCCAGTCAGGCATTCGTCCGCGTCGGATCGGCGACGACGCGATGGCGGTCCTGCAGGCGCACAACTGGCCAGGCAACGTTCGCCAGCTGCGCAACAATGTCGAGCGGCTGATGATCCTGGCGCGCGGCGACGATGTCGATGCGCCGATCACCGCCGATCTGCTGCCCGGCGAAATTGGAGACGTCATGCCGCGTGCCCCGTCCCAGTCCGACCAGCACATCATGGCGTTGCCGCTGCGCGAAGCGCGCGAGCAATTCGAGAAGGAATATCTGATCGCGCAGATCAACCGTTTCGGCGGCAACATCTCGCGCACCGCCGAATTCATTGGTATGGAACGTTCTGCGCTTCACCGAAAGCTGAAGTCGCTCGGAGTCTGAATGAAATGGCCGGCAGCCTGACATGCGTGTAATCATCTGCGGCGCGGGGCAGGTCGGGTTCGGCATAGCCGAAAGGCTTGCGGCCGAACACAATGACGTCTCGGTCATCGATACGTCGGCCGAATTCATTCGCAATGTCCGCGACCTTCTCGATGTGCGCGGCTTCGTCGGGCACGGTGCCCATCCGGAAATACTTGCGGCTGCCGGCGCCCAGGAAGCCGACATGATCGTCGCGGTTACGCTCTACGACGAAGTCAACATGATCGCCTGCCAAGTGGCGCATTCGCTCTTCAACGTGCCGACCAAGATTGCGCGGATCCGCTCGCAGGCTTATCTCCAGCCGCATTATCAGGATCTGTTTTCGCGGGACAATCTGCCGATCGACGTAATCATTTCGCCTGAGCGCGAAGTCGGCGAACTCGTGCTACGCCGCATTGCAATCCCTGGCGCGGTCGACGTGGTGAGGTTTGCGGACGACAAGATCGCCATGATCGCGATTGAGTGCATGGAGGATTGCCCAGTCATCAACACGCCCCTCCAGCAATTGTCGGAACTGTTTCCGGATCTGCCGTCGACCGTGGTCGGCATTTCCCGGGAGGGTCATCTCTACATTCCCCATTCTGGCGACCAACTGAACGCTGGCGACCTCGCGTATGTGGTGACCACCAAGAGCCAGGTGCGCCGTACTCTCGGCCTGTTCGGCCACGAGGAGAAGGAAGCCTCGCGCATTGTCATCGCGGGCGGCGGCAACATAGGGCTGTATGTATCGCGAACAATTGAGGAAAAGCAGGCCAGCACCCGCGTCAAGATCATAGAGGATTCGCGTGAGCGGGCCATTGTGATCGCTGATCGCCTTCGCCGCACCGTCGTCCTGCACGGCAGCGCGCTTGACCAGCGATTGCTTGCCGAAGCCGACATCCAGGATGCGGACCTGATGCTGGCGCTCACCAACAACGACCAGGTCAACATCCTCTCCAGCGTCATGGCCAAGAGGCTCGGCTGCAAGTCCAACCTGGCCCTTATCAATAATCCGACCTATCACGACTTCGCCAAGACGCTCGGCATCGACGCGCATGTGAACCCGCGCACCGTCACGATCTCCCGTGTCCTGCAGCACGTGCGGCGCGGTCGGATTCGCGCGGTCCACTCTATTCACAAGGGCGCGGCCGAGATCATCGAGGCGGAAGCCCTGGAAACGTCGCCGCTGGTGGGGCCTGCGCTGCGTGACCTCAGCCTGCCCGACGGTATCAGGATCGGCGCGGTCTATCGCGACGGTCAGGTCTTGAAGCCGTCCGGCGAGATGAAGATCAGGGCCAAGGACCGCGTAGTCATCTTTGCGCTCGGCAAGGCTGTGAAACAGGTCGAGCAGATGTTCCGTGTCAGCCTCGAATTTTTCTGACTTCCCTGGATACAACGATGCCCCGCACCGCCTATGTCAACGGCCGCTACGTTCCACACGCCCGCGCGGCAGTCCATGTCGAGGATCGCGGCTATCAGTTCGCCGACGGCGTCTATGAAGTCTGCGAGGTGGCACGCGGCCATATCGTGGATATGACCCGGCATCTCGACCGTCTGGCACGGTCGCTGGGCGAGCTTTCGATCGCATGGCCCGTATCGCGCGCGGCGCTGGTAACCATCATGCGCGAGGTCGTGCGCCGTAACCGGGTCGAGGATGGGCTGGTATATCTCCAGGTTACCCGCGGAGTGGCATCGCGCGACCACGTGTTTCCGGTCAAGCCGACGCGGCCCGCGCTCGTGATCACCGCCAAGCGCAGCGACCCGGCGGCGGCGGCCAGCCGGGCCGAAAACGGAGTGAAGGTCATCACCGTGCCGGAAAACCGGTGGGAGCGCGTCGACATCAAGACCATTGGCCTCCTACCGAACGTATTGGCCCGCCAGAAGGCGAAGGAGGCAGGGGCGGCGGAAGCCTGGTTCGTCGACGACGACGGGACCGTCAAGGAAGGCGCCGCCACCAATGCATGGATCGTCACGCGCGACGGCGTCCTCGTCACACGTCCGGCGGATCGCGGCATTTTACGTGGAATTACGCGCGCCACCGCGTTCGATGTAGCGGCGAAGCTCGGCTATCACGTCGAGGAACGGGGCTTCACCGTCGAGGAGGCGCAGGCTGCCCGGGAGGCTTTCATCACAGCCGCGACCACAGTGATCATGCCAGTCGTGGATATCGATGGAAAGCCGGTCGCCAATGGCCATCCTGGAGAAGTCGCTACCTCGCTACGACGTGCTTTTTTTGACGTTGCGGAAAAAACGCCGGCCTGATACCCAAATCGTAGGGGTGCCAAACAACTAGTTCCCGCGCTGTTCGCTCACCTGGCGCTGAAGGTCATGTCGGCATTCTTGACATGATCCTGAATTGTCTGCGCTACCGGACGCTGCGGGAAGGGGACGAACGAAAGACAAGAACAATGGCGGAACGCTCGCAGAATCTGCAGGATCTCTTCCTGAATTCGGTCAGGAAGAGCAAGAACCCTCTCACCATCTTTCTGATCAACGGCGTCAAGCTGACAGGAGTAGTGACCTCCTTCGACAACTTCTGCGTATTGTTGCGCCGGGACGGTCATTCGCAGCTTGTGTACAAGCACGCGATCTCAACGATCATGCCAAGCCAGCCCGTCCAGATGTTCGACGCAGAGGACTCCGGCAAGGACGCCTGATTGGCCAAATACAGGAAGCGTGCGGCAGTAAGGCCCCTCACGCGCCGGGGCGAGGGCTCCGGCGATGCGTCGCATGATCATGCCGGGGTCGGCGGCCCGACCCGGTCCGTCGTCGTGGTACCTGAACTGCCCCGTCGCTTTTCCGCGCAGGAGGACGCGGCGCGGCCGAGACTGGCGCGGACCCCCGAAGCGCGACTCGAGGAAGCTGTCGGCCTGGCCGACGCCATCGATCTGGAAACCGTCCACGCCGAGGTCATCCCCGTCGCCGAACCGCGCCCGGCCACACTGCTTGGCTCAGGGCGCATTTCGGGGCTGGCGCAGATCGTCGCGGAGACCGATGCCGAACTCCTGATCGTTGACCATCCGCTGACGCCGGTGCAGCAGCGCAATCTCGAGACTGAGCTCAAATGCAAGGTTCTCGACCGAACCGGCATTATTCTCGAGATTTTTGGCCGTCGCGCGCGGACGCGCGAAGGCGTGTTACAGGTGGACCTGGCGCATCTGAACTACCAGAAGGGACGTCTCGTACGCAGTTGGACCCACCTGGAGCGCCAACGCGGCGGCGCGGGATTTCTGGGCGGTCCTGGCGAAACCCAGATCGAGGCGGACCGGCGCCTGCTTCAGGAAAAGATTGTCCGTCTCGAACGTGATCTGGAGCAGGTCAGGCGCACGCGCGACCTCCACCGTGCCAAGCGCAAGAAGGTTCCCTATCCGGTCGTGGCGATCGTCGGCTACACCAACGCAGGCAAGTCGACGCTGTTCAACAGAATGACCGGTTCGGAAGTGCTGGCCGAGGACATGCTGTTTGCGACGCTTGATCCGACCCTGCGACGCGTCAGGCTGCCGCACGGCACAATCGTGATCCTTTCCGATACGGTTGGTTTCATATCGGACCTCCCTACGCATCTCGTTGCTGCGTTCCGTGCGACGCTGGAAGAGGTGGTCGAGGCCGACCTGATTGTGCATTTGCGCGACATTTCCGATCCCGATGCGGCCGCCCAGGCGGAGGATGTAGAGGCGATATTGGCCGATCTCGGCGTCGCGGCTGGTGACCGGGACCGGATGATTGAGGTCTGGAACAAGGTCGACCTGCTCGAGGGGGGCGACCGGGTCAGGCTGCTTGATGACGCTGCCTCCCGGGACGGAAGCCAACCAATGGGGATCTCGGCAACGACCGGGGAGGGGATCGACACCCTGCTGACGGTGATCGAGGAAAAGATCGCCGGCGTGCTTGAAACCGTCGAAATCCTGGTTCCAGCGGACAGGCTTTCGCTGATCGACTGGGTGTATCGCAACTCGCAGGTAGTAACCCGCACCGACCGCGAGGACGGGAGTGTCGAACTCGTCATCCGCGCCACGCAGGCCGCCCGGGACGAGATAGCAGGACGATTGTCGCGGCAGGGCGACTGACGAATTCGAGTTCCTCAGGACGCGCGTTTGGCGGAAACCCAAATGGCTTCCATTTCGTCCAGCGTCGCGGCCTCGAGGCTGCTGCCGTCGGCCAGCAGCCTGCCCTCGACATGGTGGAAGCGCGTGCGGAATTTCTCGTTCGTCCGACGCAGCGCCGTTTCGGCGTCGACGCCGAGATGCCGGCCGTAGTTCACGAGCGAGAACAGCACGTCGCCGAATTCGTCCTCGACGCGGTCCCTGTCTTTCAGTGAACTCGCCTCGCGCAGTTCGCCGATCTCTTCCTCGATCTTGTCCAGCACTGGCTCCGTGTCTGGCCAGTCGAAACCGACACGGGCCGCCTTTTCCTGCAGTTTCAGTGCGCGCGTCAGAGCGGGGAGGTTGACCGGCACACCGTCCAGATAGCCATGGCCGTTCTCCTGCGGCGGTGCGCCCCGGGCAAGGCGGGCAGCTCGCTTCTCGGCCTTTTCCTCGGCTTTGATACGTTCCCATTGTCCCTTGGCCGAACGCGCCGCACGCGCCTTTTCGTCGCCGAAGACGTGAGGGTGGCGGCGAATCATCTTGCGGGTGATTGCCTCGACGACATCGCCGAAGGCAAACTCCTCCTTCTCCTCGGCCATGCGCGCGTGGAAAACGACCTGTAGAAGCAGGTCACCCAATTCCTCGCGCAGGTCGTCGAGATCGGCCCGATAGATCGCGTCCGCGACCTCGTAGGCCTCTTCGATCGTATAGGGCGCGATCGACGCGAAATCCTGCTCGATGTCCCAGGGGCAGCCCGTTTCGGGTGTTCTGAGGGCGGCCATGATCTCAATCAGGCGCGTGATATCCTTGGAGGGCGTCATGGCGTCTCGCGGAGGAAGAGGAAAGGTGCGGCCAAGGCCTATCGTATTTAGTTCGGCAGGGAAATTGCGGCCAGTGGTGAGCCGGGAGGGGATCGAACCCTCGACCACATGATTAAAAGTCACGTGCTCTACCGCTGAGCTACCGGCCCGCTCGCAGCCTTGAAAGTGCGGCGGAACATAGGCAGGGCACATGGTGCGGTCAACACGAAAGGCACCGGCTGGTGTGAGGCCGGGACAGGCGCGAGCGCGGCGATCCGCCACGCAGCCGTGATTGGCGCGATCACGACGGTTGGACTATGTCCGGCCGGTCGGAAACGGACGGAAACCTATGGCGCTCGATGTGGGCTATGCGACGGCGGTGGGCGCGGGAGCGATATCGTTCCTGTCGCCTTGCGTGCTGCCGCTGGTGCCGCCCTATCTGTGCTACATGGCCGGGGTAACGGTCGATGATTTCCGTGAGACGCCTGTCGGCACTGCCCGGCATGGCTCGACCAGAGCTGCGCTACTGGTTGCGTCTGTGACGTTCGTGCTCGGTTTCACGACCGTCTTTGTAGCGCTCGGCGCGGGGGCGTCGACGATTGGCGGATTGCTGAGAGCATGGCAGCAGCCACTGTCGATCGCGGCCGGCATTCTTATCGTCATCATGGGTCTCAACTTCCTCGACATCCTGAAAATCCCGCTCCTGTCGCGCGAGGCGCGTTTCCAGGGGCAGGGCCGTCCGGCGAGTATCGCCGCCGCCTACGTGATGGGGCTGGCTTTCGCTTTCGGCTGGACACCGTGCATCGGGCCGGTCCTGGGTCCCATCCTGACGCTTGCCGGTGGGCGTGAAACGGTGGGCGAAGGCGCCGCGCTGCTTGCGGCCTACTCGCTGGGGCTGGGCGTGCCTTTCCTTGTGGCCGCGCTGTTCTCGGGCGCCTTCATGCGTTTTGTGGCCGCGTTCCGGCTGCATCTGGGACGTGTCGAGAAGGTGATCGGCGGGCTGCTTGTGATCGCCGGGGTGCTCTTCGTTACCGGCGGGATGCAGGCCGCTTCCTACTGGCTACTCGAGTCGTTCCCAGTGCTTGGCACGTTCGGCTGATATCCCGATAGCGGTGGGGCGGCGACCATGACGTCCAAGCACGGGTGCGATGCCGGCCGCGTGCGGTGGAACGGTTCGCCCCAGCGTCCGTGGTCGGGCTCGCTCCCGATGGTCTGCCACGTTGGAGCGGGACGGCGCCTCTGATATGGAGTTCGGATTCGCGATCAATCCGGCACCCTCCCAGCCACGGGACACCTCATGAGCATTCGAAGCTGCCTGTCCGTTATCCTCGCCGCAGGCGAAGGTACCCGCATGAAAAGCGCGCGGCCTAAGGTGCTGCACGAGATCGCCGGTCTGCCTATGATCTGCCACGTCGCCCGGGCGGCCGCGGCGGCGGGCGGTGGCGACATGGCCGTGGTCGTGGGACGGGGCGCGGAAATGGTACGGGAAGCCCTGCATGACGACGGGCATGACGGTCACGCCTTTCTGCAGGCGGAGAGACTGGGAACCGCGCACGCCGTCCTGGCCGCGCGCGATGCCCTCGCGCGCGGCTATGACGACGTTCTCGTGATGTTCGGGGATACCCCGCTTCTGGATACCGACGCGCTCAAGGCCTGCCGCGCCGCGCTCGCGGACGGCGTTTCGGTGGCGGTCATGGGATTTCGCGCGTCGGACCCGGCGGGCTACGGGCGCCTCATCGAGAAGGACGGCCAACTGGTGGCCATTCGAGAAGATCGGGACTGCTTACCGGAAGAACTCGAAATCGACTTCTGCAATGGCGGTCTGATGGCGATAGCCGGAGATCGGGCGCTTTCGCTGCTGACCCGGATCGGCAACGACAACGCCAAGGGCGAATATTATCTCACCGATATCATTGCGCTGGCCCATGGAGACGGATTGCGGGTCGTGGCGACCGAAGCACCCTATGAAAGCGTGCTGGGCGTCAATTCAAGGGCGGAACTGGCTGAAGCCGAGGCCATCTGGCAGCGGCGGCGCAGGCACGCGGCGATGCTCGACGGCGTGACCATGTTGGCGCCCGACACGGTAACCTTCTCTCACGACACAACGGTAGAAGCCGACGTTACGATCGAACCTAACGTCTTCTTCGGACCGGGCGTGCGGGTGGCACGCGAAGCGACGATTCGGGCGTTCTCGCATCTAGAGCAGGCGTCGGTGGGACCGGGCGCCGAAGTCGGACCTTTCGCTCGTCTAAGGCCGGGCGCCGACCTCCGGGAGGGCACCAAGGTCGGCAATTTCTGCGAGATCAAAAAGGCTGTCATTGATACCGGCGCCAAGGTGAATCATCTGACCTATATCGGCGACGCCAGCGTGGGCGCGGGCGCGAATATCGGAGCCGGTACCATCACCTGCAACTATGATGGCTTCAACAAGTACCGGACCGACATCGGGGCCGGCGCCTTCGTCGGCTCGAATTCCTCGTTGGTGGCGCCCATCTCGATCGGTGCCGGTGCCTACATCGCGTCCGGTAGCGTGGTTACGGAAGACGTGCCGGCCGATGCGCTGGCTTTCGGCCGCGCCCACCAGAACACCAAGCCGGGCCGCGGCAAGGCCCTACGCGACAGGCTTGCGGCTGAAAAGGCACGCAAATCCGGCGGCTGATGGAATGAATTGATTCGAAACCCGTTCGATGTCACCCGATACGTTTGAAATGCATTGACTCTATAAGTTATTTCCGCGGCGCGTAGATCAAACCTTAAGTGCCGCGGGTCGATGGGTGGTTGGATCGCAGCAAGGGGCGAGGCGCATGTGCGGTATCGTTGGGATTGTCGGGCGCTCGGATGTGGCCCCACAGATCGTCGACGCGCTCAAGCGGCTTGAATATCGCGGCTACGATTCCGCCGGCGTTGCCACTATTTCCGGAGGGCGCCTGGCTCGCCGCCGCGCCGAAGGCAAGCTAGGCAATCTTGAGCGGAAACTGGCTGAGGAGCCGCTACCCGGCCGGATCGGCATCGGCCACACGCGCTGGGCCACTCACGGCGTGCCGAACGAAACCAACGCCCATCCGCATTTTTCGGGTGAGGTCGCGGTGGTCCATAACGGCATCATTGAGAATTTTGCCGAGCTGCGCGCAGAACTCGCGGCCGAGGGCCAGGAATTCGAATCCCAGACCGACACCGAAATCGTCGCGCATCTGGTCTCACGCGGCATGAGGCAGGGACTCGGACCGGTGGAAGCGGCACATGAAGCGCTGAAGAGGCTTCGCGGAGCATTCGCGCTGGCCATCATCTTCGCCGGCGATGACGATCTGCTAGTCGGCGCCCGCAGTGGGCCGCCGCTTGCCGTCGGCTATGGCGAGGGGGAGATGTACCTCGGCTCGGACGCGATCGCGCTTTCGCCCTTCACCAGCAACATCACCTATCTGGAGGATGGCGACTGGACCGTCGTGCGCCGATCAGGCGCCACGTTTCACAACGCGGAAGGCCACGAGGTTTCACGAAAACGCACGCGCTCGTCGGCCGTGTCGTTCTTCGTCGACAAAGGCAACCATCGCCACTTCATGGAAAAGGAGATCTGGGAGCAACCCGACGTCGTCTCCCACACGCTGTCCCACTATCTCGATTTTGCCGAGGGGAAGGTGCGTAACGTCCGCACGCCCTTCGATTTCGCCTCCTTGGATCGCTTGACGATTTCGGCCTGCGGGACCGCCTATCTCGCGGGACTGGTCGGCAAATACTGGTTCGAGCGGCTGGCAAAGCTGCCGGTCGACATCGATGTGGCCTCGGAGTTCCGTTATCGCGAGGCCCCGCTTTCGAAGAATGGCGCCGCGATATTCATCTCCCAGTCGGGGGAAACCGCCGACACACTAGCATCGCTGCGCTACTGCCGGGCGGCGGGGTCTCCGATTGGTGCGATCGTCAATGTCGGCGACTCTACCATCGCGCGGGAGGCCGATATGGTTTTTCCCACACTGGCCGGTCCCGAAATAGGCGTGGCTTCCACCAAGGCCTTTACCTGCCAACTGGCCGTCATGGCGTCGCTGGCGCTCATGGCGGCGCGCGCGCGCGGCACAGTCGATACTGAGGCCGAAAGGGAATTCGTCCGGCAGCTGGCCGAGACGCCCCGACTGATGAGCGAGGCGCTTAAGCTTGAAGGACCAATCGAGAAGCTTTCGCATCGCCTGTCCAAATACCGTCACGTGCTCTATCTGGGGCGGGACACGAGCTTCCCGCTCGCCCTGGAAGGCGCGCTCAAGCTCAAGGAAATTTCCTACATCCACGCGGAAGGCTATGCGTCAGGGGAACTCAAGCACGGACCGATCGCGCTGATCGACGAGACGATGCCGGTGATTGTCATTGCGCCGCATGACCGCATCTTCGAGAAATCTGTCTCGAACATGCAGGAAGTTGCCGCGCGGGGCGGAAAGATCGTGCTCATCACCGATCGCAAAGGTGCAGAAGCGGCCACAGTGGAGACAATGGATACGCTGGTCATGCCGGACGCCGGCGATCTCGTCGCCCCGATCATCTACGCCGTGCCGGTCCAGCTTCTGGCTTATCACACCGCCGTGTTCATGGGCACAGATGTAGACCAGCCACGCAATCTCGCCAAATCCGTCACGGTGGAATGACGCCGTCTTCCTTCCGCGTATTCCGCAGGCTATCAAAGCCCGGCCCCCTATCCATGTGCGGGCACCCAGTGACGGATCGTGCATGTCGGAAGTCAAACATCAGGCAGGATGGGCGCGTCTCAGGAATTATTTCCTGACCGGCGTGATCGTGACCGCACCTTTGGCGATCACTGCCTATTTGACATGGTCGCTCATCGAGATCGTCGATTCCTGGGTAAAGCCGCTAATACCCGATCGGTACAACCCCGACAGCTACTTGCCCTTCGCGCTTCCGGGTTTCGGCGTCCTGGTCGCGCTGATCATGATCACGTTGGTGGGATTTTTCACCGCCAACTTCATCGGACGCACGATCGTGGGGTTTGGCGAACGCATCCTCGACCAGATGCCGCTGGTTCGGAATATCTATCGCGGTCTTAAGCAGATCTTCGAAACTGTGCTGGCCAATCGCAGCGAACTGTTCACGAAGGTCGGGCTTATCGAATGGCCGCGGCGGGGGCTGTGGTCGATCGTCCTGATCGCCAAGCAGCAGGACGCGGAGATGAACGCAGTGCTGGAAGAGCGCGAAGGCAAGACCATCGCCGTCTTCAGACCGATCTCCCCCAATATCACCACGGGCTACATCATGTATGTCGCGGAAAAAGACGTGATACCCTTGTCCATCACCGTGGAGGAAGCGGCGCGCTTCCTCGTATCGGCCGGCCTCGTCGTGCCTCAGGAAAACGGCGATGGGGACGGTGTTCGGATAATAGCGGCCGAACTCAGCGAACTGGACCGAAAGGACGAGAAGTCCTGATCCGCAGCTCCGAGCGGCGGGTATTTGCGTCCTCGTAAAGCGCGATGGCGGTTGCGACGAGCATTGCCAGCATCATCGCCGCGGATAACAACACAATGATCATGGCGGGTCTCCTTGACCGCACAACGACAGCACGCGTGAATGGTTGCATTTCGCCCGGCGGTCGTCTGTGATTTCCGACACATCAATGAAACGAGGCGGGTGAACCGCATCGGAATCCGCCATTCAGCGGCCGTTCATATTGTTGTTTGCGGTGCCGACATCGTTTGCCTTGTTCCAGTGGGATGGATAAGAAGCCCGGCATGAAAGAACGCATCGCCATCTATGCCGGCTCCTTCGATCCGCTGACGAATGGTCATCTGGACGTGCTGAAAGGCGCGCTGACGATCGCTGACACGGTTCATGTCGCCATCGGTATCCAGGCCAGCAAGACGCCTGTCTTTTCGCTGGAGGAACGCATCGCGCTGATCGAACGCTCGACGAGGGCGGAGCTCGGCGGCGAGGCGGATCGCCTGCCGGTGTCGTCCTTTCAGGGTCTCGTGATTGACGCCGCGAAAGAACTTGGCGCTTCGATCATCATTCGCGGCCTTCGCGATGGCACCGATCTCGATTACGAGATGCAGATGGCGGGCATGAACGAGACGATGGCGCCCGACCTGCAGACCGTGTTCCTGCCCGCCAGTCCCTCGGTGCGCACCATCACCGCGACGCTTGTGCGCCAGATCGCGTCGATGGGCGGCAATGTGGAACCGTTCGTGCCGGGCATCGTCGCCGGCGCGCTGAAGGAAAAATACAAGAATTGAAACCGCTTGCGGAGTTTTCCCAATGACGCTTTCGAAGTTGGCAGTGGCCGCCTTGCTCGGCGCCGCCGTGACATTCTCCAGCACCGCGATAGCCGCCGATCCCGAAGATACGATGATCATCACGCTCAAGGGAGGCGAGGTGGTTGTGGCGCTTCGGCCGGATCTCGCCCCCCGGCATGTCGAGCAGATCAAGGCGCTCGTACGCGACGGGGAATATGACAATGTCGCGTTCCATCGGGTGATCGACGGCTTCATGGCCCAGACCGGCGACGTCCAGTTCGGCGACATGGAAGGCGGTTACGATCCGGCTCGCGCCGGCACGGGAGGCTCGTCGCGCCCCGATCTACCGGCCGAATTCTCCAACCAGCCCTTCGTGCGCGGCGTCGTCGGCATGGCGCGCGCGCAGGATCCGAATTCCGCCAATTCGCAGTTCTTCATCATGTTCGCGCCGGCGCCGTCCCTTGATGGCAGCTACACCGTCGTCGGCGAGGTCGAGAGCGGCATGGAGTTCGTCGACGCCATCAAAAAGGGCGACCCCGCCCGCAACGGCGTCGTGGCCGATCCGGATCGCATGCTCGACGTCCGCATCGCCGCCGACGGCGAATAGCAGGATTTTTCAGGAAGGAACGCCTCATGGCCGAAATCACCGACAAGGAAAACACGCTCGTGATGGAGACGACCAAGGGCAAGGTCGTGATCCAGCTTCTTCCGGACGTCGCTCCGCAGCACGTCGCCCGCATCAAGGAACTGGCCCGCGAGAAATTCTACGACGGCGTGGTGTTTCATCGCGTCATCGAGGGCTTCATGGCGCAGGGCGGCGATCCCACAGGAACCGGGACCGGCGGGTCCGACAAGCCGAACCTGCCGGCCGAGTTCTCGAACGTGCCGCATGTACGCGGAACCTGCTCGATGGCGCGAACGCAGAACCCGAATTCGGCCAATTCGCAGTTCTTCATCTGCTTCGACGACGCACCGTTCCTGAACAGGCAGTATTCGGTCTGGGGGCAGGTCATCGAAGGCATGGAGAACGTCGACCAGATTAAGCGTGGCGAGCCCGTGCGCGACCCCGATTCGATCGTGACCATGCGGGTCGCCGCCGACCTTTGATGGCGATGACGGTCCTGCGCGCATGAAGGTCGATCTTTTCGACTTCGACCTGCCGGAGGACCGGATCGCGCTGCGTCCGGTCGAGCCGCGCGATTCAGCGCGCATGCTGGTGATCGGACCCTCCGGGTTCGATGACCGCAGGGTCTCGGAACTGCCTGATTGCCTGCGCCCGGGTGATGCGCTCGTCTTCAACGATACGAAGGTGATTCCCGCACGTCTGCACGGCACGCGGATGCGCGGCGAGAATCTCGCACATGTCGAGGCGACGCTTCACATGCGTGTCGCGCCCGACACCTGGAGGGCCTTTCTCAAGCCCGCCAAGCGCGTGGCCGAGGGAGAGCGCATCGCATTCGGGCACACGTCCAATCTCTGCCTGATGGGCTCGCTCGACGCGACGGTCGATGAGAAGGCGGACGGGGGTGAGGTCGTGCTGCGCTTCGATCTCGGCGGCGCGGCGCTGGATGAGGCGCTGCACGCCGCGGGGCATCTGCCGCTCCCGCCCTACATCGCGTCGAAACGCCCCGACGACGACCGCGACCGCACCGACTACCAGACGGTCTATGCCCGGGAGGAGGGGGCGGTGGCGGCACCCACGGCCGGCCTGCACTTCACGCCCGGCCTGATGTCACGCCTCGCCGAAGCGGGGGTCGAGCGACATTTCCTTACGCTGCATGTCGGGGCGGGCACCTTTCTACCGGTCAAGGCCGACGACACGGCCGACCATCGCATGCATGCCGAAATCGGCCATATCGAATCCGCGACGGCTGAAGCGCTCAATGCCGTCAAGGCAAGGGGAGGGCGCGTCGTCGCGGTCGGCACGACATCGCTCAGGCTTTTGGAGAGTGCTGCCCGCGAGGATGGCACGCTGTCGGAATGGCGCGGCGCGACCGACATCTTCATAACGCCGGGATATCGCTTCCGGCATGTCGACGGTCTGCTGACCAACTTCCATCTGCCCCGCTCGACCCTGTTCATGCTGGTGTCGGCCTTCTGCGGCCTCGAGCGCATGAAGGCGGCTTACGAACACGCCATCGGAGCGGGCTATCGCTTCTACTCCTATGGCGATGCCAGCCTGCTCTGGCGGGAAGACCGCGCGTGAACGATCGCTTTGCCTTCCGGCTGATCGCGACAGATGGCGGTGCGCGACGCGGCGAGATTGCCACGCCGCGCGGCACCATCCGCACGCCGGCCTTCATGCCGGTCGGGACAGGCGGGACCGTCAAGGCCATGTATATGGACCAGGTCGAGGCGACGGGCGCCGACATCATCCTGGGCAACACCTATCATCTGATGCTGAGACCCGGCGCGGAACGTGTGGCCCGGCTTGGCGGCCTGCATGAGTTCGCGCGCTGGCAGCGTCCGATCCTTACCGATTCGGGCGGTTTCCAGGTCATGTCGCTGGCATCGCTCAGGAAACTGGACGAGACCGGCGTGACGTTCCGCTCGCATATCGACGGAACCCCGCACGTCATGACGCCGGAGCGTTCGATCGAGATCCAGGGACTGCTCGACTCAGACATCCAGATGCAGCTCGACGAATGCGTGGCGCTGCCGGCGAGCGCGGGCGAGATCGAGCGGGCCATGGAACTGTCGCTGCGCTGGGCCGAACGCTGCAAGTCAGCTTTCGGGAACCAGCCCGGAAAGGCCATGTTCGGCATCGTGCAGGGTGGCGACGACGCACGGCTGCGCGAACGGTCGGCCGATGCACTTTCGCGGATGCATCTCAAAGGCTATGCGGTTGGCGGCCTGGCGGTAGGAGAGCCGCAGGAGGTCATGCTGGATATGCTCGAAGTTACGACGCCGCGGCTTCCCTCCGATCGGCCGCGCTATCTGATGGGCGTCGGGACGCCGGACGACATGCTCAAGGCGGTGGCCCGCGGAATCGACATGTTCGACTGTGTCATGCCCACGCGGGCCGGGCGCCACGGGCTGGCCTATACACGCCGCGGCAAGGTCAATCTTAAGAACGCGCGCCATGCGGACGACCCGCGACCGCTCGACGAGGAAAGCAACTGTCCTGCGACGCGCGACTATTCACGCGCCTATCTTCATCATCTGGTGAAGTCAGGTGAAGCGCTGGGGGCTATGCTGCTTACCTGGAGCAATGTCGCCTACTACCAGTCCCTCATGGACGGAGCCCGTCGGGCGATCGAGGCGAGCACCTATGATGACTATATGGCGGCTTTCGCCGAGGCCTGGGCGCGGGGCGACCTGTCCCCGGTCTGAAACCCTGCACGTGCAGCTGAGTCTCGTCCCCCGAGCAACAGGCTGGCGCACCATCACCACATCCATGAGGGGCGGATGTACCAGTTTCATCGGGCGGACACGGCGATCTTGCCCAGTCCGTGGCGGTCTGCCAAGGTCGCGCCGGTCAGCAATGCGAGGCACGCCATGAAAGTCTTCTTCGTCCAGATCAAATGCGAACTGGGCAAGGCCTACGACGTGGCGAGCGCCATTGCCGACGCAGAGATCGCCTCCGAGATCTATTCCACGGCCGGCGACTACGATCTTTTGGCGAAGTTCTACGTGGCGGAGGACGAGGACATCGGCCATTTCGTGAACCAGCGTGTCCAGACGGTGCCGGGCATCCGCGACACCTATACGACTATCACCTTCCGCGCGTTCTGAGTGCTACGGGCGCACCGTGCCGGGCGGTATCGAATAGGTGCCGGTCGCATGGGCCACCACGATCCGGTCCCGCCCCCAGACCAATTCGGCATCGTAGACCAGTAGGCTTCGACCGAGCTTCAGGATGCGGCAGTGCGCGTCGATCGGACCGGCCGACGCTTTGCGCATGAAGTTGATGTTCAGGTTGACCGTCACCGACAGCGGCACGCGCCCCAGATGCGACAGAACGCAGACATAGCCGCCCATGTCTGCCAGCGTCATCAAGGTGGGACCCGAGACCGTGTCGCCGGCGCGAAAATGGCGCTCGCCTGCTTCGACACGAACCACGCAGCCGCCCGGAAACACCTCGGTGGTAACAAATTCGCCGTGCTGGGTCGTAAGCTGCGGATAGACGTCGGCGACATAGGCGTTGATCTCGTCGGCTGTCATCACCGGGGCGAGAGCGGTCGGTCCTGTCATGACGGCCTCACTTCGCGGTGTTGATGGGACGGTTCTCGGTCCAGTCGAATGTTCCGAGGTCGCGTTCGCGCACGGCGTGCTTCCAACCCATCTCCTCCGCGCGATGCTTGAAGTTCAGACCTTCGGGCGAGTGACGCGTGATGCCGTCCAGCAGCGTGGCGAGCGTCTGCGTCTGGCGAAGGCCCATCGCCTCGACCGCCTGGTTGATGACCATCTTCTGCATCATCAGCTGGTTAACTGGCACGGTCGCCATGCGCTCGGCCAGCGCTTCCACCTCGCGGTCGAGTTCGGGGAGAGGAACGGCCTTGCTGACCAGCCCTATCTGGGCGGCTTCGGAGCCCTTGATCCTGTCGCCGGTGAATGTCATGCGCTTCGCGCGCTCCGCCCCCAGGCGATAAACCCACATCGCCGTGGTCGGGCAGCCCCATACGCGGGTGGGCATGTAGCCGATCTCGGCTTCATCCTCCATAACGATGATATCAGAACATAGCGCGATGTCTGAACCGCCGGCCACCGCGTAGCCATGGATCTTGCAGATCACGGGCCGGTAGCTGCGCCACAGGGACATGAACAGATCCGTATTGCGCATCATGAAGGCGAAATCCTTCATGGGATCCCACGGCATGTCCTGGGTGATGGCGTTCCCTTCGCCGGCGGCGGCCTCGGCATAATAGGTCAGGTCGTAGCCGGCACAGAAGGCGCGTCCCGCGCCCGAAAGCACGATGACGTGGACGCCGGCATCGGAATTGGCCCTGGCGACGCAGTCGGCCAGTTCGACCGGGACCTCATCGTCGATTGCGTTGAGGACGTCAGGCCGGTTCAGCGTGATGCGACCGATGCGTCCGTCTTTTTCGTATTCGACCTTGGCCATGTTTCCTCCCGAGACACCTGTCGGCGGGCAAGGAACTATTTTGCGGGCTGTTCGGCAAGTCCGTCCGTGCTAGTCAGACGCGCTGACCCGGATTGCGTGAAACGGAGGGTGTCATGGCCGAAGTGCTTGCGATCAAACCGGCTCCACCACCCGGGCCGGTCGAGGTCAACGATGCCAATGGCGTCATGCGGATCGTTCTCGCCAATCCTCCGGCAAACGCGCTTTCGCTGGCCACCATGGCCGCGCTACAGGCCGCGCTCGATGGAGCACGCGAAGACCGTTCAATCCGCGTCGTCGTGATCGCATCGCAAGGCAAGGTCTTTTCCGGAGGTCATGACCTGAAAGAAATGACCGCCCACCGCAGCGACCGCGACGGCGGCCGCGCCTTCTTCGAACAGACATTCGCGGCCTGTTCGCGGCTGATGCAATCCATCGTGCGGCTTCCGCAGCCGGCGATCGCGGCCGTTGACGGCATCGCCACGGCGGCCGGTTGCCAGCTCGTGGCAAGTTGCGATCTGGCGATCGCCAGTGATCGGGCCACCTTTGGCGTCAACGGGATCGATGTCGGCCTGTTCTGCCACACCCCTGGGGTGGCGCTGTCGCGGAAAATTAAGCCCAGGCATGCGATGGAGATGCTGCTCACGGGCGAGATGATCGACGCCGCGACCGCGCGCGAGTTCGGATTGGTCAACCGTGTCGTCCCGCCCGAATATCTGGATCAGGTGGTTGGCAAGTACGCCACGGCGATCGCGGCCAAGTCTCCGACCGCGATACGCATGGGCAAGGAAGCGTTCCATGTTCAGGCCGAGAAAGGGCTGGCCGAAGCCTATGAACACTCCTCGCGAGTCATTGTCGACAATATGATGGCGGACGATGCGAAGGAGGGCATTGATGCCTTCCTGGCGAAACGAAAGCCGGTCTGGAGAGACTGAGCATGGAACCCCGTATCTCGATCATAACCATCGCCGTACGCGACCTTGACCGGGCCACCGCCTTCTACGAGGCGATGGGGCTCGTCCGCCACAAGGGCATTACCGACGGCGTTGCCTTTTTCCAGATGGGCGGTGTTATCCTGTCGCTCTTCCCCAAAGGGGACGCCGAAGCCGATTCCGGCGTGCGCTTCGGCGACGAGCCGGGTCCGACCTATCTCGCCTATAACACGCGTTCCGACGCCGAGGTCGACGCGGTGCTCGCCGCCGCCGAACAGGCCGGCGGGCGGATCGTGAAGCCTGCGGGCAAAGCGTTCTGGGGTGGCTGGTACGGCTATTTCGCGGACCCGGACGGCAATCTGTGGGAAGTCGCTCACAACGGGGCCTTTCCGATCGACTCCGAAGGACGCATATCGTTGCCGGCATGAACCACGACATCTACGCCAATGACTACATCGCGGACATTCTAGGTTCCGTGCGTACGATCGCCGTCGTCGGCGCCTCGGCCAACGATGTCAGGCCGAGCTACTTCGTGACGAAATACCTGATCGACAAGGGCTTCGTGGTTCATCCCGTCAATCCTGGCCAGGCTGGGAAGGAAATCCTGGGGCGGCACGTCTACGCACGCCTTGCCGATATTCCGGAACCGATCGACATGGTCGACATCTTCCGCGCGTCGCGCGACGCGGGCAGAGTTGTCGATCAAGCTCTGGCACTTGATCCCTTGCCGAAGGTGATCTGGATGCAATTGACCGTGCGCGACGACGAGGCGGCGGCGCGCGCGGAAGCCAAGGGCGTCAGGGTCGTCATGAACCGCTGCCCGAAGATCGAGTATGGCCGGCTGTCCGGCGAGATCGCGTGGAACGGCGTCAATTCTCGCATCGTATCGTCGAAGAAGCCGATCCTCCGAGACGGATTCCAGAGCTTCGGTATCCGTCGCGGCTAGGAATTCCATTCCAGCCGGCGCGGCCTTCACGCAATGATCGCCGCGCGGCCGAAACAGGGAAGGCGCGTTCGTCTTTGCCTTCCGGCGTCGGCTTTGCCATGAATGCGGGCGAAGAAGCAGCCCAAGGAGGACATGAAATGGCCCAGCGCGAACCGGGATTTGCAACGCTCGCGATACATGCAGGGGCAAAACCCGATCCGGCCACCGGCGCCCGCGCCACGCCGATATATCAGACCACCTCCTATGTCTTCGACGACGTCGACCATGCCGCCTCCCTCTTCGGCCTGAAGGCGTTCGGAAATATCTATACCCGCATCATGAATCCGACCCAGGCGGTGCTGGAGGAGCGCGTAGCGGCACTGGAAGGTGGGACGGCGGCGCTGGCGACTGCGTCCGGCCATGGTGCGCAACTGCTGATCTTCCATGCACTGATGCAGCCGGGCGACAATTTCGTCTCGGCCAGGAAGCTTTATGGCGGCTCGATCAATCAGTTCGGCCACGCCTTCAAGAATTTCGGCTGGGAGGTGCGCTGGGCCGACACGGACGATCCGGCATCGATCGCGTCGTTGATCGACGAAAAGACCCGCGCGATCTTCATCGAGAGCCTTGCCAATCCGGGCGGCACCTTCGTCGATATCGAGGCGATCGGTAACATCGCTCGCGAACACGGCCTGCCCCTGATCGTCGACAACACGATGGCCACGCCCTATCTGCTCCGTCCTATCGAGCATGGTGCCGACATTGTGGTGCATTCGCTGACGAAATTCATGGGCGGTCACGGCAATTCGATTGGCGGCGCGATTGTGGACGGCGGCACCTTCGACTGGTCGAAATCCGGCAACTATCCGATGCTGTCGGAGCCGCGGCCCGAATATGCCGGCATGGTGCTGCACGAGACCTTCGGCAACTTCGCCTTTGCGATTGCCTGCCGGGTGCTCGGCCTGCGTGATTTCGGGCCGGCCATCTCGCCCATGAACGCGTTCCTCATCGCCACCGGCATAGAGACCTTGCCGCTGAGGATGCAGCGCCATTGTGACAATGCCCTCGAGGTCGCTGAATGGCTCTCGAAGCACCCAAAGATCGACTGGGTGTCCTATCCCGGTCTGGCGGGTGACAAGAACCATGCGATGATGAAGAAATACTCGCCCAAAGGCGCCGGTGCGGTCTTCACATTCGGCTTGAAGGGCGGGTTCGACGCGGGCGTCAAGGTGGTAGAGGGGGTGGAGATGTTCTCCCACCTGGCAAATATCGGCGACACCAAGTCCCTGATCATCCACCCGGCCTCCACCACGCATCGGCAACTGTCCGACGAGCAGAAGATCGCCGCCGGGGCGGGGCCGGACGTCGTGCGCCTGTCGGTCGGGCTGGAGGATGCCGACGATATCATCGCCGATCTGGAGCAGGCTTTGGCCAAGATCTGATGGAGGCTACCCATGTATGTCTCGCACTTTCTTCGCGTCGACACCGGACAGGCTGAACCCGAAACCGGGCAGCCGGCAGAAGGCCGCGTGATCGCAGGCGATCCGCGCTTTCGCACCTGGAACGTCGATGAGGCGCAGGGCGGGCTCTATGCGGGCGTGTGGGAATCGACGCCCGGTAAATGGAGCGTCGAATATGACGAGTGGGAGTTCTGTCACATCCTGTCCGGCCTCTCGATCATCACGGAGGCCGGCGGCGAATCACGCACGGTGAAGGCAGGGGACAGTTTCATCCTGCGTCCCGGCTTCAAGGGAAGCTGGGAAGTCGTCGAGACAACGCGCAAGGCGTATGTGGTGCGGGCGTAAAGCCTTGGCGTTTATTGTTCCAGGGCCGCGGCGCGGGCGAGAAGCCGTTCGGCCCGCTTCAGATGCGGCCGGTCATACATCTTGCCGTCGATGCCGACGACCCCGGGATCTCCGGCATTGGCAAACGCCCGCACCAGGGCCCGGGCCGCATCCACGGCCTCTGGCGCGGGCGTGAAGACCTCGTTGATGACCGCGACCTGATCGGGATGGATCGCCATCTTGGCTGTGAAGCCGTCGCGCGCGGCAGCTTGGCATTCGCGCCGCAATCCCTCGATATCCCGAAAATCCACGAACACGGTGTCGATCGGTGCCGTCTGACTGGCTGCCGCCGCCAGCAGGGTCAAAGCGCGCGCCAGCCGGAAGACGTCGGTGTAGACGCCTGCCTCGTTGCGCGGCGACACGGCGCCGATATCCGCCGAAAGGTCCTCGGCGCCCCAGGTCAGGCCCGCCATACGCGGCATGGGTTCGCGCCATGTCGATGCGGCAAGCAATCCGGCCGCCGTTTCGGTCATGATCGCGATGATTGGCGTCGAACCGTCGGGCAGGCCGGCTTCCGCCTCCGCTACCCTGAGCCGCGCCGACAGATCCACGGCGTCGGCCTGCGAATTGGCCTTCGGGAGCATGATCCCGTCCGGGCGGGCGGGCATGATGGCGGCCAGGTCGGCATCGGTCAGCCCGGTCGAGAAATCATTGACGCGCACGAAGAGCCTCGGCCGGGGCGCTGCGCGACGCTCGCGAAGAAACGCGGAAGCGATGTCGCGGGCAGCGTCCTTGCGCGCGACCGAAACGGAATCCTCTAGGTCGATCAGCAGCACGTCGGCCGCCGAAGCCAGACCCTTCTCAAGCTTGCGTTCCGAGTCTCCCGGCACGAACAGCAGCGAACGCATCGCGTCTCCTTCCATGGTCGCCGCCCGGATAGCGGCTCGGTGGCATCACAGCAAGCCGGTTAAGGGACATGGTGAACGCTTCGTAAACCTTTGTCCCGATAGTCTCCTGCGACAGGGTGGTGGAGACTCAGCCGGACGCCATGATTGTCTCGCATTTTCTCAGGTGGAACGAGAGCGCGCCGGTCCGCCAGCGCGCCGCTGCGGCGGCTGCCCTGGCCCGCGCCTTCGTGAGCGAGGAGCTTGAATTCGAGGATCGGTGCGCCGCCGAGGCCGCGCTCACCCTGCTCCTGGACGACCCGTCCGAAAAGGTGCGCCTGGCGCTCGCCGAGAACCTGTCGATCAGCAAACGGGCACCCGTCCAGATCATCCGCGCCCTGGCGACCGACCAGCCGTCCGTCGCCGGCGTGGTCCTCGCCCGCTCGCCACTTCTGTCCGATGCGCAGCTTGTCGACCTTCTCGCCGAGGATGATGAGCGCAAACAGGTCTTCATCGCGATGCGCGCCAGCCTGTCGATGCAGGTCTGCGCCGCGATCGCGGAGATCGGCACGGTCGACGCCTGTATCGAACTGCTTGCCAATAGCGGGGCCGATCTTGCCACGATGAGCTTGCGGCGCATAGCGGAGCGGCATGGCCGCCATCCGCAGGTGCGTGGCGCCATGCTCGACGACGCGCGCCTGCCGGCCGATACGCGCCATGCGCTTCTGGTCACGATTGGCGAGACGCTGCGGCACTCCTCCTTCGTGCGCGCGGCGATCGGTGAACGGCGGGCCGACAAGATCACGCGCGACGCCTGCGTCCACGCATCTCTCACATTGGTGGAGAACGCCGATGCCGGAGACCACGCGGCGATGGTGGAACATCTTCGTCTGCGCGGAGAACTGACGACGAGCTTCCTCATGCGCGTCGTGGGGCATGGGAACATAGATTTCTTCGGGTGTGCGATCGTCTCGCTGTCGGGGCAGAGCGGCGAGAGAGTTCGCGGCCTGTTGGCAAGGGGAGGGCCGTCGGCCCTGCGTGCCACCCTGAGCGCAGCGGGGCTTCCCGCCATCTGCACGCGGCCTATCCTGCGCGCCCTGGACCTCTGGCGCGATGTGGCCAACGGGCGTCGCATTGCCGGTCCGCAGGAAGTGACGTTCGAAATGCGTCGGGCGATAGAGGACGGAACCGGTGCCGCCGAGCTCGCTACACTGCTCGACCAAATCCATCTCGATATGCTGCGGCGCAATGCTCGCAGCCATGCCCTGACGATCGCGGCCGCCTGACCGGCACTCGGCTGCGATGGCCGCAAAATCCCGCCAAACCGACGGAATCAGCCGGCATGTCCCTCCGAGATCGGCTTCTGGTAGGAGAAGCCGAGATCCCACGGGAAATAGATCCAGGTATCCTGTGAGACTTCCGTGACGTAGGTGTCCACAAGCGGTCGTCCCTTCGGCTTCGCGTAAACCGTGGCGAAATGCGCCTTCGGCATCATCGCGCGCACGATCGCGGCGGTCTTGCCCGTATCGGTCAAGTCGTCGACGATCAGCACGTTCGCGCCGTCATCCTCCAGAAGGGCCGGCGCTATCTCCTTCAGCACCTCGAGTTCGCCCTGTTCGGTGTAGTCGTGGTACGACGCGACGCAGACCGTCTCTATCAGGCGCACGCCGAGTTCGCGCGATATGATCGCGGCCGGGACCAGGCCGCCCCGTGTGATACACACGATTGCCTTCCAGCTTCCATTGACGCCGGCAAGACGCCACGCAAGCGCACGCGCGTCGCGATGGAACTGGTCCCACGACACGGGAAATGCCTTTTCGGGAAGCGACATGGACGCACTCCTTGGAACGCCGGGCGCTCTTGACTTGTCGCGCCGGCCTAGAGACCGGGGAATGCAGCCGCAACTACCCCGCCACGGTTGGCAAGATCAAGCCGCCGGCCAGCTATCTCACAGCTTTGGCCGGGCTCAGGCCGCACGAGCGGCTATTTCATCGACCATCGCTTGGACCGCCGCGCGAGCCGCGTCAAGCTTCGCCCCATCGCGTGCCCTGACCACGAGCTCGGTCCAGAACGAACCATCGCGATATTTCGGATAGGACCCGATGATCGTGTCGGGATGAGCCTTCTGGATCGCAGCCAGACCGTCGCCGATCGTGCCTTCACCGAAAGGACAATGAACGGTCACTGAAAGCAGCTTAGTGCCGGTACGCAAGGTCGGGATGACATTATCGAGCATCGCCTGGAAGATCGCGGGCACGCCGGCCATGACATGGACATTTCCGATGGTGAACCCCGGCGCGATCGAGATCGGGTTATCGATGTGGACGGCGCCGACGGGCATTCGCGCCATGCGCTTGCGTGCCTCGGTGAACTCCATGTTGCGCGCGGCGAAATGGCGTTTGAGCATGTCGTAGGCCCGGCGATCGTATTCACATTTCACACCGAACGCCCTGGAAACCGAATCAGCGGTGATGTCGTCATGGGTCGGGCCGATGCCGCCCGTGGTGAAGACATAGTCCCAGCGCGCGCGCAGCGCATTGACGGCCGCGGCGATGTCTTCCTCGTCGTCGCCGACGATGCGGACTTCCTTCATGTCGATGCCGACCGCCGTCATCATATCCGCGAGATGACCGATGTTCCGGTCCTTGGTCCGGCCGGACAGGATCTCGTCGCCGATCACGACCATCGAGGCTGTGATGATATCGGTCATGCCGGCTCCCCGATTTAAGCTCGATGGCTACATAGCCCTGACCCGCGATCGCGGCAATGCACGCGGAACGGTGAACGCTCTGTCCGGTTTTGAATGGGTGAAGGTGAGACGCCAGGACTCTAGATGGGACCGAGGCGATCCGCCGAATCAAAATTGAAACCTTCACGGAGATGATCGATGGCAAAGGTGCTCGTGCTTTACTATTCGAGCTGGGGTCACATGGAGGCGATGGCCAAATCCGCCGCCGAGGGGGCAAGGGAGGCCGGCGCGGATGTGACCATCAAGCGGGCGCCCGAGCTTGTCCCGGAGGATGTGGCGAAGGCAGCCCATTACAAGCTGGACCAGGACGCCCCGGTCGCCGATCCGCTCGAACTGGTGGACTATGACGCGATCATCCTCGGCATTTCCACCCGCTACGGCGCGATGGCTGCCCAGATGAAGAACTTCCTCGACCAGACAGGACCGCTCTGGGCCAAGGGCGCGCTCGTGAATAAGGTCGCATCGGTGATATCGTCAACCGCGACCCAGCACGGTGGCGCCGAGTTCGCGATCATAAGCGCCCAGGTTTCGCTGCAGCATCACGGGATGATCATCGTGCCGCTCTCCTATGCCTATGAGGGCCAGTCGGGCAACGACAAGGTGCGAGGCGGCTCCCCCTACGGCATGACCACCACTACCGATTCGGATGGCTCACGCATGCCGTCCGACCAGGAACTCGACGGAGCCAGGTTCCAGGGCAAACGCGTAGCGGAGATCGCGGCGAAGCTGCACGGCTGACATCCACATGATTGGGAGGGCGCGCTGTCCCGCTTGCAACGGGTAGGCGCGCCCGGCAATCATGCGCTCATGAATTTTGTGACAATCATTCTCGCGGCGATCGCCCTGTGCGCGCTGGCCGTCATCATATGGCTGGTCGCCATGCATCGCCGCACTGGCGCGATCGCCCGGGAAGCCGAGCGCCTCGTGCCGGCCACGGGCAAGACGCTCGAGATCGAAGGCAACCGGATCCATTACGTAGAAACCGGCGAGGGACCGCCCATCCTGCTGATCCACGGGCTGGGTGGCCACCATCACCATATGCGTCCGCTCATGGCGCCGCTCGGCGACTCGTTCCGGGTCATATCGCTCGACCGCGCCGGATCGGGCTGGTCAACACGCGCGGCGGGCATGACGGGGAACCTGCGGGAACAGGCGCGCCTGATCGCCCGCTTCATCGATGAGATGGGCCTGGAACGACCGGTCCTGGTCGGACACTCGCTCGGCGGCGCGATCGCGCTCGCGACGGCGCTCGACTACCCGGACAAGGTATCGGGGCTGGCGCTGATTTCGCCGCTGACGCACAGCTTCGACGAAGTGCCGCCGGAGTTCCGGCCGCTCTATATACCCAACCGGTTCCTTCGTCGTCTTGTCGCACACACGATCGCGGTGCCAACCTCGGTCAGAAACGCCGAGAAGACGCTCGCCTTCGTCTTCGGACCGCAGCAGCCGCCCGCGGACTACGCGATAGAGGGCGGCGGAATGCTCGGGCTTCGCCCATCCCATATATTCGCGACATCGACCGACATCGTCGCGGTCGGCAACGACCTGCCGGCCCTGCAGGACCGCTATGGCGAACTGGCCATGCCCGTTGGCGTGCTGTTCGGCACCGAGGACCGGGTGCTCGACCATATACGCCACGGCCTGGCGATGAAGGAAAAAGTCGGCGGGATCGAGCTGGAGATCGTCGAAGGCGTCGGGCACATGCCGCAATACTCACAAACGCGCTTGGTGGCAGATTTCATTCGCAGGATTTCCCGCAAGGCCTTCGAGACGGGCAAAGCCGACATGCAGGCTTGACGCCTTTCGGCCCGCGTCGGACAAACGGCCCGTGCGGACGTGGCGAAACCGGTAGACGCAAGGGACTTAAAATCCCTCGGAGCAATCCGTGCGGGTTCGAGCCCCGCCGTCCGCACCATCTCCCACTCGTTTTCCGGAACCTTCGTGCCGAGGCGCCGTTTGCCCGAGAACTTCAGTCACGAATGGAGATCAGGCACCATGGCAAACTCGCTCACAGGTTTCCGCGACCGTATGGAAGACGATCTCGAGACCCAGGTCGCGCGTCTGACGAAGGAAGTGTCGCGCCTGAAACGGTCCGCGCGACGGCGTGGTTCGTCGCTGTATTCCGGCTCTCTCGACGGCGTGAGCGATCTCTATGCCGAGATCGCCGACGGGATCGTCGACTCCCTGCCTGCGCTGCGAAAGCGGGCGCGTCGGATGAACAGGGCCGCGCACGACAACCCTGCGATCGTGGGACTGGCGGGGTTGGCGCTTCTGGGCATCGCGGCGGCGGTCTTCTATCGCCGCTAGACTGATACCACCGGCCACAACGACCGTCCGCCGCGCGGTCGGTGCTTCATGAGGTGTCGTACGGCCCGGCCGCGAGACCGCCGGGTGTGCGGGGAAAGCGACTGGCCGCGGCCGGCGCCGCCGCCCGCCGTCTCGGGCTTCGCCCTCGCCCGCGAAGCGGGGGGAGGATGAGCGCCAAGCGCAGCAGGACGCCAAGGGCCTCGGCCAGTGCGTGCAAGCGCGCCGCAAGCAGCAGCGCGTCCTCAGGATCGTTTCCGGTCGTCCCGATGCCCGCGAAGGCCGGCTGCGGCATGCCCGTCGCCTCGGCGACGAAGTCCGCCACCGCAGCCTCGGCCCGCCGCAACAGCCACAGAACGAAACAGCGAACGAGATAGCAACGGCCGGCGGCCTGCTCGGCGAGAGCGGCGAGCGCGACCAGCAGCGCCGCGATGCGCCGAAGTCTCCTGCCATCCCCTCTTGCCGCGTAACCGTCCATGCCGCCTTCCTTTGTTCGGTGGGCATTGTCCTACCGGTCCCGGGACACGTGGATAGATCCGAGGCAAGATTCGTTGAAAATGCCGGTCCTGCGGGCGGCGGCGCCGGAATCTGTTCACACCCCGAAAGGGGGAAGGGCCATCGCATGGGGCTACGCCACCCCCTCCAGCCCTTCGGGCCACCTCCCCCTCGAAGGGGGAGGAAAGCGGCAGGCGGACGGCTAGAGCCGCAGGTCCTATTGCCCGACCGCTACCTTGAGGACCTCGACGGGCGTGGTGATCACGATCTCGGCCGTAGAGGCGAGCGTCTGGCCGACACCGCGCGCGAGCGTATCCAGCCGATCCTCCACCCCGCGCTCGTCGGCGCCGAGCGAACTGTCGTCGCGCAACCGGTCGCCAAGCAACCGAACCAGGACCGGATTGTCGGCGAATTTGGTGTGGTTCAGCGAATCGCCGCCCGAGACGGAGGTCACGTCGACGACGATCAGACCCAGTTCGGCGATCTGCCCGGCATCGGCGTAGTCGCCGCCGAGGCGCGGCCGGTTGCCGGCGATGAAACGTGAGAGGTCGAGCGCCCGGTCGTCTCCGGACACCATGACGAAGAAGGGTTTGCCGGGAGTGCCGTATCGGGCCATCTGGGAGCGGAATACATCGAGGTCGACGTCCGGGGCCGCGAGCACGACGTCACCCAGCTTGCCGCCGAGATCCCTGTCGCCCGAGATGGCGAGTTGCCTGAGGGCTTCGAGCGCGACCCAGTTTCCCATCGAGTGCGCGATCAGGTCTATGCGCTTCGCACCTGTGCCGGCGAGCATTCTGAGCGTCTCCTCGAGAGAGTCGCGGGCCGCGCTGGCGGAATTCTGATCGTAGACATAATCGACCAGCCGGCCGGCCGACGCCCATGTGAACAGCACCACGGCTCCATCATAGTCGGCGTCCTGCGCGATCTGGCTGACGCGACAGACCGCCTCCGCAAAGCGCGTATTGTAGCCGTGGACGAAGACCAGCACCCGGTCGCCACCGTCTGCGACGTCCGAGCGAACCGACCGCGCGAACTCGCTGCCGGTCTCGAATATCCGCACCTCTCGCGCGGCGAAATGGATGGCAGGATCGACCGGACCCCGCCGTGGACGCTCCAGCTTGCCGGGTTCGTGCACTGGCGGAATAGACACCAGCACGCGCGCGAATCCCTCGGTCTGTGAGCGACGTCCGCTGAAAAAGTATCCCGGCTCCGAGCTCCTGGCGCGTGTTGTGGCGACGAACACCGTGCGCAGCCGTGCCTCATCGGAGATGGGCGTCTGCGCGACAGCGGGATCGAGCAACGCATAGCCGCGCGGATTGGCGCATCCCGAGACCAGGACGATCGACAGGATAAGCATGATGGCGCATGCAACTGGCGGAGAAAAACGCATCGGTTACCGGCATGAATGCGGAGCAAAGACCGTGGCCGAATATCAGAACGGCCGCAACCGTCCAATCACGCGCATTCCGCGTTACCGGGACCAGAAGCCGGGCGTGAATATCACCAGCACCGCAAGCAGTTCCAGCCGGCCAAGCAGCATCGCAATGGCCAGGAACCATTTGGCCGCATCCGGCAAGGTGGCGTAATTGCCCGCCGGGCCGATCGTATCTCCGAGGCCGGGCCCCACATTCGTCAGCGCGGTCAGCGCACCGCTCGTGGCCGTCGTGAGATCGAGGCCCGTGGCCGCCAGGAGGATAATGAGCGCGACCCAGATCACCAGAAACGACGAGATATAGAGCACCACGGCGCGCTGCATCGTATCGTCCACGGTGCGGTCGCCATACCGGACGGTGACGATCGCGTGGGGATAGATCAGCTTGCGCAGGCCGTTGGCCATCAGCCTGAACAGGATCAGGAAGCGGTACGCCTTGATGCCGCCGGTGGTCGATCCGGAACAGCCTCCCAGGAAGGTCGCCACGAAAGCGCAGGCCACCGCGAACGCCCCCCACAGCGAATAGTCCGAACTCGCATATCCGGTCGTGGTGATAATCGACACGAAATTGAAGGTCGACAACGTGATCGCCTCAAAGAAGGGAACGTCCTGCGTGATGCGCAGATAGATCGCGACGGCGACGGAAAAGAAGGCGGCATAGCCGAGAAAGACCCGGATCTGCGGATCACGAAGCGCCTCCACGCGGCCTCTCAGGATGAACAGGATCATGATCGAGAACGGCAGGGAGCCGATGATCATGAAAACTATGGCGATCCACAGGACGGCCGGCGTGTCGGTATAGCGCACGAAGGATGTGTCGTGGGTCGACATGCCGGCCGTGGCGACCGTGGTCATGGCGTGGTTGACGGCGTTGAAGATTGTCATGCCCGCCGCCGCATAGGCTATGGCGCATATCAGAACGAGCGACAGATAGATGCCCAGCAGGCTGACGGCGAACGTCGCAAAGCGTGCGAACGGCTTGTCCTCGATGTCGGAAGACTCGATCTTGAAGTAGCTGACGCCGCCGATATTGAGGAAGGGCAGGATGAAAAGCCCGACGGCGATGACCCCCAATCCGCCCAGGCATTGCAGCAGCGACCGCCACAGAAGAAGGCCGGGCGGAGCCGTATCAAGGCCCGACATGACGGTTGCCCCGGTTGCCGTCGCGGCGGAGACGGATTCGAAGAAGGCGTCCGTGAAGCCGAGTTGGAACGACGACGCCATCAATGGAAGCATGCCGGCGACCGCGAAGGTGAACCAGAGCATGTTGACGAGAAGGAACGCGAAACGCGGCGAGGCGACAACATCCCGGGATTGCGTGGCGAGCGCCACGGCCGAGGAAAACCCGCCCAGCAAAAGCGCCGACACCGCGAATATCTGCCAGTCGTCATGGTCGTAATACAGGTCGACCAGCGCCGGGATCAGCATCAGCCCCGACAGATAAAGCGCGAAGACAGCCGAGATGTGGATCGCATAGCGAACCGCCAGGCTCTGCACGATGATGGTCCCCGTCTCCTCGCGCCCGGCGGACGCTGCTTGGCTACATAGCGCAGGTCATGGCAGACATCCACCGGTCGCAATGGAGTCCGGCATGAGTGGATCAAAGGGATACATCGTTCTGTTTCGGGGAGTAGGTGGTGCAACGCAACTGCCGACGGCGGCCCTGCGCGAGGCTCTGACACGGCTCGGTTTCGATCGCGTCGCGACCTACATCAACAGCGGCAATGCGATCCTGGCAAGCCCGCGGCCCCGCGAGGAGATCCACGCCGTGATCGCCGATCTGTGCGCGAGGGAATTCGCGTTCACCAAGGATATCCACCTTCGCGATCGGGACGAGTGGCACCGGCTCATCCGCAACAATCCGTTTGTGGAGGCGACAGCCGAGCCGAAAACCCTTCATGCAGCGGTTCTGGCCGGTGATCCGGATGCGGATGCCGTCGAAAGTCTGGCGAAGGCCGGTGGGCCACGCGAGCGGATCGCCGTTGTCGAACGGGTCGCCTATCTGCATACGCCGGACGGGTTTGGCCGGTCAAAGCTGGCGGAACGGTTCGACCGGGGAATCGGCGTCGCCAACACCGCGCGCAACTGGAACACGGTGCTCAAGCTCGAGGAACTGGTGCGCGCGGCGGAACAGGGCTGACGCAGTATATTGCATCGCACAACAAATAGTTTGCCTTTTGCCGCGAATAGCCCCATATGGCGGCAAGACGCATGGGCCGGCCATCCGGCTTTTCCAGAGGGAACGCGTTGCGTCTGACTTCACCACCCGCATGCGCGGAGTGGCGGAGAGCCGCGACGGCATGAAGCCGGCGCGCACGACAGCGCAGCCGGGAACTCCACTCCAGCTCGTCGTACAATAATCCACTCCGCGCGGGTTGCGCCCCGCAGCGGCAAAATGTGCGGTGCATCATGCGCCGCCTGAAAGCGACATACGTGACCATAGACATTCAAGCCGACCAGGCCGGTTTCGCGGCACTCGGCATATCCGGACCGCTCCTGAAGAACACCGAACAGGCAGGCTTCATCTCGCCGAAACCGATCCAGGAAGCGGCCATTCCCGCCATGATGGCGGGACGGGACGTGCTGGCCATCGCACAGACCGGCTCCGGAAAGACCGCCGCCTTCAGCCTCCCGATCCTTTCCAGGATCGTGGGGCTTGGAACGAAGCGGACGCCGAAGTCGTGCAGGGCGCTCATTCTCGCTCCGACACGGGAACTCGCCGTGCAGATCGAGGAAACCATCCGTCTGCTCGCGAAGGGGCTCCACGTCTCGACCGCGCTCGTGCTGGGCGGCGTATCCCGCAACCAGCAGGTGAAGCGCATCGCGCCCGGCGTCGATGTGCTGATCGCGACGCCCGGGCGGCTGACCGATCTCGTTCGCGAGGGTGAAGTCCGGCTGGGCGACACGCGATGGCTCGTTCTGGACGAGGCGGACCGCATGCTCGACATGGGCTTCATCAACGACGTGCGCCGCATAGCGCGCGCGACCCATCCCCAGCGGCAGACATCGCTGTTCTCCGCGACCATGCCCAAGGAGATCGAGGATCTCGCCGCGAGCTTCATGAACCAACCGGAGCGGGTCGCGGTCGCCCCGCAGGGCACCACGGCGGCCGAAATACGCCAAAGCGTGCGCCTCGTTCACGCCAAGCAGAAGCGCCTGATTCTGGCGCGCCTGCTGAAGGATCCGGCGATGTCCTCGGTGATCGTCTTTTCGCGCACCAAGCACGGCGCCGACAAGATCACACGCAATCTAGCCGCCGACGGCTTTCCGGCGGCCGTCATACACGGCAACAAGTCGCAGAATGCGCGGCAGAAGGCGCTGAATGGCTTTCGCGAAGGCTCGGTGCGAATCCTGGTCGCGACCGACATCGCCGCCCGTGGCATTGACGTTCCGGGAATCAGCCACGTCGTGAATTACGAACTGCCGGACGAAGCGGAGAGCTACGTGCACCGCATCGGGCGGACAGGCCGCAATGGCGCGGACGGTGTGGCCATAACGCTGTGCGATCCGGCCGAGCAGGCGAAGCTGCGCACGGTGGAAAAGATCATTCGTATGCGGCTGCCGGTCGAGGCGGACCATCGCGATGAGGATATCCCCTACCAGGCACCGGCCCCGAAACCACGTGACGAGGCGGCGAACGAAAACGCCAGGCCAAAGGGCGGCAACCGACAGCGCGGTCGCAACGGCGCCGGCGGAACACCGCGAATGGCCGATGCGGGCAAGGGCGGCGAAAACCCGGCCAAGAAGCCGTTCCGCAATCGGCGGCGCCGGTTCGGCGGACAGAAGCAGGGCCAGCGCCGCGCCGCCTGACCCAACGGTTCCAGCCGCCCACGGGCGGCTGGTCCACTTGCCCGCGCTCGGCTCATGGCCTAAGCGGCGCGCATGATTGCTCGTTCAATGCGCAACGGACGCTGAGACGTGGCGGGACTCGCCGCGCTCGCGGCCGCCTATCTGCTTTCGCAATTCTATCGATCCTTCCTGGCGGTGCTGACACCGGCGCTGACCACCGAACTGGGTGCGACCAAGGCCGATCTGTCCCTGGCATCGGGAGCGTGGTTCGCCGCGTTCGCGCTGATGCAGTTCGTCGTCGGTGTGTCGCTTGACCGCTATGGTCCCCGGCGAACGGCGGCCTGGATATTGTTCGCCGGCGGGGGAGGCGGCGCCTTCATCTTCGCGACGGCCGCCGCGCCATGGATGATCACGCTTGCCATGACGCTGATCGGGATTGGCTGTTCACCGGTCCTGATGGCGTCGGTCTACATCTTCGCCAAGACCTATTCGCCGGCGCGGCTGGCGGTGCTGATTTCCTTCCTGGTCGGCTTCGGTTCGCTCGGCAACGTCGTCGGCGCCTCGCCGATGGCCGCGGCGGCGGAAGCCTTCGGCTGGCGGCAGGTCATGGCCGGCCTTGGGGTCATAACGGTGGTGGTTTCCCTGTCGGCACTGATGTTCGTGCGTGATCCGCCAGGCAATGGAGACGAGGATTCCCGAAGCGGGCTCAGAGGTTATCTGGAACTCTTCAAGCTACGCATTTTGTGGCCGATCATTCCGCTCACGGCACTGAACTACGCGCCCGCAGCGGGTATCAGAGGGTTGTGGGCCGGGCCGTATCTGTCCGACGTCTATGTGGCGGACGGACTGCTGATCGGGCAGGTGACGCTGTTCATGGCCTTTGGCATGGTGGCCGGAAACTTCCTTTACGGGCCGCTGGACCAGTTCTTCCGCACGCGCAAATGGGTGGCGGTCACCGGCAATTCCATCAGCATCCTGGCGCTCGCCTGGTTGGCGCTTCATCCGGTCGCATCCCTGCTGATGACGACCATCCTGCTGGTAGCCGTAGGGGTGGCCGGCGCAAGCTACGGCTTGCTGATGGCCCATGCCCGCGCCTTCGTACCGGCGCACCTGACGGGGCGAGGGGTGACCCTGATGAACTTCTTTTCGATCGGCGGCGTGGGCGTCATGCAGTTTGCGACCGGCGCCGTCGTCACCGCGAATGCCGTTCCTGCCGAACCGGCGGCGGCCTATGTCGCGCTGTTCTGGTTCTACGCGGCCACTCTCGGTGTCGCGTTGCTGGCCTATCTGGCCTCGCGCGATGCCAAGCCGTAGGTCATTGCCGAAGCTCGCCGATCCACGCCACGATCGCGTCGACGACTTCCTCATTGGTCTGCGGTGAAACCGCATCACCGACGATGACATGGTTGAACGGGTCGCCGGAGGTGTCGATGCTGACGACGGTAGCTGGACCGGCCCATCGCGCCGCTATGGCCCGCGTCCGGGCCGGGGATACAATGCCATCCCGGTCCGAGAAGATGAACAGCGCCGGGATTTCGATCTCTTCGACCGGCGCTTCGCGCGCCAGTTTCGTCATCGCGGCCATCGGCAGAAGGGCGGCCGTCGGATAGCGCGTGGTCCAGTACCGGGCATGGAGCGCATTGAAAGGTTCGAAGCCGCGCTCGCGGCCGGTCGCCAGTTCCGCGATCTGGCGCCCCCAGGGGCCGGTCAGCAGGGTCGACCCGGCCGCCTGAAGCTCGTAATTGGGCGAAACGAGCACCAATCCGGCCAGCCCTTGCGCAAGCTCCGGTCGTGTCGCTGCCCATGTGGCAAGGCTACCGCCGGTCGAGGTCGCCATGACGATGACCCTGCGTCCGATCAGCCGCCCGATTGCCATTGCTTCGGCGAAATCGTTGATCCAGTCATTCACGCTCGCATCAGCCATGGCCGCGCCGTTTTGACCGTGACCAGTCAGCCGCGTGAAATACAGATTGGCGCCGACAGCCTGCGCCACGCGGTCGGGCACCGGTCGCAATTCATGCTTGGAGGCCGAGAAACCGTGGATATAGACGATGGCGTATTCGGTTCGTGATCTGGTCGCGCCGTCGGCCCAGACGATCTCCTTGCCGTGATCGGCCCGTATGTCGGGGACGTCCATCTCCCTCCGCGCCAGATAGTCATCGGGGTCATCGCCGATTGACGCCGGATCGAAGACAGGCGTCGTATCGACCGGGACGCGGGGGCCGGCGAGATAGGCTACCGCGATCGCGGCCAGGACAATCGCGAAGCCAATCAGCATTCTCACGTCTCGGAACTCCGGCTTCTGAAGTAGCGCGGGACCGGTCGCGGCACCCAGGCCCGGCGAAGAAGCGGGGCGAGCATTGGTCAGGAACCCGCTTGCGGGGACTTGGTGTCGCGCCTGTTCCTGCCCGTGACGCGCTTCATGAGCGGAAAATATCCCCAATGCGGCACCAGCTTCATGAGCTTCAGGACATAGCTCAGCCGACGCGGAAAAGTGACTTCGAACCCACCTGTCCTCAAGCCGGTGACGATCCGCTTGGACGCATCCTCGACCGTCATCAGGGCAGGCATGGGAAAGGTGTTTCTTTCGGTAAGGGGTGTCTTGACGAAGCCCGGATTGATGACCTGCAGCCTGATGTTCATCGGGTCGAGATCAAATTTCAACGCCTCGGCCATGGTGTTGACCGCTGACTTCGACGCACCGTAGGCGGCGGCCAAGGGCAAGCCGACATAGCCGGAGATCGAACCGACAAAGGCCACGTGGCCGCGTCCGCGCGAGCGCATCCGCTCCACGAGCGGCACGAGACCGTGGACGATGCCGAATACGTTGACCTCGAACGTGGCGACGAAGTTTCCGGCAACCAGCGCATCGCCTCTGGAGGGAAAGGAACCGCCGGCGTTGAGGATGCCGAGAACGATCGGCCCATGCTCGCGCTCAATGGCATCGACCGTAGCCGCCATGGCCTCCATCTCGGTTACATCGGCAGGGAACGGGAAGATCTTGCCCTTGCCCTCCGCGGCCGCCTCCGCCGACAGGCTCGCCAGCTTGTCCTGGCTACGCGCCGTCGCGGCGACAGTATAGCCCTGGCGTGCCAGGTCGAGTGCGAGCTGCCGCCCGATCCCGCTGCTCGCCCCCGTTACCCAGGCAAGGCCGTCTTTCGGATCGGCGCGATAAAGAGCCATCAGACACTCCCGGCCGCTTGGCGCACACAACACTGTCGCGCGGCGATCACGCGCCACGTATTCGTCTGCGCCCGATTGCGGACGGTTGCCGCATTTTTCCTATGAGGTGTCGCCGCGCAGCGCTTGCGGACCATGATTGCCCTGGCCGGGAAAAATTCCGTTCTTGAAACGCGTGTCAGCACTTTCTACCGTCGCGGTCCGCTCCACAGGCGACAATCCGGGAATTTGATCCATGTATCGTAACATCATCGACGCGATCGGCAACACACCGCTGATCAGGCTGCGACGGGCCTCCGAGGAAACCGGATGCGAAATTCTCGGCAAGGCAGAGTTCATGAATCCGGGGCAGTCGGTCAAGGATCGCGCGGGGCTCTTCATCATACGCGACGCCGAGAAGCGGGGCCTGCTCGGGCCGGGCGGCGTGATCGTCGAGGGTACCGCCGGCAACACCGGAATCGGGCTCTCCGTTGTCGCCAAGGCGCTGGGCTATCGCACGGTGATCGTTATTCCCGAAACGCAGAGCCAAGAAAAGAAGGATGCGCTTCGTGTGCTCGGCGCCGAGCTAATCGAGGTTCCGGCGGTCCCTTACAAAAACCCCAACAACTACGTAAAGGTCTCGGGCCGGCTGGCCGAGCAGCTGGCGAAATCCGATCCCAACGGCGCGATCTGGGCAAACCAGTTCGACAATGTCGCCAATCGGCGCGGGCATGTCGAGACGACGGCCGCCGAGATTTGGGACCAGACGAACGGCAAGGTCGATGGCTTCGTCTCGGCCGTCGGCACCGGCGGCACTCTGGCGGGCGTCGCGGAAGGACTGAAGGCGAGGAATCCGGCGGTCAAGATTGCGCTGGCCGATCCGCTGGGCGCGGCCCTTTACTCTTTCTACACCGAAGGTGTCCTGAAAGCCGAGGGATCGTCGATCACCGAAGGCATCGGCCAGGGCCGCATCACGGCCAATCTCGAAGGCTTCTCGCCGGATTTCTCATACCAGATTCCGGACGAGGAGGCGCTGCCCATTATCTACGACCTGGTCCAGGAGGAAGGGCTTTGCATGGGCGGATCGACTGGCATCAACATAGCCGGTGCGAAGCATCTGGCCAGTGAAATGGGACCGGGCCATACCATCGTGACGATCCTTTGCGACTACGGCACGCGCTACCAGTCCAAGATGTTCAATCCGGACTTCCTGCGGTCGAAAAACCTGCCGATCCCGGAATGGATGGAGGCCACGACCGCTATCAAGGTACCATTCGAGGACGCCGCCTGATGGCAACGGAAACGGTCTTCCGCGAGGAACCCTATCTCGCGGAGGCCACCGCCAGCGTGGTCGATATCGGAAAGGACGGGACGATCCGGCTCGACCGGACGATCTTCTACGCGACATCGGGCGGACAGCCAGGCGATACCGGATGGCTGGTCAGGGCGGACGGTTCCAGGATCGCGATCGCCGGCACGGTTACCGGCGAGGGCAAGGACGACATCCTGCATGTTTCCGCCGCTGGCGAAAGCTGTCCAGTCGCCGGCGAGACCGTGAAGCTCGAGCTCGACTGGGAACGCCGCCTCAGGCTCATGCGCATGCACACCGCCTGTCACCTTCTTACTGTTGTCTGCGCCTACCCGATCACCGGCGCTTCCGTCGGAGAGGAGGAAAGCCGCATCGACTTCGACATTCCCGATGCCGCCCTGACCAAAGAGGAAGCGACGGCGCGGCTCATGGAGCTCGTGGCGGCCGATCATCCCGTTTTCACCCGCTGGATCACGGAAGCCGAACTCGGCGCCAATCCAGACCTGGTGAAATCCAAGAATGTGCGACCGCCCGCCGGTACGGGTCGCATCAGGCTTGTTTGCATCGGCGAGGGCGGCTCGGTGGACAGCCAGCCCTGCGGCGGCACGCATGTCCGCTCGACAGGCGAGGTCGGTGCGATACATATCGGCAAGATCGAGAAGAAGGGACGCGAAAACCGGCGGTTCCGCATCCGCTTCGGACCCTTGCCGGGAAGATAGGAGGACTGCGATTGGCCCGGGAGGATTTTTTCGTCACCGCCGACTGGCTAGAAGCCAATCTGGAAAAGCCCGGCCTTACCGTGGTCGACGGTGCTTGGTATCTGCCGGCGCAACAGCGAGACGCAAAGGCTGAATACGAGGCCGGACATATACCCGGCGCCGTCTTTTTCGATCACGACGGCGTGGTCGACCCCGATTCCGACCTTCCCCATACAATCCCGTCGCCCGACGAATTCGCACGCCAGGTCGGCGCCATGGGTATCTCGGAAACCGACGACATCGTGGTTTATGACGGACCGGGCCTTTTCTCCTCGGCGCGGACATGGTGGCTGTTCCGCACGATGGGGGCGAAGAAGGTGCGCATTCTGGAGGGCGGTCTGGACGGATGGAAGCGGGAGGGACGCCCCCTGACTGCAAATCCCACGAAGATCGCGCCTGCCGTCTTCATACCCGATTTCGACGCCCGCCGTGTGGTGGCGCTGGAGGAGATGCGTGGAATTGTTGCCGCTGGCGGCATGCAGATCGCTGATGCCCGACCATCCGGCCGGTTCGAAGGCAGCGAAGCGGAGCCGCGGGCGGGACTGCGGTCCGGCCACATGCCCGGCGCGGCGAACTTGCCGGTGAGCAGCCTTTCGCGCGAGGGCCGGCTACTGGATGCGGATGAATTGCGGCAGCTTGTCGCCGATGCCGGCATAGACCCGCGACACCCCGTGGTCGCCACATGCGGATCGGGCGTTTCCGCGGCGGCGATCGTGCTTGCCCTTGCAACATTGGGCCAGGACGGCGCGCGTCTCTATGACGGCTCCTGGACCGAATGGGCCAGCCGCGATGACACGCCGGTCGAGACCGGCAAGCCGGGCCGGTCCTGAACGATGTGCGCAAGCGAGGAAACACCGCCGGAGCCGATCGCGGTGACGGTGGTCTTCCTCGAAATGCGTAGTCGACCTCGCAACCGCGTCCATCCGCCTGTCAACAGATCCGTCGCCTTGTTGAAGACGCGCGCGATCCCATTGAGCTTCTACCGCTATCTGATGGATCGCGTCGGCAGGCGGTGGCACTGGGTGAATCGTTTGCGGCTGAGCGACGAGGAACTTGAAACAATCCTGCGCGATCCGGCCTGCGAGATAACCGTGCTGAACCTGGACGGCGCGCCGGCCGGCTTCTTCGAACTCCACCGGGTGGGATCCGAAAGGGTCGAACTCAGCTATTTCGGGCTCATGGAGCAGGCGATCGGGCAGGGGCTGGGCCGGTGGTTCCTGTCGTCGGCGGTCGACGCGGCATGGATGCATGATCCGCAGGTTGTCACGGTCCAGACCTGTACGCTCGACCATCCGGCGGCCTTGCAACTGTATCAACGGGCCGGCTTCTCGCCGGTGGGTGCCGCGGAAGAACTGATCTATCCGCTCAGCCCCGAGGAGAGAGCAGCCGTGCTCGCCCGATAGCTGGAGATCGCTACCGGAGGGCAAAAAAGAAGCCCGCCGGATCGGTCCGGCGGGCGAGGGGGGAGGATCCGGGATGAGCCCCGGTATGGGATCAGGCCGCCAGGACGACCTTCGGCTCGGCCATGTCGTAGCCCAGCGCCTCGGCCACAGCGGCGTTCGTGATACGACCCTTGTGTACGTTCAGGCCGTTGCGCAGATGATGGTCGTCGACCATCGCCTTCAGTCCCTTGTCGGCGAGCTGGAGACCATAGTGGAGCGTGGCGTTGTTCAGCGCATGCGCCGATGTGACCGGCACGGCGCCGGGCATGTTGGCGACGCAGTAGTGGATGACGCCGTCGACCTCGTAGGTGGGTTCGGCATGCGTGGTGGCGCGACTGGTCTCGAAGCAGCCGCCCTGGTCGATGGCGACGTCCACGATCACCGCGCCCTTCTTCATGCCCGACAGCATTTCGCGGGTGACCAGCTTGGGAGCCGCCGCGCCCGGAATAAGCACCGCACCGACGACGACATCGGCCGCGAAGCACTCTTCCTCCAGCGCCTCGATCGTGGAGTAACGGGTATGGACCCGCCCGTTGAAGATGTCGTCGAGCTGGCGCAGCCGCGGGATCGACCGGTCGATGATGGTGACGTCGGCACCCAGGCCGACCGCCATCTTGGCCGCGTTGAGCCCGACCACGCCGCCGCCGATGACCGCGACCTTGCCGGGCAGCACGCCAGGCACGCCGCCCAGCAGGACGCCGCGACCGCCATTGGCTTTCTGCAGCGCGGTCGCGCCGGCCTGGATGGCCAGACGTCCAGCGACCTCCGACATCGGCGCCAGCAGCGGCAGGCCGCCGCGATCATCGGTCACCGTCTCGTAGGCGATCGCCGTGACGCCGGACTCCAGGAGGCCTTTTGTCTGATCCGGATCGGGCGCGAGATGGAGATAGGTGTAGAGGATCTGGCCTTCGCGCAGTTGCGTCCATTCCGACGGCTGCGGTTCCTTGACCTTGACCACCATATCGGCCCTGGCAAAAACGTCAGCCGCCGATTTCGCTATCTGCGCGCCGGCGGCGCGATAGGCATTGTCGTCCGCACCGATGCCGGCGCCCGCGCCGGTTTCCACCAGCACGTCGTGTCCATGGGCTACGTATTCACGCACCGCACCGGGGGTGAGACCGACACGATATTCATGATTCTTGATTTCCTTCGGGCAGCCCACGCGCATGCCGCTCCTCCTCGTGATCCGATTGTCGTTTTGACTATGACCACATTAGAACACGGAAGGAGCCGAACGGGTTTGCGAAGTTAGTTGCCGCAGCGGCATAATGGGGCTATTCATTGCGGGAAATCCGCAGATTTTCGAAGGAATAACGAATGGCTGCGCTCGACAGGATCGATGTTGCGATTCTGGAGGCGCTGCAGAAGGACGGGCGGATGACCAATGCCGCTCTGGCCGAGAAGGTCGGGCTGTCGCAATCGGCATGCTCCCGGCGCCTCGACATCCTTGAGAAGGACGGCGTCATCAAGGGATATCACGCGCGCCTGTCGAACGCCGCGCTCGGCCATCGCATGACGGCAATCGTGCATATATCGCTGACGGGCCAGTTCGAGAAGTCGTTGTCCGAGTTCGAGGCGGCCGTGAAGCGCTGTCCGAACGTGGTGTCCTGCCACCTGATGTCCGGGGAATACGACTACATCCTGCGCATCGCCGCCAGGGATCTGGAAGATTACGAGCGCATCCACCGCGACTGGCTCTCGGCCATGCCCCATGTCGTGAAGATCAATTCATCCTTCGCCTTGCGGGAAGTCATCGACCGGCCGAACGTCGGAGCCGTCGCCGACGCGTGATAGCCGCAGGGTCATATACCCGTCACCCGATTATGCTGGACAATACGCCGGATCGGCGCGACCATTTTGTCCTGTCCGCGCGATCACAACCGCCCAGTCAACGGAGGCGCATGAAATGTCGGCCCTGCTTCATCCCATCACCCGTCGCTCGCTGTTGGCAGGCTCGGCCGCGGCCGCTTCGCTGGTCGTGCTGCATCCGTTTTCGGCGCGCGCCCAAGCCAACCAGGCGCATCTGAGGATCATGGAAACGACGGACATCCACGTCCACGTCTTCCCCTATGATTATTATGGCGACCGGCCGAACGACACGATGGGGCTGGCGCGCACGGCATCCATCATGGAGGCGATCCGCGCCGAATCGACCAACTCGATTCTGATCGACAATGGCGATTTCCTGCAGGGCAACCCGATGGGCGATTACATGGCCTATGAGCGCGGCATGAAGGACGGCGACGTCCATCCCGTGATCAAGGCTATGAACGAACTCGGCTACGACTGCTCGACGCTCGGCAATCACGAGTTCAACTACGGGCTCGACTTCATGTTCAAGGTGCTGGACGGGGCGAACTTCCCGTTCGTGTGCGCCAATGTCACGAAAGGCCGGCTCGCGGCCGATCCGCGCCAGGACGAACTCTTCCTTCAGCCTTATATCATCCTGGACAAGACGATTACCGACGGGGCCGGCAATGAGCACCCGATCAAGATCGGGCTGATCGGCTTCGTGCCACCACAGATCATGACCTGGGACGCGCGCCACCTGCACGGGAAGGCCATGACGCGCGATATCGTCAAGGCGGCCGAAGCGTGGGTTCCGCAGATCAGGGAAGCCGGCGCTGACCTCGTGATCGCGCTGTCGCATTCGGGGATCGGACCCGCGGGATATGCGGAGAACCTCGAGAATGCGTCTCTGTTGGTCGCGCAGGTGCCCGGTATCGACGCGATCGTGACCGGCCACAGCCATCTCGATTTTCCCGGTGAGAAGTTCGAGGGGGTCGAAGGGGTCGACAACGCAGCCGGAACGATCGGCGGCAAGCCGGGCGTCATGGGTGGTTTCTGGGGCTCCCATCTCGGTCTCATCGACCTCATGCTGGAGCGCGACGGAAATCAGTGGCGGGTCGTCTCGTCAACGTCCGAGGCCCGCCCGATATTCAAACGCGTCGAACGCAAGGTCGAGGCGATCGTTGAGAGCCAGGCCGAAGTGGAGGAGGCCGTCAGCGAGGAACACGAGGCGACCCTGGCCTATGTGCGTCGAGCGGTCGGCAAAACCTCCGCGCCGCTCTACTCTTATTTCGCGCTGGTGGCCGACGACCCGTCCGTGCAGATCGTGAGCCAGGCGCAAACCTGGTACATCTCGGACATGCTGAAGGACACGGAGCACAAGGATCTGCCGGTTCTTTCGGCCGCGGCGCCCTTCAAGGCCGGTGGACGCGGCGGACCGGATTATTACACCGACGTTCCCGCGGGCGATATCGCGATCAGGAACGTCGCCGACCTCTATCTCTATCCCAACACCGTCCAGGCCGTCGCCATCACAGGGGCACAGGTCAAGGAATGGCTGGAGATGTCGGCCGGCATCTTCAACCAGATCGAGCCCGGCAAGGCCGACCAGCCGCTCATCAATCCCGATTTCCCGTCCTATAATTACGACGTGATCGACGGCGTCACCTACAAGATCGATCTCGCCCAGCCGCCGAAATATGACCCGGACGGGGAGGTCGTGAATCCCGACTCGAGCCGGATCGTGGATCTGGAGTTCGAGGGCGCGCCGATCGATCCCGAACAGAAATTCGTGGTCGCCACCAACAACTATCGTGCGTCCGGCGGTGGTTCATTCCCCGACATCGACGCATCGAAGGTCATATTCGAGGCCCCCGACACCAACCGCGATGTCATCGTGCGCTACATCGTCGAACAGGGCACTATCAATCCCTCGGCCGACGCGAACTGGTCGTTCGCACCTGTCGAGGGCGCGACCGTGTTGTTCGAAACCGGGCCGAAGGCCAAGGAATTCCTGGCGGACGTGAAGGGCGTGGCGATCGAGGAAGCGGGCGAGGGGAACGAAGGCTTCGCCCAGTATCGCATCACGCTCTGATCCGAAGAGCATCATCTTTCGAAAGATCGATCTCGCGCAAAGGATCGCCGCCGTCGATGAAGAGGCGCCCGTGGGGTGCCAGTGCCGCGGCGATCCGCTGTCTGGCGGCTCGTCCCGCGGCCGGATGTCTGCCATCAAGCGCTCCGACACGAACCGCGAATGCGAGATCGAAAGGCGCGTCCCCTTCCTGAAGGCGGAAATCCTCGGCCGCAATCTGACGGACGTCGACGGCACCCGCCTCGATTTCAAAGCGGCAAGCCGTTCGAGCAAGCGCCACCGCCCGCGCCGACCGGTCGATGGCCAGGACGAAACCGTCCCCAACCCGCCGCGCCACCGCACGCGCGGCAGCGCCCGGCCCACAGCCAATCTCCAGAACGCGCATTCCCCGCTCAAGGGGAAGGGCGTCCACAATTGCCTGCAGCCGCGCCGACAACCGTTCCGTCACAGGTGCTCCTCTCTATGGTGCGAGAGAATATGCTGCCGATCGGCAACATTGTGACGATTCAGCAACACACATCCGCCAAGCTTCTCGCCGATGATGACGGCGATGGAATGCGCCCATTTCCCGCCATAAACCGGGCGCACCCGAAATGGGTCAAGGGGTCGGTCCGCACGGGCCGAACTGAATGAAGGGAAAGCGATCCGCTGGTTCGCAAGTCGATGCAAGACCGGACTATCCGGTTGACCGTGGCAGGCGGCAGGAAGGCGGAACGTGACTGCGATGTATATTGGCGAGTGTCTGAGAACCGGTGTGCTTTCCGCTGTTGCGGCCGTCTGCCTCATGGGCGGCACCGGCCACGCTCAGGCTCTTGACGAGGCCACGGTTCAGCCGAAATCGAGCCCCTGGGCCGTCTTCCGCTTCGGCTTCGACCAGTACCGCAACGGCCACAAGCGCGAAGCCATCGAAGCCTATCGCTACGCAGCCGAAAACGGCCAACTCGGCGCTCGCTGGAAGCTGGCACGCATGTATGCCGAAGGCGACGGCGTCACCCGCGATGACTACGAAGCGTTCAAGTTTTTCTCCGGGATCGTGGCGCAGGAAATCGAGCCAGGTTCGCCCGAGGAAAGCTATGTTTCGGATTCCCTGGTCGCCCTCGGCAATTATCTGAGGACAGGTATTCCCAACAGTCCCGTGAAGGCCAATGCCGCCGCCGCGCAGGAATATTATATGCGCGCCGCCGCCAACTATCGTAATCCGCAGGCGCAGTACGAGATAGGGCGTATGTACCTCAAGGGCGAAGGCGTGGGCGCCAGTGTCCGGCAGGCCGGCCGCTGGCTACAACTGGCGGCCGAAAAGGGCCATGCCGGCGCGCAGGCGACGCTTGGCAACCTCCTATTCCAGAGCGGGCGCGTCGTGCGCGGCCTCGCCATGATGACTGCCGCGCTTGAACGCGCCCCTTCCGCTGAGCGCGACTGGATACGCGGTATGCAGGAGGAGGCCTTCGCCGTCGCGCCGGAAGCTGATCGTCGCAACGCGATCGCGCTGGCGGAAAGCATTCTTACCAAAGGCGAATAAGCGCTTCGCCCAACTAGCCTCGCGCTTGGGCTTGCGGGGTTCAGCCGGCCCTCAGCAGTCTCACCGCGTCGTCCCGCCCGTAGAGATAGAGCAGCAGCCGTATGGCATCGCCGCGTTCGGAGCGGAGCTCCGCGTCGCGGGCGAGCAGGAGGCGCGCATCGTCGCGCGCGGTCTCGAGCAGGTCGCCGTGATGCTCCAGCCTGGCCACGACGAAGCCCGGGGCGCCGGACTGGCGTGTTCCCAGCAACTCGCCTTCACCACGCAGTTTCAGATCCTTCTCGGCGATCTCGAATCCATCCTCGCTTTCGCGCAGGACCGCCAGGCGTTCTCTGGCGGCTTCCCCGAGCGGGCCCTTATAGAGCAGGATACAGGAGGAAGCCCGGTCGCCGCGGCCGACGCGACCACGTAGCTGGTGAAGCTGCGCGAGACCGAAGCGTTCGGCGTGCTCGATGACGATGATGGTGGCGTCCGGCACATCGACGCCCACTTCGATGACCGTCGTGGCAACCAGAATGCGTGTCTCGCCGTCCTTGAAGGCCTGCATGGCCTCGTCCTTGGCCGCTCCCTTCATCCGTCCGTGAACGAGGCCGACGGCGCCGGGAAACTCCCTGGCGAGTTCCTGATACCGGTCTTCGGCCGACATGAGACGGACTTCTTCCGATTCTTCCACCAGCGGACAGATCCAATAGACCTTCTGGCCATCCAAGAGCGCGCCGCGCAGCCGCGCGACCAGATCGTCGAGCCGGTCAGTCGGCATAATGACGGTGCGGATCGGCTTGCGTCCGGCGGGCTTTTCGGTCAGCCGCGAGACGTCCATGTCGCCGAAGGCAGTCAGCACCAGAGTGCGCGGGATGGGCGTTGCGGTCATCACCAGCATGTCCGGCGCATCGCCCTTCGCGGTCAGGGCCAGGCGCTGGTGGACGCCAAAGCGGTGCTGCTCGTCGACCACGACCAGCCCAAGGTCCCGATATTCGACCGCTTCCTGAAACAGCGCATGGGTGCCCACCACGATCGAGATCGTGCCGTTCGAGAGACCTTCAAGGACCCGTGCCCTTTCGCGTCCCTTTTCGCGCCCCGTCAGCACGGCGATGGTCAGACCGGCTCGCGCGGCGATCGGTGCGATGGTGGCGTGATGCTGGCGCGCGAGTATCTCGGTCGGCGCAAGCAGAACCGACTGCGCGCCGGCCTCCGCGGCCTGCGCCATCGCCATCAGCGCGACCACAGTCTTGCCCGACCCGACATCACCCTGCAGGAGACGCAGCATCCGGCCGGGCTTGTCCAGGTCGGCCGCGATCTCCGAAAGCGCGGTCTCCTGCGACTGCGTCAGAGAATAGGAAAGGGCTTCGCGGACGGCATTGCGAATCCTGCCGTCACCTGTCAGCTTCCGTCCACGCGGCGTCTTCATGCGCGCACGCACCAGGGCGAGCGCGATCTGCCCGGCAAGGAGCTCGTCATAGGCAAGCCGGCGCCAGGCCGCGTTGTCGGGCGACACGTCGATCGGCTCTTCCGGCAGGTGAATGCGCCTGAAGGCGAGCGAAAGATCGGGAAAGCTCTGTCGACGCATGATGTCGGGGTCGAGCCACTCCGGCAGCGCCGGCAGACGCTCGAGCGCTTCGACGATCACCCGTCGCAGGAGCCTGGGCGATAGACCGGCCGTGAGCGGGTAGACCGGTTCCACGAGCGGCAGCGACTGCGTGTCGCCGGCAGGCGCGATATGGTCGGGATGGACCATGCTCGGCCGGCCATTGAACCATTCCATGCGGCCCGAGACAGTCACCTGCTCGCCTACCGGCAGCACCTTGTTCAGCCAGTCCGGCCGTCCACGGAAAAAGGTGAGCGCGATTTCTCCCGTGTCATCATGGCCGAACACGCGATAGGGTGCGGACCTGTTGCCGCGGGGCGGCGGCTGGTGCCGGTCGACCCTGAGATCAAGCGTCACGATCGCGCCCTCTGCCGAGCCTGCTATGCCTGGTCGGTTGCGCCGATCGATGACCGAATGCGGCAGCACGAACAAGAGATCGCCAACGCGTGCTTCCCTGCCGTTGAGGTCGAAGGGCAATACACGCTCGACCAGCGGTTCGGTCTTCGGTCCGAGGCCGGCAATGGTCGTGGCGGGCGCGAAGAGTGGGTCGAGCAGTGGCGGGCGCATCGAGGCCAGTCTTATGCGCGCCGACGCCTTACGCAAGGCTGACACGACGACGAGGGCGGGCTATATGCGCTGCTTTCGGCTCCGACCATCCACGAGGAATGCACAGTGTCCGGCATCACCCGTTCGAGCGAGGGATTAGACCCCCGCCGGCGAAAACTCCTGTTTCGCTCCTGGCATCGCGGCATGCGGGAGATGGATCTCATTTTGGGTTCGTTCGCGGATGCGTGCATCGACGGCTTGAACGAAGTCCAGCTCGACCAATATGAGCAACTTCTCGACATATCGGACGCCGTGCTTCTCGCCTGGGTCACGGGGCGGAAGCCTGCCGCCGACGCTCCCAGCATACTCCGTTCCATAATCGAATTCCGGGATAGTTCGACCCCTTGACCATGGCGCTTCTGGACCCGATCAAACTGCCCAAGGCCAAGAGCGGGCAGGCCACAACCATCGACGGCGTCGCCGACGGGTACGAGGCGTTCGCGCTGGCGCGTCTTGCGCGCGGCGCGAACGGCCGCCCGCTTGTCTTCGTTCTGCGCGACGGGCAGCGCCTGCCATCCATCCGCGATAGCCTTGCTTTCGCCGATCCCGGCCTGCCCGTGCTCGACCTGCCCGGCTGGGATTGCTTGCCTTACGACCGTGTGTCGCCTGGCGCCGATGCGGCCGCGCGTCGCCTTGATGCGCTGACGGGCATGGCGGCTCTCAGGAGCGATCCGCATCCGGCGGTGATCCTCACCACGGCCAACGCGATCCTTCAGCGTGTGCCGCCCGCGGATGTGCTCGCGAAGCAGGTGATCTCGGCGAAGCCGGGCAATCAGGTCGACATGAAGGCACTTGTCGAGCGGCTTGAAAATGCAGGCTTCGAGCGCACCGCCACCGTGCGCGAAGTCGGCGAGTATGCGGTGAGGGGCGGCATCCTCGACCTGTACGCGCCGGGAACCGCGGAGCCGCTGCGTCTGGATTTCTTTGGCGACACGCTGGAATCGATCCGCGCATTCGAACCCGCCACACAGCGTACCACCGGGCAGCGCAAGAGCTTCTCGCTCCAGCCGATGAGCGAAGTGCAGCTCTCCCCGGAGACGATCTCGCGGTTCCGGCGGAACTATATCGAGGCCTTCGGCGCGCCCTCGCGCGACGATGCTCTCTACGCCGCGATCAGCGAAGGACGTCGCTTCGCCGGCATGGAGCACTGGCTCCCCCTGTTTCACGAACGGCTGGAGACGGCGATCGATTACCTGGACGAGCCGGTTCTGGTCTTCGATCACCTGGCGCACGAGGCAATCGCCGAACGCCACGCGCAGATACTGGATCATTACCAGGCCCGCGCAAGCCACGGAGAAGGCAAGGCTTTCGGGGAGGCGGCCCCATACAAGCCGGTCAAGCCCGAAAGTCTTTATCTGTCACCGGAAGAGCTGGCGGGGCTGTGCGCGCGTGCCGGGATCACGGCCGTCGACCTGACGCCGTTTGACCAGCCGCGGTCCGACGGGCGTCCCGTGATTGGCGCCGGCGCCAGGGCTGGCAGGAGTTTCGCCGAAGAGCGGGCGGATCCCGCCGCGAACGTCTTCGACCACGCGGTCAATCATATCGCCGACCTGAGGTCAGGCCGTAAGGTGATCGTCGCGGGCTGGACCGAAGGGTCGCTGGACCGTCTTTCTCAAATCCTCGCCGAGCACGGGCTGGGAAACACGAAGCGCATCTCCAGCCTGTCGGAACTCGACAGGCTATCGGCAAATACGGCGGCGCTCGCAATCATCCCGCTGGAAACCGGGTTCGAGACCGACGATTTCGCCGTTGTTGCCGAACAGGACATCCTCGGCGACCGGATGATCCGCCGCACCCGCCGCAAGAAGGGCGGAGCCGACATCATCGCCGAAGCCTCGGCCCTGGCGTCGGGCGACATCGTCGTCCATGCCGATCACGGGATCGGCCGCTTTGTCGGGTTGAAGACGATCGAGGCGGCCGGCGCGCCGCATGACTGCCTCGAAATCCATTACGCGGCCGACGGCAAGCTATACCTGCCTGTCGAGAACATAGAGCTTCTTTCACGCTACGGGTCGGATTCCACCGAGGTTCAGCTCGACCGGCTCGGCGGGGGAGCATGGCAGGCAAGGCGGGCCCGGCTGAAGAAGCGTCTGCTGGACATGGCCGGCGACCTGATCAGGATCGCGGCCGAAAGGCAGATGCGCGGTGCGCCGGCCATGACACCGCCCGACGGGCTCTATGGCGAGTTCGCCGCGCGCTTTCCTTATGACGAAACCGAGGACCAGCAGACGGCGATCAACTCGGTGCTCGACGATTTGTCGCGCGGAACGCCGATGGATCGTCTGGTCTGCGGCGATGTCGGCTTCGGCAAGACCGAGGTGGCGCTGCGCGCCGCCTTTCTGGCCGCGATGGAGGGTTTCCAGGTCGCCGTGGTCGTGCCGACGACCCTGCTTGCCAGGCAACATTTCAAGACCTTTGCCGAACGTTTCTCCGGATTGCCCGTGACCGTGCGCCAGGCCTCCCGGCTTGTCGGCGCCAAGGAACTGAGCGAAACGAAGAAAGGTCTCGCCGACGGCTCGGTGAACATCGTGATCGGCACGCACGCGCTGCTCGGTGCTTCGATCAAATTCAACAATCTCGGCCTGCTGATCGTCGACGAGGAACAGCACTTCGGTGTCAAGCACAAGGAGCGGCTCAAGGAGCTGAAGTCTGACATTCATGTGCTCACGCTTTCGGCCACGCCGATCCCGCGCACCCTGCAGCTTGCCCTGACGGGTGTTCGCGAACTTTCGCTGATCACCACGCCTCCGGTCGACCGCATGGCGGTGCGCACTTTCATCTCGCCCTTCGATCCGCTTGTTATCCGCGAAACGCTGCTGCGCGAGCGCTATCGCGGCGGGCAGAGCTTCTATGTCGTGCCGCGCATCTCCGACCTTGATGAAATTCGCCAATTCCTGGCCGAGCAGGTGCCTGAACTCCGGGTCGCCGTGGCGCATGGCCAGCTGGCGGCGGGCGAGCTCGACGACATCATGAACGCCTTCTACGAGGGCCGCTTCGACGTGCTCCTGTCCACCACCATTGTGGAGTCGGGCCTCGACATTCCGACCGCAAACACGCTGATCGTGCACAGGGCGGACATGTTCGGTCTCGCGCAGCTTTATCAGCTTCGTGGTCGCGTGGGCCGTTCCAAGCTGCGTGCCTATGCCCTGTTCACGCTGCCGGTGAACCGCATGCTGACCACCACCGCCGATCGGCGTTTGAAGGTGCTGCAATCGCTGGATTCCCTCGGCGCCGGATTTCAGCTGGCCAGCCATGACCTCGACATTCGCGGCGCAGGCAATCTGCTCGGCGAGGAACAGTCGGGCCATATCAGGGAAGTCGGTTTCGAACTCTACCAGCAGATGCTTGAGGAAGCCGTCGCGGAAGTGAAGGGGGACCCGTCGGCCGGGGACACGAACTGGTCGCCGCAGATTACGCTGGGAACGGCGGTGATGATCCCGGAGGGCTACGTGCCGGATCTGCACCTGCGGCTGGGCCTGTACCGTCGCCTCGGCGATCTCGAGACGACGGAGGAGATCGACGCTTTCGGCGCGGAACTGATCGACCGGTTCGGTCCGCTGCCCGACGAGGTGCAGCACCTGCTGAAGATCGTCTACATCAAATTGCTGTGCCGCAAGGCGAATGTGGAAAAGCTCGACGCCGGTCCCAAGGGGGTCGTCATCCAGTTCCGTGGCAAGGAGTTCGCCGATCCGGCAGCTCTTGTCGGCTTCATCGGCGAACAGGGCTCGCTGGCGAAGATCAGGCCGGACCAGAGCATCGTGCTGATCCGCGACTGGCCGACGCCGGAGAAGCGCCTCGCCGGCGCTGCTGTCGTCATGACGCAGCTTGCCCGCCTGACGGACAAGGCGGCTGCCTAACCTTCGGCCGGATCCAGCTCACCGCGATCCTTTGCGGACGACACCTGCCTGACCGCGTCAGCCAGCACGGTCGCATCCTGCGCGCCCATAACGGCATATTTGCCTTCCAGCAGGTAGCAGGGCACGCCCCGGATGCCCATGCGCTGCGCTGTCTCGATCTCGCCGGTCACGGCCTCGACATCGGCTTCCGTCGGCAGCAGCGCCTCGACGACCGAAGCGTCCATGCCCACCTCACGGGCCGCTTCTACGAGGACCGCACGTGCGCCGATGTCCCGACCCTGCTCGAAATAGAGCTGGAAGAGCCGCTTGTTCAGCGCGTTCTGGATGCCGTCGCCAGCCGGGCCGGCCCATCGCAGCAGCCGGTGTGCGTCGAGCGTGTTGGGTGAAACCGTGATCTTGTCGAACGCGAACGCAATTCCCGCCGACCGCCCCGCTTCCGAGATCTGGGCATGCAGGTCCTTCAGCCTTTCTTCGGAGCCGAACTTGGCCAGCATGTACTGCTTGCGGTCGACTCCGCCGGGCGGGATCGACGGATCGAGCTGATAGGGCCGACAGCGCAGGTCGACCTCCACCTCGGGCGTGTTCTCGAGCGCTGCCTCGAGCCGCTTCTGCCCGACATAACACCAGGGACAGACGACGTCCGACACGACGTCGATCGAGATTGGGGCGAATCCGGACATGGCTTGCTCCTTTCGCCCGAAATAGGTCGTCAGTCCGGCGAGCGCCACCACGTCATGAACTGCGGCCCCAAAAGAGGCGTGTCCTCAGGCCGTCCGATCCGCGTCCAGCGACCCACCCATTGTTCCGGCTGGTGATAAAGAGGCACGACATAGAACCCGGACAGCAGAACGCGGTCATAGGCGCGCACGGCGGTCACGAAGTCGTCCCGTTCGCGCGCTTCCAGCAGATGACGGATCATCCCGTCGACGGCGGGGGAGGCGACGCCGGCGAAATTGAACGTGCCATCCAGGTCGCGCGTCGCCGACCCGAAGCGGCCGACCTGCTCGACACCGGGCGATAGCGATGACGTGTATCGCTGCATGATCACGTCATAGTCATATGTGTTGACACGCTGCTGATACTGCGCATCGTCGACGGACCGGATGCGCGCATCGATGCCCAGCTTGCGAAGCGTCCTTTGCCAGACGGTCGCCACCTCCTGGCCATTGGCGCCCCGCAGCATGATCTCGAAGGACAGTGGCCGGCCTTCCGAGTCCACCATGCGCCCCGATTCAAGGCGGTAACCCGCTTCACTCAACAATTCGAAGCCGTGCCTCATGAAGGCGCGATCGCGACCCGACCCATCGGAAACCGGCGGTTTCCAATCCCCAGACATGATGTCGGGATGCACGGCGTCCGGCCAGGGCGCCAGGAGGGCCTTCTCGTCTTGGCTGGCCGGACGTCCCGAGGACGCCAGCTCCGATCCGTCGAAATAGCTTGTCGTGCGCGCATAGGCGCCGCCATAGAGGTTGCGGTTGGACCATTCGAAATCGAACAAGCCCGCCAGCGCCTCGCGCACGCGCACATCCTCGAAAACGGCACGGCGCGTGTTCAGGACGAATCCCAGCATGCCTGACGGCAAGCGATTCTCGAACACATCCTTGGTGACCGCTCCGGAGGTGACGGACGGGAAGCCGTAGCCGGTCTGCCAGCGGGTCGGACTGGTTTCGGGAAAGATGTCAACAAGCCCCTTCTTGAACGCTTCGAACAGGGTATTGGCATCCCGGTAATAGGTAATGCGGATCTCGTCGTAATTGTCGAAACCGATCTTCGACGGATGCTTCCTGGCCCAATAGTGCGGATCGCGCTCGAGCACGAGCAATTCGCCGGGACGGACTTCACCAATCCTGTACGGTCCCGATCCCGTCATTGGCTTCAGCGTCGACCTGTCGAACGTTTCCGGGTCGATCGCGTGGCGGGGCAGCACCGGCATCAGGCCGAGAATGAGCGGCAGTTCGCGATCACCTTCGGCGAAGGTGAACCGCACGCCGCGGGTGCCGACCTTCTCGATCGAGGCGAGCTTGGAGGCGGTCGTGGCGTACCGCGGCAGACCCTTGTCGCGCAGCAGTTCAACCGTGAAGATCACATCCTCGGGGGTGACCGGCTCGCCATCCGAGAACCTTGCGCGCTCATCCAGCGTGAATTCGACGAAGGTCCGCTCGTCATCCGTCTCCACCGACTTGGCCAGGAGCGGATACAGAGTGAAAGGCTCATCGTGCGAGCGCTGCATCAGGCTTTCGAAAACATTGAAGCCGAACTGCAGATCATTGAGCCCGCGCGCCGCGGCACCTTGGACAATAAAGGGATTGAGGCTGTCGAACGATCCCTGGACGCCATAGGATATCGTGCCGCCCTTCGGCGCGTCAGGGGTTACGTACGGGAAATGCGGATAGCCCGGCTCCAGCACCGCTTCGCCATGCATCGCAATGGCGTGGCGCGGCTCGGCGGTCGCATTCGCAGACAGAAACAACAGGGCCGACAGCGCGGCCGACAGGACGGCGGATAGTTGCATGCGGTGCCCGATACGAATCGGTTTGGAATGTGAGGCGATCATGCGGCCAACTTATGGTCTCGACCCTGTGTGAAACTGCCGCTGAAGCGAGTCACCGGCGTGGGCGGGCTGGATTTGGGGTTTGCGGCAGTGTAACACGCGCCAAAAGTCATCCTGTCGCCTCAATTGAGCGAAAGGGAACCCACGAATGGCGGGGTCGCCGACGCGGACGCCGGACAGTCATCGATAATTCGAGAGGAACCTTCGATCATGACCAGCTCACGCATTCAGGCAAGGCGGGCAGCGATCGCCGCTGCTGGCGCCGCGGGATTTCTGGCCGCATCTCTAGTCCCTGCCTCGGCACAGCAGGGGCAGCAGCCGCGGATTCCCGACGGCTGGTTCAAGGCCTGTTCCAAGCAGGAAGACGTCGATATCTGCAATGTCCAGAACATCACTCTGGCCGATTCCGGCCAGCTGATCACCGGTGTCAGCCTGATCGAGATCAAGGGCAAGGTGAATCGCCGCGTGTTCCAGGTTTCGGTGCCGACCGGACGCCTCGTTCCTCCCGGCATCGGGCTTCAGGTCGATTCAGGCAACACGCAGAAGATCGACTACGTCATCTGCTTCCCGGATCGTTGCGTCGCCGAAACGCCGCTGAACGACGAACTGGTCAACAAATTCAAGCGCGGCACGGAGCTGACGCTGACTTCGGTCAACTTCCAGAACCAGAAGAATCCCATCAAGGTCTCGCTTAACGGCTTCACCGCGGCCTTCGACGGCGAGCCGCTGCAGCAGTCGGATCTCGAGGATCGCCAGAGGCAGCTTCAGAACTACGTCACCAAGAACAACGAGGACTTCGCCCGCAAGCTCAAGGAAGAGCAGGACAAGGCGAAGGCCGCCGGCAACTGACCTGCCGCTGACAGCACTGGTCAAGGAAAGGGCGGGGCGCTTGCTTCGCCCTTTTCGATTCAGTGGATATGCTGGGGCCGGGGCTGATAATCGCCGTCCGGCAACCGCTCGAAATACTCGCCCAGCTGCGGATGGCGGACGGGTTCGCCAGTGTCGTCCTCGAGCAGATTCTGCTCCGACACATAGGCGACATATTCGGTTTCGGCGTTCTCGGCGAGGAGATGATAAAATGGCTGGTCCTTGCGCGGCCTGATCTCGGCCGGGATAGCCTCGTACCATTCCTCGTTGTTGTTGAATTCCGGATCGACGTCGAAAATCACGCCCCGGAACGGAAAAATCCGATGGCGGACGACCTGGCCGATACGGAACTTCGCGGATCTAATGTTCATCAGCACACTCTTTCGGCGATTATCTGGCGCAATAAATGCCTCGATTCAAGTCGCGTCCCGAGGCCAGCCCACGGCTCGGCTTGACGCAAAGCTCTCTCAGGCTGTAGCGCGAGCGCTGTCTTCTTCCGCACCGGAAGCCCGATGAGCGACGTCTTCGGCTTGGTTCTCCCCTTTTTCGGCCTGATCTTCCTCGGATACCTGCTGGCTCGCCTCACGAGGCAGCCGCTGGAAGCGCTCGGCTGGATGAACACCTTCGTCATCTATCTCGCGCTACCGGCGCTCTTCTTCCAGTTGCTGGCCCGAACCCCGTTCGAGCGACTGGGCGAATGGACATTCATCCTCGGCTCGGTCCTGGCGACGTTCGCGGTGTTTGTCGCGATGTTCGCGGTCTCGATGGTGCGGCGGGACGCCGCCATAGCACCCGCCACCATCAAGGGCCTTGCCGCGGCCTATGGCAACATTGGCTATATGGGGCCGGGTCTGGCCCTTCTTGCCTTTGGCGAGGAGGCCGCGGTGCCGGTGGCGCTGATCTTCTGTTTCGAGAACATTATGCATTTCACGATTGCGCCGCTGATGATGGCGTTGGCCGGCTCCGATCGCACTCCACCGGGTGAACTCGCCCTGACGGTCATCAAGCGTATCGTTCTCCACCCCTTCATCATCGCCACGGCGTTCGGGGTACTTGCGGCCTATTTCGCTTTCCGTCCTCCCGCGCCGGCCGAGCGCCTGCTGGAATTCCTGGCTCGGGCGGCCGCGCCCTGCGCTCTTTTCGCGATGGGCGTTTCGCTCGCGCTGAGGCCGCTCAAGCGGGTGCCGACGGAACTGGGGCTCATCGCCGCTCTCAAGCTCGCGGTTCATCCGCTGCTTTGCTGGCTGCTGCTGTCGGCCCTCGGCAATTTTCCCGAAAGCTGGGTGTACACAGCTGTGCTTCTTGCCGCGCTGCCGACGGCGACCAATGTTTTCGTGATCGCCCAACAATACGACGTATGGGTGCAACGCGCTTCGGCGTCGATCCTTCTCACCACTGTCCTCTCGGTCGGTACGGTGACGGCGCTGCTCTACGCGATCACGAGCGGACTTCTTCCGGCCGATCTTTTTCCCTGAGACGGGGCAGGGCGGAAAAGCCGCTGCCGGGCCGCATCCCCTCGCGCATGAAGAAGCCGCGCAAAGGCGGAACCGCCGCGAGCAGCCCGAGCCCCAGGCTCCGCCCGAGCTGTGCCGGCAGCATGCCCGACAGAAGCGAGCGATTGAGCAGGTTGACCGCCGTGGCGCGCGACGTTACGTCCGGCCAGCGCCGTCGATTGTAGTCCGCCATGACCGCCGGCGCCCCAGGATCAACGGATGCGCCTCGCAGGCTCGCGGCAAGATCTTCCACGTCTCGCAGCCCCAGATTGAGACCTTGCGCGCCGATCGGCGGAAACACATGGGCCGCCTCGCCGACAAGAGCGATGCGCCGGGCCGCGAAGCTGGAAGGTCTGGCCGTGGAAAGCGGATAGAGCTGTCGGCCTGGTTCCACCTCGACCTTGCCAAGCATCGATTGCATCCGGTTTTCGATACGGCGCGACATCTCGGCGTCGTCAACCACCATGAGAGCCTCGGCCTCAGCGGGGTCGAGCACCCATACGAGGCTGGAACGCAGGCCTGGCAAGGGAACCTGTGTGAACGGTCCGCTTTCGGTATGGAATTCCGTCGAAGTGAAACCGTGATCCCGCGAATGCGCGAAGCTGAGGACGAGCGCAGACTGCGGAAGCGCGTGCCGACGCACCGAAATGCCCGCCGCCTCGCGGGCCGGCGATTCGCGGCCATCGGCGGCTACGGCCAGCCTCGCTGCAATCTCGCGACCGTCGCTCAGGGTGGCATGGACGCAGTCGGCGACCGGCCGCCAGTCCGATATATTTGCGTCGAGACGGGCAATGCGGCTTTCGCGCGCGACAGCATCGGCCAGGAGGCCGTTCAGGTCAGCGTTGGGAATGTTGATGCCGAAATGCGGTTCGCCGATCTCCGCCGCGCTGAACGACACCGTCGGCGCCCGTATCAGCCGGCTGCTGGCATCCACGATGCGCATTTGCCTGAGCGGCGCGCCTGCCTCGATGGCGGCACCGCCAACTCCGACGCGATCGAGAATCTGAAGGGCCGGGTTCATGAGCGCCACGGTTCGCCTGTCGCCGGAGGAAGCCGCACCCGCAAGGGCGACATCGTGGCCGGCCGAAGCCAGCAGCAGCGCCGCTGTCATGCCGGCCGGTCCGGCGCCGGCGACGAGTATCTCGTGAGTCAGTTGCGGTTTCATGCGACCGTCCGATGCTGCCCAGGTTCGTCGGATCGGATATAGGGCCGTACCGAACAGGGATACAACATACCACGAATGCCGATGACCGGAACAAAGGGAGGATTTCCGGCTCCGGACGGGCCGCGGATGAACCTGTTCCGGATGGTGCCGCTCACCGTTTTCGAGACCAGCGGGAAGCAGTTGTCGTCGAATGTGTCCACAAGGACGGCTGGCGTGTTACTGCTTGTCTGGGGCTTCGCGCTGCTTGTAGTGTCGTACTGAGTGGCGGTGGAGGAGTGCAGGCGTTTCATGGCGTTGAGAAGCTGGTCGATGCAGGGGGAACTGGTTCTGACCACGCCCGAGATCACGGTCTCGAAGGCCGATCGCAGCAGGACGCGCGCGTTCGGCCGCAACTGGAACTTCGCCGGGCGCTCGGCTGAAATCTGCAAGCAGGACTGGCGGGAGCCGTGAGCAAGGAAACCTCCGCCGGCAGGCTGTCGGGTCGCATTCCCCGACCGAAGAAGAAAGTCACCTGGCCGCAAGCCCGCGCCTTCTCCGTCCATCTACTGACGGCGTCGGGCTCGTTCCTGGCCTTCCTGTCGCTCGTGGCCGCCAGCGAACAGCGATGGACGGCGATGTTTCTGTGGCTCGGCCTGGCGCTCTTCGTCGACGGCATCGACGGTCCGATCGCGAGAAAGCTGGAGGTCAAGGAGATCCTGCCGACATGGTCGGGCGAGATGCTCGACAACATCATCGACTATGTGACCTACGTCCTCATTCCCGCCTTCGCGCTCTATCAGAGCGGCTTCATGGGAGAGGGGCTGTCGTTCCTGTCGGCAGCCATCATCGTGGTGTCGTCGGCCATCTACTATGCCGACACCGGCATCAAGACGAAGGAGAACTTCTTCAAGGGGTTTCCCGTCGTCTGGAACATGCTGGTCTTCTCGCTCTTCGTCATCGAGCCGGGCGAATGGGTCTCGTTCTCGATCGTGGTGATCGCCGCGATCCTGACCTTCGTGCCGATGAACTTCCTCCATCCAGTCCGGGTGGTGAGGCTCAGGAACCTCAATCTGCCGATCTTTCTTCTGTGGTGCCTGCTGGCGTTCATCGCGCTCGTCCAGCAGATGGACGCTTCGGCCATCGTCAAGGCCGGCATCGCCGTCACGAGCGTCTATCTCTTCGTGATCGGCGGCATTATGCAGCTTTGGCCCGAACTCGGCCGCAAGCAGATCTCGAACTGAAGGACTTCCAGTCATGAGCAAGGCTATCCGTATCCACCAGACCGGTGGTCCCGAGGTCATGAAGTTCGAGGATTTCGATCCGGGCCGCCCGGGCGCCGGTGAAGCCCGCATCCGCCACCACGCCATCGGGCTGAATTTCCTCGACGTCTATTTCCGCAGCGGGCTCTACCCCGTTCCGGGCCTGCCCTTCACCCCCGGCAGCGAGGGAGCCGGCACGGTTGTCGAGATCGGCGAGGGCGTGACCGAGGTCGCTGTCGGCGACCGCGTCGCCTACACGATCCCGAACGGGGCCTATGCCGAGGAACGGCTCATCAAGGCCGACCGTCTGGTCAAGGTTCCCGACGGGATCTCCGACGAGCAGGCGGCCGCCATGATGCTGAAGGGCATGACGGCCGAGTATCTGCTGCTGCGGACCTATCCGGTGAAGCGCGGCGACACCATCCTGTTCCATGCATCCGCGGGCGGCGTCGGCCTGATTGCCGGCCAGTGGGCCAAGCATCTCGGCGCCACCGTCATCGGCACGGCCGGAGGTCCCGAAAAGGTGCAACTGGCCAAGGAACATGGCTACGATCATGTCATCGACTATCGCAGCGAGGATTTCGTCTCCCGCGTCAAGGAGATCACCGGTGGCAAGGGCTGCGACGTGGTCTATGACTCGGTCGGCAAGGACACGTTCGCCGGCTCGCTCGACTGCCTGCGCCCGCGCGGCATGCTGGTCAGCTTCGGCCAATCGTCGGGACCCACGGAACCGTTCAGCACCGGCGTGCTGTCGCAAAAGGGATCGCTCTACCTCACCCGGCCGACCCTGTTCACCTACATCGCGTCGCGGGACGAACTGGAGGCATCTTCCAGGGCGTTGTTCGATGCGGTGCTGAAAGGGGTCGTCAAGATCGAGGTCAACCAGCGCTATCCGCTCGCCGAAGCCGCCCAGGCCCATCGCGACCTGGAGGCGCGCAAGACGACCGGCACGACCATTCTCAATCCCTGACCGGTTTCCCAATCGGGGGCCGGAGCTTGAAGCACTTTCAAGGCAGCACATGGTTTGCGAATGGGCGCGGGCGGACCTAGGATCGCCGCGGGAACACGAAACAGACGCCGCAAAACAGGCGCTGGGGGACAGTTGACGGCCGAGTCGATCCACGAAACCGGTGCGCTCCTCGATGTCAGGGGGCTGACCAAGGTCTTCGGCGACCTGAAGGCTTGCGACGCCGTGGATCTGGTCATCGGCAAGGGTGAAATCCACGCGCTGCTCGGGGAGAACGGCGCGGGCAAGTCCACTCTGGTCAAGATGCTGTTCGGATCGCTGGAGCCGAATGCCGGGACGATCGTGTGGAAGGATCGGCCGGTTCGCATTTCCAGCCCCGCCGAAGCGCGTCAACTCGGCATCGGCATGGTGTTCCAGCACTTCTCGCTGTTCGAGGCGCTGACGGCGGCCGAGAATATCGCCCTCTCGCTGGACGACAACACGCCGATCCGCACCATCGCCGCCAAGGCCAAGGCGCTGTCGCATTCCTACGGCCTGCCTCTCGATCCCTATTCGATGGTGGGCGACCTTTCGGTTGGCGAGCGACAGCGCATCGAGATCATTCGCTGCCTGCTTCAGAGGCCGGAACTCATAATCCTCGACGAGCCGACATCGGTTCTGACCCCTCAGGAAGCGGATCGCCTGTTCGAGACGCTGGAACGGCTCCGCGACGAGGGCAAGTCGATCCTCTACATCTCGCATCGGCTGGAAGAGGTGAAGCGCCTTTGCGACAGGGCAACCGTCCTGCGGCACGGCAAAGTGGTCGGCCATTGCGATCCCCGTCAAGAAACGGCCTCGTCGCTTGCGCGCATGATGGTGGGGAGCGAGGTCAAGGCGGTCGACCGCCATGCGGATGAGGGCAGCGCGGGCGGAGAAAGGCTTCTCGAGATCACCAGTCTCTCGCGCAAGCCAGCGACGCCGTTCTCGACGCCGTTGCGCGACATCTCGCTCGCCGTCTCGGCCGGCGAAATATTCGGCATCGCGGGCGTCGCAGGCAACGGCCAGGGTGAGTTCTTCGAAGCGATCTCCGGCGAGATCCGGCAGCCGGCAAGCGGCATGGTGCGTATTTGCGGTCGCGACGCGGGCCATCTCGGCATCTCCGCGCGACGTGCGCTCGGCGCGGCCTTCGTTCCGGAGGAACGGCTGGGGCATGGCGCCGCGCCGGCCATGAGGCTCTCCGACAACCTGCTGCTCGCCCGCCACGCCACGGACTCCAAAAGATATCTTGGCGCGCTGGGCACCATCCGCCGGGAGGCGATCAGGGAGTCCGCCCGGCACGTCAACGAGATGATGGACGTCCGCAAGAGTGGCGAGGATCCTGCCGCCTCGGCGCTGTCCGGTGGCAATCTGCAGAAATTCATCATCGGTCGCGAACTCGACCGCGAGCCGAAGGTGCTGGTGGTGAACCAGCCGACCTGGGGCGTCGACGCGGGCGCAGCCGCTCGGATACGCCAGGCGCTGATCGAACTCGCGCGCTCCGGTTCCGTCGTACTGGTGATCAGCCAGGATCTCGACGAGCTGTTCGAGATATCGGACCGCGTTGCCGTCATGCACAATGGAGAGCTGTCGGCCCCGCTCACGATCGCCGAGGCGACCTTCGAGAAGATCGGGCTGCTCATGGGTGGCGCCGAGCCCGGTCCGGCCGCTCATCCGCATGCCGCCGAGACCGAAACGGAAGGTGCCGCCTGATGCGTCTCGAACTCGTCAAGCGGCCGCAACAGTCGAAGCTCTATTCAGCCCTGTCGCCGTTCATCGCCTTTGGTCTGACCCTCGTCGCAGGGGCTTTCCTGTTCGCGATGCTCGGGAAAAACCCGGCGCTGGGGCTCTATACCTATTTCGTGGAACCACTGACCGAGCTCTGGTCCCTTCACGAACTGGCAGTCAAGGCGGCGCCCCTCATCCTGATCGCGGTCGGGCTTTCGGTCTGCTTCGTCTCGAACAACTGGAACATCGGCGCCGAGGGCCAGTTCACGATCGGCGCCATCACCGGGGCAGCCCTGCCGCTCTATTTTCCCGATGCGCAGACCATCGCCCTGTTGCCGGCCATGCTTGTCTGCGGCGCGCTCGGGGGTGCGGTCTACGCGGCCATTCCCGCATTGCTGAAGGCGCGCTTCAACACCAACGAGATCCTGACCTCGCTGATGCTTGTCTATGTCGCCCAGCTCTTTCTTGACTGGCTGGTGCGCGGCCCGTGGCGTGATCCGGCCGCGATGAGCTTTCCGCAGGCACCTGCCTTCAGTTCCTGGGCGACCCTGCCGGAACTGTTTCCCATGTCGGGCCGGGCCAATTGGGGCATCGTCTTCGCGCTGGTGGCCGCGCTCGTCGTCTGGTTCATGCTGTCACGCACGTTGAAGGGCTTCGAGATTCGCGTCATCGGCCAGAGTCCGAGGGCAGGGCGGTTCGGCGGCTTCTCGACGGCGCGTACGATCGTGTTCGCCTTTCTCGTCTCCGGCGCCCTTGCCGGGCTGGCCGGCATCGCCGAAGTGTCGGGCGCGATCGGGCGGCTGCAGCCTCAGATTTCGCCAGGCTACGGCTTCGCGGCGATCATCGTCGCCTTCCTGGGACGGCTGAATCCGTTGGGCATCGTCGCGGCCGGTTTCGTCCTCGCCCTGTCCTATCTTGGCGGCGAGGCAGCGCAAATCGCTGTCGGCGTGACCGACAAGACCGTCCGTGCCTTCCAGGGCATATTGCTGTTCTTCGTGCTCGCCTGCGACACGCTGATACACTACCAGATAAGGATCGTGCGTCGGGCACCTCTGTCCGAACCCGCTTCCCTGAGCACGGAGACCGCTCATGGGCATGGCTGAGGCGATCCTGCTGACGGTTGCGACGGCCGCCACGCCGCTGCTCATCGCGGCGATCGGGGAACTCGTGGTGGAGCGTTCGGGGGTACTCAATCTCGGCGTCGAGGGCATGATGCTGATGGGCGCCGTGGCCGGGTTCGGGGCGGCGATCATGTCCGGCTCGGCCTGGATCGGCGTCTTCGCGGGGCTCCTGACGGGCGCGCTGTTTTCCCTGCTCTTTGCCTTCCTCGCCCTGACGCTGGTCACCAACCAGGTTGCGACCGGGCTGGCGCTCACTCTTCTGGGCATCGGCATGTCGGGCATGATCGGCGAGTCCTTCGTCGGCATGCCCGGCGTCAAGCTCCGAGTGCTGGATCTCCCGGTCATTTCCGACATTCCGCTGATCGGTCGGCTTCTTTTCGGACAGGATCCCTTCTTCTACATCTCGATCGGACTGGTCGCCGGCGTCATGTGGTTCCTCTTCCGCACGCGGGCCGGTCTGACGCTGCGCTCCGTCGGGGACAGCCATACCTCCGCGCATGCGCTGGGAATCCGGGTGGTCCTGATCCGCTACTGCGCCGTCATGTTCGGCGGCGCCTGCGCGGGACTGGCGGGCGCGCAGCTTTCGCTCGTCTATACGACCCAATGGATCGAGAACATGACGGCCGGTCGCGGCTGGATTGCGCTGGCCCTGGTCGTGTTCGCGTCCTGGCGGCCGTTGCGCGTGCTGGTCGGGGCCTACCTGTTCGGCGCAATCACGATCATGCAGTTGCATGTGCAGGCCGTGAACATGGCCGATCTCGTCTCGCTGCCCGGGCCCCTCTACTGGCTGGTCTCGGTCCTGAAATCGGCCCCTTCGCAACTGCTTTCGGCGCTGCCCTATCTGGCGACGATCGTGGTTCTTGTCATAATCTCGAGGAACAGGCGGCTGACCATCATGAACACGCCGGCTTCGCTCGGGCGGCCGTTCGTGCCCGACCGTTAGAAGAAGATCGACGGAACGAGCCTGACAGAAACCAACAGAGGACAAAGGACAATGAAAAAACTGCTCATGGCAATGGCCGCATCGGCGGCGCTCCTGACCGCGGGCGGCGCGTTCGCGCAGGACAAGACCAAGGCCTGCTTCATCTATGTCGGACCGATCGGCGATTTCGGCTGGTCCTATCAGCACCATCAGGGCGCGCTCGAAATGCAGGAAGCGCTCGGCGGCGAAGAGAAGGTCGAGATCGCCTATCTCGAAAGCGTGCCGGAAGGCGCCGACGCCGAACGTGCCATCGAGCGTTTCGCCCGCTCGGGCTGCAACATCATCTTCACGACCTCGTTCGGATATATGGACGCGACCAACAAGGTCGCGGCCAAGTTTCCGGATGTGAAGTTCGAGCACGCGACCGGCTTCAAGCGCGAGCATCCCAACGTCGCGACCTACAACTCGAAATTCCATGAAGGCCGCTACGTGCAGGGCGTGATCGCGGCCAAGATGTCCGAGGCCGGCGTCGCGGGCTATATCGCTTCCTTCCCGATCCCGGAGGTCGTGATGGGCATCAATGCGTTCATGCTCGGCGCGCAGTCGGTCGATCCCGACTTCGAGGTGAAGGTGGTGTGGGCCAACACCTGGTTCGACCCGGGCAAGGAAGCCGATGCGGCCAAGGCTTTGATCGATCAGGGCGCCGATATCATAACGCAGCACACGGATTCGACCGCCCCCATGCAGGTCGCGGCTGAACGCGGCATAAAAGCCTTCGGTCAGGCGTCCGACATGATCAAGTTCGGCCCCGAGACGCAGCTCACCTCCATCATCGACGATTGGGGCCCCTATTACACCGAGCGCGTCAAGGCGGTCATGGACGGCACCTGGGAGCAGCATGATGTGTGGGCCGGCATGGCCGAGGGCCATGTCGTGATGGCGCCCTACACCAACATGCCCGACGACGTGAAAGCGCTCGCCGAGGAAACGGAGGCCAAGATCAAGTCCGGCGAATTCGATCCGTTCACGGGTCCGGTAAAGAAGCAGGACGGTTCGGAGTGGCTCGCCGAGGGCGAGGTCGCGGAAGAGAGCGAACTTCTCGGCCTGAACTTCTATGTGGAAGGCGTGGACGACGAACTGCCGCAATAGTCATCGGTATATGAGGCGGGCAGGGGGCGTCCACGAGGGCGCCCCTTTTCCTGTCCGCTCCTGACAAACTGCTGTCAGGAGCGCGTTGGTAGGATGCGTTCGTCAACGAGGAACGCAGGCCATGCTGAAATTCTACCACGCGCCCTGGTCACGCTCGTCCAGCGTCTTGTGGCTGCTCGAGGAACTCGGGGTCGACTACGACCTCGTCGAGATCGACATCCGCCAGGAAGGCGGTGTGCCGGAGGACTACAGGCGCATCCAGCCGAGCAAGAAAGTGCCCGCGATCGACCACGACGGGACGATCATCACCGAACGCGCCGCGATCACCATATATCTGGCCGACCGGTTCGCGCAGGCGGGCCTTGCGCCAGCGATCGACGATCCGATCCGCGGCCCCTATCTGACGATGCTCGTCTATTGCGACGCCGTTTTCGACCCGTCCCTGTCGGCGCAGATCCAGGGCTGGACCTATCAGAGCAATCACTTCGCCTTCGGCCTCGCCGAAGACATGATCAACTATGTCGACAGGGTTCTGACCGAACGGCCGTTCGCCGCGGGCGACCGTTTCACCGCCGCCGACACCCAGTTGGCGTCGGCGATCGCCTATACGATGGACATGATGAAGGCGTTGCCGGAGCGACCGTCGTTCCGCGCCTATCTCGACCGCGTCAAGGACCGGCCTGCCTATCTGAGCGCCGCCGCGAAGGATCAGAAAATGGCGATGGCGACGCCGTTCTTTCAGAAGCAGTTCGGCGACTCTTCAACCACCGGCGACGATGACTGACCGTGCGCCGCGCGGTCAGCACCTTATGAAGTGTCGTTCGGCCCGGCCGTGAGACTGTCGGGGATGAGGGCAAGCCGGCCTGGACGCGGCATTGCTCCCCTCTGTCTCGGGCTTCGCCCTCGCCACCTCCCCCCGCCAAGCGGGGGGAGGATGAGCGCGCAGCGCAGCAGGACGGCAAGGGCCTCGGCCAGCGCGTGCAAGCGCGCCGCAAGCAGTAGCGCGTCCTCCGGATCGTTTCCGTCCGCCCCGATGCCGGCGAAAGCCGGCTGCGGCATGCCCGTCGCCTCGGCGACGAAGTCGGCCACCGCGGCCTCGGCCCGCCGCAACAGCCACAGAACGAAACAGCGGACCGGATAGGACCGGTCAGCGGCGCGCTCCGCCAGAACGGCAAGCGCGACGAGGACGGCGATGATGCGCCGCAACCTCCCGTCCCATCTTGCCGTCTGCTCGTCCATCCCATGACCTCCGTTCACCGGCGGGCATTGTCCGCCCGGTCGCGGGGGACGTGGATAGAACCAGCCAAAAATTTAGCGCAAGACGTTGATCTGGCTGGATCAGGCGTCGACAGGGCGCCGATTTTTATCCACCCGACTCGGCGCTCATCTTGATCGACCGCCGACGCCGCCCCTCTTGACGGAGGGCGGACGGTCGGAGCCATAGGCGTCACGCCGCGGCGACCGGACGCTACGATCCCGAACCGATCGCGGCCGCCGTTTCTTCGTTCATCGCGCGCCCCTTTGAGCGTGGCTCCGCGAGCGGGCGAGGGGTGGGCATATTGCCTTTCAGCAGGCCTGTTCCCGAATAGATGTCACCGCTGAGCTGGAGTTCGAAGCGCTCGGCATCGCGTCGGCGGACATCCTCGATGAGTTCGGTGACCTCGTCTTCGGTGGCGCCGAGCGCGCGAAGCGCGGTTTGCGAGAACTCCATCGCGGACTCGAAGGTTTCACGAATCTGGAAATCCACGCCGGCGTGAACCAGGTCGAGCGCGATACCGCGATCGAAGGCCCGGGCGAAGACCCTGGCGAGCGGGAACTCGGATTTCAGATGCTCGGCGATGCGCACCGCCGTCTCGCCCTTGTCGACGCAGATCAGGATCGCGTCGGCCCGGCCGGCGCCGGCCGCGTGGAGGATGTCCAGCCGGGCGCCATCGCCATAATAGACCTTGAAGCCGAACTCGGCGGCCGCCTTGATCATCTCGACATCGTTGTCAATGATCGACACATCCACGCCGCGAAGCAGCAGAGGCTGGCTGGCGATCTGCCCGAAACGCCCGAAGCCGATCACGAGCACCCGCCCGGACAGTTCGTCGGCGACCTCGACCCCATCAAGGCTTTCGACGGTACGCGGCATCAGCCGCCTCGCACCCATCACGACAAGCGGCGTCAGCGCCATCGACACGATCACGGTCGCGGTCAGGATGGCATTGGTCTCGCCATCGAGGATACCGACGGCAGAGGCCCCAGAGAAGAGCACGAAGGCGAACTCACCGCCTTGGGCCATCAGCGCCGCCCTCGACACCGCCTCGCCATGGTCCGCGTGGAAGAGGCGTGCGACGGCATAGATGCCGATCGACTTGGCGATCATGTAGGCGATGACGGCCGCAAGGATCAGCGGCCATTGCCGCCCGATCACGGCCAGATCGAGCGCCATGCCGACCGACAGAAAGAACAGGCCGAGCAGTATGCCGCGAAACGGCTCGATATCGGCCTCGAGCTGGTGGCGGAAAGTCGATTCCGACAAGAGCACCCCGGCCAGGAAAGCGCCCATCGCCATCGACAGCCCGCCAAGCTGCATGGCCAGCGCGGCGCCGAGAACGACCAGCAGCGCCGCGGCCGTCATCACCTCGCGCGCATCGGCGACGGCAAGCACCCGAAAAAGCGGGTTGAGCAGGTACCTTCCGGCGACAATCAGGCCGACCAGCGAGGCCACGGCGATGCCGATATCGGCCAGGCGCGTCGCAAGCGTCGCCTCTTCGCCTCCAGGTGCCAGAAAGGCGACCAGGGCCAGCAACGGCACGATGGCAAGGTCTTCCAGGAGAAGGATCGAGATGACGCGTTGTCCGGCCGGCGTGGACGTCTCGCCGCGTTCGCTCAGCATCTGCATGACGATCGCCGTGGACGTGAGCACGAAGCCCATGCCCGCGACGAAGGAGATCAGTGGTGGAAAGCCGGCGACGATGCCGATCGCCGTAAGTAGTCCCCCGCAAACGGCGAGTTGCGTGAAGCCGAGGCCGAATATCTCCCGTCTCAGGTTCCACAGCCGGGAGGGCTGCATCTCCAGTCCGATGACAAACAGGAACATGACGACCCCGAGTTCCGCGACATGGAGAATCGCCTCCGGATCGTCGAAGAGACCCAGGCCCCAGGGACCGATGATCAGACCCGCCGTCAGATATCCCAGCACCGAGCCCAGGCCGAGGCGCTTGAAAATCGGAACCGCGACCACGCCGGCGGCCAGCAGCGACACCACCTGAACCAGTTCGCCGCTTGTCGCTTCGCCCGCCATGCCCGCTTCCATCTTTCACGCAACCGGATGCATCAAGATTGCATCCACTGGCGCAACTTATCGTGAATCCTCGTCGGGAACCACATTGTGCCGCGCACCATTACCCTTGGAAGTTCGATTGTACCAAGCCGTGGTCACCTCCCAGGCCGCGGTGACTACAGGAGAAGGAAGATGAGGAAGACCATTATCGTGGGCGCGAGTGCCCTGTTCGCCACATCGGCGTTCGCCCAGATGGCGCCTGTCGAGCCGTCACCGAAACTCGACGCATCGACGGATGCCCAGGTCGAGTTGCAGGAGCCGATGGAGGACGCCGATATTCCGCTGGACCTCGGGATAACCAATGCCCTTCAGGGCGAAGGCGCGGATATCAAGGATTCGCCGAAATACGACGCCAACACGAAGAATTCCGGCAATCTCGAAGGCCGCTGAGCGGCCGGCGAGCCACGGATCGAACGCCCGCAACGATGTCGCGGGCGTTTTTGCCGGATCTCGTCAGTTCAATCCGCCATCGGCGAGAATCGTCCTGCCCGTGACCCACCCCGCCTCCGGCGAGGCGAGGAAGGTCACGATCCCCGCTATGTCTTCGGGCTGGCCGATGCGGCCGAGCGGCGTGGTGGCCCGGATCTGATCCCCGCGCTGGGCGATGACGTCGGTCGTCATGTCCGTCTCGATCACCCCCGGCGCCACGGCGTTGACGGTGATGCCCTTGCCGCCGAGTTCCCGCGCGAAGCCGTGAACCAGCGTGACCACGGCGGCTTTTGACGCGGAATAGACGGAACTCGCGGGAATGGGGTTGTAGGCCAGCCGCGAGGCAAAATGGATGATTCGGCCTCCTGGCGAGGGCAGAAGCGGAGCAGCCGCCTGGGTGAGCATGATCGTGCCCATGACATTGGTGTCGAGGATCGCGCGCACATGCGCCTCGTCGATCTTGTCCAGCGGCAGATAGGGGCCGATACCGGCCGTATTGACCAAGATGTCGAGCTGGCCGAGCGCCTCGGCCGCGGCCAGGACCATGTGCCTTGCCTCGTCGGGGCTGGCGACGTCCCCGGCGACCGTTTCCGACCTGCTTCCAGCGTCGCTTATCTCCGCGGCGATGGCCACGGCCGCATCCTTGCCGGAGCGATAGCCGATCGCCACATTGGCGCCCATGGCGCCGAAGCGCCGTGCGACCGCGGCGCCGATGCCGCGCGAGCCGCCCACCACTAGCACCGCCTTTCCTTGGAAGCCCTGATCCATCGACCTTGTCCCTTCTATCGCTGTCGCGCCCAGGCACCTTCGGGAACACCGGCCAGCAGATCCTCCGGATCAGCGCGCTCGACTGGCTGCGAAGCGGCCTTCAGCACTCTTTTCTCGAATTCGTCGAGATAGGCGGCGCGCGCTTCATTCCCCACCCGGGGCGCGGCGTAGGCCAGGAAAGGTTCCTCGACCGTGTAGCCCATATATTGAAGCGTCAGCCTCTGTGGCTGCCACAGCACCTTTTCGAGTTCACCGTAGACGCCGTCCGGGCCGAAACGCTCCGTGGTGCCACCGGTCGTCACCGAAAGCATGGCGCGCCTGCCCTTGAACACGCCGGTCTCGAAGCGTCGTCCGTCGACATAGCCGAAGCCGTAGGCAAGCACCCGCTCCAGCCAGCCCTTCAGGATTGCGGGTGGTCCGCCCCACCACAGCGGAAACTGCAGGATCAGCAGATCGGCGGCGGACACCCGGGACTGTTCGCGGGCGATCTCCGGCGAAAAGGAAGCGGATCGCGCGGCAAGCGCCTGCTCGCTCTGATAGTGGAAGCGTCGGGGATCCGCCACGGTGGAGAAGTCGTGGCGACCGGCGACCGGATTGAATTTTTCGGCGTAGAGATCCGACACGGTCGTCGCGTGGCCGGCCCGTTCCAGTGCATTCTTGGCCCGCCGCACGAGCGCCGCGCTGAAGGATGTCGGCTCGGGATGAGCGTAGACGATGAGGACGTTCATGCTGGCTTATCCGTTTCGCTTCAAGGCGCAGACCACGTCTCGGGAGCGCCAAGGCCACCGCCGCCACGACAACTCCTCGCCTTCTGGTCCGCCTGGGCGGTCAGGCGGCGAGGTTGAGCAGCCCGGCCGCGTTCTGTCCGGTGATCTTCCTGATGTCGGCCTTGGATACCTGGTGGTCGAGCAGATCCGACACGATCATCCGGTAGCCGTGAACAGGCTTCGGGGCCTGAGTGAGCCCGAGGTCCGAACCGAGAATGGTTCGGTCGACGCCGGCCACCTCCATGAGGTGGATCAGATCCTCCGTATCGTGCTGCTTGGCGCGTCCGGGAATGAACATGCAGATCGAGTGCTCCATATAGGCGCCGAGTTCCACCAGCCCGCGGATGTCGTCGTCCGTGCAGCCGATGATGTATGTCGGATGGTTGACCATCATCTTCCTGACGCCGCGTCTGGCCGCTTCCTCGAAAAGCACGAAGAGTTCGCTGACATGCAGGTGCCCGCCGGCAAGGATGATGTCGCCTTCCGCGATCAGGTCGCAAATCTGCTTGGCTTCGTCGATCAGCTTGCCATTGGCATCGAGCACCATCAGTGGAATCGGCGGCAGCATCGGCTTGGCTGTCTTGGGAAAGCTTTTCGAGGCATAGGCTTCGATGTGGTTCCTGGCGGCGAAGGTCGGGAACCAGACGATCTTGCCGCCGAGCTTGATGTTGTGATCGACGGCGTGCGGATTGATGCCGCCCGACGCGCTGTTGAGCGCGACGCCTGAAAAGAGCTCGACCCTGGAATCGGGGTAAATGTCCTTCAGCACCGAGCAGTGCGGCATGCCGACATAATAGTGGTCCTTGTAGAGCAGGGCCTTGAAGCCTGCTTCCTCGGCCATGCGGAATGCTTCGGTATGGTTGAGGATGCGCGGCATCGCCGCCGGCCCGGAATGGCAGTGGAGGTCGACCGCGCCGACCAGCAGTTCAGCGACTTCCGCCGCACGGGAAGCCTCCATCTCCGGCATCGGCACGATGGTTGGATAATCGGTGTTCTCCTGGGCCATTGTTCTCGTCCTCGTCCTGTTGTGATTGTTCAGGCCGTGGCCACGGCGGCGATGTCGCCATAGGCCCGGCTTGCCGCCTGGCGCATGAAGCCCTGGTCGGAGGCCACGATGAAGGCCGTCGCGCCCATGTCGCGGAAGCGCCTCGCATCGTCGGCCGCGGCGACCATGACGCAGACCGGCTTGCCGGCCTTCTTCGCCGCGGCCATGATCTTTTCGCAGGCGGCCATGATCTCGGGAGCATCCATGCCACTGGTGCCGAGCGCGACGGTCAGGTCGCCGCGGCCGATGAACACGCCGTCTAGCCCGTCGACCCCGATGATGCCCTCGAGATCGTCCAGCGCTTCCGGGTCCTCGATCATGGCGATGAAGGTGACGCCCTCATCGCTAGCCTGGACATGGTCCCATATGCCGACCGCCCCAAACCCGCCGGCCCGCGTCGTGTTGGAGAATCCACGCCTGCCGCCGCGGTAGCGGCACGCGGCCGCGATCTCGCGCGCCTTCGCGGCTGTACTGACATGCGGCACCAGCACTCCGGAGGCGCCGTCGTCGAGCACGGACAGGATCCTGGAGGGCGACGGCTCCGCGACGCGAACGATACCGGCAGTCCCCGATGCGCGCGCGGCCAGCAGCCCGCCGTCGATCGCGACCCGGTCCCACGGGGCGTGCTCCTCATCGATCACCACGAACTCGAAGCCCACCGCGCCGAGGATCTCGATCGGATGCGTGGCGGGTGTCTTGATGAAGGTACCAACCAGGTGATCGCCATCAAGGAACCGCTGTCGGAAAGGTCGGGCGTTGTCGGGCATTCGATATTCTCCGGGGATTTCCGATGTCAGCGAACCGGCACCATTGCGTGCGGGAGGAAGAGCGAGACTGCCGGCACCGTCGCGACGAGCAGGAGCACGAACAGGCAGATGCCGATCAGGGGCATTGCCTCCTTGCTGACGGGTATCAGGCGTTCTCCCGAAGCGGCGCAGACGATGAAAAGCAGTATGCCGACCGGCGGGGTCGCCATGCCGATGACCACGTTCAGCACCACCATGACGCCGAACTGGACTGGATCCATGCCGATGATGCCCGCGAACTGGAGCAGGATGGGCATGGTCAGGATCAGGATCGAGATCGGCTCCAAAAACATGCCGAGCACGAGCAGGACAAGGTTGAGCAGCAGCAGCACGACGACCGGATCGTCGCTGATTTCCAGCACGGCCGAAGCAATCGTGACAGGCACCTGCTCGAGCGTGAAAACGAAGGCGACGATGCTGGCCATCGCGGTGATGAACAGGATCGACGACGACACCAGCGTGGTGGCGATCAGGGCATCCCAGACCCGCGAAAGCGTCAGGTCGCGATAGGCGAAACCGACCATCAGCGCATAGACGACCGCGACCGCGGCCGCTTCGGTCGGCGTGAAGATGCCGGCCTTGATGCCGACGACGATGATCAGCGGCAGGACCAGCGCGGGAAGTGTCCGTATCGTGGCGGCGCGACGTTCCGCCCATCCCATCTTCGGTGTCACCGGAAAGCCGTCGCGGCGCGCGCGCCACCCAGCGTAGATCAGGAGCGACACCGCCAGCAGGATGCCCGGAAGGACGCCGGCTATGAAGAGCTGGCCGATCGACGTGCCCGACAGGACCCCGTAGATGATCATGGTGATCGAGGGCGGGATGATCGGCCCCATGATGGAACTGACGCCGACCAGGGCGGCCGCGTAGGGTGCGGGGATGCCCTGCTTGCGCATGGCGGGGATGAGGATAGACCCAAGCGCGGAGGCCTCCGCCGTCGCGCTGCCCGATATGCCGGCGAAGAACCCCGACGATATCACCGTGACCGACGACATCCCGCCGGGACGGTGCCCGACCATCGCGCGCGCGAATGTGACGATGCGGTTGGTGATGCCGCCGACATTCATCAGCATGCCCGCCAGCAGGAAGAGCGGGATCGTCAACAGGATGAACTGGTCGACGCCAGCCATCATACGCTGCGGCAGGGCCAGTATGATCCCGCCATTGCCGCTCAGATAGAGGTAGAACATGCCGCCGACCCCCAGCGCGAGCGCGATCGGGACGCCAGTGGCCAGAAGAAGGAAGAAGGTGCCGAAGAACGCGCCCATCCATCAGACCTTCGGCAGGTCCATGCCCTGCGCCGGCGCCCGACCGGCCAGGAGTTCGCGCGCGTCGACAATGAGCGAGCCGATCATGTGGAGAGCCAGGAGGCCGCAACCGACGGCGACGGAGACATACACGTAGAAGATGGACAGCCCGACACCATGCCCCAGCAGGGACATGGCGATGAAGTCGACGGCCGGCACGACCTGTCCGGAGAATCGCGTCGAGTAAAGCCACCCGTTCACCGTCATCAGGTAAAGGAAGACGAGGATCGGGATCGTGACCAGAAATTTCAGTACGAAACGCGCCGTCGGCCGGAGCAGGGCAGGGACGATGTCGACCGCGACAAGCTCGCCGCGGTGGTAGGCCATACCGATGAAAAGGAAGGTCTGCCAGATCAGCAGATAGCGGCACAATTCCTCCGCCCAGATCAGGGAGGCATTGAAGATGTAGCGCGCGATGACCTGCGCCACCATGACGCCGAGGATCACCAGCATCGACGTCCCGGCCAGGAAACGGATCGCGGAAAAGTACCATCCGATCGGACCGCTGGTGCGCGGCGTGGCTTCGGCGTCAACCTTCATCTGACTCTTCATGCCTCGGAGACGGCGCGGCCGGGCGCGGGTGCTACAGCACCCACGCCCGATAGCGGATGGACAGGGTCAGGCGAGCGCTCGCGCCTGTTCGACGAACTCCGCCACCAGCGGTGCGTCCTTGCTCCACTGCGCGACGATGGGTTCGACGGTTTTCTGCATCTCGGCCAGATTTTCGAGTTCGTAAATCTCGACACCCTTTTCCTGCAGGTCCGCGCGGCCGTCATTGTCCTGGTTCTTGGTGTAATCGAGCGTGGGGGCGATGGAATCGCGGCCGGCCTGCCGCAGCGCCTGCTGAACCTCTTCGGGCAACCCGTCGAAGAAGGCCTTGTTGATGGCGATCACGTTGTGCCACGGGTAGTGGCCGGTCAGCGTGAAGTTCTTGCCGACCTCCCACAGATTCTCGCCCAGCATGGAGGAGACATTGATCTCGACCGCGTCGATGACACCCGTCTCCAACGCGCCATAGACCTCGCCATATGGCAGGCCGACGGGAGAGGTGCCAACGGCTTCCCAGATCGCCTTGTGAAGCGGAACCGGCAAGATGCGCGTCTTGAGCCCGGCGAAATCCGGCACGCTTTTGACGGCCTTGGTCGCGCACAGGAAATGGCGCTGGCCGATATCGGTCGTCTGGAGGCCGACCAGCCCGGCAGGCGCAAGATCATCGAGCAGCTTCTGGCCGACATCGCTGGTGGCGACGCGCGAGAAGTGGTCGTAGTCGTTGATCAGGAAAGGCAACTGGTAGGCGTCGAGCCCGTTGCGGCCAGTGACGGAAGGAAACAGCACACCGGAGCAGCCGCACAATTCATTGGTGCCGGCGATCGCCGATTCGAGATTCTGGCGATCCTCGCCGAGCTGCCTGTTCGGGAAGATGGTCAGGTCGGTCGCACCCGGAAGCAATTCCTCCAGCGCCTTCTTGAATTCTACGGCGGCGATGTGCCCGGGATGAATTTCGTTGGCGGCATGCGCGAGGCGCATCTTGATCGGCTCGGCGCGCGCGATGGCCGGCATGGCCAGCGCCGAAGCGGCGGCGGCCGAATATTTCAGCAGGGTCCTACGTGTTAGCATGACGCTTCCTCCGTTTCGTTATGCAGAACATCGTTCCAACAATAATTCATCGGGCGCCAAAGCCTGTCAAGCGGCGTGTGGCCTGGCTCCGTGCCGGCCTCAGCGTGGTATCTCTTGACATCCGATCATCGTCGGTGAGTTATAAATGAAGTATTTGTTCCATTGTGGAGAACACACTTTACGATGGAGGTTTCAAGGGAGAGATTTGCGCCATGTATGACAGCAGCGATCCACGGTCCCGGATGGCGTCGGGCGCGGCGAAGCCGGTATCCGGGTTCTTCACGCCGGCGGAGTATGGCCGCTACTACGAGGAGCAGCCCCGACGGACGGATGGTGCCCGCACCTGGTTCTCCCGCGGCCAGAATTTCCTGGTCGCCTATTCGCAAGCCGATGCGGGCGCGGTTTTCGAACGCCAGGGCCAGGTCGACGAATATGTGCTGCTCTTGCCCGACCGCGATCATGGCGCGGTGATTGACGCGCCCGAGGGGCGTACCGAAGTGGATGGCTTCTCGCTCGTCATCCTGCCGCCGGGCAACACGCGTATTACCCTGCCGACCGGCGGCCGCGCCGCGCGCATCTTCTCCACGAGGTCGCCTGATCTGGTCGCGATGTGCTCGAATGCGACGTCCTTCTCCGACGAGCACCCCCGGATTCCGCCGTTCAGGCCGTGGCCCGCACCGCCAGACGGCTACAAGGTGCGTGCCTACAGCCTCGACATCCCGAAGGAGGAGGGGCGGTTTGGCCGCATCTTCCGCTGCACGACGCTGATGGTGAACTACCTCGATCCACAATACGGTCCGCGCGACATCGCCAAGCTGTCGCCGCACCACCACGACGATTTCGAGCAGGGTTCGCTGGCGCTTGACGGGGCCTTCACCCATCACATCCGCTGGCCATGGACCACGGACCTGAACGCCTGGCGCGAGGACGAGCATGCCTATTGCAAGGCACCGTCCCTCACCGTGATCCCGCCGCCGTCGATCCATACGTCGCGCGGTATGGACGAGGGTTTGAACCAGCTCGTCGACATCTTTTCGCCGCCGCGTTTCGACTTTTCGAAGCAGCCCGGCTGGGTTCTGAACGCCGACGAGTACCCGATGCCGCCGGAGCAGTGATGCGGGTTCAGCAGCAGGTCATCTTGCCGGCGGATGGCGATCGCGTCGGGAGAGGGCCGTACTTGCCGCTGCATGGAAGACGGCATAACTGGCGAGACTGTCGACAGACACGCGGGCGGCCGCCATGCCGGCGGTCAGGAGGTTAGGAGTGATGGCGGAAACCGATGTGGATACCGGGTCATCCCGAACCGGTGGCGTGCAGGCGGTCGTCTTCGCGCTCAACATTCTCGAATATATCGCCCAGTGCCAGACTTCGGTCGGCGTGACGGAACTGGCACGTGCGTTCGATACCACCAAGAGCCGCATCCACCGGCATCTGCAGACGCTCGTGTCGGCCGGCTATTTGCTGCGCAACGCCGAGAGTGAGCGCTATGTGATCAGCGCCAGGCTGATGGCGCTCGGTCACGCCGTTTCCGAGAGCTTCGAACTTGCCTCCGCGGCGCGCCAGATCGCGCGCGACCTCAGGGACAAACTCGGCCATGCAGTCGTCATCAGCCAGCCCGAGAAGGACGGCAATCGTATCCTTCTCCTCATACCCAGCCGCTCCAACATCGACATCAGCGTGAAGCCCGGCTCGATTCTGCCGTTTCCATCCAGCGCCCAAGGCAAGATCACGCTGGCTTTCGGGGATTCGATGCTGTTGCCGCGCTTGCTGAGCGCCGGCATCGAGAGATCTACCCCCTATACGATAACAGACCCCGAGAAACTCAAGACCGAGATCGAGGAGATACGCAAGCGTGGCTGGGCGGTTGCTCCGAACGAGGCGATGGTCGGCCTGAACGCCTTGGCGGCGCCGATAATGGACGCGCTTGGCCAGTATGTGGGAGCCATCGCACTGAACGATTCGGTCCAGTACATAGGCCACACGCCGACCACCGAACAGGTCGAGCATGTCATCGCCGCGGCCGACGAGATTTCGCGCAATCTCGGCTACAGGCCGAAATAGCGGCCCTGAAGAAGGCGCTTGAGCAGAAAGGCATAAGCTACCGATTTCACGGAAAACAAACAGGAGAGGGGACCGGGCGGAGGTCCTCTTTCGCCTTCTGCTTGGCGACAGCCGGCAACCGCGTCTTTCGGGTCAGCCACCGGAGACCGCACGCCCGGGCTCGGTTGCGTTTCCGTCATGGCTTCAGGTCCATCTCGAAGCGGATGTAGTCGCCGCGATAGGTCGCTTCGGCGAGATAGAGAACGGACCCGTCGGGATTGTTGAAAACGCGGCGGACCTCTCCGACGGGCGAGTTCACCGGCACCTCGAGGTCCCGCGCGATCTCCAGATCGGCCGTGGCTATGTGTAGCGTCTGGCGGGCGCGGGCGATCTTCACGCCCGGCAAGGAGGCAAGGAGCGGAATGGCCACCTCCCGCCGGAACCGGTCCGGCGCGATCGCGAAGACGCGGTCGTCTATGTAGAGCGAGACGACGCAATAGCGCTCTCCGGCGCGTGAATGGACACGGCGCAATCGGTGGTAGCCGGGAGCGGGCGGTCCGTCCTGCTCGAGCAACAGCGGGGTGTCCCGCGTCTCCACGATGTGCGACAGGTCCGGCGTGTCGCCACGATACATGGCCACAAGATCGTCCAGTGAGGAATGGACCAGAAGCCGGCGTTCCCGCGACGGCTCGGCGGTGACGAAGGTCCCGCGACCGCGCTGCGGCAACAGCAGGCCCTCCTGCGCCAGCAACTGTATCGCCTGGCGCACGGTGACCCGCGCGACCTCGAATTCCTCCATCAGCTTTTCGATCGTGGGAACAGCCTCGCCGCGCGGCCAAACGCCCCTTGCGATGCGCTGGCGCATGAGATCGGCGATCTGCACGTAGAGCGGGATTGGAACCCTGTCGAAGACCGTCGCCATCAACCGAAATTTGCCCCTTGCATTAAATGTCCTAAAGTTAGTATGTTTGGGATGTTAAGCCAAGGCCTTTCTTACCACGGGCGCGGGAGCGGATCAGGCTTTTTTGCGAGGCGAGCGCACCCGCAAGCACCATCCAGCGTCCGTGGCGAACCGAGCGGCAGGACGCGGCCATCGCGCACAGGGAGGAGTTCAACATGACCGACCGCAAGACAAACGGAATGCTACTGCAACGCCGCACCTTGCTGAAGGGCGCGGCGTCAGGTGCGGTCCTGCTCGCCGCGCCGGCAATTCTGACGCGTCGTGCCGCCGCGCAGGGCATGGATACGTCGTCCTTCGAAAATGCGGGGATAGACTGGCGCCAGGCCGAAGGCGCCAGCATCACGATCGGCGTCATTCCCGCCGGCTACTTCCAGAATCTCGAGGCGGTGCTTCCGGCCTTCAGCGAGCTGACCGGCGTCAATGCGCGCCTGGAGATGACGCCGCCCGGACAGATACGCCAGAAGGCGGTGCTCGACCTTTCTTCCAAGACCGGCACATGGGCAAGCCACGCGGCCGACCCGATGTATTACGACCTTTACGTCGCCAATGGCTGGGTCGATGCCCTGGACGGCTATCTCGGCGACGCAAAGCTCACCGGTCAGGAATGGTTCGATTACGAGGATATCCTTGAAGGCTGGCGCGGCGCCACATCCGTTGACGGCAAGCCCTACGGCATACCTTACGACGGCGAGGCGACGATCCAGGTCTATCGCAAGGATGTCTACGACGAGGCCGGGCTGAAGCCGGCCGAAACGCTGAAGGAATACGCCGCCAACGCCGCCAAGGTGCACTCGCCGGACAGTCGCCTGTGGGGCGCGGCCCTGCGCGGCTTCAAGGGCGCCGGCCAGAACATGTACATCTATCCCTCGATCTTCCGCGCATTCGGCGGCGAGTGGTTCGATGGCGACCGCATGGTGGTCAACAGCGAGGAGGCGATCGCAGCGCTCGACTGGTATGTGAAGCTGTTGAACGGTTACGCGCCGCCCGGCGTCGAGAATTGGAACTGGCCCGATATCGCCGACGCCTTCGGCCAGGGTACGCTCGGTTCCTATATCGATGCGCATAGCTCGGCCGCGGTCATCGCCAATCCCGAAAAGTCCAAGGTCGTCGGCAAGATCGGCTTCGCCCGCTGGCCGAAGGGGCCGTCCGGGAAGCGCGTGACGTCGATCTGGAACTGGAGTTTTCCGATCAACGCCGCCCTGTCGGAGAAAGACAAGGCCGCCACCTGGCTGTTCATCCAGTGGGCGGCGTCGAAAGAGACGCAGGCCGCGACATCCTATGCCTTTGATGGCGCCTACAAGCGCTCCGGCGTCAACCGCACCTCCCTGTGGCAGGACGAGAAGTTCACGGGCGAACTGTCCAGGGTAGGGGACAATTTCATCGAAGCCACCCAGCAGTCCTTCACCGAGGATACGGATGTGGACTGGCGTCCGCGTTTGCCGCAATGGCCCGCCGTCGGCGAAACCATGGCGACCGCCATTCAGGCCAGCCTCGTGGGACAGGCTTCCGTGAAGGCCGCGCTCGACGAGGCGCAGGCGCGCATAGACGGCATTCTCAAGGGCTGAGGGCAATGAGAAGCGCGGCATTTCGGGGTGAGGGGAACTTCGCCGCGCTTCTCGTGGCGCCGAGTCTGATCGTCCTGGTCGTCACGACGACCTTTCCGCTGATCTACCTGTTCTGGAGTTCGTTCCAGAACATCAATCTGGCGATGCCGTTCCTCGACGGCTTCGCCGGCCTCGACAACTACCGCCGCATGATGGCCGACGGCAATTTCTGGCATTCGATCGGCCTGACCGCGATCTATACGATTTCGACGGTGGTGCTGCAGGTTGTCATCGGCCTTGGCCTGGCTCTCCTGGTGATGCGCATTCCCGCGGGCCAATGGCTGTTTCGCATCGTCGCGATCCTGCCGATCGTGCTCGCCCCGGTGGTGGTCGGGCTGTTCTTTCGCACGCTGATGTTCGCGCCGGAGTTCGGCATCCTCGATTTCGTCGTGCGTTGGGCAGGCTTCGGCCCCGTCAACTGGCTCGGTTCACCGACGCCGGCCCTTGTCTCGGTCATCATCATTCACACCTGGCAGTGGACGCCGTTCGCCTTCCTGGTGCTGCTGGCCAGCCTCGCGGCGCTGCCGCCCGATGTCTACGAAGCCGCCCGCATCGATCGCGCCAACGCGCTCCAGCGCTTCTGGCACATTACCCTGCCGCTGATCCGCCCGGCTCTGGTCATCGTCATAATCATGCGCGCCATGATCGCGCTGTCGGCCTTCGCCGCGATCTTCGCGGCCACCGGCGGCGGCCCGGGCACGGCGACCGAGATCCTCAATCTCTACGCGTACAGGACATCCTTCGTGACGCTCGACTTTGGCTACGGCTCCGCGCTGGCGGTGGCCCTGCTCGTCATCACGCTAATCGTGTCGGGCATGTTGTTCTACATGCGCACCGCAAGGACAACCTGATGGCAAGAAATCCGCATCAGGCCGCCCGGCTACGCCGCGGCATCGTGCTCTACGCGGTCGTGGGGCTGCTGCTGTTCGTCTGGGCCTTCCCGATCTTCTGGGCCGTCGTCGTGTCGCTGAAATCCGAAACCGAGGTTCTCGCCTATCCACCGAACATCATCTTCGAGCCGACGGTGAGAAACTACCGGGACGCGCTGGTTGGTGGCTTTTCCATCCTGCCGAGCTTCGCGACGTCGTTCATCATTTCCGGTCTGACAACCGTGCTGACGATCATGCTGGCCGTGCCGTGCGCCTATGCGTTCGCCCGATTGAGGCTGCGGGGAAAGAAGGCGCTCGGCTTCTACACCCTCGTCACCCAGATGGTGCCGCCCGTCGGACTGGTCATTCCCTATTTCCTGATCCTCAACCGGGTCGGCTGGCTCGACACCTATCAGGGAATGGTCGTCGTCTATCTGACCTTCTCGCTGCCCTTCGCCATCTGGCTGATGGTCTCCTACATGGAGGATATTCCGTGCGAGATGGAGGAAGCGGCGTTTCTCGACAAGGCGAACCGCTTCCAGGCCCTGTGGCACGTCGTCCTCCCGCAGGTGCGCGGCGGCATCGCCGTGACCGTCATCTTCGTGTTTCTCAATGCCTGGAACGAGTTCCTGTTCGCCGTGCAGCTGGGCGGCAACGACGTCCGGCCGGTGACGGTCGCCATGTACAATTTCGTCTCCGTCGAACAGACGCTCTGGGCCAAGCTGAGCGCGGCGGCGCTGATCGCGATGCTGCCGATGATCATCATCGGCTTCGCCGCGCAGCGTCAGATCGTCAAGGGTCTCACCGTCGGAGCAGTCAAGGGAGGTGGCCGCCGATGAGCGACGGCAAGGGGCGCGTTACGCTGCGCGGCATCGACAAGCATTTCGGCGCCTTCCACGCGCTGAAGGGCATTGATCTCGACATCGCTCCGCAGGAGTTTTTCGCCCTGCTCGGCCCATCGGGCTCCGGCAAATCGACGACGCTGCGCGTGATCGCCGGGCTGGAAACGCCGGACGCGGGCACGATGACCGTCGACGGCGTGGATGTGACCTACGCGGAGCCAGGCGAGCGAAACGTCGCGATGGTGTTCCAGAACTACGCGCTCTACCCGCATATGACGGTCGAGCAGAATATCGGCTTTCCGCTGAGGATGGATGGCGTGCCAAAGGCACGGATTCCGGAACTGGCGCGGGAGGCGGCCAGCAAGGTGAAGATCGACCACCTCATGCAGCGGCGCCCCGGCCAGTTGTCCGGCGGCCAGCAGCAACGCTGCGCGCTGGCGCGCGCGATCGTCCGTAAGCCACGCCTGTTCCTGCTCGACGAGCCGCTGTCGAACCTCGACGCTCAACTGAGGCTGGAGACCCGCGTGGAGCTGAAGCGGCTGCACCGCAGCCTCGACGTCACCACCATCTACGTCACACACGACCAGGAAGAAGCGATGACGATCGCGGACCGCATGGCGGTCTTCCTGGACGGAGACATCGTCCAGGTCGGCACGCCGGACGATGTCTTCAATCGGCCGGACAACCTTGCCGTCGCGGCCTTCATCGGCAGCCCGCCCATGAACCTGCTACCCGCCCGCTTTGAGGATGGAGCCGCCATCATTGCGGGCGAACGTCTCGCGCTGCCGCCTCGCTCGGCGCCAGTTCCGGCCGAGGTCGTGCTCGGCATCAGGCCGAGCCATGTGCGGATCGCCGATACGGGGATCCCCGCCAAAGTCGTGCTGTCGGAAAATCTCGGCGAGTCGATGCTCATAAACGCCGAGGTCGAGGGCGTTCCGGTCAAGGTGCGGTTGTCGGAAATGCGTCCGATCGCCGAGGGCGCGACCATCCGCCTGGCCTTCGACGGGGGCCATGTTCACCTGTTTGACCCGCAAACCAGGCGCCGCATCGCCTAGAACGACGTCCGCCAACCGAAGGTGCCACCCATGAAAGCCGTCTTCCTTCTTTTCGATTCGCTCAACCGGCTGATGCTGGAACCGTATGGCGGCAAGATATTCGAGACGCCCAATTTCCAGCGTCTCGCGCAAAGATGCGTCACCTTCGACAACCACTATATCGGGTCGATGCCGTGCATGCCGGCCCGTCGCGACATGCAGACGGGACGGCATACTTTCCTGCACAGGAGTTGGGGACCGCTCGAGCCATTCGACAACTCATTCCCGGAATTGTTGAAGACGGCCGGCGCCTGCTCGCACCTGATTTCGGACCATTATCACTATTGGGAGGACGGCGGCGCGACCTATCATACCCGCTACAATTCGTTCGACTTCATCCGCGGCCAGGAATCGGACCCCTGGAAGGTCCTGCTGGATTCGCCGATCGACCGCATCCGCGAAAAGTACCACCCCAGCCAGAACGACCCGAACTCGAAGCAGAACCCCTACAACTACATGATCAACCGGGAATTCATCCGGGAGGAGAAGGATTTCCCGTCGGTGAAATGCTTCGAGGCCGGTTACGAGTTCCTGGACGCGAACCGCAACGCCGACAATTGGTTCCTGCAGATCGAGACCTTCGATCCGCACGAGCCCTTCTTCGCGCCTGAACGCTTCAAGGAGAAGTTTCCGACCAGCTATCGTGGACCGATCCTCGACTGGCCGCGCTACGAGCGGGTGACTGAACCGCAGGACCAGATCGACGAGTTGCGGGCCAACTATTTCGCGCTGCTGAGCCTGTGCGACGACCTCCTGGGCAGGTTCCTCGATTATTTCGATGAGCACGACATGTGGAAGGACACGGCGCTGATCCTGACCACCGACCACGGCTTCCTGCTTGGCGAACATGACTGGTGGGCCAAGAACCGCATGCCGCTCTACGAGGAAATCTCGCACATCCCGCTCTTCATCCATCATCCCGATCATGCCGATAAGGCCGGCCAGAGACGCAACAGCCTCACCCAGACGATCGATCTGATGCCGACGTTCTGCGAGCTTTTCGGCGCGGAGATCCCCGAAGAAGTGGAAGGCAAATCACTGCTGCCTCTGCTGGCCGAGGACAGGTCGGAGCGGAAGGCGGCCATGTTCGGCTACTGGGGTGGCGGCGTGAACATCGTCGACGGCCGCTACACCTGGTTCTGCTACCCGAAGGACATGCTTGGGCAGGAGCTTTATCAGTACACGCTCATGCCGGCGCACATGACCAAGCTCTTCACCGTGGATGAACTGAAAAGCGCCAGCCTGGTGCCGCCCTTCGACTGGACGAAGGGCGTGCCGCTGCTGCGCATCGCGCATAAATCAAAGGCGGACACCCGTACGCACTCCTACCATTTCCCGGAGAAGATGGAGGACACTAATACCGTGCTCTACGACCTGAGGACCGATCCGGGGCAGACCACGCCGATGGACGACCCGGCGGTGAGGAAGCGGCTCAAGCAGGAACTGTTTCGCCTGATGACGGCCAATGACGCGCCGGAGGAGGCGTTGGCCAGAATGCGCGAGAGCCTCGGTCAATAAGGCGCGGCTCTTAGATCACACCGGCGGACAGCCTCGCGCGAGATGGCGGGCTGCCCAGGTCGCGCACCAACCGTCCAATCAGACGACTGACGGGGAAACCATGCCGAGCCGAGCCAGCGATCAGCTTCGGCGCCGGTTTTGGGCGGCGAGATCTCTCCTGCCAAATCTCGCGGGCTTCTGGGGCGAGGGAGCGGGCACTTCTCGTCTGTCCCTGAGCGATCTGCGCCTGAATGATTTTGGCCGCTGCGGCACGACTTCCCGAAACAAGCTGCGAAGAAACCGGAACATGTGCGCCTCCTGTGTCTTGGCACCAACGCCTGCACGGGTTCGCGGTTCCGACGCGGCATGCCTGGCTACCCGCCGTGGCAAGCAGCGGCCGGTTGCCCTATCATCCGGCGGTCGGGCGGCGATGGAAACGCCGCCACGGAAAGCGCTATTGAGGCGCCGGCGACCACTCCGGCAGCGGCTCCAGGCTCCGGTTGAACTTGCGCCACCACATGGACTCATCCATCTGGCAGGCGGCCACCAGCAGCCCGCGCGCCTTCTCGAACGATTTCATGGCCAGATCATCGAATGTGAGGCTTGAATCGTAGGGGACGGATACCACCAGTTCCTGGCCCGTCTGTGTCCCATCCTCCTCGATCTGAAGATAGAGCCAGACGATGAAACGAGCGTCGTGGCCAGATGCATCAGCATTGCTGATCTGTATCCTGTCGATACCGGCTGCGGTAACTTTCATCGGAAACCCCTTTTATCCAGATGCCGGTAAAACCATCGCTCCCGGGGAAGTTCCGCCTCGATTTCAAGGATGGTGAAGGATTGATGAAGGAAGCCGGCTCAAATGCCCGGCACCGGTCGGGGAGGAGACCGGTCGCCGGACGGGTTTCGGACAGGGTCGCGCGGCGTCCGCGCCTCCAGGCCATGCGCCGGGCTGGACTGGTGATTTCCGAACGAGCCGGCACGTGTCCTCTGTTCTTTGCCTGCGGCAATCGTAGCCTCGACTTATTGCCCCGATAGGAATAGCTTGACCTTGTGAGCAAGTTCATCCGCATACTCGCCTGCGTCTTTCTCGCGGCCTTCGCTGCGGGCACGGCGGCGAACGCGGCGGCATCCACCGAAATGTCCCTGATCATGTCCATGTCGAGCATGGACCATGACATGGCGGATTGTCAGGACTGCCCCGGCGATGACGCTCAGGTGTCGGCATGCGACCAGTTTTGTGTGATCATCCTGGCCGCGATCTGCACGCCCGCGGGCACCGATCTGCCGAACGTCGCGGATACCATAGCGATCCGAACCGCGGCACCTCCCGGTGACCGTGCGGGTCCGCCCGATCCCTATCCTCCCCGGACCACTCATTTGGGCTGAAGCGGCCGCGGCGATATCGTTCGCAGCCGATCCGTCGATGCGCCAGGCCGCGGGCCGCGCGTCACATCATGCTATCCCAAGGATGGTTGATCCATGTCCTGTCCACGTCCGCCGGCGCTGACGCGTCGGGCCTTCATCGTATCGGCCGCTGCGGCTTCCGCGGGCGCGATGCTTCCACCGCAACCGAACGCCCGTGCCGCGGGCCGGCGGGAGTTCCGGCTTCGCGCCGGACAGAGCCGCGCCCAGATCGCGCCCGAACCATACGGCGATACCGCCGTCTGGTGCTATGACGGGAGCCTGCCCGGCCCGGAGATCCGCGTCCGCCAGGGAGAACGCCTGCGGATCGCCGTCGAGAACGCACTCGGTGAAGAGACGACCGTGCACTGGCACGGCGTGCGCGTCCCGAACGCCATGGACGGCGTGCCTCACCTGACGCAGGCTCCGATCGCGCCCGGCGAGACCTTCACCTATGAATTCAGCGCCGTCGATGCTGGCACCTTCTGGTATCACCCGCACCAGCGCAGCTTTGAGCAGGTTGGCCGCGGTCTCTACGGACCGCTGATCGTGGAGGAGGCCGATCCGATCCAAGCCGACCGCGATGTCACCTGGGTGTTGTCGGACTGGCGACTGACCCGATCCGCCGAGATGCGGGACGATTTCGGCAATCGCCACGACATGATGCACAATGGCAGGATCGGCAACACCGTCACGATAAACGGCCGCGTGCCGGATGTCTTCCCGGTCAGGAAAGGCGAGCGCATCCGCCTGCGTCTGATCAATGCCGCAAACGCCCGCATCTTCGGCCTCGATTTCGGCGGTCATGAACCCGTCGTGATCGCGTTTGACGGCCAGCCTGTCGAGCCGCATGTGCCGGCAGGCGGACTGGTGGTGCTCGGATCGGGCATGCGGGCCGACATCGTCCTGGACATGACGGCGGATGCCGGGAGCCGGATTTCCGTGACCGACCGCTTCTACAAGGACCTCGAGTACCGCCTGGTCGATCTCGCCTATGGCAATGAACCGCTCAGGGCGGCTACTCTCGACACGCCTGTCGCCTTGCCTCCCAACCCGCTGCCGGAGCCGGACCTCGCATCGGCTGCCCGCCACGAAATCACGTTCAACGGCGGCATGATGGGAGCCATGGTCATGCAGCAGATGGGCGGCAGCATGGGCGAGAGTTCGTCGGATGGCGGCATGATGGGTGGCATGGGTTCGATGATGGACATGATGCATTCAGGCGGCATCTGGTTCGTGAACGGCGTCGCGGCGGAAGGCCACGTCATGGAGCCGATGCTGACGCTGGCGCGCGACCGCAGTCACGTCATCGCGATGACCAACGCGACGGCCTGGCATCACCCGACCCACCTGCATGGTCATTCGTTCCGGGTGATCTCCCGGAACGGCCAGCCGACCCGCCACCGCGAATGGCAGGACACGGTGCTGATGGCGCCGCGCGAGCGCGTCGAGATCGCCTTTGTCGCCGACAATCCGGGCCACTGGATGCTCCACTGCCACATCCTCGAACATCAGGCGGCTGGGATGATGGGCGTCTTCCGCGTCGTCTGACCTCAATTCACCGAAAGGAGAACCGGAATGCGAATCCTCCTGAACACCCTCGTCCTCGCTTCCTTCGTCTGGAGCGTTGGCCCGGCATTCGCGGGCGACAAGGACGTCACCCTCTACAAGAACCCGCAATGCGGCTGCTGCGAAGGCTATGCCGCCTATCTGCGGGAGAACGGCTTTACCGTTACCACCAGGGCCACGCACGATCTGGCCGAGATGAGCCGCGAGGCGGGAATTCCGGACGAATTCCATGGCTGCCATCTCTCGTTCATCGACGGATATTTGGTCAGCGGGCACGTTCCCGTCAGCACGGTGGAGAAGCTTCTGACGGAACGTCCCGACATCAAGGGCGTGACGCTGCCCGGCATGCCGTTGGGCTCGCCCGGCATGGGCGGCGCCAAGGAAGCGCCATTCGAGATGCTGGAGGTAACCACGTCAGGCACCGTCGGCGGAGTCTACGCTCGCGAATAGGAACCCGAACCTCCGCCGCCTTTCCAGGCGGGAATGCCCCGGATTCAGCGATGCCCAGAACAATCAGTGCGCCATAATGAGCGACCTGAGACATGGGTGACGTTTTGTACCGGACACATGGGTAACACGTTTGTGCGCCTGTTCAAGGAACGCGGCCTGCCCGCCGCGATCAGAAGCGACAACGGGTTGCCGTTCGCTTCGCCGAACGGGCTCTACAATCTGTCGAAGCTGTCCGTGTTCTGGCTGAGGCTCGGCATCGCCATCGAGCGCATCAGGCCCGGCACCCCGCAGCAGAACGGCCGCCATGAGCGCATGCACCGCACCCTGAAGCAGGAGATCGCACGCCCGCCCGGCATGAACGCGCTCCAGCAACAGGGCCGGTTCGACGACTTCGTCAGCGAATTCAACGAGGAGCGTCCCCACGAAGCGCTCGCCATGAAGACGCCGGCCGAAGCCTACGCCCCCTCCTCAAGACCGTATGAGGGGCTGCCTGGCGTGGAGTACCCCTTCCACGACAGGGACATCCTCGTCACCGCCTGCGGCCGCATCTGCATGGCAAGAAAGAAGATCAACGTCTCGACCGTGCTCGCCGGCCAGAGGCTCGGAATCACCGAAGTCGACGACGGCATTTGGCTCGTCAGCTTCATGCGCTATGATCTGGGATATATCGACCTGGAACAGAGAACCTTGCAAACCATCGACAACCCGTTCGGCACGAGGTTGTCACCCATGTCTTAGGTACAAGGCGTTACCCATGTCTCCGGGTCGTACATAAGTGCCTCTGGCGGAGGGAGTGACCGTCAATCTAATGGCACTATGTGATTATTTCCATTGGATTTTTGTACGCAATATTCGGAAAGATACCCGTCTCTATACCCGGAATTCGGATGGATACCTTTTCCGGCATCGTCTTGGCGCCTATGCACAAATTTGGCATCCCGTCAAACAAAATATTTGACTTTGGATGCGAAAACGATTATACGGGATTACGACTTTAAATCGCCGTCGATTCCGGCGCGCCGCTTCAGGGGGAGCGGTAGTCCGAAACCCCGCTAGTTCAACCTCCCATTCCCGTCATCACCGAAATCGTGCGCCCGCGCATCGATTGCGCGTGCCGGCGCGTAGGAGGCTATCTTGAATCACGACAATGACAATCTGCCCGACCGTCTGCTCCGTCTGAAAGAAGTACAGCAGGTCACAGCTATGGGGCGATCAAGCATCTATCGCAATATGTCGTCCGGCCTGTTTCCGAAGCCCGTCGCCCTCGGCTCGGGCTCTGTCCGCTGGCGCGTGTCAGACATACGCCAATGGATGCAAAATCTGGAGGCCGCTTAGCCGGGCATCCGCGCCGCCTAGCGCGCTTAGCCAAGCAACGCCGCCGAAGCCGCTAAACCCACTACCCGTATATTGCACCCGCGCCGCGCGCGTCGGGAGGAGGAACGCATGACTTCATCAGACAAGCCCTGGCGCGCCTACCGCGTGCTCGCCGTCGATGTTCACGACGAGCCAGATGGGCTCGCCCGCGTCAACGTATTTACGGCGCCGGTTCCGGATCGATCACCCAAGTCCACCCCGGTTTTCGAATTCATGGTCGGCTCTGAAGACCGCAGGATACCCTCTCAGCGTTTCCAGTCGTTCCTCGCCGCGTGCGGGATTCAGGAGCGGGTCGATGATACCAGAGAGATCGATGGCCGATACTTCGCGGCTCGCGACAACGGACGAAGCGTGACGGATTTCGGTCCGCTGGAGAACGCATTCCGCCCTGTCACTGCACTGGCGGGTTAGATGCCATGCACATCCTAGCGATTAGACCAGCGCCATTTGGCGCCGGTAACGTTCGCGCACGATTTGATGCCGAACTCGATAGCGGTGTTCGACTCTACGACCTGAAACTGACGCACGGTGCAAATGGCTGGAGAGTCTACGGACCCCAGCACCACGGTGCGCCCGTAGTCACGCTGCCGCCCGAGGTGGCGGACGAACTATCAACGCTCGCACGAAAGGCAGTCGCCGATCATGCACGTCACTAGCGCGGTAACGCCGACCGATTTTCCTCCATCCGACATCCGACTGCGCCTGATCGAGAACGGATACCTGCCGATCCCCGTAAACGGCAAGCGACCACGTATAGCGGGCTGGTCATCCATTCGGGCAACGCCAGCCTCCGTCGCCGCATGGGAGCGGGGACATGCCGACCACTTGAATACGGGAGTTCTGTGCGGTGACCTGGTAGCCATCGACGTTGACGTCATGGATCCGGCGACCTGCAAACGCCTCACCGGCAGGCTCCTCAAGATTTCCAATGCGGAGTCGGCGCCATGCCGTACTGGCCAGGCCCCGAAATGCCTGTTCGTCTTTCGCTCGTCCGAGCCTCGCGAGAAAAGGAAAACAGGCGAGTATCTGGTGGATGGCCGAAAATGCCAGGTCGAGGTTCTAGGTATCGGCCAACAGTGCGTCGCCTTCGGCACGCACCCGGACACTGGCCGGCCATACTCGTGGTCCGGCGGAGATCTACTGTCGATCCCGTTCTCCGAATTGCCTGAGATATCTACTGAAGCCGTAGATGCGTTTCTCGTCGATGCCGAGGCCATACTTGCCGATGCTGGAACGCCTGTTCGGGCACCTGCAGAAATGCGGGAACGCGCAACTGGCGGCGAAACTTTCTGGCAACGTGTGAATAGCGCGGCCCTAGAGCAGCCTGAGCGATGGGTGCACGAACTCTTCCCCTCTGCAAAGCAGGAGGCCGGCACTGGCGCATGGCGCGTCACGTCGAGCGCTCTTGGGCGAGCGCTAGAGGAGGACATTTCAATCCACCCCGAGGGCGCCCAAGACTTCGGCCATGAAACGGGCACAACCCCGATCCAGTTGGTCATCGACTACGGTGGCGCACCAACACCAAAAGATGCGGCACTCTGGCTGTGCGAACGGTTGGGCGTAGATCCCAGGGCTCTCGGTTGGTCATCCCCTGCCGCGACTGCAGACGGCGCCGCGCTGGCTTCCAGCCTGCTCGGTGGCCGGCGCGATCTCACTGCCGCCAACGATAACAAGCCTCAGCCGGCGCTCGACATCTTCGCTTGGAAGTCCTCCCGCTTCGTCGGAGATCCTCCGCCCGTCGACTTTTTCGTGGATGGCGTCGTCCCGCTGGCCGTGCCGATGCTCGTCGCCGCTATGGGCGATACCGGAAAGTCCTATCTCATGCTGGAAACTGGACGCCGGTGTGCGTTTGGAGAAGGGGAGTTCGCGTCTCCGATCTTCGGCGGAAGCATAAAGCGCAGTGGAACCGCTGTATTCATAACGTCCGAGGATGATCAGGCCGAGGTCCATCGCCGGCTCGCAGCCCTGGACAAGCGGGGGGATCGCTTCAAGCTCGGCGACAAGCTGATCGTAGTTCCACTGCCAAGTGCCGGCGGGGCAATACCGTTCTGGCACGAGAGGCGCGATCGAGGGCTTGAGGAGACACCGCAGTTTAGAAAATTTGCCGAGCAATTGGCGAAGATCAACGACCTGCTGTTCGTTGGTATCGACCCGCTTGCAAGCTTTGCGCATTTGGCGATCAACGAGGATCCCGCGGCCGGAGCATTTGTTTGCGCCTCGCTTGGGCGCCTTGCAACAGAGACGGGTGCTACCGTAGCGGTGGCCCACCACATGAAGAAGACCGCTAAAGCGGTGGAGAATCTATCCGACGCTCGGGATGCAATCAGGGGGTCAACAGCGATCGTCGACGGCGTCCGGCTGGCCTACGCATTGTGGCCCGCAGAGGCTGAAAGAGCGAAGAAGATCTGCCGTGATGTCGGCAAACCTTATGCGCCAAACGCCGTAGCGTTCGGCGGCGTGGTCAAGGCGAACGGCGCAGCAAAGCGCATTCTGTCGACCTACCACCGGAATGACTTCGGGCTCCTCGTCGACGTCTCGGCCCGTTTGGGTGGCAACGCACCTGCGCAGGATGATCTTCGCGCCGCACTAGTCATCGCGGTTGAAGCTGCGGCGGAAGCAGGACGGCCATATAAACTCACCGGAAATGCTGGACTCTACGCGAACCGCGAACGGTTGCCTGATGAACTGAAGGGGCTTTCGCGCCATCGGGTCGAAGCCCTTGGTCGTGAGGCGCTCGATAGGGGCGAAATCGTCAAGGCTGCCGCAAAAGGCGAAAAAGCTGCTGACTGGCTGGACGTGCCAACGGGATGGTTCGCTCGCGGCCTAGGCGAATTCCGGACAGGGGCAGCGGCATAACATTCATTTCCACTAATGTTCTGAAAATCCGGCGTTCCATGGGAACGGGAATGAATAGCGTAATTAAAACAAGGACATAACGTTTCCATTTCCGGCATTTCCAGCACAAATGGAAATGATTCAACCCTTTGAAAATAAACGCATTTCCGGGTTTCCGGAAATCACCCCTCTTTCAGAGGGGAGGGCGTCGGAACGCCCATCCCCGGAAAAGGAGAACAGTTGACCATAACCCGCCCACCCATCCGCACCTACAGAAACCAAGGCGCCCCCGCCTGGCGCGGCCCGGCGCCCGCGATGTCCAGACCGCTGCATCTGCCGCCGGACGGCATCACCGCCCTGGACCGGCTGAACGCCCTCGCCGCTGGCGTTCAGCCCACACCGGCAAGACCGCATTTCAAGGCGGCGAATGACAACAAAGAGGGGGTAGACGATGTTGCGTAAATTTCGAACCTTCACCGAAGCATTTACCGCGCCACCCGCGCCCGCGAACGACAACCTGCCGGCCGCGAAGAAGCCAGGCAGCGCGCGCTACCGCGGCAGCTTACCCGCATTACGATGGCTATTTGGCCATGACGAACAACTCGCGCATGCTGTGGCCGCGGCGTTGCCGAAGTCAGCAACGAATTGGGACGCAGACGCGGTCGACAACAAGCATCAAATCCGTCCGACGGTGGGTGAACTCATGCTGGCCGCCAGTGACGCGTTTCGGATTTACGTACGCGATGGTGTCCGACATGTCGGCGAAGGGCTGGTGCGCGAACCCCGGGAGGACGATGCAAATCATCAAGCGGACGAATGGGTCAGATTGGGCGCTCTCAAGTTTAATCGCGGCCTGCTGGTCGAATGGGGGCGGACGCGCAAAGGAAAAAAGCTCCGTCCCGTTGACCGGATCATTTCAGACGCCGGAGGTAAATCGAGCCCGCGAAGCCCGAACCTCTACCTGCGCACCTCGCCGACAACGCCGTCACCGATGCATGTGGAGCCACTGCGGCGCCCGATGTGCCGCAGGCCTGTCTTGCCTTCCATGTTTCAGCCCCAGGACGGTGTCGACAAGAACCGCGCCCTGCTGCGAAGTCTCGGCGTCGACGGTGGTGTGCCGTTCGATCGGCTGCCCTGCGAGGCGGAAAAGTGCCCCACTACGGTCGCGAAGGGAGCAGGATTCCTGGGAGGTATTTCCCGACCGGGCGGCAATGCATCCACGGCAGCGCCCCAACTCTGGGAAGGTCCAGAAGCTCGGAAGGGGGAGGTACACGTCGTAGTGGACGAGGTGGCGGCACGCGGGACGCTGAAGTCCATTGGCGAGCGGCTAGGCTTCACCGGCGGCTACGCCGATAGAGCCGGAAAAGCCGCGCTTGTGCACGCGGCAAAAGTGTTGGTCGCGGCGAATGACAATACCTCGCGAAAAAAATCTGCTGCTTAGGTGCCAAATCGTGGCGAGTTATAGCGTATGTAGATGAAGGCCTAGATTACGAGAGATCGCGCTGCCTGAGCGCGGCAAACGAGGTGCCATGGATCCGAAACAGCCTAGAACTCGTCGATCAGGCTCATGTCTTAGGACGTTTATAGGTCCCCGCTAAGAATGCGTTCCGGTTCTCAAGGATGTGCCCCCGCAGCGCCCACACGCTATCGCGTACACGCTTAGCGCGATGATTTCTAGAGGAGTTCGAGTAAGTGAGGATGTGGTGCTTCATTAGACTATCTGTATAGTCGTCGTGCCCCTCCTGAAATGTCTGCCTTCCTTCAAGTAAAAATCGGCACAACGTTCTCCGCTCATAACTGTCAAGGATGTCAAGATTTTCAACTGCGGCGACTTCTGCAGCGTCGTTGCTTTCGTCCCTCTCTTTTGCCTCCCGCCGCGCGCTGGTTTGTGCTTGTAGATTAGCGTATACTGTCGCGCCGCCAGATGCGACTAATGTGGCGCAGCCGACTACGAGCAGCAGCCAAAAGAACGCAAGCCATCCAGGACTCAGGTCATCATTGGGAATGATGTCGAAATGGACGAGCAGCAACATCGCGGCGCCGACGGCTGCAAAAACAAATCCACGTCTCGCGTTGAAGTCTAACGCCGCCTGAACAATCGCCGCCAATGTCTCCACTGAGCTCTCCCCTCATTCAGAGCAGACCAAAATAGACCACGAAGGATTGAACCCGGCAAGAAGACGGGCGGACGATGTAAACCGCACCGGCGTCTTTCGCCGCGACACCCGCATTCGAGGCCGCAAGGGCCAGGAACTCCGCAAGCGCAGACTACAGGCCGAACCGCTGTGCCGACATTGCAAGGCCAAGGGCTTCATTCGAGCATCAACCGTTCCGGATCACATCATCCCGCTCAAGGATGGCGGCGAAGACGTGGACAGCAACATCCAGTGCCTCTGCGACGATTGCCATGAAGCCAAGACTGCGAAGGACATGGGCTACCGCAAGCGCGTCACGATCGGTGCCGATGGGTGGCCGCTGGAATAGGGGCGGGGGTAGGTCGAAAGTTTGGACCGGCTGATCGGGACACCGGCGCCCTCCCAAAAACTTTCGCAAAGCCAGATTAACATCCGGGGAAATCGAATATGGCAGCCAGGGGCGCGAAGCCGAAGGCCGCGCATCTGCGCCTGATCGACGGCACGCACAGGAAGACCCGCCATGGCGATGATGCCGTCGCCCGGCAATCGGTTAAAAAGGCCGTCGACACGTTCGGCAAGCTGGTGCGGCCGAAGGACCTGAGGGGCGAGGCCCTGAAGGCGTGGAAGCGGTACATCGAACCGGCCTATTGGCTCGATGGCTCTCGCGAGGCGGCGGCGATCGCGTTCTGCGAACTGTGGTCGGAGTTCCGGTTCAACACGACGGGGTTCCCGGCTTCGAAGCACGGCCAGATGCGCGCCTACATGAGCGAGCTGGGCCTGACCGACGAGCGGAACCGGTCGGAGAGGGAAGACGGCGAGAACCGTGACGAGTTCTTCGACGACTGACCGGGCCACGGCCTATGCCGAGGCCGTGGTTGCGGGGAAGGTTGTCGCGGGTCCGCATGTGCGGAATGCGTGTCGTCGGCACCTGGATGACCTGAAGCGCGATGATCTGAGGTTCGACGAGGCGGCGGCTGCAAAGGCCATTCGGTTCTTCGAGGAAAAGCTGAAGCTGTCGGAGGGCCAGTTCGAGGGCAAGCCGTTCCGGTCGCATCCGGCGCAGGACTTCATCATCGGCTCGCTGTTCGGCTGGAAGCGGACGGACGGCTGGCGGCGGTTCCGTCGCGCCTATGTCGAACAGGGCAAGGGCAACGGCAAATCGCCGCTTGCGGGGGGGATCGGCCTGCTCGGCTTGATGGCCGATGGTGAGGCCGGGGCCGAAATCTACTCGGCCGGCGCGACAAAGGATCAGGCCGGTATCCTGTTCCGCGACGCGGTCAAGATGGTCGACCAGTCCCCGGACCTGGACAGGCGGCTGAAGCGCAGCGGATCGCCGGGCAAGGAATACAACCTCGCCTATCTGGCCAAGGGCTCGTTCTTCAGGCCCGTATCGAGGGAGACGAAGAAGACCGGCTCGGGGCCGCGTCCGCATTTCGCGCTTGTCGACGAGCTGCACGAGCACGCGGATGGCGGCATCATCGAGATGCTGGAGCGCGGCTTCAAGTTCCGGCGCCAGCCACTCTTGCTGATGATCACCAACAGCGGGTCGGACCGTACGTCCGCATGCTGGGCCGAGCATGAGCACGCCGTGAAGGTAGCGGCCGGGAACCGCGACGCACGCGACGACGACGCGGCCTATCTCGGCGAGGCGCTGGACGACTCGACGTTCAGCTATGTGTGCGGCCTCGATGCCGGTGACGATCCGCTCAACGACCCGTCGTGCTGGATAAAGGCGAACCCGCTTCTCGGGGTCACGATCACGGAGGACTACCTGGCAGGCGTCGTGAAGCAGGCCAGGGACATTCCTTCGAAGCTGAACAACATCCTGCGGCTTCACTTCTGCGTTTGGACCGATGCCGAGACGGCATGGATGACGCGGGCCGCGCTGGAGCCGTGCATCGCCGATTTCGATCCTGCCGAGCACAAGGGTCGGCCGGTCTGGCTTGGCTGCGACCTGTCGCAAAACAAGGACATCACCGCGCTCGCGGCATGTGTCCGGACCGGTGAGATCGAGGTCGAGGCGGTCAGGGACGGCAAGGTCCAGAAGGTCTGGAAGCCGACGTTCGATGCATGGATAGAAGCTTGGACGCCGGCCGACACGATGGCGGCGCGGGAACTGACCGACAAGCTGCCGTATTCGGTCTGGTCTCGTGAGGGGCATCTGCACGCGCCGAAAGGTTCGAGCATCCGGTTCGATCACGTCGCGCAGGCCGTGGCCGAGTACGTCCACGACTTCGACGTGAAGTGCCTCGCCTATGACCGGTATGCATTCAGGCGCGGCTTCGAGCCGGAGTGCGATCGGCTCGGCATCGTGGTCGAATATGTCGAGCATCCGCAGGGCGGGACGAAAAAGGGCAAGCCGACCGAGGCGATGATCGCGGCTGCGAAAGCTGGTGGACGTGAGCCGGAAGGCTTGTGGATGCCGGGATCGGTCCGCGACGTCGAGGACGCGATTTCGGAAGGGCGCATTCGCCTGAGGCGTAACCCCGTCCTGATCTCCGCGATGATGTCGGCCGTTACCGACGAGGATCGCTGGGGCAACTACTGGCTGGCGAAAGAGCGGGCCACGAACAAGATCGACGCGGCGGTGGCGCTCTGCATGGCCGTTGGCGCGGCCCACGCATACGAGGTCAGCACGTCGTCGGTCTACGAGGAACGCGGCCTCTTGCTGGTGTAGGACAGGATGACGGATGGGCTATTTCACCAACCTGTTCAACGCCGCTCTGGGGAAGCCTGCGGCGCAGACATTCGACCTGTCGAACATGTCGCCCGACCAGGTGCGCGAGTTTCTTCGCATCGGCGGTTCGATGGAAACCGCCTCGGGTGTGTCGATCAACGAGTCGTCGGCCATGCGCGTCGCGGCGGCGTGGCGGTGCGTCAACATCATCTCGGGCACGGTCGGAACGCTGCCGCTGGATCTGATCAGGAGGGTATCGGAACAGGTTCGTGAGCCGGCGCGCGGCCATCCGCTGCGCAAGGTGCTGACGGTCAAGCCGAACCAGTGGCAGACGCCATCCGAGTTCCGCCGCATGATGCAGGCGCATCTCATGCTGCGCGGCAACGCCTATGCGCTCAAGGCGACGCTTTCCGGTCAGGTGGTCGGTCTGGTCCCGCTTCATCCCGATCGGGTCGAGGTCGATCAGCTCGACGACATGACGATGCGCTACCGCGTGTCGCTGAAGAACGGGCAGTACCTCACCCTGACCGGAAAGGACGTGTTTCACCTTCGCGGCATGTCGCTCGACGGCGTGAAGGGGCTGTCGGTGCTGTCGCACATGCGCGAAAGCCTTGGCCTGGCGCTCCAGTCGGAACGGGCCGGCGCCAGGCTGATGAAGGACGGGCAGTTCATCGGCGGCACGCTGGAGCACCCCAACAAGCTGTCGCCAGACGCCTATGAGCGGCTGAAGGCGTCTGTCTCTGATCGCCACAGCGGCGCGGACAATGCCGGCAAGGCGATGATCCTCGAGGAGGGGATGAAGTTCAACAAGGTCGGCATGTCGGCTGTCGACCTTCAGTTTCTCCAGCAGCGCGATTTTCAGCGCTACGACATCGCCATGTTTTTCGGCGTTCCGCCCCACATGCTGGGCGCTACGGAGAAGCAGACGAGCTGGGGCAGCGGTATCGAGCAGCAGGGCATCGGCTTTGTAACCTATACGCTCAACGACTGGCTGAAGGCCTGGGAAGAGGCGATCAAGCGCGACCTGATCGCGGAGCGGGAATGGGAGACGCTGGACGCCCGCTTCTACACGCAGGGCTTGATGCGCGGCGACGTGAAGACCCGCACCGCGTACTACATCGCCGCCCGCCAGTGGGGCTGGCTGAACCCGAACGAAATCCGCGCCCTTGAAGACATGAACCCCCGCGAAGACGAGGGCGGGGAGGAATACGCCGTGCCGCCAAATACAGCCGGTGCGGTCGGCATGGGCCACAATGGCGGGCCTCCGCTGGACGAAGGAGAAGGCGATGAGCCTCCGCAACCTCCCCGAGATTAAGGCCTTCGACCGCAACAGCGTGTTGTCGTTCGAGCCGGACGATGTCGCCCTGTCGCGATGGAAGCCCGGCGTTCATGCCGCGACCGAGGGCGACGACAATGTCATCTCGATCTACGACATAATCTCGGAATGGGATGGCGTTTCGACGTCGAGGATCGCGGCCGCGCTGCGCCGGATCGGCAAAAACGAGGTGACGGTCAACATCAACTCGCCGGGCGGTGACTTCTTCGAGGGCATAGGGATCTACAACCTGCTTCGCGAGCATCCCGCCAAGGTCACCGTCAAGATCATGGGTATGGCGGCGTCGGCCGCGTCCGTCGTCGCGATGGCGGGTGACGACATCCAGATTTCCGAGGTCGGGTTCATCATGGTCCACAACGCCTGGGCCATCGCGATCGGCAACCGGCACGACTTCCGCTCGGCGGCCGATACGCTGGAGCCATTCGACGCTGCGATGGCCGGCCTCTACGCGACCCGTGCGGGAGTGGATCGGTCCGAGGCCGTGAAGTGGATGGATGCCGAGACATGGTTCAACGGCGCCCAGGCGATCGAAGCCGGCCTTGCGGACCGAATCCTGTCCTCGTCCGAGGTGGATAACACCGGGGCGCAAGGAACACAGACACTCGCGGCCTTGCGCCGCGTCGACACAGCCCTTGCCAAGCAGGGGGTGCCTCGTTCGGAACGCAGGACGCTTCTGAGCGAGATCAAGAACGGCAAGCCGGGCGCTGCCGTGACAGCCATGCAGGACGCTGGCGACGAACTGTCCGCATCTCTCGCGGACCTTCTGAAAACGGTCAATTCCTAGAAAGGAACGATCATGACCAAGCACGTTGAACCGCGCAAGCTGCGCGGCATCGTCGCCGTGCGCGCTGATGTCAGCGGCGACCCGAAGGCCCTCGTGGGCGAAATCAAGTCGGCTTTCGAGCAGTTCAAGGAAGCCAACGACCAGCGCATCAAGGCGCTGGAGAGCGGCAAGGCCGATGTGGTGCTCGACGAGAAGGTCGAGACCATCAACGCCCACATCACCGATCTCCAGTCGCAGCTCGCCGAGATCGCGACCAAGGCCGCATCGCGCGGTCTGAATGGTGGTGGCGAGGACGAGACGGCGAAGGCCGCGGCGAAGTTTGGCCGGGAGGTCGGCGCCGAGGTGTCCGTCGAGGACTTCCAGGCCTATCGCGACGGACTGAACGTCTACATGCGTCGGGGTGGCGCCACGCCGTCGAACGTCATGGCGGCGATGTCGGTCGGGTCAGACCCGGATGGCGGCTACACCGTCACGCCGGCCATGTCGGACCGCATCGTCAAGCGGGTCTATGAGACCTCCCCGATGCGCCAGCTCGCCACGGTCGAGACGATCGGCACGGACAAGATGGAAGGCTTCAACGATCTCGGAGAGGGCGAGGCCGGCTGGGTTGGCGAGAAGGCATCCCGCCCGGAGACGAACACGCCGCAGCTCGGCAAGTGGGAAATCCCCGTGCACGAGATGTACGCCATGCCCAAGACGACCCAGAAGCTGCTCGATGACAGCGCCTGGGACATCGAGGGTTGGCTCGCCAACAAGACGGCCGACAAGTTCTCGCGCACCGAGAATGCGGCGTTCGTCAATGGCGATGGCGTGCTGAAGCCCAAGGGGCTGTGGGCCTATCCCACCGCCGCAACGGCGGATGCGACCCGCGCGTGGGGCACCTTCGAGCATCTTAACACCGGCACGAATGGCGGGTTCGGTGCGGCTCCGGCCGGCTCGGACAAGCTCATCGACCTGGTCTACAAGCTCAAGGCCGCCTATCGGCAGAACGCCAACTGGCTGATGGCGCGTGCGACCCTTGCCGAGGTCCGCAAGCTGAAGGATGGCGATGGCAATTATCTCTGGCAGCCGAACTTCGAGGCGCGCCAGGGTGGCCTGCTTCTCGGCCAGCCGATCGTCGAGGGCGAGGACGTCGAGGCGATCGCCAACGGCTCCAAGTCCATCGCGTTCGGTGACTTCCGCGAGGCCTACACCATCGTTGACCGCATCGGCATTCGGGTTCTCCGCGATCCGTACACGCAGAAGGGCTTCGTACTGTTCTACACGACCCGCCGCGTCGGCGGTGGGGCGGTGAACTTCGAGGCCGTCAAGTTCCTGCGGTTCTCCAGCTAACCGGCGCTGGCGGTGGCTTCGGTCGCCGCCTTCCTCCACTCCCTCAAAAGGATCACGACCATGCACGGTCTTTCCGACAATCTCGAAATCCGCGTGGTGGGCGCGCCGGTCGCGGCTGGCGCCACCATCGACGACAATTCCAGCCGCATCGACATGGCGGACTATGAATCCGTCCTGTTCATCGCGCCGATCACCGACAGCGTGGCGACCGGTGTCGCGACCCTGACGATCCAGTCGAGCGATGCCGACAGCGACGACGACATGGCCGATGTCGACGGCACCGCCTCGACCGTCACGTCGGCGGTGAATGACGACGTGAACGGCACCGCGCTCGTTTCGGAACTCTACCATCCGGCGAAGCGGTACGTGCAGGCCACGCGGACATCCGCCACGGCCAACATTGCCTATGGATCGGTCATCGCCATCCTGACGCCGCGCCAGAGGCCGGCCGTCCAGGGCGCGACGATCTCCGATACCGCCTACGCGGCCAACTGACGGGGCGGGGCTTCGGCCCCGTCTCCGCTCCTGCTCGAGGCGCACATGCACGCACCGGTTCGCACATCGCCGCCTGCCGAGACTCCGGTCAGCCTGACCGAGGTGAAGGCACATTGCCGCGTCGATCATGACGACGACGATGCGGTGCTGACCGCTCTGCTTAATGCTGCCGTTTCGCATCTGGACGGATGGACCGGCATTCTCGGCCGGGCGATGGTGACGCAATCATGGCGGCAAGAGTTCGCCGGGTTTGGCTGTCTGCGGCTTCCCGTGGGCCCGGTCGCTTCGATCGCGAGCATCACCTACTACGACGCTGATAACGAACAGCAGACGCTTGCGGACAGCCTTTACGTGCTGCGCCACAATGCGCTGGGCGCCTATGTCGACCTGAAGCCGGACCAGAACTGGCCCGGCACCTATCCGCGCGTTGATGCGGTGAGCGTCACCTATGTGGCGGGGACGGTCGCGGCTGATGTTCCGGCCGCGCTCAAGGCGGCGATCATGCTTCTGGTCTCGCACTGGAACGAGCACCGGGAAGCCGTGACGGAAGGCGCGATGACGGAACTTCCGATGGCGGTGAACGCGCTCATCGCTCCGTATCGCAGGATGAACCTGTGATGTCTGGTGCTGGCGAACTCTATGAGAAAGTCGCATTCGACCGTCTTGAGGCGATTGACGACGGCTACGGTGGCACGGTCGACCAGTGGACGGAACAATTCACACGGCGGGCTGGCTATACGCGCCTGCGTGGCACTGAACCTGTGATGGCGGCGCGGCTGGAAGGAAAGCAGCCGACAGTGATCCGGGTCCGGGTCGACAGCGAAACCCGGCAGATCACAACCGACTGGCGCGCCCGTGATGCACGATCGGGCGAGGCGTTCAACATCCGCTCCATTGCCCGGACGAATGACCGGCGATGGTTCGACATCCTGGCCGAAAGCGGGGTCGCTGTCTGATGGTCCAAGGTCTCAGATCGCTGAACCGCAAGCTGACGAAAACGATCCCCGACAGGGTGAGGCAGCGCACCAGAGCGGCGATGGAGAGGGGCGCCGACGAGATCGTCGCGATGGCGAAGTCGCTGGTGCCGGTCGCAGAGGGAGACCTGCGGGATTCGATAGGCTGGACCTGGGGCGATGCTCCGAAAGGCGCGACCGTTCTGGCGCAGAGCGAGCCAACAGCCGGCGGTGAACGGATCACGATCTATGCCGGCGGCACAAACAGCCGTGGCGTCGATGTGTTCTGGCATAGGTGGCAGGAATTCGGCACGCAGCACCATGCGCCTAATCCATTCTTCTATGTCTCGTACCGAACGCTCAAGCGCCGCGTGAAGGGGCGCATCTCGCGTGAGATGAAGAAAGCGATCCGCGAGGGTGCGAAGTGACTGTCTCGGCCGATCTGCAGGGGTACGCCATCACCACGCTCAAGGCGGCGGCGGCCGTTACCGGCATCGTCTCGCAGCGCATAGACAACCGTGCCGTGCCGGGACCGGACTACCCGTTGCCCTATGTTGTCGTGCTGGTGAATGACGGGCAGGAAGACGACGCGGAATGCATTACTGGCACGGTGTTCAATGTCGAGGTTCACTGCTGGGGAGACAATGGCCCAACGCAGGTGCTCTTGCTGGCTGACGCGGTGAAGAAGGCACTGCACAAGACGTCATCCGAACTTGCGACGGGCGCGCTCGTCGATCTCTGGTTCGATGCCGTTCTCAACGTAGGCGATCCCGATCCGAACATTCATCACCGCGTCGTGCGGTTCTCGGCAATCGTGGAGGAGATGTGATCATGGGTATCCCGACGCCGGCGACCTCTGACCTAGTCGTGAAGATGGATCGGAAGGGCCGTATGGCCGCCTTCTGGAAGGGCGAACGGCTGGCAGGTGTTATGAAAGTCGAATGCCGACAGGAAGGCAATGGCCCGCGATCCGAGGTTTGCCTCACCTTTATTGGACGCGCAGTGCGACTGGAGACAGAGCAAGACTGATGCCCTGGGCGATCTTTCACCGGCAGTTCAATTTCGACTTCCGGCCAGAGCGAGGTTTCTGCATCACGATCAAGCCGCGACCGGACCCGCAGCAATTCCCCGCGAAGGTCATCGCGGCGTCGGTAAAGAAGAACGCGGCCGAGCGGGTCAAGAGCCCGACAGCGGCCGAGAAACGCGCGTTCGAAGCGCGCGCCAAGCGGGCGGGATAGCGCCCAACACCTGAGAGCGGGCGTCACGCCCATTCAACCCGGCTGGTCGGCGACCGGCCTATTCCCGCATGGAGAAACGACATGACCAAGCCAGCAACGGCAAAGTTCGAGGAGATGGTGTTGGAGGTCGAGTTCGACCCCGTGGGCGCGGCCGGCACCTTCAGTTCCATATGCGGCCTGATCGATGTCACGATCAATCGCACGTCCAATATCGACACATCCGAGGTTCCGGGCAGCTGCGATGACGAGAGCCTGCCGCTTTCTATAGAGCGCCAGGTGCGTTCGCAGGAAGTGACCGCCTCGGGAACAGGTGTGTGGGCGCGTCAAAGCCATCAGAAGATGCTCGCATGGTGGCGTACGGGTGCAACGCTTAACGCGCGACTGAGGAACAAGAACGTCGAGGACAACGGCGAGGAAGACGACATCTACGAGGAAACCGGTCCTGCCATCCTCGCCAATCTGAACAATGGCCGGACCAAGGGCCAGAAGGTCTCCTCCGAGATCGAAATCCAGTGGGATGGCGTGCCGGCCACGACGCTGGTGCCGGCCGCGTAATGCGCCCAACCGACCTGACCTGGGCCGGTGGCGAGCACGGCTTTCTGCTGACGATCGATCTCCTGCGGGCATTGCAGGAGAAATGCGACGCCGGCCCGGAGTGGATACACCACCGGCTCTCGTCTGGTCGCTGGATGGTGGACGACGTGATCCAGCCGATCCGGCTCGGGCTGGAGGGCGGCGGCCTCAAGAAGGACGAGGCCCGCAAGCTGGTCGCCAAATTCGTCGAGGACCGGCCGATCACAGAGTCCGTGCTGACCGCAAAGGCCGTGCTCGCGGCAGTCCTCTATGGCGTTGAGGACGATCCGGTGGGGGAATCGGAAGCGGGGGAGGCGGACAGGAACGCGACCCTCTCCCGCGAGGAAAGTGGCGCTTCTCCGACTTTTACGGATGGGCCGGCATCCTCTGCCGGGACATCGGATCAATGACGCTGTGGGAATTCCTCGCCGCGCGCGACGGATTCATCCTCGCCAAGGATCCGAAGGCCAGGCGCCGGGGCGGCGACATCGACGACGACCGGCTGGCCGAAATGGGCATTGAGGGGTTCTAGATGGCGACGGATGTCGAGCGCCTGGTCGTTCGCCTTGAGGCAACCCAGCGGACCTTCGAGAAGCAGCTCGCGGCGGCCAACCAGTCGGCTAATCGCCGGGCGCGTCAGATCGAGACGCGGTTCGAGCGCATGAACCGGACCGTGTCGCACAGCGCCATGATGGCCGCGCGGTCGCTGGCGACGGCGTTTGCAGGCGGCCTTTTCGCCGGGGGTGCGGCCGGGATGGCGCGCGGAGTCCGGTCGGTCGTTTCGGAAATGTCCGAGATGGCCAAGGTCATCGAGCGCGTCGGCCTGTCGGCCAGGACGTTCCAGGAGCTTCAGTTCGGATTCGAGCTGGCCGGTGTGGCGCGTGACGAATTTTCGAAGGGCATGGAGCAGTTCACCCGCCGGATTGGCGAGGCGAGCATGGGCACCGGCCGGCTTCGGGAAATCCTCGATGCGAATGGCGTAGCTCTCCGTGACCAGCACGGCAGGATGCGGTCCAATGAGGCTCTCCTGCGCGACTACGCCAGTCTCGTCAAGAACGCCGGCTCCGAACAGGAGCGAATGACGCTGGCGACCGAAGCCTTCGGCCGTGGCGGCGTGGCGTTCGTCAACGCGTTGAAGAATGGCGCGACTGGCTTCGACGACATGGCGGACGCAGCGGCGGCAGCCGGCGGCACGATCGATGAGAAGCTGCTCAAAAAGGCGGAGGAGTTCGACGACCGTTGGGCAGCTTCGTGGCGCAACTTCGAGATCAACGGAAAGAGCGCCATCCTTACCGTCCTGTCCGTCATGGACGATCTGGGCCCCAAGACGGACGACATCGGGGATGCCATCGGCAATGCGGGCATCTTCCTGGAGGCCGCGCTCAATGGCTATACCGGCTCCAATGCGGTGGCGAACGCTTTCGCCGGCCAACTTGTCCTGATCGAGGCCAACGAGGATTCGATCACGATCCTCGCCACGGACGTTTCGGAAGTGGAGGCCGCGCTCAATGGCTACAACGGGGCCAATGCGGTGGCGAATGCGTTCGCGGCGCAGACGGCGCTGATAGAGGCGAACGAAGACGACATCACGATTCTCGCTTCGGATGTCAGCGCGGTCGAGGCGGCACTGACGGGCTATCTCGGCTCGAATGCCGTGGCATCGGCCTTCTCGCAGCACCTGGCGCTGATCGAGGCCAACGAGGACGACATCACGGCAACAGCCGCGCTCGTGGCAGGCGTGGAATCGCAGGTCGACAATTTCTATGCCTCTGGCCGGTTCCGGGTCGAGACGGTGGCGACGCAGTCCGGCGCAACGGCCACGGTCGGCATATCGGCGGCGGCGAGCGACGGTTCTCCCACCCAGCCTGCGGCACTCCTGCTCTCATCGACGGCGGGCGGGATAAACCGGGTCACCGTTCTGGCGGATCAGTTCGTCGTATGGAACGGAGTCGATACAGCGACGCCGTTCATCTTCCAAGACTCGATCGCCTACATGGAAGGCGCACGCATCGGGACCGTCATCTTCAACCAGCTGTCCTCGGCCAACGGCAAGCTGGTGCTGAAAGGCGCGGGAACCAACGCTTCGCTGGAGATCTTCTCGTGACCCGGCTGTTCGCAGGCGTGAAGCCGGGCGTAGGGCCGGTGCTGAAGGTGATGGCCAACAACGTCGATGACCCGCTGACGACGCCCAACACCGACTATCACAAGTACCGGTTCAACTCCGAAACGGCCGCGATCGGCTATGGCGATCACGTCTTCGAGTGGGTGATCCCGAGCACCGGCTACAGCTGGCCCGCCGGCACGCAGACGCTCGACATCTCGTCGGCGTTGCGCGTCGTGCTGCGCAATATCAGCACCGGGTACTTCATGGAGCCGCAGGCGCGGTTCGAGCAGCTCTACCCGAAGGCGAACCTGTTTCCCTATGTCGTCGACCGGTCCGCCAACTATCGCCCGGTTCACCGGTGCTTCGACGCCAACTATCCCGGCACCTTCGGCGACTGGTACCAGCTCTCCCAGCGTCGGCTTCCTCTGGGTTCGGTGTTTGGAACGCTGCTTCAGCGAAAAACCTTGCCGGCGGGCACTATCCAGTGGCTGCCGAACAGCGGGAATTATTCGCTGATACTCCCTGGCGGCACCGGGAATTATACGGCGATCGGCAATATGTACACGTCGGGGCCGCTGCCCGATCCGGGCTATTTCAGCTCGGAGAACATGTCGTTCGACTTCTACTATCTGGACCTGCCGATCGACGACACGCCCTATCCAGCCGTCACGGGCTCCTTCGCCGCCGGCAAGAAGATCCTGCGCCTGGACCCGACCACCGCGAAGATGGCGAAGCCAGGCTTCGACGTGGACGCGGCCTCGGCCGACCAACTGATCTTCGACGGCGACAAGCTGCCGATGAAGGTGGTCAAGACCGGCTCCTTCACGCTGGCGTCGGGCGCCACGCAGACGATCCCGCTCGGGGCGGCGTATGACACGGGCATCCTCGTCGATTACCAGGTCAACAAGGTCGGCGAGGATCTGTGGGTGCCGCCCTGGCCGAGCATCGCCAACGAGGTGATCAATGTCCGGTACCGCATCAACGGGACCGACCTGCAGTTCCAGAATGCCGGGCCTGCTTCTGTCGTCGTCCGCTACTTCGTCATGGCGGAGGACCGGCTGGCGCCATCGGTGGGCACGGCCAAGGTGGTCGAGGTCGGGGCGGACTACGCTCTGATCCGCCGACCGGGCTCGGCCGGGACCCGGCTGCGGGACACGATCATCGACACGCGCATGTCCTACCTCCCGATCGTGGCGCAGGGATGGGTGCCGTTCGCCAGCTTCGTCGCCTCCGACTTCGCGACAATCGGCACGCACATGCATGTGGTGAACCTCAGCAATGGCGGGTTCAAACCCTTCGTCGTGGCAATGCTGTCGCGCTCGCGGAAGGACGACCCGAACCTGATCGACTACTTCCTCCCGTACGGCCTGTGGATCAACAATAACAGCTACTTCGGCGACAATAGTTTCATGATCCGGGTCTCCGACAGCCAGATCAAGTTCTACTGCTCCGACGGGTCGCGGCTGATCCAGAGCTACCGCAACGACCAGGGCCAGTACCAGCTCATCAACTCGCAGCACGACACCGTGGGGCTGCGCTACTACGTCTTCGCCATCCCAACATCATTGTAAACGAGACCTCCCATGACTGACGACGCGACAGCGCCGGCCGAACCGCCGCGCGTGGAAATCAGGCTCGACCCGGTGGCGAGTGAATACCGCGCCCGGCTTGCGATAGCCGAGGCGAGGGCGGCGGCGGCCGAGGAAAGGGCGCTGGGGCTCGCGGCCAAGGTTCGCGACCTGCAGATCGCCTTGGCCCAGCTCGGCAAGGGGCAGGCAGTCGAAGCACCCGAGAAGAAGGCGAGGAAGGCATGACGATGCGGCTGGAACGGATCAACCACAATTCAGCGCGCGGCCAGTCGATCGCCCGGCTCCAGACCGAGAAGGGTCACGCGGGGCCGGTGATTATCGTGACGGTGCCCGGCAAGCGCAGGCTGACCGAGGCCGCGCTCGCGAAGCTGCTTTCCGAAGCGGCGAAGGCGGCGGAGGCCGAATAGCATGGCGCTCCAGAACTGGTACGCCTTCGGCTCGGCCAGCGTCTCGAACGGGTCTACCACCGTCACGGGCCACAACACCGGCTGGGGCGATGGAACCGGCGCTGTGCGGGCCGGGGACCGCTTCGGCACGCATGTCGCCGGCGGCGGGGTCAGGATCGTCTCCGTGGCCGACGAGGAACTGACGCTGGCCTATCCGTGGTGGGGGGCGACCCAGGTCGATGCCGCCTACGAAATCGAGATCGTGCCGGACCGGTCACGGGTTCAGGAGACCTCGCGCCGGCTTCTGGAGATCCTCTCCGGTCGGGGCTTCTTCCGCTACGATGCGGCCGGCGAAACGGCGGACCTGTCGGACTATGACAACCGGGCGCGGGGCTTCGCCTTCCTCGACACATCGACCGATCCGATGAGGCTTTACGTCAAGCAGTCGGATGCGGTCGGCGATTGGGGCGGCCCTGTCGCCTATGCCACCGGCCCGACCGGCCCGGCGCCGAACCTTTCGGCGGGAACGACCACCACCGGCGCACCCGGAACGAACGCCTCTGCGTCGATCACCGGCGTCAATCCGAACTATACCGCCAACTTCACCATTCCCCGTGGCGACCAGGGCTTCAAGGGTTGGGCACCGGTCTTCTCGGTTGTGCCCGACGGGGTAACCCGCAGCGTGCTCCAGCTCGACGACTGGACCGGAGGCGAGGGCACCAAGCCCGGCAATATCGGCGATTATCTCGGCCCGACGGGCTTCGTCGGCGCGATCGGTGACGCGGTGAGCGTGCAGGGCGAGATCGGCCCGATGGGACCGGCGAGCCTCTCCTACCAGGGCGTCTGGCAGGTCGGCGAGACCTACAACATCAACGACATCGTGCAGGACGACGACCTGGCCGACGCGCCGGCGCTGTGGATCGCGCTGCGCGAGACGACGGGCGACAAGCCGCGCGACAGCGCCGAGGACTGGGCGCTGTTTCCCGCCACCTTCTCCACGGCGGCCGATTACGGCCTGACCACGGATGCCGTCACCGAAACCCGAGATTATGGAGTGGCCGAATGAGCACCCAGATCAGGCGCCGCCGCAACACGACGGCCAACCTCGCCACCTTCGCCGGCGCCGGCGCGGAGATCGTCGTCGACACCGACAAGAACGTGGTCGTGGTGTGCGACGGGCTCACCAATGGCGGGTTTCCGCAGGCGCGCGAGGACATGGTCAATGTGCCGGCCTCCGCCGTCACCGGCAAGATCGACCTGATGCTGCTCGACGAAGTGTCCTGATGACGGTCCGCGTCTTCGTATCGGGACAGTCCAACGCGCTCGGCAGGGGCACGGGCGGGCCTGACTGGAGCGGCATCGACAGCCGGGTGAGGGTTTGGAACAACGTCAATCCGCTCGGGAGCAACGGCACTGCTTTCGGCTCGGCCGCGACGGCGCGCGCGGCCGGTACGTTCGAGAACTTCACCACGAACAATCTCGCGGTGTGGTTCTGTAGCCACCTGGCGCAGCGCCTCGACGACGACGTCGACATGACGATCGTGGCCAAGGGCGCGACCGGGATCAGCGAGTGGGGCGACGGGCAGGACATGCTGCTCGAGTCGGATGCCGTCTGGACCGCGACCGGGCAGGACCCGGCGCATGTGTTCGTGTGGCACCAGGGCGAGGCCAATGCGGCGTCACCGTCGTCCTACAAGACGTCGTTCCTTGCGCTGCTTGATAACCTCGAGGCCGCCGGCGTGATCGACGCCTCGACCATCGTCATCGTCGGTGGGCTGGCGGAGGAAAGCCAGTCCCGCATCGACTTCAACAGGGACATCCTGCAATCGCTGGCCGCCGAGAACGTCCGGATATTCTACGCGTCGTCGAATGGCCTCGCGACCTATGACGGGACGCACTTCACCGGCCAGATGCTCCACACCTTCGGTTACGACCGATATTTTCACGCTTACATGGAGGCTTTGAACGCCATGCCTGATCTATGGGCTCTCGTGAACGAGGGCGGGACGCCCGGCGAGGCGGGAACCGGCGAAAACAAGATCGTCAACATCAACCCGATCCTGAATTCGGGCTATCGCCTGAAAGGTCCGGCTCAAGTTCTCACGACGACGCAGACTTACAACACGCCGTCAGACGTGGCCGCGATTCTTGTCGAGGTCCAGGGCAGCGGCGGCGGCGGTGCAGGTGCGTCGTCGGCTTCCTCCGCTGCACGGATGGGCGGTGGCGGCGGGGCCGGCGGCTATGCCGCCAAATTCATCGAATCGCCGGACGCATCCTATGCCGTCACGATCGGCGCGGCCGGCACCGGCGGCGCTTCGGGGCAGAACAATGGCGGGGCGGGCGGAACGACATCTTTCGGATCTGTGTCCGCCACTGGCGGCTCCGGCGGCGGAGCGTTCGGGAGCACGGCCGAGCCGTACATGACGACGGGCGGTAACGCTGGCCTCGGTAGTGGCGGAGACGTCAACTCGGCAGGCGATGGCGGAGGCATCGGCTTCAAGATGTCATCCGCGCTCCGTCAGGCGGGCGCTGGGGGTACATCGCGCTTCGGTCGCGGCGGCACAACGACCCTGACCGGCTCTGCGGCGACGGTGACGAACGGAAATGCGGGATCCGGTTATGGCGCTGGCGGGGGCGGAGGCACGTGCTCGGACAGCGCGAATGCCTCGGGTGGCGACGGAAACCCCGGCGTGGTGCTGGTCTGGGAGTATCTGAAGGGTTAGCGGATCGCCCACCACCAGGTGTCTTCCTCGCTGTCATCATCGTGATCGGCGCGGCGGGCCGGCAAAAGCCAGTTCAGGAACTTGCGCAGCATCGGGACACTCCCCGGTTTCAGTCGGGGAGTTGAGAAGCCTTCAAGCGGAGGCCGCCTACGCCTTTAGGCCGAAGCCCTGGACATACGCGCAAGCCTCCCCGACCGGAAATCGGGAAAAGAACGCTCTCCGCGTGGGAGAGCGCCTAAGTGGATCGATCCACATGCTTGAAGGGGTTCTCACGCCCCAGCCGCCCTACGGGCGACCAAGACCAATGTAGCCGCTATCCAGCGGCGCGGCAAATCTTCAATCTGAGAGTGCAAAAGCCGTTTGAATGCCTGTCAGCTCACACCGGCGCGCTGACGAACCATGCTATCGCGATAACCGCCAGCGCCAGCCATAGGGCCGGCGCGGAATAGCGCATCATCATCGACAATCCTCCCATCCCGGCGTGACCAAAGCACGAAGGGATGAAAATCTCAATCCGCACTCGGTGAGCGCCGGCCGCTGACCACGCTGCTCAGCCGAACAGATGGAATAGCATGACCACTGCGGCCGTGACGCCGGCGCCCCAATAGAATCCTCGCCTGCCTTCTCGCCACGGATCGAACTGCGGTTCCATCCGGGCATCAAAGCACGGCCCGTAGCGGCCGGCAAACCCATGACCACTCAACAAAGAACAGGGAGGTGCGCATGCGCACATCCAAGCAGGGGCGCGCCTTTATCAGCGGCCACGAAGGCAATCCACTTACGGCGTATCTGGACCCGGTCGGCGTTCCGACTATCGGCCACGGGTTCACGATGCGAAGTGCGGCCGTAAAGCGCGAACTTGCGAAGATCGGCATTACGAAGCTGGTGCCCGGCAAGACGAAAATCACAGCGGCGCAGTCCGATGCGATTTTCGCGGCTGTGCTGGCAAGTGCGGAATTCGAGGGCGCGGTCAACGCCAGGATGCCAAAGAACCGCGTCGTCAAGCAGCATATGTTCGACGCGATGTCGTCGGCGACGTGGAATCTCGGCGCGGGCTTCATGGGCTGGCGCTGGATTGAGCCGTGGCGCGATATGGGCGACGTAGCGGCCAGCGCGGCCATATGGGCTTCCAGTTACAATACCGCCGCAGGACGCAAGCTTGCGGGGCTTGTAAGGCGCAGGAAGGAAGAGGCGCGGCTGTTCGCCGAGGGCCGCTATACCGGCGTCAAGGAAGGCACGCCGCGTGTCGAGCAGGAAGAGGCGCCGCGCGCGCCGGATCCGGTCACAAAAGAAGCACAGGAAATCCTGACGAAGCTCGGCATTCCGGTCGAGGTCGACGGTTGGTACGGGCCGCGCACCAAGGCCGCTATCCTGGCTTACCAGAAAATGCACCCGCACCTTGTCAATGACGGCGTGCTTGGCCCGGCAACGCTTGCGCAGCTTCGCAGGGACGTAGCGGCGGCGAAGGACGCGGTAAGCAAGGGCATTCCCGGCGTAGGCGGTATAGGCGCGCTGTCATGGGTTGCCGGCTTGCCGTGGGGGTGGATTGCCCTGGCGGCTGGCGTGGCCGTGGCTGGCTACTTCGCGTGGCGCTATCGCGACGTCATTCAGCGGCGCTGGAACAAGCTGCGCGGCAAGACGGTGGAGGTTTAGGCATGCTGAAATGGCTAGCCTCATGGATTACGGGCGACGTCGCCAGCGCGCTGACTAAAGCTTATGTCGCCGCCAAGGAGGCCAAGACGGAATCCGAGCGCATAGCGGCCGACGTCGAAATCAAGCGGCTTGAGGATTTGCAGGCCGCGCGCAAGAACGCCAACGAGGTACGGCTGGCGACGGCCAACTTCATTGAAATGCGCGTCATCACGGCGCTAATCGCGTTTCCGTTCGTCGCGCATCTTTGGGGCGTCTGGCTGGACACGCAGTTCGGCTTTTCGTGGTCGGTGTCGGCCTTCCCGCCGCCGTTCAACGAATGGCAGGGCGCTATTCTGCTGTCCTTTTTCGGCTTGTCTGCCGGTGTCGGCGCCATCCGCGCTGTGGCGGGAGCTTTTGCGTTGCGGGGCAGGCGATGATGGAACGAATTACAAACTGGATTGCGGGAGGCGCGGCCTTGTCTTGGGCATGGATGCCTCCGTTTCATGAGGCGCTGCAGATCATTCTTACCCTCATGGGTATCGCGTGGCTTGCTATGCAGATGTACTACAAACTCCGCGGCAAGTAGCCGCCGAACTTAGCCCCCGTTGCCGTGACTGCTTAACGGAACATCAACCGCGTCCCCAGCCTTATCGTTCTCGCACCCGTCACCCGGCGCGGTGTGTCTCAGGTAACGCCCGCCTCGGCTCCAGCCGGGGCGGGCTTTTTGCGTTTCATGCCTGGGCGCTACCGCCGTGCCCGTCCGTGCTCGTCTTCGGGGTGGCGGTGTGTGGTCCCTCGATCATCGCGGCCAGCATCTGCGCCGGATCGACCATTCCCGAGGTGTAGAGTGACATGATCTCCGCTGCCGCCTCACGGCCCTCCGGCCCATCCTTGGAAATGGACAGCCGTGCGCAATAGAGGTCGAAAGCACGTTCGAGCGCCGTCAGTTCGGCAGGGTTCGCAATTCCGCTGAATGGCATTGCCAGTCCTCCCTTGTAGGACACCATAGGTGTCTCGACACGGTTAGGTCTGTTTCAGCCCCGCAGCGCCATGCGCGAATCTGGTGTTCTGTACGCTTTCTTCAAGGCACAACTGTGCGCCCTGGCCGCAGCGGTAGACCCCGCCGGCGGTGCCAATTAGGAACAGGGTGATGTTAGTGGGTCACCCTTCGACGGAGCAGGGTCACCAGAACACTCCGCATCGCAGAGTGCTCTTCGCTGCCGATCTTCACTTCCCGATCCTTATTGGCCTTTCGCGGTGAAAAGTTCGCACTTCTCAGTGCAGCCCCGAAAGCAGTCGGATCGACACCAATTTCATGAGCCATATTCTCGACGGTTATGTGTTTTGCTGACATGAAGCCTCCTATGCTTTTCTAGCATATGGGGATCTGCGGCCCAACGCGCCATGAATCATCACATCGGCGGGGCGCTTTTGCCTTTAGGTCCGTTTGACTCTAACGCTTTCCGCTTGTTCTGGCGGCCATTAGGGCTGGTCCGAGCGGCCCAACCTCCTCCGTCATCTCAGATGACGGGATATGCGCAGCGCTGGCGGATGAGGTCAGATTGAAGACATGGCTGTTCATGCTGACCGACACCATGTCTGGATGGTTCAGTTGATTGGTGACATACGCGTCGAACAGTTCTCGACCGCGAGGTGACATGTCGATCTCCTATGCTTTTGGCGATGCGCAGCATAACAGATTCTCGGCAGAATTGCGCAACGCCCGTGTCGACCTCGGCCAGGGCGGGCCTTTTGCGTTTCAGGGGCCTCGATCGGCCTTCGATCTTCCGGCCGGATTACTTCGCGCAGCGGACACAGGTGGAGAAGGTCGGATCGACATCTAGTCTGCCCGGTGCGATCGGTTCACCGCATTCGATGCAGTAGCCGTATTCGCCCTCCTCGATGCGCCTGAGCGTCTGCTGAATGGCGACGCGCCGGGCTGCACGGCGACGCTGCACGGCTTGAGACATCGCCTGCATCTGCATCGCGTCGATGCGAGAGACCCGGCCGACGCTCTGCTGGTCGAGTTCGACGGGCGCGCTCCAGGCTGCGTTGTCCGCATGGAGCTTCTCGATCTCCGCCAGTTCCTCGTCGAGTCGAGTGCGCAAGCAGGCAACAAGTGTCTTATATCCGGGGCCGTCCATCGGCGTAGTGAACTCCCGGGTCAGCGGAACATCAAGACCGGGATCTTGCATCGACGCACCATCGCCTCGGTTGTCGAACCGATGACGAGGCTGCGAATACGAGAATGGCCGTAGGCCCCCATCACGACCAAGCCGATGCCGTGCGTCTCGACGTAAGCGCCGATGACCTCGTCTGGGTCTCCCTGGAGCAGCAGGCCTTCGGCTTCGAGTCCGACCTCGCGCAGGCGGCGTACTGGCGCGTCGAGCCGAGAGCGATTTTCGGCCGTGTCGGCGCCGACCGACAGGACAGTCGCCTTCATATCTTTCAGCAGCCCGCTCGACGCGACAAACTCGACGGCGCGGCTGGCGCTCTTGCCGCCGTCGAAGGCTATCAGGAAACACTCGAACGGCACGTATTTGCGTGCGGCGACCAGAACCGGGCGAGTCGAGGATCGGACCACACGTTCGAGGTTCGAGCCCAGATGAAGCTTTGCAAAATCGGCCGCCTCGCCGCGCTTGCCGATGACTACGATCCGCGCGTCCTGCTCAAGATCGGCCAGCGCCTCCAGCAGGTCGCCGTTGCGAAGCCGGATCTCCACCTGTTCAACGCCCTGAGCGGCGATGATGGCCTTTGCCGTCTCGAGCAGCGCCCGTCCCTTCTCCTGTGCGAGCTTGGCGTGCTGTTCGTCAAGTCGGACATATTTGTCGAGGAGAGCAACTCGCTGGTCGAACTCCAGGCTGCCGCTGAGATCGATCGATCCCCCCATGCGGCGACCGAGCACGTGAGCGACCTCGACGGATAGGGCCATGCGGGATGCCGCCCATGCCGATAGGCGGCAGACGCTCTCGGCGTAGACAGACCCATCGATGAACGCGAGTATCTTTGGCATTTCCAACTCCTCCCTCAATGGCTCGTCAGGCTGTCAAGCGCGCCCGGCTTGTCGTGAATGGCGAGCTTGTCGACCAGCGTCTCGCTCGCCTCGTTCATGCCGACAACCACTACTTCCGCGCCCTCGCGGCGGAACTTGAGGATCACCGTGTCGAGCGCGCCCACACCCGTAAGGTCCCAGATGTGCGAGCGGCTGACGTCGATACAGACCTTCTCCACGGCCTCCTTAAAGTCGAAGGATTTCTGGAAGCGCTCGGCGGAGGCGAAGAAGACCTGCCCTTCCACGACATAGGAACGAGCACGTCCGTCCTCGGACAATGTCGAGGTGACTCGAAAGATCTGCGCTACCTTGGAGGCGAAGAACAGCCCAGACAGGAGCACGCCGATCAATACACCGATTGCAAGGTTGTGCGTGGCGACGACCGCGATCACGGTCGCCACCATCACGACCGAGGACCGCCGCGGATGGGCGCGCAGGTTCTTGATCGAACTCCAGGAGAAGGTGCCGATCGAGACCATGATCATGATGGCGACGAGCGCCGCCATCGGAATCGCGGAAACCCATTGGCCCAGCCCCACGCACATGCCGAGCAGGAACACGCCTGCGGCAAAGGACGACAGCCGTCCCCGGCCGCCGGATTTTATGTTGATGACCGACTGGCCGATCATCGCGCAGCCCGCCATACCGCCGATGAAACCCGTGGCGACGTTGGCCACGCCCTGACCAACGCATTCGCGATTCTTGTCGCTGCCCGTGTCGGTCAGTTCGTCCACGATCGAGGCCGTCATGAGGGATTCGAGCAATCCCACCACCGCCACCGCGGCCGAATAGGGCAGCACGATCATGAGGGTTTCAAGGGTGAGCGGCACGTCCGGCAGCAGGAAGACGGGCAGCGTCGCGGGCAATTCGCCCATGTCGCCGACGGTGCGGATATCCATCCCGAAATACATCGCGGCACCCGTCAGAACGACGATGCAGACCAACGGCGACGGGATCGATTTGGTCAGACGCGGGAAGAGGTAGATGATCGCCAGTCCGCCCGCGAGCATGACATAGGTCATCCACGGTACGCCAACGAGTTCGGGTATCTGCGCCATGAAGATCAGGATCGCCAGCGCGTTGACGAAGCCGGTGATGACCGAGCGCGAGACGAAGCGCATCAGGTCGCCGAGACGCAACAGCCCCGCGAGAATCTGGAGAACGCCCGCGAGAATGGTCGCGACAAGCAGGTATTGCAGCCCATGGTCCTTGACCAGCGTGATCATCAGCACGGCCGTGGCAGCCGTGGCAGCCGAGATCATGCCGGGTCGTCCGCCCGTGAAGGCAATGATGACGGCGATCGAGAACGATGCGTAGAGGCCTACCTTGGGATCCACACCCGCGATGATGGAAAAGGCGATCGCTTCGGGGATCAGGGCGAGAGCTACGACGATGCCCGCGAGCAGGTCGCCACGGATGTTGCCGAACCACTCGTCGCGGTAGGCGGAAAGGGAAATCATGAGTGTCCAGGGAAGAATGAAACCGCCGCGGCCGGCGAGGCCATCGGGCGAGACGCCTGAATTGTCGGTTCAGTTGTCCGGCGGGTTGGCGGCCGGAAGAGCCACCCGGAGTTTCACCGGGTCCATACGATGAATCCTTCATATTCCCGGTGCATGCTGCAGTGCAACATCTTTTTCGCGCCGCTATCCGCGATACTTCAGTCAGGACCCCATGGCGCGGGAGAGGGCCGAGATACGGCTGCGCCGGCTCGTCGAGGTGAAGGTGATCAAGCGGCCAGTCTGGCGGGATGAGTAATTGCCAGCTCTGTTGGACCCGGAAGAGCAGCTGTCAGGTAGGCGCGGACTCGATGTCCTCAATCCACTTCTTGACCCACGGAAGCGGGGATTCGCCTGACGTATTTGTAGGAAGCGGATCAAACACATAGACGCCACCTGACACGCTGTCATACATGACCTGAAAGTCGCCCCACTCCTGACGCTTCAACTCCTTCTTGATCTTCTTGAGGTCACCCACAGTCCGGTTGTGCATGGGCGGCTTCTTGCCGCTCACGAGTATCCGATTTGATGCGAAATCCGGCTGGGATTTGTTGATCTTGTCCATCTCTATGAATGGGAGATATTGCTGGAGGAAACAGGTCTGCTCGGAATCGTTCCCATCGTTATCGATTACCCGAAGTTCGAACAGTATGTCCCTGAGCCCGACGTTGGCTTCGTTGAATGGCGCGGGGACTGGCACATCAGCTTTCCCTAAATCGATGAGCTTCTGGGCTTCTCCTTCCATGTCGGTCTTTGCGGAAGAAAGTCCCGACGAGACGGCAAGAACCCAGTCCTGAGCCCCGCTTGGTTCCTCGACCAGGAATGCCCTTTTGTTCATGCCGTAACCGAGCGACCTGAACCTAAAACCGCCCCTGGAGGCGGAAAGTTGAAGGTTGTGTCTTTTGGCGCGGGAAGGATTTCTCGGATCAAAGGCCGGGTTCGGCTGTATATCCAGATCCAAGGGCGCGTTCGCGATGAGATCGCGTTTCAAATCCTGCCATGTCATCGACTTTCCCCCTCAGGCTTCCGCTACGTCAAAAGGTCAGGCAGCCGCGCTCGGCAATATGAAGGAGTTCACATTGGGTGCGGTCCGGTCGCCGCTCCTTGCTGAGTTGACTTGGGTGTGGATAGAAAGCGGAGCCAACAAGCCGTTTTTGCTGAGTTTTGCTCTGCGCGGGATAGCGTTTTCTCCCCACCCCCGCCGGCCAGGCGACAATGCTCCCATGACAGACGTGGGAGCATCACATGGTTTCGTTTCGAGCAGTCTTCATCACGGTCCTGGCACTCACGATCCTGAGCGGAGCGGCGGCGACATACCTGGCGGGCACTTCCGGACCGGCCGGCCGACACCGCGTGGCCGAAAGACTAGCCTACATCGCAATGGTCGGGGCAAGGGCAATTATGGTACTCCTCAGCGACGGCGCCGAATGATGTTGACCAAATTGAAATACGCGGATGGTCCTTGATGGATAGAGCCGGATGACGTTCGGGCGAATTGCGACGATAGGCTTGGTGGGCCTCGCCATCTGCTGGCTCCCGCTGTTCATCGTCGGTGGCCTGGGGATCAGCAACAACCCCATCGGCCTTGGCCTGTTAGCGGTTGTCGGAACGCCGGTCGTGGCCGCGCTGGTGGCAGGCCTGGTGATTTACCGACTGGTGCGGTGGCTGGCTTCGTGATTTCGCACCGCGTTCGCGCCCGCGAATGAATGTCCCCTAAAGAAGCAGCTTCACCTCACCCGAAGGCCGCGACATAGAGGAACGGTTACCCAGCAGGCGAGGCTCGACTTTGACATGGGAGGAACTGCCGTCCATCGAGCCTCAAGCCCTGCTGAACCCCCTCGTCAGCACGTCAATTCTGGCCCTGTGGTGCGAGTCAGGCAATTGCAGCCTGTGGAAAAGAGCCCGCGAGGACCGGCCTCAAATCGCTATGCCTCCCCCTCGACTTCCGTTTCCTCATCAATCGGCAGTTCCAGATACCCGTTCCCCATCAGCCAGTCCCTCAGCGCCAGCTCGGCGGCGCGATCAAGGTCCAGATCCCGCTCGGCAGCAAAGCGGCGAAGAGCAGCAGCGGCAGCGTCGGAGATGGCGAGATTGAGATTCATCAACAGAGTCATGATGAGAGCGGCGGCTTAGGCCGTCGGCGCCTGCTTCTGGCCTATCCGATCAAAGACGGCTGCCATGCGTTCCATGGTGGCATGGCGCTCAACCGCGCCAGCTTCGCGGGCGTCGATCCTTCGCCCATTCCTCTCCAATTCAGCCTTGATGTCGATCAGATGCTCGACGATCGCGCCGAAACACCAAAACAGCGCGCCTGAAACCACGACTCCGAATCCGGCGAGGACGACCGTCAGCCCTCCGGCCGGGGTTTCGGTGAACATCATCAGCCCAATGCCGGCAACCGCGATGCCGATGACTATCTGAATTCCCCCGAAGAACTTGACGATGCCATGCATGCGAACCCTCCCTCCCCATGTCTCGCATGGTGCCTGAAGCTTGCGCGCGTGCCAAGCTGAGCGGCCTAGCGCGTTAGAGCGCTTCTGGTGAACCTGTGTATTAGTCAGCCGCTACCTTTGATCCAACTGCGCATCGGCGGCCCGAAGCAGCGCCTCTCGGCGCACGGTTTCCAACACCATCTCGCGCACCGGCGCGCGCTTCGGCAAGTTCATAGTCGCGAGGCCGGCATCCAGTTCGGCCAAGGCATTCGCACAAGCCGCATCGGCGATCTCGACTATTTCGCGAGGTGACACCTCCAGAAGCGCGTATCGATCTACAGCCGCCTCATAGCACTCGCGCATTGGAGGGAGACGTTCCCGGACATCGTCAATTGTCTGCGCTTCAGTTGGGACCGAAACCGTCAATGCAACGGCTACGGCTGCACCCGCAATTGACTGAGAATGCAGCTTCATCCAGAAGAACCCGTTGTTAAGGCGGCCTTCCTTCCTAGACGCAGTCATCGGGATGGGGAATTCGGCATGTACCGGAGCCGCTCCGATGTGCTGGCATGCCAAACGCGCATGTGCTCGACATAGCCGTCCCGAAGAACGAGGAAACCGGTTCGCTGCACCTCACTCACGATTCTGACCGACCTGACGCTGGCAGCCAAGCATGCGGTCCCGATGCCGAGGAAGCGCGCCAGGTCAAATGTAATGTGCGTCGAGCGCGCCTCATCTGGGAACGGTCCGATCATAGTCAGCTGTTCCGGAGACATCAGACCAACCATCTGAGGATGAAGGTGCGTTCCGTGTGTGGAAAAGAAGCGGTACGCCTTATCACGAGCGTCGGCGTTTGCAGGATCCAGAGTGGCAAGCCGGTCGCGGATGTGAACCGGCCGGAAACGCTTCTTTCGCTCATCATCATCAGCTGAGCGCCATGCGGGCAGTTCCTCGGGTACGTGTCGAAACAGATCGCACAGAAAGCTGACTTCGATGATGTCCCGAATCAGGGAAGCGGCAGGCTGGTAGTAGCCGGCGGCGATGCAGTCGGCGGCCGCGCCGGCCGAATTGATCAAGCGGACCGCCAGGCGGCGGAGCGCAATTTCGTCGTCACTGTCTAGATCGTGCAGCTCGGCGATTTTTCTGAGAAGATCAATACTCGCCGAGCAGTGCCGCAGGTTTGCCAGCGCCTGGTCGGATCTCTGTATGTGCGCCCTGTTGGCTACCTGAACGGGCTGGGTGTCGAGCAACATGGTACCGAAGCAGTTGAGTGGCAGAGTCGATAGCCGGAAAGTCTAATAGCTCACAATCGAACCGTCAGAATAAATCACTCGATCTACAGTGACGGCCACCTTTGCAGTGCTTGCATCGACCGCTCCGACAAGGAGAGAGTACGGGTCGTTGGGTATGAACTGGTTGTCTTCCCAGTAGTAGAACGAACCTGCGCTGGCGGTTTCTCCAGCAGGGATTCTGATGTCCAGCTTACCTTCTTGGTCAACGACAACATCACCGAATGCATCCCTGATTTCGACTCGATGGCCTATCGCCACAACCGTCTTTTCCGAAGCGTTTGCAAAGCTCAACCGCAACTCCAGCCGAGGAGAGTAGATTCCGCGGTCCGGATTCCTTTCCTGATGACGAAGCATTGCGTTTGTCATCGTCACCGGCGCCGCCTCGCTAGAGGTTTGCGTGGAGGACCGTGGGTCCGTAGCCGGAACATCGATCTGATCATAGCAACGCAACCTGACGAGGCTATCGGTCTCCCTTCTGCAGGCCGAGAGGTCTTCTTCCGTGTCGGCCAGTGCAGCCGAACACAGGGCCAATACAGATAAGCTTGAGATCAAAATGCGCATGTTCCCCTCCCAGATTTGGCAGGATGCCGTAGCCGGTTCCCGGGAGCAAGCAGCAAGTCAGCCTCACGGTTGACGCCACGCGCTGGGGAAGCCGACCGCCCGGATTTCAGCCATCCTTCTTCCTTTCAAACAGGTGTGGGCCGGCTTGGCGCTGGACCATATCTACGCAATTTTAGGGATGGAGCGGCGGCATGATGAAAGCGGTGAACATCTCCGCCGCTCCCGGATGAGTTCAAGATCGCGAGTGTCGGCCGCGTACCGGACCGTGCAAACTGGGCCGTCGCCCGCATTGTGTTCAAGCGGCTGCCGACAGAACAGCAAGCGGTGCTGATGGCCCTACCAGCAGCTCACGGCGCCGGGGAATGGGGGGGCTGGGCGGAAGACTTGTTCGGCAGCGCTGGAAGCCAGGATCGGTGACGGACCGACGTCCGAGGCAAAGATCATCAACTGACGCGCGTATTAGCCACCCGATACCGACTGGGTGAAACCACCAAGCAGCCCGCCGACGAACGAACCAATCTTGCTGTAGGTATCAGCCTGTAGTTTGCCGTCAGGCTTGGCTTCCACAGCCTTGCGAACCGACGCATGACCGGCCTTGTTGAATGATTCGGCCTCAACCGCCGCGATCCCGCGTGCGGTGAGTTGGGCGTTCGGGAAGGTTCCGTTCAAGAGTGGTGTACCAGCGCTGATCATTCCCTCGCGCTGCAACCAGTTCACAACATCCACAAAATGCAGGAGATCATCGCGGCCTTCACTGAGGCCAAAATCGGCCGGCGCAATCGTCCGCGCGCGCAGACCCGACAAAAGTAACGTTGCGAGGATTCTACCGACGAGTTCGTATGACTTCTCCAGCGACATTCATCGTCCTCCTTTCAGTGCCAGCACGTGAAGACGCGACTGTTCAACGAACTTGTTCACGCGCCGGATATCCCAAACCTATCGCGATGTGGTTCCGCAGTACACTTGGTAGTTGACTCTCCTTTCACTGTTGCGCAGGTTTGCCGTGCAAGGGGGGACTAAATCATGAAGGCGAGAATTTTCGCTGCGGCTTCCGCCGCGGCTACTATGGCCGTTTCGGGATGTGCTTCGCGATCGAACGACATTCCTGCATCTTACGTTTCACCGATTCCGTACCAGGCGTTGACCTGCGAGCAATTGACCGCTGAAGCGCAGGCGATCTCTCAGCGCGCGGCGATCGCAACCGGAGCGCAGAACAAGCGCGCGATGGACGATGCGGCTGCCATGGCAATTGGCCTAGTCGTGTTCTGGCCGGCCTTGTTCCTGATGCGCGGTGATGGTGCCCAAGCCGCTGAACTCGGCCGATTGAAGGGCGAAATGAACACGATCATGCAGGTCAACATGGAGAAGGGTTGCGGCATTCAATTGCAGACGGCACCGGCGGAGGCCTAGCGGCGGCGCTTTCTCCATACGTCCAAGTTCTCCTCGCCTCCGGGCACCCACCCGTGATGCGCGCCCGTAATTCCGATATAGCTCGCATAGAAGCGTCGAACCAACTCCACCGACCGGCCGCCATGAACAGAGTCGACCGGCGGGAATCCCGATTTGCCGGATATCGTCGGAAACCTTTCCTTCAACCACCGCTTTGCGCGTCGCGGGCCGACGATAGCCATCGCCAACTCCTGGTCCGTTGCAAAGAGCGGTAGGGCGTCGAATGCGCGGAAGGGGAGGTTGTCGTTATATGTTTCAGCGCCGCCGATAGTCATCATTGCCCGCCTCCCGTTTTTGTTGCAACCGATGCCTTCTTGGCGCGGTGCTCCTCCAATGCCTTTCGCTTCTTTTCTTGCCATGCAGCGGAGTTTGCCTTAGCGCGAGCCGCTTTTTGCTCGACCGTAAGACGCGGACCGACGTTGGGATCCGCGGGACGCGGATCAGTGTGTTCCCGTTGCCTTGGCCGCTTTCGCCAAGCGTCCCAATTTTCCTCACCGCCCGGCACATGATGTGCAGGGAGTCCCGCAATCCCCAGGTAGACGCCTTCGTAGAACCGCCTTACCAATGGAACCGCGTATCCGCCGTGAAAAACGTCGAGGGGCGGAAAGCCGGGCCGCGTCTTCAAAGTGGGAAATTGCTCTTTCAGCCAACGTTTCGCCCGTCTCGCACCAACAAGCGCGATGGCCAATTCCTCTGCGGTGGCGAAGTAAGGAAGGTCGTCGAGCGCTCGGAAGCGAGCGTTTTCATCCTTCATCTGCTGCCCACTTCTTCATCCGGGCCACGCGCTCTTCTCTGAGTTGCAGCTTTCGCTGGTCGGTCCAATAGGCAGGATCCCGACTATCTGTGTCCAGAATTCGTGAGCGACGCGCAGCTGCCTTGGCGGCTTTCGCCTCGCGCATTTCAGTAGCAACGCGGCGCTTCTCGACGAGCCGTTCTTCGCGTTCTTGCGCCTCACGCTGGCGCCGAGCTTCACGAGCGCGTTCGGCTTCCGCTTGTCGCGCCGCCTTCCGCGCTTCTTTTTCCGCGCGCTGCTTTGCGACATAGGCTGTGAGGCGCTTTGAGCTTTGAGCACTTTCCCACGCCGAAAGGTGACGCTGCTGAATGCCGGGCGTCGGCTTGAAGCGCATCGCCTCAATGAGCTCCAGTAGGTGTTTACCGAGGAAATTCACTTGGCGTCCGCGAACGAAACACAGTCCATAGCGTTTGCCTGCCGTAATGACTGCGCGGCGTGTCAGCTTGAGTAGCTCGGCGGCTTCGTCGGCCGTGTAGACGTTGTCGGGATCGATCATGGCGGCATAAATGCCTAGCCGTCATCTTAGAGTCAAGCTACTGTTTTAAAAGAGTAATTATGCGTTTTCGCATACGCGACTTGACAACGCTATCGCCGCAGTGCGACGCCCGGACCGGTGGCTGTGTCGCCGGTGTCGAGGAAGGTAATGCCGGCTCTTTCTAATGCGGCGCGAATCGCAGCGAGATTGTTGATCGAGGGAACTCGGCGCCCCTTCTCGAAATCGCGGATGGTGCTTTCGCTGAGATAGGCCGCAGCGCCGAGTTTCGCTTGGGACCAATCTAGCAACCCGCGCGCGGCGCGGGACTGTTCCGGGGTGATCGTCATTCGTTTCCTCCAAAATGCCGGAAACCGTCTAGCACAAACGAAAACCGTTGACATGTGAAATGATTCGCGCTTTACAAGGATGGTAAACGATTTTCGTTGAATGGAGCCGACGCAATGACACATGCCACAGACAACATCCGAGACCATGACATCCCCCTCGGCGCGACCGTTACGATCGTCGGCATTCTCGTCGGGCGGTCGGAGTTTTCAGAAGGCCCGCCGTCGTACCTCGTTGAATACGAGCGACGCGGCAAGCCGATGCGCGAGTGGTTCGTTGGCGCGGACCTAAAGGAGGACGGCGATGATTGAAGACGTCAGCAACTGAGGTTGGTTCGATGGCGATTGCGGCGATAACGGTTTTGCCCGTTTAATGGACACACCCCCAACAGAGTAGGAGAAGAGTATGCCTAATGTAGAATCGCTTCTTACCGAGGTGCGCCACGTGAAAGCGTTTCTCGAATCGGCAGAGGCAGCCCTGTCCGGACAAGGCAGCGACACCGACAAGAAGAACGCGGCGCGCGTCGGAATTGAGGGGGCAGCAGAAGCAATTTCAGCCTTGCTGTCCAAGATCAGAGCAGCTTAGCCGCCAGTTCCACCCACCGGCACCAGGCCCAACCCGCCGCTTTCACCACCAGACGACGGACACCAGAGTGCCAAGACGCACCTCTCACCACAACCATCGCCCCGCCTGCAGAAGCAAGCGGGGCGTTTGGGCGCTCAGCGTCCCTTCGACGCGAGCGCGGTGGCGACGGGAGGGATTCGCCATCTCTGAAATGTAGGTGCGACGGGAAGGTTCCGTCTAGGCAACCGCCTTGGACGGCGCGGCGAAAGCGGGCGTCGCTCTTCTGCTACCGCCAAAAAGCGGGGGGCCACCAAAACAACGCCCCGCTGGAGGGGGTAGCGGGGCGTTGAACGCTCGGCGCCCCCGAGCGAAGTGGCGTCGGGATTTCGCCATCACTGAAACGCAGGGGAGGACGACAGGTTCCGCGCCTTCTTCTGCTGGGTTTCAGCGCCTGCGGGCGTTTTCGTCGAACTCCACCGCAAGCTGCGCCAGCGTCGCCTCCTGTGCGATCGCATCCTCCAGTTCATCAGGATCGATGTGCGCCGCCGCGGCGGAGTTGCGAACTGCGGCAGCAATTTCCGAAACGGCGACGGACTCATCAGGGCGGTGGTTGCGAAGTGATTTCCGGATGGCTTCGCGGACGGCAGGCGGTAAACCCCCGCTTGGCTGACTAGTCATGGCATTGGCCTCCGGACGCCATTCTGCCAGAAGGGGGGATGAAGTCAAAGGAGATGATGGGGCGGCGCGGCGTCGCCTGTGCCTTGTGCTACCGCCGCGGGCCGAAAAGCAAATCGGCGGCCGGCTTGGCATCCTTGAGGATCAAATCTGCCCACTCTTGCGCTAGTTCACGCCGCCGCCCCAAGTGCAGGGCGCGATTGTAAGCCGCCTCAACTTTGTCTTTCGGAGTGTGGGCTAGCATCAGGTCGATGATATGCGTGTCGTGTGGGAACCGTTCATTCATCACGGTCGAGAAGGTTGATCGCCAGCCATGCGGTACGTGCTTGCTATGGTAGCCAGCACGATTCAGTAGATATCCCATAGCATTCTCGCTCATGGGCTTATGCGCGTGACGGGTATTGGGGAAGGCGAGGGGGCCACGGCCGCTTATCTGCCGCAAGGCGTCAATCGCTTCAACCGCCTGCCGTGACAGGGGCACAAGGAAGTCGCGCGCCTCATCGCCCTTGTGCTGGAGCCGAAGCTTCATCCGTTCGGACGGTATGCGCCAGACGGGCTCTTGGGGATCTAGGTCTTGCCATTCGGCCCAAGGCGTCGTTGCAATCGTGCCGGGGCGGACAGTCGTTAGCGCGAGAATTCGCAGCGCTAGCTTTGTGACAGGGTGCGCCGTTTCAGCTTCAGCCTTCACCAGCATGATGCGCGCTTCGTCAAGGTCGGTAATGGCGGGCTGCTTGCCCTTCTTCATAGGCGCCATCGCACCCTTAATGACGGCGGCAGGGTTTGCCTTGGCGCGGCCAGTGGATATCGCGTAGTTGAAAACGGCTTCCATACGCTGCCGCACACGGCGGGCGGTTTCTTTGGACCGCCGCTCGACTGCCCTGATAACGGCCAGCACCTGCGGCTCGGCAATATCCCCTATGGGAACGCCACGGAGCGACGGGAAGATATCTTGCTCAAGACTAACCAGAACGTCATGGGCGTGCCGATCAACCCATGTGGGCTTCTGCAGTTCGTACCATTCGGTGGCGATGACATCGAATGTATGATCGCCGCTGGTGGCGAGTTCAAGCTTTCGGAGCTTTTTGACTGCGACAGGATCGCGGCCAGCCTTCAATGTGTCTCTTGCTTCGTCGCGCGCCTTGCGCGCGTCGAGGAGCGACATATCGGGATAAGAGCCGAGCGAAAGGAGCCTCTCCTTGCCCCGGATCTCATACCGGTAGCGCCATAGTTTGCTACCCGCGTTGCTGACAAACAGATGCAAGCCGCCGCCATCGGTAAGCTTGTACGGCTTTTCTGCCCGCTTCGCAGCCTTGACCTGTGTAGCTGTGAGCATGGTGCGCGTCCCAAAATACCCGGCTCCCTAGCCTCTTGTACCCGGATTAATACCCGGTTTCAACGGGACAGGATATCCGGGTTTGGGATTGTTTGGGTACCCGTGGACCCGTCAATCCCTTTGTTTGCAAGGGTTTTGGCACAGGGCCGGATTGTATGGGAATGCTTGATGGCGGAGGGAGTGGGATTCGAACCCACGGTGACATCGCTGCCACGCCGGTTTTCAAGACCGGTGCCTTAAACCGCTCGGCCATCCCTCCAGCGGGCCGTGTATGCGCCATGCCGTCTGTCTAGGCAAGGCGGCGGGCATCGTCGCGCACCTCCCTAAAACAGCTCCGGCCTCCGCAACACCCCGCATCGCTCCATCCGCCATAATCTCGCCCGTATCCCGCCCCAATTGCTTAATCGGTTCGAAAGCTTTAGCTGCGAACGAGACGATGGAGAATGCTCCCGGCGGGGGCTGGAGCGATCTCCGGCAATCGAATGGCTGCCCGATCGGGCAGGGAACGGGGAACGGTGGGACATGCGGGTTGAGAAGAGCCGGGGCCGAACCCGGACGCCAGTCTTGGTCGTGTCAGCGGTATCGGCCGGACTGCTGGCCGCCTGCACCTCTTCTCCTCAGACCGGTTCCACGGTCATCAAGACATCCGGCAAGGAATATTTCGCGGAGTCCGAATACGGGGTCAAGGCAAGCCCGAGGGTCACCAGCAAGCGGTCCGGCCTTCAGCGGGGAGGCGGCCGCGACCAGATCGGGAAACCCTACAAGGTCAAGGGCAAGTGGTACCGCCCGAAGGAAGATCCCGACTATTCCAAGGTCGGCGCCGCGTCCTGGTATGGAGACGCTTTCCACGGCCGGCTGACCGCCAACGGCGAAATCTACGACATGACGCACCTGACGGCCGCGCATCCGACGATGCCTCTGCCGAGCTATGCGCGCGTCACCAACACAGCCAACAATTCCTCGGTCATCGTGCGCGTCAACGATCGGGGGCCGTTCGCCAGTGATCGCATCATCGACCTGTCGAAAAAAGCCGCCGAACTGCTCGACTACACCCATGCCGGCGTTGCCAGAGTCAAGGTGGAATATGTGGGGCGCGCGCCGCTGCACGGCCAGGACGACCAGTACCTCATGGCTTCCTACAGGCCGGGCTCGATCGCGCCCGACGGGAACGACGGGCTTGCCAGCGGCGTCATGGTCGCCATGGCCGGGCCCACCCCGTCGTTCGGATTCGGAACAGCCCCGAAGGCGGTGGTGTTTCCGGGCCAGTTGACGGACACCGGCAGCCGTGCGGGCGAACAGCGGACGGCGACAGCCCCTGTCGCACCCGATGCCTCGCAAGCGGCGGGGACGACGACGCAGGCTCCGGAGACAAGCCCCGCCCTTCCGGAGGATTTCGCGTTGCCCACCGCCGGACCGGTGGTGCCCGAGCGTCCCGCGCCACAGCCGCTGATCGCCGGCGCGCCGGATAAGGCGCCGCGTCTTCTGTCCTATGCCGACCGCCGAGTCTCGCAGGCCAGCCAGGCGCTTGACCGGTTCGCCTCGAACGGCATGAATCCGGCGGACATCGTTGACGCGTGGCAGCGGCGTACGGAGCCCGCCCATTCCGCCGTGCCGGATCGGGCCTATGTTCTGGCGGGCACGTTCGACGACCGGCGGGCCGCCGATATCGCCGCGCGCCGGCTCGGAGGCAGGGTCGTGGCCGACCATGGCGACTGGACGGTGGTTCTCGATACAGGCAGCGGCAAACAGCTCGACGCCTTGCTGCAATTCGCCTGGTCCAACGGCGCGCCGGACGCGCTCATCGTCCGCGACTGAGAGGGCTCAGTCCCCAACAAACGCGGCACGGCGTCCCATTTCGTTGAAGGCGCGGAGGAATCTCTGCTATTGTCCCCGCATAGGGGCGATCTTCGGCGGGCGGAAGTCCATGCATTCAACCACCATTGCCGGGTGGGCGGCGAAGTTTGCGCTGGTCATCCTCCTTGCTATTCCGGCGACCGCGCACGCTCAACTCTTCCAAACGCGTGCCAAGCAGGCCTATATGATCGACGCCGGGACCGGCACGATCCTGTACTCCAAGAATCCGGACGAGCCGATCCCTCCGGCCTCCCTGGCCAAGCTGATGACCATGGAAGTCGTCTTCAACGCGATCAGGTCGGGCCGCCTCTCGCTGGATGACCAGTTCTACGTCAGCGAATACGCCTGGCGCACAGGCGGGGCCGTGTCCGGCGGGTCCACCATGTTCGCCGAGGTCAAATCGTCGATCAGGCTCGAGGATCTGATTCAGGGCGTGATCGTGCAGTCGGCCAATGACGGCTGCATCATCATCGCGGAAGGGATGGCGGGTTCGGAGGAGAATTTCGCGCAGCTCATGACCGAGCGCGCGCGGGAGATCGGTCTCGAAACCTCCGTCTTCAAGAACTCGACCGGCTTGCCCGCCGACGGCCAGCACGTCACCATGCGCGAACTCGTCAAGCTGGCCATGCACATCTGGCGCGAATATCCCGATTTCTACCGCTATTACTCGCAACCGGAATTCACCTGGAACAAAATCCTTCAGCGCAACCGCAACCCGCTTCTGCGCATGGATATGGGCGCCGACGGGCTCAAGACCGGCTACACCGAGGAATCCGGCTATGCCATCGTCGGCTCGGTGGAGCGGGGCGGCCGTCGTATCTTCATGGCCATGAGCGGCATGGCCAGCGACGCCGAACGCGCGGAGGAGGCGCGCAAAATGCTCGACTGGGGCATCCGCGCCTTCCAGCCGACCGAGATATTCGCCGATGGCGAGGTCGTCGGCGAGGCTCAGCTCTATGGCGGCATGAAATCGGGCGTGGAACTGAAGGCGAGGGGACCCGTCTCGATCCTGGTCCCGTTGACCAATCGCGACCGTTTGATCGCGCGGATCGTCTATCAGGGCCCGGTCAGGGCGCCGGTCGAGGAAGGAGCGCCGGTTGGCTTTCTCAAGGTGTGGATCGGAGATACGTTGAGCCAGGAAACGCCGCTCTATGCCGCCGAGAGCGTCGAAGTGGGCGCCCTGCATCAGCGGGCGCTCGACGCGGTGGAGGAACTGCTGGTGGGCTGGCTGCGGTCGTGACCGGCTTTTGCATGGACGCCGGCGTGCGGCGAGCCTATCTACCGGTCGAGATTCGCGGGCTGGCCTGACGTGACACGTGGACTGTTCATCACTTTCGAAGGCGGGGAGGGCGCTGGCAAGTCCTCGCAGGGCGAAGCGTTGGCAGGCACGCTGCGCGCGATGGGCCGTGACGTGGTCGTAACGCGCGAACCGGGCGGATCGCCTGGCGCGGAAGCCATACGCAACGTGCTGCTTTCGGGAGCCGCCGAAGAACTCGGGCCGGCAATGGAGGCGATCCTGTTTTCGGCCGCCCGGTCCGATCATGTCGAGCAGGTCATCCGTCCCGCGGTCGAGGCGGGCAAGATCGTCCTTTGCGACAGGTTTCTGGATTCGACGCGCGTCTATCAGGGTGTCACCGGCGAACTGGACGCCGATTTCCTGAGCGGACTGGAAGCGGTCGCCGTCAACGGCATGATTCCCGATCTTACCCTTATCCTCGACATCGAGCCCGAGACAGGTCTGGCGAGGGCGTCCGCGCGACGCGGCGACGATCGCCCCGATCGGTTCGAGAAGGAAAATGTCGAGATCCATCGCCGCCGACGCGAGGCCTATCTCGACATAGCCCGCTCGGAACCGGAGCGGTGCGTCGTCATCGACGCATCGCGCGACAATGCGGGCGTGGCGGCCGCCATAGCCGGCGTCGTGATCCCGCTGCTGCAGCAGATGGACGACAGCAATCCGGCCCGACGCACTGCGGTCGCCTGACGCCTCATGCTCGACCGTTTGGCGCCCGAACAATATGACACTTTGCCGGACATCCCCGAGCCGGCTGAAAATCCCGATTTGGTCGGCCATGACGCGATCGCCGACGAGCTAGCCCACGACTATGCGGCGGGCAAGCTCCATCACGGCCTGCTGTTTGCCGGACCTCGCGGGATCGGCAAGGCGACGCTCGCATTCCGGCTGGCCAACCATCTCCTGGCCCATCCGCGCGCCGAGAACGCGCCGGCCAGGATGGAGCGGCCCGCATCCGAATCGTCGATATTCCGCATGGTAGCCAGCGGAGCGCATCCAGGCGTCCTGCACCTGACGCGTCCGTTCGACGACAAGCGCAAGGTCTTCCGGACCGGCATCACGGTCGACGAGATCCGGCGCCTGTCGCGTTTCCTCTCCATGAGTTCGCATGACGGCGGCTGGCGCATCGTGATCGTGGACCCCGCCGACGACATGAACCGTCAGGCGGCCAACGCCTTGCTCAAGAGCCTCGAGGAGCCGCCACGGCGAACGCTGTTTGTCCTGGTCTCCCATCAACCGGGTCGCCTCCTGCCGACGATCAGGTCGCGCTGCAGGATCGTACGTTTTCATCCGTTGAGCGGCGAGGAGTTGCGAAATGTGCTGTCACTCGCCGGCAACGGCCTGGAGGCGGATGGCCACCATGTCGTCGAGAGGGCAGGGGGCAGCGCGCGCGAGGCACTGCTTCTGACCATGTATGGCGGTCTGGATATCCTCCAGGCGATCGAAGAGATCATGTCGGCGAAGCGTTTCGACGCGGGCAAGGCCTACCGCCTCGCCGAAGCGGTGACCGGACGCGACAAGGCGGTGCAGTTCTCGATCTTCAACGACCAGGTCCTGTCCATCCTGTCCGGAGCGGCGCGAACCGCGAGCCGCCAGGGCGCTCCCGTGCTTGCGGCGGAACTGGCGCGGCACTGGTCGGAAGCGCTGGAGAAGATGAGGATCGCCGACGGCTACAATCTCGACGGCAAGGAGCATGTCGTCGGTCTGGTCCACGACGCCTATCTGGCTTTGCAAGGGACGGCACGTCGGTAGAGGCTCAACACGCTTGGCATGCGCGGACGAACCATGTATCTGGGCGGTCGCAACCGCATCGCGAACACAGACTGCCGCCCCATGATCGATTGCCAGAGCGCCTATTTGCGAATGTGACGGCCAGCAGCGGATCGGCCCGACCCGCTCCGGGCCATTGCGACCGACATCTCACAGGCGTTCTCAACAGGCGGCAACCGTCATGACTTCCGACAAGTTCTACATCACCACGCCAATCTTCTACCCGAACGGCAAGCCGCACATAGGTCACGCCTACACGGTGATCGCGTCCGACGCTCTTGCCCGTTTTCAGCGCCTCGACGGCCGGGACGTTTTCTTTCTCTCGGGCACCGACGAGCATGGCCTGAAGATGCAGCAGACCGCCCAGAAGGAGGGGATTTCGCCGCGCGAACTCGCCGACCGCAACTCGGCGATCTTCCGGACCATGGTGGAAGCGGTTGGCGGCTCCAACGACCGCTTCATCCGAACCACCGAGCCGGACCATCATGCCGCGAGCCAGGAGATCTGGCGGCGCATGGCCGGAAATGGCGACATCTATCTCGACCGCTATACCGGCTGGTATTCGGTCCGCCAGGAAGCCTATTTCGATGAGAGCGAGACCGTTGTCGGCGAGGACGGCGTGCGCCGCGAGCCGCTTGGCTCGCCTGTCGAGTGGAATGAGGAGGAGACCTATTTCTTCCGGCTTTCCGCCTATCAGGAGCGCCTGCTCGCCCATTACGAGGCAAATCCCGATTTCATCGGCCCGGCCGAGCGGCGCAACGAGGTCATCAGCTTCGTCCGCTCGGGTCTAAAGGACCTGTCGATCTCGCGCTCGACGTTCGACTGGGGCGTCCCAGTACCCGGCGACGAAAAGCACGTCATGTATGTCTGGGTGGACGCGCTGACCAACTATCTTACCGGCGCCGGCTATCCCGATGCCGATGCGGATGGGTGGAAATACTGGCCGGCCGATCTGCATGTGATCGGCAAGGACATCGTCCGTTTCCACTGCGTCTACTGGCCGGCTTTCCTGATGTCGGCCGGCATCGACCTGCCGCGCCGCATCTATGCGCACGGCTTTCTTTTCAACAAGGGCGAGAAGATGTCGAAATCGGTCGGCAACGTCGTCGACCCCTTCGCGCTCGTCGAGCATTACGGGCTCGACCAGGTGCGCTATTTCCTGCTGCGCGAGGTGCCTTTCGGCCAGGACGGCAGCTACAGCCACGAGGCGATCGTCAATCGCACCAATGCCGATCTCGCCAACGACCTCGGGAACCTGGCGCAGCGCTCGCTTTCCATGATCGCCAAGAACTGCGACGGCGTGGTGCCGGCCAACGACCGGACGGAGGATGTCGACCGCGCCGTCCTTGCACAGGCACGGGACGCGCTCGACACGGCCCGACGAGCGATGGGCGAGCAGGCGATCCATCAGGCCCTGGCCGCGATCTTCAATGTCGTGGCCGAAGCGAACCGCTATTTCGCGGCGCAGGAGCCGTGGGCGCTGAAGAAGAGCGATCCCGCCCGCATGGCGGCCGTGCTGTGGACCACGGCTGAAACGGTGCGGAGGCTTGCAATCCTGTGCCAGCCCTTCATGCCCGGTTCCGCGTCGAAGCTGCTCGACCTTCTCGCGGTCGACGAAGGCGCGCGCGGCTTTGCCCATCTCGGCGACGAGCATGCGCTGGTCCCCGGCACGCCGTTGCCGGCGCCAACAGGCGTGTTTCCCCGCTATGTCGAGAAAGCGTTGGCATGACGTCGCGGACGCCCATGCTGGTCGACAGTCACTGCCATCTCGATTTCCCCGATTTCGAGGCCGAGCGCGACGCGATCGTCGCCAGGGCGGTGGAGGCCGGGGTCGGCCACATGGTGACGATCTCGACGCGGGTCCGTCAGTTCGAGCGCGTCAGGGCCATCGCGGAGACATATGACAATGTCTTCTGCTCGGTCGGGACGCATCCTCACAACGCCGGCGAGGAAACTGACGTCACCGCGGACGAGCTTGCCGGTCTCGCCGATCATCCCAAAGTCGTGGCGATCGGCGAGGCGGGGCTCGATTACTTCTACGACAAATCACCCCGCGAGGCGCAGGCGCGAGGCTTTCGCGTCCACATCGAAGCGGCCCGGCGAACGGGGTTGCCGCTGGTCATCCACGCCCGCGACGCAGATGACGATATCGCCGGCATCCTGGAGGACGAGACAGGGAAGGGGGCTTTCCCCTTCGTCCTGCATTGCTTTTCCTCCGGTCGCCGCCTGGCGGAGACAGGCATCGCTCTTGGCGGCCATATCTCCTTCTCGGGCATCCTGACATTCAGAAACTCGGAAGAGATTCGCGCGATTGCCCGCGACATGCCGTCCGACCGGATCCTCGTCGAAACCGACGCGCCGTTTCTCGCGCCACCGCCGCATCGCGGCAAGCGCAACGAACCGGCCTTCGTCGTCAACACGGCCCGCGTGCTGGCCGAAACACGCGGCGTGAGTGAAGCGGAGATCGCCGCCGTCACGACCGACAACTTTTTCCGGTTGTTTTCGAAGGCGCGCCCCGTCCGCGTCGCCATGCAGGCATGACGGACACGCTTCGGCTGACGATACTGGGCTGCGGCTCGTCGCCGGGCACGCCTCGCGTCACGGGAGACTGGGGCGCCTGCGACCCAACCAATCCGAAGAATCGCAGGCGCCGGGCTTCGGCCCTGGTCGAGCGCATAACGCCCCAGGGCCTGCGCACCACCGTGGTGATCGACACCGGCCCGGATTTCCGCGAACAGATGATCGACGCGCAGGTGACGCGGCTCGACGCGGCCGTCTACACCCATGCCCATGCGGATCATATTCACGGGATCGACGACCTGCGCGGTTTCGTCCTCCAGCAGCGCAAGCTCATGGATATCTGGGCCGACCAGCCAACGCTCGACCGGCTCTACGAAGGGTTCAACTACTGCTTCCTGACCCCGCCGGGCAGCGAGTATCCGCCGATTCTCAAGGCGCGCCTCATCGACCACGCAACATCCTTCACGGTGGAAGGAGAGGGGGGTCCCCTCGCCTTCGAGCCACTGCCCCAGCAGCATGGCCGCATCGTCTCGCTCGGTTTTCGGATCGGCAGCATCGGCTATTGCGCCGATGTGAGCGATTTTCCCGACACGACGGCAAGCCGGCTGAAGAACCTCGACCTCCTGGTCATCGACGCGCTTCAGCATCGGCCGCATCCAAGCCACTTCTCGCTCGCCGAGACGCTCGCCTGGATCGAACGCCTCCAGCCGCGCAATGCGGTCCTGACCCACATGCACATACCGCTCGACTACGACCTCACGAACCGCGAAACGCCGGACCACGTGATGCCGGGCCATGACGGGCTCGTGCTCGAGTTTCCCTATGCGGATGACTGACTCAAGGGGATGAATCGCACATGGCGGGAAGCGTTGACCGGGTGACCGAAGCCGCCGCGAAGGCGGGCCTGACAATCGCAATCAGGCGTATGGACGGGTCGACACGCACGGCCAAAGAAGCAGCCGCCCAATGTGGCTGCGATGTCGCTCAGATCGTGAAATCGCTCGTATTTTCCGGTACTTCAACCGGCAAGCTCTACTTGTTTCTTGTGTCAGGCCGGAACCAGATCGATCTTTCCAAGGCGGCCGCACAAGCCGGCGAATCGCTGGAGCGCGCTGATCCGCGCACCATCCGCGACCGCACCGGCTTTGCGATCGGCGGTGTCGCGCCGATCGGCCACAAGGAACCGGTCGCCGCATTCGCCGATGAGGCGCTTCTGGAGTTCGACAGCGTATGGGCGGCGGCCGGAGCACCGGATGCGGTGTTCGAAGCCGCGCCGGATTCGCTCGTCAAGGCGGCGGGCGCCGTGGTGATGGACCTCAAGGCGTGAGGCTCGCCACAGCAGCAGCAGCGCCGACGATCCACCGGTCGCTGAGCCCGCTGGCGCGAATCCCAGCAAACTCACGGGCCTGGGGGGCCATGCGTTCCGGGTCCATAAGTTCCATAATCCATCTTATGCGATTTTTGGATGGCGCTTTCTTGACGCCGCGCCAACCGCTTCATCGGCTGCGTACCCTGCCCGCATGTGTGCAGTCCGCAGGGCTGGTGCGGGATAGCGTTCGACCGTCCATTGAGGGGTGGACAGCCGGCGGCTCTGTCGATATAGACGCGCCATTCTCGCGGTCGGCCTGAGGCTGACAGCGCGACCTCGGGTGATTAGCTCAGTTGGTAGAGCAGCTGACTCTTAATCAGCGGGTCGTAGGTTCGATCCCTACATCACCCACCAATCTCCTCATAGCATCAGCCGTCCGCTTGCGATTCTGATCGCGTGCCCGCCGATGCGCGCACCGGTGATCACGCCGCCTTCTACCGCCAGTTCGAGCCTCAGGCGGGACGGACGGCCCATTTCCAGCCCCTGCTCGATCCAAATCCGGTGGTCGCCGTCGAGCGGCTCGTCGAAACCCATGATGACGGACCCGAACGCGGCCGCGGCCGATCCCGTGGCCGGATCTTCGTAGGAAGGCTCGCCGACCACGAACATGCGCGCATGCCAGTCCATGTCGTGACCGACCGTTTCACGGCAATAGACATAGGCACATGCGATCTTTCCATCGATCGATGGCGCGATGGCGCTCCAGAGCCCACCGTCGACACGTACCTTGGCCGCGGCCTCGAGGCCGGCCACCGGAACGGCGACATAAGGGACGCCGGCCGAGTTGAGGCTGGGCTCATGGTTCTCGAAACCGATTTCATGCGGGTTCAGGCCAAGTGCGGCGGCGATCTGCTCGCGTCCGACATCGAACGGCAGGCGCGCGGGCAGGGCTGGAAGGTCGAATTCCGCGAATGCCGGCCCCTCGCCTCCCGTGACCACGCAGCGGAAAAGGCCGAGATTTTCCTCGATCGTCACGATCGACGGCCCCTGCCCTCCATTTGTGGACCCAGCGGCCAGCGCGACCGCCGTTCCCACCGTGGGGTGGCCGGCAAACGGCATTTCGTAGGCCGGGGTGAAGATGCGGATGCGCGCCGTGTGAGCCGGATTGTCAGGCTTCAGCACGAACACCGTCTCGGACAGGTTGAACTCCCGGGCAATCGCCTGCATTGCCGAATCGTCGAGCCCATCGGCCTCCATCATGATGGCGAGCGGATTGCCCGCAAGCGGCGTGTCCGTGAAAACATCGAGCAACAGATAATCGTGTTCCGCCATTGCAGTTGAGCTTCCGGAAAACCTGCTTCAAGCCAAGATGGCCTAAATTTAACTTGCCACCCGCACGCCGAAGACCGATTTGATGTTGCGAAGGGTCGCCGCGCCGTTGGCGCGCATGAAGGTGTCCGCAATGGACCAGATCGTCAACCGGCCGCAAGCGGAAGCGCCTTCCGGTATCGAAGCGGCCCTTGGCCTCGACAGAAACGGCAAGAAGAAGCGCCGCAGACGGTCGCTGTGGATCGCGGTCGCGGTTGTCGCCGCGGGGGCGGCTCTTGTCTATTGGCGATTCTCGACCGCCGGCGCCCCAGTCCCCGTCTCCTATCAGACGGTTGCGGCCGAACGCGGCAACCTGACGGTGGAAGTCGCCGCGACCGGCACGCTGCAGCCGGTCACGCAGGTTGATGTCTCGAGCGAACTGTCGGGCATCATTCGCACCGTCGAGGTGCGCGAGAACGAACGGGTCGCCACCGGCCAGGTTCTGGCCGAGCTCGACACCACGCGCCTGACGGCGCAGGTCGAACGTGCCCAGGCCTCGGTCCAGGCGGCCGAAGCACAGGTGGCCGATGCCCGCACGACGCTCAACGAGACCGAACGAACACTGGAACGGTCGCAGAGCCTGTCGGAGCGCGGCATGCTCGCGCAGCAGGCCCTGGAGACGGCGACTGCCGCGCGCGACCGCGCCCGCAGCGCGTTGCTCACCGCCCAGGCCAATCTCGCGGTTTCAAGGGCGGACCTGAAGCTGCAGGAGGCCGACCTTGCCAAGAGCACGATCTATGCGCCGATCGACGGCATTGTGCTCACCCGCGATGTCGATCCGGGCCAGACGGTCGCGGCTTCCATGTCGGCGCCGATCCTTTTCGTCATCGCCGAGAATCTGGAGCGCATGCAGCTCGATGCGGCCGTCGACGAGGCCGATATCGGCACGGTCGAAATCGGACAGAACGCCAGCTTCACCGTCGATGCCTTTCCCGGCCGCGACTTCGACGCCTCGATCCAGGACATCGCCTACGCGGCCGTCACGACGGAAGGCGTCGTCACCTACAAGGCGACACTGACCGTGGACAATGCCGACCTGTCGCTGCGGCCGGGCATGACGGCGTCCGTGGCGATCGTCACGCGCGAGGCCAACGACGCCATTACCATCCCCTCGGCCGCGTTCCGCTACAGCCCTCCCCCGCCGGAGACGAGGTCGGAGGGTGGATGGAGCCTGGAGCGCCTGTTCAGCCCGCGCATGCGCGGCGGCGGCTGGCGGCGCACCGGCCAGGCGCAGCGGCCCGCACGTGACGGAACCCGGACGATATACGTTCTTGAGAACGGGGTTCCCGTTGCCCGTCAGGTCATGCCTGGCGCCAGCGACGGTGACCGCACCGAAATCCTGTCCGGGCTCGAGGAAGGCGCGACCGTGATCATCGGCCAGCGCGAGGGCGGCGGGCGCTCATGAATGGCTCCTCGAACACCCTTCTCGCCTTCGAGAAGGTCTGGAAGACCTATGGCGAGGGCGAGGCCCGCGTGGACGCGCTTGCCGGTGTCGACATGGATATCACGACCGGCGAATTCGTGGCCATCATGGGCCCGTCCGGTTCGGGAAAGTCGACCGCCATGAATATCATCGGCTGTCTCGACACGCCCAGCGCCGGTCACCACCGTTTCATGGGCGTGGACGCGGGCAATCTCGACCGAGGCCGCCGCGCCGTCTTGCGCAACCTCTATATCGGCTTCGTCTTCCAGGGCTACAATCTGCTGGCGCGCACCACCGCTGTCGAAAACGTCGAACTGCCACTGATCTATCGCGGCGTGAGCGGCCGGGAGCGTCGCGCCAGGGCCTTGGACGCCTTGGCCAAGGTCGGGCTCGCCGGTCGCGAGCATCACACCCCGGCCGAGCTTTCCGGAGGCCAGCAGCAGCGCGTAGCGATCGCGCGCGCCATCGTCGCCGACCCTGCCCTGCTTGTCGCCGACGAACCGACCGGCAACCTGGATACGGCCCGCGGCCATGAAATCATGGAGCTTTTGACGACGCTCAACCGCGATCGCGGCCTCACGATCGTGATGGTCACCCACGAGGCGGACATTGCCGGCTATGCTGATCGCACCGTCAGCTTCCTCGACGGCCAGATCACCTCGGATGATCTCGCCCTGGAGCCCGCCTGATGCTGTGGGAAACGATCAAGCTGGCGCTGCGTTCGGTCCGCCGCAACGCGCTGCGATCGTTTCTGACCCTGCTTGGCATCGTCATCGGCGTTGCCGCCGTCATCGCCATGATAACCATCGGCCAGGGCACCACCGAAAAGGTGAAGTCGGATATTTCCAGCCTGGGCTCAAACCTGCTTGTCGTGCGCGCCGCGCGCGCTCACCGAGGCGGCGGCACCGGTTTCACGCCGCGTGCGCTGGAGGAGCGCGACGTGAATGCGCTTGCGCGCGGCATGACGTCGGCGCGCGCCGTGGCCCCGGCCTCCTCGCGGCAGACCCGGGTGGTATACGCCGCGCGGAACGAAGTCGTCGAGGTGACCGGCACCACGCCCGACTATCTCATCGCGCGCGACTGGGTGGTAGCCCAGGGCCGTGAATTCACGGATGCGGAAGTGCACTCCGGCGCCGGCGTCTGCCTGATCGGCGAGACCGTTAGGAACGACCTGTTTGGCGCCGGGGATCCGCTCGACCTGCTGATCCGTATCAACCGCGCCACCTGCAGGGTCATAGGCGTGCTCGGCGCCAAGGGCACGTCCGGCTTTGGCCAGGACCAGGACAATGTGGTGATGCTGCCACTCACCACCTATCAGCGCCGCATCGCGGGCGACCGCGACATCGACACGATCTATGTCTCCGCGCGTGACGGCATCCCGACCAGCGAGGCCCAGACCGAGATCGAGACGATCATGCGCGAAACGCGCCGCATCGGCTTCGACGATGACGACAACTTCACAGTGCGTGACATGACGCAGATCGCCGACGCCATGGCTTCGACCACGGCGGTCATGACCGGCATGCTTGGCGCCGTTGCCGGCGTCAGCCTGCTCGTCGGCGGCATCGGCATCATGAACATCATGCTCGTCTCTGTCACGGAACGAACCCGCGAGATCGGCATCAGGCTGGCCATCGGCGCGCATGAGAAGCACATTCTGGTGCAGTTTCTCGTGGAAGCGACGGTCCTGTCACTGCTGGGCGGAATACTGGGTGTCGTACTGGGCCTGGCCATCGCCGGTGCCGCGACGGCCACGCTCGCCATACCCTTCGTGCCCAGCCTGCCAGTCATAGTCCTCGCCGTGGCGTTCTCGGCCATGATCGGCATGGTGTTCGGATTCTTCCCGGCATTGCGCGGCTCCAGGCTCGATCCGATCCAGGCGCTGCGTCACGAATAGGTGCTGCGCGCCGTCCGGAAATGCCAGTCGATCAATGCCGGCATCTGCGGTGCCAGCCGGTCCGGCAGGTCGGCCGGATCGCGGATGACCACCGGCCCCGCGATCTCGCCCTCGGGATCACCCTTGTCGCTCACGAACCGCCGGATACGGTCCGCGATGGCATTGGCCGGTTCGTTCATGAACACCCGCCGGAATATGACAGTCCCCTGCGGCAGCGACAGCGCATGAAAGCACCTGTCCGTCGGAAGGCCGTCTAGATTCAGGCCGGTCTCTTCCCGGACCTCGCGCAGCATGTTGGCGCCGATGTCGACGCGGCCGCCGGCGAAGTCCGTCGGCTCGAACGACCCGGACGCGAAATAGGCCAGTCCGGCACTGACTGTGTGGCCCGACATGCGTATCGCGACCAGCGCCCCTTCGGACGACACCGGCATCGCATGCGCGTAGCAATGCTCCGCGCTCGAAACGGGACGCAATCCGCGCCAGTAGAGGAACGCGGAATACCGCACGACATGGGCCGTGCCTTCCAGTCGTGAGCCGGTCAGCTTCAGCGATGCGAGAAGAGCCACTTCGCCATCGAACAGCGCCGGCCTGGCCCGCTTCTCCTCGAGCCAGTTCGCCTCGATTTCCTCCTGCCTGCCGGCGATGAACGGGTGGGGCGTCGCGGAGAGGCGGACGTCCACCTCGTCAACGCGGAAGACCTCGCCGCGGGGAATATCGAAATGCAGTGACGTCACCCGGTTTCGATAGCGATTTGCACTTCAGGCCGCAACAGGGCCGCGAATTGCGATCACCGGCCGCCGTTCATGCGCAGTTCAGCTTGGCACCTGCAATATTGACAGAGATGGTGCGGAAAGCCCCCTGCCCGCGCCTCGGACCGACAATGGAGGCAGCCGATGCTTCGCATTCTCTCGAGCTTTGCAATTGCCGCGGTCGTGGGATTGACCGGCCTGTTTTCGACGCCAGCGCCAGTATTGGCGCAGAGCGCCGTGGTGCAACTTGTCGGCCATCGCGACTATGGGCCGCGCCGTCATTATGATGATGCCAGACGGCACTATCACTGGCGAGAACATGGCCGGCGGCATTGGCATCGGCCAGCCTACCGGCACTATCGCCGCCATTACCCGCGTCCCTATGTCGAGTTCCACTTCGGCACGCCTCACTATGTCCGCCCGCGCTACGCACGCCCGAGCTATGTTCGCCCGGCCATGCGTTTTTCGCCGGCCCACTACAGATGGTGCGAAGCGAGATATCGTTCGTACAGGACCTGGGACAACAGCTGGCAGCCCTACCACGGTCCGAGGCGTCAGTGCATTTCGCCCTATGGGTGACCGCAGGCCTTAACCAAGCCTTGACTCTGTCCGGTTTACCATGTGTGGCGGCATGGCCGGCAGATGACGGATGGCTGAGGTGGCTGAAGAAAGTAAAACCTCGGAGCAGCGGGTCGAACATCGCAAGCGGGTGATAAAGGGCGCTTCCATCCTCATGGGCGTCAAGAATTCCGAGATCGCCTGTGTGGTGCGCAACATGAACAGCGGTGGCGCGGAACTGAAGGTTCCCGCCGAGACGCGCGTGCCGGAGGAATTCCTGCTTTACGTTCCCCTCGACGGCACAGGCTACCGATGCCGGGTGCGATGGCGCAGCGGCGACCGCATCGGCGTGATGTTCACCGGAACCGAGCCCAAGCCCCATTGGCATTACGGCTGACGGCAAGCTTCGCACTTGAACCCCGAGGGCCACGGTGTCATGTGAGGATGCAGTTAAACACGCTTCCTCTCTTCGAGCCCGCTCATGGTCACTTATCTCGACGCCGACGTGGCGCCCCTGAAGAACACCGGCCAGATCCGCCTCTACGGGCCGGATGCCTTCGAGGGAATGCGGCGCGCCTGTCGCCTCACCTCCGATTGCCTTGATGAACTCGCCGCGCGGGTGAAGCCCGGCGTCACCACCGAGGAGATCGACCGCTTCATTCTCGAATACGGAATGGATCACGGCGCACTGCCCGCGACCTTGAACTATCGCGGCTACACAAAGGCTTCCTGCACGTCGATCAACCACGTGGTCTGCCACGGAATTCCCGATGCCAAGCCGTTGCGCGAAGGCGACATCGTCAATGTCGACGTGACCTACATCGTCGACGGATGGCACGGCGATTCCAGCCGCATGTATCCGGTCGGCCAGATCAAGCGGGCCGCCGAGCGTCTGCTGGAAGTCACGCATGAATGTCTCATGCGCGGAGTGGCTGCCGTGAAGCCCGGCGCCCGTACCGGCGCGATCGGCGCCGCGATCCAGGCCTATGCCGAAGGCCAGCGCTGCTCGGTGGTGCGGGATTTCTGCGGCCATGGCGTCGGACGTCTTTTTCACGACGCGCCCAACATCCTGCACTATGGCAGCGCGAATGAAGGCGTCGAGATGCGGCCGGGCATGATCTTCACCATCGAACCGATGATCAATCTCGGCCGCCCGCATGTGAAGGTGCTGTCGGACGGTTGGACCGCCGTGACGCGCGATCGGTCGCTCTCGGCCCAGTACGAACACACGGTCGGCGTTACGGAAACCGGAAGCGAAGTCTTCACACTGTCCGCGAACGGACTCGACCGCCCCGGTCTTCCGAACTAGCCTTGCCGGCGGCGTCAGGGGGAGAGCGCGCCGCATGACACGATCGCGATCCGACAAGCCCGTCCCGCCACAGGACGAACGCGGCTTCTTCGCCGAGTCGCGCCCGTCGGGCGCCCTCCCCGCTGTCGGAGAACCGAGGTCGGCGGACGCGCCGCATTACCTGGGACACCGCGACCGTCTGAGGACGCGTTTTGCCGAAGGCGGTCACGCCTCGCTGGCCGACTATGAGCTCCTCGAACTGTTGCTCTACCGATCCATTCCGCGCAGCGACACCAAGCCGGTCGCCAAGGCTCTGTTGCAGACATTCGGCTCGCTTGCCGAGATCTTCCGCGCCCCCCCCGCCCTGCTCCAGCGCGTCAAAGGAGTCGGCCCCTCCGTGGCGCTCGACCTAGCTCTCGTTGGAGCGGCGACCGAACGAATGCTGCGCGCCGAGGTGAAGGGACGGGAGGTGCTGGGATCTTGGCGGCAGGTCCTCGGCTACTGCCGGACGGCCATGGCGTTCGAGGCACGCGAGCAGTTTCGCATCCTGTTCCTCGACAAGAAGAACGGCCTGCTTGCCGACGAGATCCAGCAGACCGGTACCGTCGATCACACGCCGGTCTATCCACGCGAAGTGGTCCGGCGCGCGATCGAACTGTCGGCCACGGCCGTCATTCTGGTCCACAACCATCCCTCCGGCGATCCGACTCCTTCGCGCGCCGATATCGAGATGACGAAACTCGTGGCGGAGGCAGCGAAGTCGGTCGGCATCACGGTGCACGACCACATCATCGTGGGACGAAACGGTCACGCGAGCCTTAAAGGCCTGGGCTTACTGTAATACATAAAATTTTATTTATATTCTGAATACATACTACCAAGGTATTGATGTTAAACGTGAATTCTGCCGTTAACCACGCTTGATAATAGTTAACAATTTCTTATCGCTTCCGTTAAGGTTAACTCGGTTCAGTTAACCGTTGCGGAGCAGATCATGTCGTTGACCGAAACCATCTCGCACGCTGAAGTCGCGCGGAACCCTTATCTGGATCGGACAAGCATCGAGTTTCGGTTCCGGGCGCGCCGTTTCGCCGAGATCAAGCGACTGATCTCGGCGATCCTTGACGAAAAAGGGCATGCCGAAATCCTGGATCTGGGTGGCACCGAGACCTACTGGCTCGCCGGCGGGGACTTCATCAAGTCCAATCGGCATCGCCTGTCGATCACCATGGTCAACCCGGAGGAACAATCGGTCGACGACCGTGACCTGTTCACGTTCGAAATGGGCAATGCCACCGATCCGGAACTGTTCGGCGATCGCCGCTTCGACCTGGTGCATTCCAATTCCGTCATCGAGCATGTCGGGCAGGTCGAGGATATGAAGCGCTTCGCCATGAACGTCAGGCGCCTGGCGCCGCGCTACTACGTCCAGACCCCGAACTACTGGTTCCCCTACGAGCCTCATTTCCGGGTGCCGGGTTTCCAGTATCTGCCGGAATTCGTTCGCGCCCGTCTGCTCACCCGCTTCTCACTGGGGTTCTTCGACCGGATCGAGCGTCTCGAGGAGGCTCAGGACATTGTCACCCATCACAGGCTGGTATCGACGCGCCAGATGCGCCGCTTCTTTCCCGGCGCGCGTGTCTTTCACGAGAAGGTCTTCGGCCTCAACAAGTCGATCATCGCAGTGCGCGACAGCCTCGCATAGGCCCGGCCGCCAGTCGGGGGCGGTGCGGTCGCCTTGCGCTCAGGCGACCCTGTCCTTGGAGCTCTCACGCGCGCGTCCCTGTTTCAGGCCGCGAATGGTGTCACCAGCCTCGAGTTGGGCCATCTCGATGAGATAGGCGAGCATATCGCATCGTTCGGCCTCCGCCATTACGCGCAACTGTCCAAGCATCGACTGGACGTAGTCCAGCGTTTCGATCCGTCGCCGTGCTGACGGCTTGTCCAGGCTGTGGCGCATTGCGATCTCCCAGGGCCAATGGCGAGTGGGAAGCTTCAATTTAGAGGGTAATGAAAAATTACCGAAGATTGCAACAAGCAAAATGTTCTATTTTTGGTTGTATGCACACCAACCGCAGAATCTGGGCGCTGGCCCTTGACCAGGCGACGGCTCACGGCCATGTGACGGGACTGCTGCCGGCGCGACTTACGCGCGGACAGACTAGGGAATCCGATATCTCATGGACGTCGTCATCGTCGAATCGCCGGCAAAGGCGAAAACGATCAACAAATATCTGGGCCAGAACTACAAGGTTCTGGCGTCCTACGGCCATGTCCGTGATCTGCCCGCCAAGGACGGGTCCGTGCGTCCCGATGAGGACTTCGCGATGTCCTGGGCCGTGGATACCCCCTCGTCCAAGCGCCTGAACGAGATCGCCGCCGCCGTCAGGAACGCGGATTCGCTCATCCTCGCGACCGACCCCGATCGTGAGGGGGAAGCGATATCCTGGCATGTGCTGGAAGTGCTGAAATCCAAGCGCGCCCTGAAGGACAAGCCTGTCAGGCGCGTTGTATTCAATGCCATCACCCGCAAGTCGGTGCTGGACGCGATGGCGGCTCCCCGCGACATCGACGCGCCGCTGGTCGACGCCTATCTGGCGCGCCGGGCGCTCGACTACCTGGTCGGTTTCACCCTGTCTCCGGTGCTTTGGCGCAAGCTGCCGGGCGCGCGTTCGGCCGGGCGGGTCCAGTCGGTCGCCCTGAGGCTTGTCTGCGACCGCGAGAACGAGATCGACCGTTTCGTCCGCGAGGAATATTGGCAGATCGCGGCGAAGCTGGCGACACCGCGCAAGGACGACTTCGAGGCCCGCCTGACGGGTTTCGACGGCAAAAAGCTGCAGAAGCTGGACATCAAGACGGCAGAACAGGCCGACGACATCAAGGCCATGCTCGAACGGTCGCAGTTCCGCGTGCTCTCCGTCGAGGCAAAGCCCACCAGGCGTAATCCGGCACCGCCGTTCACCACGTCCACCCTCCAGCAGGCCGCGTCGTCGCGCCTCGGCTTCTCCGCGTCGCGCACCATGCAGATCGCGCAGCGCCTTTATGAAGGCATCGACCTCGCCGGCGAAACTGTCGGTCTCATCACCTATATGCGAACCGATGGCGTGCAGATGGTGCCGGAGGCGCTTGACGCCGCCCGCGCCGAGATCGGTAAAGGGTTCGGCGAGAAATATCTCCCGGAGAAGCCGCGCTTCTATTCCACCAAGGCCAAGAACGCCCAGGAAGCACACGAGGCGGTGCGGCCGACCCAATTCTCGCGCACGCCCTCGGAGATGGCGCGCCATCTCGATCGTGATCAGGCGCGTCTCTACGAACTGATCTGGAAGCGCGCCATCGCCAGCCAGATGGTGCCGGCCGAGATTGAGCGCACGACCGTCGAGATCGAGGCAGCCGATGGGCAGCGCAAGGCCGCCTTGCGGGCAGTCGGCTCGGTGGTGCGGTTCGACGGGTTCATCGCCGCCTATACCGATCAGCGTGACGAGGACGCCGAAGACGAGGACGGCAGCCGCCTGCCCGAGATCAAGTCGGGCGAGCCGTTGGCACGCGAGGCGATCGAGGCGACGCGGCACGTGACCGAGCCCCCTCCCCGCTATTCGGAAGCCTCGCTCATCAAGAAGCTGGAAGAACTCGGGATCGGCCGGCCCTCAACCTATACCGCCATTCTCAAGACGCTGGAGGATCGCGGCTACGTCGCCATCGACAACCGGCGGCTGGTGCCCGATTCCAAGGGGCGCTTGCTCACCGCGTTTCTGGAAAGCTTCTTCGAGCGTTATGTGGAGTACGACTTCACGGCATCGCTGGAGGAGAAGCTCGACCTCATCTCGGACGGGAAGCTTTCCTGGAAGGACGTGCTGCGCGATTTCTGGACCGAGTTCTCCGGCGCCGTGGACGGCATCAAGGAATTGCGGGTCGCCGACGTTCTCGATGCGCTCAACGAGGAACTGGCGCCGCTCGTCTTTCCGCCGCGCGAGGATGGCAGCGATCCGAGAGCCTGTCCCAAATGCGGCAACGGCACGCTTTCCCTGAAGCTGGGAAAATTCGGAGCCTTCGTCGGCTGCTCGAACTATCCGGACTGCTCCTACACGCGACAGCTAGGCGAAGACGGCAATGCCGAGGCGGACGGCGATGGCGGCGACCGGATCCTCGGCAGCGACCCTTACACGTCGGAGCCGATCGTTCTGAAAAGCGGCCGCTTCGGGCCCTATGTTCAGCGCGGCGAAGGCAAGGACGCCAAGCGCACGGGTGTGCCCAAGGGTTGGACGGTCGACCAGGTCGATCATGAAAAGGCGCTGGCGCTGCTGTCCCTGCCGCGCGACGTCGGAAAACACCCAGAAACCGGCAAGATGATCTCGGCCGGCCTCGGACGCTACGGGCCATTCGTCCTGCACGACGGCACCTATGCCAATCTGGAATCGGTCGAGGACGTCTTTTCGATCGGTCTCAATCGGGCCGTGACGGTGATCGCCGAAAAGCAGGCCAGTCGCGGCAAGGGTCGCAACGGCGGCAAGCCCGCCGCGTTGAAGGAACTGGGCGAGCATCCGGACGGCGGCCCGGTCACGGTTCGTGATGGCCGGTTCGGGCCCTATGTCAATCACGGCAAGGTCAATGTGACGCTGCCCAAGGGCATGGAGCCGCAGACCGTGACGCTGGAGCAGGCGCTGGCGATGATCGCGGAGAAGTCCACCAAATCAGGCGGTGCCCGCAAGGCGCCAGCGCGCAAGAAGCCGGCGGCCGCATCCGGCGGGGCCACGGCAAGGTCCGGCAAGAAGACCGGACGCGCGAAGAGCGCGGCGAAAGGCTAGGCTGGATTGGCCCGCAAGACGTCCGACCGCGACACACGACGACGCCGAGGCGAACCGGCGAAGGAAGACGCCGGCGAGGCCGGCCGGCCGACGCGCGAAGACCTTCTGTCCTTTATCGGCGCGAACCCGGATCGTGCCACGAAACGCGATATCGCCAAAGCCTTCGCCCTGAAGGGCGAGGATCGTGCATGGCTGAAGGACATGCTCCGCGATTTCGAGGATGAGGGCATCCTTCAGAAGAGATCGAACCGCCTCATCGTGCCGGGTTCGTTGCCGGCCGTGACGATACTCGACATCCACGGTCGTGACCCCGACGGCGGCCTGATCGGCCGTCCGACGGAGGGTGGTGATGACGCCCCGGCGGTCTCGATCCGCCCATCGCGATCGGGTTCCGGGCCGGCCGCGGGCATCGGCGACCGGGTGCTCGCCAGGATTTTCCGCGCTGAAGGCCATGGCGGGCTCCCCGTCTATACGGGACGTGTTCTCAAGGTCTTCGAGAAGACGCGCGAGGCGGTGCTTGGTGTTCTTCGCCAGGCCAACGACGGTTCCTGGCGCATCGACCCCGTGGAGCGCCGGCAGCCCGAACTGTTCGTCGAGCCGGATGCCCGGGGCGACGGCAAGGCGGGCGACCTGGTCGAGGTCGAGCCCCTGCGATCCCGGCGTTACGGGCCACAGCACGGCAAGGTGATCGCGGTGCTCGGCTCGCTCGACAGCGAGAAGGCGGTCTCGATGATCGCCATTCATGCGCACGAGATTCCGCATATCTTTCCGGCCGCCGCGCTCGAGGAAGCCGGCGATGCGGGGCCGGCGACGATGGACGGTCGTGAGGATTGGCGCGAGAAGCCGCTCATTACGATCGATCCCGCCGACGCGAAAGATCATGACGATGCCGTCATGGCCGAACCCGACCCCGACCCGGCCAATCCGGGCGGCGTGATCGTGACAGTCGCGATCGCGGACGTTGCGGCCTATGTCCGCCCGGGTTCCGCCCTCGACCGCGAGGCCCTGCGGCGCGGCAACTCGGTTTATTTTCCGGATCGCGTGGTGCCGATGCTGCCGGAGCGCATCTCCAACGATCTGTGCTCGTTGCGCGAGGGCGAGGATCGCCCTGCCCTGGCCGTTCGCATGGTCTTCTCGGCCGATGGCCGCAAGATCAGGCATGGCTTCCACCGCGTGATGATGCGCTCGGCCGCCAAGCTCGCCTATCGGGAGGCGCAGGCCGCGATCGACGGCAAGGCCGCTGGCCGGGCGGCTGACATTCTCGACCCGGTGCTGCGCCCCCTGTGGGACGCCTATGCCGTTCTCAAGCGCGGCCGCGACAGCCGCAAGCCGCTCGAACTGGATCTCCCCGAACGCAAGCTTCTGCTCAACCCCGACGGCACTGTTGATCGCGTCCACATTCCTGAACGCCTGGATGCTCATCGTCTGATCGAGGAATTCATGATCCAGGCGAATGTCGCCGCCGCCGAATCGCTGGAGCAGAAGCGGCAGCCCCTGCTCTATCGCATCCACGACGCGCCCTCGCTCGCCAAGCAGGAGACGCTGCGTGAGTTCCTCCAGTCGGTCGGGCTGTCGCTGGCGCGCGGTCCGCAATTGCGGCCTTCCCAGTTCAACCAGATTCTCGACCGGGTGCGCGGTGCCGACAACGAGACCCTGGTGAACCAGGTCGTGCTGCGATCCCAGAGCCAGGCGGAGTATGCGCCGGGCAATATCGGGCATTTCGGCCTCAACCTGCCTCGCTATGCGCATTTCACGTCGCCGATCCGGCGCTACGCCGACCTCGTCGTTCATCGGGGACTGATCTCGGCGCTCGGTCTCGGCAAGGACGGTCTGACCCGCGAGGAGGAAGGCCGGCTGGAAGAGATCGGCGCGATGATCTCCGCGGCCGAACGTCGCGCGATGGCGGCCGAACGTGACACGGTGGACCGGCTGATCGCGGGCTATCTCGCTGATCGCGTTGATGAAAGTTTCGACGCGACGGTCTCGGGGGTCACCAAGGCGGGGCTGTTCGTCCAGCTTCCCCAATACGGCGCCGATGGCTTCATTCCCGTGTCATCGCTGGGCGATGATTACTATGTCTATGACGATGTGCGACATGCGATGGTTGGCGAGCGGAGTTCCCGTGGCTTTCAGCTCGGTGATCGGGTGGAGGTGCGGCTGGTCGAGATCGCCCCGCTGGCGGGTGCCATGCGGTTCGAGATGCTGACCGCGCCGCGGCCGATGCCACGCGCAACGCGCTCGTATCACAAGGCGAGACAGACGGCGCGCAAGGCCGCCGACTCCCGAAGACGCACCGGCACGTCCAGCCGTGCCGGCGGCAGGAAAGGACGACGTTGATCATGAACCCCGACCACACGGTGAACCGCTACGGTGCACACCCCGAGCGGTCTGTCGCGCAATCGATGATGCGTGGCTTCCTGAACCGTTGTCCGAAGTGTGGAGAAGGCCGCGTCTTCGGGTCTTCGTTCCTGCGGACCGAAGCCGCCTGCGAGCAATGTGGCGAGGAGTTTCATCACCACAGGGCCGACGACCTGCCGGCATACCTCGTGATCTTCATCGTCGGTCACGTCGTCGTGGCCGCCTTCCTCGCCATCGAGGCGATGGTCGATCTTCCTTTGTGGCAGCACATGGCGTTGTGGGGCCCGCTTACGGTGCTTGCATCGCTCGCCCTGTTGCGGCCGGTCAAAGGCGCCGTCGTCGGGCTGCAATGGGCGCTTTACATGCACGGCTTCGGGGGCGAGGAAGACCAGCCGGATACGCATCCGGAACTTTGACAAGGCGAGGGAGAGGCCCTGATGGATGGCATGACGCGGGCGGAAGTGGACAAGGCCGAGTCGAAGGATTTCGCCCTCGGCGGGACCTATATGCGCCCCCGCGACGCCGCAACGCTGATCCTGCTGGACCGCGACGGCGACAAGCCGCTCGTCCTCATGGGCCGCCGCCACCGCAAGCACGCCTTCATGCCCGGCAAGTTCGTGTTCCCCGGCGGCCGCACGGACCCAACCGACAGCCGGGTAAAGACCGCGTCGGCGCTTCATCCGGACGAGGAGCGCAGAATCATGGGGACCGGCGCCCGCGCGACGGCAGCGCGCGCCCGGGCTATCGCGATGTCGGCCGTGCGCGAGACCTATGAGGAAGCCGGTCTCCTGATCGGACGCAAGGGCGATTTCTCGACGACCAGGCCTCAATGGCAGGCTTTCGCCGATCATGGCGTGCAGCCGGCGCTGGGCGTCCTGCGCATGGTGGCGCGTGCGATAACGCCTCCCGGCCGGGTTCGCCGTTTCGATACGCGTTTCATCGCTGCCTGGCGTGACGACGTGGCGGTCGAGCTCCCCGATGGCGGCCCCACCAATGAACTCGAGGAGTTGGTCTGGCTCCCCTTCGAGGAAGCCGTGGCGGCCGATATTCCCACGATAACCCGCACAATACTGGGAGAATTGGAGAAGCGTCTGGAAACCGATCCCGAGCTCACGCCGGGCCGGCCGATCCCGTTCTACCGGATGCTGCGCAACCGCTTCATACGCGTTCTGATCTGATCCCGGCCATGATCCCCACGTCCCATCCCGAGGTCGAAGCCGCGGAGCGGATGGAGTGGCTGTCCGTCGGCGCCGCCATCGCCTCGATCAGCGTCGTCGGCATAGCCATCGGGCTGGGGGTGCCGCTGCTCAGCATCGTCCTGGAAAACCGGGGCGTCTCGGCGACGATGATCGGGCTCAACACCGCTTTCGCGGGGCTGGCCTCGATCGCGGCCGCGCCGATTGCCATCCCGCTGGCGTCCCGCTTTGGTGTCGTTCCGACGATCCTGGTCATGATCGTGGTGGGTGCGCTTTCCTTTCCCGGCTTCTATTTCGCCGATCAGTTCTGGATGTGGTTCCCGCTGCGCGTCGTGCTCCATATCGCGATAACGGTCCTGTTCATCCTGTCGGAATTCTGGATCACCTCCTCCGCGCCTCCTTCGAGAAGGGGCTTCATACTCGGGCTCTATGCGACCGTCCTGTCGCTCGGTTTCGCCGCTGGCCCGATCATTTTCGCGCAGATCGGATCGTCGGGCTTCCTGCCGTTCGCCGTCACCGCCGCGATCGTCCTTCTGGCCGCCCTCCCCGTCGTGGCCGCGTGGAAGGAGGGTCCCGACATCAGCGGCAAGGAAGAGGCCGACCGGCCGCGTTTCGCGCGCTATATCTGGCTCGTGCCGACGGCGACCGCGGCCGTGCTTGTCTTCGGTGCGGTCGAGACGGGCGGCTTTGCCCTGTTTCCGGTCTATGCCAACCGCATCGGCTATGACGAGGCGCAGGCGGCCTACCTGCTGACCATGATCGGTCTTGGCAACGTGATCCTGCAGATCCCGCTCGGAATGCTGTCGGACCGCATCGCCGACCGTCGCCATCTCCTCGTCGCGTGCGCGGCGACCGGCCTGGCGGGCAGCATCATCCTTCCATGGGTCGTGCAGTCATGGCTGGTGGCCGCCGCCGTTCTGTTCCTATGGGGCGGCGTGGTGGCGGGTCTCTATACCGTCGGACTGGCGCATCTGGGCTCGCGCCTTTCCGGGCGCGAACTGGCATCCGCGAACGCCGCGTTCGTCTTCTGCTACGGGCTTGGCATGCTGGCCGGGCCGCAGGCGATCGGACTTGGCATGGACGCCGTCGGTCCACACGGCTTTGCCTGGAGCCTTGGCCTGTTCTTCGCGGCCTACATCGTCCTCGCCGGCGCCCGGCTCTTTGCCCGAAAGTGACCTGAAGGGGCTTTTCCGGTTGACTTTCGAGGCGCAATCGCTAGATGTCGCGCGATTTCGCGCATTGCGTCACGAGGCGCTTTCAGGCGCCCCTTCATTCCAGAGCACGGACACGACCCATGGCAAAGGCCGCCAACATCAAGATCAAGCTGCTGTCGACGGCAGACACCGGTTATTTCTACGTCACCAGCAAGAACAGCCGCACCAAGACCGAGAAGATGTCGCTGCGGAAGTACGATCCGGTGGCGCGCAAGCATGTCGAGTTCAAGGAAACCAAGATCAAGTAGTGGTCGCCTGATCGACCAGTTGGAAAGCCGCCTCCGGGCGGCTTTTTTGTGCCGATGCGCGGCTGGCTACTGTTCAGGAGAAAACGGGGGCCGGTCGGCTGACTGGCAGCGGTACGAGGAGGCCACTGAACGCCAGGGCCGACCGGCCGACCCCACGGACCCAGGAGATGCGGCGGACCTGAGCATCATGGGGTATTGTCGGGCGTGGTTGCGACGCCGGATGGTCTGGATCGCGATCCCCGCCCTTTCGAGGCGACAATCGCGCAGAAGGACTTGAAAATCAACACTTTCTTAACCACAGATCGCGAATCGCTTCCGTTAGGGTAAACGGCTAACGATTTGGCACGATCGTCGCGTTCACGCAGCTTTCGCCACGACTCGGTTGCGGCCGCCCGTCTTGGCTTCGTAGAGCGCGGTGTCCGCGCGCTTCATCAGTGTCTGGACGCTGTCGTGCGGCGGTGTCAGCGACGCCACGCCGACGCTCACGGTGACGGGGATTTCCCGCCCCTCTGTCTTCAGCGCGAACGGCGTGTCCTCGATCTGGGCGCGAATACGCTCGGCGACCCTTTCGGCCACATGGTGCTCGGTATCGGGCATGACGACGACGAATTCCTCACCGCCGAAACGGCAGGCCAGGTCGATGCCGCGAACATTCTTGCGCAGACGCGCCGCGAATTCGCGCAGGATCTCGTCGCCCGCGTCATGTCCCCAGGTATCGTTGATCGGCTTGAAGCGGTCGATATCGGTAATCATCACCGACAGCGGACGACGCCGTGCCAGCGCGCGGTCGAACAGCGTCTGGAGATGGCTGTCGAGATACCGGCGGTTGTGCAGTCCTGTCAGGCCGTCCGTGACCGCCATCTCGATCGTCTGCGCCACACTGGCGCGCAACTCGTCATTGTAGCGCTTGCGCCTGACCTGGGTGTTGAGCCGCGCGATCATCTCCTGCTGGTCGATGGGACGCATCAGGTAATCGTTCACGCCGAGTTCGAGGGCGCGCACGATGCGTTCCTCTTCCCCATGATCCGCGATCATGATGATCGGCAGGAACCGCGTGCGGTCGAGCGAGCGCATCTGCGAGCAGAGGCGCAGGGGATCGAAGTCCGCGAAGCCCGATGACACGATGACGCATTCGAACTCGCCTTCGGCGGCCCTGAAGAAGCCGGTCTGCGGGTCATGTTCGACCTGCAGCTCGCAGGCCGTGCGCAGCATCTTGCGGATGCGCTCGACCGATGACGGCTTTTCGTCCACCAGCAATACGCGCGCCGGCTCCTCCGCCCGCGTCCCGCGCTTGTCCAGCAGTTCCTCGATACCGATGTTGCGCGTCGTGGACGCCCGCAGGCGCAGTTCATCGGTCAGCATCTTCAGGCGGACCAGGCTCTTCACGCGCGTCATGAGTTGGAGATCGCCCACCGGCTTGGTCAGGAAATCGTCCGCGCCCGCCTCCAGCCCCCGAACCCGGTCCGCGGCCTGGTCGAGCGCGGTCACCATGACGACGGGGATGTGATGGGTGGCCGGATCGGCTTTCAGCCGGCGACAGACCTCGAAGCCGTCCATACCCGGCATCATCACGTCGAGCAGCACGACGTCGACCTTGCCGTGCTCGCATATTTCGAGCGCCTCCTGCCCGCTGGTTGCCGTCAGCACCTCGAAATACTCGGCCAGCAGGCGGATTTCGAGCAGCTTCACATTGGCGGGCACGTCATCGACGACAAGAATGCGGGCGGTCATGGCCTTCAGGCCTCCGGGGCTTCATGTGCGGGCGGCCGACTAGGCATCGCCCAGATAGGAACGGATCGTTTCGATGAAACGCGGCACGGAAATAGGCTTGGAGATATAGGCCTCGCACCCGCCCTGGCGGATGCGCTCCTCGTCGCCCTTCATGGCAAACGCGGTCACGGCGATAACCGGTATGACGTGCAGGTCGTCGTCGGCTTTCAGCCATTTGGTGACTTCCAGGCCCGAGACCTCAGGCAACTGGATATCCATCAGGATCAGGTCGGGCCTGTGTTCGCGCGCAAGGTCGAGCGCTTCCAGCCCGTTGCGGGTCCGGATGGTGTCGTAGCCGGAAGCCTCGATCAGGTCGCGGAAGAGCTTCATGTTGAGCTCGTTGTCCTCGACGATCATGACCTTCTTCTTCATACCCAGGCTCCGCCGTCGTGCCGTCGCGCGAGACTTCCCGTCTCTCGCGCCAGCGCGACTCTCCAGTTGCGCACTCTACAGCTATAACATTGACGAATCCGTAATCGAGGGGCAGACCTGCATCCGTTCGACTGGCGGCTGCTCGCCGTATCGGCACGCATTATTTCAACGCCGGGAAGTCCATGAGAGAAGAGCCCAGGAGCACTGGCGACCTTGATCTGGCGATCGCGGTGCTGGCCCACATCGCCAGCGATAGCATCCTGTTGCGTCGTTTCCTCGACCTTACCGGGATCGATGCGTCCGATATAAGGCGCGCGGCGGCTGAGCCGGGCTTCCTCGCCGGCGTACTGGATTTCGTTCTCGCCCACGAGCCGACCCTGATCGAGGTGGCCGAATCGCTGGGCGTTGAGCCCCAATCGCTTGCCAGGGCCAGACGGTCGCTCGCACCCGGTGACCGAGACTACGAGAGCTCGACATGAGCGACGATCCAGAAACGGCCCGTCAGATCGCTGAACTTGCCCGCGATGACCGCCCCTTGCTGGTGCTCGACGTCGACGATGTCATCCTCGAATTCATCCGTCCCTTTCCCATGTTCCTCAGGGCCAAGGGCTACGAGCTGCGGCTCGAAACGCCGCGCCTCAACGGCAATATCATTCATGTCGAGACCGGGCTCGCAGCGGAGACGGAGGCCGTTGGCGGGCTGATCGACGCCTTCTTCGAGGCGCAGGCCGAATGGCAGGAACTGATGGCGGACGCCGCCGACACGCTGGCCTCGTTCAAGGACTCGATCGAGATCGTGCTCCTGACCGCGATGCCGCATCGCCATCGCGAAACCCGGCGCGCTCATCTGGACGCGCTCGGCCTCGATTACCCGCTCGTCACCACCGAAATGGCGAAGGGACCGGCCGTGAGGAGCCTGCGGGGCAAGGGGGATCGCCGGGTTGCCTTCGTGGACGACCAGCCGCGCAATCTGGTCTCGACCCGGGAATCGGTTCCCGACGCGCGGTTGTTCCACCTCATGGCCGACAACTCGCTTCGCACCCTGTTTCCGCCGCCGCCGGATTATGTCGAGATCGTCGACGACTGGATTGATGCGCGGCCGAAGATCGCCGAGGCGCTTGGCCTGTAGGACGAGGGCGCGTTGCGCCCATGCCGGCGGAGCGCTATCGTTCGCCAGGTTCCCTGCTCGTTCCCCGCCCATGCCGGTCCCTGTCACGCTCGATGCGCACGGCTTCTGTCGAGACTGCCTGACCAGGCAGGCCGACGGTGCGAGGCGATGCCGTTCCTGCGGAAGCCCGCGCGTGCTGCGGCATGACGAACTCGCCACGCTGTCGGTCGCCCATATCGATTGCGACGCCTTCTACGCGTCGGTTGAAAAGCGCGACCGGCCCGAACTGAGGGACCGGCCGGTCATTGTCGGCGGGGGCAAGCGCGGCGTGGTCTCGACGGCATGCTATGTGGCGCGCATTCGGGGCGTCCGCTCCGCGATGCCCATGTTCAAGGCGCTCGCCGCGTGTCCCGACGCGGTCATCATCAAGCCCGACATGGAGAAATATGTGCGCGTCGGGCGTCAGGTCCGCGCCATGATGGAGGCGCTCACGCCGCTGGTCGAGCCTGTCTCCATCGACGAGGCGTTTCTGGATCTCTCGGGAACCGAAGCCATGCACGGACGACCACCCTCGCTCGTGCTGGCCGATTTCGCGCGACGGGTGGAAACAGAGATCGGCATCACGGTTTCCGTCGGCCTCTCCTACTGCAAGTTCCTGGCCAAGGTAGCGTCCGATCTGGGCAAACCGCGCGGTTTCTCGGTGATCGGGCGCGCGGAAGCGCAAACCTTCCTGGCGGGGCAGCCGGTCGGCCTGATCTGGGGTGTCGGCAAGGCTTTCCAGGCCACGCTGGAACGCGACGGCATTCGCATGATCGGCCAGATTCAGGCGATGGAGCGAGGCGATCTGCTTCGGCGCTATGGCACGATGGGCGACCGCCTGCATTTTCTCTCGCACGGCATCGACGACCGCAAAGTCAAGGTCGAGCGCGAGGCCAAGAGCGCTTCGGCCGAGATGACCTTCGACGCGGACCTTTCCTCCGCATCCGACCTCGTTCCGGTCTTGCGCGCGCTGTCCGAGCAGGTCTCAGCGCGCATGAAGAAGAGCGGCGTCGCCGGCCATACGGTGGTCCTCAAGCTGAAGACCGCAGATTTCCGGATCCGCACGCGCAATCAGCGCCTTGCCGATCCGACCAGGCTTGCGGACCGGATTTTTCAGACGGGACTGTCGCTGCTGGAACGGGAGCTCGACGGCACGCGCTACCGGCTTCTCGGCATCGGCGTCACGGACCTGACCGACGCTGACCGGGCGGACCCGTTCGACCTCATTGACGAAAATGCCCGCAAGCGTGCGATGGCCGAGGGCGCGATCGACCGTTTGCGAGACCGGTTCGGCGTCAAGGCAGTCGAAACAGGCTATACGTTCGGCCGCTCCGGGCGGGGCCGGCCGCCGCGCGAACACCGCGACTGAGCACTGGCCACGGGCACGTGTTCTCGAGCCCGCGCCGGCTGGCCCATCATTTTCCGAGTGCGCGCGGTTGCCCCGCACCCTCGCGCCACGCAAGAAGCCGCGATGGACACGCAGCAGTCGAATCTCAAGGCCGGCCTGTGGATGGCCGGCTCAATCGCCATGTTCCTGACCATGTCCGTCGCCGGGCGCGCCGCGACCGCGGAACTCGACGTCTTTCAGGTCATGTTGATGCGCTCGGTCATCGGCTTCTTCCTGCTTTTGCCGCTGGTGCATTTTTCAGGCGGACTGTCAGCGATGAAGACCCATCGGCCCTTGATGCATATCGGCCGGAATGTCGCGCATTACGGCGGTCAGTATGCCTGGCTGCTAGCGCTCACCCTTATCCCCCTGGCCGAGCTGATCTCGATCGAGTTCACCACCCCTTTTTGGACGGCGCTGCTCGCCGTGGCGTTCCTCGGGGAGCGTATGAACACCAAGAAGACGACGGCGGTGGTTCTTGGCATCGTGGGTGTTGTCGTGATCGTTCGCCCCGGCGTGTCCGAACCGCAGACTGGCCATCTCGTCATGCTGGCGGGTGCCGTCGCCTTTGCCGTCTCGCTGGTCATGGTCAAGGCCATGACGCGCACCGAAAGCGTGGTGCGCATCATATTCTGGATGCTCATCATCCAATCCGCGATAGGGTTGGCGCCGGGCCTGTTGGTCTGGCGGCCCCCTTCCCTCGAAGTGCTTCCCTGGGTGGTGCTCGTGGCCTTCACCGGCACCTTCTCACACTACTGCCTCGCACGCGCCCTGGTTCACGCCGAGGCAACGGTGGTCATGCCGATGGACTTCATGCGCCTGCCCCTGTCGGCCGTGCTCGGCTGGGCGATGTTCTCGGAACGTCTGGACATGCTCACCGCCGCCGGCGCCGCGCTGATCCTGGCGGGCAATCTGGTCAACATCCAGCGACGGCGCCCCGAAGCCGTGCCGCCCGAAACGCCGTGAGACGCTCGGCGGCTAGACCAGCTCGACCTCCACCACACCGGGGATCGCGCGCATGGCCGCCGCGATCGCGGGCGACACGAGATATTTGTCCGACAGGTTGATCTCGACCTCGCCCTGCGCCTCTCCCTTGATAACGACGATCGAGACCTGGCCTTCACCACGCTGGCGCAACTGGCTCTGCAATGCCGGCGCCGGAGCGGCGTCGCGCACGAAAATGCGCAGCGCCTGCTGCGTTCGCGCGGCCTGCTCCTCCAGCGTCTGCATGGTCTGCACACGCAGGTTCACGCCTTCGGGCCTGTCTTCGGCGGCAACGGTGATGACCACCGACCGCCCCTCCTCGATCAGGTCGCGATACTGGCCGAGTGTCTCGGAAAACAGCACGGCCTCGTACTGGCCGGACGAATCCGAAAGCTGCACGATGCACATCTTGTTGCCCGTCCGCGTCCGACGCTCCTGCCTGGACGTGATCGTTCCGGCAAGTCGGCCTGCGGTCGCGCCCTTTTTCACGGCCAGCGAGAAGTCGGAGAAGGTCTGGACCCGCATCTTTTCGAGTACGGCCCGGTATTCATCCAGTGGGTGAGCGGACAGATAGAAGCCCGCCGCCTGGAATTCCCGTTGCAGCCGTTCGGCCGGCGGCCAGGGATCGGCGGCCGGCAGCCTGATGCGTTCCGGCTCGGCCGAACCGCCGAATATATCGATCTGGCTGCTGTTGGCGCTGGCCTGAGCGAAGGCGGCCGCGTTCATGATCGCGTCAAGCCCGGCCATCATGCTCGCCCGTTCGCGGCCGAAACAGTCCAGCGCGCCCGCCGCGATCAGGCTTTCGAAGACGCGCCGTCCTACGATGCGCGGATCGACGCGCTGCACGAAATCGTCGAGGCTGGCGAACGGCTTTTCCCTGCGCTTTTCGACGATATGTTCGACGGCGGCGTCGCCGATCCCCTTGATCGCGGCCAGCGAATAGAAGATGCGGTTCTCTCCCACCTCGAAATCGCGGTACGAGGTCTGTACCGACGGCGGCACCACCTCGATGCCGAGACGCATCGCGTCGCCTCGGAAATCAACCAGTTTTTCGGTGTTGTTCATGTCGAGCGTCATCGACGCGGCCAGGAACTCGACCGGATAGTGCGCCTTCAGATAGGCCGTCTGGTACGACACGATCGCATAGGCTGCGGCGTGCGACTTGTTGAAGCCGTAGTCGGCGAACTTGGCCAGAAGGTCGAAGATGAAATCGGCCTGCTGTTTCGCCACCCCGCGCTCGACCGCGCCATCGACGAAAACGGCGCGCTGCTTCTCCATTTCAGCGCGGATCTTCTTGCCCATCGCGCGCCTGAGCAGATCGGCTTGTCCAAGCGTATAGCCGGCCAGCTCCTGCGCGATCTGCATCACCTGTTCCTGGTAGACGATGACCCCTTGGGTCTCCTTCACCAGATGGTCGATCTTCGGATGGATCGAGGCGATCTCCTCCTCGCCGTGCTTGCGGGCGTTGTAGGTGGGAATGTTCTCCATCGGGCCGGGACGATAGAGCGCCACCAGCGCGATGATGTCCTCGATGCGGTCGGGTTTCATGCCGATCAGCGCCTTGCGCATACCGGCCGATTCCACCTGGAACACGCCCACCACCTCGCCCCGCGACAGCATCGCGTATGTCTCGGCGTCGTCCAGCGGGATTTTCGACAGGTCGATCTTGACGCCGCGCCGCCCGATCAGGTCGACGGCGCGCTGGAGCACGGTCAGGGTCTTCAGGCCAAGAAAATCGAATTTCACCAGTCCGGCGTCCTCGACCTTCTTCATGTTGTACTGCGTGACCGGCATGTCGGAGCGCGGGTCGCGGTACATGGGCACCAGTTGCTGCAGCGGCCGATCGCCGATCACGATACCGGCGGCATGGGTCGAGGCATGCCGGTAGAGACCTTCGAGCTTCTGGGCGATCTCAAGCAAAGTGCCGACGATCGGCTCCTTCTCCACCTCCTCGGCGAAACGCGGCTCTCCCTCGATCGCCTTTGCAAGGGTCACCGGATTGGCGGGATTGGCCGGTACCATCTTGCACAGCCGGTCGACCTGCCCATACGGCATCTGCAGGACGCGGCCGACGTCACGCAGGACCGCGCGCGCCTGCAGCGTGCCGAAGGTGATGATCTGGGCCACCTGGTCGCGGCCGTATTTTTCCTGGACGTAGCGGATGACCTCGTCGCGACGATCCTGGCAGAAGTCGATGTCGAAGTCGGGCATCGACACGCGGTCGGGATTGAGAAAGCGCTCAAACAGCAGCGAGAACCGCAGCGGATCGACATCCGTGATCGTCAGCGCATAGGCCACCAGGCTGCCCGCGCCCGAGCCGCGGCCTGGACCGACGGGGATGTCCTGAGCCTTAGCCCATTTGATGAAGTCGGACACGATGAGGAAGTAGCCCGGATATTTCATCCGCTCGATGACATCGAGCTCGTAGTCCAGCCGTTCGACATACTGTTCCCGGCTGAAGCCGGGCGTCAGTCCAAGCGTGGAAAGCCGCGCATCGAGGCCGGCATGGGCCTGCCTGCGAAGCTCGTCGGCCTCGGCCTTGAGCGCGGTCTCCGGATCGTCGTGATCGCTGCTTGTGAAACGCGGCAGGATAGGATCGCGATTCTTCGGAAAGGCCGAGCAGCGCATCGCGATCTCGACGGTGGAGTCGAGAGCCTCCGGCAAATCCGCGAACAGCGCGTTCAGCTCGGCCTGGGATTTCAGACAATGGTCGGGCGTCAGACGGCGCCTCTCGTCGACCGCGATCACCGTTCCTTCCGCGATCGCCAGCAGCGCGTCGTGGGCGTCGTAGTCGTCAGGCGTGGGGAAGAAGGCCTCATTGGTCGCGACCAGCGGCAGGTCGCGGTCATAGGCCAGATCGATCGTCGCGGCCTCAAGCGCGCGGTCGTAGCCGGACGGGCGCTGCAGTTCGACATAGAGCCGGTCGCCAAACGCGGCTTGGAGCAGATCCAGCCGCTCCTCGGCCAGGCTGTGATTGTCGGCCTTGAGAGCCCTTCCGACAGGACCGCCCTCCCCGCCTGTTAGACAGATCAGACCGTCTGCCAGTTCAGCCAGCCAGTCCGGCGTTATATGCACGGGATCGCCCGGCGCCGTGCGCAGATAGGCGCGGCTGACCAGTCGGTTCAGATTGGACAGCCCGTCCTCCGTGGCCGCGATCAGCACGATCGGTGCGAGCTCGGGGCCGCCGCGATTGCGCGACTGGCTTTCCCCCAGCATTAGGTCAAGCTGGCATCCCACCAGCGGCTGGATGCCTTCCTTCACCGCCTTCTGCGCGAACTCCAGCGCGCCGAAGAGATTGTTGGTGTCCGTGACGGCGATCGCCGGAGCGTTGTCCTTGACCGCGTGGCCGACGATCTTGCCGAGCGGCAGCGCGCCTTCGAGCAACGAGAAAGCCGAATGCACCCGCAGATGGATGAAGGGGCGTTCCGGCCTTGCGGCCAGGCTCTCGGTATTGCGCGCCGCGCGCAGGATCGGATCGCGCAAGGTTCGGTCGCTCGCCATCGACACTTTCACAGATTCGTTTTTGCCCTGACGCCATTGTCGGCCAGCGCCGGCGTCAGGTCGAGTCGGGACCCTGCTTCTTCACAGGACGCGGTATGCCCCGGAGGCCTATTCGAACTCCATGATGACCGCGTCCACCGAAAGGCTCTCGCCGGGCTCGGCGTTGATCTTCGCGACGGTCAGGTCGCGCTCGGCACGAAGCACGTTCTCCATCTTCATGGCCTCGACCACGGCAAGCGTCTCGCCGGTCTTGACCTCCTGGCCTACCGTCACCGCGATCGACACGACCATGCCCGGCATCGGGCACAGGAGCATGTTGGAAAGGTCCGGAGGCAGTTTGACCGGCATCAGCGCATCGAGTTCGGCCGTGCGCGGAATCATTACGCGCGCTTCGACCGACAGGCCTTGCCATGCCAGGCGAACGCCGTTCGCCACCGGGCGGATCTTGACCGCGATTTCGCGCGACCCGATCGTGCCGCGCCAGACCGGCTCACCCGGTCGCCAGTCGGAGCGCAGCGTCACCGGTTGGCCGCCATCCACCGAGAGATCGACTTCCTGCGGAACCGACACCATGCCGTCGATGATCGAGACCTTGAGCCGTTCGTCGCCGACCCGCACTACCCAATCCTTACGGAACGCGCCCGAATGCGGCGCGAGACGGCCGGTCAACCGGTCGAGACGATCGCACCTGATGAACTCGACCGACGCGGCCACCAGCGCCAAGGTCTCCAGTTCCTCCCGCGAGGGGGTCGTCGGTTGAAAGCCGTCGGGATATTCCTCGGCGATGAAGGCGGTCGACAGCCGCCCTTCGCGCCAACGCGGATGCCGCATCAGCGCGGCCAGGAAAGGAATATTGTGTTCGATGCCCTCGACGACGAACTCGTCGAGCGCCCGCGACATGGCGTCGATAGCTGCCTCACGGTCCGGCGCCCAGCTGCACAGCTTGGCGATCATGGGATCGTAGAACATGGAGATTTCCGAGCCTTCGGCAACGCCGGTGTCGTTCCTGATGACGACGTCGCCGTCCCTGCCCTCTTCCGGCGGCCGATAGCTCGTGAGCCGGCCGATCGACGGCAGGAAATTGCGGAACGGGTCTTCCGCGTACAGGCGGCTCTCCACCGCCCAGCCATTCAGCGTGACGTCATCCTGTCGGATCGACAGTTTTTCGCCCGCGGCGACCCGGATCATCTGCTCAACGAGGTCGATCCCGGTGATCAGCTCCGTCACCGGATGCTCGACCTGCAGCCGCGTATTCATTTCCAAGAAATAGAAGTTGCGGTCCTTGTCGACGATGAACTCGACCGTGCCCGCGCTCTGGTAGTCGACGGCCTTGGCGAGCGCCACGGACTGTTCGCCCATTGCCCTGCGCGTCGCCTCGTCCAGGAAGGGTGACGGCGCCTCCTCGACGACCTTCTGGTTCCGCCGCTGGATCGAACATTCGCGCTCACCCAGATAGATGACGTTGCCATGGGCGTCGCCGAGCACCTGGATCTCGATGTGGCGTGGATCGATGATGAATTTCTCGATGAAGATGCGATCGTCGCCGAAGGACGATTTCGCCTCGTTGCGCGAAGACTGGAAGCCTTCGCGCGTCTCCGCCTCGTTCCAGGCGATCCGCATGCCCTTGCCGCCGCCGCCGGCCGACGCCTTCAGCATAACGGGATAGCCGATCTCGGTCGCGATCTTGACCGCATGATCGGCGTCCTCGATCAGGCCGAGAAAGCCCGGAACGGTGTTCACCTTCGCCTCGTTGGCGAACTTCTTTGATTCGATCTTGTCGCCCATGGCCGTGATCGCCCTGGGCTTGGGGCCGATGAAGACGATGCCTTCCCTCTCCAGCGCCTCGCAGAACCCGGCTCTTTCCGACAGGAATCCGTAGCCGGGATGGACCGCTTCCGCGCCGGTCTGCCTGCAGGCCCCCATAATCCGTTCGCCAAGCAGATAGGACTGCGCGGCGGGCGCCGCGCCGATATGAACCGCTTCGTCCGCCATCTCGACATGAACCGCGTCGCGGTCCGCGTCGGAATAGACCGCGACCGTCGCTATTCCCATGCGTTTGGCGGTCTTGATGACCCGGCAGGCGATCTCGCCGCGGTTGGCGATCAGAATTTTCTTGAACATGTGCGCGAACGTCCTCCCGAAGGCGGTTCGTTCTTATTCGCAAGCGAAAAGCGGCTCAAGCCGCGCTGGCGCATTCCGGCTCTGCCCGGATTGTCCGTGGCTTCCAGCGACCGGATCGCGGCGGCTTGATCCGACCCGTGAAACCTGAAAACGTGCGGCAACAAAATCGGGAGACGCATAAGGATGAAGACACGCGCCGCCGTCGCCGTTGCAGCAGGCAAGCCGCTGGAAATCATGGAGGTCGACCTGGAAGGCCCCCGCGAAGGCGAGGTCCTGATCGAGGTCAAGGCGACGGGCATCTGCCACACCGACGAATTCACCCTGTCCGGCGCCGATCCGGAAGGGCTGTTTCCAGCGATACTCGGCCATGAGGGCGCCGGTGTCGTGGTCGATGTCGGCAAGGGCGTCACGACCGTGAAGAAGGGCGATCACGTCATCCCGCTCTACACGCCGGAATGCCGCCAGTGCCCATCCTGCCTGTCGCGCAAGACCAATCTGTGCACCGCGATCCGTTCGACGCAGGGCCAGGGGCTGATGCCCGACGGCACCAGCCGCTTCTCGATCGGCAAGGACAGGCTGTTCCACTACATGGGCTGCTCGACCTTCTCCAACTTCACCGTGCTGCCCGAGATCGCGGTGGCCAAGGTCAATCCGGACGCGCCGTTCGACACGATCTGCTATATCGGCTGCGGCGTCACGACCGGTGTCGGCGCCGTCTTCAACACGGCGAAGGTCGAGCAGGGCGCGACCGCCGCCGTGTTCGGCCTGGGCGGCATCGGTCTCAACGTGATCCAGGGCCTGAAGCTCGCCGGCGCCGACATGATCATCGGTGTCGACATCAACAACGACAAGAAGGAGTGGGGCGAGAGGTTCGGGATGACGCATTTCGTCAATCCGAACGAGATCGACGGCGACGTCGTGGCCCATATCGTCAACCTGACAAAACGCGGCGCCGACCAGATCGGCGGGGCCGACTACACCTTCGATTGCACCGGAAACGTGAAGGTCATGCGCCAGGCGCTGGAATGCGCGCATCGCGGCTGGGGCGAATCCATCATCATCGGCGTTGCCGGCGCCGGACAGGAAATCTCCACCCGTCCCTTCCAGCTCGTCACCGGCCGCGTATGGAAGGGTACGGCCTTCGGCGGGGCGCGCGGGCGAACCGACGTTCCGCGAATCGTCGATTGGTATATGGATGGCAAGATCCAGATCGACCCGATGATCACCCATCGCCTGTCGCTGGACGAGATCAACAAGGGATTCGACCTCATGCATGCGGGCGAGAGCATCCGCAGCGTCGTGGTCTATTGATGCCACTGACAAGGAAGGACATTCACCCATGAGCACTTGGCTGCTGGAAGAGACCGGCAAGAGCGAAGAACCGAAGCAGTCCGGCCCGATCGAGACGCTGTTCTTCAAGAGCCGCAATGTCATCGTCACCGGCGAGATCAACGATAAGCTGGCGCAGCGCACCGTCACGCAGCTTCTCGCACTGGCCGAGGACAGCGACGCGCCGATCAACATGTTCATCTCCTCGCCGGGCGGCCACGTGGAGTCCGGCGACATGGTCCACGACATCATCAAGTTCATCCGGCCGACCGTGCGCACGATCGGCAGCGGCTGGGTCGCGAGCGCCGGCGCGCTGATCTTCGTCGGAGCCCAGCGCGAAAACCGCTACTGCCTGCCCAACACGCGCTTCCTGCTGCACGAGCCGAGTGGCGGCGTGCGCGGATCGGCATCGGACATCCAGATCCAGGCCGAACAGGTCATACGGATGCGTGAGCGTTTCGCCCGGCTTTTCGGCGCGGCGACCGGGCAGCCGCCGGAAAAGATCCTCAAGGACACACATCGCGACTTCTGGCTCACCACCGACGAGGCGGTCGAATACGGCCTGCTCGGAACAGTCATCAGTTCGGTTAACGAACTCAGGTAGCGCAAAGCCTGCCGCAACCGATGGAGGGGTCGTCGCATGCCGCCTGGCGACCCCGAGGGATAGAGATGCTGTTTGCACCCACGATCGCCGGCAGCCTGCCCAAGCCTGGCTGGCTGGCCGAGACCGAGAAGCTCTGGCCGAAATGGCTCCATGAAGGCGAGGCGCTCGAACGGGCCAAGCGCGATGCCGCGCTCGTCTGGATCAAGGAGCAGGAGGACGCCGGCATCGCCACCGTTTCGGACGGCGAGCAGTTCCGGCGCCACTTCGTGCACGGTTTTCTCGAGACCGTCGAAGGCATCGACTGGCAGTTGATGACGCGCATGGGCATTCGCAACAACCGCTACGAGGCGGATGTGCCGACCGTTACCGGCAGGCTGCGCCGCCCCAAGCCGGTCCATCGGGACGAGGCCGCGTTCTGCCGGACGCATACGCAACGCAAGCTGAAGTGGACGCTGCCCGGCCCGATGACGATCTGCGACACGCTGGCCGACGGCCACTACGGCCGCCGCGCCGACATGGCGATGGCTTTCGCCGAAATCCTCAACGAGGAGGCCCGCGAGCTCGAAGCGGTCGGCGTCGATGTCATCCAGTTCGACGAACCCGCCTTCAACGTCTTCATGGACGAGGTGAACGAATGGGGCGTGACCGCGCTCGAGCGCGCCGCCCAGGGGCTGAACTGCGAGACAGCGGTCCACATCTGCTACGGCTACGGTATCGAGGCCAACATCAAGTGGAAGGAGACGCTGGGCTCGGAATGGCGCCAGTACGAGGCGATCTTTCCCGCCCTCAATCGCTCCGCGATCCGGCAGGTCTCCCTGGAATGCGCCAACTCGCGTGTCCCGATCTCGCTGATCGAGCTTCTCTCGGACAAGGTGCTGCTGGTCGGCGCGATCGATGTGGCGTCGACGGCGGTCGAGACTCCCGAGCAGGTCGCCGGCGTCATCGCCGAGGCGCTGAAGCACGCCGAGGCCGAGCGTATCCAGCCTTGCACGAATTGCGGCATGGCGCCGCTTTCGCGCGAAGTCGCGGCAGGCAAGTTGCGGGCGCTCGGCGCGGGCGCGGAACTGGCGAGGCGTACGCTTGCCTGAAGGTCGTCCGCATATCCTGGTCGATGCCGATGCCTGTCCGGTCAAGGACGAAGCAGTCAGGGTCGCCGAACGCCACGGGCTTGTGGTCACATTCGTTTCAAACGGAGGCTTGCGACCATCGCGCGATCCGATGGTCAGGCATGTCGTGGTGTCGAAAGGCGCGGACGCCGCGGACGACTGGATCGTCGACAACGCGGCCGCGGGCGACATCGTCGTCACAGCCGACGTGCCGCTGGCGGCCCGCGTCGTCGAACTCGGAGCGACCGCCCTTTCACCGGCGGGCCGTATGTTCACGACCAGTTCGATCGGTATGGCGGTCGCCATGCGCGACCTCAAGCAACATCTTCGCGAAGCCGGTGAAATAGCTGGTTTCAATCCGCAATTCTCGGCAAAGGATCGCTCGGCATTCCTGTCCGCGCTTGATCGTGCGGTGCGCCGGGCGGGACATTTGCCGGCACCCGGACACGGCAGGCCTGAATGAACACACAACTGAAGACTGTTTCTACCTCCCGCTCGCATGGCGGCGTTCAGGGCGTCTACACGCACGCTTCTTCCGCCTGTGCCTGCGACATGACTTTCGCGGTCTACGTGCCGCCTCAGGCGGAAGAAGGACCCTGCCCCGTGGTCTGGTATCTTTCGGGACTGACCTGCACGCACCAGAACGTCATGGACAAGGGCGAGTACCGCAGCATGGCCGCCGAGCTCGGGCTAGTCGTGGTCTGTCCCGATACAAGCCCGCGCGGCGACACCGTCCCCGATGAGAAGGACAACTGGCAGTTCGGGTCCGGCGCGGGGTTTTATGTAGACGCGACAGAGGAACCCTATTCGCGAAACTACCGCATGTATTCCTACGTCCTCGACGAACTGCCCCGCCTGATCGCCGCGAACTTTCCGGCCGATATGTCCAGGCAGTCCATATTCGGCCATTCGATGGGCGGGCATGGCGCGCTTACCATGGCGCTGCGCAATCCCGACCGGTTCAGGTCCTGTTCGGCCTTTGCTCCGATCGTCCATCCCATGACGGCCGGCTGGTCGAAGTCGGCCTTCGAGAAATATCTGGGCGCTGACGAGCAGAACTGGCGTGGCCATGATGCGGTGGCGCTGATCGAGGACGGCTGCCGCTTCGGCGAATTCCTGGTCGATCAGGGGACCGCCGACGGCTTCCTGGACGATGGCCTGAGGCCCTGGCTGCTCGAGGATGCCTGCCGGAAGGCCGGCATTCCGCTTACCCTACGCATGCAGGAGGGCTACGACCATTCCTATTTCTTCATCTCGACCTTCATGGGCGACCATCTGCGCTGGCATGCCGAGCGGTTGGCGGCTTGACGCGGACGGGACAGTTTGCGTCTCTCCTCGCGATTGCGGGAGGCTTGCGGCGTGTTACGGATAGCCGAAGCTCGACCCGGTGACGAAGGCGAGAATTACAAGGCGGACGGCGATATGGCCATCATCAGGACGCTGCGGAACGAACCGCCGGACGACGACACGCTGGGAGGCCGGCTGTCGCGCACGCGCGACGCCGTGGGCATGAGCGCGACGGCACTGGCGCGACGCGTCGGCGTCAAGCCGGCCACGATTCTGGCATGGGAGAGCGACCGCTCGGAACCGAATGTCGAGAAGCTTTCGCTTCTGGCGGGCGTGCTCGATGTCAACATGATCTGGCTCCTGCACGGCGTCGGGGACGCACCGACCGACGAAATCGGCCCCGACCCCCTCGCGGCCATCTCCGTGCAGCTCGAGCGGCTGCGCCGCATCCACGAGGATACCGGTCAGATCATCGAGCGTCTGCACCGCGAGCTGGCCCGCCTGAACGGCGAGCGTTGATCGCTTCGGCGCTAAGTGCCGTTCCGGCAGGTGACAAGCGCGACGGACTGATCTAGGCTTGGAATCGTCGCGGGCGCCAATGCCCGGTCCGGTCGCGGGAGAGAGCAGCCTTGGCTGCCGCCGAAGGGGAAATCGCCCGAAATCTCTCAGGCAAAAGAACCGTGTCCGGATAAGACGACTCTGGAAAGTCGGGGGAAACCCCGCGCCGAAGGTGTAAGTGCGATCGACAGGGTTCCGGTCGCGCGAGTCTCTCAGGCTTCCGACAGAGGGGCGCGAATGATCCGCCATGTGGCGGATTTGAATGCGCGACTCCGGAGGCTGGATGACGAATACCGATACGGGCGAGCTCAGGCGACTGCCGCTTCACGACATCCATGAGGCCGCCGGTGCCCGATTCGGGGCATTCGCCGGCTGGTTCATGCCGCTGACCTATCCGGCCGGTGTCATGAAGGAGCATCTTCACACGCGCCAAAAGGCCGGCCTCTTCGACATCTCTCACATGAAGCTGTTCGAAGTGCGGGGCGCCGACGCGGCGGCTTTCCTTTCCAAGGCTTGCCCGTTCGACGCGCAAGCCCTGCCGGCTGGGGTGTCCAAATATACCCTGCTGCTTGCCGAGGATGCGGGGATCCTCGACGATCTGATCGTCACGCGACTCGCGCCGGACCGTTTCATGGTCGTGGCCAATGCCGGCAACGCCGAAAGCGACGAAGCCGAACTGCGACGAAGAGCATCCGGTTTCGACGCGACCGTCACCCCGCTTGAAAGGGTCTTTCTGGCCCTTCAGGGGCCGGCCGCAGAAATCGTGATGAAAAGCGTCGGCATCGACCTGTCCGACCTCGTCTTCATGACCGGCAGGGAATTGCCCTCCGGCTGGTTCGTGACCCGCTCTGGCTATACTGGCGAGGATGGCTTCGAGATCGCGCTCCCGGTGGAGGATGCGGCCGGACTGGTCGAACGCCTGCTGGGCGACGATGCCGTCGAATGGATCGGGCTTGCCGCCCGCGACAGCCTGCGTCTCGAGGCCGGGCTGTGTCTCCACGGGCAGGACATCGCCCCGGACACCGATCCGGTCGAGGCCGGCCTGCTGTGGGCCATACCGAAATCCGTTCGATCCGATGGCGCCTTCGTCGGCGCCGATGGTCTGCGCGACCGCATCGCGGAAGGCTCCGGTCGCAAGCGCGTGGGCCTGAAGCCGGACGGACGACAGCCCGTCAGGGCGGGAACCGAGCTGTTCGACGAGAAGGGAACGCCGGTCGGACGGGTCACGTCAGGCGGCTTCGGGCCAAGTGCCGGTCATCCCGTCGCGATGGGTTATGTGACGCGCGAACTCGCCTCTCCCGGCACCCGCCTCCTCGCGCGGGTTCGCGGCAACAGCCTGCCGGTCGACGTCGTCGCCCTTCCCTTCATGCCGCATCGCTATCGCAAAGGAGCCTGAGCATGGCCAAGACCTACTACACCCCCGACCACGAATGGCTTCGCGTCGAGGGGACGACCGCGACAGTCGGCATCACCAATCACGCGCAGGAACAGTTGGGCGATCTGGTCTTCGTCGAGTTGCCCGAGGCGGGAAAGACCGTCTCCCGGGGCGATGTGGTCGTGGTCGTGGAGTCGGTGAAAGCCGCATCGGACGTCTACGCGCCCGTCGACGGCGAGATCGTCTCGGCGAACGACCAGCTCGGCTCGGAACCCGGCCTCGTCAACCAGTCGGCCGAGGACGAAGGCTGGCTGTGGAAGATGAAACTGTCCGACGAGAGCCAGCTGGAAAGCCTGCTGGACGAAGCCGCCTACAAGGCAACCCTTTGACCATCACGCGAACCACCGCGGGGAGCACGTCATGACCGAACGCATAACGACATTTGCGGATCGCCACATCGGCCCGGCGCCCGCCGACGAGCGCACGATGCTCAAGGCGCTTGGCATCACATCGCTGGAGACGCTGATCAGCCAGGCCGTGCCGCGATCCATCCGGCTCGATCGCGACCTGGAGCTGCCGGAGCCGGTATCCGAGCATGAGGCGCTGGACGAACTGTCCGCCCTCATGAACCGCAACAAGGTGCTCAAGAGCTTTATCGGACAAGGCTATCACGGCTGCCACGTGCCGCCGGTCATTCAGCGCAACCTGTTCGAAAATCCGGCCTGGTACACCGCTTACACCCCTTATCAGCCCGAGATCAGCCAGGGCCGGCTGGAAATGCTGTTTCACTTCCAGACCCTGGTCGCGGAATTGACCGGGCTGCCAATCGCATCCGCCTCGCTGCTCGACGAGGCGACCGCCGTCGCCGAGGCCGTGGGCATCGCCCACCGTCACGCGCGATCGGCCCGTTCCTTGATTGCCTGCGCCGGGCGGCTGCATCCGCAGACCATTGACGTCGTCGGGACTCGGGCCGAACCGCTCGGCATGCGTTTCGAGGACGAGATCGGCGAGGATACCGCCGCCCTGCTGGTCGCCTGGCCCGACACGTTCGGCCGCTACGGCGATCACAGCGACGCCATTTCGCGGGCGAAGAAAGCCGGCGCGGTCGTCGTGTTCGTCGCCGACCCGCTGGCATTGACGATATCGGAGCCGCCGGCCGCGCTCGGCGCCGACATCGTCGTCGGCTCGATGCAGCGCTTCGGCGTGCCGATGGGCTTCGGCGGGCCGCACGCGGCCTATTGCGCCGTGTCGGAACAGCTCACGCGCCTCATGCCCGGCCGGCTCGTGGGCCAGTCGGTGGACGCGCATGGCCGTCCCGGCTACCGGCTTGCCTTGCAGACGCGCGAGCAGCACATCCGCCGCGACAAGGCGACATCCAATATCTGCACCGCCCAGGCGCTTCTGGCGAACATGGCCGCGGCCTACGCGATCTGGCATGGCCCGCAGGGCCTTCAGGCAATCGCCACACGCGTGCACGACTTCGCCACCCGCTTCGCGGCATCGCTTGGCATCGCCGACAGCCGCTTCTTCGACACCGTCACCGTCACCGCGAAAGGCGGGGCACAGGCCCTTCAGCAAGCCGCGCGCAAAGGCGGCCGCCTGCTGCGCGTCCTCGACGAGGATCAAGTCTCGGTCGCGTTCGACGAGACCTCGACCGAACGGGACCTGACCGAGCTTCTGGCGCTCTTCGACGCCGAACCGCTGTCCAACGCGTCGCGTACCCTGCCCGGCAAGCCACGCGGCAAAGGCTTCATGACCCAGCCGGTCTTTCACGAGAACCGGTCCGAAACCGAGATGATGCGCTTCCTGCGGCGTCTGGCCGACAAGGACCTTGCGCTCGACCGCGCTATGATCCCGCTCGGCTCCTGCACGATGAAGCTCAACGCGGCGGCCGAGATGATGCCGGTGAGCTGGCCCGTGGTGGCTGACCTGCACCCCTTCGCGCCGGCAAAAGACGCAAGGGGCTATGCGGCGATGGCGAAGGATCTCGAAACCTGGCTCGGCGAGATCACCGGGTTCGACGCCGTGTCGCTCCAGCCTAACGCCGGCAGTCAGGGCGAATATGCGGGGCTGCTTGCGATCCGCCGCTATCACCGTGCCCGCAAGCAGGCCGAGCGCGATGTCTGCCTGATCCCCTCCTCGGCGCATGGCACCAACCCCGCCAGCGCCGTCATGGCCGGTATGCGGGTCGTGGTCGTCAAATGCACCGACAGCGGCGATATCGATGTCGCCGACCTCGAGGAGAAGGTGGCGGCCCACTCCGATCGCCTCGCCGCCCTCATGATCACCTATCCCTCCACCCACGGCGTCTTCGAAGAGGGCGTGCGCGACATCTGCGAGACCGTTCACCGCCATGGCGGCCAGGTCTATTTCGACGGCGCCAACCTCAACGCGCTGGTGGGTCTGGCTCGACCCGGCGATCTGGGTGCCGACGTCTGCCACATGAACCTGCACAAGACGTTCTGCATCCCCCATGGCGGCGGCGGACCGGGTGTTGGCCCGATCGGCGTCAAGAAGCACCTGAAGAACTTCCTGCCTGGCCATGTCGAAAGCCGTACCGAGGGCGCGGTCGCGGCGGCGCCGCTGGGGAGCGCCTCCATTCTGCCCATCGTATGGATGTATATTCGCATGATGGGAGCGAGCGGCCTCAAGCATGCCACGGAGACCGCCATCCTGTCGGCCAACTACATCGCCCACAGGCTGAGCGAGCACTATCCGGTGCTCTACAAGGGCCGCAACGACCGTGTTGCCCACGAATGCATCATCGACACGAGAATCCTGAAGAGCAAGGCGAGTATTAGCGTGGAGGATGTCGCCAAACGGTTGATCGACTACGGCTTCCATGCACCCACCATGTCCTGGCCGGTTGCCGGCACGATGATGGTCGAGCCCACCGAATCCGAACCGCTGGCGGAAATCGACCGCTTCTGCGACGCCATGATCGCGATCGCCGGGGAAGCGTCCAGGGTGGAGCGCGGGGAATGGTCGCGGACCGACAATCCGCTCGTCAACGCGCCGCATACCGCCGCGGACGCCCTGTCGTCGGAATGGCCGCATTCCTATGACCGTCTTCTGGCGGCCTTTCCCGGGGGCCAGGGGCCCTCGAAATACTGGCCGCCGGTCTCCCGAATCGACAATGTCGCCGGAGACAGGAATCTGGTCTGCGCCTGCCCACCAGTCGAGGCGCTGGCCAGTTGACCGAATGGCCAAGCGCGCGAGGCACGACGACCCTTGCGCCTCGCCTGTTATTTGACCAATCTGCCTAGTCAGTAGGCACACCGGTCATCGGGATGACGTCCGCGTCGCGCCCCAGGGGCGCGGCTGCGGCCGGTTCGGTCGCCAGACCCCCGCGTGACGCTGGGTGACTGCTTGAACGAAGATGCAGGCCGTCGTTTGCCGCGATGTGGCACGGTTCCTGCTTTCCACCCGCCGAAGCGGCATTTTCAAGCCGTTTCGCCCACTCGGAGGTCCCCGCCGCATGAAGAAGATCGAAGCGATCATCAAACCGTTCAAGCTCGACGAGGTGAAGGAAGCGCTTCAGGAAGTCGGATTGCAGGGGATCACGGTGACCGAAGCCAAGGGCTTCGGCCGACAGAAAGGCCATACCGAGCTCTATCGTGGCGCCGAGTACGTCGTGGACTTCCTGCCCAAGGTGAAGGTCGAGATCGTCCTCGGCGACGACACGGTCGAGGCCGCGATCGAGGCGATCCGCAAGGCCGCCCAGACGGGCCGTATCGGCGACGGCAAGATTTTCGTGTCCAACGTCGAGGAAGTCATCCGCATCCGCACGGGCGAGACCGGCGTCGACGCCGTCTGACCGGTTCACAAGTTTATCTCAGGGAATGGAAAGCACCAAATGACGACAGCCTCCGACATCATAAAGCAGATCAAGGACAACGACGTGAAGTTCGTCGATCTGCGTTTTACCGACCCGAAGGGCAAGTTGCAGCACGTGACCATGGATGTCTCGGCGGTCGATGACGACATGTTCGCCGACGGCGTCATGTTCGACGGCTCATCGATCGCCGGCTGGAAGGCGATCAACGAGTCCGACATGGTGCTGATGCCGGACACCGAAACGGCCCATATGGATCCGTTCTTCGCGCAGTCCACCATGGTCGTGGTCTGCGACATTCTCGACCCGATCTCGGGCGAGAGCTACAATCGCGACCCCCGCGGCACGGCCAAGAAGGCCGAAGCCTACATGAAGTCGGAAGGCATCGGCGACACCGTCTATGTCGGCCCAGAGGCCGAATTCTTCATCTTCGACGACGTCAAGTACAAGGCCGATCCCTACAACACCGGCTTCAAGCTCGACTCCACCGAGCTGCCGTCGAACGACGACACCGACTACGAGACCGGCAATCTCGGCCATCGGCCGCGCATCAAGGGTGGCTATTTTCCTGTTCCGCCGGTCGATTCGTGCCAGGACATGCGCTCCGAGATGCTGACGGTCATGGCCGAGATGGGTGTCGTCGTGGAGAAGCATCACCACGAGGTTGCCGCCGCGCAGCACGAGCTCGGCATCAAGTTCGACACGCTGACCCGCAACGCCGACAAGATGCAGATCTACAAATATGTGATCCATCAGGTCGCCAATGCCTACGGCAAGACGGCTACCTTCATGCCCAAGCCCGTCTATGGCGACAACGGCTCGGGCATGCATGTCCATCAGTCGATCTGGAAGGATGGCAAGCCGACCTTCGCGGGCAATGAGTATTCCGGCCTGTCGGAGAACTGCCTGTTCTACATCGGCGGCATCATCAAGCACGCCAAGGCGATCAACGCCTTCACCAACCCGTCCACCAATTCCTACAAGCGGCTGGTTCCCGGGTTCGAGGCGCCGGTTCTGCTGGCTTACTCCGCGCGCAACCGTTCGGCATCATGCCGCATCCCCTTCGGCTCCTCGCCCAAGGCCAAGCGCGTGGAGGTCCGCTTCCCCGACCCGACCGCCAACCCCTATCTCGGTTTCGCGGCGATGCTGATGGCGGGCCTCGACGGCATCAAGAACAAGATCCACCCCGGCCAGGCCATGGACAAGGATCTCTATGACCTGCCGCCGAAGGAGTTGAAGCGCATCCCGACCGTCTGCGGCTCCCTGCGCGAGGCGCTCCAGTCGCTCGACAAGGATCGCGGCTTCCTCAAGGCCGGCGGCGTCTTCGACGACGATCAGATCGACGCCTATATCGAGCTCAAGATGGCCGAGGTGATGCGCTTCGAGATGACGCCGCATCCGGTCGAGTTCGACATGTACTACTCGGTCTGATCGGCATTCGCGATCGCGACCGCAAAAGGAAGCCCCGGCGGACCGTCCGCCGGGGCTTTTCCGTGTTTCACCGAGAGATGATCAGTGGCGCGTACCCGCTGCGTAATCGGCGGCCACCGACGGCCCGTCCAACCGGGCGCGCAGGTCTTGCCGCACCTCGTTCCAGGCAAAGCGGATGGAATTCTCGACGATCTCGACGTCGTACTTCTTGTGCTCGTCGGCGATCGGCGCCCATCGGACGAGCGCCTTCGGGCTTGCCGTGAAGGGGCTGGCGCCGGCGGCGAGGTTTTCCCAATGAGTGTCGTTCACGCGCCGCTCGAAATCGGCCAGCCAGCCTTCGACCGCACCGTCATCGGGGGCCTGGTCCCGGAACTCCTCGATACCGCGACGGTAGCAATCGCACGCCATTGAAACCCGCATTTCCGGATCGAGGCCGCCTGTCCGGCTGATCTGGCCAATCGAATGGATCGTGAGATCCGACAGTCCCGCCGCGAAGACATGCATCTTGGCGATGTTGATCGAGGCGACCATCTCGTCATCCTCGAACACGCGCGGATAGCTCAGTCCCATCCGTTCCTTGAGATAGCCATAGAGCTTCTTCTGCGTCACCAGCGCCGATCGCGTCCGCACGAAATAGCAGAGCGCCGCGAAGTCCGCGATGGGCTGGCGCTCGCCCCGCACGGATATGCGCGAAGCCAGATCGCGCAGCCAGGCGACGGCCTCGGAAAGGTTGGTCATCAGCGTTTTCATCACTGCTCCATGCGCCGGCAGGCATCGCTCACGAAATGCTACGATAGAATCATTTCCGCAACTCGTGAGCGGCGGTATTCATCGACCATGACCGATTCCGTGAGGGATTCGGTCCTGACGCGCGGATGCGGGGTGCATTGGCGCAAGCAAGGGAGGGTAACTATCATGTCCAGCACCGAAGCTGGAGCAACTGCGGAGGCAAGGGAAAGGCACTGGACCAAGACCAGCCGCCTGAACACGATCGTCATGATCCTCTGGGTCCTGTTCGCGATCGTCATCCCCTTCTTCGCCGCACCGCTCAACTCGTTCACGTTCCTGGGTTTCCCGTTCGGCTACTACATGTGCGTCCAGGGGTCTCTCATCGCCTTCGTCGCTCTCATCTGGATCCAGAACTGGCGTCAGGATCAGATCGACGACGAATACGGTCTCGGCGACTGAGGAGGCGCAACCAATGGCAATACAGACAACAGGTGCGCGCTTCGTCGACAATCTCGGCAAGGTCTATGCGCTCTACACGCTGGGTTTCCTGGCATTCTTCGCCTTCATGGCCGTCCTCGAACAGATGGGGCTCGGCGCCCAGGCGATCGGTATCGGCTTCCTTCTGTTCACGATCGCGATCTACGCCATCATCGGCTATCTGTCGCGAACGGCGGAGGTCGACGCCTACTATGTGGCGGGACGCGAGGTCCCGGCGCTCTACAACGGCATGGCCACCGCGGCGGACTGGATGTCCGGCGCGTCCTTCGTGGCTCTGGCGGGCGGCGTCTATTTCGGCGGCTACCCATATCTCGGCTTCATCGTCGGGTGGACGGGCGGCTACGTCCTCGTCAACTCGCTGCTGGCGCCCTACCTGCGCAAGTTCGGCTGCTATACGGTGCCCGATTTCATCGGCACGCGTTATGGCGGCAACACCGCGCGGCTTTGCGCCGTCGTCGTGCTTGTGGTGGCCTCGTTCACCTATGTGACGGCGCAGATCAACGCCACCGGCACGATCGCGGCACAGACGCTGGGCGTGCCGTTCTCGGTCGGTGTGTGGCTGGGCCTTCTCGGCATCTTCATCTGCTCGATGCTGGGCGGCATGCGCGGCGTGACCTGGACACAGGTGGCGCAGTACATCGTGCTGATCATCGCCTACCTGATCCCGATCATCTGGATGTCCAACGTTCAGGATTTCGGTATCATTCCGCACTTCTCCTACGGCAGCGCGGTCCAGCGCATCGCCGAACTCGAGGCCGAATACGGGCTCCAGCCGGCTGCCGAGGCGATCGCGGGCGTCTCCGTCCTGACCACGCCACAGAACGCTCCGGCAGGCAGGGGATGGGAGATGATTTCGCTGGCCATCTGCATGATGGCGGGCACGGCATCGCTGCCGCACATCCTGATGCGCTACTTCACCACACCGTCGGTCCGCTCCGCGCGCCGGTCGGTGGGCTGGTCGCTGACCTTCATCTTCCTGCTGTACTTCTCGGCGCCCGCACTGGCCACGCTGACGAAGCTGCAGCTTCTGGACCCGAACCTTGCCACCTCGATCATCGGCAGGTCGTTCGAGGAGGTCGCGAACCTGGAGTGGATCCAGCATTGGTCCTCGGTGGGCATGCTTGCCGTGGCGGACCAGAATGGTGACGGCATACTGCAGCTCAACGAGTTCTTCATGCGGCCGGACATCGTCGTGCTCGCCACACCCGAAATCGCGGGACTCCCCTATGTGATTTCAGGTCTGGTCGCCGCCGGCGGTCTCGCGGCCGCCATGTCGACCGCCGACGGACTGCTGCTGGCGATCGCAAATGCCCTGTCACACGATCTCTACTACAAGATCATCGACCCGAAGGCAGATACCTCGCGGCGCCTCATCGTCGCGCGCATCATCCTGGTCTTCATCGGTGCGGCGGCGGCCATCATCGCCTCGCTCCAGTTGACGGGCATTCTCGGCGCCGTGGCCTGGGCCTTCGACTTCGCTTGCTCCGGCCTCTTCTTCCCGCTCGTCCTGGGCGTCTGGTGGAAGCGGGCGAACGCGGCGGGGGCGATCGCGGGCATGGTCGGCGGCTTCGTCGTCGGATCCTGGTATCTCTACATGGTCTACAATGGCCTTATGGATCCCTGGTTCGGCATCGATCATATCCGCTTCGGCATCATCGGCATGCCGGTGAGCCTGGTCTGCATGGTCGTGGTTTCCCTGCTCACGCCCGAGCCGAGCAAGGAAATCCAGGACATGGTCGACGAGGTTCGTATTCCGAGCGGCGGGACGATCCTTGCTTCCGGTCACTGATCGGGGCTAGACGAGACAGAAAGGGGCGGGACGCGTTGTCCCGCCCCTTTCCCTTGGGAGGGGACGAACTTGCAGGACCTGATCTTCATCCATCCGCTCTGGGTGATCGTCGTCGACTATCTGCTCGGACTGATCATGTGGACGCTGATTGGCCGGGCGGCGATGGGGATTTTCCTGCGCGAGGATTCGGACTTCTTCTTCATGCGCTTTTTCGTGCGCGCGACGAATCCCGTGATCGCCGTCTTCAGGCCGATCACGCCCGGATTCCTGATCGAACCGCTGGTGCCGCTGTTCGTGGCGTGGTTCTTCTTCATGATCCGGTTCTATCTGATGCCCTGGCTGCTCGGATATTCGGTCATGGGCATGCTGTCGTTCCCGCTCGAAAGCGATATCGCCCAATTCCTCTACAGCATCTTCCAACGCCAGTAGCCTTCGGCAGGACCGGCGACCAATCCCGAAGGATCGAGGCGTTCTGCGCGCTAGCCGGTGCTGTCGAGCGCGCAGATCAGCTCGGCGGCGGCTTTCATGTCGCGAAAGCGGGCCGCGCGACGCGCCGTCGCCTCGGCGTCCTCGCCCCACTGTTCGATGTTCCAGTCCTCGTCGACATGAGCGGCGGACCAGGCATCATCGACCGACAGGGCACCCGATTCGACCGCCAGCGACAGAATGGCCGAACCGGTCAGGCTGGTCATGACGTGGATGGCCGCCAGCCGGAACGGATCGGACCGCTGGCGTAGGTGGATGCCAATGGCGCCGATCGACTCGCGCGGCTGCTCGACATGCATGACGCCCTCCGCCAGCCAGAACCGTGCGCCGATCGTTGTCCGGACCCAGTCGATCCAAGGATCCCATGCCTGCGCCTGCCGCGCCACGAGATCGTCTGGCCCGTCCGCCCGGTAGCACAGCAGGTCGGAGCCGGAATAGCGCATGACGTCCTCGACCACGTCTTCGATATGCCCGGCGACGCCGTCGATGGCGGTATTGGCCAGCCTCAGCACCGGCATGGATGGTGGATCGATGAGCTCGCGCTGCGCCTCGAATTCGGCCGCGACCAACCGGGCCGCGGCGTCGGTGGGAAGCGCCAGAAGCGATTTGCCGGGCGTCCTGACGGGCTTGCCGTCGAGCTGCACGGACCATCCGCCCGCTTCGTCCTGGACCACCTGCGCGGACTGGTAGAATCGCTTCGGCAGTGGCGTCTTCATCTGCAGTTGCGCGCGGCGGACCGGGTCAGGATCCGACAGGTGACGTCCCGCTTCCAGATCGCTCAACAGGTCGCGCATCACGAAGTCCTTCTGGCCTGAGCCCGCGGTCGGTTCACGATCACCAGCCCGACCGCGATCAGGATCAATGCCGCAAAAATGCGCCAGCTCAATGGCTCGCCCAGCAGCACGCCTCCACCGAGCACGCCGAAGACAGGACTGAGAAAGGTAAAGCTCGACAGGCCCGCCGCCGGATAGCGGCGCAGCATCCAGAACCAGAACAGGAACGTAATGGCGACCACGAAGACGGCCTGAAATCCCAGCATCGCGCTGGCCAGCCAGGTTGGATCACGCAGCCACGGCCCGCTGAAGGCGAGGAGCGGTGCCGCGACTACGGCCGATACCACAAGCTGGTAGAGAAGCGTCTTTTCCGCACTGGTTGTCGCCAGCCTGGATCGCTTGATGACGATGGAAGTCGCGCCCCACAGGGCGCCGGCCGCCAGGAGCATTATATCGCCAATCAGCGCCGAGGGATCGGGCAGGCTGAGATTGTCCGAGAAAACCAGCACGACACCTGAGAATGCAAGCGCCAGGCCCCCCCAGGCCGCCACCGACATGCGTTCCCCCAGCAGGAAATGCGCGCCCACCAGAACCCAGAACGGCATGGTGTTGATCATCAGCACGCCCCGGGCGGCGCTCGTATAATCGAGGCCAACGAAGATCAGAACGAATTCGATCCCGAACAGGGCTCCCGCCAGGATGCCGCCCGGCAGAGTGCCGTCCGCCTCGAACAGCCTGATGCCGCGCAACTGGCACCACAGCCAGACGAGCGCGGCCGCGATCGCCGACCGGACGACCATCAGGAATACCGGATCGTAGCCGGTATTCGCGATCTTGATCGTGACCTGGTTAAGTCCCCAGACGAGCGTCAGTCCGACCATCGAAACGGTTGCGAAGGTGTCGATCGAGCTGCGCCGATCGTCGATGGCCGTCAGCGCGCTCACTGGTTGTCCTCCGCCGTGGCCTCGTCAAAGCCCAGAAGGTTCCAGCTCTGGGTCATATGGGGCGGCATGGGCGCGACGACGTCGATACCGCCGCCGTCGGGGTGCGGGATCACGATCCGTCGCGCATGCAGATGCAGCCGGTTCTGGATGCCGCCCGGAAATTCCCAGTTCTGGTCGGCCTCGAAATATTTCGGATCGCCGATGATCGGGCAGCCGATCTGCGCCGTGTGGACGCGAAGCTGGTGCGTCCGCCCCGTCTCCGGCCGCAGTTCCAGCCATGAGAGCCCCTGCCCCGCCTGGTCGACGACGCGCCATGTCGAAATCGCATGATCGGCACCCGGCTCTCCGTGACGACCGACGCGCATGCGGTCTCCGTCCGGCGTCGCCTCCCTCACGAGCCAGGAGGAAATGCGGCCCTCGCGCTTCTTCGGCACGCCCTTGACCAGCGCCCAATAGATCTTTTCGGTGTCACGCATCCTGAATGCTTCCGCCAGTTTCATCGCGGCGAGCCGCGTCCGCGCCACCACCAGAACACCGGATGTGTCGCGGTCGAGCCGGTGCACCAGCCGCGGCTTCTCGCCCTTGCGGTTGCGCCAGGCCTCCAGCATTCCGTCGACATGGCGCACGACGCCCGATCCACCCTGCACGGCCAGACCGGCCGGCTTGTTGAAGACGAAGACCTTCTCATCCTCGTGGATCAGCATCGCCGACAGGAGTTCGGCGTCCCCCTGCCCCTTCATGGCGCGCGGCGACAGCGGCCTTGCGTCGGCCTTGTCGACGCTCAGCGGCGGTACGCGCACGAGCTGCCCCGGCCTTACGCGCGTATCGGCTTTGGCCCGCCCCCCGTCGAGGCGGATCTGGCCCGATCGAAGGAGCTTCTGGAGATGTCCGAAGCCAAGACCGGGGTAATGCGCCTTGAACCAGCGGTCGAGGCGCATCCCGTCCTCGCCCTCGGCAACCGCGACTTGATCAACCTGCGCCATGTTGGATCAGAACAGCGCACGCGCCAGCCACAAGCCGGCGAACAGGGCAGCGATCGCGCCGACGACGCTCGCCGCGATATAGAGGGATGCCTGCACGTTGGCGCCGCGCTCCCAGATCGTGGCCACGTCCAGCGAAAACGCGGAAAAGGTGGTGAAGCCGCCCAGCACGCCGATCGCGATGAAGGCCCGCACTTCGGCCGACGTGCCGTAGCGCCGCGCCATCCACTCCACGAACAGGCCCATGCAGAATGACCCGACGATATTCACCGTCAGCGTTCCCCACGGGAACGCCGGGCCGAGTAGCCGCAGCGATGCCAGATTGACGAGGTGCCGCATCGAGGCACCGACGGCGCCGCCTGCGGCGACAAGCAGAAACTGTTTCATGCTTCCCCTTAGACGACGCCGGATTTTTTCGAAAGCCACCTGAAACCGTTCACCTCGCACCCGCATTTCGGAGCGTCCGGTTTCGTCTCCTCCCGGCCCGGAGGCTCGGAAGCAATCGCGCCCTGATTACAGCCTGTATTCTTTGTTTGAACTTGAATCTTCGCGCGATCACGCGTCCATTACGAGGCGTTTCGCAGTTTTGTCCGTTATGACACGGAACAGTCGCTATCAGGGTTCATTTCTCACTTGCGACGCACCCGGCTTCACAACATATGTTGCGGTGCACAATCAAGGTGAAGGCTGGGAGCAGCTCAGGTGACATTGTTTCAAGTCTATTGGCGCGCGCTGGGATACCTGTTGCCGGAACGCGTGGCCGTCGCCATGATCTGCGCCGCCAATGTCGTGCTCGCGGCAGTCACGATCGCCGAGCCTGTTCTGTTCGGGCGCGTCATCGACGCGATTTCGGAAGGCAGTGGCGTCGGCCGGGTTCTGGCGCTCTGGGCGGGGCTCGGCGCGTTCAATATCGTCGCCTTCGTCCTGGTTGCCCGCGGTGCTGACCGGCTGGCGCATCGCCGGCGACTGTCGCTGCTGACCCGCTCTTTCGAGAGCGTCATTTCGATGCCTCTCTCATGGCATCACAGGTTTGGTACATCCCAGTCGCTGCACACTCTGCTGAGGGCCGTCGACGCCTTGTCGAGCCTGTGGCTTGAATTCATGCGCCAGCATCTGTCGACCGCCGTGGCGCTGGTGCTGCTTGTTCCCACCGCGTTCACGCTCGACGTGCGCCTTACCCTGGTTCTGATCGGCCTCGGCATCGCCTATGTCATGATCAGCCGCTTCGTCATGAGGAAGACGAAGGAAGGCCAGGCCGCCGTGGAAGCGCATCACCACAAGGTGTTCGCGCATGTCAGCGATTCGATCGCGAACGTTTCGGTGCTGCAGAGCTACAACCGGGTCGCCCAGGAAACGCAGGCGTTGCGCGGTCATGCCGACCGGCTGTTGAACGCCCAGTACCCCGTGCTCGACTGGTGGGCGCTTGCAACCGGAATGCAGCGTCTGGCCTCGACAATTTCAATGATCGTGGTGCTCGTTGTCGGCGCATTGCTGGTCGGTCGGGGGGAATTGAGGATCGGCGAGGTCGTAGCCTTCATCGGCTTCGCGAATCTGCTGATCGGCCGTCTCGACCAAGTCATCGCCTTCGTCAACCAGATCTTCGAGGCACGGGTAAAGCTGGTCGACTTCTACGCGATCGAGGATATCGAGGACGCGACCGTCGAAAAGGCGGGCCTGCGCCAGCTCTCCTCCGTGACCGGGCATGTCCGCTTCGAGAACGTCGCCTTCGCCTTCCCGGGTTCAGCCAACGGCGTGGAAGACATCTCCTTCGACGTGGAGGCTGGACGCACGGTAGCTATTGTCGGTCCGACGGGCGCCGGCAAGACGACACTGATCAACCTGCTCCAGCGGGTCCACGAGCCGAAGTCCGGCCGCATCCTGATCGACGGCATCGACACGAGGTCGGTGACGCTTTCCTCGCTGCGCGCCTCGATAGCGACGGTGTTCCAGGATGCCGGGATGTTCAACCGCTCGATCGAGAACAACATCCGCATAGGGCGCGAGGACGCGGGCTACGACGACATCCACGCCGCGGCGCGCGCCGCCGCCGCGCACGACTTCATCCTTGCCAAGTCCGAGGGATACGACACCGTCTGCGGCGATCGCGGCGGCCAGCTTTCGGGTGGTGAGCGCCAGCGCATCGCCATTGCGCGCGCGGTGCTGAAGAACGCCCCGATCCTCGTGCTCGATGAGGCGACGTCGGCCCTTGACGTCGAGACCGAGGAGCGTGTCAAGCACGCGATAGACGAGTTGCGCCGCGACCGCACGACCTTCATCATCGCGCACCGCCTTTCGACAGTGCGGAACGCCGATCTCGTCCTGTTCATGGACAATGGTCGCATCGTGGAGGCCGGCGGCTTCGACGATCTCGCGCGGCAGAACGGCCGCTTCGCCTCGCTGTTGCGGGCCGGCGGACTGCTGGACGACGGCGAGGTCCGCCGCCTGACCCAGTCCGTGCCCGTGTCGGTGGCGCTGCAGGAAGAGGCGGCTTAAAGGCGCCGACCGGTTGCGTCAGGGCTGCTTGGATCGCTCCGCCCTGAGCTTCCTCCACCAGTCGAGGCGCTTCCTGACCTCGCGCTCGAAGCCGCGATCCGGCGGATCATAATAGGTCTGTCGCCCCATTGCTTCGGGAAAATAGTCCTGCCCCGAAAAGGCGTCCGGCTCGTCGTGATCGTAGCGATAGCCCGCCCCGTAGGCCTCTTCCTTCATAAGCTTCGTCGGTGCGTTGAGAATATGCTTCGGCGGCAGCAGCGACCCGTTTTCCTTGGCCGCGCGCGTGGCGGCCTTGAAGGCCGTGTAGACGGCATTGGATTTGGGCGCGCTCGCCAGGTAGATGCACGCCTCGGCCAGCGCCAGTTCTCCTTCCGGCGAGCCCAGATAGTCATAGGCGTCCTTGGCCGCCAGCGCGATCGCGAGCGCCTGCGGGTCGGCCAGGCCGATATCCTCTGACGCCATCCTCACCAGGCGCCGGCCGAGATAGAGCGGGTCCTCGCCAGCGTCGAACATGCGCGCCAGATAGTAGAGCGCGGCGTCGGGGTCTGATCCGCGCACCGCCTTGTGAAGCGCCGAGATCAGGTTGTAGTGCCCGTCCTGGCTCTTGTCGTAGACCGGCGCGCGCCGCTGGACGATGCGCTGCAGCGCGGCGGCGTCGAAGACCTCTCCCTCTGCGGCCGCGCGCCATACTTCCTCGGCCAGCGTCAATGCGGAGCGTCCGTCGCCATCGGCCAGTCGCAGCAGCACCAGTCGCGCTTCCTCGTCGAGCGGAAGCGGCTTGCCCTCCGCCTGTTCGGCCCGCTCCAGCAAGGCCGCGATGCTTTCGGCGCTGTGCGGTTTGAAGACCAGCACCCGCGCGCGCGACAGAAGCGCGGAGTTGAGCTCGAAGGAGGGATTTTCCGTCGTGGCGCCGACAAGCACGACCGTACCATCCTCCATGACGGGCAGGAAGGAGTCCTGCTGCGCTCTGTTGAACCGGTGGATCTCGTCGACGAAAAGGAGCGTCTGTCGTCCATTCCCCCTGCGCAGACGCGCGGCGTCGAATACTTTCTTGAGGTCGGCGACGCCGGAAAAGACGGCCGATACCTGCTCGAAAGCAAGGTCCGTCGCACCGGCCAGCAGTCGCGCCACCGTGGTCTTGCCCGTGCCTGGCGGACCCCAGAAGATCATCGAGCCGAGCGACCCGGAACGGATCATGCGCGTCAGTGTGCCGTCCTCGCCGGTGAGGTGTTCCTGCCCGACCACCTCCTCCAGCGCGCGCGGCCGCAGCCGGTCGGCCAGCGGCCGGCCGGCCGGCTCGCTCGGCTGGTCCCGGGTGAAGAGATCGGCCACGCCGCGCTTTCCCTAGTAGCGAAGGACCTGCCGCAGAACGCGGCCGTCACGTTCGATCGAGAACCGCCACCACCGGGTCCGCTCCGAAGCGGCTGCCTTCAACTGCTCCGGCGTCTCGATGGCCTGTCCATTGACCTCCCGCACGATGTCGCGCGGCCGCAGACCCACGCCGCCGGCTGGCGAGTTGCGGGCGACGTCCACGACCACGACACCCTTTGTACCGGTCTGCATGCGCAACCGCTGGGCAAGGCGAGGCGCGAGCAACGCGACCTTCGCCCCGGCGAACGGACTCTCGCCGTCGATCTCGACCTGGGCGGTGGACGTCCCTTCGGGCGCGCGCACCGGCGTGATGGAGGCCTCGCGCTTTTCACCCGCGCGATAGATCTCCAGTCGGGCCTCCTTGTCGATGGGCTGGGTCGCGAGCCGATAGCCGAGTGCATCGGGATGTTCGATTCTCGTGCCGTTCATGGCCAGAACGACGTCGCCCGGTCGCAGGCCTGCCACCGCCGCGGGGCTTTCCTCGTCCACGGACGAGATCAAGGCTCCCGCGGGGCGCGGCAGCCCCAGTGCCTCCGCGATCTGCGGCGTGACGGGCTCAAAGCCGGCACCGATATAGGGCCGCTCGAACATGTCCGCGCCTGAAAGGGCCGCATCCACCACCGCCCGCACCATGTTGGACGGAATGGCGAAGCCGATGCCGATCGAGCCGCCGCTGCGCGAGAAGATCGCCGTGTTGATGCCGACGACCTCGCCGCTCATATTGATGAGCCCGCCGCCGGAATTTCCCGGATTGATCGCGGCGTCTGTCTGGATGAAGAAGCCGAAATCGGTGACACCGACATGCGTGCGCGCGAGCGCGGAAACGATGCCGCTGGTCGTCGTCTGCCCGACGCCGAACGGGTTGCCGATGGCCAGCACGAGGTCTCCCACCTGAAGCGCGTCGGAATCGCCGAGCCGCGCAAAGGGAAAGTCCTCGTCATTGTCGATCTTCAGGACTGCCAGGTCGAGCGACTCGTCCTTGAGGAGGATCGTGCTTTCATATTCACGCCCGTCGGCCAGCGCGACCCGCACCTCGTCCGCGTCGCGGATGACGTGGTAGTTGGTGACGATCAGGCCGTCCGGATCGACAAGCACGCCAGAGCCCAGCGACGACTGTACCCTGGGCGGCATGCGCATGCTGCGACCGAAGAACTGCTCGAAGAACGGATCGCCGGCGAAGGGGGACCGGACTTGGACGCGGGACGAGGCATAGACGTTCACGACCGCCGGCGCGACTTCCTTGACCAGCGGCGCGAAGGAAAGCTGCATGTCCCGCTGGCCGAGCGGCAGGCGCCTCGCCGCGCCTTCGGCCGTCTGCTCGCCGTCGTCGCTCACGCCTCCGCGCAGCAGCCCCTGAAACAAGTTGCCCAGGCCGTCGCGTGTTTCGGCGCCATCCTGCGCCAGGGCGCCGAAGGCAAGCAACGCGACCAGGCAGGCGGCGGCGAACGAATACAGATGGCGGGATCGCATGCGTTCTCTCCGGCAAATCACACTGTTTGTTTCCATGAAGATTGTGCGGAATGGAAGGCGATTCGCACCTTGCCTCCTTCACATCCTCGCTTCCTGTCGGCAGAGGCGAAAAAGGGGGCCAGCGGCCCCCTTTTGAAGAGTTCATGATTCGAGCGACCTTATGCCGCCTGGGCTTCCTCGCCCGCGCCTTCGGCCTCCAGGCGAGCCCGGTCGGCCGCGCCCTTGGCCGACACGTCGCGATCGACGAATTCGATCACGGCCATCGGCGCGTTGTCGCCCTTGCGGAAGCCCGCCTTCATGATGCGCAGATAGCCGCCGTTGCGCTGGGCGTAGCGTGGCGCGATCGTATCAAACAGCCGCTTGGCCAGCACGTCCGAGCCGATGGCCGAAATGGCCTGGCGGCGGGCATGCAGGTCTCCACGCTTGCCCAGCGTGACCAGCTTCTCCACGATCGGGCGCAGCTCCTTGGCCTTGGGCAGCGTCGTGACGATCTGCTCATGCTCGATGAGCGAAGCGGCCATGTTGGTGAACAGGGCCTTGCGGTGGCTGGCGGTGCGGTTCAGCCGGCGGCCGGAACGTCCATGGCGCATGGCTTGTCTCCTAGAAATTCTGGGCGCGGGGGCCCGCTGCTTCCTATAGTGAATTGTGAATAGGAAAATGGTGAATGGTCAATTCGCGTTGTCGCGCTGGTTTCCATTCACCATCCACTATTCACCATTCACCGCTCAGTACTGATCTTCGTAGCGCTTGGCGAGGTCTTCGATGTTCTCCGGCGGCCAATCCTGAACCTCCATTCCGAGGTGCAGGCCCATGGCGGCGAGAACTTCCTTGATCTCATTCAGCGACTTGCGGCCGAAATTCGGCGTGCGCAGCATCTCGGCTTCCGTCTTCTGGATCAGGTCGCCGATATAGACGATGTTGTCGTTCTTCAGGCAGTTGGCCGAACGCACCGAAAGCTCGAGCTCGTCAACCTTCTTGAGCAGCGCCGGGTTGAAGGCAAGTTCGGTAACCTGCTCCTGCGGCTGCGCCTTCTGCGGCTCGTCGAAATTGACGAACAGGCCGAGCTGGTCCTGCAGGATGCGCGCGGCGAACGCCACGGCGTCCTCGCCCGTCACCGACCCGTCCGTCTCGATCGACATGGTCAGCTTGTCGTAGTCGAGCACCTGGCCCTCGCGGGTGTTCTCGACCTTGTAGGAGACCTTCTTGACCGGCGAATAGAGGCTGTCGACCGGGATCATGCCGATTGGCGCGTCCTCGGCGCGGTTGCGCTCGGCCGGGACATAGCCCTTGCCGGTGTCGACGGTGAATTCCATGCGGATCTCCGCACCTTCGTCGAGCGTGCAGATCACATGGTCGGGATTGAGGATTTCGACATCGCCCACGGTCTGGATATCGCCGGCGGTGACGGCGCCGGGGCCCTGCTTGCGCACGACCATGCGCTTCGGGCCTTCGCCTTCCATCTTGATGGCGATTTCCTTGATGTTCAGCACGATGTCGGTCACGTCCTCGCGCACGCCGGCGATCGAGGAGAATTCGTGCAGGACGCCGTCGATCTGGACGGCGGTCACGGCCGCGCCGCGCAGCGACGACAGCAATATCCGGCGCAGCGCGTTGCCAAGCGTCAGGCCGTAGCCCCGCTCGAGCGGCTCGGCGACGAGCGTCGTCTGCGTGCGTCCCTTCGACGAGAACTCGATCTTGTTGGGTTTGATCAGTTCCTGCCAGTTCTTCTGGATCATTTCAGTGTCCTTCCGTTACCCGCCACCATCCAATCGTGGCGGGCGATATGGAAAAACCGCCCGGCGGTCCGGGCGGAATGGGAACGCGGCCTCAGACGCGGCGCTTCTTGCGCGGCCGGCAGCCATTGTGCGGGATCGGCGTGACGTCGCGGATCGAGGTGATCATGAAGCCCGCCGCCTGCAGCGCGCGGAGCGCCGATTCGCGACCGGAACCGGGTCCGCAGACCTCGACCTCGAGCGTGCGCATGCCATGTTCCTGCGCCTTCTTCGCGCAGTCCTCGGCCGCCATCTGGGCGGCGAACGGCGTCGACTTGCGCGATCCCTTGAAGCCCTGCGCACCGGCCGACGACCATGCAATCGCATTGCCCTGGGCGTCCGTGATGGTGATCATCGTGTTGTTGAAGGTCGAGTTCACATGGGCAACGCCCGACGAAATGTTCTTGCGTTCGCGGCGGCGGACGCGTGCGGCTTCCTTGGCCATTTCAGTCCTTTCGTTTCGATATCGACGCCGCCGTAACGCCAGCGGCTACACCTGGGAGGCAATCGGGCTTCGGCAGTCGGCAGACGAATATCCGACTGCCCACTCCCGATTGGCGACTGCCGCCGATTACTTCTTCTTGCCCGCAATCGCCTTGGCGGGACCCTTGCGGGTGCGGGCGTTCGTGTGGGTACGCTGGCCGCGGACGGGCAGCGAACGGCGATGGCGAAGGCCACGATAGCAGCCGAGATCCATCAGGCGCTTGATGTTCATGGAGGTCTCGCGGCGCAGGTCGCCCTCGACCTGGTAATCGCGGTCGATCGTCTCGCGAATCTGCATGACCTCGGCGTCCGTCAGCTGGTGGACGCGACGCTCGTCCGGGATGCCTGCCTTCTCGCAGATTTCCTGCGCGAACTTCTTGCCGATGCCGTGAATGTACTGGAGCGCGATCACGACGCGCTTGTTGGTCGGTATGTTGACGCCTGCGATACGGGCCATCTTCATCTCCATTTGGGCCGGCACATGACTGCCGGCGCTTTGTTGACCCGCGTCCGGTGGAGGCCGGCCCCTGCGGGCGTTTCTAGCAATACCCCATCGAATCCGCATCAGGCGGCCAAAGGGATCAGCTGTCTGGAAGACGGCGTGCCATAGTCCAGAATGCGATCTCAGTCAATGGCAATCTCAGTGCCTACCGCACCTTTGCCAGAAGGGCCTCGATCTGCGCCGTCACATCGTCGATTGAGGCCATGCCGTCGACGCGCGAGAGCATGTCCTTGGCATGGTAATAGCCGATCAGCGGCGCCGTCTTCTTGTAGTACTCGCGCAGCCGCTCCTCGAACACGTCGGGACTGTCGTCCTTGCGTACCGGCTGGCCGGCGGCCTTCGTGTCCTCGGCGCGCTTGACGATGCGCCCGACGAGCGCCTTGTCGTCCACCACGAGTTCTATCACCGCGTCAAGCTTGATGCCGCGCTGCGAGAGCATGTCCTGCACGGCGTCGGCCTGGGCCAGCGTGCGTGGATAACCGTCCAGGATGAAGCCCCTGGCGCAGTCGTCCTGGTCGATCCGTTCGGCCACGATGGCGTTGACGATCTCATCTGACACCAGTTCGCCCGCATCCATGATCGCCTTGGCGCGCCTGCCGACCTCCGATTCGGCCTTGACGGCGGCGCGCAGCATGTCGCCGGTGGAGAGCTGAGGAATGCCGTGCCGATCGACCAGCCTTTGCGCCTGCGTCCCCTTCCCCGCGCCCGGCGGTCCCAGCAGTATCAGCCTCATCGTCCCCTCTTTCCTCCACGCAGCTTCGACTTCTTGATCAGCCCTTCATACTGATGCGCGATCAGATGCCCCTGTATCTGCGCCACCGTGTCGAGCGTCACCGACACCACGATCAGCAGCGACGTTCCGCCCAGATAGAAGGGAACGCCGGTCGCCGAAATGAGGAATTCGGGCAACAGGCACACCAGCACCAGATAGATGGCGCCGACCACGGTGATGCGGGTGAGCACGTAGTCGATATATTCGGCCGTCCGCTCGCCGGGCCGATAGCCGGGAATGAAGCCGGAATGCTTCTTCAACTGCTCGGCCGTGTCCTTCGGATTGAAGACCAGCGCCGTGTAGAAGAAGCAGAAGAAGGCGATCATCGCCGCGTAGAACAGCATGTAGAGCGGCTGGCCGTGACCCAGCGCGGCCAGGATGCTGTTGCCCCAGCCCGGCAGGTTCGACGTGTCGGAAAAGCCGGCCACGGTAGCGGGCAGAAGCAGGAGCGACGACGCGAAGATCGGCGGGATTACGCCGGCCGTGTTGAGCTTCAGCGGCAGGTGCGAGGTATCGCCCTGGAACATGCGGTTGCCGACCTGCCGCTTGGGGTACTGGATCAGCAATCGCCTCTGTGCTCGTTCGAAGAAGACGATGATGCCGATCACGACGATGGCCAGGATGATGATGGCCAGGATCAGCCCGGTCGACAACGCACCGGTGCGGCCGAGTTCCAGCGTACCCGAGATCGCCGAGGGAAGTCCCGCCACGATGCCCGCGAAGATGATCAGCGAAATGCCGTTACCGATGCCGCGTGCGGTGATCTGCTCGCCCAGCCACATCAGGAAGATGGTGCCGCCGACCAGGGTGATGACAGCGGAAATGCGGAAGAACCAGCCCGGATCGGTGACGATATTCGCCCCGCTTTCGAGCCCGACCGAAATGCCGTAGGCCTGCACCGTCGCCAGCAGAACCGTGCCGTAGCGCGTGTACTGGTTGATGACCTTGCGCCCCTGCTCGCCTTCCTTCTTGAGCTGTTCCAGCGTCGGCACGACGGCGGTCATGAGCTGCATGATGATGGAGGCCGAGATATAGGGCATGATGCCCAGCGCGAAGATCGCCATGCGCTCCACGGCGCCGCCAGCGAACATGTTGAACATGCCGAGCACGCCGCCCGACTGCTGTTCGAACGCCTGGGCGAACGCATCAGGGTTGATGCCCGGCATAGGGATATAGGTGCCGAGCCGATAGACCAGCAGCGCACCCAGCGTGAACCAGATGCGCTTCTTGAGATCTTCGGCCTTGGCGAAGGCCGCGAAATTGAGATTGGACGCGAGCTGTTCGGCGGCCGATGCCATGAACGTTGTCTCCGAAAAGAGGCCTGACTGGCGAGATCCCGGACCGGTGTCCAGTCAGCTTCGAGTCAGGCGGCGCGCATGGCGCCGATTGCGCGGAAACCCCGAAATAAGCGCCGCCCGGATGCGATGCAAGCGGCGAACCGGAATCGGTCCGCAGCCTGGAGCCTTGCCTATTCCGCCTTGGCCTTCTCCGGCAGCTTCACCGAGCCACCCGCCTTTTCGATCTTCTCGATCGCGGGCTTCGAAGCGCCCGCCACGTCGAAGGCGAGCTTGGCCTTGAAGTCCCCTTCCCCGCCAAGAATGCGCACGCCGTCCTTGGCGCGGCGCACGACGCCGGCCTTCACCAGCGTCTCGACCGTGACGGTTTCCTTCGGGTCGAGCTTCTTGGCGTCGACGGCCTGCTGGATGCGGGCCAGCGACACCTCGTTGAAGTCCTTGGCGAAGATGTTCTTGAACCCCCGCTTCGGCAAGCGGCGGTAGATCGGCATCTGGCCGCCCTCGAAGCCGTTAAGCGCCACGCCCGAGCGCGAGGACTGGCCCTTCACGCCGCGGCCGCCGGTCTTGCCGAGGCCGGAGCCGATGCCGCGGCCGACGCGCTTGCGCGACTGGGTGGCGCCTTCGCGATCACGCAGTTCGTTGAGTTTCATCACAAATTCTCCTCGCGGCTCAGGCCTCGTCCACGACACGGACGAGGTGCTGCACCTTCGCGATCATGCCGCGCACCGACGGTGTGTCCTGGAGCGTGCTGCGGCGATGCAGCTTGTTGAGGCCGAGGCCGACCAGCGTCGCGCGCTGCTCCTTCGGCCGGCGGATGGGGCTGCCGATCTGTTCGACGATCAGCGTCTTGGTCTCGTTCTTGGCCATGACGATTGTCCTCGATCCCGGCTCTATTCTTCGGCCGCGACGGCGGTGCCGCGACGAGCCTGCAGCGTGGCGTATTTGATCCCGCGCTGCGCGGCGATGTCCTTGGGATGCATCTGGTTCTTGAGCGCGTCGAAGGTCGCGCGAACCATGTTGTAGGGATTGGAGGTCCCCATCGACTTGGCGACGACGTCATGCATGCCGAGCGTCTCGAAAACGGCGCGCATCGGGCCGCCGGCGATGATGCCCGTACCGGCCTTGGCCGAGCGCAGCAGCACCCGGCCCGCGCCATGACGTCCCTCGACGTCGTGATGCAGCGTCCGACCGGAGCGCAGCGGCACGAAGATCATGTCGCGCTTGGCCGATTCGGTGGCCTTGCGGATCGCCTCGGGCACTTCGCGCGCCTTGCCATGGCCGAAACCTACGCGGCCCTTCTGGTCGCCGACCACCACGAGCGCGGCAAAGCCGAAGCGGCGTCCGCCCTTCACCACCTTGGCGACGCGGTTGATGTGGACCAGCTTGTCCACCATGCCGTCGTCGCGCTCTTCGCGTTCACGCTCACGGCCGCGGCCACGGCCGCGTTCCCTGGGTTCCTGTGCCATATCCTGTCCTTGTTCTTTTCCGGAAGCACGGGTTGACGTTTGGCAAGACGCGTTCGCGCCGGCCGGCTCAGAAGTTCAGGCCGCCCTCGCGCGCGGCTTCAGCCAGCGCCTTGACGCGGCCATGGTAGAGATAGGCGCCGCGATCGAAGACGACGTCCTTGACGCCCGCCTTGGTCGCCCGCTCGGCGATCAGCTTGCCGACGGCGGCCGCGGCTTCGGAGTCCGCCCCGGTCTTCAGCTTGCCCTTGATCTCGGCTTCCAGCGACGATGCGGCCGCAAGCGTGTGGCCGCGGCTGTCGTCGATCAGCTGCGCGTAGATGTTTTTCGACGAACGGTGGACCGAAAGCCTCGGACGGTCGCCCGCGACCTTCTTGATCTGCCTGCGCACGCGCTGGGCGCGCTTCTGCGTGGATGCCCTGGAACCCATGATGTTTGTCCTGCCTTGAGAAACGGATGCGGCCATGTGCGGTAGGCAAGCCTCCCGCGACCGCGGTCCGTGGCGTTACTTCTTCTTGCCTTCCTTGCGCACGATGCGCTCTTCGGCATACTTCACGCCCTTGCCCTTGTAGGGTTCGGGGCTGCGATACTTGCGGATCTCGGCCGCGACCTGGCCGACCTGCTGCTTGTCGATGCCGGAGATCGTGACCTCGGTCGGCTTCGAAACGGTGATCGAAACGCCCTGCGGTGTCTCGTACACCACGTCGTGGCTGTAGCCGAGCGAAAGCTGCAGGTTCTTGCCCTGCATGGCGGCGCGATAGCCGACGCCGTTGATCTCGAGCTTCCTTTCGAAGCCGTCCTTCACACCCTGCAGGATGTTGGAGATCTGCGTGCGCGACATGCCCCACTTGGAGCGGGCCTGCTTGGACTGATCACGCGGTTCGACGGCGATCTCGCCATCTTCCATCTTGACCAGCACCTCGTCGTTCGCGACGAACTTCAGTTCGCCCTTCGGTCCCTTCGCAGTGACCGTCTGGCCGTCGACCGTGGCGGTCACGCCCTGCGGCACGGCTACGGGCTTCTTGCCGATTCGAGACATTCATCCGTCCTCGTTATCTTGACCTTGCCCGATCAGAAGATCTGGCAGAGGATTTCGCCGCCAACATTCTGCTCGCGCGCCTCGTGGTCGGCCATGACGCCCTTCGGGGTCGAAAGGATGGCGATGCCGAGGCCGTTGGCGACCTGCGGGATCGACTTGACCGACACATAGACGCGGCGGCCAGGCTTGGACACGCGCATGATGTCGCGGATCACCGGCGCACCCTCGAAATACTTCAGCTCGATCTCGATCTCGGACTTGCCGTTGTCGAAATCGACCTGAGCGTAGTCGCGGATGTAGCCTTCGGCCTTCATGACGTCGAGCACGCGGGCACGCAGTTTGGATGCGGGCGTCGAGACCTTGTTCTTCTTGCGGCCGATCGCGTTGCGGATGCGCGTCAGCATATCGCCGAGAGGATCACTCATGGACATCGATCGTCCTCCTTACCAGCTCGACTTGACCAGACCGGGCACCAGGCCCAGCGAACCCAGCTCGCGCAGCGCCACGCGGCTCATCTTGAGCTTACGGTAATAGGCGCGCGGACGGCCGGTAACCTCGCAGCGGTTGCGGATCCGGGTCGGGGCCGAGTTACGCGGCAGCGCGGCAAGCTTGAGCTGCGCGCGGAAACGCTCCTCGATCGGCTTGTCCTGGTCCATGATGATCGCCTTCAGCGCCTTGCGCTTCTCGGCATACTGGGCAACCAGTTTGCGGCGGCGATTGTTCTTCTCGACTGAGCTGGTCTTGGCCATTCAGATTGTCCTTGTTCTCGCGAGCCGTTACTGCCGGAACGGGAAGTTGAAGCCTTTGAGCAGGGCTCGGGCCTCGTCGTCCGTCGCGGCGGTCGTGCAAACGATGATGTCCATTCCCCAGATCTGGTCGACCTTGTCGTAGTTGATCTCGGGGAACACGATGTGCTCCTTGATGCCCATGGCATAGTTGCCGCGGCCATCGAAGCTCTTGGGGTTCAGGCCGCGGAAGTCTCGCACGCGCGGCAGCGCGATCGTGACGAGGCGGTCCAGAAATTCGTACATGCGCTCGCGCCGAAGCGTGACCTTGGCCCCAATCGGCATGTTCTCGCGCACCTTGAAGCCGGCGATCGACTTGCGCGCCCGCGTCACGACGGCCTTCTGGCCGGCGATCATCGACAGGTCCTCGGCCGCAGTGGTCGGCTTCTTGGAATCGGCGGTGGACTCGCCGACGCCCATGTTCAGCACGATCTTGTCGAGACGCGGAATCTGCATCTCGTTGGCGTAGCCGAACTGTTCCTTCAGCGCCTTCTTGATCTCTTCATTGTAGAGCTTCTTGAGGCGCGGCGTGTAGTCGTTAGCCATTGATGACGTCTCCCGTGGTCTTGGCCACGCGTACCTTCTTGCCGTCACGAACCTCGAACCCGACGCGGGTCGCCTTGCCGTCCTTGTCGGCGACGGCGAGGTTGGACAGATGGATCGGCGCTTCCTTGCGGATCAGGCCGCCTTCCTGAGCCTGCGTCTGGCGCTGGTGGCGCACGACCACGTTCACGCCGCGCACGAGGGCCCGGTTGTCCTTGGGCATCACCTGCAGGACTTCGCCAGTGCGGCCCTTGTCCTTGCCGGCGAGAACGACGACGCTGTCGCCCTTGCGGATCTTCTGCATTGGTCGAGCTCCTTACAGCACTTCTGGCGCAAGCGAGATGATCTTCATGTGGTTCCGGGCGCGAAGCTCGCGCGGAACCGGGCCGAAGATACGGGTGCCGACGGGCTCGCGCTTGTTGTCGACCAGAACCGCGGCGTTCTTGTCGAAGCGGATCACGCTGCCGTCCGGCCGGCGGATGTCCTTGGCCGTGCGGACCACAACCGCCTTCATCACATCACCCTTCTTGACGCGTCCGCGCGGGATCGCCTCCTTGATCGACACGACGATGACGTCGCCGACATGGGCGTATTTGCGCTTCGAACCGCCGAGCACCTTGATGCACATGACGCGACGGGCGCCGGAATTGTCCGCCACGTCGAGGTTTGTCTGCATCTGAATCATGACTGACCGCCTTCTGGTCTTATCGTTGTCGGAGGGCGCTTGTGGCGGCCCGCCTTCTTTCCATCATTCGTCCGGCTTCAGGCCGAGGCTTCCCGCTTGGTGCCCTGGGTCTGGTTCTCGACCACCACCCAGGTCTTGTCCTTCGAGATCGGCCGCGACTCTTCGATGAACACGAAGTCGCCGACCTTGCAGGAATTGCTCTCGTCGTGGGCCTTGTAGTTCTTTGTCTGGCGAACCGTCTTCTTCATCACCGGATGGGTGAAGCGACGCTCGATCCTGACGACGACCGTCTTGTCGTTCTTGTCGCTGACGACGGTGCCCTGCATGACGCGTTTCGGCATTTGTTCTTCCTCAGCCCTTGCTCGCCGCCGACTTCTCGGCGGCGATGGTCTTGATGCGTGCGATGTCGCGGCGCACCTGCTTGACGCGCGCGGTCTTTTCCAACTGCCCGGTCGCCTTCTGGAAGCGCAGGTTGAACTGCTCCTTCTTCAGACTGGCCAGTTCATCGGTGAGCTGGTCGGGCGTCTTGGCCCTTACGTCGGCGGCTTTCATCGATCCACCCTTCCTATTCTGCGATACGCTGTACGACGCGGGTCCTGACCGAAAGCTTCGCCGCGCCGAGACGCAGCGCCTCGCGGGCGACCTCTTCCGACACGCCGTCGATCTCGAACATGATGCGGCCGGGCTTCACGCGGCAGGCCCAGTAGTCGACCGAGCCCTTGCCCTTGCCCATGCGCACCTCAGTGGGCTTGGACGTGACCGGAACGTCGGGGAACACCCGGATCCAGACGCGGCCCTGGCGCTTCATCTCGCGGGTGATCGCGCGGCGAGCCGCCTCGATCTCGCGCGCGGTGACGCGGTTCGGCTCGAGAGCCTTCAGCCCGTAGCCGCCAAAATCCAGATTCGTCCCGCCCTTGGCCGTTCCGTGGATACGGCCCTTGAACTGCTTGCGGAACTTCGTGCGCTTAGGCTGCAGCATCTTTCCTTGCTCCGAACTCTTTCTTCAACCGGCCGCGATCAGGCGTTTTCGCGCTCGCGCCGGCGTCCACCGCCATGTTGGTCGGCCTCGGTCGCCTTGCGCTCCGATGCCATCGGGTCGTGCTCAAGGATCTCGCCCTTGAACACCCACACCTTGACGCCGCAGGTGCCGTAGGCCGTCTGCGCGTCGGCGGTGCCGTAGTCGATGTCGGCGCGCAGCGTGTGCAGCGGCACCCGGCCCTCGCGATACCACTCCATGCGCGCGATCTCCGCGCCGCCCAGGCGACCGGAACAGTTGATGCGGATGCCCTCCGCGCCCAGGCGCATCGCCGACTGCACGGCGCGCTTCATGGCGCGGCGGAACGCGATGCGGCGCTCCAACTGCTGGGCAATCGACTGCGCGATCAGCGTGGCGTCGGTCTCGGGCTTGCGGACCTCGACGATGTTGAGGTGCGTTTCCGACTTGGTCATATCCGACAGCTTCTTGCGAAGCTTCTCGATGTCGGCGCCCTTCTTGCCGATGATCAGGCCCGGACGCGCGGCATGGATCGTCACCCGGCACTTCTTGTGCGGACGCTCGATCACGACCTTGGACACGGCCGCCTGCTTCAGTTCCTTCATCAGATACTTGCGGATCTTGATGTCCTCGTGAAGCAGCTTGCCGTATTCGCCGTCATCGGCGAACCAGCGCGAGTCCCAGGTCCGGTTGATGCCCAGACGCAGGCCGATCGGGTTGACTTTCTGGCCCATCAGGCGGCCTCCACTTTCTCTTCGACTTCGCGCACCACGATCGTGAGATTCGAGAACGGCTTCTCGATGCGCGAGGCGCGGCCGCGGCCACGCGTATGGAAACGCTTCATGACGATCGACTTACCCACCCAGGCCTCCGCGACGATCAGCGAATCGACGTCGAGGTCGTGGTTGTTCTCGGCGTTCGCGATCGCGCTCTCCAGCGTCTTCTTGACCGTGCCGGCAATGCGCTTGCGCGAGAATTCGAGATCGTTGAGCGCGGCTTCGACCTTCTTGCCGCGGATCAGCTGAGCGACGAGGTTCAGCTTCTGCGGGCTGATGCGCACGGTGCGAAGCACGGCGCGCGCCTCGTTGTCAGCAAGCCTGCGTGGCGCTTTGGCCTTGCCCATGACTATTTCCTCTTCGCCTTCTTGTCCGCGCCGTGGCCGTAATAGGTCCGCGTCGGGGAGAATTCGCCGAACTTGTGCCCGACCATGTCTTCCGACACGGAGACCGGGACATGCTTCTGGCCGTTGTAGACACCGAAGGTGAGGCCGACGAACTGGGGCAGGATCGTAGAGCGGCGGCTCCAGATCTTGATCACCTCGTTACGGCCGCTCTCGCGCGACTTCTCCGCCTTCTTCAGCAGATAGCCGTCGATGAAGGGGCCTTTCCAGACTGAACGGGACACGTGCCTACCTCTTCCTATTTCTTACGGGCGTGGCGCGAACGCATGATGAACTTGTCGGTCGCCTTGTTGGAGCGCGTGCGCTTGCCCTTGGTGGGCTTGCCCCACGGGGATACCGGATGACGGCCGCCCGAGGTGCGGCCTTCGCCGCCGCCATGCGGATGATCGACCGGGTTCATCGTGACGCCGCGATTGTGCGGACGTTTGCCGCGCCAGCGCGAGCGCCCCGCCTTGCCGTCATTGATGTTTGCGTGATCGGCGTTCGAAACCGCGCCGACCGTCGCCAGGCACGAACCGTGGACAAGACGCTGCTCGCCCGAGTTCAGCCGCAGGATCGCCATGCCCTGGTCGCGGCCGACCAGCTGTGCGTAGGCACCGGCCGAACGGGCCAGCTGACCGCCCTTGCCCGGCTTCAGCTCCACATTGTGCACGATCGTGCCGACCGGCATCGCCGACAGCGGCATCGCATTGCCCGGCTTCACGTCCACCGACGCGCCGGCGACCACGCGGTCGCCTACCTGGAGGCGCTGCGGGGCGATGATGTAGTTCAGCTCGCCATCCTCGTATTTGACCAGCGCGATGAACGCGCTGCGGTTCGGATCGTACTCGATCCGCTCCACCGTCGCCGACATGTCGAACCGGCGACGCTTGAAATCGATGATGCGGTAGGTGCGCTTGTGACCGCCGCCTTGGAACCTGGCCGTTACGCGGCCGTGATTGTTGCGGCCGCCCGACGACTTCAGACCCTCGGTCAGGCCCTTGACGGGCTTGCCCTTGTAGAGCCCGCTGCGGTCGACGATGACCAGCTGGCGCTGGCTCGCGGTGACCGGCTTGTAATTCTTGAGTGCCATCGTATCAGTTCCTCAGGCCTGTTCTCAAAGTCCGGTCGCGACGTCGATGGAGTGTCCCTCGGCGAGGGTCACGATCGCCTTCTTCGCATCCGACTGGCGGCCGATCGTGCCGCGGAAGCGCTTCACCTTGCCCTTGCGGACCAGCGTATTGACGGCGGTGACCTTCACCCCGAACAGCGCCTCGACGGCCGCTTTGATCTCGGGCTTCGAGGCCTTGCGCGCGACGTTGAACACGACCTGGTTGTGCTCCGAGGCCATGGTCGACTTTTCGGTGATCGCCGGCGAGACGATCACATCGTAGTGGCGAAGGTCCGTCATTTGAAACGCTCCTCGAGCGCCTCGACCGCGGCCTTCGACAGGACCAGCGTGTTGCGGCGCAAAATGTCGTAGACGTTGATGCCCTGGATCGGCAGCACGTCGACGTTGGGGATGTTGGACGCGGCCTTGGCGAAATTGCCGTCCAGCTCGGCGCCACCGATCACGAGCGCGTTGGTCAGGCCCAGCGACGCGAAGCTTGACACCAGCGCCTTGGTCTTGGCCTCGCCCAGCTTGAGATCGTCGACGACGATCAGGCTCGACGCCTTGGCCTTGGCCGACAGCGCGTGCTTGAGACCGAGCGCGCGGACCTTCTTGGGCAGGTCGTGCTCATGAGAGCGCGCGACCGGGCCATGCGCCTTGCCGCCGCCGCGAAACTGCGGCGCGCGTGCCGAGGAGTGGCGGGCGCGGCCCGTTCCCTTCTGGCGGTACATCTTGGCGCCCGTCCGCGAGATGTCCGCGCGGCCCTTGCTCTGATGCGTGCCCTGCTGGCGCTTGGCCAGCTGCCAGCGCACGACGCGCTGCAGGATGTCCTCGCGCGGCTCCAGTCCGAAGATCTCGTCGGCGAGTTTGACCGAACCGGCGTCCTTGCCGGCGAGTGTGGTGATCTTGACGTCCATTATTCCGCACCCTCCTGAGCGCCTGCCTGTTCGGCGGCGGGCTTGTCGCCATTGGCGGCCCTGATCGCGGCGGGCTTGGGCGCATTGTCCGGCAGCGCCGACTTCACGGCGTCGCGGACCATGATCCAGGAACCCTTGGAACCGGGCACCGAACCGCGCACCAGGATGAGGCCGCGGCCGGCATCGGTCGACACGACCTCCAGGTTCTGCGTGGTCACCCGCACGTCGCCCATGTGGCCAGCCATCTTCTTGCCCTTGAACACCTTGCCGGGGTCCTGACGCTGGCCGGTCGAGCCGTGCGTGCGGTGCGAGACGGAGTTGCCGTGCGTGGCGCGGCCGCCACCGAAATTGTGGCGCTTGATCACGCCCTGGAAGCCCTTGCCGATCGAGGTGCCGGTCACGTCCACCTTCTGGCCGGGAACGAAATGCTCCGCCGTGATCTCGGCGCCGACGTCGAGCATGTTCTCGGCGCTGACGCGGAACTCGGCGACCTTGGCCTTCGGTTCCACGCTGGCGGTCGCGAAATGGCCGCGCATGGCCTTGGGCGTGTTCTTGACCTTGGCAAGCCCGACGCCGAGCTGGACGGCCGTGTAGCCGTTCTTCTCGTCAGTCCGCTGTGCCACGACCTGGCAGTTCTCGAGGCGCAGAACGGTCACGGGAACATGTTCCCCGGCATCGTTGTAGATGCGGGTCATTCCGACCTTCTGAGCTATCACACCTGAACGCATTGTCTCGTTCTTCCTTCAGAGGAGCCCGGCTTTCACCCGGCTCATGTTCGCTATTCGCCTTCTGTCATCCGCCGGCCGACCGACGGACCACGACCGACGAACTACAGTTTGATCTCGACGTCGACACCGGCGGCAAGATCGAGCTTCATCAGCGCGTCCACCGTCTGCGGCGTCGGGTCGACGATGTCGAGCAGGCGCTTGTGGGTGCGCATCTCGAACTGCTCACGGCTCTTCTTGTCGATGTGCGGCGAGCGGTTCACCGTGAACTTCTCGATGCGCGTCGGCAGCGGGATCGGGCCGCGCACATTTGCGCCGGTACGCTTGGCCGTCGAGACGATCTCGCGCGTCGACGAATCGAGCACACGATGATCGAAGGCCTTGAGCCGGATGCGGATATTTTGTCCGTTCATGCGTCACTTCCTTGTTTCGACGGGAGACGGAACATCCGTCTCCCCGGCGAAATCCGTTTCGGCCCGTTATTCCTTGATGTTGACGACGACGCCGGCGCCGACGGTTCGGCCGCCCTCGCGGATGGCGAAGCGCAGCTTCTCCTCCATGGCGATCGGCACGATCAGCTCCACGTCGATCGTCACATTGTCGCCCGGCATCACCATTTCCGTGCCCTCGGCCAGCTGCACCACGCCCGTCACGTCGGTCGTGCGGAAATAGAACTGCGGACGGTAGTTGGTGAAGAACGGCGTGTGGCGCCCGCCCTCCTCCTTGGTCAGGATATAGGCCTCGGCCTTGAACTTGGTGTGCGGCGTCACCGAGCCGGGCTTGCACAGAACCTGCCCGCGCTCGACACCCTCGCGGTCCACGCCGCGCAACAGCGCGCCGATATTGTCGCCCGCCTGGCCCTGGTCCAGAAGCTTGCGGAACATCTCAACACCCGTCACCGTCGTCTTCGACGTCGGACGGATGCCCACGATCTCCACTTCCTCGCCGACCTTGACGATGCCGCGCTCCACGCGACCCGTCACCACCGTGCCGCGGCCAGAGATCGAGAACACGTCCTCGATCGGCATCAGGAACGGCTGGTCGACCGGACGCTCGGGCGTCGGAATATAGGCGTCCACCGCCTCCATCAGCGCCCGGATGGCGTCCTCGCCGATCTCCTTGTTGGAATCCTCCAGCGCCGCGAGCGCCGACCCCTTGACGATCGGAATGTCGTCGCCGGGGAACTCGTTCTTCGACAGAAGCTCGCGAACCTCCAGCTCGACAAGCTCCAGAAGCTCCGGATCGTCGACCTGGTCGACCTTGTTCAGGAACACCACGATCGAGGGAACGCCAACCTGGCGGGCCAGAAGGATGTGCTCGCGCGTCTGCGGCATCGGGCCGTCGGCGGCCGAGACCACCAGGATCGCGCCGTCCATCTGCGCCGCACCCGTGATCATGTTCTTCACATAGTCCGCATGGCCGGGGCAGTCGACATGCGCATAGTGACGGTTGGCCGTCTCGTATTCGACATGCGCCGTCGAGATCGTGATGCCGCGCGCCTTCTCCTCGGGCGCGGCGTCGATCATGTCATAGGCCCGGTACTCGCCGAAATACTTCGTGATCGCAGCCGTCAGCGACGTCTTGCCATGGTCAACGTGACCGATCGTGCCAATGTTCACATGCGGCTTCGTACGCTCGAATTTACCCTTGGCCATGTGAGTTCTCCATTCCTTCCGCCGGTTCAGGCGTCAATTCAATTTCGTTGCGCAAGCTGTTGGCTTTACGCGTACTTCTTCTGGATTTCCTGGGCGACCGCGGTCGGCACCGGCTCGTAGTGATCGAACTGCATCGTGTACTGGGCGCGGCCCTGGGACATCGAGCGCAGGTTGTCGACATACTTGAACATGTTGGCCAGCGGCACCATCGCGTTGATGACGACGGCGACGCCGCGCGCCTCCTGCCCCTGGATCTGGCCGCGGCGGGAGTTCAGATCGCCGATGACCGAGCCGACATATTCTTCCGGAGTGACCACCTCGACCTTCATGATCGGCTCGAGGAGCTGCGCGCCGGCCTTCTGCGCGCCCTCGCGGAACGCCGCACGCGACGCAATCTCGAAGGCGAGCACCGAGGAGTCCACGTCGTGGAAGGCGCCGTCGATCAGCGTCGCCTTGACGCCGAGCATCGGGAAGCCCGCCACCGGACCGGAGGAGAGCACGCTCTGAATGCCCTTCTCCACGCCCGGGATGTATTCCTTCGGCACCGAGCCGCCGACGATCTTGGACTCGAACTTGAAATCCTCGCCTTCCTCGTTCGGCTCGAAGATAAGCTTGACGCGGGCGAATTGTCCGGAGCCGCCGGTCTGCTTCTTGTGCGTGTAGTCGATCTCGGCCGCACGCGTGATGGTCTCGCGATAAGCCACCTGCGGCGCGCCGACATTGGCCTCGACCTTGAACTCGCGCTTCATGCGGTCGACGATGATGTCGAGGTGAAGCTCGCCCATGCCCGAGATGATGGTCTGGCCGCTTTCCTCGTCGGTCTTGACGCGGAAGGACGGATCCTCGGCCGCCAGCCGGTTCAGCGCCAGGCCCATCTTCTCCTGGTCGCCCTTGGTCTTGGGCTCGATGGCGATCTGGATGACCGGATCGGGGAATTCCATGCGCTCCAGGATGACGGGCTTGAGCGGATCGCACAGCGTGTCGCCGGTCGTCGTCTCCTTGAGACCGGCCAGCGCGACGATGTCGCCGGCATAGGCCTCCTCGATGTCGGAACGCGAATTGGAGTGCATCTGCAGCATGCGGCCGATGCGCTCGCGCTTGCCCTTGACGGTGTTCTCCAGCGACACGCCCTTCTTGAGCACGCCCGAATAGATGCGCGCGAAGGTGAGCGAACCGACGAACGGGTCGTTCATGATCTTGAAGGCCAGCATCGACAGCGGCTCGTCGTCCGACGACTTGCGGATGAGTTCCTCGTCGGTCTTGGGATCGATGCCGCGGATCGCCTTGACTTCCACCGGGGACGGCAGGAAGTCAACCACCGCGTCGAGCAGCGGCTGCACGCCCTTGTTCTTGAAGGCCGAGCCGCACAGGATCGGGAAGAACTTCACCTCGACCGTACCCTTGCGGATCAGGCGGCGCAGCTCGTCATTGGACGGAATCTCGCCTTCGAGATACTTCTCCAGCGCGGCCTCGTCCATCTCGACGGCGGCCTCGATCAGTTTCTCGCGATATTCCTCGGCCTGAGCCTGCAGGTCGGCGGGAATCTCGTGGATGTCCCATGCCGCGCCAAGCGTCTCTTCCTTCCAGATGACGGCGTTCATCTCGATCAGATCTACAACGCCCTTGAAGTCGCTTTCGGCGCCGATCGGCAGCTGCATCACAACCGGCGTCGCGCCGAGGCGCGACTTGACCATGTCCACGCAGCGGAAGAAGTCAGCGCCGATCTTGTCCATCTTGTTGACGAAGATCATGCGCGGCACTTCGTAGTGGTCGGCCTGGCGCCATACGGTCTCGGTCTGCGGCTCCACGCCGGCATTGGCATCGAGCAGCGCGACGGCGCCGTCGAGAACGCGCAGCGAGCGCTCCACCTCGATCGTGAAGTCGACGTGGCCGGGCGTGTCGATGATGTTGAAGCGGCGCTTCTTGCCGTCGCGGCCTTCCCAGAAGGTCGTGGTCGCGGCCGACGTGATCGTGATGCCGCGTTCCTGCTCCTGCTCCATCCAGTCCATGGTCGCGGCGCCGTCATGGACTTCGCCGATCTTGTGCGACTTGCCGGTGTAGAACAGCACGCGCTCGGTCGTGGTCGTCTTGCCGGCATCGATGTGGGCCATGATGCCGAAATTGCGGTAGTCTTCGATCTTGTAGTCGCGGGCCATGGGAGGTGCCTCTCTATCGTCCGCCGTTACCAGCGGTAGTGCGCGAACGCGCGATTGGCCTCGGCCATCTTGTGCGTGTCTTCGCGCTTCTTGACTGCGGTGCCGCGGTTGTTGGCCGCGTCCATGAGTTCGCCCGACAGGCGATCGATCATGGTCTTTTCATTGCGCTTGCGCGCGGCCGAGATCAGCCAGCGGATCGCCAGCGCCTGACGGCGCTCGGGGCGAACGTCGACAGGAACCTGGTAGGTGGCGCCACCGACGCGGCGCGAGCGCACTTCCAGATGCGGCGAAACGTTGTCCAGCGCCTGATGGAACACGGTGACCGGCTCCTGGCGGGTCTTTTCCTCGATCTGGTCGAGCGCGCCATAGACGATCGATTCGGCGGCCGACTTCTTGCCGTGCATCATCACGGCATTCATGAACTTGGTGACGACGAGATCGCCGAACTTGGGATCGGGGTTGATCTCACGCTTTTCTGCACTGTGGCGACGGGACATGCTCTTCTCAGCCTCAAACCTGTTTGGGTTTCGTCCCGGTCCGCATCATGCGATCCGGAGCGACCCTTTGTCTGCTCAGATCACTTCGGACGCTTGGCGCCGTATTTCGAGCGGCGCTGCTTGCGGTTCTTGACGCCCTGCGTGTCGAGCACGCCGCGGATGATGTGATAGCGCACGCCGGGCAGATCCTTGACGCGCCCGCCGCGGATCATCACCACGGAGTGCTCCTGCAGATTGTGGCCCTCTCCGGGAATGTAGCCGATCACCTCGAACCCGTTGGTCAGGCGGATCTTGGCGACCTTGCGCAGCGCGGAGTTCGGCTTCTTCGGCGTCGTCGTGTAGACGCGGGTGCAGACGCCCCGCTTCTGAGGATTCTGCTGCATGGCCGGAACCTTGTTGCGCTTCACGGGCGCCAGGCGCGGCTTGCGGATCAATTGGTTGACGGTAGGCATTGAACCCTCGTGTCTCTCATTCCATGTCTCAAGCCCGTTCGGGCGCGTTCAGCGCGCGGATTTCATAAACGTTTCGGGCTGCAAACCGCGCATCGCGGTTCCGCCCGAACAAAAGCAGAGGAAGCGGAAACCGCTTCATGCACGCCAGAAATGTCGCGTCGTTCGTAGAACGAACCCTGTTTGAGGCATGCTCCGGCGCGCGGCGCGCCGAAATGGAGAAGCCTCACATCGGCTCAGACGGTGCGCCAGATACTGTCATTGCGGCTGTGCGTCAACCCTTTGCCGCGAATATTGGTCCAATCCCGGCTCCCGGAACGGTCGCGGCCCGTCGGACGAAACAATATTTCGCGCATGCCCGGCAGACCGCCCGATAATGAGCGCCTCGCAGGTGGGCGCGACGCCCCGCCCGTGCTTATCTGCATCGACTCGCAAGGGGAATCATCATGAACGACAATGAAGAACGTCCCGTCATGATCGTCACCGGCCGGGTCTGGCGCACGAAGGGCGGCCGATCCGAAGGCGTCCATGTCTTCGTCGCCGCGCCCGACGACGATACGGCGGTGCGCATGGTTCTGGGGGCGCTGGCCAGCGAAGGCTACGCCGAGGCGGAGCTGGACCAGATCGGCGAGACGGAAGGAGCGCCGGACGAAGAGCCGCATCTGTCGGCCTGGCAGGGCGCGATGAAGGGCGAGATCGCCATCGTCGCCTTTGACGAGCCTCTGTAAGGCAAGAAAAGACCGTCCAACGGGCCGATAGAACGGCTCCACGTCCCGGGGGCTGACCTGCGGCGATGATCGCGCAGGAAAAAGGGCCGCCCGGGAGGGGCGTTATCCGGACGGCCCAGAGAGCGGCTTGGGAGGTCACTGACTGGCATTGACCCGATCGACTTGCCGCGTCTCCACCTAGCCGCAGCTGCAACCTTGGGTATGTGAGCTTCTTCACCGCCCCGCAAGTTTGCGGGACAACCAGCGAGGTCGGGAGCGCGAACGGGCCGCGCTGTCACACGCGGCCCGCATGGCATCACCGCGCTCTCGCGAGGCTGGCCCGAGGACGCGCGGAAGAACCGTGGGTTTCCGGAAGTCAATTGGCAATTCGCCCTGCCGGATGAGATGGCGCGTAGCTCCGAGAACCGGAGCGGAGTGTACTTGCAAGTACATGAGCACCGGAAGCGCAGGAGGCCCGCGTCAGATCGCCGGCAGGGTGGAATTGAGGCGGACTTCCTAGTTCTTGGTCTTGTCGACGAGTTTGTTCTTGGCGATCCACGGCATCATGCCGCGCAGCTTCTCGCCGACCTCCTCGATCTGGTGGGCATCGTTCATGCGGCGGATGCCCTTGAAGCGCGCCAGGCCCGACCGGTACTCCTGCATCCACTCGCTGGTGAACTTGCCGGTCTGGATGTCCTTGAGCACGCGCTTCATTTCCGCCTTGGTTTCGGCGGTGATGATGCGCGGACCCGAGACATACTCGCCCCACTCGGCGGTGTTGGAGATCGAGTAGTTCATATTGGCGATGCCGCCCTCATAGATCAGGTCAACGATCAGCTTCACCTCGTGCAGGCACTCGAAGTAAGCCATTTCGGGCGCGTAGCCGGCCTCGACCAGCGTCTCGAAGCCAGCCCGGATCAGCTCGACGAGACCACCGCACAGCACCACCTGCTCGCCGAACAGGTCGGTCTCGCATTCCTCGCGGAAATTGGTCTCGATGATACCGGAACGGCCGCCGCCGACGCCGCAGGCGTAGGACAGGCCGAGATCGAGCGCATTGCCGGAGGGGTCCTGGTTGACCGCAACAAGGCAGGGCACGCCGCCGCCGCGCTGATATTCGCTGCGCACCGTGTGACCCGGCCCCTTCGGCGCGATCATCAGCACGTCGACCGTCTCTTTCGGCTCGATCAGGCCGAAATGCACGTTGAGGCCGTGCGCGAAGGCGATCGCCGCGCCATCACGGATGTTGGGCGCGATCTCGTTTTTGTAGATATCAGCCTGCAGTTCATCGGGCGTGGCCATCATCATCAGGTCCGCCCATTTGGCGGCATCCGCCACGCTCATCACCTTGAGCCCGTCTGCCTCAACCTTCCTGGCGGTGGCAGAACCGGCCTTCAGGCCGATGGCGATTTCCTTCACGCCTGAATCCTTCAGGTTCAGCGCATGCGCCCTGCCCTGCGATCCGTAGCCGATGATGGCGACCTTCTTGCCCTTGATGAGATTGAGATCGGCGTCGCGATCGTAATAGACACGCATGTCGGGTTTCCTTCCCTGGTTGGCGTTGCGTCGTGTCAGGCAGCGCGTTCGCGCGGCCGGTAGAGAGTGAAGAACTGATCGACCGCCCGCTCGGCGTCACGGGCGATCTCGCCGGGAGACAGAGCCAGCGAGTCACCGAGCAGGAGGCGGATCTGCACGTCGCGCCCCACCAGGCCGAAAAAGGTGCGGAACGCCGTCTCGGCATCGTCGAATTCCAGCAATCCGGTGGTTCTGGCGGCCTCGAGCAGCGGCTTCATCCGCTCGCCGATCGAAAAGCGGCCATTGTCGAGCACGATCCGCCCCAGATTGCTGCGTCCCGACAGCGCGTGCGACACGCCCACGCGGTTCAGCGCGACCGACGTGCGGCTCGATATGACGGTGAGCCAGTTCACCGCGAAACGGGTAAGGCTTTCCCTGAGGCCGGTTGCGTCCAGCCTGGAAAGGTCGAACAGGCCCGCGCCGACCCGCGAGGCCTGCCACTGCACGGTCGCGGTCAACAGGCCGTCACGATCGCCGAACCACTTGTAGAGCGTCTCCTTCGAGCAGGAGGCCCTGCTCGCCACGGCCGCCATGGTGAGCGCATCCCCGCCTTCGGCCAGCAGGTCGAGCACGGCGTCGAGCACCTCGCGCTGGCGCGCCGTTGGCTCTTCCACGGTCGGGCTTTCCTGAGGTGCCTGCAAACCCTGCTCCGTCGCTCTTTCTGCTGCAATTGGCTTTAGCGGCACGAACCGTACCGTACGTTACGGTTCGGTCCTATGCCGCATGTAGACCTTCACCGCAAGCCACTTCATAAAGCTGCGACCCACCAAGCGGCCTGTGTTGGGGGAAACGCCGCCACACATCCTTGGTTGGCAAAAAGCTTTCCGGCCGCGCCCCGGCGCCGATCGAGACATTCTTCGAGACGCGCAGGGCAGCGCTGGTGGGTTAGCTCCCCCCGGAGATTTCCATCCCCGGGGATCGAGACTTAGATTCTTGACGCCAATGCGCCCTTCCGCAGGCGCTCGCGGGGGCTGGGGCGCATGGTTGTCACTTAATCCCCTAGCGCCTTCAGAAACCGTCGCACGGTTCCCGCCATGCCATGCTCCAGCGCGTCGGCCGTCAGCCCATGGCCGATCGAGACCTCGGCAAGCTGCGGGATGCGCCCGGCGAGCGCCGGCAGATTGGCGACTGTGAGATCGTGGCCGGCATTGATCCCGAGCCCGGCTGCGGTCGCCAGATCAGCCGTCGCGCGCAGCTTTGCCAGTTCGATCTCCGCATTCTCGGGCGAATCGTAAGACCCGCCATAGGGGCCGGTATAGAGTTCGATGCGGTCAGCCCCGGTCGCGCTTGCCGCTGCGATCTGTTCCTGGCTCGCGTCCGGATCGCAAAACAGCGAAATCCGCGCCCCGGTCTTTTTCAGCCGTACCACGATGGCCTTGAGCATGTCGCGATTGGCCACGAAGTCCCAACCGTGATCCGACGTGGGTTGCTCCGGGTCGTCGGGCACCAGCGTCACCTGCTCCGGCTCGGACGCCTCGACCAGCGCCAGGAAATCCCCGGTCGGATAGCCCTCGATATTGAATTCGACATTTGGGAATTCGTCATCGATCAGGGCGCGGATTTCCGGCAGGTCGGTGAACCGGATGTGGCGCTGGTCGGGCCGGGGATGCACGGTCAACCCGTGCGCGCCGGCGGCGAGCGCGATCCGGCCCAGCCCGGTGACGCTCGGCCACGGCAGGTCGCGGCGATTGCGCAGCATCGCGATGGCGTTGAGATTGACCGAGAGCTTGGCTGGCATGGGTCGGCTTCCGCGTTCACGCCCCTATAACGCACGGCGCCCGGAACAGTCACGGTCGCTGCCGCGTTGTTGGCCGGGAATCAACTGGTCCAGTCCGGAAATCGACATGTCGACGATGTTGGAACGCCTGCCGGCGGTCAGGCGCATTGAAACCGACCGCGAAAACGTCTTCGCCTTTGAACTGGCGGGCTACCTGTCGGCGGCCGATATCGAGAACCTCTACGGCCTGCTGGAGGGAGCCTATGCCGTCTATGATCGCATTGATCTTCTGCTGAAATTCGTCGATCACGAGGGCATAGACCGCGACGCGATCATGTCCGACACCGCCGCCGGGCTGAGCGATCACGCCGGCAAGCATGTCAATCGCGCCGCGATGGTCGGAGCCCCCGAGTGGGTGTCGGCGGCGAGTACCCTCGTCTCCGCGTTCTCGTCGGTAAAGCTGAAGCGGTTCGAGCCCGATGAAGAACAGGCCGCCTGGGCCTATATCGAAGCCAACCCTACCTGACCGCGCCGCCCTTTGCCTCGTCGATGAGCCTGTTTGCGATCTGCATGCGGATTTTCGCATGCTCGCGCATGGACTCCCCCACACGATCAGGATGGTTCGCGAACGCGAATTCGCGCCGCAGCCGGTCATAGTCGCGCGGTCCCGATCTCGGCTGGTCGAGTCCGAGTTCGCGCGCGATATCGCCGGGATCGAGCGACGGCGGCCTTGCGATCTCGACACGGGACAGCGTCTCGACGATGTCCCTTTCGACTTCGTCGCGCACCGCCGAGAGGAGATATTCCGCCGCCACCTGCCCCTCGGGCATGGCTGTCGAACTGGCGATCCCATCCAGACCTGTCAAATTGGCCGACATCCTGGCCGCGCCGGCTTTCTCGCGCGAGGAGTGCTCTTCCATCAGCGCGTCAACCAGATTGGCGAATGCGGATCGCTGGACGTTCACGTGAGTCGGTTCTCCCGCCCCTGCCGGGCGTGGACGAATGGTATGACGCCTCTCGTTAAGCCGGCGTTCCATCCATCCGTCAAATCGTCCGCATCGGCGCCGCCTGCATGGCACCTATGCTTTTTGTTGCGGTGCAACATTTCTGACACTTCACCTATCTATGAGGCCATCGGGAGGATCAAACAGGAGAGACGCCCATGAGCTTCCTGACCGAATTCTTCTCGCGACCCACGCCCCGCGAGCACCAGCGCTACCGTGTGGCGCTCGCCACGCTCGAAGCGATGAGCAAGGCGGATCTGGCCGATATCGGCATCAAGCCCGCTGATTTCCCGCGCATCGCCCGCCAGATGGCGCGCTGACCGCTTTCATCCGAAGCCCTTGCCGACAGGTTTCGGGTCGAGGCGGATCAGCCGCGAATCAAGAACCGCCGCCTGGCGGTGCTTGACCGCCTTCTGGTACTCCGGGTCCTTGATCATCTCCACGAAAGCGTCGCGGGACGGATACTCCGCGATGAAGCATAGGTCCCATCGCTCGTCGGTCGGCCCGATCAGCATCATGCGGAAATTGCCGCTCCAGGCGATACGCCCGCCGACCCGGCTGAAGATCGGGCCGCTCTCGCGGCCATAGGCCTTGTAGGCTTCGCGGCCCGACACGCCTTCGCGCCCGTCCTCGTAGGCGGCCACGTCGCGCAGGCGAACGAGGTTGAGCATGTGGATCGGACCATCGCTGTCCATGCCGCGGAATTGGCCGAACGCCTCGCGCGTCGGGTCGATATGGCCTGTCATCGCTCCATCCCTGTCACTCGATCGAAAAGATCCAGTTCAGCGTCTCGCGCCAGTCGCTCATCCGGATCGGCGTGCCGTGCGTTCCGCCGTCGAAGGCAACAAAGCGCGCCGGATAGCCGGGCGCGGCCTTTCGGATCGTTTCGAAGAAGGCCTTCTGCCTCTCGACCGGAAAGACCGTATCGCGCGTGCCGTGCCCGAAAAAGACCGGCCGCCGCGCCCTGAACGCCGGGCTCGACAGGAAGGCCTCGTCCCACATCGACCCCAAAAGCATGTAGCCGTCGATGTCGGCCGACGTCTCGCGGGCGCGGGCCAGTAGCCAGCACAGTTGCCCGCCCATCGAGCCGCAGGCCAACACGACCGGCGCGCCCGGCGAACGCGCCGCATAGTGCTGGACAAGGGCCGCGATCTCGCTGGCGCCTTTCGGGCCGAAATTGCTGAAATCCGGAGACAGATAAAGCCCCCCGCCATCAACCAGCAGTTTCTTGACCCGGTTGAAATTGCCGCCGAAGGTGAAATCGTCGACGCCGAGTTTGCGGCTTCCGCCCTGCCCGTGCAGGAAGACGACGATGACCCTGGCTTTCTCCGTCCTGCCGACCGCAACATGCGTGACGCGCCCCGCCTCGGTCTGCAACGCGAGATCCTGCTGGCTGCGGCGCACGTCGAGCGAGACATAGTCGCTACGCACCCGCCGCTCCGGTATCTCGTCGCGGCCGTTGATGTCGCGCATCTCGTCATAGTCGATCAGCCGGTAGGCGCCGCCATCCTCGCTTGCGAGCACCTTGCCGTAGGAAAACAACCTGTCCTTGACGGGCGGCAGCACCGGCTCCGCCGAGGCCGGCAGGACGATGACGCAAAGAAGGGCGGCGGCCGCAATTCGACGCACGGCACGAAGTCCATGCCGCGTCGCCCCTGCCCGGTCACAGCCGGCGACCTGCCGTGCGGACTGCGCCATCATCCCGGCATCTCGCCCCCCGCCCTTGCCAGCGCCTCCGGCGTGTCGACATCGATGCTCGCGCCCTCGCCGATCTCGACGTCGACGATCTCGACCTCGCCGCCCTCCAGCAGGTGCCGCGCCCCCGCGTCGCCTTCCAGGCTGTGCAGTTTCGAAAACAGGCTTCGCGGCAGGATCACCGGATTGCCCCGCTTGCCGGCATGCGTGGCGCGCACGGCAGCGCGCCCGCCCATCTTCTCGAACGCCGCGATCATGCGGTCGAGATGCCCCGTCTCCACCCGCGGCATGTCGGCCAGCACGACCAGCAGCCCGCCCGCCGTCTCCGGCACAGTCGACAGCCCCGCCTTGAGCGATCCCGCCAGCCCCTCGGCGAAGCGCGGGTTGAAAACTGTCTTCGCCCGCGCGCCCGAAAGCGCCTTGCCGACCTCGTCGGCCTGGTGACCCGTCACGACCGTCACACCTGTCACGCGGCTGGCAACCACGCGCTCGACCGTGCGCCGCACCAGCGGCACGCTACCGAAGCGCGCCAGAAGCTTGTTCGGCCCGCCCATGCGGCTCGATCGCCCCGCCGCCAGCACGACCGCGTGGACCGTATTCGCGCCCGGCCCCGGTTCGCGCGGCTGCGGCCTTGTCTCGATCTCCATCAGAAGTCCGCCGACGCCCATGCCGGCGATGTCGTCGGCCGTCACCTTCATGCCGGTCAGGACACGGTCGAGCACCCAGTCGAATCCATTCTCCTTGGGACTGCGGGCGCATCCCGGCGCGCCGATGACGGGCCTTCCGGCCACCGAGCCGAGCGCGATCAGGTTGCCCGGGTCCACGGGCATCCCCGCGCGCTCGACCGTTCCGCCGGCCGAGCGGATCGCAGCGGGCACCACGTCGTCGACGTCGGACATCGCCGAGGCTCCGAAAATGACGATGAGATCGACCTCGCCTCTCACGCGCCCGATCGCGTCCGCCACCGCCGCCGTCTCGTGATCCGTCCGCTCCTCGACCGCGATCGAGGAGCCCGATCGCGCCAGTCTCGCCTCGGTTGTGCGGCTGGTCTTGTCCAGCACCGAGGCCTTGGTCGCCGTCAGCCGCGTCTGGATCAGGCCCACGCGCGCCGGCCGCCAGCCATGGACGGCGAATATGCGCCCCCGCGCGGCCAGGTCGATGGCCCGTCCGACGACATCGCCAGCCACGGCATAGGGTATGATCTTGACGGTCGCGACCATGCGGCCGGCCTCGACCGGTACGAGATCGGCGAGCGTGGCCAGCGTGATCGCCGGATCGACCCGGTTCACGGCATCCACCATCGCCTTGTCGACCGAAAACAGACCGGCCCGCGTCGCATGGAGATTGACGCGTCCGGTTGCCGCCGGCTTCGCCTCGATGGCGTCCACGTCGAAGGCCGAGGCCAGGCGCGTCGCCGCCTCGTCCTCGTCCAGATCGCCTTCGTCCAGTCGCGCCGCCACGACTGTCTCGATACCGGCCTTCCTGAGTGCCGAAATGTCGTCGGCGCTCAGGCGTCGGCTCTTCTTCAGCCGAAGCGCGCCCGCCACCAGCGAATGGGCGAGCACCGCGCCCTCCGCCTCGTCGAGCCCTATACGGCCGAACCTCAAGACGACCGCCCCTTGCCGGCCGTTTCCCGGCTTCGGAAGGCGGCGATGATCTGGGCCAGAACCGCCACCGCGATCTCGCCCGGGCTTGCCGCGCCGATCGCCAGCCCGATCGGCGCCTGAATGCGCTCGATCCGCTCGGGCGGCAATCCGAGTTCCGTCAGGCGCTCGACACGCTTGGCGTGCGTCTTGCGGCTGCCCAGCGCGCCGACATAGAAGCATCCCGCCTCAAGCGCAGCCTTCAGCGCGAAATCGTCGATCTTCGGATCGTGGGTAACGGCCGCGACAGCCGTGTAGGGGTCGAACGGCTGCCGGGCCAGCACGTCCTCAGGCCATTCGGCGTGCAGCCTCACATCGGGAAAGCGTTCGGGCGTCGCGAAGGCCGTGCGCGGGTCGATGATCTCGAAATCGTAGCCGGCAACGGCGGCCATGGGAGCCAGCGCCTGGGTAATGTGCACCGCGCCGATCGCCACGATGCGCGCGGGCGGCAGATGGACGTTCAGGAAATGCTCCGCGCCGCCGGCCTCCACGACGCGCGACTGGCCCGAGCGAAAGGCTTCGGCGATCCGCTCGCCCAGCGCGCCCTCCACCGCGTCGCCTTCGCGCACGAGCCGTTCGGCGCCGTCGTCCAGCGATTTGACCAGCACGACAGCGCGCCTTGCCTTGCGCTCGTCATTGAGGGCCTGCAGCGTGGCGAGTTCCATGGCGCTCAGTTCAGCCTTTCGACATAGACCTTGATGCGCCCCCCGCAAGACAGGCCGACCTGCCAGGCGGTCTCGTCCGCGACGCCGAATTCGAGCAGGCGCGGCCGGCCCGACCCGATGATGTCGACGGCCTCGGCCACGACCGCGCCTTCCACGCAGCCGCCCGACACCGATCCATGGAAATTGCCTTCTCCGTCGATCACGAGATGGCTGCCGACCGGACGCGGCGCCGATCCCCATGTCTCCACCACTGTGGCCAGCGCTACCTCCCGGCCCTGGGTCCGCCATTGCTGCGCGATCGTCAGCGGATCGCGGCTGTCGTCGGTGGTGGCTTCGCTCATCTGCTTCGCTCCTTCTCAGGCCGCCGGCCGCAATGCTTCCAGATAGGTCCGCGGGTCCGTGTGCGGGCTGGAATCGCCGCCGAGCGACCGGCACAGGTCCGACAGCGCCTCCAGATTGTGCACCGGCCGGAATTCGTCGACATGCGGCAGCATGGCCCGCACGCCCCGCGCGCGCGCCTCGAACCCGTCGAAACGCAGCAGCGGATTGAGCCAGACCAGCCGCCGGCACGATTTGTGAAGGCGTTCCATTTCCGCCGTCAGCCCCTCGACCCTGTCGCGTTCGAGCCCGTCGGTGATCAGAAGGACGACCGCTCCCTGCCCCAGCACCCGGCGTGACCACAGCCGGTTGAACTCGGCCAGCGCGTCACCGATCCGCGTCCCGCCCGACCAGTCCTTCACCGCCGCCGAGCATTCGGCCAGCGCGACGTCCGGGTCCTTGTTGCGGAGCTGGCGTGTGAGGTTCGTCAGCCGGGTCCCGAACACGAAGCCGTGGACGCGCCGCCGCTTTTCCATCAGCGCGTGCAGGAAATGCAGGAAGATGCGGCTGTATTGGCTCATCGACCCTGAAATGTCGGCCAGAACCACGAGCGGCGGATGGATTTCGCGCGGCGAGCGAAATCGCGGCAGCACGAGATCGCCGCCCGTGCGCAGCGAGTGCCGCATCATCGAGCGCGGATCGACCCGCCTTCCGCGCGGATCGGGCCGGTACCGGCGGGTGTTCACCCGGTCGAAGGGCAGCACGAGCGAGGCGATCGCCTGGCGCGCCGCGGCCAGCTCGACCGCCGTCATCTGCGCGAAGTCCTTCTCGCGCAGCACCTCGTCGCCGGACACGGTGAACCTGGCGTCGACCTCGATCTCCGGCGCCTCCCGCACCGGCTGGCTGTCGGAATGGCCCTCGAACATCGCCTGGTTGACGCGGTTCTCGGCCGGACGCGGCTTTTCGCGCTCGCGCATGTCGGGCGCGACCGGCGAGAACATTGCGATCATCTTCTCGATCAGTTCGCGCGAGCGCCAGAACAGCCGGAACGCTTCATCGAAGGTCTGGTGGTCCTCGCGGCGGTTCACCAGCACGGCATGCAGCGTCCAGTAGAAATCCTCGCGGCTGCCGATCCCTGCCGCCAGCACCGCCTCGATCGCGTCGCGGACCGCAGCCGGCCCGACCCGCATACCGGCTTTGCGCAGCGCCCGCGCGAAATAGACGATGTTGTCGGCGATCCGGCCTTCCGCCGTCGCTTCGCGCCGCTCGCTGGCCATTGTGGGGACGGTTCTGGCCATGCCCTACTCCGCCGCGGCCAGTTCCGCCTTGACCTCGCTCAGGATCCTGCGCCCCTCGCCTTGGCCGATGCGGGCTATGTCGTCCTGATATTTCAGCAGCACGCCGAGCGTGTCGGAGACCGTCTCGGGATCGAGAGCCACCTTGTCCAGTTCGGTCAGCGCGCCGGCCCAGTCGATCGTCTCCGCCACGCCCGGCGCCTTGAACAGGTCGATCTGGCGCAGCCTCTGGATGAAGCCGACCACCTCCGCCGAAAGCCTTGCATTGGCATCCGGCACCTTGCGGTGAACGATCTCGAGTTCGCGCTCGGCGTCCGGATAGTCGACCCAGTGGTAAAGGCAGCGCCGCTTGAGCGCGTCGTGAATTTCGCGCGTTCGATTGGTCGTGATGATGACGATCGGCGGCTCGGTCGCCTTGATCGTGCCGAGTTCAGGTACCGTCACCTGATAATCCGACAGTATCTCGAGCAGAAAGGCCTCGAACGCCTCGTCGGTACGATCGAGCTCGTCGATCAGGAACACGGGCGCGGCACCGTCGTCCCCGGTCAGCGCCTCCAGCACCGGACGCCGGATCAGGTACTTCTCGGAGAAGACGTTGCGCTCCATCGCCGGGCGGTCCACGGCGCCCGCGGCTTCCTCCATCCGGATCTCGATCATCTGCGCGGCGTAGTTCCACTCGTAAACCGCCGATGACACGTCAAGGCCCTCGTAGCATTGCAGCCTGATCAGCCGGCGCCCGAGCGCCGCGGCGATGACCTTGGCGATCTCGGTCTTTCCCACGCCCGCCTCGCCTTCTAGGAAAAGCGGCCTTCGCATCTTGAGCGACAGGAACAGCACCGTGGCAAGCGACCGGTCCGCCACATAGTCCTGCGCCTCCAGCATCGACAGGGTCTCGTCGATCGTGGTCGGAAGCGGTCGCTGTGTGGTTTCGGACATGAATTCTCCGATGGGCGGCGATCCCGCCGGCTAGAGATGACGGTAGCCGCGACGATGATAAATGAGCGGCGTGACGCTATCGCCGATGCGCAGCCCCGTCACCCTGCCAAAAAGCACACGGTGCGTGGCCACATCCTTGGGTTCGACGAGTTGGCAGTCGAACACCACGATGGCATCCGAAAGCACCGGCGCGCCGGTGGCGAGCGCACCCCAGGCGCCGAAGCCGAACCGCGTCTCCTGGTCGAGCCCGCTCACGCCGGAAAACGCGGTTGAAAGCTCCTCATGGTGCGCGCCCAGCGTATTGAGCGCGAAACATCCATTGTCGACGAAGACGTCGTTGCCGGGGCTTTTGCGCGACAGGCACACCAGGACCGTCGGCGGCTCGTCGGAGACCGAGCAGGCGGCGATCACGGTGGCGCCGCGCCGTCCGGCCGGCCCGTCCGTGGTAACGACATGGACCGCGCCGGCGAATTGCGCCATCGCGTCGCGATAGGCCTGCGGCTGTATCGTGGGTGTCTGAAGCAAATCCTGATCCCGCCTTGAACGCATTGCGTATATATGCCGCAACCATTGCGCAACAAGCCGGCCCTGTTGCCTCGCCATGGGCTAGCCATTACCAGTAATCGCATGGATGCGGGATGTTCCGGGAACTGCGGCGGAGGGCATGGTGCTGATGACGCGTAACGCCGTCCGCGCTGCGCTCCTGTCAGCGGTAGTGGCCTGGCCGGCGAGCGCCCAGCAGCCGAGTTACGGCATAGCGGCGCCGCTTTCGGGTCCTGTCGCCCCCCTCGGCGAACAATTGCGCGACGGCGCGTGGCTTGGCCTCAGCAGCTTGTCGAGCGCGACCGCCTATCTGGCCGACGACGGCTGCGAGGCCGAAGGCGGCGAGCGCGCCGCGAATCAATTCGTGGAAAAGAACGTGGCCATCGTCATCGGTTTCCTGTGCACGGAAGCCGCCGAGGCCGCGCTTCCGATCCTGACCGAGGCCAATATTCCCGTCCTGTCGCCGGGCGTGCGCACCGACAGCCTGACACGGAATCAGGACAAGACCGGCTATCTGTTCTTCCGCAACGCGCCGCGCACCGGGCACGAAGCGGCCGCCGCCGCCCGTATCGTCGCATCGCGCTGGCGCGAGGAACTCTTCGCCATCGTTGACGACGGCACGATCTACGGGCGCGAACTGGCGGAAGCCGTCCGTTTCGCGGCCGAGCAGAGCGGCATCGAACCGGTCTTCGTCGACACATACCGGCCGCAGCTCGATAACCAGATCGCGCTGGTGGGCCGGTTGAGGCGGGCCGGTGCGACTCATGTCTTCGTCGGCGGAGACCGCGACGACGTCGCCATCATCGCCCGTGACGCGCGGGAACTCGACTATTCGCTCACGGTCGCCGGCGGAGAGGCCCTGCGCGCGCCCGGTAACGAGCCGCTGCCCGCCGGCGTCCTGATGGTCGGATTGCCGGACTGGGATCGCAGGCTCGATCAGGCCGACCTTGAGCGCTTCCGTGCGGCCGAGCTTGTTCCGGAAGGTTATGTCGTGCCGGCCTTCGCCGCCGCCCAGATCGCGCTTGCAGCAACACGGGACGACGATCCGGAGGCTATCCTGCGCGCGCTTCGCGACATGCGCTTCGACACGATCGCCGGCCCGGTCAAGTTCGATGCCAATGGCGATCTCGGCGGCAATCCCTACGAGCTGTTCCGGTGGGACGGCACGCGGTTCGTGCCGGTGGAGTCATGACCGGCTTCGTGAGAGGTCGCCGCAACCTGCTCACCGACGTGGCCGGGCTGAAAGTCGGCAATGCCGGCGACCATCGGCTGAAATCAGGCGTGACGGTCGTCCTGTGCGAGCCGGGCGCGACCGCCGCGGTTCAGGTGCTTGGAGGCGCGCCCGGCACGCGCGAAACCGACCTTCTGGCGCCGCACAACGCCGTCGAGACGGTCAATGCGGTGGCGCTGTCGGGCGGCTCGGCCTTCGGGCTGGATTCGGCATCCGGCGTGCAGGCTGCGTTGCGCGAAAAGGGCATTGGCTATGCCATTCGCGAACACCGCGTCCCGATCGTGCCGGCGGCCATCGTCTTCGATCTGCTCAATGGCGGCGACAAGGGCTGGGGGCGCTATCCTCCCTATCGCGAACTCGGCTACGAGGCCGCCCTGGCGGCTGCGGCCGAATTCGAGATCGGCACCGCGGGCGCGGGCATCGGGGCGACCACGGCCGGGCTCAAGGGTGGCCTTGGATCGGCCTCCGCCGTCCTCGACACGGGTTTCACGCTCGGCGCGCTGGTCGTCGTCAACCCAACCGGTTCTGCCACGATCGGGACCTCCCGCCATTTCTGGGCTGCTCCGTTCGAACTCGGCGACGAATTCGGCGGGCTCGGCCTGCCCTCGCCTCTGCCAGCCGACGCGCGCGATATCCGCTTCAAGTTCCGCGACGCGCTCGCCTACGCCAACACAACGGTCGCGGTCGTCGCGACCGATGCCGAACTGACGAAAGCCGAGGCCAAGCGGCTGGCGATCTCGGCCCATGACGGCTTCGCGCGCGCCATCTGGCCGGCCCATACACCAGCCGATGGCGATCTGATCTTCGCGCTCGCGACCGGCGCCGGACGCCGGCCGGACCAGAACGAATTCCTCGACATCTGCGCCGCTTCGGCCGCCACGACGGCGCGCGCGATCGCTCGCGGCGTCCATGCGGCGAGCCCGGCAGAAGGCGACCCCTTCCCCGCCTGGTCGGCGCGGCATGGCTGACGCGGCACCCGGAAGAACCGGGCACGGAGACCAAACGATGAAGACAGCGCCCTTGAGGTTTGCCGCCGCCTTTTTGCTTGGCATCGCGATCGCGTTGCCCGCCCGCGCCGGCGACGTCGCCACGCTGGAAATCCTGGGCTTCAGCCAGGATGGCTCGCTCTTCGCCTTCGAGGAGTACGGCATTCAGGACGGGTCGGGCTTTCCATATGCCAACCGCTACTACATCGACACTGCCGCCGACTCTTTCGTGTCCGGCACGCCGGTGCGCGTGCGCATCGAGGACGAGCAGGCCGCCCTTTCGGACGCTCGCGCGGAGGCGCGCCGGCGCTCGCAGCGCGTGATCGCCGACGAGACACTGGCTGACAACAAGGGCTTCATGGCCGCCTTCAGCCCAGTGACGGAACTCAACGCCGATCCCTTTCGGCTGGTCGCCAATCCCAGGCCCATCTTCCCGCCCGTCGATCGCCCCGTCGAATTCAGGCTCGAGGAAATTCCCTTCGCCCCGACCGGACATTGCGAGGCAATGGGTGAGTCCGCTGGCTTCCGCCTCCTGCGCGTCGATGCCTCGGACGGCGGAACGACCGGCCTTGTCCACGAGGACGAATCGGTGCCGGCCAGCCGAGGCTGCCCGAACGGCTATCGGCTTGTCGGCCTTCAGACCTTTCATCCTCGAACGGGCAATCCCGTCTTCGCGGTGCTGATCGCGATACGGCGCTTCGGCTTCGAGGGTCCGGACTTTCGCTATATCGCGGTGACGGGACGCCTTTGACCAGGAGAGCCGTACGCACCGGCCGGCGGCGCGGGACGCTGTGGCGCATCAGGCTCTATCGGGCCGTGCCGCCCTGGCCTGAGCTACTGCTTGGTACGCTCGGCTGGGCGGGTCTGACGGCTGCGTCTTCGCTGCTCAGTGTTTGGCGGCTTGGCTGGACACTGCCGCAGGCCTTCATGCAGGTCGCGTTCCTGTTCGCCGTTGGCTCCGCCATCGCCTGGCCACTCGCGGCGATCGCCATCCGACTCACCGCCCGGTCCTTGCCGCCAGGAGCGGCCTATGCGCTGGCCTTCCTCGTGCTTGCCACGACCACGATCGGCGTGACCAGCGGCTTCTATGCTTTGTGGTATCGCGACTACTATGCGGACTGGCACGCGACCGTCTTTACTACCGAATGGGCATTCCAGTTCGCCTTCACAGTCGGGGGCGCAGTCTATCAGTTCCTCGTTCTGGGCCTGCCCATGTACATGCCCGTCGGCTTTGCGGGCCTGTTCGCCGCATCGTTTCTCCTGGCTCGAACGACGCGCTGAGGCGGCGAACGGCCGCCGCGCGAACAGAACTGTTTCAATCCAACCGTCAAATGGGCTAGGAGGCGCCATTCGTCCCCGACAGGAGCCTGCCGATGATCCCGCGCTACTCGCGTCCCGAAATGGTCGCGATCTGGTCGCCCGAGACGAAGTTTCGCATCTGGTTCGAGATCGAGGCGCATGCGTGCGACGCGCTTGCCGAACTCGGCGTCATTCCGGCCGAGGCCGCCCGCACCATCTGGGAGAAAGGTGGCGCGGCCGAATTCGACGTGGCGCGCATCGACGAGATCGAGCGCGAGACGAAACATGACGTCATCGCCTTCCTCACCCATCTGGCCGAGATCGTCGGCCCCGACGCCCGCTTCGTCCATCAGGGCATGACCTCTTCGGACGTGCTCGACACGACCCTGTCGGTGCAGCTCGCGCGTGCTTCCGATATCCTGCTCGCCGATCTCGACGCCCTGCTCGCGGCCCTGAAGAAACGGGCCCATGAGCACAGGGACACGGTCACGATCGGCCGCAGCCACGGCATTCATGCCGAACCGACCACCTTCGGCGTCAAACTCGCGCAGGCCTATGCCGAATTCGCCCGCTGCCGCCACCGGCTCGAGAATGCCCGTGCCGAGATCGCCACCTGCGCCATTTCCGGCGCCGTCGGCACCTTCGCCAACATAGATCCCCGCGTCGAAGCCCATGTCGCCGAAAAGCTTGGCCTCGCTGTCGAGCCTGTCTCGACCCAGGTCATTCCGCGCGATCGCCACGCCATGTACTTCGCCACGCTGGGTGTCATCGCCTCCTCGGTCGAACGGCTGGCGACCGAGATCCGCCACTTGCAGCGCACCGAGGTCTTGGAGGCCGAGGAATATTTCTCGCCGGGCCAGAAGGGCTCGTCGGCCATGCCGCACAAGCGCAACCCCGTCCTGACAGAGAATCTGACCGGGCTGGCCCGCCTCGTGCGCGGCATGGTCACGCCGGCGCTGGAGAACGTCGCGCTCTGGCACGAGCGCGACATTTCGCATTCGTCGGTGGAGCGCATGATCGGGCCAGACGCCACCGTCACGCTCGACTTCGCGCTCGCGCGCCTGACCGGCGTGATCGAGAAGCTGGTCGTCTATCCCGACAACATGCAAAGAAACCTCGATCGCTTCCGGGGCCTGGTCCATTCCCAGCGCGTCCTTCTCGCGCTCACCCAGGCCGGTGTCAGCCGCGAGGACGCCTACCGGCTGGTCCAGCGCAACGCCATGAAGGTCTGGGAACAAGGTGCTGATTTCCTTGAGGAATTGCTTGCTGACAAGGAGGTGCGCGCGGCCCTTCCGGAAGCGGAGATCAGGGAGAAGTTCGACCTCGGCTACCACACCAGGCACGTCGATACGATCTTCGAGCGCGTGTTCGGGCAAAGCTGATCATCGGCCCGATTGACGCTTCTCTCGAAGTCGGGATTGATGCCCGCCGACGAAGCGAGGCACGAAGATGGAAATCGTTACTCCCGGCGCGGCGAATATGGGCCTGTTCGTGGCCGCTGCTCGTGTATTGCTGCTCGTACCCGGCCCTGCCGTGCTCTACATCTTCGCCCGCTCGATCGAACAGGGGCGCACCGCCGGCCTTGTGTCCATCATAGGCATTCATCTTGCCACATTGGCGCATGTCGCCGCGGCAGCGTTCGGTCTGTCGGCGGTACTCGCCTCCTCCGCATGGCCTTCAGCGTGGTGAAATATGCCGGCGCGGCCTATCTGATTTGGCTTGGTCTGCGGAAGCTCTTCACGCGACCGAGGGAACCAGACCCGAGCGTTGTCGTGTCACCACGGTCTGACTTCGGCCGTCTCCTGCGGGACGGCTTTGTCGTTAATCTGCTCAACCCGAAAACGGCCCTGTTCTTTCTCGCCTTCCTGCCGCAATTCGTGGAGGTCGGACGCGGCCATACAGCGATGCAGATCGCCGTCCTCGGCCTTGTCTTCACGCTCATCGGCATCGTCACGGATGGTTGCTACGCGCTCGTCGCCGGTACTGCCGGTAACTGGCTCAGACGCAGCCGGATCTATCTAACGGTCGAACGCTATGTCAGCGGAACGCTTTTCGTCGGCTTGGGCGTGACCGCCGCCCTTGCCGGCAACGGCCGCAAATAGCCGTCAGCCCTTAGCTTCCACCCTGATTTCCGTGCCCCACGGATCGGTGATCGTCTTGGCCTTGCCATCGTGAGCAGTCAGTTCCACGAAGGAGAGCCCCGCACGTTCGGTGTCGCGCTTGCCTGCGCCGGCGCTGCGCCACGAATTCGCGCCGATATGGTGGTGATAGCCACCGGTTGACAGGAACACGGCCTGGGACCCGTATTTCGCCATCGTATCGAAGCCCATCTCGCCCTGCCACCAGGCTTCCGCCTCGCGCGGATCGCCGACGCGCAGATGCACATGGCCGACGATCGTGCCGACGGGCGCCCCGCTCCAGTCGCGCTCCAGGGCGCCCGGCTCGGCGAGCAGACCGTCGATATCGAGCCGCTCGGTCGCCATCGCGATCTGCGACCCCTCCCGGCGCCATGCATCCTTTGGCCGGTCGGCATAGATCTCGATCCCGTTGCCTTCCGGGTCCGACAGGTAGAGCGCTTCGCTGACGAGATGGTCCGACGCGCCGTCCAGCGTGATCCGCTCGTCAATGGCCCTCTTGACCCAGCGGGCCAGGTCCGCCCGCGTCGGCAGCAGGAAGGCGGTGTGGAAAAGCCCTGCCTCGCGCGGATCGTCCGGCTTCAGGGATGGCGCGCGCTCGATATCCAGAAGTCCCAGCCCGTCGCCCGCCACCCCGAGCACGATCCGGTCGGCCGAACGCTTCAGTTCGGCCAGTCCGAGGATATTCTTGTAGTAATCGACCAGCATGTCGGCGTCGCGGGCCTTGAGCCCGACCTTGGCCACGTGAACGGGCGCATCCGCCGCGAAGGGATAGGCGGTCATGGCAATTCTCCAGTTCTTGGCGCCAACACAGGCGCCCCGCCGGCGCCAATCCTATACCGGGCAGGCGACGGCATCCTTTTTCGTCGCACAATGTCGGTCCGATTTATCGTTCACACAAGGCGTGGTTCTTGTGACACGGCGTTCACAGTTCCTGCATGGTTGAAGCCGCGGGACCGCCTCGCTACATCGCGGCCTTCGCGAGGGAACGGCGCATGAAGGTCCGCGAGTCGGAAATCCTGATCGTGCCCGGCTATACCAATTCCGGGCCTGAACACTGGCAGACGCGCTGGCAGGAGAACCTGTCCACCGCTCGCCGTGTCGAACAGGCCGAATGGTCCAAGCCGGTGCGCGAGGACTGGACGCGGCGCGTGGCCGAGGAGGTCAATGCGGCCGAGCGGCCCGTCGTTCTGGTCGCCCATTCGCTGGGCATTCCCAGCATTGTCCATGCCATGAGGGATTTTCAACGACCGATTGCGGGCGCGTTTTTCGTGGCGCCGCCCGATGTCGCCAACCCCACGATCCGGCCGAAGCATCTGATGACCTTCGGCCCCTATCCGCGCGAGCCGCTGCCGTTTCCCTCGGTCGTGATCGCAAGCCGCAATGATCCCTTCTGCGCCTTCGAGGTCGCCGAGGATATCGCCGGCGCATGGGGTTCGCTGCTCGTCGACGCCGGCAACGCCGGGCATATCAATGCCGAATCGGGCCACGGCCCCTGGCCGGAAGGCTCGATGGTATTCGCGCGCTTCCTGTCGAGACTGTCCGCGCCGGTCATCAACTGAGCCGCGTCCTCATCCGAGCGAAGCCTTCGCCGCCGCGAGGATCTGGTCCGCCCCCTTGGCCATGTAGCGGGCTTCGGCGCCGTGGGCGTAGAGCCGGTAGCCCATTTCGGCGAACCTTCCGCACATGGCGGGGTCCACGACGTAGATCGCGGCCAGCTTGCCGGCCGCCCCGGCGCGCGCGGCGATATGAGCCACCCCTTCCATCATGTCGGGCAATGTGCCGTTCACCGATTCGCCCCGCGTCCACGCGATCGAGAAGTCTGAGGGGCCGACGAATACTCCGTCGATCCCGTCGATGGCGAGGATGTCGTCCACGATCGCCAGCGCCTCGCGCGTCTCGATCATCGCGAAGGCTGCAGTGCGGCCGTTCTCGCTCTTCAGCCAGGATGGAAAATCCGTGCCGCCGCGGCGCGAGAAGGCGAAGGTCGGACCCCAGGACCGCTCACCGATCGGCGGATATTTCATCGCCGCGGCGAACCGCTTCGCGTCCTCGATCGTGTTGACCATGGGCGCGATGACGGCCTCCGCGCCGAAATCGAGCGCTCGGCTGGCCATGTCGAACCGGCCGACGGGAATGCGCACGATCGCATGCGCGTTTCTGGCCAGCACCGCCGGCAGGCACCGCACCACGCTGTCCTCGTGGTGGGCGCCATGCTGCATGTCCAGCACGACGGCGTCGAAGCCAAGTTTCGCCACCATTTCGACCGTCAGCGCATCGGGTACGCCCGACCACGCCGTATGCAGCTTCTCGCCGGCTGCCATGCGCTGCGCCAGTGTCATGCCCCCTCCTCCGTCCTTTTCGCGATGCCGATCAGCCGTTCTTGACCTGCTCGGCGGCCGTTGCCAGCAATTCTTCCATCGTGCGCCGGATCTGGTGGTCGGATTGCGCCACCCCCGCCGCGTCGAAATCGGCGCGGATCTTGCGAAACACGTCCTCGTCGCCGACTTCCTCGAAATCGGCCTTCACGACCTCGTTCGCATAGGCGTCCGCCTCGTCGCCGCTCTTGCCCAGCTTCTCGGCCGCCCACATGCCTAGCATGCGATTGCGCCGCACCAGCGCCCTGAAGCGCTGCTCCTCGTCCAGGGCGAACTTCCTTTCGAACCCCTCCTCGCGATCCTTCATGCTCACCATGGCGCTTTCCTTGAAATGGCGTTGGACATGCCCCCTCCATATTGTTTCGCGCAGGCGAAATCAAAAGCCGAATTGGCAGGCGCGACGCGACATGATTCCGGTTGACGGCTTGCGCGACGCGATTGTGGCGGGGACCGTCTTGCGCTAGAGACCGGTTCCGATCGCATGCGCGCCGCGCCGCGCGGGATGTGATTCGTGATGACGGGTCCCCGATCCGTTTCCGGAAGGACCGAGACATTTCCATGAACAGACGCCGCCGCATCTACGAGGGCAAGGCCAAGATCCTCTATGAAGGCCCCGAGCCAGGTACGCTGATCCAGTTCTTCAAGGACGACGCGACGGCCTTCAACAAGAAGAAGCACGAGGTCGTCGACGGCAAGGGCGTGCTCAACAACCGCATCTCCGAATTCATCTTCAACCATCTCAACCGGATGGGCATCCCGACCCACTTCATCCGCCGCATCAACATGCGCGAGCAGCTGATCAAGGAGGTCGAGATCATCCCGCTGGAGGTGGTGGTGCGCAACGTGGCGGCCGGCTCGCTGGCCAAGCGCCTCGGCATCGATGAAGGCACGGTGCTGCCGCGCTCGATCATCGAATTCTATTACAAGGCCGACCAGCTCGACGACCCGATGGTGTCGGAAGAGCACATCACCGCCTTCGGCTGGGCGTCGCCCCAGGAGATTGACGACATCATGGCGCTGGCCATCCGCGTCAACGACTTCCTGTCAGGCCTGTTCATGGGCGTCGGCATCCAGCTCGTCGACTTCAAGATCGAATGCGGCCGCCTGTTCGAGGGCGAGACGATGCGCATCGTCGTGGCCGACGAGATTTCGCCCGATTCGTGCCGGCTTTGGGATGTCGCGACCCAGGACAAGCTCGACAAGGACCGCTTCCGCCGCGACATGGGCGGTCTGGTCGAGGCCTACCAGGAAGTGGCCCGCCGGCTTGGCATCATGAACGAGAACGAACCGCCCCGTCCGTCTGGTCCCGTTCTGGTGTCCTCGCAGGACAATTCGCGCGGCCGCGGCAAGCCGCACTGACCATTCGCATTCCGGAGACCAGATCGTGATCAAGGCCCGCGTGACCGTGACGCTCAGGAACGGGGTTCTCGACCCGCAGGGCAAGGCGATCGAGGGTGCGCTGACGACGCTCGGCTTCGAGGGCGTCGGCTCGGTTCGTCAGGGCAAGGTCTTCGATATCGAGCTCGACAGCGCCGACCGGTCAAAGGCGGAAGCCGACCTGAAGGCCATGTGCGAAAAGCTGCTCGCGAACACGGTCATCGAGAATTACGCGGTCGAGCTTCGTTAGAATGAAATCCGCAGTCGTCCTCCTCCCCGGCCTCAACCGTGACCGCGATATGATCGCGGCGCTGACGCAGATTTCCGGCCGTCCGCCCCTCACCGTGTGGCAGACTGACACCGACATCCCCGACGTCGACCTGATCGTCATCCCCGGCGGCTTTTCCTATGGCGACTATCTGCGCTGCGGCGCGATCGCGGCCCGCATGCCGGTCATGCGCGCGGTCGCCGAGAAGGCAGCGGCCGGCGTCATGGTGATGGGGGTGTGCAACGGTTTCCAGATCCTGCTCGAGGCCGGCCTGCTGCCCGGCGCGCTGATGCGAAACGCCTCGCTGAAATTCGTTTGCCGGAAAGTAAAGCTGGAGATCGCCAACGCCGACACGGTCTTCACGCGCCGCTACGCGCTCGGCCAGATCATCGATTGTCCCGTCGCCCATCACGACGGCAACTATTTCGCCGACGCCGAAACACTGGCGCGGCTGGAGGGCGAAGGCCGGATCGTGTTCCGCTACGCCGAGGGCACCAATCCCAACGGCTCGATCAACGACATCGCCGGCATCGTCGGCGGCGCGGGCAATGTGCTGGGTATGATGCCGCATCCCGAAAACCTGATCGAGACCGCCCATGGTGGAACCGATGGCCGCGCGCTGTTCGAGGCGGCACTCGAGGTCGCCGCTTGAACAGGCTTCTCGCGCCGCTGGCGTGCCTGCTGGTCGCCGCCTGCCAGACGACACCGCCGCCCGCCCCGACCGGCGGCAAGAGCGCGGCACTCTCGATGATGGAGCAGGTGGCGATCGCGGCCAATCGCTGCTGGTTTGGATCGAAGGACGAGGCCTTCAGACCCTATCGCTTCGCCAATGAACTGAATTCTTTCAGCGGCCGGCCCCGATTCCTGCTGGTGCCGGCCCGCAGCCCCGAGGCGCGGCCGTTGCTCGTCGTCCAGGCGGAGGGCACGCCGGCGCGGCTCCAGGCATTCGGGCCGCTGATGGAGGGCGAACATGCCGAGCGCATCTCGTCCGACCTGCGCCGCTGGTCCTCGGGTGAGCAGGGCTGCGCCGCGGCCGCCTGAAAAACCGTCTGGGATCTATCCCCAGAACGGCCGCGATGCCTCGCGCCAGGCTTCCTCGCGCGTGACCCCGATGTCACGCAGCTGATGGTCCGACAGGTCCATCAGTGTCCGGCGGGTCCGGTACCGCTCCACCCTCAGGTCAAGTTCGCCGATCAGCCGCAGCAGCGACCGGCCGAACCCGGTGGCCGCCCTTGCGGACTCGTGCATTGTGTCAATTGTACCCATCTCTCTCACCTGCGGGCGTTAGCCTCCCGATCTTTGTATGCATTGACCGGTCAATCGGCACAATATAAGAATTGCCTCCATGACAAATTGGCTCCCGGATATCGGCAAGGGCGATGGCCCGCTCTATGTGCGGCTGGCCGACCGCATCGAACGCGACATCGAGACCGGCGCTCTCGCCCCGGGTACGAAACTGCCGCCGCAGCGCAATCTCGCTTTCGACATCGGCGTCACCGTCGGCACGGTCGGCCGTGCCTATGCGATCGTGCGCGAGCGCGGCCTTGTGAACGGCGAGGTCGGCCGCGGCACCTTCGTGCGCAACGGCGATGCGGCCGACGTCACGGCCACGCCCTCGCCATCCTATGCCGGCACGCGTGTCGCGGAGGCCGCGCCGGACCGGCTGCGCATGGATTCGACCGCTGCACCCGAGATCGGCCAGTCGGCGGTCATCGGCCCGCTGGCCGAGCGCATCGCCCGCATCAACCCCTTCGAGGTGGTTGACTACACGCGCATGAAGCCTGAGCACTGGCGCGAGGCCGGCCGCCGCTGGCTGGCGGTTGGCGACTGGTCGCCGCAGCCTTCGACCATCGTGCCCACGCTCGGCGTCCACGCCGCCGTCATGGCCATCATCGGCGCCGTCACCCAGCCTGGCGACCGGATCGTCTTCGACCGGCTCACCTATTCATCGCTCGCCCGCGCCGCCGCGCTCGTTGGCCGCCGTGCGGTGGTGGTGGGCAATGATGATCAGGGCACAGATCCCGACGACCTCGACCGCATCTGTGCCCAGCAGCATCCGAAGCTCGCCTTCCTGATCCCTTCCCTTCAGAATCCGACCCTGTCTGTCATGCCCGAGGACAGGCGCGTGCGCACGGCCGAGGTCGCCCGCCGTCACAATCTCTGGATCGTCGAGGACGCCATTTACGGCGTCATGCTCGACGAGCAGCCGCCGGCGCTGGCATCGCTCGCGCCGGAGCGCACCTTCCATGTCGGCGGCCTGTCCAAGGCGGTCGCCGCTGGCGTGCGAGGCGGTTGGGCTGCCTGTCCCGCCAACCTGGCTGTGCGTGTCCAGAACGCCCACAAGATGATGACGGGCGGCATGCCGTTCATGCTGGCCGAACTGTCGGCCCAGCTCGTGCTCACGGGCCAGGCGGATGTCATGATGGACAAGGTCAAGGCCGAGGTCGCCGCGCGTGAGGCAGTCGCACGCGAAATCTTCGCCGGCCTCGACTTCGTCTCCCATCCCCGCGCGCCGTTTCTATGGATGAAACTGCCCGATCCGTGGCTGTCAGCGACTTTCAAACAGGCGGCGGCCAATGAAGGCGTGCTGATTGACGACGAGGACGAATACAAGCCCGTCCGCACCGATTCGATCTACCACCGGATTCGCGTCGGCTTTTCCTCCGTCAGGCTGCGCGAGGATGTACGCACGGGCTTCTCGGTTCTGCGCAGGCTTCTCGACAGCGGTGGGGCCGGCTACGACAGCTACGGCTGAACGAAACGCGGGAAAGCGGCCGAAATCGGTTCAATCGTCGAGCGGGCTGCGCTAAGGAGCGACGTTCTCCCTCGCCCGCGGCCGCCCATGACCATCTCCAACGACATCCAGATCACGCCCGACCTCGTCGCAGCGCACGGGCTCAAGCCCGACGAGTACCAGCGCATCCTCGACCTGATCGGCCGCGAGCCGAGCTTCACCGAGCTCGGCATCTTCTCCGCCATGTGGAACGAGCACTGTTCCTACAAGTCCTCGAAGCGCTGGCTGCGCACCTTGCCGACGAGCGGTCCGCGCGTCATCCAGGGGCCGGGCGAGAATGCCGGTGTGGTGGATATCGGCGAGGGCGACTGCGTGGTCTTCAAGATGGAGAGCCACAACCACCCCTCCTACATCGAGCCCTACCAGGGCGCGGCGACCGGCGTGGGCGGCATATTGCGCGACGTCTTCACCATGGGCGCGCGTCCGGTCGCGGCCATGAACGCGCTGCGCTTCGGCGCGCCGGATCATCCCAAGACCCGGCATCTAGTGGCCGGCGTGGTCGCCGGCATCGGCGGCTACGGCAATTCCTTCGGCGTACCGACCGTCGGCGGCGAGGTTCAGTTCGATGCGCGCTACAACGGCAACTGCCTCGTGAACGCCTTCGCAGCCGGACTGGCGAAAACCGACGCCATCTTCTACTCGAAGGCCGAGGGTGTCGGCCTGCCCGTCGTCTATCTCGGCGCCAAGACCGGACGCGACGGCGTCGGCGGCGCGACCATGGCCTCGGCCGAATTCGACGACGCCATCGAAGAAAAGCGTCCCACCGTGCAGGTTGGCGATCCCTTCACCGAGAAATGCCTTTTGGAAGCCTGCCTCGAACTTATGGCCTCGGGCGCCGTCATCGCCATTCAGGACATGGGCGCGGCCGGCCTCACCTGCTCGGCGGTCGAAATGGGCGCCAAGGGCGATCTCGGCATCGAGCTCGATCTCGACCGCGTGCCCGTTCGCGAGGAGCGCATGTCGGCCTATGAGATGATGCTGTCGGAGAGCCAGGAACGCATGCTCATGGTGCTGCGGCCCGAGAAGGAGGCCGAGGCCGAGGCGATCTTCCGCAAATGGGGGCTGGATTTCGCCATCGTCGGCCGCACCACCGACGATCTGCGCTTCCGCATTCTGCATCAGGGCGACGAGGTCGCGAATCTGCCCATCAAGGAGCTAGGCGACGAAGCGCCCGAATATGACCGCCCCTGGGTGGAGCCGGCCGCCGCCGCGCCGCTCGATCGGGCGTCGATCCCGGACACGGACATTGCCGACGCGCTCCTCAGGCTCGTGGGCTCGCCCGATCTCGCCTCACGACGCTGGGTATGGGAGCAATACGACACGCTCATTCAGGGCAATTCCCTGCAGATCCCCGGAGGCGATGCCGGCGTGGTGCGTATCGACGGCCACCCGACCAAGGCTTTGGCCTTTTCGTCGGACGTCAATCCGCGCTATTGCGAGGCCGATCCCTACGAGGGTGGCAAGCAGGCCGTCGCCGAGTGCTGGCGCAACCTCACCGCGACCGGCGCCGAGCCGCTGGCCGCGACGGATAATCTCAATTTCGGCAACCCCGAGCGCCCCGAGATCATGGGCCAGCTCGTGCTGGCCATTGCCGGCATCGGCGAGGCCTGCCGCGCCCTCGACTTCCCGATCGTCTCGGGCAACGTCTCGCTCTACAACGAGACCAGCGGTCAGGCGATCCTGCCCACGCCGACAATCGGCGGTGTGGGGCTTATTCCCGACTGGTCGTGTATGGCACGCATCGCTTTCGCGGACGAAGGTCATGCCATTTTCCTGGTCGGCGGACCGGAGCGGCTTGGAACCCACCTCGCCCAGTCGGCCTATATGCGCGTCCTGCATGGCAGGACCGACGGCCCTCCACCGCCGGTGGACCTGGATCAAGAGCGGCGCGTCGGCGATTTCGTGCGGCGGGTCATCCGTTCAGGCGGCGTCACCGCCTGCCACGACCTGTCGGACGGCGGACTTGCCGTGGCCCTTGCCGAAATGGCGATCGCCTCCGGCATCGGCGCGACGATCGATGACTGCGGGGCCGATCCGTTGGCCGCCCTCTTCGGTGAGGACCAGGGTCAATACCTCGTCACGGTCGCGCAATCCGATGCCGCCCGCCTTGCGGATGAGGCGACGTCGGCAGGCATCGACATGCGGCGCATCGGCATCACCGGTGGCGACTCCTTGAAGCTCGGAAATGCCCGTGCGATACCGGTCGTTGACCTGAAGACCGCCCACGAATCCTGGTTTCCCGCCTTCATGGGCGACTGACCAGGACCAGCCGGAGTGCCGCCATGCCAATGGACGCCCGCGACATCGAGAAGATGATCAAGGATGCGATTCCGGATGCGAAGGTGACCATTCGCGACCTCGCCGGCGACGGCGATCATTACGCGGCCGAGGTCGTTGCCGAAAGCTTCCGCGGCAAGTCCCGCGTCCAGCAGCACCAGATGGTCTACGAGGCGCTTAAGGGCAATATGGGCGGCGTGCTGCACGCGCTCGCCCTCCAGACCAGCGCGCCGGATTGACGCCCAGCAGCCCTCGAACCCTTCGCCTTCCGCAGTCTGCCCCGCGCTCGATACTTCCGCCGGACGGGTTTTTCTTCCCGCCGCTGTCGTGAATCGCGGACGCGGTTCGTCCTGTGGCGGAAGCGGACGTCCTGGCGCCCGCGGAATTGCGGCTGGAGGAATTGACTGATGGGATCGTCTTATCGCTGGGTGATCGTCGGCGTCGGCGCATTGATGAGTTGCGTCGCCATCGGCGCGATGTTCTCGCTTGCGATCTTCCTGGAGCCGATCGCTTCGGATACGGGCTGGTCGCGCACCGGCATCTCCAGCGCCATGACGCTCAATTTCCTCGTCATGGGCCTCGGCGGCTTCGCCTGGGGCGCGGCGAGCGACCGTTTCGGCGCCCGGATCGTCGTGCTGATCGGTGCCGCCCTGCTCGGCCTTGCCCTGGTTCTGGCAAGCCGGGCCAACTCGCTCCTGGCGTTCCAGTCGGCCTACGGCATCCTTGTCGGCCTGTCGGCGAGCGCCTTCTTTGCGCCGATGATCGCGACTGTCACCGGCTGGTTCGACACGAATCGCGGCCTCGCCGTCTCGCTCGTTTCGGCGGGGATGGGCGTGGCGCCCATGACGATTTCCCCAATCGCCCGCTGGCTCATCTCCGCGTCCGACTGGCGCACCGCCATGCTGTTGATCGGTCTGCTCGCCTGGGTGCTGCTGGTTCCGGCCGCCCTCCTGGTTCGTCGCCCGCCCCTCGGCGATGCCGCGACCGGCGACGGCTCCCAAGCCGAAGCGCCTGCCTCATCCCTGCGCCGGGCTTTCCTTTCGCCGCAGTTCGTCGTGCTCGGCCTCACCTTCTTCTTCTGCTGCGCGGCCCATTCCGGCCCGATCTTCCACATGGTCAGCTATGCGATCTTCTGCGGCATCGGGCCGATGGCCGCCGTCAGCATCTACAGCGTCGAGGGGCTGGCCGGTCTTGGAGGGCGTATCCTTTATGGCATGCTGGCCGACAGGCTCGGCGTCAAGCCGGTGCTTGTCGCCGGTCTGGCCATCCAGGCAATCATAGTTCCGGGCTACCTGATGGTCAGCGAGGTCGGTGGCTTCTACGCGCTCGCGGTGATCTTCGGCGGCACTTATGGCGGCGTCATGCCGCTCTACGCCGTTCTTGCCCGCGAATATTTCGGGCAGCGGATCCTCGGTACGCTGTTCGGCGCCGCCACCATGCTGTCCAGCCTCGGCATGGCGCTCGGGCCGCTTGCCGGCGGCTGGTTGTTCGACCGGTACGGCAATTACGATCTGCTTTTCGTGGCGTCCGCGATTGCCGGCCTGATGGCGGTGGCTACCGCGCTCGCCTTTCCCCCTTTGAAGCAGCGACTGCGCATGAGCCCGGCATGAGCGGCCGCATTGCGAAAACGGTCCCGCTGCAATAGATAGAGGCCAAAGAGTTCATGCCGGCCTGCACCGGCCCGCGAAAGGACAGTCCCATGACCGCCATCGCCGATTTCATCGCCAACGAAGTCAAGTCCAACGACGTCGTGCTCTTTATGAAGGGCACGCCCGGTTTTCCGCAGTGCGGTTTTTCCGGCCAGGTCGTCCAGATCCTCGATTATCTGGGCGTCGACTATAAGGGCGTCAACGTCCTCTCCTCCGACGAGCTTCGCCAGGGCATCAAGGAATATTCGAACTGGCCAACGATCCCGCAGCTCTATGTGAAGGGCGAATTCGTCGGCGGCTGCGACATCCTTCGGGAGATGTTCCAGGCCGGCGAGCTGCAGAGCTTCTTCTCCGAGAAGGGAGTGGCGGCCCGGGCCGCCTGACCTTCCCCACGCTATCATAGGCCCCGGTCCGCCGGAGCCGTTCTGGGGGGATGCGTCGCGCTCGCGGCGCGTCTTTTTTGTGTCGGATCCTCGGTGGACCTCATGGACCAGCCAGTTCAACGCGGTGTTGGGAATGTGCCCACTCTGCCCATCCCGCGCTGGGAGTTCATCGCGCTCGCCGCGGCCCTGATGGCGCTCAACGCGCTGGCGATCGACGTCATGCTGCCGGCCATGCAGCAAATCGGCGAGAGTCTCGGCGTGGCGGATGAAAACAGTCGGCAGCTCGTCATCACCGCCTATATTGTCGGCTTCGGCGGCGGTCAGCTCTTCTTCGGCCCCGTTTCCGACCGGCTCGGCCGGCGCGGGCCGCTGCTTCTCGGCCTTGCGGTCTATGTGCTGGCCGCGCTCGGCGCCGCCTTTGCCCCCAGCTTCACCATGCTTCTGGTGCTGCGTTTCATCCAAGGGCTGGGTGCGGCCTCGACCCGCGTGATCGCCGTCTCGGTCGTGCGCGATACGCATGGAGGCCGCGCCATGGCCGAGGTCATGTCGCTGGTCTTCATGGTCTTCATGGTTATTCCGGTGATCGCGCCCTCCATCGGCCAGGTCATCATCCTGTTTGCCGAATGGCACGCGATCTTCCTGGTGATCGCCGGATTGGCGCTCGCTTTCACGATCTGGACCGCGATGCGCCTTCCCGAGACACTGCGCCCCGAAAATCGGCGTGACTTCACGGTTTCGGCCATCGCGGAAGGCTTTCGCATGGTCGTCACCAACCGCAGTTCGTTCTGCTACACGGTCGCCACGACCGCCGTCTTCGGCGGCCTGTTCGGCTTCATCAATTCCGCTCAGCAGATCTTCATCGGCATCTACGATACCGGCACATCGTTTCCGCTGCTCTTTGCGCTCGTGGCCGGCATGATGGCTATATCCTCCTTCCTCAACGCCCGCTTCGTGGGCCGGTTCGGCATGCGGGCGCTGTCGCAGGCGGCCCTTCTGGGCTTCTTGACGGTGAGCACGCTCACCTTCGTGCTGTCGCTGTTTGGACCAATTCCGCTGCCGCTGTTCCTGACCCTGTTTGCTCTGGCGATGTTCCAGTTTCCCTGGATCGGCTCCAACTTCAACGCCATGGCGATGGAGCATCTGGGCCATGTCGCTGGCATGGCGTCCTCCATACAGGGTTTCGTCACCACGCTCGGCGGCGGGGTCATCGGCGCTCTCATCGGGCAGGCCTTCAACGGCACGGTCGTGCCGCTGGCGGCCGGCTACTGTTTCGCCGGCCTGTTCGCGCTCTGCCTGGTGCTGGTCGCCGAACGGGGCCGCCTGTTCGCGCCGATCAATCCGCCCGTGAGCCACTGAGGGTCGGCGCAAGCCCCGCGAAATCGAACAGCTTGCGGTCGAGCAGATGGCTCGGTCGCGCGTTCGCCAGTGCGCGGATCATCGTGTCCTTGCGCCCTGGCATGCGCTGCTCGATATCGTCCAGCATCGCCTTCATGGCATTTCGCTGAAGCCCGTCCTGGCTGCCGCACAGGTCGCAGGGAATGATCGGGAAGACCAGCGCCTCCGCGAAACGCGCCAGATCGGCCTCGGCGCAGAAGGCCAGTGGGCGAAGCACGGCCACGTCGCCCTCGTCATTGACCAGCTTCGGCGGCATGGCGGCGAGCCGCCCGCCGTGGAACAGGTTCATGAAGAATGTTTCGAGCACGTCCTCGCGATGGTGGCCCAGCACCAGCGCCGAACACCCCTCCTCGCGCGCGATCCGGTAAAGATGCCCCCGCCTCAGCCGTGAACACAGCGAACAGTAGGTCGCGCTCTCGGGCAGCTTGTCCGTCACGATCGAATAGGTGTCCTGGTATTCGATCCGGTGCGCCACGCCGTTGGCCGCCAGAAATTCCGGCAGCAGGTGCTTAGGAAAATTCGGCTGGCCCTGGTCGAGATTGCACGCCAGCAGGTCCACCGGCAGCAGTCCGCGCCATTTGAGGTCGAGCAATACCGCCAGCAACCCGTAGGAATCCTTGCCGCCCGAAAGCGCCACCAGCCAGCGCTCGCCCGGCCGCGCCATGCCATAATCGTCGATCGCCTGACGTGTCGCGCGCACCAGGCGCTTGCGCAGCTTGTTGAACTCGACCGTGGACGGCGCCTTGCGGAAGATCGGATGGCAGCCGGCCTCGTCTGGCGATCCGGCCTCCGCCGGGGTCTCGATGCGGATGTTCATGCGCTGGCTCCGGGTCCGCCCGACTGATAGCCGCTCAGGTGCCAAAGAAAAAGGCCGCCCTGACGGACGGCCTTGGTGGTGACTGCGACCCGGATCAGCGCGAGTAGAACTCGATGACCAGATTCGGCTCCATCTGCACCGGATAGGGCACGTCGCCCAGACCCGGCACCCGGCTGTAGGTGGCCGTCATCTTGGTGTGATCGGCCTCGATGTAGTCCGGCACGTCGCGCTCGGCCAGCTGCACCGATTCCAGCACGATCACGAGTTGCTTCGACTTCTCGCGCACCTCGATCACGTCGCCCGCCTTGCAGCGGTAGGACGGGATGTTCACCCGGCGGCCATTGACGTTGACATGGCCGTGATTGACGAACTGACGCGCGGCGAAGATTGTCGGCACGAACTTGGCGCGGTAGACGATCGCGTCGAGGCGCGACTCGAGCAGGCCGATCAGCGTCTCGGGCGTATCGCCCTTGCGGCGATTGGCCTCGTCGTAGATCTTGCGGAACTGCTTTTCGGAAATGTCGCCGTAGTAGCCCTTCAGCTTCTGCTTGGCGCGCAGCTGCAGGCCGAAGTCCGACATCTTGCCCTTGCGGCGCTGGCCGTGCTGGCCGGGGCCGTATTCACGCTTGTTGACCGGGGACTTCGGGCGTCCCCAGACATTCTCGCCCATGCGGCGATCGAGTTTATACTTCGCGGATTCGCGCTTGCTCATCGCATTTCCTTCAAAAAGTTGCGACCCGACGCTCATGCACCGGATCAAGGAAACGCGCCCTCCTCTGGCCTCCTTTTACGAGACCTGACAGGATCGACCGCGCACGCTTTGCGGATCGACCCACGGGACACGTCAAAACAAACACCGGACCTCTCGGCCCGGCGCGACGCTGCGATAGGCCAAGTGGAGCCGCTTGTCAAATGGCGCGTGCTCTCACAACGGCGTCTGCTGATGCTGGAGAATCACCCAGTTTCCGTCACTACGGACATAGGTGGACGAGCAGAGCGCCTGGTAGGTTTCACCGCGCCTCGTCGCCTTGGCCCGGTAAGCCAGCACCACGACATCCGGGCCGCCGTCAACGCGCGTACGCGCCTCCATCTCAACGCCGTCCCATCGTGGCGCGCCCGCGAGACTTTCCGGAATGGCCTGTCCCGTCATGATGCCCACCGGTTCCATGAAGACCATGACGCATTCGGGATGCAGAAGCTCTTCATAGGCGCCGGCGCCTTCCAGCCAGAGCCGTTCCTCGCTCCGCCACGGATCGGCGACCATCGCTCCCCGCTCCCGCTCGCTCCGATCAGGACTTCTTGTTGGGCAGCTTCTTGCGCTTGGTCGAGGCCATCTCGTCGAGTTCCTTCTCCGACATGGACTCGACCATCTGCTTGGACGCGCCCTTGAGTTCGCTTTTCTTCATCTCCCCGCGCTTGGCGGCAAGAGCCGCGCCCGCGGCCTTTTGCTGTGCTTTGGATGTCGCTGGCATGTTCGCCTCCTGTATCGACTGAACACAATGAAGGCACTGGCCAAGGGTTCCCTGCGTGAAGCGTCCGGCTGTCCTCAGCGGTACGTGAAGAGGCCGAAGCCGCGCATCAGGTTCTCGGTCGAACCGTCCAATCGGCCAGAGGTGAACACCGCCAGGTCGCGCCGATCGTCATCGTCCCGACCCGCCTTGGCGGGCTTGGGCAGCAGCGACAACGCGCGGCGCGCGATCGCCTCGGCCGGGTCGATCCAGTCGACCGGCCAGGGCGCGGTCTTGCGCATGCGGTTGACCAGGAACGGATAGTGCGTGCAGGCCAGCACCACGATGTCGGTGCGCCGGCCGTCTTGCTCGATGAAGCAAGGCGCGATCTCGGCGTGTACCGCACTTTCGTCCACATAGCCGTCGCGCATATAGGTTTCGGCCAAGGCTGCGAGCCGGTCCGACCCCACCAGCCGCACATGGCATTTCGAGGCCCATTGCCGGATCAGGTCGCGGGTATATTGCCGCTTGACCGTGCCAGGCGTCGCCAGCACCGACACAAGTCCCGACGCCGTGCGCTCGGCCGCCGGCTTGATCGCCGGCACTGTGCCCACGAAGAGATGGCCGGGGAACCGCTCGCGCAGCGAATTGATCACCAGCGTCGAGGCCGTATTGCAGGCGATCACCGAGATCACCGGCGAATAGTCGTCGAGCAGCCGCGAAAACAGAGCCAGGATATGGCGTTCGAGCTCTGGCTCCTCCCAGGCGCCATAGGGGAATGCGGCATCATCAGCCGCATAGATGAAGCGGCGGTGAGGCATCAGCACGCGCGCCTCGCGCAGCACGGTCAGCCCGCCGACGCCCGAATCAAAGATCAGGACCGGACCGTCAGCCATCTGCGCGACGCTTTCCCGCCGATGGTCGCCGCTGCATCGGGACGTCGCCATGCGAGGCCCTGTCGACCGCCGCTTTCCTTTCGGGATAGCCGGTGCCGCGCGGCGTCGTCGGCGAGAAATAGTCGAGCGAAGAGATCGCGCCCCGCAACGTCCTCAGCTCTGCCTCGGAGTAGCCGGGTCTGGTCAGCACCGCGCGCAGATTGTCGACCATCCTGGCCTTCTTCTCGGGCGGGCGGAAATAGCCCCGCGCCTCGAGCGCCTCCTCCAGATGCGTGAACAGCGACACCAGCGCCTCGCGCGGCGCCGGCTCGATCACCGGTCCGGCAAAGGGCGTGGCATACTCATCGTCGAGGCCGGACTTCATCCACTCCCACGACATCAGAAGCACGGCCTGGGCGATATTGAGCGACGCGAAGGCCGGATTGACCGGAAAGGTCACGATGGCGTCGGCCAGGCTCACCTCCTCGTTCGACAGGCCGAAACGCTCGCGTCCGAACAGGATGCCCGAGCGCTGGCCACTCCGGTGCCGCGCGCGCAGTCCGCGCGCCGCCTCCACCGGCCCGAGCACCGTCTTGAACCCGTCGCGCTCGCGCGCGGTCGTGGCCAGGACATGGCCAAGATCGCCGATCGCCTCTTCCAGCGTGGCGAAGACCTTCGTGCCGTCGATGACATGATCGGCCTTGCTGGCGGTCGCCCGCGCCTTCTCGGCCAGATGGTCCTCGCGCGGATTGACCAGCCGCAGTTCGGCCAGGCCGAAATTCGCCATGGCGCGCGCTACCATGCCGATGTTCTCGGCCAGTTGCGGTTCCACCAGTATGATGACGGGACCTTCGGCCAGAAGCGGCCTGTCCCGGTCGGTGCCTGCCATGCGCGCCGTCCCTTGAAGCGCCGCTCCATGCCACATCCGACGAAGAAACGAAACGCCGTCGTTACCGCTCGGCGAATTCGCGAATCGCTGCCGCGACCTCACGCGGCTTCTCGTGCAGGATCCAGTGTCCGGCGTCGGGGAAGCGCCGTATCTCAAGCTTCGGCGCGAAGCGTTCCAGCCCCTCGATCGAGGCGGGCCGCAGCGCCTCGTCCGCCTCGCCCCAGATCAGCAGATGCGGCATGGCGACCGTCATCGTTTCGTCCGGCAGCGACAGGATCGCAGCCTCCGGCGGCGCCTCGTCTGGTTCCGGCACGACGAGCGGTGTGGCGCGATACCAGTCCAGCATGGCCCTCAGCCTGCCCGGTCGAGACCATGCGGCGAGATAGGCGTCACGCTCGGCCTGCCCCATCCAGTCGGTGCGCGAAAAGCCCATCAGCATCCTGAAGAGACGCCGGTACCCGTCCTCGGCCATCGCGGTGTTCGAGCGCTCCTCGCGCAACCGGTTGATATATTGGCTGGCGCGGCGCTGGTTGTCGTCGTGGAGGATCGCGTTCTGGAAGCACCACGGGTGGACGCCGTTCGCGATGACGAGATGGCTCAGACGCTCCGGATGGACGAAAGCGTAGGCATAGGCCACCGACGCGCCCCAGTCATGGCCGGCCAGAACAAAGGGCCGTCCGGGCGACAGATGGTCGGCCAGCCGCGCCAGATCCCCGACCATATGGCGGGCGCGATAGTTCTCCGCGCCTTCGGGCGCCGACGACAGGTTGAAGCCGCGCTGGTCGGGCGCCACCACGCGGAACCTGTCCTTGAGTTCCGCCATCACCGGCGCCCAGCCCGCCCAGTATTCGGGAAAGCCGTGCAGGCAGATGATCAGCGGCGCGTCCTCTGGCCCCGCAGTGGCGACGTTCAGCGTCACCGCGCCCGCATCGAAGGAAAAGAAATCCGGCCGCAACATCGCATTTCCCTCTGAGATCGGGGCAGGATCGTCGCTTGCGACGGTTATATCAAGACCCGCTGTCGGCGGCCCTCGGCCGGTTTGCGCGGGCCCGACCGCTTTGCTATAGCCGCCGCGACCCATCACTCCTGTGCCGGCCGCCCGGCCGCGAACTCCACGAAACGAGGGCTTTCAATGGCGAAGATCAAGGTGGCCAACCCCGTCGTCGAACTCGACGGCGACGAGATGACACGCATCATCTGGCAGTTCATCAAGGAAAAGCTGATCCACCCCTATCTCGACATTGATTTGCGCTATTTCGATCTGGGCATGGAGCACCGCGACGCCACCGACGACCAGGTGACGGTCGACGCGGCAAACGCGATCAAGGAGTTCGGCGTCGGCGTCAAATGCGCCACCATCACGCCCGACGAGGCGCGCGTCGAGGAATTCGGGCTCAAGAAGATGTGGCGCTCGCCCAACGGCACGATCCGCAACATTCTTGGCGGCGTCATCTTCCGCGAACCGATCATCATGAAGAACGTGCCGCGCCTGGTGCCGGGTTGGACCAAGCCGATCATCGTCGGCCGCCATGCCTATGGCGACCAATATCGCGCCACGGATTTCCGGTTCCCCGGCAAGGGCAAGCTGACGATCAAATTCGTCGGCGAGGACGGCCAGACCATCGAACACGAGGTGTTCGACGCGCCGGGCTCCGGCGTCGCAATGGCGATGTACAATCTCGACGATTCGATCCGCGACTTCGCCCGCGCCTCGCTCAATTACGGCCTGATGCGCGGCTATCCGGTCTACCTGTCGACCAAGAACACCATCATGAAAGCCTATGACGGCCGCTTCAAGGACATCTTCCAGGAGATCTACGAGGCCGAATTCGAGGCAAAATTCAAGGAAGCCAAGATCTGGTACGAGCACCGTCTCATCGACGACATGGTCGCCGCCAGCCTGAAATGGTCCGGCGGCTATGTCTGGGCCTGCAAGAACTATGACGGCGACGTCCAGTCCGACACCGTGGCCCAGGGCTTCGGTTCGCTCGGCCTGATGACCTCGGTGCTGATGACGCCAGACGGCAGGACAGTCGAGGCGGAGGCCGCGCATGGCACCGTCACGCGCCACTATCGCCAGCACCAGAAGGGCGAGGAGACCTCGACCAATTCGATCGCCTCCATCTTCGCCTGGACGCGGGGGCTTGCCCACCGCGCAAAGCTCGACGACAACGCGGAATTGAAGACCTTCGCCGAGACGCTGGAAAAGGTCTGCATCCAGACGGTCGAGTCGGGCTTCATGACCAAGGACCTCGCGCTTTTGATCGGCGCCGACCAGCCCTGGCTGTCGACCACAGGCTTCCTCGACAAGATCGATGAGAATCTGCAGAAGGCGATGGCCTGAGCAGCCGGAATGACCGGGCGGCCCATGCTCTACGGCGCCGCCTACAGCGTCTATGTGCGCATCGCGCGGCTGGCCCTGATGGAGAAGCACGTCGACCACGAACTCGTTCCGGTCGACGTCTTTTCGCCCGAAGGCCTGCCCGGCTGGTATCGCGATCACCATCCCTTCGGCCGCATTCCTGCCTTCGAGCACGACGGATTTCGCCTGTTCGAGACGACGGCGATCACCCGCTATGTCGACGAAGCCTTTGCCGGCCCGGCCCTGCAGCCCGCCGGTGCGGTGGAGCGCGCTGTCATGAACCAGATCGTCGCGCTGCTCGACGCCTATGCCTACCGCTCGATGGTGTGGGACATCTATGTCGAGCGCGTGTCGAGGCCGCGAGAGGGCGCCACCTCGGACGAGGCGCGGATCGCGGCTGCCCTGCCCGTCGCCGAAACCTGCCTGGCCGCGCTTGCCGGCCTCAAGCGATCCGGGCCGTGGCTGCTCGGTGAGGCGCTGACGCTGGCCGACCTGCACGCAGCGCCCATCTTCGCCTATTTCGTGAAAGCCGGCGAAGGGCGCTCCTTGCTCGCCTGCCATCCGGCGCTCGCCACCTGGTGGGAGCGCATGTCGGCACGGCCGAGCTTCGCAGCAACCGAACCGACGGATTGAACGACGCGACGCCCCTGCCCGAACTGCGCCACAGTTGCAGCTTTGCCGCAGACACGACTCAGCATACCTTCCGCCGCGTCATGTCCTATTGGGGGAAACCATGCAGAAGAAACTTGCCGCCGAGTTCCTCGGCACGTTCTGGCTAGTGTTTTGCGGCTGCGGGAGTGCGGTGCTTGCCGCAGCGTTTCCCGAAGTAGGTATAGGGTTGCTTGGCGTATCGCTGGCCTTCGGTCTCACCGTGCTTACCATGGCCTATGCCGTCGGGGGCATTTCGGGCGGTCATTTCAATCCCGCCGTATCGATCGGCATGGTCGTGGCGGGCCGCATGCCGGCCGGCGATCTTGCGGGTTATATCGCCACGCAGGTGGTCGCCGCCCTGGTGGCCGGCGGCGTACTCTACCTCGTCGCATCCGGCCAGGCCGGCTTCATAGCCGGTGGGTTCGCATCGAACGGCTATGGGGCGCTGTCGCCCGGCGGATATTCGATGATGGCCGGCCTCCTGATCGAGATCGTCCTGACCGGCTTTTTCGTCTTCATCATTCTGGCTGTCACCACACCCAGGGCTCCGGCCGCCTTTGCGCCAATGTCGATCGGCCTCACCCTGGCGCTGATCCACCTCGTTTCGATCCCGGTGACCAACACCTCCGTCAATCCCGCGCGCTCGACGGGCGTGGCTCTGTTTGCGGAGACGGGCGCGCTGGGGCAGCTCTGGCTGTTCTGGGTTGCGCCGATCGTCGGGGCAGCCATCGGCGCCTTGCTGTGGAAGTCGCTGTTCGAGGATCAGCCGGAGATGATCGGCGCGGTGCCGGCGGAATAGCAGAAACCGCCACAGGCTTCATTCCCGCTTCGGGAAGCGGAAACTCCGCTTCCCGAAGCGCCTCAGGCTTCGAGCGCCGAGGAAATGGCGGCGATCGCCGCTTCCGCCTTGGAGGCGTCCGGACCACCGGCCTGGGCCATGTCGGGCCGGCCGCCACCGCCCTGTCCGCCAAGCGCGGCGGCCGCCTTGCGCACGAGATCGACGGCGGAGTACCTTGCTGTCAGATCGTCGGTGACCGCGACCACCACGCTCGCCTTGCCATCCTCCGACCTGCCGACGAAGGCCACGACGCCGGAGCCCAGCGACTTCTTGCCGTCGTCGGCGAGCGATTTGAGGTCGCGCGGCGCCACGCCCTCGACGATCTTGCCGAGGAATTTGGTGCCGCTGATCTCGCGCACATCGGTTACCCCACTGGCAGGACCCGCGCCGCCGCCCAGCGCCAGCTTTTTTCGAGCATCGGCCAGTTCGCGCTCCAGCCGACGGCGCTCCTCGATCACGGCTTCGAGCCGGTCGACGACTTCGGCCGGCGACACCTTCAGCACCGCCGCAGCCGCCTTGAGCCGCTTGTCCTGCTCGTCGAGATGGCGGCGCGCGTCAGCGCCCGTCAGCGCCTCGATACGCCGCACGCCCGCTGCCACCGCGCTGTCGGCCACCAGCCGCACCAGGCCGATGTCGCCAGTGGCCGCGACATGCGTGCCGCCGCACAGTTCCACCGAATAGGGTCGGCCGGCCTTGTCACCCTCAATGCCGGTTCCCATCGAAACCACGCGCACCTCGTCGCCGTATTTTTCGCCGAACAGCGCCATCGCCCCTTCCGCGATCGCATCGTCGACCGACATCAGCCGCGTCGTCACCGGCGCGTTCTGCACGACGATCTCATTGGCCATCGCCTCGACGCGCTCCAGTTCCTCGGCCGAAATCGGCTTGGGGTGCGAGAAGTCGAAGCGCAGCCGCTCGGGCGCGACCAGCGATCCCTTCTGCGCGACATGGCCGCCCAGCACCTCGCGCAGTGCCTCGTGCACCAGATGGGTGGCGGAGTGGTTGGCTCTGAGCCGCGCGCGGCGCGCGTGATCGACATCGAGTTCAACCGCCGCGCCCGTCCGGGCCGTGCCCTCCGTCACCGTGCCGAAGTGAACGAGCAGGCCGTCGGCCTTCTTTTGCGTATCGGTCACAGCGATCGAGAAACCTTCAGCGCTTATCGTGCCGGTGTCGCCGACCTGCCCGCCCGATTCCCCGTAGAAGGGCGTCTGGTTGACCACCACCGCGACCGGCTGGCCTTCCCCGGCCTCGTCCACGGGCTTGCCGTCGACGACCAGCGCCTGAACGACGCCCTCCGCCGTCTCGGTCGAATAGCCGAGGAACTCGGTCGCGCCGAACCGTTCGCGCAGTTCGAACCAAACGGTCTCGGTCGCCGCCTCGCCTGAGCCGGACCAGCTCGCCCGTGCCTCCGCCTTCTGCCGCTCCATGGCGGCGTTGAAACCCTCCAGATCGACACTCACCCCGCGCTGGCGCAGCGCGTCCTGCGTGAGATCGAGGGGAAAGCCATAGGTGTCATAAAGCTTGAAGGCGGTCCCGCCATCCAGCCGGTCGCCTGATCCGAGATCCGCGCTCGCCTCGGACAGAAGCGAAAGGCCGCGCGCGAGCGTCTTGCGAAAGCGCGTCTCCTCCAGCTTCAGCGTCTCGGCGATCAGGCTCTGGCCGCGCACCAGTTCGGGATAGGCCTGGCCCATCTCGCGCACCAGCGACGGCACCAGCTTCCAGACCAGCGGCTCGGTCGCGCCCAGAAGCTGCGCGTGGCGCATGGCGCGGCGCATGATGCGCCGCAGCACATAACCGCGTCCCTCGTTCGAGGGCAGCACTCCGTCGGCGATCAGGAAGCTGGAAGCGCGCAGGTGGTCGGCGATCACCCGGTGGCTCGCGCGGTTCGGGCCTTCGGCGCGGACGCCTGTCAGTTCCTCCGAGGCGCGGATCAGCGCGCGAAACAGGTCGATGTCATAATTGTCGTGCTCGCCCTGCAGCACGGCGGCGATGCGCTCTAGCCCCATCCCGGTGTCGATCGACGGCCGCGGCAGCTCGATCCGCTCGTCCTTCGTCACCTGCTCGAACTGCATGAAGACGAGGTTCCAGATCTCGATGAACCGGTCGCCGTCCTCGTCGGGGCTGCCGGGCGGACCGCCCGGAATATCCTCGCCGTGATCGTAGAATATTTCCGAGCACGGCCCGCAGGGGCCGGTATCGCCCATGGCCCAAAAATTATCGGACGTGGGTATGCGGATAATGCGCTCGTCCGGCAGGCCGGCGATCTTCTTCCAGAAGCCGGCCGCGTCGTCGTCGGTGTGGTAGACCGTGACCAAGAGCCGCGACGGATCGATGCCATACTCCTTCGTGATCAGGGTCCAGGCCAGTTCGATCGCCCGCTCCTTGAAATAGTCACCGAAGGAGAAATTGCCGAGCATCTCGAAAAAGGTGTGGTGTCGGGCGGTATAGCCGACATTGTCGAGGTCGTTGTGCTTGCCGCCGGCCCGCACGCATTTCTGCGCCGTCACGGCGCGTGAATAGGGCCGCGTCTCCAGCCCGGTGAAGACGTTCTTGAATTGCACCATGCCCGCATTGGTGAACATCAGCGTGGGGTCGTTGCGCGGCACCAGCGGACCCGACGCCACGACCTCATGGTCGTTGCGGGAGAAGAAGTCGAGAAATGTCGACCTGATGTCGTTGACGCCACTCATGGACAGACCTTCCGGGGATGAACTTTCTGGAACGAAAAAACGGCGCGCCCCGCGCACCGCGATCGAAACCGACGCCTTGTAGCGTCGGGGTCCGGCAGTTGTCCAGAACGCCGCAGCGGCCCGCCTGCTCCGTTGACGTGGCGGCGCCATCGCCGCGGGAGGGAAGGCCAACGGTCCGGCATCGGCGCGGCTGCCCGCCACGGCTCACAAAAAACAATCCCTGCCGATCACATGCCGAAACCGCCGGAGTGCCGGCGGCTTCGGGTTCATACTTTCACATCCTATCGGCCCCAAATTCGCTCCCCGGGGCCGGGACCGCCTGGCGCTACATGCCCGAGGCCATGTCGCCCTCATCGCCGCCGGGCCCCCCATTTTCCAGGAACTGCTCGGCGATCAGCCCGGCATTCTGGCGCAGCGCCGTCTCGATCTCATGGGCAACGGCCGGATTGTCGCGCAGGAACTGCTTGGCGTTCTCACGCCCCTGCCCCAGCCGCTGCGAATTATAGGAGAACCACGCGCCCGACTTCTCGACCACCCCGGCCTTGGTGCCGAGATCGATAAGCTCGCCGGTCTTGGATACGCCCTCGCCATACATGATGTCGAACTCGACCACCTTGAAGGGCGGAGCCAGCTTGTTCTTGACCACCTTGACCCTGGTCTGGTTGCCGACCACCTCGTCGCGATCCTTCACTGCCCCGATGCGGCGGATGTCGAGGCGCACGGACGCGTAGAACTTGAGCGCGTTGCCGCCCGTCGTGGTCTCGGGCGAGCCGAACATCACGCCAATCTTCATGCGGATCTGGTTGATGAAGATCACCATCGTGTTGGAGCGCGAGATCGAGGCCGTCAGCTTGCGCAGCGCCTGGCTCATCAGGCGGGCCTGCAGACCGGGCAGCGAATCGCCCATCTCTCCCTCGATCTCGGCGCGTGGCGTCAGCGCCGCGACCGAATCGACCACCAGCACATCCACGGCGCCCGACCTCACCAGCGTGTCGCAGATCTCCAGCGCCTGCTCGCCCGTGTCGGGCTGCGAGATCAGCAGGTTCTCCAGATCAACGCCCAGCTTGCGGGCATAGACCGGGTCCAGCGCATGCTCGGCATCGACGAAGGCGCAGATACCGCCGCCCTTCTGCGCCTCGGCCACGGTGTGAAGCGCCATGGTGGTCTTGCCCGAGCTTTCAGGCCCGTAGATCTCGATGATGCGGCCGCGCGGCAGCCCGCCGACGCCGAGCGCGATATCCAAGGCGAGCGAACCCGTCGGCACGGTCGCGATCTCGACGACCTGTTCGTTCGCGCCCAGCCGCATGATCGAGCCCTTGCCGAAGGCACGCTCGATCTGCGAGAGCGCCGCGTCCAGCGCCTTTGATTTGTCCACCGTGTTATCCTCGACAAGCCGCAATGAATTCTGTGCCATGTTACATCACCCCTGGGTCCCGAATGAAGGCCGGATCGTCGCGTTGTTCACCTTTCTTGTACCTTCTTTGTTCTCATTTGGCAAGAGAGGATAAAATGTTGTAAAATAATGATAATTGATGGCGTGTTCGAATTATGTTCCGCATCCGGAGATGCGGCTGCGCCGCGCATTGTTCCCCTCGCGCCCCCCCGGCGGACCGGCCATGTTGCCGGCGCGCGTGAGTCGCGATAGCGTCCGCCGACTTCGCAGGTGCTAGCCGATGCTTTACTCATGACCCGTCCGGGACTGCTCGCCGTCGGCGGCGCCCATGTCGACCGGCGCGGCCGCGTGTCCGGCGCGTTCGTGCCGGGCGCGTCCAATCCCGGACATATGCGCGAGGATGTCGGCGGCGGCGCCTTCAACGCCGCCCGATGCGCAGTCCGGCACGGGCTTCGCGCGGCCATGTTCTCGGTTCGCGGCGGAGACCGGGCCGGCACGACGGTGGCCGAGGCGATCGCGGCCGCCGGAATGGCCGATCTGTCGGTCTGCTATCTCGACCGCGCCACGCCCTCCTACACGGCCATTCTCGATACCGACGGCGAACCCGTCGCGGCCCTTGCCGACATGGAGCTCTACGAGATCGCCTTTGCCAAACAGGTGCGCCGGCGCGCCTTTCGCGACGCCGTCGCCGAGGCCGACGCGATCCTGATCGACGCGAACCTGCCGGAGCCCGCCATTGCCGGGGTGCTGGCAGCATCGAGCGGCAGGCCCGTCCATGCGATCGGTGTCTCCCCGGCCAAGGTGGTGCGGCTGCGACCGCATCTGGCCGCCCTTTCCGGCGTCTTCCTCAACCGTCGGGAAGCGGCCGCCCTGGCCGCGGAAGCCGGCGACGGGCCGCGAGGCGGCATGGCCGACACCGGCGCCGACTTCGTTGTCGTCACCGATGGCTCCCGTGAGATCGAGGCGTGGCGCGGCGGCCGGTGCTGGCGGCTCGTCCCGCCCCGCCCCGAGCACGTCGCGGACGCCACCGGCGCCGGCGACGCGCTCGCCGGGGCGATGGTCGCCGCGCTTTCGCGCGGCATCTCCTTCCCCGAGGCATTGCGCTGCGGCGTCGCGGCGGCTGTCATGACGGTCGCTGCGATGGAGGCGGTTGCGGAGGATGACGACACCGTCTACGCCGCCGTTCTCGACCGCGTGCCCGAACCGCGACTGGAGGCCTGACGATCATGAACGCACCGGCCGCGCCGCGCCATTCCATGCTGACGATCGATCCCGAGGTGGAGCGCGCCCTGGACGCCGGCCTGCCTGTCGTGGCGCTGGAATCGACCATCATCACCCACGGCATGCCCTATCCGAGAAATCTCGACATGGCGGTCCGCGTGGAGGAGATCGTCCGCGCCGGCGGCGCCGCGCCGGCCACCATCGCGGCCATCGATGGCCGCATCCGCATCGGCCTCGACGCCCAAGGCCGCGAGGCGCTCGCGCGCGCGCCGGAGCCGATGAAGCTCAGCCGCGCCGACGTGGCCTTCGCCGTCGCCGAAGGCCGCACCGGCGGCACCACGGTCGCGGCCACCATGATCCTGGCCGCGCTCGCCGGCATCGAGGTCTTCGCCACGGGCGGCATAGGCGGCGTCCACAAGGGCGCGGAAACGAGTTTCGACATATCCGCGGATCTCGACGAGCTGGCCCGCACGCCGGTCATTGTCGTGTCGGCCGGCGCCAAGGCCATCCTCGACATCCCCAAGACGCTGGAGGTTCTGGAAACCCGTGGCGTGCCGGTGATCGGTTACCGCACCAACGTCATGCCGGCCTTCTGGTCGCGAAGCTCGCCCTGCGAGGCGCCGCTTCGCCTGGACGATCCGGCGTCCATCGCCCGCTTCTTCCGCGCCCGTGCGGGGCTGGGGCTCGGCGGCGGAATGCTGATCGCCAATCCGGTTCCAGAAGGTGACGAAATCCCCGCCGACGCGATGAAGGTCCATATCGCGGCTGCCCAGGCCGACGCAGAGGCCGCCGGCGTCGTCGGCAAGGCCGTCACGCCCTATCTGCTCCAGCGCATTCTGGAACTCACCGGCGGCCGCAGCCTCGACACCAACATCGCGCTGGTGGAGAACAACGCGCGGCTCGCCGCGGCGGTGGCCGGCGCGCTGACGGCACGCCAGTAGCCGCGCAGCGGCTCTTCATCCCTGATCGGCGGAACTTCCGGATGTCCGTGCCCAATCGCCGGTGGTGTTCCACCAACGGTTCGGATTGGCGCTGTCGTCCAGCCCCTTGGACCGGCTTGTCAGCACCGTGGCGACCCTGATCACAGGCTCTTCATAGCTATGGGCCTGGAAGATCGCCTCGACCACCTGTTCCAGCAACTCGCCATCATCGTCGAGTTCGAACGAAATTTCGACCACGCCCGGCCGCTTGCGAAGATCAGTCTCCGGTCCTGCCGCGGCACCCTTGAGCGGCCTGTAACGCTCGAAGCCCTCTGCCGACTGGTAGGCGTTGCTGTCGTAGTTTCCCATGGCGAGCGGCGTCAGCCTGACCACTTCGGACATGATCCTGTCCACATCCTGCAGGGGAGCGTGGAAAGAAACCAGCAGCTTCGGCTCCATCCGCAGCGAACCGGTCTCGAATGAATGGGGGACCATCGTGAACCTCCTCACGTCCTGGTGCCACGCTATCCGGACCCTGCCGCCATCGTCCTGTCAGCAGACCTTGCGCACTTCCACGAAGTCGTAAGCGGAAACGAAAAAGCCGGGACCATGCCCGGCTTCCTCGATGGACCGTCGTTGCGATCGGATCAGTTGACGGCGTCCTTCAGCCCCTTGCCGGCCGAAAACTTCGGAACCGTCCGCGCCGGAATCTGTACTTCGGCACCGGTCTGAGGGTTGCGGCCGGTCGAGGCGGCGCGCTTGGTCACCGAAAAATTGCCGAAGCCGACCAGGCGAACATCACCGCCCTTCTTGAGTTCCGACGTAATGGTGGAAAAAACGGCGTCGACGGCGGCCGTCGCGTCCGTCTTTGACAGATTCGCCGAGTCTGCGACGGCGGATACGAGTTCATTCTTGTTCATAAAAGAAATCCTTCCCTGTGAAGGCCGTGCGATGCGACTCGTCCGGCCGGCGCGCACAATAGGCAAATCGAACTGGTCTACCAAGCCGGAAAACGCGTTAAAGCCTTATTTTGCGCGGGTTTCAGCCCCTCCGATACGTCAGGGGCCGGGATTTGACCCCGGCCCCGACGCGATTGTCATGGCGAATGCCGAATCAATGGGCGAGCGCCGGCGGCGCATCGTCGCCCGTGTCGGCACCGGCGGCGGGCTGTTCAGCCGGCTCCGTCCACTCGATCGGCTCCGGCATCCTGACCAGCGCATGGCCGAGCACCTCACCGATGCGGCCGACGGGAACGATCTCCATGCCGCTCTTCACATTGTCCGGTATCTCGGCCAGATCCTTGGCGTTCTCCTCGGGGATGAGCACCTTCTTGATGCCCCCACGCAGCGCGGCGAGCAGCTTCTCCTTGAGGCCGCCGATCGGCAGAACCCGCCCGCGCAGCGTGATCTCGCCAGTCATGGCGACGTCCTTGCGGACGGGGATGCCCGTCATCACCGACACGATGGCCGTGGTCATGGCCACACCGGCCGACGGACCATCCTTGGGCGTGGCCCCTTCGGGCACGTGCACATGGATGTCGCGCTTGTCGAAGACCGGCGGCTCGATCCCGAAATCGATGGCGCGCGACCGCACATAGGAGGCCGCAGCCGAGATCGACTCCTTCATCACCTCCTTGAGGTTGCCGGTCACCGTCATCTTGCCCTTGCCGGGCATCATGACGCCTTCGATCGTCAGCAGTTCGCCGCCCACTTCGGTCCAGGCAAGCCCGGTCACGACGCCGACCTGGTCCTCGCCCTCGACCATGCCGAAGCGGTAGCGCGGCACGCCCAGATAGTCGGCGATGTTCTTCTCCGTCACCTTCACCGACTTCTTGCCCGTGCGCAGGATCTCCGTCACCGCCTTGCGGGCGAGCTTCATGATCTCGCGTTCCATGTTCCTGACGCCCGCCTCGCGGGTATAGATCTGGATGATGGTGCGCAGCGCGTCGTCGGAAACCGAGAACTCCTTGGGCTGGAGCGCGTGATCCTTGATCGCCTTCGGCAGCAGATGCTTCTTGGCGATCTCCACCTTCTCATCTTCCGTGTAGCCGGCGATGCGGATGATCTCCATGCGGTCCATCAGCGCCGGCGGAATGTTGAGCGTGTTGGCGGTCGTCACGAACATCACGCCCGACAGGTCGTATTCGACCTCGAGATAGTGGTCCATGAAGGTCATGTTCTGCTCGGGGTCGAGCACCTCAAGCAGCGCCGATGACGGATCGCCCCGGAAATCCATGCCCATCTTGTCGATCTCGTCGAGCAGGAAGAGCGGATTGGCCTTCTTGGCCTTCTTCATCGACTGGATGACCTTGCCGGGCATCGAGCCGATATAGGTCCGGCGATGACCGCGGATTTCGGCCTCGTCGCGCACGCCGCCAAGTGCCATGCGCACATATTCGCGGCCGGTCGCCCTGGCGATCGACTTGGCGAGCGAGGTCTTGCCCACGCCGGGGGGTCCGACGAGGCACAGGATCGGGCCCTTCAGCTTCTTCTGGCGGCTCTGGACGGCCAGATATTCGACGATACGCTCCTTGACCTTCTCGAGCGCGAAGTGATCCTCGTCGAGCACCGCCTCGGCCTTGGCCAGATCGATCGACACGCGCGAGCGCTTGCCCCACGGGATCGACAGCAGCCAGTCGAGATAGTTGCGCACGACGGTGGCCTCCGCCGACATCGGCGACATGGTCCTGAGCTTCTTCAGCTCCGCGTCCGCCTTCTCGCGGGCTTCCTTGGAGAGCTTGGTCTTCTTGATGCGCTCTTCCAGTTCGGAGGCCTCGTCGCGGCCGTCCTCGCCCTCGCCGAGTTCCTTCTGGATCGCCTTCATCTGCTCGTTGAGGTAGTATTCGCGCTGCGTCTTCTCCATCTGGCGCTTGACGCGCGAACGGATGCGCTTTTCCACCTGGAGCACCGAAATCTCGGCCTCCATGAACCCCATCGCCTTTTCCAGGCGCTCGCGCACCGACAGCGTGCCGAGCATCTCCTGCTTCTCGGGGATCTTGATCGCCAGGTGCGAGGCGATCGTGTCGGCGAGCTTCGAGAAATCCTCGATCTGCGACGCCGCGCCGACGACCTCGGGCGATATCTTCTTGTTGAGCTTCACATAGTTCTCGAAGTCGGACACGACCGAGCGGGCCAGCGCCTCGATCTCGACCTGGTCTTCCTCCGGCTCGGCCAGGATGTCGGCGTTCGCCTCGTGAAAGTCGCTACGCTCGGAGAACTGGACGATACGCGCCCGGGCCGTGCCTTCCACCAGCACCTTCACGGTGCCGTCCGGCAGCTTGAGAAGCTGCAGCACATTGGCAAGCGTGCCCACGTCGAAGATCGCGTCGGGCTGCGGATCGTCATCGGACGCATTCATCTGCGTCGCAAGCAGGATCTGCTTGTCGGACGCCATCACCTCCTCGAGAGCGCGGATCGACTTCTCGCGCCCCACGAAGAGCGGCACGATCATATGCGGAAACACGACGATGTCGCGCAGCGGGAGGACTGCGAAGACGCCGTTTCCGGAAACCGAACCCGAGGTGCGGGGGGATTTGGACATTGAATTCCCTTTCATGTCGCAGCCGCTCTTGGAGCCGGCGGCGATTCCCATTCTACAGGCCGCCTGCCGCTTCGCCTATGCCGGATCGGGAGGAGTTCCGACGATGGTAGCACGAAGTTCGGCGCGGCGGCCGCCTTGCTGTTACTTGGTCCTTTGCCGGAGCCATATCAAGGCTGGCGGGTTCGGCGAAGGGAGATCGCACCGGGACGCGACGGTGACGCCGTCATTCCGGCCGCCAGCGCACCTCCGAGGGACTCAGGCCGGGCCGCGAAGCGACGGCTCATTGTCGAACCAAGGAGGCCTCGCGCGCGGCTTGCGATATCATCCGCGACCGGCCCCGGAATGGATTCCAGACAGGGCCGCTTCTCGGCCTCCGCGACCGTTCAGGGATGGCAGGGGGATGGATGTCCCCGCTTCCACCCGCCAACCGTCAGGCGGTCGACTTTTCCTTCTTGGGCTCGGCATAGATGTAGAGCGGCCGCGCCTTGCCGGTGACCACCTCGTCGGAGATCACCACTTCCTGCACGCCTTCCAGCGCCGGCAGTTCGAACATGGTATCGAGCAGGATAGATTCCATGATCGAGCGCAGGCCGCGCGCGCCCGTCTTGCGCTCGATCGCCTTTTGCGCGATCGCCGAAAGCGCGTCCTCGTGGAAGGTCAGTTCGACGTTCTCCATCTCGAACAGGCGCTGATACTGTTTGACCAGCGCATTCTTTGGCTCGGTCAGGATCTGGATCAGCGCCGCCTCGTCGAGGTCCTCGAGCGTCGCCAGCACCGGCAGGCGGCCGACGAACTCGGGGATCAGCCCGAATTTCAGCAGGTCCTCGGGCTCGACCTGGCGGAACAGTTCGCCCGAACGGCGGTCCTCCGGCGAAGCGACCGTGGCGCCGAAGCCGATCGAGGTCTTGCGGCCGCGGTCGGAGATGATCTTGTCCAGGCCCGAGAACGCCCCGCCGCAGATGAACAGGATGTTGGCCGTGTCGACTTGCAGAAACTCCTGCTGCGGATGCTTCCTGCCGCCCTGCGGCGGCACGGAGGCAACGGTGCCTTCCATGATCTTCAGGAGCGCCTGCTGCACGCCCTCCCCCGACACGTCGCGAGTGATGGAGGGATTGTCCGACTTGCGGGAGATCTTGTCGATCTCGTCGATATAGACGATGCCGCGCTGCGCCCGCTCGACATTGTAGTCGGCCGACTGCAACAGCTTGAGGATGATATTTTCCACGTCCTCGCCGACATAGCCGGCCTCGGTCAGCGTGGTCGCGTCGGCCATGGTGAACGGCACGTCGATGATGCGCGCCAGCGTCTGCGCCAGCAGCGTCTTGCCGCAACCCGTCGGGCCGATCAGGAGAATGTTCGACTTGGCAAGCTCGACATCGGGGTTCTTCGAGGCGTGCGCCAGCCGCTTGTAGTGGTTGTGGACGGCCACCGACAGCACGCGCTTGGCGTGGGCCTGCCCGATCACGTAGTCGTCGAGGACGGCCAGGATTTCCTGCGGGGTCGGCACGCCCTCGCGCGACTTCACCATCGAGGATTTGTTCTCCTCGCGGATGATGTCCATGCACAGTTCGACGCATTCGTCGCAGATGAACACCGTCGGCCCGGCGATCAGCTTGCGCACCTCATGCTGGCTCTTGCCGCAGAAGGAGCAATAGAGCGTGTTCTTGGAGTCGCCACCGCCGCCGCTTGAGACTTTGCTCATACTTCAAGTCCTTTTAGACCGATCCGGCTTTCGCCGGCCCGGAATGCCGGTCGGACGAGCCCGCCGCGACCGATCCTGCAAGTTTCCGGCGGCACGTTCAATGCCGTTCGCACCGCCGCTCCGGACGACGCGTCCCGCGAATCGCGCCCCCGCAATCTGGGAAGCTAATCGCCCGAAACTCAATACCGCCTTAACGTAGGGCCCGCAAAGGCTGGTGGAAACAGGCGATTGTGTCAGAAATGACGCAAACAGCGTCAAAAATACGTCACCCGCGCCGTTGTCCCCGGCTGGCTCTTCTCGCTCAGCCTTTCGGGTCTTCCACCGCCTCGCGCGAGGTGATCACCTTGTCGATCAGGCCGAAGTCCATCGCCTCGTCGGAGGTCATGAAGTGGTCGCGGTCGAGCGTCTTTTCGATCGTCTCGTAGTCCTGACCGGTATGGGCGACATAAACCTCGTTGAGGCGCTTCTTGAGCTTGATGATGTCCTGGGCATGGCGCTCGATGTCGGAGGCCTGGCCGGAGAACCCGCCCGAGGGCTGGTGCACCATGATGCGCGCGTTGGGCGTGGCGAAGCGCATATCCTTGGCCCCTGCGCACAGAAGCAGCGAGCCCATCGAGGCCGCCTGCCCGATGCACAGCGTCGACACGGCCGGCTTGATGAACTGCATCGTGTCGTAGATCGCCATGCCCGAGGTGACCACGCCGCCGGGCGAATTGATGTAGAGGTTGATCTCCTTCTTCGGGTTTTCCGCCTCGAGGAAGAGAAGCTGCGCGCAGACCAGCGTCGCCATGCCGTCCTCGACCGGTCCGGTGATGAAGATGATGCGCTCCTTCAAAAGCCTCGAGAAGATGTCGTAGGCGCGCTCGCCGCGGTTGGTCTGCTCGACCACCATCGGCACGAGGTTCATGTAGGTCTCGACCGGATCTTTCATCGGGTGCGCGTCCTTGTCGTTTGGTGGACTGTCGGGTCGCCGGAGGGGATCCGGACCGGTGCGGCCTGAATCGTAGCGGGATTGTTCCGGCTAGATAGGATGCACCCCTTGCCTTGCGCAAGACCGGTCGTGACGACGGCGGCAGCGCGGTCCTGCCCGGTCGCGCTTACGCGCAATGGCGGCTAAGCTATCCTGAAGAGCCTTGGAGGGAGATATTGCAGCATGGCGAAACTCGTCTACGCCTTGAACCAGTCCCTGGACGGCTATGTCGACCACGATGCATTCGCGCCCGATCCCGCGCTCTTTCGTCATTTCATAGATGATGTGCGGGGTCTGGCCGGAATTGTGTACGGTCGCCGCATGTACGAGGTGATGCGCTACTGGGACGAAGATCGTCCCGAGTGGGACGCGGCCGAACACGACTACGCGGCGGCATGGCGGAGCCAACCGAAATGGGTCGTGTCGCGCTCGTTGAAGTCCGTCGGCCCCAACGCCACGCTCATCGAGGACAACATCGAGACCGCGATACGCGAGCTGAAGGCCCGACTCAATGGAGAGATCGAAGTTGCCGGACCGGAGCTGGCGCAGAGCCTGACCGACCTTGGCCTTGTCGACGAATATCGGCTGTACCTTCATCCGGTCGTGCTTGGTTGCGGCAAGCCGTACTTCGCAGGCCCGCGGCCGCCGCTGCGCCTTGTGGCCAGCGACCGAATGGCCGAGGACGTGATCAGGCTGACATACGTTCCTGCCTGATCGCATGGCCCACCTGACGGGTCGCGCCAACACGTCCGGTTCGTGGCACACCTTCTTTCCCTGACATGTCGACTTCCCTCTGCTCCGCCCGTCCTTGACCCAGAGCGGCGAACCGCCGCCTCCGGCCGGCAGCAGCAAGGGAGCTGGCCGGCAGCAGCAAGGGAGCTTCGACCATGTCACTCGCCCGCGTCCAGTATCTCGCCATCTCGCTCGACGGCTTCGGCACCGGCGAGGGTCTCAGCCGCGACGAACCGTTCGGCCATGCCGGCGACCGGCTCCACGAATGGATGTTCGAAACCCGCTGGTGGCACAGCGTGGTCGGCAAGCCGGGCGGAACCGGCGGGGTCGATGACGCCTTCCTGCAGCTGTTTTCTCCGGGGATAGGCGCCGAGATCATGGGCGCGCGCAAATTCGGCCCTCCCGGTTGGCACGAGGACCCGGAATGGAAGGGCTGGTGGGGGCCGAACCCGCCATTCCACACGCCGGTCTATGTCCTCACGCATCATCCGCGCGCGCCGATCGAGATGGAAGGCGGCACGACGTTTCACTTCATCGACGCTTCACCCGCCGAGGCACTTGAGACCGCCCGAAAGGCCGCCAACGGCCAGGACGTCCGCATCGGCGGAGGTCCGACCATGGTCCGCGAATTCGTGGCTGCCGGGCTCGTCGACCACATGCATGTCGTCATCGTTCCCATCCTGCTCGGGCGTGGTGTGCGCCTCTGGGACAGGCTGGAAGGCGTCGAGAAGGATTACGCGATCGAGACCGTCTCCTCCCCGAGCGGCGTCACGCACGTCACCTTCACCCGTCGCGGCCTGTAATGCTCCGTTAGACCGTCTCCGCTCTGAGCCACGCCGTCAGCTTCGCCATGTCCAGGTCCTCGCACCAGTCGGCCACGCGGCGGCCGACCGCCGCGCCGAACTTGTAGCCATGGCCTGAACAGGCCGAGACGATCAGCGCGTTCTCCCGCCGCTCCGCGAAGAAGCGGTCGTCCTTCGTGAAGGTGTAGGCGCAGCTCACCACCTGGTCGATCCGGTATTCGCCGAGACGCGCGAAGGCCTGCGAAAAATGCGACAGGATAGCGGGGCCTTCCTCCGGTCCGGCCACGCGATCGGCGTCGGCATCGTCGCTCCGGCGCTTGTGCCGCCCGGTCCCGAATTTCAGCCCCGCGCCTCCGGTCGGCGGGATCACATAGCCGTCGATGCGCCCGCCCACGTCGAGGATCACCGGCGCCCTTGCCCAGGCTTCGGCGAGGTCCGCCGGCGGCGTCGCATAGGCGAGCGCGGTGCGATGGATCGTGAGGTCGCGCCTGATGTCTGGAAACAGTTTGGACACCCAGGCACCGGCCGTCACGACCACCATGTCGGCCGACAGTGTCTCGCCGCCGCCAAGCCGGACGGAAGCCGTGTCCGTGTCGACAGCCTCCACCTTGATGTTTTCGCGCACATCCGCACTGTTCTCGCGCAGCCAGGCGGCGATGCCGGCCGCGATCCTGCGGCAATGCAACGCCCCGCCCTCGGTCGAGAAATAGGCGTAGCGCATGCCCTCGCGCGCCAGGAAGGGCCAGCGCCGCACGGCCTCGTCCGGCTCATGCAGTTCGAACGGGAAACCGCCTTCCTCCAGCCCCTTGCGATAGTCCTCCGCGTCGTCGCCCGCCTCACGCGACACGCAAACGAAGCCGCGCGGGTCGTGGTGCTCGACACCGAGGTCGCCCCACAATTCGTTCCACGCTTCATAGGCCTCGGTGATCGCGCGGCCATAGCCCGAGCCGGCAGGATAGGCGCGGCGGATGATACGGTGATGGTCGCCCGAAGCCGCCAGCGGATTGGGAATCGGTCCCTGCTCCACAAGCGTCACGACATGCCCGCGCCGTGTCAGCGACCAGGCGGTGGACAGGCCGGAAATGCCGGCGCCGACGACGATGATCTTCATGGCGGACCCTCTCCTTGCCCTTGCCGCGTAGCGGACTCGCCCTCAGCCGGCAAGATCGCTAGATCGGACTGATGACAAGCGCCCTGCCCGCCTGGCTCGACCTCGACCCCGCCGCCCGCCGCCTGCGCCTCTCGCCGCGCGAGCCGGCCTTCGTGCAGGACCCTTATGCCGCCTATGCCGCGCTGCATGCTGACGCGCCCTTCGTCTATTGGGAGGACCTTGGTCTCTGGTGCGTGGCCGGTTTCGACGCGGTCAACCGCATCCTGCGCGACCGCCGCTTCGGCCGCGAGCGCCCCGGCGGCTATCTGTCGGCCGTCGCCGCATCAGGTGACCGCACCGCGCTGGCAGACTTCGATCGTGTCGAGGCCGGGTCGATGCTCGAACTGGAGCCGCCGGCCCACACGCGTCTCAGGACGCTGGTCAACCGCGCCTTCGTCTCGCGCCAGGTCGAGCGGTTGCACCCCGTCATCGAGAACTTGGCCCACGAGTTGATCGACCGCTTCGGGGAAGCGGGCGAGACCGACCTGATTTCTTCCTTCGCCACGCCGCTGCCGGCCACGGTGATCGCCGGCATGATGGGCCTGCCGGTCGAGACCGGCCCGCAACTCGTCGCCTGGTCGAACGACATGGTGCGGATGTACCAGCCCTCTCCCGGACCGGACGCGATGACGCGCGCCAATCGCTCGGCGCGCGACTTCGCCGCCTTCATCCGCGACCATGCCGACCGTCGCCGACGCGAGCCGTCCGACGATCTCCTCGGCGTGCTGGTTTCGGCCGAGGCCGGTGGCGACCGGCTGAGCGAGGACGAGCTGGTGTCGTCCGCGATCCTGCTGCTCAATGCCGGGCATGAGGCGACGGTCCACCAGATCGGCAACGCCGTCGTGGCCCTGCTGGCGCACGGAGATGATCCGCGCCGCTTCTTCGCGTCCGATACGCAAACGGCCGCCACCGTCGAGGAATGCCTGCGGTTCGACGCGCCGCTGCACCTGTTCACGCGGTATGCCTATGAAGACGCCGAGATCGCGCCGGACATAACCCTGGCCAAGGGCGAACAGGTCGGCCTCCTGCTCGGCGCGGCCAACCGCGACCCGGCCGCCTTCCACGAACCCCATCGTTTCGATCCCGCGCGCTCCGATGGCAGGCACGTCTCCTTCGGCGCCGGCATCCATTTCTGCATCGGCGCGCCGCTGGCCCGCCTCGAACTTCAGGTTGCGCTTTCGGTTCTGTTCAGGCGCCTGCCGGAGTTGCGGCTCGCCGAGCCACCGCGCTGGCGCGACTCATGGCACTTTCACGGGCTGGAGCGGCTGGTGGTGGAATGGTGAGCCAGGAGCTGGAGGAATGCGCGCCGGGAACGGGTTCGGGCTTTCACCCAGCGATCTTCGATCGATCGGCGGCGGCGGGATGATGCCCCCTCGTCACTCGTCCTTCCAACGTGGTCGCCGCATCGAGAAAATCTCGGTCACGGCGGCGTAGTCCATGTAGCCCAGCCGCCCGACATTGCCGGCCCTGAGCGTGTCGAACAGCCCGTCCTTCAGCATCGCGTCGTCGATATGCACGCCCACCGTCTCGCCGATGACAACGAAATTGCCGACGCGGTTTCCTCTCAGGTCCTTCGGCTGGAGGATGTCGGTCACCTTGCATTCCAGCGACGCATGGGCCTCAGCGACGCGCGGCGCCTTCACCACCCGGCATGGCGCCGGCGTGAGGCCGGCATAGCCGAACTCGCTGATACCGCGCGGCGCGTCGACCGAGGACTTGTTCATCTGCTCGACGATGTCCCGGCCGACCAAGTTGGCGACGAACTCGCCGCTCTCGCGCGCATGGACCACGCTGTCCTTCTCGCCCTCCGACGAAAACATGACCAGGAATGGCCGCGTCGAGATCGCGTTGAAGAAGGAATAGGGACCCAGATTGAGCGAGCCGTCGGCCCCCACGGTCGAGATCCAGCCGATCGGCCGGGGTGCCACGATCGCCTTGAGCGGGTCATGGGGCAGCCCGTGCCCATCGGCGGGTTCGTAAAACATCATTCGCTCCAGGGGCCGGAATAGTCGGCATAGAGGTCCTTCACCTCCGGACGCGGCCGCTCGAACAGTTCGCCATCGTGGCGGCCGATATGGACGAAGCCGATCACGCGCTCATGCGGCGCCAGCCCCAGGATGGCCCGCCCCTCGGCGTCGTCGGAATACCAGTTGGTGATCCAGTTGGTCCCGTAGCCCATCGCGTTGGCGGCATGGACGAGGTTCATCGCCGCCGCGCCGCCGGACAAAAACATCTCCCAGGCGGGGATCTTGGGATTGTCGCGCGGGATATGGATGACGCCGATCACGAGCGGCGCGCGCGAGAACCGGGTGCGCTCCTGCTGGCGGCGCGCATCGGCCAGCGGCCCCTCGCGGCGCTCGGCCAGCTCGGCGAGCCTTTCCCCCACCTTCTCGCGCGCGCCGCCGCGATAGAGGATGAAGCGCCACGGCGCCAGCCGCCCGTGATCCGGCACGCGCGAGGCGGCGCGAATCATCGTCTCAATCTCGTCGTCGCCGGGCGCGGGTCCGGTCAGTTCGTGGATCGGCGCGGAAGCGCGGGCGAGCAGATGGTCGAGGACGGGCGAAGCCAAGATCGAAAACCTCATCGGAAGGGTGGCGCGTTGCCTCGGCCGGACGGCCTGGGTGGATGGGCGAAAGGCGGCGATGCGCCCCGCATGGTCTTGTTTTTGCCACCCGTCTGGGCTTCAACGCAAGCGATGATCCGCCTCGACTTCAGCCTCACGGCGAATGGACTGTCCATCGCGCGGTCGCTGGCCGTAGCGGCCGCGATCGTGATGTCGGCCGCCGCGCCCCTCCATGCGCAGGACCCCTCCCCGTCCTTCGCACCCGATGCCGGCATTAACCTGCCGCCCATCGACGCGCCCGTCCAAAACTACGCGCCGCCGCGCGCGGGCAACCCGCTCGCCGCGCCGGGCGAAGGCACGATCACGCTGAGCGCCAAACTGGTCGAGGGCGGGCCCGACATCACACGCGGCCTGGTCTGGCGCATTTTCGGCGAGACGGCCGGCGAGGACGGCACCCTGCCGCTGGTGGCCTCGGCGCGCGGCGGCGTGGCCACCCTGTCGCTGGAGCCGGGCAGCTATCTGGTCCACGCCTCGTTCGGCCGGGCCGGCGCCACCAAGCGCATCCGCATCGGGCCCGACTTCAACCGCGAGAGCGTGGTGCTGGAAGCTGGCGGCCTCAAGCTCGACGCGCTCCTGTCCGGCGGCGTGCGCATCCCGCCCGACGACCTCCGTTTCTCGATCTACGAGCAGGACGAGGACGCCACCGGCGAACGGCCGCTCATCATCCCCAACGTCAAGCCGGGCACCGTCGTGCGGCTAAACTCCGGCACCTATCACGTTGTGTCGCGCTATGGAGACCTCAACGCCCGGGTCGCCGGCGACATCCGCGTCGAGGCCGGCAAGGTCACCGAAGCGACGATGGAGCACCGCGCCGCCGAACTGACCGTCAAGCTGGTCCGTCAGGAGAACGGCGAGGCGCTTGCCGACACCTCCTGGACGATCGTCGACGAAGCCGGCGAGACCGTGCGCGAGGAGGTCGGCGCCTTCGCCTCCATGGTGCTGGCCGAAGGCAGCTACACCGCCGTCGCGAAGAACCGCGAGCGCGTGTTCAGCCGCGACTTCGTCGTCGTGCCGGGCCGCAATCAGGATGTCGAGGTCATCGCCGCCGAGGGTGCGGCGGCGCCCTGAACCGCCTCGCGGGCTCGCGGCCGTGCCGGCGCCAGGCCGAACACCGCCGCATGCAGGAGCCGCGTCAGTTCCCTCCGGTCGCGACAGGCCGCAAGGTCTCCAGCCTTCAGCGTGGGCCCGATCCTCGCCTTAATGGTGCGACCCGAAAGCCGCGTGAACTCGCGGATCAGCAGCGAGGTGCGCAAGGTCAGCGACAGGCCGCCGACTGCCCGCGCCAGCCGGCCGTCCCGTTCGGCGAGCGCCATCGGCCCCGACACGACGTGAAACAGGCGCCCGTTCTGGCCGCCGAACCAGATCGGCACGACCGAGGCCTTCGCCTCCTGCACCATGCGGGCGGGGAACATCTTCCAGGGCAGGTCGACCGCCCGGCTGAACCCCCTGGGCGCAGTGGCCACGCCGCCGCCGGGAAAGACGACGATCACCGTGCCCTGCGACAGCAGCTTCAGCGCCTCGTTGCGCACGGCCAGGTTGGCGACCAGCGCCTGCCGGCTTTCGGAAAAGTCGATCGGCAGCGAATAGGGCGCCATTTCGGGAACCTTGAGCAATTCGGCGTTGATCATCACCCGGAAGGGCCGTCCCAGCCTTTCGACCAAGGACAGGATCGCGATGCCGTCGCCGATCCCGAAGGGATGGTTGGCCACGATCACCAGCGGCCCGTCCGGCAGGTCGGCGGGCGGCCACTGGCCCTCGGCGTCCAGCCCGACACCGACAAGGTCGAGCATGCGTCCGAAGATGCGGTCGCCGGTGGGCGCGATCTCGCGGCGCCAGTGGTCGTAGAGCCGCGCATAGCGCTCGCGCCCGGACAGGTGCTCGACGCCGCGTATGAACCAGCGCTTCAGCCGCGGCTGGCCGGGACTGGCATAGGACAGTTCGGGGAATCGGGATGGCGCGCGGCGCGGCATGATCTGCATGCCGCATCCATGCGCGCCTTGCGTGACAGGCGGATGAAAGAATACGGGCCGAACCGTGGCGGCCGCGGCCCCTGTCGGCTAGTGCTGCGTCCATCCGTCCTGTGCGTGCAAGAGACGATCAGCCATCGACCGGAGTTCCCATGACCCCCGTCATCACTGCCTTCGCTGCCTCGCCGGACAAGGGCCGCGGCCTGGCGCGCGACATGCGCGTGCGCTGGGCCTTCGAGGAAGTCGGCCGCCCCTATGAGGTGCGCCTGGTTTCCTTCGCCGAGATGAAGCAGCCCGCTCACAGGGCGCTGCATCCCTTCGGCCAGATACCGACCTTCGAGGAAGGCGGGCTTGCCCTGTTCGAGACCGGCGCGATCGTGCTGCGTATCGCCGAGAGCCGTCCGGGTCTGCTGCCGGCCGATCCGGATCAACGCTCGCGCGCCATTCAGTGGATGTTCGCGGCGCTGAACACGGTCGAGCCGCCGATCGTCGAGCGCGAGGCCGCGGGCTATGCCGAGCGCGACAGGCCGTGGCACGCCGAGCGCCTGCCCATGATGGACGAGCGCGTCACGAAACGCCTGGCCGATCTCTCGGCCCGGCTGGGTGACGCCGAATGGCTCGACGGCGAATTCTCCGCCGGCGACCTGATGATGGCCACCGTGCTGTTGCGCATCAAGGGCTCGACCCTGCTCGAAGCGCAGCCGAACCTCGCCGCCTATCTCGCCCGCGCCGAAGCCCGCCCCGCCTACCGGCGAGCGTTCGAGGCACAAAGGGCGGTGTTTCTGAAGGCGCAGGGCGGCTGAACGGGGCGCCCCGGCCCTTATGACGTGTCGGGATAGTCCAGCGCGTAGCGGGCCAGCGCGTGGCAATGAGCCAGGATGTAGTCGATCTCGCGGAGAGGGCCGGATCCTCTTCGCCCTCCCGTTGTGCCGGGTTCCCAGCGGGTGAGCCGGCCGCCGGGCGGCGGCCCGCCCCGGAGCGGCGAGAAGCGGCGGATCCGGCGGCGGGCGTGCGTGCCGCCTTGCGCGCGCAGGGCATCGTGTCTTTTGTGCTGCGCGCTCATGGTCTGCGCGCTCAGGGCCTCCTGTCTTTTTCTCTGCGCGATCGCGGCGTCGTGTCTTTTCTCTTGCGCGCGAAGGGCGTCGCGGGAAGCCTTCCAGCGGGCGAAACGCCTGGCCTGTCCCGGCAGGTCGTCGAGTGCTGCGGCCAGGGCGGTCAGGCGCAGGGCAAGCCGCGCCGCGTCGATCGGATCGTCGGGCGAGAGCGGCGGCGGCAGGCGGAACGGCTCGATGACGCCGGGGCACAGGATGCGCGGCACGGACCGCGCGGCCACACGGGGACGGCGGTACCAGGCGAAGGGATCGCTGAGCGGGTCGAGCAGCGG
>JAILWO010000003.1 GCA_025698895.1 Rhizobiaceae bacterium
TCAGCGATCCCTTCGCCTGGTACCGCCGTCCCCGTGTGGCCGCGCGGTCCGTGCCGCGCATCCTGTGCCCCGGCGTCATCGAGCCGTTCCGCCTGCCGCCGCCGCTCTCGCGCGACGATCCGATCGACGCGGCGCGGCTTGCCCTGCGTCTGGCCGCCCTGGCCGCAGCACTCGACGACCTGCCGGGACAGGCCAGGCGCTTCGCCCGCTGGAAGGCCAACCGCGACGCCCTTTGCGCGCAAGAGAAAAGACACGATGCCGCGATCGCGCGGAACAAAAGACACGACGGCCTGCGCGCGCAAGGCGGCACCCAAGCCCGCCGCCGGATCCGCCGCTTCTCGCCGCTCCGGGGCGGGCCGCCGCCGGGCGGCCGGCTCACCCGCTGGGAGCCCGGCACAACGGGAGGGCGAAGAGGATCCGGCCCCCTCCGCGAGATCGACTACATCCTGGCGCATTGCCACGCGCTCGCCCGCTACGCGCTGGAATATCCCGACACGTCATGACGCCGGGGCCTGCCGGACTCGAAAAACTGTCGCGGAAGGCGTTTTGACACCTGCCGGTGTTAGCGCTAACATAAGCCATGGCAAAGGGAGGTGTCATGGCGGAACCCGCGGCGGAAAGGCCGACCCGTCCGACCGGCGCAACCGTGTGGCGCCGGACGCGGCCCGTCATGCTCGCGCTAGCCCCGTGGCTGGTGATCGTGGCGCTGTGGTACACCGTTCACCATTCCGGGCTCGTCAAGCCGGCGCTCGTGCCCGCGCCGCATGTCGTGCTGGCGAAATTCTGGAACCTGCTGACCACGCAGTCCTTCGCCATCGACATCTGGATGTCGACCCAGCGCGTCCTGCTCGGCGTCATCCTGGGAACGGTATGCGCCGTGCCGGTCGGCTTCCTGATCGGCTGGTACGACCCCGTCAGGCGGTTCGTGAACCCGCTGATCAACTTCTTCCGCGCCCTGCCGCCGATCGCGCTGATCCCGCTGGTGATCGTCTATTTCGGCATCGGCGAGTCGGCCAAGGTCATCATCCTGTTCTACGCCTCCTTCTTCGCCGGCGTCATCGTGATGTATGAGGGCATCTCCCAGATCAGCCCGATCTATATCCGCGTGGCGCGCACGCTGGGCGCGACGGACCTCGAGATTTTCCGCCGCATCATCGTCCCGTTGTCGCTGCCGCATGTCGTCACCGCGCTGCGCGTGGCGCTCGGCGTCGCCTGGGCCACGCTGGTGGCGTCGGAACTGATCGCCGCGCAGGAGGGGCTGGGCGCCGTCATCCAGGACGCCTCCTCCTTCTTCCAGCTCGACACGATCTATGTCGGCATCATCACGATCGGATCGGTCGCGCTCCTCATGGACACGCTGCTTCGCATGGTCAGCCGCCGCCTCCTCGCCTGGCAGGAAAGGATCGACGCATGAGCGCGGCGGCCGAGCGTATCGTGCTCGATCATGTCGACATGCGGTTTACGACCGATCGCGGTCCTCTGAGCGTTGTCGACGACGTCTCGCTGTCGGTGCGCGAGGGAGAGTTCGTGGCCCTGGTCGGCCCGTCCGGATGCGGCAAGACCACGCTGCTCAACATGATGGCCGGCTTCCTCACGCCGACGGGCGGGACGGTTACGCTCGACGGTTCCCCGATCCGCGGACCCGGCCGCGAGCGAGGGGTCATGTTCCAGGAGTATGGCGTGTTTCCCTGGCTCACGGTGAAGGAGAACATCGCCTTCGGCCTGAAGCTCGGCGCCAATCGCGTCCCGCAGGCCGAGCGCGACGCCATCTGCGACCGCTACATGGAACTGATGCGGCTGACCGACTTCCGCAATTCCTATCCCAAGACGCTGTCGGGCGGGATGCGCCAGCGCGTGGCGCTGGCGCGCGCCTATGCCGTCAACCCGGCTTTCCTTCTGATGGACGAACCATTCGGCGCGCTCGACGCGCAGACGCGCTCGGCCATGCAGGACCTGCTGCTGGAAGTGCTGGAACGCGAGAACAAGACCGTCGTCATGATCACCCATTCGGTGGACGAGGCGCTCTATCTGGCATCGCGGATCGTCGTCATCTCGGCCCGGCCGGCGCGCATCCGGCGCATCATCGACGTGCCGTTCGGTTATCCGCGCCAGGACGACATACACACCCGGCCCGAATTCGCGGCGCTGCGCTCCGAGATCAAGGATCTCGTCATGCGCGAATACGCCGCGCAGGAGAAACAGGCGCGCCTTCGCCTGTCGGACTGACAACGAGAACGGCAAAGGAGGAGAAGACATGACCAGACGATTTCCGATCACACGGCGCGGTTTCGTGGCCGGCGCCGGCGCCACGATGGCCGCGACGCTCGCCATGCCCGCGATCGTTCGCGCGCAGACGCCGGTGCGCGTCGGCTATCTGCACACGCTGGCGGTCGACGGGCAGATCTGGCTGGCCGAGCACATGGGCGAATGGAAGAAGCAGGGCCTTGAGATGGCCTACACGCAATTCACCACCGGGCTGGAACTGTTCCAGGCGATGATCGGCGGATCGATCGACGTCCTGGCGACCGGCGCGGTGATTTCCAACTTCCCCGCGCGCGGCCAGGGCAAGGCGTTCCTGATGAACGACGTCGAGCGCGCCACCGCCCAGCTCTGGGTCAATCCCGCCGCCGGCGTGTCCAGCTTCGAGGAGCTGAAGGGCAAGCAGATCGCCACCACCACCGGCACCACCGCCCATGTCTTCCTCGATCGGGCGCTGCGCGCCAACGGTGTGACGCCGGGCACCGACGTGGAACTCGTCAACCAGCGCATGTCGGACGCGGTCACCGCCTTCATCTCCGGCGCGGTGCCGGCGGTGGCGCTGTGGGTGCCGTTCAACATCTCCGTGCGCAACAATCTGCCGGAGGCCAAGATGCTGGTCGACGCGGGCGAGTTCTATCCCGAAGCAGCCATCATGGGCGGCTGGGCGACCTCGGAAGAGTTCCTGTCGGCCAACCGCGACGCGCTGGTGAAGCTCGTCAAGGCCTGGGCGCCCGCAAACGACTACCTGCTCAATTCCTCCGACGAGGCGCTCAAGATCCTGCAGGAGAACTACTACCAGCAGGTGCCGCTGAGCGACCTTCAGGAACAGTACAAGGCGCAGGAAATGTTCTCGGCGGCCGAATGGGCCGGCAAGTACGAGGACGGCACGGTCGAGGGGTGGCTGCAGCAGGTCACGGACTTCTACGTCGAGGCCGGCGGCATCGAGAACCCGGTGCCCGCGTCGGAATATCTCGTCGCCGACATCTACAAGGAAGCGATGGGCTGACGAAGCCCGTATCGCGGTGGGCAAGTGCGCGGCCGGGGAAGCCCGGCCGCGTATTCAGAAGCCGACCTCGAAACGCGCCAGCGACGCCAGGTCCGGCAGGACGCCGAGACCCGGCCCTTCGGGCAGGACGAACGCGCCCGCCTCGATCCGGAAGGCGAAGTCCAGCATCTCGTCGCGCAGCGGATTGGGATTGGAGTCGATCTCCAGCCGCCCGTCGCCGCCGATGGCGGCGAGCAGGTGCGCCGATGCGACCAGGCCGAGTCCGCCGCCCAGCCAGTGCGGGCAGAAGCGGACGCGGTGCGCGAGTGCTGCCCGGGCGACTGGCGCGCAGCGCGTCAGGCCGCCCCATTTGGCGATGTCGGGTTGCAGGACGCCCAGATGCCCGGAGGCGAGGGCCGCATCGAAATCGGCCCCGCGCATGTTTTCTCCCGCGGCCAGCGGCACGGGGGAGGCATCCGCCAGCGCCGACCATTCTGCCAGCGGCGCATCGGCACGCAGCGGCTCCTCCAGCCAGCGCGGGCGCCAGTCGGCCAGCGCCGACGCCATCTCGCGCGCCTCGGCGGGCTGCCATGCCTGGTTGGCATCGACCATGAGTTCGGCATCCTCGCCCAGTTCGCGGCGCAGCGCCCCGATGTTGCGCAGGTCCGTCTCGCGGCCGAAGCCCACCTTCAGCTTGAAGGCGACATGGCCGTCGGCCAGCCGCGCGGCCGCCAGCCTTTCGGGACGATCGGGATTGAGGCCGCTGGCATAGGCCGGAACCGAAGCGACCGGCTCGCCGCCGAGCAGGCGCCAGAGCGGAAGCCCGGCCTTGCGCGCGGCCATGTCCCAGAGCGCGATGTCGATGCCGGCGATCGCCTGCGCCAGCGGTCCCGGCTCGCCGGCCTGGATCGCCAGCACCGACACCGATCTGTCCAGAAAGTCGAAGCAGGCCGCAGGATCGCTGCCGTCGCGGCCGACCAGCAGCGGCGCCAGCGTCTCGCGCACCAGCCTGGCTCTGTGCTCGGCGCCGACCGAGGGAAAGTTGCACCAGATCTCGCCCCAGCCGACGGCGCCGTCGCTGTCCCGCACCTCGACCAGGACCGCGGGCCGGTCCCGCATCAGGCCGAACGACGTGCGCACCGGCGTCTCCACCGGCGCCCGGAACACGCGGCAGCCGACATGGTCGATCACAGCCATCCACGCTCTCCCTTCCTCGATTGACCGGCCGAGGCAGCCTGCCTATGATAGCGCTAACATACCCACGAGCCCAGCTTTCGTCCATCGGAGGGAACCCGCCTTGAGCAAAATCGGCTTCATCGGTGTCGGCACCATGGGATCGCCGATGGCGCGCAACATCGCGCGCGGCGGTCACGACGTCCAGGCGTTCGATCTCAATGGCCAGGCGGTTGCCGCGCTTGCCGATGCCGGCATCCGGCCTGCCGCGACCGCGGCCGAAGCAGCCTCGGGCAAGGATTTCGTCATCTCCATGCTTCCCAATTCGCAGCATGTGGAGGGGCTGCTGTTCGGCCCGGAGGGGATCGCCGACGCGCTCGGCCGAAACACGCTCTACGTTGATATGAGTACGATCGCGCCGACGGTCACCAGGACCGTCGCCGCACGTCTCGCCGACAAGGGCATCTCCATGGTCGACGCGCCGGTGGGGCGGCAGCAGCAGCATGCGGTGGAGGGCAAGCTGCTGATCATGGTCGGCGGCGCCGAGAGCGACGTCGCCCGCGTGCGGCCGATCCTCGACCTGATGGGCGACACGATCATCCACTGCGGTCCGGTCGGGTCCGGCGGCGCGATGAAGATCGTCAACAATTTCATGTCGATAACCATTAACCTGGCCGCCGCCGAGGCATTGATCCTGGGAGAGAAGGCGGGGCTCGATATCGAACTGGCCCGCAAGGTCATGCTCGGTACCGTCGCAGGGCAGGGGCATTTCGGCACCACCTATCCGGCCAAGGTGCTCAAGGGCGATCTCGACCCGGGCTTCATGATCGACCTGGCCGCCAAGGATCTCGGTCTGGCGGTCGATTTCGCCGAGGCGCTGGGAGCGCCGCTGGATAGCGGAAAGCTGGCCCGCGAAAAATACGCCGAGGCGAGCGCGGCGGGGCGCGGCCGCCAGGACTGGACCGCGCTCTACGATTACCTGCGCAAGGGCTGACTTTCCCCGCCCCGTTCGTCACGGCGATGGGGCGGGCCGCGTGCTCTGGCGCTGCACGACCTCGAAACCGAGATCGGCGACCGGCGGGGCATCCGTCTCCGGATCGTCGAGACGGGCCAGGATCATGCGGGCCGCCGTCGCGCCGATCTCGTAGCGCGGAATGCGTACCGTCGTCAGGGCCGGCACGAATTCCTGCGCGAGATCGACATCATCGAACCCGGCGATCCCGATGTCGGCGGGAATTCGCATTCCACGACGGCGTGCTTCCAGCGCGCCGCCGGCCGCGAGCACATCATTGGCAAAGAAGATCGCCTCGACATCGGGATGCGCGGACAGGATTTCGCGGAAGGCAGCCGCACCATTGGCCAGCGTGAAATGCGCCTCGCGCGCAAGCCCGGGCCGGTCCGCCAGGTCGAATTCCGCGACGGCGCGGCGATAGCCCGCCAGGCGGTCGGCAGCGCGGTCGTTATCGGCGACCGGGGCACTGACGAAGCCGATCCGTCGATAACCGCAATGATGGAGATGGGCCACCATGGCGAATGCCGCTTCTGCGTTGGAAAAGCCGACCAGCATGTCGATCGGGCTCGGTCGCAGATTCCACGTCTCGACGACCGGCACGCCGGCCCGGCCCAGCATACGTGCGGCACGCTCCTCGTGGGTGACCCCGGTCAAGACGATGGCGCTGGGCCGTTGCGCCAGCAGGGCGGCGACGAGATCGGCCTCGCGGCCGAGCGAATAGCCGCTGTTGGCCAGGATAAGCTGATAGTCCGCCGCTCCGAACACGTCGCTCATGCCCTGGATCTTGTCGGCGAAGATGGAGTTGGTGATGGTCGGGATCACCACGGCCACGGTGCGGGTACGGCTCGACGCGAGCCCGCCGGCCAGACGGTTGGGAATGTAGCCGAGTTCATCGACCGCGGCCCAGACCAACTTGCGCGTCTCCTCCGCCACGCTGTCGGGCTTGTTGAGCGCGCGCGATACGGTGATCGCGGACACGCCGGCGGCGCGCGCCACGTCCTCGATGCGCACCGCGCCGTGCTGTCGACGCGTACGGACAGGTTGCGGAGGCAATAGCTCGCTCATGTTGACCTACCACCGATGATAGCGCTAACATCGCTTAACGTCCATATCATCCGGGAAGTCCCCCTTCATGAGCGAGTATAGCTTTGGACCCCTGCTCGACGGCAAGTGGGTCGACGGCGAAGGCCCAGCATTCTCCACCTTTAATCCGGCCCGCCCCGGCGAAGTCGTCGGGAACTATCGCTCGGCGGGCAGCGGGCAGATCGCGCAGGCGGGCAGGGCGGCGCGTGCGGCTCAAGCGAAATGGCGCTCGTTGCCCGCTGCCGAGCGCGTGAAGGTGGTCGGTCGTTTCCTCGCCGAAGTCGAGAGGCGCTCCGAGCCCATCGCGCGTTCGATCACGCTGGAACAGGGCAAGCCGCTCGCGGAGTCACGCAACGAAACCGCCAAGGCCCTGGGCGAGGCCGCAGCCATGGCAGGGCATGTGCTATCGGGCGGGACAGAGCGCATGGCCGACGCGCGGCCCGGCTTCCGCAACATGGTCACGCGGCGGCCACGGGGAGTCATCGCCGCGATCACGCCATGGAATTTTCCGATCCTGACGCCGATGCGGAAGATCGCCCCGGCGCTGATGCACGGGAACGCGATCCTCCTCAAGCCCTCCGAGTTCACGCCGGCCACCGTGTGCCTGATCGCCGAGGCCAGCGAGGGCATCCTGCCGCCAGGCCTCCTGCAGGTGCTGCCGGGAGATGGACGTGTCGGCGCCGAGATGGTCGCGCTGCCCGAAGTCTCCGGTGTCACGTTCACCGGTTCGGTCGCGACCGGAAAGCGCATCTATGCGCTCGGCGCGCAGACGCTGGCTGAACTGTCGCTGGAACTTGGCGGGAAGAACGCGGCCGTCGTCAACGACACCGATGATCTCGATGCCTGCCTCGATCAGATCGCCGGCGCGGCCTTCATGTGCGCGGGGCAGCGCTGCACCGCAATCAGCCGGGTGATCGTTGCCGAACCGTTGAGGCAAGGTGTCGAGGAAGGGCTGGCCGCCCGCGCTCGCGCGCAAAGGCAGGGCGACGGGCTCGACGAGGGGGTGACGCTGGGACCGCTGACGAGCGCTGCCCAGTACGCACGGGTGCGCGACCTGGTTGAAGCCGGCCGCGCGCAAGGCGCGCGCGTGGTGACGGGCGGCGAGGCCGGCGACGATCCCGAGCGAAACGGCTATTTCTATCCGGCCACCATTCTCGCCGACGTGACGCCCGACATGGGCGTGGCGCGCGAGGAGATCTTCGGGCCGGTCATATCGGTGCTGTCCTACCGGACGCTCGACGAGGCATTCGCGACTCTGAACGCGGTCGACTACGGGCTGACCTCGGCACTGTTCTCGAACGACTACCGCGTGATCCAGCGCTTCGTTGCCGAGAGCGAAAGCGGCATGCTGCACGTCAACCACGGCACGATCCCGGACAATCATATGCCGTTCGGCGGCATCAAGGATTCGGGAGTTGGCGCCTATTCGGTCGGCGCTTCGGCCGCGAATTTCTACACGACCGAGCATTCGGTCTATCTGAAGGCCGGCTAGGGCGCGGGCGCATATGTAAGAAGTGGACCGGCCCCGGCCCCTGCTTACCCGTCGTGGCGCGTCGGCAATGTCGCCTCGATCCGTTCCTTGCCCTCGAGAATGACCATCACCACGGCTTCGGCGGCGGCTCTGGCGTCGGATCGGTCGATCGCCTCGACGACGCGCCGGTGCTTGGCGGCGGTGTTCGCCTGACGTGCGCTGTCGCCATGGGGCGAGCTCACGCGGAAGCTGGTGACCAGCGCCGCTTCGATAAGGGCGCCCACGGAATACATGAAGGGGTTCTTCGAGGCCTCGAGCAACGCCATGTGGAAGTCCAGATCGGCCAGCGCGAAGTCCTCCATCGAGGTCGCCCCGGCCATGGCCTCGGCCTGCGCGTACATGCGTGCGATATCGGCCGGCTCGGCGTGCGTGCAGGCGAGTTCGGCGGCGTAGGGTTCGAAGGACAGTCGCATCTCGGAAAGGTGGCGAAGAAAGTCCCGGTCGGCTCCGTTCTCCAGATGCCAGCGCAGTACGTCGGAATCGAAGTGGTTCCATCGCGAGCGGGGCGTGACGCGCGTGCCGATCCTCGCTCTGGCCACGACCATGCCCTTGGCGGCAAGGGTCTTCATCGCCTCGCGCAGCACGGTGCGTGACACGCCAAAGCGCGCGGCGAGTTCCGCGTCTCCCGGCAGTATCGCATCCTGCATGTGCTGGCCGGAGACGATGGCCTTGCCGATCCCATCGACGACGAGGGCATGGCTGTTGCGGGCCGACTGTCCCGATATCGCTGCCTTGAGCATGGGCTTCAGCCGGCCTCCCTTGCCGACGCGCGTTTCGCGGTGATGTCGAGCAGCGCTTTCTGCAACACGATGAATGCCAGCAGCAGCGCTCCAATGATGATCTTCGTCCACCAGCTCGACAGTGTTCCGTCGAAGGTGATGTAGGTCTGGATCAGGCCCATGATCAGGACGCCGATCAGGGTTCCCGCGACGAAGCCGCTGCCCCCGGTGAGCAATGTGCCGCCGATGACGACCGCTGCGATCGCGTCGAGTTCGACACCCACCGTCGCGAGCGAATATCCGGCGGAAGTATAGAAGGAGAAGACAATCCCCGACAGCCCCGCCAGAAGGCCCGACAGGGCGTAGATCAGTACGGTCGTTCGACCGACCGGAACGCCCATCAGGCGCGCGGTCTGGACGCCGCCTCCCAGCGCGAAGACGTTGGCCCCGAAGCGGGTGCGATGGGCGAGAAGAATGCCGGCGACAAAGACCGCCAGCATCGTGGCGCCAATGAGCGTGAGGCGGCCCTTGCCGGGCATGAGCCAATAGGCGGTCTGCACCCAGTCATAGAAGGGGTGGGCAATGGGAATGGAATCGACCGAAAGCACATAGGCCATGCCACGTGCCAGGAACATGCCGGCGAGTGTGACGATAAAGGGCGGCATCTGCAGCACGTGGATGATCAGCCCCATCGCGGCTCCGAAGGCCGTGGTGATCGCCAGCAGCAGCACGAAGACGGGAACCGGATGAATGCCGGTATCCCGCAGCATCACCGCGACGAACACGCCCGAAAACGCGATGACCGACCCGACGGACAGGTCGATCCCGCCCGACAGGATGACGAAGGTCATTCCGACCGCGACGATGCCGAGGAACGCCCCGTCGGTGAGCAGATTGCCGATGACGCGCGTCGACAGCATGGCGGGGAACTGCAGCCAGCAGATCACATAGGCGACCACGAAGATCACGACGGTGGCGAGAAAGGGCAGCAGGCGGGGGTTCATGAGGTCCGCCGCAGCAGGATGGCCGCGCCGTAGAGCGCGGGAGATTGCAACACCAGGATCGCCAGGACGATGCAGGCCTTGATCACCAGGTTGAACTCGGGGGGAAAGCCGGCGACCAGAATTCCCGTGTTGACCGACTGGATGATCATGGCCCCGATCAGCGAGGCGATGATCGAGAAGCGTCCGCCCAGCAGCGACGTGCCGCCCACCACCACCGCCAGAATGGCGTCGAGCTCCAGGAAAAGCCCGGCGTTGTTGGCGTCGGCGCCGCGAATGTCGGCCGCCACTATGATGCCTGCCAGCGCCGCGCACAGCCCCGATATGGCATAGACGGTGATCAGCAGGAGCCGCGAGCTGACGCCCGCTAGGGAACTGGCGCGGCGGTTGACGCCGACCGCCTCGATCAGCATGCCGAGCGCGGTGCGCCGCACCAGCAGCGCCACGGCTACTCCGACCGACAGCCAGAGCACCGCAGGCATGGGCAGCGCCGCGAAACTGCCCGAGCCGACATAGGCAAGCCCGGCGTCGTTGAAGGTCAGGATCGCGCCTTCCGTGATCAACTGGGCGATGCCGCGTCCGGCGACCATCAGGATCAGCGTGGCCACGATCGGCTGGATGCCGAGGACGGCGACGAGCAGCCCGTTCCAGAGCCCGCAGGCGATGCCGGCGCCCAGCGCCATGAGCAGCGTGAGCGGCAGCCCGTATCCGGCCGTGATCGCGCTTGCGGCGATCGCGCCGCAGATGGCCATCACCGCGCCGACCGACAGATCGATGCCGCGCGTCGCGATGACGAGCGTCATGCCGATCGCGAGAAGGGCGACCGGCGCTCCGCGATTGAGAATGTCGATCGGGCTGCCGTAGAGCCGCTCATTTGCAAAGGCGATGTTGAAGAAGCCCGGAAAGACGAAACCGATCGTGGCGAGAATCACGGCGAGCGTGACGAGCTGCGGTGCGATACGCCTAAGCAGGCGGGCGGCCCCGCCGTTCATCGTGCATTCTCCCCGGCTTCGGCGGCGGGTCGCGCGATGGCCTTGACAATGGCATCCGTGGTGATCGCCTCTCCGACGAGTTCCGCGACGTGGACACGGTCGCGCACCACGATGACGCGGTGGCTGTAAGCGACCAGCTCATCGAGTTCCGCCGAGATGACGAGCAGCGACATGCCGCTCGCGCAAAGTTCTTCGATCATGCGGATTATCTCGGCATGAGCGCCGACGTCGATGCCGCGCGTGGGCTCGTCGAGAATCAGGAATTCCGGATTGGTCGCCAGCCAGCGCGCCAGCAGCGCTTTCTGCTGATTGCCGCCCGACAGTTCGCCGATCGGCTTTTCGGCATCGGAGGTGCGTATGTCCAGCCGCTTGATGAAGTCGTCCGCGAGTTCGCGCTGGCGGCGCATGGGCACGCGGCGCAGCCAGCCCTGCCGTGCCTGCAATGCGAGCACGATGTTCTCGCGCACGCTCATGTCGCCGATGATGCCGGACGTCTTGCGGTCTTCCGGCGAAAAGCCGAAACCGGCTCCGATGGCGTCACGCGGCGATGCCAGACGGAGGGGGCGACCTTCGCTGGTGACCGAGCCACAATCCATCGGCGCTGCCCCGAACATCAACTCGGCGGTCTCCGTCCGTCCCGAGCCGAGCAGCCCGGCAACGCCGATCACCTCGCCGCGATGGACATCCAGGTCGAATGGCGCGATGGCGCCGCGCCGGCCGGTTCCCGAAAAGCGGAGGCGAGGCGCGGCGTCGTAATCGATGCCGCCCCGGCCGGTTTCGCGGGTTTCCTCGGCGAGTTCGCGTCCCAGCATCAGGTTGACGAGGCGAAGCCGGTCGAGACCGCCAATATCGTGGACCCCAACGAGCCGGCCGTTCCTGAGGACGGTGACCCGGTCGGCGATCTCGAACACCTGGTCCAGGAAATGTGAAATGAAGATGATGCCCAGACCGTTGTCACGCAGGCCTCGAACGACGTCGAACAGCATGGCGACCTCGTCGCGGTCGAGGCTGGCCGTCGGCTCGTCGAGGATCAGCACCCTGCCCGACATCGAGACGGCACGCGCAATCGCGACGATCTGCTGGATCGCCACGGAATAGGCGTCGAGATTGCGCGTCACGTCGATTGACAGGCCGTATCGGGCCAGCATGGCGCGGGCGCGATCATTCATGGCACGCCGCCGCACGAGGCCGACGCGGCGAGGCTGACGGCCAAGCAGGAGGTTTTCCGCGACGCTGAGATTGGGAAGGAGGTTCACCTCCTGATAGACGGTGCCGATGCCCAGCGCCAGCGCGTCCTGGGTATCACGGGGGTCGATCGGCGCTCCTTCCAGGAGGATCTCGCCCGCGTCGCGGCGATAGGCGCCGGTCAGGCACTTGATCAGCGTCGACTTGCCCGCCCCGTTCTCGCCGAGAAGCGCGTGAACCTCGCCCGCCCGCAGGTCGAAATCGACCGCGTCGAGCGCTCTGGTTCCCGGAAAGGTCTTGGTGAGGCCCTCGGTGCGCAGCAGGGCCTGGCTCTCGCTCACGATATTGCGTCCGATCCCGAATCCGTCATGGCATCTGCCGCGCCTCCAGTCCAGCAGACCGCGGCATCGGCGGAAGGACGAGGGGGCGGCGACCCGAGGCCGCCGACCCGGCAGGGTTCAGTAGCCCTGGCTCTTCTTTTCCTCGTACACCTTCATCGGATCGTCCGCCTGGGTGTAGAGTTTCGATTCGGTCTGAATGAACTTCGGCGGCTCCGTTCCGTCCGCCTGATACTTGGCCAGGGCATCGAAAGCGGGGCCGGCCATGTTCGGCGTCAGTTCGACCGTGGCATTGGCCTCGCCCGCCGCCATTGCCTGGAAGATGTCGGGGACGGCGTCGATGGAAACGACCAGAATATCCGAGCCCGGCTTGAGTCCCGCCTCCTTGATGGCCTGGATCGCGCCGACCGCCATGTCGTCATTGTGCGCATAGAGCGCGCAGATGGTGTCGCCGCCCTCTGCCTTGAGGAAGCTCTCCATGACTTCCTTTCCCTTGGCGCGGGTGAAGTCGCCGGTCTGGCTGCGCACGATCTTGATGTTGGACGCGTCCGCGATCGCCTGCTCGAAACCCTTCTTACGGTCGATGGCCGGCGAGGAGCCCGTCGTGCCCTGCAGTTCGACGACGTTGCATTCGCGGTCGCCGACTTCGTCGACCAGCCACTTGCCGGCCACTTCTCCCTCATGGACAAGGTCGGATCCGACGGCGGTGAGATAGAGGTCCTTGTCGGAATCCACCATCCGATCGAGCAGGATCACCGGGATTTCGGCCTCCTTTGCCTCCTGGAGCACCGCGTCCCAGCCGGTCGCAACGACCGGAGCGAGCAGGATGGCGTCCACGCCCTGCGCGACGAATGACCGGATGGCCTTGATCTGGTTCTCCTGCTTCTGCTGGGCGTCCGCGAATTTGAGGTCGATGCCGCGCTTTTCGGCCTCCTGCCGCGTCACGGTTGTTTCGGCCGCGCGCCAGCCCGACTCCGAACCAATCTGAGAAAAACCGACGGTCTGGGCAAGCGCGGCGGACGACAAAAGGGTCATTGACGCGAGCAGGCCCGCGCCAAGCAAGGTCTTGGCAATCATGAATTTCCTCCCGAACTCGAACCGCTCCGATGCGGCTCGGAGGCAAAAAATCATACTATATTACTTTTGTAAACCGGGCTTCCGCCAAACCTTGCATGTCTCACGGGGCGGGCCGTTCGAGTTGGGCGAGCAACTGGCCGTGGACCAGCCGCGAAACGGGCGTGAGAGGACGGCGCGCCGCCCGCAGCAGCGAATAGGGCGTGACGGCAAGGTCGGAGGCGACCGGAAGGGCGGCTATTCGGGCACCCAGTCCGTCTCGATCGCCGAAAAACAGTGCCGCCGCCCGGGCGATCGGCGCGATCGCGTTGGACTGCGCGATCAGGGCAAGCGTCATCAGTGTCGAGGACGTGCTGATGACGCGGGCAGGCAGTGAGATCCGTCGATCCATCAGATAGGCTTCGACCGTCTGGCGCATCAGACCGCCCTGCGGCTGCATGACCCAGTCAAACTCGACGCAATTGGCGAGCCCCACCTGGCCGGAGCGAAGCAGTGGATGGCCCTCGCGCACGATGAGGACGACTGGTTCGGGTCCGATCGGATCGGCCACGAAGGCGCTCGCCTCTATGCTGGGTGGAATGCGACCGATGTAGAAATCCAGTTCCTCGGCGAGCATCAGCGGCGCCAGCTTGTCGCTGGTGTCGACGACCACATTTGCGTTGATGCGGGGATGGGTGACGCGCATCTGCCGGAGCACGGGCAGGACATGCTCGAGCGCGGCCCCGGTGACCGCGCCGATCGAAACGAGGCCACGGCGGCCCGCTTCGATCTCATCCACCTCGCGAGCGGCCGCGTCGAGTTCGCTGAGCATCCGCCCGGCGATCGCCGCGAGATGCCGACCCGATTCGGTCAGCTCTATGCCGCGCGGAAGGCGCGTGTGCAGGGTCGCCTCGGCAATGCGCTCGAGGTCGGCCAGCAGGCGGGAAGCGGCCGGCTGCGAGATGGAGAGCCGGGCTGCCGCCGCGCTGATCTGTCCCGTGCGGTCCAGCGCGGTCAGTAGCCGCAAGTGGCGGAGATTAAGGCCGCGGCGCAGCAGGCGGTCACGGCCGGGATCATGAGGGGCGTCCAGGGGCATGTCCAGCAATCTATGTCACAATCGGTATATCCAGGCACAATCTTCGCAATTGACTGGCATATCAAGAGCCGAATAGTTGCCCATGCCGGCGGAAGGAGAGACAGCCGGGATCAGGGAGGAATTCCATGAGAATGCTTAAGCTTGCGCTTGGTGCGGCAGCGCTCGGCGCCATGATGTTCGCTTCGTCGGCCTGGGCGCAGGAAAAGGGCACGGTCGGAATCGCCATGCCGACGAAATCGTCGGCGCGCTGGATTTCCGACGGCAATTCAATGGTCGAGCAGTTCGAGAAGGCCGGCTACGCGACCGACCTTCAATATGCAGAGGACGATATTCCCAACCAGCTCGCCCAGATCGAGAACATGATCACCAAGGGCGTCGATGTGCTCGTCATCGCCGCGATCGACGGCACCACGCTTTCGAACGCGCTCGCCAACGCCAGTGCCGCCGGCATCAAAGTGTTCGCTTATGACCGATTGATCCGCGACAGCGAAAACGTCGATTACTATTCGACGTTCGACAACTTCAAGGTCGGCGTCCAGCAAGCCGAGACCCTGGTTGAAGGGCTCAAGGAACGGTTCGGCGACGTCAAGCCGTGGAACGTGGAACTGTTTGGCGGCTCACCCGACGACAACAATGCCTATTTCTTCTACGATGGCGCCATGTCGGTGCTCCAGCCGCTGATCGATGCCGGAGATATCGTCATCGTGTCCGGTCAGATGGGCATGGATACGGTTGGTACGCTGCGCTGGGACGGCTCGGTCGCGCAGGCGCGCATGGATAATCTCCTGTCGGCGAACTACACGGACGCTCAGATCCATGGCATTCTCTCGCCTTATGATGGGCTGTCGATCGGCATCATCTCCTCGCTCAAGGGCGTCGGCTATGGCTCCGGCGACCTCGAAATGCCGATCGTGACGGGGCAGGACGCCGAAATACCGTCGGTGAAGGCGATCCTGCGCGGCGATCAGTACTCGACGATCTTCAAGGACACGCGCGAACTCGCGCGGGTGACGGTGGGGATGGTGGACGCCGTGCTGGCCGGTGAAGAGCCGGAGATCAACGACACCGAGACCTACGACAATGGTGTGAAGGTGGTGCCTTCCTATCTGCTGGAGCCTGTCAAGGTGACCGAGGAGAACTGGAAGGACGTGCTGGTCGGCAGCGGCTATTACAAGGCCGAGGAGATCGAGTAATCCTCCCGGGCTCGCGGGGCCGGCGCCGCAAGGGCCGGTCCCGCGGGCTGCCGAGACGGGCGATATCGACTGGCAAGACGGCCATGGACACCATCCTGGAGATGCGAGCGATCACCAAGGCTTTCCCGGGCGTCAAGGCGCTGGACGAGGTCAGCCTGTCGGTGCGGCGTGGCGAAATCCACGCCCTCGTCGGCGAGAACGGCGCCGGCAAGTCGACGCTGATGAAGGTGCTGTCGGGTGTCTATCCGCACGGACAGTATGAAGGCGAGATTGTTTTCGAGGGTGAGGTCAAGGCGTTCTCGGGCATCGCCGACTCCGAGCGTGACGGCATCATAATCATTCATCAGGAACTGGCCCTGGTGCCGCTGCTGTCGATCGCCGAGAACATCTTTCTCGGCAATGAATGCGCCAGAGGCGGCGTGATCGACTGGGATGAGACCAACAGGCGGACCGCCGAACTGCTTGCGCGGGTCGCGTTGAGGGAACGGCCGGAGACCAAAGTCGCACATCTTGGCATCGGTAAGCAGCAGCTTGTCGAGATCGCCAAGGCCCTGTCCAAGAAGGTGCGCCTGCTGATCCTGGACGAGCCCACCTCGTCGCTCAACGAAAGCGATAGCGACGCGTTGCTGGAACTCCTCAAGGAATTCCGCGCCGCCGGTATCTCGTCCATCCTGATTTCGCACAAGCTCAACGAGGTCGCCAAGGTCGCCGACACGATCACCGTCCTGCGCGACGGCGCGGCGGTGTCGACCATGGACTGCGCGAACGGCGTACGCGAGGACGACGTGATCCGTCACATGGTCGGCCGGCCGCTGGCCGACCGCTATCCGCGACGGGAACCGAAGGTCGGCGAGACGATCTTCGAGGTGCGCAACTGGTCGGTCCGCCATCCGATCGACACGCATCGCAAGGTTGTCGACAATGCCGGCTTCCATCTTCGCCGGGGCGAGGTGCTCGGCATCGCGGGCCTGATGGGGGCAGGGCGGACGGAACTCGCGATGAGCCTGTTCGGCCGCTCCTATGGAACCGGTATCGAAGGCGAAGCCTTCATTCGCGGGGAGAAGGTCGACCTGTCCACTGTGCCGCGGGCGATCGCCGCCGGGGTTGCCTACGCAACCGAGGATCGCAAGACCTACGGGCTCGTGCTCGACCAGACGATCCGCCGCAACGTGCCGCTTGCCAATCTCGAGGCGATTTCCGAGCACGGCGTGGTCGACCGGCATCGCGAGAGCGATGCCGCCGAGGAGTACCGCCGTCGCGTCAACATCCGCTCGTCATCGATCGAGCAGGTGACGGTCAATCTTTCGGGCGGGAACCAGCAGAAGGTGGTGCTGTCGAAGTGGCTCTTCGCCGGTCCCGACATCCTCATCCTCGACGAGCCGACGCGCGGCATCGACGTCGGCGCGAAGTTCGAGATCTACACCATCATCCGAGACCTGGCGGCAGTCGGCAAGTCGCTGATCGTGATCTCGTCCGAACTGCCCGAGCTGCTCGGCATCACCGACCGGCTCTACGTCATGAACCGTGGCCGCATGGTTGGTGAACTGCTCACCGCCGACGCCACCCAGGAGAAGATCATGTCGATGATCATCAGGTCGGACACCAGAACGGAGGCCATCGGCCATGGCTGAGACGACAGCCGGACGCGCGTCCGACCGCGGCCGCTCCGGGTTCGCGTTTCTGCGCAACAATCTGCGTGAGTACGGCATCCTGATCGCGCTGGTCGTCATCATGGCGTTCTTCCAGTTCGCCACCGGTGGCATCCTGCTCAAGCCGGTGAACCTGACCAACCTGATCCTGCAGAACAGCTATATCGTCATCATGGCGGTGGGCATGCTGCTCGTCATCGTATCGGGCAACATCGATCTGTCCGTTGGGTCGGTGCTCGGCTTCGTCGGTGCGTTGGCGGCGGTGATGATCGTCCAACTGCAGATGAATTTCGTGATCGCGGCGTTTCTCTGCCTCGTCGTCGGCGCGGCGATCGGTGCCGCCCAAGGCTACTGGATCGCCTATCACAAGATACCATCCTTCATCGTCACGCTTGCCGGCATGCTGGTCTTCAAGGGCCTGACGCTGTGGTTGCTGGCGGGCCAGTCGGTGGGCCCCTTTCCGCCTACCTTCCAATTGATCGCGTCGGGCTTCGTCCCCGACTTCCTCGGCTCCGGGAAACCCAACATCCTCTCGCTTGTCGCCGGCATCGGTCTGGCGCTGCTCGTCCTGTTCCTGGCGATACGCACCCGGCGCCGCGAGCAGGCCAGGGGCGTTCAGGAAGAGCCGTTCGGCTTTTTCGCCGCCAAGCATGCGGCGATCTTCCTGGCGCTCGTCTATGTCAGCTGGCTCATGGCATCGTTCCGCGGGCTGCCGAACGTCTTCATCGTCATGGCGCTACTCATCGCGATCTACTCCTTCGTCGCCAATCGCACGACGATCGGCCGGCGCATCTACGCGATCGGCGGCAACGAAAAGGCGGCAAAGCTCTCCGGCATCCGTACCGAGCGCCTCACGTTCCTGACCTTCGTCAACATGGGCATGCTGGCCGGCCTTGCCGGTCTCATTTTCGCAGCCCGCCTCAACACCGCCACGCCCAAGGCGGGCCTAGGCTTCGAGCTCGACGTGATCGCGGCCGTGTTCATCGGCGGTGCCTCGATGGCGGGGGGCGTCGGCACCGTGGTGGGCGCGGTCATCGGGGCGTTCATCATGGGCGTGATGAACAACGGCATGTCGATCCTTGGAATCGGCATCGACTACCAGCAGGTCATCAAGGGCCTGGTGCTGCTCGCCGCCGTGGTCTTCGACGTTTATAACAAGAACAAGGTCTGATCCCGATGCTGCTTTCCCAGATCGGCAATCCCGACGGTTCGATCACCGTGGTGGCGCGCGAAGGCAAGGAAGCCTATGCCGTGCGCGGAACAAAAAGCGTCTACGACCTCGTGCTGGACTGCATCGCGTCCGGACGGGCTGACCTCGCCGCCCACATATCCGCGATCGGGCTCGGAGCCGCGCTCGACCTGGAAGGCGCCTATGAGGAGGGGCGTCTTCTTCCGCCGCTCACGCATCCCGACCCGGCGCATCTGCACCTGACCGGCACTGGCCTCACCCATCTCGGGTCCGCCGCGGCCAGGGATGCCATGCACAAGAACATGAGCGCGGCAGACGAGGAAACGCTGACTGATTCCATGCGGATGTTCCGCATGGGTCTCGACGGTGGCAAACCCGCCAACGGCGCACCTGGCATCCAGCCGGAATGGTTCTACAAGGGCAATGGCGCCTCGCTGGCCGCGCCAGGCGGGCCGCTCCTGTCGCCGGCCTTCGCCGAAGACGCGGGCGAGGAACCGGAGATCGCCGGCATCTACGTGATCGGCGCCGACGGCACGCCTTTCCGCGTCGGGTTCGCACTGGCCAACGAGTTTTCCGACCATGTGATGGAGCGGCGAAACTATCTCTACCTCGCCCATTCCAAGCTGCGTCCCGCCTCCTTCGGGCCGGAAATCCGTATCGGGCCGCTGCCGGCGGATGTCCGCGGCTCCTCGCGCATCCTGCGCGCCGGCAAGGTGGTGTTCGAAAAACCGTTCCTGTCGGGCGAAACGAACATGTCCCATTCGATCGCCAATCTCGAGCACCATCATTTCAAATATGCGCTGTTTCGGCAGGCAGGCGACGTTCACGTCCACATGTTCGGAACGGCGACGCTGTCTTTCGCCGACGGCGTTGCAACGCAGCCGGGCGACGAGTTCGAGATCGAAGCCGACGATTTCGGCATGCCGCTCAGGAACAGGCTCGTGATCGACGAGGGCCAACCGGCCGACCGCCGCATGGAAGTGCGGGGGCTCTGACCTCCGACGGAATTGGAACCCATGACCTTCCGCAAGGCCGACTGGCCGAGAAAGCTGCGCTCGCACGAATGGTACGGAGGTTCCTCGCGCGACCACATCTATCATCGGTCCTGGATGAAGAACCAGGGATTGCCGGACGACCTGTTCGACGGCCGCCCCGTCATCGGCATCTGCAACACCTGGTCGGAACTCACGCCCTGCAACGCGCATCTTCGCGACCTGGCGCAGCGCGTGAAGCATGGGATCTACGAGGCTGGCGGGCTGCCGGTGGAGTTTCCGGTCTTCTCGACCGGCGAAAGCTCGTTGCGGCCGACAGCGATGATGTATCGCAACCTGGCCGCCATGGATGTCGAGGAAGCGCTGCGTGCCAACCCGCTCGACGGCGTGGTGCTGCTGGTCGGTTGCGACAAGACCACGCCGGCGCTGCTGATGGGAGCGGCGAGCGTCGACATTCCGGCGATCGCGGTCTCGGGCGGGCCGATGCTCAACGGCTGGTTCCGGGGCGGTCGCGTCGGTTCCGGCACCGCGCTGTGGCAGATGTCGGAGGACATCAAGGCCGGCAGGATGACGCGCGCGGACTTTCTCGATGCCGAACAGGCCATGTCGCGCAGCCCGGGTTCCTGCAATACGATGGGCACTGCTTCCAGCATGGCCTCGATGACCGAGGCGCTGGGCATGGCGCTGTCGGGCAATGCCGCGATACCGGCCGTGGATTCGCGCCGCCGCGTGATGGCGCATCTCACCGGGCGGCGCATCGTTGAGATGGTGAAGGACGACCTCAAGCCGTCCGACGTGCTGACGCGGGAGGCGTTTGAGAACGCGATCCGCGTCAACGGGGCGATCGGCGGTTCCACCAATGCCGTCATACACCTGCTTGCGATCGCCGGACGGGTCGGCGTCGACCTGACGCTCGACGACTGGGATCGCCTCGGGCGCGACGTGCCGACGATCGTCAACCTCATGCCGTCGGGCAAATACCTCATGGAGGAGTTCTTCTATGCCGGCGGCGTGCCGGTGGTGATCAGGCGGCTCGGCGAAGCGGGCCTGCTTCACAAGAACGCTTTGACGGTCGCGGGGCATGCCATCTGGGACGACGTGAAGGACGCCGTCAACTGGAACGAGGATGTCATCCTGCCGGTCGACAGGGCACTGACGAGGCATGGCGGCGTGGCCGTCGTGAAAGGCAATCTCGCGCCGAGGGGGGCTGTCCTGAAGCCGTCCGCGGCCAGCCCGCATCTGATGAAACATCGCGGCCGCGCCGTCGTGTTCGAGGACATCGACGACTACAAGCGCAAGATCGCCGATGAGACGCTCGATATCGACGAGACCTGTGTGATGGTGATGAAGAATTGCGGCCCGCGCGGCTATCCGGGGATGGCCGAGGTCGGCAATATGGGATTGCCGCCGAAGGTGCTGAGGAAAGGCATAACCGACATGGTCCGCATCTCGGACGCGCGAATGTCCGGCACGGCCTACGGCACGGTGGTGCTTCACGTCTCGCCCGAAGCGGCGGCAGGCGGCCCGCTCGCGATCGTTGAGGACGGAGACATGATCGAACTGGACGTGGAAGCACGGCGCCTTCATCTCGATCTCGGCGACGAGGAGATCGCGGCGCGGCTCGCGGCCTGGACGCCGCCGGTGGACGTGGCCGAGAGCGGCTATGCGCGGCTGTTCATGACCCATGTTCAGGGGGCGGATACGGGCGCCGATTTCGATTTCCTGAAAGGCGGACGCGGAAAGGCGGTGCCCCGTGACAGCCACTGACGCGACGATACGTATCGCCATCGTCGGCGTGGGCAAGATCGCGCGCGACCAGCATCTGCCCTCGATCGCCGGCAATCCCGATTTCGAGCTTTCGGCAACGGTCAGCCGAAGCGGCGGTGTCGAAGGGGTCGACAATTACGGGTCGATCGACGCGTTGCTCACGGCGCGGCCTGACGTGACGGCCATCGCGCTGTGCCAGCCGCCCCAGTTCCGCTTCGAGGCCGCCGCGAATGCGATCCGTGCCGGCCGCCATGTGCTGCTCGAAAAGCCGCCGGGTGCGACGGTGGCGGAAGTCGAAACGCTGGTCCGCGTCGCGAAGGCACATGACGTGACCCTCTTCGCCACCTGGCACTCGCGCTTCGCCGCCGGCGTCGAGCCGGCGCGTGCATGGCTGCGCGACAGGTCGATCCGGCGGGTGAAAGTCACGTGGAAGGAGGATGTCCGGCGCTGGCATCCCGGCCAGGACTGGATATGGCAGCCGGGAGGACTGGGCGTCTTCGATCCAGGCATCAATGCGCTGTCCATCGTCACCGCGATCCTGCCGAATGACGTGCATCTCGTTGAGTCCGTCCTGGAATTCCCCCGAGGCCGTGATGCCCCGATTGCCGCGCAGCTTTCGTTCGAGGGCGAGGGAGGCGTCAGCGTAACGGCGGAATTCGACTGGCGCCAGGCCGGTCCCCAGACATGGGATATCGAGGTACAGACGGATGCCGGCCGACTCGTCCTGTCCAAGGGTGGAGCCGAGATGTCGATCGACGGTCGCGCGTCCGTGGTCGACCAAGATCGCGAGTATGCTGGCATCTACAGGCGTTTCGCCGACCTCGTCCGCCAACGCGCTATCGATGTCGATCTCGCCCCGCTGGTCCACGTGGCGGATGCCTTCATGCTCGGCCGCCGCAAGACCGTCGAACCGTTCGAGGACTAGGAGAAAGCATGACCGAAACCTACACCCCGCACGGCCGTCACCTCATTGCAGGCTCGTGGTCGGAATCTCCCCAGACTTTCGCCTCCGATCCCACCAACGGCGAACCTCACCGTTTCGCGCTCGGCTCGGCCGAGGAGATCGGGCGCGCTGCGCAGGCGGCCGAGGAGGCGTTCCGGACATTCGGCTCGTCCTCGCGCCATGATCGCGCGCGGTTCCTGGATGCGATCGCCGACGCGATCGAACGGCGTGGCGCGGCCATTACCGCGATCGGCGCCGCCGAAACAGGCCTGCCAAGCGCCCGGCTGGAGGGCGAGCGGGGACGTACGACGGGGCAGTTGCGGCTCTTCGCCAATCATATCCGCGACGGCGCATTTCTTGATCGGCGCCATGACGAGGCCCAGCCCGACCGCAAGCCCCTCGCGCGACCCGATATCAAGCTGATCCAGCGGCCGATCGGTCCGGTCGGCGTTTTTGGCGCGTCGAATTTTCCGCTTGCCTTCTCCACGGCCGGCGGCGACACCGCCTCGGCCCTGGCCGCCGGATGTCCGGTCGTCGTCAAGGGGCACCCCGGCCATCCGGGAACAGCCGAGATCGTGGCGGACGCGATCCTTGAAGCGATAAACGAGACGGGCCAGCATCCCGGCGTCTTCTCGCTCATTCAGTCGAACACGAACGAGGCGGGCGAAGCGCTGGTGACGCATCCGCTCATCAAGGCGGTCGGCTTCACCGGCTCGCTGCGCGGCGGCCGTGCTCTGTTCGATCTGGCCATGCGGCGCGAGGAGCCCATCCCCTTCTTCGGCGAGTTGGGTTCGGTCAACCCGGTGTTCGTGCTGCCGGATGCCGCCGACAACCGCTTGTCCGAGATCGCCTCGGGCTGGGTGGCCTCGCTTACCATGGGCGTCGGGCAATTCTGCACCAATCCGGGCGTGATCGTGGTCGCCGGTGACAACGCGGCGGAGGCTTTCGAGGGCGCGGCCGACAGCGCCCTGGCAGAGCTGGCGCCACAGTCGATGCTGTCGCAGGGTATCGCGCAGGCCTATCGGAGCGGGACGCAACGAATGTCGGCCGGCAATGCGGTGCGGACCGTTCGCGCGGGAGCCGTTGACGGACGCCAGGCGTCGCCGGCCCTCTTTTCGACCGACGCGGACACGTTCATGGCAAATCCCGATCTCGGGGAAGAAGTCTTCGGACCGTCGGGGATCATCGTGCGGGCGCGAGACGGATCGCAGATGATTGAAATCGCCGAGGGCCTTCGCGGCCAGCTCACGGTGACGCTTCAGATGGACGCCGGCGACGAGGATCTCGCGCGCCGGCTGATGCCCGTGCTCGAACGCAAGGCCGGCCGCATTCTCGCCAACGGCTTTCCCACGGGTGTCGAGGTTGTCGATTCCATGATGCATGGCGGTCCCTATCCGGCCAGCACGAATGTTTCGGCTACGTCGGTCGGCACGCTTGCCATTCGTCGTTTCCTGCGCCCGGTGGCCTATCAGAACCTGCCCGACGCACTCCTGCCGGGGGAATGGGCGTCGTGAACGATGCGGCGCCCGCCGAACCGCAGTGGATCGCGGTCGACTGGGGTACGACCAATTTGCGCGCCTGGGCGATGGTCGGCGACCAACCGCTTGCGACGGCCAAGTCCGCGAGGGGAATGGGGACGCTGTCGCGGGAAGAGTTCGAGCCGGTCCTGATCGAGACGATCGGGCCGTGGCTTGGGCGGGGGCAGGCGCTACCCGTCGTGGCCTGTGGCATGGTCGGCGCTCGGCAGGGCTGGATCGAGGTTCCGTATGTATCTCTCCCTTCACCCCCAATCGACATTGCCGCCATGCGCAGCGTCGAGACGCGGAACAGGCTCATCAGCGTCACGATCGTCCATGGTCTCAGTCAGGGCGATCCACCTGATGTCATGCGCGGCGAGGAAACCCAGCTTGCGGGCCTGCTGGCGCTTGAACCCCGTTTCGAGGGGATCGTCTGCCTGCCCGGCACGCACTCGAAATGGGTCGAGATTCGCCGAGGCCGTGTCGAAGGTTTCCGGACCTTCCTGACAGGCGAACTCTTCGACCTCATTGCCCGCCAGTCGGTCCTGCGCCACGTCGTCGACGATGGGAGCGCGCCCGCCGGTCCCGATTTCGAACAGGCCCTCGACGAGATCGCCGCCGATCCGGCCGGGTTGACCGGACAACTGTTTTCGATCCGCGCCGGCGCCCTTGTGGCCGGACTCGCGCCGAGAGCCGCGAACGACCGGCTTTCCGGTCTGCTGATCGGCATGGAGGTCGAGGCATCCCGGGCGCTGTGGGCGTCTGGAGAGGTGACACTGATCGGCCAGGCCGAGCTTTGCGCTCTCTATGCCCGGGCGATCCTCCATCGCGGTGGTCGGGCCCGAGCGGTCGACGCGACCGGATGCACGCTGTCGGGTCTCAACGCCGTTCGCTGCGCCCTGTGTGGCGACTTTGCATGACGACGCCCCATGCCGGGCGTTGCTATGCATTTTGCAGCGTTGAAGCTCGCTGATGCCGCCCTGACAGCCGATCTGCGAAAAGCGCCTCGACCTCAACGGCCGGGATCGGCCTTGACAGCAGGAATCCCTGGAGATCATCGCATCCGATCTCCCCCAGGAACCGGTCCTGTTCGATCGTCTCGACACCTTCAGCGGTTGTCTTGAGACCGGTGGCCTTGGCGAGGTCGATGATGGCGCGGACGATCGCCTCGTCGCCATTGTCGGTGCCGAATCCGGTCACGAAGCTCCGGTCGATCTTGATCCGGTCGACGTCCAGCTCCTGCAGGCGCCCGAGCGACGAGAAGCCGGTGCCGAAGTCGTCAAGCGCGAACCGTACGCCGAGCTCGCGCAAGGCGGCGATGTTTGTCTGACAGTTCCCGTCCCGGTCGGACATGCCAGTCTCGGTGACCTCCAATTCGAGCCGATGCGGGCTGAGCCCGGTGGACATCAGGATGCTGGCAACCCGCATCGCATAGGTGGGGCTCTTCATTTCCAGGGCGGAGACGTTGACCGCGAGGGTTTCGACGGGCCAGTCGGAAGCCGCGGCGCAAGCGCGCCTGAGAACCAGTTCGCCCAGTTGCTCGATTAACCCAGTCTCCTCTGCGAGCGGGATGAAAACGTCGGGCGATATGCGCCCGCGGACAGGGTGGTTCCAGCGCACCAGAGCTTCGACGCCGGCTATGTCATGGTCCCTGGCCGCAAACAGCGGCTGGTAGTGGATATCGAACTGCTCGGGTGCCGTGAGCGCGGCGCGAAGGTCGCGCTCGAGTTCGCGCCGCTCTGTGATCAGCGCTTCCATCTCCCGGGAGAAGATCGCGTAGCCGCTTCGCCCGTTCGCCTTGGCCGAATAAAGCGCGATGTCGGCTTTGCGGGTGAGATCGATGGCCGCGGTCCCGTCCTTTGGCGCGATCGCGACCCCGATGCTGACGCCGATGAAGATCTGCGTATCCGCAAGTTCGAAAGGATGGCGCGCCGTTTCCACCAGCTTCGTACAGATTTGCTCGACCTCGTCCTGATCAGCGATGCCGCGAAGGATGATGGTGAACTCGTCCCCGCCCAGACGGACGACCGTATTCGCTTCGCCAACCACCTGTCCGAGCCGTTCCGCAAACTGCCGCAGCAGCATGTCGCCCGTCGGATGTCCGAGCGTATCGTTCACCTCCTTGAACCGGTCGAGATCGAGGTAGAGCAGTGCCATGGCGCGACCTTCCACCTCGGCGGCCGCCAGTGCTTCCGCCAGCCGCATCTCGAACTGAACCCGGTTGGGCAGGCCGGTGAGAATATCGTGTGTGGCCAGGTGCCTGATCTCCGCCTGCGTCCTGTTGAGGGATAGCGAGCGGCTGCGCAGCACCAGGAGCAGCCCCGACAATGCTCCCATTCCGATGACGAACATTCCCGTCAGAACCGGCCACACATGCCCGAAAACGACGGAGCCGGGGCGATAGGGCGACCATACGTAATATCCGAGCGCATCACCGGTCGAATCCACAAGCGGGCTTACGGCTTCGTGTGGCGCGTGATCGTCGGTCCAGGTGAAGCGCAGCCCGTCGAGTAGGTAGTTGTCCTTCAGTTCCTGAACCAGGCTGTCGTCGAGATGGCGCACGGCGATGTGGAAGTATTCCTCACCCGCCACCTGCTCGATCTCGCCGCTATCGGACACAATCGGCTTCACGCTTATGATCGCGGGCCGGCCGGAAACCCTCGCGATTTCCGAAGCGCCGATGGTCAGCACGCGATCGGAGATTCCGGTTTCGTCGCCTGAGCGAAGCCGGCCTCTAAGCTCGTCCACCAGCGGCTTCGTTTGCGACCAGATATCGGAAAGCCTGCCCGGCTCGGCGACGGCTCCTTCGATCGAGGCATAGATCGGTTGATCCCGGGGACCGATAATATAGGCCGAGTCATGCCCAAAATAGGTATTCATCCAGCTGCCGAGGTTGAGGTCGAGCCATTCGCCGTTTCCGGCCCTTATGCCTTCCACGGCATCGTCCCAGACCGTGACGCTCTCCTGCTCGTGGGCGATCGTCGCTTTCAGCTGAGAGACGACGAGATCGACCAGCGCCCTCTGGCGCTCGATAGCGATGCGATCGGCTTCCGCGGTCGACCAGTACAGCAATCCCGCCGCCACGAGGTTGAGAACGATCGCGACCGTGAAGAAGGGGATGACCGTTCGGAGGATGAAACGCCTGCGACTGGGGTGCCCGAAGTAGCCTGTCATTTCGGATACACTGTTCTTGTTGTTATTTGGCTGAAACGTCGCATCCACCGATTAACGACCCCTTTCCGGCGCAGCGGCGCAACGTTCCCCTTGATCGGGTAGGGTTAACGACTTTCTTCAAACTCGGTACGCGCCGTCCCGGCCGGACGCATGGCAGGGGAATGCGCCGCATCCGCGCGGCGTTGGACCGGCTCAATCCGCGCCGAGCGACGCCTCGTCGAGAAGGACGCGATGCGCCGCGCCGTCCAGGTCGTCATACTGGCCGCTGCGGAGCGCCCACAGGAACGCGACCAGAGCAAGCCCGCCCAGGAACAATGCGATCGGGATCAGGTAGACGAGCGTCGTCATGCCGGTGCCACGATGGTGCGGGCAGGGGTGGCCTCGACGGTGGCGGACACACGTGCCAACCGCAGGGCGTTCGCCACGACGAGCAGTGAAGAGAGCGACATGGCGATTGCCGCCACCAGCGGAGTGGCATGGCCGAGCACGGCGATCGGCACGGCGACGACATTGTAGCCGATTGCCAACGCGATGTTCTGCCGGATCAGCCGGTCGGCCTTTCGTGCGACCTCGACGGCCAGCGGCACGGCCCCGAGCCCGTCGCGCAGGAAGACGAAGTCGGCGGCGCTGCGCCCGACATCGGCGGCGGTGGCCGGCGCCGCGGACACGTGCGCCGCAGCCAGGGCCGGAGCGTCGTTGAGGCCGTCGCCCACCATCAGAACGCGGTGACCTTCGCGTCCCAGCGTCACGATCCGTTCAACCTTCTGCGCCGGCAGCAACGCCCACTGGAATTGTTCGATGCCGAGCGCTCCCGCGACCTGGCGGCAGGCCGGCTGCGCATCGCCCGAAAGCATTTCCACCAGACCGACCAGCCGCGCGAGCCGGTCAACGGCCTCGGCCGCCCCTGGGCGCAGCCGGTCCTCGAAGGCGAAGCGGGCGACCTCGCGCCCGTCGAGGGAAAGCACTGTGCCGCCATCGGCACCGCCCTCGCTTGCCCATCCGGGCCGGCCGAGGCGCCACACACCTTCGTCGTTTCTTCCTTCTATGCCCTGTCCAGGATGTTCGGCAAGGCCGTCGAAAGCGATGGCTCGTTCGGTCCCGCGCCCAGCGGTTGCGAGCGCCCGTGAGAACGGGTGCCGGGAATGCGCGGCGAGTGCGGCGGCCACGGCCAGCATGCGCGGGTCGATTTCGTCACCGTTGACAAGCCTCGGCCTGCCGAGCGTCAACGTTCCGGTCTTGTCGAGGACGACATGGTTCGCCTCCGCCAGCCGTTCCAGGCCCGAGCCGTCCTTAACCATGATGCCCGCCTCGAAGAGGCGACGCGCCGCCACCACCTGCACGATCGGCACCGCGAGACCGAGCGCGCACGGGCAGGTGATGATCAGCACCGCGATCGCCGTCGTCATCGCGAAGTGCCAGTCACCGCCCACCGCCATCCAGCCGAAGAAGGTCACCAGCGCTCCCAGGTGGACGACCGGCGCATAGAGGGTCGAAACCCTTTCGGCGATGCGGCGATAGCGCGCCCGGCCACCCTCGGCCGCCTCGAGCATGGCGAGCATTTCCGCCAGGAAGGAGCCGGAGGCCGGCCGTAAGGCCTGCAGCGTCAGCGGTCCGGTCAGGTTCAGGCCGCCGGCGCGGACGGTAACGCCACGGGTAACCGGGACCGGGGTGCTTTCGCCGGTGACCAGCGCAAGGTCCAGGTCGGAAGCACCGGTTTCGATCCGCGCGTCGACGGGAATGCGTTCTCCGACCGCGACGAGCAGCCTGTCGCCCGCAGCAATGTCGCCGAGTTGGCGGTAGTCGCGCGAACCGTCGGGCAGAAGGACCAGCGCCCCGCGCGGCGAAAGCCGCGCCAGGCCGAGTACCGCCGAGCGCGCGCGGTTGCGCATGGCATGGTCGAGCGTCCGTCCGATCAGCAGGAAAAAGAGCAGTGACACCGCCGCGTCGAAATAGGCATGCGGTCCATGCGTGACGGTCTCGTGAATGCTCATTGCGTAGGCGAGCGTTACGCCGACGGCGATCGGCAGATCCATGTTCACCCGCCCGTGGCTGAGCGCCGACCAGGCGGAACGGTAGAAGATGCCGCCGGCGAAGATGAGAGCCGGGATGGCGATCAGTGCCGAGACATAGTGGAAGAGATCGCGCGTCGCTCCCTCCGCGCCCGACCAGACGGAAACGGACAGCAGCATGATGTTGCCTGCGGCGAAGCCGGACACGGCCACCGCCCGCAGCAGGCGCGAGAACTCGGCATCGTTCGCGGTCTCCGCTTCCTCCGCGGGATGCGCCGGATAGCCGATCGCGGCAAGCCGCGTGGCGAGAGGCGGCATCGCGCCGTCACGGTACCGAACCGTGACGCGGCGCGTGGACAGGTTGACGCGCGCGGCCTCCACGCCCTCGATTTCGCGGAGCGTGCTTTCCACCGCATTGATGCAGGCCGCGCAGTGGACCGCCGGCACCGACAGCTCGACCTGCCGGCTGCCGTCGCCCAATGAGCGGCTCGACATCGCCACCTCGTCGTCGGACAGTACCGTCAGTTCGGCCGCGTCGCCATCCGTTCCCGGCGCGCAACAACTCATCTCAGACTTTCCCCTGTGATCGTGATGCGCCGCGTCTCGTGCCAGGCGAGACCGTCGTGCGTGTCGGCCAGGACTTCGACCACCCAGGTGCCGTCCCTAACGTCGATGCCGCCGCCCGCGCGCGAGCCTGCGACCGCAAGTTCGACAACGCGATCCGTGGCATCCGTCATGGGGCTCTTCAGGACGACGCTCGCCGAACGAAGCGGGATGGTTTGCCCCTGGCGATCCGATAGGCCGAAACTCACCTGCCCTTCGGCAAGCTCAAGGGTCGAAGTCCAGCCGCGGGCCGCCTGTTGCCTCGCTGCGGCGGCCCTCTCGTTGAACTCCTGGCTGGCAACATAGGAATTGCGGACGACAAAGCCGCTCCAGCTCGTTCGTGCAATCGTCGCCATGGTGACATTGACGGCGATGATCACGCCGAAAAAGAAGATCATGATCGCCAGCATGTGGCGTCCAGTGAACTCTGCGGGACCGGTCTTGCGGCTGTGCGTCATGGGCGTGGGGCCTCGAAGGTGGCGGTGTAGCTGTCGGTCTCGAAGCTGGCGCGGTCCTCGATCACGAAACGGAATTTCTCGGACGGCCTGTCGACCCGGTCGGCGGGTCGCGCGACCAGGACCCTGAGGGTCCTGAGCTGATCGGGCGCGGCTCGCACGGCAAATGAGCGCGCGGCAGGTCCATCAACGCCCACCGCATTCATCGTGGCTCCCTCCAGCCCGTCGAGGCTGACGATGATCACGCGTTCTTCCGGCACCTTGTTGAGCAGTTTGACCGTGTAGCCGTTGCGGATCGATCCGTCGGACAGAAGCACGAATTGCGGATTGCGGTCGTGAAGCACGTTCACCTCCAACCGGTCGCGCATCAGCAACCCGTAGAGCAGCAGGAGGCCGGCAAGCGACCAGGCCAGAAGGTAGGCGGCGGTCCGGAAACGGAACATCGAACGAATGCTGAAAAGTGAGAGGTCCAGACGCAGCTTGCCGTCAGCGTCGCGGATTCTCGCCGGATCGGGCGCGGTCGATCCGTTGGCGCTGGCGATGGCCATGTTGGCGTTGTAGTCGGCCAACGTGGTGTAGGAGATCAGTCCACGTTCCCTGCCCAGCTTGTCCATCACGCCGTCGCATGCGTCGATGCAAAGCGCGCAGGTTATGCATTCGAGCTGCTGACCGTCGCGGATGTCGATGCCCATCGGGCAGACAGCCACGCAGGCATTGCAGTCGACGCAGTCGCCGACCGTCCGTCCCGCGGCGACTGCCTTCTTGGCATGTCGCGAGCGCGGCTCGCCGCGCCAGTCGTTATAGGTGACGGTCAGCGAGTTCTCGTCGAGCATGGCCGCCTGGATGCGGGGCCAGGGGCACATATAGGTACAGACCTGCTCGCGCATCAGACCGCCGAACGTGTAGGTCGTGGCGGTGAGGACGGCGACGGTGATGTAGGCGACCGGCGCCGCCGTTCCATGGATGAAGCTGTCGAGCAACGACGGTGCGTCAGCAAAATAGAAGATCCATGCGCCGCCGGTCGCCATGGCAATGGCCAGCCAGATCGTGTGCTTGCCGACGCGCATGACGATCTTGCGCGCGGACCAGTGCGCCGCGTCGAGCTTCATGCGCGCATTGCGATCGCCCTCGATCCAGCGCTCGACCGCCAGAAAGAGGTCGACCCACACTGTCTGGGGACAGGCGTAGCCGCACCATGCACGGCCGACCGCGGAGGTGATGAGGAAAAGCCCGAAACCGGCCATGACGAGCAGACCGGCTATCAGCCAGAACTCCTGCGGCCAGATTTCGACTAAGAAGAAATAGAAGCGCCGGTTCGCCAGATCGACCAGCACCGCCTGGTCAGGCGCGTGCGGTCCGCGATCCCAGCGTATCCACGGGGTGAGATAGTAGATGCCGAGCGTTACCAGCATCACCAGCCATTTGAATCGGCGGAACGTGCCCTGAACCCGCTTGGGAAAGATCTTCCTGCGCGGCGCATAGAGCGGCTGGCGAATGTGCGCGGAGTTGATGGCTTGCGCATCGATGCGCTCCACGGCGGCACTGGAATCGTAGACGGTGACCATGGCGTCTCAATGCGCCGAAACGGGCGAGGGGGCGTTGATTTGGGTCAAGGTGCCGGCATAGGCCGAAAGAGCAGTCGGGTCCGGGGCCGTCGACGGGGAACACGCCCTCTACTCTCCCCCTCCCAGCGTATGAATGTACACGGCGAGCTCCTTTACGGTCGCATCGCCCAGCCGTGCCGCCCAGCCCGGCATCGTCCCATGGTGTGGCGCCCGGATCTGCGCGGCGATCTCCGCCTCGCTAGACCCGTAGAGCCAGATCGCGTCGGCGAGGCTGGGAGCTCCGAAATCGCGACCGCCTTCACCGGCCTCGCCATGGCAGGCAGCGCAATTGTCGGCATAGAGCGAGGCGCCTTCCTGCGCGAGCTCAGCGCTCGATGGTTCGCCGGAGAAGGAAACGACATGGGCAGCGATCCGCGCGATCTCCTGGTTGGGCAGAACGCCGGCGAAGGCGGGCATTCCAGAGAATCGGGTGTCGAGGTCGCCGTCAAATCTGATGCCGTGCGCGATCGTCTGCCTGATCTCCTCGACGGAACCGCCCCAGATCCAGTCATCGTCGTTGAGGTTCGGATAGCCGGCCGATCCAGTCGCACCGGATCCGTGGCACTGGACGCAGTTGACGCGATACGCGGCCGCGCCGGCGGCCGACGCGAACTGGCGCAACTCGTCGTCGGCGAGGATATCCTCCACCGAGCTGGCGGCGATCCGGTCAACGTAGTCGCTCCTGGCGGCATCCGCGGCGGCGAGTTCCTGGTTTACCTCGGCGCGGCTGGAATAGCCGAGCACGCCCGTCGTGGCACTGCTGACGAGCGGCCAGGCCGGATAGGCGACTGTGTAGCCGACTGACCAAACGATGGTCGCGTAGAACGTCCACACCCACCATCGCGGCAGCGGATTGTTGAGTTCCTTGATGCCGTCCCACTCATGGCCGGTGGTGGCGACGCCCGTCACGTCGTCTCTTTCGATCTCGCTCATTGGCGCGGTTCCGCATGTTCGTCGTTGAGTGGTATCGATGCCGCTTGCTCGGCCTTGCATCGGCTCCCCGGCCGGAAGGCGAACATGACGACGCCGATGAAGAAGAGGGCCATCGCCAGAAGGGCCCAGCTATCGGCGAACTGGCGCATCGCGGTATAGGTCTCCACGGTCGCGTCTCCTCAGCGGTATCCCGCGGTGTCGTCATAGGTGGAGAAATCGACCAGTGTGCCGAGCATCTGCAGATACGCCACCAGCGCGTCCATCTCGGTCAGCGCCCGCGGATCGCCGTCGAAGTCGCCGGTCTTGGCCTTCGGATAGCGCGCGAGAAGCGCGGAGGTGTCGGCATCGGGATCGGCCTGTGCCTTCAGGTCGGCTTCCGCCTCGGCGATCATCTCCTCTGAATAGGGTACGCCGACGCGGAGATTGGCTGTCAGGTGGGTCGAGAAGCCTTTCACGCCGAGCCTGGCGTCCTTGAGGAACGCGTAGCTCGGCATGATCGATTCGGGGACAACCGAACGCGGCTCGATCAGGTGCTGGACGTGCCACTCGTTGGAATATCTGTCGCCGACGCGGGCGAGATCAGGCCCGGTGCGCTTGGAACCCCACTGAAAGGGGTGGTCGTACATCGACTCCGCCGCAAGGCTGTAGTGGCCGTAGCGCTCGACCTCGTCGCGGAAGGGGCGGATCATCTGCGAATGGCAGACATAGCAGCCTTCGCGGACGTATATGTCGCGGCCAGCCAACTCCAGCGGCGAGTAGGGCCGCATACCCTCCACCTTCTCGATCGTGTTCTCGAGGTAGAAGAGCGGCGCGATCTCGACGATTCCACCGATCGTGACGACGAGAAGGGAACCGGCCAGAAGCAGCGTGGCATTGCGTTCAAGGATGACGTGCTTGTCCATCAGGGCCATGTCGTGGAGTCCTTATTCGGCTGGCTGGAGCGTCGCACGGACAGGTGCGGCGGCGCCGATCGGCGCCTCCTCGCGCTGGCGCCCGGCAATCGTCATCCAGATGTTGAAGGCCATGATGAGCGCGCCGGCGAGATAGAGGGCCCCACCAAATGCGCGCATGACGTAGTAGGGATACATGGCCTGAACCGTCTCGGCGAAGGAGTAGACCAGGAAGCCCTGCTCGTCGTATTCGCGCCACATCAGGCCCTGCATGATGCCCGACACCCACATGACCGCCGCGTAGACGACGATGCCGAGCATCGCGAGCCAGAAGTGCCAGGTGACCATGCGCACCGAGTAGAGCCGCTCGCGACCCCACAGCTTCGGCACCATGTGGTAGACGGCGGCGAACGAGATCAGACCGACCCAACCGAGCGCGCCGGAGTGCACATGACCGATGGTCCAGTCGGTGTAGTGGCTGAGCGAATTGACCGCCTTGATCGACATGACCGGACCCTCGAAGGTCGACATGCCGTAGAAGGCGATCGCCGCCACCATCATGCGGATGATGGGATCGGTGCGGATCTTGTCCCATGCGCCCGACAGCGTCATCAGACCGTTGATCATGCCGCCCCAGGACGGCATCCACAGCATCACCGAAAACACCATGCCGAGCGTCTGGGCCCAGTCGGGCAGGGCGGTGTAGTGCAGGTGGTGCGGGCCGGCCCAGATATAAAGGAAGATCAGCGCCCAGAAGTGGATGATCGACAGGCGGTACGAGTATATCGGCCGGTCCGCCTGCTTCGGCACGAAATAGTACATCATGCCCAGGAAGCCGGCCGTCAGGAAGAAGCCGACCGCGTTGTGGCCGTACCACCACTGCGTCAGCGCGTCCTGCACGCCCGCGAAGGCCGAATAGCTCTTCGTGCCGACGAGCGAGACCGGAATGGCCAGATTGTTGACCACATGCAGCATGGCGATGGTGACGATGAAGGACAGGTAGAACCAGTTCGCCACATAGATGTGCGGCTCCTTCCGGTTCAGGATCGTGCCAAGGAAGACGGCGAGATAGGCGACCCACACGATGGTGAGCCAGAGGTCTACATACCATTCTGGCTCTGCATATTCGCGGCTCTGGGTAATGCCGAGCAGGTAGCCGGTCGCCGCCATCACGATGAAGAGCTGGTAGCCCCAGAACACGAACCAGGCCAGGTCACCGCCCCACAGCCGCGCGCGGCTGGTTCGCTGCACGACGTAGAACGATGTCGCGATCAGCGCGTTGCCGCCAAACGCGAAGACGACGGCCGAGGTGTGCAGTGGCCGCATCCGGCCGAACGAGAACCAGGGCTCGATGTTCAGGTCGGGATAGGCGAGCTGCAGCGCCACCACGACGCCGACCAGGAGACCAATGACGCCCCAGAACATCGTGGCGATCGAGCCGTAGCGGACGACATCGTCCATATAGACGGACGTGGCGGACGGTTGCGGGATCACGAAACTCGTGCGCCTGAGCATGACGATCGTCGAAGAGGCGAGCACGAAGAACAGCACCCACATATGCTGCCGGAACAGGTCGTCGGCGGCGAAGGCCGCGCCCAGGAAGGCCACGAAGGCAAAAAGCCCCAGGAAGATGGTCTGCGGACCGCGGGTCATGACCGGTGTCGCCCCTCTTGAGAATGCCGGGCCGTCCAGCGGCCTCGCGCCACTCATCACCGCTCCGCGCCATCGCCGCATTGATCCAGGTCAAGGCTCCCGGCCGGCCGTCGCGCACAATCGGCCACGCTGCCCTCATCGCGAGACACTCCGTGCGAAAGCCCGTGCGACCCGAACCGACCGTCTGTCTAGCCAGGCCCGACTGTCCCGTGGCCCATGACTGCGCGCCCTTGCAGCCCACGCTGTGCACGGCCATGGACGCCAGGCACTCGGCCAAGCTGCAGGTGTGCGACGTGCTGGAGGCGATCGCGGATTCTCTTCCACAGCGAATCGACCGACATGCGTGCCTGTGGGCCGCGGCCAGCCTGCTGCCCGTGCTGCGCGATGCGCAGGCTTTCGAGGAGCGCGAGTTTTTCCCGGCCTTCGGTGCAGACAACCGGCAGGCGGCAACGCTGCGGCGGCTGCGTGCGGAGCACGTCGAGGATGTCGCGCTCGCCGAGGAACTGACCGAAACGCTGCTGCGGCTCGGGCACGGCGGCCAGGAAGCCAATCCCGAGGCACTCGGCTACATGCTGCGCGCCTTTTTCGAATCGGTGCGCCGCCACGTCGCCTTCGAGCGCGAGCATGTCGTGCCGATTGTCAGGCGCGGCTCTTTCCGCGGCTGATATCCGGATCGGAGGGTCAGTCCGCCGCCCGCGCCTCCAGCCGCGACAGATCCGGCACTGTCACACGCCGGTTGTTTTCGACATGGATCACCCCGTCCGCCCTCAGCTTGGTAATCTGGCGGCTGACGGTCTCGATCGTCAGCCCGAGGAAATCTGCGATGTCTGCCCGGGTGAGCGGCAGGTCGAACGCGGCCGAGCGCATGTCGGAACCGGCGGTCGGATCGATGTTGCGGGCGATCATCAAAAGGAAGCTCGCGATCTTCTCCGACGCCGTCTTGCGGCCGAGCGTCACCATCCAGGCGCGCGCCTCGTCGAGTTCGCGAAGGGTTTGCTGGTAGAGCCGGTGTTCAAGTGCGGGGGCGGCCTTCATCAGACGATCGATGGCGGCCTTCGGAAACGAGCAGAGCCCGACATCGGTCGCCGCCTCGGCGTTGATCTCGCTTTCGGCCTTGAATGGCCTGCCAAGGAAATCCGGGGCGAACTGCAGTCCGACGATCTGCTGGCGGCCGTCCGGCAGCGACTTGGTGAGCTTCACCACGCCCGAAAGCACGTTCGAATAGGTCTCGATCTCCTCAGCGTCGCCGACGAGTTCGGTGCCGCCGCCGACCTTGTGCTTTGCCGAGGACTTGGCCAGCGCGACAAGCTGATCCGGCTCGAGCGCGCCGCATATCCCCCGATGGCGCGCCTCGCAGGAAGCGCACAGCACGGGAACGCTGGAATTGTGGATGTCTTGGCGCACCGGAACGGCAATTGCTTCGCTTCGTCGGAAACCACCATAGCGCAATTGGAAGCGTGGCGTCTTGCGGCGAATTGCCGTGACACCCGGCCCGGCGGTTGACCGAGGTCAAGGCCATCCCCCCGGACAGTGGACATGATCGCTCCGAAAGGATCGACCATGTCCCTGCATTCACCCACATCCGATACGGCCCCTCGCTACACCAGCTATCCGACCGCGCCGCATTTTCACTCCGGCATTGATTCCGCGACGGTGTCTCGCTGGATGGGGAGGGTCGGGTCGGACGAGCCGATCTCGCTCTATGTCCACATCCCTTTCTGCGACAAGCTGTGCTGGTTTTGCGCCTGCCACACGCGCCATACCCTGCGCTACGAGCCGGTGGCCGACTATCTTGGCTTGCTGCGGCGCGAGATCAGGCTCGTCGCGGATCGGCTTAATGGCCGCGGTATCGTCCAGTCCCTCCATCTTGGCGGCGGTTCCCCGACCATGCTGAGGCCGGACGATATCCGGCGGTTGGCGGAGACGTTGCGCGGGTCGTTTCGGTTTTCCGGCGATGCCGCCTTCAGCGTCGAGATCGATCCTTCCGACATGGACGAGGATCGTCTCGACGGGCTCGCCTCGATCGGCGTTACGCGCGCAAGCCTCGGCGTGCAGGACTTCGATCCGCGCGTGCAGCGCGCGATCAACCGGGAGCAGGGCTTCGACCTGACCCGCGACATGGTCGAGGGGTTGCGGGCGCGCGGTATAATGGCGATCAATCTCGACCTTGTCTATGGGCTGCCCCATCAGACCGTCGACAGCGTGATCGCCACGGTGGACCGCTGCCTCGAACTCGCGCCGGATCGGATCGCGCTGTTCGGCTATGCGCATGTGCCCTGGTTCAAGAAGCATCAGAGCATGATTGACGAGGCCTGGCTGCCTGGTCCCGAGGCGCGCCTGGAGCTGGCGCGTCGCGCCGCTGAACGGATCGTGGGCGCCGGCTACATCGCCGTCGGCATCGATCATTTCGGACGTCCCGGCGATCCGCTGGCGATGGCGATGGCCGAGCGGCGCCTCCGCCGCAACTTCCAGGGCTATACCGACGACGTGTGCGATACACTCATCGGCCTCGGCCCCTCCTCGGTCAGCCGCTATCGCGAGGGATATGCGCAGAATTCTCCGGCGATGGGCCACTATGTGCGGGCGATCGAGGCCCAGGCGCTTCCAGTCTGCCGCGGCATCGCCCTGAGCACCGAGGATCGCATCCGCGGCTGGCTGATCGAGCGGTTGATGTGCGACTTCGGGTTTTCGATCCTGGACCTGTTGGCGCTCGATTCCGATCTGGGCGGCACCATCGTTGCCGAAGCGGAGTACGTTGCCCGACATGCCCCTAGAGAACTCGTCCTTAGCGGAGACCGATTCCAAATTCCCGACAGCTCTCGAGCCTATGCGCGCTCGATCGCCGCCCGCTTCGACACCTACCTTGCAAGAGGCATCGCCCGACATTCGGCGGCGGTGTGAAGCGGAGATGCGCGCGTGCCGATTGTAAAGCCGCTCGGGCCGCGGGCAGGGCGCGATGGTTGCTGAACCCTATGCCTTGCGCGGACGCGGGTCCATTTCAGGCGGCGGGAATGGCGTAGACGGATTCGGGAAGCCAGCTGACGCAGCAGTCTTCGCCCTCCTTGATGATGACGACGTCGGCACCCAGCACACGGACCCGCATCTGGAGGTCGCCAACACGGCCGATGACCAGCGAATTGTCGCCGTAGTTGACGATCGTGTCGACATGCATGGAGACGTTCTTGCGGCCTTCGATCGGCTTGCGCGACAGCCGGATGTGTTCGGGCCTTATCAGCAGCGTCACATTGTCTCCGGGAGAGACGGGTTCGGCCGGCTCGAAATCGCACGCGCCGAGCGCGGCGCTCTCGGCGACCCCTCCGGCATCCTTGATCTCGGCCGGCACCAGATTGCTTTCACCGACGAAGCCGGCGACGAACCTTGTTGCGGGACGGTGATAGATGTCGAGCGGGGTGGCGGCCTGTTCGATGCGCCCCTTTTCAAACACGACGATCCGGTCGGACATCGACATCGCCTCCGACTGGTCGTGGGTGACGAAGATCGTCGTCACGCCGAGCGTGCGCTGGATGCGCTTGATTTCGATCTGCATCTGCTCGCGCAGATTCTTGTCGAGCGCGCCGAGCGGTTCATCGAGCAGCAGCAGCGACGGTTCGAAGACGAGCGCGCGGGCAAGCGCCACGCGCTGCTGCTGTCCGCCGGAGAGTTCCTTCGGATAGCGGCCGCCCATTCCCTCGAGCCCGACGAGGCTCAGCATCTCCTGTGCCTTGCGCAGCCCCGCCGATCTGGCGATTGAGCGCATTTGCAGGGGGAAGTAGACGTTCTCGGCCGCTGTCTTGTGCGGAAACAGCGCATAGTTCTGGAAGACGATGCCGATATTGCGCTCATGCGGCGCCAGCCGCGAGATCGACCGGCCCTCGATCAGCACGTCGCCATGCGTCGCCTTCTCAAAGCCGGCGATGATCATGAGCGTCGTGGTCTTGCCTGAACCGCTCGGCCCGAGGAAGGTGACGAACTCGCCCTTCCTAACTGAAAGGTCGACTTTCTCCAGCGCGGTGAAGTCGCCAAACTTCTTGGTGACGCCGTCGATTTGCAGGTAGCTGGTCATATGACTTTCCTGGTCAGCGGCCGGTTGTGATCGCGGTCGGCGGCGTGCGTGCCCGCAGCCGGCTCCGGATGCCCTTCCAGCCGGCGGGCGCGAGCAGCGCCAGAAGCACGGCGGCGAAAAGCAGGGTCGAGATCACCGCGATCACAGGGTCGGCCTCCTGGCGGATGGAATCGAACATCTTGCGCGGCAGCGTCTCGGCGTTCCGGCCCGAGATGAAGATCGCCACCACCGTCTCGTCGAATGATTGAACGAAGGCGAACAGTGCGCTGATGACGAGGCCCGGCCTGAGAATGGGCAGGGTGACGTGGATGAAGGTCTTGATCGGGCTGGCGCCGAGACTCTGCGCGGCGCGCTCCAGCGTGCGATCGAAGCCCTTCAGGTTGGCGGACAGCACCAGGAACGCGATCGGAACCGACAGGCAGGTATGCGCGAGCACCACGCCGATGTGGGTGTGGACGAGCCGGTATTCGCCGAGGAAGGAGTAGTAGCCGACCGCCATCACGATGTGCGGAACCGCGAGCGGCATCAGCATCATCAGGTCGGCGATGCTCTTGCCCGCGAAGCGGTGCCTTACGAGCGCGAAGGTGGCCGGAACGACCAGCACCATGGTGAGCACCATCGTCGCGGTCGCAATGACGATGCTATTCCAGGTCGGGCGCAGCCATGTCAGGTCGGTGAAGTAAGCTTGGTAATAACCGAGCCAGTATCCCGGCGGCGGGAACTGCAGCGAGCGCGCGCTTGAGAACGACATCGGCACGACGATGAGCAGCGGCGCCGCGATGAAGATCACGACGACGACGCCCAGCATGCGCATCAGCCGGTCCATCTCAGCCCCACAATTTGTCGAGGCCGAAGCGGCGATGGTAGATCGCCAGGATGGCGAGCGTCACGGCAAGCAGGATCATGGCCATCGCCGAGCCCATGCCAAAGGCGAGGAACTCCTCGATCTGGGTGCCGATCAGGCCGGCGATCATCTGCTCGCGCGGGCTGCCGAGAAGCACTGGCGTGACGTAGAAGCCGAGGCAGATGACGAAGACCAGCACGCAGCCATTGGCGATGCCAGGCGCCGTCAGCGGCAGATAGATATGCCTGAAGAGCGAGAAGCCGCGCGCGCCAAGGCTTTCGGCCGAGCGGATCAGGACCGGGTCGATCTTCCGCATCACCGAATAGATGTTCATGATCATATAGGGCGCCAGAATGTGCACCATTGCCAGTGTCGAGGAAAACCGCGTGAACAGAAGCTGCGGCGTGGTCTCGAATCCGACCGCCCTGAGCAGGCCGATGACCGGCCCGTTGTTGCCGAGCAGGACCATCCAGGCATAGGTGCGGACCAGGAAGCTGGTCCAGAAGCTCATGGTCACGAGCAGCAGGATCAGCATCGCCGTCCTCTGGCTCGAATGGTTCATGAGGTAGGCCAGCGGATAGCCGACGAGAAGGCAGGCGAGCGTGACGAGCCCAGCCGTCAGAAAGGTGTTAAAGAACACCCGCTGGTAGAGCGTGCCCGTGAGCACGCGCTCGTAGTTCGCCAAGGACAGCTTCGGCTCGGTGACGCTCATGATCGCGACGTCGGCGAGCGGCACGAGAAAGAAGATCGCGAGGTAGAGGGCAAGCGGCGCGAGCAGCAGCCATGGCCACAGATTGGGCCGCTGCGCCAGCCGGGCAATGGTTGCTCCCATCTCGCTGCTCCGCTTGCTTGCCTCGATTGCCCAGACCGGTGGGCGTCGCTCCCGGCCGGGGCAGGTCCGGGCGAAGGCTCTGCCCGGACCCGTCAGATCACGCCGCCAGCCATTCCTCGAAGCGCTGGGACAATTCCGAGGGATCGACGCCGAGATTGGCGATGTCCTGCTCGAACACCTTCGGGTAGTTCGCTTCCGAAGTCGGCATGCGCTGGGCTTCTTCCTCGGAGATGAACTCGTAAGCGGCCTTGTTGAGCGGACCGTAATCGCCCGAGACGGTGAATCCGGCGAGCGGCTTGCCGCTGGTGGCGAATTCGATGAAGTCGCGCGCCATTTCAGCGTTCGGCGTCTCCTTCGCGACCACCCAGTAGGCCCGATCGACCTGCCCGTCGTCCCAGGTCATGGCGACCGGCGCGCCGGCCTCCTCGGCTTCGAAGTAGCGGCCGTGCCAGATACCGATCATGTCGACCTCGCCGTCGCGCAGGATTTGCGTCGACTGCGCGCCGGCCGTCCACCAGACCAGCACGTGCGGCTTGATCCTGTCGAGCGAGGCGAAGGCGCGGTCGATATCGAGAGGATAGAGATCGTCCACGGCAACGCCATCGGCAAGCAGCGCGAGCGGCAGGACGCGCGCGGGGTAGCGCTGCAGCGAGCGGGAACCCGGGAAACGCTCGACGTCCCAGAAATCGGCCCAGGTCTTGGGGCCGTCGGGATATTTGTCGGTGCGCCAGCCGAGCACGGTGGCGAATGCGTGCGAAGCGATGCCGTTCTCGAACAGCCCGCCCTCATAGGGCGCCTGCTGCCATTCCTCGATGATGCCGGCCTGGTTCGCGCGCACCAGTTCAGCGCCGCCCAGCGTCGTCACGTCGAACTCGTAGACGCCGGTCTGGACCTGCGCCGCCAGCTTGGCGAAGGAGACGGGCGAAACGGTACGGATTTCGACGCCGGTCTCGGCCGTGAACGGGTCGAAGAGGTGGGCGCGGGCCGCTTCCTCCCAGGGGCCGCCCCAGGTGTTGATGTAGAGAACCTTGTCCTGCGCGCGGGCGACGTAAGGCATCGCGAGGGCGGTGGTCAGGGCCGCGCCGCCGGCCTTGAGGAAGGTGCGACGGGTGGGCGCGAGAAGCGATGTCGAGCGAAGTCTGCGGTTCTTCATTGGGGGTTCTCCTCTCGGGTTTTGAAGGTCGCCTCGTAGAGGCGAAGCCAGTTTCCGTGGGTTATCTTTGCGACCTCTTCTTCGGAGAAGCCCACGGTTCGGAGGCCGTTCGGGATCACGCGCATGTCCTCGACCGTCTGGAACCAGTCGGGAGGTGGGGCCTTGCCGGGGCGGGCCGCCGAGCCCGCCCCATAATCGATGCCGCGCGTCCAGCGGCCCTGGCGCATCCAGGCGTAGTCGGGTGCGGTGAAGTTGTGGCTGCGGTCGGTGCCGATTGCGACGCAGTCGATGCCGGCGATATCCACGGTGCGCGCGACCATGCCGCACCAGGCCTCGATCGACCTGCAGAAGTCGTCACCGGTGATGTTGCGGTAGGCCGCGCATCCGATCACGCCGCCGGTCTCGCGGAGGGCCCTGAGCACGGCGTCGGACTTGTTGCGCTTGTGGTCGAACAGCGAGCGCGCATTAGCGTGGGTCACCGCGATCGGCTTTTCGGAGGCTTCGATGGCGTCGAGCGTGGTGCGGTCGCCGACATGGCTGCAGTCGACCAGCATGCCGGCCCGGTTCATTTCGCGGATCACTTCCCTGCCGAACCGGGCGAGGCCCGAATCCTCCGCCTCGTAACAGCTACCGCCAAGCTCGTTCTGGTTGTTGTAGGTCAGCTGGACGACCCGCACGCCGAGCTCGGCGAACAACTCGACGAAGCGGATGCGGCCCTCGAACAGGTTGGAGTTCTGATAACCGAGGATGACGCCGACCTTGCCGAGCCGGCCGATGCGCTCCACGTCGGCGGCGGTGGTCGCTATCTCGCAGATGTCCGGATTGTCCCGCACCAGGTCGCGCCAGCGGCCGAGCGCGTCGAGCGACTCGACCGTTCCCTCCCAGAAACCGCAGGTCACCACGACGCCGCCAACACCAGCCGTTTGGAGGGCCTCGAAGGCCGCGCGATCGAAATGCCCGCACTGGAGCCCGTCGATGATCATGATCTGGTGTTCTCCTGTCGCGGGCCGTCGCCGCCGATGAAGGTGAGGAAGCTCAGATCGGTCTCGTCATCATTGTCCTTGCGGCCGATGACGGTCCCGTCGTCATTGACGATGAGCGGCCCCGCATGCCGTCGCGACACCACGCTGTCGGGCGTCAGCGCCTTTTGGGCGAGGTGATAGACGCGCCACCACAGATCCGCTTCGATCGCCACGCCCTCACGGAACAGGTCCCACAGCAAGGGGTCGTCGCGGCGAAGGTCGCCCGCCAAGGCCGTCTTCGACGCGGTCAGCCGAGGTTCGGCGCCGTCGCTCCAGCCGACCGACAGCCCGTTTCGCGCCGCAAGGGCCGTCGCGGCCTCAAGCTCGGCCGGATCGGCGGCGTCGACGACCGTGACGCTGGCCGACCCATGGCGCTCGGCCAGTTCGCCAAGAAGATCGATCACGACGGGAAGAACGAACCAGGCGTGTTCACCGCGGGCATCGAGACGCAGATCCCCGGCGTGCTCGGAGGCGATCGAAACGCGTGCCGGATCCGCGTTCCTCAACCGTTCGAAGCGCGTTTCCAGTAGTGCGAAGCCGCCGAGGCCGAGCTTCTGCGAATACATCACCACGTCGGTGGCGGTCAGCACGAAACCTTTCGGCAGCCGGGTCAGCGAAAACACGCGCTCGGTCATCATGCGCATCTCGCGCGGCATGATGCGCAGGGCCGGAGCGGTCGATGCGAGGCTCATGAGCGCGGCTCCGCCGGATAGGCCCAGACGCCTTCGCGTCCCGCCCTTATGTCGTCGGGCGTGGGAGCGCCGTGATAGAGGACGCCGCGCAGGTTGCGACGCAGGAAATCGCGCGTCTTGTCGATGCCGTGGATGCCGGCATTCATCAGCCGGACCAGATGGATAGGCGTGAAATCCTCGGCGTTAATGTTGGCCATGGGGGTGTGGTAGGTCAGGTCGCGCAGCGTCTGGACGCGCGCCGTGAGATAGCGGTGCTCAGGATGCTTCATCAGGAAGCGGGCGACGGACAGCCTGGCCTCCTGCCTGTCCAGATCCTCCACGAGGCCCTGAAGCCCGCCGCACAGGTCGAGGCCGAGATCGAGCGCGTCGGGCACCTCCTCGCGGGCGCCCCGGCGCGGCTCTTCGGCGCTTTCGGACTTGTACCAGATGTAGCGGTAGGCCTCCGGAGACGACATATCGGTCTCCAGCGCCCAGCCGTACTGGCCCCTGATCAACCGCGCGAGGTCCGCGCAGGTTTCGGCGGGCGCGACGGTCATCTCGTCGGCACCCGAGATTCCCGCCGCCAGCGCGTCCGCATTCTCGGGAACGAGTTCGATGAGCAGCGAAAGGAATGTCTCCAACGCCTCGAGCCCGATTTCCTGTTCGAAACGTTTGGCAAGCGCATCGAGCGGGAAGGCTTCGCGCCGGCCATCAACCAAGCCGGTCTCGCGCAGCGCCACCAAGGCAGCCGCCACCTTTTCCAGATCGTCGGCGACCTCGACGCTCGAGGCGAAGGTTTCGTAGTGCATCCGGTCCTGCCGCCGGAAGGTGATCGCCCGGCGCACAAGCTCGATAAACGTGTTAATGCGCGGGTCGCCCTTTCCCAGCTCGAGGCCGCGGGCGCGGGCGATCGCTTCCTCCCGAGCCGACATCCAACTGCCTATCAGCTTCGGATGGCGGTGAACGAAGAAGATCAGGCCGAGCGCCGAGCCGTTGCCCACGCCGAGATAGCGACGGATCGCCGGGTCGAGCGGGACCGCCCTGTCCGACTGAAGCCGGGCGAGGTGTTCGACCAGATCGCAGGAATATTCCCGCATCAGGTAGGCGGTCAGCATCTGCGCCTGGAGCGGCCCGCCGAGGTCGTGGCCGGAACCGAGCGAGGGAAACGGCCGCGTGCCGAAGGTGCCGTTGCCGTCGAGGCCGGTGTTGCGCATCAGATAACAGACCTCGGCGAGGTCATCGGTCGGCGGCTGCCCGCCGCTTGCAAGGGCCGCCAGTGTGCGGTCGAAGATGCGCATCGAGCGGTTGGCGCGACACCACACCAGCGCGTTCGGCGTGGCCCGCCCGCGATAGAGCTTCGGCAGTTCGGTGCGCGCCGACGCGATGTCGTCTTCGGTGACGGGACCCTCGTTGAGCGTACCCATCATGTCCCAGGCCTGGCCGATTATGCGGCCGGTGCGCGCCTTGCGGCTCGGCGGGCGGGAGAAGGCGATGAAGCTGAATTCCTGCCGCGGGGTCCTGATGGAATAGGCGACGGTGCCTTCGCCGGCCGCGTCGACGTCGAAACGCTCGACGGAAATATCCCAGCGCTCGCGCAGCATCCGGTTCATCAGCGCCCGGGTGACACTGAGCCGGCTCGGCTGGATCGCGGCGAGGCGCTCGGGCTGCATCATGAGGCTCGCCGGCCGGGGCTGGGGTGCCGCTTCGAGAGGGTCTCTGGCGTGTGCTGCTTCCATGGCCTAGTCGACGCCCTGCTGGAGCCGGGTTATCTGCTTGGCTGCCTTCAGGAGCGGGTCGCGAACGCGTTCGAGATCAAAGCGCATCTCCGGCATCACCAGCGACACCGTGGCGGTGCATTTGCCGTGGACGTCGAAGACGGGCGCGGCGATGGCGCGCACGCCGACCTGGGTGTAGCCGCTGGAAAGCGCGTATCCGTCGCGTCGCGCGGTGGCCAAGATCTCTTCGGACGCGAACGGCTCTCCGCTGTCTCGCAGCCGCCGCAGTGTCGCTTCATCGGCGAAGGCGGTCAGGATGCGCCCCGACGCCGAGCCTTCGAGCGACATCGTCGTGCCGATCTTCTGCTCGGCACGCAGCACGCTGTCGGAATCGACACGCGAGACGATGCAGGGAAGGCCGCGGTCCAAGGCGGCGAGCGAGGCTGTCTCCTTCACCTCGTGGACGAGCGCCTCGAGGATCGGTGTCACCCGCGCGCCCAAATCGGCCTGCTCGAGTGCCGCGGCGGCAAGTCGGCAGACATGCATCGAGAGCCGGTACCGGGACTGCTCGTCCTGCTCGACCCAGCCGGCTTCGACCAACGTGAGCAAGCGCTGGTAGGCGGTCGCACGCGACAGATCCATCGCCCGCGCGATTTCCGGCAGCCGCATGCCGCGCGGACTTTTCGCCAGGGCATCGAGTACGGCCATGGTTTTCAGGGCGGTGGTCAGCGGCCTGACACCTGCCTCAGTCTGTATTCTATTTGAATATATCGTATCCATTGCAGAGACAAAATGTTGCGGTTATTGATTTCTGTCAATGGCCGTTGTTGAAAGCAGCATCGAATGTTTGCCCCCTCGCGGCGGGAGCACGCGCCCGATACGGCTGCAATGCCATCACGCGAAGACGCCACGGCTCGGCGATCCCCACGACCTTTCCGGAGATAGCGAAGCATGAATGGTGCCGATCGACTGTGCGACGTACTGCTGGCCAACGGTATCGACGTGTGCTTCGCGAATCCGGGGACTTCCGAAATGCATTTCGTTGCGGCGCTCGACCGCAAGCCGGAGATGCGCTGCGTGCTCGGCCTCTTCGAGGGCGTGGTCACGGCAGCAGCCGACGGCTATGCGCGCATGGCCGACAAGCCGGCCGCGACGCTGCTTCATCTCGGCCCGGGACTCGCGAACGGACTGGCGAACCTGCACAATGCGCGCCGCGCCCGCACGCCGATGGTCAACATCGTCGGCGATCACGCGACCTATCACCTGCCGCTCGACGCGCCGCTGACCAGCGACATCGAAAGCCTCGCCCGCCCGATGTCGCACTGGGTAGGAAGGGTGGACGGGCCGGAGGACGTCGCGTCGAAGGCCGGGGAAGCAATCGTCCAGGCCGTCACGAAGCCGGGAGCCTCGACCTTGATCCTGCCGGCCGACGCCGCTTGGGGCGAGGCTGCTTCCGCCCCTGTGACGCCCGTCGCGCTGCCGCCACCGCCGCGGGTACCGGCGGAAAGGATGCGGGAGGCGTCCGCGGCGCTGCGGAGCGGTGGCAAGATCGCACTGATACTTGGCGGCAAGGCCATGCGGGCCGACACACTGGATCTGGCGGGGAAGATCGCGGCTAGGACGGGCGCGGCGCTTTTCTCGGAACGGGCGGCAAGGTCGCAACGAGGCGCCGGCCGCGTCGCCGTCCGCCCGGTTCCCTACAATGTCGATCTTGCCGTTGAAACGTTTCGCGAGTTCGGCACGGCGATCTGCATTGGAGGCCGGCCGCCGGTCGCCTTTTTCGCCTATCCCGGCAAGCCCGGCCGGATACTTCTGGACAGATGCGCCGTGATCGAACTCGCCGGACCGGAACATGATCTGCATGCCGTGCTGGCGCATCTTTGCGACGAGGTCGGAGCGCACCGCGCAACGGCCAGGGTCGAGGCACAGACGGCCCGGAACCTGGCGGCGCCGAAGGGCGCTCTCGATCCCGTCGCCATTTCGGCAGCGCTTGCGCGGGCGCTGCCGGAGGGAGCGATCATCTGCGAGGAATCCATTACCTCGGCAGGCAACCTCGCGGCGCTTGCACCGACCATGGCGCCCCACGACCATCTTCCCCTGACCGGAGGCTCGATCGGCATCGGCATCCCGCTTTCCGTCGGCGCCGCGGTCGCCGCTCCGGGCCGAAAGGTGGTGACGCTGCAGGCCGACGGGAGCGGCATGTACACCGTCCAGGGCCTGTGGACCCAGGCGCGCGAGAAGCTGGACGTGCTCACGATCGTCTTCTCGAATCGGGGCTACTCGATCCTCAAGGGCGAGATGCGCAATGTCGGCGTCAACGAATTCGGCCGCAATGCGCGCCGGATGCTGGAGATTGACGACCCCGCGCTCGACTGGTGCTCGCTGGCGCGCGGAATGGGTGTCGAGGCCGCCCGGGCTGAAACCGCCGACGAGTTCGTCCGCCTCCTGGATGCCGGTCTTGCCCGAACCGGGCCGTTCCTGATCGAGGCTATGGTGTAGGCGAGATTTTCGACTGTCGAGCGACTTGCAGCCGTTCGCGCCGGCGCTCTCAACGGATCGTCGGCAGGTCCGGCACGGTGGGCGCAGGGTCCCGCCCGCCCGGCCGGCCCGAGGAGCGACCCAGCAAGAGGCCGATCGCCAGCACAACCGCGACGCTGCCAGGAAGCCACTGCCATGTGATCCTGTCGGGCTCGGTGGCGAAGAGGGTGAGCATGGAGACGAAAGGAACCAGATAGGTGTAGGCCGTCACCGTGCCCGGCGTGAGAACCCCGGTTCCCCGCTGCATCAGCCAGAAGGTCACGCCACTGGAAAAGACGCCCAGATAGGCCACGAGCAGGAGATCGAAGACAGTCAAGCGCGACAGCGCCTGCGCCGGCTCGAACACCAGCCCCAGACACAGGATGAGCACGCCGCCGGCCAGGAGGCTCCAGAAAGTGCGCAGCGCCGCGCTGTCGGAAAGCCAACCCCGCTTCAGCCCCCATTTGCTCAGGACCGGGTAGAGCGCGGAGGCAACGCATCCGAGGAAGAATACCGCCTCGGCGAGGCCGAACCGCACGCCGTCCTCCGTGCCGGCGTCGCCGACCCAAGCCAGCGCCAGCGCACCCGCCGCGCCAAGCGCCAGCGAGCCCAGAAGCGCCGCGTCCGGGCGTTCCACGCCGAGCGCCCGGCCGAGAGCGTAGGCAAGTAACGGCACGCTAACATAAAGCGTGGCCATCGACAGCGCTGCAGTCTGGTGGGCGGCCCAGAACATGCCGCCGAAGAAGCCGGCAAGGCACAGCCCCATCGCCGCATAGAGAGCAAGCCCTGGCAAGCTTGGCCAACGGTCGGACGCCCGCCAGACGAGCGCCCCGACGGCGACGGCCGCGATGGCGAAGCGTATCGCCGTCAGGAAAAGCGGTGGCAGCCCCTGGCTCAACAGTCCGACCGCGGGGAACGACAGCCTCACGATCAGAGCCCACAGGAACATTCCGGCATGCGCGCCTTGCGCACCCTTCACTTCAGAGGTTGACATACCGGTCTCCAGTCTCCTTTTCCGGCCGCCATCGGCGCCGGTCCGATCCGCGCCCGCCGCAAGCCGCCGATCGGCCGATCATCGTCCCTCACGGGGCCCTCGCGTCGCCGGCTGGCGGCCGGACGGTCAGACGCAAGAGACTGTGGTCCCCGCCCGAGTGATGGATCGTGTTCAGCGCCGGATAGGGCGTGCCGGCGTTTCCGAAATAGACGAACCTGTCCTTCGTTCCGGGCGCCAGGCGCGCCGGATCGCTGCCGATCTCCAGCACCAGGCGATGCCCCTTGCGCAGGAGCTGCGCGAAAGGGAACAGGCTGAAGCGCAAGGAATGGGGCTTTCCCGGCTCGAGGGGGACCGGATGCGCGTGATCGTGGATGATTTCGGTCGGCGTGCTTCTTTTTTCGTCGATCGTTCGATGCGAGGCGAGAAGCCACCCAACGCTGACGACGGAAACCGTTCCGTCGGGAGCGAGGTCCGACAGCCTGACTTGGACGTGAGTGTCGATGGCCGTGCAGGAAAGCTGCAGCGTGATCTCGGCCGGACCGGCGATATGAATGTCACGCGACGCCGGATCGGACTCGTATCGAAGCACCTGGGGGTACGGGCCGTAACGGTCGAACGCTCCTGGATAGGAAAGACCGACGGGCAGCGAGGCCCAGGAGAGCGATCGACCGCCCGCCGGAGGCTCCGTCGACAAACGGCTGTTGCCGCCCTGACCGGCGTCGAGAAAAAAAGACCATCGTGCCGCGCCGGGCGGCGGCCAGTCCTCCGCGCTCTCCCACCGCTCGGCCCCGTGAAGCCAATACCGGACCGGGGGAAGACGGTCGTATCCGTTGTCGATGCCCTTGATGACGTGGTCGTAGTAGCTGACGATCTCCTTCTGATACCGCAAGAACGGCCACTGGTCCCACCGCGGCCCGATGAACATCTTCTTCGGGCCTCTGATTCCGTGCCAGGCTTCGAAGGTGCCGGGCAGATGCAGGCCGACCATGCTCCATTCCGTGCCGAGCAGCACCGGCACCTCGATGTCGGACAGACGCGACCAAGCCGACGCCTCCCGGTAGAATGGCCCATCCAGCGGGTGTTCCAGGCAATAGGCGGCCCAGCGGCGCAGCCACGGCTCGGACGGGGACAGGTGCCGGATCAGCCGGTGCAGATTGCCCCAAAGTGCCTTGCGCGTGACCGCCTGAACGGGCGCCGTGCCGACCAGATACCCCAGGGCGTGGCGGAGCGCGACCGGCAGCCGGATGCGCTGGACCGAGCCGTTGACGGCGATATAAGGAGACAGGAACCCCGAATGCAGCGTGCCGTTCTGGTAGGCCACCATGCGGTAGATGTCGGTGGCCGACCCGAACGGAGCGACCGCCGCAAGTCCCGGCATGCCATGGCCCGCCGCGAAAAGCTGGCTGATCCCGAAATACGACATTCCGGTCATGGCGACCCGGCCGTCGCACCAGGGTTGGCCGGCGATCCAGGTAAAGACCTGCCGCATGTCGTCGACCTCTGAGCTGTCGAACATCGCCTTGGGGAGTTCGCCCGTGGAGCGTCCGGTGCCGCGTGTGTTCACGATAACGAGGGGATAGCCGCAGCTGGCCAGGAACGTCACATCACCAGGCTCGTTGAAAGGCGCGGGCGCGCCTGTGGGAAACAGATCCTTGTTGTAGGGGCTCCACCCAAGCAGTGCGGGCAGCCGCTCGCCGGTGTCTGGCAGATAGAGATCGGCGCCGAGCAGCGTTCCGTCCGAGAGAGGGATGGAGACATTGGCGACAATGCGGACCGCGAAGGCGCGGGCCGGAGGAACCGCAGGAACCCAGCCGGCATATTGCGGACCCCGCAGAACCGATCGCGGTGCTCTCATATGGACGTTCTCCGAACGAAGAAGTGCCGAACGGGCGTCGGTGGCCGGGTCTCTTGACGTTTCCCGCTTGCAGAAGCCGTGGGTCGCTAATGCCCGAAGCCGCTCACGCCCACGGCGGCTCGTCCCGCGACGGCTTCGATGATTTCCAAGGCGGCCTCGTCGGAGAACCCGCCATAGAGTTCGATCAGGCCGACACCGTCGTCCGCCAGCTGGCGCGCGACCCCGGCGGCGGCCAGTTCATCTGCCATCACGAAGGTAACGTGCTGGGCGCCCGCGCCACGGACGAAACGGTCGGCGGCAGGGTCGGCGCCCGACGCCAGGACGATGCAGGCTTCCGCCGGGGGCTTTCCCTCCATGAAGGCACGATTGAATTCGGCTGCTTTCACGATGGATTCGATGCCGAACGAGACGGAGGCAACCCTGGTCCCTCCGGGCATGGCCGCCTTGACCCTGGCTCGCACCGCGAGCGGAACGCCACCACACAGTTCAATCAGTGCCACCCCAGCGCCCGCCAATTCTGCCGCGACCAACGGAATTGCCGACGGATCGCCGACCAGAACTATCGTCACGCTGCCGCTTGCGGTCTCGTGGACAAACCGGTCGGCATCGGGATCGGCATCCGGAAACTCATAAAAAATTGCGCGGTGCATCTGCGGGTCTCCTACCTGCCTGCGCTTCTTGCCGGCGATTATCCGGTAAGGGGGGCTCGCAGGTTCACGAAACATAAGGCCGCCTCTCCCGCGCTTCGCGGAGCGCCATGGCCCACGACGCAAGCTGATCGAGCATCGCCTTCGCCGCAGCGTCGGGGCCGGCGGGCGCGATCAGCGCGCCGGTTTCGTCGAACAGGTCGTGGCAATTGTGGAAGCTGACGCCATCACGGATCGAGACGACATGCAGCTCGGCCAAGACCTGCCGAAGCTGCTCGACTGACCTCAGACCGCCGGCCATGCCGCCATAGGAAACGAAGGAAGCCGGCTTTGCCTCCCATTCCTCTCGCGCCCAGTCGAGCGCGGTTTTCAGTGAGGCCGGATAGCCGTGATTGTATTCAGGTGTGACGAACACATATGCATCCGCCTCGGCGATGCGCGCCGTCATCGCCCGCACGGGGGCCGGCGGCGCGTCGGTGATGACAGCCGGCAGATCCGTTTCCGCCAGGTCTATGAGATCGATATCGAGTTCCCCGTGCAGCGCGGCGCGCGCGAGGAACCACCGCGCAACAGTTTCTCCGAACCGTCCCTCGCGTGTGCTGCCGACAATGACGGCCGTTCGAATTCGATCCTGGGATGTCATCGGTCTTCTCACCTCAGCGTTGCAGTTCGCACGTCGGTTGCGAATGGCACTGGCAGTTGTTCTAGCCAATTGCTAAAGTTTCGATCGGTTTGTTCGAATGGATCGATCAATTTGCTCGACGCGATGACGCTTGACCAGCTGCGGGCCTTTGTCTCGGTCGCCGAAGCGGGAAGCTTTCGGGCGAGCGCCCGGACGCTGTCGCGCGTTCAATCTGCGATCAGCTACTCAGTGGGAAACCTCGAGGCGCAGTTGGGAGTGACGCTTTTCGACCGCTCCGGGCATCGGCCGAAGCTTACACCACAGGGGCAATCGCTGCTGGCTGACGCCCGATCGATTATCCTTAAGGTCGAGGCCATGCGAGCGCGAGCTCAAGGCCTCGGAGAGGGCGTGGAACTCGAGTTGTCGATCGTGGTCGACTCGCTCTACCCGATGCCTTGGGTCATGTCGGCGCTACACGCTATCTGGAGGAGCTACGCAGGCGTGAGTATCGCGCTGCAGGTCTTGCCGCTCGGCGGCCCGCCTGCCGCGATTCAGGATGGGAAGGTGACGCTGGGCATCCTGGCAGGCGAAGACCTGACGGATTCTCGCATCGAACTTGAAGCGATGCACTCGCATCCCTTCATCGCGGTCGCTGCGCGAAATCACCCGCTGGCAGCCGCCGCGGCAGATCTCGGTATCCTGGAGTCCGTGACGCTTGCCGAGCATGTCCAGATCGTTCTGTCGGACCCCACCCACCTTTCCGAGGGCACGGATTTCGGTGTTCTTTCGCCCACCACCTGGCGCGTCAACGACCAGGAGACAAAGCGCGCGATGATCCGGGCGAGCCACGGCTGGGGGAGGCTACCCTACTGGCTCGTGGCAGAGGACCTAGCAAGCGGAGAACTGGTCCGGCTGCCCGTGGTCGCGCTCGGCCCAGGCGGACAGATCGACGTGCAGTTCTATCTTGCGCGCAGGATCGACCGGCCCCTGGGGCCTGTAGCGCGTGCATTCCGGGACGCAGTTCTCGCCAACCACGCTTTCGCGGCATAGAGGACGTGGCCTTCCAAACCCAGCGTGCGAGGCGAGATCGCGTTGGCTACAATTGTCTGGCGCGGGTAAGAACGAAACCACTCAGGCCCAAGTGGCGGCTCTGCCCATCGCCCTTCACAATCACGTTGGCATCTCCACGCGGCGCATAAGCCGATTGACAGGAATGCGCCGTCCATGCGGAAGGTAGGAACATGAGAGGATGCGTTCGCATGATCGCCGGGACGGGCCTGCTTCGCGCGGCCATGGCGGTTGCGTTCATCATCCTCTCGGCGGCCCAGCCGGGACTATTCGCCATGGCCGACGCCTCCGGCATGCATGACGGCGCGGTGGTGGAAAAGACCGCCAGACATCATGCGGCGGTCGGGCATGAGCATCATGACGGCCACGTCGCCGGCACTGGCAATGCTTTCGTCGATCACCACGGCATGCCCAAGGCAAACGACAAGAGCTGTGAGATGCACTGCGCGCCCGCCCTGGCGGTGCCGGTCGATTGCCCTCCGCTTCCGCGGACGGCGAACGGCCATGTCGAGCCGCGCTGCGAAGCTTCGGTGCTCTACGGGATGAACCACGAGGTCATCAAGCCTCCCAGAACCTGACGAATCCGGCTGCGCCGTGTGGCGCAGAGGCACCCGTGCGTCCGCGCACGGGCCACCTTTTCTGGTCAGGTTCAAGGCTACACATGCGAATACCAGCGATCGCGGCGCTTCTGGCGTCGCTACTTTCGGCAGGCTGCGCGGCGTCCCAGCCGCCAGACGTGCTGCCGCCCTTCAATCCCGCCGATCCCGCCATGGGGCTGCGCGACGCGCGATACACGCCCGTCCTCGGCGATTATCAGCCACGGCGGCCGACGGGTCCCGAGAACTGGCGGCAGTTGAACGACCGCCTGTCGCCGGAACAGGGGACAGGGCTCGTGAGGTGCGGCTTGAGGAGCATGGCAGCGCTCGCGGCGCCGCTTTTCGTTTCTGCATGCGTGACAGGAGGCGAAAGACTCGACGACCCGCTCGCCGGGTTCCAGACCGTGTCCGCCAGGACCGCGGCGGTGACCGGCAAAGAGACGGTCTGGGTGCAGTCCAATGGGGAAGCCCGCGCGCTGGGCCAGCGCGTGACGGCGCTCGTCAGGGGCAAGACGCTCGGTCCGGACCTGGCCGTGCAGGTGGCGCTCCTCAACAACAAGGGTCTGCAGGCGGCCTATGCCGACATCGGAATGTCCTCGGCGGATCTGTGGCAGGAGTCCCTGCTGATCAACCCGCGCGTCTCGATCGGCATGACGGGGATCAATGCCGGCCGCACGGTCGAGACCGCCATCGTCGGCAACATCCTGGCGCTGATGACCCGCTCCCGCCGGATGGCGGTCGCCGACGCCCGTTTCCGGCAGGCCCAGCTCAGGGCAGCCGAAGCGACCCTGCGGCTCGCCGCCGACACGCGCCGTGGCTGGATCGAGGCCGTCGCCGCCTGGGAGCGTGTGGCCTACCTCAATCGCGCGCAGGCGGCGGCCGACGCCGCGTCGGCACTTGCCGAGAAGCTCGGGCAGACGGGAGCCTTCACAAAGACGGGCCAGGCCCGCGAGCACGTCTTCCACGCGGAGATCGCCGGGCAGACGGCGGAGGCCCGCATGCAAGCGCGGATGGCCAAGGAGGCGCTGACGCGGCTGATGGGCCTGTGGGGCTACGACGTCGACTATCAGGTGCCGAACGCGCTTCCGGCGCTTCCCTCCAACCCGTTCGCGCGAAAGGATATCGAGGCGCAGGCGCTCAGGAACCGGGTCGACCTGGAGATCGCGAAGCTTGAACTGGAAGCCCTCGCGCTGTCCCACGGGCTGACGGAGGCGACGCGGTACGTATCCGACCTGGAGCTCGTGACCGGGGCGGAGATCGAGCGCGAGATGGAGGACGGCGAGACGGAGACGAAGGTTCATGTCAACGCCGAATTGGAATTCGTCATCCCCATCTTCGACAGCGGGCAGGCGCGGATGCGCAAGGCGGAACTGGCTTACATGCAAGCCGCCAACCTTCTGGCCGAGCGCGCGGTCAATATCCGTTCGGAGGCAAGAAGCGCCTATGACGCCTATCGCTCCACCCTCGACATCGCCCGCCACTACCGCGCCAACGTGGTGCCGTTGCGCACAACGATCGAGGAAGAGTCGCTGCTCACCTATAACGGCATGATCACCAACACGTTCGAGCTTCTCGCCGACACGCGGGCGAAGGTGAACGCGATCATGCTTTCCCTCAACGCCAAGCGCCAGTTCTGGCTGGCCGACGTCAACCTCGGGACAGCCATCCATGGCGGCGGCAGTGCTCCCGCTGGCGGAGGCGCCGAGACGGCGGCCGTCGACGAAGCCGGCGGCGGACACTGATCCAGGAGGTCACAGCAATGATAACAAGAAGACAGATCCTTGGGGGCGGCGCTTTCCTGGCCAGCGCCGCCGCATGGTCGAAGACTTCCGCCATGGGACTTCCGGACGCGCCGGTGATGGAGTCTCCGGACATGCAGCCGCCGATCTTCCCGTCGAGCGGCCCGGACTACCAGCCCGTTGTCACCCTCAATGGCTGGACGCTTCCCCACCGGGTGAATGGCGGCGTCAAGGAATTCCACCTCGTCGCCGAGCCGGTCGAGCGCGAACTCGGCCCCGGCATGACGGCATATCTGTGGGGATATAACGGCCAGTCACCCGGGCCGACGATCGAGGCCGTCGAGGGCGACCGCGTCCGCATCTTCGTCACCAACAGGCTGCCCGAGCACACCACGATCCACTGGCACGGCATGATTCTGCCCTGCGGCATGGATGGGGTGACCGGGCTGACGCAGCCGGGCATTCCGCCTGGCAAGACCTTCGTCTACGAATTCGACCTCGTGAAAAGCGGGACCTTCATGTACCACCCGCACGCGGACGAGATGGTCCAGATGGCCATGGGCATGATGGGCTTCTTCGTCATCCACCCCAAGGATCCGAGCCTGCACCGGGTCGACCGGGACTTCGTGTTCCTGCTCAACGCCTTCGACATAGAGCCGGGTTCCTACGTGCCGCGCGTCATGGAGATGACGGACTTCAACCTCTGGTGCTGGAACAGCCGGGTCTTCCCCGGCATCAGCCATCTTGTCGTGAACAAGGACGACCGCGTGCGGGTGCGGGTCGGCAACCTCACCATGACGAACCACCCGATCCACATGCACGGCTACGACTTCGAGGTGACCTGTACGGACGGGGGCTGGGTGAGGCCTGAGGCGCGCTGGCCCGAGGTCTCGATCGACATTCCCGTGGGCGGGATGCGGGCCTACGAGTTCGACGCGAAATATCCCGGCGACTGGGCGATCCACTGCCACAAGTCACATCACACGATGAACGCCATGGGCCATGACGTGCCGACGTTCATCGGGGTCGACAAGAGCGAGATCACGCGCAAGATCCACCGAGTCCAGCCCGAATATATGGCGATGGGCAATCGCGGCATGGCCGACATGGGCGAGATGGAGATGCCGCTGCCCGACAACACCATCCCGATGATGACAGGCTGGGGCCAGTTCGGGGCGATCGAGATGGGCGGCATGTTCTCGGTCGTGAAGGTCCGGGAGGGCATCGCGGCGGACGACTACGCCGATCCGGGCTGGTACGAGCACCCCCAAGGCACGGTTTCATACGAATGGGCAGGCGAGACCCCGGCTCCGGCCAAGGCCGGAGACGCAAGCACGACGGCCCCGGCGGCGGCGCATGGCGGCCACTCCGACCACTGAAGCAACCAGGAACAAGGACCAGAAGATGAAGATGATCACAGCAGCACTCGCCGCCCTCCTCGCCCTGACGGGCGTCGCCTCGGCTGCCGGAACGCATTCCGGAGGCCACGGCGAGGCGGGAATGATGACCATCGGCAAGCCAGGCAAGGCGGCCGACGCGACTCGCACGGTCACGATCACGATGATGGAGCGGGACGACGGCGGCATGGTGTTCGAACCCGCCTCGCTCGCGATCTCCGAAGGCGAGACGCTTCGCCTGAAGTTCGTGAACAAGGGCGAGCTCGACCACGAATTCGTCATGGACGTCCATGAAGGCATCATGGGGCACAAGAAGCTGATGGAGCGGTTTCCCGAGATGGAGCACGACGACCCGAACTCGATTCGGCTCGCACCCGGCGCGACCGGTGAGATCGTCTGGACCTTCACCAGGGCCGGCGACTTCGGCTTCGCCTGCCTGATTCCAGGTCACTACGATTCCGGCATGAAGGGCGACATCAGAGTCAGCCACTGAACCCGCAATATGGAAAGGAAGACGACATGACCAGGACCAGCATCCCGCTGTTTGCCGCCGTGGCGCTCGCTCTCGGCGGTGTCGGCGCCTTCGCGCAGGAGTACACCGCGGGCGAAGTGACCAAGATCGAAAAAAAGCAGAAGAAGCTGACCATCCGGCATGAAGAACTGAAGAGTCTCGACATGCCCGCGATGACCATGGTGTTCGTGGTCGCAGACGATTTCCATGATCGAGGAGGTCGCGGTCGGCCAGAAGATCGAGTTCACGGCCGAACGGGTCAACGGCCGGATAACGGTCACCGACATCAAATAGGAAGAAGGCGCCAGCCCGGGTGCCGGCGTCCTTCAGGAGGCAAGACCATGATGGAAAACGGAATGGGCGGTGGCATGATGTGGGGCATGGGACTGTGGGGCCTGATCGGCTTCGTGGTCGTGGCGCTCGTGATCGCTGCCCTCGTGAAATATGTGTTCTTTCGATAGGAGAAACGCCATGAAGACGTTTAACCGGCTCCTGCGCGCAACCGTCTTCACGACACTCGTGCTGGTCAGCCAGGCAAGCTGGGCCGCAGGATTTATGGAGGTATTGAAGTCTGCCTCCTGCGGTTGCTGTGTGTCCTGGGGCAAACACATGCGCGAGGCGGGGTTCACGGTCACTGAGATCAACGTGTCGTTGGCCGATCTCCAGGCTGCCAAAATCGAGGCCGGGCTGAAGCCGGGCCAGACGTCCTGCCATACGGCGAGGATCGACGGCTACGTCATCGAGGGTCACGTTCCGGCCGGTGAGGTGCTGCGTCTGCTGGAAGAACGGCCCGACGCTATCGGCCTGACGGTGCCCGACATGCCTTATGGTTCGCCGGGCATGGGCGAGGCCGACGACGACGCGGATCCCTATGACGTCCTGCTCGTCAAGCGCGACGGCACGACCGAGATCTACGCCAGCTACAGGTGAGGTCCGGGCAGGAGGCCGCCACCACCGATGTTTTCCCTACACTTGGCGGATATGGAAACACCGGTGAATCCAGCACGCCGTTGTAAAAGGTCGCCGCGCTCATCGAGCTGGGGGGCGGTGGCCCGCGCGCTCGTTGCTGGAACGGACGGATAGGGTGGAGCGTTAAGCGCTACGTCCGAGAACGCGCCGCGCCACCTGGAACGCCATTGGGGCTTGGAAGGGACCGTGAATAGAAGCACTGCGATATTATCTTCCGACCTTCGGTCAATGATTGGCCACCATGCGCGATGATGCCGGGGTTCGATCAACTCTGCTGAGCCGAAGCGGCGCCGATCATCCTGGACCGACCCCATGCACCGGTCATGAGCAGGCGAAATCGGTCGGCCTGTTCAGCAGGGGATGGAATTGCTGCGACATTGCCAAGGCAAGCCGCGCCGCAGTCCTGATCGATGGAGCCGCCTATTTCCGGCAACTCGACTCCGTCCTGCGCCGGGCGCGGCGGTCGATTTCGATCATCGGCTGGGACTTCGACGGCCGCATCAGACTGCGCCCGGATCTGCCGCCCGAGGATTCGCCGCCGCTCGGCGATCTCCTCCGGTCGCTTGTCGAGGCCCATCCGGACTTGTCGGTCCACATCCTGGTCTGGAGCACGGCCGTGATTCACGGCCCCAGCAAGGTTGCCCCCGCCATCCTTGGTGCCGAGTGGCAGGATCATCCGCGCATTCACATGAAGCTGGACACGCAACATCCGCTTTATGCGGCCCATCATCAGAAGATCGTATGCGTGGATGGCCGGCTCGCGTTCGTCGGCGGCATCGACCTGACGGTGCGCCGCTGGGACGAGCCGTCCCATGATCCGGCTAACCCGCTGCGGATCGATGACGGCGAGGCCTATCCTCCTGTCCACGACGTCCAGATGCTGGTGGAAGGCGACGTCGCGCGCGTGCTTCGCGAGATTTCCGAGGGTCGCTGGCATTTCGCCACCGGGGAGCGAGTGCGGCTCGACGACGGCGGCCCGGACGACCTCTGGCCGCCGGACCTGATCCCGGACTTCGCGGATGTGGACGTCGCAGTCTCAAGGAGCGAGCCCGCGCTACGGGGCCGGCGCGAGACGGTCGAGGCGGCGAACGCGACGATCGACATTATCGGTGCCGCCCGCAGCAGCATCTATATCGAGGCGCAGTATCTCGCCTCGGACATGATCGGCGACGCGCTGACCGAGCAACTGACGAAGCCGCAAGGACCCGACATCGTGATCGTGATGACGCACGAGTCGCGCGGCATAATCGAACGCTTCGCAATGGCGGCGAACCGCGATCGTCTGATCCATCGGCTGGTCGGGCTGGACCGGGAAAAACGATTACGGGTGGTATTCCCCGTCGTCCCTTCGCCCGACGGGCCGCAGCAGGTTCTGATCCATTCCAAACTTGTCATCGTGGACGACCGGTTCCTGAAGCTCGGCTCGTCCAATCTCAACAACCGTTCGATCGCGCTCGATACCGAGTGCGACCTGACGGTGGAAGCCCGCAATGACACGGACCGCCGAACGATCGCCGGAATACGCAACCGGCTGCTAGGCGAACATCTGGGCGCCATGTCCGAAGAAGTCGCCCAAATGCTGACACGCGACCAGCGGCTTTGCGCGATGGTCGACCGCCTGAACACCGGCCCGCGCGGATTGAGACCGTTCGAAGCAACCGATGGCCGTGGACCGAGCAGACCAGTCCTGCTCACGCCGCTGCTTGACCCGGCCAGACCGTTCCGCCTGCCCTGGCCATTCGGCTAGAGCCTTTGACGGCCAAACGGAACGGCCTACGCGCATTGTGAAAGCCTCAGGCGCGACGGTCCTCCGGCGCGCTTGCGCGACCAGCGAACAACTCGGCGGTGACGAGCAGGGTTCCGCCGACGACCAGGGGAGCCAGGAAATAGACGAGCCGGAACAGGACAAGCCCGGTAATGACTTCCGCATGGCTCAACACCATCGTCACCACAGCCTCGATGACTCCAAGGCCGCCGGGCACGTGGCTGACAAGCGCCGCGATATTGGCAAGCGAATAGGCCGTCGCCACGTCGATATAGGGAATGTCGGACGTGGCCGCGAGCGACTGGTGGAGACATGCCGCCACGAGGAGGAAGTTCGCGGGCCCGATCAGAAGCTGCGCCAGCGCAAGCTTAACCGGCGGCAGCCGGATCCTCCAGCCGTATAGCTGGAATTCCCGGTCGAGCCGGGCGCACAGGACGACATAAGCCAGGACGAGCAGGCCTGTGGCGACCGCGGACCACCTGGCCGTGGACGGAGCGATGCCGATGAGTTGGCCCGCTAGATCGGGGCGCAGGATCAGACCAGTCAGTGCCAGCACGCCCAGCCCGATCCCCACCGTCATGCCACAGAACAGAACGACGTTCGCCACATCGCCGGCGGAGAGGCCCCAGCGTGAGTAGAAACGGTAGCGGACGGCGCCGCTGGACAGCGCTGCAAAGCCGATGTTGTGGCCGAGCGAAAGCGCGGTGAAGGAGGCCAGCGCAGCCTTCCTGTAGGCAAGAGGTCGACCCGCGTAGCGAAGGGCGAAATAGTCGAACAGCGTCAGGCAGGCGTAGCTTGCGACGGCGAACGCCCCTGCCGCCGCGATCCGCCCGGGCGGCGCCGACATGACCTGCTTGGCAATGTCCTCGAGTTCATAGCCCTGGAACGTGCGTCTTAGCAGAAAGCCCGCCAGCACAACCGCCGCGATGGCGATGGCAGGCCGCAGGAAGGTTCCGAGCGCGCGCACGGCCGACTAGATCGCCGTCATGGCGCCGCCCAGTTCCAGATCGGCGAAGACCGGATAGTGGTCGGACGCCAGTCTTGAACAGGCCGAACGCCACGCGCCCGCACTCGCGACCTCTATTCCGGGTGAGCAGAAGATGTGGTCGATGCGAAACAGAGGGCGGTTGGTGGGGAATGTGGGCGACGGACGTCCGCGGGCGGCGCGGTGATGCGCGTCGGTGAAGCGCGCGCACAGCCGCGAGTGCACCCTGCCGCGCGGAAGCGAATTGAAATCCCCCAGCAGCACGAGCGGATCATCGGCTTTCAGCTGCGCGATCCATTCGGGACCCAGAAGGGCATCCGCCTGCGCCAGGCGCTCCTTGCGGTGCAGCCCGAGATGCGTGTTGAACACCTGCACCTTTCGGCCAGCCGTTCGGATCTCCACCCACAGCGCGCCACGTGGCTCCTTCCTGCGCCAGGAAGGGCCGGGCGGCAGCAATCCGGCCTTGACCAGACGCGAACTGGACATGCTCAGGATCGCGTCTCCATAATGCTCCGACTCCATCGCGATGGCCGGATGGAAATGGATGCTGGCGGCACCGAGACGGTTGCCGATGACCTCGGCCTGGTCCACGCCAAGGCTGCGCAGGCGACCGACATCAACTTCCTGGAGCGCAATCACGTCGGCCGCGCATTCGCGCAGCACGGCGGCGATGCGATCGGGGGAATAGACGCCGTCAACGCCAAGGCACCGTCGGATATTGTAGCTGACGAACCGCAAGCCCGATCCTCGTGTCTGACTGTTCATGCTGCCAGTAAACGCAGCGGAGCGAAGATCGTTCTCGTCAGTCACCCACCCCGGCGGCTTCCCTCGCCAATGGCCCTCCGTATCCTTCGGACCTCCGGACGTTCGTCGCTCGCAAAGCCGAGCAATCGGCTTTCCGTCTCACCCCCGTGGGGCCGGAAAGGCCGAGGCCGGATTCGCCGCCTAACGATCCGTCGGCTGATCTGTCATCGGTTCGGGTGGCTCGACGCCGGAAGGGGCTTCGGTGGTGGGTGACTCGCCGCCCTCACTCGTCACCGGAACGGGATCCTGGCTTCCGTCGACAAACAGGAACAACAGCAGAATGATCACCGCGATGACCGCGGAGATGATGATGGATTTGCGTTCGGTCCATCTCGAAGGCGTTGGTTTCGTCATCAGAACCTCCAATCCCAAACCACCGCGCGCCCGGGATGTTCCCACCTGGCGGGGGGCAGGAAATCCGCGCCCGCGGCCGCGAGTTTCCTGCCCGCTCGCTCTGATATTAGGCGTCGTTCGGGGACTGATTGTCCAGCAACCGAGAAACATCGGATCGGCTCGGCTGTTGGCGGGGTACAAACGCATGCCGAAGCGCCCGCAATGACGGATCTGGACCTGTTCAGGAAGAAGAGAATTCTGCTGATGGCGGAGGACCGGGCCTTTGCAAGGGACATGGCAAACGACTTGACTTTGCTGGGCGCTACCGTCCTCGGACCCGTGGCGACTACGGCGGACGCGACGGCGGTGGCCTCTTCCGCGCGAGGACCGGATGGCGCGATCCTCGATATCGATATCGGGGAAGAGAGCACCTTCCCGGTGGCCGACCTCCTGCTTCGCTTTGAAGTCCCCTTCGTCTTCGCCGCCGCCTTTGCGCCTGACCGGGTACCGCGCGGCTTCCCGGGCTATGTCTTTTGCGGCATTCCCGTCGCGCTCTCGCAGATCGCGAAGGCCCTGTTTGGCAAGGAGGACATCAGGTCGCACTGATTGCCTGCCGTGGTGGAACATTAGCCCCTCTCGTCACGTTGCCCCGAAGGCGGCGGAAATCGAAGGGATCAGTCATGAGTGAATCAGGACAATGCGCCATGCGGCGGAAAGACACCGAGGAAGTCGTGGAACTCATTCCCGCTCTGCGAGCCTTCGCCCGGACCTTCTACCGGGATCAGACCGACGCGGACGATCTGGTTCAGGAGACGCTGACCAAAGCCATTGCCAAGATCGATCAGTATCAGCATGGCACGCGCCTGAAATCATGGCTCTTCACCATCATGCGGAACACGTTTTACAATCGGGTCGTCGTGCATAGTCGCGAGGCGCCGGGCCAGGTCGATTGCGTTGCCTCCCAGCCGGCTACCGCGGCGACGCAGGAATGGGCGGTACGGGGATGCGAACTGGAGCAGGCGATCAGCCGTCTGCCGGAAAAGCAACGGCAAATTCTCGTGTTGATCACGATCGAAGGCGCGACCTATCTGGAGGCCGCCGATCGGTGCGGGTGTGACATCGGCACGGTGAAAAGCCGTCTGTTTCGTTCAAGGGCACGCCTGTTGAAGGAGCTTGGTGCGGACAACGTGCAATCCGCCCTCAACTAGCCTCTTCCATCGGACAGGGTCTTGTCGAATATAGACAGGCTCAAGCCGCAAGGGCTCTTCACCTTCCGGCGCGGTGGCTAACGCCCTTGCCGCCCTTCCTTCCTGTCACGAACGTATCCAGTCCCGGAGGTTCATCGCACCCGTTCAGCCGATGACGGGACATCCGCATCGAATTTCAGGTGATTGCAGGGCAAATTCGTGTGAGGGTCTTGATTCCAGCCCGACGCCAGTCGCAGATAGGGCAGGCTATCAAATGTTAGTGGATTCGCATGACAAAACTCCGGACCATGAGCCGGCCTCGTGAGAGGGTGCCGGAGATTGTCGGCGCCGAGGACGACATCCAGGTGATATTGCGCGATATCGAATCCGAGAAGGTCCCGCAGCGACTGTTGGAGCTGGCCCAAAAGCTTCAGGTCCTGCTCAACGACCGAAAAAAGAAAATCTCTACCGACCGTGGAGATTAGCGCCGCCAAGGCGCGCTGTCGTTTCGCTTGCACAGATAAACTTCCGTTTCCGGCCGCTCCCTGATTTCGAATCCCGAACTGCGCAGCATCGCTTCGCAAGCGCCGGCGTTGGGAATGAACCAGTTCGTGGGATCGCCCGCATAGTTCTTCTCGACGAAATGCAGCTTCGGGAAGGCAGGGCGATCGAAGATCTCCTCATCGTCGAAGGCGTAGTCGTCAGAGAGCTTCCTCGATTCACGACAGCCGCGCATGAGGCTCTGGAAAAGCAGCAGATCCTCGGCCACGTGCTCGTGAATCAGGTCCAGCGCGAGCAGCGGGTGCCTGAGGTGATAGAAGACGCCCATGAAGATGACGAGGTCGAAGCGCTCGCGAAGTGAGGCGACGTCATAGACCGACATGCGCCTGAGTTCGAGGTCCACCCCCAGCTTACCGGCGGCGAACCGGGCCTGGGACAGGTAGCGTTCGTCCTCATCGATTCCGACGACCCGCGCGGCATTCCGCCTGATCATTTCGAAGCTGTAGAAACCGGCATTGCAGCCGATGTCCAGCACCGACATGCCCGACATGTCCTCGGGCAGGACGTGCCGGAATCCTCTCCACTTAAAGGAAGGGTAATCGCCGAGAAAATGATCGGGCGCGGTTTCCACGCCTTCCAGGCGCAGATTGTGGAACCAGGGCCCGAGTTCGCGAACCCGCCGAAGCGTGTCGTCATGGCTTGTGCTCTTGTCAGCGAGCATGGGACGCCTCCCTCAGCTTGCCATGGCTCGCGGCCCGAGGGTTCGGCTGTCGGCGAACCAGCCTATGGTCGCCTGCAATCCTTCCCGTATCGGGACCCGGGGTTGCCACCCCAGAACGCGGCGGGCCTTGCCGATATCCGGGCAGCGGCGACAGGGATCGTCGGCCGGCAGAGGGCGGTGGACCACCGGACCGGCCCCTGGGACCAGTTCGGCGACCATGCGCGCCAGTTCAAGCACAGTCTGCTCGGTCGGATTGCCCAGATTGATCGCGCCGTCCGGCGGATCCGGCAGCTCCATCATCGCCAGCAGGCCTGTGACCATGTCGGACACGTAGCAGAAGGAACGGGTCTGGCTGCCGTCGCCGAATATGGTGAGCTGGTCGCCTGAAAGCGCCTGGGTCACCAGGTTCGAAACCACCCGGCCGTCGTCGCCGCGCATGCGCGGCCCATAGGTATTGAAGATGCGGGCAACGCGCGCGTCGACGCGCCCCGCGCGCACCATATCGAAGCAGAGGGTCTCGGCAGACCGCTTTCCCTCGTCATAGCAGGCCCGCGGACCCACGCAGTTCACCGATCCACGGTAGTCCTCGCGCTGCGGATGTTGTTCCGGATCGCCGTATATCTCGCTGGTCGAGGCCTGAACGAACCTGGCGCCGTGCACTTCGGCAAGCCGCAGGAGATTGAAGGTGCCGTTGACGCTGGTCATCATGGTGTGAACGGGATCGGCCTGATAGCGCGGCGGCGAGGCCGCGCAGGCCAGGTTGAATATGGCGTCGACCGGCCCCTCGAGGCTCATCTCGCGACCGACGTCGTGGCCGATGAAATGATAGAACGGGTCGCCGGCAAAGGCTTCCACATTGTCGCGGCAGCCGGTCACCATGCTGTCGATGCAGATCACCACGTATCCGCGTTCGCGCAGGAGCCGGCACAGATGGTAGCCGAGAAAGCCGGCGCCGCCGGCAACCACAGCGATCCGCTCCGCGCCGGCGTTGAACGATACGACACTCATGCGACTATCCGATCCTCGTTGTTGAAATTGGCGTTCGTCATGTCGATGGTCGCCGCCAGGAGTTCCCTTGCCCTGGCGAGCCCGCTGTGCCGCGCCAGGACCAGATCGCGCGCGGCGGCGGCCTGGCGATGACGGCGGGCTTCATCGTGCCGCCGCAGCAGGCGCACCACATCTTCGGCGCCATCCGCTATACTGATCGTATCGCCGTCGAATATCCGGGTGAGCCCTTCCCAGCGATCGCTCACGATCGGGGTCGCGCAGGCGGCCGCCTCGAACAGCCGCACGCTGGGCGACCATCCGCAGCGCACCATGTCGCTGCGCGTGACGTTGAGCGTGTAGCGTTGCCGGCTGTAGAACGAAGCATGATCCGCGGGCGCGACGTGTTCGATCCGCTCGACATTGGCGGGCCAATCAATGTCAGCCGGGTATTGGGGGCCGGCAACGACGAAACGCAGTTCGGGCAGCCGCCGCGCCGGCTCGATCAACAGCTCATCGAGGGTCGGCTGGCGATCGGGGCTGTAGGTTCCCAGATAGCCCAGATCCCACCGTTTTTCTTCGCCGGTCGGAAAATACGATCCCGCGTCCACGCTGCAATAGAGCGCACGAGCGTCACGCGCGCCGAAACGCCGCTGCAGTATGTCGAGCGCCTTTCCGCCGGCGAAGGAAAAATAGGTCGTGAAGCTGGAGACCTGGTCCCGACGCAGATAGTGGCAGCTTCCGTCCTCGAGCCCGGCCAGGGTGACCGGGGTGTCGATGTCGTAGAAACACAGGTCGGAGCGCAGCCGCGTCACCCAGTCTATGACGGCCTCGCCCTCCGGCACGTAGGAGCCGACGATGACCAGATCCGCCGCCGCCACGACTGGCGCATAGGCCTCGAGCTCCGCCAGATTGCGATAGTAGTCCAATGTGCAGTAGTCGGGGTCCGGCAGGTCGCGATGCGCCGAATACCAGGGCGTGTCCCGCTCCAGAAACAGCACATGGTGGCCGAGTTCGCGCAGCCCCTTGACGAGGGCGCGATAGGTCGTGGCGTGCCCGTTGCCCCAGGACGACGAGAGCGACAGCCCCAATATGACGATCGAAAGCTGGTTCGACTTGTGCATTACTCGGCAGCCTCCCGGACCGGATGATGGAAATATTCGGTGAGCAGCCCGTCGACCTCCATCGCGCGCTGGCGATAGGTGTGGCAGCGAAGGACCCTCTCGTGCGCCCGGTCGCCGATCTCTCGGGCGATTTCGGGCGTGAGCCCGGCCAGGATGGCGCGCACCTCCTCGCCGCTGCCGGCGACGAGAATTTCGGTCCCTTCGTCGAAGAAGAAGTCGACGCCCGGCCACCTGTCGGTGATGATGCATGCGCCGGCGCCCGCTGCTTCGAACACGCGCGTTGCCGGCGAAAACCCCGTCTGGGCCATATCGCGGCGGCTGACGTTCAGGACGGCAAGCGGCGAGCAGTTGAAGGCGTTGTGGTCACTGGTGGGCACGTGCCCGACGCAACGCATGTTGGACGGCAGCGGCTTGTCGTCCCAGCCCGACCCGCCGAGCAGAAAACGACGCTGGGGTTCAGCCTGCGCGACCGACAGAAAGAACTCCTCGACCCGCGCCTCCCGATCCGGCAGACGGTTGCCCAGAAATGCCAGATCGGCGCTGAACCCGTCCTGCTTCGGCACCGGAAAATGGGTTTCCGGGTCAAGCCCGTTGTAGATGGGGAAGCAATGCTCGACGCCGAAGCCTTTGTAGCCGTAGACGACGGGGTCGCCACCTCCATAGGTGAACACGAGCCGTGTCCGCGCGAGTTGCCGATGGAGCGGATGATCCACGTCATCGGCAAGCTCGGCCAGCGTCGCGGGAGCGTCCACGTCCCAGAATACCGTCAGCGCCTCGGGTCGCGCGTTCGCCAGAAGATGATCGAAAAGCGCGGCATCCTGGAAGCCGACGCCGCTCGCTTTCACGACGACCTCCGCCGATGAGGCCTCGGCCGCCGCCGCCGCGACGGCATCGAGCGTGGCGGGATAGACCACCACGCGACACCAGTCCGGAGGCTCGATGTCGCGATGTTCCTGCCGGCCATGCGCGTCGGGTTCATAAAAGACGACCTCGTGACCGAGATGAGCGAGGGCCTTGAGGATGCCCCGGTAGTAGGTGGCCGCGCCGTTCCAGTAGGACGACAGCAGGCTCGATCCGTAGAACGCGATTCTCATGCGGCCGCATCCCTTGTCCGTGTTGCCACGCCCGAACCCAGTCTTCCGACGATTCCCAGCAGTTCCTGGACGCGATGGGCGCAGCTATGGCGGTTCCTGACCGTGTCGAGACCGTGGCGCGCAAGCGCCTCGCTGAGAAACTGGTCATGCAGGACGTCGTGGAGCAGACGCGTCATCTCCTCGCGGTTGTGCGCCATGAGGAAGTCCCGCTCCTCGTGGAAGAGACCTTCCTCGTCGCGCCAAGGAGCACATATCAGCGGAATGCCGCAGGCCAGGGCTTCGAAGACCCGGATGGTGGGGATGCCCGGCAACTGCTCGACATAGGGGCGCCTGGGGATATGAACGGTGGCTCTCGCCGCGGCAAAGGCGCGAGGCACCTCGCAGTTGGGGATCCAGCCACGGTAGGCGAGATTGGAGGCGGAAAGCAGGGCCAGCGCCTCCTCGGGATAGCGGACGCCATGAACCCCGCCTGTGAGGGAAAGGTTCCGGGCCGGCTCGCAGAGGTATTCCGAAAGTTCCCGCGCTCTTTCCCCGTCGCCCCAGTTCCCGATCCAGACCAGGTCCTCGATCTTCTCGATGTCGGGGTGTGGCCGGAAGGTACTGGTGTCCGCGGCCTCGTGCCACGTGAAGACCTGGGAACCCCATCCCGCCCGGAGATATCGCTGGCGGAGCGCCTCGCCGAAGGCGAGCACGCCGTCATAGTCGTCAAGATCCAGACGGGCGAGCTCGTCCGACGCGGATACGGCACGATGATGCGTGTCGTGAAACAGGAGCAGGAAGGAAGCCTCGCGCCGCGTCCTGCCGATCCGGGCGACCAGCGACGGGTCGGTCCATTCATGCACGACCACGACGTCGGCTCGGGCAAGCGCGTCGTCATGGTCAAAGTCCGAATCGTAAATCTTCCATCTCAGATCCGGAAAACGCGCGCAGAAGTGGGCGATCGCGCCGGCTCCCTGTTCGGCCACCAGATTGCGGCGGCTCCAGGAATCCGCAGGCTCCAGCGCCAGCGCTTCGTGGCCCGCCCGCTGCAATTCACGCATCACGCCGCGAAGGAAATGCGCGTTGCCATGGTTCCAGTCCGATACGAGCGACTGCGTGTAAAAGAGAAACCTCATCAGGCCTCCTCCGAAACCGGGACGGTGCGGGCCATGGCCCGATCGTAGATACTGCGCATCGCCAGCGCCTGGCGGTCCGGCGTGAACATGAGGGACCGCAGACAGGCGACGGCGGCCATGCCCGTCCGCAGTTCGGCATCGTCGACCAGCGCGTTGACCGCGTCGGCCAACGCGGCGGGATCGTCTGGCGGGAAGAAGAGAGCCGCGCCGTCCCACAGTTCCCGGAAGACCGGGATGTCCGACAGAACCAGCGCGCATCCCGAACGGGCGGCCTCCAGCGGCGCCAGTCCGAATGGTTCGTAGCGAGAGGGCGCCACGAATATGCCGGCTTCGGCCATCGCGGCCCGTGTGTCAGGCGCCGCCAGTTCGCCGGTTGCCCGCACGTTGGAAAGCGCCACGGATTGTCCCTGCGGACCACGAACGGCGCCCGCCATGACGACAGGCCAGCAACAACGGGAGGCGGCGCGATCCAGAACCTCGCCGTTCTTTCCCTCGTCCCACCAGCGGCCTGCCGCGAAGACGACGTCTGACTTGAGGTTGCGCCGGCACGGAAAGCCGACTGCATTGTGAACGACGGAGACGGCCAGACCCGGCCCGTAGCAGGCGGACACGGCTTCGGCATGGGAAAGGCTCGGGCAGACGATGCCGTCGGCGTTTTCGAGGCCGGCGCGGGTGCACGACCTCTGCCACCGCCACTCCGGCGGCAGAGGGTCGCCGCGAACCCTATCCCACCACGTGGCCACGCAGGAATGAGAGACGGCGATCACCGGCACGCCAACGGCGATGCCCTGCGCCTGTGAAGGAACATTGACCTGAACCACGTCGATGGCGTGGCGCCGCGCCAGCGTACCCAGCGCGTCGCCGATGCGGGCCAGTTCCGTCTCGCTTTCGCACATCCAGTCCAACGGCAGACCGGTCGTCACCAGTTCGCCTATCCGCGACGCCTCCCCGGCCTGGTGCGCAGACGGGGACGGACCCAGGACGGCAAAAACGGTTTCGACGTTCTGGTTCGAGAGCGCGGAGGCGAGATCCATGGCGTATCGCCATACCCCTCCTACGGCATCCAACGTCATGAGGAGCCGAAGGGGAGGGGCGCGGCGCGAAGCTTGAGCGCGCGGGAAGTTGACCCGATCCATCATCCGGTTGCCGCCTTGGAACCTTCGTCGGCTTGAGCGATGCCCCGGTTCTCGATCAACCAGGTGCAGAGCGTCTCCAGGCCCTCGTGCCATCCGATCGAGGGCCGCCATCCGGTGGCCCGGGTCAGGCGCCGCGTGTCGGCGACGAAGTATTCCTGATCGCCGCAGCGCCACCCTTCGTGCTCCACGACCGGCTTGCGCCCGAGCAGTTCCGCGATTCTGGCCAGGACCATGCGAAGGCTGACGGCGTTGCCCACGCCTCCACCGAGATTGTACCTGACCGCCTGTCCGGGCTTCATCGACCGGTACACCGCCCGATAGGCCGCGACCGCGTCGTCGACATGCAGGATGTCGCGGACCTGCTTTCCGTTGCCGAACACAGTGATGGACTCGCCGGCCAGGGCTCGGATCAGAAAATGCGCGACCCAGCCCTGATCCTCCGTGCCGAACTGGCGCGGTCCGTAGATGCAGCTCATGCGCATGACCGCTGAAGGAATTCCGAAGGATGAGGCGTAGTCGAGCACGTACTGGTCGGCCACGCCCTTCGAGCAGCCATAGGGCGTGCAGAAGTCGAGCTTCCTGTTTTCCCCGATACCGAAGCGCCGCACGGACTTCGCGGCCGGCATGTAGCGGTCCTCAAGCTCGATCATCTCCAGATCGTCGAGCGAGCCGTAGACCTTGTTGGTCGAGGCGAAGATCACCGGAATATCCGTACCGGCCCTGCGCACGCCCTCGAGCACGTTGAGCGTGGCGCGCGCATTGACCTCGAAATCCTCCACGGGATCGGCGAGGCTTGTCGTGACCGCGGTCTGGGCAGCGAGATGAAAGACCGCCCTGGCGTCGGCCAGGACAGGTTCTATCGACGGACCGTCGCGGGTGTCGGCCACGCAGGCATGGACCCGCTCGCCGAAGCAGTCCTTCAGCCATTGCAGGTTCTGCTCGACGCCGGGCCTGCTGAGGTTGTCGAGCACGACAACCTCCTCGCCGTCGGAGAGAAAGCTCGCGGCCAGATTGGAGCCGATAAATCCACTGCCGCCAGTCACCACGATCGGCGACACGTGTCGTGACAGGGCCGGGCGCGCCAGTGCACATATCTCTTGCGCCTTGCCGATCCCGCCGTCGTGCAGGAGCCGGGCGAGCAGCTTGCGATTGCCGCGCGCGTCCACCGCACCGAGATGATAGTGGCGGGCATCGAACCAGAAGCCCTCCTGCACCGGCACGTCGTGTGGCACGTCGCGCCAACTGTACCAGTAGACGCGGTCGGCCGAGGTGGAGAGCGCGGACACGAAGCGCCGCACCTGCTCGACCTCGTCCTTGCGCCACGTCGAATATCCGGTTTCCGTGATCCAGACCTCGATATCCCGGTTATAGCGCTCGACGATCTGGCGCATCTCGCCCACATGCAGGTCCCATCCGCCCCAGGTGCCGACCTCGCTGTCCCAGGTGCCGGGAAAGCCGTGAAGTCCGACGGCCGACACCACGTCGAGTATGCCGCGCTGTCCCATCAGATCGACCCAGAGCGGATCGAAAGGCGACGGTCCGCCGAGCACCACCTTCCAGCCGCGCTCGCGGGCCCAATGAGCGGCGCTGCCGATCATTTCGCAAAACAGCGAGAAGTCCGGATCGGCGCGCCAGTCCCAGTCGAGAAGGTTGTTGGGTTCGTTCCACAACTCCACGTGATCGAAATGCCGGCCGTAGCGGGTCAGAACGTGGTCGACGAAATCGGCGTAGTCCCGCAGCCGCCGCGGTGCTCCCGACGTCTTGCCCGTGCGCGATATCGACGGCGGCGTGTAGTGGATGCAGGGAAGGACCTGCAGATCCCGCCCCAGCTTCGGGAGCAGCCAGTCGAACCAGTCCGGTCCGCCAGGCGCGAGATATTCGGCCCAGGAAAGATGGGTCCGCAGATAGGTCGCCCCTGACGCGACGATCTCGGGCAGCACCTGTTCGGTGCGATCATATTCGCCCGGCCGGAACCATTCCACGAAGCCGAACCGGGGACCGCCCGCTGCCGGATGATCGACCGTCATGCCACCAGCCCCCGGACTTCAAGTTCACGGCGCATGCGCTGGGCATTGTCCGTGGCTTCCGAGCCGGCGACCCAGTCGGCGATCTCCTCGAAGCTGTCCTCCAGCGAACGACGAGGCGAGAAGGCCAGCAATTCCCTCGCCTTGGTAATGTCGGCGAAACAGTTGCGGATGTCGCCCGAGCGGGATTTGCCGAGAATATCCGGAGCGAGTTGCGGAGCCCCCATCACGGCGGCGAGTTCCTCCGCCACCCAGCGGATGGAATAGGCGTTGCCGCTTCCCACATTGATGACTTCGCCACCGACATTCGGACTTTCGAGAGCAAGCCGGAACGCGCGCGCCACGTCGTCGACATGCACGAAATCGCGCTTCTGCTCGCCGTCCTCGAAGACGAGGGGGCGCTGGCCGGAGGCGATGCGGGAGGCGAAATTGGCAAGCACGCCCGTATAGGGATTGGACAGAGCCTGGCCGGGGCCAAAGACGTTAAACAGCCGCAGCGCCGTGGCCTCGACGCCGTAGGCCTCCCCGAAGATGAGGACCTGGCGTTCCTGGGCATATTTGGTCAAGGCGTAGATGGAGGCCAGGTCGACCGGCTTGCGTTCATCGGTGGGGACCGCTCTCAACGGCCGGTGCTCCGGTCCAAGCGGATCCCACCTGCCTTGCGAAACATCCGACCTGCGGCGCCTGACCTGTTCATGCCGCCGGCCGTCGCTGTCGACATAGGCCCCTTCGCCATACACGCTCATGGAGGATGCGACGACGATGCGTTCGGGAGGCCGCTCGAGGAGCGCTTCCAAAAGCACAGCGGTACCAAGGTCGTTGGCGCCCACATAGCGGGCGATCTCATACATGGACTGACCGACACCCACCTCGGCCGCGAGATGGACAACATGGTCGACGCCCGAGATGGCCCGGTCCACGGTCTCGCGCGACCGCACATCTCCGACGACAACCTCGACTTCGGTCAGGGGGGATGATCCCGCAGGGCCGTGGACCTGTTCCACGAGGCTGTCGAGAATGCGCACGTCGTAGCCGTTCGCGAGCAGTTCAGCGGCAAGTCTGCGGCCTATGAACCCGCAACCGCCCGTGATGAGCACTCTACCAGTCACGACATATCCTTTGTCGGTTTCCAATCGGCTCCCCAAACAGACCGTCTCTCCGGATGTTCCACCTGAAGTCTCTCCGGCTGTTGCACCTGAAGCTGCGCATCCGGGAACAATGGTGGCGGACGCCGGTTCGAAGCCGAGCGGAACGCGCCGGGCCATCCTCCCGACACCTCCTCCCACCGCCTGGTGCGTTCCGCCGCCCTGTGACCAATCGACGGAGCACGGACGTGACCGAGGCAAGGACCACTACCGACCATGACCGGATCAGAAGCTGGATAGAGGAACGCGATGGCAAACCGGCTCGCGTTGCCGAAAGCGGAGAAGGCGGGATCCTGCGGGTGGATTTCGACCCGAGCGACGAAGGACTGGAGCCGATCGGCTGGGACGAGTTCTTCCGCATCTTCGACGAGAACGGCCTAGCCTTTCTCCATCAGGACCGTACCGAGGACGGCTCCATCAGCCGCTTCAACAAGTTCGTCGACCGCGACGCAAACGCCTGAGCCGTATGACGGCGCCTTTCCCGAGACACCGGCTCGGGAAAGGCTTCGACGCGTTCGGGGTCACCCGCACGGTGCCGATTTCAGCGTCTTATGATCTGATGGAACTCGTCGCGTCGCCCGGGCTGATCGGCGGCCACGACCAGAGCCAGATTGCGTTCCTCGAACAGGCGAAACCATTCATCCCACTCGAGAATTTCGGTCTGTGACGTCACCGGCGGATCGGCGGCGTTGTCCGGTTCCTGATAGCTCTGCTGGCCAAAGGCGAGTTCGAGAATGCCCTCGTTCGCCTCTCCGCCAGGCCGAAGGACGGGCACGCCCGCGCGGGCCGCTGCCCAATCGCGTATATCCTGCCTGTTTGTGAGCGTTTTGGTTTCCATCGAATTCGTCCTTCTGAATGTGCCTGGATCTGGTCGCGTTGGTCAGGCCGTGCGCAGGCGACGGCCAGCGGCGGCACGCGGCTGGATACGCGCGTGAGCGGGCACCGCGCCGAGCTCTCGCGGCCGCTGGGCGGGCCTGCCAATGGAATGGTGCACGAGACCGGCCCCCGTCACATCCTCCGCCGCATAGAGGTTGCGGAAGTCGAACAGGTGGTTGCCGCTCATGACGCGCTTCAGGTGGCCGATCTTCAGGTCACGGTACTCGTCCCATTCCGTCAGCATCACGACCGCCTGCGCGCCGTCCGCCGCGGCATAGGGCGATGCCGACCACGTAACCCGTTCGTGCCGCAGTTCGTCCGCCATCGGCGCCTTGGGATCGTGCAGCCGCACCCTGACGCCGCGTTCTGCCAGGCGGGGCACGATCGCGAGCGCGGCAGATTCCCGCGTGTCGTCGGTGTTGGCCTTGAAGGCGAGGCCCAGCACGGCCACCGTGTCTCCGGGGACAAGCGCCGCTTCGGCAAGAATGCGGTCGGCAAGCGCCACGCGTCGCGCCTGATTGCCGCTGATCACCGTCTCGACCAGCGACTGCCCGACGCCGTGGGCCCTGGCCAAGCGGGCGTAGGCCCTGGTGTCCTTGGGAAAGCAGGACCCGCCAAAGCCGGGGCCGGCGGTCAGGAAGGAGGAGCCGATCCGGCTATCCAGCCCTATGCCACGGGAGACCGACGTGACGTCCGCACCGATCTTCTCGCAGAGGTCGGCGACCTGGTTCACGAATTCGATCTTCATGGCCAGAAACGCATTGGCGACGTGCTTGGTCAGTTCGGCGTTCACGCAGCTCGTGCGCACGATGGTCGTCCGGGACGCGAGCGGCCGATAGATCCGGTCCAGCACCTCTCCCGAGGCAGGGTCGTCGAAACCGAAGACGACACGCTCCGGCTCCAGGAAGTCGCTGATCGCCGATCCCTCCCGGAGAAATTCGGGATTGGACGCGACGTGAATGTCCAGCGCCTGCCGCTCTTCGGCAATGAGCTCACGAATCCGTTTGCAGGTGCCTGCCGCCACGGTGGACTTCACGACAATGACCGCGCCCCCGCGCAACAGGGGGGCAACCGCACGGGCCGCGGCTTCGACATGGGAGAGATCGATCGAACCATCCGGCCGGGAGGGCGTGCCGACCGCGATGAAAACAGCCGCGGTGTTCTCGACGGCCTTGGCAAGGTCGTCATGGAACCGCAGACCGCCATTGGCGACGCCGGCTTCGATCATTTCCGCCAGGCCAGGCTCGTAGATCGGCACCTGTCCCTGTCTGAGTTGCGCCGTGCGCCGGACGTCTATGTCGAAGATCGAGACCCGATGTCCCAGGGAGGCGAGACAGGCGCCCGTCGTCAGTCCGACATAGCCTGCTCCGATCATCGCGATGTTCATCCGGCGCTCCTGTGGTCTTTGGCGCGCCGAACAGACGGTGCGGGGTTGATGTTCCCGCTGTCGATGATGAAGAAGCCTCCTTTGGGAAATGCATCACGCTTCCCGCGCCATGATATGGTTCACCTCAGGCCGGCCCACGGCCAGCGCTTCCGGCAAGGCGTGTCGGATCAAACGTCAGGCTATGGGCCTGCCTGATGCGGGCCGCTCGCATGCGAGACCGGCCGCTCGTATGCAAGGGCGGCGAGTCGTTCTCGTCGGGATTTGGAACGGGATGTTCATCGGGCAACCGCTTCGGAGGCGGTTCCTTCACGGGCTCGTTCGGCGGAAAGGGTGGAGGCGGCCGCGGTGGGTCCGGCTCGCGCCCTGGTAGCGGATTCGTCTCATACCACCCGCGACCACGATCGGCCGTCCGCCGCGCGGCCGGCGTCTTATGAGGTGTCGTACGGCCCGGCCGCGAGACCATCGGGTGTGCGGGGAAAGCGACAGGCCGTAGCCGGCACCGCCCCCCTCCGTCTCTGGCTTCGCCCTCGCCCGTGAAGCGGAGGGAGGATGAGCGCCAAGCGCAGCAGGACGCCAAGGGCCTCGGCCAGTGCGTGCAAGCGCGCCGCAAGCAGCAGCGCGTCCTCCGGATCGTTCCCGGTCGTTCCGATGCCGGCGAAGGCCGGCTGCGGCATGCCCGTCGCCTCGGCGACGAAGTCCGCCACCACGGCCTCGGCCCGCCGCAACAGCCACAGAACGAAACAGCGGACGAGGTAGCAGCGGCCGGCGGCCTGCTCGGCGAGAGCGGCGAGCGCGACCAGCAGCGCAACGATGCGCCGAAGTCTCCTGCCATCCCCTGCCGCGTAACCTTCCATGCCGCCTTCCTTTCTTCGGCGGACATTGTCCTACCGGTCGCGGGGCAGGTGGATAGATCCAAGGCAAGATTCGTTGAAAAGGCCGGTTCTGCGGGCCGCGGCGCCGGAATCTGTTCACACTCCGAAAGGGGGAAGGGCCATCGCAAAGGGCTACGCCACCCCCTCCAGCCCTTCGGGCCACCTCCCCCTCGAAGGGGGAGGAAAGCGGCAGGCGGACGGCTAGAGCCGCAGGTATCAAGCGCGATCGAAATGGCCGCCTTCCCGCGAGGGGTTGCGCTCGATGGTTTCTTCCTCGGAGTCGTCAGGGAGGGCATCGTCGCTCTCCTGATACGAATTGTCCTCTTCCTCCTCGAGCGACTGCTCCCCGGAGCGCTCGCGAAAGCGCATGTCTCCGTTTTCGAAACGCTGCTCGGGCACGACTTCGCCCGTGCGGACCGCGTCCCAGTCATTCTGCTCGATACCGGGCACATCGTCCGGCGCCGGCTTTGCCGGCTCTTGCTTTCGGTTTGTCATGCCGATCTCCAATTTGGTTCCGGCAATTCCGGATATGGAAGGCAAACCGGAAGCGGCGAGAATTGTTCCTGCCAAGACAGGTTGGTCGCCGGCCCAGTCGGGTCTCGCAACCGCCGGTCTCGTCAGGAGAGCGCGAGGGCGAGCGCGGACGCCGCCGCCAGGACAAAGAAGCCTGCCGCCAGCAGCAACCAATGCACGGGACGCAAGGCCCAGGACCGCCCCGAATCGGGCGGATCGGAACGGCGCATGGCGGTCGCGGAAGCGGATTGCGAAGCGTTGCGCGAGGGGCCGAGAGGCGCGGACGGTCCGGCCGGATTTCCGGCTGCGCCGGCTTCCTGATCCGTCTCCATGGGAGCCGCGGCCGGATCGAAACCCGGCACCTTGTCTCTGGTGACGCCCTCCTGCGTCAGCTTCCTTGCCGAAAGGGCGTCCGTCCGGCGCGATTCCGCATCGTCCTGCATGGGGGCCTCCTGAACGACTCTAACCGGATAGAGGCAGCCGGGTTCCCCCGGAACAAGCGGGCCAGCCAACAGGTTTGGTGCAGACAATGAAGGAGACACGCCATGACCTCCCCCAATCAAACCGGCACCGGCCGCAGCACCAGACACCAGAACCGCGAAAGCGAGCCGTGGGAGAAGCGACACAAGAACGATGCCCGAGGCCCGCTTGCCGCGAACGCTTCCGGCATATCCGACCGGTCCAGCCGCGACAGTTCGGGATCGGCGGGCGAGGCGCCGATGCTGCATCCGAGCGGCTACCAGGAAAAGGCTGGCCCGACGCCTGACTACAACCCGGCGCCGGCGCCCGATGCATCTGGAACCGATCCGCTGGAAGGCAAGGTCCGCGACCGGGCATACCAGCTTTGGGAGGAAGCGGGCAGGCCGGACGGAGATCAGGAGAAGCACTGGCACGAGGCGCGACGGCAGATCGAGGACGAGGAGAACAGAGATGGTTGAAAACAGGCGCGAAACCGGCGCCCGCGCCCTGAAGCCAGCGCCGCATCGGCCCCGGACCGACCAGAACGCCGCCTTGCCCAAGAAGCCCAAGCCTTACGGGCTGACGAGGAAGCCCGACGAGACGGAGAAGAAGGCCCGTCATTCGGAGGGCGTGGACCTTTCCGACGAGGGCGAGCGCGATGAGTGAGCCCGGCGAGCCCCGCCTGGACCGGGCATGGTTCTTGCGCGGCGCCGTCGAAGTGGCCCGGGATCTGATCGGGGCGACGCTGCTGGTCGACGGGGTCGGCGGCATGATCGTGGAGACGGAAGCCTATGAACAGGACGATCCAGCCTCCCACAGCTACCGCGGGCCGACGGCCACCAACGGCACCATGTTCGGTCCTCCGGCCAGCGCCTATGTCTACCGCTCCTATGGCATACACTGGTGCTTCAACATCGTCTGCCGACCTGGCAGCGCGGTGCTGATCAGAGCGCTGGAACCGCGCGAGGGCATTCTGCGCATGCGTGCGCGCCGGCGGTGCGAGGATGACCGGCGGCTGGTCGCCGGTCCGGGGAGGCTTGCCCAAGCGCTCGCGATCACCAAGGCGCTCGACGGCAGGTCGGTGGAGCAGGCGCCGTTCGTCCTGGCCGGAGACGGTGCGAGAACCGACATACTGGCGGGACCACGCATCGGCATCAGCAAGGCTATCGACCTGCCATGGCGGTTCGGGCTTGCAGGCTCGCCGTTTCTCAGCCGGCCATTCCATGGCACCGGCGCGCCATGGGCGTCGCTGCGGCCCGTCGCACTTCGGCGCGACGCCGTGTAGACTCCCCGGCGGCCGCGGTTACCGCGCCGCCGCCATCCTGCTCCGGGCGTCTTCAGGATTGGCGGCGTCAAGGCCGGACAGGCGGTAGGCGGTGTCGATGGTCCTGTTCGTGGCGGCAATCGTCGCTACGGAGGGATCGTAGCCGGGATCCACCGCCAGTCGCCGCGCCCATTCGACGGCGGTACGACCGCCCCACTCGTCGGTCCCCTCGAACAGGACCCGGCTCGACGTCCGCTGATAAAGGTCGGCGCGGAAATCGTAGAACGACCCGTCGACATTGCTGAACGAGGCGCCGCCGCGTTCGCCAAAAAAACGCGCTCCTATCACGGCGTCCTGTCCGGCATGCAGGTTCCACGAGCAGGAGATCGTGACGAGGCAATCACCGGAGGTTCTGAGCAGGACCTGCGCGAAGTCTTCGACCGCCGCCGACGCGAAGCCGGACCGGCCTCTCGAAACGAGGTGCGCGTCGATGACGGTCACCGACGGATCGTCCAGCGCCCATAGCGCCAGATCGATCATGTGGACGCCGAGATCGGCAAGGCAGCCGCCACCGGACCGGGACCGGTCGTAATACCAGTCCTTGTCGGGGCCATAGGCGTTGTGGAAGACCAGTTCGGCGGCGAAGACCCGTCCCAATTCTCCGGATTGGATTGCTCGCCGCACGGCCTGCATCGCCTGTGTGCGTCTATAGCTGAGGTCCACGCCCAGCAGACGATCGGCCGCATCGGCCGCCGCGATCACCGCATCGACCTCGGCGGAGCTTCGCCCGAGCGGCTTCTGGCAGAAGACCGCCACGCCCGCGCGCAACGCCTCGATGGATTGCGAGGCGTGCAATGCGCTGGGGGTGGCGATCACGACACCGTCGACGCCTTCCGCCAGCATGGCCGACAGGCTGTCGGCAGTGGTCGCTTCCGGCGCGATGGCCAAGGCCGCTTCAAGAGCCTCCGCACTCTCGTCGGCCACGACGGCAATTTCGGCCGCTGCGGCCTTGCGGATGGCCGCGAGCCTGTCACGCCCGATCCAGCCCGTGCCGAGAAAGCCCAGGCGGGGCGCGCCGCTGCCGCGGCGTCGCTTATCGAAACCGATGCTCATGGGACGACCACCGCCTTGATGAAGCCGTCGGGCCGGTCGCGCGTCATGTCCAGCGCCACACCCAGCCCCTCCAGCGGAAAGACATGGGTAATCAGCGACCGGGGACGGAGCATGCCAGTCGTCGTGGCTTCGACCGCCCGCTTCACGCCCGAAAGATAGACCGCCGGATCGCGCTCATGTGCATTGATGACGTCGAGCCCGCGCCAGTTCCACAGCTGCATGTTCACGCTGCGCGGCGCGTCCTGATGATATCCGGCGATGACGAGCCTGGCGCGAACACCGGCGATCTGCGCGGCAAGATCGAGCGGCTGCTGTTTGCCTGTCGCCTCTATGACGCGGTCGCACAGGCGCCCCTGGGTCTGGTCAGAAACCCGCCGGACCGCCTCCGGGTCTTCGGTGGACAGGGTGGCGTCGGCGCCGGACCGTCGCGCGACCTGGCGCGCGAAATCGCGGCGCGACAAGGCGATGACGCGGGCGCCGGCCGACTTCGCGAGCTGGACGAGCAGGGCGCCGAGAAAGCCTACGCCGACGATCGCCACCGTCTGGCCTTCCCGGATGTCGCTTCTCGCGAAGATGTTCATCGCGCATCCGAGCGGTTCGCCGGGGAAGTGCGGCTCGTCGAAGCTGTCCGGCAGCGGGATGATCTCGTCCGCCGGACCGACGGCGAATTCCGCATAGGCGCGCTGAAAAAGCGTCGCCACCCTCTGGCCCGGCCTCAATCCGGCAACGCCTTCGCCGACCGCGTCGATCCGGCCCCAGCCCTCGTGGCCGAGATCGCCAGGCGCGGTCGGGAACTCCATCCAGTCGGGTCCCGCCCAGGGACCGAGATTGGAGGCGCACACGCCGCAGCCTTCGAGCCGGACGCGTACCTGTCCGGTTTCCGGCCGAGGCTTCGGCACCGTCACGATCGAGACCCTTCCCGGGGCCTCGATCCGCGCCGCGCGCATGGCGCCGTCGTCGATGGGCGGGCCCGCGGAGATGTCCGCGGCCAAATTCGGAGTCGATGTGCGTGGTGACGTCAGCATGTGGATCTTCTTCATCTGCCACCGCCGAACCGGGCTGGCCGCCAGATGTTCCGGCCCCTATTCAGGGCTGCCTGCGACGTCCGATATCGCGCGCAAGCTCCGAAAATGTTCCGCCGGCGTTGTCGGGCTCGACGGCACGGATCAGGAACCGGATCGGAAACATCACCGCTTCGACATTGGCGTCAGACAGTTCCACCGGCCGCCGTTCGTCCGCCACGCATCGTCCTCGGGCCGTCTCGAGCGCGTCCCTTATGTCATCACGGCTCAGCAGATTCCGCTCCTCGAGCTTTTCCAGTATCGCCGCAAGCGCCAACAGCAGTCCCTCGAGCTGAAGATTGGCCGTATTCATGACGCGACCTCCCTGACCACGAAACCTGTCGCGTTATGCCGGTCGATGCCCGTCACTGACGTTCGTCCGGCTCGATCACCCCGCAGGCAAGACGGTCGCCGGAATCGCCGGAAGGCTGGCTGCGATAGTCGTCGGCGCCAGTGTGAACGACGATGGAAGAGCCGTCATCGTCGAAGATCCGCTCCAGCCCCTCGTCCTGTTCGAGCGTGAACCCTCGCGTGAAGAACTCGGCCCTGATGATGCCGTCTTCCTGGGCGTGCAGATTGGGAAGGTCTCCCGGATGGGGGCCTTCCTCGGCGGCCAGTCCGTGCGTCAGCCCGTCCGCCACATGGCCGGCGGCGCTTTCGAAGCCGGAGGCGGTGTCGCAGATGCCGGCCTCATGGACGTGGACGGCGTGCGGGCCGGGTGGGAAACCGCGCCCGTCGACCAGGATGTGGATCGTTCCCGAGGGCGTCTGGGTGAAGGTGGCGGTGCCGGCGATGTTCTCGCCGCCCGCGTTGGGGTTGCCAACCAGTTCGGCCGTCGCCGACTGGGCGAAGGCAGCCGGGGGCAGCGCCATCAGGGAAAGCAGGGAGGCTCCTAGGACGGGGATGCGAGGCATGCGGTACTCCTGCGGGCTTCCAGGTTCGTTTGCTCGGGTGCTTGGTCGGATACCTCGAGGTCCAACAATCGGGGATGCCGTCTGTTCCGGACGATCCTCGGGAACATCGCCGTGGATGATGTGTTGGGATCGTGAAGTTTTGTCACCCGCCCCTGGAGAAGCGACATGTCGGACGACAGCACGACAACGGTCTCGGGAATATTCACGACGAGGGAAGACGCCGATCGCGCCGTGGAGCACCTGGTTCAGGAATTCGGGATCAACCGCAGCGACGTCTTTCTGGAACCCGCCGGCGACGCGAACAGTTCCGGCGCGGTGGCGTCCGGAGGCGACGCGGAAAGCGATCCGAAGGAGGGATCGCTTTTCCCACCGAAGCTCGGCGCGCAGGTCAAGGTCACGGCCGATGTCGCTCGCTCCCAGGTTTCCCGGGCCCAACGGGCTTTCGCCGAGGCGGGAGCGGAAAGCATCGGAGCCGGGTGAGGGCGATTCCGGAGCGGTCTCCCGCAGGAGTTCGTGGGAGCGCCTGACCGGGTCGCCGGACGCCGGGCCGGCGGCGAAGCGCCTGAGCCGGCATGAAGGAGAAGGAGCCAGAACGATGGCCACATGCGACCAGTGCGGAAACGACTATGACAAGAGCTTTAACGTCACCACGGCGGACGGCACATACACTTTCGACAGTTTCGAATGCGCGATCCAGAAGCTCGCTCCCACCTGCGCGCATTGCGGCTGCCGCATTGTCGGGCACGGCGTCGAGCAGGACGACATCATCTATTGCTGCGCGCACTGCGCCAGTCGCGAAGGTGCAAACGAAGTGACCGATCGCGCCTAGCGCGACATGCCATTCGCCGGAACCCGCCGGGAAGTGCCGATGTCGGATTTCGAACGTTCACGGGCGGATATGGTCGAGACCCAGATCGCCGGACGCGGCGTGTCCGACGAGGCGGTCCTCGACGCGATGCGCGGCGTGCGCAGGGAAGACTTCGTCGAGACCGGATTCGAGGAGTTCGCCTACGAGGATTCGGCGCTGCCGCTGACCGAGGGCCAGACGATCTCCCAGCCCTATGTCGTGGCGCGCATGATCGAGGCGGCGGAGCTGAAAGCGGTGGACCGTGTCCTCGAGGTCGGGACGGGTTCGGGCTACTCGGCCGCGGTGCTGAGCCTGATCGCACAGCATGTCTTCACCATCGAACGACACCAGGCGCTCGGCGAGACCGCCAGGGACAGGCTGGCCGCGATGGGGTTCGCAAACGTCACGGTCCGCATCGGCGACGGAAGCCTCGGCTGGCCGGAGGAAGCGCCGTTCGACGCAATCATCGTCGCCGCGGGAGGACCATCCCTGCCGCTGGCGCTGCGGGATCAGCTCGAGATCGGGGGGCGGCTCGTCATTCCGGTCGGCGACCGTCGAAGCCAGCGTCTCTTGCGGATCGTCCGTCTCGACGCCAAACGATTCGAGGAGGAAGACCTCGGCGCTGTTGCCTTCGTGCCCCTGATCGGCTCGCAAGGCTGGCAGAACGGGGGGAGCGGACACCAGGATCGAAACCGCCGGCCGCCCGCCCTGCCACAGAAGATTGCACAGGCCGCCGAGGATCTGCCGGACCCGGACGATCCGGCGTTCGGCGAATTCTTCGACCGCTTCGCCGACCGGCGCGTCCTCCTGCTCGGCGAAGCGAGCCACGGCACGTCTGAGTTCTATCGGGCACGCGCCGCCATCACCCGGCGAATGATCGAGAAGCACGGCTTCACCATCGTCGCGGTCGAGGCCGACTGGCCGGACGCCGCGTCGGTCAATCGTTACATAAGGAACTTGCCCCTGGAGCCGGGACAGGAGGCTCCGTTCAAGCGATTTCCGACATGGATGTGGCGCAACACCGATTTCGATGACTTCCTGAAGTGGCTCCGGACGCACAACAGCACCGTCGACCGCCAGACCAGCTTTCACGGCCTCGATCTCTACAACATGCGTGGCGCCATCGCCTCGATCCTGGCCTATCTCGACGAGGTGGACCCGGACGCAGCCGCCATCGCACGGGAGCGATATGGCTGTCTCACCCCCTGGCACCACGACCCGGCGATCTACGGACGCGCGGTGCTCACCGAAAGCTACCGTTCATGCGAGGCAGCGGTCGTTGCCCAATGCCGGGACCTTCTCGAGAAGGAACTGCGCTATGCCAGCGACAATGGCGCCGACTTCCTCGATGCGAGCCAGAATGCGCGTCTGGTCGCCGCCGCGGAGCAATATTACCGCGTCATGTACTATGGCGGCCCGCACGCCTGGAACCTGCGCGATCGCCATATGTTCGAGACGCTCGACCACGTGCTTGCCGCCAGCGGGCCGGAAGCCAAGGCGGTCGTGTGGGCGCACAATTCCCATATCGGCGACGCCCGTCACACCGAAATGGGACGGGTTCGGGACGAACTGAACATAGGACAGCTCTGCCGCGAACGGTTCGGCGCGGACGCCGCGTCGATCGGGTTCGGAACCAACACGGGCACGGTGGCGGCGGCCAGCAGATGGGATGGCCCGGTTGAATTCATGACCGTGAGGCCTTCATCCGAGGAAAGTGCTGAACGCTGCTTCCACCTCGCGGGCCGTCCGCGCTGCATGGTCGATTTCTCGCGGCACCATGCACTGACCGAAGCTTTGGCCGAGCCCCGCCTGCAGCGTTTCATCGGCGTCATCTATCGACCGGAGTCGGAGCTTCTCAGCCACTACGCACAAGCCAGCATCTCGAAGCAGTACGACGCATATGTCTGGCTCGACCAGACCCGGGCGGTAACTCCGCTGCCCGCCGCCGAGGCAGTCCACGACGGCCCGGAGACATTTCCGTTCGGCCTCTGAAATCAGCCGCGCCCAAGACTATCAGGAAGGGCGCGGGAAGCCGATGATCCGCCTTCGGCCTCCCGCTCGCCGAGCCTGTTGTTTCAACATGCGATCGACTGCGGGCCCAACAGTCCGTGCCCTCCCGTGTTCCATGCCGCCCAGGCCCACTTCTCACCCGTCGATCGGATGGAAGCGGGAGTTTTTGCCGGAACATTCGCCCGGACACGTAGTTGGGAAACCAGGCGGGGGCCGCGAACAGGGGCACCGCTCACTCAAACCAAGAACGACAATCAAGGGAGACATTACAGATGTTAAAGAGATTTCTTGCAACCACCGCGATCGCTGCGCTGTGCGTCGGCGCAGGCCATGCGCAGACCAGTGACCAGCCCGTCGTCGACGAGCAGCGGCAGGCGCAAAACCAGCAGCAGTCGCAGCAGGCTCAGGCGCAGCGGCAGGTCACGGTCTCGAGCGGGGAGACCGTCACGGTCGAGGCCCGACAGGGAGACGAGGTGCGGATCGACCTGCGCATCCAGTCGCGTTCGGACCAGCAGCAGGCCTCGGCCGGCGCCAGCCGAGATGACGGTCAGGCGGCCCAAGAGGATACGGCTCGCCAAGAGGACCGCCAGTCGGCCGAGAGACAACAGAATCTCCAGGAAGTCGACGTCTCGCAAATCAGCGCCGACAATCTCATCGGCACCACCCTCTATTCCGAGAGGGATGAGGACATCGGCGATGTCGGCGACGTCCTGCTCAGCGAGGACGGCGAGGTCGATTCGATTGTCGTCGATATTGGCGGTTTCCTCGGCGTGGGCGAGCGGCAGGTCGCGTTGGGAATCGAGGACCTGCGCTTCATGCGCGACGAGCAGGAGAACATGTACGTCTATGTTCCCTATACCCGTGAGCAATTCGAGGGGGCGAGGGAATACGACCAGGCCACCTGGTCGGACGAGCGTGACCAGCAGCGCATGACGCGTGAAACCGCTCAGGCCACAGGCCAGCAGGCGGACACGCGGCAAGACACCGCCCGCAACGAAACCGGGTCGGGCGAGCAGCAAGTGGTGAATGGCGGAACGGTTCTTGTTCGCGCAGAACAGGAGAACGTGCAGCTCAACTTCCGCGTCGCGCGCGCTGAGGACGCTCAGACGGACCAGCAGACCACCGGCGCTGTGGATCGCGGACAGATGCGAAGCGCGACGCCGGGCGAGTTTCGCGCGGAGGAACTCATCGGCTCGGAAGTCTACGGCGCGAACGAGGAGAATGTCGGCAATGTCGGAGACATCGTCCTCACGGAAGAGGGTGAGCTGGACGCCATAGTCGTCGACGTTGGCGGATTCCTCGGCATGGGCACGCACGAAGTCGCCCTGGGGCTCGACCAAGTCGAATTCATGCAGGACGACCGCGACGAGTGGCACCTCTACACGCAGTATACCGAAGAGCAGCTCGAACAGGCTCGCGAGTACGACGCGTCCACCTATGCCGAAAGGCGTGATGAACAGCGTCTGAGCACCGAGTAAAGCCGTCCGGCTTTCTCTCCCGGCCGCCCGGCGACCAGCCGGGCGGTCCATTTTCCTCATCCGGCCGCCCGCGATCGCCCGAGTTCGGCGGCCTTTTTCAAAGGTCAGGCCAAAAGGCATGTGGAGTTGGCTGCAGGACAATGCCGATGTCGTCTCCGCTATCGCCAGCGTTCTCATGCTGCTTGTCTGGGCTATTTACCTGCACTTGATGTACAACAGCTATGTTCGCGACAGGCGGTCGAAAATCCTGATCAATCGCGGCGCCGGACGCGCCGTCGAGGCGCGATGCGTGATCAGCAACATGAGCTCCTCGCCGATCTACATCGACGCCATCAGGTTCACCTTGCGGACCGATCGTGAAGAACTTTTCTGTTCGCTCAGCGATCTCGACGTTTCCCTCTCCGATGGCGACGATCCCCGTCCCCAATGGATGCAGGGACCGGTCGATTCGGCGGAAATGATCGACATTGGCAGCTTTCGCGCCCTGATCGAGCGGGCGTTCGGAAACGTTCTCGAACGGCTTGGCGAGGAGCAGGCATCGTGGCCGCTGAACGTGCAGGTCGTCGCGACCTTCACGGCGGAGGACAAGCCGGTTGCCGCGAGCCGGGATTTCGATCTTGTTCCCTCTGGCGACACGATCCTGCTCGAGCCCCGTTCCGCCGGCACGCGCCAGATCCGCTCCAGACGCATGCGCAACCAGATTGGCGAAAGCCTTGAAAGGCAGATCCAGGACGAGCGGAAGTCCAATGGAGCCCCCGGGGTCCGCGCATAGCCGGGGAGACCGCGCGAGCGATCAGGGCCGTTTCAAATCTAGCTGTCGCCGATTATTCGCGACATCCGTTCTACCCAGAGAACGTTGATCGCAATCATGCATACGACCGTAAGGGGAGTCGCGAACAGGACGCCGAGCGGACCGAACAGGATGCCGAACCCGAGGACCGCGAACAGCGTCAGCGCCGGCGGCAGCCACACCGCCCTTTGCTGGATCAGAGGCATGATGAGGTTGCCTTCCAGCTGCTGGATGACGAGGTAGAGCCCCGCCACCCACAGGGCGAGTTCCGGTCCTTCCGAAAGCGCGATGGCGATGGCCGGCGCCGCGGCGAGAAGCGGCCCCAATATCGGGATGAATTCCAGCACACCGGCGATCAGGCCAAGGGCCAGTGCGGAGGGAACGCCCAACGCCACAAGCCCGGCATAGGTCACGATGCCGACCGTGATCATCGAAACCAGCTGGCCCAGCAACCATCTCCGCAGCCCGGTGCCGGTCCTGCTCAAGGTGCGCGCCACCAGCCTTCTTGGCCTGGGCGGGAAAAGGACCAGGACACCACGGCGGTAGAGGGCCGGCTGCACGCCCAGAAAGAAGGCGGCGACGATCACGAGAACCAGATTGCCGACCGCCCCCGCGGCGGTGGATGAGAGGCCAACGATCCGGTTCAGTACGGACGTTTGGCTGAGACGCTCCTCGGCCAGTTGGGCCAGCCATCCCTGGAGATCGTCGATCCCGAGGGCTTCCTCGATCGGCTCGCCGAGTTCGATCAACCGATCCCACAGCTGGGTCAGCTGTCCCAGCAACTGCGCGCCCAGAAGGGCGGAGAATGCCAATGCGGCGAGTACCGACATCAGCCCCACCACTATGAACGCGGAGGTGCGCCCCACCGGCACGACCAGGCGAAGCAGGTCGGCAAGACCGCGGATGAGAATGGCCAGGAGCACCGCGGCGAACACCAGCAGAACGAGTTGCCGCAACTGCCAGAGGCCCAGCACGCCGATCGCCAGTCCCGCTGCCGCCAGGAGGCGGAAGCCGAAGGACGGGCCGGCAGAGGAGCCTGGCGGATTGCCGGATGGATCAGGACGGCCGGAACCCATGCCGGCCCTTGTTGGCAGTTGGTTCAGGCGAGGCAGGGTCGAGGGTGGGCGTCTTCAAGGATATCGCCTTCGGCACGCATGCTCGCAACGTTGATGATGACATGTCGACTGTCGAACAACCGGCGCCGCGCCTGAATGTTCCCGGAATCCCGATCGTGCAGCTGCTTGGCGCGGCGCGTCTGCCAGGATTGGCTCAACCAGCCGACCAGGCGTCCGCGCGCCGGATCACGCGAACCCAGTCCCGCGCCATGCGGTAGGCTTCCAGACGCTCGCGTTCATGTCGTCTCTCGTCCTCGGCGATACGGATGTGATGAAGCAGCGCGCCCCCGAGCGCGTTGCGGGCGCTCGCGATCCAGTATGCCGCGCGGAGGCTGGAACCGATTCTCCGGTCGTGGCCTATCTCCGAAAGATAGTCGTGGAGAAGCGCGTCGTGGCGTCGTCTGGCTTCCCGTTCATGGATGCCGAGCGATTGCAGCCACGAGCTGATATCCTCCAGCGGTGAACCGAGCCTGGCCCGTGCCCAGTCGAGGAAAACGGGACGGGGGCGCGATTGCCGTTGCCGTACCAGCACATTGCCGGAATGAACGTCGCCATGGATTGGCCCGCTGCCGAAGGGCGCCTCGGCGAAAAGCTGCTCGCGCAGGTGAGCCTGCTGATGAGCCAGACGCGTCAGCGCCGGCAGGCCTCGGGTCAATTTCCGTAGCCGCGGATTCTTCCGGCATCGATCGAGGGCTGTGGCGGTATGCTCGGCCGTCTCTGCCAGCTCGGCGTCGAAATTCCAGTCGGACATGGCAACGGGGGCCAGCCTTGCCTCTCGGTGAAATGTCGCCAGGTCGCGCAGCACCCGACCCGATAGATCAACGTCACGCCAGGGCCACGCGCTGACGCGCCGGACGGCCTCGATACATAAATATGCCCGCCCCGGCAGGGGGTGCTCCACAGCCAAAAGGCGCGGTGAAAGTTCCGAGGCGTATCTGGCTACCAGATTCCTGTAGATCGACGCTTCGCGCACCATCCAGCCGTCGAGCTGCTTCAATACCGTACGAAGCACCCGAGGTTTGCCCCTCCGGTCGAGGAATCTTATCGTGGTCAGACTTACGTGAGAGGCTTCCAGGCCTCCCGAAAGAAGTCGGTGTTCAACCCGTGCGTCCGGCGGGAAATCGCCTTGCTGCGCGCGGACCGTGTCGATGGCGAACTGGTGTCCTGAGTTTGCTGGCGGCATGCGACCAATCTAGGAAGCAAAACACGTCGCGCAACGTCGCTGCCGCACCCGGCCGAACTCGCGCATCCATCATCCGCGAGCCAGCCGGTGTCCCGCCATCGCCCTACCGCTTGGCGGCGTCGGAGCCACCCGCTTCACGGCGAAGATAGGTCGACGATACGCTTCCCATATTGTCCGACAGCCAGGAAGCCATCGCCTCCTCCTCGCGAAGTATGTCTTCGCAGACGGTCGCCGTCTGCTCGTCGCCGGCCGTTCGGGCCGCGGCGGCCAGAATCTTGTAGGACGCGATTTCCATATGCTCGAAGGCGTAGCTGGCGAGCGAGCCTTTGACCACCTCGTCGCCCGCGAACACGCCGCCGATGCCCTGCATCATCGCCGTGAACTTGCCGGTGACGTCCTTCACGCTGGACGTGGTCGTGCCGCGCGTCTTCAGACATGCCTCCAGCCGTTCGCGCTGCGACTGCGTCTCGCCGATATGCTGTTCGATGCGCGCCTTCAGGTCCGGGTAATTCTCGATCCGCTGGGCCTGGGCCTTCAGCATCTGCTCTGCCTGTTCCTCCATGGCATGCGCATCCCGCAGCCATTGATCGACGATCTCGTTGATGTCAGCCATGTCGCCATCCTTGCAGTTGTTTCATGTGCGCCTTCGAACAGGAAAGGACGGCTCGTTGTTCCACGCCGCTGGTTCCGCAAACGCGGAAAGAGCCGGGATGCGCCCCTTTGGAACTGAAGGCGTCGCCAAAGGATTGATAGGCGTGTGGAGCAGCAGGAACATGAACGAGACCGACTATCAGGAACCGGAATCCCGACGCGCGATGCGCGACCTCGGCCGCGCGGCCGGAGGGGCCCTGGTGTTCTCGCTTCCCATGCTGATGACGATGGAGCTCTGGTGGCTGGGTTTCTACCTCGACCGCCTGCGCCTGCTCGCGCTGGTGATCACCGCCTTGCCGCTTCTGGTCGTGCTCTCGCGCTATGTCGGCTTCGAGCAGACGAGACACTGGCTGGATGACGTCGTCGATGCGCTGATCGCGCTTGGCGTGTCGGGCGTGGTCTGCGTGGTCGCGCTGGTCCTGTTCGGCACGATCACCTTCGACACCCCCAGGGACGAGGTATTTGGCAAGGTCATCATCCAGATGGTGCCTGCCTCGATCGGCGCGCTTCTGGCCAAGAGCCAGTTCGGAGCAGGTTCTTCTGAAAGCGGCGAAGACGACCCGGCCGACCAGCACGAGACCTATGGCGGCGAACTGTTCCTGATGGCCGTCGGGGCCCTGTTCCTCGCCTTCAATGTCGCGCCGACCGAGGAGATGATGCTGATCTCCTACCAGATGACAGAGTGGCATGCGCTCTGCCTCGTGGCCCTGTCGGTGGCCCTGATGCATGGCTTCGTCTTCGCGCTCGGTTTCGCGGGAGGGTCGGACGTGTCCCCCCGTGAGCCATGGTGGAGCCCTGTTCTGCGGCTGACGCTGCCCGGCTACGTCATCGCCGCATCGGTCAGCCTCTATCTCTTGTGGGTCTTCGCCCGGCTCGACGGTCTGCACATCGACAGCATCGTCATGGCGACGGCGGTGCTGGCCTTTCCCGCAGCGATAGGCGCCGCCGCCGCGCGGCTCATTCTGTAGAGGTCGGGCGATGGGCAGGAACGAAGGCAAGGATCGGAACGGCCGTCCGGTGCTGGAATGGATCGTCGGCGTCACGTCCGCCATTGTCGTGTGCGCCATCGTGGCTTTTCTGGCCTACGAGGCGCTGTTCGGCGACATGCGGCCGCCGGATCTTGCCGCCACGATCGACAGGGTGGAGGAAGTCGGCGACGGAACGCTCGTCGTCATAGCCGTGTCCAATCGGGGCGATCAGGCCGCGGCCGAGGTCGTCGTGGAGGCCACCCTGGAAGGCGGCGATCCCGAGGCGTCCGGGAAGGAGGTCCGGTTCGACTATGTTGCCTCCCATGCCGTGCGCCGGGGCGCGTTCGTGATCGAAGGACAGGCCGTCAAGGGCGGGGACGTGCGTCTTCAGGTCCATGGTTACGCGGAGCCCTAGACCCTTTCACGGTCAGATGGAAATAGTTCTGTTTGCCCGATGGCGAGGCGATCCGGCAGGGTCCGAAGGACGGGCGAGACAAGCGGCTCGCCCCGGGCGACGGTCGTGGTGGTGCCACAGCCGAGCGGCTCGACGAACCGGGCGCCCGCCAGCGGGAAACCCTTCGGGCCGGGTGCATTTGGCGAAATCCTTCGGGTTTCGTCTCGGCAGTGGGTCCACCACGACCATCGACGAAACCCTCGACCTTCGGCCAAGTGCCCTCCGGCAGAACGATTCCACCTGGCCGTGAAAGGGTCTAGGCGGGTTCGAGCCCCGTTCGCACAAGAGCCGGCCCTGCCGCGTCATCGCCAGTCGGCCAGGATTTCTTCGGTGGTCGCTATCTCCACCTGCTCGCCGAACCGCGACGCATAAAGCGTCATGGCCGCGTCATGGGTTTCGTCGGCCGAGCCGCAGATTGCATCGGTGGCGATGACAACCCTGTAGCCCCGATCGATCGCGCCCAGCACGGTCGCCAGCACGCAAACGTCGGTCTCGCCGCCGGTGACGACCAGCGTGTCGGAATCGCCCGACGCCAGCACCGCGTCCAGACGCCCTCCCGTCCACGGCGAATATACATGCTTGTCGACGACAGTCGCCGGAGGAACGAAGCGGGCAAGAGACGCGACCAGCTCGATACGAGCCGGGTCGACGTGGCTCAATGTCAGGGATTCCCACTTGCGATAATATCGCTTCCAGGCGCCCGGCGCCGCTTCGACGTCGCGCGCCGGGATGAACCGGGTGAAGATTGTCCGGGCCGCATGTCGCGCCGCAAGCTCCTCGATCGCCGGCAGGACGCGCTCCATCCAGGCATTGCCCCAGGGACCGCCGGGAAGAAAGATCGCCTGCATGTCGACGCAGACATGCAGGCAACCTGGTCCCAGCGGTCCATGAACGAGGCCCTTTCCAGCCATGAAGGTCCCTAATGGGGCTTCTGGTCAATCGGCGAGGGCTGGAAAGGTGGAGCGCGGCGGCGACAACGGCATTGGCGTGAGTCCTTTCTTACCTTGGGAGGCGAGCGAGCCGGCGTTGCTTTCAACACAACACCGCTTCGCCGGCGAGGGCGGGGGCAAGGATCCCTGTCCCCCTCCTGCCGTCGCCCATGCGAAAAGACCGGGAGACATTCTCCCGGGTCGTTCCGACATCAGGCTGCCTTTCTGGCCTTTGCCCGGTCGTTGGCAGTGGCGTCGGCGAGCTTGGTGAGATCGCTGTCGGTCCTGGACTCTTCCTGCAAGGTGGCGTCGAGCAGCTTGGCGGCATCGGCCATGCCAAGTTCGTTTGCCCAGCGCTTCAGGGTTCCGTAGCGGGTGATCTCGTAGTGCTCGACGGCCTGGGCGGCCGAGATCAGGCCGGCGTCAAGCGCTGCCGTGTCCTTGAACTCGTCCATGATTTCCTCGCCCTCGGAGATGATGCCCTCGATGGCGTCGCATGTCTTGCCCTGCGCGCGCTTGCCCATGATCTCGAACACCTGCTGAAGGCGCTCGACATGGCCCTCGGTCTCCTGCTTGTGCTTGTCGAAGGCCGCTTTGAGGTCCTCCGACTGCGCGGCGCGCTTCATCTTGGGGAGTGCCTTCAGGATCTTGCGTTCGGCGTAGTAGATGTCCTTCAGCGTGTCGTGGAAGAGGTCCTGCAGCGTCTTTTCCTTGGCCATGGTGAAATCCCTTTGGTGGTTGATGTCCGAGTCACAGGGCGTGATCGATCGGCTTCAACGCGTCGGGTGGCTCGCCGTTCCTCGTCCCTGCGAATTCATCGACTGTCAGGAACTCCGGGCTGGCACGGAGCTTGTGTCTGACGCGGAACGAAGCGGCCAACTCGATTCTGAAGCGCAGGCGTCTGCAAGGCGTGGCAGCCCGAACGCTTCAAACTCAATCCGCTCCACCAGATGCCGGGACCAAACAGCTAGGCCAGATAGACCATCATCTGATGAAGTCCGCGCCGCATATGCGCCTCGACTTCCTCCACCATCAGGTCGAGCCGATCGTCCAGCGCAAGCTCCAGGTAGCGTTGGTGCGCGTCATGGATGGGCGCGGTGCGACCGTGGGCCTGCTGATGAACCGCAAGATACAGTTGCATCCTGCTCGAAATGCGCTGCCAGGTTTCCAGCAGGAGATCGTGGCCGCTCGCTTCGTAGACTAGGGAGTGGAACCGGATTTCCGCCTCGCTGGATTTGACGCGATCATTCAGGCCGAGTGTGGAGATCAGTATCCTGTGCCGCGACTTCAGTTCCGCGCGGAATGTTTCGTCCCGACGATCCCAGACCTCGCGGAAGGCGAGCGTCTCGAGCGCGGTTCGAAGGGCGTAGATTTCCCGTACATCCTTCGCCGACAGCTTCAGGACCCGCGTCCCCCGGTACGGAGCCGTGACAAGAAGCCCTTCGGATACAAGAAGGCCCATCGCTTCCCGCAGCGGACCCCTGCTCACGCCGAAGCGCGCCGCAAGCTCCATCTCCGTGATCTGGCTTCCAGCCTCGATCTCTCCGCTGATGATCGCGTGGCGGAGGTTGGTTGCGATCTGATTGCTGAAAGTCTCGCGTCGGATCGGGGTTAGCCGTCCCTGCGCAACCGTCGGACTGCCTTCCATGTTACCGCCTGCCTAATTGCTATCAAGCTCTTGGGGCCCATCTTTCGGGGAGGCTAACGCATGATCCAGTGTTGGTAAGCTTCGCTCACCTCGGCGGTCATCCGTCCGGGACGGCCATCGCCGATGATCCGGCCGTCGATTTTCACGACTGGCGTTATTCCGCCCAGGGTGCCGGTGATGAAAGCCTCGTCGGCCGAATATGTCTCCGCCAGGGTGAAGTCCTTCTCAAGCGCGGTCTCGCCGCGGTCGCGCCAGCTCTCGATTGCCGCCCGCTGAGTCAGCCCCTTGAAGGAGAACGATCCCGTCGAGGTCCAGATTTCCCGGCCACGGACAATGAAGAAGTTCGTCGAATTGCAACTCGCGACAAACCCGCGCGGATCAAGCATGAGCGCTTCGTCGGCGCCGGCATGGATCGCCTGGATCAAAGCCTGGATCAGGTTCAGCCGGCTGTGCGAATTGAGCCGCAGGTCGAACACGTCCGGTCCGCTGGTCCTGAATGTGGAGGTGAATAGCGAGAGCCCCTTCGACTTCGCCTCCGGTCTCGGCGTCTTGTATTCTGCGACAATCACCAGGGTCGCCTCGCTGATGAGAAACCGCGGGTCCTGGTTTGGCGTACTCTTGACGCCGCGCGAAACCATCAGGCGAATATGGACGCCGTCGTCCATGCTGTTGGCTTGCAGGGTTTGCCAAATAGCTGACTTGATCTCGTCCCGTGTGCGGCCGATCTCGAGCGCGATCGAACCTGCGCCCTCGAAAAGCCGGTCGAGATGCGCCTCCAACTGAATGATGCGACCCTGCTTGACGCGCAATCCCTCCCACACGCCGTCGCCGAGTACGAAGCCGCTGTCGAAGATGGAGACAACAGCGTCCTTGCGAGGCACCAGATCGCCGTTGACGTAGACCAGGACGCCTTCGTTGCGCGGATCGGCGACATAGGCCTGGGCGCTTGCATCATCGTTCATGAACTAAGGGCTCCACTAAAACTGAAAACGCTGGTGTTCGGCGAGGAACTGCTGGGTAAGCGGACGCTTCGGGTTCTTGAGAACCTCGTCGGGGGTGCCGGTTTCGTAGATGCCCCCGTCTGCGAGGAAGACGATCCGCGTTGCCACGTGGTAGGCAAATCCAATTTCGTGCGTAACGAGGAGCATTGTCCTGCCCTCATCCGCGAGTTGCTTGATGACGCTCAGCACCTCGCCGACCAAGGCGGGATCGAGGGCGGACGTTGGTTCGTCGAAAAGCAGGATCTCCGGATCCATGGCCAGTGCGCGCGCGATCGCCACCCGTTGCTTCTGCCCTCCCGAAAGCCTGGACGGATAGGTATCGGCCTTATCGGCCAGACCAACCCGCTTGAGCTCGGAGACCGCACGCTCACGCGCCGCGCTGGTCGACATGCCCCGGACTGTCACCAGCCCCTCGGCGACATTTCCAGCCACCGTCATGTGTGGAAACAGGTTGAACTGCTGGAAGACCATGCCAACGCGCTGTCGTAGCGCGCGGAGCTCGCGCTCCGAATATCGCGCGGGCCGGTTGCGGGTGTTGTCGCCCACGGCTTTCCCACCGACCTCCATGGAACCTTCGTCCGGGGTCTCAAGTACGTTGACGCAGCGCAGCAGTGTGCTCTTTCCCGAACCCGATGCTCCGAGAATCGCAATGCGGTCCCCCGGCAGGACCTCGAGATCGACGTCTGAGAAGACGCGGTGTCCGTCGAAAGACTTTCCGAGGCCGGTCAGGCGCAGGACTGGATCGGCCATCGTCAATCGCTCCGGGCGAGGTGGCGCTCGAGGGAATAGGTCATGCTCACGATCGGGTAGAGGATGATGAGGAAAATCGCCGCGATAACGGTGTAGGTTTCCAACGGATTGAAATTGAGCGAGGCGATAAGCTTCCCCTGCTGCAACAACTCTACGTAGGCGACCACCGAAGCAAGCGTCGACATCTTGAATATCTCGACCCCTCGGTTGGTCAGCGCGGGGATAATGCGCCGGATCGCCTGCGGCAGGACCACGCGGCGAAGCGTCTGGACGCCGGTCATGCCGATCGCCCTGGCTGCTTCCCACTGACCGGGTTCGATGGACTGGATGCCGCCGCGATAGATCTCGGCCGAATAGGCGGCCGAGTTTAGCGATATTCCCAGTATCGCGGCCGTGAAAGGGCTGATCTCGATCGGAACCAGGATCGGCAGGGCGTAATAGAACCACAGGATCTGCACGAGCACCGGCGTGTTGCGGAAGAACTCCACGAAGGCGGTCGACAGCCAGCGGAGCGGCCGGTTGTGCGACCGCCGCCCCAACGCCACGATCAGCCCGAGGCCCATGCCCAGGACCAGGCAGACCACGAACAGTCTGAGCGTGCCGGCAGCCCCGATGGCAAGTGCCCACCAGTTGTCAAAGACAGGCTGAAAATTCCAGTCGTAGCTCATGCCGTGAACTCGCCGCTCTTGGCGAAGCGCTTCTCCACGCGCGAGCCCAGGAAACTGATGAAGGCGATCGTCACGAAATAGATCAGGGCGACGACCGTGAAGACTTCGAGCGGACGAAATGTCTTCTGGGCGAGTTCGTTAGCCTGAAACAGAAGATCGGCGTATGACACCGTGGCGACCAGGGTCGTCGTCTTCATGAGCTCGATCGAGCGCTCCATCATCGAGGGGAACATCCGCTTGACCGCCTGCGGCAGGATGATCCGACGCATAGATTGGCGGTGGCTCATGCCTATGGCTTTGGCGGCTTCCCATTGCCCCTTTTCGATGGAGACGATGCCAGCGCGGAAGATCTCGGCGAAGAACGCCCCGCTCTGGATCATGAAGGTCAGAGCCGCCGCGAGAAACGGTGTCATTTCCACCGCCAGCACGATCGGCAGACCGAAATAGAACCAGAAAAGCTGCACGAGCGGCGGCGTGGTGCGGAAAACCTCGATTATGACGCCCGCCGGCGCGCTCAACCAGCGCCGGTGGGAAAGCCTCGCCAATGCCAGCAACAGACCGACGACAAGTCCACCCGAAAGCGCTGTTGCCGTGAGGACGAAAGTGTTGCGAAAGCCGGCGAGCAGCAGGCCGCTCTCCGCCAACACTGGCGAGAAATTCCACTCATACATCGCTGAGACGAAGGCTCAGAGCATCTCTTTGATGATTGGCGGTGCCGCCTTCGGATCCAGGCCGAATCCGGTAAGAAATTCCTCGTACCAGGTCTGGATCTTGCCCGACTCGTAGTACTCCCTCAACTGTGCATCGACAAAGGCCACGAAATCGGCATCCCCCTGGCGCACGGCAGCGCTGGTCGCATTCGAAGTGACCGGGGTGGGAACAACGATCTTGCCGCTTCCAAGCCGCTGGCGCGCTGCGATCAGCGGCGGATGGAACAGGCAGACCGCATCGACCCGGCCCGACTGGAAGGCTGCGATCGCTTCGGTGTTGCCGGGAAAGCGCTGGATGTCGGCATTCGCGACGTTCTCGGTCAGGAACTTGTCCATGCTGGTCGCCTGGGGCACCGCGATCTTGATGTCCGCTTTATTGAGGTCTTCCCAGGTTGAAACCGCGAGGTCGTCCCTGGCCAGCACGGCAAGTGAATAATAGAGGAGCGGCGCATCCGGGAAAGCCGCTGCCTGCTTCCGCTCCTCCGTCGCATCCAGAACGAACATGATGTCGATCTTGTTGCTCTGAAGCGCGGCCACGGCCGTTCCCCAAGTCACTTCGACGGGTTCAAAGTTCACGCCCAGCGCCTCCGCCATCGCCTTGCCGGCGGACACGCCAACGCCCGAGGTCCATTCGCCCGTGGCCGGATCCTTTGAATACCACGGCGGCGCCTGGGTCACTCCCACGCGCAAGGAACCGCGCGCCTTGATGTCCTCAATTGTGCCGGCCGCTGCAGGAACCACACCCGCTATCGTGACGGATGCCAAGGCCGCGCCCGCCAGCAATGAAAACTCTCTGCGGTTCATCTTCATCTCCCACTTCCTCTGTTCAAAAGGCACAGTTCGCTCAAATGGACCCGTTGAACGCAACGAACACCCGCGATTGTCGATTGTCAACAATCGTGGAAGCCAAGCTGTAGCTGCAAAGGCGAGACGGATCGGTAGTCCTGTGGCGGATGGATCGGGTTGCCTGTCGCAAGGACAGTCGCTCCCCCGTGTCGGTACCCTGAGCGGCTAGGATGCCGCTGGCGCCGCGGCGGGTGGCAGCGCTCGTACACGAAATGTCGCCAGGCGCGCGATCATTCCGCCGCCTGCGGATTGTCGGCGACGGGCAAGCGCATCCAGGCCGCCGCGATGGCAAAGCCGACCGTGAGGTGGACGACGCCCCAGAGAATGGACGTGATTGCGACGCCCGCCAGTTCGGGGAAAAACGCTACGGCCAGACCGATGGCGAGCGCGACGTTCTGGAACGCGACTTCGAGCGTGACCGCCCGCCGGTCCGCGGCCGCAAGGCCCGAAGCACGAGCGAGACCCCAGCCCAACAGGACGGCAACGGTGAAGGTGACGAGAACCGGGGGCAGCGCGATGCTGGCGAAGCTGCCGAGGACGCCGATGTTGCCCAGGAGCAGAACCGCCACAACGACGGCGAATACAAGACCGGCGATGCGGCGTACCCAATGCCGGATCCTGTCGGCAGTCCCGGGATTTCTGGCACGAATGAGCATGCCCGCCGCCACCGGGACAATCAGCATGATGAGCAGCACCATGACCACCCGCACCGGCTCGATTTCGATCCGTTCGATCACCGCCCTGGTCTCGGGGTTCATCGAGGCCCAGAACGCGAACAAGAGGGGCGTGAGCACGATGCTGGACAATGTGGAGATCGCCGTCATGCTGACCGAGGTGGCCACGCTCCCCCGCGCCACTCCGGTCAGGTAGTTCGACAGCGCTCCGGCGGGACAGCAAGCCACGAGCAGCAGGCCGAGCGCGATGCTCGGCGTGGCCGCCATCAACACGCCAATGCCGAAGGCGGCGGCCGGCAGGATGAGATACTGGGCAGCGAGTCCGACGCCGGGCGCCCCGGGGCTCCGAAGAACCCTGCGGAACTGATCCCAGGTCAGGTCCAGCGCCACGGCAAAGACCAGAAAACCAACCATGACCGCGACGGCCAGCCCGGCCCTTGGGCTGAAGTTGAACAGAGCCTGATCAATCGGTTCCATGGTTTCACCCCTTCCTTGCGGCGGCGATCCAGCCCGCGACGCGCTCGGCATCGCGGCCGACGCCCGCGACCATCGTGGAGGACACCGCGTACTGGAAATGAAGCCCGGCGAAATAGAGCCCGTCCATGTCGGTCGCCTTGCCGAAGCGTTGGCGCGGGTCGCCGTGGTCGTCCAGGACCGGCAGGTCGATCCAGTCGAAGCCGGAATGGAAGCCGGTGCACCAGATCACGCTCCTGAAGGACACCGCCTTGCCGTCGTCCGACACCGCCTTGCCGTCCCTGATCGCAGTGATCTTGCCGATGCGGCGCACGCCGGCGCGCTCGAGTTGGCCCGGCCGTGTCCGGATCAGCGGCATGCCGTGGCCGTGCATCTTGGAGCGGAACTTGCGCCCCATCGGCGTGCGCATGGTGAGGACGTGGTGGAACATGCCGCGGATGACCAGGCGGACCAGCAGCTTCCGGCCCATGAAGCCGGCGGGGTTGAATGGAATGTGCCCGACATCGCGGCCGGCCAGATACACCTGGTGCGTTCTGGCCAGGTCCATCGCGATCTCGGCGCCCGAATTGCCGGCGCCGACCAGCAGCACCGGGCCGTCCGGAAGCTGGGCGGGATTCCGGTATTCGTGCGAATGCATCTGGAAAACCTGCGGGTCCAGATCGTTGGCGAAGGCCGGCAGGCGCGATTTCTGGTAGCTTGCCGCCGCGACAACGACGCGGTCCGCCTCATAGACGCGGTCCTCGGTTTCCAGGCGGAAGCGGCCGTTCGCCTTGTGCAGCCGCCTGACCGCCTCGTTCACGCGCACTGGCAGGTCGAACTTCTCGGCATAGGCTTCGAGGTAGTCCGCCATCTCGTCCTTGGTGGGGAAGGTGTCCTTGTGCGCCGGGAAGCGGTAACCGTCGAGCGAGTCGAATTTCGCCGGCGTGAAGAGGTGAAGCGAGTCCCAGCGGTTGCGCCAGACGTCGCCAACGCGGGGAGCGCCCTCAAGGATGACGTGGTCGATGCCTCTCCGCTTGAGGTGGTAGCCCACGGACAGCCCGGCCTGGCCGGCGCCGACAACCACAACGTCGTGACGCTCGGGCCTGGCTGCGGCCTGTCGCCGGGAAGGTGCCGCCGGGAATGCGTCCGGCTGGGTCCTGAGCAGATTGCCCGTTTCCACCAGGTCGGCGGGGTGGCGTCCGGTATGGGCCCTGTCGGCGGTGCGCGTGTCGGCCATGGCTCGTCTCCTCTCGTCGTTGTAAAGAGGAGCCTAGGCGTTCGGCCGGCGGCTTTTCATCGTGAGTATGACCCACGCCGCATTTTTCCGAATGGGGTGTTCTACCCACGCCCGCGCGCGCCGATCAAGCCGGACTGCAGGCCCTTTGCGACGGCTGCGGCGCGCGAGGAAACCCCGAGCTTGCCGAAAATGTTCTCGATGTGTCGGTTGACCGTCTTGGGGCTGACGTCGAGTTCATCCGCGATCTCGCGGTTCGTACCGCCGTCGGCGACCAGTGACAGTACCTGCCGCTCACGTGCTGTGAGCCTGCCCGCCGCCTTCGACCCGGCCCGCATCTCGAGGATCCGCGCCAGATCGGGCGCTGCGCCGAGTTCCTCGAAGATATGCTCGGCCGCGTCGAACTCCCTTTCGGCGCTTTCGGCGTCGCCGAGCTCCGCGCATGCACGCGCGATGTCCACGCGCAGGCGAGCAACGAGATAGGGCGCGCCGAATTCCGACCAGTAGCGCCGGGCACGGGTCAGCGCGGGCACGGCATCGCCGAACTGGCCGTGCGCCAGCGCCAGCGAGGCGCGTCCCTGATCGGCCACGCGGGCGAGGATTTCCGTGCCGAAGCGTTCCGCGATGTCCGACATTTCACCGCAAAGCCGTTCGGCCTCGTCCAGGTCACCGCAGGCGATGAACATCTCGATGCCCGCGGGCAGCAGCGCCGTCTTGCGGGGCATGTCGCCGGCCGTTTCCAGGGCGCGCCGAATCCCGGCAATCGCCTCATCGCGCCGGCCCTGTGCAAGGCGCAGCAGCGCCAGTCCGGGCTGCGGGTCGATCCCGATTTCGGCGGCACGCCGGTATTCGGCATCGGATTTGTCGAACGCGCCGCGCAGGCGCAAGATTTCGCCCCGCCGGTAGGCGGCGTTGGCCATGGCGGTGTGCTCGGTGGTGCCGGTCAGACCGTCGCCGGCGCGCTCGGCCTCCGCAAAGGCTTCGCTCCAGTTGCCTTCGAGCTGCAGCACTTCGGCCCGGTGCACCTGGCAGACGCCGTTGAAGGCCTTGGCCTGGGGGTTGCGCCGGCACCAATCGGTGAGGATCGCGGTCCATTCTCGCGCGCGGACCATCTCGAGAACGCGGCAGCAGGAGGCGACGATCTCGCAATAGACGACGCCGCATACCACCGGCGAAAGCCGTTGACTGCTGGCCAGCAACATCGCCTCGTCGATCGGGATGTACCCCTCGTCGATACGCCCGAGCCGGAAAAGGATGCCGCCCTTGAGGCTGCCGGCCATGGCGATCAGGTCCGGATCTTCGCCGTTCTCTCCGATGGCGATTGCCTTGTCGGCAAGGTCGATCGCCGCTTCATAGTCGCCTTTGCCCCGGTGCATGTAGACCTGAGGCAGCAGCAGATACCCGCGTTGCACGCAATCGGGCGCGGTCTGTTCGGCATGTTTGGAGGCGCGCTGAAGCCACCCCGACCCTAGCCCGACCTCGCCCATCATCATGTTGCGCAGACCGCACCAGAATGCCGTGCGCGCGCATTCCACATGGTTTTCGCTGGCGGCGTAGTGCCCGTAAAGCCGCTCCAGCCCGTCGAGCATCACGCGGTCTCGCGCCGAAATCCCCGCGGCCCAGACCAGCGCCTCGAGGTCGTCGACATCGAGCTCGCTTTCTGCGTCCGCGATCAGAAACAGTTCGGTCGCGTCCGCCCAGGCATGTTGGCTGTAGGCGGTCCGAGCAGCCTGGATCGCTTCGAGCAGGTTCGGTGACATCTCGTCAGGAAGGGTACACCACCGCGGCGGAATACAGAAACCTGACATTCGATTTTGGGGGCCTTGCGCCAGGACCGCGGTTGCTGCCGTCGCCGGTTTCGGCGCACGCAAGAACCTCATCCGGAAAGCTGCCCGTCCGCCGACGACCCCGAAACCGCTCAGTCGGCCCTCGATGAAGTCGGTGGCTGGGGCCTCATTCCTACTTCGCGACGATGTCGGCCGCAAAGGTCTGGTAGAGGATGCGACCGCCAACAACATAGATGGTATCCGTCGCGAACCGATAGCTGTTCTGTGACGTCTCAGCCGACCAGATCATATAGGCTACCGGTCCGGAGGCGTGGCGCTCCTGGATGGTCGAGGTGGCGCCCGGGGAGGAAAATTCCTCGATCATCGCCTCGAACAAGGGACGGATCTCTGCAGGCCCCTTCAGAATGCCCTGTGGCGTGATGAAGACCGAGTCGGCGGTATAGTCGGCCAACATGGCCTCGATATCGCCCGCTGCGAAGGCTTGGACATGATGATCGAGGACGGCCGCTGCCGATCTTTCCTTGTTCGCCGCAGCCGGAATCGCTGATCCGAGTAATGCGGTGAGGACGAGTGTCGAAAGCTGCGGTATCGTGGTTTTCAGCATTGTGAGACTCCCGTGTTTGATGCCCCGCGCGATTGCCTCGCCGAAGCCCGAAGTGCTTGCGGCGCGCTAGTGCTTCCGGGTTCTTATGATGAGCGACGGCATGTCGAATTCGATGGCTCCACCATCGATCACGAATGGCTTGAGCGCTGTCTCCGACTCCTCGAGAAGCCGCTCGAACTGATCGTCGGCAAGCATGCCGCCGAGCGTCCATACGCAAGCGCGCTCGGTCGACACCATCGCGTCGATGGACTTGAAGCGGACCTTTTCGTTGCGCTGAACGACCTCCGCATCCTCGATATCCGCCTCGCGGCAGATTTCACGGAGTTGGCCAGCATCGCCGAGACTGAAGGGGGCGCGGAAAGCGTCACCCACCTGTCGCCCGAAGAGCCGGTCGAGCAACAACGCGAATGCGCCGTAACCCGGAGATTTCTTGACGGCATCGCACACGGCAACCGCCAGCCATCCACCCGGTCTCAGAACCCGCATCATCTCTCGGAGCGCCTGCGCTTTGTCCTCGAAGAACATGAACCCGAACTGGCTGACGACGGCGTCGAAGCTCTTGTCCGGCAGCGGCAAGGCTTCGGCCTTGCCTTCCAACCATTCGATCCGTACGGGCTTGCGCCGCGCTACCGCGAGCATCTGCGGATTGGCATCCAGCCCCACGACGTGACCGTCCGGGCCGACGATCTCGGCCACCGCGAGTGTCAGCGCACCGGTGCCGCAGGCCACGTCGAGCACGCGATCGCCCTTGCGCACGTGCGCTTCGGCGGCGACAACCGGTCCCCAATGGGCGAACAGCGCCGGTACGAAACGGGTATCGTAAATTTCGGCAGGATCGTGGACCTCATTGAGTGTGGTCATGGCCTTTCCTTCAAAAGGGCAAAGCTGCTGGATAAGCCGGTGCGCGCAGGTTATTGTTGCGGCATGCCGCAAGCCCATGACCGTACGTCTTCATCGCTTGCCGCATCGTCCAGTCTGCTGGATGCGGAATGGTCGGTTGACGTCTCGACGGCGGATGAGCCGCAGGCTTCGTGCCCGACGCGAGGCACCGACCCGCTCTCGGACGTGCTGCGCACGGTCAAACTGACGGGAGCGCTGTTCTTCCTGGTCGAGGCGTCGTTCCCTTGGGGTGTGGAGGTGCCACGCGCCGACGCCTTCTCCCCCGTCATCCTGCCGCGTGCGCAGCATGTGGTCTCCTACCATATCATTCTAAAGGGCGCGGGATGGGCGACCGTGCCCGGCGTCGCGTCGACCTGGTTCGAAGCGGGCGACATTCTGGTGTTTCCGCACGGCGACCCCTATTCCATGCTCAGTGAGCCCCACCAGTCGCCGGAATTCGACGCCGATGCGACCATGGACTATTTCCGAGCGATGGCGGCAGGCAAGCTGCCCTTCGTGAGCAAGGAAGGCGGCGGTGGAGAGCCGCGCAGCGAATTCGTATGCGGCTTTCTCGGTTGTGACATGCAGCCCTTCAATCCCGTGCTTTCGACCTTGCCACACCTCCTGCGCGTCAGGTGGTCCGAAACGGGAAGCGATGACCTGCTCGGTCACCTCATCGATCTCACTCTTATGGAAGCGCGTCGACCGCGGGTCGGCGGCGAGACCATTCGGCTGAGATTGAGCGAGTTGGTCTTCGTGGAAGTGATGCGCCGGTATCTTGAGACCTTGCCAGCCCAAGCGACCGGTTGGCTGTCAGGCCTGCGCGATGCGTCAATCGGCAAGGTCCTGATCATGCTTCATGAGCAGCCCGCCTATCCATGGACACTGAACGAACTGGCCAGTCGGGCCGGCATGTCACGCGCGGCCTTGGCCGCTCGCTTCACGCATCTCATCGGTCATGCCCCGATGCGGTACCTGACGCGCTGGCGCATGCAGATCGCCGCGCGCCTCCTTGCCGACAGTTCAACCAAGGTGGCGGCGGTGGGACGTGAGATCGGCTATGAATCAGAAGCGGCCTTCAGCCGGGCATTCAAGAAGACCGTGGGTGTGTCCCCGGCCGCGTGGCGCGCCAACGCCGTTGAACCGGTTGACCGTAACTCCGCCGATTGAACCTCAATGCTACCCACTTCTCGCGTGTTCTTCCTACAGCCAAATGGACGGCTTTCGGCTTCAAACCTTTGCCTCCTCCCACGGTGCAGTCATCCAAGTCTTGACCTCATCCTGCGTCGTCAGGACGACCGGGCCATTTCAGCCACCTGAGCGCCACTCCCTGCAATCGGATTCGCCCCGCCCGTAGCGAAGCTCGGTGTCGACGCTACCGGGACTTATCTCGGGCGCCAGATGTAAAGAGAATGGATTCTACATAGCGACCTAATTGCCAAGGCGACCGAAATCCCACAATCTGGTCGCTAGCCGGCAAATAACAAGCTGGAATAACCCGAAGGGAGGAACGAAATGCTCAAGACCTATTTTCGCACAGGCGCAGCGGTGGCGCTGCTGATATCCGGCGCCGCCCTGGCGCGCGCCGAAAGCCTGACGCTCTATTGCTCGGCCGACGAGGCGTGGTGCCAGCAGATCAAGACCACGTTCGAAGCCGAAACCGGCATCACCGTCGACATGACCCGCAAGAGCTCGGGCGAAACCTATGCGCAGGTCCGCGCCGAGGCCTCCAACCCGAAGGGCGACGTCTGGTGGGGTGGAACCGGCGACCCGCATCTGCAGGCCGCCGAGGAAGGGCTTACCGACGAATACCTCTCCCCGATGCGCGACGAGCTGCATGACTGGGCAATCCGCCAGGCAGAGGCCGCCGGGAACAAGACCATCGGCGTCTATTCGGGAGCGCTCGGCTTCGGCTACAACAAGGATCTGCTCGCCAAGAACAACATGCCGGAGCCCAAATGTTGGGCCGATCTAACCAAGCCTGAATACAAAGGCCAGATCCAGATGGCCAATCCGAACTCCTCCGGCACCGCCTACACGATGCTCGCCACCATCGTGCAGCTGATGGGCGAAGAGCAGGGCTTCGAGTACATGAAAGCCCTGCACAAGAACATCAACCAGTACACCAAGTCCGGCTCGGCTCCGATCAAGGCCGCGGGCCTCGGCGAGACCACCATCGGCATCGTCTTCATGCATGACGCGGTGTCGCAGTCGGCGGCCGGCTTCCCGGTCGTCACGGTCGCACCCTGCGAGGGAACCGGCTACGAGATCGGCTCAATGTCGCTTATCAAGGGCGCGCGCAATCCCGAGGAAGCGAAGAAGTTCTACGACTGGGCGCTCACCGCGGACATGCAGTCTCGCGCAAAGGACGTGAATTCGTTCCAGCTCCCGTCCAACAAGGCGGCTGAGGCATCGCCGCTTTCGCCGGATCTGTCGACGATCAAGCTGATCGACTACGACTTCAAGAAGCACGGGTCGAGCGACGAGCGCAAGCGCCTGCTGCAGAAGTGGGACGCCGAGGTCTCGACGCTGCCGCAGTAAGCGTGCGCGTTACCGAGACCATTCCCACCTTGCATCCGACCGCCGTCCTGTGGATGGCGGTCGGGCTGTTCGGCTATGCGGTCCTGCCCTGGTACGGCATGGACCAAAACCTCTTCACGCTCGGCTGGCTGTTCGGCGGCTATCCGTTCGACGACGATGTGGCGCCGGCCCTTTTTCTCAATCTGCGGGGCGAGAAGCTGTGGCTCGCGCCCTTCGGTCCGCTGCTGCTGGCGCCACTCCTTCTGTGGCGAAGGCGCAAGCAGGATCCGTTCTTTGCCAGGCTGCTGATAGCGGCCGGCGCGGCCGGCTGCCTCTGGATGGCGCTGCAGGGCTTCGGCATAGGCCTGCGCGGCTTCCGATGGGAATGGCTCACCGCTCTGTTCGGTGAACTCGGCGACCGCCAGTTCGGCATGGGCTGGGGTGCTCTCGCCGCCAGCACCGCATTTCTCTTCCTGTTCACGTTGGGGCTCGCGGCACGTGGGGCGGTCGGCGGTGACGAGTTCGTGGTCGGCTCGATCGGAGTGGTCGTGGCGGTGGTCGGCATCTTCATCCTCATGCCGATCCTGCAGATGCTGGGCAGCGCGCTGATTACCCAGGATGGCGACTACTCGCTTTCGGTATTCGCCGCGAAGCTGTTCAGCGAGCGGCTCTGGAGTCTCGGCTGCCTGTCCGGCGGCCCCCGTTGCGGCGTCGCGTGGAACTCGCTCTTCCTGGCCATCCTCGTTGGCGTGATAACCACGCTGCTTGGCCTCGTCTTCGCCCTAGTGGTCACCCGCACCGGCTTCCGCTTTGGGGCGACATTGCGGGCGCTCACGGTGCTTCCGATCATCACGCCGCCCTTCGTCATAGGGCTCGCGATCATCCTCCTCTTCGGCATGTCGGGCCTCGTCACCCAGACCCTGGCCGACTTCATCGGCGTGCAGCCGACGCGTTGGGTCTATGGCCTGCCAGGTCTGCTGATCGCCCAGGTTCTCGCCTTCACGCCGATTGCCTTCCTGGTGATGATCGGTGTCGTCGAAGGCGTCAGCCCCTCAATGGAGGAAGCCGCGCAGACATTGCGCGCGAACCGCTGGCAGACCTTCGTGACTGTCTCACTGCCGCTCATGCGCCCCGGCCTCGCCAATGCCTTCCTGCTGGGTTTCATCGAATCCATGGCCGATTTCGGCAATCCGCTCGTGCTCGGCGGAAATTTCGACGTGCTGTCGACCGAGATATTCTTCGCCATCGTTGGCGCGCAGTACGATCAGGCGCAGGCGGCGATCCTCGCAATCGTGCTCCTGATGTTCACGCTGGGCGCGTTCTACGCGCAGCGCTTCTGGCTCGGCAGCAGGTCGTACACCACGCTCTCGGGCAAGGGCGACGCCGGTGCGCATCCGCACCTGCCGGCGAGGCTTAGCGTGGCGGTCTTCGGCGTGGCCGGCTTCTGGACCCTGTTTACGCTGTTCATCTATGCAACCATCTTCTACGGCAGCTTCGTCAAGTTGTGGGGCGTCGATTTCTCGCTCACCTTCGACCACTACGTGAAGTCGTTCGCCATAGGCTGGACGGAGTTCGGCATCCATTGGCGCGGCGCAGCCTGGAGCTCGTTCCTGACGACGATCCAGATCGCGCTGATCTCGGCCCCGCTGACGGCGGCCATCGGTCTGCTTACGGCGTACCTGCTCGTACGCCAGAACTTTGCCGGCAAGCAGGCCTTCGAGTTCGGCACCATGCTGTCCTTTGCGATTCCTGGCACGATCATCGGCGTGTCCTACGTCATCGCCTTCAATGTTCCGCCAATCGAGCTGACAGGGACCGGGATCATCCTTGTGGTGTCCTTCATCTTCCGCAATATGCCGGTTGGCGTACGCGCGGGCGTCGCATCGATGGCGCAGATCGACCGAAGCCTCGACGAGTCGTCACTGACGCTGGGGGCCAATTCCTGGCAGACTTTCCGCAAAATCCTGCTGCCGTTGCTGCGGCCGGCAATCGTCGCGGCGCTGGTCTATTCCTTCGTGCGCGCGATGACCGCGATCAGTGCCGTCATCTTTCTCGTCAGCGCGCGCTATGACATGTCGACGAGCTATATCGTCGGGCGCGTCGAGAACAACGAGTATGGCGTGGCGATCGCGTACTCCACGGTGCTCATCGTGGTCATGCTGGCGGTGGTGGGGCTGATGCAGCTCGCCGTCGGGCGGCGCAACATCGGCCGGCGCAGAATCGAGGACCCGCAGGCTTCTGGCTGGCGCTCCAACGTCAGCCTGCCAGGCGCGGGGCGCACGCAAACGGTGGTCACCGGAGGGGGCTGATGGCGGAAATCAGAGGCAACGCGGCATCGGTCGAGTTCAGGGGGATCACCAAGATATACGGGCGCAACTCTTCGCCCGCGGTGAACGACATCTCGCTGTTCGTCGAGGCCGGGACGCTCGTCACACTGCTGGGCCCATCCGGATGCGGCAAGACCACGAATCTGCGCATGATCGCGGGACTCGAGTTCGCCACGCATGGCCAGATCCTGATCGACGACGTCGACGTGACCCGTCTGCCGGCCACCGATCGCGACGTGTCGATGGTGTTTCAGTCCTACGCTCTCTTCCCGCACATGACCGTGCGCGAGAACGTCGAATACGGCCTTCGCTTCTCGGGCTTCAACAGGAAGGACATGACCGACCGGGCAAGGGCCGGGCTCGAGCTCGTCGGCCTCGCCGGCTATGGCGACCGGCTGCCGAGCCAGCTCTCCGGCGGACAGCAGCAGCGTGTCGCCGTCGCCCGCGCGCTGGTGCTCGAGCCGCAGGTGCTGCTGTTCGATGAGCCGCTGTCCAATCTGGACGCCAAGCTGCGCCGCCGCGTCCGGGAGGAGATACGCGAGATCCAGCAGAAGCTGGGGCTCACGGTGGTTTACGTCACCCACGATCAGGAGGAGGCGCTGGCTGTCTCCGACCGCATCATCGTCATGAACAATGCCGTGATCGCGCAGGAGGGAACGCCGCGCGATCTCTACGAAGCCCCGGCGAACGCCTTCGTGGCCGATTTCATCGGCGAAGCCAACATCTTCGATTGCCGGATCGAAAGTGTGTCCGCCGCTATGGCGACTGTGACGGTCGGGCCGGTGACTCTGCGGCTGCCGGCGCGCGGTTTTTCGCCTGGGGCGGCGAAGCTTGCCGCACGTCCGGCACGACTAGAAATCCATCCCGCCGGCACGCCTGACATCATTCCCGGCCGGCTGGAAAAGGTGACCTATGTCGGCAGCCATCTGGAGTTTGTCGTGGCCTGCGCGTTCGGCGAAGTGTTCGTCGTCTCCAACGACGTCGATTCGTTCCTTGCCATGAGTCAGGACATTGGACTGAAGTTCGCCTCTCCCGGCCCGGTACTCATCGCGGGCTGAAGGCGCCGGCACAGATCGCTTCGACGCGATCGAACACGCCCTTGCATCCGGCGATCACCATCGTCCCCTCCGCAAGCACTGTCTTCGGGTCGGGCACGACGACACGTCCGCCCGCCTCTTCCACCAGCAGCAGGCCGGCGAGGCAGTCCCACGCGTTCATGTGCTCCTCGACATACGCAAGCAGCCTGCCCGAGGCGACGTAAGCCAGCATCAGCGCGCCCGACGCGTTGCGGAAGAACACACCGCCTTCACTCACCAACATATCGATGAAAGGCACGATGTTGCGGGCCTCGCGGCGGTTGGAGAACCCGGTCCCGACCGAACCTTCGGCAAGGCTGAGAACCGGACTGGTCCGCATCGGCCTCCCGTTCAGGAATGCCCCGCCGCCGCGGTGGCCGTGGAAGGTTTCGCCGGTGCAAGGCTCGTGGATGACCCCGATTTCCGTCACGCCCGCCCTGGTGCCCGCGATCACCACCGTCCAGGCCGGTATGCCGCGTACGAAGTTGGCCGTGCCGTCGATCGGATCAATCACCCAGTCGAAGCCGGAGGAGCCTTTCGCAGGAGCGTGTTCCTCGCCGATGATGCCGTCATCGGGATACGCCTCCCGAAGCGCAGCACGGACGAAGGTTTCGACATCGCGATCCGCCTCGGACACGAGGTCCTGGTGCCCCTTGCTTTCGATCGTCAGCTTATCCAGCTCGCGGAAATATTTGAGCCCCAATTCGCCCGCCCGCCTAGCGATATCGATTGCGATCTTCTCGCGGTCGCTGGCATCGCCCGACATGTTGAACCTACTGTGCTCGTTTCGTTAGCGACGTATTGCGTACGATTGATATGCAATCGGCAACTCGCCAACAAGCCGTCCCAGCCACGACGGACACCATAGGTGCGGTCGCTGCCCTTGAAGCTCCGGTTGTTGCCCTTGCCAGCACCTCGCCAGCCGAATGCGCCAACTACTGCATCGCCGGATATGGCCCAGATTGAACAGGACGTGCTCCGTAGACCGCCTACGGACCTCTCGGGTCCGCTGAACGCTTTCGCGAGGGCAAGTGGGGAGGGGCGGGGGACGCCGCCTAACCGTTTCCACACTACAGCGGCCTCAACTGATGATCATCACGCTGCCGCGGCGCGAACACACTGAGATCGGCTCCGTCGCCAGCGACTATTGACGTATTCCGTTGCACGCTCCGCCGATTAGCGGCAACAAGTGCTGCCCGCCAAAACGCACAGGGGCGAGGACAGGAACAAACCCGCTCGCGCTGCGCAAGCTCTATTCAGGCGGCCGCTTGGCAGTCGACCGGCGCGGCCGAGGGCTCGGCTTGGCGGGCTCCCCAAGCTCTCCCCGAGCGGCGGAGGACGACTTTCGCCGTGGGCTGCCAGGCTTGGCCGCAGCCTCTCCGGAAGGCCCTTCGGCGTCGACCAGCCGCTCGGCTTGCGCCCAATGCTCCTCTTCGCGTCCTTCGGGCCGGCCGGCAGCTTCCCACAGCGCATACGCTCTGGATCTGATCCTCTGTTCGCGATCGTCAGGCATGACATTTCCCTTCTCGGTTATCGCGATCCGACGGCAGGCGGACCGCGGTCACGGTCGATGGTCACTGCGATGGAAAGGGGCGGCATCGTTGAATTGGTCTGCGCATTTTTCGTGCTGGAAGGGTCCGCGAACACTGTCTCCCTGGCACCCGCGACCGCCGCTGCCTGGGATTCGCTCAGGTTGAGACGCATCGAGAGCCGTCCGCGGGGAAAGCGCCAGTCGACAGCCACGCACCCGTTGTCTGCCGCCAGCACCTTGCCGGCGCGTCCGCCCGAAGCGAGGAGCGGCGCGATGTTCTTTTGCCGAAGCGCGATGAGATGACGTAACCGCTCGCGCCGTCCTCGGCCTTCCAGGGTTTCGCAACGGCCCCAGTCAAGCTTTGAAGCGTTGAAGGTATCGATCCTGTTCGGATCAGGCACGTCCTCCTCGCGGCCGCGGAACATGGCGAAACGAGCGAACTCCCGCCTCCGCCCATCTCGGACCGCCTTTGCCAGTTCGCCCGTGAAATCGGTAAAGAACAGGAACGGCCGTTCTTCCCCGTATTCCTCGCCCATGAACAGCAATGGAATGTGTGGAGACAGCAAGAGGGCTGCCTCGAAGAGTTCGAGCTTTCGGGGGTCGGTCAGCACCGTCAGCCGCTCGCCCAGCGCCCGGTTCCCCACCTGATCGTGGTTCTGCAGAAAATCAACGAAGGCGGCCGGTGGGAGATGGTTGCTTGGCACGCCGCGCGGCCCGCCTGTTTCCTTGGAATGCTCCCCTTGATAGACGAAGCCTTCGGCCAAGGCCCGGCCGAGCTTCCCCCACGGGTCTTCCGTGAAATCGGCATAGTAACCATCGGCTTCGTTCGTCAGCAGCACATGCGCGACGTTGTGAAAGTCGTCGTTCCATTCGGCCGTGTGGTGCCCCGCCCGGCCATGCGGATCGCGCTCGTGCAGATGGGTGACGTTGCGGTTGTCCTCGGTCGTCAGATGGATATGCCGGCCGGGCAGCTCGGCTCGGATCTGCCTTGCGATGTCGATCATGACCTCGGGGTCCGACTGATCGTCCCGAATATGATCGATGGCATCGAAGCGCAGCCCGTCGAACTGGAACTCTTCCAGCCAGTACAGCGCGTTGTCGATGAAGAAGCGGCGCACCGGCTCACGCTCATAGGCGATCGCCGGCCCCCACGGCGTATGCCGTTCGGGATGGAAGAAGGCCGGCGCGTAGGTGTGGAGATAGTTTCCTTCCGGTCCGAAATGGTTGTAGACCACGTCGAGGAAGACCATCAGGCCCAGGCCGTGCGCGGCGTCGACAAGGGCCTTCAGATCGTCCGGCGTCCCATAGGCAGGGTGCGGCGCATAGGGGAGAACGCCGTCATAACCCCAGCCGCGATCACCTGCGAACTGCGCCACCGGCATGAGTTCGATAGCCGACATGCCCAGGTCCGCGAGATAGGGGAGGCGGCCTGCCGCGGCCGCGAACGTGCCCTCCGGCGCGAACGTCCCAACATGAAGCTCATAGATGACCGTTTCCTCCCATGGCCGGCCTTTCCAGGAGGGGTGCCGCCATTCGTAAGTTGTCGGGTCGACGAGCAGTGACGGGCCGTGCACGCTGCCGGCTTGGCGGCGGGAGGCCGGATCGGGGACCACCGAACCATCGGGCAGGCGAAAGGCATAGCGCGCGCCTGGCCGCACACCGTCGGCGACGAGTTCGAACCAGCCATCCTCGTCACGCGCCATCGGCGAGGCTTCGCCGTCAAGCACGAGCATCAGCTGGTCGAGGGCGGGGGCCCAGAGGCGGAACCGCGCCTCGCCGTCGCGGATGAACTCGGCGCCCCACCGACGCGGCAGGAGGTGCAGTTCCGTCGATGCGGCGTCAGTCACGGAGCCGCCTCCAGCAAGGCAAGTGAATGCGCGGCCACGGCAAGGCTTTCCCGGCAGGCCTCGCCGCCCGCCGTTACGCACAGACCACTCGCGGTGTCGAGTTTCAGGCGCCACTGTTCGCCACCCAGGCGCGGCAGGCTGAACGCCATGTCCTCATTATGAGCATTGAAGAGCATGAGGAGCCGTTCCTCCCACGAGTTCAACTGCAGGCCCAGAGTCCGGGTGCCGGGGTTCGTCCAGTCCTCCTCGCTCATCACTTCGCCGTCCGCCCGCAGCCACACCACATCCGCAACGCCGTCAGCGAGATGGCGGGCATGTGCGAAACGTGGTTGGCGAAGGATCGGATGGGCGCGGCGAAGCGCTAGCAGACACCGCACGAAGCTTTCAAATGCCCTGTCGCGCGCGCCAATATCGTTCCACTGAAGCCAGTTGATTTCGTCGTCCTGGCAGTAGCCGTTATTGTTGCCGCCCTGGCTGCGTCCCCGTTCATCACCCATCAGGATCATCGGCGTGCCCTGCGAAAGCAGCAGTGTCGCCATGAGGCCGCGGCGAATCCTGTCGCGTTGGTCGAGTATGTTGGGATCATCGGACGGTCCCTCCACACCCCAATTGTGACTTAGATTGTTGTCGTGGCCGTCGCGGTTGTCTTCCCCGTTGGCCTCGTTGTGCTTGCTGTCGTAGCTGACGGTGTCGGCAAGCGTGAAGCCGTCGTGGGCCGTGACGAAATTCACGCTGGCCCATGGCCGTCGCCCGCGGCTGTCGAAGCAGTCCGCCGAACCCATGAGACGTGTCGCAAGGGCCGCAGCACTCCCCTCGTCGCCCTTCCAGAAGGAGCGCACAGTATCCCGGTACCGGTCGTTCCACTCCGCCCAGCCGGGCGGGAAATTGCCGAGCTGATAGCCTTCGGGGCCGGTGTCCCAAGGCTCCGCGATCAGCTTCACCGTGGACAGCACCGGATCCTGCATGACGGCCTCAAGGAAGACCGAATGCTGATCGAATGCGTGGCGATCGCGTCCGAGCGCCGTAGCGAGGTCGAAACGGAAGCCGTCGACATGGCACTCTTCGACCCAGTAGCGCAGCGAATCCATGACCATCTGCAGCACCCGCCGATTGCGCAGGTTGACGGTATTGCCGCAGCCGGTCGTGTCATAGTAGTAGCGGCGATCGTCGCCGAGGATGTAGTAGCTGGCATTGTCGATGCCGCGGAATGACAGGGTGGGGCCGAGCTGGCTGCCCTCGGCGGTGTGGTTGTAAACCACGTCCAGGATCACCTCGATGCCCGCCTCGTGCAGGCGCCGCACCACCAGCTTGAATTCATGGACCCCGCCGTTCGGCGAGATGTAGCGCGTCGCGGGCGCGAAAAAGCCGATCGTGTTGTATCCCCAATAGTTCGACAGCCCCCGCTCGACCAAATGGCGGTCGTCGAAGAACGACTGGACCGGCATCAGCTCGACCGCAGTGACGCCTAGCCTGACCAGATGGTCGATGACGCGCGGGTCCGACAGCCCTTCGAAGGTGCCGCGCAACTGTTGGGGCAGGTCCTCGCGCAGCGCGGTCATCCCCTTCACATGGGCTTCGTAGATGATGGTTTCGGACCAGGGATGCCGGGGCCTGATGTCGTCGCCCCAGGTGACAGCCGGATCCACCACCACGCATTTCGGCATCACGAAGGCGGAATCACGCCGGTCGAACGAAAGGTCTTCCTTGGGGTGCCCGACCCGATAACCGAAGACGGCGTCGTGCCAGCGTATCTCGCCCCTGATCTCGAGCGCGTAGGGGTCGAGCAGCAGCTTGTTGGGGTTGAAGCGATGCCCCTCCTCAGGGGCGTAGGGGCCGTGGACCCGGTACCCGTAAAGTTGGCCCGGTCTGACATCAGGCAGGTAGCCGTGCCATACTTCATGGGTGAATTCCTGCAACGCGACCCGCTCGATCTCCCGCCGCCCCGCCTGATCGAACAGACACAACTCGACTTTTGTCGCGTGTGCAGAGAAGAGGGCGAAGTTGACACCCGAACCATCCCAGCGGGCGCCCAGGGGGCCGGGAGAACCCGGCAACAGTTGCCTCGTTCGCGACATGCGCTACCGGTCCGGCATGAGGACAAGAGTAGCAAGCGGCGGGAGATCGATCTCGATCGACTGCGGTCTGCCGTTCCACGGTACTGCCTGGCTGCTCGCCGGCGCGGAATTGAGCACCCCCGACCCTCCATAGGCGGGCGCATCGGAATTCAGCACCTCACGCCAAGAAGCTGGCTGGGGAACGCCGATGCGGAAGCCCTGTCTGACCACCGGCGTCATGTTGCAAACAATCACTGCCATTTCGGTTTGGTCACGGCCGCGACGCACGAAGGAAAAGACGGAGTTGTCGGCGTCGTTCGCCTCGATCCACTCGAAACCGGCCGGCTCGCAATCCAATTCGTGTAGGGCGGGTTGGTTTCGGTACAGGCGGTTCAGGTCCCGCACTAGCCCCTGTAGCCCCTGATGGAGCCCGTCATCCAGGAGGTGCCAGTCGAGCGACTGATCGTGGTTCCACTCGCGCTCCTGACCGAACTCGCCCCCCATGAAGAGCAGTTTCTTGCCCGGATGTGTCCACATGAATGCAAGATATGCCCGCAGGTTGGCGAACTTCTGCCAGCGGTCCCCCGGCATCTTGCCGAGCAGCGATCCCTTTCCGTGCACCACCTCGTCATGGGACAGAGGCAGGACAAAATTCTCCGAATAGGCGTAGACCATTCCGAAAGTCATCTGGTGGTGATGGTGCTTTCGGTGCACGGGATCATGGCTCATGTAGCCGAGCGTGTCGTGCATCCAGCCCATGTTCCATTTGTAGCTGAACCCGAGTCCGCCATCGTCTGCAGGTCGGCTGACACCGGGGAACGCGGTCGATTCCTCCGCGATCATCACCGTTCCCGGATGTCGCTCGGCGACACGGGCATTGGCGTTACGCAGGAATTCGATCGCATCGATATTCTCGTTCCCACCGTAGCGGTTGGGTATCCACTCACCCGGCTGGCGGCTGTAATCGAGATAGAGCATCGAGGCCACGGCATCGACGCGCAGCCCGTCGATGTGGTACTCGTCAAGCCAGTAAAGCGCGCTCGCCAGCAGGAAATTGGCTACTTCGGTGCGTCCGAAATTGTAGATCAGCGTGTTCCAATCGTGGTGGAAGCCGAGACGCGGGTCCTCGTGTTCGTAGAGGGCGGTGCCGTCGAATCGCGCAAGACCATGGGGATCTGACGGAAAATGCGCGGGCACCCAGTCGACGATCACGCCGATCCCTGCCTCGTGCATGCGTTCCACGAAACGCGCAAAGGCTTCAGGCGGTCCGAAACGGCGCGTGGGCGCAAACAGTCCAATGGGCTGATAGCCCCATGAGCCGGAGAAGGGATGCTCCGTCACGGGCAGCAATTCGACATGCGTGAAGCCCATTTCGACGATGTAGGGCGCGAGCAGATCGGCGATCGTATCGTAGTCCAGCATCTCACCATCACCGCCCCTCCGCCAGCTGCCGAGATGCAGCTCGTAGATCGACATGGGAGCAGCGGTTCGCTGGAGGTCGGCTCTCTTCGCCATCCAGGCCCCGTCCTGCCAGTGATGACGGGGCTCGCCGCAGGCGATTGAAGCCGTCGATGGTGGCGCCTCGTGAGACTGAGAGACGGGATCGGCCTTCAGCGGAAGCAGGTCACCGTGTACGCCCAGTATCTCATACTTATAGAGCACGCCCGCTTCGAGTCCCGGAACGAACAGTTCCCATACCCCAACGCCCATCCGCTTGCGCATGGGATGACGGCGTCCATCCCAGGCGTTGAAGTCGCCGACCACGCTCACACGCCTTGCATTCGGCGCCCACACGGCGAAGGAGACCCCATCGACGCCGTCGATCGTCATTGGGTGCGCGCCTAACCGGCGATAGAGGTCGAGATGTCGGCCTTCTCCCAGAAGATGCTCATCAAGTTCGCCCAGAACCGGCGGAAACCGATATGGATCTTCGATCTGCCAGCGGGCGCTGCCCGCCCTCATGTCGAGGCGATAGGCGAAACGCTCGTTCCGGTCGGGAATCAAGGAGGAAAAGAACCCTTCCGGGTGCACCTTTGCAAGCTCGGCCACTTCCCTTCCGCTCGCCGTCTCGATGACAGACACCGCCGACGCGGCAGGGGCGAACACGTTCACGATGAGTGGCTCGCTGCCGCCCCCCTGCATGCCTAGAACTGCGAAGGGATTGCCATGTCTTCCGCGAACGATCGCTGGAATATCGGAAGCAAAGTGCATTGTTGACGTGGATGTCACGCGTCGTGCTCCGGTTCAATCAGGTTCAAAAGCCCGGCCAGCGGGATGTCGACCCAGTCGGGACGGTTCGCCAATTCGTAGCCGACTTCGTAGGCCGCCTTCTGAATCAGGAAGAGATCGAGCAGTGCCCGTTCCAATGCTGCATCGGGTGGATGGGTTGCGGAACCGTCGATGGCTTCACGATATGCCGCAAGGAACCCAGAGATCGTTCCGTCGCGCCAGGTCGCGGCGCGTTCGGCGGCGTGCCCCGCCTGCGTGGGGGGAAGCGCACCCTGTTGGCGCACGGCCGCCTCGGCAGCATAGTCGATCGACCGCAGCATGCCGGCAACGTCGCGCAGCGGAGAGGCCTTGGCGCGCCGCTCCTCGATCGACCGGCGCGGCTCGCCTTCGAAATCGATAATGGTCACGTCGTCATGCGTGACAAGCACCTGACCGAGATGGAAGTCGCCATGGATACGGGAGATGCCGCCGGACGGCGTTGGTGCAGAACACGCCTCGAGCCGAGCGCCGAGCGCCTCGCGCTGAGCATGAAGTCGCTCCGATAGCCGGGCTGCGTTGCCATCCAGGCGGGTGGCGGATGCAGCCAGCGCCTGGTACATGCGCTCGACTTCCTCGTGGGCATCCTTGATCCACTTTCCGATGTGATCGGACCCGATCGGTTCGACGGCAAAGGCAGGATCGGAAGTGTCGACGGCAAGCGCACGGTGGAGCTCGGCTGTTCGCCGCCCGAGTACCTCGCCGATCTGCAGGGCAGGCTCGAAATCTGGCTCTTCGTCCGCTCCTGCTTCGGCTTCACTGTCCTGGAAATCGCGCTGTAGCGCCGAGAGCACGCTTGTCCAGGCGTCGCCCTGGTTGCGGACAAAGGCGAACGCCGTGGCCAGGACCGCGCTTTCGCCCTCCTCTGGCTCGAACTCGATACTCCCGAGGAATCGCGGCGTATTGGAATAGGAGGCCTGGCTGGTCAGAAACCGCGCCATCTCCGCTTCCGGCTGCGGCCCCATGTGAAGGCGGCGGTATATCTTAAGAATTATGCTGTCGCCGAACACGATCGAGACGTTGCTCTGCTCGAATCCCAACGGTTTCGGGCGGCCCACCTGCTCGAACGTCGAGGGGCCCGCGTCAGAGCGGAATACGATATCGCCCGCCTCGCCCTTGACCCGTTGCTGGTCCCGGATGGCCTCCAGCAGCAGTTCGGTGAACTCTTCGGCAAAGACTCCGTCCACAAGTGCGCCGACGCGAGGTCCCCGGCGCAGCTTGGCGATCGTATAGGAGAGCGTTGGCGCGCCAAACGCGATGTTTTCCTCTCCCCACTTCGCGGAGAGCGGCAGGAAGTAGGCTTGCTCGCTGCCATCGGTGAAGGTGACGTGGCAGGCTGCCAGAAGATGCTGCCCGCCCGATAGCTCTCCCAGCGGCCGCAGGCGCACCTTGTCAATTTCGAGATCCTTCGCGGCGAACCAGCGTTGCAGTTTCAGGAACTTCGGCAGAGTGTCATCGATCAGCCCTCGGGTTTCGGCGGCCGCGACCGCCGTGGCAATGCGCCCGTCGCGGGCCGTAAGTGTCATGAACTCCGGCAGTATCTCCGGTACCTGCTGATGCCAGTTCGGAGCATCCACGCTTTCCGATAGTGAGAACCAGTAGAAGCCATAAGCCGGAAGTGTCACGAGGTAGGGCAGATCACCCACCGGTGGGAACGACGAACGGCCGAGAAGCTCCACCGGCACCGCTCCCTTCCAGCGCGACAGGTCGAGTTCCACCGCTTCGGCCGATCGCGCCAGATTGGCAACGCACAGGATGCGGTCGCCCTCGTGCTCTCGAACATAGGCGAGAATCTTCCGGTTGCGCGGGTAGAGCAGCGTCATCGAGCCGCGCCCGAAGGCGGAGTGCTGCTTCCGGACAGAAATCAGCCGCCGCATCCAGAACAGCAGCGACGAGGTATCATTTGCCTGACTTTCCGCGTTAACCGCCTGATAGCCATAGATCGGATCGAGAATGACCGGCAGATAGAGCTGCTGTGGATTGGCGCGGGAGAAACCGGCGTTAAGGTCGGGCGACCACTGCATGGGCGTGCGCACGCCGTCGCGGTCTCCGAGATAGTAATTGTCACCCATGCCGAGTTCGTCGCCGTAGTAGACGATCGGCGTGCCGGGCATCGACATCAGCAGGGAGTTCATCAGTTCGATCTTGCGCCTGTCGTTCTGCATCAGCGGCGCCAGCCGGCGGCGGATCCCCAGGTTGATGCGGGCCCGCGTATCCTCCGCATAGGTGCGCCACAGATAGTCCCGCTCCCGATCGGTCACCATCTCGAGCGTCAGCTCGTCATGGTTGCGCAGAAAGATGCCCCACTGGCAGTTGTCGGGTATGTCCGGCGTCTGCCGCACGATGTCGGTAATGGGATGCCGATCCTCTTGCGCCAGCGCCATGTACATTCGCGGCATCAGGGGGAAGTGGAACCCCATGTGACACTCGTCACCCTCGCCGAAATAGGGCCGCGTGTCCTCCGGCCACTGGTTAGCCTCCGCAAGCAGCATGCGGTCCGAGTAACGCTCATCGAGCGCGGCCCTTATCTTCTTCAGGATAACGTGCGTCTCGGGCAGGTTCTCGTTGTTGGTGCCCTCGCGTTCGACGAGGTAGGGGATCGCATCGAGCCGCAGCCCGTCGACGCCCATGTCGAGCCAGAAGCGCATCACCTTGAGCACTTCCTGCAGCACGCGGGGATTGTCGAAGTTGAGGTCGGGCTGATGCGAGTAGAAGCGGTGCCAGAAAAACGCCCCGGCCTCCGGGTCCCATGTCCAGTTCGACGTTTCCGTATCGAGGAAGATGATGCGGGTTTCAGGGAACTTGGTGTCGGTATCGCTCCAGACGTAGAAATCGCGCGCTGAGGAACCGGGTTTTGCCCTTCGTGCGCGTTGGAACCAAACGTGCTGATCCGAGGTGTGGTTGATCACAAGCTCGGTGATCACGCGCAGGCCACGCCGATGTGCCTCGGCCACAAATGCGCGGAAATCCCGCATCTGGCCGTACGCCGGGTTGATCGACTTGTATTCGGCGATGTCGTAGCCGTCGTCTCGCAGCGGGGACGGGTAGAAGGGCAGGAGCCAGATTGCCGTGACACCCAGTTCCTGAACGTAGTCGAGGCGCTGCATGAGGCCGGCGAAATCGCCTGTGCCATCGCCGTTCGCGTCCTGAAAAGCCTTGACGTGGAGCTGGTAGATGATCGCGTCCTTGTACCAGTCCGGCTGGTTGCGATCGATGACGCCGTCCTGGCGGGGGGCGTGCGGCTTCATCGGGGCGCTCCCGGCGGAATCAGGCGCCAGATGGCATAAGGCCGCTCGTGCGGATCGAGCCGGAGCGTGTGCGTCTTGCCGTGCCAGGTGAAGCGGTTGCCGTGCACGAGATCCTGCACCTCGATCGAGGCGTCGTCCGGCAGATCAAACTCCCAGAGCGGGACCTCGAACTGGAACTCCTGCGCGCCGCGCGGATCGAGGTTGACGTGGAAGAGCAGGAAATCCTGTGCTTCCCGATCGCTCTTCGAGTAATAGAGGACCTGATCGTTCCAGGCATTGTGAAACGTGAGGGAGTCGAAGGCGCTCAGCGCCGGATGCTCGCGCCGCAGGCGGTTGATCAGTCGGATGTCCGCCTGGATGTTGCCGGGCTGGTCCATGTCCCAGCTGCGCAGCTGATATTTCTCGGAATCGAGATACTCCTCCTTGCCGGGGACGGCGGCGGCCTCGCAGATCTCGTACCCGTTATAGATGCCGTAGCTGCCGACCAGCGTGGCCGCGAGCACCAGCCGCGAGCGGAACCCGGGCCGACCGCTCTGCTGCAGGTAAAGCGGGTTGATATCCGGCGTATTGGCAAAGAAGTTGGGCCGCATGTAATGGCGGCACTCCTCCTGTGTGAGTTCCGTCAGATATTCGATCAATTCCTGCTTGGTGTTGCGCCAGGTGAAGTAGCTGTAGGATTGGGTGAAGCCCACCTTTGCAAGCCGCTTCATGACCTTTGGCCGCGTGAAGGCTTCCGACAGAAAAACAGTTTCAGGATGCCGCGCCTGCACTTCGGAAATCATCCACTCCCAGAACGGGAACGGCTTGGTATGCGGATTGTCGACGCGGAAGATCGAAACACCCTGATCGACCCAGAACAGGACGATGTCGCGGAGCGCGAACCAGAGACCCGGTATGGCATCCCGATAGAAGTGAACGTTGACTATGTCCTCGTATTTTTTCGGCGGGTTTTCCGCGAACTTTATGGTGCCGTCCGGCCGCCAGTCGAACCATTCCGGGTGCTCTTTGATCCAAGGGTGGTCCGGTGAGCACTGGATGGCGAAATCGAGTGCGATTTCCAGGCCGTGCTCCTTCGCCGCCGCCACCAGCCGACGAAAATCATCAAGCGTGCCGAGTTCCGGGTGGATCGCGTCGTGTCCACCCTCATTTGAACCGATGGCATAAGGACTGCCCGGGTCGTCTGGTCCGGGCGTCAGGCTGTTGTTGCGGCCCTTGCGGTTAGTGCGGCCAATGGGGTGGATCGGGGGAAAATACAGGATGTCGAAACCGAGATCGCGCACATAAGGCAGGCGTTCGATCACGTCGGCAAACGTGCCGTGCTTGTCGGGCGCACCCTGCGAGCGCGGCATGAGCTCATACCAGGCGCCGAACGCGGCCAAGGGCCGGTCGACCCAGACATTCAGCACCTTGGAGTAGTGGGAAAGATTGGTTCGCGGCCCCATCCTGCGCATCAACGCGGCGGTCTCCGAAGACAGGAGCAGGTCCAGGCAGGCGGCCTCACCCTCACGTCTGGCCGCCGTGACTTTTCGTTCAAGCGCTTTCAGCGCCTTCAAATGCTGGTCTTTCGAGGCTTCTCTGGCCTTTCGGATGAGCTGCTCGCCTTCGACCAGTTCGAGCGACACCGGCTGGCCCGCCGCCACCTTCTTGGCGGTGTCCTTCTGCCAGGTGGCAAAGAGGTCGCGCCAGGCACAGAACGTGTATTCGTGCAGACCGATGTCGTTGAACCCGACGGCGCCCACCCAGCGGTCATTGGCGGCAGGGTCAAGCTCCACCTCCTGCCATTCACCCTCACCGACGCGCCGCCAACGCAGGGCCGCGACGATGACATCGTGGCCATCGCCGAAAATGTCTGCCTCGATGGTGAAGGGCTCGCCTTGAACCGCCTTTGCCGGAAACCGGCCCCCGTCGATCTCGGGAGAGATTCCTTCAATGGCAAGGCGACTCTCCGCGAGATGCAGGAGACGATCATCCGGCCGCACCGGCGCCGCGCTCCCTCTACGCACTGCCGCCGCGGATCTTCCCATGCATCTCTCCCGTTCGGGAGACGAACCCATGCAGAGCAGGAAAGTTCCGTTGCGAGATGCCGTCCTCACAGGCCGAACGAAAATTGGAGCCGACGTCGGAACCTTGTGCGCCGCCACCTGTTATCCACCGTTGCCTGGGAGGACGCCATGGGTCAGGATCTGCACGAAGCCGCAACAGGCAGTTCTCGCCCGGCCTCGCAACCGACTGATCCTGTTCCGGTAGATGTGCATGCCGCCATCGCAACTACCCGGTCGCGGGAACTGATGAAAGATCTCAAGAAATCCACCCAGCCGTCCCGGCCCAGCAGCATGCCCGCATGCTTGTTCGACTATTGGGCCTATCGCCTGAAATAGTGGATCGCACTCATCGTTTCGGCGAGCCCATCAGCAGCGCGTAGGGAGCTTTGCTCAGCAGGCTAGCAACCGACCGCGAAAGATCTGCCCCGGTCCGTTTGGCACCAATCACCTCCCGCCAGCGCATACTGGCTGCGTCATCGGGCACCTGGAACGCCAGATCTCGCCACATGGCCTGTTCCAGTTCGCCATTTCTGGACAGTCGCTCCAAGGGAAGCCTCGGAGCGAAAACGATGAGCATCTCTTCGCCATGACGGCGGCTGAACGCGACGAGGTGGCGGCTCGCACTGCCACTTACACGCAGCGGGCGGTAGTCGCCGTCGCTGAACAGGTTCGGATGGGCCCGCCGGCACGAGAGCACCCGTTTGATCATGAACTGCTTGAAGGCCGCGTCCGGGTATCGCGGCACGCCGTCCCTCAGAGTGCGCCGCAGCCGGTCCCAATCGACGGGCCGCCGGTTGTCCGGATCGACCAGGCTGAAATCTTCTCCCTCCGTTCCCTGATAAATGTCCGGCACGCCCGGTGCCGTCAGCTTCACGAGCGTCTGCGTCAGACTGTTCAGCCAGCCGGCCTGGATAATTGGGGCTGCCACAGCTGAAAATTCGGCGAGGAAACCTTCGTTCCTGGAGTTCAGAAGCTGCGAGACGTAAGCCTGGACCGCGTTCTCGTAGGCGCTGTCGATTTCAGTCCAGCTCGTGCGTAACTTGGCCTCGCGAAGAACCTTTTCGACATACGCCGCGAACCGTTGCCGGATATCTTCGAGCGCCTCGACGTGCTCCGACCAAACACCCAGCAGCGCCTGATAGATCATCCATTCCACCGCTGGCTCCGGCGCGGCGCCTCCCGCCAGTTCGGACACGTGATCGCGATGCAACCGTCGCCAGCGTTCGACCAGGTCCGCCCAGCGGTCCGGCATCTGTGACAGAACGTAAAGCCGAGCGCGTGCGTCCTCGCCTCGCTTCGTGTCATGCGTCGCCGTAGCGGTGAGGGCATGCGGCACGCGATTGGCCCGTTCCTCCATCGCTGCGTGAAACCGCTCCAGGGACAGGTCGCCACGATCGGGTTCGCCGCCAACTTCATTGAGGGCGAGAAAGCGATGATCGCGATAGAAGAGCGTGTCCTCGACACCCTTGGCCATGGCCGGACCGCTGAGCTGCTGAAAGCGCGTGCGGGCAATGGTGACGGTGGCGTTGGCCTCACCGCCGGAGACAAGCAGGTTCACAACGAAATCCAGTGCTTGAAGCGAAAGCGAGGGATCGGCTTCAGCCGCCGTCTTCCGCGCCTTCAGGATGACCGCGCGGTCCGCATCACCCAGCGACCCTGTCCACCCATAGGTGCGGTAGACCGGCAGTGAGGCGAGCAACTGAACAATCGCGTTTCGCAGTTGGCCGGGCGAGGCTGCCCCAGGCAGTCCGGCGAACAATGCAACAAGCTGCTCAAGTTCGCCCTGGAAGTTGCGCGTGATGATCTGCAGCTTCGACTGACGACGCTGCGTTTGCGTCGAGGCGCTGCCGGTGGCGTTCTCATATGCGCGCGACATCTGCTGCAGCCCCTGCGCATCGACCAGAAGATCGGCAGCGGCCTCGATATATTCATAGCCGGTCGTACCGGCCACCGGCCAGTCCGGCGGCAGCTGCTCGCCGGGGCCCAATATCTTCTCAACCACGACATAGGCCTCGTCGCCCGCCTTCTCGCGCAGCCGGCGCAGATAGCCGCCGGGATCGGCCATGCCGTCCACATGATCCACGCGCAGCCCCTCGATCAGTCCTTCCCGCAGCAGATCAAGTGCAAGGCAATGTGCATCGTCGAAAACGTTCTCCTTCTCGACCGCGAGTCCGACCAGGCCGGTAATCTCGAAGAAGCGGCGATAGCTGAGATCTTTGCTCGCATCCTTCCAGAAGCGTAGCCTCCAGGGCTGGCGCTCGTGGATCAAACTGATGAAGTCGGTGTCGCCCGAACGCGCGGCAAGCCTCTCGTCGAGCCGGCTCGAGGATCGGGACGCGAAGAGGGACCGTAGCGCCTCCTGTAGGGCAGGGGCCTGAGCCGGGGTGGCCTCGCGCGCCAGCCCGGCCAGCCGGCGAGCGCCTTCATCCTCGCCCGGCAGGTCCGCCAGCACCCACTCCCAGCTTCGGGGATGAAGCGGGAAACGATGCTCGAAATAGGCCAGCGCGAGCGTCCCGCTCCGGTCATCGGCGACAATCGAAATTTCCCCTGCCTGAAGCGCCTCGTCGAAGCTACCGCCGAGCACGGGAAGGGTCAGGGGTCGGTTCCAGTCGATGTCAAAATGGCCGGCATAGCGGCTCTCGCATCCCCATTGGAGGACATCACGCCACCACGGGTTCTCCAACGATGCCGCCATGTGGTTGGGCACGATGTCGAGAATGACACCCATGCCGGCCGAGCGCAGCGCGCGGCAGAGCTTCTCGAACGCCGACCGTCCGCCCAGCACTGGTTCGATCTCGTTGTAGTCGATGACATCGTAGCCGTGCGTCGAACCCGCAACTGCCGTGAAAACAGGTGAAGCATAGAGGTGGCTGATGCCGAGATCGCGCCAGTAGGGCACGAGCGCCAGAGCCGACTCGAAGGTCATGCCGTTCCGGAACTGCAGCCTGTAGGTCGCGGTGGGAACGGTCATCATCTCGGCCTGGCGTCCGCGACCGCGCGCGTGATCGCCGCAAAATGTGGTGTCTCCTCGAGACGCTCCAGCAGGACGCGGCAACGGCGTCTCCAGTTCGGATGGCTGTCGATCGTCCCCGGCAGGTTCGTCGGCAGAGTTTCCCCTACGAGATCGGCAAGTCGTACGCCAACCAGCATGGCCTCCGACCGGGCCAGGAATCGGTAAACCCCCGCCGCCAGTTCCACCGGAAGTTCGTCATCGGGCGAACGCTGCCGCACCGTCTCGCCTGCGTCGCCGGAAAGCGCATCGAGCAGATTCCTACGCTCGTCAGCCCGTTCCTTTGTCTGCGCTTGTGCCATCTCCTCGGTGATCAGGTTGTGATTCAGCCGCAGCCTGATGTCGTCGCCTTGCCACCAGCCCGCCAGCGTAGGAAGATCATGGGTGGATACGCAGGCGATCGAAAGCCGCGGGTAGCCGGGTGCTGGAAGAAAGCCGCCCTCCGGCGCCTTCTCGAAGTAGAGGATGCGGTAGGACAGCACGCCGGCGCGTGCCATCACCTCGCGAAATCCATCCGGCACATGCCCCAGATCCTCACCGATGACCACGAAGCGGGCGTCACGCGAGGCAGAAGCCAGGATCTGCAGCAGCTTGTCGATCGGATAGCGCACATATGCGCCGTCCCGAGGGGAGAGTCCCGTCGGGATAACAAAGACCTGCCACAGAGCCATGACGTGATCCAGCCTGAGTGCCCCGCCACCGCGCGCGCCATGTTCGATCATCTGGCGGAAGGGTGCTCCGTCTCCAGCCTCTATGGCCTGCGGCGTCACCACCTTCAGGCCCCAATCCTGGCCCTCAGCACTGAAATAGTCTGGTGGCGCGCCGATTGTGGCACCATCGACGTAGCTGCTGCGCTCGCTCCACACGGCCGAGCCGTCGGGCGCCTCTCCCACAGCCAAGTCCAGATAGAGTCCGATCCGCATGCCCGCATCCCGAGCGGCGGTCGCGGCGGATTCGAGCTGGCGGACCGCCACCCACTGCAGCCAGCAATGGAAGTCGATGTCGTCACGGTGTTCCTGTTCCATCGCCGCGACATCGAACGAGCCCGGGTCGCGGTAGCGTTCGGGCCAGCCGGTCCATCCGGCGCCGTGGCCGGCTGCAGCCATTTCCGCCGACAGCACCTCGAACAGAGCGTGGTGGTGGAGCGGCTGGCCCTCCTTCTTACGAAAGATCTCGAACCAGGCGCGCTCCTGTTCCGCAGCCGGATCGTTTAACCAATGCCGCCACAACCGGCGCAGGACCGGCAGCTTGGCTCCGGCGACCTTGGCGTAGTCGACCAAGGGCGATGTGGCCAGTTCCTGATGCGTCAGCGGATCGATCTCGGTGGGCTGGCCATAGCCACGCAGCCGATGAAGGGCGATGTAGAGCGGGTTGAGAAAGCGGCGGTTGGAGGGCGAAAAAGGGCTGCACCGCTGGGGGGCGGCGAGGAAGTTCGCGTGCAGCGGCGTCACGCCGACGAAATCCGCACCTGCGCGGGCGGCGATGGTGCAGAGCAGACGCAAGTCGTCGAAATCCCCTATCCCGCAAGAGCGCCTGGAGCGAAGCTCGTAAAGCTGGGTCGTGATGCCCCATGCCTTGCCATAGCGAAGCCATTCAGGGACGAAGCATCCTTGCGTACCCGAGAAGCCGAGGGTCGACGGGCGGGTCGGCGCATCGGCAGCGCCTGCTTGGTCCAACCGCAAGGACTGAAGCAAGCGGCGCGCCACGTCGGTCCGGATCGGACCGCCGTCGAAACCGACGATACCGAACCGCTCGAGCCATTCATGGTCTGGTTCTGCGGCTGTCACTGCCGGTCACTGCGCCAAAAGAGATACTGCCCATGTCAACCGATTTGGCGCGGCGTTGTTCCCGCCGAGAAGGGGACCGTGGCGGCAGCGGTCCCCGCTGCTAGGAAGCTGCGTCCGACGAAGGTCGCCTACCACGCCTCCGTGCCCTGCATGATGCCGATCAGCGGAACCGGTTTTCGCCGCCGCGTTACCGCTCCGCCGCCCCGTCTCGAGGATCGACATTCAAGATTCGTCTGCGTGTTGATGTGTGATGCGATGAATGTCGATTCAGCCTAGCGTGAGCATCCTATGCGAAATGCAGGTTGACTGAGCCGTGCGGCCCGAAATCGGCGTGGATGGTGCTGCCGCTTTGGGCCTCGATGGGACGGATGAAGGAGCCGGCAAGGACGATCTGCCCGGCTTCGATCCCTTCGTCGCCATATTCCGCCAGCCGGTTTGCCAGCCAGGCGATGCCGAGCGCCGGATCGTTCATCACGCCGGCGCCCAGGCCGGTCTCTTCCACCTCGCCGTTGCGTGAGACGATTGCTCCGATCCAGCGCAGATCGGTTTTTGTGGGATCGATGTGCTGTCCGCCCGTCACGATGCCGGCATTGGCCGCATTGTCGGCGATCGTGTCGCAGATGTTGCGCGCCCGCTTCGTCTCCGGATCGACGCGCCGGATGCGCGTATCGAGAATCTCGAGTGCCGGGATCGCATATTCGGTCGCGGCGAGCACGTCGTCGGGAGTGACGCCGGGGCCACGCAGGGGCGCCTTCATCACAAAGGCAACCTCTGCCTCCACTCTCGGCTGGATGAACCGGTCGGCGGGAATTGTCGCACCGTCCTCGAACACCATGTCATCGAACAGCACGCCGGAATCGGGGGTGTCGATGTTGAGCGCATACTGCATCGCCTTAGAGGTCAGTCCGATCTTCCAGCCAATCACCTTGCGGCCTGCTTCCAGCTTGCGTTTGACCAATGCGGACTGGACGGAATAGGCGTCGTCCATGGTCATGCCGGGGTGCTGGAGCGACAGGAGGCCGATCTGTTTCCGGGTCTCTTCGGCTTGAAGCAGGGCATTGGCTGCGGCGTCGATGTCCGTTGGACCAAGCATCACAACACCTCGTCCGCAACGGTGTTGCGCAAAACGCCGATCCCTTCGGCCTCGATTTCGACGACATCGCCCGGCTTGAGCCAGATCGGCGGATCGAAGCGGGCCCCGGCGCCGGTCGGCGTGCCGGTGACGATGATGTCGCCCGGAACCAGCGTGGTGAAGGTGGAGATGTAGGCGATCTGGCGTGCCACCGGAAAGAGCATCCTGCCGGTGCGATCCTCCTGACGGACTTCGCCGTTGACGCGCGTTGTGAGCTTAATGTCAACGATCTGGTCCGGATCGGTGAAGGGTACTAGCCAGGGGCCCATCGCGCCCGAATTGTCCCAGTTCTTGCCCTGCGTAACGTTGAACTTGGCGTGCCGCACCCAGTCGCGGACCGTACCTTCATTGCACACGGTGAGCGCGGCGATATGCGAGAGCGCCTCCGCTTCGGGAATGCGACGGCCGCCCTTGCCGATGACGATGGCAATTTCCCCCTCATAGTCGAGCTGGTGGCTTTCAGGCGGGCGGACAAGCGGCTGATCGTGGCCCGTAAACGAGCGGGGAAAGCGCGGAAACAGCGACATGTTGGGCGGCGCGTCCTGGCCGTCCCTGTATTCGGCATTGCGGTCGGGGAAATTGACGCCGACACAGATGATCTTTTCGGGATCGGGAATCGGGATATTCCACGCGAAGCTGCCCTCTGGATGGGTTGCCGCGCTCTCTCGCGCTGCGGCAACCACCTGCTCGATGGCGCCTGCCGCGATCACGTCGCGCAGGCTGGGCCACTGCGGAAAGTCGGGGGAGAGGGCGATCATTCCCTCCGGTGTGGCGGCGCCCCAGAAGTGCTGATCCTCGGCGGTGAAGGTCGCGAGCTTCAAGTCATTTCTCCGGCTATCTCGGAGATCACCTCATGGGCAAACCTCACATCCTCCTCAGTCGCGTTGAACTGACCCACCTGGAAGCGGATCGCTATGCCTGAGGCGACGCGGGTCTGGGTCAGATAGATACGGCCGTCTTCATTGACGCGGTTCACAAAATCGATCTGCGCCGCATCGTCCGCTCCCTTCAGGCGGAAGGTGAAGAGAGAGAGCACGGGTTCCGTCACGATCTCGAAACGAGGGTTGGTCCGCAGCCGTTCGGCCAGATCTCCGGACCACTGTACGTGATTGCGCAATCGTGTCCGCAAGCCTTCGAGGCCGTAGTGGCGGATCAGGAACCATATCTTCAGTGCCCGGAAGCGACGTCCCAGAGGAATAGACCATTCGGAATAGTTGATGATCCCGTCCGCGCCGTGGGTTTTGAGATATTCGGGCCGGATGGCCAGGGTACGCACGAGCGCGTCGGGATCGCGCAGGAAATGTGCGGAGCAGTCGAATTGCGCGCCCAGCCATTTGTGGGGATTGAACACGACGGAATCCGCGTGCTCGACCCCTTTCCAGAGGGTCCGGAATTCCGGGCAGATCATGGCCGCGCCGGCCCAGGCGGCATCGACATGGGAGTAAAGGCCGTGCGCCTGGGCGACCGCGATCACGACGGAAAGATCGTCGCAGGCGCCAGTTCCGGTTCCACCGGTGCAGGCGATCACGCCCGCGGGTCGGTATCCGGCGGCCAAGTCCGCATCGATAGCGGCGGCCAGCGCTCGCGCATCCATCGAACGGAGCTGGCCCTGCGTCGGGATGCGCACCAGGTTTTCGGCGCCGATTCCGGCGATCCAAACAGCACGGTCGACCGAGGTATGGACTTCCTCGGAACAGTAGATGCGAAGACGCGGCTGGCCGCTGAGGCCGTCGCGATTGCCCGCCCAGGCAAGCGCGCGTTCGCGCATGACGAGGACAGCGGCCAGTGTGGCCGAGGAGGCGCTGTCCTGGATGACGCCCCGGAATCCCTCGGGCAGGCCGATCGATTGCCGCAGCCAGTCCAGCATCACCGTCTCGACTTCGGTCGCAGCGGGCGAGGTCTGCCACAACATGCATTGCGCCGCCACGGTGGTGGCCAGAAACTCGGCAAGCATGGAGGCCGGAGCGGCATTGGCCGGAAAATAGGCGAAAAAGCGCGGGTGCTGCCAATGCGTCATGCCTGGCATCACGATGCGTTCGAAATCGGAAAAGATCGCTTCCATGCCCTCGCCGGCTTCTGGGGGTGTGGCGGGGAGGGCGGCGGCGATGGCGCCTGGCTGCGTGGTGGAGCGGACCGGGCGGTCGCGAAGCGTCTGGTGATAGTCCGCGCCCCACTGGGAGATCCTGGCGCCCCAGCGGGCGAATTCGGTCCAATCCATGTCGGTCACGTGGAGATACCTCCAGGGCAAACGTGTTTGATCTCGACGAACTCCGCGATGCCGTAGCGCGGGCCTTCACGGCCCAGGCCGGGGAGCTTGACGCCACCGAACGGGGCTTCGGCTGGCGAGATGAACCGGGTATTGACGCCCGCCAGGCTCTTGTCCTCGAGCTGCATGATTGGCCTCCCGGTCAGGGCGCTACGATGGGCTGCGCTTTCAGATCGGCTGCGCGCGGTGTGACACCTTCGAAAATCGACCCCTCCTCGAACCACGAGCGTGGCGCGGGCGCGCCCCAGAGCGTCTGGCGCTGCGGGTCCTTCAGGTCCCACTTGATCGGCTCGTGGTCGGGATCGACGGTCTGATAGTCCGAACAATAAATCTCTATGCGGTGGCCGTCGGGATCGCGGACATAAAGAAAGAAAGCGTTGGAGATGCCGTGGCGTCCCGGGCCGCGCTCGATATTGGCGAGCCAGCCGGTAGTCGACATGAGATCGAGAAGGTCGATGACGTTGAGCGGACTGGGTACCCAGAAAGCTGTGTGATGCAGCCGGGGCCCGGTGCCGTTGGTGAAGGCCATGTCGTGCACGCCGCCCTTGCGATGCATCCACGCCGCCCAGAGTTTCTTGGTCTCCTCATCTTCGGTGTATTCGGTGACGCGGAAGCCGATGGAATTGTAGAAGGCCACGGACTCGTCGACATTGGGCGAGAAGCAGTTGAAATGGTCGATGCGCAGCGGTTTTACGCCCTTGTATAGCGCGTATTTCTGATGGATGGGCGCAAGTCGCTCCATCTTCACATAGAACTCAAGCGGGATGCCGTGCGGATCGGCCGTTCGCAGCGTCCGGCCCTGCCAGCGACGCTCCACCCACTCCACGGGCATTCCTTGTGACTTGAACCAATCATGCGCCTTGTCCAGATCGGGCTCGTCATAGAGCTTGAACGAGAGCGCCTTGGCGGATGCTTCGGCCGCGCGGCGGAGCAGGATGCAATGATGCCCGCGCTCTTCCATGGCGCGCAGGGTGATGCAATCCGCCTCCTCGTGCGTCACCTGCAGCCCGAGAACATCCGCATAGAAGGCGCGCGACCTTGCCAGATCGGTGACCCCGAACTCGACATGGGACAGCCGAACAATGTTGAACGGCGGATAAAGATCGGGTTGCGGCACGGGCATAAGGTCTTTCTCCCGGGAGTTACGTCAGCCCAGTTTCGGGATGGCATGGGGCGTCGAGGCAAAGGCAACGTTCTTGGTTTCCATGTAGAAATCGAACGACCAGTCGCCGCCGTCGCGACCGATTCCCGATGCCTTCACACCTCCGAACGGCGTCGGAAGGTGACGGATGTTTTCGGAGTTGACCCAGATCATTCCCGCCTCCAGGGCATCGGTGAAACGGAAGGCGCGCGTGACATCGGAAGTCCACAGATAGCCGGTGAGACCGTAGTTGACGTCGTTTGCGAGCGACAGCGCCTGGGCTTCGTCCTTGAATGGAATGGCGGTCAGCACCGGACCGAAGATCTCCTCTTGCGCGATGCGCATCTGGTTGTTGGCACCGGTGAAAAGGGTAGGGGAGACATAGCAGCCGCCGTCCGGTCCATCGAACTTCTTGCCGCCGGCAGCGACCATCGCGCCCTCGGATTTGCCGATGCCGATATATTCCAGAACCTTGTTTTCATGGGTCGGGTGGATCAGCGGACCGACGACCGTTTCGGGGTCGAGCGGGTGGCCGACCTTGATGCGTTTGGCGCGCTCGGCGACCATCGCTGTAAATTTCTCGTAGATGCCTTCCTCGACCAGCAGGCGGGAGGACGAGGTGCAGCGTTCGCCGTTGAGTGAGTAGATCATGAAGACGGCGGCGTCTGCCGCGCGCTCAAGATCGGCATCGGCGAAGACGATGACGGGGTTCTTGCCGCCGAGTTCGAAATGCACGCGCTTCAGTGTTTCCGCCCCCTGCCGCATGATCATCGAGCCGGTACGGCTTTCGCCAACAAAGCCGATGGCCTTGATTGCGGGGTGTTCGGTCAGCGCCTTGCCGGCGTCCTCGCCAAAGCCGTTGACGAGGTTCCACACGCCTTTCGGAAGTCCCGCTTCCTCCGCGATCTCGACGAGCAGGCGCGCTGTCAGCGGCGAGAATTCCGCCGGCTTGTGCACGACCGTGCAGCCGGCGGCCAGCGCCGGCGCGATTTTCCACGTCGACAGCATGAATGGCGTGTTCCAGGGCGTGATCACGCCCACCGGGCCGATGGGCACGCGCGTAGTCATGTTGACCTGGCCGGATGCACGAAGGGCCTTGCCGTCACGAGCCTCCGGCGCGCGGTCAGCGAAGAAGCGGAAGTTTTCAGCGCCGCGCAATGCCGCCTTGGACATGAATCTCAGTGCCTGACCGGTATCCATGCACTCGACGAAGGCGATTTCCTCGGCTCGCGCTTCGATGGCATCGGCGATTCCATGCAGCAGCTTCTTGCGTGCCTCGCCGGGCATCGCGGCCCATTCGGGAAAGGCGTCCTTTGCCGCTTTTGCGGCGCTGTCGATGTCTGCCGCCTTGCCGAGGGCGACATTCGCCAGCGGCTTCAGATCGACCGGCGAGATGGTCTCATAGGTTTCGCCATCGAGCGCGGGCACCGCTTCACCGCCAATGTGGTTGAGCACGCCCTGTTCGCGGAAACGTGCGAGATAGCCTTCCGCCTTGGCAACGTTTTCCTTGAAGCTAGACATGTTGCCCCTTTCCCTGATCCTCCGAATTGCGTAGCCGGGCGTGCATGGCGTTGCGCTTCCAGCTCAACTCCGGGTCGATCTCGCGGATTTCCAGCGACAGCGCGAAATGCGGGCTGTCGAACAGCGGCGCCAACACCTCCTGTGCAGCAGCGAAAATCGCTTCGCCGGCCCGCTTCTTCTCGGTCAGCGATCGGCCCCGCCCAACACGGAAACTGAGGTCCACGAACGCGTTCTCGGCCCTGTGATCGGCAATCGCGTGGTGCTCGCACCGGATCGCCCGTACCCGGACAGCCCCCACCTCGAACAGATCAGTGGCGATGACAGCCTTAAGAAGCCGTTCGCACAGGGTACCGATATCGGCACGGTCGTCGAGATTGGCGGAGTATTCCACGGACAGATGCGGCATTGTCACCTCTATATAATTAACGAGTTAAATAACAAGAGGCTGCTTGTCAACGTTCACCTTTGCGTGCTGCCGCTACTCCTCCCCCGTGGCTTTCGATAGGCGACGGAGGGAAGAGCTTGGCTCTTGTGGACGCAACGGGAGGTCGCCCAGGTCGATCGGCTCTGCCAGTACCTGTTCAAGCTCGCGGAGCATTTCCTGCAACCGCGTCAGCTTTTCCGTGCCATAGCGGCGCGTGATCTCGGCATAGATCGCCTCAGAATGGCTCCCGGCCTTGTCTATGAGTTCGCGACCTTGCCGACTGATGGAGATCAGGCCGCGTCGCATATCGTTTTCAGGGGTGCGGCGGTGTATCAGACCGCGCTCCTCGAGGTCCTTCAGGATGCGCGACAGCGACGGCGCCAGTAGGAACGTCGCCTTGGCGAGTGCCATGACCTCGATGCTCTCGACGGAAGTGAGCGCACGCAACACGCGCCACTGCTGCTCGGTAATGCCGAAATGGTGCAAGCCCGGCCGGAAGTGTCCCATGACCGCTTCGCGCGCCTTCAGAAGCGACATCGGTAGCGAACGTGAAAACTCGCGCAGGCGCGCGCGCCCCCTTGCCAAAGAGACCGCGGTTCCACCGCCGTTTCTATTGCCGGCTTCGTCCATTGCTCGAGCCTCTCGATTCGTCTGACCACTGTTCCAAGTCGTATCTAAGACACTTCCTGTTCCTATACCGGCTTTTTCGGGTTGGGCCTTGCCGCGGTTCGTAGCGGCTCGACAGGAAGAGTGGCGGGCGGCCAAAACCGAATTTAGGCAGGAGCCAGCCCCCGGATCTTATCAACCAGCGCCTGGGGATCCGAGGGGAGGCAGTCACCGCGCCAGGCAATGTGCTGGTCAGGACGAGACAAGACGAGCTTGCAATCATAGACATCTCCAGCTTCCGAGCGGTCAAGATGAAGCACCGTGAACGGCATCCGGCTGTCCTGCGCTGCCCTGACGATGGGCGACACGTCCAGCGACGGGTCGAGGACCAGCAGCGTGTAGCCGTCACCCATGTGGTCGTAGAGGGACGTTCCATCCCTAAGGAAGACATGAGGGGTGCGGCAGCCCGGCACGGTCGATTGTGCGAACCGATCCATGGAATAAGCAGGCTGCTCATGCCCATCATAGGCAATGATGGGCGAGCAATCGTAGAAGTAGCCGAAGTTGAGCCCACCGCAACAGTATTGCTGCACGTTTAGATCGTAGGCTTTGCGCCCCATTTCGCGGCGGCGGCTTTCGCCCTGCGGTCCGCTGTCCTCGATGTCGGAGGGCACGCCGCCGCGCTGGCGCGCCATAGCGTGCGCGTGGTCCATGGCAAATCGCGAGACCTGCTCCGTGATCGGCTGGCGTTCGGCCTCGTGCGCATCGAGGATCGTATCTGGTGCCCAGCCGTTAAGATGAGCTGCCATCATCCAGGCGAGATTGGCCGCGTCGGCGATCCCGGCATTCATGCCGTAGCCGGCATAGGGCACCCAGATGTGGGCCGCGTCTCCGCAGATGAAGACACGGCGGTCTCGGAAGCGGTCCGCGACCAGTCTGCGGCCGTACCAATCCTCCCTGCCGAGAACCTCGTACTCGAAATCCGCACCCACGCCGAGGATCGTGCGGATCGCCCAGTCGCGGTCGACGGATTCGAAATCGGCCTCGTCCTCTTTCAGGTAGTTGTGAACGAGCCATTTCTCCTGGCCGTCGATTGCATAGACATTGCCGCTGCGACGCGGATTGAGCGAAAACATGGACCAGGCCGGAGGCGCTTGGAGGAGCGGGATGAGGCCCGGAGCCCGGATGTAGGTGGACTGCACCCGCTGCACTACGGCGTCGCCGACAAACTTGGCTCCGATGGCCTTGCGAACGCGCGAGCGCCCGCCGTCACAGCCGACCATGAAGCGTGCCCGAACGGTCAGCTCCCGGCCTGTCTCAAGGTCGACCAGAACCGTCGTGACGCCGTCGGTGTCCTGGACGAAGCCTTCGGCCGAATTCCGGCAGAGAATGGTAACCTTCGGCATCGCCTCGGCGTGCTCGAAGAGGATCGGCTCGAGATAGATTTGGTTGATGCGGTGCGGCGGCTCCGGCGTGGGCCACCACGTGTCCGGTCCCTCCGTCGCGATAAAGCGCTCCTTGCGTGAGGGGATCGGGATGCGCGTCAGCTCTATTCCGGTGGTGGTCGTCCGATAGGAGACATCGTTGGGGTAATCGTCCGGCAGCCCCGCATTGCGTACCTTGCGGGCGACGCCTAGTCGCCGGAAGATCTCCATGGACCGCGCGGAGACATGATTGCACTTGACGCTGGGCGGGTCGCCGCGGTGGCGGGTTTCCACCACCGTGACGTCAATCCCTCGGGCAGCAAGGTCCATGGCCAGCGTTAGACCCACGGGTCCGGCACCAACGATGAGGACCGATGTTTCGCGCTCTACTGTCATGGACGTCGGGCGATACGGTTCCGATGATGCCAACCCGCGACTGTGACGCGGCTGGTCATCGAATAATTTGGAGGCAGGTGCGGATGGCAGCGGTTCAGCCGCCGCCGTCCGGGGTCACTGCTCGGCAAGTTGGTTGATCTTCTGGATCGTTTCGGTGTCGCGCACAACCTGCTCCTGCGCCGCTGCCGCATCCTTCCAATAGATTTGGGCGCCAGTCTCGGTGGCGAACTTCTTCGCCTTCTCGCTTTCGATCGTCTTTCGTGCCGCTGCCGCGATCTTTTCCCGCGCTTCGGCGGGCGTATCCTTATGGACAAAGAGGCCGTTCCACAGGGCAACACTCAACTCCGGATCGAGTTCGGCGATAGTTGGCGCGTCGGGAACCAGCGGGATGCGTTCCTCGGTGACGGTTGCCAGCACCTTGAGATCGTCGAGGCACGGCATGATGAGCTGGATCGTCGTGTTCATTACATCCACGTCGCCGGAGGCGAGCGTATTGCAGTCGAGCGCGTCGAAGGCTGCGTCCGACGCAAACGAGAAGTCCATCTTCTTCGCGAGTGCGAGTGTTGCCTTGGTCGGGACAAGCACCGAGCCGAAATGCCCGAGCGTGACGTCGTTGTTCTTGGCGTAGTCCGCCAGTTCCTGCATTGAGCCGTAAGGCGCGTCGTTCGAAGTGACGATCACAAACGGATAGGTGAGGAAGATCCCGATCGGCTCGAACGGGTTCGGATTGAGAGCAGGAATTCCCAGCTGTGGCCCCACGATCGGGACGCTTATGACAAACGAGCCTACGGTGTGACCGTCCGCGGGTGCCTGTGCCACTTCCGCCGCACCGGGAAAGGGGCCGCCGCCGCCACCTGGCTTGTTCACCACCGCCGTCGGCTGGCCATATTCGCTCTGGAAGGTTTCCGCGATCATGCGTGTCAACACGTCCTCGAGGTCGCCAGGCGGCCAGGGGACGACAAATTCCACCGGACGCTCGGGATATTCGGCCTGGGCGACGGCTGGTAGGCCGGCGGCCGAGCAGACCAAGGCTGCCAGGATTGCTTTGGCAATTAGGCGCATTTCTACCTCCCATATCGCTCGCCGCAGGGTGTGCCCTGGTTCGTTTTCGTGGCCGACGGTTCTCAGCGCGCAATTCTGCGTACAGATGCTTAACATGTCAACTATCAGCGTTTTGATCGCGCCAAGCTTTCATGTCTCCACCGATGCGCCATGGCATGCGGGCGTCGGCGGGGAGGCGGCGCTACACGGCCCTATTGTGTGTGGGCGCCCGCCCGCCGCCGTCGGCCACCAGGACGGCGCCTGTGACAAAGGATGCTTCGTCCGACGCGAGGAATAGGCAGCATGACGCTATCTCGTCCGGCGTTGCCACGCGCCGCAGTGCGATCCGCTCTGTCAGGGCGGAGAACTCCTTTTCCGGCGTGGTGCCGTTCTCCCGCGCGGCCACTTCCATTTCATATTCGCTCATCGGGGTTCGTACCCAGCCGGGTGCTACCGCGTTGACACGGATGCCGTCGGGGCCGTGGGCATAGGCTAACGAGCGCGTGTAGGAAACCAGTGCCGCCTTGCTGGCGGAATAGGCGGCGTTGACGGGGCTGGCGTTGAACGCGCCCACCGAGGCAATATTGACGATGGCGCCGCCCTGCCGCTTCAGCAGCGGGAGAGCCGAGCGGCAGACCTTCATCGCGCCCGTCGTGTTTACGGCGAAACTGCGCTCCCAGATCGCATCGGTCAGGGTTGCGGGTTCGTCGAGGAGGATAATGCCAGCGGCGTTGACGACAATATCGAGATGGCCGGCGCAGGCTTCGATGGCACGTGTTATGTCGTCACTCTCGGTGACGTCACCGTGGACCGCAATGCCGCCGGTTGCCGCCGCTGCTTCGTGTAGTGCTTCGCCACCCAGACCAAACAGCACCAGACGCGCGCCTTCTTCGGAAAAACGTTGCGCAGTCGCGCAGCCCATTCCGCTGGCCGCGCCCGTTATCAGCGCCGTCCGGCCGTCAAGCCGCCCCGTCATGCCAGCCCCCAGCGTTCCTCGACTGCGTAACCTGTTTCGGGCAATGTTGAACCACCGTCGACCACGATGGTCTGGCCGGTGGTGTACTTCGCTTCCGGCGAGGCGAGGTAGAGCATCGCATAGGCGATATCGTCGGCCTCGCCCATGTGGCCGACAGGGATATAGCGGCCGATCGCAACCTGCTTTTCCGGCGTCGACAACGTGCCCCGGCCGGGCTTGGCGATGAAGCCGGGCTCCACGCCGTTGACAGTGATGCCATCCCTGGCGAGCTCGAATGCTGCGCCGCGCACGAAAGCGTTCACGCCGGCCTTGGCGGCCGAATAGTGGGCGCCGCCGCCCATCGCCACGCGTGCCGAAACCGAAGAGGTTACCAGCAGCCGGCCGAAACCATTGTGCTTCATGTGCGGAACGGCGGCCTGCGTCAGCCACACAAAGGCTTGCAGGTTGATGTCCAAGGCTTCGGTGAGCTTCGCCTCGTCGAGCTCTTCGATTTTCGCCCAGGGACAGCCGCCGGCGTTGTGGACGAGGATATCGAGCCGGCTCTCTTCGGCAGCGACCGTATCGACCAGTTCGCGTATCGCGACGCGGCCTGTGCCTCGCCATGCGGCGGCGCCGACGCTCAAGCCACACTCCCTCAGGGAGGCTGCCAATTCCTCCGCCGGCCGCGGCGTGCGGTTGGTGATGACGACGCGGGCGCCGGCCTCCGCGAAGCGTGTGGCGATCGCTGCACCGATGCCGCGTCCGCCACCGGTGACAAGGGCCACTCTGTTTGAAAGATCGAACGCCATCGCTTCAAACCACTCCGGCATCGATGGTCATCGCCGCGAAGCGCGAGAACACCTCGGTATGCCGGTCGACATCCGCGTCGGCCGTTGCCGGGCACATCAAAAGCATGGTGTGAAACGGGGTCACGAGCACGCCTTCGTTCATGTAGAATGCGTGCAACAGCGTCTCGAGGTCGCCGCGCCGCGTGGCGACAACGTCGGCCCCGTTCCGCGGCGGGGTCGGCGAGAACATGATCTCGACCCGGGCGCCGATCTGCGTGACATGCCAGGGCAAATTGTGTCGCGCAATCACATCGCGTGCGGCGGAGCCGAGGCGGTCGGCATATCGGATCATCTTGTCGTAGTTCGCGGGAGTGAGCACCTCAGCCAGCACCGCTCGCATCGTGGCGACGGTGAGTGCATTGCCGGCCAGCGTACCGCCGACGCCGAAATGGGCCGACTGGCGCTCGCGGGGATCGACATGCGGAACCTCGTTCCAGAGCCGCGTTGCGACCTCCTCGCTGACGCCGAAGATTCCGGCCGGGATACCGCCGGCGATCGCCTTTCCGGCGACGAAAATGTCCGGTTTGAGCCCGTGAAGCTTCGTGTAGCCGCCCGGTCCGCTCGAAAGTGTATGCGTCTCGTCCATGATGAGGACGGTGCCGGTGCGCCGCGTGGCTTGGCGCACGGCGTCGTGAAAGCCGTCCGCCACCGGGATCATGCCGAAATTGGTCATGATCGGCTCCATCAATACGCAGGCCACGTCCTCGGCGGCGAGCGCTTCTTCCAGCGCGTCGACGTCGTTGAACTCGACGACTTTCGAGACGCGCGCGTGATCCACGCCGTTGGGGTGGATCATGTTGCGCATGCGCATCTGGCCGTCGTGCAGTTCGACATGCGCCTCATCGATGCCGCCATGATAGCAGCCCGAGAACACCAGGACCTTGTCGCGTCCGGTGATCATGCGCGAGATGCGGATCGCGCCACGATTGGCGTCAGTGGCGGAGGTGGTCAGCGTCCAGAAGGGAAGGCCGAAGCGGCGGGTGAGTTCCTCGCCGATCCACAGGCTGTCTTCCGTCGGCATCATGTGGGTGGTGCCGAGTTCGAGTTGCCGGACGGCGGCGCGGGTCACAGCTTCCGGCGCATGGCCGCACATGCCGCCGGTATCGCCGAGGCAGAAGTCGACATAGCGGTGGCCATCGATGTCGACGACGTGGCAGCCGCGCGCCTCCTCGACATAAACGGGAAAGCCACCGGCCCAGCGGCGCATCCAGTGCGAGGGACCACCATAGAGGAAATGTCTGCGCCCTTGCGCCCATGCCTCCGCCGAGCGCGGATGGGTGGCCTTGAACCGGGCCTGTTCCTCGTTGATCAGGCGGTCGATGGTCTGCGAAACGGAGGCTGTGGCGGCGCTCATGACAGGGAAATCCATGCGGTCTTGAGGTCGACATATTTGTCGAGGGCATGCAGAGACTTGTCGTGGCCATTGCCGGACTGCTTCACGCCACCAAGCGGCACGGTGACATCCGCGCCGCCATAAGTGTTGACGTGTACTACGCCCGCCTTGATGGCCCCGACCATGCGGTGGGCGCGCGACAGATTGGCGGTCCAGACGGCTGATGCGAGGCCGTAGGGCGTCGCGTTGGCGATGCGGACGGCGTCCGCTTCTTCGTCGAAAGGTGTCACCGCCAGTACCGGCCCGAACACCTCCTCGCGCGCCAGCGTCATCTCGGGCAGCACCGCGTCGAAGACCGTCGGGGCCATGTAGAAGCCGCCCGTTTCCTCCAGGACGCGGCCGCCGCCGGTCTTCAGACTGGCACCCTCCGAGACGGCCTTCTCCACATAAGACAGGTTCTTGGCCAATTGATCGGCGCTGTTGATGGCGCCTGCCTCCGTCGCCAGATCCAGCGGGTCGCCCACCTTCATCTTTGCGGCGATGGCCGCGACCTTTTCGGCAAAAGCCTCGTGAATAGGGCGCTCCACCAGAAGGCGTGAGCCGGCAACGCAGACCTGGCCGGAATTGCGGAAGATGCCGTGGGCGGCGACCCTGGCCGCCTGATCGAGATCGGGCGCGTCGGCGAAGACGATGTTTGGAGATTTGCCGCCGAGTTCCAGGTAGACGCGCTTGAGGTTCGACCGCGCGGAGTATTCGAGCAGGCGACGCCCGACGCCGCCCGAGCCGGTGAAGGCCAGCACGTCGACATCCATATGCATGCCCAGCGCCTCGCCGGCCACCGCGCCGCGACCGGTGACGACGTTGAAGACGCCATCAGGCAGGCCGGCTTCCGCGCAGAGCTCGGCCAGACGCAGCAGCGTGAGCGAGGCAGTCTCGGCAGGCTTCAGAACCACCGAGTTGCCGGCCGCAAGCGCCGGGGCGATCTTCCAGGCACCGATCATCATCGGAAAATTCCAGGGCACGATGGCGCCGACGACGCCGACTGGCTCGCGATGGATAAGTCCCAGCACGTTCCTCGCCGTCGGCGCGATCTCGCCGTAGACCTTGTCGATCGCCTCGGCGTAGTAGCGGAAGGTTCCGGCGGCGCTTGCCGGCTCCGCCTTCAGCGCCATTGCGATCTCGGTGCCGTTGTCGCGCACGCCGAGCACGGCAAGCTCCAGCGCGGGCTTCTCGATGAGATCGGCAACGCGGTGCATCACTTTCTTACGCTCAGAGGGAGCCGCGCGCGACCAGGCGCCGTGATCGAATGCGGCACGAGCAGACTTCACTGCCCGGTCCACGTCACCGGCATCGGCATCGGCAATGGTGGTAAGCCTGCTGCCGTCGATTGGCGAGATCACGTCGAGCGTGCCGCCGGCAGCCGCGGCCTGCCGGTCACCGCCGATGAACAGGTGCTGGGGCGCGATCTGTTTGCTGCGAAGCCGGTCAATTGTTGCTTGGTCGGGCATATGTGGCCTCTGTTCCTTTTGGTGTGCCGCGCGCCCGCAAAAGCGACCAGATATGGATCAGCAGGACGAGCACGATCACGGCGAAGATGGCGCCGGCGATGGGGCGGTCGATCCAGTCCAACGGCGACTGGATACGCGGCAGCGAGGTGCGGAAGCGCTCCTCCATGATGCGGCCCAGCACCATGCCAAGGATGATCGGCACGACCGGCAGATTGAGACGCTTGAGCACCAGGCCGAGCACTCCGAAAACAGCCGCGACGGCACAGTCCGTCACGGAGTTGCGCAGCGAATAGACACCGACGAAGGACAGCGTCAGGATCGCCATGCCCAGAAAGCGGTTCGGGATGGCGATCACCTTGAGGAGTGGCTTCGTGGCGACCATGAGGAAGGCGAGCGCGAGAAAGTTGAGAATCAGCAGGCACAGATAGAGCGCGAGCACGAAATCCATTGAATCGCGAAACAGTGTCGGTCCCGGAATGACGTTGTGCACGTAAAAGACCGACAGCATCATTGCCGTCAGCGCCTCGCCCGGAATACCGAGCGCGAGAAGCGGGATCATCGCGGCTGCCGGCACGGCGTTATTGGCTGCCTCGGAGGCGATCACGCCCTCGGGAGCGCCGTGGCCGAAGCGTTCGGGGGCCGGCGATGTCTTCTGCGCCAGCGTGTAGGAAAGGAACTGTGCGGTGAATTCGCCGACGCCGGGAATGATGCCCATGATCGTGCCGAAGCCAGCGGCGGGAAGCACCACGCGCGGGAATCGGAAAACCTCCCGCAGACCGCGGAACAAGCCACTGCCGACTTTCGGCGCGGCGCTGTCGGAATCGCGGCCTGACAACAACACCAGCGCCTGCGAGATTGCGAACAGGCCGAGTACCACCACGATCAGGTCGATGCCGGAGGTGAGCCAGGTCTGACCGAAGGTGAAGCGTGACGAATAGCGTACCGGCTCCAGACCGATCGTCTGCAGGAATATGCCGAAGGACAGCAGCGCACCGGCGGCCATATTCTGCCCGCGATGGGCTATGACGACCAGGATCATGCCGAGCAGGCAGGCGAGGAAGATCTCGCGCGACCCGAAAAGCGGGGCGACCTTCGCGAGGGATGGCGCCAGGGCCATCAGGCAGATGACGGAGAAAACGCCGCCGCAGAATGAGGATCCGTAGGCAAGCGAAAGCGCGCGCGCTCCCTCGCCCCTGCGTGTCAGCGGGTAGCCATCATAGGTGGTGAGCGCATTGACCGGCGTTCCGGGCGTGTTGATCAGCACCGCGGGGATTGCACCGCCGAACATGGCCGAGCCATAGATGCCCAGAAGCAGCGTCAGTCCGACGATCGGCTCCAGCGCGAAGGTGACGGGCAAGAGGATTGCGATTGCGATCGCCGGCCCGACACCCGGAATTGCGCCGATGATGACGCCGCCTGCCGATCCGATCAGAAGCGCGGCAATGACGTCGAGACGAAGCAGAATGTCGACGCTGGCGAGAAGCACATCCATGGCCGCGTCAGAGATAGAGGATCATGAAGTTGCGCAACGCGGGCGGCAGATACTCGTAGACGGCCCCGCCAGGAATTCGCACGCCCAGAAAAGACTTGAAAACGAGGACCGTGACGACTCCGGTCAGCATTGCCGCGCCGATCGTCGTCCAGGATCGGTAGCCCAGCCGCAGCGTGAGCGCGGCGGTGAAGACAAGTGTCGCCGGAAGATAGCCAGCCAGCGGCACCAGCCAGACATAGGCCATGAACCACACGACATATTCGGCCGCCCGAAACCACCGGCCAACCTCGACCAGCGTGCCATCGCCGCTGACCTGCCGGTTGCGCCGCCAGCAGAGCCACAATTCGAGCGCACCAAAGCCGGTCATGGCGGTGATCGCCACGATCGGCCAGAAGGCAGGCTGCCTGACAAAGTCAAAGCCTTTCGCCCATTCCGTCTGTGCGGGGATGTTGGCGGCGAGAAAGAGCGCGAAGCCGAAAGAGGCGAAAGCGAAGACGATCTCCGCGCGATGGTGACGCGGTTTGTTGAGGTCCTGGATGCTGTGCCCTCCGGGCTCGACGGACATCGTTGATGGCCCTGACCAGATTCGATGATGCAAGGTGGCCCGCAGATTACGGACCGCCTCCATGCTCAATTCTCGAGGATAGCGCCGACTTCCCCGACCGTTTCGATGTCCGCCTTGATCTGCGCGGCGGATTTCTCGGCATCTTTCCAGTAGATCTGAGCGCCGGTCTCCCTGGCGAAATTCTGCGCCCGCTCGCTTGCCATGGTTTCCTTCGCGGCCGCTGCAATCTTTTCGCGAACATCGGCCGGCGTGTCCTTGTGCACGAACAGACCGTTCCACAGCGAAATGTCGAGTTCCGGATCCAGTTCACTCACTGTAGGAGTATCAGGCGCGGTCGAAATCCGCTCCTCGGTGACCGACGCAAGCAGCGTGACCTCCTCGAGGCAAGGCAGGATCTGCTGCATCGTCGTGTTCATCACGTCGACGTCTCCGGAGGCAAGCGTGTTGCAATCGAGCGCATCGAAGCCGGCTTCGGAGGCGTAGGAGAATCCCATCTTCTTGGCCAGCGCCAGCGTCGCCTGCGTCGGCAGCAGGAACGAGCCGAAGTGGCCGAGCACGACGTCGTTGGATTTGGCGTGTTCGGCCAGTTCCTGCATCGACTGATACGGTGAGTCCTTCGAGGTCGCGATAACGAACGGATATGTAAGGAAGATCCCGACCGGCTCGAACGGATTGGGGCTCAACTCGGGAATGCCGATATCGGGACCGATGACCGGGACGTCGACAACGAAAGAACCGATCGTATAGCCGTCGGCGGGCGCGGCTGCGACCTCGACCGCTCCCGGGAAGGGACCACCGCCGCCACCGGGCTTGTTCACCACCGCCGCCGCCTGGCCGTATTTGGCCTGGAAGTCCTCGGCGATCATGCGGGTCAGAACATCTTCCATGTCACCGGGCGGGAAGGGGACGATGAAGCTGACCGGCTTTTCCGGGTATTCAGCCTTGGCCATGCCGACGGCCACGAGAGCCATCGCGGCACCCGTCAGCAGGACACCTGTCAGTTTTTGCATGCTGTACCTCCTGTTCCACGGGGCAAACCCGCAGTTCCCCAAATCGGTTCATTATTCGAACTCATATTTCAAATATAGACTTGCAAATCGGTATGCTTGCTGTCAACCTGAATTTGCCGGTGGCGTTCTGGAGGAACGAGGAGGGATGCTTGAGCACGGTCGGTAAGGCTATTTCCCTGCTGGACTTGTTCAGTGTTGACGAACCGGAACTCGGGCTTAGCGAGATCGCGCGCCAGTCCGGATTCGACAAGGCCACGACGCGGCGGCTCCTGGTCTCGCTGACCCAACATGGCTTTGTCGAGCAGGATGTGGAAACGCGTCGCTATCGACTCGGCGCTGGGATTACGCGCCTCGCGCGCATTCGCGAGGCGCGTTTCCCGTTTCTGCAGACATCACTGCCTTTCATCCGCGAACTGGCCGCCGAGACGGCTGAAACCGTTCATCTGTCGGAAGCCAGTCATGGATCGTTGCTTACCGTCCATGTCGAACATCCGGCGCGTGCAAACCGGGTCAACGTCAATGTGGGCGAGTATCTGCCGTTACACTCCACGGCATCGGGGATCGCATATCTTGCATATGTCCGGGAGCCTTTATTGAAATCCGCGCTTGCCATGCCGCTCCAATCCTACACATCGCGCACGATGACCGATCCGGCATCGGTCGTGGAGGAGATCGCGGCCGCCCGTAAGCGCGGATATTCGGTCAGCGACCAGGGCTACGAGGACGGCGTCTTCAGCGTCGCCGCGGCGATACTGGGAGCGGACGGTTACGCGATTGGAACCTTGGCGATCGCGGCACCCTTGGTACGCACTCCCAAGTCGGCTGTGAGTGAGCGCGGCAAGATTGTTGCGGCAGCCGCGCGCGGCATCTCCGAGCAGCTCAACGGCGAGGTCTTCAAAGCCCTGAAGGGCAGGGCTCTGGCATGAATGCGGAGGCAGGAAAAGTGAGGCAGTCCCCAAGGATCCTGGTCATCGGGACCGGTGACACCAAGGCGGACGAACTCGATTTCATGCGGGCAAAGGTGGAAGAGGCCGGTGGCGTACCGCTCATGCTCGATGTCAGCGTCCTTGGCGATCCACCATACGCGCCGGCATACGACAAGCACGCGGTTGCAGCCGCCGCTGATACGACGATCCGGTCGATCATCGAGTCAGGGGATGAAAACAGTGCCATGACCCTGATGGCGGCAGGTGCCGCCAGCCTGACGAAAAGACTTCATGACGAGGGTGAAATCGACGGCTTCATTGCGCTTGGCGGCACGATGGGAACAGACCTGGCTCTCGACGTCGCGCTGGCGCTACCGCTCGGCGTGCCGAAATTCGTCGTCTCCACCATCGCCTACTCCCACCTGATCCCGCCGGAGCGGATCGCCACCGATTTGATGATGATCCTTTGGGCCGGAGGGCTCTACGGGCTGAACTCGACCTGCAAGGCGGTGCTCTCCCAGGCCTGCGGCGCGGTGGTCGGGGCTGCTCGTGTCGGCCTCAAGCCAAAGCTGGAGCGTCCGGTCGTCGGTATCAGTTCGCTGGGCAAGAGCTGCCTGACCTACATGGTGGCTCTGAAGCCCGAGTTGGAGAGGCGCGGCTATGAGGTCGTCATCTTCCACACGACAGGCATGGGCGGACGCGCGCTGGAGGCGATTGCCGCCCAGCGCGGCTTCGCTGCCGTCATGGATTTCAGCCTCCAGGAACTCGCCAACCATCTGTCTGGTTCAGTCGTGACATCGGGCGCCGACAGGCTGGAAAACGCCGGCCGTGCCGGCGTGCCGCAGATCGTGGCGCCCGGAGCGATCGACATGGTGGACTTCCCGACTTGGCAGCCGGTGCCGGAGCGTTTCGCGGAGCGACCGTATCACGCGCATAACCGCCTGCTCGCCTCCGTTACCAGCGATGGCGCGGCACGGCGCGGCATCGCGCGTGCCATCGGCGCCAAGCTCGCGGCGGCCGAGGCGCCGACCGCTTTCATCCTGCCTGCCGGCGGTATCCAGCAGTGGGATCAGGAGGGTGAGCCGCTCCACGAGCCCGATGCGCTCGCGGCCTTCGTCGACGAGATGCGGCGCAACGTGCCCGAGAACGTCGCGCTTCACGAGATTCCCGAACACATCAACAGCTTCGCCTTTGTGGAGAAGGCGCTTTCGATCTTCGATGCCTGGGTCGACGATGGCGTGGTTCCGCGCGGCGTGGCCGCGGGGCGGCAGACCACGGCATGACCAGGCCGCAGGCTCTCGTTCTCGACTTCGGCGGGGTGGTGACACGCACCCTGTTCGAGACGCACGACCTCACAGAGAAGGCGCTCGGCCTTGCGGCAGGCTCGCTTACCTGGCGCGGGCCCTTCGCACCCGACACCGACCCGCTCTGGCAGGCGATGCAGGCAGACGAGATCAGCGAGCGCGACTACTGGCGGGCGCGTACGCGCGAAGTCGGGCGCATGGTGGATGAAGACTGGGATCGGATGGAGACATTCGTGAAGCGTGCCCGCGGCGCCGATCCGGAAGCGGTTGTCCGGCCAGAGGCCGATCAGGCTATCCGCGTCGCTCATGCGGCAGGCGTGCGGCTGGCCATCCTCTCCAATGAACTCGATCTTTTTTATGGTGTGGAGTTCCGGAGCCGGCTCCCGCTGCTTTCCCTGTTCGAGACGATCGTCGATGCCACCTACACGGGGATTCTGAAGCCGGATCCGCGTGCGTACGCCGCCGTGGCCGACGCTCTTGCCCTGCCGGCGGAGGCCTGCGTTTTCGTCGACGACCAGCGGCGCAATGTCGACGGCGCGGCAGCGGCAGGAATGCGCACGGTTCATTTCGACGTCCGGGAACCACGAAAATCCTACAACCAGGCTCTGGACCATTTCGGTCTCGCCCTGGAAGCATGACCGACAGGAGCAGACATGCGCGACACCAACTTCCTCGCTGCAAACAATGCCAAGCAGATCTGGCATCCGATGGCACACCCAGCCGAGATGCGCGAGAATCCGCCGCGCGTCGTCATGAAAGGCGAGGGCGCCTATGTGACCGATCTTGAGGGCCGCACTGTACTCGATGCGGTCGGCGGCTTGTGGAACGTCAATCTCGGCTACAGCTGTGATCCGGTGAAAAAGGCGATCGCGGAGCAGCTTGACGCACTGCCCTATTATTCCGGCTTCCGCGGCACCTCGACCGGCCCGTCCATCGAGCTTGCCTGGGAGCTTACCGAATGGTTCGCGCCGGAAGGTATGGCGCGCGCCTTCTTCACCTCGGGCGGTTCCGATTCCGTCGAGACGGCGTTGAGGCTCGCGCGGCAGTATTGGAAGATCAGGGGACAGGCCGACCGCACCAAGTTTCTGGCGCTGAAGAAGGGCTATCACGGCACCCATTTCGGCGGCGCCTCGGTCAACGGCAACGCGAATTTCCGGCGCAATTACGAGCCGCTGCTGCCGGGTGTCTTTCATATCCCGGCCCCCTACACTTATCGCAACCCCTTCGACGAAACTGATCCCGCGAGGCTGGCGAAGCTGTGCGCCAAGGCTTTGGAAGACGAGATCGCCTTCCAGGGGGCCGATACCATCGCAGCCTTCATCATGGAGCCGGTGTTGGGCGCGGGCGGCGTGATCGTGCCGCATGAAAGTTTCATGCCGCTGGTGAGAGAGATCTGCGACCGCCACGAGATCCTTCTGATCGCGGACGAGGTGGTGACGGGCTTCGGCCGGACCGGCGCGTGGTCGGGATCGCGGGCGGTCGGCGTGAAACCCGACATGATGACCATCGCCAAGGCAATTACGTCGGGCTATTTTCCGCTCGGTGCAACCATGATCGGCGAACATGTCGCCGAGGTATTCGAAGCCGACAAAACAAGCTTCGGATCGATTGGTCACGGCTATACCTATTCCGGTCATCCGGTCGGCTGTGCTGCCGGCATCGCCGCGCTAGCCGAGACGAGGAAGCTCAAGATCGACGAAAACGCGGCGGCCCGCGGCGTCGAACTGGCGTCCGTGCTGGAGGACCTGAAGGCCAGGCACGATGTCGTCGGAGACGTGCGCTACAAGGGTCTGATGGCCGCCATCGAACTGGTCTCGGATCGCGCAACCAAAAAGGCCGCCGACAAGGCCGTCATGAAGACGGTGGCCGATGCCGCCTACGAGGCCGGCGTGATGCTGCGGGTCTCCGGATCGAACATCATTCTCTCACCGCCGCTGATCCTGACCGCCGAACAGGTGCAGGCAATTGGCGCCGGGCTTGATGCGGGTCTGGCTGCAGCATGACCAGGTGTCCCCCCGCGAAGCGTCGCACGCTGAATAGCCTCATCCAGTAGCGGAAATCGCGTTGACTCCGAAAGAGGGCTATTGCAGTCTATAAATGGAACGATGGTTCAAATAATGAACCACGACGAAGGGGAACGTTATGAATTCTGCGGTGAGGGCCGATACGCTCTTCCTGAATGGCCGCATCTACACGGTTGATGGCGAACGCCGATGGGTGGAAGCTGTAGCCGCAGGGGATGGGCGCATTGTCGGATTGGGCAGCGAGGCCGATGTCCGGGAACTGGCCGAGCCTGGCGCGGAAATAGTCGATCTCGGCGGCCGTATGGCGATGCCTGGCATCGTCGACGTGCACAACCACGTTCTGATGGGCGGCGCAACGGAGCTCTTCGAGCTGCGTTTCCCCGGCTCGCTGGGACTCAGGGACATAGTCGGGCGGGTGCGCGAAGCCGCGGAGAAGACCGAGCCGGGGCGCTGGATTATCGGCAGCCAGTGGGGCGCCGATCTGTTCACCGTCCTCAACACCTCCGAAGCGCTGGAGGCGCTGGATGAGGCGAGCCTCGGCCGTCCCGTCCTCCTGCGTGACGAGACAGTGCACAACCGCTGGGTCAATAGCGAGGCGATGCGGCTTGCCGGTATTGCCGAAGACACGCGCGATCCCGAAATGGGCTCGTTCGGTCGCGATCCGAAGAACGGGAAGCTGACCGGGATCATGATCGAGGCGGCCTCCGGCCTGGTGGAGCGGGCGGCGGCGACCGTCGGCAAGTATACGGACGAGATGGACCGGCGGGCTGTCGCCAAGGCGGTGAAGACGCTCAATTCCTATGGCGTCACCGCCTTTATGGACGCCGCCGCCATGGAAAACGTGCTCGCCGCTTTTGCTGCGTTGGACGATGCGGGCGAACTGACAGCGTGGGCTGCCGGCGCCATGCCTGCCGTCGAACCGGCCTTCATGTTCGGTATTGCCGGCGACGAACTCTTCGCCAAGGGAAAGGGCCTTGCCCGCAAGCACGTCCATCCGACCTATGTGAAGGTTTTCCTCGACGGCGTTCCCGGCGCGCGCACGGCGGCCTTCCATGAGCCCTATCTGGAAGATCCGATTCACGGCTGCTGCTTCCGCGGCGCGACGATGGTTACCTATCCAGACCTCGTGCGTTGGCTGGGCAAGGCCGAAAGTCTCGGCCTTTCTGTGAAAATACACTGCGCGGGCGATGCCGCCGTCACGCAGGCGCTGGATGCAATCGACGTCGTGCGCTCCTTCAACGGGCCGACAGAGCTCGCGCACCACATCGCCCATGCGAGCTACATCGCACCCGCCGACATTCCGCGCTTCGCCGAGCTTGGCGTGGTGGCGGATTTGTCGCCGATGCTCTGGTATCCGACAACCTTCCTGGAAGGCCACAAGGAGGTGATGGGCGAGGAGCGGGCCACCCGCTTCTGGCCCAACAAGGACCTGAAGGAAGCCGGTGCGCTGCTGGCGGGCGGCTCCGACTGGCCGGTCATTCCCAATCCCGATCCGTGGAACGGGATCGAGGGCCTCGTCACGCGGCGGAACCCTTCCGGCGCGTTCCCCGGTGTTGCGTTGTGGCCGGAACAGGCAGTTGATGTCGCGACTGCCGTTGAAATCTTCACCATCAACGCCGCGAGGGCGATAGGACTCGGCGACACGATCGGTTCGCTGGAGATCGGCAAGTCGGCCGACATGGTCGTGCTTGACCGCAACATTTTCGAAACGGCCGCCGACGACATCGCCGCGACGAAAGTGCTTGCCACCTATTTCGAAGGCAGGCCGGTCTTTGAGAGGGCATGACGATGTCCCGCCGCGCTGAGACAGGGTCGGCAATTCCGGTCACCGTGCTCACGGGCTTTCTAGGCAGCGGCAAGACAACTCTGCTCAACCGTGTCCTGTCGCAGCCGGACATGTCCGGCACGCTCGCCATCATCAACGAGTTCGGAGAAATCGGCCTTGACCATCTGCTGGTCGAAACCAGCCAGGAGCGGCTGGCGCTGCTCGACAATGGTTGCGTGTGCTGCACGGTCCGCGACGACCTGGTAGTCACCCTCAAGGAGGTGGCGGCCGGCCAGATAGCGGGTGACGTCTCTGTCGACCGCGTCGTCCTCGAGACCACGGGCCTTGCCGATCCAGCGCCGATCCTTCACGCGCTTATGGCCGAACCGGAACTGGCCGAGCGGTTCCGCATCGCTGGTGTCGTCACCACGGTCGATGCCGTGAACGGGGCGGCGACGCTCGATTCTTATGCCGAGGCGCGCAAACAGCTCGCGGTTGCCGATCGTGTCGTGTTGACCAAGACCGAGCTGACCGACGAGGCAGGACGAAGCGCGGTCGAGCACCATATCGCCGCCCTTGCTCCGTCGGCGGTCCTGTCGGTTTCGGGTGAGGTCGACCCGACGGAGTTCGTCGTGCCGGTTGGTGATGAGAAGGCGGAAGCCGCCTCGCTTGCCTCCTTGCTGAAACGTATCACGGATACGGGCCGCCACCATCATCCTCACGCCTGTGGGGAAGAAGGTTGTGATGGGCATCACGGTCACCACGCCAACGCGCATGATGGGATTCGCACGTTCGCGTTCGTCATCGACGAACCCGTGGAGTGGGGGCCGTTCCGCCAATGGCTGGACTATTTCGCCTCGATCCGCGGTGCCGACCTTCTTCGCATGAAGGGACTGGTACGGATCGCCGGCGCTCCGGATCAGCCCGTCCTTTTGCATGGCGTTCAGCATGTCTTTCACCCACCGAAGAAGCTCGATGCCTGGCCGTCGGACGACCACCGCACCCGCCTCGTCTTCATCGTGAAGAACATCCCCCGCGAGACGATCGAAAACACGCTGGCGAAATTTGCCGGCGTCGCTTCCGAGCGGCTGAAGGGGGTTGCTGCCTGAACAGGACGGAACAGCCAGAACGAAAGGGAACAGCATGAAACGCATTCTTGCCTGGGCAGGCGCCGCCGCGTTTGCCAGCCTTGCTTCCGCCGCCGCGACCGGTTCGGCCGTTGCCGCGCCCACATGCGAAAACGGTACCATCCCGGTTGGTGCGGTGGCCACGATCACCGGTATCGTCAATTTCAGCGATGCCCCCAATGGCGCCAAGGCGGTATTCGACGCCCTCAACGCCGAAGGCGGGATCGAAGGCTGCAAGATCACCTATACGATCGCCGACGACAAGGGCGATCCGGCCGTGGCCGCCCAGGCCGCGCGCGACCTGATCGACAACAAGGGGGTCGTGGCTCTCGCCGGCTCGGCAAGCCTGCTCGACTGCGCGGTCAACGCCGGCACCTATGTGCGCAGGGGCGTGATGTCGGTCCAGGGGCTGGGTGTCGATCCACTCTGCTTCAACGCGCCGAGCGTCGCGCCGGTCAATGTCGGGCCATACACGCTTACCACCGCGATGGGCTATTTCGCCGACACCGTGCTCGAAAGCGAGAAACTCTGCGCCTTCTTTCTCATCATTGGCGGCACCGAGGAGGCCTACCAGGAGGCGATCGCCAACTACGAGAAGCTGTCGGGCAAGAAGATCGGTTTCGTCGATCTGACATTGCCTGCCCAGGGCGACCTGACCCCTTATCTCATCAAGTCGCGCGACGCCGGCTGTGACGCCGTCGTCACGAACGCCATCGAGCCGAGTATCGTCCAGTGGGTCAACACGGCCGACGCCCAAAAGATCGAAGGCATTGACTGGCTGTTCCTCGCTCCCGGCTACACGGAGGCGCTCGCCAAGGCGCTCGCCGATACCGAGCAGCCGATCTACATCGGCACAGAGTGGGAGCCATATACGGAAGCGAGCGAGGCGAACGCGAACTGGGATGCCGTGATGACCGAAGCGGGCCTTCCCAAGACCGCCTTCTCGCAAGGCGGCTATCTCTCCGCCAATGTGCTCATCGACGTCATCAAGGGCATCGACGGAGCGGTGACGCGCGAGAGCGTGACGGAAGCTCTGAAGACGATGGAGCCGATCTCCCATCCGATTGCAGGCAGTCCCTATGTGTTTGGCGACGCTCCCGCGCACGCGCCGATGCAGGCGACCAAGGTCATGCAGCTCATCGACGGCGAGTGGGTGCTGAAGACCCAGGACTGGCTGGTCCTCCCGCAGCAAAACTGAGAGTGGCTTCTGCCCGGGCGCGCCCAAGGCGCGCTCGGGTCGTATGACCACACCTGACCTCATCTCGCTCCAGCGGGGATCGCCGAAATGGATGGATTGCTGACAGCCGCCACCGCCGGCCTTTCAGCCGGCGGCGCCTACGCCATCCTGGGCGTCTGCGCCGTCTTCACCTACAGGCTCGTGGCGGTCGTGAATTTCACCGGAGCCGCCATCGGGGCCACGGGCGCGTTCGCCATGGTGGCACTCATCGAGGCCGGCATGGCGCAGTTCCCCGCGATCGTGCTGGGGGTCCTGGCCGGCACGCTCACAGCCACGGCGATCGGCGTGGTGATGACCCGCTGGTTCTCGGGAGCCACGGCGTCCACCAAAGCAGCCGTAACCGCCGCGCTGCTGGTCGGCATGATTGCGGTCGGTCTGCGGCTCACTGGCGGCCAGGACGCGCATCTGTTTCCAGCCGTCGCACCGGGCTCGGCGTTCCGATTCGCCGGTGTCGAAGTGACGAACGCCGGCGTTCTGACCGTGATACTCGCGGTCGTCTTCACGTTTGCCGCCGAGACGTTCCTGGCGCGGACGCGTACCGGGCTGCGTCTGCGCGCATTGTCCGAGCGGCCGATGGCGGCAGAACTGATGGGCATTCCGGTTCGCAGGCTGGCGATCACGGTGTGGATGCTCACCGGCGCCATGACGACGGTGGCCCTGATCATCATTGCACCGCAGCGTTCACCGAATTTCGCATCGATGAGCCTGCTGGTCGTGCCGGCGCTCGCCGCGGCGCTGATCGGAGCCTTTTCCAGTTTCCGTGCGGCGCTTCTCGGTGGCCTGCTGATCGGCATCGTCGAGGGACTTGCCAGCGGCATCGACCGCTTCAGCCAGTATCGCGGCGCCGTACCCTTCATCGTCATTCTGGCCGTTCTACTGTGGTCGCAACGCGGAGCCCGCTGGGATGAAGCACGCTAGTTTCGGCTCCAGCCTCGCGATTGTCCTGAGCGTTGCCGCCATCGGCGGGCTCTCGCTGACCTTGCTGTCATCCTATTGGATTTTCCTGCTTACAGCCGTCTTCGTCGTCGGCATTGCGCTGCAGAGTCTCGGTATCGTCGCGGGGCGGACCGGCATGATCTCGCTGTGTCAGATGTCGTTTGCGGGTGTCGGGGCATGGACGACGGGCTATCTCAACGTCGCCGGCTTTCCGGGCGGTCTGCCAGTATGGATTCTCATAGGCGGCCTGGCAGCGGTCCCGGTCGGAGTCGCGATCGGTCTGCCGGCCCTGCGGCTGCGCGGCATCAACCTGGCCATTGTCACGCTAGGCTTCGCCGCCGCCTTCGACACGGTTCTGGCGACCATCACCTTTCCGGGCCAGACGAGTTTCAACCAAGTCGCACGTCCGGCCCTCTTCGACAGTGACGAAGGCTATTTCCTGTTCGTGCTTGTGGTTTATGCCGTCATCGCTGTGGCGCTTGAAGTCGTCAGTCGGACGCGGCTGGGCGCGGCCTGGCTGGCGGTGCGCCACTCCGAGCGCGCCGCGGCCGCCGTTGGCGTGAGCGTGCCCGGGGCAAAGCTTTCGGCGTTCGCGATAAGCGCCTTCATCGCGGGCATATCGGGAGGGTTGCTGGCCGGCTACCTTGGCACTCTCGTTTCAGACAATTTCTCCATGATGCAGTCACTGGCGCTATTTGCCGTGGCTACCATGACCGGCGCCCACTACGTCCATGGTTCCATCGCCGGTGGTGTCCTCATCGCGTTGTTCCCGGAACTGATGCGCCGGCTCAATTTGCCGCAGGACCTTGGCGCGGTCGTCTTCGCCCTGGGCGCTGTCCAGGCGCTCAGCACGGGCGAGAGCATGGCCGAGGCGCTGATGCGCCTGTTTCGGCGTCTGTTTCCGCGTGCCGTCGAAGCGCCGCCGCTTCTCGACGAGGCAAGCCTGCCCAAGCCCGCCGTCGCCGAAACGTCGGCGTCGGCCCTGGATGTCAGCAGCCTGACAGTGCGCTATGGTAGCGTGATTGCGCTCGACAAGGTGGATATCACGATACCGCAGCGCACGGTCGTCGGGCTGGTGGGCCCCAACGGTGCCGGCAAGTCCACTCTGGTCGACGCCGTCGCGGGCTTCCTCCCCACTTACGAGGGATCGGCGCGGCTTGCCGGCGCACCGCTCGATGGTCTGTCGCCGAGGCGTCGCGCCCGCCGCGGCCTGCGGCGGACCTGGCAGACCACGCGTATCGCGCCTGAACTCGATGTCGGCCAATATGTCCAGCTCGCCTCCGGGGGCGTCTCCGCCCACGAACTCGATGCATTGCTCGCATGGCTTGAGTGTCCCGCCGCATCGACCCCCATCGCTTTCGTGGATGCCGGCACGCGCCGGCTGCTGGACATTGCCGGCGCGATCGCCGCCCGCCCGCAGGTTCTCCTGCTTGACGAGCCCGCCGCTGGGCAATCGTACGCAGAGGCGGTCAAGCTTGGACAGCGCATCGCCGAGATACCATCGCTGTTTGGGTCCGCGGTGCTTCTTATCGAGCACGACATGGACATCGTCCGGCAGGCCTGTTCGACAGTCACCGTGCTCGATTTCGGGCGCGTGATCGCCTCCGGGCCGCCACAGGAGGTGTTGGATCTTCCCGCAGTCCGCAAAGCCTATATGGGTGTCGACGGCGAAGCGGAGGCCGCGGCATGAGCCTGCTCGACGTTTCCGGTCTCGTGGTGAACAGGGCGGGGGTTGGGGTCGTGCGCGGGACCTCCGTTACCGCCGAGGCCGGACAGATCAGCGTGCTGCTGGGCGCCAACGGCGCCGGGAAGACCACCCTGCTGGAGGGCATTGCCGGCATCGCGCCGGTGGCGGCGGGCCGCGTCGTCCTCAACGGGGCCGACCTTACGCGCGCCAGCCCGGGCGATCGCGCCCGGGCCGGTCTCGCCCTCATCGAACAGGGGCGCACCGTGTTTGCCCGGTTGACGACCGAAGAGAATCTGCGGGTTTCGATGGACCCCGAAACCGGTCCGGAAAATGCCTATGCTCTGTTTCCGGAACTGCGTCAGCGCAGCGGCATCGCCGCCGGCATGCTATCCGGCGGCGAGCAGCAGATGCTGGTCATTGCCCGGGCACTGCTGGCCAGGCCGCGCGTGCTCATGATCGACGAGATGTCGGCCGGCTTGGCTCCCGTAATCGTGAGCCGGCTGATGAAGGCGGTCCGCCGTCTTGCAGACGAAGGCATGGCCGTGTTGCTGGTCGAGCAATTTGCAAGTCTCGCGCTTGCCATAGGCGACCGTGCCTATGTGCTGAGGCGCGGCGGCGTCGTTTATGAAGGCGGCTGCGATACACTCGCGCGTGATCCAGAGCGCCTGCACCACCTCTATCTCGGGGACGCTCCTGTCGGCCGTGGCGAATAGGGCGGACATTGCGGTCGGGAGCTACACCGCATGCCTACAGCAGACTTTACCGGACCTGAGTTGCGGGCGTGAGGCGCATGAGGTCGTTGATCTTCTGAAGGGAAGTCTCTCCAGCCGAACTCGTCGGGGCGGCCTTCAGCCGCATCGAAACGGTGGAACCGTCCGTCAATGCCATCTCTACGCTCTGCCGCGAAAGGGCAGAAGCGGCGGCCGCGATTTCCGCCGATGGGGCGAACGAGCCCGGCGTTTAACTAGCTGTAATTCATCCGCGTTTCCAATTCTGAATACAAAATGCTTGCCCTGCGTACAATAGAATGAGAGAGTATGCGGAGGGGAGATCAATGCTCGGGAACCGGCTGAAGAACGAGATCGCCGACTTGATATTGTCGGGTCGAATGAAGCCAGGCGAACGGCTTGACGAGCAGTCGCTCGCGTCGCGCTTCGGCGTATCGCGCACGCCCGTTCGCGAAGCGCTCCAACAGCTGGGAAACGCGGGCCTCGTCGAGATACGGCCGAGGCGCTCGGCGCGAGTCAGGGCTTTGAGCATGTCGGAGCTCGAAAGCTCATTCGAGGCCATGGGCGAAATCGAGGCGATTTGCGCCCGCTACTCGGCTGAGCGAATGACCCAGGCGGAGCGCATTTCTCTCAAGCTGCTTATCGATCAATCCCGTGTGGCGAGTGAGCAGGGAGACCGCGTTACCAGTCGCGACCTCGATGCGAGAATTCACGCGCTTCTGCACACAGGCGCGCATAACGAAGCTCTGTGTTCCGTCGCCAATGAAATGCGAATGCGTGTCGAACTGTACAGCTCGGCGCCCTACACATTGCCGAATTTCGACACTCAACTGCACGTCCCGCACGGGCAGCACGAGCAGATCGTGGATGCCGTTCTGGAAAGGAACCCGGAAGCGGCCCAGCGCCTGATGATCGAGCATATCGGTCAGAGCTTCGTGATCGTGAGGGGCATACTCGAGGAGACGAAAGACGCTCTGGCGGCGATCGGTGACGAGGAGCCAGCAGGGCAGCATCCATACGGCGATCTGGCTCGCCTGCTCGGTGACACTGGGGCGAGGGCACGATCCGGCCGGGCCGGCCAGGCAGGTGCTGGACGGCTCAATCCGCCACGCTCGGCACCGGACAGTTCAGGGCAGCGGGGCGCTTGAATGCATCACTACAGCGGTCCCGGCAGGTCGGTTGCATTTGCGGCGAGTGCCATGTGCGCTACCTCCCACCCGCTTGCGGCGATGGCCGCCCTCGACATTTTAAAGCAGGGCGGAAACGCGGTTGACGCGGCAGTCGCCGGGGCGGTGGTGCTGGGCTTCTGTGAACCCATGATGTGCGGGCTTGGTGGCGATGTCTTCGCCATGGTGCGCGATCCCACCACGGGCGTCGTGTCAGGCCTGAACGGTTCCGGTCGTTCCCCGATGGCCCTCGATGCCGCGATGCTGCGCGAACAGGGGCTGACCGCCGTTCCGCTCGATTCCGTCCATTCGGTTACAGTGCCGGGCGCCGTCGACGCGTTCGACAGGCTCGTGCGCAAATTCGGCCGGCTCAATCTCGCCGAGGTCCTTCAGCCGGCCATCCGGCACGCCCAGGATGGCGTGCCGGTATGCCACCGGTCCGCGATCGACTGGGCGGAGTTCGGTCCGCGTCTCCAGGGGGCCGGGCGCGAGCATTATCTGCGAGGGGGCGAGCCGTATTCCGCCGGCAGCATCTTTGCCTCGCCAGCGCAAGCCGAGGCACTGCGGCTCATCGCCCGAAACGGCCGCGACGCCTTCTACGTCGACGAGATCATGCAGGACATGCTCGACACTCTGCGCGCGGCGGGAGGCTGCCACACTGCGGATGACTTCGCGAATACGGCTGCGAACGAGGTGGAGCCGATCCGCGTCGGCTATCGTGGCCACGACCTGATCGAACTGCCGCCGAACGGGCAGGGCGCAACCGCACTGCTTCTTGCCAACATCCTGAAGCGCTTTGACATCTCCAAGTTGGATCCCAATGGCGCTGAACGGGTACACCTCGAAGCTGAGGCGACGCGGCTGGCTTACGATGCGCGCGACCGGTTTATCGGCGATGCGGCCGGTTCCGAGGAGCGCGTGCGGCATATGTTGTGCGACAAGACGGCCGACGCCCTGGCGGACCTGATCGACCCGCGGCGCGCGAACCGCAGCATCGATCAAAGGGCGGAGGCCGTCCATCGCGATACGGTTTATATCTGCGTGGTCGATCAAAACCGTCTCGCGGTCTCGCTCATCTATTCGACCTTTTGGCCATTCGGTTCGGGAATGGCCTCGAAACGCTTCGGGATCAGCCTGCAGAACCGCGGAGCTGGGTTCTCCCTGGAACCCGGCCATGTGAACGAACTCCAGGGCGGCCGCAGGCCGCTGCATACGCTTATTCCCGGATTTGCCGAGAAGGCAGGATCCTACACCATGCCCTTCGGCGTGATGGGCGGGCCATTTCAGGCCACCGGACACGCGCACTTCCTGTCGAACCTCGTCGACTTCGGCATGGACATCCAGGAGGCGATCGACGGCCCGCGCAGCTTCCTCGATTCAATGACGGGAAAGCTGTCGCTGGAACGGGGCTTTGACGACGGCGTCGCTGCGAAACTTGCCGAAATGGGCCATGAGGTGATCCGCACCCCCATAGGCATGGGCGGGGCGCAGGCGATCCGGATCGACCTTGAGAACAACGTCCTGGAGGGCGGGAGCGATCCCCGCAAGGACGGCATGGCTCTGGGGTTCTAGAGCCATGTTCGAAGGAGCCACAGCCCACGTAGCAATGGTCTCCTTCGGGGCTGTCCCGTCGGGTTGGTGGCAGGAATTGCAGGCCCCGGGAGATACTCCGTGATCGATCTGCTCTCCAGAACAGCAATCGGGGCCAGAACAGCCGCCGGCTGCGTGGTACTGCTGCTCATGTTCGCGCAGATCATCGTTGTCGCGCTGCGCTACGTCTTTTCGCTCGGCTGGCCGTGGGCGTTCGATCTTCTTGTCTACTGCTTCTTCGTTTCGGCCCTGCTGCCCGCTCTGTTCGTCCTGATCCGCGACGTCAGCGTCAGGGTCGATATATTTTACGGCCGGTGGGCTGATGAAAGAAGGCACCGACTTGACCGGTTTGCACTTCTGATCGTCCTGGCCCCGTCGATGGCTTACGCAGGCTGGACCTCTCTGGCCACCACTGCGAGGTCATGGGCGGTGCTTGAATCGTCGCCGACCTATGGCGGGTTGCCAGGCTATTTCATTCTGAAAGCGCTGCTCAGCCTGGTGTTCCTCGTGCTCGCAGCCGTGGCGGTTTTCATAGCGCTGCGCCGTGCTCCTTACTTGACGGAGCGGCATGATGGCACATGAACTGCTGCTCATCCTCTTGGGTGTGCTTTTGTTCGGAGGCATTCTGAGCGGTGTCCCGGTCAGTTTCGTTCTGCTGGGAGCCCCGTTTCTGGTCGCTGTTGTGGGTGCGACGACGGGAAGCTTCGACCTCGCATTCGTCGATGCTTTCCCGTCACGCGCTTTCGGCCTGCTGACCAATCCTGTCTTCGTTGCCGTCCCGCTTTTCGTGCTCATGGGAAGCCTTCTGGAGAAGGCCAACATCGCCAAGCGCATGATGCTCACCGCCGGCGCGCTCTTCGGCGAGCAAAAGGGCGGCCTCGCCTATGCCGTCATCGTGGTGGGAGCGCTGCTCGCGGCCTCGACCGGGGTGATCGGCGCGACGATCTTCATGCTCGGGCTGATTGCGCTTCCGGCCATGCTGAGCGCCAATTACTCGCCGCGGCTTGCCTCGGGCGTGATCTGCGCCTCGGGCTCGCTGGGCCAGATCATCCCGCCATCGATCCTGCTGATCCTCCTGGCGGACCAGATATCGGCCGCCTATCAGAGCGGGCGGCGCTCCGTTGGCGACTTTGCGCCGGAGCCGGTCTCGGTCGGCGACCTATTTGCCGCGGCCCTGCTGCCAGGACTGGTGCTGGTCGGTCTCTATCTTCTCTATACTTTCGTCCTTTCCCGCCTTCGTCCTGAAACCTGCCCGCCGATCCGCCAGCTTTCGGCAACAGGCGAGCAACGCAAGCCGGGGGTAGGAGAAACGATCAACGCCCTGGTGCTGCCGCTCGCGCTGATCCTTCTCGTCCTCGGCTCGATCCTCGGCGGGGTGGCCACGCCGACAGAAAGTGCGGCACTCGGGGCGGCCGGCGCGCTGGTTCTGGTGGCGATGGAGCGGCAAACCGTTTCGGTCTGGCGCCGGCGCGTCATCCTGGCCGTGCTGCCGGCCGCCTTCCTGCTGGTCGTGGTGAAGGCGTTCGGGGGCGCCAACGCGTCGCCAATCCTTATGGCGTTGGGGCTGGCGTCGCTGGTCGTTCTGGTGGCCGGCGTCGCATTGGCGATCTGGCAGGAGTTGCGCCAAGGCGATCTGATCGGCGTGGCCTCAAGCACCGCCACGGTGGTGTCGATGCTGACGCTGATCGTATTGGGCGCCACGATGCTGTCGCTGGTCTTTCGTGGCCTGGGCGGTGACGAGATGGTTGCGGACCTGCTTAACGGGCTGCCCGGAGGAACCGCCACGGCCGTGCTCGCGGTCATGGCGGTTATTTTCCTACTCGGCTTCGTCATCGAGTACATCGAGATCATCTTCATCGTGGTCCCAGTGGCGGCTCCGCCGCTCATGGCGGCGGGCGTCGACCCGGTGTGGTTCGCCATTCTGATCAGCATGAACCTTCAGATGAGCTTCCTGACGCCGCCCTTCGGCTACGCGCTTTTCTATTTCCGTTCCGTCGCGCCAGCCTCGCTGACGACGCGGGACATCTATGCCTCGGTCGCGCCCTTCATCCTGCTGCAGTTGCTGGCACTGGCGCTGGTCGCGGCGTTTCCGGCACTCGCGACATGGCTTCCGGGTGTCATCTTCAAGTGACGTCAACAAAACAAACAAGGGGAGTAAGGAAAATGCACAGGCGCAAATTTCTGACGACAAGCGCTATAGCCGTCCCGACGGTCCTCGCAGCGCCAGCGATAAGCCGCGCACAGGCCAAGCACGACTGGAAGCTGGTTACGTCCCTGCCCAAGAACCTGCCCGGTCCTGGTGTTTCCGCGCAGCGCTGGGCCGACAGGATCACGAAGATGTCGGGCGGCGAACTCAACGTCACGGTCTATGGAGGCGGCGAACTCGTGCCCCCCTTCGGTACGCAGGAAGCGGTCGAGAACGGCACCGCGCAGGCCTATCACGGATCCGGTTCCTGGTTTGCCGGCCGCGATATCTCGCATGCCTTCTTCTTTTCCGGGCCTTTCGGGCTGCTTTTCGACGAGATGCACGCATGGATGTATTACGGCGGCGGGCAGGAGTTGCTCGACGAGTTCACCAATCCCCGCGGCCTGCAGATCTTCATCGGCGGCGGCTCGGGCGTTCAGACCTTCGGCTGGTTCAAGAAGCCGATCAATTCGCTCGCTGATCTCCAGGGCCTGAACTTCCGCGTGACCGGATTCGGTGCCAGTGTGCTCAACAAGATCGGCATGAACGCGGTATCGACGCCGCCCGGCGAGATCTTCCCGGCGCTGCAGTCCGGCGCGCTCGATGGTGCCGAATGGGTCGGGCCATCCTTCGACCAGGCGTTCGGCCTGCAGAAGGTCATGTCGCACATGTACACACCGTCCTTCGGCGACGTGTATGGCGGCATCGAATACGGCATCAATCTCGACGCGTGGAACGCGCTCTCCGAGGATCTTCAGACGATCGTGATCGCGGCGACGGAAGCGGAGGCGAACCGCTCTTCGGCTGATGCGCTGAACATGAACCTCGACGGGCTGGACGCACTCAGGAAAGTCGAAGGCCTGACGATCGGAACCCTGCCCGAAGATGTATGGGATGCGCTGCGCAAGGCGTCCCGCGAGGTGATGGACGAGGTCGCCGCCACGAACGACTTTGTCGCCAGGCTGATGGACAGCTATTACGGCTACGTCAAACGGGCATCGGACTACAAGCGGCTCTATGACGTGGCGCTGTCGGAGCAGCGGGCCAAATATATCGGCTGACGGCGCGCCATCCGTTCGGCCGCTGCCATGATCTTAAAAGCCCCAGGGCCAGCTGGCTGTGCTGGCTCTTGGCTCGCCATAGCTGATGTGCGCCAATAGTTCGCCCAAACCATAGGGGCCGACGTTCGAACCTCTTCGCTGTTGCGCGTGGCGCGGAACCTCGCGTCTGCGCGCATAGCGTTCATGGGCAAGGCTGCGGAAGATTGCGCCCGTCGAATACTATGAACTGGCCGGCATCGGACCGTGCCGGTCGACGCCGACCGGCACGGAAGGGGAGGGCGAGCTTTCCGGAGACGCATCGGCGGGCAAAATTGCCCTTCACCAGTACGGATGCATTGCCTGCCACACGGTCGAGGGAGTGACCGGACCCTACGCCTGGGCTTCTCTTGCGGCGTATGAGCGAGCGCAAATACATCGCCGGTGTCCTGCCGAACAGCCGCGAGAACCTCGTTCGCTGGATCCGTGATCCACAAGGGATCTATCCGCCGACCGCAACGCCGAATCTCGGCGTGACGGAGAAGCACGCGCGGGACGTCGACGCCCCAGAAAGCTGCATAAGCGAAGAATGTCGGCATGATCTGATTTCCCGGATGGATCAGGTCATGCATGATGATGTTCGTGGTGACCCGGCCTGCAATCGGGCTATACCAGCCGTGGGAAATCGGTGTGTCGACCTCTATTCGGTAGGTGCCCCCATTGTCTGGCGTGGTTAGCGTCGCGACATGGTTGGAACGAGCTGCCACCGCGGTGCCGGCCTTGGTCGGGACCGACCCCATTCAATGGCAATCAGCATCTGCCCTTCTTGGCTTGACCTGGAGGACAGAAATTGCCGCGCTTCTTGGCGATGCCGGGTGGCACATCGGGGGCAGGGCTGCCGATGCTGGCCGTGCCGCGCCGATCGACCGGGTCGAAGGAGCGCGACCTCACCTCGACATCCACGTCCCAGTCGTCCTCCCTCCACGCGCTGTACCAGCGATTGCGCTCGCGATACCACGGCCGGTCGCGATACCAGCGGTCCCAATAGGTCGTGAACTCGAAGGTGACGGTCGGCAGTCCGATGACGTCTCTATAATCGGGCAGGTAGGCGCGGCGTCCGCCGTAATCGGCCTCCAGATAGCGCGCGCTGACCCAGCCGCGAAGGCCTCTCCAGTCCGCATCGCACCAGGTCCAGCGGTCCGTACAGCCGTGGACCGTGATGGCAGCCCCGGCGGGAAGCGTGGCGATACGGGGAAATTCGACATGGGGACCGGCCCGCATGTTGACGTCGGCGGTGGTGAAGGCGCTGTCGGCCATCGCGGCCGCCGGAACGACAAGCGCGGCGGCAAGAGCGGCGGCCGAGATCGTGTGTGTAGATCTCATGATTCTGGCTCCCGACCGTCCCTTCGGAACCGGAACGTGGCCGGTGCGGTCCGGGTTCCATCCACTCGGCTAGCTGGAGGAACGATCTCGGGCCTTGATGGCGGCTTTCGGAGATTCCGTCCCGAGAGTCGTCAGTCCGCTACCGGCCCAAGGGTGCCGATCTACGATGCGCGGCTGGCACTGCCTGCAAGAGCGTCCGCTGCAGCAACGAGCCCGGCTGCAACCGACCTCACTTCGCAATCCAGGCTACACTTTTGCGGTCGATCTACGACCACGCTTTGCCGGTGTCGGCGTTGGTGCCGTTGCCAAGGCGGCCTTATCCTGGCGGCCATCCAGGATAGATAGGCATAGATCAGTCGAAGCCCGCTTAACCTTTGCGATTCAGGCAAGATCCCGCGGCACGACCGATGTCCATGTTCGGCAGAAGACCCGCCGCCCGTTTTCGTAGGCGTCGATGTCGCCTTCAATGTGGAAATCGGAGACTGTGGAGGTCAGACGCGTCCTGGTCGTCGTGTGGATGCGCCAGTCGTGGCCGCGGGCGAGGCTGCGCTCCCACACCGTCTCGCCCTCGACGCTGCCGAAATCGTTTCCACAGGCCCGGTAGTATTCGACGGCCTTGCTGCCGACCTCGAGACCGCTCGCTTCATGCAGATGCTTGCCGCGATCATCGATGACCTCGAGCACGGACTCGTCGCTTGCCAGATTCCGCTTGACCACCCATTCATGTTGCTCGGGCTCAAGCAGGCGGCGACGGTTTGGCCGGGCGCCGCAGGGCGCGCCGAGATCGCGCAGTTCGCGGTCTTCCGGCCGCGAGGGGCGCAGAGGAACTTCCAGGCGGCTTTCGCTGTAATGCACGGTCAGCATGACGGGCTCAGGTGGCGGCCACGCGAGCGGCCAGTAGGAGGTCGAGAGGGAAAGCCGCAATCTGTGACCCGCCGGCAACTGCTGTGCGATGTGGTTGAGGCGGAGCCGGACCTTTATCGTCTCGCCGGGCTTAAGCGGTGAGGGGTGCTCCCGGCTTGAATTGTGGGTCAGATTCAGAAGACCGTAGGTGAAGCGGGTCGCCGAACCATCGGGCCAGACGTCCGAGAGCCGAGCCGCGATCATGGCGATAGGCTTGTCCGTGCTCACCACCAGGTCGAGCACCGCCTGACCGAGGATTTCGACCGTTTCCGTCATCGGATCGGTGTCGTAAACCAGCGCGCCCCCGTCCTCCTGGCGCTGATCGTGCGCCAGGTCGGGGCCGGAGGCGTAGGCGCACCATTTGCCGGCGAACAGGCCGAGCGAGAGTGGCGACTGCACCGTATCGCTCGCGGGCTCTGATGCCTCGCCACCTTCTCCTTCCTGCAGGCGGCCGCGACGCAGCGACAGCACGTAAGGCTCTATCCGGGGCGATGGCCATTTGTCTTCGCCTATCCAGTGGCCCGGCCGCTCCTCATACTGCGTGGTGGGGAGTTCGGAATTCTGCATCCATGCGCGCAGCATCGGCCCGTCCATCACATCGTTCTTCTCGCCTTTCAGCCAATGATCCCACCAGCGCATGATCTCGGAAAGGAAATCGATGGGAGGTCCGGGACGTCCGAAATGCGGATAGGTGTGCGCCCAGGGGCCGACAAGGGCCTTGCGTGGAACCTCCAGGCCTTCCAGCATCCGAAAGACGGCATTGGTGTAGCCGTCGGCCCAGCCGCTCACCAGCATGACGGGGCACTGCACGGCCGCATAATCCTCGCGTATCGAGCCGTGGCGCCAGTAGGCGTCACGCCGCTGGTGGGATAGCCATGTCGGCAGCCAGAAACCGCCCGCCTCCAGCCGCTCGAACCACATTTCGCGCCATTTGTCGCCGACGAGCAGCGGATCGGGCGGCAGGCTGTTATAGGCGAACATGACCGAGGCCCAGGAGAGATTGTCGCCGAGAAGGCAGCCGCCCATGTGGTGAACGTCGTCCGAGTAGCGGTCGTCGGTCGACGAGGCGCTGACCACCGCCTTCAGCGCCGGCGGACGAAGCGCGGCGATCTGCAGTGCGTTGAAGCCGCCCCAGGAAATGCCCATCATCCCGACGGCACCGTCGCACCATGGCTGGCGGGCAATCCACTCGATCACCTGGATGCCGTCATCGAGCTCTTGGGCGGTATACTCGTCCGTCAGAATCCCCTCGGACTCGCCGCTGCCGCGCAGGTCGACGCGCACGCACGCATAGCCGTGACCGGCCATGAAGCCATGGGTTATGTCGTCGCGATGAGCGGTGCCGAATCGCTTTCGGTAGGGGATGAACTCGAAGATAGCTGGCACCGGCGCCGAATGGGCACCTTCCGGCAGCCAGATTCTCGCCGACAGGCGAACGCCGTCGGACATGGCGATTTCGACGTGATCGTCGACCACGACCCGGTAGGGGAATTCATCAATGTACTTCATCATTCACCGGTGCTGTCAGTCCGACTTCGAAATGCAGCAGCTCCATGATGTCGGAATGCTTGTGCAACAGCTCGCTGTCGCTTCGCCCCCCGACGAATATGTCGGCGATCTCGAAGCTGTAGCTGTCCTGGAAGGAAAGATGGGACAGGCGCTGCCCCTGCTTGACCAGGATCTGGACGAGCGCCTCGGGGTAGCGCGACTGCATGAGGTGGATTTCGGGGGCGGATGGTGTTCTTGTGATTTCACCGTCCTGGAAGAGCCTCACCATGAACTTGGCCGCCATCGGCCATTGCCCGTTCCGGCCGGGGAAGTCAGGCTCGCGGCCGAGCGCGAGGTCGAGAGCGACTTTCTGATGGCTCGCTCCGTCGACGTCCTGAAACAGCGGACAGTGCGACTTGGAGATGCGTGTATTCACCTCCAGCAGGCTGATCCTGTCGCTGCCGGCGTCCCAGAAGAATTCGGCGTTGAACGGCGCATTGTCGTAGCCGACATGGGTCAGCAGCCGCGCAATCACGTCCTCCATCCGCTTGAGGACGCCTGACGGCAGCTGCGAGGGGTAGACATAGCGCGAGAACGATGAGTGCGACTGGCTTTCGCGCACCGAATCGATGTGGCCGTAGGTGACCACCCGCCCCTCCCAGACATAGCCCTCGAGCGTCACCTGTGCGTCGGCAGAGATGATCTCTTCCACGATGCAATGGCAGCCGCCCACCTTCGCCACTTCTGGAGGTGCCTGGACGAATTCCATGAACTCGTCGAACGGATTGCCGAAGTGCCCGATATGTTTGCGTATAGCCGAGATGGCCACATGGAGATCGTCTTCGTCCTCCACCCGAAACCCGAGGAACGAGGAGTGGCCGATGATCGGCTTGATCCAGTATGGATATGGCAGACTGATCTCGCTGGCGGGCTCCTCGGCGAAGGGATCGACGTAGCACACCTTGGGCGTGGCTTCCGGTACGCACGCGGCCATTTCCTGGCGAGCCCAGTATTTGTGCTCGAAAGCCGCGACTGCATCCAGTCTCGGCCCGGGCAAGCCATTGCGCAGACACAGCAGGGGAGCCAGGCACGAGCCGGGAAAATCCCAATAGTTCAGGATGGCGTCCGGCGAAGCTCCATCTCCCAGACGTTTCTCCGACAGCGCGATCAGATCATGAAATCGGAACCCGGGTGGAACTTCGACGGCTTCGCCCGCACTGAGAAGCTCCCGGATAACGATGTCATCCGCTCCGGGGATCTTTTCGAGCAGCCCGAGATTGAAGGGTTCGAGGCCGACTACATACACGGTGGGCATAGGTCAATCGTCTTCTTTTCGCGTTGCGACTTGTTCTGCGGATGCCGCTCTCACTCGATGCGGTTCCTGAGACTGCGAACCCGACGGTTCCTTGCGCGGTCACAACTGTCGACGAGGATCGTCTACAGCCGGCAAAAAGGTTCGCGTTCTAATCCTTGAGATTGCGCGCCAGAGCCTCTGCCTCATCGTCTATCTCGCCGGCATGCTCGGCGGGAGCGACACGGTGCCAGTCCCGCTTGGGAAGCCCGGTGAAGGATACCTCGGCATCTTGCCTCGCCTCCCTCCGAGCGCGCCCTTCGCTGGATGCTCGCTGGCTCTTCTCCTGCAACCCGGGCTCGCGCCGTACGCTCTCAGGCGGCTTGTGGTGAGGAGTGCCATTCATGGTCTCGTCCTTTTGCAGGTCTGCTGTCGGAAAACGTGACGGCACACCCTTCGTTCCGCTGTCCGCTCCAGATTGCGCTGACGAAGTCGACATCCGGCAGCCGCGATCAAGAAAGCCGGGTGGCTGCGCAACTGGGCTCGGGACCCATGAAGGGGACTCCCGAATCAATTGTGCTCGCATGCCGACGCCGTCGATGTCGATGAAGTGGTTGCCGTCTACGAGCCGCTGACGCGCACCACCGTCCTTTCGGACAGATGGCGCGCAGACCATGTCGCCGACCTGTCGGTGCTGGTCCACGAACTGGTGCACCACCTGCAACGCGAAACTGACGCAGAGCATCGATGCCCGGAGGAGGGCGAGGCGCTTGCCTACGAGGCGCAAGAGCGTTGGCTCGCCCAGTTCGGCACGTCGCTGGAGGCAGCCTTCGGCATCGACGCCTTTACACTCGCGATGCGGACCAGGTGCTTGTGGTGAAGCTTTGGGCGACAATTACTGCACGGGCCGCACCATCGCCCGTGGCGTTGACCCCAGCTATATCAGCTTCTGGAGAGCGACAGGGCCCGGCGCAATGTCCACCATCGAGGCTTGTTCAGAGGATGGAGCCATTCGGTTGCGCAGCGGCTGAACGTGAAGCATTGCCGGAACCAAGCTCAAGCGAAGGCGGTTGTCGGCACCGGGCACGATCACGGCAGCAACGCTTCGAGCGAGACAGGCTGGCGCTTGCTGGTGGCGCTCGCCCTGAGCGGCACCACCGTAGCGCAGATCGCTATCAGCAGCGGCAGTTACTCATTTTCTGATTGATATGCGGCGCGCGACTTCTTCGCCGCGGAGGGGCAGGGAAGGACGAATGAAGTCGAGAGGCGGGCGCTCGTCCCCTTGAGCCTCGAACACCATAGGCTTGGCAAAGTAGTAACCCTGCCCAATGTCGATGCATGTGGCTGTTTGTAGATAGACGAGTTCCTCGAAGCGCTCGACGCCCTCGACCACAAGGCTCATATTGAGGGAATGTCCGAGCGTCTCGATGGCCTTGAGTACGCTCTGTATGCGCGGACGTGCGTGAATGTTGGTAACGAACGACCGGTCGATCTTAAGCTCGTCGGCCGTGATCTCCGCAAGCGCCGACAGTGACGAGAATCCGACGCCGAAATCGTCGATCGAGATCTTCGCTCCGACTTCCCGCAGCATGGGGGCGATGCGGTTCTGGAACACGGTGCTGGAAAGGAGTCCTTCCTCGGTGATCTCGACAGTGAACCGAGTGGCGAAGCCAGTGGCCGAGAGCGCGTCAACGAAGGAACGCATGAAGCGCTCGTCGCCAGCCTGTCTTGCAGCGACATTGATGCTGATCGTCGACCGCGTACCGAACGTATCGTTGATCAGGTCAATCGAAGCTACCGTCTCGGCAAGGATCGAATGTGTGAGTTCGTCGATCAGCCCCAGTTCGACGGCAAGCCCGATGAAATCACCAGGCGGTTGGATGAGACCGTCCTCATCGCGCCAGCGCATCAGAACCTCGATGCCGACCACTTCTCCGGATCGCAGCGCCACCTTCGGCTGATAGGCGGGACACACGCGCTTGTCGCGGATGGCGAGTCTGAGCCGCTGCTCCAGGCGGCTTCGTTCGTCCGCCGCGTGGCGCATTGAACCCTTGAAAAAGCGAACTGCCCCCTTTGCCCGAGTCTTGCCGTGATACATTGCGCGATCGGCGTTGGCACGCAGTTCCTCATAGGTGGTGCCGTCCGCTGGAAACGTGCTGACCCCGATCGAAGCTGAGGTGCAGATCTCATAGCCATCGATGAGGAAAGGCTCCTTCAGCCTCTCGCCGATCCAAGCGAGGTCGTGGTTCAGCTCTTCCCGGCCAGAAACGGGCGAAATCAGCAGCACGAATTCGTCGCCGCTCAACCGCGCCAGCATGTCTGACGGCCTCAGCCCTGTACTCAGACGCTCTGCAATCCTGGTGAGCAAGTGGTCTCCGACGGCGTGACCGTAATAGTCGTTGACCTGCTTGAACCCATCGATATCGATCAGTGCGACCGCGAACTCGGCAGGATCGGCCTGGATCAACGCCGTTACGCTTCGCTCGAATAAAAGCCGATTGGGAGCCCCAGTCAGATCGTCGAAATACGCCTGTCGGATCAGCTCTTGCTCGCGTTGCTGCTGCTCCAGATCGTCGAGCGTCAGCGAAAGTGAATACGGCTTCCCATCCATCTCGATCGCGAAGTGGCGTGGCTGCGCGCAGACGCTGGATGTCTCAGCGTTCGAGCGGAAGATTTCCTCCCCTTCCGGGCCGCGGAGGTCGATCGCGATTGGTGCCGCCGCCAAAATGCGCGCCAGCTGCGACGCCTGGTCCACGACCGGCTGACCCGTAGCGGTGCCCGATCGTGGCACGAGATCCGGCAGCGGCTCCATACTGGCGTTCACCGCTTCAGAATTGAGTAGCGGTTCGGATCGAGCGCAACACGAGGCGGGTCGGCGGCAACTGGTGCACCGACGGTACGTTTGAGCCCCCGCGCGATCGCGTCATGATCCGACTCGACTGGCGTCGCGGTCGCGTCGCGGCGCGAGACATCCTCGTCCTGGCCAGACACGTTCGTCGTGGCCTTGCGCCAGCGTTCAATTGCCAACCGCACTAGCTTGTCGCGAGAAAGCTTGTGCCTGTTCTCGCCTGCCTGTCCTGCCGCTTCGCTCCGCGGCACCAAACTGGTGGGCAGCTTGCGAAAGATGAACCGCGTCGGGAGAGGCATACCTTCGCCCATGCCGACCGCTTCCCCGGTTCCAAGCGATGGCACGTAGGAAAGCAGGTTTGCAGCGGCGTCCGGCACAGCTGATCTCAACAACGCCTGGTCTTCCTCATTTGCCATCCGCATGACGAACAGGGTGCTGCATTGTGAGATGATGGTCGCGTCGAGCTCGGCGGGGCGCTGGGTGACGAGGCCGAGATAGACGCCATATTTGCGCCCCTCCTTTGCAATACGCGACAGGGCACGCCGCGCGGGAGCAAAGCCCAGCGAATGGTCTGCGGCCGCGTAACGATGAGCTTCCTCACACGCAATCAGAACAGGTGCTGCGCCATCGCTCCATAATCCGAACTCAAATGCGAGCCGGCAGACCACGCAGACCATTGCGTCGAGTACTTCACCGGGCAAGCTCGCGAGCTTCAGGATCGTTATGCCGCCGGCTTCGGATTCGAGCTGGAACAACTGGTCCAACACGAGGGCCATCGTGTCGCCACCAACATTGGCATTTTCAAACATGAACGCGTAGCGCGGATCGTTCATCAGTCCCTCAATGCGCATCATCAAGCGATGATGAAGCATCCGGGTCGAGCGGTTCTCGAGCTTGCCCATTCGCTCATCGATCAACGTGAGCAAATCTTGGATCAGGTAAGGGGACGGGGTGTCGCTGGTAAAACTGGTATGGCGTGAGCCCTTGCGCGCCAATAGCGAGCGCTCTCCAGAGCTTTTCATCGACAAATAGGCCGATTTGGCCATCGGGATCAGCTCGGCAAGAATTTCGACTTCTTCCGGAACGGCAGGGCGGCCGGCATAGATCACGTCGACCATCTCTTCGAAGTTGAAGAGCCAGAAGGGAAGCTTGAGGTTGTGCGAGCCGAGGACGCGACCCTTTTCCCCAAACGAGTGACCGTATTCATTGTGGACGTCGAGGAGCAGGATGTGCACATCGTGCCGCGCGCGCATCACTTCGTTCAGGATGACGGCAACACCGCTTGACTTGCCGACGCCGGTGGATCCGACCACCGCAAAGTGCTTTGCGAGGAGCCCATCAACGTCAACGACGGCTGAAATCTCGGCGTCCTGCTGCAGGTTGCCGATTGTGGCGGTATGCTCGCCTGTCGCCGAATAGACCACCTCCAGGTCCTCACGGCTTATCACGAAAGCCTCGTCACCGATCGCAGGATATTCGCGCACGCCGCGGCGGAAGTGCGAGGCTCCCTGCTCTCGCGTGATTTCGCCCATCAGATCGACTAGTGCGACGGCGCGCCTGGCTGACTGGCTGTTCTCCGAACCGGGCGCCGCCGAGACTTCCTCGATCATGCCAAGAAGCATGGAACCGCCTGAACGGATGGCAATGAATTTCCCGACCGTGGCACGCTGTTCGCCAAGCGACGCTCCGCTGGAAAGCGCGATTTTCGCTTCGGAACCTCGACATGAAAGTACGTGGCCGATCGGCTGTGGCGCGGCGCTTGCCGGGGCCTGCTGCGTGTCATCCAGGGAAGTCACGGCGTTAATCTCCGGGAACCACTTCCCATCTTGGATAACCTGTCCCTGTGTAGCAGCAGTTAAGGACCAGGCGATCGTTCCGGCATGGTGAAAGGAATCTTGGAAATTGGATACAAGTTGTAGTAGCTGCGAACCTGATCGCCGGGTCGCTTGCGTCTCAAAAGCAGTCGGGAGGATCCGGGGCCGTCGGCGCTACCAGCACGAACGTCCGCATTTTGGTGCTGGCAAAAGCATCCTCTATGACCGATGCGAGGGCGCATTGCCGCCCGGCAGCATTGGTGCGGGACTGATAATCGCGCTCCTGAAGCAATTCAGGCAGACGCATTAATTCCGCACCTCCCCGCAACCTACTTTGTACGTGGATACTCCAGTTGCATGGCGACGACATTGGTTGTGGGCTCCCCGTAACGGTCAGTGATGTCGTGGAGCGTCTGGTCCAATGCGTCGGCGGGGCGACGGACGGGGAAGATCGAAACGCGACGGTCCTCCGACCAGTCGTCACCAACACTATCCGGAAGGACGCGCACACCGTTGGCCGTCGTGATGACCGATGACGACTCGGCAAACGTGACCGCTTGCGATCGATAAGTCCGCGACCAGGCGTCGGCAATCATGGCGAGCGAGACTTCATCCATGCCAGGCTGAAGCTCGATTCCCCAGGTGTCACGGTTCCAGAACGAAGCCCTGTTGGCGAGCACCGTCGTCGCAAACGGACGTGTCAACGTGAACGCGGCGCTTGCATGCCGCGCATTCCAGCTATCGACACCAAGATCTTGGGCAACTGCCTGCGCTTTGTCGCGACCGGCAATGGCTTCGATCAGTGTCAGCATCATCGGCATAGCGGCGGTGATGCCGGTTGTCGTTACGACATTCCCGTCAGCCACCATGCGCCGGTCGGCGACATACTCAATCGTCGGGCTTCGCTTGAGCATCTCGCTGCGATAGTACCAGTGGGTCGTCGCACGTTTGCCGTCGAGCAGACCGGCCGCGCCGACCACCTTCGCGCCGGCGCAGACCCCGAGGATCTTCGCCCCCTTCCGGGACTGGCCCCGCAGCCATTCAAGCACTGCCGGATCGTCGTCGCGGCTCATCGCCGGAACGATGACGTAATCGGCCCCGTCAGGATGCTCGGTGTCGAATTCCGCGATGGTCGCGTCCGGTTCCACCCGAAGCGCTGGATAGAGCTGGACTGGACCGGCGCCGGTCGACAGCATGACAACATCAGCCACATCCGCTCGCCTCAGGATGCCGGTCGTCGTGACATAGTCATTGGTTTCGGTAGCATCGTTAAGCCCGATGACCGCGATGACGGGACGGCCTTCTCGTTCGGGTCGCAGGGCGGCGAGCATGGCGTCGGTTTCTTCCTGCGGCACCGGCGGAGCCTCGGCTGCAGCCGTTGCGGAAGGGAGGCTGAAGACCCAGCCGGCAAAGCCCGCCAGACCAAGCATGACGGCTGCGACACCGCCCCAGATGAAGATCGACTTCGACATATTGCGTCTCCTTGACGGAAATGGTGGCGGTACCGTCGGAACACGGCACCTTTCTCAACCGGTCGAAATCTAGCGATTTGGGGCTATGGCAGAAATGACAAAGACATGGTAATCTCTGCCAATGCATCAGGTCATCTTCATCGTCTATCCGGGCTTCGAACTGCTGGATACATCAGGCCCGGCATCGGTGTTCAACAGTGCCAACCGGGTACTCAGCCAAAATGGAAAGCCAGCGTATTATGCGGTCACGCTGGTGTCGGCCGAAGGTGGCGGCGTCGAAAGCAGCAGCGGCATCACCGTCGACACGCAGGCGATTTCCGATCTGGAGCCGGGGGAAGCCCGGACCGTGCTGGTGGCTGGAGCGGAACGGGAACAGCTTCTGCCGGCCGTTGCCGATCCGGTTCTGCGCGCCGCGCTCCCGGCACTGGTCGCGCAGGCCAAGCGCTTCGGCTCGGTCTGCAGCGGCGGATTCCTGCTTGCCGCGTTCGGACTGCTCGATGGCCATCGCATCGCCACGCACTGGGATTCCTGCAAACCTCTCGCCGAGACCTTTCCGGCGGTCACCGTAGATCCGGATGCTCTCTATGTGGTGGATAGTCGACTATGGACATCCGCCGGCGTCACCACCGGTATAGACATGGCGCTGGCCATGATCGCCAACGACCTGGATGCGGCTATTGCCGGCGAGGTTGCGAAGCGGCTGATCCTTTATGCGCGGCGCCCCGGCTACCAGTCCCAGTTCAGCCCGGTCCTGCAGGCGCAGGTCAAGGGCGACAGCCCCTTCGCCGATCTGATCGGATGGATACAGGCCAACCTTGACGCAACGCTCGATGTACCCTCGCTGGCGGATCGCGCAGGCCTGACAGAGCGTACCTTCCATCGCAAGTTCGTGGCGGCGACGGGACAAACGCCTGCGCGGTTCGTCGAAACCGCGCGTCTCGATGCCGCGCGCCTGCTGCTGTCGCGCGGGCTTTCCCTCAAGACAGTCGCCGCAAAGGTCGGGCTGTTCCCGGCAACACGTCTCTCGGAGGCGTTTGAGCGCCGGTTTGGCATGGCGCCGCGGCTGTTCCGCGACATGCACGCTGAGTTTTGAGCCTCGGATGGCAAGGCTGAAGCGCGCAGGAGTGGTCATGACACGACTGCCGCTCAGGCAGCCAGCTCCAGTCCTCGCGCCGCCTTCAACGCTCCGGCCCACCAGATGAGCTGATCAAGCATCGCCGCCGCGCTTTCATTCAGATGTCTCATCTCCGAAAGAGAAGCGGCCCCGCTCATAGCCGCGCCGAAGGCGTGGTCGAGCGCGTTCTTCAGGAACGCCGTGGGACAGTGGTTGTATCATCCTGCTTCGGGGATCGGTCGGCCAGCTGGTTACGCTGGCCGTCACATTCTACCTCCTCTTCTATCTGCTTCGGGACCGCCGGAAGGACCGGCGGAAATAGGCAAGACTGATCCCGCTTGACGCCCGAACGCACGCGGCTATGGTGGCGCGATCCGAGGGGTGCACCTAGGTGCTGAGACGGCAATCCGCCGAACCCTTGAACCTGATCCGGGTAATGCCGGCGTAGGAACGGACAAGGGCACCGCCCAACTTCTTCCCGCATCGCCCGAATCTGGTTGTGGCCAGAAGGAAGGTGCGGCGTGCCAGCTTCCGTCCAGATGAGCGGTCTTGCGCGGTGCGGCGCCGGTCTTCGGCTCGGCCCTCCTGCAGCCGCTGTACTAGCGGTGGTCCGGGGGGCGGCGGCGCTCCTCATCCTGTGGCAGGCGGCGGTGTGGCTCTTCGAGCCGCCGCGATACATGCTTCCTGCCCCCGCCGAGGTCCTTTCCGTCTTCGTGGAGCGGCACGCGTTCCTGCTGCGGCATGCGGGGACCACACTGGGTGAAATAGCGCTCGGCCTTTTCTTCGGAACGCTCGCGGGCATTGCCACCGCCGTTGCCGCCGCGGCCTTGCCGCTCGTCGGGCGATTGATCTGGTCGCTCGTGCTGGTGGCCCAGGCGCTGCCCGTCTTCGCCATCGCGCCGTTGCTTGTGCTCTGGTTCGGCTTTGGCCTTGCCTCCAAGGTGGTGATGACCTCGCTTATCATCTTCTTCCCCGTGGCGTCAGCTTTCGCCGATGGCATACGCCGCACCGATCGCGAGGTCCTGGACGCCTGCGCGCTGACGGAAGCTACGCACTGGCAGACGCTGCGCCACGTCAGGCTGCCGCTTGCGCTGCCCGGCCTCGTTTCCGGCTTGCGCGTCGCCGCACCGCTGGCACCGCTCGGCGCGGTGGTCGGCGAATGGGTCGGTGCCTCCGGCGGGCTCGGCTTCGTCATGCTGCAGTCCAACGCTCGCATGCAGACCGCCGAGGTTTTCGCGGCATTGGTCATTCTGGCCGTGCTAGCCCTTTCCCTCCGCGCTGCTGTCGATGCCGCCACCTCCCGGCTCGTTCCCTGGGCCGAGGAGACGCCCTCATGACATCGCAATATCCAGAAAGGAAACGACCTTGCTCCGTGTCCTGATCCTCGCCGCTGCCCTCGCGCTTACCGCCATGCCTTCGGCCGCGCGTGCCACGGACCGCCTCACGGTTTTGCTGGAATGGTTCGTCAATCCCGATCACGCGCCGCTGGTGGTGGCCGAGGAGCTCGGCCTGTTTAAGGAGGCCGGCCTTTCGGTCGAGCTCGTGCCTCCGGCGGACCCCTCCGCGCCGCCTCGGCTCGTGGCCGCCGGCCAGGCCGAGATCGCAATCCACTATCAGCCGAACCTCTACCTCGACGTAGATGCCGGGCTGCCGCTCGTCCGCTTCGGAACGCTGGTCGAAACACCGCTCAACACCGTCACCGTGCTCGCGGAGGGGCCGGTCCGCGGCCTCGCGGATCTGAAGGGCAAGACCATCGGCTTCTCGGTCTCGGGCTTCGAGGACGCGATGCTCGCCAAAATGCTTTCCTCGGAAGGGTTGACGAAGGATGACATTGAGCTCGTCAACGTCAATTTCTCCCTTTCTCCTTCCCTGATCGCAGGCCGCGTGGACGCCACCATCGGTGGTTTCCGCAATTTCGAGCTGACGCAGATGCGCCTCGAGGGCCATGAAGGTCGCGCCTTCTTTCCCGAGGAGCACGGCGTTCCCCCCTATGAGGAACTCATCTTCATCACGCACCGCGACCTGTCGGACGATGAGCGCCTGGCCCGGTTCCTGGAGGCGGTCGAAAAGGCAGCCATCTACCTGACCAACCATCCGGAGGAGGCGTGGCAGCTTTTCATCAAGGCACACCCCGACCTCGATGATGAACTGAATCGGCAGGCCTGGTTCGACACGCTGCCGCGCTTCGCGAAACGACCTGCCGCCCTCGACCGCGGCCGCTATGAACGCTTCGGCGCGTTCCTCAGGGAACAGGGCCTGATCAGAGAGGCGCCGGAGGTGGACGCCCTGGCGGTGACGGTGCGATGAACGAGCGCTTGCCCATCGCCGCGACGGCCGCAGACCTTCTGGCCCGCATCCGGCGCGAGCGCCCGCACGTCCACTGCCTCACCAATACGGTCGTGCAGAAATTCACCGCCGACGGGCTGTCGGCGCTGGGCGCCTTTCCCTCGATGACCGCCAACATTAAGGAGATGGGTGAGTTCGCTGGCCGTGCAGATGCGCTGCTGGTCAATCTCGGCACACTAGACGCGCAGCGGCGCCAGGTGATCAAGGCGGCGATCCCGGTGATGAATAGGCGTGACAGGCCTTGGGTGCTCGACCCGGTCAAATGCCACCTGTCCAGCCCGCGCCTCGCCTTCGCACAGAGCCTGCTCCGGCTTGAGCCAGCGGCCATTCGCGGCAACAGCGCGGAGACCGCCGCATTGGGATTTCCACCCGACATCGTCGTCGTGGAAACCGGGGAGCGCGACCACATCGGCAGTGGCGGAGAAACCATCGCTGTGCTCAACGGCCATCCATACATGGCGGCGGTGACGGGAACGGGCTGTCTCTCCGGCGCGGCGCTCGCGGCCTTTCTCGCAGTCGGGCGGCGGCAGCCTTTCTGGGCGGCGGCATGCGCCTTCCTCGTCATCGGCGTCGCGGCCGAGATGGCAGCAGAGCACGCCCGCGGGCCGGGCACATTCGAACCTGCCTACCTCGACGCCCTGGCCGCAATCGACGCGGACGATCTGACGGCAAGGGGGAGGGTCGAACATGGCAGGCCTTGATCTCAGGCTCTACGCGCTTGTCGATGCTGACAATCTCGGCCCCGATCGTCTGGCTGAGCAGGCGGCTCTCGCAGCCCGCAACGGCGCGACGTTGATCCAGTATCGCGACAAGACCGGCACCAGCCGGCAGATGGTGGAGCGCGGGCGCGCCATCCGCGCCGCCATTGCCGGCACGGGCGTTCCGCTTCTCGTCAACGACCGCGTGGACGTGGCGCTGGCGATCGAAGCGGACGGCATCCACATCGGCCGCGAGGACATGCACCCCGCCGACGCCCGCCGGCTCCTGGGCGAAGGCGCGATCATCGGTCTCACCGTCAAGGACGAAGCGGATGCCGATCTCGCCGCCGGCGCACCCGTCGACTACGCCTGCGTGGGCGGCGTCTTTTCCACCCTGTCGAAAGTCAATCCAGCGCCCCCGGTAGGTATTGAAGGCCTCGCCAGCCTTGCCGCGCGCTTGCGGCGCGCCCGGCCGGACATGCCCATCGGCGCCATCGCGGGCATCGATTTCGAGACGGCGCCGAAGGTGATCGCGGCGGGCGCGGACGGCGTCGCCGTCATCTCCACCATCTTCCGCGCTGCCGACGTTGCCGAGGCGACGCGGCGCCTGCGCCACATCATCGATCAAGCACTTGAGGAGAGGACGAAATGCCAGCCATCGCCATGACCATCGCAGGCTCGGACAGCGGCGGCGGGGCAGGCATCCAGGCCGATCTCAAGACCTTCTCCGCCCTCGGCGTCTACGGCGCCAGCGCGATCACCGCCATCACCGCGCAGAACACGCTGGGCGTGGACGCGGTCGAGAACATCACGCCCGAAATGGTTCGCGCGCAGATCCGCGCTGTCCTGTCCGACCTCGACGTGCGTGGCATCAAGATCGGCATGGTCTCCCGCACGGCGACGATCGAGGCCGTGGCCGCGACGCTGGACGAGTTCGGCCGCAAGGCTGTGCTCGACCCCGTCATGGTCGCAACGTCGGGTGACCGGCTGCTGGAGCCGGATGCGGTTTTAGCGCTGCAGGCCCTTCTCCTGCCGCAGGCGCTGGTCGTCACGCCCAATCTGCCCGAGGCGGCCCTTTTGGCGGGTGCAATGCACATAGCGGAAGACGAGAAGGAGATGCTGCACCAGGCAGAGCGCATCCTGGCGCGCGGTGCCGGCGCGGTGCTGGTGAAGGGCGGCCATGCGTCGGGCAGGGAGAGCACCGATCTCTTCTTCGACGGAGAGCATGTCCACCGCCTCCCGGCGCCGCGGATAAAGACCGACAACGACCACGGCACCGGCTGCACCCTCTCCGCCGCCATTGCGGCCAATCTCGCGCTGGGGCTTCCGCTGCGCGTGGCCGTGGAGGCGGCCAAGCGCTACCTGCATGAGGCGCTCTCGGCCGGGCAGCATATGCGGATCGGCAATGGCCACGGTCCCGTCCATCACTTCCATGCCTGGTGGCGCACGGAGAAAAAGGCCGCCGGCCCGGCCGACGCACCGGCGTGAGATGCGGCAGCACGAGCACATAGCGCCCGAAGCGCCCTTCCGCGAACGCGCGCGCGGGAGGTGGCAGCGTTTCCCCCTGTCGCGCGGTGCCAACGCGGTGCTGGCTTTCATGGAGGCCGCGCTGTCCTCGCTGGCGGCGGCCATCCTCGCCGTGCTGCTCGTCGTGGTCATCGTCGCCATTGTGCTTCGATATGTGTTCGGCACGGCGATCCTGGGGTCGGACGAGCTGGCGATCTGGCTCAATATCGCGCTCATCGGCACCGGCGCGCCACTCGCCGCAAGTGGCGCGCTCGGCATGCGCCTCGATGTCATAGCTGCGCGCTTGCCCGCGCGCGCGGCACAGGCAGCAAACATATTGGCCGAGGCCGTCACAATGCTGGGCGCGCTCGTGCTCGTCTCCGGAGGCGCGACGGTCATCGAGATGCTGGGCGGCATATCGCCCGCGCTCGGCCTGCCGGAATGGGTTCGCTTCTCCTTCCTGTGCGCCGGTGGCGCGTTGACCCTGCTCGCCGTCACCTTGCGGCATGTTGCCGAGCGGCGGCTCGTCATGCTTGCGGCCGCGCTCGTGCTCGCCATCGCTCTTTATTTCTGGGCGGGCGGCTCATTCGTCACGACGGTGCTGCCGCCCAGCGCCGTCGCGGGGCTCGTCGCGGTCATCGGCCTTTGCGCGGGCGCGCCGCTGCCGCATCTTTTCCTCGCATCCGCCTATCTTGCCATCCCGTTCGGTGCCGCCCTGCCGGAACCCGCGATCGTCTCGACCACGGTGGGCGGCATGTCGAAATTCCTGCTGCTCGCCATTCCCTTTTTCTTGCTCGCCGGCAGCCTGTTTTCCGTGTCGAGCCTCGGCAGGCGGCTGGTCGGGTTCGCCGGGGCAATGGTGGGGCATCGCCGTGGCGGCCTTGCGCAGACGACGCTGCTGACCAGCTTCCTTTTCTCCGGCGCTTCGGGGTCCTCCGTGGCCAATGCGGCGTTCGCCGCCGGCAGCCTGGCGCCGGCGCTCGTTGCGCGTGGCTACGCACCGGAGCGGGCAGGCGCCATCGTGGCCGCTTCTTCCGTGCTCGACAATGTCATCCCGCCCTCGATCGCCTTCCTCATCCTCGCCGTCGCGACAAACCTTTCCGTCGGCCGCCTGCTCGTAGGCGGCCTCTTCGCCGGCCTGGTAATGGCGCTGGCGCTTGCCATGGCAATCCATTTCACCGCCAGCGCAAAGGATGTGCAGCCCCGCTCTCCCGCCGCCGTTCGCCGACGGGCGGCGCTGGGGGCGATCCCCGTCTTCGGTTTGGGGCTGGTCGTCGTCGCGGGCATACGCTTCGGTCTCACGACGCCCACGGAAGCGGCGGCCCTGGCCGCGCTCTACACCTTCTCGGCCTGCCTCCTTGGCGGAACCGGGTTCCGCGATCTCTTCGCCGCCTTCCGTGACGCCGCCGTCAAGACCGCATCCGTCGGCCTCCTGATCGGCGCCGCCGCGCCCATCGCCTTCCTGTTCGCGGTGGACGATATCGCCGGTGCGATCGAGGGCGTCATGGGCTTGCTCGGTTCCGGCCCCATCGGCGTGATGGGCTTCTCGGTCGTCGTGCTCCTGATCGCCGGCCTCGTGCTCGATATCGGGGCGGCACTCCTCCTTCTTGGCCCGGTGCTTTTGCCGTTGGCGGTCGGCGCCGGTATCGACCCCATCCATTTCGGCGTCATCACCGTCGTCGCCCTCATGATCGGCGGGCTCACGCCCCCGGTCGGCATCCTCGTCTTCGTGGTCAGCGGAGTCATGCGGCTGCCCGCCGCCGCCATCTTCCGCTCGGCCATGCCCTATGTCGCCGCCCTCGCAGCGGTGCTCCTCCTCTTCTGTACGGCAGCGCTCGTATGGACAAGTGCATGAAAGGAACCAGACATATGAGGATGACACGTCGAGGCATGCTTGCGGCTGGCGCCGCTTCCTCGGCCGCCCTTTTCGCACCGGCTCTGGTGCGGCCTGCGCGCGCCGTCCGCCGGCTCACGGTCGCCTCGCTCCTTGCCGCCGACAAGCCGGAAACGAAGATCTGGTTGCGCATCGCCGAAATCGTGGAAGAGCGGCTGCCCGGCGCCTTCGCCTTCAACGTGGTGGAAAATGCGGCACTGGGCGGCGAGCGCGAGGTGGCGGAAGGCGTTCGCCTCGGTTCGATCCAGGGCACGCTGTTCACCGTCTCGGCCCTTTCCGCATGGGTGCCGGAAAGCCAGATCTTCGACCTGCCATTCCTCTTCCGGGATGCTTCCCACCTGCGCCACGTCGCAGGCGGCGAGGTGGGCATGCGCCTGAGGCAGCGTTTCGCCGGTGAGGGCTTCGTCGCACCCGCCTTCATCGATTACGGCGCCCGCCATCTCCTGGCCAAGCAGCCCATCACGCGTCCGCATGGGCTTGATGGCCTGCGCATGCGCGTCATCCAGAGCCCGCTTCATGTCGAACTCTGGAAGGCCTACGGCGCCGTGCCGACCGCCATCCCGATCACCGAGACCTACAACGCGCTCGCCACCGGAGTGGTGGACGTCATGGATCTGACGAAATCCGCCTATGCCGGTTTCAGGCTCTACGAGGTCGTACCCGTCCTGGTCGAGACAGGCCATATCCGCGCCGCCGGCATCGTCTGCTTCTCCGCCTCTTTCTGGGACAGCCTGTCGGATGAGGAGAAGACCGTCTTCGAGGACGCAGCACGCGAAGGCGCGGCCTATTTCGACCAGCTTATCCAGGAGGACGAAAAGGCTTCCGTCGATGCCGCCGTCTCCGCCGGCGCAACCATGGTCCAGGCGCAGGACCGGCCGGCATGGGAGAGAGGAGGGCGGATCGTCTGGCAGCATATGGCCGATACGGTCGGAGGGATGGAGCGGATCGAGAGGATCAAGGCCGATCTGGGCTAGAGCTTCTTGCATGGCGTCGGCAGTGCCGCTTTGGCCGAGCGGCCCGGCCGTTTTTACGTGGCGACTTCGTCCGGCTAGCGGACGGCCATTCAGACCCCAAGTCCGCCCGTCAGCTTCGCGCCCGCATCCTGACCGTAGACGTTGAAACTGGCCTGTCCCAGAAGCCGACGCTCCCGAGCAGGTGTTTCAGTCATGCTCCGCCTGCTCGCCCGCTACCGGCAGGTCGACAAGCGCGGATAGTTTTTTCGTTTCATCCCGGGTCCCTTGGATGCAAGGCAGAATCCGGACGAATCGCCACAGCATCGCGAGTGGGGTCCGATGAGTTCTGAAGACCATTGCTTCCCACTGATTTGGCGCGATCGTTCAATACGGCTCGGCCGTGATGCGCGATCCTTCGTCGAACAACGGAGGTCCAAATGCGCACCACACTCAATCGGCAGTCGGTGGAAATTCCCCGGGAACTTGCCGACGAACCGCTCCTCTTCGTGCTTCGGGATCATTTCGGCCTGAACGGACCTCGCTTTGGCTGCGGGGTCGGCTCCTGCGGTGCTTGCACGGTTGTCGTCGACGGGGAGGCGCAACGCTCCTGCGTCTATCCGGCCTCGGCGGCGGAGGGTTGCGAGGTGCTGACGCTGGAGGGATTGGCGATCGGCGGCAGGATGCACCCGGTCCAGGAGGCCTGGATCGAGGAGAGTGTGCCGCAATGCGGCTATTGCCAGAACGGCCAGATCATGACCGCCTTCGCGCTGCTGGCTGCCCGGCCGAATGCTGGCTCGGCGGAAATCGAGGCGGTCATGGATGGCGTTCTCTGCCGTTGTGGCACCCACGCGCGCATTCGCAAGGCGATCGCACAAGCCCAATCGCGAATGGCGGGAGACGCGTGATGGCAAGCTTCTCGCGACGTCGCTTCCTCATCGCCCTCGGCTGGGGCGCGGCCGGCGTCACGGCCGTCGCCGGCGGTGGGGCATGGGCGCTGATGCCTACACTGCCGCCGCGCAATGCTCCGAGCGCGGCCGACGCGACCGCCTGGCTCAGCCTGCGTCCGGACGGCTTCTTCGAGCTGTACTCCAGCCGCGCCGAGATGGGGCAGGGGATCTCCATGGGTCTAAGGCAGGTTGCCGCCGACGAACTGGGCATCGGAGTTCAACGCGTCCGGCTTGTGCAGCCGGACACGAGCCTCATTCCGGTCGCGCGCTCGACTGTAGGCTCGGACGCGATGCGTGAGACGGGCCCGCTGGTGGCGCATGCGGCCGCGGCCCTTGCCGGAGCGGTGCTGCGTGAGGCGGCGCGACGACTCGGCCGTCCGGTCGAGAAGCTGCGACTGACGCCGGACGGCGTCGCGGACGATGGCGCGACCGTGTTCACCTTCGCCGAACTTGGCGCGGGTCCGCCGCTGCTCGTGACTGCCGAGGATGTCGAGGCCGCGACGCCCAGGCTGCTTGCGGGTCCTGCCGGAAGGCGGGAGGTCGGCCGCCCTTATCCGACCCACGACATTGCAGCGATCGTCACCGGCAGCCGCCCACTCTACGCCGACGACGTCCGCCTGCCTGGCATGGTCTTCGGCGCGGTCGTCCGGCCGCAGACGCTGGGAGGCCGCGTCCTCTCGGTCGACGCATCAGCGTGCAACTCGGTGCCGGGCTTCCTTGGCCTGTACCGCGATGGCGACTTCTCCGGCATCGTTGCGACCCGGCGCGGCGCGCTGGCGCAGGCGATGGGAGTTCTTGCCGTCGAAGAGGAGGAAGGCCCGGCCATCGATTCCGCGACCCTTGCGGGGATGGTCGAGATCGACGCTGCGTCGGGCCCTCTGGAACACAGTGTACTCGACGCAGGCGATATGCGCGAAAGGCCATACGATGTTGACCTGACGCTCACCGTGTCCCTTGCGGCGCATGCGTCGATCGAACCCCGCACGTCGATCGCCCGGTTCACGGAAGACGGCGGCCTCCAATGCTGGACGGGCACGCAGGATCCGTTCTTCGTGCGCAACAGCCTGGCCGACGCGTTCGGCCTCGGCCGCGACAAAGTCGCGGTCCATGGCATGCGCATGGGCGGCGGTTTCGGAGCACGCACCATCGTGGCCGCCGAAATGGACGCGGCACGGTTGGCCAAACTTTGCGGACGGCCGGTCAAGGTACAGTGGAGCCGGAGCGATGAATTTCGCGCGGGGTTCCATCGCCCTCCATCGTCCCACCGCTTTCGGCTCTCGGCGGACGCAGCAGGACGGATCACGAGCTGGCACCACGCATTCCGCTCGGGCCACATTATCTTCACCTCGGCGGCGATGGGTCCTGGTCTGCAATTCGCGACCAGCTTCGTCGCCGACCCGGGCGTTGCGCGCGGCTCGATCCCGCCCTATGTGGCGGACGCTACGCGCGTCGAGGTCGAGGATGTCCGCCTGCCGGTCAAGACTGGTCCGTGGCGGGGACTCGGCGCGGCGGCAAACCATTGGGCGATCGAGACCGCCATCGACGCCCTCGCCAGGGTAAAGGGCGTCGACCCGCTGGACATGCGCCTGAAGTCGATCGCGTCGCAGCACACGCGGCTGAGCACGGTGCTCACTGCGGCAGCCGAGATGGCCGACTGGAGGGCGCGAGCCAGGGGTTCATCGGACGACGGCTGGGGTCTGGCCTGCGGCATCTACAAGGAAATGTCCTACGCCGCAGCCGTCGCTCGCGTGACAAGGACCGAGGCCGGATACAGAGTAACCGGTCTGTGGTGCGCGCATGATTGCGGTCTGGTCATAAACCCGGATCAGGTCCGGGCGCAGGTGGAAGGCAACCTTGTCTGGGGAATTAGCATGGCGTTGAAGGAGGAGTTGCTGGTCGAGGGCGGTCGCGTCCTGCCCGAGAGCTTCTTCGATTATCCGTTGCCTGTGCTGTCGGACGTGCCGGAGATCGAGATCCGGCTTGTCGAAGGCGCCGCCGCGCCGACCGGCGCGGGCGAGACCGCGATTGTCTGCGGCGCGGCAGCAGTCACCAACGCCATCGCCGCCATGACAGGCCGGACGGTGAAGGCGCTCCCGGTCAAGGCGGCGTGACGGTGGACGATTTCGCCAGTGCCCTGGTTCTGGCGATGGTGCGCCGTTCCCTCGCTCGGCAATCGATCGAAGTTCCGGCTCCGACGTCGGTGGGTGATCGTACCGTGCGCATCGCCGAGAAGCAGGCATTGCTCGACGCAGTGCTCGACACCCACGGTCCGAAGACCATTTTGCGCGTGGCCGATATCGTGCCGGAGTTCGCCGACCATCCAGTTGCAGGCGTGTTCGCCGGTTGTCGAACCCCCAGCGATGTCGTCGCAAGCTGGATCGCCATCGAGCGCTATTTCCATTCGCGGCATCGCACCCGTGTCGTCGTTGATGTCGCCGACCGGATCGTCATGGAGCATTTCGACACACGCGGCTCGAAAATCTCGGCTGGGGAGAACATCGCCGTGGCCGGCCTGATCCTCGGCATCATGCGCTGGCGCGGGGCGAACGGTGTAGTACTCAATTTCGGCGATGCCCCGTCGCCTGCCGGGAGCGCCGCAACAGCGGACCAGACCCATCGCTGGACAATCGCCTGGCAACGATTTGAACCTCCGCCAGGTGCGTCTCCGGCATGGCACGAGTGCTCGGTCCCCGCCGTAGACTTCACGGGACGAGCCGTATCCGATCCCTATGTGGCGCGTCTGTTCGCCGAGCAGCTCGGCACGCTCCATGCACGCCGCAGCGCCGCAGCCACGGCGCGCGCGGCCGGGCTCAGCCTGCGAACGCTCCAGCGGCGGCTGGCCGGGGCTGGCTGGTCGCTCGGTGACATCGCCGCCTCCGCCCGTGTGCATGTCGCGACGCGCCTGCTCGCCTCGACCGAAACCCCTCTTGCTCTCGTCGGTCTTCTAGCGGGTTACAGCGACCAACCGCATTTCCAGCGTTCATTCCGGGCCGCCGTCGGCCCGACCCCGGCGGAATACCGGCGCCTGGCCTCGCGAGGGCTGCAAATCAAATGCACGCCGTGATCCCGCCATCCACATACAAAATTTGTCCGTTCACGAAACTCGAAGCCGGGCCGGCCAGGAATACCGCCGCGCCGACCAGTTCATCGACATCGCCCCAGCGTCCCGCGGGGGTTCGCTTTTCCAGCCATGCGGAAAAGTCCGGATCATCGACAAGCGCCTGATTGAGCGGCGTCTTGAAGTAGCCGGGCGCGATGGCATTAACCTGGATACCGTATTGCGCCCAGTCGGTGCACATGCCTCGCGTCAGGTTTCGCACAGCACCCTTGGTCGCGGTATAAGGGGCGATACCCGGACGAGCCAGTTCGCTCTGAACCGAGGCGATGTTGATAATTTTTCCGTGTCCACGCCGGATCATGTGCCGTGCGACCGCCTGACCGACAAAAAAGACGCTGGAGATATTGGTCTTCAAGAGCTGTTCCCACCGATCCGCCGGGAAGTCTTCGAGCGGCGTGCGGAACTGCATGCCGGCATTGTTGATGACTATGTCGATGGCGCCGAACCTCTGCTCGATCTCCTCCACCCCCGCTTCGGCAGCAGTCTGATCGGTTACGTCAAAAGGAACGACATCGACCGCAAATCCCTGGGCGCGCAAGGCGTTTGCTGCCGCGTCAAGCTTGGCTGCGCTGCGCCCGTTAAGAACAACGGCCGCACCGTGCCGGGCCAGCCCTTCGGCCAAAGCGAGGCCGATCCCTTGACTCGAACCTGTCACGAGGGCGCGCTTCCCCGTCAGATCAAAAAGCGGGCTCAACCGACTTCCCCCCGTAGTAACGATCGCTCACCGGTTCAGATTACCGGCGTCAACAATGGATTGCCCGAAAAATGGGCGCCGAGATTGTCGCGCATCAGCTTGCCCATCGCCTTGCGTGTCTCAACGGTCCCGGAGCCCTGATGTGGCTGCAGGAGCACGTTGTCCAACGGCGCGAACCGGGGATTCAGCGCCGGCTCGTTCTCGAAGACATCCAGCGCAGCGCCGCCCAGACTCCGGTTCTCAAGCGCATCCAGCAACGCCTCCTCGTCGACATTGGCAGCCCGAGACACGTTGACCAGCATGCCTTCCGGTCCCAGCGCCTCCAGGACCTGCTGATCGACGATATGGCGGGTTTGGGGTGTCGCGGCCAGTGTCACGAACAATACATCCGCCCAGCCGGCAAGCTCGACCGGGCTGTCGAAATACGTCCACTCCCCGACTTCGGGCTTTTTCGCGCGGCTGAAATAGGCGATCGGCATGTCGAAGCCGGCCAAGCGCCGGCCGACGGCCTGACCGATCCTGCCCAGTCCCAGAATACCGGCTCGGCGACCATGCACCCGGTGCATCAGGGGGCAGGGCCCCTTGTCCTTCCAAGCCCCCGACCGGACCCAGTGGTCGGCAGGAACGATACCACGGCCCAGCGCCAGCATCATGCCCACAACCAGGTCGGCCACGTCGTTCGTCAAGACGTCGGGCGTGTTGGCGACCCGGATGTTGCGTTGCCGACAGACGTCGAGATCCACACCGTCGTAGCCGACCCCGTAGACAGAAATGACCTCGAGCTTCGGCATGGCCTCGATCATTTGACGGTTCACGATCGATTCGCCTCGGCAGGCCACGCCCCTTACCGCGCCGCCGACGCGGCGCAGAAAAGCCGGCTTGTCGTCGGCCTCGAAATAGCGGTGCACCGTGAACTCTTCTTCCAGCGGCTTCTGGTCCCACTCAGGATAGGGACCGACCTGAAGGATCTCGATCTTACTCAATTGATGACTCCATTAACCGACAGATGCGCGGCTCCGGCTGTCACGCGAAGACCATGGTGATTTCGGGCACCAGCAGTATGAGCGCGAGCACGAGCAGCTGGATGCCGATGAAGGGAAGGAAGCCCTTGAAGATCGTGGGCAGCGTGATGTGGGGCGGTGCTACCGACTTCAGGTAGAAGGCGGCCGGGCCGAAAGGCGGGCTGAGGAAGCTCACCTGCATATTGACGCAGAACAGGATACCGAACCAGACCGCGACAAAGCCGGGCGCGGCGACCAGCCCGCCGGTCAGTCCCAGTTCCTCGACCGGCAGCCGGAGGATGATCGGGAGGAACACCGGCATGACCAGGAGCACGATGCCGACCCAGTCCATCAGCATGCCGAGCAGCAGGAAGATCAGCATCATCACCAGCAGGATGCCCATCGTCGGCATGTCGGCGCCGAGGATAAGACCCGCGATGTAGGTCGGACCGCCAGCGATCGTATAGGCTCCGGCCAGCGCCGTGGCCCCGAAGGTGATCCAAAGGATGGTCCCGGTCGATTTGAAGGTCCGCAACAGTGAGTCGTAGAACAGCGACCAGGTCAGCTCGCGCCGGATGGTGATCAGCGCCAGCGTGGCGATGCAACCCATGCCAGCGGCCTCGGTGATGCCGGTGACGCCGCCATAGATGGAACCCAGCACCACGAAGACGATGAGCAGGGGCGGCAGCAATCCGGGCAGCGCCTTGAGCTTGTCGACAAAGGTCACATCGCCGGTGTCCTCGGGCAGCGGCGCCAGTTCGGGCTGCAGCCGGGTGCGAATGATGATGTAGAGGATGTAGAGGCCGCCAAGGATGAGCCCCGGCAGGAACGCAGCCTTGAACAGCGCATGGATCGACGTCTGGGTCACCAGCCCGTAAATGATCAGCACGATCGAGGGCGGGATCATCGTGCCCAGGGAGCCGGAGGCGCAGATCGTGCCGATGGCGAGGTTCTGGTTATAGCCGAGCCGCAGCATCTGGGGCAGTGCGATGAGCCCGAGCAGCACCACTTCGCCGCCGATGATCCCCGACATCGCGGCCATGATGATGGCCATAACGGCGGTGACGATGGCGATGCCGCCGCGGGTCTTCCTGAGCCAGATGTTGATGGAATCGAACATGTCACGGGCGATCCCCGAGCGTTCGAGCAGCGAGGCCATGAAGATGAAGAGCGGCACCGAGACCAGCACATAGTCGACCGTCAGCCCGTACATCCGCTGCGCCAGCACGCCCAACGGACCGGAGCCGAAATTGGAGAGCAGGAGTTCAGGGCCGAACTTGAGAAACATAACCAACACCGCGAGCGCGCCCGAAGCGAGCCCGAGTGGCATGCCGATCGCCAGCAGAAAGAAAATCGAAAAAAACAAGATCAGCGAAAGCAGGCCTATGTCCATAAGCTGTCTCCCCCGAGCGCGGACGCCAATCATCCGCTGCTCCGACCCGCCGTAGCAGCCGGCTGTTGCTAAGTCTTCAGGACGTCGATGGGTATGTCCTCGGCAACCTCGTGCACCTGCTTTTCCTTGTTCCAGTCGTTGAAGAGATTGGAGACGGCCTGCATGGCCATCAACACCACAACGATGAGGATCAGCGGCTTGATGGTCGCCGGGATCGGCGGGTCCCAGGCGGTGCCGAACTTCTCCCAGCGCATGAACTTCTGGTAGGCCTCGGTGTACCCGCCCCACACGACTGCGGCCGCGAAGATGCAGATCAGCACCGTCGAGATGGTGTCGAAGACGCGCTGCACATTGCGCGGCACCATGTCGTAGAGGATGAAGATGCGGATGTGGGCACGCTGCTGCATCACATACACGCCGGCCAGGAGGTAGACCATGCCACCCAGCCAGAGCGACAGCTCATTGACCCACAGGGTAGGCCGGAAGAAGAAGTAGCGCGAGACGACCTCGAAACACATGATGGCGACGATCGCGGCGGTAATGAACATTGCGACGCGGCTGATGAGCCGCGACAGCCTGTCCATCCACCCCGTGGTTTCGTGTTCGATCATCGCTGTCCCAGAGTTCATGCCGGTGCGGACGGTCCAGAGGACCGCCCGCTCCGGTATCGACCGTCAAGCTATTCGGTGAGCAGCCCAAGCTCGGTCATGAAGCCGATGTGGCTGTCGACCAATTCGCGGGTTTCGGGCGTCTTTTCGGCCCAGCGCTGCCAGGTTGCCTGCGCAACCTCGCGGAACTTGGCGCGGTCTTCCGCGCTCCAGTCGCTGAACTGGACACCCTTCTCGCTGAGCGCCACATAGGCCTTCTGGTTTTCGACCTCAAAGCGCATTGCAATCTGGAACGACATCTTCTGCAAGGCCACTTCGACGATCCGCTGCAGATCCTCGGGCAACGCGTCCCACTTCGCCTTGTTGATGGCCAGATGGTCGGCAGGCATGGAATGGAAGCCCGGGAAGGTGCTGTGGGTGGCGATGTCGTAAAGGCCGATGCTGACGCCGTTGGCGAGACCGGAGTGGTCGGCGCCGTCGACGATTCCCGTCTCCAGCGCCGTGAAGACTTCGGTGAAGTCCATCACCACAGGGCTGGCCCCCAGCTCCGCAAAAATCTCGGTCTCCATGCCCGGCGGGGAGCGGAACTTCCAGCCCTTCAAGGCCTCGACCCCGTCGATCGGCTTCATCGATGCAAGGCTCTCATGGCCGTAGACGTTCCAGCCGATCAGCTCCATGCCGAACTGGTTGTAGAGGTCGTTGGCCTTCTCCTTGCCGCCGCCGTAGTAGAGCCACGCATAGAACTGCCAGGGGGTCTCGTAGCCGCCCATGACGTCGCCGACGAACTGGAAGGCGGGGTTCTTGCCGGTCTGGTAGGCACCGCCGGTCATGTCGCCGTCGAGGATGCCAGACGCGGCCGCGTCGAAAGTCTCGACCGAGGGAACCACGGACGACGAGTAGAACATTTCGATTTCGAGCCGGCCATTGGCCATGGTTTCGACGTCGTCCACGAACTGGGCGATGAGCTGGCCGGTGGGCGACTCCGGTGAATTATGGTTTTGAATGGAAAGCTTGTAATCGGCGGCCAAAGCAGCCGACGAGACGCCGCCCAGCAGGATCGCAGCGGCGGGAATGGTAAGTGCATTTCGAAACATCGATAGTCCTCCCTTATGTGGCCGAACAGCCGGCCCTTCCAGTCTTCTTTTCCCCAGACCTTATCAGCGTGCGGTAGCCTACGCCAGATTGGCTACGCCTCGCAAAAAGCTACTTGAACTTGTCACGCATCGCCTGGATGCCAGGAATGACCTGGGTCAGATGAAGATGTGCCGGCTCGAAATGCTGCACCAGCCCGCGCCGGGTCCGCCCGACAAGTATGGTGAAAATATACTCCTCGTGACCCGGCGACGTCACGGTCGGGTGGTAGCCGCCCGGGATCAGGAAGCTGTCGCCGTGTCGCACAAGTTCGACACGCGGTTCCTCGCCGTCTTTGTAGTTGAACTGCGCGCCGAACCCGGTCTCGGGCTGATAGCGGAAGTGGTAGAGTTCCTCGTGGTCTGTCTCGAGCAGGCGTTCGCCTCCGTCGTTGTCCGCCTCGGACCGGTCCCTGTCGTGCTTGTGCGGCGGATAGCCGGACCAGCAGCCATCCTCGGCATACAACTCGCTGACCAGCAGGTTGCCGGCCCTGCCGGCCGCGTTCTGCCCGAGCAGGTGACAGATGCGACGGCGGGACTTGGTCTCGGAAGAGCCTACCTCGACGCAGTGCACCTCTTCGGGCGGCACGTGGAACGGCTCGAAGCGCCCGTCCGTGGCGCCACCGGCCACGGCCAATTCGAGATCGGTAAGGGCGCGGATGCGGATGATCTGCCCGGAGCCGGCATAGATGCTGTCGGCGTGGCCGTCCCAGACCGAAGCGCGGCCGCCGACATTGTCGAAGTGGTGCGCGCCGATTTCGACATCCATGCACCCTGAGAATGGGACGAGATGGACCTCGAAACCCGGTAAGTCGAGCGTGCGCTCCTCGCCGGCCGACAGCACAAGCACGTCAAAATAGACCAGCTCAAGCCCCGCACCCTGTTGCGGGCGCACGATGGGGGAACGACCGCTTCCTGCGCGGATCACTCGGGTTTCGTGACGCATCTACCGGCCCGCCGCAGCCGTGTCGCAGTCCGTAAGAACCGCGCAGTTCATACGTGCCTCGCTCCGTCCCGGTTATCCGCGCCGGGCTGGCTCGCTGCGGCTGTGTCGAAGCGCGCTTGAGTCATTGTCAGATGACGGTGCATCGCATGTGCCGCCGCGTCGGCATCGCCACGCTCCAGGGCCCGAAGTACGGCCGCATGCTCCTCGGCCGCATTCAGAGCCCGGCCCTCAAGGCAGGAACCGCGGTCATGAGCAAGCTGGCTGATCCCGGGAGCCAGGACGCTTGTCAGCGAGTGGAGAATTTCGTTGCCGCAAATGCGGGCGATGGCGAGATGGAAAAGAACATCCTCCTCGACAGCCGGCTCACCCCTTGCGGCGGCCTCGGCATGGGCGCGCTGTGCGTCGCGAACCGCGACCAATGACACGGGATCGGCGCGCAGCCCGGCCAGTCGTGTCGCCTCGACCTCGATAAGACGGCGCGCCTCGATGGTGCTGTTCAACGTCGGCTCGGTCAGGGAGATAACATTGGATATCAAGCCGGCCAGGCCCTTGGGCGCGATGTTCTCCACGGTGGTGCCGCTCTGCGGGCGGGTGCGGACAATGCCGTAGAACTCCAGCCGCCGCAGCGCCTCTCTCACCGGCGTGCGGCCGACATTGAAACGTTCGGCGAGCGAGCGCTCTGAAGGCAGCCGGTCGCCGGGCCTGAGAGTCCCTTCGTCGATCAGCGCCTTGATCTGTCGAAGAATGATGTCGGAGGGCTGTTCGATCTCGACCGCACTCAGCCGATTCAGAACATCGCTCTCCATGGCATGGGATGTTTCGGATCGTTGTTTCATGGCCCGCAAGCTAGCAGGAAATGTCAACTGGTCAACCAGAAACTGGCAACTGGTTGACCAATTTGGAATTTGGCGCTACCAGATTCAGGACCGGCAGGGCGGAAACCACCGGTCCTTGAGGGAGGAAACAATGAAAAAGCCGAATTTGTTGGCCGTTCTGGCGAGCGGTGCACTGACATTGGCGCTGGCCGGGCCGGCGCTTGCCGACTGGCCCGACAGGCCCATTACATGGATTGTGCCTTGGGGAGCCGGCGGCGCGGCAGATCAGATAACGCGGGCCGTCGTGCCGTTGATGGAAAAAGAGCTCGGCGTGCCGATCAACGTCGTGCTGCAGCCGGGAGGGCAAGGCGCAGTTGGCCATGGGGCCGTCGCCGTGGCGAAGCCCGACGGCTATACCTGGGGCTTGGGCACGGTCGAGATTTCCATGCTGCACTGGCAGGGGCTGGCCGAATTCTCCGCGGAAAGCTTCACGGTGGCCGCGGTTCTCAACGCAGATGCCGGCGGGCTGATCGTGGCCAAGGACTCGCCTTACCAGACCGCTGGTGAACTGCTTGAAGCCATCAAGTCGAACCCGCCGGGGACCTTCAAAGCCTCTGGCACCGGACAGGGCGGTATCTGGCATCTGGGTCTTCTCGGCTGGCTTCTGGCCGAAGGCCTCGATCCAGACACCGTACCCTGGGTTCCCAATCAGGGCGCCGGACCCTCGATGCAGGATCTTGTCGCGGGCGGCGTGGACTTCACGACCAACTCGCTGGCCGAAGGCCGTGTGTTGATCGATGCCGGCGAAGCCAGGGCGCTCGCCGAGATGGGCACGCAACGGCACGCCCTGTTCCCGGATACGCCGACGATCGAGGAAGCGACGGGTACGGACTACTCGGTTTACACCTGGCGCGGCGTCTTCGGTCCCGCCGGCATTCCGGACGACGTGGTGGACACCTTCGTCGCCGCGCTCGACAAGGCCCGGCAGAGCGATCAGTTCAAGGAAGTGATGGCCAATGGCGGGTTCGGTGTTGCCTGGATACCGACCGAGGAGGGAACCGCCCTGATAACCAAGTCCGACAAAGACTTTGGTGTGACCATGAAGGCGGCCGGCTTGATTGAATAACCCAAGGCGACCCCTGGGTCCGGGAGGCTGTGGGGATGATCGCGTGAAGATTTCCGACCGGCTTTTCGGGCCCTTTTTTGTCCTTCTGGGCGCGGCGCTGGCGCTCTACGGGCGCAGCCTGCCCCCATGCATGGCCAGAACTTCGGCGCGGGTCTGTTCCCGCTGGCCATTGGCAGCTTGTTGTGCCTCGGCGGCGCTGTCCTCGTCATAGAAGGCTGGCTGAAGCGGCGCGACGAGGCGTTGTTCAGGCTCGCGGAATGGACCCGCAACCGTTCCGACGTCGTCAATCTGGTCATCGTCTTTGCCTGCATCCTCGTGTTCGGCCTCTTCATCCGCCAGATCGGCTTTGCCGTTCTGACGACGCTGACAACGGCACTGCTACTGTTGCGGTTCGGCCAGCCCTGGTGGGGTGCGGTGATCGCCGCGGTGATCGCGGCGGCGGTATTGCAGTATCTCTTCGCCAGCCTGATGCGGGTGCCTCTGCCCCCAGGGCTGCTTTATTGGCTTATCTACTGATGGATACGCTCGTCGCCGCGATTGTCCTTCTGGCCGACCCGTGGGTGATTACGGTCATTTTGCTCTCGGCGGCGCTTGGCTTGTTCGTCGGCGCGATGCCCGGCCTCACCGCGGCGATGGCCGTGGCGCTGCTTGTGCCGGTGACGCTCTACATGGACCCCGTGCCGGCGCTGGCGATGATCGCGACCCTGAGCTGCATGGCGATCTTTGCCGGCGACATACCGGGCTGCCTATTGCGCATTCCCGGTACGCTGGCCTCGGCGGCCTATGCCGAGGAAGCCTATGCCATGACGCAGAAAGGCCACGCCGAGACGGCATTGGGGGCAAGCGTTGTCTTCGCCGCCATCGGCGGCATTCTCGGTACGGTGGTGCTGGTGACCGTCGCGCCGGAACTTGCCAGGATCGCCTTGCGGTTCAGCTCCTTTGAATATTTCTGGCTCGTCTGTCTCGGCCTGTCCTGCGCCGTGCTTGTCGGCAGCCAGTCCACGACAAAGAGCCTCTTGTCGCTGATGCTCGGTCTAACGGTCGGCATGATCGGCCTCAACAACCCGGCAGCCTTTCCGCGGTTGACCTTCGGCAGCGTCGACCTGCTGGGCGGGGTCGAACTCATCGCGGCAATGGTCGGCCTATTCGCGGTTTCGGAGATCTTTCGAATGGTCACGAGCGGCCACCGCCAGCCGGCGCCCGAATTCAGACCGAAAGGCCGCATTCTGGCCGGTCAATGGAAACTGCTGCGCCGCTACCCGGCGCAATGGCTGGGCGGATCGGGCATCGGCACCTTGATTGGGGCTCTCCCTGGCGCAGGTGTCGATATCGCGGCCTGGGTCAGCTACGCGGTCAGCAAGCGGTTCTCGCGGCGACGTCATCTGTTCGGTACCGGGCACGCGGAAGGCATCGTGGCGGCCGGCGCGGCCAACAATGCGGCGGTGAGCGGCACTTGGATTCCGGCGCTCGTGTTCGGCATCCCCGGCGATGCGATCACCGCCATCCTCATCGGGGTTCTCTTCCTGAAGGGCCTGAGCCCGGGCCCGATGATCTTCCAGAACCAGGCGGACGTGATCGTCGCCCTGTTCGTGGTGTTCTTCGCCGCCAATCTGTTGATGATCCCGTTCGGAGTCGCGGCGATAAAGCTGTCGGTGCATATCCTGCGTATTCCAAAGCTGATGCTGGTGCCGGCGATCATGGCGCTTTGCGTGATCGGTGCCTATGCGATCACCAACAACCCCGTCTCCATCCTGGTGATGCTCGCATTCGGCGTTGCCGGTTTCGTGCTGATGGAGAACGAGTTTCCCGTCGCGCCGGCGATCCTCGGCATCGTGCTTGGGCCGATGCTCGAACAGAATTTCTTCAACTCGATGATCAAGGCCGACGGCAATTTCCTCGAATTCTTCGCCCGTCCGATGGCCATGGGGCTGGGGATCGCAACGATCGCGATCTGGGCGATGTTGGCAATTGGCGTGGCGGCCGCACGGCTGCGACCGGTTCCGTCTGGAACCTGAGATGGCTCTTCGGCGACAACAGCGCCATGACGCGACGACGCCATCGAGCGGTCGAACTCGACCCCGTATGGGCTTGCCGCTTATGCCTTCACCCGCAGCCAGAAGAAGGCCGATGCGCTGAGCAGGGGCCTCCGGTCCGGCATGGTCGGCATCAATACATTCATGATCGCCCATGCCGAGGCCCCGTTTGGCGGCATCAACCATTCCGGCATGGGCCGCGAGGGCGGCAGGCAGGCCATCAACGACTATCTGAACGTGAAGATGACGCACTTCATGGCCGAATGAGCCGTCGCAGCGGCCGTGGCTCACATGGAGTGACGGATACGCCGCGCCCGCTGAACTGTGTATGATGGCTTTGCGCTCGTCGATCGACCAGGCCGTGTCTTCATCGGGCGCCGGCCGGAGATGCTCGGGCGGCTGCGGAATGTCTGCACTGCGGGGCTTCTGCGGCACGTCAGTGCCCGAAAGGCTGCACCTCTAGGCAAATATTAACGGCCTGGGAAGACCCGTGCCTTCCAAGTGTTGGTGCCCAGCCAACCATCATCCTCCATCGCCTGGAGTCTGCCGGGCGCAGACCTTTATTTATATCAGACATGCTGATATGCAACCGCATCCATCTCCATACAACGGATCGACCGCATGAGTGGTAGAGTGCTGGTCATTGACCCTTCGGAACGCCTGGACCTTATCCGAGGGCTGGCAAGCGAGGTACGCGTTTCCATTCTCAAATTGCTGCGCAACGGCGAAGAGAAGAACGTCAACCAGATCGCCGAGCAGCTTGGGCTGCCCCAGTCGACTGTTTCGTCCAACCTGCAGGTACTGGAAGACACGGGGCTCATCACGACCGTCAGCCGCAAGGCACGAAAGGGCAGCCAGAAAGTCTGCAAAACGGCATTCACCGAGATCCTCGTGGGGTTTCGCGACAACCTGCCGGAGGCTGGCGACGGAACCATCGAGGTTTCCATGCCGCTCGGTCTCTACACCAGCTGCGAGGTAACCGGACCTTGCGGGCTCTGCTCGGCGGACGGGGTGATCGGCCTGCTCGATGTGCCCGACACGTTCCTTGATCCCAATCGCATGAAAGCCGGGCTTCTCTGGTTTACGAGGGGCTATGTCGAGTACCAGTTTCCCAACAACACAAAGCTCAATCGCACCAAGCCCAAGGCGCTGGAATTCTCTATGGAGCTGAGCTCCGAAGTGCCCGGCACGGCGGCTGACTGGCCGTCCGACATATTCCTCGAGGTCAACGGAATCCCTGTCGGAACATGGACCTCGCCGGGGGATTTCGGAGACAAGCGCGGCGTCTACACGCCAGACTGGTGGAAGCTTGCAGGATCCCAATACGGCAAGCTGAAGAACTGGCGGATAAACGGCGAAGGCAGCTTTATCGACGGCATGCGGATTTCCGACGTGACCGTGGGCGACCTGCTCATCGATCAGCACCGCTCCATCCGCATGCGCATCGGTGTGAAGGAGGACGCCGAACATCCCGGCGGCATGAACATATTCGGCAGGGGCTTCGGCAATTACGATCAGGACATCGTGCTGCGCATAGCCACCTGAGCGCCAGCGCACAAAAAGCGCCTTGACGAACGGCTGTTGCTAGCGCTTACAATAACGTCAAATCTGGTATGAACCAGATAAGGTGTTATAAATGCGGGAGGAACGGCGTGAAAGCGCACGTCACGGCGCATGCGCGCTATGTGATCGCCGATATCGACAATCGTCTCTACGGGTCGTTCCTCGAACATCTCGGGCGTGCGGTCTACACCGGCATTTACGAACCCGATCACCCCACCGCCGACGAAAATGGCATGCGCCGCGATGTCATTGATCTCGTTCGCGAGCTCGATACCCCGATCTGCCGCTATCCCGGCGGCAATTTTGTTTCCGCCTACAATTGGGAAGACGGGATCGGGCCGAAAGAGGAGCGCCCTACACGGCTGGACCTGGCCTGGCATACCTCTGAATCAAATCACGTTGGCATCCACGAGTTCGCCGACTGGGCCAAAGCCGCGAATACCGAAATGATGCTGGCCGTCAATCTCGGGTCACGTGGCCTCGATGCCGCGCGCAACTTCGTCGAATATGTCAATCATCCCGGGGGCAGCTACTGGTCCGACCTGCGCAGGAAAAACGGGCGCGCCGACCCGTGGGATGTCAGGCTCTGGTGCCTGGGCAACGAAATGGACGGCCCCTGGCAGGTCGGACACAAGAGCGCTGCCGAATACGGGCATCTCGCGAACGAAACGGCCAAGGCGCTGCGCGCATTCGACGACAAGCTGGAGTTGGTCGTGTGCGGCTCGTCGCATTCCGACATGGCTACCTATCCGCAGTGGGAAGCCACCGTGCTGGAAAGCACCTACGACCAGGTCGATTACATTTCGCTGCACATGTATTTCGAGAACTACGACAAAAACACCGCCGAGTACCTGGCGCTTCCGAAGAAGCTCGACCGCTATATCGGGACGGTGGGCGGCGTCATCGACTATGTTAAGGCGAAGCGGCGGGCGAAGAACGACGTCAAGATCTCCTTCGACGAATGGAATGTCTGGTATCACGAACGAAAGAACGACGCGAAACGTGTGAAAGAGTGGGGCTGGCCGCATGCGCCCGCGCTTTTGGAAGACATCTATAATTTCGAAGACGTGCTGCAGGTCGGCTGCATACTCAACACGTTCATCCGCCGCTCGGACCTGGTCCGAATCGCGTGCATAGCGCAACTCGTAAATGTGATCGCACCGATCATGACAGCGCCGGGCGGGCCCGTCTGGAAGCAAACCATCTATTATCCGTTCCAGTTCGCGTCGCGTCACGGCCGCGGAACCGCGCTTCGACTGGATGTCGATTGTCCCACCTACGACGCTGACATCGCCGCCGGCGTTGACTATCTCGACATCGCCGGGGTCCACGACGGCGATGCCGGAACACTCAACTTCTTTGCCATCAATCGGAACGGCAAGGAGCCGATGGAGGTCGAAATCTCCATCGAAGGCTTCGGTGCAGCGAAGTCCGTCGCGCACACCGTGATCAAGCACGACGATCTGGAAGCTACGAATACAGAGAACAATCCCGAAAACGTCAAACCCCACGCAGGAAAGGGAGCGGAGCTGTCAGGCGGCAAGCTGACTGTCAGCGTACCGGCACACTCCTACTCGATGATCAGCGTGCAGCTTTAGGAATGGATTCACCACGGCGACATGGCCGCGCACCTAAAGGGAGGAAAGGCAGATGCTGAAACTGAGTGCTCTCAAGACAACCGCACTGGCAGCGGCGATGCTGATGTCGTCCGCCGCCTATGCGGAGGAAACCGTTGTGTGGTGGGATTTTCTCGGCGGCGGCGACGGCGTCCGCATGAAGCAGATGATTTCCGACTTCAACGAGGCGCATAAAGGCGAGATCACCATCGACGCCACGACGCTTGAATGGGGCGTCCCCTTCTATACCAAGGTGCAGACGGCCGTTCCGGTCGGCGAGGCGCCCGACATCATGACCTATCACGCCAGCCGCATTCCACTGGCCGTGGACCAGAACCTGCTATCCGAAATCACCGCTGAAGACTGGTCCAAGATGGGCCTGAGCGAAAGCGATTATGCGCCCTCCACGTGGGATGCAGTCACCGTCGATGGCAAGCAATATGCCGTCCCGCTCGATACGCATCCGATCGTGCTCTACTACAACAAGGAATTGCTCGAGAAGGCCGGCCGGCTCAACGACGACGGGACGCCGATGGGCATGGACAGCCGCGAGGGCTTCACCGAAACGCTGAACGCCCTGAAGGAATCCGCCGAGGTCAAGTTCCCGCTGGCCTCGGTCACCGCGGACGGCAACTTCATGTTCCGCACCGTCTATTCGCTGATGGGTCAGCAGGACGGCGAGTTGATGACCGACGGCGAGTTCCTGGCCGGCGACAATGCGCAGAAGCTGCAGAACGCCCTTGCCGTACTCGCTGAATGGACCAATGAGGGCTTGCAATCGACCTATACCGACTACCCGGCGACAGTCGCGCTATTCACGTCCGGCGAGGCCGCGATGATGATCAACGGCGTCTGGGAAGTCCCGACGATGACCGACCTGCACAAGGACGGCAAGCTCTTCGAGTGGGGCGCAGTCGAACTGCCGGTGATCTTCGATCATCCCTCGACCTATGCCGACAGCCACGCATTCGCGATTCCCGCCGGCGACATGACGCAGGAAAAGCGCGACGCCGTGCTTGAGGTAATGAGCTGGATCTCCAAGAACTCGCTGTTCTGGGCGACAGCCGGCCATATTCCGGCCTATGGCCCGGTCACCGAAAGCGCCGAGTACAAGACCATGGAGCCCAACGCGACCTATTCGCCGCTCACGCAGAACATGATCTTCGATCCCAAGTCGACGCTGGCAGGCATCGCCGGCCCGATCTTCGACGTCATGTCGACCTATTTCGTCCCGACGCTGAACGGCGAAATGGATCCGGCGGAAGCGGTTAAGGAAATCAAGGTCGAACTGAACGATCTATAGTCCTCCCCGGCAGGGTGCCCGCATATCGGGCACCCTGTACGCATGGAGTTTCGCCTTGATACGCGATGCCAAGAAAGAGTGGCTGATCGCCTTTGTCCTGCTTACACCCTTCCTGGCGGTGTACGGGCTGATCTTCGTCTATCCGACGATCGACATGTTCCTGCTGTCGTTTACGGACGCACCGCTGATCGGCGACGGGGATTATGTAGGCCTCGAGAACTACACGCGCCTCGCCCATGACCGGCGCTTCGATACCGCGATCTGGAACACGGCCTACTTCGTCGCCCTGTCGGTCGTTCCCGGCACTGCCGTGGCACTGGCCATTGCGCTAGGCGTCAGCAGGCTGTCGGGCCGGATGCAGGCCCTGATCCTGGCACTGTTCTTCCTGCCCTATATCCTGCCCGTTTCGGTCGTCTACCGCCTCTGGGACTGGACGATGAACTTCCAGTTCGGCATTGCCATGCATGTCTTCGACATGCTGGGCATCAAAAGAGTGCCGGTTTTCAAGACAACGACCTGGTTCATGCCGGCGGTCGCCTTCATCACGATCTGGTGGACCTGCGGTTTCAACATTCTCTTGTTCCTGGCCGGCCTCCGCGCGATTCCGCAGGAAGTCTATGAGGCCGCGGCGCTCGACAATGCCGGGCGCTGGACGACCTTCCGCAAGGTGACGTGGCCGTTGCTGTGGCCAATCACGGCGCTGAACCTGACGATCCAGTTGATCCTGCAAATGAAGATTTTCGACCAGGTCTATCTGTTCTCGATAGGAGGCAGACCGAACGACAACCTGGTCATGGTCTACTACATCTTCCAGCGGGCCTTCCAATCCAACCACGGAGGACGGGCTGCGGCGATCGCTGTTGTCCTGTTCGTGATCGTTGTCGTTGTCTCGGTGCTGAATTTCCAGCTCACACGGTTTTCAGGAAGCGGCAGGCGATGAACCCGACCACCGCCCGCGGGGTTAATATCGCCGGACTGGCGATCACGCTCCTCACGGTGGTGCTGGCCGTGCTGTGGGCATTTCCCATGTACTGGGGGGTCGTAAGTTCGCTGAAACCCGACAACGAGGTGGTGCGGCCCTACATCGAACTGTGGCCCGATACGCTGACCTTCGAGCATTATGTCTTCGCCCTTACCCAGACGCAGATCGGCTACTGGTACATGAATTCGATCGCCACGGCGCTCGGCGTCATGTTCCTGATAGTGGGCAGTTCGATCTTCGCCGGCTACGCGATCTCACAGCTGCGTTTTCCGTTTAGGCGGGCGCTATGGTGGTTCATCCTCGCAAGCTTCATGGTGCCGACGCAGGTCCTGATCATCAATCACTTCGTTCTGATGGCGAATATGGGCCTTTTGAACACTTGGGCCGGCATCATTTTGCCGCAACTCATCCAGCCCGTCATCATCATTGTCTACAAGCAGTTCTTCGATCAGGTGCCCAAAGATTTCCGAGAGGCTGCCATCATGGACAATGCGTCGGAATGGCGGATCCTGTTCAAGGTCTACATACCGATGAACTGGGGGGTTACCACCGCACTCTCGATCGTCACCTTCATCTGGGCATGGAACGCGTTCCTGTGGCCGTTCCTGGCTGTCACGAAAACCGAGTTGATGACCATCACCGTCGGCATCACGCAAACCAACGACAGCTTCGGCGTCTATTACGCCAGCGAACTGGCGGCTGCGGTCCTCGCCGGTTTCCCGGTAGCGCTCGCTTATCTGCTGTTCCAGCGCAGGGTGACCGAGGCCGTCACGCTGAGCGCCGGCATCAAGGGATAACGTCACCGAATCCAGACCCGGAGAGGTCCTGTCTGCTGAAAGCCTGCCCGCAGCATGGCGGTGAGTTCGTCCCCCGTGGAATAACCGACGAGCGGCAGGCCGCCTCCGAAATCCCTCGACAAGGCAGAGGCAGCGGCAACCACGGCAGGGAGCGGTCTTCCAAACAGGTTCGACACGCCTACGCAGTCCGACGACAGGTTGGCGATGCAACCTGCCGAAAAACCGGCCTTCCCGGGACGGCCAAATATCGCGATCTTCGGGCTTTTCAGGATGTCCGGGACGAAAATTCTCTGATCCGCTGGTGAGCCGGCGCGGCCCCAGGCGTCTTCCCAACGCTCGAGATCCTTTGGCGTTTCGATCCGCTGCCATCCGTCGCCTGCAGGCAAAATCGCATCCGCCTCGGCACGCACCCAGGATGCCTCGAACAACACACGGAACCCGAGACCGGTCAGATCGAGCCGGCAGCTCGCGTCCTTCACCGTGGCGACGCGCGGTTGTCGCTCGACGAGTTTCCGGACTTCCGTCAGGGCTGCTGCGGTGTCAGACCCCGCCAGAAACGTGAGGTCCGAATAATAGGGCGGTGGACGGCCGAGCGCGACGAACGAGCGCGCCTGCCGCACGTAACGCAATCTGTGCGCGTCAAAAACGGCTTCGTAGAGATCGGCGTTGTTGCCCCAGGCAGAGGCAATGCGCGGATCGGCAGGCTCAGTCGCGCGCGTGATAGGCTTGCCCCGACTGATCGAAAAGGTGCACCGCCGAAGAATCGAAATCGAGATCGATGTTGTCGCCAGGCGACACTTCGGAACGCCCGCTGTCCTGGGCGATCAATTCGGTGCCGTCCTTGAGGGTGCAGTAGACCAGCGTCCGTTCGCCAAGCCGCTCGACCACGCCTGCCCTGGCCCGGGTCGTTGCCGCTTTGCGATTGCCGGAATCGACGACCCTGATACCTTCGGGACGAATGCCAAGTTCGTAGGAACCGGCGCCCGGATTGTCGAGGTGAAGCGGCAGTGAAGCGCCGTCGCCAAGTCGCGCGACTGCCTGATCCCCGCCCGATATGTCTGCCCGCATGAAGTTCATGCCCGGACTGCCGACGAACCCCGCCACAAACCGCGATGCGGGCCGGAGGTAGACCTCCATCGGCGTCCCGATCTGCTCGATCTTCCGGTTGTTGAGAACGACGATACGATCAGCAAGTGTCATCGCCTCGGTCTGGTCGTGGGTGACATAGATCATCGTCGCCTTGATGCGCTGGTGCAGTTCGGCAAGCTCGACACGGGTGCGGACCCGCAGCGCCGCATCCAGGTTCGAAAGCGGTTCGTCGAACAGAAACGCCTTCGGTTCCTTTACAATCGCGCGGCCGATCGCGACGCGCTGCCGCTGGCCTCCTGAAAGCTGGGAAGGACGCCGCTCGAGCAGCTCGCGCATTTCAAGGATGCGCGCTGCATCCTGGACCCGGCGTTCGATATCATCGCTGGCCATGCCGATATTTTGGAGCCCGAACGCCATGTTTTCGCGAACCGTCATATGCGGGTAGAGCGCATAATTCTGGAACACCATCGCCACGCCGCGCTGGCCGGGCGCCAGATGCTCGCTGCGCCTGCCTCCGATGGTCAGCGTTCCGCGATCGATCGTTTCCAGCCCTGCGATCATTCTCAGCAGGGTCGACTTGCCCGAACCGGACGGTCCGAGAAACACGACGAGCTCCTGGGAGTTGACGGTCAGCGACAGGTCTTCAATCACCCGCACTTCGCCGAAGCTCTTGGAAACGTTGGCCAGCTCGATTTCTGCCATTGGCTCCTCCCGGGGACATTTATCCACATTTCCGGGTACACATCCAGAGTCAAGGTATTGAATGGTCGTGCAAAGATCGGCGTGCCCCGGCGCGACGCGCAAGCGGAATCGCGGCGGTACGATTTGTCATCATCTCTGCAGGGAACTGGAGATCGAACAATCGACCCTGGCACTTTGCAAGGAGGCGCCGCCCTCGTTTTTCGCAGCGTCGGCTCGCGACCCGCGCTGCTGTTCCATATCGGCTACCCGAACGGAGTAAAAGGAGTGTGGGGAAGGTGGTAGCGGAGGTCCGCTATTTCGCGTTACCCACTACCGGTCATGCTCTGTTCTTTTCAGGCGCCACGTGCCGAAGATAGGTGACACACGCCGAGGCTGACAGTGTTGATGCACGCCTCGGCGCCGCCGCAGATGGCGAGAGACTCGATCCCCTACGGTTCCTGAAAAGGAACCTTTGCAGGCGGGAAACCGTTCACTCAATGCGATTACCAACTGCCCCGACTGCAGTGCCCTCAGTCGCTGGTCGCCAGAGAGTGTCATGCAAAGGAGCGAATCCGAGGTCTTCGACCTCTTTTCGGAAATCTACACCAGCACAGCGCGGGAAGAGATGAGCCTGCAGGAATATCTGTTGGCCTGCCGCGACGACAAATCCATGTACGCCACCGCGCCCGAGCGGATGGTTGACGCCATCGGGGAGCCGACCCTCATTGACACCAGCGCCGACGAGCGGCTCGGCAGGATCTTCTCCAACCGGACCATCAAGATTTATCCTGCCTTCGCCGACTTCTACGGCATGGAGGACACGATCGAGCGCATCGTGGGCTACTTCCGCTATGCGGCGCAGGGGCTGGAGGAGCGCAAGCAGATCCTCTACCTGCTGGGGCCGGTCGGCGGCGGCAAGTCCTCGCTCGCCGAGCGGCTGAAGAAGCTGATGGAGCAGCGGCCGGTCTATACGCTCTCCCTGAACGGCAAGATCAGCCCCGTCTTTGAATCCCCGCTCGGCCTGTTCCATCCGGAACGTATGGCCGACCTGCTCGAAGACAAATACGGCATCGCCCGGCGCCGGCTCACAGGCCTCATCTCGCCCTGGGCCGCCAAGCGGCTCGACGAAGTGGGTGGCGACATCTCCAAGTTCAGCGTCGTCAAGCTGATGCCCTCGCGGCTACGCCAGATAGGTATCGCCAAGACCGAGCCGGGCGACGAGAACAACCAGGACGTCTCCTCCCTGGTCGGCAAGGTGGATATCCGCCAGCTCGAGAACTACAGCCAGGCCGATCCCGACGCGTATTCCTATAGCGGCGGGCTCAACCGCACCACCCAGGGCCTGCTCGAATTCGTCGAGATGTTCAAGGCGCCCATCAAGGTGCTGCACCCGCTGCTGACGGCCACCCAGGAGGGCAACTACAACGGCACCGAGAATTTCGGCGCCTTCCCCTATCAGGGCATCGTGGTGGCCCATTCCAACGAATCGGAATGGCTGCAGTTCAAGAACAACAAGAACAACGAGGCCTTCCTCGACCGCATCCTGGTGGTCAAGGTGCCCTACTGCCTGCGGGTGACCGAGGAGAAGATGATCTACGAGAAGCTTCTCCGCGAGAGCGAGCTGGTGAGCAATCCCTGCGCGCCGGAGGTGCTGGAGATACTCAGCCGCTTCACCGTGTCAACTAGACTCACGGAGCACGAGAACTCGCCACTCTACACCAAGATGCGGGTCTATGATGGCGAGAACCTGAAGGACGTCGACCCGAAGGCGAAGTCCGTGCAGGAATACCGCGACGCGGCCGGCGTGGACGAGGGGATGACCGGAGTCAGCACACGATTCGCTTTCAAGGTGCTCTCGGAGACCTTCAACTACGACACCAAGGAGGTCGCCGCCGACCCGGTCCACCTCATCTACATCATGGAACAGGCGATCAAGCGCGAGCAGTTCCCGAAGGAGGTGGAGACCGCCTATCTCGACTTCATCAAGTCCGAGCTAGCGGCCCGCTATGCCGAATTCATCGGGCACGAGATCCAGAAGGCCTATCTGGAATCCTACAGTGAGTATGGCCAGAATCTGTTCGACCGGTACATTGCCTACGCGGACGCGTGGCTGGAGGATCAGGACTTCAAGGATCCCGACACCGGGCAAATTCTCAACCGGGAAATCCTCGACAGCGAGCTGTCGCAGATCGAGAAGCCGGCCGGCATCGCCAACCCCAAGGACTTCCGCAACGAGGTGGTGAAGTTCACGCTGCGGGCCAAGGCCAAGAATCACGGCCGCAACCCCGCCTGGACCAGCTATGAAAAACTGCGCGAGGTGATCGAGAAGCGCATGTTCGGCCAGGTCGAGGATCTGCTTCCCGTCATCAGCTTCGGCTCCAAGAAGGATTCACAAACCGAGAAGCAGCACGCGGAGTTCGTCCAGCGCATGGTCGAGCGCGGCTATACCGAGCGGCAGGTCCGGCGGCTGGTCGACTGGTACATGCGCGTCAACAAGGCGGGCTGACGACAGCGGATGCCCACGTATATCGATCGTCGCCTTAATCCGAAGGACAAGAGCCTCGGCAACAGGCGGCGATTCCTCAAGCGTGCGCGCGAGGAGTTGAAGCGGACAATCAAGGAACAGGTCAAGACCGGCAAGATCGCCGATGTCGACGCAGAGCATAGCGTTCCTGTTCCAGCGCGAGACACCAGCGAGCCGAGCTTCCAGCCGTCGCGGGAGACCGGGGAGCGGCAATATGTACTACCCGGCAACAAGGAGTTCACGCCGGGCGATCGCATTCCGAAGCCGGACGCTGTAGGGGGCACGCGCAGCGCCAGCGCCGGCGCGGGCGGCGAGGCCGAGGACGACTTCCGCTTCGTGCTCTCGCGCGAGGAGGTGCTCGACCTCTTCTTCGACGACCTGGAGCTTCCCGACATGGTCAAGCTCTCCCTGAAAGAGGCGGTTGCATACAAACCGCGGCGCGCTGGCTTCGCCACCAGTGGCGCGCCCACCAACATGAATATCGGCCGCACAATGCGCAACAGCTACGGCCGGCGCATCGCCCTCCACCGTCCGAAACGGACGGAGGTAGAAGAACTCGCCGCCGAAATCGAAAGGCTGGAGGCCGAGCCGAACCGGCATGCGGTGAAGCAGCGGCTCGAGGCTCTGCGCCAGGAATTGGAGAGGCTGGAGCGGCGCCGGCGTCGTATCCCCTATGTCGACCCGGTCGACATCCGTTTCAACCGCTTCGAGCCGCAGCCTCTGCCCAACGCCAACGCGGTGATGTTCTGCCTGATGGATGTCTCGGGTTCCATGGGCGAACGCGAGAAGGATTTGGCGAAACGCTTTTTCGTGCTGCTCCACCTCTTCCTCAAGCGGCGTTACGACCGAATCGACATTGTCTTCGTCCGCCACGCCCATGAGGCGCGCGAGGTGGACGAAGATACATTCTTCTACTCGACGGAGAGCGGCGGCACTGTGGTCTCGACCGCGCTCGAGGAGATGCAGCGCATCATTCGTGAGCGCTATCCTTCGCGGGAATGGAACATCTACGCCGCGCAAGCCTCGGACGGTGACAACATCGCCGGCGATTCGGAGCACTGCGCTGCGATGCTCAACAGTGAGCTGATGCAGCTCTGCCAATACTACGCCTATGTGGAGATCATCGATGAGCGAGAGACCGAAATATTCGGTGCGACCGACAACGGTACCTCGCTCTGGCGCGCCTATCGAACGGTCGCCGACAAGTGGCCGAATTTTCAGATGACGCGCATCGCCAGACCTGCAGAGATATACCCGGTCTTCAGGAAACTCTTCGCCAGGCAAACGACTGCCCAAGCGCGCGGCTGAGACCTGGAGGGAAGGCGATGGACAAAGCATCAGGCCTGCTCTTCGAGGGCTCCGACTGGAACTTCCGGACCCTTTCGCGCACCTATGACGCCATCGAGGAGATCGCACTCGGCGAGCTGAAGCTCGACGTCTATTCCAACCAGCTCGAGATCATTTCGTCCGAGCAGATGCTCGACGCCTATTCCTCCGTAGGCATGCCGCTCATGTACCAGCACTGGTCCTTCGGCAAGCGTTTCGTCTTCGAGGACCATCTCTATCGCAAGGGGCGCCGCGGGCTCGCGTACGAGCTTGTCATCAACTCCGATCCCTGCATCACCTACCTGATGGAGGAAAACACCATGGCCATGCAGGCCCTGGTGACGGCTCACGCGGCCTTCGGCCATAACCACTTCTTCAAGAACAATTACGTCTTCCGGCAGTGGACCGACGCCGCGTCCATCCTCAGCTACATGGAGTTTGCCAAGAAATACATCGCCAAATGCGAGGAGAGGCACGGTACTGCCGCAGTTGAAGCGATCCTAGATTCCGCGCACGCGCTGATGGAACAGGGCGTGTTCCGCTATCGTCGTCCACCGCGGCTTTCGACGGAAAAGGAGCGGGAGCGTGTGCGGGAGCGGCTCGAATATGAGGAGCAAACTTTCAGCGACCTCTGGCGCACCCTCCCGAGTTCCCCGGACGGCGATGTCAAGGAGGCCGAGGACGAGGCGTCGGAGCGGAAAAGGCAGCTCAACCTGCCCGAGGAAAACCTGCTTTATTTCCTGGAGAAGAACAGCCTGATCCTGGAGCCCTGGCAGCGGGAGCTGCTCAGGATCGTGCGCGTCGTCGCGCAGTATTTCTATCCGCAGCGGCAGACCAAGCTGATGAACGAAGGCTGTGCCACCTTCGTGCACTACACAATCATGAACCGGCTATACGAGCTCGGAAAGATCCGCGAAGGGGACTTGCTGGAAATGCTGCATAGCCACACCAACGTGGTCTTCCAGCCGGATTTCGACGACCCCCGCTTTTCCGGTATCAACCCCTATGCGCTGGGCTTCGCGATGATGGAGGATATCAAGCGCATCTCCACCGAGCCGACCGCAGAGGATCGCGACTGGTTCCCCGACAACACTGGCAGGGGCGACTGGCTGGCGACACTGCTCGACGCGTGGACGAACCACCGCGACGAGTCCTTCATGCTGCAGTATCTGAGCCCGGCGCTCATCCGCAAATTCAGGTTGTTCCTGCTCACGGACGAGGCGGACAAACCATATTGCGAGGTTGCATCCATTCACAATGAGCGCGGCTATGAGGCCATCCGCGCGGCGCTGGCGCGCAGCTATGACGTGGGCGCCAGCCAGCCGGACATTCAGGTTGTGGACGTCGACCTGCTCGGCGAGCGGGAACTGCGCCTGGAATATAAGGTGAAGAACGGGATTCTGCTCGAGACGACAAGCCGGGACGCGACGCTTCATCACATGCGTCGGTTGTGGGGTTACAAGGTCAGTCTCGCCGAAGTCGACGACGATTCGAAGACTCTGCTTTCCGAGTCCTCGTCTGCATAATCGAAGCTCCGCTATGGATCTGGATCTGGATCTGGATCGGATCGGAATGATCTGCGTGGCTACGCGAAGCGGCCGATGGCTCGGCCCGTCACAGCATCGAGCTGATATCGGAGGCGCCGGTGGGATAGGCGAACATCGTCGACTTCAGCTGCTCCGCCGTCAGTCCATGTCGGATCGCAAGCGAAAAAATGTTGATGACCTCCTCGGCGTGCGGGCCGACGAGGTGCGCGCCCAGAACGCGATCCGTCTCTTCATCCACCAGAACCTTGAAGCCGAACACCTTCTCGGCCGCCTGGCGCGCCGTGAACCAGCCGTCGGCCCGCTCGCTGTTTACCCGGAACCTCAAGCCCTTCTCGCGGGCGTCCGCCTCGGTGAGCCCCACGGCGGCGATCGGAGGAATAGTGAAGGCGACACTCGGAACCCCGTTGTAGTCGGGAACGTGCCTGTTGCCATCGAGAAGATTGGCGGCCACCACCTTCGCGTCGTGGCTCGAGACCGGCGTTAGCGGCGGGCCCATCTGCGCCGCGTCCCCCGCGGCGTAGACCGACGGATTGGACACGCTCTGCAGGTGTTCGTTCAGGACAAGCCGCCCATCCGCGTGGGTCACGCCAGCGGCAGCGAGATCGAGATCGTCCAGAGCCGGCTTGCGCCCGGCGGCATGCACCACGAGATCGGCCTCCACCTTCATCTCGCCGTCCGACCCTTTCGCGGTGATCCGGTACCCCGCTCCGATGCTCTCGATCGCGGTCACTTCCGCGTCGGTGCGGACGTTGATCCCCAACTCGGCGAACTTGTCCATGAGCCACCCCACCAGGTCGGGATCGAAGTGCTTCAACATGCGCTCGCCGTGCTGGAGGATCGTTACCTGCGCGCCGGCGCGGGACGCGATATGGGAGAACTCTGCGGCGATGTAGCCTCCGCCGACGAGCACGATGTGCTTCGGCAGGCGCTCAAGATCAAGGAACGCCGCGTTGTCGATGAGGTGCTCCTCGCCCGGAATGCCGAGCGACACCGGCTCCGCGCCTGCCGCAATCAGGACGTGGCGGGCTTCGATGGTCTCTCCTTCGATGTCGATCGTGTTTGGACCCATGAAGCGGGCGCGCCCGTGGAAAGAGTCGATGCCTTTTTGCGTGAAGGCTTTCTGGCGCTCCTCGGGTACCGGATCCGTCAGGCTGCGCTTGAACTCGAGGAGACCGGTCCATTCCAGATGCGTGTCGCCGGTGACGCCGCGGCCCTGCATGCGCCAGGCATGATCCACCGCGTCGGCGCCGCCGACCATCATCTTCTTCGGGTCGCAGCCCCTGAGCGCGCAGGTGCCGCCGAAGGGGCGGAAGTCGATCACCGCGACGCTCCAGCCGCCAGTCTTCACACGCATCGCGGCAACCATGGCCGCCGTGCCCGTTCCGATGATCGCCAGGTCGTATTTCTTTCTCATCGCCGACTCCAAAATATTCAGAGGTTGCTGACAGCGTCCGCTCATCCCCCGCAACAGGAGAGCTTGGCCAAGTCCCTGTCGAGAGTCTGGGCAGCGAGCTTCAGGCCCTCGACCGTGGTGAGATAGGGAAAGATCGTCTCGCCGAGCTCCCTGGTCGTCATGCCGAACTTCGAGGCCATGGCCAACGTCTGAACGCTGTCGGCCGCCTCCGGTGCCATAACAACGCCGCCGAGCAGGCGGTCGGTTCCAGCATCCGCCACAAGCTTTATCAGGCCCCGCGTGTCTCGGGCGGCCAGCGCGCGGGGCACGTTCTCCAGGGCCAGCACGCTGGTCCTGATCTCGGGGCTCACCGCGCGCGCCTGCGCTTCGGTCAACCCCACACCGGCGACTTGCGGATCGGTGAACACTACCCACGGCATTGCGGTGCTGTCATAGCGCTCCGCGTTCCCCAGCACCGCGTTCCTCGCGGCCAGCTTGGCGCCGTAGGAGGCCATGTAGACGAACTGATCGCGGTCGGTCACGTCGCCCGCCGCGAAGGGCCGCGTGGTCTGCATGTCGGCGCCGACCCTGATCGCTCCCCTTGTATCGGTCTCGACGCCAATTTCGACCAGACCCAGCCCCTCGGTGTTGGGCGCGCGCGCCGTCGCGAGGACGAGGTGGTCGGCCGACAGATCGCGCGCGGCGCCGTCCACCGTTACCGCCAGAACCCCGCGATCTCCGTCGCGCCGCGCTGCCTTGTAGGTCACGCGGTCCGGGATCGTCACGCCCTCGGCGCGCAAGACCTCGGTGAGCGCTTCGGACACCTCCGGCTCGGTGCGCGGCAAGAGGCGCGAGCGGCAGACGATGGTGACGCGCGTCGCCATTCGCGCCATCATCTGTGCCAGTTCCACGCCGATATAGCCGCCGCCGAGAAAGATCAGGCTCTCCGGCAACCGCTCCAACGCCAGGAGCGTGGTGCTGTCGAGCGTCGGCATGTCAAGGAGACCGGGGATGTCGGGCGTGGCTGGCCGCGCGCCGGTGGCGACGATGATTTTGGGGGCTGTGAGCCTGCGCCCGCCGACCTCGACACCACCCTCGATCAGATGCGCCGGACCCTTGTCGAGATAGGTGACGCCATCGTAGTACGGCAGCAGATCGATGTATTTCTTCTGGCGCAGCGTCGCGACGAGATCGTCCTTCGCTCTGATCAATGCCGCCCAGTCTGCCACCTGTGCGTCTCCGTGCAGGCCCGGAAACCGATGCGCGGACTTCGCGCCGTGCACCGCCTCGGCGGCCCGGATCATCGTCTTGGAGGGCACGCAGCCCGCGTTCACGCAGGTGCCGCCGATGGTGCCATGCCCGATGAGCGCAACGCGCTTGCCGCCCTCTGCGGCAGTGATCGCGGCCGAGAACCCGGCCGAGCCGGCGCCGATCACGGCAAGGTCGAAATCGCCCCTGGGCGCGCAGCAATTGTCTTTCATGAAGTCATCTATCCGTTCGAGGGTTCAGCCGCCGCTGTCGCCGCCGAACGGCATAAACGGTCAGTGCGACGAAAAAGGCGAGCGCGGGCAGCAGCACGTAGTCGATCCAGCCCAGTGCGGCCGACAGGCCCACGGCGGCCAGAAGCACCACGAGCACTGGTGTCAAGCAGCAGAGCGCCGCGATGACGGTGCCGACGATCCCTGTCGCGATGAGCCTGCGGTCGGTCTGCTCGGTCATCCCTCAGCCAGAGACGCGCGCCGGGTAGCCAGCATTGGCCGAGGCGGTCGCGATGGCTTCAGCGCTGGTCGCGGCGCTGTCGAAGACGACCGTGGCGGTGCGGGCCTCCAAGTCGATCTCGACGGTGCGCACGCCCTCGATGCCCTCCATCGCCCGCTTCACGGTGATCGGGCACAGCGCGCAGTTCATGTTTTAGACCGTAAAGGTCACCGTCTGCTCGGCTGCTACCCACTGGGCGGCGGCCGGGATGGCGACGATCTGCGCCGGGGCGGTCAGGCCGAACAGGGCAAGCGCAAGCATGTATCTCATGAGGGTGTTCTTTCGAGGTCAGTAGAGGAACGGGGCCCACCAGTCGATGGTGAGCGCGGCGACAACGAGGACGAGGGAGGCACCAGAGCGCCGTGTTGGTGATCCGCGCCGAGGCGGGTCTGGCGCAGTAGGAGCCAGGCTCGCAGACCACCTCCCCGCCGGAATACACCTGCCGGTATCCGGCCGCGATGAAGCCGAGCGCAATCACGGCGAAGATCGGCTTGTAGGGTTCCAACGCCGTCAGGTTGCCGATCCAGGCGCCGGAGATGCCAAGGGTTAGCAGCACCAGCGGCACGATGCAGCAGGCCGATGCGAGAAGGGCGCCAAGCACGCCGCCAGCCGCGAGCCAGCCCTTTAGAATCGGGCGTTCCGCAGCCGATCCGTCCGTTTGCCGGTCTGCAAGCGCCATGTCATCACCTATCGTCTCTTGTTGACGACGAGTGTAGGGTCTGTAGCGACTACAGGCTCAAGGAGAAACTGGCCCATGTCCGATCACGAGAGTGGGAGCGGCCTCACGCGCGGGCAGTTTGCGCTCACAACAGGCTGCAACATCGAGACGATCCGCTATTACGAGAAGACTGGCCTGCTGCCCGACCCGCCGCGGACCAAAGCGGGGTACCGCGTCTACTCGGCGGGCCATGCCTCCCGCCTTCGCTTCATCCTGCGCGCGCGGGAACTTGGCTTCAATCTCGACGACATCAAAGGTCTGCTAGGGCTGGAGGATAGGAGCGTACCGACCTGCGCCGAGGTCAAGGCACGCACCGACCGCCACCTCAGCGACGTGCGCGCGAAAATCGAGGATCTGCAGCGGATGGAAGCCATTCTGGCGAAGACCGCAGCGCAATGCAGCGGCGCGGATGTGCCCGATTGCCCGGTGCTGGAAACGCTTTCCCGGATGCGAGACCGGCGTCACCAGGGCGAATTCAAATGGGCGTTGTGAAGACCTATTGAATCCGCCAAGTTTGCTGCCGTTTCAATGCTCCCGCAGCCGAGGATCCCGGTATCCACTGTCACGTTGGGTGAACTGGCTGCGCGATGAGCCGGTCGACATCATCCGCTACCGGCCCGGCATCGTCGCTGCCGAGTATGACGCCGACGGTTCCGGCCGGCCGAGCTACGCGTCGAGTAGCCGCGCGTCAATGAACCCTTGGAAATCAAGGGTAGCCAATTGCAACAAAGCGCAACATGAAAATGGAAGATCGACCGCTAAGTTATTGATTTTGTTGGTAGCGGAGGAGGGACTCGAACCCCCGACACAAGGATTATGATTCCTCTGCTCTAACCGACTGAGCTACTCCGCCCCGTCTCACACGGCATTGGCCGTGGCGGGGAACGGTTGGCCTCCCCGAGGACGCGCGGATATAAGGTCCGGGCTTCATGCCTGTCAAGCAAGGCGAGATGCTTTCAACCATCATGACGGGCAGGCGAAGAAAGTGGCTTTTCATCGCCCATCGGAAGACGGAGGCGGGGTTGAGTCGCAGCGCCGGCCCGGATATGTCTCGGCGCAATTCGTTTCTGGCATGATCTGAATGACGCCGCGCATCGCTGTTCTTGGTTGCGGTTATTGGGGCAGCAATCACATCCGCACTCTCAAGTCGCTGGGCGCGCTGACAGCCGTCTCGGACGAGAATCTCGCGCGCGCCGAAGGCTTTGCGATCGAACAGGATTGCATGGCCATCCCGCCGGCCGAGCTGATGTCGCATCCCGACATTGACGCGATCGTGCTGGCGCTGCCGCCGCAGCACCATGCGGAATACGCGATCCGCGCCATCGAGGCCGGCAAGGACGTGCTGGTGGAAAAGCCGATCGCCCTGACGGTGGAAGACGCGGTGCGCGCGGTAGAAGTCGCCAAAACGGCCGGCCGCATCTTCATGGTCGGCCATGTGCTGCGCTTCCATCCCGCCTTCGAGCAGATGAAGGCGCTGATCGATGCCGGCGAACTGGGCGATATCCGCTACATCCATTCGCATCGACTGGGATTGGGCAAGTTCCACACCGAAAACGACGCGTTGTGGGACCTCGCTCCGCATGACCTTTCCATGATCCTTGCCATCACCGGCGTCGAGCCGGTCGAGATCCGCGGCGAGGGAGCGGCACTGCTGGATCATCTGAGCGATTTCGCCCATCTGCACATGCGCTTCCCCGGCGGATTGCGCAGCCATCTCTTCGCGTCGCGGCTCAATCCGTATCGCGAGCGCAAGCTGACCGTGGTGGGTACACGCGCCATGGCGGTTTTCGACGATGTCGAGAGCTGGGAGCGGAAACTCGCTGTCTATCGCCATGCCGTATGGCAGGATAGCGGCCAGTGGGCCTTCACCACCAACGAGCCGTCCTATGTGCCGGTGGCGGAAGGGATGCCGCTGACGCGCGAACTGCAGCATTTCATTTCCTGCGTGGAAACGCGCGCCGCGCCGCGCACCAGCGGTGAGGAGGCTGTGAGGGTGCTCAGGATCCTGACGGCAGGCACCGTCACCCACGACTGACCGACCAACGCATGGGCGGTTAGTCGGGAACCTCGATTCCGAACCTGGGATGGATCCAGGCATCGTAGCACGCATTGACACGGATGCGGCGGTGGTCGGGCATGAACGGCCGGTAGAGATCGAATAGCATGGCGTTGGCGGTCGTCAGCGGGCAGGTCGGGTAGAGGGCGATGTCGACCTGGCCCAGCGCCTCGGCGACCTGCGCGCCCGGCCGCGGCACCGCGCGTGTCGGGTCGGCCCCTATGGCGATGTGCCTTGGCGCGGAACGGCCCATCAGCCAGGGGAACGGATTGACGAAATTGTAGGTCATCATGGTCTCGAAGCGGATGCCCCGCTCCGTCTCGAGCGCGCGCAGATCATCGATGGCCCTGTCGATCGCCTGCAGATGCAGGATCTGGAAGTCGAATTCGGAATAGAGGATGAAGTTCGGCAGGATGCCATTCTCGACGATATCGGCGTAGGTCTCGCGGTGCCGGGGATAAATGCCGGACATGACGGTGGCGCGGTGGGCGACGTCCGGCCGCATGGACACCGTGCCCAGGCTCCGCAGGTTGCGGTGCTCCAGCGCCTCGTTCTTGACCGATCCGGCATAGGCGCGCGCGGCGCGTTCCACGATGGAAACGGCGGGCGGCAGGGCGGTCGCGGCGGCGAGCCCGAAAGTGGCCACCAGCACGGCCGGCCTGGCCACCATGCGGCCCGCGCTAAGCAGGATCATGAGCACCATCGGCCAGACCATGATCATGGCCTGGCTGCCGGTGTTCTGCGTCTCGAAGAAGACGCCGGCGATCATCGCCACGGCGAGCCATAGCGGCGCGAGGTCGAAGACGCGCGCGATCGAGGCCAGACCGCGTTCGCTCCGCACGGCCTTCAGCCGACCCGCGATACGCTCGCGCTCCCACCACAGGAGCATCAGAACCAGCGCGCCGCCGGGCGCGATCACGCCGAAAGTGTGCGAGGCCGCCTGCAGGAAGCGCGGCGCCAGGCTTTCGGAATTCATCTCGACCAGGGAAAGGATATCGCGCGCATAGTGCGAGATCATGCCGTTCCACAGTTCGAGCCCGCCGAGCACGGCGACAAGGAAGACGAGCGAGGCGATCGCGGTGCGCAGCGCCACGCGGCCGGCCATGAAGGCGAACACGCACAGGATGGCGCCCGAGACCACGCCCGTGACCTTGACCAGCAGGAGTGCGGTCATGGCGACCGCGATGACGACGGCAAGCAGGCGCTGCGAACGCATGAAGACGAGCGCCGAGGCCAGCACGTAAAGCAGCTGGCAGACCTGGCGGTTGTAGATGCCGAAGCCGTCGGAGCCGGGAAACGGGTAGAATTCACGCGTGTTGAAAGGCAGCAGCGCGAAGATCAGGAAAGGGACCAGCAGGGCAAAGGGTACCGCCCGCGCGCCGCCACGGCCCGTATCCCAAAGGACGAGCGCCATCAGCGGCGCGGTGAGCGGCAGAAGCGACCAGTGGGCGATCAGCGTCGGCTGCGCATCGGGAAAGACCGCCAGCGCGGCCGCGAACAGCCAGTAGCCGAGCGGCCCCACCGGCGTGAAGAAGTCGACCACCGGCACCTGCCCGTCGAAGATGCGGGCGGCCGCGTCGTAATAGATGAACACGTCCCAGTACATCGGCCCGATCGGCACGACGATCGGCAGGGTCATGAGCACCATGACGCAGACCAGCGCGCCGCCGAGCACGATCAAGGGCGAAAGCGTAAGCCCCGCGCGTCGGGTCTCGTTCCGGCTGTCGGCAGCAACCGCCATTCCCTGTCTCCTAGATCGCTTCGGCCAGGGTGACGCCGATGGCCGCCGACGCGACCGACATCGTCACCGCGAGCGGCAGCCACTTGCTCGAACGCTGCGCGTCGATGGTGAAGAAGTTGAGCGGGAAGAGATGCCGGTGCGCCTCGGGCTCGCTGTCGGCGGCCGGCGCTTCCATGAAGCATTCCTCGTCGAACCAGGCCCAGTCGACGGCCCAGGTCCAGCAGTCATGGCGGCGGTAGACCTCCGCGACCCTGTCGGCGAACGCCTTGTCGGCCGGCAGGCGGATGTAGCCTCCGGGGGCGCGGTGAAAATAGCGCATGGCAAGCGGCATGGCGCGGTCGGTGCAGTAGTTCGACATCCACAGCCGGAAGCCGACTTCCTCGCGCAGCCGGTCGAGCACGCGGAAAAGCTGGACGTGCTCCTCGTGGCCATATTCGCCCCAGGGATTGTGCGTGAAGACGTTCATGCCCGGCCGCACACGGGTCTTCAGCGCGTCGTAGATGGCGTGAAAGTTGGCCTCATAGGCCCGCGCCACGCCTTCGGCGGCGATGCGCGTGATGTCGAGCGGGGCGACCTTCGAGATCGACTTGCGGGCAAGCCGTGTGATCTCGCGCCGGCTGGCCTCGAGCCCGAGCGAGATGCCGTGGGGCGAGGGGCGCGGCTGGGTCCATTCGGCGCAGCCATAGGCGCCGGCCTCGGCGATGTCGAGACAGGTGACGTTGCCGCGCGGGTAGTCGGCGATGGCGGCGCGGCGGCGCTCGCCGATGCCAGGCTGGGCCCAGAAATCGCTGTAGACGATGACCACTTCGTCCACCCGAGGCAGGATCGAGGTGAACCACAGAAGTTCGTCGTCGGGATGCGCCCCGACGATCATGGAATTGTCGAGAAAGTCCGGCCGCGCCTCGCGCCTGGTCTCCGTCATTATCCGGTCTCCGCCCTTATCCCCGCGCCCTTGCGGCGCTCCCCTTCATCCTTGCCGGCTCAGCCCCCAGGCGACAGGCGCCGCAGCCGGTCGCGCGCGTCCCGCGCCAGCAGCGCCAGCCTGCCCCTCGTCGTCGCCGGCTTCTCCAGCCCCAGCATGGCCGTGGGCACGGTGCCGAAATCGGCCTTGAAGGGTTCGTCGCCGATGGTGAAATCGAACGTGTCGCCGCCGGCTTCTGCCCAGTCGCGCATCATGCGGTCATACATGACCAGGCCCGGCGAGAACCTGCCGAAGCGCTCGTAGTCGCAGCCGATCAGCAGATAATGGAAGCGGCCGCGCCAGGTCAGGCCGAAGACATGGCCGACGGGTTCGCCGTCGAGGTCGAGCCGCCAGGTGCGCGCGAAACCGGCTCCGGCTCCGGAAATCGCGACCTCTTCATAGAAGGCGGCGACGGCGTCTGTCTGGATCGGGTCGCCCTCGAAGCGGCCGGCGCGCAGGGCCCGGATCGCGCGGACGGAGGCGCGGATTTCGTCGGGATCGTCGAGAACGACGAGGCCGTTGTCGCCGGCCTTGTCGAGGCTTTTCATCTTGCGGGCCAGGCGTTTGGCGAAGGACGCGTCGTAGGCGGCGGCACGCCATTCGTCCCATGGCAGCGTAGGCCGGGCCGCATGGGCCGAGAAGCCGAGCGGAAGCAGCGTTTCGCAAAGCAGTGTGCTCCAGCCGGCATTGTCGGCCGGCACCGGCCTGAGGCGCAGGATGTCGTGGCGGGGCAGGGCGGCCGCGACGCGGTTGCCGATGTCGGCCGGCAAGGAGCTCCCGGCGCGGATGACGGGCGCGGAGTAGTCGCTGACGCCGAGATCGGCGCTTTCCAGAAGCGTGACGCCGTTCATGACGCGCGCGATCATCGGCAGGACGAATACAAGCTCGCCGTCGCCGTCGCGGCCGACAACCGGCACGGACCGCGCGCCGCGCGCCGGCGCGACATGGCGCATCAGCGCGTTGAGCCAGAGCGGGTGCTGGAAGGCGGTGGCGCCGGAGGCCTCGAAGAGGTCGCGATAGGCGTCGGAGGCGTAGTCGAAATCGTGCTCGCGCGCGACCGCGAGCGCCGCGCCGGGCGGAGCGGCGGCGATCTTTGCCGCGAGGTTTGGGGCCGTGCCTGCCATGCCCCGGCGATAGCAAAGCCGGCCTGAAAAGGAGTTAACCGGAAAGGTTGCCTTTCGTTAGGCTTAATGGATTGGCGGCGCCAGGACGGATGGGGGCAATTTTAACGACGGCATCCTTCCCAACACCCCTCATCCGACCTCCCCGGATCAAGTCCGGGGTCGGCCATCTTCTCCTACAAGGGGAGAAGGGGGGGTGGACGGCACTTGCGTCTCGGCAAATCCCTGACGCGGGCGACTGGCGGCGAAGTTGATGCACCTAGGCTTCTCCCCTTGTGGGAGAAGGTGGATTGGCGCAGCGCCAAGACCGATAAGGGGTGTTGCGAGGAACGGGGCAGGGATATCCTGTCCGAATGCCGCATCAGCCGGTCACCGACGCCAAGCGGAGCTTCGCGCGGGCCCTTCGCCACGAGGCGACGGAGGCCGAAGACAGGCTGTGGCAGGAACTGCGCGGCAGGCGGCTCGACCGGCTGAAGTTCCGCCGTCAGGTTCCCGTGGGACCGTATATCGCCGATTTCCTGTGCGCGGAGGCGATGCTGATCGTCGAGGTCGACGGGAGCCAGCATGCGGATTCCGCCCATGATCGCGCCCGCACGCGCGATCTGGAGGCCCGCGGTTTTCGCGTGCTGCGCTTCTGGAACGACGAGGTGCTGCGGGAGATCGGTGCTGTCTGCGACACGATCATTGCCTATGCGCGGGACCGGTCGCTGAAGCCCTGGTGTTGAGGGGTCGAGGTGCTGCTTCCTTCTCCCCTTGTGGGAGAAGGTGGATTGGCGCGCAGCGCCAAGACGGATGAGGGGTGCTGGACGAAGCGAGACGTTGGCGCTCTTTCCAACACCCCTCATCCGACCTCGCTCCGCTCGGCCACCTTCTCCCACAGGGGGAGAAGGCAACGTGGCATCAGCCTCGCCCCCAAATCACCAGCGTCGGAAATGTGCCGACACGCGACACGCCACCCCTACCTTCTCCCCTTGTGGGAGAAGGTGGATTGGCGCGCAGCGCCAAGACGGATGAGGGTGTTGTGAAGGGGCCAGCCCCTCAGGATTTCACTGCCCAGAAGGCATCGAGGCAGGCGGCTTGGCCGGCCTCGCCGAGATGGCGCTCCATGCGGTGCGTGTTCGCGTCGACAAAACCCTGCCGCTTGTCGGGATCGGCGTCCTCGAAAAAGAAGAAGCCGGCCAGATACCTGCACATTTCCGGCAGCATGAATTCGGTATCGGCGAGCGCGGCAAGGACGTCGTTTGGCCTGGCGTCGAACAGCGCCTTGAAGTCGGTGTTGAAGCCTTCGATCGTGCCGAAATCCGCGCGCTGGCGGGCGATCCACCCGATCAGCATGAAGGTCTTGATGCCGCGGCGGTCGGCACTGTCGTCGGCCACCGCCTCCTCGCGCGCGGCCGCGTAGAGTTCGCCCCACGCCTCCATTTCCGCCAGAGGCGTGTAATCGTCGCCGAACAGCGCCTGTTGATCGAGATCCAGAAGGTGATGGATCAGAAGGTCGCTGCGGTCGGCCGCCTGCGCGGGAGAAGCCAAAAGGACGGCCGCGACCACCAGGGCGACGCGGGCAAGACGCCTCATGCCCCGGCACCATCGACCACCTTGACCAGCACATTGGCGGTGCCGTCGGGTATGATCGCGTTCCACATCTTCATCATCTCATCCCGCTTCAGGACGACGCATCCGTCGGACCATGAGGGGCCGGTGCCCTCGTGGATGAAGATGCCGTCGGAGGTCTTGCTGCCGTCGCCATAGGGGACGTTCTTTCCAAGCCAGATGCCCGGCCGCTTCTCCTTGGTTACGCTGTCCTTCTTGCTGTTCATGCGGGTGCGCCAGGAAGGGTATTCGCCCGCGACGATGACGTGGTTGGCGTCCCACCAGCAGGTCGTGTTCACCGACACGCCACCGCCCGTGAATTCGAGTTTGCCGGCCGCGCCGTTGCGCCTCACCGTGATTTCGTAGCTTGCCATGGAAGTTGTCCGCGTTGGGGGCAGTTGCACGCCGGCATCCTGCCGCAACCACGGCCAAAGCTGCGTGACCTGCTTCACGGATGCCGGGTCGCGGGCCGCTTTTTCGATGTCGCAAACAGGCTTCGGTCGCCTTTACGCGCCGCCCTATAGTCCGCGCCGCAAAGGGTTCTCGGAGAGTGGGCCATGGCAGGATTTCCGGCAAGGGCGAAGGTCGTCATCATCGGGGTGGGCGGCATCGTCGGCGCCTCGGTGGCCCATCATCTGGTCGAGCGCGGCTGGGACGACATCGTCGGCATCGACAAGTCGGGCATCCCCACCGATATCGGCTCGACGGCGCATGCGTCGGATTTCTGCTACGCGACCAGCCACGATTTCCTGTCGTGCTGGACGACACTCTATTCGATCGATTTCTACGAGAAGCTCGGCCATTACGAGCGGATCGGCGGTCTGGAGGTGGCGCGCACCGGCGACGACGCGCGGATGGACGAGATCCGGCGCAAGGTCGCCTCTGGAAAGGCCTTCGGCACAAGGGCGCGGCTGATCGAGCCGGCCGAGATCAAGCAGAAATTTCCGCTGATCGAGGAAAACCAGGTGCAGGGCGGGCTGTGGGACCCGGATGCCGGGCTGGTGATACCGCGCTCGCAGACGGTGGCCGGCAAGCTGGTCGACCGGGCCGAGGCGGCCGGCAAGCTCAGAACCTTCGCCAACACGCCGGCGACCTCGCTGGTGATCGAGGGCGGCAGGATCAAGGGCGTGGTCACGGCGCGCGGGACCATCCATGCCGATCATGTCGTCGTCTGCGCGGGGCTGTGGGGCCGGCTGATCGCCGAAATGGCCGGCGAGGACCTGCCCGTCATGCCGATCGACCATCCGCTGACCTTCTTCGGGCCCTATACGGAATTCGCCGGCACCGGCAAGGAGATCGGCTGGCCGCTGATGCGCGATCAGGGCAACTCGGCCTATATGCGCGACACGGGCGACCCGACGACATCCGAAGGCGGCATGATCGAATGGGGCTATTACGAGGAGACGGTGCCGAGGCTGTGCCATCCGCGCGAGCTCCTGGAAAAGCACGAGGCCCGGCTGTCGCCCTCGCAGCGCGACCTCGACATGGAACAGATCATGGAGCCGCTGGAGCGCGCGATCGAGCTGACGCCGATCCTGGGCGAACTTGGCTATGACGAGCGGCGCTCCTTCAACGGGCTGCTGCAGGTGACCACCGATGGCGGCCCCTCGATCGGCGAAAGCCACAAGGCGAGGGGGCTGTGGTATGCCGTCGGCATCTGGGTCAAGGACGGGCCGGGCATGGGCAAGCTCGTGGCCGACTGGATGACGGACGGGCGCACGCCGATCGACCATCACGCGATCGACTATGCGCGGTTCTATCCGCACCAGACGACCGAGCGCTTCATCGCCGACCGCTGCACCGAGACCGCGATGAAGGTCTACAATCCGGCGGTGCATCCGCGCGAGCCTTTCTCGAAAGGCCGCGATGTGCGGCGATCGCCCTTCTGGGAGCGCGAGAAGGAACTGGGCGGCTATTTCATGGAGCTCGGCGGCTGGGAGCGCGCCCATGGCTATGCGGCCAACGAGCATCTGCTGGAAAAATACGGCAACCGGGTGCCGGTGCGCGAGAACGAATGGGACAACCGCCATTTCTGGCGCGTGTCGAATGCCGAGCATCTGGCGATGAGCGAGGATTGCGGCATCGTGAACCTGTCGCATTTCGCCATGTACGACGTGGAAGGTCCCGATCATGTGGCGCTGATGGAATGGCTGTGCGCGGCCAAGATCGGCGGCGAGGCCAATATCGGCAAGGGCATCTACACGCATTTCCTCGACGACGAGGGCATGGTGGCGGCCGACCTGACCGTGATCCGCATGGAAGACCGGTGCCGGGTGGTGGACGGAGCCGACGCCGGCCCGCGCGACTTCCAGTATATGCGGCGCGTGGCCGAGGACAAAGGCTTCGACGTGACCATCACCGACGTGACCGAAAAATACGTGACGATCGGGATCTGGGGGCCGAACGCGCGCGCGACCCTGAAAAAGGTGGTGGAGGACCCGGCCGGTCTCGACCCGGAGGCGTTCCCCTTCGCCGCGATCAGGCCGGTCAGGATCGCGGGCAGGCAAGTGACGGCCTTCCGCATCTCCTATGTCGGCGAGCAGGGCTGGGAACTGCACATGGCCTACGAGGACGGGCTGGCGGTTTGGGACGCGCTGCGGGAGACCGGCGTCATGGCCTTCGGCGTGGAGACCTACGCCAATTCGCGTCGCATGGAAAAGAGCCTGCGCCTGCAGAACGCCGACCTTCTGACCGAATACAATCTCTACGAGGCCGATCTCGCGCGGCCGAAGGTGAAGGAGGCGGATTTCCGCGGCAAGGCGAGACACCTGGAATACCGCGCCCGCGACCACCAGCCGGCGATGCTGTGCACGCTGGTGATGACCGAAAACACGGATTCGAAGGGCGTCGCCCGCTATCCGGTCGGCATCATGCCGGTGATGGACCCCGACACGGGCGAGACGCTGGTGGACGAACTCGGCCGCCGCTCCTTCACCACCTCGGTGGCCTACGGGCCGACGATCGGCAAGACGATCGCACTGGCCTATCTGCCGTGGTCCTACTGCCAGCAGGGCCGCAAGCTGACGGTGGAGTATTTCGGCGAGACCTATCCGGTCGAGGTGGCGGCGATCGGATACAGGCCGCTCTACGATCCCGAAAACCTCAGGCCGCGGACCTGACGTCTCGATCTCACTTCTCCAAAACGTGAAGGGACGGACGGCGCCGAGCGCGCCGTTTCGCTTTGCGCGGCGCGAGGATGTCGTATCATCGGCGCATGGACCGGGCACGCCGCCTCACGCGCTGGTTGTTCTCGGCCGCGGCGGCGGCCGCGACGGCGCTGGCGCCCGCGGTCGCGCAGGACAGCCGGGACGCGCAGGCGCAGCGGGTCGATGTCGAGCTCGTGCTGGCGGTGGACGTGTCACTGTCCATGTCGCCCCAGGAACTGGCGATCCAGCGCGACGGCTACGCGGCCGCGATCACCGACGAGGACGTGCTGGGCGCGATCCTCGACGGGGCGCATGGCCGCATCGCCGTGACCTATTTCGAATGGGCCGGCGACTTCGTCCACAATGTGGTCGTGCCGTGGATGGCGATCGGCTCGCGTGCCGACGCGCAGGCCTTCGCCGAAGCACTGACCGCCAACCCGCCCGGCAGCGCGCGGCGCACCTCGATCTCGGGCGCGCTCGATTTCGCTTCCGGGCAGTTCGACGATAACGGCTTTGAGGGTTTCAAGAGGATCGTGGACATTTCGGGCGACGGTCCCAACAATCAGGGCCGGCCGGTGCTGGAGGCGCGGGCCGACATCCTGGCCAAGGGGATCATCGTCAACGGCCTACCGCTGATGACCACCGGCGGCTATTCCAGCGTCTTCGACGTCAAGGATCTCGACCTCTATTACGAGAACTGCGTGATCGGCGGACCGGGCGCCTTCCTGGTGCCGGTCAACGACTGGTCGCAGTTTCCAGAGGCCGTGCGGCGCAAGCTGGTGCTGGAACTCGCCTCGGCCCCGCGCGGCCGCTACATGGCGGCTGCCGTCGTGCCCGCGCAGGCCGAGCCGGACGCGGATTATGACTGCCTGATCGGGGAGAAGCGCTGGATGAACCGCAGCTGGATGTGGGACGAGCCGTAGCGGACTTCGGTGCGCCGCGATCACGCCGCCAGCAGCTGCTTGCGGTCGACCCGCTCCTGCTGCGGCGAGCGCGCATAGACCTCGCGATAGCATTTGGAGAAATGCGAGGCCGAGACGAAGCCGCAGGCCACCGCCACCTCGACGACCGGCAGGGTCGACTGGATGAGCAAATGGCGCGCGCGCTCGAGCCTGATCTCGAGATAATAGCGCGCGGGCGAGCGGCCCATCTCCTGGCGGAACAGGCGCTCGATCTGGCGGCGCGACAGGTCGACCTCGTCGGCGATCTCGACCAGCGACAGCGGCTCGGCCAGATTGCCCTCCATCAGTTCGATGATGGTGAGCACCTTGGAGTTCTGGACGCCGAGGCGGGCTCTCAGCGGCAGGCGCTGGCGGTCGGTCGGGTTGCGCACGCGGTCGGTCAGCACCTGCTCGCAGATGCGGTTGACGAGATTGTCGTCGAACTCCTCGGCGATGAGCCTCAGCATCATGTCGAGCGCGGCCGTGCCGCCGGCGCAGGTGTAGATGTTCTGGTCGACCTCGAACAGGTCGGCGAAGACCTCGACCTTGGGGAAGGCCTCGGCGAAGCCCGGCAGGTTCTCCCAGTGGATGGCGCAGCGCTTGCCCGACAGAAGGCCGGCGGCGGCCAGGATGTGCGCCCCGGTGCACAGGCCGGCGATGGCGACGCCGCGGTTATATTCCTCGCGCAGCCAGCCGAAGGCCGCCTTGCTGTAGTGGCGCTCGACATTGACGCCCGAGCAGACGACGACCATGGACGGACGATCGGCGCCCGACAGCTTGCGCCGCTCCTCGTCGAGCGAGGTGTCGACATTGATGGTCGCGCCGCAGGAGGCGGTGACCGGCCGGCCGTCGGCGCTGGCCAGCCGCCAGGTATAGGCGTCGTAGCCGAGCATGCGGTTGGCAATCCGCAGGGGCTCGAGCGCGGTGGCGAAGGCCACCAGCGTGAATTCGGGCACGAGGAAGAAGACGATCGACCGCTTGGCCGTGGACCTGGCGTTCACGCTAACCTCCCCGGATCTGGCCACTCTTGGCGCGAGGACAATCGCCCTGTGCCCGAGCGTGCGCCCGAAAACCCCATGATGTCAATGGACTGCACGGTGCGGTCCCAACGAAATTTCGCGCCCGGCGCCGGGATGCGAAAACGCCCCGCGACGGCGTCGCGAGGCGCTTCGGATCAGGCTTCGTCGCGCGAAGGCGCGGCCCCGTCAGACCAGGATGCCGAGCCGGGCGCCGGCGACCGCGCCGGTCTGGCCGGGCATGGTGCGCGACAGGCGCTGGCGCTCGAGCGCGGTGGTCAGGTTGCCCTCGCGGTGGCGGGTGAAGTAGCGGGAAAGGAATTTCATCGTCGGTCTCCATTCGCTGTGTTCTCACACGGCATGCCTTCGCGGAGTCCGGAGTGGGGCAGGTCGTTGATGCCCGCCATATAGGCATTCGCGCAGCCGGTTTAAGCAGCGAATGCGAAGCGCTCTATGTGAAATGCGACATGGGCGACATGGCCAAGCGCGGCCGGTCACCAATCGCGCCTTGTTTTCCGGAGCCTGACCGGCCATCCCGGCCGCCATGCGGCTGGCGCGTATGCGACATGCGGGGGGAGCATGGGTGGACTGGATTCGGGCTAAAGGTGGAGCAGATCGTAAAGTATCAGCGCCCTTGCCCAAATGATGAAATGTGTCCTTGCCGGGGGTCAGTTTTGCGCCTCATGAGCAGCCATAGGAGCCCAGCCGGCAGAAGATCCAGTCTAGGCCGTCAAGGACGGGCCCGTTGAGAGCACGTCTAGGTAAAGAGCGACCGTGGTTTCAGAAGTAGCCTCAAGATTTTCAATCTGACTGACCGAGGAATTGCGACCAATCTACCTGCTCTTGGCCATCGTCATTGATCTCGATCTGATTATCGAGGTTGTCGAATAGGATCAGGTTGCAGCAAGGCCAGCGAGCTGACGGTACGATCAGACCGTCGATCCCTAGGAAGCTGAGCGCCGCTCCGATCTCTTGAGTTCGCGAAGGTGGTGCCTCCCCCATCGCCGCATAGGAACGCTCGCCATAGCGATCGAAATTGACGCCAAGACCAATGAGTGCAGGAGCGTCGAGGGTAATCACGTCCGTCGCGCGAGCCACGAGCCGGTGAACTGCGATTGGCTTGGATGGCCGAGGCACAAGCATAGAGAGCCAACTCGCGATCTCGGCGATGGCACCTTCCCGCTCCAAGCTTGTGTACAGCACCGGGACTGACTGGTAGCTCGACGGGGGCGCCCAGCGACCTCCATTGTAGGAGAAAGCGAGTGGATCTTGGTTAAGACGCGTCGCACGCCAAACCGTACCTTCGAACCGCTGCGGCGTTAAGTCGGCCAGCATGTCCACAAGCTCGGGGTCGTGCGGACGTGCTCCCATATCAGGAATAGACACCGTCGCGAATACGCGCGACGAGCGCGATCACCTCGTCGATCTTGCCGTTCTTGATGAGCTCGGCTGGCGACTGGCCACTAAGCAGGCGTTGGCGCGAGAACAGGAATTGGCGCGCTTCGCTTGGTTCGTAGAAGTCGCTTAGCTGATCTACAATATATTCAAGTTCGAGCAATTCCTTTTCAGTACCCGAGTGAGGATAGGCCTTGCCCTGGTTCCAGCGCGAAACCGTCTCGGGGCGGGTCCCCAAGAGATTAGCGATGTCAACATGACGTATACCACCCCTCTCGCGGAGCGAGTCGAGCTTTCTTGCAAGGGCAGTCATGATGCTATCCTATTTTCTACCCTCTGTCCCTTCGTGGGGTTCAACTTCAGTTCCCTTCCCTTTGTTCACGCGATAACGGGCATTGCGCGATCGATGTTGGCTCGTAGGACTCGGCCATGTGCGCAAGCACGCCGCGTAGGCGTCCCATGTCCCGATGCCGCTTCTGCAGGGTCTCCAGCAGCTTCTCGTCGCCAAGTTTGAGCGACGCTGCGGCGGCAAGGGCATCCGAGCGCGGACGAAGCGTCCTCTCCATAAACACGCTTACACGTTGGGCAGCTGGCGTTGCGCTTAGCGCCTCGACCTGCCGCGCATGGGTATAGCAATAGTGACGGCCCGGGTGTTCCAGCATGTCGCGCGCGCCGCGCGGGCAACACCGCGGATCGCGGCAGGCGTGTTGCCCTTTTACCCTCGTCGAGTGCTCGAAAAACTCGGCCGCCTGATCCCGACTGACCAATATATCGAGGCCTTGTAGGTAGACCCGAGGGGACGGGGTGCGGGCCTTGCCGTTCGGCGGGCGCCGCCATCCAGAGGCCTTGAACCCCTCTAACATCATGATCCCGTGCGCGATACCGCCTACCGCACCGAAGGCAAGTGAGGCAAGCGAGGGCAGTCCGGCAACGTGATCGGCGATCAGGGGGACGCCGAGACCATGGAACGGCAAGCAGGCTTGCTACGGTTACGTGATCGTTGCGTCCCACGCGAAGATAGTAACCAAGGCGCGCTGGTGACGGACGCAGGCGTTGCGGACGCGGAAGCTGGATGACATTCGACATGGCGTTCTCCATGCGGTTCACCTTGACTATAAGCTTGACATTTTGATTGTCAATCCGCGCGTGCAAATAGGAACGCAGAGCCGTGAGGCGAACGCCAACCTCTACCTGTCGAGCACCTCGCGCATCTCGACCAGGTTGGAGCGGATGCGCAGGAGGCCGAAGCCGATCGATTCCAGGTGCGACTTGATCATGCTCGACGCGCTGCCATTGGCGATCATCGGCGGGCGGATGCGCAGCGTGTCGCGGAACCGCTGTTCGGTGCGCTTCCACGGCGCGCCCAGAGCATCATGAGGCCGGGCTGGATCAATCCGCTTTCTCGTTTGGCGCGACGATCCGCACGAAGGGGCACGGCGCGTAGCGGTGCTACCGGCAGGCGGCCCGTCAGCATCAGGCCACGGATGCCGCTTTCGCGTCCCGGAACGACACGAGCCGCCTGGCCTCTTCGTCCCACAGCACGAGCTTGACGCAGCGCAGGCTGTCGAGGAACGTGATGCGCCCGATCTCGCGCAATTCCGGGTGGTCTCGCAGGATCCGCGGCAGCCGGTAGAACGGCACCTTGCTGGACAGATGGTGCACGTGATGGATGCCGATATTGCCGGTGAACCAGCGCAGCATGGCGGGAAGCTCGTAGTGCGAACTGCCATGCAACGCCGCGTGCTGGAATTCCCAGTCCTGCTTTCCGGACCAATGGGTCTCCTCGAACTGGTGCTGGACATAGAAGAGCCAGACGCCGGCCGTGGCCGCCATCAGCGTGATCGGCAGTTGCACCATGAGGAAAGGGCCAATGCCGATCGACCAGATCAGGACGGCGGCCAGGACCGTGACGCTGAGATTGGTGGCGATCGTGGATATCCACGGCTGCGCACCGGCGCGCATCAGGCCGAACGGAACGCGGTACTGGCAGATGAAAAGCCAGGCGGGACCGAGGCCGAACATGACCGCCGGATGGCGGTAGAGCCGGTAGCGCACCCGACCGGGCCATGGCCTGGCGCGGTATTCCCGGACGGTAAGCGTCTCGACGTCGCCGATGCCGCGCTGGTCGAGATTGCCGGCGGTGGCGTGATGGACGGCGTGGGTCCGGCGCCAGTAGTCGTATGGGGTGAGGGTAAGCACCCCGATGAATCGCCCCGTCCAGTCATTGGCGCGGCGCCGCGCGAACAGCGACCCGTGGCCGCAGTCATGCTGCAGGACGAACAGGCGCACGAGGAATCCGGCCGCGGGAATCGTGAGCAGCAGGCCCCACCACCAGCCGTTCACCGCGGCGAGCGCGGCCAGCGCCCACAGGCAGACGAAGGGTAGGACGGTGACGATGATCTCCCACACGCTGCGAAAAGCGCTGGGACCGCGGTAGGTCGCCAGCACGGCGCCCCAGGAGCGGGCATTCCTTTCCTGTCCGCCATGAATGGCGGTGTCGGCCATGCTCGCCATGTGCGTATCCTCGACATGCAAAAGGCCGGGACGAACCCGGCCTCCGTAAAATCGCGCTTCGGTCGTCAGTGCCAGTACATCCGTGGTCAAAGACGCCGAGCGCTCGCGGCTTACGCGGCTTGAAGGTTCTCGGCGGCGCTCTTGCCGCTGCGATTGTCCTTCACCACATCGAAGTTGAGCTTCTGGCCTTCCGCGATGGTCTGCATGCCAGCGCGTTCCACGGCGGAGATATGGACGAAAACGTCCGCGCCGCCATTATCGGGCGCGATGAAGCCGAAGCCCTTGGTCGAATTGAAGAATTTCACTGTTCCAGTGGTCATGACGATTTCCTTTCAATCGGTCACAGGAGATTGCCGGCCGTGTGTGAACACGGCCAGCGGTTGAGATCGACGTTGAAAGAGGAAGATCGCCGAAGGCGCGTTTGGCACCAGAAACAAGTTCGACAGACAAGATCGATTTGCCGACCATACGCGGCGAAGGTGGTGGAAACAAGGCATCCCGGCAACTTCGCGCGAACAGGCTGAACGCGAGGGGCCGGCCGGCGCTGACCAGGCGCTCGAAGCGCCTCCGCGCGCCTACCTGTCGAGCACCTCGCGCATCTCGACCAGGTTCGAGCGGATGCGCAGCAGGCCGAAGCCGATCGATTCCAGGTGCGACTTGATCATGCTCGACGCGCTGCCATTGGCGATCATCGGCGGGCGGATGCGCAGCGTGTCGCGGAACTGCTGTTCGGTGCGCTCCCACAGCGCGTCGAGATTGCGCTGGCGAGACACCTCGCGGAAGTCGCTGCGGGCGCCGACCAGTATGGCGTAATAGGCGTGGAGCTGGCCGTAGCTGAACCAGAAGCGGTCGTCGGCGCGGCGGTCGAAGCCGGTGAAATTTGCGGCCGCCAGGCGGTTCTGCAGGATTTCCGACGTCGAGCCGAGATCGGAGGTCACGCGGTCGAGAAACTGCATGAGGTTGTCGGCGCGCGCGTCGAAATCGGCGCGGCATTGACCAAGCTCGCGGTTGAAGGCAAGCAGGCTGGCGCGGGCATTGCGCAGGCGCGCGGGCGTGGAGGGCTGCAGGAAGGGCGGGCTGAAGGTCATCACCCAGGCGTTCTCGCGGTAATTGGCCGCCTCGCGGGCCTCCTGAAGGTTCTGGTTGATCGAGGAGGTGCCGCGCACGCGGCCGAGCCGGTCGACCAGTTCCACCGCCGTGCGCCGCGTCGCCTGGTTGGTGCCGAGCTGGAAGGCGGCGCGGTTGTCGAAGAAGGGGGTCTCGTTCCAGTCGATCAGGAAGAAGAAGCCGGCCTTGTGGAGCGGGTTGGAGGGCACCCAGGTACCTTGGTTGACATTGGCGTCGATGATCGCGGCGGCCGCCTCGACCATCGCCGAGCGCTGGCAGGAATTGTCGGCCAGCCGCTCGCCGGCGGTCGGCGAATCGTCGCTGTCGGCGAAGGCCTCGGCGTAGGTCACGTCGCGAGGCGCCCAGAACTGGGTGATGGCGATGAGGTAGCCATAGCCGACGACGATGGCCAGGATGAGCGCGAAGACCGGGATCTTGACGAACCAGCCCCGGCCGCGCAGCCAGGCGGCAAACGCGATGAAGGGCCAGCAGATCCAGGCGATCACCAGCCCGATACCACGGCCGATCCACTGGAAGACGCGGATGAAGAAATTGACGATCGGATCGAGCATGGATGTCCCCCGCCGGGTGGGCCGTCAGTCGGTGAGCCCGTAGAGCCGCGATCTCAGCCCCGGCTTGTCGCTGAGATAGACGGTCCTGAGCGTCTCGACAATGTGGGCCCGCCAGCCGTCGGAATATGTGGCGTAGTCCGCATAGAAGGCGGGCTTGTTGAAGACGTAGCGCGAGACGAAGTCGAAGGGCACGAATTCGGAGATCAGGCTGTTGACCAGCCAGGCGTCAGGATGGTCGGGTTTCGCGCGCACCAGGAGCATGCGGCGCGCTGCCGGGACCTCGTCCATGTCGATGCGGCCGGTGGCGGCCGCCTGGCGTTTGGCCTGGGCCAGGAAGGGCCAGGTGCCGTCGCGCGCGACCAGATCGGCATGGCGGTGCATCCAGGTCTGGCGCCAGACAGGGTCCATCAGGCCGGGGTCGCGGTCGGGATCGGCCTCGTGCACCAGCGCCTCGATGGCCATGTCGGCGCGGTGATCGAGATAACCCGAGCGTTCGATCCATGAGGCGCGCGGCAGGTCGATGCGTCCGGTCTGTTCGAGGAAGCGGTAGACGGCGGCCGCGTCCTCGATCGACAGGTAGCTGACCTGCCAGGGGCGCGAGCGGCGGAAACCCGGCGCCGACGGGTCGCAGATGACGGTGGTGGAGCCGGCGTCGACGAAGACGTAGAGCCCGCCGAAATGACTGGTCCAGTAGGCATTGTGGCGGAAGACGACCTGATCGGGCACCAGCCGGTTTTCGCGGATGTCGCCGGTCACGCTGGCAAGTTCGACCATGCGCTCCAGCATGGCGTCGTCGCGCCAGGCGTCCGGCTCCTTCCTCAGCCGGTCGGCGAGCTGGGCCAGCTCGGCCGCCTTGCCTGTCACGTCCTCGGCCGACAGGACGCGGAACTCGACCTGCTCGATCGACAAAAGGTCCTCGATGTCGTCGACCTTGGCGACCGAATCCTCGATCTCGCCGTAGATCACGTCCTTGATGGTGAGCGCGTCGATGGCGCGGGCGTTGCGCGCATAGAACTCGTACATGAGCTGCGAGGTGTTGGAAAAGGCGGTGTGGACCGTCGGCAGGTCGATCTGGGCCGGCGTGAGCACGATGAAGCGGCGATTGATCCCGTTCGGATCGAGATAGTTCATGTCGCCCAGTTCCTCGGCCACCTGGGGCGAGAAGCCGGTGCGGTCGATGTCGAAGGAGGCGAGCTTCGTCTGCGGCAGGCCGAAGGCCTTCAGCGCCTTGTTGTAGCGCTCGACCAGATGCGGCTCGGCGATCCTCAAAAGCCGGCCGTAGATCAGTTCAGTGTCGCGCAGGAGATTCATGGGCGTCCGGCAGCCTGTCCGTTCAACGATATGCCCAGGTCGGAAGCGACCTTTGACAGCCGTTTGTCCAATGAAGCGAGCGGCAGCCCGGTCCGCAAGGCCAGCTCCAGATAAACCGCGTCGTAGAGCGTAAGCCCGTGCAGGTCGGCAAGGTCGATCGCCTCGGCCCAGACACGATCCCCGCCGTCGCGATCCGCTACGAGGTTCAGTTCGGTGATGCGCTGGAACGTCTCTCGCCGATAGTGGCTATCGATCCGTTTGCGCCTGACCGCCATGACCAATCCATTGCCGAACTCGACGGAGAAGAGCGCAGGCACCAAGGCGCCGGCGGTCGTCACCTGATCAAGCGCCTGGTCCGCCAGCGTACTGCCCTCGTCCGGCAGGAACCACGCCAGGGCGACCGAACTATCGATCACGACGGTCAATATCGCCGGCCCATCTCGACATAGTCACGTACCGAGAGACCGTCGGGGTCGGGCTTGACCCGCTTGCGCATCTCGCGAATGGCGCTGGCGGCTTCCCGCGCCTTCTCGACATCGCGGGTCTGGGCGGACATCAGTCGCGCCACCGGCTTGCCGTGCCGGGTGATGGTGAACTCCTCGCCCTTCTCGACCCGTTCGAGCAGCGCACTCAGCGAATTGCGCGCTTCCAGAACTCCAACTTCCCGCATGGCCTCACCCATTTCTAGCCAGTCTAGCCAGAATATACGTTCAAGGCGCGAACCGTTCAACGGACGGTTTACCCGCCCCAGGCGCCGCTCGCCTTCATGGCCTCCACATCCCGCAGCGCACGCTCGCGCAGGCGCGCGTCGCGCACCAGCTTCTCGACCGCGGCGTCGTCGGAACGATCGGAATAGCGGAATTCCGAATCGGCGTAGCGATTGATCTCCTGCATGACCATGGCCATGGTGAAGGGCTCGCGCAGCTCCTCGATCATCGCCTTCTTGACGTCGTAGCTCTTGTGCATGAACGCTTCCGGCGTCTCGAACCATTCGTCGGGCAGGTCGATGTCCATGGCGCGCATCTTGATGGCGTCGGTGACGTTCTTGATGGCGCGGCCGGTGAAGCGCGGCTCGGCTTCCTTGATCATGTGAAGATAGGTGCCGATGTCGGCCATCGTCTTCGGCTCGCCATGCCGGTCCAGGAAGCGCTCATAGACCCTTTGAAGGCCTTCCTCCCTCGGCTTCGAATGCTGCTCATAGGCCGTCGTCACCGCCTTGCGGATCTGCTGGGCCTCGAAAAGCTCGTGCTCGCCGAGCGGGATCTCGTGGTTCCGACCGGCCAGCAACACGAAGATGTCTACATAGTCGTCGCGCGTCTGCGGGCCGTCCACCAGCCAGCGCGCGCCGGCCCGCTGCCTGAGCGCGTCGTCGACATTCTCGGGATAGTTGGAAAACATGCCGAACGAGCAGTTGCCGCGCACCACGGTCGAGGCGCCGGCGAAGCTCTCCATCAGCACGCCGGTGATCTCCTGCTGGCCGGCGGAGGCGCGGTCGTCGGAGCGTTTGGCGGCGACCTGATCGATGTCGTCCACCGTGCCGAAACCGATCGCGCGTGGGTTCAGCACATTGTTGACGAACTGCTTGCAGTTCTGGCCGGACTTGCCCTGGTAGGAGGAAATCTGGTCGACGCCGAAATTCTCGTAGTGGAACGGATAGCCGGCGACCCGGCAATAGTCGTTGATCAGGCCGGCCGTCATCTGGATCAGGATCGTCTTGCCGGTGCCCGGCGCGCCGTCGCCGATGAAGGTGAACAGGAAGCCGCCCAGTTCCACGAACGGGTTGAGCTGCCGGTCGAAGTCGTAGGCCATCAGCATTTTGGCCAGCCGCATCGCCTGGAACTTGGCGATGTGATTGCCGACGATCTCGTCCGGCTTTTTGAATGTCATCACCAGCGGCTTTGACTTGCGGCCCGGCGCGACGTCGAAGCCGTCGAGGGTGAAATCGTCCTGGTCGATGCGGATATGCGCGTCCTCGAAGGCGCCGAGCCCGTCGAAGCGGCCCTTGCGGGCCAGCAGCCCCTCTATCGCCGCGGTGGCAAAGGCGCGCGCCCGCGCGGCCATGTCGGCATCGTCCCTCGCGCCGGCGATCGCCTTGTCGAGGCCGGCGACCATGGCTTTCAGCGCGTCCTGCTGGGTGTCGAACAGGAAATCCGGTTCGGCGATGTCGTTCGGCGCCTCGGCGTCGCTCTCGATGGTCTGCAGGAGATAGGAGGCGAACGAAAAGGCCGCGACATAGGCCGCCGCCGCCACGAGCTTGTGGAAGCGCATCGCCTCGTCGCCCTCGAGAGGCGAGCGCGCGTTCTTTGCCTGCATGGCCTCCAGCTCGCCGGCGCGCGCGAAAACCTCGGCCACTGCGAGCGCCACCGCGATGCCGCGTCGGGCGCGGTAGAGCAGCGTGTGGGCCGGGATTGACAGCATCTGGTCGTCGGGGCGGATCGCGGCGACGGTGCGCGCCAGCTCGACCTCGCGCGTCTTGCGCACGGAGCCGGTCGATACGGTGGATACGAAGCGGCGTCCCGTGCCGGCGAGCGCGGTGGGGGAGGCGCCACCGCCATCTTCCAGGACCACGACGCGCGTCACCATGGACTGCGCGACCGGCCGGTGCCTGTCGATGTCCTTCTCGGGAATGGTGGTCAGGCCGGTGTCGGGGGCGGCGCTAGACATCGGAGATCACCTTGCCGTTGGAGACGATGTGGACCTTGTAGCCGGCGAAGATGCCCTTCGCCTCGCCCGAAGCGTAGAGAAGCTGATAGGCCTCGTGCGGGATCAGCGCGTGCCTTTCATAGGCCGACACGCCCATGCGCGCGGCCTCGAAGTCGGCGGTGTCGATGAACAGTTCTTCCCGGTCGGGCTCCTTCGACCAGAGACCCTTGCGGCCGGGGATGACGCCCTTGGAGTAGACTTCCTGCACAGTCCAGGTGAGCAGCCATGCGTTCTCGGCCCGGCGCACCTTCTCCAGAATGCCAGAAACGGTCGCGTTGTGTTCCGTCACGCCGGCCGAATAGAACGGCCCGAGCACGATGCGGCGAAGCTGCTTGGGGTGAAGGGTCGCGAAGTCCTTGTCGAGATTGCCCGCTATCGTGGCGGGCGACAGCGAATAGGCCGAATTCTTCTCGGCGAAAGCGTCGAAGCCGTGCGCCAGATCGGGATTGAGCAGCCCGTCGACGGGAAAATCGATCCCGAGCCCGTCGCGGACCTTGCCGTCCGCGCCGACGATCGTCGACACCATCCTGTCCGAGGAGTCCTCGATGGTGCCCATGTAGATCATCGGCAGGTTGGCCACGCCGTCGAAGGCGCCCCAATGGGTGACATAGACGGGGCGCATCGTGTTCGGGTTGACCGACAGGCGGATCGTGCGCGGCAGGACGAAGGGAGAGAAGATCAGCCCCGTCCCGACTTCCTCCAGATAAAGACGCTCGGCCATCGAGGCCTGGAGCGCGTGCGGAAACGCCTTGTTGCGCAGGATGAAGTCGGCCATCTCGGCGCGCAGCGTGTCCGGCTCGGGAATGGCCGCCAGCCGCTTTTGCGCCGTGCGGCGGTCGTTCTCCAGTTCCAGCACGGTCTGGAAAACGGGATAGCCGCTTTCGGCGCGCTGGATGCGGAAGCTCTTGGTGAAGCCGAGCCGGTTTTTCCAGCAGGCGAAGGAGTTTTCCAGCCGCACGACATATTCGGACACGACCCGCGCGACGAGGTCGTGGCGGTAGAGCGGCGAGCGGTCGTCGCGCAGGAAGATGTCGAGCCCGCCCAGCGCGGCCGCGATGGCGTCGAAATAGCGGGCGGCGGAGGAGGCGGGGGTCATGGCAGAGGTTGCCCCTCACCCTTACCCTCTCCCCGTGAAGAACGGGGAGAGGCGGTCGTCAGCGTCGGCGTTTCCTCGTCCCGTCGACGGGGAGAGGGGGGGGGCCAAGGTCGATGCCTCCCTCTCCCCGTTCTTCACGGGGAGAGGGTAAGGGTGAGGGGCGGTTTCAGAGGTTCCATCGGTCACCGGTCTCACCTCATATGCCGCAGCCGCGACGAATCTCAGGCCGGGCACGTCAACCGGTTCAAGCCTATGTTCCAGCGCGGCCAGGATAGTATCCAGAACCTCGCCTCGCGCTGTCAGGGCATCAACATTCGAGAACCGCAGCACTGACCATCCTTCGCCTGCCATGAACCTGTCCCGCTCGCTGTCGTAAGAGCTGTCGACATGCTGGCTACCGTCCAGCTCGACCACAAGTCTGGACTCGCGACAGGCAAAATCGGCGAAATACGGACCAATAGGCAGTTGACGCGTGAACCTCGGTCCATGGAGTTGCCGACCTTTGAGGTCGGACCACAATGCCTTTTCCGCATCATTATCCGCCTTGCGCAACTGTCTTGCACGATTGGTTCTCGCCGGTCTGGGGCCGCGCATGATCGTCTTCAAGCTCCCTGCGGCCGCGGCATTGCCCCTCACCCTCACCCTCTCCCCGTGAAGAACGGGGAGAGGGGGCGTCAGCGTGGACGCCCTCTCGCCGCCGCCTATGCCTTTACGTAGTCGGCCGCGTTGTGTTTTCTCAACACCTCGTCGAAGCGGCGGGCGAAGGCGTCGTCGGCCAGCTTCTTGCGGCGCTGGATGTCGGCGGTGGCGACCATGTTCTTCTCGTGCATCTCGAGCAGGTCGCCGATGTGTTTCTGCGCGGCGGCGCCGATGCCGGCCATGGTCTCCTCGGCGGTGGTGTCGACGCGGCTGCCGAGCGTGTTGATCTTGTGGGCGACGTCCTGCTGGGCGGCCGTCTTCAGGCTGTCCTCCAGCGCCTTGTACAGCACGATGCGCTGCTCGGTGTCGATGGTCAGCTTGTTGATCAGCGTGTTCTGGGCCGCGATCTGGTTGTTGAGCGAATCCACGAAGGTCTGGAACATGGAGGTGTAGCGTTCCAGCGTCTGGCTCTCGGCCAGAAGCTCCTGTTCCTTGGCCTGTTTCTCGTTGTATTCGGTCGCCAGCTTGGAGCGCTCGCCTTCCAGCGCGGTACGGTCGGACTGGTTGGTCGACGCCGCGATGCGGTTTTCGATGTCGAGCAGAAGCGGGTTGAGTTCCTCGATGCGCTTCTGGGTGGCGGTGAGCTGCTCCATCGTGGCCTTGCGGCGTTCGATCACCTGGGCGAGGCTCTGCTCGGAGGTCTTGTAGCGCTGGTCCAGGATCGCCTTCTGCTCGCTCAATATGCCGACGATCGTGTCGGACTTGGCGAGCAGTTCCTGCAGATTGCCGGCCAGCGACATGTTGCGCACGCGCTCGGTGCGCATGCGCTGCTGGCGCACCTTGGAGAACAGGCCGACGAAGCTTTCCCAGCCCGTATAGCTCTTCATCGATTCGAACTCGGCGCCGAAGACGTTGGTGGCGTCCTCCAGCCCGATGATCAGGTCGGCGATGTTGCCTTCCATCGTCTTCTGCTGGGCGAGCACGTCCTGGATGCGGGCGTTCTCGATGTCGAAATCGGTCTTGCCGATCGTCTCGTCGGCCTGGGCGATCTTCTCCAGGACGATGCCCGACTGTTCGACCTTGGTGCGCATGTCCTCGACCGTTGCCCGGGTACGTTCGATCTCGGCATCGAAATTCTGCAACGTGGCCATGCAATTTCCCTCCGGCGGCTGATGCGCGACTATATGAGCCGGTCGTAACGATGGAAAGACGGCGCGACGGTGAGAGGCTTCACCTTCGCAGCCTTCAGCGTCGGCCGAACCCGACCAGGTCCTCGCCGCGCCAGCGTCCCATTTCCTCTTCCCAATGGCGGCGGCACAGGGACACATATTGCGTGTCGCCGATGACGACCTGCGCGCCTTCCTTCAACACCTTGCCGTCCGGGCCGAGCCGCACGACCATCGTCGCCTTGCGTCCGCAGCGGCAGATGGTGCGGACCTCGCGCAGCTCGTCGGCCAGCGCCAGCAGCGCCTGCGAACCCGGAAACAGCCTGCCCTGGAAATCCACCCTCAGCCCGTAGCACATGACGGGGATGTCCAGCCTGTCGACGACGCGGGCGAGTTGCCAGACCTGTGTCTCGTCGAGAAACTGAGCCTCGTCGACGAAGACGCAGTGGATATTGTCGTGCCGCAGGCGTTCGGAGACCCGCGCGAACAGGTCGTCGTTCTCGGCGAAGGTTTCGGCCTCCGAGGACAGGCCGATGCGCGATCCGATGCGGCCCTTGCCGGCGCGGTCGTCCAGCGCGGCGATGAACAGCATCGTGGACATGCCGCGCTCGCGGTAATTGTACGATGCCTGCAGGAGCATCGTCGACTTGCCCGCGTTCATCGTGGCGTAGTGGAAGTAGAGTTTGGCCATGATGTCCCATAGTCCAGCCGGCCACGCAGGCAAACGCCAATCGGGGCGTTTCCACGACAGTTGCGGGGCGCCTGGCCCCGACCGTGCTTGAAAGCGGCCGGGAATGGTGTTTGTTTCAAGGCGATGACGCGGCGCACAAGCCGCGCGATCCGATCCGCCCGCGTCCGCGGGCCAGAACAAAGACAATGGGAGACGATGTCATGACCAGGACGACCACGATTTCCGCCCTCGCGCTCGCCGCCGCCCTTTGGGCCGGCGCGGCCCAAGCGGCCGATCCCGAAAGCTGCAGGACGGTGCGGTTTTCCGATGTCGGCTGGACCGACATCACCGCCACGACGGCGACCGCGTCGGTCATTCTGGAGGCGCTCGGCTACGAGCCGGAGACGCAGGTGCTGTCGGTGCCCGTGACCTATGCCTCGCTCAAGAACAAGGACATCGACGTCTTCCTCGGCAACTGGATGCCGACGATGGAGGCCGATATCAAGCCCTACCTGGAGGACGGTTCCGTCGAGACGCTGGTGACCAATCTGGAAGGGGCGAAATACACGCTCGCCGTGCCGCAATACACCTATGACGCGGGGCTGAAGTCGTTTGCCGACATCGCCAAGTTCTCCGAGGAGCTGGACGGCAAGATCTACGGCATCGAGCCGGGCAATGACGGCAACCGGCTGATCCTCGACATGATCGAGAACGACCAGTTCGGGCTCGGCGATTTCGAGCTGGTCGAGAGTTCCGAGGCCGGCATGCTGTCGGCGGTGCAAAGGGCCAGCGGCTCCCAGCAGCACATCGTCTTCCTGGGCTGGGAACCGCATCCGATGAACGCCAATATCGACATGGCCTATCTCGAAGGCGGCGACGACGTGTTCGGCCCCAACTATGGCGGCGCCACCGTGCACACCAATGTGCGCGCGGGCTATGCCGAGGAATGCCCGAACGTGGGCAAGCTGTTCTCGAACATGGTCTTTTCGCTCGAAATGGAAAACGAGATCATGAGCGCCATCCTCGACGACGGCAAGCAGCCCGAGGCCGCCGCGACCGAGTGGCTCAAGGCGAACATGGACGCCGTGAAGCCGTGGCTGGAAGGGGTGACAACCTTCGATGGCGGCGACGCGGCCGAAGCGGTCGAGGAAAAGCTAGCGGGGTGAGGCGCAGCCTGCCCCTCACCCTTACCCTCTCCCCGTGAAGAACGGGGAGAGGGGGCGCCGGCGCCGGTAAGCAATCGACGAGGTCGCCACAGCGCTCCTCTCCCCGCAAGCGGGGAGAGGATGCCGACAGGCAGGTGAGGGGCGGCGCGACGCCGACGGGGAACATGAAGCGCCTCCCGGCTGGCGCATGATGAGGGGCAAGCCATGGATCCGATCACCAGGTGGGTCGCCAGCCTGAAGATACCCATCGGCCCGTGGGGCCGGGACTTCTTCAATTTCCTGACGACCAACTTCGAGTGGTTCTTCGATTCCATAGCCGACGGCGCGGCCTTCGTGCTGGACGGCCTGATCGACTTCCTGCTTGCCATCCCGCCCGTCCTCGTCATCCTGGCCGTCGCCGCGCTCGCCTGGTGGCTGCAGAAGAGCTGGAAGCTGGCGCTGGGATCGGTGCTGGGCCTTCTGTTCATCGTCAACCAGGGCCTGTGGTCCGAAACCATCGAGACGGTGGTGCTGGTCGTCGCGGCGGCGGCGACCTCCATGGCGATCGGCGTGCCGATCGGCATCTGGGCCGCGCACAAGAAGCAGGTCTATGCCTGGCTGCAGCCGGTTCTCGACCTGATGCAGACGCTGCCGACCTTCGTCTATCTGATCCCGGTGCTGATCCTGTTCGGCCTGGGCGTCGCGCCGGGCATGATCGTCACCGTGATCTTCGCCATGCCGGCGCCGATCAGGCTGACCTATCTCGGCATCACCTCGGTGCCGACGCCTATGCTGGAGGCGGGCGAGGCATTCGGCGCCACCAAGCGGCAATTGCTGTGGAAGGTGGAACTGCCGGCCGCGCTGCCGACCATCATGGCAGGCCTCACCCAATGCATCATGCTGTCGCTTTCGATGGTCGTCATCGCCGCGCTGATCGGCGCCAACGGGCTCGGCAAGCCGGTGGTGCGCGCGCTCAACACGGTCAACATACCGCTTGGGCTGGAGGCGGGGCTCGCCATCGTGGTCCTGGCCATCATCCTTGACCGCATCACCCGCGTGCGGACGGGAGCGGCCTCATGAGCACCGCGATCGAATTCAAGGACGTAGACATCATCTTCGGCAAGGAGCAGGCCAGGGCGACCGCCATGCTCGACCAGGGCGCGAGCCGGCAGGAAATCCTCGAAGCGACCGGGGCCGTGCTGGGTGCTGCCAGGGCCAGCCTGGCGGTGGAGGCGGGCGAGATCTCGGTCCTGATGGGACTTTCGGGCTCCGGCAAGTCGACGCTGCTGCGGGCCGTCAACGGGCTCAACAAGGTCAGCCGCGGCTCGGTCGTGGTCCATGACGGGGAGTGGCAGACCGACGTCGTGACCTGTTCGGCGGCGCAGTTGCGCCGGATCCGGCGCGAATGCGTGGCGATGGTCTTCCAGCAGTTCGCGCTGCTTCCCTGGCGCACGGTCGAGGAGAATGTCGGCTTCGGCCTGGAACTGGCCGGCGTGCCGGAGGCGGAGCGAAAGGAGCGCGTGGCGCGCCAGCTCGAACTGGTCCATCTCGACCAGTGGGCGAAGAAATACGCGCACGAGCTTTCGGGCGGCATGCAGCAGCGCGTGGGACTGGCGCGCGCCTTCGCCACCGAGGCGCCGATCCTGCTCATGGACGAGCCGTTCTCGGCGCTGGACCCGCTGATCCGCACCAAGCTGCAGGACGAGCTGCTCCAGCTCCAGGCGGACCTGAAGAAGACCATCCTGTTCGTCTCCCACGATCTCGAGGAGGCGCTCAAGATCGGCAATCGCATCACCATCATGGAGGGCGGGCACATCGTCCAGTCCGGCGCGCCGGAGGACATCGTGCTCAAGCCGGCCAACGACTATGTCCGCGACTTCATCTCGAACGTGAACCCGCTGTCGGTGCTGACGGCGTGGAACGTCATGCGCGACCGGCGCGACCTCGAGCCGGCCGGCGAGGGATGGCTGTGGCTGGACCGGCGCCAGACCACGCGCTTCCGCTTCGACGAGAACAACCTCGTGGTCGACGCCGAGCGCGACGGCAAGCCCGCCATCTGGGTGGCCTGCGACCCGATGGAGCCTCTGCCCGAGGACAGCCACCAGGTCTACTGGGCGAAGCCCGGCACCAGCCTGAAGGCGGTCATGCTGGCCATGCACCGCTCGCAGACCGCGCCCGTCGCGATCTTCGACGAGGCGGCCCGCTTCATGGGTGCGATCGGCGTGCGCGACGTGCTGTCGGCGGTGGTGAAAAGGTAGGGAGGCGGAGGCGGGGAAGGCCCGGCGGGCCGCCTGTCTTGTCGCCTGTCGGCATTTGTGCCAGCATCCAGGGAGAATGACCGTTTCCTGGAAAGGGACATGCCGATGGACATTCTAAGTCTGCCCTACAGCATTCGCGAATTGATCCGCCGGATCATCAACAGGTTCAGGTAGGCGACCGCGCGGTCGTTCGCGCTAATGACGCTGCCGGTCTCGGTGGTGACGCCGAGCCAGCGTCGCGGCGCGCAATAGTCCGGCCGGCAGGGACAGGTGGCACCGGATAATGCCGGCCCCCATGCCCTCTCCCCCGACAGTCTTCAACATGCTAGGTTGGGCTCATGCCACCCAATCCCGGAACCGTCGCTCCGCCGAAGACGAGGCCGCGCGTCAAGACCGAGCGGCCGAAGCTGCACAAGGTCATCCTCGTCAATGACGACTTCACGCCGCGCGAATTTGTCGTGATGGTGTTGAAGGCCGAGTTCCGGATGTCCGAGGACGAGGCTCATCGGGTCATGATCACCGCCCATCAGAAGGGCGTGTGCGTGGTGGCGGTCTTCACCAAGGACGTGGCCGAAACCAAGGCCACCCGTGCCACCGACGCCGGCAAGGCGGCCGGCTATCCGCTGCTGTTCACCACGGAGCCGGAGGAGTAGGCGGGGCGCGGCCGGTCAGGTCGCGCGCGCCCCGCATCGTTTGCGTCGGTCAAAGCACGAATCCGCGCGGCTTCTGGAAGGCCCTGCTGCGGGCCGGTTCGGGCCAGCCGATGTCCTTGCGGATCTCGCTCGGCAGGTTGGCGATCAGCTTCTCCGTGCGGATCAGTGCGCGGCGTTCGCGATAGGCATGAATGGCATTCCGGATCGAGGCGTAGGCGGACATGGTCTTTCTCCTTCCCATGCTGGCCGGCCATCGCGGCCGGTCTTCATGGGTTGACTATGGAGACGGATCGATGTTCAATCAAACGAAATGGAATGATGCCATCGTTCAGAGATACTGAAAGGCACCTTGGATGAACGCGCCGGTCAACCAACCCCTCCCGCTGCTCGAACTCGACGTGTTGCGCACCTTCGTGGCGATTGCCGAGACCGGCAGCTTCACCACGGCCGCCTCGACCGTCTTTCGCACGCCTTCGGCGGTGTCGATGCAGATCAAGAAGCTGGAGGAGATGCTGGGGCGCTCGCTGTTCACGCGCGACGCACGCTCGGTGGCGTTGACCACAGACGGCGAAATGCTGCTCGGCTACGCCCGGCGTCTGCTGGCGATCAACCGGGAAGCGGTGTCGAAATTCGTGATGCCCGACATTCGCGGCATCGTGCGGCTGGGATCGCCCGACGACTATGGCGAGCGCGTCCTGCCGCAGGTGCTCAAGCGGTTCGCTCAGACGCATCCGGCGATCGCGGTCGACGTCGTCATCGACCAGACCGCCAATCTCAAGCGCCGCATGGCCGAACGCCAGCTCGACATCACGTTGATGACGGCCTGCCGCAACGTTCCGACGGAGGCCGAAATCCTGCTCACGGAGCCGATCGTGTGGGGCGCGGCGCGCGGCGGCACGGCGCATCTGCGCGACCCGCTGCCGGTCTCGCTCTGGGAGGAAGGCTGCGTGTGGCGGGCCGACGCGCTCGACGCGCTCGGCCGCACCGGCCGCAACTACCGCGTCGCCTATATGAGCGCCCATACCGCCGGCCAGCGCGCCGCCATCATGGCCGATCTGGCGATCGCGCCGCTGCCCAAGAGCTTCATCGGCGACGACATCGTGGCGCTGGGACCGCGCGACGGCCTGCCGGAACTGTCGAACTACAATCTGGCGATGCTGGTCGACGGCGAGGCCTCGGCACCGGTCTGCGCGCTGGCCGATCATATCCGCGCGACGATGGAGAGCTTCAAGGAATCCGGCCGCTTCGCCATCGCCGCCTGACGATCGCCGGGAGCGGTTCGCGGAACGAATCACCCGCTGGACGGTTTGCCTCGTATCGCCGCGTTGTCGCGTATCGAGGGTTTTTCGTCATGGCCGCACGTCCGATCTGGAAGGGACAGCTCAGACTGTCGCTGGTTTCGATCCCGGTCGAGATGTACTCGGCGACCAACGCCAAGGCGCGCATCAGCTTCCGCCAGATCCACAAGCCATCGGGCAAGCGCATCCAGTACGAGAAGGTCGTGCCGGGCCTGGGACCCGTCAAGGCCGACGACATCTGGAAGGGCTACGAGGTTTCCGACGACGAATATGTCGTCATCGACCCCGACGACATCGACGCCATCAAGCTGGAGACGAAGAAGACGCTGGAGCTCATCCAGTTCGTCGATATTTCGGAGATCCCGCCGATCTATTTCGACAAGCCCTATTTCCTGGCGCCGACGGACGAACTGGCCGAGGACGCGTTTAGGGTGGTGCGGGATGCGCTGAAGCAGACCGGCAAGGCCGGCATCGGCCAGCTTGCCATGCGCGGACAGGAATATCTGGTCGCGGTGCGGCCCTGCGGCACGGGATTGCTGCTGGAGACGCTCCATTACGAGAACGAAATCCGCAAGACGGACGAGTTCTTCTCGTCGATCTCCAAGAAGCCCGCCGAGAAGGAACTGCTGGAGGTCGCCAAGCAGCTCATCGAGAAGAAGACCGCTAAGTTCGACGCGAGCGCGTTCAAGGACCACTACGCGGAGGCGATCCGGGACCTGGTGAATGAAAAGGCCAAAGGCCGCAAGCCGAAGACCGTCCACGCCGAGGAGGCGCCGAGGAAGGGCGGCGACAATGTCGTCGACCTGATGTCGGCGCTGAAGAAGAGCCTGGAAAAGTCGGGCTCGAAATCCTCGTCGAAGAAGCCGGCGGCGAAGTCCGCGCCGCGGCGCAAATCCGCCTGAGGCCGTCATGGCGCGAGCGGGCGTCGACACGCTGCTGAAGGAATACCGGCAAAAGCGCGACTTCACCAGAACCGCCGAGCCCGACCATGCCGCCCCGAACCGGCAGGGCGGCGAACGGAGCTTCGTGGTCCAGAAGCACGACGCGACGCGGCTCCATTACGACTTCCGGCTCGAATGGGAGGGCGTGCTGAAGAGCTGGGCGGTGACCCGAGGGCCGAGCTACGATCCGTCCGAAAAGCGGCTGGCGGTGCGCACCGAAGATCATCCGCTCGCCTATGGCTCGTTCGAGGGGACGATACCCAAGGACCAGTATGGCGGCGGGACCGTCATGCTGTGGGATCGCGGCGGCTGGGAGCCCGTCGGCGATTTCGGCAAGGGCCTGAAGGAGGGCAAGATCGTCTTCAGGCTCGAAGGGGAGCGCCTGAAGGGCGAGTGGACGCTGGTGCGCATGAAGCCCAAGCCGGGCGAAAAGCGCGAAAACTGGCTGATGATCAAGCATCGCGAGGAGGGCGTGAAGCCGCCGCGCGGCGACGTGTTGAAGAAGTTCGACAAGAGCGTCGCCAGCGGCCGCACCATGACCGCGATCGCAAAGGGCGGCCGGTCGCTGGCCAAGAGCGATCTGGTCGCAGAACGCCCCGCGCCGTCGAGGAAGAGCCCGACCGGGCGAAAGGGCAGGGCCGCCATGCCGCGCTGGCGCGAGCCGCAATTGGCCACGCTGGTCGACGAAGCGCCGGAAGGCGACCAGTGGCTGTCGGAGCTGAAATATGACGGCTATCGCACACTGATCACCATCGCAGGCGGCAAGGCGAAGGTCTTCACCCGCAACGGCAAGGACTGGACCGACAAGTTTCCTTCCGTCGCCGAGGCCGCCGCACGGCTCGATGTCTCCAGCGCCCTTCTCGACGGCGAGATCGTCGCCTTCGACAAGGCGGGCCGCACCGACTTCTCGTCCCTGCAGAAGGCGATCAAGGCAGGCGGGCGGGACCTGTCCTGCTTCGTCTTCGACTGTCTTGAACTGGAAGGCGAGGACCTCACAGGCCTGGCGCTGGTCGAGCGCAAGGCCCGTCTGGAAACACTGCTCGGCGAAGGCAGCGCGCCGCTGATCTATTCCAGCCACGTGACGGGCCAGGCGCCGAAGGTGCTGGCTCAGATCTGTTCGGCCGGCCACGAAGGGATCGTCGCCAAGCGCGCGAACGATTCCTACAGGTCGGGCCGCGGCCGTAGCTGGCTGAAGGTCAAGTGCACACGGCGCCAGGAGTTCGTCGTCGGCGGCTGGCGGCCGAGCGACAAGAAGGGCCGCACGGTCTCGTCCCTGCTGATCGGCGTCTTCGATGGCCAAAAACTCGTCTACAAGGGCAGGGTGGGCGCGTTCGAGGGCGACACGCTGGACCTGATCGGGCCGCTGCTTTCGAAACAGGCGCGCAAGACCTCGCCCTTCGCCGGTGACCTGCCGAGGGAGATCAGGCGCGACGCAAGGTTCGTCACGCCCGACCTCGTCATCGAGGTCGATTTCACAGAATTCACCGCCGACGGCGTGGTGCGCCACGGCGTGGTGAAGGGGCTGCGCGAGGACAAGAAGGCCGGCGAGGTCGTGCTGGAGAAGCCTTCGGCCTCGACAAAGGGGGCGATGAAAGGATCCAAGCCCATGCAAGAGCACGAGACCCGGGACGTCTTCGCCGGCGTGAAACTGTCGAGCCCCGACAAGGTGCTGTTCAAGGAGCAGGGGGTGACCAAGGCCGATCTCGCCGCGCATTATGAGCGCGTCGCCGAGCGCATCCTGCCGCATGTCGAAAGGCGCCTCGTCAGCCTGGTGCGCTGTCCTGACGGTGCGTCTGGCCAGTGCTTCTTCCAGAAGCACGACGCCAAGGGCTTTCCCGACGAACTCAAGCGCATGGAGGTCGAGGAAAGCGGCGGCAAGCGCGACACCTATCTCTATGCGGAAGACCTGTCGGCGCTGATCGCCGGCGTCCAGGTGGGCACACTCGAATTCCATATTTGGGGGTCGCGCATCGACCGTCTCGAACAGCCAGACCGCCTGGTCTTCGATCTCGATCCGGACGAGGGGCTGGATTTCGGCGATGTGCGCGAGGCGGCGTTCGACATGCGCGACAGGCTGGACAAGATCGGCCTGCGGACGGTGGCGATGGTCACCGGCGGCAAGGGCGTCCACGTGATCGCGCCGCTGGCGCGGCGGGCGGAGTGGCCGCAGGTCAAGGATTTCGCGCGCGGCTTCGCCACGACGGTCGCCGCCGATGCTCCGGACCGCTATGTCGCGACGATGTCGAAGGCCAAGCGCAAGGGCAAGATCTTCATCGACTATCTGCGCAACGAGCGCGGCTCGACGGCGATCGCGCCCTATTCGACGCGGGCGCGCAAGGGCGCGCCCGTGGCCACGCCGGTGTCGTGGGACGAGCTGGCATCGCTCAAGGCCGCCAACGGTTTCCATATCGGCGACATGGAAGGCCGGCTCGACGGGGCCGATCCATGGGCGGACGCGTCGTCGTGGAAGCAGTCGATCACCAAAACGATGCTGAAGGCGGTCGACGCCGGGGACTGACGCTCAACCGTCGCGCGAACGCCGCGCGGCGCGCTCCTCGCGGGAGCGGCGGCGCGGGCCGCTCGAGCCGTCCGCGCCGGTGCCGAGCAGTTTGCGCGGCGGCAGCTTCACCGCCTCGGCGAGCTTGGGGAAGCTGTCGGTCTTGTTGGGGATGGCCATGGCGTCGACGAAGAGCTGCTGGAAGTGCGGTTCCAGCGCGGTCTCGATCTTGACGATCTTTCTGACCGTCTTCTCGATCTCGCGGCGATAGTCGCGCGACAGGAGCGCCATCAGCGCCCCGGTGCCTGCCGCGTTGCCGACCGCCTTGACTTCGGCGAGGTCGCAATCGGGGATGAGGCCGAGCACCATGGCGTATTTCGGGTCGATGAACGAGCCGAAGGCGCCCGCGAAACAGATCGTGTCGACCTCTTGGATGTCCTGCTTTTCCATCAGGAGCTTGATGCCGGCATAGAGCGCGGCCTTGGCAAGCTGGATGGCGCGCACGTCGTTCTGAGTGACGAGGATGCGCTGCGGACCCTCGCGCAGGAGATACGACCACGTCCGGCCCGACTGCTCGATGCGCGAGCTCTTCGCTGCCAGCGAACCGTCGATGACGCCGTCCTCGGAGATGATGCCGGCCAGATACATCTCCGCGACCACCTCAATGATGGCGGAGCCGCAGATGCCGGTAACGCCGACGGTGCCGGCGGCCTTCTCGAAACCGGGTTCGTCCGACCACTGGTCGACGCCGATGACCTTGTATTTCGGCTCAAGCGTTTCGGGGTCGATGCGCACGCGTTCGATGGCACCGGGCGCGGCGCGCTGACCCGACGAGATTTCCGCGCCCTCGAAGGCGGGGCCGGTCGGCGAGGAGGCGGCCACCACGCGCTCGGAATTGCCCAGCACGATTTCCGCATTGGTGCCGACATCGACCAGGAGCATCATCCGGTCCTGGCGGTGCGGCCCTTCCGACAGCACCGCGCCGGCGGCATCGGCGCCGACATGGCCGGCGATGCAGGGCAGCATGTAGATGCGCGCGCCGGTGTTGATGCCAAGCCCCAGATCGTCGGCCCAGGTATGCACCGAGCCGGATACGGCGAGCGCGAAGGGTGCCTGGCCAAGTTCCGTCGGGTCAATGCCGAGGAACAGGTGGTGCATGATCGGATTACCGACAATCACCGCGTCGAGAACGTTGTTCGGGTCGACGCCGCCCTCGGCGCAGACCTTGCGGGTGAGTTCTGTCACCGCATCGCGCACCGCCTTGGTCAGGGCGGCGCGGCCGGTCGGGTTCATCATCACGTAGGAGACGCGGCTCATCAGATCCTCGCCGAAGCGGATCTGGGGGTTTGGCGCGCCGGAGGTCGCGATGATGCGGCCCGACAGCAGCGACACGAGATGCATGGCGATCGTGGTCGAGCCGATGTCGCAGGCGATACCATAGGCCTCGTTGTGAAGGCCGGGCCACAGGGCGATGATGTTGGGCCGCGAGGCCTCCAGATCGCGATGGATGGCGGCCGTGACGCCCCAGTTGCCCTTGCGCAAGATGCCCTGGACCTGCGGGATCAGATATTGTGAGACCAGCAGGTTGTCCCAGCCCCAGTCGCGGTCGAGCATCGCCTTGAGGCGGTCCAGATCGCCGAGCGGCTTGTGCATATCGGGCGGGTCCACCTCGACATAGCAGAGCTGGACGGCGGGATTGCGCTCGATGATCCGGTCGATCGCGGCCTTGCGGATGACCTGCGCGTTGACGACCGTATCCTGCGGCACGTCGACGACGAGGTCGCCCTGGATGGTGGCCGAGCAGGACAGCCGTCTCCCTTCCGGCAGGCCGCGCTTGTCGACATAGCGCTGCTCCTTCGGCCCGACCGCGGAGATGTGGTCGTTGGAGGAGACGATCTTGTGCTTGGCGAAGCTGCCTTCCTGCACCTCGATCTGGCAGCGCCCGCAGGTGGCGCGTCCGCCGCACACGCTCTCGACATAGACGCCGAGCTCGCGCGCGGCGTCGAGGACGGACGTGCCCCTGGGAAAGCGTCCCCGCTTGCCCGACGGCATGAACAGGACGAGGGGATCCGAGATGTTGGGGGGACGGTTCACTGCGAATTCCTCAGCCGGCCCCGCTTCTTGCCTGTACCAGCTCCACCGCGCCCATCCAGACGGACAGATAGATCGCGCTGGCAACAACGGTGACAGCGACTGCTGTTGCGATACGCAGGGCGGAGTTGGAGTCGGATTTCAGGCGCTCGGACAGAAAGCGGTAGGTGATCTCGCCAATTGCGACCGCGAGGTAGCCGCTGAAGGCGAGGAAGGATACAGCGGCGACGAAATATGACCAGCGCAGCGCGATGTTGTCACTGTCACCCCCTTCGCGGAACAGAATGACAGCGAGTCCCTGACACAAGGCCATGTTGACGAACAGGCTGACATAGGCCGAAAAACTCTTCGCTTCTTCAAAAGTGGGGCGCAGCAGGGACATCCGCGGGCTATCCCGCTCTTGCCAGCCGCGCGTCGCGTCCGCCCCGGCGACGGCCGCCATTGTTGGCGGCCTCGCCCGGCGCGGAGACCTTCACAGGCGCCGCGACCGCGTGTTCGCCGGGCTTGTAATCCTTGTAGGTGCGGATCCAGGTCATGCAGTCCCTGTCGGTCCCGTTGAGCACGTTGGCGCCGCGCACCGCTTCCATTTCCTGCGGCCGGCACGGATTCATGATCGCGCTGGTCATGCCCGCGCCGATGACCATCGGTATGAACGCGGCGTTTATGCCGTGGCGATGTGGCAGGCCGAAGGAAATATTGGACAGGCCGCAGGTCGTGTTGACCTTCAGTTCCTCGCGCAGGCGGCGAAGCAGGGCGAAGACCTGCCTGCCGGCCGTGCCCATCGCGCCGATCGGCATGACCAGTGGATCGACGACCACGTCGTGCGGCTTGATGCCGTAATCCTGCGCCCGCTCGACGATCTTCTTCGCCACCGCGAAGCGGACGTCGGGATCTTCGGAGATGCCGGTCTCGTCGTTCGAGATCGCGACGACCGGCACGTCGTATTTCTTCACCAGCGGAAGGATGGCTTCGAGCTTTTCCTCCTCGCCGGTGACGGAATTGACCAGCGGCCGGCCCTTCGCGACCTTCAGCCCGGCCTCGATGGCGGCCGACACCGAGGAGTCGATCGACAGGGGCAGGTCGACCAGCCCCTGCACGATCTCGAGGGTCTGCACGAGAAGGGCGGGTTCGGTGGCGTTGGGGTCGACGGCGGTGACGCCGGCATTGACGTCGAGCATGGTCGCGCCGGCGGCCGCCTGTTCCAGCGCGTCCTTGATGACGGTCTCGAAATTGCCGGCCACCATTTCGGCCGCCAGCTTCTTGCGTCCCGTCGGATTGATGCGCTCGCCGATCACGCAAAAGGGCTGGTCGAAGCCGATGATGATCTCACGGCTGGCGGAGGCGACGATGGTGCGGGTCATTGAGGATACCTCGAAGTGCGAGTGAAACTGGTTTTCGTCACGCCCCGTCCGGCGGGGGATCGGAGGGATGAGCGGATTTGACGAGTTCGGCGGGAATGTCGGTCACGCCGCCGCGCTCGATGCGCTCGATCGGATCGGTGGAGCGGGCCTGCCTGACCCATGGGCGACGCCCTTTGAGCACGCCGCTTTCGTCGACGATCTCGGCGACATATTCTTCCTGCCGATAGGCCATCACGTGGATGCCGGAGACACCTTCGATCTCCTTGACCTCGTTGATGATGTCGATGCAGATCTGCTTGCCTTCCTTCTTCTGGTCCTGGGCGCCCTCGAGCCGCTTTATGACGGCATCGGGGATGTGGATGCCGGGCACGTTCGTCCGGATCCAGCGCGCCGTCTTGGCGGAAGCGAGCGGCCCGACGCCGACCAGGAGGAAGATCTTCTCGGTATGGCCGAGGTCGCGGGCCTTCTGCATGAAGCTCCTGAACATCGGCACGTCGAAACAGTATTGCGTCTGCACGAACTGCGCGCCGGCCTCGATCTTCTTGCCGAGATGGTAGGGGCGGAAGTCATAGGGCGGCGCGAAGGGATTGACCGCCGCGCCGAGGAACACACACGGCGGCGAGGTCAGCTTGCGCCCGGACAGCAGCTTGCCGTTGTCGCGCATGATGCGGATCGTCTCCAGAAGCGACATGGAGTCGAGATCGAAGACCGGCTTGGCGCCGGGCTGGTCGCCGGCCTGCACGCCGTCGCCCGTCAGGCACAATATGTTGGAGACGCCCATCGCGGCCGCGCCCAGCACGTCGCCCTGTATGGCGATCCGGTTCCGGTCGCGGCAGGCGATCTGCATGATCGCCGCGTAACCCATCCGCGTCAGGAGCGAGCAGATGCCGACCGACGACATGTGGCAGTTGGCACCCGATGCGTCGACGGCGTTGATGCCGTCGACCCAGCCGTCGAAGACGCGGGCGCGGTCGTAGACGTCCTGCGGGTCGGCGCTGTCGGGCGGGTTCAGTTCGGCGGTGACCGCGAATTCGCCCCGGCGCAGCACGCGTTCCAGGCGGCCGCGCGAGGAATAGCCCTCGACCGGCTCAAGCGGCCGGTCGACGCCGGCCGGATGCTCGTCGTGCTGCACGGCGGCGGTATCGGCGGTCATGCCGCTTCCTTCGACGTGTCGCGTCCCGACGCGGCCGCCGACTGGGCGGTAACGCGCAACCAGGCCGACGTCTCGCGCAACGACTGGTCGACGGGTTTCTGGACGGCCATGATCGCGTCGCCCTTTTTCATGTTGCGCGAGCCCTCCCAGGCCTTGACCCACACGCAGGGCATGTCGGGCTCCACCTCGCAATTGCCGTTGGCGCGCACGCCGCCGCAGGGGCCGTTGCGCAACTGCTTGGGGCAGTTCATCGGGCAGGACATGCCGGTCGACGACAGGATGCACTGGCCGCACATGCGGCAGTCGAACATGAAGCCCTTGACGCGCTTCTCCACGAACTTGACCGGCTTTTCGGCGCGGCGATATCCGACCGCCTTCCAGAAGGGATGAAGAAGCAGGAAGACTTCGGCGAAGCGCGCGTAGAACCATTCCAGAAGCCGCGAGTGGCGCACCGACCACAGCCGCATGGAATAGCGGCGCTGCACGCGACGTTGCGGGGAGGTGTCGGCGGGCTTGTAGTCGGATGCGGGCGCCGACTTCCTGACCAGGGTCGCCTGCGTGACCTTGCCGCCTGCCGCCGGCGCCTCGGCCACAGGCGCGTCGGCCGGGCCTTTCGCGGTGGTGGAAAGGGGGCGCTCAGCCATTGTCGCGTCCTCCGGCCTTGGCCAGCGCGACCAGGCGATCCCGGTCGAAGGCCGCGTCCAGCTCGGCCGCGGCGCGCTCGGCCTCCGCTTCCAGGTCGTCCCCGACCGCCACGGGATCGGCCCGGCGCCACTCCGACAGATAGGCGTCGGTATCGGCGGCGCCCGAGCGCATGGCCGCCATGTCGATGGCCTCGGAAAAACGCGCCGGCAGCTCGCGCTTGGCGTTCTGCCTGCCTTTCCTCACGATGACCTGCGCGGGGATATCGCGCCAGTAGACGACGACCAGATCGGCCATTTGCACACTCGCAGTCCGAGACCAGGCGAGCATTGCCGCAGGGGCCGAAACCCCGCTTGTTGCGGGGCGACGCGCTCGCCTTCAAATGCGACTTAGGGCAACAGGCGATGTCGTGGAGTCAGGCGCCGGACTGGGCCCATAGAAAGTTGATGAGGAACGCGGCCGATCCCAGCACGAGCGCCACGACGAGAACGGCCAGCGCGCCGACCGCCATCGCCATCCAGAACAGCAGCCCGTCGCGCTCGGTCAGCGCGAGCGCCAGAAGCACGATGGCAAAGGCCGGCAGCCAGTTGCCGAGCGGAATGGGTGCCGTGACGACCAGTGCCAGGAACAGCGCGATGAAGCCGACGATGCGCTCGCCCTGTGTGTGCCAGAACGGCCAGTAGCGCGGTTTCACGAAGGTCTCGAGCTGTTCGAGCCGGGGCGCGATGCGGTCGATGGCCTTGCGGAACTGCTCGGCGGTGAAGGTCTTGGCCCTGATGGGCCGCGGCAGCCAGGCACGCCTCGCGCCCCAGGTCATCTGTCCGGCGATCAACACCAGGGGCGCGCCCAGGATCAGCGTGGCGCCGGGGGGCCAGGGAAGCAGATTGATGGCCGAAAAGAAGATCAGGAGGGCCGCGAAGCTGCGGTCGCCCATCGCATCGAGCAGTTCGCCGATCGAGATCGGGCCGTCCGCCGTCTCCGCGATTTCCCGGAAAAGCTGCGAGAGCCGACGAGGCCTGGGCCGCGCCCCTTTGAACCGCGTCTTGCGGGAGGAGTCGTTCAGTTCCATCGTCACGGTCATACCGGCAGCATTCAGCGAACCGGCTAACCCGGCGAGGCGGCACAATGCAATGTCATAGATTAAATGATGATGACAGCGCAAATCCGGGCGGCGGACGGGGTCTCATTCGTCCCGGCTCGACACGCGACCGGTCCACAAGCCCGGATATTGCGTGACGAAACCGTGCCGATCCACCTCCAGCACGTCTTCATAATCGTAGGCCGGTGCGGAATAGCCGAGAGTGGACGGCCCTTTGCGCCGGTAGATCTGCTCCAGCCGCTCCAGGCGAAGCTCCGGAAAGGCCAGATAGGCGGCGGGTGCGGGCGTGTCCTCGTCCTGCTTCGGGGCAAGCCGGCGGATCGCGACGAGGTTGGTCGCGGGCGTGAAGCCGAGATCGAGGTCGACGCATCCGCGCGCGGCCGGTTGCGGCTCGCCGTTCAGCAGCCATTCGCCGGACCCCGGGCCGATATCGAGCGTCACCCGATCAAGGCCGACCGCGCCATGGACTGTCGCGCCGCGCGTTCGCCAGCCGTCATCGCATTCGACGCTGTAGCTTAGCCGGCAAGTTTTGCCGTCATGATCGAAGACCGCCTGTCCGTCGAGCCGCCAGCCCTCCGCCACGCGTTGCAGGGCGCAGGCGTCGTGTCCTTCCGTGTCGAGGCGGCGCCAGAGAACGGCGGCGACGATCTCGGTCATGAGGCTCCCTCCGGGAACCCCGATCTAGGGAAGCATGGAGCGCGGTTCAACGGCGCTCCGCACCATTGCCGACAGCCCGCCGCCATCCGCCCGCCTGGCGCAGGCCCGGCGTCAGATCGCCATAGCCGGTGAAGCGCCGCTCATAGGCCAGGCCGAGCAGTTGCGCGGCGTCCTTGGCCACGCGTTCAAGGGCCGGATCGTCGGTCTGCGCCAGATAGACGAGCTTCTCGTAGTTGCCGAAGAAGTCGGCGATCAGTTCGGGATGCCGGTCGAGGCCGAGCGGCTTCAGGAAGAACGCCTCGAAATGCCGGCACAGGAAATCGGTCATGTAGAAGGCCAGCATGTCGCCCTCGCCGATGGTCTCGAACCGGTCGAGCCCCTGATAGAAGGCGAAGCAGTGCGGGCCGGCCAGCCGCTCGACCCCGTGGCGCTCCAGCACCCGGTCCAGCATGCCGCCGGTCCCGCAATCAGCATAGGCCGCGAAGATCGACCCGTAACCCGCCTTGCGTGCCCTGACGATCGCGGCGTCCATCGCGGCGGGGATGCGGTCGGGATGGTAGTGAAGCTCTGCGGGAAGGCAGACGAGATCGAGATGATCGAGGCCGCCGAGATCCTTCACGGCCAGGATCTCGCGGGCCAGCATCCCGCAGCCGATCACCAGAACCTTTTCAGGCCCCGCGCGTTTGTCTGGGTCCGCATCGGCCATTGGGCTGCTCCAGTGAGCGGTTCAGCAGGCCGGCACTGCCAGCAGGGAGTTCGCGACCATGACACTTGCCCGCTTCGCCACCATTCTAGCACTCGTTTCGGCCCTGGCGGTGACCGCCTGCGCCAACACGGTGCGCGGGATCGGCCGCGACGTCAATGCGACCGCCGATGCCGTCGAGGACTCGGTCGACTGACGCCGAAGCAGCGCCGGTTCAGGCCGACGCCCTCACATTATGCTTGCGTTTCATGAAGTCCTTGGCGGTCTCGACCGTCACGGCCGCATCGCGGCAATAGGCGTCGGCGCCGACCGCCTTGCCGAACTCCTCGTTGAGCGGCGCGCCGCCGACGAGCACGACATAGTCGTCGCGCATGCCCTTTTCCTTCATCGTGTCGATGACGACCTTCATGTAGGGCATGGTGGTGGTCAGAAGCGCCGACATGCCGATGATGTCGGGCTGGTGCTCCTCGAGCGCGGCGAGGTAGTTCTCGACGGGATTGTTGATGCCGAGATCGATCACGTCGAAGCCGGCGCCTTCCATCATCATGCCGACGAGGTTCTTGCCGATGTCGTGGATGTCGCCCTTGACGGTGCCGATCACCATCTTGCCCTGCTTGGGCGCGCCGGTGGCGGCCAGCAGCGGCCGCAGGATGGCCATGCCGGCCTTCATGGCGTTTGCCGACAGCAGAACCTCGGGGACGAACAGAATGCCGTCGCGGAAGTCCTCGCCGACGATGCGCATGCCCTCGACCAGCGCCTCGGTGAGCACCTTGTAGGGCGCCCAGCCGCGATCCAGCAGGATGCGCGTGCCTTCCTCGATCTCCTCCTTCAGCCCGTCATAAAGGTCGTCGTGCATCTGCTGCACGAGCTCGTCGTCTGGCAGTTCGGACAGGATGATTTCGTCGTCGGACATGGCCCGTGCTCCCAAACCGGCCGGCGCTTCCGGCAAAGATGGATCGGCCCCACTCATAGGACCGAAGCGGGTGGGCGGCATAGTCGGATTGCGACGCCGCCCGAAACGAAAGCGACTGGAAAACAAAGGATTCAACATGTCGATTTTGCGACAGTGTCTGGCGTTGCCAAGCCGTTTCGCGCAAGCGGCCAGATTACGATCCGGCGCAAACAGGCCGGCCGGACGCTGGCCCAGGACTGGTTCACAGGTCAAGGGTGAGCGCTATGGAACAGGACCTCGCAGTCGATACGGCCGCGGCAGGCGGCGGTGATTCCGGCGGCGCAAGGCGCGGCAGGGGCGATCGCGGCGGTGCCTCTGCAAGACGGGCGGCGCGCACGGGTGGCGGCGCCGGGCCGCAGCTTACCTATATCCGCCGGCGCATCAACCGCTTCGAAGTGCTGGACGAGGAAGCGCTGGCGCTAATCGAAGCCAATGCCGACACGGTGCTGGAAGAGATCGGCATCGAGTTCCGCGACGATGCCGAGGCGCTGGCGCTGTGGAAGGAGGCCGGCGCCGACGTGAAGGGCGAGCGCGTGCGCTTTCCCAAGGGCCTGCCGCGTTCGCTTCTGAAGACCGCCCCGCAGGTCTTCACCCAGCATGCGCGCAATCCCGAGCGCTCGGTGCAGATCGGCGGCGACGCCACCGTCTTCGCGCCGGTCTACGGGCCGCCCTTCGTGCGCGACCTCGACGGCAACCGCCGCTACGCCACGATCGAGGATTTCCGCAATTTCGTGAAGCTGGCCTATATGGCGCCCGCGATCCATCATTCGGGCGGCACTGTGTGCGAGCCCGTCGACGTGCCGGTCAACAAGCGGCATCTCGACATGGTGCTGTCGCACATGAAGTATTCGGACAAGCCCTTCATGGGCTCCGTCACCGCGCCCGAAAGGGCCGAGGACACGGTGGCGATGGCGAAGATCCTGTTCGGCGACAAATTCGTCGAGGAAAACACCGTCGTCATCAACCTCATCAACGCCAATTCGCCGATGGTCTTCGACGAGACAATGCTCGGCGCGGCCAAGGTCTATGCCCGCAACAACCAGGCCTGCATCATCACGCCCTTCATCCTGGCGGGCGCGATGAGCCCGGTGACGGTGGCCGGGACGCTGACGCAGGTGCTGGCGGAGGTGATGGCGGGCGCTGCCTTCACGCAGCTCGTGCGGCCCGGCGCGCCGGTTCTGTTCGGCACCTTCGCCTCGTCGATCTCGATGCAGTCGGGCGCGCCCACTTTCGGCACGCCCGAACCGTCGCTGGTGTCCTACGGCGCGGCGCAGCTTGCGCGCCGGCTCGGCCTGCCGTTCCGCACCGGCGGATCACTCTGTGCCGCCAAGGTGCCGGACGCCCAGGCCGCCTATGAGAGCGCCAATACGCTGAATGCGACCCTGCTGGCCGGCACGAACTTCGTGCTGCATTCGGCCGGCTGGCTCGAGGGCGGGCTCGCCTCCTGCTACGAGAAGTTCATGATGGATGTCGACCAGCTCGGCATGGCGCAGCGCCTGGCCGAGGGCGTCGACCTGTCGGAGAACGGACAGGCGATGGACGCCATCCGCGAGGTCGGGCCCGGCAGTCACTATCTCGGCTGCTCGCACACCCAGGCGAATTTCCAGACCGCCTTCTACCGCTCAACGATCGCCGACAACAATTCCTTCGAGCAGTGGCAGGCGGAAGGCGAGAAGCGTGCCGAAAGCCGCGCCAACGCGCTGGCGCGGCGCTGGCTGGAAAGCTACGAGGCGCCGCAGCTTGATCCGGGCATCGAGGAAGGGCTGGTCGACTTCGTCGCGAAGAAGAAGGAATCCATGCCCGACGCCTTCACCTGAAAGGAGCCCGCGTCAGGCCGGGCTAAAGTGGCCGACATCATCCACAAGGAGGTCTGGCGCAGCGCCTTCAAGGGCTGAGCCGGACGGAAGACATCAGGCCGGCTGCGCGGCCGGCGCGCGCTCCAACAGGCGCGCCAGCATGGCCTCGGCGTCCGGCGCGCGCTCGGAGCGGCGGATGAAGCCGCCGCCAAGCACCCGCGTATCGGGATGGTCGTCCTCGTAGAGCACGCAGGCCTGTCCCGGCGCGACGCCGGTCTCGCCGTCCTGAAGCTCGACCTCGGGCCTGCCGTCGCGCAGGCGCAGCGTGGCCGGTCGCGCCGGACGCGTGGAGCGCACCCTGGCCATCAGCTCGATGCCTTCTGCGGGCAGCGCGTCAAGCGGCGTGTCGCCGAGCCAGTTCATGTCGCGCAGCACCAGCCGATGCGTCTCGAGCGCCTCGCGCGGGCCGACGATCACGCGCCGGCGCACCGCGTCGAGCTGCACGACGTAAAGCGGCTCGCCGGCGGCCACGCCGATGCCGCGACGCTGGCCGACCGTGTAGCGCAACACGCCGTCATGGCGACCCAGAACGCGGCCGTCGATGTGGACGATGTCGCCGGGTGCCGCAGCTTCGGGCTTCAGCTTCGCGACGATGTCGGAATAGCGGCCCTGGGGCACGAAGCAAATGTCCTGGCTGTCGGCCTTGTCGGCGACATTCAGGCCGAGCGAGGCGGCGATCTCGCGCACCCGCGGCTTGGACAGGCCGCCGAGCGGAAAGCGCAGATAGTCGACCTGTTCCTGCGTGGTCGCGAACAGGAACCAGCTCTGGTCGCGGTCGGCGTCGACAGGACGGTGCAGCGTGCGCCGGCCGACACCGGCGCGGCTTCTGATATAGTGGCCGGTGGCGAGCGCGTCGGCGCCGAGGTCGCGCGCGGTCGCAAGCAGATCCGCGAATTTGACGGTCTGGTTGCACGATATGCAGGGCACGGGCGTCTCGCCGGCGACATAGCTCTCGGCGAACGTGTCGATGACGGCCTCGCGGAAACGCTGCTCGTAGTCTAGAACGTAGTGCGGAATGCCGAGATCGGCGGCGACGCGGCGCGCATCCTCTATGTCGCGGCCGGCACAGCAGGAGCCGGCGCGATGGACCGCCGCGCCATGGTCATAGAGCTGCAGGGTAACGCCGACCACGTCATAGCCTTCGCGCGCGAGAATGCCGGCGACGACGGAGGAATCCACGCCGCCCGACATGGCGACGACGACGCGCGTGGCGGCGGCGGGCTTGTCGATGTCGAGGCTGTTCATGGCTTCATCCGGGGTTTGGGCGCTGCCGGTCAATGCCAGCGACCCCAAGATAGGTCAACGGGGGCCATATCGCCAGACAGGGCCTATCCGAAGGCATTTGAATCGATTTCGTTAGGAATTGCTAACGGCCGATTCACCTGCCTTACCGTAGGATTACCCCGCGTTTAGGCAAATTTTAAAGCTGTGACGCTAGTGTGACCGCGATTGGTTCTTTGGTTTTTTGTAGAGAGTACGATGACCGATCTGGTGAGACCGCGGGTGAAGTACGTCATCGGACCGGACGGAAGTCCGCTCACGATCGCCGATCTGCCGCCGTCGAATACCCGCCGCTGGGTCATTCGCCGCAAGGCGGAGGTCGTCGCGGCCGTGCGCGGCGGCCTGCTGAGCCTCGAGGAGGCGTGCCAGCGCTACAAGCTCACGACCGAGGAGTTCCTGTCCTGGCAGGCCTCCATCGACGAATACGGCCTTGCCGGCCTGCGCACCACCCGCATCCAGCAATATCGTCACTGATGCTTGTCCGAGGCTGACCGCCACGGACCGAAGGCGCCGTCCAGGCGCCGCCTTCACAAAGCGACACGTCAATCGGACAGGACCGGCGCGCCCGCGTCGAGCGCGCGACGATTCCACCCGTCGCGCCTTCGGGCATGTCAGCCGGCACTTTGTCGGCGGGGAAAGCATGATGCCGCGCGGAACCGCGCGGCGGGCATTCTCAGGCTGGTGTCGGGGTAGGTAGGGATCAGCCCGCCCGGGCGTGAACCACGTCGGAGTCACGCGCCTTGTGGTCGCGGTTCTCGAGCATTTCGGCCCGAGTCAGCTCGGCCTCGGCCTCCTGGACCGCGGCCTCGGCCTCCTCGCGCTGGGCGGCAAGGCCGGCCTGGGACGCCTGCAGATTATCGCGACGCTGGCGCGCCGCCTTTGCGAAGGTTGGATAGGCGAAATGATTGACGTCGGTGATGCCGGCCTTGCGCTCCTCGGCCTGGATCTGGACGTCGAGCTCGGACGCCATTCGTTCGAAATCGGCCATCATCATGTCGAGCTGCAAGAGCTGGCGCCGTTTCTCGTTCACCTGGAACTGCTTGAGGCGGACCAGATTTTCACGTGACTTCATGACCAGACGCTCCGATACGCGGATACAGGCACCCATCGCCCGCAACCCACGGGCGACCTCCCGCCGGTTCCATGCGCGGCAAGATTTTTTTAAGCACTCGCCGCCCCGGTAACCATTCGTTTACGGGCATTGTTAATCATAGGGGTCAGGCCTTAAGGGCGGGTAAAAATCGCGTTCGCCGGCCGGGATCGTAAACAGGTGAGTCAGTTGAATCGCTTGGATTGATTTCTTCAACCGATACATCAAACGCAGCTGGGTATGATTCCATATATGAATCAAGATGATGTCATGGAATGCTGAAACACGCATATACCGCTTGCCAAGCGGAATTAGTTTCTGTTAACCATTTCGTGGCAGCCTCTCTCGCAGGCAACCACTGCTTCGCCGCCCGAAATCCGTTTCAGGCGGTGTCGTGGGGGAAAAGGGGATAGAAATGCGCGTTCTGCTGATTGAAGACGACAGTGCGACCGCACAGAGCATCGAATTGATGCTCAAGTCCGAGAGCTTCAACGTTTACACGACAGACCTCGGCGAAGAGGGCGTCGACCTGGGCAAGCTCTACGACTACGACATCATCCTCCTTGACCTCAATCTTCCCGACATGTCGGGATATGAAGTCCTGCGGACGCTGAGGCTTTCGAAGATCAAGACGCCCATCCTGATCCTGTCGGGCATGGCCGGCATCGAGGACAAGGTGCGCGGGCTGGGCTTCGGCGCCGACGACTACATGACCAAGCCCTTCCACAAGGACGAGCTGGTGGCACGCATCCACGCGATCGTGCGCCGGTCCAAGGGACACGCGCAGTCGGTCATCACGACGGGCGACTTGGTGGTCAATCTCGACGCCAAGACCGTCGAGGTGGGCGGCCAGCGGGTGCACCTGACCGGCAAGGAATACCAGATGCTGGAGCTTCTCTCGCTCCGCAAGGGCACCACGCTCACCAAGGAGATGTTCCTCAACCATCTCTATGGCGGCATGGACGAGCCCGAACTGAAGATCATCGACGTCTTCATCTGCAAGCTGCGCAAGAAGCTGGACGCGGCGTCCGGCGGCCAGAACTTCATCGAAACGGTGTGGGGTCGGGGCTACGTGCTGCGCGAGCCCGAGGAACTGCGCGAAAGCGCCTAGGCAAGACCTAGTCCGCCAGCATATCGGCTCCGAAAACCGCGAGCGGCTTTCGGACGGCGCGATGCGCGGATTTCAATAGATCGCGGCATCCTTCGTGCGTCCTGAAGGGACGCATCACGCCCGAACGGGTTTCGAAGCGTTCAGGCGGCCTTCTGCTGGAGCTGCCGGAAGCGCTGGAGCAGTTGCGAGCGGTCGAACGGCTTGAGGATGTAGCCTTTCGCTCCGGCGCGCTTGGCCCGCATGATCGTGCCGAGTTCCAGTTCCGGCATGCAGATATAGACGTCCGGCACGACCGGCGCCTCGATCGCCCGGACCTGGCGCACGAAATCCACCAGCTCGATATCGGGAAGAGTGGCGTCGACGACGACGATCTCGGGCATGTCCACCGCGCACATCGCCAGTGCCTCGCGACCCGTCCCGGCTTCGACTATTTCCATATCGGGGCCATGGAGGATGCGCCGCGCGACCTTCCGGATCACGCTGGAATCGTCAATTATCATGCACCGCTTCATTGCCGTTCCCTCTCATCCGCCCTCGGACGAACCTTCCATGGCGGGATGCTAGCGGCGACAGGTAAATTTACGGGTAAACCGGTCGGTAAAAAGCTGCGACCGCTATTTCCAGGTCTGGCTATTGAGCGGAAACCTTGAGCTGCTCGGCATTCGCCACGATGGAGATGGTCATGCCGGTCTCGCGGGCCAGAAGCAGCGTGTAATAGGCTTGGACGCTGTGCGCGTCGACCGGTTCCTCGGGAACCCGGCCGGAATGCATTTCCAGGAATTTCGGCGGAACGCGCACCATCGGTCCCTTCGCCAGGATATCGAAGCGCGGTGCCGTCTCCAGATCCGACAGCTCGACCGAAATCGATCCTCCGCGCGGAATGGCGCCATTGGAGACCATGAGCAGGTTCAAGAGCAGCTTGACCTTGTTCTTGGGCAGCAGCGCCCGGCCGCCACTCCAGGTCAGCTCGGGCTTTTCGTTGCGGAAGAAGGCGGTCGCGACCGCGGCGGCATCGCCGGTGTCGATCTGCATGCCCGCCGATCCGGCCGCGCCGAAGGCGATCCGCGCGAACTGGAGCTTCGCCGATGCGTTCTGGGCGCTTGTGCGGATGAGATTCATCGCATCCTCGTCCGCGCCGCCCTCGTCGAGCAGTTCAAGCCCGTTGTTGATGGCGCCCACCGGCGAGATGATGTCGTGGCACACCTTGCTGCACAGCAGGGCGGCAAGGTCATGCGCGGCGAGCGAAAAGAGTTCGGACATGATCAGCTCGGTCTCCTCATGCCCGCCGACACGCTCGGTCGGGGGCGAATCTCCTGTTCGACACGCCCCAGGCATACAAGCTGGGGCGCGTTCGGCCAATCCGCGCGCGAAGACGCGCGGGGCGGCCGCCTCGGGAATTGGTGGGCGCGGACCCGAGCACGGCGCGCTTTTGCATGGTTAAAGGTTGAAAAACGTTTACGTGTCAAAACAGGGACGACGCGGCACGGCGGCCGAGCAGAAGCCGCCGGCCCGAGGCGTCGAACGGCGGCTCCGTGACGGAGACGACGTGATGAAAATGCCAATCTTCGCGCGGGTTATCGCCGCGCTGCTGTTCTCGGTGACCGCTGTCCTGGCACGGCCGGCGGCGGCGGAGGGCTACACCGTTCAGGAAATCGTCGATTCCGGACATCGCTTCTTCGGGTCGACATCGGGCGGGCTGGCGACCGTGGTGGAAAAGCTGTTCGAAGCCTACGGCCTGCCCAATGGATATGTGCTCGGCGAGGAGGGTTCGGGCGCCATCATCGGCGGGCTGACCTTCGGCGAGGGCACGCTCTATACCAAGAATGCCGGCGACCACAGCGTCTTCTGGCAGGGGCCGTCCGTGGGATGGGACTTCGGCGGACAGGGCTCCCGCATCATGATGCTGGTCTACAATTTGGATCAGGTCGGCGAACTCTACCGCCGTTTCGCGGGCGTTTCGGGCCAGGCCTATGTGATCGCGGGTCTCGGCTTCAACGTCATGAAGCATGGGGACGTGCTCGTCGTGCCGGTGCGCACCGGGGTCGGCGCGCGGCTGGGCATCAATGTCGGCTATCTGAAGCTCACGCAGCAGCCGACCTGGAACCCGTTCTGAGCGCCTGACGGGACACCTCGTAGCTGGGGTGCCACCGGCCAGGCATTTCGCAGCGGGCCGTCCGCGACTTAACCTTGGCGCCGGGTTGACGCGGACGGTACTGGATATGAACCCGCCTGTCGTGCAACTATTGGACGGTGGGCGGGCAGCCCGGGCAACAGCCGCGTGGACGGGTCGTGTTTCATTCCATCCTCTATTTCCTGCTCGGCTTTCTGAGCGCGGCCTTCCTGGCGCTGGCGGCAGCACCTACCGTCTGGCGCCGCGCCGTGACCCTGACGCGCAGGCGCGTCGAGGCCTCGATGCCGATGACGCAAAACGAGATCCTGGCCGAAAGGGACCGCCTGCGGGCCGATCACGCGATGGCGGTTCGCCGCCTGGAGATGGGCATCCAGTCCGCCCGCGAGAAAGCCGCCACGCAGGCGGTCGAGATCGGCCGCAACCGCGACGAGATGAAACGGCTTGCCGATGAACTCGCCGCCGCCGCCGGCCGGATCGAGGAACTCGAGGGCGAGGGCGAGGCGATGCGCGAAGAGATCGCGCGGCGGGGCGAGGAACTGGAGTTGCTGAGCAAACGGCTGGCCGAGGCCGACAGCAAGCTCGAGGAACGTCAGCGCGAGCTCGACGACCTCGGCCGGCAGCACCGCGAGACTAGCATTTCGGCGAGCAATCTCCAGATCGACCTGGTCGCCAGGGAGACCGCGGTCGAGAAGCTCGCGGGCGACATCTCCATCCTGCGCGAGGAAAAGCGCGAGCAGGCCGGGCTGGTCCGGTCCATGGCACGTGAGCTGCGCGAAGCGCGCGAACAGCTCAAGGCCGAGGCCAGCCACGCGGCCGATCTCGATCGGCGATTGCAAAGGACGATCGCGACGCTGGCCGAACGCGAGGAGAAGCTGGATCAGCGGGAAAGGGAGATTCAGCGCATGCGTGACCACATGAAGAAGGCCTCGCCGGCCGTGGCGGCGGAGCCGGCCGCTGAGGCGGAGGCCCCGGCGGACAATACCGGCGACGGGGCCTGGACCGGTGCGCCAGGGGCGCTGCCGGAGGCGGTGGTGGCGCGGCTGACCGCCGAACGCGGCAAGCTGGAAGAGCGGCTGAAACGCATGGCGCGGGAAAACCGGCGGCTGCGCGAGGCCACCAACGGCGCTGGCGCCGGCAATGCAAGCGGCATGGAGCAGGAAAACGCCGTCCTGCGCGACCGTATCAGTTCCCTGGCGGCCGAGGTCGTCGCGCTCACCATGAAGATCGAGGGCGACGGTTCGGGCGTCCGCAACGCCCTGAACGGCGCCCTCGAGGGTGACGCGGATCGCGAAGCGCGGGAGAACGGAACGGTGCCGAGCATCGCCGACCGGATCAGGGCGCTTCAGCACCGCGACAGCGCGGTACAGTAGCGGGTCTTTCTAGCCGCGCGGCGCGGTCAAATGGTGCAGCGCGATCGCGGCCGAAATCGCCACGTTGAGACTGTCGACGCCGGAGGCCATCGCGATCCGCACGGTCCTGGTCCGGTCGAGGATCGAGCGTGGAAGCCCTTCGCCTTCGGTGCCCAGCAGAAGCGCGGTGCGACCGCCGGCAACGAGGTCGCGCAGGTCGACCTCCCCGCGCGGCGACAAGGCGACGGCGGAAAATCCCGCATCCTCCAGCACATCCACCATGGCGGACGTCGACCCGGCGCGGGCAAAGGGCAGGCGCAGCACATGGCCCGACGATACCCTGATCGCCTTTCGGTAGAAGGGATCGCAGCACGCATCGTCGAGCAGCAGGCAATCGACGCCGAATGCAGCGGCGTTGCGGAAGATCGCTCCCATATTGTCGTGATTGGCCAGGCCCGACAGCGCGTCGCGCGCGCGGGCAGGGCGGCGATTAGGTCCGGCGCGGCGGGATGAATGGGCTTGCGGCCGATGGCGAGTACGCCGCGATGGATGTCGAAGCCCGCGACCTCGTTCATGACAGCGCGCGAGGCGACATAGACGGGCGCGTCGGCCGGCGCCCGCTCGAGGACCGCCTCGAGGCCGGCGAGCCGGCTTTCCAGGATGAGGAAGGACAGGGGAGCGGCCAGCCGGCTTTTCACCAGCATATCGACGACCACCTTCCCTTCAGCGATGAACAGGCCCTGCCGTCCGACCAGGTCGCGCTCGCGAATGTCGCGATAAGGGTCCATGCGCGGATCGCGCGGATCGTCGATCCTCGTGAGGCGGGACCGCCAGTCGGCGCTGTTCTGGATCATCCTCTTACCCGGCCCGGACATTCCCGGCCGACGGTAGACGTCAGATGGCGGCGCGGGTCAACGACCGCCGGATACGGCCTTCAGCCGCGGCGGCTGGGCCTCGGCGCCGAAGAAGATCGTCTCGCAGCATTCGAGCAGTTGCCGGACCTCTTGCGATGCGCAGCTATAATAGATCGTCTGGCGGTCGCGACGGGTCTCGACCAGCCGCAGTGACCTCAGCTTCGCCAGATGCTGCGACAGCGCCGACTGGCTCAGCTCAACCTTTTCGGCGATCACGCCCACCGAAAGCTCGCCGTCGAGCAGGTGGCACATGATCTGGAACCGCTTCTTGTTTCCGAGAAGAGACAGAATGCCGGTGATGCGACCGGATTCGTCTAGGAGTCGGCTGGTCGTTTGCATGCGCACCCCATGACTATGCGTCCGTCCCTCGTGTCGTCCGGGGGCAGTGACGACACGCGCCGGTTGAGCCGTTCCCGAAAGTTCGGCCCAGCGGCAGGTGAGGGGACACTAAATGTTTCGACGCTGATGGCAAGGGGGCCGCGACGCTATTGATCGAGCGTTGCGCGGGTGCATCACTCGCCCGCCGCCCGCCCGTCTTTTGCCAGTTTGACCAGGGTGGGCCGGACTTCCGCCGCGTCCATGAGCGTACGCTCGAACGGCACGCGCGCGACCCGATCGCCGTCCATGAGATCGATTCCGTCGGGGTCGATCCCGGTAAGGACCCAGTCGCCGTCCAGCCGGTCCGGACGTGGCCGTGCGAAGACACGCGCATAGACGGCGATCGCGTCGCGATGGTCCTCGTTCATGTGGGCGACCGCGCCGGCCTCCATGGCGGCGATGGCGTCCAGCGCCGGGCTCGCGGTCAGCATGTCTGCGGCGGTAAGCAGATAGGCCTTGCCGAAGCCGCCATTGAGGCTCGTCTTGCCGATCTCGAGCCGGAAATAGGAGAAGTCCCCAAACCCCGCATAGAGTTTCGCCTTGGGCTGCCGGGCAAGGTAGCGGCTTTCGGCCCGCGACTGGTCGGGCGTCCCGCGCCGGAGTTCGCGCGCCACGCAGGACAGGGTGATGCGGGGATGGGCAAGCGGATCGCCCTTGCCGGGCTCGCCAAGAAGAAGCGAGCAGCGGGGGTCGGCGCGCAGCGCGCCGGTGTGAGCCGACAGCGAGGAAACCAGGATGATCGGAGACCCGTCATGGTCGGTCGCGACCGCGGTGCGGCTGGCCAGTGGCGCCCCGTCTTCGGGCGAGAGCACGGCGAGCGCGCCATGGCGGGCGGTGCGCAGCAGCGTCCTGGCCAGCGCGATCGCCTCGGCATCGGTCTCGCGAATGACGTCCTTCGGCTGACGGTTCATGGCGGCCTCCGCGGCGATCATTCGCCGATCACGCCGGCCGAGACAAGGTCGTCGGCCTCGGCCTCTAGGCCGAACAGGGCTAGCGTCTTGGCCGGCCTCGCCCGTTCGAACCGCGCAAGCGCTGACGGCGTGCGCGAAAAACGCGGCGCCGGCGCGGGGCGGCGGACCGGTCCGGACGCGACGACGAGGTCGCGCGCCACATTGTGCGGATGGCGGGCGGCTTCCTCCATCGACAGGACCGGCGCCACGCAGGCGTCGGTCCCTTCGAAACGCGATGCCCATTCGTCGCGGGATTTCAGGCGAAGTCGGGCGGCGATCTCGTCGCGCATCGCCTCCCAGCACGACGGATCGTACTGGCGCGCCAGATAGGCCTCGTCGAGCGGCAGAAGACGCGCGAATTCGGCGAAGAATTGCGGCTCCAGGCATGCGACCGCGACATGGCCGCCGTCGCCGGTCTCATAGGTGTCGTAGAAGGGGCAGGCCCCGTCGAGCAGGTTGGAGCCGCGCTGGTCGCGCCAGTAACCCGCCGACATCATTCCCCAGGTCGGCGCCATCAGCATGGAGGCCCCGTCGACCATCGCGGCGTCGACCACCTGTCCCTTGCCGGAGCGGCCCTTCTCGACCAGCGCGGCGAGAACACCGGCGACCAGGAACATCGTCCCCCCGCCATAGTCGGCGACGAGGTTGAGCGGCGGCACGGGCCGCTCGCCCTTGCGGCCGATGGCGTGCAGCGCGCCGGTCAGCGCCAGGTAGGTCATGTCGTGGCCGGCGCGGGCGGCGAGCGGACCGTCCTGTCCGAAGCCCGTCATGCGTCCATAGACGAGGCCGGGATTGACCGCGAACGCCGGCTCCGGGCCGGCGCCAAGACGCTCCATGACGCCGGGGCGGAAGCCTTCGATCAGGATGTCGGCCCTGGCGATCAGCTTCAGGAGCAGGGCGCGTCCCGCGTCGCTCTTGAGGTCGAGCGCCAGCGAGGCGCGTCCGTGGCGGTCGAGATCGCGCTCTCCCTTCATCGGCAGGAAGGATGACGCGGCCGGATGGCGCTCGATGCGCACGACCGTGGCGCCCATCTCCGACAGGATCAGCCCGGCGAGCGGCACCGGGCCTATGCCGGCCATCTCGATCACGACCAGGCCGCGCAGCGGCCCGGTCTTTTCCTCCTCCGCCGCCATGACGCCTATTTCGGCGCCATGCGGATGGCGCCGTCGAGGCGGATCGTCTCGCCGTTGAGCATCTGGTTCTCGACGATGTGCATGGCAAGCGCGCCATATTCGGCCGGCTTGCCGAGACGGGGCGGGAAGGGAACCTGCTTGCCGAGCGAATCCTGCGCCTCCTGCGGCAGGCCGGCCAGCATCGGCGTCTCGAAAATGCCGGGCGCGATCGTGCAGACGCGGATGCCGGCACGCGACAGGTCGCGCGCGACGGGCAGCGTCATGCCGACCACGCCGCCCTTCGACGACGAATAGGCGGCCTGGCCTATCTGGCCGTCATAGGCCGCTACGGAGGCCGTGTTGACGATCACGCCGCGCTCGCCGCCGTCGAGCGGCTCCAGCGCCTCGGCGCGCACGGCGAACAGGCGGATCATGTTGAAGGTGCCGATCAGATTGACCTCGATCACCTTGCGGTAGAGGTCCAGCGAATGCGCGCCGTCCTTGCCGGTCGTCTTGGCAGCGACGCCGATGCCCGCGCAATTGACGAGGATGCGGGGCGTGCCCAGCTTTTCCTCGACCTCGGCGAAGGCCTTCTCACCACCTTCGGCGCTGGAGACGTCGCAGCGCACGGCGATTCCGCCGATGTCGGCCGCGACCTTTTCGGCGCGCTCCATGCCGACGTCGAAAAGCGCCACCTTCGCGCCCGCTGCCGCCAGCGCGCGCGCCGTGGCTTCGCCGAGGCCCGAGCCGCCGCCCGTCACCACGGCGACCTGTCTTGATGGATTCATGGAGGATCCTCCCGATTGTTATGAAACAAAACCAATGCGGGAATGGTAGCCGATGGGTGGCCGCGCGCAAACCGTCATCTGGGTGCCAGGTGACGCATGGGGTGAAAAGCCGGTTTGGAGAGGGGTTCCGGCGACAGGTCAACGGCCCGAGGCGAACCCCTTCCTACGCGGTCAGCGCGATGTTTTCGGCGCCCAACCATTCGCCGAGCTTTTTGGCCAGCCTGTCGGGCGATACCGGCTTGGTCACGTAGTCGTCCATGCCGGCATCCAGGCAGCGTTCCCTGTCGCCGGTGAGCGCATGGGCGGTGATGCCCACGATCGTGGTGCGGGCGAGGCCCTGCGAAGCCTCGATCTCGCGGATCCAGCGTGTGGCCTCCAGTCCGTTCACCCTCGGCATGGAGACGTCCATCAGCACCAGTCGCGGCTTGCACGCGCGCCACTGATCGACCGCCTGGCGGCCGTCCTCCACCACCATGTGCGAATAGGGCAGGTCGGCGAGGATCTGGGTAATCACGATCCGGTTCACCTCATTGTCCTCGGCCACGAGTATGTCGAGCCCGGATGGCGCGGGTTGCTCCCGAGGCTCGGCCTCTGCGGCCGGAACGGATGGCGAAACGACGGCGGGCGGGGTGGCTGGTGCTTCATCCTGCCGCGGTTCCGGGTCGGCGTCGCGACGGGGGAGATGCTCGCCGATCGTCTCCAGAAGCAGGGCGGAGCGGGTGGGCTTGGTGAGGATCGCCTCGGCGCCGGCCGATCGCAGTTCGCGCACGGCGATCTTGTGGTCGACGGAGGTAAGCAGCACGACCGGCGTTGCCGCTATCTCTGGGTCGGCCCGCAACAGCCTCAGCATATCGGCGCCGTTCATCTCCGGCATCTGGTAGTCGAGGATGACGAGGTCGACCGGCGCCCCGAGCGAGGCGGCGTGCTTGAGGAGGGCGAGACCGACGGCGCCACCTTCCACGGCGCAGGCGTCGAAGCCCCAATGCCTGGCGAGGTCGGTGAGGATGTGGCGGTTGATCGAATTGTCGTCGACGACGAGGATGCGCTCGCCGCGTGCCTCGACCGGGGGGAGCGTGGGCTGGGCCGACCCTTCATGCGGAACGAGCGGGATGGTGAACCAGAAGACCGACCCTTCGCCGGGCCGGCTTTCGGCGCCGATGCGGCCGCCCAAGAGCTCGACCAGGCGCGAGGCGATCGCCAGTCCCAGCCCGGTGCCTTCGTGACGGCGCGTGGAGGAGGAATCGACCTGGCTGAACTTCTCGAAGACCGCCGCGAGCTTGTCGTCGGGGATGCCCATGCCCGTATCGGTGACCCTGAATTCGATCAGCCCGTCCTTCGGCGCCACCTCGATCAGCACATGGCCCTGCTCGGTGAACTTGACCGCATTGCCGGCCAGGTTGGTCAGAACCTGCCGGATGCGGCCGACATCGCCGACGATATGGCCGGGCAGCGTTGGATCGACCTGGACCAGCAGTTCCAGATCCTTCTCGGCCGCGCGGGTCGAGACGAGCGTCGCCACGTCCTCGACCGCTTCGGCGAGCGCGAAGGGCGCGGGATCGAGCTCGATATGGCCGGCGTCGATCTTGGAGAAGTCGAGGATGTCGTTGATGATGGCGATCAGGGCGTTGCCGGACTTGACGATGACGTCGTTGTAGGCGCGCTGGCGGGCGTCGAGTTCCGTGCGCGCCATCAGTTCGGCCATGCCGAGCACCCCGTTCATCGGCGTCCTGATCTCGTGGCTCATATTGGCGAGGAATTCGGACTTCGCCCTTTCGGCGGCCTGCGCCTCGCCGAGCGCGCCCTTGAGCACTTCGAGCGCCTTGCGGGTGGAAGCCTCCATCGGCAGGAAGACCAGCACCATGATCGCCGCCACGAACAGCGTCAGCGCCACGGCGACCATGTTGACCGTCGATTTGACCTGGTCGGCGAGGTCGCGGTTGAAGGCCCGCAGGGATTCGGCGGCCTGGGCAAGGGCAGGCTGAACGAGGAAGCCGGTCATGCCCTCGATGTATTTCCCAGCCGCGGCGCGGGTGTCGGCGCCTTCGCTGGCGGCCTTGGCGAGCTCCGTGCGGAATTCGGCCAGGAGTTCGACCGGCAGGCGCTCGCCATAGGGCGTGTTGACCATCAGGGCGGCCTTCAGGTCGTCGTCGAGGCGGGCCCAGACCGTCGTCATCTCCGATATGGTCTTGCCGAGGCGCTCGGCGTGAACGCCGATCGCGGCGGCGGTCCAGGCGGCTGATTCATCGGCGATCATGTCGCGCGCGGTCCGGGCGGCGCGGTGGACCGTTTCGTCTGCCTTGGCGATTAGGGTGGCCATGGCCGTGGCGTTGGAATAGCGCGTGTTGGACCAGTGCGAGCCGATGATGAAGGCGGCCGATGCGAGCGCCATGACGCTCAGCAGCGCGATCCAGCGCAGGCGGATTTCGCGCATCGTGTGGCGGATGGTGCGCGATGGGTTGTCGCCGGCGGTGACGCGAGCGCCGTGCCGGTGCCGGCGCCAGACCGCCGCCACGACGGCCAGGACCGTCAGGACGATGGCGCCGATCGCGGTGAACCGTATGGCGTTTCCGTAAAGGGCCGCATCCGATGCGGCATCGATGACGGGCATGGCTCCATCCCCCGGCCCCGCGACCCTCCGGCCGCCGCCTCCCGCAGGGCAATGTGCCCTCATCGCGTGAAGGCTCCGTTAAGCTTGAGAGATCATGAATGTGCGTTTGACGGGCGTCCGGAAGGACCATGTTGTCGTCCGCTGTCGCATTTCGTGTATCGCGCGCCCTTTTTTGAATGGCGCTATCGTGCCGGGCACGGTTCTTATGCGCGCCTGAGCGGCAAGCCAGCCTTTATCCGGGAGACGTTGATGGCCGAGTTCAAGTCCGACATCGAAATCGCGCGCGCGGCCAGGAAGAAACCGATCATGGAGATCGGCGCGAAGCTCGACATTCCCGCCGAGCACCTTCTGCCCTACGGCCACGACAAGGCGAAGATATCGGCCGATTTCATCGCGTCGAAAAGGAACGGCAAGGACGGCAGGCTGATCCTCGTCACCGCCATCAACCCGACGCCCGCGGGCGAGGGCAAGACGACGACGACGGTCGGCCTCGGTGACGGTCTCAACCGGATCGGCAAGAAGGCCATCATCTGCATCCGCGAGGCATCGCTCGGGCCGAACTTCGGCATGAAGGGCGGCGCCGCCGGCGGCGGTATGGCGCAGGTCGTGCCGATGGACGACATGAACCTGCATTTCACCGGCGACTTCCACGCCATCACGACCGCGCACAACCTGCTGTCGGCGCTGATCGACAACCATATCTACTGGGGCAACGAACTCGGCATCGACACGCGGCGCGTGGCCTGGCGGCGGGTGATGGACATGAACGACCGGGCGCTGCGCTCGATCGTCTGCTCGCTCGGCGGCGTCGCCAACGGCTATCCGCGCGAGGCCGGCTTCGACATCACCGTCGCCTCGGAGGTCATGGCGATCCTGTGCCTGGCGACGGATCTGAAGGACCTGCAGAAGCGGCTCGGCGACATCATCGTCGCCTACCGGCGCGACAAGAGCCCGGTCTATGCGCGCGACCTCAAGGCCGACGGCGCCATGGCGGTGCTGCTCAAGGACGCCATCCAGCCGAACCTGGTGCAGACGCTTGAGAACAATCCGGCCTTCGTGCATGGCGGGCCGTTCGCCAATATCGCGCATGGCTGCAATTCCGTCGTGGCGACAACGACGGCGCTGAAACTGGCCGACTATGTGGTGACCGAGGCTGGCTTCGGCGCCGACCTGGGTGCGGAGAAATTCTTCGATATCAAGTGCCGCAAGGCGGGGCTGAAGCCGGCGGCGGCGGTCATCGTGGCCACGGTGCGGGCGCTCAAGATGAATGGCGGCGTCAAGAAGGACGACCTCGGCGCGGAGAATGTCGAGGCGGTGAAGAAGGGTTGCGCCAATCTCGGCCGCCATATCGAGAATGTGCGCCAGTTCGGCGTGCCCGCGGTGGTCGCGATCAACCATTTCGGTACCGATACCGAGGCCGAGATCCAGGCGGTCATGGAATTCGTCGCGGCGATGGGCGAGGAGGCGGTGCTGTGCAGGCACTGGGCGCAGGGTTCGGCCGGGATCGAGGAGCTCGCGCACAAGGTGGTGGCGCTGGCCGAGTCCGGCGCGTCACAGTTCGCGCCGCTTTACCGCGACGACATGAAGCTGTTCGACAAGATCGACACGATCGTCAAGCGCATCTATCGCGGCTCGGAAGCGATCGCCGACAAGAGCGTGCGCGACCAGTTGCATCAGTGGGAAGCCGCCGGCTACGGCGATCTCCCTGTCTGCATGGCCAAGACGCAATATTCTTTTTCGACCGACCCGAACCTGCGCGGCGCGCCGACCGGTCATGTCGTTCCCGTGCGCGAGGTGCGCCTTTCGGCCGGCGCGGGCTTCGTCGTGGCGATCTGCGGCGAGATCATGACCATGCCGGGCCTGCCCAAGTCTCCGTCGTCGGAGAAGATCATGCTCAACGAACAGGGCCATATCGAGGGGCTGTTCTAGAGCAAGATGTGGTCAGGTTGGATCATTCTGCCGGAGCAGATTTGGTCCAAGGTCAAGGGGTTCGGCGAAGGGCGTACCGGTGGTACGGTCGAGCCGAAGCCCGCAGGATTTGGGCCAAATCTGCTCCGGCCCTTCGGGTTTCCGTCCGGCGGGCGCCCACTATGTCGGACCGCTTGCCCGTAGCACCGCTACGCGCCGCGCGTCCCTTCGTGTGGATCACCACCCCGGACGAGAAACAGAATTGGTCCAACCTGGCCGCATCTTGCTCTAGCCATCGAAGGCTCCCGCTCCCGCGCCGGTTGCGTCGGCCGGCGATCGCTCCGATAAGGAGGCGGCGGAGGCCGCCTTCCGGAGAGGAGCGAAGGGTAGATGATTCCACGCTGGCGATGGCTGCTCGGCCTGCTGACGCGAAGGCTGTGGTTCCGGTCGACCCTGATCTCGCTGCTTGCGATCGCGTCCGCGCTGGTGTCGCTGCTGGTCGCGCCGTACCTGCCGTCCGGCCTGTCGGCCAAGATCGGCGCCGATGCCGTCGACAGCATCCTGACCATCATCGCCTCGTCGATGCTTGCGGTGACGACGTTTTCGCTGTCGACCATGGTGTCGGCCTATTCGGCGGCGACGTCGAATGTCACGCCGCGCGCCACCAAGCTCCTGATCGAGGATTCGACCGCGCAGAACGTGCTGGCGACATTTGTCGGATCGTTCCTGTTCAGCCTGGTCTCGCTGATCACCCTGTCAATGGGCGCCTATGGCGAACGCGGCAGGGTGGTGCTGTTCGTGGTCACGATCGGCGTGGTGCTTTTGATCGTCATCACGCTGTTGAGGTGGATCGACTACCTGCTGCGCTTCGGCCGGGTCGGTGAGACGACCGCCGTCGTGGAGGATGCGGCGGAGGCGGCGCTCAGGGCGCGGCACGAGAACCAGTATCTGGGCGGCACGCCGCTGCGTAGCGCCGATGACATCCCCGCCGCCGCCGTGCCCGTCAATGCCGACCGCATCGGCTATGTGCAGTATGTGGATATGTCGGCCCTGAACGAGGTGACGGAAAGGTACGAGACCCATATCTTCCTCGCCGCTGGCCCCGGCACCTTCATGGATCCCGGCCGTCCGCTCGCCTTCCTCGCGGAAACCGTCGCTGACGAGGCGAAGGAAGACATTCGCGACGCTTTCACGATCGCGGAGGAGCGGACCTACGACCAGGATCCGCGCTTTGGACTGTGCGTGCTTGCCGAGATCGCCTCGCGGGCGCTGTCGCCCGGCATCAACGATCCCGGAACGGCGATCGACGTGCTGGGACGGTCGGTGCGCATCCTGGCGATCTGGGCGGGCGAGGCCGAGCCGGCCGAACCCGTCTATCCGGCCGTGCATGTGCCGACGATCGAACTGGGCGAGCTGTTTGACGATCTCTTCCATCCGATCGCGCGGGACGGCGCGGGGACCGTCGAAGTGCAGATCAGGCTGCAGAAGGCGCTGGAAGCGCTGGCTCGGATCGGCGACGGCCGCTTCGCCGCCGAGGCGCGGCGCCATTCCGGCTTCGCCCTCCAGCGCGCCGACAAGGCGCTTGCCCTGGACGAAGACCGCCGCCGGTTGAAGGCTGCCGCCGCCTGGGCGGCGTGACGACCCGCTGAAGAATGTGGCGATCGCGCCTTAAAAAATTCTCATGAATGGCGGGAACCGTCCGCCATCGCTCCCGATTGTGAGCGGGAAGGGATCAGGCGTCCGCCTGTGAGGGCGGCGGACTGGATCAAGGAGAGCATCATGAAACATATCCTCATCAAATCCGCCATTGCGCTCAGCCTCGGCGTCGCCCCCGTCGCGGCCCTCGCGCAGACCGATCAGGAAGAGCCCGGGGTGAAGCTGGAGGAGAAGTCCTCCGCCGGGAAGACTGAACTGAAGGGCGATGCCGACACATCGATGTCCGGAGATACGCAAGCGGGGGCGGAAGCCGACGCGACCCTGAAGCAGGACAGAAGCGCTGAGGGCGCCATGGAAGAGGATGCGACGTCCGGAACCGCCCAGACGCTGCCGGCCGAGGAAGGCACGCCCGGCGTAGAGGCCGAGGGTTCGGCCCAGGCCGAAGGCGCCGATGACAGCACCATCGAAGGCCAGGCCGAAGCCGAAGGCGCCGTGACCGATGAAGAGACGAGCGGCACGGCTCAGGCCGAAGGCGAGGCCGATGCGCCGGACGAAAGCATGGCCGAGGGTGAGGCGGATACGCCGGATGAAAGCATGGCCGAAGGCGAGGCCGCCGACACCGACGACACCACGACCGCGTCGATTCCCGAGGTGACGACGGAGCAGCGCACGCAAATCACGCAGATCATCCGCGAGACCGAGGTCGAACCGGTCGATATCGATGTCGACGTGTCGGTCGGCGTTGCCGTGCCGCGGACGGTCGAATTGCATCCGCTGCCGCCGCGCATCATCGAGATCGTGCCGGCCTATGCCGAATACCGGTATTTCGTCTTGGCCGACGGCCGCATCATCATCGTCGAGCCGGCGACCTACGAGGTGGTCTACATCATCACGGCGTGAGGACCTTCTCCACCGGAAGGGAAAGGGGCCCGCGCGGCCCCTTTTCTCGTTGTGTCAGCGTCACGCGGACGCCGCCGATGCATGACATGCCGGCGCGGCTTCTCGCGCCGGCGAATGGTCGTATTCGTCATGCAGCCGCCACCATTGGTACGGCTTAGTTTGCGGCCAGCCTTCGGGCGAATCCTCCCAGCTCTCCTGTCGGCCGAGCGGGGTGATGTCGAGCAGCGACCATATCGTGCCAATCGCCTCGACCGCGCGATTGCTGGTGTAATAGCTATGACCGATCCGGCCCTCGTCGTCGCGGAAGAAGACGTTGAGCCCGAAGCCGCCGCGCACGCCGAAATCGGGATTGAAATCGTCCGTCGTCTCGTACCAGGGAACCGTCCAGCCCATGCGCTCGCGGAAGGCCTCGATCTGCCCGATCGGGGCACGCGAGACCAGCACCATCGTCGTGTCGCGGGCGTTGAGATGCGACAGGTGACCGAGATTGTCGACATACATGGCGCAGCCGGAGCAGGGCTCCGGGTCGTCCGGCTTGAGCATGTGGTGGTACACGATGAGCTGGCGCCGTCCCTGGAAGAGGTCAGCCAGCGAAGCCGCGCCGTCCGGCCCCTCGAAACGGTAGTCCTTTTCGACAAGCACCATGGGAAGGCGCCTGCGCTCGGCGGCGAGCGCGTCGCTTGCGCGCATATGGGCCTTCTCCTTCACGAGGAGCGCCTCGCGGGCTGCCTGCCATTCCTCGCGGCTTGCGATGCGCGGTCCGGTCATTGGGACAATCCTCCTGTCTGTCCGCTGCCATGTGTCTGCCCAAGGACGCGATGAGACGCGCTTTTCCGACATCGGGGCGGCAGAAAACCGGTCCGCACCTCCCGCTCAGCCTTCGATCGCGGCGCGCGCCTCGGCTTCCAGCCAGGCGGCCATCTTGCGCCAGGGCACCGGCCCCTAGGAAATGCGGGCGACGCCCAGCGAGGCGAGAACTTTTTTCGGCGGCACATGCGGCAGGGCGATGATGTTGACGGGCAGGGCAGTCTCCGCCGTCAGTCGTCCGATCAGCCTTTCGTCGGCCAGTCCGGGCGCGAAGAAGCCGTCGGCGCCCGCCTTCTCATAGGCCGCCGCCCGCTCCAGCGCCTCGTCGAGAAGTGCTTCGTCATGCGCTTCGGGCTTGGCCTTGAGGAAGAGGTCGGTGCGGGCGTTGAGAAAGGCAGGCACGCCGGACGCCCGGATCGCCTCGGCTGCCGCCGCGACCCGTTCGGACTGTAGCCCGATCTCGTGCAGCCCGTTACCGCCGACCACCTGATCCTCGAAGTTCACGCCGATCGCGCCCGCCTCGATCGCGCGGGCGACCGAGCGCGCGACCGTCTCCGGCTCCCGCCCGTAGCCGCCCTCCAGGTCCATCGTCACAGGCAGGTCGACGGCGGCGACGATGCGACGGATATTGTCGAGGGCAAGCTCCAGCGGCATGTGCTCGCCGTCCTCGTAGCCGAAGGCGGTCGCCACCGGCTTGCTGCCGGTCGCAATGGCCTTGGCGCCCGCGCCGGCGACCACCCTGGCCGTGCCGGGATCCCAGACGTTGAAGAGCACCACCGGGTCGCCCTTGACGTGAAGGGCGCGGAAATCACGTGCGTGTTCGGCCTGGTTAGGCATGGCGTCCTCCGTTCCTGACCTCGGCAGCCTACAGGAGTTTACAGGCGCGCCAATCGATTCCGGTTGCGCCAGACGCCGTTGTTGCCTATTGAGCATTCATGATCACGCGTTCGACCAAGACGATCTGGTGGTGGGCCTGCTGACAGCGGCCTGACGACACGCGTGCGCATGTGACGAGGAGAGGCCGCAGGAGAAATCCGGGCGGCCTTTTTGTCATCCAGAATGCCGAAGCCGCCCCGACCGAACCGGGCCGAATCGACGGAGACGGGACATGACGGTGGAACTTCTGGAAGACGGGGCGGAGCGATACCGGACCGAAGGCGGGGTGACGATCACCCGCAAGCGTCACGAGACGCCCTATGAAGGCGCCATCGACGCCTATGTGGACGGGCTGGATTCGCGGCGCGGCTGCGTCTTTTCCTCCAATTACGAATATCCCGGCCGCTATACGCGCTGGGACACCGCCATGATCGACCCGCCGCTGGCCATCTCCTCGCGCGGGCGTCAGATGCGCCTGGAAGCGCTCAACGGGCGCGGCGAGGTGCTGCTCGACATCGTGGAACCTTCGGTCGCGGAACTGGCGGACGTGACGGTGACGGCGCGCGAGCCGCGGCTGATCGCGCTGACCGTGGCCGAGCCGGACCGCATCTTCGCCGAGGAGGAGCGGTCGCGCGCGCCCACGGTGTTCACGGTGCTGCGCGCGCTGACGGCGCTGTTCAAGTCGCCCGAGGACAGCAATCTCGGCTTCTACGGCGCGTTCGGCTACGATCTCGCCTTCCAGTTCGATCCGGTCGAGATGCGGCTCGAGCGGCCGGAGGGACTGCGCGACCTCGTGCTCTACCTGCCCGACGAGATCCTCGTCGTCGACCACCATGCGGCCAGAGCCTGGCACGACCGCTACGACTATGCGCGCGAGCGCCTGTCGACGGAGGGGCTGCCGCGCGAGACGCAGGCCGAACCGTTCCAGGCCACCGACCGGATCGTGCCGCGCGGCGACCACCATCCCGGCGAATATGCGCGTATCGTGGAGACGGCCAAGGAAAGCTTCCGCCGGGGCGACCTGTTCGAGGTGGTGCCCGGCCAGATGTTCTACGAGCGGGTGGACTCCACGCCGTCCGACATCACCAGGCGTCTCAAGACGATCAATCCGTCGCCCTATTCCTTCTTCATCAATCTCGGCGACCGGGAATATCTGATCGGCGCCTCGCCCGAGATGTTCGTGCGCGTCTCGGGACGGCGGGTCGAGACCTGCCCGATCTCGGGCACGATCCGGCGCGGCGAGGACGCGATCTCGGATTCCGAGCAGATATTGAAGCTGCTCAACTCCAAGAAGGACGAGAGCGAGCTGACCATGTGCTCGGACGTCGACCGCAACGACAAGAGCCGGGTCTGCGAGCCGGGCTCCGTGCGTGTCATCGGACGGCGCCAGATCGAGATGTATTCCAGGCTCATCCACACCGTTGATCATATCGAGGGCAGGTTGCGCCAGGGGATGGATGCCTTCGACGCCTTCCTCTCCCACGCATGGGCCGTCACCGTGACGGGCGCGCCGAAACTGTGGGCGATGCGCTTCATCGAGAAGCACGAGAAGAGCCCGCGCGCCTGGTATGGCGGCGCGGTCGGCATGGTCCATTTCAACGGCGACATGAACACCGGGCTGACGCTGCGAACCATCCGCATCAAGGACGGCATCGGCGAGGTGCGTGCCGGGGCCACGCTGCTCTACGATTCGGATCCGGCCGAGGAGGAGGCGGAAACCGAACTGAAGGCCTCGGCCATGCTGGCGGCGATCCGCGAGGCGCAAGCCGGCAACGCCTCGGCCACGGCGCGCGCGACGGCGCGGGTCGGGGAGGGGATGTCGATCCTGCTGGTCGACCACGAAGACAGCTTCGTGCACACGCTGGCGAACTATTTCCGGCAAACCGGCGCTTCCGTCGTCACCGTGCGCAGCCCGGTCGCCGAGGAGGTGTTCGACCGCGTCCGGCCCGACCTGGTCGTGCTGTCACCCGGTCCCGGCAGCCCGAAGGATTTCGACTGCGCTGCGACGATCGGCAAGGCGAGGGCACGCGAACTGCCGATATTCGGGGTCTGTCTTGGCCTGCAGGCCCTGGCGGAGGCCTATGGCGGCGAGTTGCGCCAGCTTCACGTGCCGATGCACGGCAAGCCGTCGCGCATCCGGGTGGGCAAGCCGGGCATCATCTTCTCGGGCCTGCCGAAGGAAGTGACGGTCGGGCGCTATCACTCGATCTTCGCCGATCCCGTGCGCCTGCCACAGGAGTTCACGGTCACGGCCGAGACGGAAGACGGCATCGTCATGGCCTTCGAGCACCGGTCGGAGCCGGTGGCGGCCGTGCAGTTCCACCCCGAGTCGATCATGACGCTCGGCCAGGACGCCGGCATGCGCATGATCGAGAACGTGGTGGCGCATCTGCCGAGAAAGACGAAGGTGCGGGCGGCGTGAGCGCCTGCCTGCCATGCAAGGTCGGGCGTTCCCAATGCCCGCCCCGCATGGCATGAGGCGCGCATGACCGCGAAACGAACCGTCGCCCGTCTGGCCTTCTGGTCGATTCCCGTCGCGCTCGGCGTCATGGCGCTCAAATATTATGCCTACAGGCTCACCGGTTCGGTTGCGCTGTTTTCGGACGCGCTGGAATCGATCGTCAACGTGATTGCCGCCGGCGCGGCGTGGTGGGCGATCCGCGTCAGCCACATGCCCGCCGACGAGGACCATCCCCACGGCCACCACAAGGCGGAATATTTCTCCGCCGTGCTGGAGGGCGTGCTGATCGTCGGCGCGGCGATGCTGATCCTCGTCGAGGCATGGAGAGCATTCCAGAGCCCCATGCCGTTGGAGCAGCCGGGCATCGGCCTTGCCGTGAACGGGGCCGCGGCCATCGTCAACGGAGCCTGGGCCGTCCTCTTGATCCGGGTGGGGCGGGCGGCGCGCTCGCCAGCGCTGGAGGCCGACGGCCGTCACCTGATCACCGATGTCGTCACGTCCTTCGGCGTCATCGCCGGCCTGCTCGGGGCCATCGCGACCGGTTGGTATGTGCTCGATCCGCTGCTGGCGGCGCTGGTGGCGCTCAATATCCTCTGGCAGGGCTGGCGCGTGATCGGCCAGTCGGCTCAGGGGCTTATGGATCGCGCCGTGACGCCCGAGGAACTGATACGCATCCGCGACCTGATCTCGACCCATTCGTCGGGCGCGCTGGAGGTGCACGATCTGAAGACGCGGATTGCCGGGCGCGCCACCTTCATCGAGTTCCATCTCGTCGTCGACGCCGGCATGAGCGTGGGCGACGCGCACGGGATCTGCGACCGGATCGAGGACGCGCTCAAGGCGGAGATCCCGAGCGTGCGGGTCGTCATCCATGTCGAGCCCGACGACGAGGCGAAGCTGCCGCCCGGCACGTCGGCGGTTCCCTTCGCATGACGGACCGGGACGGTTCGGGAGGCCGGCCCTGGTCCGCCGGTGTTCAATGGCTGACGCTGGTGCTGGTTTCGGCCCTGATCGGCGCCCTGCTGCACGCGCTGGCGGTCCCAGGGGCGCTGTTGATCGGTCCGCTGCTGATCGCGGTGTTGTGGGGCGTGCGGGGCGCCACGATCAGAATGCCGCCGACGCCGTCTTCCTTCGCGCAGGCCCTGATCGGCTGCCTGATCGCCGCCTCGATCGAAATCGAGACGATCGGGCTGTTCTTCGGCAACTGGCCGGTCTTCCTCGGCGCGGTTCTGGCCACGGTCGCCGCGTCCAGCCTGTTCGGCTGGATGGTGAGCCGCTGGGGCGCGCTGCCCGGCACGACCGGCGTATGGGGCGCGGCGCCGGGCGCGGCGAGCGCCATGGTGTTGATGGCCGACGCGTTCGGCGCCGACGCGCGACTGGTCGCCTTCATGCAGTATCTGCGCGTGATCTTCGTGACGCTTGCGGCGGCGGCGGTGGCGCGGCTCTTTATCGATACATCCGGTTCCGCCGCTCCGACGCCCTGGTTCCCGCCCATCGAGTGGGACGCCTTCGGCACCACGCTGGCCGTGGCGCTGGCCGGCCTGGTGCTGGGGCGGCTGGTGCGTCTGCCGTCGCCGGCTTTCCTGGGCCCGATGATCCTGGGAAGCCTGCTCCATATCGGCTTCGGCCTGCAATTCCAGATCCCGGAATGGTTGCTGGCCGTCTGCTATGCCGCCGTGGGCTGGACGATCGGGCTGAAATTCGACCGGACCGTGCTCGTACATGCCTGGCGGGCGCTGCCGCATGTCGTAATGTCGATCGTCGCGCTGATGGTCTTCTGCGGCGTGCTCGCCTGGCTGCTCGTCGTCACGATGGGCGTCGATCCGCTGACGGCCTATCTGGCGACGAGTCCGGGCGGCATGGATTCGATCGCCATCATCGCGGCGGCCTCCAACAGCGTGAACATATCCTTCGTGATCACGCTGCAGACGGCGCGCTTCGTCTTCGTGCTGCTTCTGGGACCGGCGATCAGCCGGGTCGTGGCGCGAACCCTCAAACCCTGAGGGCGCAATCAGCCGCCGGAGCTATGGCGAACGCTTCGGCGCGTTGAAGGGATCTTCGACGGGCTTGGCCTCGGGCTCGGCCTTCTCCGGAGCGGGTTGCCCCGCCGGCGCCTCGGCGCTCTGTCGCGGCTGACCGAGGAAGCTGGCATAGACGAAGCCGCGCTTGCCTTGATGCACGATCTCGCACCAGGAATCGCAGGACACCACGCCGACCGAAGCACCCTGAGGCGCGACGCCGACCACGCGGTGGGACTTGCCCGGTCCGGTGCGCATGTTCACGGCGGTGCGGACGGTGCGCGTCGAGGTCGGGGCGCGGCCTGTCGTTTGAGCGGGCTCGGCAGTCGCGGCGGGCTCCTCCCGCTTGGCTTCAGGTTTGGCCCGCGCGGCCTCCGGGTCCAGGGCGGCGGTCCGGATTTCGTCGGGCGCCGGAGTGGGCGCGGCCTTGACCGCGACCGGAAGCTCGGGGTCCGGCTCGTCGGCGATGATCGACGAGAACGCCTTTACCGCGCCGGACTGCCGACGCTCCGCGACGATGGCCAGCGCGGCCTCGGGCAGCTTGTCGGCCTTCTTCTCGACGGCGGACTTGCCGGCGAAGGCGTTTGCCCAGCGCGGGTCTGAACTGTCTGGAACCGAGCCCTTCCCGCCGGTCTTGATCGGATCGGTGGCCGCGGTGTCTTCAGCGGTCGGTTCCGGTTCGGGTTGCGGTTCGGGAATGGTGATCGATCGCGCCGCGCCCATGTCCACGGGGCCGCCTTCGGCCGATGCGGGAAGATCGGCGCGCGCAAGCGCCTCACCGGCCTGCTCTATAACGGCGGCCGTCTCGGTCGCACCGTCGTCGGAGGGCTGGGAGAACGTCGAGACCAGTACGACCGCTGCGCCGACGGTGAACAGCCCGGCGACGCCGTAGCCCAGTGCGAGGCCGGCCGCGCGGCGGACGTTGCGGCGGGGCGCCGTCTTGGCGGGTTCCGGTTCGCGCCATCGGTCGTGATTGCCGGGCTGCGGCGCGCGCAGGTCGATCGGGCCGGGATCGCGCAACGGTTCCGGTCGGGCCAGAGAAGGTGAGGTGTCCTGTCCGGGCTGCGGGGTTCCTGAGGGGTTGATCACGTAACGAACTCCACTGATCGCGCTCCGCCGGCGCGCCGGGTGCGCGGATGAACCGTTTCGCGGCTGAAGCTGCGCGGTATCTGGATCATTTCGGGCCTTGTCCCCAAAGGCGCTATCACGCGCAAATGTGGCGAGGATTGGCCCAAAACGCCGGGAAGAGCGGCACGTCGCGGCATCGCGGCCAGGGCCGTTAACGGGCGGGTTAGCCGGTCATTCATTGAAAAACCGCAGGTTTTCAAGGGTGTCGGGCCGGATGAGCATGAATGCAACAGTGCCCGCGAATCGTTATCTCTCAATATGATTTTGTGTTGCAGGCTGAATTAACGTGTTACCTTTGCCCATGAACTGGGCTGGTGGGCGATTTGGTGTTGATTCGTGATTGGCGGCACGCGCGGTCATCTCTGAAGCGTCTCGGCGCCGATCATCCGGACTATCGCACTCCCGTCTCCGCGATGCGGACCTTCTTGGGCCTGATGCGGGCCTACTGGTTCTCCTCGAGCTGGAAGGAGGCCTGGACGCTGACGGCGGCGATCGCCGTGCTGACGGCGCTGTCCAGCAAGGCCAGCGTCTGGCTGGCGGAGGCGTCCGGCGAACTCGTCAACTCGATCGCCTATTTTCATGACGAGGCCAATGCCGACCCCGTCTCGGGGCTCCTGAGCGCGGCCGGGGCACTCGTCGCGATCGCCGTCCTCAAGGACGCGGGTTTCATCGGCGTCAGGCACTTCGTTTCGACCACGCTCCACAGGCGGTGGCGCGCCTGGCTCGACGGCCGCTTCAACGAGGCGCTGCTCGACGCCAACCACACCCATTTTCACGTCCAGCACGAAGGAGGGGAGGCGGCGCCGGCGCCCGACAATATCGACCAGCGCGTCCAGGATTCGATCAAGGGCATGACCGGCGGCGCCATCGGGCTGGCCATGGGCATCATGGGCGTCGTGGCGTCGGTCTATTTCGTCGGCTCGAAGCTGATCGAATCCTCCACCGCGATCGAGGGGCTCGGGTTTCTCGGGGTCTATGCCGGCGCGGTGCTGGCTTTCGCGGCGGTGGCGCTCTACGTGCCGCTCAACACGATCGTCGCCGTCAGGCTTGGCAAGGTGCTGGAGCGGCTCAACCACGCCATCCAGCAGACCGAAGGCAGCTACCGTGGCGAACTGACGACCTTCCTGCGACGCAGCTTCCACGTCGCCGCCTCGCGCGGGGAGCATGTCCAGAAGGGTCTCAACGGACGGCTCTACGGCAAGGTGGACCAGACCTGGGCCCGGCTGAACCGCGTCGATGCCGGCTACATGTCCTTCACGCTGGTCTATAATTTCATCGGTGCGCGCGTCGTGGCCTACATGCCCGGCATCCTGCCCTACATGGCCGGCAGCATCGATCTGAGGCGCTACGTCACCGGCGCCGAACTGGTCGCGGCGATGATCAACGAATGTTCGTGGTTCATCCACGTCATGCCGGCGATCGCTTCGCTCAAGGCCAATGCCGGCCGCGTGATCGGCCTTGCCGAGGCGATCGAGACCGTGCAGACCCCGCCCGACTTCTATGGCGGCGGCGGCGTTTCGGCGTTCAGTTACCGCGCGCAGCACCCCGCCTTCGGCCTGACGATCAAGGGTCTCGACCTGATGCATGCGGGCGAGACGGCGCCGTTCCTGTCGGCGCCGCGGCTCCGGTTCCGGGGTGGCGAATGGGTTTTCCTGCGCGGAGAGTCCGGGTCGGGCAAGACCGGCCTGTTCAAGGCGATCAACGGGCTGTGGCCGCACGGTCGTGGCGAGATCGTGTTCCCAGAGGGCGTATCCACCTTCTACGCGGCGCAGGAGGTGAAGCTGCCGCCGATCTCGCTGAAGGAGCTCGTCTGCCTGCCCGATCCCGAGACCCGGCACGCCGACGCGGCCGTCGCGGCGGCCCTGCACAAGGCGGGGCTGGGCGATTTCATCGAGACGATGGGCGAGGAGACGCGTGCCGGCAAGAGCTGGGACCAGGTCTTGTCGGGCGGCCAGAAGCAGAAGCTCGTGCTGGCGCGGATCCTGCTTCACAAGCCGGGCCTGCTGTTCCTCGACGAGGCGACGAGCGGCCTCGACCCGGACTCGACGGTCGCCTTCCACCAGGCGATCCGCGACGGTCTTCCAGGCGCCATCATATTGTCGGTCATGCACGACCCCGAGCCGCCGGTGCAGGCGAACGGCCACTGCTTCTATGACAGCGTGGTGACGATCGAGAACGGCCAGGCGACCAAGAGCGACTGGAAGAAGCCGGCCGGGCCGCCACTGGTCGCGGTCGCGCGCGCGGCCTCCGACGACGAGGAAGCCTACACGGTCTGACGGCCCGCGCGCCGTCCGATACGCCGGGCTGGACCTCGCCGTGCGGTTGTTGCACTGTTGCTAGTGGTTCCTTGGTTTCCGACATTTGCCCTCGAGGCTGATGCCAACGGGATGCAAATGTCGGAAACGAACCACTAGCGAGGAACGCCGATCAGTGCAGGAGCAAGCCAGTGAACGCAGCCACCGGCCAGGCGGAGCCTTCCATACCCTTCGACCAGTCGCGTCTCGACGGGCTCATGCAGGACGCGGAGATCGACCTGCTCATCGCCACCTCCAAGCACAATGTCCAGTATCTGCTGGGCGGCTACCGCTTCATCTTCTTCTCGGCGATGGACGCCATCGGCCACAGCCGCTACCTGCCGGTCGTGGCCTATGCCAGGGGACGGCCCGACCAGGCCGCCTATGTCGGCAACAAGATGGAAGGCGGTGAGCACCAGAACCATCCGTTCTGGACGCCGACCGTGCAGACCTCGACCTGGGGCACGCTCGACGCCGCCGCGGCGGCGGCCGACCACGTAAAGCGGATCGGGCTGGAGCGGGCGCGGATCGGCATTGAGCCGGGATTTCTACCGGCGGACGCCTATATCGCGCTGAAATCGCTCCTGCTGGACGCCGAGCTGGTCGACGCCTATCCGATGCTGGAGCGGCTGCGGGCGATCAAGTCGCCGGCCGAGATCGACCTGCTGCGCGAGGCGTCCGAACGCATCACCGACGCCATGCTGGCCACCTTCTCCGGCGTTCCCGAAGGTGCCGCCAAGGGCGAGATCGTGCAGAAGCTGCGCTCGGAGGAGACGGCGCGCGGGCTTCAGTTCGAATATTGCCTGCTCACCATCGGCTCGAGCCACAATCGCGCCGTTTCGGACCAGAAATGGGGCCATGGCGAGGTGCTGTCGCTGGATTCGGGCGGCAATTATCGCGGCTATATCGGCGATCTGTGCCGCATGGGGGTCAAGGGCGAGCCGGACACCGAACTCGTCGATCTCCTGGCGGAAGTCGACGCCGTCCAGCAGGCGGCGTTCTCCAAATGCACCGCCGGCACGCGCGGCGGCGACATGATCGCCCATGCGACGGAGGTCATGAAAGGCCTGCCGAACGCGGCCCATAACGACTTCTTCGCCCACGGCATGGGGCTGATCAGCCACGAGACGCCCTTCCTGATGACCAATCATCCGGTCGCCTATGAAGGCGTCGACGCCGAGCGCCCCCTGCAGGAGAACATGGTGCTGTCGGTCGAGACCACCATGCTTCACCCTTCGCGCGGCTTCATCAAGCTCGAGGACACGGTGGTCGTGAAGGAAGGCGGCTACGAGGTTCTCGGCGAGCGCGGCCGCGGCTGGAACGGCCGCTGACGGCGGCCGGCCAGGTCATCGGCCGCCGCGCCAGCGCGTCGATCCGCTCACTCTGACGGGTTCTGCTTGTTTTTCGGGTCCTTGCGCCGCGCGCGCGTTTCCGGGTCCATGTTCTCGAAGCTCTCGACGACGCCTTCCGTCCGCGTGTCGACATCGGGCACGGCGTGGCGCTGGTTGCGGACCTTTACCTGGTCGTCGCCCTGAAGCTTGTTGTCGCCCATCCTGCGATTGGCGAGATCGGACTCGGTCCTCTGGGCGCTGTCGATCGTCGAGCGCGTCGCGGACTTGCGGTCGTCGGTCATGTCTGGTCTCCCGTTGCATGCGCTGATTGGGAAACCGACAGTTCGCGGGCAGGTTCCTTGAGGCCGTCGCCGATAATGCGAATGGCCGCCATGACCGCGGTCGCGGGGGCATTGCATCCGGCCGCGGGGCCGGCTATCAGATGGCCATGACGACGCGACGCGCTCACATCGACGCTTTGCCGCCCGCCCGCAAGGGCGCGATCGCGCGCGCGACCATGACCTCGCTTCTTCTCGGCCTTAGCGGCGATCGCCGGGTCGGCTAGAGGAGCGCCCGGCGGTCGAACAGCGCCCGCCGTGCGCCAGCTCCTCGTCACACGACACCCATAAGCTGATCTGATAGGACCGCGCCCGCCCGCCGAGAATGCGCCGGCCGGTCAAGGGAAGAAGACGATGGACGCCAAGACACCCCGATCCGAAAACGCTTCCGGCGCCAGGGGCATGCCCGACGCCGCGAGGAAATACCAACCCTATCCGCTGGTCGATCTCGCCGACCGGACATGGCCCGGCAAGCGCATCGAGACGGCGCCGATCTGGTGCTCGGTCGACCTGCGCGACGGCAACCAGGCGCTGATCGACCCGATGGGGCACGAGCGCAAGGCGCGCATGTTCAAGCTGCTCGTCGACATGGGCTTCAAGGAGATCGAGATCGGATTTCCGTCCGCCTCGCAGACCGATTTCGACTTCGCGCGCTGGGCGATCGAAAAGGGCGACGTGCCCGACGATCTCGACCTGCAGGTTCTTGTCCAGTGCCGTCCCGAACTGATCACGCGCACCTTCGAGGCGCTGGAGGGCGCGCGCACGCCGATCGTGCATTTCTACAATTCCACCAGCGAATTGCAGCGGCGGGTCGTGTTCGAGAAGGACGTGGCCGGCATCAAGCGGATCGCCACCGACGCCGCCAAGATGATCGCCGACATGGCGGCCAGGGCCGGCGGCGGCTATCGTTTCCAGTATTCGCCCGAGAGCTTCACCGGCACGGAGCTGGAGGTGGCGCTGGAGATCTGCAACGCCGTGACCGAGATCATCGATCCGAGCCCAGACCACAAGCTGATCCTCAACCTGCCCGCGACCGTGGAAATGGCGACGCCCAATGTCTATGCCGACCAGATCGAGTGGATGCACCGCAATCTCGACCGTCGCGATTCGATCATCCTGTCGCTGCATCCGCACAATGACCGCGGCACCGGCATCGCGGCGACCGAGCTCGGCCTGATGGCCGGCGCCGACCGCGTCGAGGGCACGCTGTTCGGCAATGGCGAGCGCACCGGCAATGTCGACATCGTGACGCTGGCGCTCAACATGTACACGCAGGGCGTGGACCCGATGCTGGACTGTTCCGACATCAACCGGATGAAGGGCGTCTACGAATATTCCAACCAGATGGTGATCCCCGAGCGCCACCCCTATGTCGGCGAACTGGTCTACACGGCCTTCTCCGGCTCGCACCAGGACGCCATCAACAAGGGCATGAAGGCGATCCGCAAGGCCAACAAGCCGCAATGGGAGGTGCCTTACCTGCCGATCGACCCGGCCGATGTCGGGCGCACCTATGAGGCGATCATCCGCATCAACTCGCAGTCGGGCAAGGGCGGCATCGCCTATGTGCTGCAGGCCGACTACGGGCTGAACCTGCCGCGCAACCTCCAGATCGAGTTCTCGAAGGAGATTCAGGCGATCACCGACGCCGAAGGCAAGGAACTGACCTCGAAGCGCATCCACGACCATTTCATGGAGCGCTATGTCGACCAGCCGGGCGGACGGCTGAAATTCCTGGATCACCACACCTATCCCGATCCCTCGGCCAGGGGCCGGCGCATGGTGGAGGCCACGATCCTCGACCAGGGCCGCGAAGTGACGATCTCGGGGGCGGGCACCGGCCCGGTGGACGGCTTTGTGGATGCGCTGTCGAGGCATATCGGCATCGAGCTTTCGGTGCTCGACTATTCGGAGCACTCGCTGCAGCGCGGCTCCAGCGCCTCGGCCATCTCCTATGTCGAGGTCGAGCATCCCGGCGGCAAGCTGTTCGGGGCCGGGATCAATACCAACATCGTGGCCGCCTCGCTCGAGGCCGTCGTGTCGGCGGCCAACCGCATTGTCGGCTGAGGGAGCCGTGGCGGACGGGCTTTACGCGCGCGTCAAGGGCAGCGGGACCACGGCGATGGTCCTGCTGCACGGATTCGGCGGCGGATGCGACGACTGGTACGACATACAGCCCGATCTCGCCCGCGACGGTCTGGTGCTGGCCTATGACCTTCCGGGGCATGGCCGCTCGCTCGATCATCCCGCCGCCGGGGTGGCGTCGGCGATGGCCAAGGCGATCCTCGCCGATCTTGCCGAAAGAGGCATCGACAGGGCCCATGTCGCGGGTTTTTCGATGGGCGGGGCCGTGGCCTGCCTGATGGGGCTGCGGGAGCCGTCGCGGGTGGCCTCCCTCACCCTGCTGGCGCCGGGAGGGTTCGGGCCGGAGATCAATGGCCCTCTTCTGGAACGCTTCGCGACGCCGGCGGATGCCGACGAGCTTCGGGCGGCGATGAACGGGATGGCCGCGCCGGCCTACCGGTTCGAGACGAAGCATGTCGCCGCACTCGCGGCGCGGCGGCGCATCGACGGGCAGAAGGCGATGCTCCAGGGAATCCACGGCATGATCGCCCGCGACGGGCGGCAGGGTGAAATTCCGCGCGAAACGCTGGCGACGCTCGCCATGCCGGTGACGGTGGTGTGGGGGACGGCGGACCCGGTGCTGCCTTATTCACACAGCCGGAACCTGCCGGCGTCCTTCAGGTTCATCTCCCTGGATGACGTGGGCCACATGCTGCTCATGGAAGCGCGGAAGCCCGTCACGGCGGCCATCCGCTCGACCGTCAGGTCGGCCTGATTAATCGCCGCCGGGTAGTGGGTCAGTTTGTGAATTTCAGAAATGAAAGGCGCCGCCAAAGCGGGGCCAGTTCCTCACATGCAAGCGCGGTATTCCTCTAGTCCGGACCGTAACCGGTCTTTGATCGAAGCCCCATGTTCGATTGCATCATTGGCGATGGTCATCGCCTGCGCTTCAATCAACTGGTGCTGCCTTATTCGACCTATGCGGTAAAACCAGACAGCTACTTCTCCCCAATCCCATAGGGGGCTGTCGGAAGTTACCCGCGCCACGGGAGCCGGGAAGTCTGCCTTTCCGCGTTGGCCTTTCGCGTACTGTGTGATCGCAGCACGCGAAAGGCCGGTCCTAGCGGCAATCTCCGATAGGCTAACCAATGGGTCAGGTTCGATCCTATCTACGGTCGCTCCTAGCGCCCGAACGCTCTCGACAGCAGACGCTATTGCCTCCTCAATCGACTCCGCCTCTCGTGCAAAGTCGATGATGATATGACCCTTCTGGAAAGAAACCGTCGCATCGTCACATCCGCCTTCGTAGAATCTGGTTTCGAAATCATCGGCATTCGGGTCCAGTCCAGAAGCGATGATGCTGAACTCAAAACGTTCCATCGTCCTGTTCCTCTTTGTGAGGACAGCGATCAACAGCACGCTTGATCTGGCGCGCATGTGCATCGCCATCTCTGGGCGTACCGTTTACGCCAACCTGGCATCCGTCCCTATCTGCATGAGCGCAGTACAGTCTTCCCCAATGTCCTTGCTTGCGCACAGTCCATCCTCGGGCTTCCGCGTACTGAACCGCCATCTCAACCTCCTTGTTGGGGTGGCGGTCCCTACCGGCCATCACGCGGACCCAAAATGGTACCACTGTTAACAGATGTCAACACTATTAGTTCCCCCTCGTAAAAATCATTAAGCGAGTTGTGACTTCCTTTTATATTGGCCTCGCGGTCCCGGCTTTGGTGCAACTTCATCCATCATCGCCACCAGATCGTCCACTGACCCGAGCCCGTCGGTCACGACTGCTGCCATTGCGGCGGACATGCGCAGCGTCTTGTGCATTTTGATCAAGTTGTACCAAACCGTGTAGATCGCAGCCATGTGCACGTGGATTTCGAACTTCTTCGAGAATGCGTTCTTCTGGCGGGTAAAGCGGCGGTTTCCCCTGCACATGCTGAGGTTTGCGCGCCCGATGGGTGACGTGCGCCGGATTAAGTGAGCCTTCAATCCGTGTCTTAACCGCGCCGGTGCGGACGGCGGGGCTGTAGCGGCACTCCGGCGACCGCCTGGCGCACTCCGCCACCGCCGCTGTGACTTGTCTCCGCGCCCGGACCGCGTATGATCCCCACTTTAGCGATCCTTAAGGTACGAGGAGGTCGGGCTTGCCAGGGGATCGGCTGCCGCGTTCAGCCCTGGAGGAAGCGCTCGGGCGTGTTCTCGCGAGCGAGGAATTCGCCCGTTCCGAGCGCTCCCGCGCCATGCTGCGCCACATCGTGGAGGCGGATCTCGACGGACGCGCCGGCGATCTCAAGGGCTTCTCGATCGCGGTGGACGTGTTCGGACGTGATTCGGATTTCGATCCGGCCCATGATCCGGTGGTCAGGGTTCAGGCCGGCCGCCTGCGCGAACTGCTCAAGGCCTATTACGCGGGAAGCGGCCGGAATGACCCGGTCCGCATCTCCATACCGCTGGGCCACTATATTCCCGCCTATGCATCCCACGGCACGCCCGAAAGACGCGCCGGGGCGGCGGTCGAGCGGGCCGCTCTGACATTCCGGTCATGGATGCCGTCGCGGCTGCTGGCCGCCGGCCTCGCGGGCATCATCCTGCTGGCGGGCGGCGCGGCCTATCTGACCCTGCCGAGAGCCGGTGCCATCGCGTCGGCGGATCTGTCCACCTCCCCGGGCGGGGCGGGATCGCTCGACAGGACGAGGCTCCTGCCGCTGGTATCGGTGCGCAATCTGGCCGGCGCCGATGGCGATGCCGTCGAGATCTTGCTTTGCACGGGCCTGTCGGGGTTCGACACGGTCGAGCTCATATCCGAAGACGGGGACGGTGACAACGTCGAGGCCGACTTCACCTTGGCGGTCGCTCCGGGGCCGAGCGCTGACAAGCTCACGCTTCGATTGACGGACGCGCGCGACTCGCGAGTGCTCGTGTCCCGGCTGATCGATGACAGGAACGACATCGAATCCTCGGTGTCGGACATGCTGACGGGCATCGCGCCCGTGTCGGGCGTCATCTACGCCAGGCTGCGCGAAACCGGGCGCGAGACGCCGCTGACGCATTGCCTGTTCCTCAACCATGCCTATTACGCCGACCAGACCGGCGACAGGCATCGCAAGGCGTATCGCTGCCACGAGGACCTGGTCCGCAAGGGCATCCACTCGTCCCTGATCTATTCGGAGCTGGCGGGGCTGCATCTCGAGGCGGTGACCGACAGCCATCCCTATCCGCCGCGCGCCAGCCTCGACGAGGCGGTCGAGCTGGCGCGGCGCGCGGTGTCGTTCGGTCCGCTGAGCCCCTACGCGCACCGGGCTTCGGGCTTCGTCCTGTCGCGCGCCGGCTCCAGCGAGGAAGCGCTGCGCTGGATGAAGAAGGCGCACAGGCTCAACCCCTTCGATCTCAGCATGGCGGCGTCCTACGGCTACAGCCTGGTCTGGGCCGGGCGCTACGCCGATGGCGCGAAAGTGCTCAGGCGGGCCGTGGCGAGTTCCAGCACGAGGCCGACATGGTGGGACTACACGCTGTTCCTCGCCGACTTCATGGAAGGCCAGATGGACCAGGCAGCCGCCTCCACCGACGCGCTGGCGGCCACGCGGCAATCGCACTATCTTGCCGCGCAACTGCTGACGGCCCGCCATGTCGGCGACGAGCGGCGCGCCTCCGAACTCCGGAACGAGATCGTGCGCGCCTTTCCCAGCTTCGCGACCGACCCCCGGCAGCATTTCGTGCGCGCGCAGTATCCGCACGAACTGACCGACCGGCTCGTTCAGGCCCTCCAGGCTGCCGGCCTGGGACGCAGCTGACGCCAGCCCGCACGCCCCGTCGATTATCTCTCCTTGCCGGATGCATTCGGCTCCCGCCCGTGTTAAGTATCTGTTAACCCTCGTATTGCGTGGTGTGATCGAAACATGAGCGAGCCGGGCAAATCCTTCGGGCGGGACGAGCCCCTGCGCAGTCTCGCCGACGCGATCCGGGACGTGAAGAACGCCGCCGCCGACCGCGACGACGTCGTGGTGGAGATGCGGGACGCCGCGCGGGGGCGTCTGGACCTCCTGGCGGCTGAACTGGAGCCGGTCTTCGCCGACGTCCCGAGGGACGACCCGACCTTCGATTTCGCCATATCGTCCGGCCTGCAGCCGCGGCTGTGGATCGACGCGGTCGCCCATGTCGCCATGGGGCGCGACAAGCGGGTCTACCGTTTCGTGCGCGACACGCGGCTGGGACGGGTGGTGCTGGCCGAGACCACCGACATGAAGGCGGTCGCCGACGCCGTGACGCGCTATGTCGCCGAACGCGTCATCGAGCGGACCCGCATGCTCGACGGCGAGGCGACGCCGCTGCCGCGCGGCGAGGAGCCGAAGACACGGATCGCCAGGCCGGCCGCCTCCGGCGAGGGCTGGCGCCAGTTCGCCGCCGGCCTGGCGCTGGTGCTGGCGGGGGCCGTCGCCGGCGCCCTTCTGGTGCTCGCGCTGGTGTGGGAGAAGCTGGCCGCGGCGGGCACGGGCCTGTAGCGCCGTCCGCCTAATCCGGCACCGGCTGCACGATCGCCAGGGTGCGGGCGACGACGAGGTTACTCCGCGATATCTCGCTGATGCCGTCGCCGCTTCGGCCAAGACCGCGCCTGATCAGTTCCACCGACCAGTTGCCGGGTTCGCCGTCGATCTCGAACAGGTTGAAGGACGCCGGCGGCTTCGAGCCGCTGATGCCCTGGCCGGCGGCCGAGACGCCGACCACGGGCACCGCCGCGCCCTTCGGGCCGGCGATCCAGTGCAGGGTCGGAACATGGGTATGGCCGTGCAGGACGAGTTCGGCGCCGTGCGCCACGATCACGCGCTGGAAGCGGGAGATCCCGAACAGGCGCTTGTGGGCCGCCGCCGCCCCATGCACGGGCGGATGGTGGATGAGCACGACCCTGAACAGGCCGTCGCGGCGCGCGGCATCGAGCATCTCGCGCAGCCGTCGCGCCTGCTTCTCGCGGAAATAGCCGCTGGCCATGAACGGCGCGCTGGAACGCGCCGAGGACACGCCGATGATGGCGACCGAACCCCGGCGCCGGAAGGTGGGAAAGCCGTGGCGGCCGTCCGGCGCCGTCATGCCGTCGCCGGCCATGTAGTCGCCCCAGGCCTTGCAGGCCTTGGCCAGCGCGCCCGGCACATAGGCGTCGTGATTGCCGGGAACCACGGTGAGCCGGTCGGGGCGACCCATCTCCACCAGCCACAGATGGGCAAGCTGGATCTCGGCATCCAGCGCGAGATTGACCAGGTCTCCCGTGATGACGGTATGATCCGGGTCCTGGGCCTCGATGTCGTCCATCAGGGCGTCGACGACGCCGTCATGCATGTGCTGCTTCCGGTTGCGCTGCCAGTTGACCCAGCCCGTGATACGCTTGGAGGCAAGTTCCCGGTAGGTTACGTCGGGCAGGGGGCCCAGATGGACGTCGGACAGATGTGCGAGCCTGAACATGCAATTCCTTCTATGGCAGGCACATCATGCTGGCCAGTGAGGGCATGACCGGTTGCGACGGCGTGTCGCCGGGCCAAGGACCGCGGCCGTGAAGCTGAGAACGAAACTGTTCCACGCCCTGTTCCTGATGACACGCCCGATGACGCTTGGCGCGCGGGCGCTGGTGCATGACCGCGCGGCGGGATCGGTCTTCCTCGTCCGGCACAGCTATGTGCCGGGATGGCAGTTGCCCGGCGGCGGTGTGGAACCGGGCGAGACGATGGAGCAAGCGCTGGCGCGCGAACTTCGCGAGGAAGGCAATCTCGAACTGACGGGACCGCCCACCCTGCGCTCGCTCCATTTCAACCGGCGCGCCAGCAGGCGCGACCATGTCGGCTTTTATCTGGTCGAGACCTTCCGGCAGAGCGCGCCCAAGACGCCCGACCGCGAAATCGCCGAAGCGGGCTTCTTCCCGCTCGCCGCGCTGCCGGCGGAGACGACGGCGGCGACGATGGCGCGCATCGGCGAGGTGTTCCACGGCCATCCCGTCTCGCCCGACTGGTAGCGGTTCAGGCGGCGATCCTGGCCAAGCGGTCCCGGTCATGCGGCCTGTCGAGGTCGATCTCGGGGCCCTTCGGGACAATACGGGTCGGGTTCACGGTCTCGTGGCTGCCGTAGTAGTGCCGCTTGATGTGGTTGAAATCGACTGTCTCGGCCACGCCGTCGACCTGATAGAGGTCACGCAGGTAGTTCGAGAGGTTGGGATAGTCGACGATCCGGCGCTTGTTGCACTTGAAGTGGCCGAAATAGACCGGATCGAAGCGGACAAGCGTGGTGAAGAGCCGCCAGTCGGCTTCGGTCTGCCGGTCGCCGACGAGATAGCGCTGCTTCGACAACCGGTCCTCGAGCCAATCGAGCGTCTCGAACAGCGCGTCGAACGCTTCCTCGTAGGCTTCCTGCGTCGTGGCGAAGCCGGCCTTGTACACGCCGTTGTTGACGGTCTCGTAGACGGTCGCGTTGACGGCGTCGATCTCGTCGCGCAGGTCGGCCGGGTAGAAGTCCTTCGAGGCGTCGCCCCATTCGTCGAAGGCCGCGTTCAGCATGCGGATGATTTCCGCCGACTCGTTGGAGACAATGGTCTCGGTCTTCTTGTCCCACAGGACGGGCACCGTTACGCGGCCCGTATAGGAGGGGTCGGCCTTGGTGTAGACCTGATGGAGGAAATCGGCACCGTTGACCGGATCGCCGGTCGCGCCGTCCTCGGCCAGGAACGTCCAGCCGTTCTTGCCCATGAAATGATGGACCACCGAGACCGAGATCACGTCGTCCAGCTTCTTGAGCTTGCGCAGGATCAGCGTGCGGTGGGCCCAGGGGCATGCGAGCGAGACATAAAGATGATAGCGGCCGGGCTCGGCCTTGAAGCCGCGTGACTTGCCTTCAGGAGGGTTGCCGTTGGCCGTGACCCAGTCCCGAAAGCTCGATTCCTTGCGCTGGAAGCGGCCGCCGCTTTCCTTGGTGTCGTACCATACGTCGTGCCAGACGCCTTCGATCAGCTTGCCCATCGGTCTCTCCTTTCCCCCGATTTAGGGCCGATTTCCCGCGCGGCCAATCGGCCGGGGCCTGAACGGTCCGTCAATCGCCGTCCATATTTCGATGGACGCGGCATCGCGCCTCTGCTAGCCAACCGCGCCCGGAGGATTTCACTTGTTCCAGTTCCGCTTCGATCGACGACGAATGACGGCCCGCGCCTGAGGCGCAGGGCGGCTTTGCGCCGCCCCGGTCCGCCGCCCGTCGGGCGGCTTCATTCGACACGATCCTGAAAGCGAACCAGATGGCCCTCGCAGATTTCGCCTTCCTGCCCGAGAAACCCCACCACGACGCCGCCATAGAGGCGATCAACGACGAAGCCTTCGGCCCGGGGCGCTTCGTCAAGGCCGCATATCACATCCGCGAGGACGGTCCGCACGAGCGCGACCTGTCCTTCGTGGCGCTCTCGGGCGAGGAGGTCGTGGGCTCGGTGCGGCTGACGCGCATCGCGGCGGGCGAGGGAAGGGGCCTGCTTCTGGGGCCGCTCGCGGTGCGGCCGGCCTTCAAGAATATCGGCATCGGCAAGCGGCTCGTGGCGATCGCGCTCGACGCCGCCCGCGCTTCCGGCCACGGCCTCGTCGTTCTGGTGGGAGACGCGCCCTATTACGGTCCGCTCGGCTTCTCGCGCGTGCCCGCGGGGCAGTTGTCCATGCCGCGGCCGGTGGATGCGGCGCGGCTGCTGGCCTGTGAACTCACGCCGGGCAAATTGGACGCTTTTCGGGGAGTGGTGCGTCACGCGGCCTTGGCACAGTGAGGTGTCCCCTTGCTCGGTCCGATCTCGGGACCCCTCGCGGGCGGGATGTCGGGTCCTTTCAGGCGAACAGGGCAGGGCGCAGGGCATCCATGATCCCTTGCACATATTGCCGTGGGGGTAGACCGTGCGGATGGCGGCCCAGGATGCGGGCGAGCAAGGCATAGTCCGTGCATGCACCAATGAGCATCGAGGCGAGCGCCTGCGGATCAGCACCCGCGGCCAGCCGCCCTCGGGCTTTTTCCTCGGCAAGAATGGAAGCCAGCTTCTCGTGCGCGCGCTGCGGTCCGCCGCTGGCCTCGGCGAAGCGCTCCCGAGATTTCATCAGCAACTCGGGATCGGCCGCAATCCCGCCCAGTATGGGCTGCGCCTCGTGGTAGAACGCGATCATGTCGACCAGCGCGGCTGTCAGACGCGATTCCAGCGAAGGCAGTGCCGCGTCGTCCGCGAGGCGGGCAAATATCTCCCGGATACCGGGCAAGCGCTCCAGGACGAGATCGATCAGCAATCGGGCCTTGTCCGGGAAGTGATTGTAGAGGCTACCCTCGGACAGTCCGGCCTCGGCCGCGATTCGCTTCGTCGTCGCCGCGCCGACGCCATGGGTGCGCACCACGCGATAGGTGGCGTCGAGTATGCGGTCGCGAGTGCGCGAACGCTTGTCGCGGCGAGAGTCCGCCCCTTCCGGTTTGACAAGTGAGTGCTCACTCAATAGCGTTGCTCCGCCTACTCCGGATAGCTGCCACAGGAGAGGACCGGTGTCACCACACTGTCCGACCACGCCCCTCAAGCTGCTGTCCTGCCTGCACCTCATGGCGGTCGCGTCGCAGCCGGTGCTCGCGGGACAGATGCTCGTCGGACATCCCGGTATGGGTGACGTCCATGGGATGGTGGGCGAGGCGGTCGCATGGCTGTCGCTGGCCATGTTGGGCTTCGGCCTGGTGAGTTTGTGGGCGGGTCGGCTCGCCGGCCTGGCGGTCGCGGCTCTGGCTGTGCTGTTCGCACTTGCAGGCCTTCAGGTTCACGCCGGGCACAATGGCTATCTGGCCCTGCACGTTCCGCTGGGCAGTTTCCTGCTCGTGGCATCGATCCTGATGACGCTTTGGCTGTTCAGGGAAGCCGGCCGGAGCGACCCGGCTCGATCCTGAGGCCCGACGCGCGGGCCTACCGTCCCTCGCGGTACCACATCGCCCCGACGGCGAAGAGCAGTGCGGCCAGCCCGAAGAAGCCGCCGAAGAGCGGCATGCGGTTGACTGATTTCAGCACGCTGTCATTCGTGGTGCGAAAGCCCATCCAGTCGCGGCCGGTCGCGTTGGCGTTCGGCCTGACCGGCACGATGCCCGGAAGCGATATCCCGCCGGTGATGCCGCGCCCGATGCGGCGCGCGCTGCCGGTCGTGGCCTCGGCGGCGGGCGCGAGCTTTTCCGTGGTCGAAACCGTGTCGGCGAATTCCGGCGCGTTGACCGGGCCGACATGGGCAAGCGCCGTCAGGTCGCCATTGGCCACCTGGTAGAGGCCGATCTCGTCGACCTCGATTTCGGCCGAGAACAGGCCGGGACCGTTTTCCTCCAGCGTCACCTCGCGCGTCTCGCCAGACGGCGAGATGATCTGGGCGATGGCCGGTGAATCGCTCATCGTCTGGCGCGCGATGCGCAGCGTCATTCCCTCGCCGTCGGCCATCAGACGTTCTTCCTCGAGCTCCGGCTCCTTCATGAGCCAGTGCGCGATACGCCGGTAGAGCGAGACATGCGGGCCGCCGCCCTCGAAATTGCGGGCCCAGAGCCAACCCTGGTCCGACAGGAACATGCCGACCCTTCCTTCGCCCTTGCGGTCGAGCACCAGGAGCGGCCTTTCGTCGGGGCCTTCCATCACCACCGAGCCTTCGGGCGGGTCGATGCCGACGAGCCGGAACCAGCGGCTCCAGGCCGGCGGCTCGGATTCCGAACCCTCGAGGCCGCGCGTGACCGGGTGCTTGGCGCCGACTTCCGACAGGCGCGGATGGAACCCTTCCTCCAGGAGATCGCCGGAGGGGAGCGCGGGGAGCGCGGCCATCAGCGGCGTATGCGCGATCGACTGCTGGCCGGCATATTCGGGGCCGGCGGCGATCAGGAGCGCTCCGCCGTTTTCGACATATTCGGCGATGTAGTCGTAATAGAGGATCGGCAGCACGTCGCGGTGCTGGTAGCGGTCGAAGATGATGAGGTCGAAATCGTCGATCTTCTCGACGAAGAGTTCCCGCGTCGGGAATGCGATTAGCGACAGCTCGTTGATGGGTGTGCCGTCCTGCTTCTCGGGCGGCCGCAGAATGGTGAAATGAACCAGATCGACCGACGCGTCCGATTTCAACAAGTTGCGCCAGGTGCGCTCGCCCGCATGCGGTTCGCCCGAAACCAGCAGCACGCGCAGGTTCTCGCGAATGCCGTCGACGATGGCGATGGTGCGGTTGTTGGTGTCGGTGATCTCGCCCTCGGTGGTAGGGATAGCGAGCTGGACGATGTTGCGTCCGGCCGAGGGCAGGGTGATCCGGAGCGGCATTTCCTGGCCGACGATCGCGCGGTCGACCGCGACCTGCTCGCCATTGACCGAAACCCGGACATCGACCGCGCCGCCCGTGTCCGCGCCGGTGCCGATCACGCGATAGGCCATGTCCAGCGGGCGTCCGACGATGCCGAAGCGCGGCGCCTGCTCGAAGCGGATGCGGCGGTCGCGCTCGTCCTCGTCGCCGGTGATCAGCGCGTGAAGCGGCGCTGCGAAGGATGACGCGCCTTCGGGAGCGTCGTGTACCTGGCCGTCGGTGATCATCACCGCGCCGCCGATGCGCGACGGCGGCACGTCGCGAAATGCTTGCCCGAGCGCGCCGAACAGCCTTGTTTCCGCGCCGTCGTCCTGCGCGGAGGCCCGGCCGGCCTCGACGGTGCGCACCTCGAACTGGTTGAAGCGGGCGAGCCGCGCTTGCAGCTCCGCCAGCGCGGCGTCGGTGACGTCGGCGCGATCGCCGATGTCCTGGCTCTGGCTGCGGTCGACGATCAGCGCCACGACGCTCTTCAGCGGTTCGCGCTCCTCGTCCAGGAACACGGGATTGACCAGCGCCAGCGCCAGCGCCGCGATGGCCGCCAGCCGCAGGATGGCGCCGCGTTGTCCGGTGACGAGACCTGTCAGGCCGAGCAGCAGAAGCGGGACCAGAAGGACGGCCAGCCAGACCCAGGACAGAAGCGGTTCGAAGGACAGGGAAAAGTTCATCCTACTGGCCCAGCCGCTCAAGCAGGACCGGCACGTGCACCTGGTCCGATTTGTAGTTGCCGGTCAGCATGTACATCATGATGTTGACGCCGGCGCGGAAGGCATAGGTGCGCTGCAGCGGATCGGAAGGCACGGTCGGGAAAAGCGGCGCTCCGTCCGAATCCGTCGCCCACGCGCCCGCGAAATCATTGCCGGTTATCATGATCGGCGTCACGCCGTCGCCCACCCGCACCGGACGGTCCTGACGGCTTTCGGCGTTCAGCGAGGCCTCCACCCACAAGGGGCTTCCCGCATAGCGACCGGGAAACTCGTTGAGGATGAAGAAGGCCTTGGTGAGCACGTGATCCTCGGGCACCGGTTCCAGCGGCGGCACGTTGAGGTCGTCGAGAATGTCGCGCAGCCGCCGGTTGGCCGGGCTCGAACCGGCGTCCAGGCTGGTCGAATACTGGTCGCGTGTGTCGAAGAGCACCGTCCCTCCCGCCTGCATATAGGCGTCGACGCGCGCGATCGCGGCGTCCGAAGGCATGGGGGCGCCGGCGTCGACCGGCCAGTAGATCAGCGGATAGAAGGACAGCTCGTCGGTCTCGATGTCGACGCCCGCCGGTTCGGCCGGCTCCAGCGCGGTCTTGCTGGTCAGGAAGCGGGTCAGGCCGGCAAGGCCCGAGCGGCTGACGGAATCGACCGACGAATTGCCGGTGACGACATAGGCGAGCCGCGTGCGCGAAATGGCGTCGATCGCCTCCGCATCCGAAACCTCCTGCTGCTGCGTGGCGGGGGGCGGCGCGTCCTGATCCTGGGCGAGGGCCGGGCCGGGCGACAGCATCAGGATCGAAAGGGCCATCGCAGCGATGGCGCCGGCGGCGGCTGTCGAGGCGGCGCGCGGGCGCATGGCCGCGCGGCGCGAGAACAGCCCTCCCATCCAGAATACCGCCAGGGTGTCGAGCGCAAGCAGGATCAGGGCCGCTGTCACCAGCGGGCCCTTCAGGTCGACCTGCTCGTCGGCCGCATAGCTCGCCTCGGTGATGGGCAGCGGGGTTTGCGGCCGCGCGATCGGATTGAATGTCGCGTCCCGAGGCAGAAGGTTGTGGGCGACCACGCCTTCCTCGCCGCCATAGAGGCCGGGCGGGTTTTCGATCGTCACCGACGGCTCGCCCGCGGAGAAGTCCAGCGGCCGCGCCTCGGGCGTCGGCGGCACGAGGCCGCCGTCGGCCGAGATCATGCGATAGGGCGGCAGAGGCTGCCCGTTCTCGCCGCCGGACGCGGCGATTGCGCCCTGATTGCGCGAAAGCTGCACGATCCTGCGAAGCATCTCGACGAATGTGCCCGAAATCGGCAGGTTTGACCATGTGGCTTCGGGCGTGACGTGAAACAGCGCCAGCGTTCCCTCGCCGCGCCGGTCGCCCGTCACGAGGGGTGTTCCGTCGGCAAGGCTCGCCCAGGTCCGCTCGACGATGTCGGAGGAGGGCTCGGCCAGCACCTGGCGTGTCACGGTCACCTCGGAGGGGGCGGGCAGGCCCGAGAAGGGTCCGGTGTCGGGAAATCCGACGATCGGTTGCGGTTCGGTCCAGGACAGCGTTCCGCCAAGTGAACGTTCGCCGGTGCGCAACCGCACGGGCAGCAGGTCCTCGTCATGCTCGGCCGCCGCCAGCCGGGAGCCCGCGAACCGCACCAGCGTCCCGCCGCCCTCGACCCAGTCCACCAGCGCCTGATGGGCCTCGTCGGGCAGGGTGCCGACATCGGCCATGACGATCATGGCCGGCTTCTGCTGCAGTATCTGGGGAACCGCCCGCGCCAGGTCCGCGCTCTGGGTCTCGACCAGGTCGGCGAAGGGCGAGAGCGCGTTGCGGATGTAGTAGAGCGGCGACAGCAGCGGCTGCGCCTGGTCGGCCTCGGCCTGGGAGATCAGCCCGATGCGCCGCCTGCGGGAGTTCTCGTCGAGCACCCTGACGGCCGCCGCCTGTTCCTCGCCGTCGATGATAATCGCCGAGAAGTCGTTGCGCAGCTCGAACGGCACCGCCATCGCCGCCGACGCGCGGGTCTCGCCGGGGCCGAAGCTGAGCACGGTCTCCGCGATGCCGCGGCCCTGCTCGTCCAGCGCCACGATATTTGCCTGGCGCGGCATTGGATCGGCGGCGCGGACCGCCGTCACCGCGAACTCGTCCGGGCGGTTCTCGACCGACACGGTGCCCAGGATCGGCAGGTCGTCGGGCGCGATCCAAACGAGACTGGATGCCGGCGCAAGGAGCCGTTGGAACGCAGCCGCGTCGCCCTCGGCCTCGAGGCCGTCCGAAAGCACGGCCACGGCGGGGTTGGGTAGCGGTTCTATGGCGGCCGCCACGCGAGCAAAGATCGCCGGACGGTCGACCGAGACCGGATGCGGTTCGGCGGCGGCAAGCCTGTCGTGGGCCGTATCGGCATCGAAGGGGCCGATGTCGGCATTAGGCAGGTCTGCCGTCATGGCCAGCACCACGGGCGACCCCGTGGCGGCGGCATCCTCGATCAGCCTTTCGGCCGTGGCGACCCGCAGTTCCCAGTCCGGCGCGGACGCCCAGCCATTGTCGATGACGATCGCCATCGCTCCATCGCCCGAGGCGACCCGGTCGCGCGGATTGAAGATCGGCTCGGCCAGCGCCAGAACGATCAGCGCCGCCATCAGGAGACGCAGCAGCGTCAGCCACCATGGACTCTGATAGGGCGTTTCCTCTTTCTTCAGCACGCGCTGGAGTATGCGCAGCGGCGGAAAGAGCTCCATTTGCGGCCGCGGCGGCGTAAGCCTGAGCAGCCACCAGATCACCGGCAGGGCAAGAAGGCCCCACAGCACCGCCGGAACGCCGAAAGAGAGCGGCAACCAGCTCATGCGTGCATTCCTATCAGGCTCGGCTCGCCCATCGACAGATGGACGCGCACCAGCGCTTCGGAAGCGAGCCGGTCGGTGTGATTGACCGTGTAGCTCCAGCCGAGCCGCCGGCACCAGGCCTGCAATTCGGCCCGGCGCGCGAGATAGAGCGAACGATAGTCTTCCGCGACGGTCTCGGCGCGGCCCGCCGTGAGGCGCTCCCCCGTCTCGGGATCACGGAACTCCGTGCGGCCCGAATAAGGGAAGGTCTCTTCAGCCGGGTCGGCCACCTCGATCAGGTGGGCGCGGGCGCCGTGCCGTGCGAGCACGTCCAGCCATGCCATCGTTTCTTCCGGCGGGTCGAGGAAGTCGGAGGCGATTACCACGTCGGAGAAGCGGCGGACGGCGCGGAGATCAGGGCGCTCGGGCAGCGCCGTCGCATGTGCCAGATGCGATGACAGGCGCTCGGCGCCGTTGCGCGCGCCGAACGGGTCGGTGAGGCCGGGCCAGGCGATGCGCTCGCCGCCGCGCGACAGGAGTTCGGCCAGTGCCAGGACCAGAACCAGCGCGCGCGATTCCTTCGAGACCGATGCGCCGACCGACTTGTAGAGCATGGAGGGCGAGGGATCGGCCCAGAGCCAGACGGTATGGGCCGCTTCCCATTCGCGATCGCGGATATAGGTCTGGTTGTCGTCACGGGCCGAACGCCGCCAGTCGATGCGCGAGACCGCCTCGCCCTCGACGTAGGGGCGGAACTGCCAGAAATTCTCTCCGATGCCCCGCCGGCGGCGACCGTGCCAGCCGGAAATGACCGTGTTGACCACGCGACGCGCCTCGACCAGCAGATCGGGAACGAGCGAGGCCCGCAGCCGCGCACGCGCCAGCGCATCCCGTGTGCCGACCGTTTCCGTGGCTGCGCCAATCCGCGCCATGCGCCTATCCGGCCGCCTTCACCAACCGGGCAACCACATCGCGCACCGTCATGCCTTCCGCCCGCGCGGCGAAAGTCAGGGCCATGCGGTGCTGGAGGATGGGTTCGGCGAGCGCGCGCACGTCGTCGACCGAGGGCGCAAGCCGGCCCTCGTAGAGTGCGCGTGCGCGTGCGCACAGCATCAGCGCCTGGCTGGCGCGGGGACCTGGGCCCCATGCGACGTGCTTGTCGGTATCCCCGTTCCCGAGGCCGGGCCGGGCGGAGCGCACTAGCGACAGGATCGCCTCCACGACGCTTTCAGGGACGGGCATGCGACGGATCAGCGTCTGGATCTCGCGCAGCCGCTCGGGCGTGGTGACATGCGGAGCGCGCTGCTCGGCCACGCCGGTCGTCTCGAGCAGGATCTGCCGCTCGGCCTCCAGTTCGGGATAGAGGATGTCGATCTGCATGAGAAAGCGGTCGAGCTGCGCCTCGGGTAGCGGATATGTGCCTTCCTGCTCGAGGGGGTTCTGCGTGGCCAGAACGTGGAAGGGGGCGGGCAGGTCGTAACGGTGGCCCGCCACGGTGACATGATATTCCTGCATCGCCTGCAATAGCGCAGACTGCGTTCGCGGGCTGGCGCGGTTGATCTCGTCGGCCATGAGAAGCTGGGCGAAGATCGGGCCATGGAGGAAGCGGAACGAGCGCTTGCCCGTTTCGTCCTGCTCCATGACCTCCGAGCCGAGTATGTCGGACGGCATCAGATCGGGGGTGAACTGGATGCGCCGCGATTCCATGCCAAGCACGGTGCCCAGCGTCTCGACCAGCTTGGTCTTGGCAAGCCCAGGCACGCCCACCAGCAGCGCGTGGCCTCCGGCCAGAATCGCCACCAGCGTGCGCTCGACAACGCTCTCCTGGCCGTAGATGACCTTGGCGACGCCTTCGCGCACCTTGGCGATGTCGGCCAGCGCCCGCTCGGCGGACGCGATCATCTCCTGTTCAGACAGGGTTTCCCGCTGGATCGCGACGCTCATGCGGCTTCATCCTTTTCGTTGCCCCGGCTCGCGTGGAACGGTTGTGAGAGATTTCCGCCGCTGGCCGGAATCGCGCGCCATCATGCCGACGCCGTTGAAGTTAAATCGCTCTGGCTTGCTGACAAGCGAGACGACAGTGACTATTTCGTGACCATGACCGATCATGCACAGAAGCGTGAAGACGGCTCGCTTGCGTCGCAAAGCGATAGCGCGGGGCTTGAGGCGCTGATTTCACGCGCGGCACGCGCCGGCAAGGGTCTTCCGCCGGTGGAGCGGTGGAATCCGGAATTCTGCGGCGATCTCGACATGGAGATCAGGCAGGACGGGACCTGGTTCTACATGGGAACGCCGATCGGCCGCATGCCGCTGGTTCAGCTCTTCTCCTCCGTGCTGAGGAAGGACGAGGATGGCAAGACCTATCTCGTCACGCCCGTGGAGAAGGTCGGCATCCGCGTCGAGGATGCGCCCTTCGTCGCCGTGGAGGTCGACATCACCGGAAAGGGAGGCGACCAGGCGCTGACCTTCCGGACCAACGTTGGCGACGTGGTGGAGGCCGGGCCGGACCATCCGCTGCGGTTCGAGGACGAGGACGAGACCGGCGGGCTCAAGCCCTATGTCCATGTGCGGGGCCGGCTGGAGGCGCTGGTGGCCAGGCCGGTGATGTACGAACTGGCCGAGCATGGCGAGGAGATCGAGCTCGACGGAAGGTTGATGTTCGCCGTCCGCTCGCGCGGAGAGGTCTTTCCGATCATGCCGGCCGCGAAGCTGCGGGCGCTCAGCGCATGAGGGCTCCCGAGCGTCTCTTCTCGGCCGAGGATTTTCGCCGCCGTGCGGCGCTGGAGACAGGCCCGCGCGACGGCGACGACTATGGCGACCACCGGTTGAACCCGTCCCTGTCGCACCTGATCGTGCGCGAGGGGCTACGCGATGCGGCCGTGCTCATTCCGGTTGTCGACCATTCCGACGGCGCGACGATGCTCCTGACAAAGCGTACCGAAAAGCTGCGCAGCCATTCGGGACAGATCGCCTTTCCCGGCGGCCGCATCGACCCCGAAGACGCATCGGCCGAGGACGCGGCCCTGCGCGAGGCCGAGGAGGAGATCGGCCTCGGCACCGAATTCGTGGAGATCGTGGGACGGATGCCGGATTATGTCACCGGTAGCGGATTTCGGATCGCGCCGGTGCTGTCGGTCGTACGGCCCGGCTTTCTGCTGACGATCAACGAGGATGAGGTCGACGACGCGTTCGAGGTCCCGCTGGCATTCCTGATGGACCCGGCCAACCACAATCGCGAAAGCCGCCTGTGGCAGGGACGGGAACGCTATTTCTACACGATGCCCTTCGGAGAGCGCTATATCTGGGGCGTGACCGCCGGCATCGTGCGCACGCTTTACGAGCGGCTTTACGCGTGATGGGGCCCGTCTCAATCGGATCGGCGGACTGGCTCAAGGACGAGTCGCTTCAACGGCTTCTGACTGTTCTTTCACAGGACGGGGAAGAGGCCCGCGTCGCCGGCGGTGCCGTGCGCAACGAACTGCTGGGCGAGGCAGTCACCGACATTGACATCGCCACCACCACCACGCCCGAGCAAACGACCAAACGGGCCGAGGCCGCCGGCTTCAAGGTCGTGCCGACGGGGTTCGAACATGGCACCGTGACGGTGGTGTCCGACGGGCGGCCCTTCGAGGCGACGACGCTGAGAGCCGACGTGGAGACCGACGGGCGGCGGGCTGTCGTGGCCTTCGGGCGGGACTGGCGGGCGGATGCCGAGCGCCGCGACTTCACCATCAACGCGCTCTACGCAACCGTCTCCGGCGAGGTGGTGGACCTTGTCGGGGGGCTGCCCGATCTGGAGACGCGGACGATCCGCTTCATCGGCGATGCGGAGGCGCGCATTCGCGAGGACTATCTGCGCATCCTGCGCTTCTTCCGCTTCTTCGCATGGTACGGTTCGGGTCGCCCCGATCCGGAGGGGCTCAAAGCCTGCGCGCGCCTCAAGGAAGGCATATCGCGGTTGTCGGCCGAGCGGATCTGGCTGGAGACGAAGAAGCTCCTGGCCGCTCCCAATCCCTCGCGCGCCCTGTTGTGGATGCGGCAGGCCGGCGTGCTGACCACGGTCCTGCCCGAAACCGAAAAATGGGGCATAGACGCGATCCACGGCCTGGTGCGGGCCGAGGCCGATCTCGGCTGGCCGGCCGATCCGCTGCTGCGCCTGGAAGCGATCATACCGCCCGACGAGACGCGTGTGATGGGGCTGGCCGACCGGCTGAAACTCTCCAAAGCCGAGACGGCACGTCTTGCCGGATGGGCCGCCACGCCCTTGCCGCCACCCGGGACGACGGAGATGGAACTCGGCAAGCTGCTCTATCGTGGTGATCCGGGCGGCTTTCGTGATCAGCTCAAAATAGCCCAGGCCGGGGCGAGGGTCCGCGCGGTCGAAGATGACCGCGCCCTGGTTGAGGCGGGCGGCTGGTCGCGCCTGCTGAACTGTCTGGAACAATGGAAGAAGCCGCGATTTCCGATCAGGGGCGGCGATCTCGCGGCGATCGGCATCGCCGAGGGCCCAACAGTCGGGGCGATGCTGCGTGAACTCGAAAACGAATGGATCGCCTCCGGCTTCGCCATGGGACGAGAGGCACTTCTGGAGCGTGCCGCCGCTCGTTCGCGGCAATAGGCCGCCACCAAGGGGCGGCGGGGACCCGTGCTTGCGGAAGAGATTCCGGCAACCCCGCCAACGCCCTGAAAGCCACGAGGTTTTCTAGGCTGCGTCGCGCACCTTCTCAATGCGCGAGCGGATCGCGTCGACCATCGACTCGCGTATGATGTCCTCGCCATGCGCCTCTCGCATGTGCTCGACGGCCCGGCGCATTACTTCGGCCTCTTCCTCCGCCCGCGTGTGCCAGTCGCATCCCGGTACAAGGGAACCGCAGTGAAATTCCTTCATCGTTTCCTCCTGTGTGCTCGGTCTGTCCCAGCGCGGCGTTTCTTCCGCGCCTTGCCGTGTTCGTCACGGATATTGGAGATAACACGAAAATGCGGCGGACGTTGCCAAATTCTCAGCCGAATGCCTCTCTCGCGACGGCGATTTCCTGCCTGAGCCAGCGCCGGAAGGCGGCGACGGCGACGTTCGGCGTCCGATGGCGGGGCGTCACCAGCCAGTAGGCGTTGCCGGTCGTGGCGCGGCCAGGCAGCGGCGCCACCAGAAGGCCGGCGGCGATCGCGTCCTGCGCGAGCGTCTGCCAGCCCAGCATGACGCCCTGGCCAGCGATCGCGGCGTCGAGGCACAGTGCGGCATCGGTGAAGCCGTCGCCCGGCCTCAGGTCGGTCGCGCTCATGCCGTGCGGCGCGAGCCATGTGTCCCACGAGATGGTGGAATTGAGGTCGAGCACCACGGGCACGTTGGCGAGGTCGGCGGGGGAGGTGATCGACCGGGCCAGCCGCGGCGAGCAGACGGGGAAGACGGTCTGCTCCAGCAGCCGTTCGAGCCGAACATCCTTCCACTCGCCGCGTCCGACACGGATCGCGACATCGACGTCCACCGCGTCTAGATCGACGAGCTCGGTGGTGGCGTCGATTCGCACCCTGATGTCCGGATGGGCCTGGCGAAAGCGCGAAAGGCGCGCCACCAGCCATTTCGAGGCAAAGACCGGCGCGACCGAGATAGTCAGCACGTTGCGGTCGGCCTTCGTCGCCGCCTCCAGCGCCTGCTCGACGCGGCCGAAGGCTTCGCCCAGCCGCGACAGCAGAGGCTCCGCTGCCGGCGTGGCGACGAGGCCGCGTGGCGTGCGGATGAAGATATCCCGGCCGAGCTGGCGTTCGGCGCGGATCACATGCTGGCTTACGGCGCCGGGCGACACGCCCAGCTCCTCGGCGGCCCGTTGCAGCGTTCCCAGCCGGGACACCGCCTCCACCGCCCGTAAGCCGTTGAGGTGAAACCGATTGAGGTTCTTCATCCATAATTTCTATAGTCCAGGCAAGGCTATCTGGATAGATCATCCCGTCCTGCCGGCGCAAAATGGTGCAAAAGTCGGAGGACAGGACGATGCATGTACAGAATTTCTGGCGAATGGCATCCGCGCGGCTGCGCAGTGTAGTCCGGGTCAAGCCGGACCGGGCGCCGGCGGCCTACGCCCGCGATCCGCTTGCCCATCCGCAGATCGCGGCCATGTCGCCGCGCGAACTGGCCGACCTGCCGCCATCCCAGCTCAGGGCGTGGGGCGCGTAATCCTCAGGGCCACTTCACTTCAGGCGGCATGCTCGACAGGATCGAATCGACGTTACCGCCGGTCTTCAACCCGAAGATCGTGCCGCGGTCGTAGAGCAGATTGAACTCGACATAGCGGCCGCGCCGGATCAGCTGTTCCTCGCGATCGGCCTCGGTGAAGTTCTGGTTGAAGTTCTTGCGCACCAGATGCTGATAGACCACCAGGAAGGCGCGCCCGACATCCTGGGTGAAGCGGAAATCCGCTTCCCAGCCGCCCTCGTCGTCGTCGGTCCTGAGCCAGTCGTAGAAGATGCCGCCGATGCCGCGCGGCTCGTCGCGATGCGGCAGGAAGAAATACTCGTCGCACCACCGCTTGTAGCGATCATAGTCCACGATCGTGGCGTGCTTGTCGCAGGCGAACTTCAGCGCCTTGTGAAAGGCGATGCTGTCGGGGTCGTCCTGCGTGCGGCGGCGATCCAGCACCGGCGTGAGGTCCGCGCCGCCGCCGAACCATTGACGCGACGTGACGACCATGCGCGTGTTCATGTGGACGGCCGGCACGATGGGGTTCTGCGGATGGGCGATCAGTGAAATGCCGGATGCCCAGAAGCGCGGATCTTCCTCCGCGCCCGGGATCTGCTTGCGGAATTCGGGCGAGAATTCGCCATGCACCGTGGAGGTATGGACGCCGACCTTCTCGAAGACCCGGCCGCGCATCATTGACATGACGCCGCCGCCGCCGCGCCCCTCGTCGCGCACCCAATCGGTCTTTTCGAACCGCTCCGGCGCGAGATGGGAGAGGGGGCCGGTCAATTCCTGCTCGAGCTGCTCGAAGGCCGCGCAGATGCGGTCGCGCAGTTCCTCGAACCAGGCGCGGGCCCTGAGCTTCTTGTCCTCAATATCGTCGTCCAGGCCGATCCTGATCTCGGGGCGGTCCATGAGCCGTCTCCATTTGCGCGCTGCCTCTCTAGACACAGCGCTCATGGCCCCGCAAGCGGCGAAGCGACTCGCCTTTGCTCCCAGGGACGCCTATCTTGGCGTGGTTCACGCAGGAGGCGATGCCATGCGCGTTCCACCGAGACCACCGCTGAGCGGGCTCAAGCGGCAGCTCGACCGTTCGCGCGAGGACCAGGGCATGCGCCTGCCGCGCGACGGCTTTTTGCGCGAGACCTTCGCGCTGCCGCGCACCGACGCGCGCGCCAAGGCGCGCGAATGGTTTGACCGCTGGCCGAAGCAGGCCTACTGGACGGAGATCGAGAGCTGGTCGGAACTGCCTGGCGACGTGATCGAATTCACGATGCGTCGGCTGCCGACAGCGGACTGACGCTCGCCCAAGGAGCAAATGTCAGATTGATTCCAGGTGAATCCTGATCTTGCGGCGGGCATCCATGAGCGCCTGATAGGGCTGCGAGTCGGACAGGGAGACCTTGAACCGTCCCGCGTCGGCCGTCCCGTCGGGATAGACGTTGAGCGCGATGATGAATTTGCGGCCGGGTTTCGCGCCGGGTGGAAGCCCCGGACGGGCCACGATCTTCCACTGCAGCGCGCCGCCGCCCATCGGGTATTGGATATCGGGTGTCATCGACGCCTGGTGCCGGAGTTCCGTCAGAACCTTGGCGATCCGCCGTGGCCCCTTGAGGGGGATACCGGCCAGGACCTGCTTCTGAAGCTGCTGATAGCCGGTTTGTCCGCGCTCCTTGACGATCTGGTCGTGGACGCGTGTCCGGTTCTGGTCAGCCGTTTCGTCCCGGAGCGGGAGCCCGAGCCGCCCGCCAGATCGCAGGGTCGTGCCGCCGAACTCGAAGTCCTCTGGCTCGAGCTTTTCGGCGAGGACCGCAATCGAATAGCCTTGTGCGAAACGCGCGGGATTGATCCCCAGCATGGTGGCGAGCGCCTGAGGCGGACGCGGACCGATCTTGTCCACGGTGGTGACGTCGCCAGTCAGATAGACGCTCGATAGAATCTGGATCGGCACCGTCGGCTCCCCCGGTTGCTGCGCTGATCCGCTCCACTAGCATCGACGCGACGACCGCGGCGTGAACAGGTTCACGTTTCGACGGCCATCCGGACGCCAGTTCGCGCAACGTCGCGCATCCCAATCTGCCGCACCGCCTCGCCGGTCGCCATCGCGGCGGCCATCGCCAGATTGAGACTGCGGCCGCCGCCGGGCATCGGAATGAGGAGACGTTCGTCGGCGGCCGCGTGGACGTGGTCCGGCACACCGGCCGACTCGCGTCCGAACAGAAGGGTATCTCCCGGGACGAAGGCGAAATCCGTGTAGGGGACCGTTGCCTGCGTGGTGAAGAGGAGCAGCCTTCGTCGGTCGCCGTCCCGCTCGCTTGCGAAGGCCTGCCAGTCGATGTGACGGGTGAGCGTCGCCATCTCGACATAGTCCATGCCGGCGCGGCGCAGGGCCCGGTCGGCCATGTCGAAGCCCGCCGGGCCGATGACGTCGACGCCGACGCCCATGCAGGCGGCCAACCGCAGGATCGCGCCCGTGTTGCCGGCGATGTCGGGCTGGTAGAGCGCGATGCGAAGATCGTTTGCAGTCGCGCTCAAGCCGCTGCCTCCACGAGCACATGCTTCGCTTTAACCATCGCCTCGAAGTCCGTTCGATCCGGGACTTCGATGTCGAACCGTGAATCGAGAATATCGGCGAGTTCGGCGGGCGATCCGATCGTCTGTCGCTCGGTCTGGCCGGTGGTATGGTGTATCGTGAAGCGACCGCCGCCGATGGCGTAGCGGGCATCCGGCGCGACCTTCGCGGCGATCAGTCCGGTGACGAAATGCGATGCCGGATGCGTGGATATGAACCAGTTCGACACAGAATAGTCGACATCGAACGCCGCGGCGAGATCGAAGCGGTACAGGACGCGCCATTCGTCGCCGAGCCTTGCCTCGATGTGAAAATGGCCATTCCGTTCCAGAATGCGGAAAGGTTCGTGCGAGGTCACCTGCTCCAGGCCTGGCTGCAGGATCAGCGGCGCCGTCTGCGTCAGCCCGCCGAAGCCCACGTCGGCGATCCAGATCTCGCTGTCGAAGTCGACGCGCAGCAGATGGTGGCTGCGCGCGGTCATCGCATCGGCGGACTGCCCCCAAAGAACCCTCGCCGCAAGGCCCGAGATCTCGAAGCCCAGCGATGTCAGGACATGGCTGAAGAGCAGGTTCTGTTCGTAGCAGTAGCCACCGCGCCGGCGGCGCACCAGCTTGTCTTCCACGGCCGGAAGTTCGAGCGAAACCGGCCGGCCCAGGAAAGGATCCAGGTTCTCGAACGGGATGGCGGCCGGGTGCAGGCGATGCAGTTCGCGCAATACTTCCATTGTCGGCGCGCGAGGCCCCTCATAGCCGATGCGCGCGAAATAGGCGTCGAGGTCCACGGTCGGCGCGCCGGGGCCCGACCGCCGGGGTGCAACGGTTTTGGACAAGCGGCTTCTCCCTTGTTGACGAAGGTGACGTTCCTGTCTTCGGCTCTCTGTAGGACTTCAAGCGTGGTTGAGGTCAAGAGCGGTCCGGATCACGCGCCGGTCGGCGTGTCGCCCATCCAGTAGCGTGGACCGGAGCCACGGCGCGCGGCGTTGTCGGCCGGATTGACCAGCTTGCATTTGCTCATGGACAGGCAACCGCATCCGATGCATTCGGTGAGGCCGGCCTTGAGCTTTTCCAGTTCGGCGATGCGCGCATCTATGCGGCGGGACCAGTTGGCGGATAACTTCTTCCAGTCGGTCTTGGTGGGTGTCCTGCCCTCGGGAAGCTTGTCCAGCTCTCCGGCGATTTCCTCCAGCGTCAATCCGACCTTCTGCGCGAAGACGATGAAGGCGATGCGCCGCAGGGCCGACCGGGGGAAGCGCCGATGCCCCGAGGGTGCGCGCTCCGAGCGGATCAGCCCCCGTTCCTCATAAAAGCGAAGGGCCGATGCCGCCACGCCCGAGCGCCGGGCGATCTGACCGATCAGCAAAGTCGTTTCCATTCGCGCAACTCCATCCGCGAAAGCGGCATGTTTCCTCTTGATCTCAAGTTAACTTGAACTTGTAGAAGGGGTCAAATTACGCCGGCCTGCGACGGGTAATATGGCTGGCGAAACAGGAGACGATCATGTCGAGCAACAGAGACATCACCCGAATCGACGCCGACAGGCCCGCCCGTCAGCGTATCCGGGACGAGGTGTCGTCGTGGTACGGCGTAACCACGGCGATCGGCAGCCATGGCGAGCTTTCCTTCAGAGTCGGCGAGCGGGAGATCGGCCATCTGCATGGCGATGCGGTCGCTCATTTCCGGTTCGAGGAAGCCGTATGGGCACAACTGCGCGCGATCGGACGGATCGACGTTCATCCTCTCTTCCCTGACAGCAAAGGCCTGGCTTCGCGGCGTATGGCGGCCGAACGGGATGTCGACGACGTGATCGCGCTGATGCGGCTGAATCACGAACTGGCGTTGCGCCGCCTCGAGCGCCGGGCCGACCGTGCGGCATCCCGCGCGGACAACCAGGCGTTGCCGATCGGCAACGCCACGCATCCCTGGTCGATGCCGTTGCACGGGGGTACTGGCGCAATCAGCGAGGGAGGTCTATAAGCGCGGCTTCCGCAACCGAGCCGAGGGAGACATCGATGAACGATTGGATGTGCTTCATCTGCGCGCGCCTCCGAGAGCCTGCGCACGCCTGACGGCGGATTCGGTTTCAGCCTCTTTCCCACGATACTGGCAATCCAGGACCGGACTCCGCCGGAACCCAAGTTCCGATACGATGGAGTCCATCCATGCATGCCAAGAATCCACGACGCGACGAGTCGCGCCACAGCCAATCCAACGCGACCGGGACCGCGCCGACATCCGGCGCCGGGATCACCACCGACTCCCTGTCGGGGCCGCTGAAAACCGCGCTGCAAAAGAGCGCGGTCCCGGGCCTGTCCGGCGCGGCCGAACCCGGCAACAACACCAAGGGCGGCACCAGTCGTCCCGATCAGATCAACAAGGCGACCAAACCGGCATCCGGAATGAAGAATTTTTCCGGCCGCCGCAGCGGGCACCGCTAGAGCCACGGACAAGGCAACAGACAGATGTTCAAATGGTTCGAGAACAGGCTGAACCCGTTTCCGTCCGAGGAACCGGTCGAGCCGCCCCGCACGCTGGTCGGCTTCTGCCTGCACTACACGCGAGGTTCGTGGCCCTTCATCGCGATCGACGCCGTTTTGGTGGCGGCGATCGCGATCACGGAGGTGTGGATGTTCGGCTTCCTGGGGTCGATCGTCGACTGGCTGTCGGCGCAGGACCGTGAGACTTTCCTCCAGACCGAGGGCTGGAAACTGGCTGGAATGGCGTTCGTGGTGCTGGTCCTGTTGCCGCTCACGGTGCTGGGCCAGTCGCTGGTGCATACCCAGACGCTGATGGGCAACTATCCCATGCGCATCCGCTGGCAGGTGCATCGCTACCTTCTCAAGCAGTCGATGACCTTCTATCAGGACGAGTTCGCCGGACGCATCGCCACCAAGCTGATGCAGACGGCGCTCGCCGTGCGCGAATGCGTCATCAAGCTGATCGACGTCCTCAACTATGTCGCGGTCTATTTCCTCGGCATGCTTGTGATTGTCGGGTCGTCCGACTGGCGGTTGGCCATGCCGCTGGCAGGCTGGCTGGTCGGCTATGTCCTTCTGCTGCGCTATTTCATTCCCCGCCTTGGCAGGGTCTCGGAGGAACAGGCAGATGCGCGCTCGATGATGACCGGACGCGTCGTCGACAGCTACACCAACATCCAGACCGTCAAGCTCTTCAGCCACGCACGACGCGAGGCGTCCTTCGCAAAGGAGGGCATGTCCGGCTTCCTCGACACCGTCTACCGTTCGATGCGGCTGGTGACGAGCCTCTATGGCTGCCTTTACCTGCTCAATTCGGTGCTGCTCGTCGCGGTTTCTTCGCTGTCGATCTGGCTGTGGCTGTCCAACGTCGTTTCGGTCGGTGCGGTCGCGGTCGTGATCGGGCTGGTGCTCAGGCTCTGGGGCATGTCGCAATGGATCATGTGGGAGGTCTCGGCGCTCTTCGAGAATGTCGGCACCGTGCGCGACGGCATCAATTCGATCTCGCTGCCCAGGCTGGTCGAGGACAGGCCCGGCGCGCGCGAGATCACAGTGCCGAAGGGCGGCATCGAGTTCGACAATGTGCGCTTTCATTACGGCAAGCAGAGCGGCGTCATCGAGCGGCTGTCGCTGACGATAGCGCCCGGCGAGAAGGTCGGCGTGGTTGGCCGTTCGGGCGCGGGCAAGTCGACGCTGGTCAACCTGCTGCTGCGCTTCTACGACATTGAGGGCGGCCGCATCCTGATCGACGGGCAGGACATAGCCGAGGTCACGCAGGATTCGCTGCGCGCCAATATCGGCATGGTCACACAGGACACCGGACTGCTGCATCGCTCGGTGCGCGACAACATCCTTTATGGCAGGCCTGACGCGACCGACGAGATGATGGTCGAGGCGGCGCGTCGGGCGGAAGTGACCGATTTCGTCGACCAGCTTTCCGACGCCAAGGGCCGACGCGGCTATGACGCCCATGTCGGCGAACGCGGCGTGAAGCTGTCGGGCGGCCAGCGCCAGCGGATCGCGATCGCGCGCGTGATGCTGAAGGACGCGCCGATCCTGATCCTGGACGAAGCGACGTCGGCGCTGGATTCGGAGGTGGAGGCGGCGATCCAGGCCAATCTCTACAGGTTGATGGAAGGCAAGACGGTGATCGCAATCGCGCACCGGCTGTCGACGATTGCCGCCATGGACCGTCTGATCGTGATGGATCATGGCCACATCGTGGAAGAGGGCACGCATGACGAACTGGTTGCCAAGGGCGGCCTCTACGCCCAGTTATGGATGAGACAGTCGGGCGGCTTCCTGCTGGACGAAACAAGCGATCCGGCGATCGAGGCGAAGGCGGACGGGGACCGAGCGAAGGATATGGCGGCGGAATGAGCGACGACACCGCGCGGGTCGATCTGGGAGAGAGGCTCTGGCGCTCGGCGGAAGGCGTTATAGAACCGTTCGCCGACACCGACCGGCCGGTGCTGCCCCGCGATGCGTGGCAGTTCATCCTGTTCTTCGCGCGCCAGGCCAAGGGGCCGTTCATCCTGCTCCTGATCGTCGGCGGACTATCGGGCGCGATCGACGCCGCGCTCTACTGGGCGCTGGGGCGGCTGATCGACATACTGGATATGTCGACGCCGGCGACGCTGTTCGCCGACCACTGGCCGCATCTCGTCGGTTTCCTGGTGCTTGTCCTAGTCATCCGCGCGGCGGTCATGATCGGCAACGCCGTGGTGGAACAGCAGATTGTCGTGCCGAGCTTCTACCAGCTGGTGCGCTGGCAGGCCTTCCGGCGGGTGATCGAGCAGCCCTACGAATTCTACCAGAACGATTTCGCCGGCCGCATCGCGACCAAGATCCTGCAGGGTGGCGAGGCGACGGGCGATTTCATCGTGTCCTCGCTGCAGACGCTTTGGAGCTTCCTCACCTTCCTGGTGCTTGCCGGAACGATCCTGTCGGTCATGGACCCGCTGATGGGGGTGGTGCTTGCGCTGTGGCTGGCGAGCTACCTCGTCTCGGCATGGTACCTTCTGCCGCCGCTGCGCGCGGCTGGGCGCCGCTCGGCCGACGAGCGTTCGGTTCTGAACGGACGGCTGGTCGACGCCTTCACCAACATCCTCGCCGTCAAGCTCTATGACAGCGGCCGGCGTGAGCATGGCTTCGTGCGAGACGGCATGGCCCGGTATCTCGACGCGGTACGCGGGCTGACGCGTTCCATCACCAAGGTGCGCGGCACGGTGGCCATTCTCAATGGCTTCATGATGGCGGCGGTGGCGGTGCTTGCGATAAGAAGTTGGTCGGCCGGCGCGGCCTCGACCGGCGAGATCGCGGCGGCGCTCGGGCTGGTGTTCCGGCTCAACCAGATGTCGGGCTACATGATGTTCAACATCAACGGCTTGATCCGCAACTTCGCCACCGTCCAGGATGCCACCGGCACGATTTCGGTCGAGCCGAAGCTCAAGGACGATCCCAGCGCGGAGATGATGGCGCGCGCGAGCGGTGATATCCGCTTCGAGAACGTCTCGTTCAACTACGGAAAGGCCGACGGGACCGAGGGCATCATCGAAGGCCTGAGCTTGCATATCAGGCCCGGCGAACGGGTGGCGCTGGTCGGGCCCTCGGGCGCGGGCAAGACCACGATCGTCAACCTGATGCTGAGGCTGTTCGACGTGGAGGATGGGCGCATCCTGCTCGACGGCCGCGACATCCGCTCATTGACCCAGGGCTCGCTTCGCGAACAGTTCGGCGTCGTCAGCCAGGAGCCGATGCTGATGCATCGGTCGATCCGCGACAACATCGCCTATGGTCGCCCGGACGCGACCGAGGCCGAGATCGTCGCGGCGGCCCGGCGTGCCCAGGCGCATGATTTCATCATGGATGTCTCTGATCCGCGCGGCCGGACCGGCTACGACGCGCATGTTGGCGAGCGGGGAGTGAAGCTGTCGGGCGGCCAGCGCCAGCGCATCGCGATCGCGCGTATGATGCTGAAGAACGCGCCGATCCTGATCCTGGACGAGGCGACCTCGGCGCTGGATTCGGAGGTGGAGGCGGCCATCCAGGACAACCTCGAAAGTCTCATGGAGGGAAAGACCGTGATTGCGGTCGCGCACCGGCTGTCGACCATCGCCGCGCTCGACCGGCTGATCGTGCTCGACGAGGGACGCATCGTCGAGGATGGGCCGCATGCCGAGCTCGCTACTTCCGGCGGACTTTACGCCCAGCTCTGGAAGCGCCAGTCCGGTGGTTTCCTGCCGGGCAGGCTCGCCGCGGAGTAGGGCAATGGGGCTGAGGCTTCCAGGCCAGACCGGCGCAATGCCCGGCGGGCGGCGAACCGGCGTCGCCCAGCTCGATTACGAACTGGCCGGCGAAATGGCGACCTCGCTCGGCCGGGCGGGACGAAAGGCCGAGGAGAAGCTGGCGCGGCTGAAGGCGGCCGAAGCCGAAGGTGAGGAAGCGCGGGCGCGCCTGGTCGAGGAGGCCGCCCAGGCCGTGCATGCCTGGTTTATCCAGCGCGAACTGTGCGGCATGCGGCGGCACGAGGGCGTCATACGCGACCACGCCATTCCGAAGGCGGTGCTGGCGCGGCTGGGAGCGCGGTGAGGCCTATTCCAGCCATTCGGTGGAGAACGATCCGGCCTCGTGGATGCTGATCTTGGCGAACGGCGCCGGACCGGGATTGGTGAATTTGTGCGCCACCCCGGCCGGCACCACGACGATCTCGCCCTTACCGGCGAGGATCGCGCGATCCTCGACCGTGAACAGACCCGTCCCCGCCAGGACCACGAAGACTTCCGCATAGGGGTGGCAGTGCAAACGGGGCCCGCCGCCCGGCTGGTCCAGTCTGTCGGCGATCAGGCTCAGTTGCGAACCGGTCGATTGCCCCTGCCACTCGCCTCGGAAAGCCTCGATGTCGGAAAGCCAGTCTCCGGCCCTGACGATCGTCATCTTGTAACTCCTTCGAATCCATTTGCGGTGGCTCGGTCACAGGACGGGCGGAGCGGCGGCGGACCGACAGAGGGCGACGGTTTCAATTACGGCCGGAATGCGGCCCGCGACAAACTGCCCATGCCGCCACGCCCGTCTGGACAAGAGAAATTGCCGCCCCTAGAACGCGACCGACCACCGGGGGAGAGTCTCCCGGTCCGCGAGTCTTTGCGCCTTTCGTCAGGGTTTCGCGACCGGAAGCAGGCGGTGTCCGCACCCCCGACGATGGCGAGACAGAAGGACCTGTAGTCCCGTGAGCGCGAACGACACCACCGAACCCAACCGCCGCGATTTCCTTTACGTGGCGACAGGCATGGCAGGCGCGGTCGGCGCGGCCGCGGTCGCCTGGCCCTTCATCGACCAGATGCGCCCCGACGCCTCGACTCTGGCACTGGCCTCGATCGACGTCGACATTTCGGGAATCGACCCCGGCATGTCGGTCACGGTCAAGTGGCGCGGCAGCCCGGTTTTCGTCCGCAATCGCACCGACGCCGAGGTCGAGGCGGCGCGAGCCGTCGAGCTTTCCGAGCTCAAGGACCCGATCGCGCGCAACGCGAACCTCCCCGGAGAGGAACCGGCGACGGACGCCGCTCGCGCGGCCGGCGGCGAAGGCCGCGAGAACTGGATCGTCATGGTCGGCGTGTGCACGCATCTGGGCTGCGTGCCGCTTGGCCAGGCGGGCGATTTCGGTGGATGGTTCTGCCCGTGCCACGGCTCGCACTACGATACGGCTGGCCGCATCCGGCGGGGCCCGGCGCCCGAGAACCTGCCGGTGCCGACGCTGGAATTCATCTCCGACACCACGATCCGGATCGGCTGAGGGAGCGCGTTATGAGCGGTGGACATTCGACCTACGTTCCCACATCCGGCCTCGGCAAATGGTTCGACGAGCGGTTGCCGCTGCCGAGGCTGGTCTATGACAGCTTCGTGGCCTATCCGGTGCCGCGCAACCTGAACTACGCCTACACTTTCGGCGGCATCCTCACGCTCATGCTGGCCGTGCAGATACTCACCGGCATCGTGCTGGCCATGCACTATGCGGTTTCGACCGAGCTTGCCTTCAATTCGGTCGAGAAGATCATGCGCGACGTGAATTCCGGCTGGCTGCTGCGCTATCTGCACGCCAACGGGGCGTCCTTCTTCTTCGTCGCGGTCTACATCCACATCTTCCGCGGCCTTTATTACGGTTCCTACAAGGCGCCGCGCGAGCTTTTGTGGATTCTCGGCTGCATCATCTACCTCCTGATGATGGCGACCGCCTTCATGGGCTATGTGCTGCCGTGGGGCCAGATGAGCTTCTGGGGCGCCACCGTCATCACCGGCTTCTTCACAGCCATTCCGCTGGTCGGCGACTGGATTCAGCAACTTCTGCTGGGCGGCTTCGCCGTCGACAATCCGACGCTGAACCGCTTCTTCTCGCTGCACTACCTGCTGCCGTTCATGATCGCGGGCGTGGTCGTGCTGCACGTCTGGGCGCTGCACGTCACCGGCCAGACCAATCCGACTGGCATCGAGGTGAAAGCCAAGACGGACACGGTGGCCTTCACCCCGTATGCGACGCTGAAGGACAGCTTCGCGATGGTCGTGTTCCTGGCGGTGTTCGCCTATTTCGTGTTCTATCTGCCCAATTTCCTCGGCCATCCCGACAACTACATCGAGGCCGATCCGCTGAAGACGCCGGCGCATATCGTGCCGGAATGGTACTTCCTGCCCTTCTACGCGATCCTGCGCGCCATCACCTTCAACATCGGACCGATCGACTCCAAGCTCGGCGGCGTGCTGGCCATGTTCGGCGCGATCGCGGTGCTGTTCGTCGTGCCGTGGCTCGACACGTCCAGGGTCCGTTCGGCGGTCTATCGCCCGTGGTACAAGCTGTTTTTCTGGCTGTTCGTTGCGGATGCCATCTTCCTGGGCTGGCTCGGCTCGCGCCCGGCCGAGGGCTGGTACATACCGGCCATGCAGGTCTCCACGCTCTACTACTTCGCCTTCTTCCTGATCATCATGCCTGTGCTGGGGCTGATCGAGACGCCCAAGCGCCTGCCAAACTCGATCACGGAGGCGGTGCTGGAAAAGAACAAGTCCGGCGGCTCGGCCGTCCCGGCCGGGGCGAACGCCTCGCCGCAGAACCAGGGCTGAGATCGGGATCGGGAAGGAAGAGCATCATGAAGTCGATCCTGAACGCAGTCATCCTCGGACTGAGCGTCGGCCTCGCGGGCGCGGCGCTCGCGGCGGAAGGCGAGACGCCACACTACCCGCTGGTCAAGCCCGTCGAGCAGGACTGGTCTTTCGAGGGGCCGTTCGGCCACTACGACAAGGGGCAGCTCCAGCGCGGCCTGAAGGTCTATCGCGAGGGCTGCGCGGCCTGCCACGGGCTGAGCCTGGTCGCGTTCCGCAACCTCGAGGCGCTCGGCTATTCCGACGGCCAGGTGAGGGCGCTGGCCGCCGAGTATCAGGTCGAGGACGGGCCGGACAGCAATGGCGACATGTTCGAGCGCGACGCGATTCCGTCGGACCGCTTTCCCTCGCCATTCGCGAATCCGGAACAGGCTGCGGCCTCGAACAACGGTGCCGCGCCGCCCGACCTGTCGCTGATCGCCAAGGGGCGCGCGGTGGAGCGCGGCTTTCCGACCTTCATCCTCGACGTTTTCACGCAATATGCCGAGGGCGGGCCGGACTACATCTACAATCTGCTGACCGGCTACGAGGACGAGGCCCCGGAGGGGGTGCAGGTGCCCGAGGGCGCCTACTACAATCCCCACTTCATAGCCGGTCCGGCGCTGGCCATGCCTCCGCCCCTGTCGGACGGGTTGATCACCTATGACGACGGCTCGCCGGAGACGGTGGACCAGTATGCGCGCGATATCTCGGCCTTCCTGATGTGGGCTGCGGAACCGCACATGGAGGCGCGCAAGAAGACCGGTTTCTCCGTGCTGGTGTTCCTGGTGATCTTCGGCGCGCTCGTTTATCTCACCAAGCGCAAAGTCTGGGCGGAAGTGGCACACTGACCGCCCAGAACATGAAGGGTGCGATAGGGCGCCGATCGCGGCGCCCTTTTTCGTTTCATGCGGCCTGCTGGCGGTGCGGTTCGGCGGTCGACAGCAATTCTGTCACTTCGGCGCGCACGCGCCTTGCCGCCTCTTCCTTGACAGGTCCGTAGCCCCTGATCTGCTGGGGCGCGGACAGGATCCGCGTCCAGCGGTCCAGGTCCGGCCCGCTCAGTTCGCGCGCGGCGCGGTCGATAAGGTCCTCGAACCAGACGATGAGATCGCGCTCCATGCGACGCTCGGCCGTAAGGCCGAACGGGTCGAAGCCGGTGCCGCGCAGCCGCTTCATGCGGGCGAGCGCCTTGAAGGGAAGGCGGATCCAGGGGCCGAAGGCGCGCTTGCGCGGCCGGCCGCGCCAGTCGGTGTCGGCCGCGATGAAGGGCGGCGCCAGATGGTGGACGATGCGGACGTCACCCTCGAACCCCGCCTTCAGGCGCTCGATGAAGCCGGTCTCGACATGAAGTCGGGCCACTTCGTACTCATCCTTGTAGGCCATCAGCTTGAAAAGTGACCGGGCCGCGGCCAGCGTGGCCGTCTCCGACCCCAGTGCGGCCTCCGCGCCACGCAGCTTCCCGACCTGCCCGCGGAAGCGGTCCGCATAGGCCGCGTCCTGATATTTCGTCAGGAACTCGGCCCGCCTCTCGATCACCTCGTCCAGAGTTTCGGACTTCGGCCCGCGCGGCGCCATGGCCTCCCGCAGCCTATCTGGGAAAGCGTAGGCGACGCGGCCGATCTCGAAGGCGATGCGGTTCTTGTCGATGGCCACGCCATTGAGATGGATCGCCTGCATGATCGCCCGGTGCGAGAGTGGCACGAGACCCTGCTGCCAGGCGAAGCCCAGCATGAGAACGTTGGCGAACACCGTGTCACCGAACAGTTTCTCCGAAAGGGCGTTGGCGTCGATCGCGGCCACAGCGTCAGGACCGGTCACGGCGGTGATCGCCGCAAGGCGGCGATCCACCGCAAGGTCGGCGTCGCGTCTCTTCACGACGTCGCCGGTGGGCATCTTGGCAAGGTTCACGGCTGCCCTCATGCCGGGCCGGTAGGTCGCGGACGCCTTGGGCGACGACGACACGACGATGTCGCAGCCTATCAGCGCGTCAGCGGCAGAGCGGTCAATCCGGACCTGATGGATGCCGGAAGGCGACGCCGCCAGCCTGACGAAGGAGAGCACCGGCCCGAATTTCTGCGCGAAACCGGTGAAATCGAGCACCGACGAGCCCTTGCCTTCAAGATGCGCGGCCATCGTGACCAGCGCGCCGATGGTGACCACACCGGTTCCGCCCACGCCGGTAATCAGAAGGTCGTAGGGGCGGTCGACCGGCGGCAGTTCCGGTTCGGTGAGACCGAGCGACAGCCGGTCCATATCGAGCGATGCCGGCTCCGGCTTGCGTGGCCTGCTGCCCTCCACGGTGACGAAACTCGGGCAGAAGCCGTCGAGACAGGAGAAGTCCTTGTTGCAGGAAGACTGGTTGATGCGCCGCTTGGTGCCGAACTCCGTCTCGACCGGTTCGACCGAAAGGCAATTGGACGCGACGGAGCAGTCGCCGCAGCCCTCGCAGACCAGTTCATTGATGACAACTGTTCGCTTCGGGTCCGCAAGCGTGCCGCGCTTGCGGCGGCGGCGTTTTTCCGTGGCGCAGGTCTGCTCGTAGATCAGGACTGTGACGCCGGGAATGTCGCGCAACTCGCGCTGGACGGTGTCGAGGTCCCGGCGGTGATTGATCGTCGTGCCGGCGGGAAAATCGCGAAGCGAAAACTTCTCCGGCTGGTCTGAAACAAGTGCAATGCGCTCCACGCCTTCGGCACGGGCCGAGTGCGCAATGGCTTGCACCGAGACTGGTCCGTCGACCGGCTGGCCGCCGGTCATGGCGACGGCGTCGTTGTAGAGGATCTTGTAGGTGATATTGGCCTTGGCCGCGACCGCCTGGCGGATCGCCATCGAGCCGGAATGATACCATGTGCCCTCGCCGAGATTCTGAAAGACGTGGCCCTTGCCGGTGAACAGCGAGGAGGCCGCCCAATTGACGCCTTCGCCACCCATCTGGATCAGGGAGGTCGTCTCGCGGTCCATCCAGCTTGCCATGAAATGGCAGCCGATGCCGGCCAGCGCCTTGGAGCCCTCGGGCACGCGGGTCGAGCTGTTGTGCGGGCAGCCGGAGCAGAAATAAGGCGTCCTGGTCGCGCCCTCGACCGAAATCGATACCGGCTGCGTTTCGTCCAGCGCTGCGGCTCGTTGCATGAAGCCCTTGCCGGGGAAGATGCCGTCCAGCCGCCTGGCCACGAGCGGCGCCAGTTGGCGCGGGCTGAGCTCGCCCGTCCATGGGATGAGGCGCGCGCCGGTCTCGTCGTGCTTGCCGACCATGCGGTGAGGCTTGTCCCCCGGCCAGTCGTAGAAATACTCCTTGAACTGGCTTTCGATGATGCCGCGCTTCTCCTCGACGACCAGAACCTCGTCCTTGCCCTTAACGAAATCGAGCGCGTCCTTGCGCGCCAGAGGCCAGACCATGCCGATCTTGTAGATGTCGATGCCGAGCTCGTGGCATTCGCGCTCGCCGACGCCGAGCAGCCGCAGCGCCTCCATCAGGTCGAGATGACCCTTGCCGGTGGTGACGATGCCGAAGCGTGCATTCCTGACATTGTAGATATGGCGGTCGATCGGGTTCGCGGCGGCAAAGGCGAAGACGGCATGCTTCTTGGCTTCCATGCGCTCTTCGATCTGGGGCCCGGGAAGGTCGGGCCAGCGGTAATGGAGGCCGCCAGGTGGTATGTCGATGTCGAAATCCGGACGCGCAAAGACGCGATCGGGCGCCAGGTCGAAGGAGGCGGCCGATTCCACGGTCTCGGAGACCGCCTTGAAGCCGACCCACATGCCCGAAAAGCGCGACAGCGCGTAGCCCCATTCGCCAAAGGCGAGATATTCCGACACTGATGCGGGGTTCAGCATCGGCATGAACCACGACATGAAGGCCACATCCGACTGGTGCGGCATGGACGACGAGACGCAGCCATGGTCGTCGCCGGCCACCACCAGCACGCCGCCATGCGGCGAGGAGCCGTAGGCGTTGCCGTGCTTGAGTGCGTCGCCCGCGCGGTCGACACCCGGACCCTTGCCGTACCAGAGCGCGAAGACGCCATCGACGGTGCGGTTCGGATCGGTCTCGACCTGCTGCGATCCCAGCACGGCGGTGGCGGCCAGGTCCTCGTTGACGGCCGGCAGGAACTCGATGCCGCTTTCGGCGACAAGCTTGCGGTTCTTCCACAGTTCTAGATCGACGCCGCCGAGTGGCGAGCCGCGATAGCCCGATATGAAACCTGAGGTGTTCAGCCCGGCGGCGCGGTCACGCCTCGCCTGATCGAGCGCGATCCGCACCAGCGCCTGCGTGCCGGTCATGAAGACGCGGCCGGCGGTCTGCAGATAGCGGTCCTCGAGCCTGTAGTCGCTGAAATCGGTCGCGGCGGGAAGGGCGGTCATGGCTGGGCTCCGTGCCTGGCGTCTGCTGCCCTCCCAATTCTAACCGGCTCGGCTGAAAATTGCTGCCAGATGTACCTTTCTGAACGCGCATTTCGGTGTACTGTCCCAAATGTTGCCTAGTAGACGGAATCTTGTACCAGATGGCTATGATCCTCACTCAACAGGACAAGACGCTTCTGTCGGCGCTCCAGTCAAACGGGCGCATGGCCAACCAGGAACTGGCCGAACTGGCAGGCATGTCGAGTTCGGCCTGCTGGCGCCGCGTGAAGTCATTGGAAGACGCGGGGCTGATCACGCGCTATGCGGCCGTTCTCGACGCGCGGGCGGCGGGGCTTGCCTTTCATGCGGTCGTGCATGTCACGTTGACCCGGCACGACCATCGCCATGTCGAGACCTTCATCGCCGAGATCGGCTGGCGCGGCGAGGTGCTCGACTGTTTCGCCACGACTGGCGAGGCTGATTACCACCTCCGGGTCGTGTGTGCCGATCTCGACGCCTATAATCGCTTCCTGGAGGATTTCCTGTTTCGGCTTCCTGGCATCGCCACCGTGCGCACCAACCTCGTGCTGAAGGACATCAAGCAGGGCGCCCCGCTTTCCCTGTGAGCCAGCTTTCGCTGTAACCTCTCGTCAATCATATCCGCCGACCCTGCGTCCGAGCGCGGGGCGATTCGCCCCGAACGGACCTAGGGTGCGCGTAGAGGGGATGCGTATGGACGGAATCGAGGAGAAGGGGGCCGGGGAGCCGCGCGGACAGGTCGTCGCCTTTCCGCCTGTCAGACGTATCGCCGCCATACGGGCGACGGCGCGCGCGATATTTGGCCAGCCCACTCCGGAGCGGCAGGACCGCATCCGCCATCATGTCGCGGGCAGGCTGTTCGCGGAACTGGGCGCGGCCGGGCTGCCCGAAGACCAACAGGACGAGAAGGTCGGGGCGTTCTTTCACGCGGTCGACCAGATCCTCTACCAGCTCGAAGCCGATGTGCGCATGGCCGTGCCGATGGAGTGAGGCGACCAGCGGCTTGTAATCCCGTGGCCGCCCGGATAGGTGCACGGTCGGACCCGGAGGACGCATGAGCCGGCTGACGCTGCATTCCTACTTTCGCAGTTCGACCTCGACGCGGCTGCGTATCGCGCTTGTCATGAAGGGGCTCGACTATGCCTATGTCGCTCACCATCTGCGCAAGGGCGAGCATCGCGACCCTGCCTATCTGGCCATCAATCCCCAGGGGCTCGTGCCGTCGCTCGTGCTGGAAGACGGCACCGTCCTGACCCAGTCGCTGGCGATCATCGAGTATCTCGACGAGGTTCATCCCGAGCCACCCCTGCTGCCCGCCGAACCGGCCGCCCGGGCGCGCGTGCGGGCGATCGCCCAGGCGGTCGCGCTCGACATTCACCCGATCAACAATCTGCGCGTGCTCGCCTATCTGCGCGAGACCTTTGGAGCGGATGACGACGCGGTGTCGGCTTGGTTCGGTCACTGGGTGGCGCAGACCTTTGAGCCGCTGGAGAGGATGCTGGCCGCTTCGCCGATGACCGCCGAGTTCGTGGCCGGGGAAAGGCCTGGCCTCGCCGATATCTGCCTTTATGCGCAGGTTCTTAACAATGCCCGCTTCGGCGTCGATATGGCGCCGTATCCGACGATCGCGCGCATCTTCGCTGCTTGTGACGCGGTGCCCGCGTTCCAGGCGGGGCGGCCCGACCGGCAACCGGACGCCGAATAGCTGCTTCCCGCATGAAATTATTCATGGTCGGGCATGCCAGACTAGCTGCTGATGGAACGAGCGCGATGGGAACTTCTTCCCCATTTCGTTGACCACGCGGTACATATACCGCTACGAAGGTAACAGGGCTGGAAGTCGGGGGAGCATTCGTGCGCTTCAATACTGCAACGCGGGCCACATCTATAGGGGAGAACAGTCGTGGCCACTGCTAGGCGAGGGGAAAGGATTTCTCTCGTCAAGGCTGCGATCCGCGAGACGCGCGCCGCATTCTCAGGAGTGGCGCTGCTGAGCGGCGTATCGAACCTTTTGATGCTGACCGGCCCGCTGTTCATGCTGCAGGTCTATGACCGCGTGCTGACGAGCCGAAGCGTGCCGACGCTCGTCGCGCTGGCTCTGCTTGTCGCGCTGCTCTACCTGTTCCTGGGCGTCATCGAACTGATCAGGGCGCGTGTTCTCAACCGCATTGGTCAGCGTTTCGAGGAGCAACTGGGTGAAGTTGCCTTCCACGCGGTGTTGTCACTGCCGCTCAAGACCGTCGGCAGCGACGCTGCCTATGCTCCGCGTCGGGACCTCGATCATCTGCGGCAGTTCATGAGCGGGACCGGGCCTGTGGCCATCTGCGACATACCATGGCTGCCCATCTACTTGGCCGTCGTCTTCATGCTGCATCCTTGGCTGGGCTGGCTCGGTCTGGCGGGGGCGGTGGTTCTCATCGTTCTGACGCTGGTGAACGAGGCGCGCCTGCGGGCCCCGCTTCGGCGGCTGGCGCAGATGGTCGCGGCGCGTGGCGAACTCGTCGAGGCGGCACGGCGCAATGCCGAATCTCTGCGCGCCATGGGCATGTACGGAGCTTTCGCCGAGAGATGGCGCGAGACGAATGAGGACTATCTGGCCGAGCAATGCACATCCGGCGACATGTCGGGCGGAATGACCGCGGCCACCAAGGTGCTGCGACTCGGGCTGCAGTCTGCTATATTGGGGCTGGGTGCTTATCTTGCCATCTTCCAGCAGATCACGCCCGGCGCAATGATCGCGGCCGCGATCATTACCGCGCGCGCCCTCAACCCCATCGAACTGGCGATCGGCCAATGGCGCGGCTTCGTGAACGCGCGCCAGGCCAAGGCGCGGCTGGAGGATATTCTGGAGCGCCTGCGCCGGGACGCCGAACCCATGGAACTGCCGCGTCCCGAAAAGTCGGTCAGCGTGCAGGCGCTGACCGTCGGCTCGCCCGGTGCGCGCAACCCGTTCGTGAAGGAGGCGAGCTTCCGGTTGGAAGCAGGACAGGGGCTCGGCATCATCGGCCCGAGCGGCTCAGGCAAGTCGACGCTGGCGCGGGCCCTGGTCGGAATCTGGCCGCCTACGCGCGGAACCATCAGGTTAGATGGGGCCGAGATCGATCAGTGGTCGCCGGAAGTGCTCGGACCGGCCATCGGGTATCTGCCGCAGGGCGTGGAACTGTTCGACGCGACGATCGCAGAGAACATCAGCCGGCTTAGGAAGGGTGCCGATCCCGGCGCCACGATCGCGGCGGCGAAGCTGGCGGGCGTGCATGATATGATCCTGCAGATGCCCGATGGCTATGACACGCGCATCGGCGCGGCCGGCTCCATCCTGTCCGCCGGACAGCGCCAGCGCATCGGCTTGGCGCGGGCTCTGTTCGGTAACCCTTTCCTGGTCGTGCTGGATGAGCCGAATGCGAGTCTCGACCACGAAGGCGAGGTGGCATTGACCCAGGCGGTCGCTGCGGCCCGCCGGGCCGGCTCCATCGTCATCCTGATCGCGCACCGCTCGCAGGCGCTGGCAGCCGTCGACCAAGTGCTTGTCATGAATGAAGGCAGACAGGTCGCATTCGGGCCGCGCGACGAAATCTTGCGCAAGATGACCGTCCGACCGGTCACGGCGGAGAGCGCGTGATGGCGTCAGAACCTTTGACACCCGCCCGCAGGGCGATCCGAAACCAGATGACAATGGGTACAATCGCCATTGCCATTCTCATCTTCGGTTTTGGAGGCTGGGCCGTGACCGCCAATCTGGCCAGCGCTGTGGTCGGGACGGGCAGCGTTGCCGTGGAGGGCAATGTCAAGCGGGTGCAGCATCGCGACGGCGGCATTGTCGGCAGGATCCTGGTCGAGGACGGCGACATGGTCGCGGCTAATGACCTCCTGATCGAACTCGACGCGACGGTGACACGTGCCAATCTCGCGATCGTGGAGACCCGGCTCGATCAATTGCTATCCCGCTCGGCACGCCTGGTGGCCGAACGGGACGGGGCGGAACACATGACGCTGCCCGACGAGATAGCATCCCGGCGCGGCGAACCCGCGATCGCCTCGCTCATCGCATCCGAAGAAACACTGTTCGCTGCGCGGCGGTCCGCCATCGAAGGCCTCAAGAGCCAGCTCCGAGAACGCATCACCCAGGTCGACCAGGAAACGGGTGGTTTGATCGCTCGGAGGGAAGCCAAGGAGGACGAGCTGGATCTTATCGAGGAAGAACTCGAAGGGGTCGAGTCACTCTATAAGCAGGGGCTAACCTCCATGGCGCGCTATGCGGAGCTGCGCCGCATGAAAACCCAGCTCGCGGGCGAGCTCGGACAGCTTGTTGCCGAGATCGCCAGGGCGGAGACGCGCAAGTCGGAGACGCGTCTCCAGATCATCCAGCTTGACGAGGATCGCCGCGCCGAGGTTATGACCGAATTGCGCGATATCGAGGGCCGGATTTCGGAGCTTTCGGAACAGCGGATCGCGGCGCTCGACCAACTCCAGCGGCTCGAGCTTCGGGCGCCACAGGCGGGAATCGTCCATCAATTGCAGGTGCATACGATCGGCGGCGTCGTCGGGCCGGGCGAGACCATCATGCAGATCGTGCCGACGTCGAACGCGCTGGTGATCGAGGCGCGCGTTCAGGCCAACGACATCGATCAAGTGCATGTCGGTCAGAACGCGACCCTGCGGTTTTCCGCCTTCAACCAGCGAACGACCCCGGAAATCCGTGGCTATGTGACCGGCATCGGCGCCGATCTCATACGCAATCAGGAAACCCGCGAAGCCTGGTACACGGTCAAGCTGGGGATCCAGCCGGAGGAACTGGAACGCCTGGACGGATTGGCGCTCGTGCCAGGCATGCCGGTGGAGACCTTCATCCGCACCCATGACCGCACGGCCGCGTCCTACCTGTTGAAGCCGCTGACCGATCAATTGGCGCGCGCGTTCCGAGAGGAATGAAGTGGCCTTACCGGGCCGGCGCGGCCCAGGCGGCGGCGAAGTCGGGGGCAAGGGTGAATCCCACAGGCAGGCCGGACACCGGCGGCGGGCGGCGCACCCCTTCCTCCAGGAATTTCAGCGCGTCGTTTATGCCGTTCACGGTGTAGGGTTTGGCGATCACGCCTGCCGCGCCCGCGAGTTTATCGGGAAGCCGCTTGGGATTGGCCGTCAGAAAGACCACAAGCGCCGCGTCCCGCTCCTTCATATATTCGGCGACGGAAACGCCGGTCGGGCCGTCGGTGAGATGAATATCGACCAAAGCGACGTCGGCCGGTGTGGTATCGGCAAGCTCCCTCGCCTCCCGCGCGTTCGTCGCCCAGCCAACCACCCTGTGACCGGCTTCCTCGACCACCGCTTCCAGCTCCATCGCCAGAAGCGCCTCGTCTTCGACGATAATGACCTTCAATGGCTCGTTCATGACACGACATCGTCCGTCTGGAACGGCAGGATCAGAGAAACCCGCGTGCCCGGCGTCTGGTTTCGCCATTCGATACCGGCATGAAGCTGACGCGCCAGAGACGCCACCAGCTTTCTTCCGAACGAGCCGTTGGTCGGCGTGTCGGGAAGGCCCGTTCCGTCATCGGTGATGTCGATGATGAAATCGCCTGAGTTCTTGCGGACCGCGACATCGATCCTGCCGCCACGCCCGTTCGGGAAGGCGTGCTTCAGCGCGTTCGTGACCAGTTCGTTGACCATCAGCGCGATCGGAGCGGCCATGCTGGCCGGCACCTTGACCGCCTCCAGATCGAAACCTGCGCGGATGTCGTCCCGCCCTGACGCGGCGACGAGGTCGGTGACGAGGTCGCGCGCGAAGTCCGCGACATCGAACAGGCCGACATCATCGGACTGGTAAAGACGGCGGTGAACCGTCGACAGCGCCTCGACCCGCTGGAGCATGGCGCGCAGCGATTGTTTTATGCCATCGTCGGGGATGGTTCGGCTCTGCATCAGGATCAGGGAGGAGATCATCTGAAGATTGTTCTTCACGCGGTGATCGACCTCGTGAAGGAGCAGCGTCTGCGCTTCAAGCGCCGCTTCGAGCTCCTTCGTCCGTTCCTTGACGGCGCGCTCGAACCGTTCCTTCTGGGCGGCGATCTCGTTGTGGGCCTGCTTACGCTCGGTGACGTCGAGCTGCGAGGCGAAGAAGAACTGCAGTTCGCCGTGCTCGTTGGTGACGGGGCTGATGTAGAGTGCGTTCCAGAAGGTCGAGCCGTCCTTGCGATAGTTGAGAAGGTCGACTTCTATCGCACGGCGCTCGGCGATCGCGGCGCGAACGGCGGCTATGGGGTCGTCCGCCGTATCGGGGCCCTGGAGGAACCGGCAGTTGCGGCCCATCACCTCCGAGCGCTCGTAGCCGGTCAGCCTCAGAAAGGCGTTGTTGGCGAAGACGATCGGGTTGTCGGGCTTGTGCGGGTCGGTGATCAGCATCGGCATGCGGGTCGCGCGCATGGCCGCAGCGAAGGGATCCCCCTTGCCCTGCTCGGCATGGAGATCGGCCGTCATACGCCAATCGTCGCCGTTCCGGACGTTCGTGGGATTTTCGTCGGTCATGGTTGTCAATCGCGCTCCCTTCCAAAAACTGCGGGCTGGAAACGCCGACATGCGCGATTGGTTCAAAAAGCGCCCATCACAGATAGTTGCATAAATGTCGCAGTGTTACCGGATCAGCACGCCAACTCGCGCCGCGCGGCCGACAGCGTCGATCACCGTGAGCGTGGAAAAACCTGCCCCGTCCGGCGACCATGACGCCTGCCGTCGGCGTGGTGGAAGGTCGATCGGCCGGCCGTTGGCGAGCCAGCGGAACGGCGGGCGCCCGCCCTCGAGCTTCAGGATCAGGGGGGCGGCGACTTCGCCGTCACCCCGTCCGAGCTCGATCTCCGCCCCGTGCGGAGGATAGACGAAGCGTGGCATGTCTTCGGGCGCCCTGAAACCGCCCATGCGGCGATCACGAACAAAGCGGCGCTGGGTGACCGGCAACTCGCTCGCCTCCAACCGAACGGCGCCGGCGGGTGCGGGCGAGCGGGCCGTACGTGCTATGCCGGACCGGGCGAAGGCCTCGAACAGGATCGGCGCGGCGGTTCCGTAGCCGGTCAGTCCGGGAACCCAGCCGCCGTCAGGCCTGCCCGCCCACACGCCGAGCACGTGTCTGCCGTCGAAGCCGACGGACCAGGCGTCGCGATAGCCGTAGGACGTGCCGGTCTTGTAGGCGATGCCGAGATGTGGTGCGCCCTCGGGCGGCACGACGCCCGACAGGATGTCGGCGACCTGCCAGGCGGCGCGGGGGGCGAGCAGGTTCGTCGGCCGCCGATCCGCGCCGCCGGTGGAAACGAGCGGCAGAACGGCGCCGCGATTGGCGAACGCACCATAGGCCTGGACGAGCGCGCGGAGCGACAGGCCAGCGCCGCCAAGTCCGATCGCCAGCCCGGCGGGCTCGCCGCGCGGGAGATCGAGCCCGGACCCCGCGCGCCGCATCCGTGCCGCGAGCCGGGCGGGACCGACCTCGTCGAGCAGCTTGACGGCCGGGACGTTGAGCGAGAGTTGCAGCGCCTGCCTCACCGACACGTCGCCCTGATAGGCGAGGTCGAAATTCCTCGGCCGGTAGCCGGCGAAATCGGCCGGCCGGTCCTCGATCACGGTTTCCTGCGCGACAAGCCCTTCCTCGAAGGCGAGACCGTAGATGAAAGGCTTCAGCGTCGAGCCGGGCGAGCGCACCGCCCGGCTCATATCGATCCAGCCATCGCGCGCCGAATCGAAGGGGTCGGGCGATCCGACGAGGGCGACGATTTCACCGCTCGACGCATCCGACATGACCATGGCCAGCGACGGTTTCGGCCCCAGCCGCCGGGCCGCTTCGCGCGCGACCTGCTCCAGCCCCTCCTGCGCCGGTCTCGAAATCGTCAGTTCGACCGCCCGTTCGGCCGGTGCTGCGGCGAAGGCTTCATCCGTCGCGTGGACGGCGAGCTGCGGCAGGTCGAGACGGCGGGTGGGGATGGGTTGGCGGCCGGCACGGGCGATCTCGTCGGGCTGGATCACGCCGGCGGCCGCCGTGCGTTCCAGCACGCGCCGGCGCGCGGCCTTCGCGGCCTCGGGAAATCGGTCGGGCCGGCGGGCCTCCGGCGATTGCGGCAACGCGACCAGGAGCGCGGCCTGCGCCACGGTCAGGCGTTTCGGCTCCTTGCCAAACCAGGCCAGCGATGCGGCCCGCAGCCCTTCCAGATTGCCGCCATAGGGCGCCAGAGTCAGATAGCGTTCCAGAATCCTGGGCTTGGTCAGGCGCCGCTCGATCTGGATCGCCCTTGCCATCTGTCTGAGCTTGGCCGCGAGGCTGCGCTCGCGGCGCGGCTCGAGAAGGCGGGCAAGCTGCATGGTGATCGTGGAGGCACCGGACACGATCCTTCCATTAAGGATGAACTGGCCGGCGGCCCGCAGCACGGCGCGCGGATCGACGCCGGCATGATTTGCGAAGCGGCCGTCCTCATAGGCTGTCAGCATCGCCAGGTAGGCAGGGTCGACCTCGTCAAGTTCGACCGGCAGCCGCCAGCGGCCATCCGGCGTCGCGAGCGCGCGCAACAGCCGCCCGTCGCGGTCGAACGCCTCGCGCGACAGCGGCGGTGGGTCCAGAGGCGGCGGAAACGCGCGGTCGAGCGTATCCAGTCCCGCCATCGTCCCGGTCAGCAGGATCGCTCCGGCAAGGGCCAGAGAGGCCGCGCGCGCCGCGGCTTCGACCAGCGGTCTCATTGTACCGGGTGCACCTCCATCATCCCGGTCGCGGTCCGCGCCGAAAGATGCGGGCGATACATGTCCTCGACGCTCGCGGCCGGATGGGCGTATGTGCCGGGCGTGACGGCCCGCACGACATAGGCGACGGTGATCGCGCGTGGCGAATTGGCATCGCGGTTGAAGGCGGCCACGAAGCGGTCATCGCGGAATTCGGCATGGGCGGCGTCCGTCTGGCCGAGCCACTGGAAGTTTTCCAGTGCGGCGCTGTCGACAATGCGCGGATTGTCGATCTCGAAGCCGGCCGGCAGGAGATCGGAGATCAGCACCCGCGATGGCCAGGCGTTGAGCTCGCTGACCCGGATGACGGCGACGAAGCGCTCGTTCTGCGCGGCCTCCGACACGTTCGCCTCCGCGCCGTCCATCGAGTAATAGCGTCGGTCGATGGTGAAACCTTCGCCGCCCGCCGGCAGCGGCTGTTCGGGCGCGGCGACGGCGGTGACGACGGCCTCGACCGGCTCGGGGCCGGCATTGACGATCGTGACCGGGTTCGCCTCGATCTCCTCGCCGGACGCACGTTTGGCGAAATTGCCGCCGTGGGAAATCCCATTCACTTCCAGTTCGATCGGCGCTCCCGATGCGCGCAAAGCGCGCGCGGCCAGGAGCATCCAAGCCTCCTCCTGGGTGGACAGATAGCGGGTATCGCGGCTCCGGTCGGCGACGAAGTCGACCATGGCCGGGACGAAGGCCGGTTCCGGCCGGGATTCCGCGGCAAGCGCGAGCATCGCCGCGCCGTCGCGCAGTCGCGAGCCGTAGTCGGCGCGCGACCAGGCGTGGCCGTCGAGCTCGCCGGCAAAGCGCAGCGCCGACCTGAAGCCCTGCTCGGCCCGTGCCGGGTCACCATAGAGCGACAGGCTGGCCGCGATCTGGGCACGCGCGAGCGGCGTGTCGAAATCCTCGAGCTGCGTATCGAGGAAGTAGCGCAGATCGCCTGCCGAGGCGCGCTGGTTGCGCGCCAGCACATAGGTCGCATAGGCGATCTCGCCGCCGCGCGACTTCACGTCAAGGTTGTAGGACAGCGAGTTGGCCAGGTTGTCGAGCGCGATATCGAGGCTGCGCTGGGGCACGTCGAATCCCTGTTCGCGCGCCCGCGTCAGGAAATCGGTGACATAGGAGTCGAGCCACAGATCGCCCGAACCGGGGCTCCACAGGCCGAAACTGCCGGACGAGGCCTGATAGGCGAGAACTCGTGCGATCGAGTCCTCTATCCGCTTCCTGAGATCGGGATCGTCGGGCAGGCCGGCGGCCTCGGAAAGTTCCGAGACATAGAGCAGCGGCAAGGCCCGGCTGGTGGTCTGCTCCGCGCAGCCATAGGGATAGCGGTCGAGCGACATCAGCAACGACGGGATGTCGAAGGCCGAATGGCGCGACACGCCGATGGAGACCGAAGCGCCTTCCATGATGCTCGAACCGAACAGCTCGCTGTCGACGCGCAGCGATCCGCCATTGGCGGCAAGGCTGACCACATTGCGCGTGGCAACCGGCTGGGTCATGGGCCGCACCGGCAAGGCCAGCCTCTGGTCGAGCGCGATGTCGTCGCCATGGCTGATGCCGACGGTCAGGGCGCCGTCGCCGATCGACAGAGCTTCGAGCGGAATATCGACCGTCGCGGTCGCGCCCTCCGCCAGCGACAGGGTCGAGATCGCATCGGTGTCGGCGGCCACCTTGCCCGTGCCGGTCACGGCGATCCGGTAGTCTCCGGCGGGACCATCCGTGTTGGCGATGTCAAGCCTGAGCCTTGCGGTGTCGCCGGGCGCCATGAAGCGCGGCAGGCTGGCCGTCACGACGACGGGATCGCGAACAACGATGTCCTCGACCGCGTGGCCGACGGCCGTCCTGCTCCATGCGACGGCCATGACGCGCACCGTCCCATTGAACTGGGGCAGGTCGAAAGACACCGTCGCTCGCCCCTCGTCGTCGATCTCCACGATGCCGGAGAAGAAGGCGACGAGCTTCTCGGTCGGCGGGCTGCCGCTGGACGTCATCTGACCGCCGTCGCCGCCGGTACGGATGCGTCCGGTCGCGCCCAGCGAGCCGTCGATCAGCCGGCCGTAGAGATCGCGCATCTCGATGCCGAGCTGGCGCTGCCCGAAATACCAGGCTTCCGGATCGGGTGCCTCGTAGCGGGTCAGGTTGAGGATGCCGACATCGACAGCCGCGACGGTGACATAGGCTTTCTCGCCCGCCTCAAGGCCGGCAAGCGTCACCGGAATGTCGAGCGGCCGCCGCGGCAGGGTCTTGTCGGGCAGGTCGAGCGCGACATTCACCTTGCGCGGACCGGGGTCGACGGAGAGCCATTTTACGCCGATGGCGCGCGACGGCATTCGGCTTTCGCCGGCGTCCCCGGGACGGTAGAGCGTCGCCGTGACATAGGCGCCGGCGCCCCATTCCTCGGTGACGGGGAGTTCGACCACGCCGCCATTCTCGCCGATGGCCTGCGTCCTGACGGCAACGAGCCGGTCCGCCCCCACCGTGACAAGCAGTTGGCCGGCGAAGCGCGGCGACACCTGAAGCCGCGCGGTTTCGCCGACCGCATAGTCTTCCTTGTCGAGCGCGATTTCCAGCGCGTCGGGCGTTTCGGTAGAGGCGGCCTCGACATACCAGCCGGCATCGAACTCGACGCTCGATTGCGGGCCGGCCGGGTCGTTGGTGATGACCTCGAGCCGGTAGCGGCCCCAGCCGACGGCCTGGGAGAGCTCGGATGCCTCGTCGGCGGCCAGGTTCAGTTCACCCTCGGCGACCTTGGTGACGGTGGTGTAGGGCTCGTAGTTCCAGCGTCCGTCCTGTCGGTACCACTGATAGTTCCGCTCGATGCGCGACAGCGTCCAGCTTGCATCGAGCGCGGTACGCTCGCCATCGGGCGAGACGCCGATGATGCTGAATGCGGCGGTGCCGCCCTCGGGGACGGAATCGCCGGAGAAGGCGGGGCGGATGCCGATCATGTCGGTTTCCGGCGCGATCGCGAGACTTGTCTTGCGTTCGACCGCGCGCCCGCCGCCCTCGCGCATGCGCACGGTAACGGTGGCGTCAAGAAGCTGCGTCGTCGCCGGCGCCTGATCGACAAGGACCTCGAAACTGGCCTTGCCATCCTCTCCGGTCGCGGGAAGGGCGGCCAGATCGATGCGTGTCGTCTCCTCCGTCGTCTCGTCGGCCAGTCCGAAACGGTAGCCGGGGAAGGCGTCCCATTCGCGCGTTGTGCCGATCGTCACCTCGCCCTCCAGCGCCAGCCCGACAGCCGGCGCGCCGTAGAGATAGCGGCCGTCCACCGCGAAGGTCGCGGTCTCGCCAAGCACGATTTCGCCCGCCTCGCTCGTCAGATCGAACTCGATCCGGTCTGGCACGAAGTCCTCGACGAGGAAGGGCTTGGTGGCGAGCGGCGATTGGTCGGGATCGGCATGGATGCGCAAGGTCCATGCGCCCTGAACGGCGTTGGCGGTGAGGTCGAGCGAAACCCCGTGGCCGCCTGCGTGGCCGCCGCCCGACACGATGCGGCGCTCCTCGACGCCGTCTGGCCGCTGGAAGATGAAGGTCAATGGCAGATCGTCCACGGCCTCGGCCGTATCCTTGCGCGCCAGCGCCGCCGCGTGGACCGTCTCGCCAGGCCGGTAGATGCCGCGTTCGGTCCAGGCGAAAAGATCGACCGGTCCGGGCGCTGGCCGGCCCTCGACGCCGCGATCGGAAAGGTCGAAGCCGGCCGTGGTCATGTCCAGGAAGACGAAATCGCCGCTGGCGCCCTCGGCCATCATCACCGCCGGCGCCATACCGGCGGTCCCGCGCGACAGGCCGGCATCGAGCACTGCGCGGCCGTCGGCATCGGTAGTTGCCTTGCCCAGCACCTCGTTGTTGCGGGCGAGCAGCGTGACCGTGACCCCCTCCAGCGGCTGCGCGGAGGCGAGCGAGCGTGCGAACACCGACAGGCCGTCCGAGGCGGTATAGGTCGCCAGTCCGATGTCCGATACAACGAACCACTGTGTCGCGCGCGCTTCCCAGGATTGGCCGGTGTCGGGCTCCGGCACGGCCGTCAGCACGTAGACGCCCGGCCTGCGCTCAGGCAGCGCTTCGTCCACGGGAAAACTGGTCGTGACATCCTTGTTCAGGTCGCGCTCGATCTCGATCGAGCCTTTCCACACGGGCGCGCCGAGATCGTCGGCGACCTGCGAGACGTCGTAGGAATCCAGCTGGCGCAGGAAGTTGTAGCCTGACAGGAGTTGCGCCAGCGACCGGTCGCCGACGCGGTAGAGTTCCAGTTTCGCCTCGTCGGTGTTGACCGAAACCAGCGGAATGCCGCGGCGGCCCGATGCGGGAAGCACGAAATTGTCGCCGGTGAAGCGGATCGAGGGGCTCCGGTCCCGGACATAGGCCTCGATCGTGATCGGCGAGGTGAGCGATTCCCCCACCGAAGACGGCAGTCCCTGGCGCAGCGTGACGCGATAGCGCTCGCCATGGACAAGCCCCTCGGCGCAGACCTGCTCGCCCTGCGCATCGACGGCCTTGGCCGCCTGTCCGTTCACGGCGACGAAATCGGCATAGTCCACGCCGGAGGAGACGAGGCCCTCGGAGAATTGGACGCAGATGCGCGGGGACGGCCCGTCGGCCTCGACCGTATGGTTCAGGACCCGGAATCCCTTGCGGCGCTTGAGGCCCTCGTACTCGGCCTGGATTTCTGACGACGAGGCGAGTTCTAGGCTGCGTTCATAGGCGGTGAGCGCCGGGCGGGACTGGTCCCCGCGTTCCAGGGCGCGAGCAAGGGCAACAAGCGCGGAGGCGCGATCCGCGTTGGTGCGTGATGCGGTATATGCGTTCAATGCGGCGGTTTGCGCCGTCTCTGTGAAATCCGACGCATCGCTGTCGGCGCGCGGCACCGCCAGAGCGGCTTCGGCAAGTCGTCTCCACAGTCCCGAATCGTCTGGGGAGATGGCCAGCGCGGCGGCGAGGCTGTCGATGGCGGCTCTGGGATCGCCGGCGCCAAGCGCCGACCGGGCCGAGGCCGCAAGCGTCACGAAGCCGTCGCCGGCCGACGGCGTGTTTTCCGCCACGATTTGGGCGCGTCGCGTCTGCGCACGCTCTGCGAGGTCGCCCGGCAGGAAACCCAGCGCCGGCGGCGCGCCGAGATCCTCGCCGCCGCCCGTTTCCACCACCTTTCCGGCCACCGCTCCTGGAAATGGGTTCAGCGTGGCGAAGTCCGATTTCAGGAAGCACCACTGCGCGCGGGAATTGTAGGTGAATGCGCGGCACTCCCTGTCGGCGAGGCAGACAGCCTCGCACTGGTCGAGCGTCACGTCCTTTTCGGTTCTCAGGTCGAAGCCGAAATAGTCGGCGTCCGGCGTGGTCTCGATGTCACGGGTGCCGTCCTGCGCGAATGGCGTGGAGACAGGCAAGGAAGCGAGAGCGAACACCGCAAGGAACAAGGCCGCGCGCACCGACATGACATCCTCCGGATGCTGTATTCATTCGCCCCGGCGACAGTTCATGCGCGCGCCGCTGGATTGTCAATCGCGAAACAGCGGTCCGCCGGCGGGGTGGTCCCGGTGCAGAACCCGTGCTACCTGCACGGGCGAGGGGGTACGGAAACATTGCGGGAATAAGGAAAACTTTATCCCGTTTTTAAGCTTCGGCGCTAGACTGACCCTGATGCCGGCCATGACGATGCGTGTATCGAGGACGTTCATAGCCCGGCGGAAAGCAGGCCGCCTCGGTGCCGCCGCGCTTCTGGCGGCGGTGGCGGTATCGTTGTGGCAGCCGCCGGCGCTCGCCTTCGAGATATTCGGCTTCAGGCTCTTCGGCTCCGATGAGGAGGACGAGCAGGTCGTCGATCCAGTCCACTATGAAGTGAGCTTCGAGGTCGAGGGCGATGAAAGCCTTGAGCAAAGGCTGAGGAACGCTTCCAGGATGCTTGCCGACGAGGAGCGTCCCGTCTCCGGCTCACTCGGCGTTCTCGCCAAGGCACGTGACGAGCGCCAGCTCCTGGTCGCGACGCTCTACGAGGAGGCCCGCTACAATGGCGTGGTCGATATCCGGATCGAGGGACGCCTGCTCGACGACCTCGCGCCAGACGCCGAATTCGACACGAGCCGGCCGGTCCCGATTTCGATCACGGTGCGGCCGGGCCGCGAATTCCGTCTGGGCGATGTGCGGCTCGCCGGCGAAACCAGCGACCTGATCCCGGCCCGGTTCGGGCTGATCGCGGGAGGCGATGCGAGTTCGACGGCGATCCTGCAGGCCTCGGGCCGGATGGTCGAAGAACTCAAGAAGCAGGGGCGGCCGCTGGCGCGCGTGGAGGGGCGCGACGTGATCGCCGATTCCGCCACGGGCGAACTCGACGTCACGATCACGCTCGCGGCCGGCCCAGTCGCGCCGTTCGGACCGACCACCGTCGACGGGACCGAAAGCGTCGATCGTGACTTCACCGAGTACATGGCCGGTATCGAGCAGGGGAAGATCTACGATCCCGAGGACGTCAAGGAGGCGGAGGAACGCCTGCTGGCGTTGGAGGTTTTCGACAGCGTGCGGGTGGTGGAGGCCGAGGGGCTTGCCGCGGATGGGTCCATCCCGATCGGCGTCACCGTGACTGAGCGCAAGCATCGTTACTTCGGCGCGGGCGCCACGATCTCGAATACGGAGGGGCTGGGCCTGGAAGGCTATTGGGGCCACCGCAACCTGTTTGGCCGGGCCGAACGCCTGCGCTTCCAGGGGTCGATCAGCCGCATCGGTGCATCGGACCAGTTCGAGGAACTGAACTACAACGCGGCGATCCTGTTCGAGAAACCTGGTGTCATCGGGCCCGCCTCGAAGTTCACGGCCGACATAAAGAGCGCCTGGGAACACCCTGACGCCTATGACAAACTGTCATTACAAGCCGGGATTGGCATCAGCTACGAACTGACCTCCAACCAGACCGTCAAGGCCGGTGCGCGGATCGAGTGGGCCGAGATCGAGGACAGTTTCGGCATTAACGAATACCTGATCGTCAGCACGCCTTTGGAATATGTCTATGACAATCGCGATAACCCGCTGAACGCCAAGCGCGGTGTGCGCTTGCTGGGTTACGTGGAACCCGCCTACGATTTCGAATCCGGCGCCATGTTCGTGAAGATGCGCGGCGAGGCTTCGGCCTATCAGGCGCTGGACGCCAATCAGCGGATCGTGGCGGCGGGCCGGGTCGCCATGGGGTCGATCGTGGGCGCCAGCCTGACCGAGGTGCCGGCCGACAGGCGCTTCTACGCGGGCGGCGGCGGGTCGGTGCGCGGCTATGCCTATCAGGGCATCGGACCGAAGGCGCTGGTCAATGGCGAGTTGCAGCCGACTGGCGGCCTGTCCTACGCGGAAGCCTCGGCGGAACTGCGCGTGGAGGTCACCAACAGTTTCGGGCTGGTCCCGTTCGTGGACGCCGGTACGGTATCGGTCGATCCGTTTCCGGACTTCTCCAACATCAAGGTCGGCGCAGGTCTCGGCATACGATACGCGACACCGTTCGGACCGATTCGGCTCGACGTCGCGGTGCCCCTCAATCCGGGACCGGGCGATCCGAGCTACGGAATCTATGCCGGCATCGGACAGGCGTTCTGACCGCGACCGGCGACCAGTGACGGGCCTTCGGGCCCGGGCCGTGATCGGCCTCATCATCGCCCGGATCGGATGATCCGCTGGCAGGAAGCGCGAGACAGCGAAGGGAGCGACGTGCGCCGCCTCGACCGAACCGCGAAATGGCTTGCCGGCCTCGTGATGGCGCTTTGCGTCAGCGTCATGGTCGCCTTTGGCCAGACGGACGACGACCAGTCGCGGCTGGAATCGATCATCTCCAACTTCCTGTCGGGCGGCGAAAGCGATGTCAGGCTCTACGGGCTGAGCGGCATCTGGGGCGGTGCGCTCCGCCTGCAGCGCCTGACCGTCGAGGACGGGCAGGGGCGCTGGCTCGAAGTCAGCGGCGTCGAAGTGGACTGGTCGCCGCTGTCGCTGTTCAGGCGGACCTTCCGCGCCGAACGCATCCATGCCGACCGGGTCGAGTTCATCCGGCCGCCGGTCGCGGGCGAGGACACGCAGCCGGGCGACGGCGGCGGCTTTTCGCTGCCGGTCGACGTCAGCATCGAGCACATAGATCTTCCCGAGATCGTGCTTGGCGAGGGCATCGCCGGGGACGTTGCCGCGCTCTCCCTCAGCGGATCGGCGGCGGCGGCGCGCAGCCCGATCTCGATCGAGACGCGTCTTTCGGTGACGCGCGCCGACGACGGCGAGGGGTCGCTCGAGGCGGACATCGCCTACCTGCCCGGCGAGAACCGGCTGTCAGTCGAACTTCATGGCTCCGAGCCGCAGGGCGGGATCGTGGCCGGCCTCTTAAACCTGCCCGGCCGGCCGCCGGTCGACATCCAGGTGACAGGCAGCGGCCCGCTGGCCGATTGGGCGGGCCAGGGCGCGCTCAGCGTCGATGGCGCCGTCGTCACGCGCGTGGAAGCCCGTCACACGGTGACCGACGCCGGGCGGCGGGTGACGGCCACGGGCAACGGCGACCTGGAGCGCTTCATTCCGGAGGACTATCGCGTGCTGGTCGAGGGTTCGACCGCCTTCGACGTCGCGGCGACGATCCTCGATGCGGGCGGCTATGACATCGAGCGCGCCGAGTTCGAGAGCGATACGCTCTTTCTCTCCGCCGCGGGACGCTACGATCCGTCCGGCCGGAACGATCTGACCGTCAGCGCCTCCGCGAAGAATGGCCCTATAAGCCTCGCGAGCGGAGAGGATGCGGCGCGCACCACGATCGAGTTCACCTCGCTCGAAGGCCGTCTCAGCGGGGAGCGCGCGCGCCCCTCCGTCCAGGCGCGGGTCGCGCTGCCGCTGGTCGACGCGCCCGGCGCAACCGTCACCGGCATCGAAGGCCAGGTGTCCTCGACCGGGTTCGATCTCTCGACGCTGAGCGGACCTCTTGAGGCCGACGTGACCGTCACGGGCCTCGATGTCGGCAACGAAGTCGTCGAGCCGCTGCTGGCGGGACCGGTCAATCTGCGCGCCGATGCCGTCATCGACAGCGACACGATCGAGATCGCCTCGGCGAGGATCGAAGCGGCGAACCTGTCATCCGATCTCTCCGGCTCGTTCTCGCGCGCCGACGGCGCCGTGGCGGCGCGCATCGCGGCCGATGTCGCGGCCGATGCGCTTCCGGAAGGCGCGCGCATCGTGCTGGGCGAGCGGGTAACGCTTTCGGCGAATGTCGAGCGCGGCGGCGACGGTGCGATCGCGCTCAGCGAACTGGACCTCGCCTCGGGGGACCTGACCCTGACGGGCAGCGCCGATTTGCGTGAGGAGACGATCACGGCAAATGTCGAAGGCGCGCTGGCCGACATCGCACGGCTTTCCGACCGGGCGTCGGGTCGTATCGCGTTCGAGGTGGAGGCGTCGGGTCCGCTCTCGGGACCGGACGTGTCGCTCACCGTGACCAGCGACGAGATCATATCGGCCGGTCGCGCGATCACCGCGCTACGGGTCGAGGCGACGGGCGCGGCCAGCCTGCGGGCGCCTGCCGCCGATCTGTCGATCTCGGGGCTGGTCGAGGGCCAGCAGGTGGAAGGGACGGGCAGCCTTTCCACGACGGATGGGCAGCCGCGCATCGACAACCTCTTGCTGGCGGTTGGCGACAACAGGATCGCCGGCGACCTCATATTGGACGAAGAGCGCTTCCTGCCGATCGGCGAGCTCGAACTCGCCGTTCCCGACCTTGCGCCTCTCGCGGCGCTTGCGGCACAGGAGATCGAGGGTTCGCTCAACGGCACGATCCGCTTTTCGCTGGACGCAGGGACTCCGTCCGTCGCCGTCGATGCCACGGTCCCGCGTTTCCGCCGGGAGGCCGTCATCGGCGAGGAGATCGCGATCGAGGCGACGGTCGAGAACTATGTCGAGGCGCCCGCCGTCTCGGGCGATATCCGTGCCGTTCGCGTGGCGTCGGGCGAAACGCTCGTCGAGAACGTTTCGGTCGCCCTGACCCGGGACGGTGCCTGGACCGGCTTCGACGGCAGCGCCACCGTGTCCGGCGTTCCCGCCAATGCCCGCGGTCGCGTGCGCTATGTTGACGGCGTGGCGACAGTGGAACTGGCGGCCGCCGACGCGACTGTTCAGGGCGTTGCCATGCGCGTCGACCGCGCCACGACGATCGTCTATCGGGACGGCGCGGTCCGCCTCGACGGTCTCGTGGCGAATGTCGGCGGAGGCAGCGCGACCGTCGACGGCAGCGCCGGCGAAACCTTGTCGCTCGACATTCGCCTGGCGGCGCTTCCGGCTTCCGTCATCAATGCCTTCTCTCCCGGGCTCGGGGCGGAAGGCACCGTGTCGGGTACCGCCCGTGTGACCGGCCAGACTTCCGATCCATCGGTCGATTTCGACCTCGACTGGAACAACGCCGCCACCGCGCAGATCCGGTCGGCGGGATTCGGGGCACTGACCGTCTCGGCCGACGGGCGCTTCGCCGGGGGACGGGTCTCCTTCGACGCCAATGCGAGCGACGGCGCCGGCTTCAATCTTGGCGGCGGCGGGCAGGTGACGATCACCGGCGGGCCATCCTTCGACCTCGCCTTCCAGGGGCAGGCGCCGTTCGGCTTCCTGTCGCGCCGGCTCGCCCAGCAGGGGGTCGCGCTGACGGGAACTGCGGCCATAGACGTCTCGGTGCGGGGTACCGCCTCAAGCCCGAACGTCACGGGCAGAGTCCGGACCTCCGGCGCGCGTTTCGTGGACGCGCGCTCGGGCATCGCAATCAACGACCTGACGATCGACCTCGGCCTGTCGGGGCAGACCGCCACCATCCGTACCCTGACCGGGTCGCTCTCGTCCGGCGGCGCACTATCGGCGTCGGGCACGATCGGGATCGACCCGGCCGCAGGCTTCCCGGCCGACATCAAGATCAGTGTCACTGAAGGCCGCTATGTGGACGGCCGCCTCGTCACGGCCAACTTCGACGGCGAGATCGAAGTGTCCGGCCCGCTCGCGCGCGAACCGCTGCTGGGGGGGGCCGTCAATCTCGGACGGACCGTCATCACGGTTCCCGAACGCCTTCCCGGTTCGCTGTCGCAGATCGACGTGCGCCACCGCAACGCGCCGGCGGACGTGCGCCGGCAGGCGGAGGCGTTGCGTCCCGCCTCATCGTCGGGTGAGGGCGGCGGGTTGAACTTCGATCTCCAGATCGAGGCGCCGCAGCAGATCTTCGTGCGTGGCCGCGGGCTCGACGCCGAACTGGGCGGCTCGCTGCGCCTGACGGGTCCCGCTTCCTCACCTCAGGCCGTCGGGACCTTCACGCTCAGGCGCGGCAGGCTGGCCATTCTCGGACGGCGCCTGAATTTCACCGATGGCTCGATCGGCTTTGCCGGCTCGCTGGTGCCGCGACTGGATTTCGCGGCGACCGCCGATGCCGGCGATGTAGAGGTCATGGTGCGCGTGATCGGGCCGGCTAACGATCCGGGCTTCACTTTCACCTCCACGCCGACATTGCCTCAGGATGAGGTGCTGGCGCAGCTCATCTTCGGACGGTCGCTGTCGAACCTGTCTCCCTTGCAAATCGCGCAGCTCGCCGAGGCGGCGGCGCAACTGGCGGGCGTCGGCGGCGGCACCTCGCTGTTCGACGCGATCCGCGACAGGCTTGGCGTCGACGATCTGGACATACGCACCGACGAGGCCACGGGCGACACCTCCGTTGCGGTCGGCAAATACCTCAACGACCGGACCTATCTCTCGGTCGAGAAGGGCTCCAGTTCCGAGTCCGGCAAGATCAGGATCGATCTAGATGTCGGGCGGGGCATCAAGCTGCGCGGCGAGGCGGCCGAGGACGGGGAGGCCAAGGGCGGCATCTTCATCGAACGGGAATACTGAATTTCGCCGCGACGGAAACGGAACCTGTTTCCCACCGATCAGGCGCTGTCACGTCGCCGCCACGACTTTTTCGCGCAATTGACAGTCGTTTGCCGTTTTTGCGTCACTCCTGTCGCATTTGCGCAAATTGTGGACGCCAAGCCGTTGCAGATTTCGGATCGGGGTTCCGCGGGTCTGCTTCTTTGACATCAGGGGCCGGATGCGGAATGTTAAGTCAGAACGCCAAAAAGCGAATGGGAGCAGGTGATGAGTTTCTTCAAGAGCAGGTCCGACAAGGTGCCCGCGCACATCGAAAGGATGGCCGAGGCGACGCGGGCGGGCGGGATCGACCGCCGCGAATTCCTGACCATGGCAAGCGTCTTCGGCGCTTCAACCGCCATGGCCTATTCGATGATCGGGCTTGCCGCGCCCACGCGCGCGCTGGCGCAGGAGCCCAAGAAGGGCGGCGTGCTCAAGGTCGCCATGTGGATCAAGGATCCCAAGGATCCGCGTACCGCCGACTGGTCCGAGATCGCCAACGCGATGCGCCAGTCGCTCGAGCCGCTGGTCAAGTACACGCATGATTACATGATCGAGCCCTACCTGCTCGAAAGCTGGGAAGTGAACGACGACGCCACTGAATATGTGCTGCATGTGCGCGAAGGCGTGACTTGGACGAACGGCGATACCTTCAATGCCGACGACGTGATCTTCAACTTCACGCGCTGGGCGGACGCTTCGGCCGAAGGCAATTCAATGCCGGGCCGCCTCGGATCGCTGGTCGAGAATGGCAAGCTGCGCGAAGGCTCGATCGAAAAGGTCGACGACATGACGGTCAAGCTGATGCTGACCAAGCCCGACATCGCGCTCATCCCCAACCTGACCGACTATCCGGCGCTTGTCGTGCACCGGTCCTTCGACGAGACCGGCGCCAATTTCGTCAACAATCCGATCGGCACCGGCCCGTTCGAACTGGTCTCCTACGACGTCGGCCAGAGCGTGGTGTACAAGCGCCGCGAGAACGGCTCCTGGTGGAACGGCGAAGCCTATCTCGACGGTGTCGAATTCATCGACTACGGCACCGACCCGTCGGCGATGGTCTCGGCCTTCGAGGCCGGCGAGGTGCATTGCAACCACGAGACCTCGGCCGATTTCGTGGCGATTCTCGAAGGCGTCGGCATGGAGACGTCGGAGGCTGTCACGGCCGCGACTATCGTCGCGCGCACCAACGTCAACAACCCGCCCTATGACGACCAGAAGGTGCGCAAGGCGCTTCAGCTCGCCGTCGACAATGCCCAGGTGCTCGGTCTCGGCTACGGCAACGCAGGTGAAGTCGCGGCCAACCATCATGTCGCGCCGATCCATCCCGAATATGTCGACATCGGCCCGGCCGAGCGCGACATGGAGCAGGCCAAGGCCCTGATGGAAGAAGCCGGCCAGATGGATTACGAGCACGAGCTCATCACGGTCGACGAGGACTGGCACAAGAACACCGGCGACGCGATCGCCGCCCAGATCCGCGAGGCCGGGATCAAGGTGAAGCGTACGGTTCTTCCCGGATCGACCTTCTGGAACGACTGGACCAAGTATCCCTATTCCATGACCAACTGGAACATGCGGCCGCTGGGTATCCAGGTCATTTCCATCGCCTACCGCACCGGCGAGGCCTGGAACGAGGCCGGCTACTCGAACGAGGAGTTCGACGGGCTCGTCAACGAAGCGCTGACCATCGCCGACGCCGAGGAGCGCAAGGCGTTGATGGAGAAGATCGAGACTCATCTGCGCGATGCCGGCATCATCATCCAGCCTTACTGGCGCAAGCTCTACAATCACCATGCGCCCGAGGTGATGAATTTCGAGATGCATCCGACCTTTGAGCATGACTTCGGCAAGGTCTGGCTCGACACATAAAAAGACAGGAGACGGGGGCGGCACACGCCCCCGCCTCGTATCCGGGAGCGCCCGGGACGGGACCTGCAGAGGGAACAATGAGGCCGGACATCCACCGGCGACACCAAGTCGACAGGCTTCCGCGACCGGTCCGGTCGCGGATCAAGGCGTCGTTCCCGCATGCAGGCGCCCGGCCCGGGACGTCCTCCCCAACCTGATCGGCAGGGGACGATAATGATCGGATTCATCGGGCGACGCCTGGGCACCATGGTGTTGACCATGCTGTGCCTGACGCTGGTCGTCTTCTTCATGGTCAATCTGGAGCCCAACCTGCGCAAGCTGGCGATCAGCCAGCTCGACATGCGTTCGTCCGACGAACACATCGAAAGCTGGCTCGTCCGCAACGGCTACCGCGACAATTTCTTCATCCGCTACGGCCGCTGGCTCGGTGTCGTGCCGATCGAACCCGTCGTCGATGAATCCGGCCGGGTGCAGGCCCGGTTCGGCGTTTGCCCGCAGCCGGCCGAGCCCTACTATGGCGGCATCCTGCAAGGCAATTTCGGCTGTTCGACCAAGTTCAACACCACGGTCGCCAACAAGCTTTTCCCGGCGCTTGGCGCGACGGGGATCCTGATGTTCTGGGTCATGGCCGTGATGGTGCCGGTGGCGCTGCTGATCGGGGTGCTGGCCGGCATGCGCGAGGGCACCCGAACGGACAGAGGTCTTTCGGTCGCCTCGATCACCACGACGGCGACCCCCGAATATGTCTCGGGCGTCATCTTCACGGTGATCTTCGCGTCATGGCTCGGCATCTTCAACGGCTCCGCGGCCAGCGCCACCCGCGAGGGCGTCACCTTCTACAATTTCACCCTGCCGGTCATGACGATGGCCATCTACGGCATCGGCTACATTGCGCGCATGACGCGCGCCTCGATGGTCGAGGTGATGACGCAGCAATATATCCGCACGGCCCGGCTCAAGGGGCTCGCCTTCAACGCGGTGGTCATCAAGCATGCGCTCAGAAACGCGCTGATCGCGCCGTTCACGGTCATCATGCTGCAGTTTCCGTGGCTCCTGACCGGCGTCGTCATCGTGGAGGTGATGTTCCGCTACCAGGGCTTCGGCTACACGCTCGTCGAGGCGGCGGGTAACAACGACATCGACCTGCTGCTGGCCTGCTCGCTGGTCTCGGTGTTCGTGGTGCTCACCACGCAGCTCATCTCGGATGTGGGATACGCCTATCTCAATCCGCGCATTCGCGTCAGCTAGGTTCGGGGGACGAGACGCATGGGAGTGGAATATGTGGGGGGCTTCCAGGTCCTGCTCGGCGTGGTCGCCCGGTTCTGGCCCGTATGGCTGGCGCTCGCGATCGTGCTGGGACTGAGCTTCGCCTTCAAGCCGAAGCTCGGCCTCTACGGCCACCTCTTCGACACCGGCGTCGGCATCGCGGGTGTCACGATCTGCCTGTTCTGGATGTTCACCGCCATCTTCGCCCAGACGATCTCGCCCTTCAATCCGCTGGCGCAGATCTTCGTCATGAAGGACGCGCTGCCGGGCGCGATCGAGCCCAGCACGGGAAAGGTGTTCCTGTTCGGAGGCGACAGGCTGGCGCGCGATATCTTCAGCCGGATGGTCTATGGCAGCCAGATCGTGCTGATCATCGCGCCAGCCGCGACGCTGTTCGCGCTGATGGTCGGCACCACGCTCGGCCTTCCGGCCGGTTATTACGGCGGCAGGATCGACACGGTGCTGTCGTTCCTGGCCAATCTGGTGCTGGCCTTCCCGGTGATCCTGCTGTTCTACCTGCTTGTGACGCCCGGCATCATGGACACGCCCATCCCCTATGCGATGGCGGGCGTTTTTTTCCTGTTTCCGATCATCTTCTTCTGCACGCTGTTCTACACGCGCTACAAACACCGAACGGGGTTGCTGGCGATCCAGATCGGGCTGACGCTGCTGATCGGCGGCTGGATCTATTTCGGGCTCGTCTTCAATGCCGACCCGCTCGGCATCATCTCGATCCGGCCCAACGAGCTGAACATCTTCGTGGCGGTGGTGTTCGCGTCGTCGCCCGGCGTGTTCCGCATCGTGCGCGGGCTGGTGATGGACATCAAGACGCGGGACTATGTCGCCGCGGCCCAGACCCGCGGCGAGAATCCCTGGTACATCATGCTGTGGGAAGTGCTGCCCAACGCGCGCGGACCGCTGATCGTCGATGTTTGCCTGCGCATCGGCTACACGACCATCCTGCTCGGCACGCTCGGCTATTTCGGTCTGGGGCTGGCGCCCGAGAGCCCTGACTGGGGCACGGCGATCAAGGAATCCAGCCGCCTGCTCAGGGCCTTCGTGCATCCGGCCCTGCCGCCGGTGATCGCGCTCATGTCGTTCGTGCTCGGCCTCAACCTGCTGGCCGACGCGCTTCGCGAACAATCCCTCAAGGACTGAGGCTGACCCGATGAACGAAGCCGTCAAAGCAACGCACGTCGAAAACGCCGAACCGATCCTCGAGATCGAGAACCTGTTCATCTCGTTCTTCACCCGCAAGGGCGAGATACCGGCGGTGATGGACTTTTCCTGCACCGTCATGCCGGGCGAGGCGATGGGGATCGTCGGCGAATCCGGCTGCGGTAAGTCGACCGTGTCGCTCGGTGTCATGCGCGACCTGTCGAACGTCGGCCAGATCGTCGGCGGCCGCATCAAGTTCAAGGGTCGGGACATGGGCGAACTGACCGAGGCGGAGCTGCGCTCCATCCGCGGCAATGAGATCGCCATGATCTACCAGGAGCCGATGGCGAGCCTCAACCCGGCCATGAAGGTCGGCCAGCAGCTCATGGAAGTGCCGATCCTGCACGACAAGACCTCGAAGGAAGAGGCCTGGAACCGCGCGCTGGAAATGGTCCGAGCCGTGCGCCTGCCCGATCCCGAGCGCATGATGCGCTCCTATCCGCACCAGCTCTCGGGCGGCCAGCAGCAGCGCATCGTCATCGCCATGGCGCTTCTGTCCAAGCCAGCGCTCCTGCTGCTCGACGAGCCGACCACGGCTCTCGACGTGACGGTGGAGGCCGGCATCGTCGAGCTCGTGAAGGGGCTCGGCAAGGAGTTCGGCACGTCGATGATTTTCGTGTCGCATAATCTGGGGCTCATCCTGGAGACCTGCGACCGCATCACGGTGATGTATTCGGGCGAGGCGGTCGAGACCGGCGATATCAAGGACGTCTTCGACCATATGCGTCACCCCTATACGCAGGGGCTGTTCCGCTCGATCCCGCTGCCGGGCGCCGACAAGAACGCACGGCCGCTGATCGCGATCCCCGGCCAGCTTCCGCTGCCGCAGGAGAGGCCGAAGGGCTGCAATTTCGGACCGCGCTGCCACCACTTCAAGCCGGGCCTGTGCGATGCCGGCGACATTCCGATGATCGAGGTGGAGGGCCACGATCGGCATTTCAGCCGCTGCGTGCGCTTCAACGACATCGACTGGACGGCACTGCCAGAAGGCGCCAAGACGCGGAAGGAGGCCGTAAAACCCGGTGCTCCGATGCTGCAGATCGACAATCTGAAGAAATACTACCACGTCGCGGCGAACGCGATCTTCGGCGGCGGCGAGAGCCGCACCGTCAAGGCCAACGAGACGATCAGCTTCGAGGCGCGCGAAAGCGAGACGATCGCCATCGTTGGAGAATCCGGCTGCGGCAAGTCAACGCTGGCCAAAGTGCTGCTGGGGCTGGAAACCGCCACCGAGGGCAAGGTCACGCTTGGCAACAAGAACATCGAGTCCACGCCGATCGAGGGACGCGACGTCGATACGATCTCGTCGATCCAGATGGTGTTCCAGAATCCGTTCGATACGCTGAACCCAAGCCATTCGGTCGGTTCCCAGATCATCCGCACGCTGGAAAAGTTCAAGATCGGCAAAACGGTCGCCGAGCGCGAGAAGCGCATGTACGAGCTGCTCGACCTGGTGAAGCTGCCGCGCGCCTTCGCGACGCGCATGCCGCGCCAGCTCTCGGGCGGGCAGAAGCAGCGCATCGGCGTGGCGCGCGCCTTCGCCGGGCAGGCCAAGGTGGTGGTGGCCGACGAGCCGGTTTCTGCGCTGGACGTGTCCGTCCAGGCAGCTGTGACCGAGCTCCTGATGGACATCCAGCGCGAGAACCGCACGACGATGCTGTTCATCAGCCACGACCTGTCGGTCGTGCGCTATCTCGCCGACCGGGTGGTGGTCATGTATCTTGGCTACATCGTCGAGCAAGGCACGACCGACCAGATATTCTCGCCGCCCTATCACCCCTACACGGAGGCGCTGCTATCGGCGATCCCGATCGCCGATACGTCGGTGGTGAAGAAGCACATCGTGCTGGAGGGCGACATACCCTCGGCGATGAACCCGCCGTCTGGTTGCCCCTTCCAGACCCGCTGCCGCTGGAAGAAGTTCGTGCCGGACAACAAATGCGAGACCGAAGTGCCGCCGCACCGGAAGATCGGCGAGGGCCACTATTCGCTTTGCTGGCTGGATGATGAGCAACTCGCAACGATGGAGCCGGTGATTTCCTTCGAGCCGGGACATCACGACGACCCGGCGACCGTCGCCGATCCGGCCGCGCCACGCCAAACGCCGGGACGGGAGCGCGGCGCCGTTCAGGGATCGCGTCGCGGCGAGACCGTGACGCCGGCTGAAGCGGAAGAAGCGCCTGACCGACGCATCCGCGCATCGAAGAAGATGACTAGCCGGCCTGGCGATTCGGCGCCGGAAAAGTCGCTGACCGAGGCGGGCGAAGGCCGGCAGGCCGCCAGTGCCGAAGTGAAGCCCGGTTTGGTCGGTACCGCGAAGGAGGAAGCCAAACGCAAGGGCCGCAAGGGTCACATGCCGCCCGCCGGCAATGTCGCCCCTTCGACCGGGGTTGCCAAGGCCGCGATCGGCGCCCGAAACGGCGCTCCCTCCGGAACGCGTCCGGCCGGGATCGAGCGGCCCGCCAGTCCGGACGATCTCAAGCTGATCTCGGGCGTCGGGCCGAGGATCGAGCGCACGCTGAACGATCTCGGCATCTACACCTACGCTCAGGTCGCGGCCTGGAAGAAGGCCGAACGTGAATGGGTCGACGGCTATTTGAGGTTCAGGGGCCGTATCGAACGTGACGACTGGGTGAGGCAGGCCAAGGCGCTCGCCAAGGGCGGATCGGCCGAATATGAGAGAGTGTTCGGCAGGAAGCCGCGGTAACGGCAGGAGCGGGCCCGTCGGGTCGGGCGGAGGGTCGATGCGGTCTGACGCGCGAAGGCAGGATGTCACGTTACCCGGCACGGCCGATCGTCTGGTCGCCGGCTTGCTTGTGCTTACCCATGCGGTGCTGCTCGCCTGGGCGGCCGCCGGCCTGGTCGAAATGGCGTGGATCGACACGCCGTGGCCGCCGATCAGCAATCCTCTATTTTCCAATGCGATGCTGCTGCTGCAATGGTTGGTCGTGGCGGGCGCGGCGCTGACATTCCTCTTCGGTTTTGCGCGGCGCTGGCCTCGCCTGCGCGAGGTGATGACCGGCTGGTATCTCGTCATGGCCGCCATTTGCGCTTGGCAGACCTTCTTCACTCTCGAGAGTGAGTGGCGCTTCGCCGCGATGGCGCTCGAATATGCCGCCTATGCGGGGATTATCCTCTATCTCCATCGTTCGACATATATGCGCGAACGGTTGAGCGGCACACCGGGCTGAGCGTCCGTGCCGGCGGACCGGTTAGGAAGCAGCAACAGCCCGGGCGCTTCGCCTCAATTATTGGCGCACTGCTGCATCTGTGTGGCGTAGCGGTCGGCCATCTGCGCTGTCTGGCGCGCGTAGTTCTGCAGGCTCGCATTGCCGCGCCAGGAACCGCGCTTGTAGCCGGCGGGTCCCGAGTAATAGGCCAGATAGAGATGGTAGGCGTCGTCGCGCGCGATGCCGAGCGTCTCCGACGATTTGCGGTGATACCAGCCGACGAAATCGACGGCGTCGGCGAAATTAGTGCGGCGCGCGGTGAGATTACCCGTTTCGCGCCGATATTCCGACCATGTGCCATCGAGCGCCTGCGAATAGCCGTAGGCGCTTGACTTCCGCTTCCATGGGACGACGCCGAACAGCTTGTTGCGCGGCGGGCGGGCATGGGCGTTGAAGCCGGATTCCTTGCGCACGGTCGCCATCAGGATGTGCATCGGCACGCCGTGCCTGCTTTCGGCCCGCCTGGCGGCTGACTGCCAGTTGTTGATCCAGCCGTCACGCTGGCTGAAGACCGCGCAGACATCATTGATCTGCGACGGCTGCGAAGCGCACGCCGACACGCCCAGAAGCGCGACCACCGTGAACATTTTAATCGAATGCGACAGATCCATGTCGCAAGCGGTATCGCAAAAGAGTCAAGGGAATCTTGGCTGCCGTGTTAACCGTGATGCCGAGAGATCGAATACGACAAATCCGACACATACTGTCGGAATAGTCGCCATGATGGTGGGGGCAATGGCGCTGGTTATAAAAATCCGTCCGAATGGGGCGCATTCCCGATAGTGCCGCGCCCCATGTTCCTGTCCCTTCGAGGGCATGAACGCGGAACCGAGACGCCGCCGCTCCTCAAGGCGCACGCAAGCCGACAAACCCGATCTGCTGCCGCAGCTTCCCGCGCGCATGGTGCGCAATCCTTATCCGCCGATGGAACTTCTGTCGGCCGATCAGGTCGAGGCGATCCACGATGCGTCGATGCGCATCCTGGAAGAGTTCGGCATCGAGGTGATGAATGGCAGGGCGCTCGACCTGTTCGTCCGGGCGGGTGCCACGGTCGATCGTGAAAGGCAGACGGTCCGTCTCGACAGGGAGATGGTGTCCGAAACGATCGCGACCACGCCCGCTTCCTTCGATCTCACGCCGCGCAATCCCGAACGCGTCGTCAGGCTTGGCGGCGACAGGATCAACTTCACGCTGGTCGCGGGTCCGCCCAACGTTCACGATTGCGAGCGGGGCCGGCGCGCTGGAAACATGGGCGACTATCGCGACCTCGTGCGGCTGGCGCAGCATTTCAACTGCATCACCATGCTCGGCAACCAGGTCTGCGCGCCGATGGAGCTGCCGGCCAACAATCGCCACCTTGACACCTATCGCGCCAATCTTGTCGAGACCGACAAGAGTTTCCACGTCTCGGCGATCGGCCGGGACAGGGCGCTCGACGGCATCCGCATGATGGCGATCGCGCGGGGCATCTCGCTCGACGAGATGGCGAAGAGTCCCGGCGTCACCACGATCATCTCGGTCAACTCGCCGCGGCGCTTCGACGGCGAGATGGCGGAAGGGCTGATGACGATGGCCGAGCACGGCCAGCCGGTCTGCGTCACGCCGTTCACGCTGATGGGGGCGATGAGCCCGGTGACGCTCGCCGGCGCGCTGGCGCAGCAGAACGCCGAGGCGCTGTTCGGCATCGTGCTCGCGCAGCTCGTCCGGCCGGGCACGCCGGTCATCTACGGCGCCTTCACCTCCAATGTCGACATGCGCTCGGGCGCGCCTGCCTTCGGCACGCCGGAGAATGCAAGGGCCAATATCGCTTCGGGACAGTTGGCGCGGCGCTACCGGCTGCCCTATCGCACCACGCCGGGCTCGGCCTCCAACGCCGCCGACGCGCAGGGCGCATGGGAGACGATGATGGCGCTGTGGGGCGCCGTGCTCGGCCACGGCAACCTGATCTACCACGCGGCCGGCTGGCAGGAGGGCGGGCTTACCGCGAGCTACGAGAAATTCGTGATGGATGTCGAGATGATCCAGCACGTGACGGAATTCCTGAAGCCTATCACGGTCGACGAGGACGAACTGGCGCTCGACGCGCTTAGGCGCGTGCCGACCGGCGGGCATTTCTTCGGGGATGCGCACACGCTGGAGCGCTATTCGACCGCCTTTTACCAGCCGCTTTTGTCCAACTGGCAGAACTACGAAAGCTGGCAGGAGGCCGGCGGCCTCGACGCGACACGGCGTGCGACGCGTGTCTGGAAGAAGGCGCTTGAGGAATACGAACAGCCGGCGCTGGACGAAGCCATTCGTGAGGAACTGGACGCCTATGTCGTGAAACGCAAGGAAGAGATCGGTGGGGGCGAGCCGTGATCGTCATCGTCGGCGGGCCAGAGGGGATGCCGACCTTTCGCCTCAGGCTTTGATTCAGCTCGTTTAGCTGCCGATTCAACAGCCTGCCAGTTCGATTCTCCAATCTCTGCCAACTCATTGACATATCGAGAACATCCATGAAATCGCATGCCCGCGTGGTCGTCATCGGCGGAGGTGTCGTCGGCGCCTCAGTGCTCTATCATCTGGCGCGCGCCGGCTGGACCGACGTGATGCTTCTGGAGCGCGACGAGCTGACGTCTGGCTCGACCTGGCATGCGGCCGGCGGCATGCATACGATCAATGGCGATCCTAACGTCGCCAAGCTTCAGAAATACACGATCGAGCTCTACAAGGAGATCGAGGACCTGTCGGGCCAGGCGACCGGCGTGCATGTCACCGGGGGCGTGCTCCTGGCCGCCACGGAAGCGCGGATGGACTGGCTGCGCGGCGTGGTCGCCAAGGGCCGCTATCTCGGCCTCGACTTGGAGGAAATTTCGGCCGAGGAAGCCCATCGCCTGATGCCGCTCCTCGACCCGACCCAGTTCGTCGGCGCGGTGCGCAATGCCGAGGACGGGCATCTTGATCCATCCGGTGTCACGCATGCCTATGCCAAGGGCGCGCGCAAGCTGGGCGCCGAGGTCCACCGCTTCACCAGGGTCGAGGATATCGTGCGGCGCGAGGACGGGCTGTGGCGCGTGGTCACGAACCAGGGTGAGGTCGTGGCCGAGCATGTGGTGAACGCAAGCGGCCTGTGGGCGCGCGAGGTCGGACGCATGGTCGGGCTGGAACTGCCCGTGCTTGCCATGGAGCACATGTATCTCATCACCGAGGACATGCCTGAGGTGGCCGAGGTCAACCGCACGACCGGCAAGGAGGTCATCCACGCGGTCGACTTCGACGGCGAACTCTACCTGCGCCAGGAACGCGGCGGCATGCTGATGGGTACCTATGAGAAGGCCGGCAAGCCGTGGTCGGAACGCGAGACGCCGTGGAATTTCGGCCACGAACTCCTGGAGCCGGACCTCGATCGCATCGCTCCCTCGCTGGAGGTCGGGTTCCGGCATTTCCCGGCATTCCAGAACACTGGCATCAAGCAGATCATCAATGGGCCGTTCACCTTCGCCCCGGACGGCAATCCGCTGGTCGGGCCGGTGCGCGGCCTGCCGGGCTTCTGGGTTGCCTGCGGCGTGATGGCCGGTTTCTCCCAGGGCGGCGGCGTCGGGCTTACCCTGTCGAACTGGATGATTGACGGTGATCCTGGCTTCGACATCTGGGCGATGGATGTCGCTCGCTACGGCGACTGGGCAACGATGGCCTACACCAACGCCAAGGTGCGCGAGAACTATTCGCGCCGCTTCTCGATCCGCTTCCCCAACGAGGAACTGCCGGCGGGCAGGGGGCTGCGCACAACGCCGATATATGACCTGCTCGCCGCCGAGGGCGCGCAGTTCGGCGTTGCCAATGGGCTGGAAGTGCCGCTGTGGTTCGCGCCCGAAGGCGTCAGGGACGAGTTCTCCTGGCGGCGTTCAACCGACTTCGAGCATGTCGGCAGGGAAGTGGAGACCGTGCGCGAGCGGGTCGGTCTGTCGGAGATTTCCAGTTTCGCCAAATACCGGGTGACGGGGGACGGCGCGGCCGAATGGCTCGACCGCATGCTGGCCTGCCGGCTGCCGGCCGAGGAGCGCATGACGCTGGCGCCGATGCTGAAGGACGACGGCAAGCTGATTGGCGATTTCACGCTGGCCAAATCCGGACGCGAAGAGTGGCTCATCTTCGGCTCCGGCATCGCCGAAGAGCACCATATGCGCTGGTTCGAGAGTCACTTACCCCAAGAGGCTTCGGTGAAGGTCGAAGCGCTGGGCCTGTCTCTGGTTGGCCTTTCAATCGCCGGCCCCAATTCCCGTGACCTCCTGGCGAAGGTGAGCCGCGAAGACGTTTCCAACGCCGCTTTCCCCTTCATGTCGATCCGACGCGTGGACATCGGCATGGCACCCTGCATCGTCGGACGCGTCAGCTATACCGGCGATCTCGGCTACGAGATCTGGATGGCGCCGGAATATCAGCGCCACGTGTTCCAACTGCTGATGGCGGCGGGCAAGGCGTTCGGGATCGGGCTGTTCGGGTCGCGGGCGCTGAATGCGCTCAGGCTGGAAAAGGGCTACGGTTCCTGGGCGCGCGAGTACCGGCCCGTCTACGGTCCCGTCGAGGCGGGCCTGGACCGCTTCGTCGCTTTTAACAAACCGGCCGATTTCATCGGCAAGGCAGCGGCTACGGCGCAGAAGGCGGAGGGCGGAAAGTATCGTCTACGGACCTTCCTCGTGGAGGCGACGGATGCCGACGTGATCGGAGACGAGGCGATCTGGCACGACGGCACGGTCGTCGGCTGGGTGACATCGGGCGGTTATGCCCACAATGCGACGAAGTCGGTCGCGCTGGGCTATGTGCTGCGGGAGATCGCCGAAGAAGCCGAAGGCTTCGAGATCGAGCTTCTCGGCAGGCGGCATGGCGCGCGGGTGCAAAGGGAACCGCTGTTCGACGCCGGATATGAGCGGTTGCGCGGATGAAGGAAGTGCTGGCCGCTAACCGGGTTCAGGTCTCGTTGCCGTTGGACCGGACCGCGGCGCTGTTCATCGACCTGCAGGAAGAGCACCGGCATGACAGGCGGCTGCTGGCGGTTGGCTTCGACCAGGTTCTCGCTAATGTCGCGCGTCTGCAGGCGGCGGCGCGCGCAGCCGATCTATCACTTTACCATTTCGCCTATGTGGTCGACCCCGCCGCCGAGACGACGCGGCGCTATCATCCACGGCTGGAGGACGGGCGTTCCGCCTTTTCCGACAAGGACGATCCGCTGTCGGCGATCTGTCCCGAGGTGGCGCCCGTCGCGGACGAGCGGCTGATCGTGAAGACCGAGGCCAGCGCCTTCGGCTCGGGATTTGGGGACGAATTGTCGGGGGCCGGCATCGAATGGCTGGTAATCGCCGGCGTCTGGACGGAGGCCTGCGTGGACGCGACGGTCAAGGATGCATTGAAGCGCGACTTTCGCGTGCTCCTGGTCAAGGATGCCTGCGGCAGCGGTTCCGTGGCCATGCACCAAATCGGCATCCTCAACCTCGCCAACCGCCTCTATGGCGGCGCAGTCGTCACCACCGACGCCGCATGTCGTCTGATGGCCGGCGAAACCGTGGAGGCCTGGTCGCCGCTCACGCCGGTGCCGATTCGATACGGCTATGAGGATGCAGCGGCGCCCTACGAGGCTCTTTGAACGAAGCAGGCGCGTCGCTTGTCCTCCGACTTTGTACATACTAGAATATGCTTTGTACAAAGACGGGCCCGGCAATGGCTATTCACGTGCAGGACAAGGAAACGGATCGGATGCTGCGTGAGTTCGCGCGACGGCGCGGGGTCGGCCTAACGGCGGCGATCAAGCTGGCGATTAGGGAGGCGGAGCAGAAGGAAAAGCAAGGCGGCGAGGCGTTGCTGCGCAAGATCGAACCGATCCTCGAGCAGGTGCGCGAAGCGCGGCAAGGCAGGGCGTTTTCGGCTGAGGAGGACAAGGCCTTCATGGACGAGATGTGGGGCGAGGAAGGCTGATGCTCGTCGAGACATCGGCTATCGTTGCCATCATCCTTGAAGAGCCGGACGCACTCGAACTGGCGGAACGTCTTGATGCCGCGGAAAGGCCTGTCACGACCATAGTGAACGCGTTCGAAGCGGCGCTTTCGGTTGGCAGGGTGATCGGCAATCGTGCACTCGCCGCCAGGCTCGTGCCGGATTTTCTGAGAGCTACAGGAGTGGAGATGATCGGTATCGAAGCCGAACTGTACGACAACGTCGTCGAGGCCTATGCGAGATACGGCAAGGGCACCGGCCACCCGGCAGCCCTGAACTTCGGCGACTGCTTTTCCTACGCAATGGCTGACAGGCTGGGTGTGCCACTCCTCTACAAGGGCAACGACTTTTCGAATACCGATCTGCGTGGGACCTGATCAGCCGCTTTCGCCCGCATTCCTCCCCGCCCGCCCTTCGTCCGTCTTGTCATAGAAGCGGCCGAGAAGCTGCCGCACCGGGCCGTTCGCCGCGCCGGAATAGCCGGTGAAGGCCTCATAGGCGAGCTGATCGTCTAGGGGCCGGCCGATCACGTTCATGATCGTTTCCTTGGCCGACCGCACGGCCCATTGGTCGTTGCGCAGGATCTGGGCGGCCACTTTCTCGGCTTCCTCCATCAGCCTGTCGTGCGGCACGACCTTCGAGACCATGTTGGCCTGCCGGGCGCGTTCGGCGTCGATCGGCTCGCCGGTGAGCAGCATTTCCAGCGCCAGGCCCGCGCCGCCGATATTGACCAGCCGCACGATGCCGCCATCGCCATGGTGGAAGCCGCGGCGCACCTCGAAGGAGCCGAATTGCGCGCGTTCCGACGCGATGCGGATATCGCAGGCGAGCGCGTTCTCCAGCCCGCCGGCGAGCGCCCAGCCGTTCACCGCGGCGATGATCGGCTTGTAGATGCGGTGCAGGCCCCGCGTAATGCCGCCCAGCCCGTCGGCGATCTTCTTCCTCGGCAGCATCGCGTCGGCATTTTCGACCCAGTAGGGCAGGTGGGTCTTGAGGTCGGCCCCGGCGCAGAAGGCCTCGTCGCCTGCGCCGGTGACAATGGCGACCTGGACCGCGTCGTCGTCGCGGAAATCCGCCCAGATTTCCCAAAGCAGTTCGTGCATCTCCTTGTCGATCGCGTTCATAGCCTCGGGGCGATTGAAGGTGACATAGGCGATCTGGCCGCGTTTCTCGTAAAGGGCTTTTGGCATGTGTTTCTCCTCCCGGTGCCGTGCCACCCTGCCGCGTGGCGTGCGCAACGGCAAGCGGTGGCGGTCGCAATAAGATGATAAGAATAGTCAAGTATTATCCGCGACTTGACGGCGTCGGCGCAATTTTGACCGATTGATAAAAAAACAGGATGTGGTAGCGTTTCCCCAAGCAACAAGAACAAGGGGAACCTTGATGGCCGAAGGTCAGTTCAGGGACGGGATCGTTGCCGGTCGGCTTCCGTCCGCAGACTATGAGCAGAATTTCGCGGACCTGCATCCGCCGCTCGACCGCCACGAGGCGCTGGTCGAGGCCGACCGCTGCTATTTCTGCTACGACGCCCCCTGCATGCAGGCGTGTCCGACGCAGATCGACATTCCGCTCTTCATTCGCCAGATCGCGACCGGCAATCCGCTCGGCTCGGCCAAGACCATCTTCGACCAGAACATCCTGGGCGGCATGTGCGCCCGCGTCTGCCCGACCGAAACGCTGTGCGAGGAAGCCTGCGTGCGCGAGGCGGCCGAGGGCAAGCCGGTCCAGATCGGACGTCTTCAGCGCTACGCGACCGACGTGGCGATGGAGCAGGGCAGGCAGTTCTATCAGCGTGCCGCGCCGACTGGAAAGAAGATCGCGATCGTCGGGGCGGGACCTGCCGGCCTCGCCTGCGCTCACGGCTTGGCCGTGCACGGTCATGATGTCACCATCTATGAGGCGAGGCCCAAGCCGGGCGGCCTCAACGAATATGGGATCGCGGCCTACAAGACGCCCGGCGGCTTTGCCCAGGCCGAGGTCGACTATGTGACCGCCATCGGCGGCATCGACATCGAATACGGCAAGGCGCTCGGCCGCGACATCCATCTGGCCGAGCTGATCGCGAATTTCGACGCCGTGTTCCTGGGGATGGGGCTTGCTGGCGTCAACGCGCTGCGCGCCGAGGGCGAGGACGCCGAGGGCGTGGAGAACGCCGTCGAGTTCATCGCCACGCTGCGGCAGGCGTCCGACCTGTCATCGCTGCCGGTCGGCCGGCGTGTTGTCGTGATCGGCGGCGGCATGACGGCGGTGGATGCCGCCGTCCAGTCCAAGCTGCTTGGCGCCGAAGAGGTGACGATCTGCTACCGGCGCGGACCCGAGCACATGAACGCGTCGGAATATGAGCAGGATCTCGCCGCCGCCAACGGGGTCGCCATCCGCCACTGGCTGCAGCCGAAGCGGGTCGTTTCCGAAGGCGGCAAGGTGGTCGCGATCGAACTCGAATATACCGCGCTCGACGGCGACCGGCTCAAGGGAACCGGCGAGATTCTGCGCCTGCCGGCCGATCAGGTGTTCAAGGCTATCGGTCAGAGCTTCGAGCCGAGCGTGCTCAACGGGTCCGGTCCGTCTATCGCGCTGGAGAATGGCCGCATCAGGATCGACGCGGAGGGCCGCACTTCGCTCGACAAGGTCTGGGCCGGCGGCGACTGCGTGGTCGACGCGCGCGAGGACCTGACCGTCTCGGCCGTCGCGGCCGGCCGCGACGCGGCACAAAGCATTCATCGCAGCTTGACCTCGAACGGGAGGGCATGAGCATGGCTGACATCCGCAACGATTTCGTCGGCATCAAGTCGCCCAATCCGTTCTGGCTGGCGTCCGCGCCGCCGACCGACAAGGCCTATAATGTCGAGCGCGCCTTCAAGGCCGGCTGGGGCGGCGTCGTCTGGAAGACGCTGGGCGAGGAAGGGCCGCCGATCGTCAATGTCAACGGTCCCCGCTATGGCGCGATCTGGGGAGCGGACAGGCGGCTGCTCGGGCTGAACAATATCGAGCTGATAACCGACCGCGATCTGCAAACCAATCTTCGCGAGATCAAGCAGATCAAGAGGGACTGGCCGGACCGCGCGGTCGTGGTCTCGATCATGGTGCCTTGCGAGGAGGCCGCCTGGAAGGCGATCCTGCCGGTGGTCGAGGAAACCGGCGCGGACGGCATCGAGCTCAATTTCGGCTGCCCGCACGGCATGAGCGAGCGCGGCATGGGCTCGGCCGTTGGCCAGGTGCCCGAATATATCGAGATGGTGGCGCGCTGGTGCAAGCAGAACACGCGCATGCCCGTCATCGTCAAGCTGACGCCCAACATCACCGATATCCGCTATCCCGCGCGCGCCGCGAAGAAAGGCGGAGCGGACGCGGTGTCGCTGATCAACACCGTCTCCTCGATCACTTCCGTCGATCTCGACAGTTTCAGCCCCGAGCCGTCCATCGACGGCAAGGGCAGCCATGGCGGCTATTGCGGGCCGGCGGTCAAGCCGATCGCGCTCAACATGGTGGCTGAGATCGCGCGCGACCCCGAGACGGCCGGCCTGCCGATCTCCGGCATCGGCGGGGTCACGACCTGGCGCGACGCGGCCGAATTCATGGCGCTCGGGGCCGGCAACGTCCAGGTGTGCACCGCGGCGATGACCTACGGCTTCAAGATCGTGCAGGAGATGATCGAAGGCCTGAAGAATTGGATGGACGAAAAGGGCCACGCCAGGCTCGACGACATCGTCGGCCGCGCCACGCCGAACGTCACCGACTGGCAGTATCTCAATCTGAACTACGTCACCAAGGCACGTATCAATCAGGATCTGTGCATCAAGTGCGGCCGCTGCCACATCGCCTGCGAGGACACCTCGCACCAGGCGATCACGTCGACGGTCAATGGCGTGCGCCATTTCGAGGTGATCGAGGCCGAATGCGTTGGCTGCAATCTGTGCGTCAATGTCTGCCCTGTCGAGGACTGCATCGACATGGTGGCGCTGGCCGCCGGCACGCTCGATCAGCGCACCGGCCGGAAAGTCGAGCCGACCTACGCGAACTGGACAACGCATCCCAACAACCCGATGGCACCGAAGGTCGCGGCGGAGTAGCGCCGCGCCTTTGGAATGCCCGTCCTGTCAGGCGATGGCATGATCGTAAAATCGCTGTCTCGATGCTAATTGTGGATAGGGAGTATCCATGATATTTGATATCCACGATCGAGGAGAAGCCGGATGCGGCTGAGCGAGGGTGTCGAGGCGGGGCTGCACTGCGCAACCGCGCTCGCCCAATTGGAGGCGGACGCGGTCTTGCCCGCGTCCGCGCTCGCTGGGTTTCACGGCGTCTCGCCGAGCTATCTGCTGAAGCATCTCAAGGCACTTACCCATGCCGGCATACTGGAGTCGGTGTCGGGTCCGTCCGGCGGCTACCGGCTTGCCCGACCCGCCGGGCGGATAACGCTGCTCGACGTAGTGGTCGCGATCGAGGGAGTGAAGCCGGCGTTTCGATGCGCGGAGATACGTCAACGGGGGCCGTTGAAGCTGCCCGCCTCGACATACCTCAAGCCCTGCGCGATCAATGCCGCCATGTTGAAGGCCGAGCGCGCGTGGCGCGCGGCATTGGCGGCAACGTCGATCGCCGACATCGTTCGGGAGTTCGTCGTCGAGGGCGATCCTCGCGCGACAGCGGCCGCATGCGCGTTTCTCGCCGCCAACAGGCGGCTCCAACCTGGCGAACGAAAAGGAAGGACCGGATCATGAAGCCACGACTCAATTTCCACGAAGCCGCTCCCGAAATCATGCAGCCCGTCTTCCGGCTCAACAAGGCCGTCGACGAATGCGGCTTGGAAAAGAGCCTGCTCCATCTGGTGAAGCTGCGCGCGTCGCAGATCAATGGCTGCTCCTTCTGCGTCGACATGCATTCGCGCGAGGCACGCCAGGACGGCGAGACCGAACAACGTCTTCATCTCGTGGCCGCCTGGCGCGAGTCTCCGCTGTTCAGTGAGCGGGAACGCGCCGCCTTCCTGTGGACCGAGACGCTCACGCGGCTGTCGGACGGACCGGTCTCCGACAAGGTTTACGAAACCGCCCGCGGACAGTTCGAGGAGGAGGAACTGGTCAAACTCTCGGTCGCGGTCTCGATGATCAATACCTGGAACCGGCTGTGTGTGGGCTTCCGCGCCATCCATCCGGTCAGGTCCGAAGCGAAAGCCGCCTGAGGGATGGACGCGGGGCGATCCGGACAGCGTCGAAGCTGTCGATGATCCGGCCGCCCGCTGCCGAGCGTCGAACCCAAGCCGGCCTGGCCCCATCGTTTCGGCTTGGCCGGCGCCGGTTTGCGCGATAGCTAACGCGCGACACGGGATCAGAGACCTTGACCGATATCGCCGAGCCGGTCCGTGCGCGGGCCGACCACACCATTTTCGCGACCGGGCGACAGAAGTTCCTGGGTCACCTCGCGATGCTCGGCTTCGCGGCCTTCGTGGCCGGCTCCTTTACGATCGGGGCGCTGGCGGCGCCACATATAGAACCGGCGGCGATCAACGCGGCGCGCTTTCTGTTCGGCACACTGGTCATGGCCTGCGCGGCGGCCCTGATCGTCAGGGGCGGCATCCAGGCGCCGCGCGCGATCTGGCGCTACGGCGTGCTGGGCGCCCTGATGGCGCTGTTCTTCATCACCATGTTCGTGGCGCTCAGGCTGACCGATCCGGTCTCGGCCGCCGCGGTCTTCACGCTGATGCCGCTGATGAGCGCCTTCTTCGGCTGGCTGTTCCTCGGCCAGGTACCCAGGATCGTGGTGCTGGTCAGCCTGGTGCTGGCGGCCACCGGCGCGGTCTGGATGATCTTTCGGGGAGACCTTGCCGCCTTGCTGGCCTTCGACGTCGGACCCGGCGAAGCGATTTTCTTCGTGGGCTGTATCGGCCACGCGGCCTATGCGCCGCTGGTCAGGAAATTCAATCGCGGCGAACCGGTGATGATTTTCACGCTCTGGTCGCTGGCCGGAACCGGGCTTGCCATCGCGCTCTGGGGCGTGCGCGACATCGCCGCGACCGACTGGACCGCCCTGCCGCCCGTCGTCTGGATCGCGATCGCCTATCTGGCGACCTTCACCACGGCCGGGACCACCTTCCTGGTGCAGTTTGCCTCGATGCGGCTGCCCGCTTCCAAGGTGCTGGCCTATGCCTATCTCAATCCCTGCTTCGTGATCCTCTATGAAGGCGTCGCCGGTCATGGCTGGACGTCGCCATGGGTCGCGATCGGGGCGCTGGTGACGATCGTCGCGCTGCTCGTGATGGCGCTGGGGCCGGACCGCTAGGAGAGAGGCGATGTCGGATCTTCTGAAGTTCGGCCGCGAAGTGCTGGCCGCCCAGCCCTTCAGCACGCTGCTCGGGGCTGAACTGGTGTCGTTCCAGCCCGGCAGCGCCGAACTGGCGCTCGACCTTCGCCCCGACCTGCTCCAGCAGCATGGTTTCGCGCATGGCGGTGTCGTTTCATACCTGGCCGACAACGCGCTGACCTATGCCGGCGGATCGGTTCTCGGCGATTCGCTGACGCTGGAGTTCAAGATCAACTATCTGCGCCCCGCCAAGGGAACGCGGCTGATCGCGCGGTCGCGCGTGACCGGTTCCGGCAAGCGGCAGGCGGTGTGCCATTGCGATGTCTTCGCGGTCGATCCGGAAGGGAACGAGCGTCTGTGCGCGACCGCGCAAGGCACGATCTGGAAGCGCGAACAGGCGTGACGGGAACCGTCGCCAGCGTGGCGCATTCCTGAAGTCAACCGGCCGATATGCCGGGTCAAGAGATACCAGAACGAGAATGCAATGCGTGTCGGCGGTGTCGGCGCGTGGGGAGGCGACGTTGTCAAAATTTGCCCTGGCTGCCCTTGTGCTTGGAATGTCCGCCGCGATGGTGCCAACGGCTTCGGCGTCGTCGGCACTGGCCCGCCTGTGCGCGCAACTGGAGGCGCGCATCGATGCGCTGCCCGCCATCGACCATCCGCTTGACGGCGAGTGGGAGCGCCTGACCTCGGCCTATCATGCCAACAGGTGCGACCATCCATACCGTCGGCTGGTGAAGTCTTCTTACGAGCGTCCGTTTTCCGGCCGTCGCGTCCTTGTCCGGGCCGAGCCCGCCGGACCGAGGGATCCGGCGTTGCGCGTGGACGAGGCGACGCAGGGTGTCAGCGGTGGCACGCCCGTTCCCACGCCACGGCCGATCTCCGACTGGGAGGCCTATGCCGATCGCGAGCACGGCATGCCGCTCGCCACGGCCGGGCGCATAGCTGCCGCGGCCACCCTTTCGCAAGCGCGGGAACTGACACCCGAGGAGCGGAAGGTGCGGGTCGTCGGCTGGAAGTTCCTGCCGGACGAGAGCGAGGACATCGACCTTCGGGCGGCGTCCCGCTCGGCGACACATCCGGCCAACGAGCTCTTCGGCCGCGCCTTCGCACTTGTCGGCCAACTTATCGGCGGTTCCGCCGTCGCGGGCGAAGTTCCCGAGGAACGCGACACCGAAACGGCCTCGGTCGACGGGCTTGAGGCCGCGTCCCTGCAATAGGCCGTTTTCCCGTGCCGGTGGCAATCGGGGAGCGGTAAGGATAGCCTCGGCGTCATGACCTACTCGATCCTCGGACGGGACCCTGCGGAAGGGGAGATCGGCATTGCCGTGCAGTCGAAGTTTCCCGGCGTCGGCTCGATCGTGTGCCACGGGCGGCCCGGCGTCGGCGTGATCGCCACGCAGGCTTTCGCCAGTCCGGGTCTGGGTTCACGCGGGCTCGACCTGCTTGAACTGGGTGCCGACGCCGTGCAGGCGCTCGGCATACTGCTCAAGGACGACGACAGGCGCGGAGAGCGCCAGATCGCCATTCTCCCGATGACCGGCGAGGGCGCTGCCGAGACGGGCGAGGCCGTGCGCGGCTGGGCGGGGGAAGCGCTTGCCGCCTTTGGAAACGACTGCATCGCGCATGGCAACAGCCTGTCGAATGAAACCGTGCCCCGCCAGATGGTGGCGGCGTTCGAGCGCGCCGAGGGCGATCTGCCCGACCGCCTGATCACCGCGCTGGAGGCTGGCGAGGCGGCGGGCGGAGAGTTGCGCGGCGTCCAGTCCGCGGCGTTGCTGGTGGTCAAGGATGCCGGAGGCTACCAGGGTTCGGGCGGCGTCCATGTCGACATTTCGGTCTATGACCACCCCGATCCGATCGCGGAACTCGCGCGATGCATGAAGCTGCACCGGCTGTCCTATTTTCCGTCATCGCCCGAAAACCTGCGCCCGATCGACGAGGCGTTGGCCGCGCCGCTGCGCGAACTGCTGCGCGGTCTCGGCTACCGGCCGGGCGAGGGCGGACCGTGGAGCGATGCCGATATCGCAGCCATGGAACGCTTCATGGGGACGGAGAATTTCGACAACCGCATCCGTGACGACGCGCTGGTCGATACGGAAGTGCTGGACGAGGTTAAGCGGCGCTATCCGGCCCAGGTGAACTGGTGAGGATGCCACAGGTTCAGGCGGCAACACGTTCCCGGACCAGAACGCCATTCTTCCTGTTCAGGAATTTCAGCAGGCGGTCGCTGTAGTCGGAAACCACCGCATCGCGCACCGACGGGCGTTCGGCGAGCGCGGACCGCCACTTCCGCACCTTCGGCAGGCCGTCGAACGTTCCCAGATCGACGAGCTGGTCGAACGTGTCGAAATAGCGGAAGGCCGGTGCGAACACCGCGTCAACGATGGTAAAGGCCTCTCCGGCGAAATAGGGGCCGTCGCCCAGTTCGGCCTCGACGCGCGCGAATTTCTCCTTCAGTTCGGCCACGGCCGCGTCGAAGGCCTTCCGTTCGGTCGCCGTCTCGATCGTCCAGATGTCGGATAGAATGGCCGAGCCGAACTCCATCCAGGCGCGGTGGCGGGCCCGGGTTACCGGATTTTCCGGATGGAGGCGCGGCTCGTGGGTCTCGTCGAGATATTCGACGATCGCTGAGCTTTCGAACAGCACGTCGTCCCCGATCTTCAGCAACGGCACCTTGCCGCGCGGCGAGATCGCCAGGAACCAGTCGGGCTTGTTCTCCAGATCGACGTCGACGCGCTCGAAGGGCACCCCTTTCTCCGCCAGCACGATGGCGGCGCGTTGCACATAAGGGCAGAGGTCGAACGAGACGAGTGTGAGCTTCTCGGACATGGCGGGTATCTCCTCGGGATGGGTAGATGCAATTGCATTGACCTAGATGCGCCGCGTCACCATGTCAATCTTGATGCAGATGCATGAAATCAACTATCAGTGAGCCATGACGAAGAAACCCGACGAAGCGACGGTTGCCGCATGGATCGGCCTTTCGCGCGCGCAGCGCGTGGCGATGGCCCGCGTCGAGGCGCGGCTCAAGGCGGAGGGGCTGCCGCCGCTTGCCTGGTATGACGCGCTGTGGGAACTGGAGAAGGCAGGGGAACAGGGGCTGCGCCCCTACGAACTCGAGCGCGCCATGCTGTTCGAACAATACAATCTCTCCCGCCTCGCCGAGCGGCTATGCCGCGCCGGCCTGATCGAACGTGACGCCTGCCCGCATGACCGGCGGGGCCGAGTGCTGAAGATCAGCGAAGCCGGCCGCGCGATGCGCCGGCGCATGTGGGACACCTATTCGGAGGCGATCGAAGAGGCCGTCGGCGCGAAGTTTTCCCTTGCCGAGGCAAGGTCACTGGCCGCGTTGCTGCGGAAGCTCGAATGACGGTACCGTCGCGCCGGGAGCAAACGCACGACACCGCCGACTGAAGGCCACGCGCCCAGACTAGAGCCGATAGATGTCGAGGGTGGCCTACCCCTTCGGCCGAAGCCCCTCCACATAGAGCTGTTCGAGGAAACGCGCGGCGTCCTCGAAGCGGCCTTCGCCGCCGCGATCCGGTCCGAGAACCGCGCGCACCTGCACGTCGAAATCGGCATAGTGCTGGGTAGTCGCCCAGATGGAGAAGATCAGGTGGTAAGGGTCGGTCTTGGCAATCCGGCCGGCCTTCATCCAGGCCCTGATGACGGCGGCCTTTTCGTCCACCAGCGACTTCAGGTCGGTTTCCAGTAACTCCATGATGCGCGGGGCGCCCTGCAGGATCTCGTTGGCGAACAGCCGGCTCTCGCGGGGGTAGTCGCGCGCCATCTCCAGCTTGCGGCGGATATAGCCGCGCAACTCGGTGAGCGGATCGCCGATCTCGTCGAGTTCGCGCAACGGCTGCAGCCAGGTGTCGAGAAGCCGCTGGATCAACGCGGTATGGATGTCCTCCTTGCGGCGGAAATAGTAGAGCAGGTTCGGTTTCGACATGCTGGCGGCCTCCGCGATCTGGTCGATCGTCGCGCCGCGAAAGCCGTGCGTGGAGAAGACATCCAGCGCGGCCTCCAGGATGATTCCCCGCTTCTGCGTCTGGATGCGGGTACGCGGCCGCGCCTTCGCCATGGTCGTCATGGCCGCGCCGGTCGCCCGTGGATCAATCGGCTGGACCAGTGGTCCAAGTCGCGTGGTTCGGTTGAGAGCGATCGCATGTCGCTAATCTGTCCTTGACCGCCCCAAGCGCGGTGCTAACGTTTGTCCATCCGGTCAAAAAATCGCGCGATGCGACCGCGTCGTCAAGCAGGCCGGCGGGAACGATCGTTCGGCGCGAGGGGCTCCGGCCGATCAAAGGGAGAATTGCCATGCTGGACCGTGCACGGGTCGCCCCCAACGACCTCAGCGCCTTCTGGATGCCGTTCACGGCGAACCGACAGTTCAAGAGCGCGCCGCGCATGCTGGTCGGCGCCAAGGACATGCATTACACGACCGCCGACGGTCGCCAGGTCCTCGACGGAACGGCCGGGCTGTGGTGCGTCAATGCCGGTCATTGTCGTCCGAAGATCACCGAAGCGATCCAGAAGCAGGCGGCCGAACTCGACTATGCACCCGCCTTCCAGATGGGCCACCCGATCGTGTTCGAGCTGGCCAACCGGCTGGTCGACATCGCGCCGCCCGGCATGGACCATGTCTTCTTCACCAATTCCGGCTCCGAATCGGTCGATACCGCGCTCAAGATCGCGCTCGCCTATCACCGCGCCAGGGGCGAAGGGTCGCGCTTCAGGCTGATCGGCCGCGAGCGCGGCTACCACGGCGTCAATTTCGGTGGCATCTCGGTGGGCGGCATCGTCGCCAACCGCAAGATGTTCGGCACGCTGCTGACCGGCGTCGACCACCTGCCGCACACGCATCTGCCTGGCAAGAATGCCTTCACCCGCGGCGAACCCGAGCACGGGGCGGATCTGGCCGACGAGCTCGAGCGCATCGTGATGCTTCACGACGCGTCCACGGTCGCGGCGGTCATCGTCGAGCCCGTGGCGGGCTCCACCGGCGTGCTCATTCCGCCGAAGGGCTATCTGCAGCGGCTGCGCAATATCTGCGACAAGCACGGCATCCTGCTGATCTTCGACGAGGTCATCACCGGTTTCGGCCGTCTCGGAACGCCGTTCGCCGCGGACTATTTCGGCGTGACGCCGGACATCATGACCACGGCCAAGGGCGTGACCAACGGCGTGATCCCGATGGGCGCGGTGTTCGTGAAGAAGGAGATCCACGACGCCTTCATGAACGGCCCCGAGCACGTCATCGAGTTCTTCCACGGCTACACCTATTCGGGCAATCCGATCGCTTCCGCGGCCGCGCTCGGCACGCTCGACACCTACAAGGAAGAGGGGCTGCTGACGCGCGGCGCCGAGGTCGCGCCCTACTGGGCCGACGCGCTGCACTCGCTCAGGGACGCGCCGCATGTGATCGACGTCCGCAATATCGGTCTGGTGGGCGCCATCGAACTGGAGCCGATCGCCGGCCAGCCGACCAAGCGCGCCTTCTCGGCCTTCGTGAAGGCCTATGAGCGCGGTGCCCTGATCCGCACCACCGGCGACATCATCGCGCTGTCGCCGCCGCTGATCATCACGAAGGGGCAGATCGACGAGCTGATCGACCATCTGCGCGAAGTGTTGCGGACGGTCGAATGAACCGAAGCTGAGGAGTTGACCCAAGTATGCCGGCACCCGGAGAAAACCTGCGCATCAATCCCGACCGGCTTTGGGATTCGATCATGGAAATGGCGAAGATCGGCCCCGGCGTCGCCGGCGGCAACAACCGCCAGACCGTGACGGACGAGGACGGCGAAGGGCGAAAGCTGTTCCGGAAATGGTGCGAGGACGCCGGGCTCGAAATAGGTCTCGACAAGATGGGAACGATGTTCGCCCGTCGCGAGGGCACCGACCCGGACGCCCTGCCGGTCTATGTCGGCTCCCATCTCGATACCCAGCCGACCGGCGGCAAGTATGACGGTGTGTTGGGCGTGCTCGGCGGGCTGGAGATCGCCCGCACGCTCAACGATCTCGGCATCAGGACGAAGCATCCAATCGTCGTCACCAACTGGACCAACGAGGAGGGCACGCGCTTCGCGCCGGCCATGTTGGCGTCGGGCGTGTTCGCCGGGCAGCACGAGCTTGAATGGGCCTATGACCGAAAGGACGCCAAGGGCCTGCGTTTCGGCGACGAGCTGGAGCGCATCGGCTGGAAGGGCGACGAGGAGGTCGGCGCCCGCAAGATGAAGGCCTTCTTCGAGCTTCACATCGAGCAGGGGCCGATCCTCGAGGACGAGGGCATCGACATCGGCGTGGTCACCCATGGGCAGGGCCTGTGGTGGCTCCAGGTGACGCTGACTGGCAAGGAGAGCCATACCGGGTCGACGCCGATGCCCAAGCGCCGCAATGCGGGCCTCGGCATGGCGCGGGTGACCGAACTCGTCCACGAGGTGGCGATGGACTACCAGCCGAACGCCGTCGGCGCGATCGGCCATGTCGAGGTCTATCCGAATTCGCGCAACGTCATCCCCGGCCGCACGGTCTTCACGATCGACATCCGCTCGCCGGACCAGGAGGTGCTCGACACGATGCGGGCGCGCATCGAGGAGGGCATCGCCACGATCTGCGAGGCGCTCGACATCAAGCATGAGGTCGAGGCGGTCGGCCATTTCGATCCGGTCACCTTCGACGAAGGCTGCGTCAAGGCCGTCCGCGACGCGGCCGAGCGGCTGGGCTACTCGCATCGCAACATCGTCTCGGGCGCCGGCCACGACGCCTGCTGGATCAACCGCGTCGCGCCGACGGCGATGGTGATGTGCCCCTGCGTCGACGGGCTTTCCCACAACGAGGCGGAGGAGATCAGCAAGGAGTGGGCGCGCGCCGGCGCCGACGTCCTGTTCCACGCGGTGGTGGAAACCGCCGAAATCGTCGAATAGCCCGATTGCGATGCCGTCGCGACGAAGCATAGTGTTGCGTCGCAACATTGCTCACCCTCCAACCTGAGGAGAGTTCGTGCTGGACAAGATGGCCGCCACGTCCCGGCCCACCGAGAGGGCAACGACGCAGGTCGTCTCCGCCCGCAAGCTGTCGCTTACGTTCGAGACGAATGACGGGCCCGTCCACGCGCTTTCGAATGTCGATCTCGACATAGGCAAGGGCGAGTTCGTCTCCTTCATCGGTCCGTCCGGCTGCGGCAAGACGACCTTCCTGCGGGTGATCGCGGATCTGGAACAGCCGAGTTCGGGCGAGATTTCGGTCAACGGCATGTCGCCGGGAGAGGCGCGCAAGGCGCGCGCCTATGGCTATGTGTTCCAGGCCGCGGGCCTGTTTCCGTGGCGCACGATCGAGAAGAATATCGCCCTGCCGCTCGAGATCATGGACTATTCGGCCGCCGAGCGGGCAGAGCGGGTCAGGAGCACGCTCGAACTGGTCAACCTCACCGGCTTCGAGAAGAAATATCCCTGGCAGCTCTCCGGCGGCATGCAGCAGCGCGCCTCCATCGCCCGCGCGCTGGCCTTCGATGCCGACCTGCTCCTGATGGACGAACCGTTCGGCGCGCTGGACGAGATCGTGCGCGACCACCTCAACGATGAACTGCTCAAGCTGTGGGCGCGCACCAACAAGACGATCTGCTTCGTCACCCATTCGATCCCCGAGGCGGTCTATCTGTCGACCCGCATCGTCGTCATGTCGCCGCGGCCCGGCCGCGTCACCGACGTGATCGAATCGACCCTGCCGGCCGAACGCCCGCTCGACATTCGCGAATCGCCGGAATTCCTGGAGATCGCGCATCGCGTGCGCGAGGGCCTCAGGGCGGGGCACTCCTATGAGGACTGAGCGTCTTCATGCCGCCATCTTCAGCCTCTCCCGACAAGAGGGAGGAGGCAGGCGTTCATGACAGGGCTCGGCGACAGGTTCATACCGGTCATGACGATCCTGCTCGGCATCGTCGCGGCCTGGTATATCGGTGCTTACGCGCTGAACGCGCCTTTCCAGCGCGGGCTGAACGAAAGGGCCGGCGAGACGCCAGGCTTCGTGGAATTTGTCGGCCAGACCATGTCGCAGCCCAAGCCGACGCTGCCCGCGCCGCATCAGGTGGCGGTGAATTTCTTCGAAAACACCTTCCTGCGCAGCGTCACCTCGGCACGCAGCCTCGTCTACCATGCCTGGGTGACGCTTTCCTCGACCCTGCTCGGCTTTGCCTTTGGCACTGTGCTCGGCATCGCGATCGCTGTCGGCATCGTGCATGTTCTCGCGCTCGACCGCAGCCTTATGCCGTGGATCATCGCCTCGCAGACGATCCCGATCCTGGCGCTGGCGCCGATGATCATCGTCGTGCTGGCGGCGGTGGGCATCACCGGGCTCCTGCCGAAGGCGCTGATCTCCACCTATCTGTCCTTCTTTCCCGTCGCGGTGGGCATGGTGAAGGGGCTGAGATCGCCGGAAGCCATCAACCTCGACCTGATGCGCACCTACAACGCCTCCAAGGCCGAGACCTTCTGGAAGCTGAGGCTGCCGGCTTCGGTGCCGTTCCTGTTCGCTTCCATGAAGGTCGCCATCGCGGCGAGCCTCGTCGGCGCCATCGTCGGCGAACTGCCCACGGGTGCTGCCGCCGGCATCGGCGCCAAGCTGCTCAACGGCTCCTATTACAGCCAGACGATCGACATGTTTTCGGCGCTGGTCGCGGGCTCGATCGTGGCCGCGCTGCTCGTCACCGCCGTCGGCGCGACGGGCCGGGTCGTCGAGCGCGCGATGGGCGCGCGTCCGGCATGAGCAACGTGCTGCGAGACTGGCAGTCGTCGGCCGCGCTCGTGCTGGCGCTTCTGTCGATCGTCCTGCCGCTCACCGATGCGGGAAGCGTTGGCCTGAAAGCGGTGCTGGTGCTGCTCGTCATCACCGCTGCCGTCGCTGCGATCGCCGTTCGCGCCGGCCTGTTGCTGGTGGTCATATTGTTCGTCGGAGCGCATCTCGCCGCATGGCTCCTGCTGCAGTCGCTGGGGGGCAAGACGGGGATGGCCGGTCCGTCCTACTATTTCCTCCTGGCCGCCGCCTGGCTGCTTGCATGGCGGCTCGTCACCGTGCTCTCGGCCCTGAAGATCGACAATCGCGCGGGCGATCTCGCCATCCGGCTCGGCATCCCCTTGCTGTTCGGCATCTGGGTCCTGATCCTGTGGGAGGCCATCGTGCGCGGCGCGGGCGTGCCTTTCGTGCTGCTTCCGCCGCCGAGCGCGATCGCCGCCCGCATCGCGGGATCGGTTTCGACGCTCGCGGCGGACGTGAACCAGACCATCGTGAAGGCCGTTCTGATCGGCTATGCGCTCGGCTGCACGGCGGGCTTCGCGGCGGCGATCCTCGCCGACCGGTTTGGTTTCCTGCGGCGCGGGCTGCTGCCAATCGGCAACATGGTCTCGGCCCTTCCGATCATCGGTGTGGCGCCGATCATGGTCATGTGGTTCGGCTTCGACTGGCCGTCCAAGGCGGCCGTCGTCGTCATCATGACCTTCTTTCCCATGCTGGTGAACACGGTGACAGGGCTCGCGGCTTCCGGCCATATGGAGCGCGATCTGATGCGCACCTATGCCGCCGGCTACTGGCAGACGCTCGCCAGCCTGCGGCTCCCGGCAGCCATGCCGTTCATCTTCAACGCGCTCAAGATCAATTCGACCCTGGCCCTGATCGGCGCGATCGTGGCCGAGTTCTTCGGCACGCCGGTGGTCGGCATGGGCTTCAGGATTTCGACCGAAGTCGGGCGCATGAATATCGACATGGTCTGGGCCGAAATCGCTGTTGCGGCGCTCGCCGGTTCGGTTTTCTATGGCGTCATCGCCCTCCTCGAGAGGGTTGTCACTTTTTGGCACCCGTCTATCCGTGGTGGATAGACCGACATAAAGAGGGAATACTCATGAAGAGAACCATCATCTCACTGATGGCCGGTGCATTCGCCCTGGCGGCCGGCCCGGCGCTCGCCGCCGACGAGGTCACGTTGCAACTGAAATGGGTCGCGCAGGCCCAGTTCGCCGGCTATTTCGTCGCCAAGGACAAGGGCTTCTACGAGGAGGAGGACCTCGACGTCACGATCAAGCCGGGCGGGCCCGACATCGCCCCCGAACAGGTGATCGCCGGCGGCGGCGCCGACGTCATCGTCACCTGGATGGCGGCCGCGCTTTCGGCGCGCGAGAAGGGCGTGCCGCTGGTCAACATCGCCCAGCCCTACAAGAAAGCCGGCATGCAGCTCGTCTGTCCCGCAGACGGACCGATCAAGACCGAGGCGGACTTTCCCGGCCACACGCTCGGCGTCTGGTTCTTCGGCAATGAGTATCCATTCTATGCCTGGATGAACAAGCTCGGCTATTCGACCGAGGGCGGCGAGGACGGCGTGACCGTGCTCAAGCAGTCCTTCGACGTGCAGCCGCTGATCCAGAAGCAGGCCGACTGCATCTCGGTCATGACCTACAACGAGTACTGGCAGCTCATCGACGCCGGCTACAAGCCAGACGATCTGATCGTCTTCAACTATTCCGAAATGGGCAACGACCTGCTCGAGGACGGCCTCTACGTGCTGGAGGACGATCTCAAGGACGAGGCCTTCAAGGACAAGATGGTGCGCTTCGTGCGGGCCTCCATGAAGGGCTGGGAATACGCGATCGAGAACCCGGAAGAGGCGGCCGGCATCGTCATGGACAATGGCGGGCAGGACGAGAACCATCAGGTGCGCATGATGGGCGAGGTCGCCAAGCTGATCGACAAGCCCGACGCCAAGCTGATCGTCGAGGCCTATGAGCGTACGGCGGATGCGCTCGTGAACCAGGGCATAATTGAGAAGGAGCCGGAAGGCGCCTACACGACCGAGATCACCGACGCGCTCTGATTGTTTCGTCGCTCGATTCGGCCGGAAGGGGCGGGCGACCGCCCCTTTTTGGTTTCAAATCCATGCTTCAAGCTCATAGTCACTTCGGATGCGCCTATATCTTTCCTCCTTCGATCTCGGCACCGAGCCGTCCACGCTGGCGTCGCTTGCGCCGAACGCACGCACCGCGATCATCATGAACGCGCTTGACAATCGGCCGTCTGCCCGCGCGCAATGGCTGGCGAACCAGTCACGCAAGCTGGAGGGGCTTGGCTTCTCCGTTGTCGAGGTGGATCTCCGTCGATTCTTCGATCGCCGGGCAGAGGCGCGCGAGGCGCTTCGGGACTTCGACATGGTGTGGATCAACGGCGGCAACTCGTTTCTTCTGCGCCGGGCGCTCAGACAGAGCGGCATCGATGACGTCCTGGGAGAACGATTGGCGGAAAATACGATCGTCTATGCCGGGTTTAGTGCCGCGGCGGTGACCGCATCCGTGAGCCTTCGCGGACTTAAGGCGGTCGACGAGCCACACGACGTGCCAGAAGGTTACGACGAGGCGATCCTTTGGGAGGGTCTCGCCTACCTTCCCTATTCCCTCGTCATCCATTTCAGGTCGGACCACCCGGAATCAGCGAAGGTCGACCAGCAAGTCCAGTTCTACGAGGAACGGGGACTCCCCTACAGAACTCTTCGTGACGGGGAAGCCCTCGTGGTTGACGGGCACGCCGATGAGGCAAGGGTGGTCGGATCGCCGCATGATTGATCTGTTGCCGCTCTCATGTCGAACACGTCATGCCTGCAGTCTGGCCCGTTCTGCCTCGCGGAATGCACCGGGGGTCGTACCGACATGCTTGCGGAAGAAGCGGTTGAAATAGGCGGGGTCCTGGAAGCCCAGCCCATAGGCGATCGACTGGACGGGGGAGGGCGTGAAGACGAGCTCCCGCTTCGCCGCATCCAGCAGCCGACCGGTCGCGAGTTCGCACACGCTCGCACCGCTCATGCGTCGTGAAATCCGGTTGAGATGCGCAGACGATATGCCGATCCTCTCGGCGTAGAAGGCGACCGGCCTGTGCTCGCGGAAATGAGCCGCGATCAGCGTTTCCAGTTCGGCATGGCGCAGCGCATCCCGCCCTCCCGCGGGAATGTCGTCCGTCGCGTCGATCGCCTGCCGCCCCAGCGATACCAGCGCGTCCACCACCAGCGCCTCGAGGAGCAGGCCGCTTCCCGGCCTGTGCTTCGCCGTTTCGTCGTGAAGCCGTTTAATGGTTCCGGCGATGCCATCTCCCGGCTTCGACAGGGTCACGACCCGCGTCGACATCGCGAAGGCGGCGAGCGCGCGATCGGTGGCGGCCACCGTGGCCAGCCGGTCGGCCAGCGCCGTGACGACCAGCCCGTCTACGTCGCGGGTGAAGCGGAAACCGTGCGCCGCGCCCGGCGGAATGAACAGCACGCAGGGTGACGAGAACGGCTCGGCTCCATCCGTAGCCATGAGTTCGCCGGCGCCCGCGGTCAGGAGGAAGAGCTGGAAGAACGCGTCGTGGCGATGCAGCGCGATCTCCCAATTGTGCAGGTGCGTGCGTGCGGGGATCGTTTCGGCATGCAGCCAGAAATCCGCCGCTTCACCGGATTGCTCGCGGTAGAGCCGGTAGGAGGGGACGGATGCAGGGCGGTTCGACATGGCCATGAGATGTTCAGATAGTGCAATCACATGCCATGATTGTCCATTGTCGTTCCCTCCTGATGGCGCAAATGTGCAGCCGTCAGGGAGGAATTCATGCGCACCCAGGTCGCCATCATAGGCTCGGGGCCTTCGGGGCTGCTGCTTGGACAGCTTCTGACCGACGCCGGCATAGATAATGTCATCCTGGAGCGCGTCTCGAAGGACTACGTGCTCTCACGGATCCGCGCTGGCGTTCTGGAGGAAGGCACGGTCGGCATGCTCGACGAAGCCGGCGCCGGCGAGAGGATGCACCAGGAGGGACTTCCCCATGACGGGTTCGACATCACCTTCGACGGCCGCCGCCACCGCATCGACCTGCACGACCTGACCAGGGGAAAGCGCGTCATGGTCTACGGGCAGACCGAGGTGACGCGCGATCTGATGGACCGCCGGGAGGCGACGGGCGGCGTGACGTATTACGAAGCCGCCGACGTGACGCCGCACGATTTCGACGGTGCGAAGCCATATGTGACCTGGAAGAAGGACGGCTCGGATTACCGGCTGGACTGCGATTTCATCGCCGGGTGCGACGGGTTCCACGGTGTCTCGCGAAGGTCCGTGCCGGAGGCTGCGATCCGAATCTTCGAACGCGTCTATCCCTTCGGTTGGCTGGGCATCGTGGCCGACGTGCCGCCTGTTTCGGATGAACTGATCTATGCCAACCACAAGCGCGGCTTCGCGCTGTGCTCGATGCGTTCGCATACCCGCAGCCGCTACTATGTGCAGTGCGGTCTCGACGAGAAGGTCGAGGACTGGTCGGACGACGCCTTCTGGGACGAGTTGCGCCGCCGGCTTCCGGCCGACGCGGCCGACAATGTGACGACCGGACCGTCGATCGAGAAGTCGATCGCCCCGCTGCGTTCCTTCGTGGCCGAGCCGCTTCGCTTCGGCAGGCTGTTCCTGGTGGGTGATGCCGCCCATATCGTGCCGCCGACCGGGGCCAAGGGGCTGAACCTCGCTGCCAGCGACGTGCGATACCTGTTCGACGGGCTGCGCGAGCACTATGCCGACAGGAGCGACGCCGGCGTCGACGCCTATTCGGCGAAGGCGCTGGCGCGGGTCTGGAAGGCCGAGCGGTTTTCCTGGTGGATGACCAACACGCTTCACAAGTTTCCCGACAGTGGCGCGTTCGGACAGCGCATCCAGGAGGCGGAACTGGACTACCTGTTCCATTCACGCGCGGCGATGACGTCGCTCGCTGAAAACTATGTCGGGTTGCCCTATTGAGCCTTACAGACAACCATCGCCAGGGGAGGTCCTGAATGGCCGATGAAGACAAATCCGAACGATGGCGCCAGGGCATGGCCACCCGCCGCTCGGTGCTCGGCGCGGAATGGGTCGACCGCGCGCGGAAGAACCAGACCGACTTCGACGCGCCTTTCCAGGACCTCATCACCGAGGCAGCGTGGGGCCATGTCTGGTCGCGCGACACCATCTCGAAGCGCGAGCGTTCCATGATGACGCTCGCGCTGCTGGCGGGCCTCGGCAATTACGAGGAACTCGCGCTGCACACACGCGCCACGCTCAACACCGGCTGCTCGCGTGACGACATTCGCGAGGCGATGCTGCATGTGGCGATCTATGCTGGCGTGCCGCGCGCCAACCATGCCATCAAGGTGATCAGGCAGGTGTTCGACGAGATCGACGGCGAGGCACAATGATACCCAACCAGAAGCCGGAAACCGGCGCCTTCTTCCAGCGGGACCGGACCTGGCATCCGCCAGCCTATACGCCGGGCTACAAGACCTCGGTGCTGCGCTCGCCGCAAAAGGCGCTGCTGTCGCTCGACAACACGCTGTCGGAGATCACCGGGCCGGTCTTCGGTCACGCGATGCTGGGCGAGCTCGACGACGACCTGATCCACAATTTCGCGAAGCCGGGCGAAAGCGCTATCGGCCAGCGCATCATCGTTTATGGCCGCGTCCTGGACGAACGCGGCAAGGGTGTCTCCGGCGCGCTGCTGGAGTTCTGGCAGGCCAATGCGGGCGGCCGCTACCGCCACAAGAGAGAGGGCTATTTGGCCCCGCTCGACCCGAATTTCGGCGGTTGCGGGCGCACCATAACCGACGAGGACGGGAACTATGCGTTCCGCACCATCAAGCCCGGCCCCTATCCCTGGCCGAATGGCCCGAACGACTGGCGCCCTGCCCATATCCACTTCTCGATCTTCGGCCATGGCTTCGCGCAGCGGCTGATCACCCAGATGTATTTCGAGGGCGATCCGCTGATCTGGAAATGTCCGATCGTGCGTACGATCCCGGACCGGGCCGCGATCGAGCAGCTCGTGGCGGCGCTCGACATGGAGGCGACGATCCCCATGGATGCACGCGCCTACAAGTTCGACATCGTGCTCAGGGGACGCCGCTCCACCATGTTCGAGAACCGGATGGAGGGGAATTGACTTGCGTATCAGGCCCGTCCGCACTACATGAATACATGTATTCAATGGAGGCCGGCATGCCTACCACGATAAGGCTGGACGCTGAAACCGAAAATCGTCTGAACGCTCTTGCAAAGCGGACTGGTCGGACGAAAGCCTATTATTTGCGGGAGTTTATAGAGCGGGGTCTGGAGGACCTTGAGGACTACTACGCCGCGGAAGCAGCGATGGAGAGTATCAGGCGAGGCGACGAACGGACCTATACGCTTGAAGAGATGAGGGCGGAACTTGGCCTGGACGATCGAGCTGCGTAGCTCCGTAAGGCACGATCTGAAGAAGCTTGATCGGAAGGTGGCGGACCGGGTTCTCGATTTCCTCGCTGAACGCGTCGCATCCGGAGATCCGCGGCGTATCGGTGAACCGCTCGCCGGCAATCTGCGAGGCCATTGGCGTTACAGGGTCGGTGACTATCGAATCATCTGCAACCTGGCAGACGAGCGTATGGTGGTACTCGTCATTCGGATCGCACACCGCTCGGACGTCTACCGATAAGGAAACCAAATGACCCAGTCTCTCGACCGCCTCAAGGAGTCCGCGTCCCAGACGGCGGGTCCCTATGTCCATATCGGGCTGACGCCGAATTTTTCCGGCATCGAAGGGGTCTATCCGGAGGACCTCGGCGCAAAGCTCGTCAACGACAAGACGAGGGGCGAGCGCATCACCGTGAGATGCCGGGTGCTGGATGGCACAGACACGCCGCTCAGGGACGCGCTGGTCGAGATATGGCAGGCGGATGCCGATGGACTCTACAATTCCCCCGCCGAAATGCGCGGCACCGCCGATCCGAATTTTCCGGGCTGGGCGCGCTGCGCGTCCGACATGGACACGGGCGAATTCGTCTTCGAGACGATCAAGCCCGGCCGGGTTCCCTTCAAGGACGGGCGTCTCATGGCGCCGCACATCACCTTCTGGATCGTGGCGCGCGGCATCAATCTCGGCCTGCACACGCGTATGTATTTTTCCGATGAGGAGAAGGCCAACGCCGAGGATCCGGTGCTGGCCCGCATCGAACACCGCTCGCGCGTCCCCACCCTGATCGGCCAGCGCGAAGGCGCCAGCTATAATTTCGACATTCATCTGCAGGGCGATCGCGAGACCGTCTTCTTCGACATCTGAGCCGATGGCCGTTTCGCCCTTCGATCATCCGTTCCTGTCGGGACTGCTCGGCGATGACGAGGCCGCGGCCGCGTTCTCGGCCGAGGCCGACCTGGTGGCCGCGCGGGAATTCGAGCTCGAACTGGCGAGGGCGCAAGGCGCCGAAGGCTTGATACCCGCCGCCGCGGCCGAGGCGATCGTTACGGCCCTCTCGGGTTTCGTCCATGACATGGAGGCATTGAGGACGGGGACCGCGCGCGACGGCGTCGTCGTGCCCGAACTGGTGCGGCAGATGCGCAAGGCTGTCGGACCGCAGGGCGAGTATGTTCATTTCGGCGCGACCAGCCAAGATGTCGTCGACACCAGTCTGGCGATCCGGCTGAAGACGGTGGTCTCGATCCTTGACCGGCGTCTGGCGTCACTCGTCTCCGCGCTGGAGGATCTGGACAGCCGGTTCGGTGCAACGCCGGTCATGGCGCACACCCGCATGCAAGCGGCCATTCCCGTGACCGCTTCGCGCAAGATCGCGAGCTGGCGCGATCCGCTGCTTCGCGGTCGCGAGCGCCTGGCCGCCGCGGCCGCGAAGGTGACCGTGCTCACGCTCGGCGGGGCGGCGGGCACGCTCGACCGGTTCGACGGCAGGGGCAGCGCGGTTGCCGGCCGCATGGCCGCAGCGCTCGGCCTCGGTCAGGTCGACCGGCCACGGCATTCCGAGCGCGACGGGATAGCCGACCTCGCCGCGGCGCTGTCGCTGCTGACGGGGTCGCTCGGCAAGATCGGGCAGGACGTCGCGCTCGCCGCGCAAAGCGAAGTGGGCGAGATCAGGCTGACGTCCGGCGGCGGCTCCTCGGCCATGCCGCACAAGGTCAATCCGGTGGGCGCCGAGACGCTGGTCGCGCTCTCCCGCTTCAACGCGACCCTGGTTTCGGGCATGCACCATGCGCTGGTGCATGAGAACGAGCGCTCGGGCGCGGCCTGGACGCTCGAGTGGATGATCCTGCCGCAGATGGCGGTCGCCGCCGCCGCCGCGCTGAGGATCGCGCTCGACCTCGTCGACGGCATCGAGTTCGTACCGGGCGAGGACGCGTGAGCCGTTCCGTTTTCGGCGATCGCGCGGTGGTGCTCTACTGCGGGCTGCTGATGTCGATCTCGGCCTTTTCCGTCGACATCACGCTGCCTTCCTTTCCGGCGATGGCCGAAGGTCTGTCGGCGCGGTACGAGTTGATCCAGTGGACGATCACCGTCTACATGTTCGCCGCCGGAATCGCGCAGTTGCTCTGGGGATCGGCATCCGACCGGTACGGCCGGCGGCCGATCCTGGCGGCCGGGCTCTCGATCTTCCTTGTCGGATGCCTCGTCGCCGCGCTGGCGCCAAGTATCGCGGTCCTGCTTATTGCCCGTGCCGCGCAGGGTTTCGGCGCCGCGGCGGCGATCGTTTCCTCGCGCGCCATCATCCGCGACCTGTTCTCCGGAGAGGAGCTTGCCCGCAATCTGGCGCTGGCCACGGCCATCTTCGCCGTCGGGCCGATCATGGCGCCGCTGCTGGGGGCGGGTATAGCGCTGCCCTTCGGCTGGCGCGCCATCTTCGGCGTGCTTGCGGCGCTGGCGGCGGCGATGCTGCTCTTTCTCCTGCGGATGCCCGAAACCATTCCGGCAATATCGGCCCGGTCGATGCGGCCGGCGGTCTTCATGGAACGCGCGTGCCGCCTGTTCGTCCATCCGCAGTCCCGGCACTTCCTCATCCTGTCGGCCGTGGCGATGTCGTCGATGCTGTTCATCCTGGCGTCGGCGCCGCGCGTCTACGATGTCGAGTTCGGCATATCGGGTACGGTCTTCGCCATCTATTTCGCGCTGCACGGAACCGGCATCATCGTCGGACAGACAGCGAACCGGAGGCTGATCCCTGCGGTCGGCACCGTGCGCGCCATGCTGATTGCCTGCGGTGTGCTGATTCTCGCGGCCGCGCTGATCCTTGCGACGGCGCTTGCCGGAATCGCCAACGCGGCATCGACCACAGCGCTGCTGATCCTGTTCGCGACAAGCTACCTGATCGTCTATTCCAACGCGGCCGCCATGGTGCTCGACCCGCATGGCGACATTGCCGGCTTCGCCGCCTCCTTCTACGGTTTCATCAGCCAGATCGGCTCGGCCGTCATTGTTTCGGGTCTGGTCGTGCTGGCAGGCGACAGCGTCACGGCCTTTGCCGCGACGCTGCTCGCGATCTGCATTGCCTGCCTCGGCGGCGTGTGGCTATGGATCAGGCGCTAAGCTATCTGGCGTTCATCGTCAGCAGTTCATAACCGGCGACCTGTTCACCCTCCTGGTTGGTGACCACGACGTTCCAGCGCACCTCGCCATACTGGTCGTTGCGGACCGTCTTGTGCATGGCCGTCAGCTGGACCTTCAGGCGGTCGCCCGGCGACACCGGCTTCATGAAGCGCAGATTGTCGAGCCCGTAATTGGCCAGGACCGGGCCGGGCGCCGGATCGACGAACAGCCCGGCGGCGAAGGACAGGATCAGGTAGCCATGCGCGACGCGGCCCGGGAAGAAGGGGTTCGCCCGCGCGGCGTCCTCGTCCATATGAGCGTAGAAATTGTCGCCGGTGAATTCGGCGAAATGCTCGATGTCGGCCAGTGTCACCTCGCGCTCCGGCGTCTCGAGCGTGTGTCCGATCTCGAGTTCGCCGAACTTCATGCGGAAGGGGTGCTCGGGCTTGGCCTTGAGGGTCGAGCCGGGGACATGGGTTCTGGTCACGCCGGTGATGATGTCGGGGCTGCCCTGGATCGCGGTGCGCTGCATATAGTGCATGACGCCGCGAATGCCGCCCAGCTCCTCGCCGCCGCCGGCCCGACCGGGGCCGCCATGGACCAGATGCGGCATTGGGGAGCCATGGCCGGTCGCCTCCTTGCCCGTGTCGCGATTGGCGAAATAGAGCCGGCCGTGATGGGCGCCCGAGGTCTCGACGACCTGCCTTGCGACCTTGGGATCGTGCGTGAAGACCGAGGCCACCAGCGAGCCGCCGCCGCGATTGGCGATCTTCAGCGCGTGGTCGAGATCGCGATAGGGCATCACGGTGGAGACAGGGCCGAACGCTTCGGTCTCGTGGATCGCCGTGGCGCCATCCGGGTCCTCGCAGAAGAACAGCATCGGCGAGACGAAGGCGCCCTGCGGGTTCACGCCTGCCGGCTCCTTGCCGCCATGGACGAGTTTCGCTTCGCGGGCGATGATCGCCGCCTTTTCCTCGACATCCTTCTTCTGAGCCAGGCTTGCCAGGGCGCCCATGCGGGTTGCCTCGTGGCGCGGGTCGCCGACGGCGGTCTTGGACAGCCGTTCGGAAATCGCATCGATCACGGCCGGGCGATGCGCCTCGGGCACAAGGATCCGTCGGATTGCGGTGCATTTCTGCCCGGCCTTGGCCGTCATCTCGCGGTGCACCTCGCGCACGAACACGTCGAATTCCGGCGTGCCGGGCGCGGCGTCGGGGCCGAGTATGGTGGCGTTCAGTGAATCCTGTTCGGCGACGAAGCGCACGGCGTTGCCAAGCAGGTTCGGATTGCCGCGCAGCATCGACGCGGTCGCCGCCGAGCCGGTGAAGGAAACCACGTCCTGGCTGCCCAGCCGGTCGATCAAGTCGCCCAGATTGCCGGAGACCAACTGCACCGCGCCCTCGGGCAGCAATCCGCTTTCGATCATCATGCGGAAACAGGCTTCCGTCAGCCAGGCGGTCGCGGATGCCGGCTTCACGATCGCCGGCATGCCGGCGAGCAGGGTCGGCGCCAGCTTTTCGAGCATGCCCCAGACCGGGAAATTGAAGGCGTTGATATGGACCGCCACGCCCTGCAGCGAGGTCGCGACATGCTGGCCCAGAAACGCGCCGGTCTTGCCGAACTGCTCGACGCCGCCATCGATATAGATCGTGTCGTCGGGCAGTTCGCGGCGCCCCTTGGAGGAATAGGCGAACAGCGTGCCGATGCCGCCGTCGATGTCGATCATCGAATCGGGTTTGGTCGCGCCGGTATCGTAGGAGAGCTCGTAGAGCGCATCTTTCCGCTCGTTGAGATACTGCGCCAGCGCCTTCAGCATGCCGGCCCGCTGGTGGAAGGTCATCGCGCGCAGCGCCGGTCCGCCTGCGCCGCGCGCGTGCTCGGCCATCGCCTGGAAATCGAGCGCGCCCGATCCGAGTTCGGCCACGACGCGGCCGTCGATCGCGCTTTTGAGCTGCGCCGTCTTGCCGGATGGCGCGACCCACTTTCCTGCGGCGTAGCTATTGAGCGAGAGCACGGTCATATGTCGTTCCTTTCAGATGTTCGGTGCATCCGCGCCGGCAGTTCGGCAAAGCCGCGAAACCTGACGCGTCCGGTCCGTCTTGGCGGGCCGGAAAGTTCGAAATCGGGAAAGCGGTTGAGGAAGCGCGAGATCGCGATGCGCCCTTCCATGCGCGCCAGCGAGAAGCCCGCGCACAAATGCGGCCCCTGCGCGAAGGCCAGATGCCGGTTCGGCTTGCGCGACAGGTCGAGGCGGTCCGGCTCGTCATACTGGCGCGGATCGCGGTTGGCCGCGCCGATGGCCAGGTGAATCCGCGTGCCGGGTTCGATCCGCTCGCCGTGAAACTCCGACACTTGCACGGCCGAGCGGTTGCCGAGCTGGTTGGGCGACTGGAACCGCAGGAACTCGTCCACGGCCGTGTCGATCAGCGACGGGTCGGCGATCAGGCGCCGTTTCTCTTCCGGCCATTCCGTCAGAGCATGCAAGGCATTGCCGATCAGGTTGGTCGTGGTCTCGTGACCGGCATTGAGGATGAAGATGCAGTTCTGCAGAAGCTCGACGTCCGAAAGCTGCTCGCCCTCACTGCCCTGCATCAACCTGGTCAGCACATCGGTGGCGGGATCGCCGGGGTCCGCCCGCCGCCGTGCCACGAGGTCGGCCAGATAATCCTTGAAAGCGGCGACCGCGGCATTGCCGCGCGCCTGCTGATCCGGCGTCAGCACCGGCTCCAGCGCGCCAAGGATCGCCAGCGACCAGTCGCGCAGCGGTCCGCGTTCCTCATGCGGGATGACGAAGAGATTGCCGATCACCTCGACGGGAATGGCGGCCGCGAAGTCCTCGATCAGGTCGGCTTCGCCCTTCTCCTCCAGCCGGTCGAGCAGGCCGTCGACCAGCCTCACCAGCCCCGGCTCCATCGCCGCGATGGCGCGGGGCGTCAGCGCTCCCATCATGATCTTCCTGACGCGCGTGTGCAGCGGCGGATCGTTGAAGACGAGGCTCGTCGTGTGGTGCTCGTAGAGCGGGGAGGGGCCGTATTTCGGCAGGAATTCCGCCTTCTTGTCGGACGAATAGGTCTTGGTGTCGCGATAGACGCGGTCGAGATCGGCATGGCGCGACAGCATGACCGAGCCGTCCGCGAAGCGCTTGACCGGCGCGTGCTCCAGCAGCGCGCGGTAGACGGGGAACGGATCCTCGGCGAAGCCGGGCGGCAGCGCGTTTATGTCGAAGTCGCGCGCCAGCGCGGCGTCGGCTGTCATGCGTTTCTCCTCCCCGGTTACGTCCGAGTATTATTGACCGGCCGGTCGGTTTATGCAAGTCTCGGCCATGGCCGCGATCATCCTCGCGCGCCGGGGGAGGAGCCGCAATGGATTTGTCGCCTGACGAGGTGGCGCGTCGCAGCGCCGATGCCATGTGGGCGAATGACAGGGCCTCGAAATGGCTTGGCGCGGTGATCGACGCTGTCGGCCCCGGCACCGCGACGCTTTCGATGACGGTCGAGGCGCATCACTGCAACGGCCACGACATCTGCCACGGCGGCTATATCTTCACCCTCGCCGATTCCGCCTTCGCCTTCGCCTGCAATTCCTACAATGACCGTGCCGTGGCCCAGCACAACGTCATCTCCTACATCGCGCCGGGCCGTCTCGGCGACAGGCTGAGCGCGGTCGCGACCGAGGTCATCCGCGAAGGCCGGTCCGGCGTCTATGACGTGACGGTCCGCAACCAGCATGGCGTCACGGTGGCCACCTTCCGCGGCGCGTCGCGCACGATAGGCGGCCTGAATTTCCAACCCTGATCGGCGGTCGGGAGGATCGATCCATGAAGGACATTGCGCCACGTCGCGAGGAGCTCGATCCGATCGAGATCGCGTCGCGCGACGAGATCGAAGCCCTGCAACTGAAGCGCCTGAAATGGTCGCTCGCCCATGCCTATGAAAACGTGCCGCATTATCGCAAGGCGTTCGATGCGGCCGGCGTGCACCCCAATGATCTCAAATCACTGTCCGATCTGCGCCGATTCCCCTTCACGGTGAAGACCGACCTGCGCGACAATTACCCTTTCGGCATGTTCGCCGTCCCGCGCGACCAGATCATCCGCGTTCACGCCTCGTCGGGAACCACTGGCAAGCCGACCGTGGTCGGCTACACTCGCAACGACATCGACACATGGGCGACGGTGATGGCGCGCTCCATGCGCGCCTCGGGCACGCGGCCGGGCGACATCGTCCATGTCTCCTATGGCTACGGCCTGTTCACCGGAGGGCTCGGCGCGCATTACGGCGCGGAGAAGCTCGGCTGCACGGTCGTTCCGGTTTCAGGCGGCATGACGGCCCGTCAGGTCACGCTGATCGAGGACTTCCGCGCGACCACGATCATGGTCACGCCCTCCTACATGCTGTCGATCCTCGACGAATACCGCGCCCAGGGGCTCGACCCGCGCGAAAGCCCGCTTCAGGTTGGGATCTTCGGGGCGGAACCCTGGACGAACGCCATGCGCGCGGAAATGGAAGACGCCTTCGACATGCATGCGGTCGACATATATGGCCTGTCGGAGGTGATGGGACCGGGCGTCGCCAATGAATGCGTCGAGACCAAGGACGGGCTGCATATCTGGGAGGACCATTTCTACCCCGAGGTGATCGATCCGGTGTCGGGAGAACCGGTCGAGGACGGCCAGCCGGGAGAACTTGTCTTCACGTCGCTGACCAAGGAAGCCTTTCCGATCATCCGCTATCGCACACGCGATCTGACGCGGCTGCTGCCGGGCACGGCACGCACGATGCGGCGCATGGAAAAGATCACCGGCCGTTCCGACGACATGATGATCCTGCGCGGCGTCAACGTGTTCCCGACCCAGATCGAGGAACAGATTCTCACCGTCGCCGGCCTGTCGCCCCATTTCCAGATCGAACTCGTGCGGGAAGGGCGCATGGACGCGATGATCGTGCATGTCGAATGCGATCCAAGCCATGCGGGCGTAGAGGCGCGCAAGGCGTCGGCGGCGGACCTGTCCAGGCGGGTCAAGGAGGTCGTCGGCGTTTCGGTGAGGGTCGATGTCACCGACCCCGAAGGCGTCGCGCGCAGCCAAGGCAAGGCCCAGCGCATCGTCGACAACAGGCCGAAAGGCTAGGGCGGTTGGCCCGGGCCCGCGCCAAGGACCACGACGACAAGCGCGCCGCGATCCTGAAGGCGGCGGCGACCGTCTTCGCGCGCGACGGCTACGATCGTGCGTCGATGGCCGGTCTCGCCGTCGAATACGGCGTCTCGAAGGCGCTGCTGTATCACTACTACGCCTCCAAGGAGGCGCTTCTGTTCGACGTGATCCGGGCGCATCTGGAGAAACTGGTCGAATCCGTCGAGGCGGCCGATCGTCCGGACCTGCCTCCCGAGGAAAGGCTTGGCGCGCTCGTATCAGCGCTGCTCGACAGCTATCGCGACGCCGATTGCGAGCACAAGGTCCAGTTGACCGCGCTCAACCTCCTGCCGCCCGGCGAGCAGGAACGGCTCAAGTCGATGGAGCGTCGCCTTGTCGGTATCTTCTCGGAGGCGGTGCGGGCCTTGCGACCGGAAGCCTTCGAGAATGGTGCGACCCTCAAGCCGGTCACGATGAGCCTGTTCGGCATGCTCAACTGGGCCTATCTGTGGCTGCGCGACACCGGTCCGGTCAGCCGGGAGGACTACGCCCGGCTGGTCACCACGCTGATCGCCGGAGGGGTTTCGCGCCTCAGCCGATAACGGCCGATACCAGCGACATCGCCAGTTCCTCGTTCACCTCCATCAGTCCGCGATAGATCATGTCCAGCGCGACATAGAGAATGACCGCCAGACCGACATAGGCGATCCAACGGAAGCGGTCGAGCAGGCGGGCGATGAAGGATGCCGCGACACCCATCAGTGCGATCGAGAGCACGAGGCCGACGATCAGCACTGTCGGATGATCGCGCGCGGCGCCGGCGACGGCCAGCACGTTGTCGAGCGACATGGATACGTCGGCGATAATGATCTGGGTCGCGGCCTGTCCGAGCGTCTTGCGGGGCACGCCGGTCGCGATGTCGCCGCTGGAATCGAGGTCCTGCTCGGACAGCGCTTCCTGCGCGGCGTGACTTTCCTCGGGCGACGTGCGCAGTTCGCGCCACATCTTCCACGAGACCCAAAGCAGCAAAAGGCCGCCGACCAGGAGCAGCCCGATGATCTGCAGAAGCTGCACCGTAATGGCCGCGAAGCCGATGCGCAGCACGGTGGCCGCGATGATGCCGATCAGGATCGCCTTGTTGCGCTGGCCGGCGGGCAGTCCGGCCGCCGCCAGGCCGATGACGATCGCGTTGTCGCCGGCGAGCACGAGGTCGATCGCGATCACCTGCATGAGGGCGGCAAAGCCGGCTGGCGAGGTGATCTCTGCAATGAAGTTCGCGATCATGGGAAACCTTTGGCGGATGCCGGGTGAGTGGGGGTGGTTATGCATAGGGCGGCCGGCCTGTCCAGACCGGCCCGGGAACACAAACACAACTTCCCGCTACAGGTTCCGAATTTGATGACCCGGCCGAAGGATCGGCGCGGTGGGCTCGCGCCTTGCTTGCCAACGACGCGCCGGTCGTGCCATGCCGGCGCCATGGACCAGGCCGTCAACCCCGCCGAAATGGCGACCGAGGCGCTCATCGACCTGTTGCATTCACGCGGCAGGCTGCGTGTGTGGTCGCTTGTCGTGACGGTCTTCGGCGATGCGATCGTTCCGCGCGGCGGCCGGGTGGGGCTCGGCGTGCTTCAGGATGTGCTGGGGCGGCTGCGCATCGAATCCGGCGCGGTTCGCACGGCCATGTCGCGGCTGGCGCGCGACGGCTGGGTCACGCGCGAGCGCGACGGGCGCAACGCCTATTACAGGCTCGCCGATCAGGGCCGGCACGCCTTCGACCAGGCCACCCGCAAGATCTACGCACCGGGGCCGCCCGCTTGGAACGGAAAATGGACGGTGGTGCTTCTGCCCGCGACGGGCGCGCCGGACAGCAGAAGCGTGGCCGCCGAACAGCTTGCGGGAGCCGGCTTCGTCGCCGTCGGCGACGCGGCCTGGGTTCGGCCGGATACCGAAGGCGCCGTCGAGCCGGTACTGCCGCCGCAGGCATTTGTCATGCGCGGCCGGGCCGCGCCGGCGGGTTCCATCGGCTGGATGTGGGATCTCGACGAACTCACGCGGGACTATCGCGGCTTGATCGGAGACCTGTCGCCGCTGGCCAAGGAGCTGTGTTCTGGCGCGAGGCTCGATCCGCTGTCGGCGCTCGCGGCGCGTGTGCTGGTCAACCATATGTGGCGCCGCATCGTCCTGCGCGATCCCGAATTGCCGGAAACCCTTCTGCCGGAAGACTGGCTAGGTGAACGGGCTCGCGCGGTCGTGCGCTCCATCTATCGTGCCCTTGCGCCCGCCAGCGAAGCCTGGCTCGACGAGGCCGGCCTGCCGCCTGCCACCGATCCGGCGCGCGCCGCCTCGCGCTTCGGCGGCATCTGACGATCAGTCTTCCAGATACATGACCGAGGTGGTGGCCGTCACTGCGACACGGCTGTCGCCCGCCTGACGCATGTCGATGCGTCCATAGGCCATGCGCCTGCCGTTGGAGAGCAGGTCGACGCGGATGTCGACGGCGCCCGGCTTCAGCGCCCGCACGAAATGGGTCGAGAGATCGACCGTGGTGCACATGCGGAACCGCCCGTTGAGGACGGCCAGCGTCACGACCATGCAGGTATCGGCGGCCGAGGAGGTGGCCTGTCCGCAGATCACGCCGCCGCCGTGCACCAGGCGAGGGTTCTCGGGCAGGACGAACAGTCCCCCGGTTTCATCGAACGACCGTGCCTGGAGGCCGAGGTCGACGATCCACGGGGCAAAGAACCTGGTGAAATAGCCCTGAGCCTCTTCAAGCCTGTCGGTCATGCGTTCCCCCGGATATGTGTTACGAATGATTGCAGTTTGGCGATTTTTTTGTTACATATCCCCGGTGCGCCGGAACGCTCCTACCTTCCGGCCCAGGAGGATGCGCCATGTATAGCCAGGGACTGATCGGAGCCAAGACCGAAACGGCCGAGGACGAAGCCTTCCTTGCCGCGTTTCAGGCGCGTATCGACGCCGAGGAAAAGATCGAGCCCAACGATCCGATGCCGGAGGGCTATCGGCGCACGCTGGTCCGCCAGATCGGCCAGCATGCCCATTCCGAGATCGTCGGCATGCTGCCGGAAGGCAACTGGATCACCCGCGCGCCGACCTTGCGGCGCAAGGCGGCCCTTCTGGCCAAGGTGCAGGACGAGGGCGGCCACGGCCTCTATCTCTATTCCGCGGCCGAGACGCTCGGTGTCTCACGCGAGGAGATGACCGAAGAGCTTCTGTCGGGAAAGGCGAAATATTCGTCCATCTTCAACTACCCGACGCTGACTTGGGCGGATATCGGGGCGATCGGCTGGCTGGTCGACGGCGCGGCGATCATGAACCAGATCCCGCTTTGCCGCTGCTCCTACGGTCCCTATGCGCGGGCCATGATCCGGGTCTGCAAGGAGGAAAGTTTCCACCAGCGCCAGGGCTACGAGATCATGATGACGCTGGCGCGCGGCACGCCCGAACAGAAGGAGATGGCGCAGGACGCGCTGAACCGCTGGTGGTGGCCGTCGCTGATGATGTTCGGGCCGCACGATTCCGAGAGCCAGCACGGCGACCAGTCGATGAAGTGGAAGATCAAGCGCTTCACCAATGACGAACTCCGCCAGAAATTCGTCGACGCAACCGTGCCGCAGGGCGAATTCATCGGCCTGACCTTCCCCGATCCCGACCTGAAATGGAACGAGGAACGCGGCGCCTATGATTTCGGCGAGATCGACTGGAACGAGTTCTGGCGCGTGGTCAAGGGCGGCGGGCCTATGAACGCCGAACGCATCGAAGCCCGCCGAAAGGCCTGGGAGGACGGCGCATGGGTGCGCGAGGCCGCACTCGCCCATGCCGAAAAGCGGCGGGCGAGGAAAGAAGCCGCCCGGATCGCAGCGGAGTGACGATGATGGCGAAGAACATGCTGCCCCTTTGGGAAGTTTTCATTCGGCCGCGCAACGGGCTCAGCCACAAGCATTGCGGCTCGGTGCACGCGGCCGACGAGGTGATGGCGCTCCAGGCCGCGCGCGACGTCTATACCCGCCGCGGCGAGGGCGTTTCGATCTGGGTCGTGCCCTCGTCCGCGATCACCGCGTCCGATCCGGAGCACAAGGACGAGAATTTCGAGCCGGCCCTGTCCAAGGTGTACCGGCATCCGACTTTCTACGACATTCCCGACGAAGTGGGGCACATGTGATGGCCGGGGTCGAGCGACGGACGCTGCTGGCCTTCCTGCTCAGGCTTGCCGACGATCACCTGATCCTCGGCCACCGGCTGTCGGAATGGTGCGGCCATGCTCCGATGCTGGAGGAAGACCTCGCCATGCCGAACATGGCGCTGGACCTGATCGGCCAGGCGCGCGCGCTCTACCAGTATGCCGCCGAGGTCGAGGGCAAGGGGCGCACCGAGGACGATTTCGCCTATCTGCGCCGCGAGCGCGAATACACCAATTGCATGATGGTCGAGCGCCCGAATGGCGACTTCGCCCACACGATCCTGCGCCAGCTCTATTTCGCCGCCTTCATGGAGCCGATGTGGAAGGGCATGCTGGCTTCGTCCGACGAACATCTCGCCGGCATCGCGGCCAAGGCCGTCAAGGAGGTGGCATACCATCTCCGTCATGCGGGCGAATGGGTGATCAGGCTCGGCGACGGCACCGAGGAAAGCGCGTGGCGCATGCGCGAGGCGGTCGCGAGCCTCGCGCCTTATGTCGAGGAACTGTTTGAGACCGATGAGGTGACACGCGAGATCGCGGCGGGTGGCGTCGCGTCCGACCCCCCGTCAACGCGGCCCGCCTTCGACGCCATCCTGCGGCCGATCTTCGCGGAAGCCGGCCTGGAGCAGGTCGACGTCGCCCATCCCAAGACGGGCGGGCGCAAGGGCATCCATGCCGAGGCGATGGGTTTCCTGCTGGCCGACCTCCAGTTCATGCAGCGCGCCTATCCGGGGATGGTTTGGTGATGCTTTCTGTAGCCGAACGCACAGCGGCCGAGTTGCCGCGTCGTCGCGCCTGGCTCGCCGCAGCATCCGTTCCCGATCCCGAAGTGCCGTGCGTCACCGTCGCCGACCTCGGCATCCTGCGGTCGGTCGACATAGTTGACGGCGTGGCGGTGGCGAAGGTGACGCCGACCTATTCGGGCTGCCCGGCCGTGCTCGCGATCGAACTGGCGGTCGAAGCCGCCCTTCGCGACGCGGGGTTCGAGGCGCGTGTCGAACGCGTCATTTCGCCGGCATGGACCACGGACTGGATCACCGATGAAGGCCGCGAAAAGCTGCGCGCCTATGGAATAGCGCCGCCACGGAAAACCTCCTCGTCCATTCGTTCGCTGTTCGGCGAGGACGAGGTGGCCTGCCCCAAATGCGGATCGGCCGACACGGAAAAGCTCTCGGAATTCGGCTCGACGGCCTGCAAGGCGCATTGGCGCTGCAATGCCTGCCGCGAGCCGTTCGACTATTTCAAGTGCATCTGAGGACAGGATGGCGCCCCGATTTCACGACCTGACCGTCACGGCGATCGATCGCCAGACCCCTGAGGCGGTGGCGGTCGCCTTCGACATACCGGAAGACCTCAAGCCGACATTCGCCTTCGCGCCGGGACAGTATCTGACCCTGGCCGCCACGATCGACGGCGAGGACGTGCGCCGCTCCTATTCCATCTGTTCCGCGCCCGGCGATCCGCATCTTCGGGTCGGGGTCAAGAAGATCGCCGACGGACGGTTCTCGGCCTATGTCAACGATCGCCTCGCGGTAGGCGACACGATCCGCGTCATGACCCCGGAGGGGCGCTTCACGCCGAAGCTCGGCGGCCAGGCGCGCCAGGACTATATCCTCGTCGCGGCCGGCTCCGGTGTCACGCCCATGCTGTCGATCGCACGGACCGTGCTCGGCCACGAGCCGGACAGCACGGTGACGCTGATCTACGGAAACCGTTCGTCGGACACGATCATGTTCCTCGAGGAGATCGAGGATCTGAAGGACCGGCATCTCGGCCGCTTCACGCTCATCAACGTGCTGTCGCGCGAGAAGCAGGACGTGGACCTGCTCAACGGCCGCATCGACGGCGAGCGCATCGCCGCCTTCGCCGAGCGCGGATTGATCGATCCGCATTCGGCGGACGGGATTTTCCTGTGCGGGCCGGGTGAGATGATAGAGGATGTCGCTGCGGCGCTGAAGCTGCTCGGCGTAGACGAAAGCCGGATCCGCTTCGAACGCTTCACGCCCTCGGGCGAGGCGCCCAGGCCCCGGCCGCGCTCGGCCGAAGCCCGCGAGGCCGCCGAGAAGGGCGTCGCCATCGACATCGTGCTCGACGGCATGTCGCGCAGCTTCACCATGACCGAAGAAGACGCGACCGTGCTGGATGCCGCGCACAGGTCCGGCATCGAACTGCCCTATTCCTGCGCCGGCGGCATGTGCTGCACCTGCCGCTGCCGCGTCACGGCGGGCGACAGCGAAATGGCCGTCAATTTCTCGCTCGAGCCGTGGGAGGTCGAGGCCGGCTTCACGCTAGCCTGTCAGACCCGGCCGAAAAGTGAGCGCCTCGCGCTCGATTTCGACGCGGCGTGAGGCTGTTTCGCGGTTTTCGGAGGCCCCATATCGGGGGGATGAAACATCAGGCATCCTCCATGGGCCTCGGCATTGCCATCGGGATCGGCATGGGCGCCGCGATAGGCACGGCGATTGACGACATTGCCTTGGGAGTGGGTATCGGTATCGCGGTCGGCGCCGGTCTCGGCGGCTTCCTCGACGCCGGCCGCAAAGGCTGACCCTACCGCCCCTCGCGAATCTCCGTCAGCGTCCTTGTCGGCGTGATCGCTTCCGGGTCCAGCTTGACCTCGACGATCGCCGGCTTGCCGCTCGCCCGCGCGCGCTCGAAAGCCGGCGCGAACGCCTCCGTCGTCTCGACCGTCTCGCCATGCCCGCCATAGGCGCGGGCCAGTGCCGCGAAATCCGGATTGACGAGGCTCGTTCCCGAGACGCGGCCGGGATAGTCGCGTTCCTGATGCATGCGGATCGTGCCGTAGATGCCGTTGTTGAGGATGACGACGACGATCGCCGCGTCATGCTGGATCGCGGTCGCGAACTCCTGTCCGTTCATGAGAAAATCGCCGTCTCCGGCCCACACCACGACCTCGCGTTCGGGGTAGATTATCTTCGCCGCCACGCCGCCGGGCAGTCCGTAGCCCATCGAGCCCGACGTCGGCGCCGCTTGGCTGTTGAAGCGCCGGAAACGGTGGAAACGGTGCACCCAGGTCGCGAAATTGCCGGCGCCGTTTGCGATGATGGCGTCCTCGGGCAGGACCTCCTCCAGATGCGCCATGATCGGCCCCATCCTCACCGCACCCGGCCCGTCGCTCGGCGGCGTCGACCAGTCCATATAGCCTTGATGCAGTTCCTCGGTGCGGTTGGCCCAGGCCGGCGTCGAAGCCGGCGCGGTCGCGCCGAAAGCTTCCGCGAAGGAAGCCGGCGTGGCGTTGATGGCCAGCGTGGGCCGGTAGACGCGACCCAGCTCATGCGGGTCGGGATAGATATGGACCAGCTTCTGGTCGGGATACGGGCTCTTGAGAAGCGTGTAGTCGGACGAGGGCATTTCGCCGAACCGGCAGCCCACCAGCAAAACCAGATCCGCCTTCTTGATGTAGTCGCCCAGCTTCGGGTTGATGCCGATCCCCACATCGCCTGCATAGGAGGGGTGCAGCTGGTCGCACAGCGCCTGGCGGCGGAAGGAGCAGCCGACAGGCAGCTTCCAGGCCTCCAGCGCCGCGCACATCTGCTTCACGGCCTGCTCGGTCCAGCGCGTGCCGCCGAGAATGACGAAGGGGCGCTCGGCCCCGGCCAGCATCCGCTCCAGTTCGGCCATTTCGTCGGCGCCGGGCCGCGTCTCGACCGGCGTGAAGGGCAGGGCCGAGGGCGCGTCCACCTCGTCGGTCAACATGTCTTCCGGCAACGAAATCACGACCGGCCCGGGCCGGCCCGACGTGGCGACCGCGAAGGCCCGCGTGACCAGTTCGGGGATGCGCGTCGCGTCGTCGATCTCGACCACCCATTTGGCCATCGAGCCGTAGAACGCCTTGTAATCCACCTCCTGGAAGGCCTCGCGTTCCTTGATGCCGCGCGCCACCTGTCCGACGAACAGCAGCATCGGATTGGAATCCTGCCGGGCGATATGGATGCCGGCCGAGGCGTTGGTCGCGCCGGGACCGCGCGTGACGAAACAGATGCCGGGCCGCCCCGTCAGCCGTCCCTCGCAGTCGGCCATCATGGCCGCGCCGCCTTCCTGCCGGCAAACGATGTTCCTGATCGCCGAATCATGCAGCGCGTCGAGCACCGCAAGGTAGCTTTCGCCGGGCACGGAATAGATGCGCTCGACCCCGTTGGCCTCCAGCGCCTCGACGATCAACTGTCCGCCGGTTTTCATGCTTTCTGCTTCTCCAGTCTGTCCAGTTCGGCGAAGACCTCGTCCGTGTGCTCGCCGAGCCTGGGCGAGGGGCGCTCGTAGCGGCACGGCGTTTCGCTCATCACCATCGGGGCCCGCACCGAGGGCAGGCTGTTGCCGTGCCCGTCGTCGAGATCCATCCTCATGCCGCGCGCGATCGTCTGCGGATCGGCGAACATCTCCGCGATATTGTTGATCGGGGAGGCCGGCACCGCCGACGCTTCCAGCTTTGGCAGCAGGTCGTCCCGGCTCCAGCCCGCGAGCGCGGCCACCAGCAATTCGCGAAGCCGCACCCGGTTCGAGACCCGCGCCGGATTGGTGGCGAAGTCCGGATCGACCGCCAGATGATCGAGCCCCACCACCTTGCAGAAACGCGCGAACTGGCCGTCGTTTCCGGCCGCCAGGATGAAATGCCCGTCCTTCAGCGGCAGCACCTCGTAGGGCGCGATGTTCATATGGGCGTTGCCCATTTGCACCGGCGCCTTGCCGGACACGAGGTAGTTGAGGTTCTGGTTACCGAGCACCGAGATCTGCGTGTCGAACAGCGACATGTCGATATGTTGGCCCTGCCCGGTCTGCTCGGCGTGGCGCAAGGCCGCCTGGATTGCGATGACGGAATAAAGGCCGGTGAAGATGTCGGAGATCGCGACACCGGCCTTCTGCGGCTCGCGGCCCGACTCGCCCGTGATCGACATCATGCCCGCCATGCCCTGGATGATGAAATCGTAGCCGGCGCGCGGCGCGTAGGGGCCGTCCTGTCCGAAGCCGGTGATCGAGCAATAGACGAGCCGGGGATTGAGCGTCTTCAGGCTCTCCCAGTCGAGGCCGTGTTTCTTCAGTCCGCCGACCTTGAAGTTCTCGATCAGCACGTCGGCCGTCGCGACCAGCCGGCGCAGCCGCTGGGCGCCTTCCGGCGTCGCGAAATCGATCGCGACCGAGCGCTTGCCCCGGTTGGTCGAGTGGTAATAGGCGGCCGACAGGTTCTCCCCGTCATGACCCATGACGAAGGGCGGCCCCCAGAAGCGCGTATCGTCGCCGCCTTTGGGATTCTCGACCTTGATGACGTCCGCGCCCAGATCGGCCAGCATCTGCCCCGCCCAGGGGCCGGCGAGGATGCGGGCGAGTTCGATGACGCGAATGCCGGCGAGGGGAGGTTGGGGCATGAACTCAGTCCTCGTCGAAACCAAGGCCGGCCGATATGCCCGCGGCCTGCGCGATTGAAATCAGCTTGCGATCCAGCGTGAGCAGTCGCACCTTCTCCATTTCCTTGACGATGGCGAGATGCAAGGCATCGCCCGCCCGCAGGCCCGATTGATAATTCTCCAGCAGATCCATGGCCTGCCGGTAGGTTTGTCCCTGCGGTACGACGACCTTGAAGCTGGCGGACAGCAGTCAATCCAATTGCTGGCAGCAATCATGGAAATAGGTGGCCGGCATCTGGCCCATCCGGACCTCTCTTGCCAAGGCCGATCGGTATTCCACCATGGTCCACGAACTCGTGACGAATCCGGATGAGGCCATCGATTCCAGGTAGAGCTGTATCCTGTTGCTCAGCGCTTCGCTTCGAACCAGCGGGATGAGGTAGGACGTGTCGAGATACAGCATGCCGACGGGGTTCAATTGCCTTCGTCGCGAATCTCGCGAACAAGGCTTGCAGCCGAACGGTCCGACATGGGCATCGATTCCCTCAGCCGTCTCAGGCCTTTGAAGTCCAGCGGCCGCCTCCTGGGTTCGACGCTGGAAATCGTCGCAACCGGACGACCACGCCGCGTGACGGTCACCGTCTCGCCTGCCTCTACCCGCGCAAGAATCGCGCTCAAATGCGCCTTTGCCTCTGCAACGCTCACTTCGGACATGGTCGAATCCATTTGGTCATCCAAATAGTCATTTAGCACCGGTTCGAGGCGATTGCGAGGCCAGGGCAGCATTCGCCCACCGCACGAAGTCCGCCATCGCCGCGTCGCGATTGATCTCGTTGAGCGTCTCGTGGCGCGTGCCGGGATAGATCATCGCCGTGACCCGCTGGAAGCCCTTCGCCTCGAGCCTTTGGGCAAGCGCCGTCACCGCCTTGCCGCCGAATGTGGCCGGGTCTTTCTCGCCGCCGGCGAGGTTGATTGGCAGGTCGCGGGGAATGGGATCGAGCGCGGCATCGTCCGCGCCCCGAAACGTCAGATCGAAGACGTCTTGCCACAAGGAGACCGACGCATCGAAGCCGCAGAGCGGATCGGCGACATATTTGTCCACTTCGTCCGGATCGCGCGACAGCCAGTCGAATTCGGTGCGTGCGTCGGTGACCTGCCGCCCCCAGGCGCGGAAGGTCAGTTTCGGCAGCAGGCGCGACGGCATGTCCGACCCGCGTCGAAGACGCTCCCATCGAAGCAGAAGCGTCGCGAGCTTGCCGGCCAGGCCGGCGGAGAAATTGGCATTCCAGATCGCGGCTCCGGCGTAGCGCCCGGCGTGTCCGGTCAGCACGTTGAGCGCGATCAGACCGCCCATCGAATGGCCAAACAGGATAACCGGCAGGCCTGCGAAATCGATGTCGATGCGGTCGCGCACGGCAATCACATCGGCGATCACCTTGTCGGCCCCGTCATGCTTGCCGAAAACGCCCCGTGGCGCGTCAGGCGCCGTGGTCCCGCCGTGACCGCGATGGTCATGCGCCACGCAGTGAAAGCCGCGCGCGGACAGGAAGGCGGCGAAGCGGCCGTAGCGCGCCGCGTGCTCCACCATGCCGTGGCATATCTGAACGACCCCGACGGGTTTCCTGCGCGTCTGCGTTTGATGGACGGTCAGACGCGCCCCGCTGGGCGACGTCAGCCCGGTCTTGAGATCGAACGGCATGGCTGGCGTCCCCCTTCGCGCAACAGTCGCAATTGCTCGCCTTGCCCGTCAAGCCGGTCGGGAATGCCCGCCTCTTGTGCAATGCACAGGATTGCCGACTTCCTGTGCGGTTCCCGCTTGCAATCGCCCTTGGCGGCCTGTTTCATGCCGCGCAGGGAACATTCGCAATGGAGTAGGATCATGCTTGGGGTTTCTCTATCTCGGCGCGTCTTTTCGCTGGCGGCGGCGGCGCTGCTCACCGGTGCCGCATGGGGCGCGGCCGTGCTGCCGGCGGCGGCGCAGACGCCGGTGAAGTTCACGCTGGACTGGAAGTTCGAGGGACCGGCGGCCGGCTTCTTCCTCGCCATGGACAAGGGGTATTTCGAGGAGGAGGGCCTCGACGTCACTATCGATTCGGGCGCCGGCTCGGTCGAATCCATCCCGCGCGTGGCGACCGGCGCCTACGACATGGGCTTTGGCGACATCAATTCGCTGATCAAGTTCCTCGACGCCGACAAGAGCCAGAAGGTCAGGGCGGTGATGGTCGTCTACGAGCGCCCGCCCTTCTCCATCATCGGCCGCAAGTCGCAGGGCGTGACGGAGGATCCGAAATCTGTCGAGGGCAAGACGCTCGGCGCGCCGCCGCCCGACGGCGCCTTCGCGCAATGGAAGGCCTTCGTGCAGGCCGCCGGCATCGACGAATCCAAAGTCACGATCGAGAGCGTCGGCTTTCCCGTGCGCGAACCGATGCTCGCCCAGGGCCAGGTCGACGGCATCTTCGGCTTCGCCTTCTCCTCCGTCCTCAATCTCAAGGCGCAGGGCGTGGCGGAGGACGACATCTCGATGATCCTCATGGCCGAGAACGGGCTCGACCTCTATGGCAACTCGATCCTGGTCAACACCGATTTCGCGGCCGAGAATCCCGACGCCGTGAAAGGCTTCCTCAAGGCGCTCGCCAAGGGCTTCGCCGACGCGGTCGCCAGTCCGGAGGAAGGCGTCGAGGCGGTGATGAAGCGCAACGAGGTACTGACCAAGGAAATTGAGATCGAACGTCTCGAAATGGCCAACGAGCTCAACATCAACACGCCCTACGTCCAGGAGAACGGGTTTGGCGGCGTCGATCAGGACAAGCTGGCCAAGTCGATCGACTATCTGAAGATCTCGATGGGACTGGAGGGCAATGTCGGTCCGGCCGACATCTTCGACGACAGCTATCTGCCGCCGAAGGAGGAGCGGATGCTGCCATAAGCGGCGAGCATAACGGCAGGCCATATCCCTCATCCGTCTCGGCTGCGCGCCAACCCACCTTCTCCCGCAAGGGGAGAAGGACGGGCGCCTTCCCTTCTCCCCTTGCGGGAGAAGGTGGCCGAGCAAAGCGAGGCCGGATGAGGGGTAGGTTTCAATCGAGAACGCATCATGTCCTCACCCCTCGTCACCATTTCCGACGTCCAGATGCGCTATGGCGGCGCGGAGGGGACGCTCGCGGTCGAAAACCTCACCCTGGCGGTTGACAAGGGGGAGTTCGCGGCGGTCGTGGGCCCGTCCGGATGCGGCAAGTCCACGCTGATGAGGCTGGTCACCGGCCTGCACATCCCGCAGCAGGGCGTCGTCGAGGTCGCGGGCAACCGGGTTACCAAACCCGTCTCGATGGTCGGGATGGCCTTCCAGAATCCGACCATGCTGCCCTGGCGGACCACGCTCGACAACATCCTTTTGCCGCTGGAAGTCGTCGACAAACATCGCCGCAGATTGCGCGCCAACAGGGCCGACTATGTCGCCAAGGCCGAAAAGCTGCTGGAAACGGTCGGCCTGAAGGGTTTCGGCGAGAAATATCCCTGGCAGCTTTCGGGCGGCATGCAGCAGCGCGCCAGCCTGTGCCGCGCTCTGATCCACGAGCCGGAACTGCTGATGCTCGACGAGCCCTTCGGCGCGCTAGACAGCTTCACGCGCGAGGAATTGTGGTGTGTCATCCGGGACCTGCATGCTGCGCAGGGCGTGACGATCGTCCTCGTTACTCATGATCTGCGAGAAGCCGTGTTCCTGGCCGACCGCATCTTCGTCATGAGCGCGCGGCCCGGCCGGATCGTGCGCGAGCAGGTGGTTCCCTTTTCCCGGCCGCGCGATCTCGAACTGCTCTACCAGGCCGATTTCAACGACATCGTCCATGAACTGCGCGGCAACATTGCCGATGCGAGGAAGGCGGCATGAGCAACCAGGCCGACGGCAAGTCCTTCGACTGGGTTCGGGCCGCCCCCTGGCTCTACACGGCCGGCCTGTTCGTCCTGTGGGAAGCGGCCGCGCGCCTGTTCGGCCTGCCGCAATACATCCTGCCGGCGCCGACCGTGGTGGCGGGCGCCATCGTGGACTACTGGCCGGCGATCTGGAAGAACTCGCTGCAGACACTCTACACGACTACCGTCGGCTTCGCGCTCGCAGTCATCGGTGGGCTGGCGCTCGGCATCCTGGTCGGCTGGTCGCGCTTCATCTACGCCGGGCTCTATCCGCTGATGGTCGGCTTCAACGCGATCCCCAAGGTCGCCGTCGTGCCGATCCTGGTCATCTGGTTCGGCATCGGCACCATCCCTGCCATCCTGACCGCCTTCCTGATCGCCTTCTTCCCGATCGTGGTCAACGTCGCCACGGGGCTGGCCACCATCGAGCCGGAGATGGAGGACGTGCTGCGCGCGCTCGGTGCCAGGAAGATGGACATCATGCTCAAGGTCGGCATCCCGCGCTCAATGCCCTATTTCTTCGGCTCGCTGAAAGTGGCGATCACGCTGGCCTTCGTCGGCTCCGTCATCGCCGAGACGGTGGCGGCCAATTCCGGCCTTGGCCATATGATGCTGGCCGCGCAGAGCCAGTTCAACGTGCCGCTGGTCTTCGCCGGTCTGGTCATGCTCGCGGTGGAAGGCATCCTCATGTACGCCGTCATGGCCTGGATCGAGATGCGCATGACCGGCTGGGCGCACCGTTCGGCGCTTGCCAATACCTGACTTCGCCCGGCACGAAGCGCGGCAGATCTACCATCCCCACTGGAACGTCGCGCCGCTCATCCCATTACCGTTTTGCGTGACATGGCCGCTGGTGTTGCGGCCGAACTGGAACAGGCCATAGGCGTTGCGACTGCCGTTCTGCTGCAGCGTGCCTTGGTGGCCGCGGCCCTCCTGATGAATGATACCGAGGTTGCGCCCCCCGTTCTGGCCGATGCCGGCCGTGTTGTCGCGGCCCTTCTGCCGGATGCTCGCGCCACCCTTTATCGAATTGTATAGCGAATAGAGGCCGAGCCCGTGACGGATCGCGCGTTCGCCCTCGGCGTGGGTCGGCGCGACGTGGATGGTGAACGAGCCGCCGGCGACGGCCGGTTCGGTCAGCGCGGCAGAACCGAGCGAGGCGGCGATGGCGGCTGCCATGAGCGTGGATACGGACTTGCGGATCATTGCTGTTCTCCATGTCTCGCCGGCTGATCGACGCAGCCGATAGGGCGACTGTGGAGCGCTGCGGCTGAACGCGTTCGGAACCGGACATTCATGCCGGGTTTAGAAATCCGGCGGCGGCCCATGAAAAAAGCCCCGGCAAGCCGGGGCCTTTAGGCGCGGGACGCGGACCGTCAGATGCGCTCGCCGCAACTGAAGGTTTCGCCGTTCACGGTCACTTCCAGCGTTGCATCGTAGGAGCCGCCGAGACTCACGCTGCCCAAGGTCGTCGATTCGCCCGCGGCCAGATCGAAATCGCCGCCCTGGCGGATGTTGGTCGAGCCGCCGCTGCCGCCGCCGCTGACGCGGAAATCCGATGTGCCGGCCGCGGCGCGGTCGGCATGGATGACGCCTTCCAGACGGGTCATGCCGCCGGATTTGGTCGCCACGATCTCGCAGCGGACCAGGCCGTTGGATGGGGTGCTCGTGTTGGTCGTATGGGCCCAGCCGGAACCAGCGGCGGTGGCGGCCGCCAGAACGGCAAGGAGCGGCGTCACGCGGAAGAGGACATTCCTGCCTCGGTCGGACATGTTCGTCTCCTTTCTATCGGGGCGGCCGGGAGCACTGAATAGCCTCCCGGCCGATATCGACCAGCCCTTAGCGGCAGGTCTGGACGAAAGCGGCGACATTGCCGCGGCCGGACTGCGAGGCGTTGGCGTCGCAATTCTTGCCGACCTGCACGCCGGCGGCGATGTTGCCCTCGCCACGCTGGTTCAGCTTCGCGTCGTGGCCGTAGCCGAACTGGGCGATGCCGGCGGCGTTGTGGCGGCCGCGCTGATGCGTCTCGGCCCGGTTCTTCCGGCCTTGCTGGCCGATGGCGCCGACATTCTGGCGGCCGTGCTGCCTCGCGATGGCGTTGTTGCGCCAGCCGTTCTGATAGACACCGATCTCGTTGCGGGCGCCGCCCTGGTGGCCGCCGGCGCCGTTGGCATGACCATATTGCTCGATCCAGACGCTGTTGGCCGAGGCGGGAAGCGAGGTAAAGCCGAGGATCGCGGCCAGGGCGCCGGTGATGAGGAACTTGGTGGGCATTTCTGCTCTCCTGCGCGGTTGGGAGTTTCGTTGTCCCGACGCGCGGACTATCGGCCGGGCATGGCGAACCGAAGCTGAAGGTGCCGTTCAGGAGCGGTTCAGGCGAAGGAACGGCCGCATTGCCCTGCCGCCACCTTTCGCATAGATACGGCGCGACTTTCCCACTCCCGAACGACTACGGAGCATCCGCGCGCCATGGCACGCCAGTTCATCTATCACATGTCAGGCCTGACCAAGGCCTACGGCCAGAAGAAGGTGCTGGAGAACATCCATCTGTCCTTCTACCCGGATGCCAAGATCGGCATCCTCGGTCCCAACGGCGCGGGCAAGTCGACCGTGCTCAGAATCATGGCCGGTCTCGACAGGGAGTTCACCGGCGAGGCCTGGCTGGCCGAGGGCGCGACTGTTGGCTACCTGCCGCAGGAGCCCGAGCTCGACCCCGCGCTCGACGTGACGGGAAACGTCATGGAAGGCGTGGCGTCCAAGAAGGCCGTGCTCGACCGCTACAACGAGCTCATGATGAACTACTCGGACGAGACCGCCGAGGAGGCCGCCAAGCTGCAGGACCAGATCGACAGCCAGAACCTGTGGGATCTCGACAGCCAGGTGGAGATGGCCCTGGAGGCGCTGCGCTGCCCGCCGGGCGATGCCGACGTGACAAAGCTGTCAGGCGGCGAGCGGCGGCGCGTGGCGTTGTGCCGGCTGCTGCTCCAGCAGCCCGATCTCCTGCTGCTCGACGAGCCGACCAACCATCTAGACGCCGAGACCACGGCCTGGCTGGAAAAGCACCTGCGCGAATATCCCGGCTCCGTGCTGATCATCACCCACGACCGCTACTTCCTCGACAATGTCACCGGCTGGATCCTCGAGCTCGATCGCGGCCGCGGCATTCCCTACGAGGGCAACTACACCGCCTATCTGGAGCAGAAGGCCAAGCGCATGGCGCAGGAGGAGCGCGAGGAGGGCGCCCGCCAGAAGGCGCTGGCGCGCGAGCGCGAGTGGATGGCCGCCAGCCCCCGCGCGCGGCAGGCCAAGTCCAAGGCTCGCATCCGCGCCTATGACGAGCTTGTCCGGGCCGCCAATGAGCGCCGCCCCGGCGACGCGCAGATCATCATTCCGGTCGGCGAGCGGCTGGGCGACACCGTCATCGACGTCGAAGGGCTGACCAAGGGCTATGGCGACCGCCTGCTGATCGACGATCTCGACTTCAAGCTGCCACCCGGCGGCATCGTCGGCGTGATCGGCGCCAACGGCGCCGGCAAGTCGACGCTGTTCAGGATGCTGACCGGGCAGGAGAAGCCCGACGCGGGCGAAATCCGCATCGGCGACACGGTGCATCTGGGCTATGTCGACCAGAGCCGCGACCATCTCGACGGCAACAAGACGGTCTGGCAGGAAATCTCGGGCGGCAATGACATCATCAAGCTCGGCAGGCACGAGGTGAATTCGAGGGCCTATTGCGGCTCGTTCAACTTCAAGGGCGCCGACCAGCAGCAGAAGGTCGGCACGCTGTCGGGCGGCCAGCGCAACCGCGTGCATCTGGCCAAGATGCTCAAGGACGGTGGCAACGTCATCCTGCTCGACGAGCCGACCAACGATCTCGACACCGAGACGCTGGCCGCACTCGAGGACGCGCTGGAGAACTTCGCCGGCTGCGCGGTCATCATCAGCCACGACCGCATGTTCCTCGACCGTCTGGCCACCCACATCCTCGCCTTCGAGGGCGACAGCCATGTCGAATGGTTCGAGGGCAATTTCGAGGATTACGAGGCCGATAAGATCAGGCGGCTCGGTCCCGACAGCGTCAATCCGAAGCGCGTGACGTATAAGAGGCTGACGCGGTAGAGGTTGCGGCGGAACTCCTGTGCTACACATGTATAGCACAGGAGTTGCTCATGCTCGCACTTCATCTTCCGCCGGACCTTGAGAAGCGCCTCGACGACCTTGCCCGCAAGACCGGCCGCACCAAGAGTTTCTACGCGCGCGAGGCCTTGATCGAGCACATCGATGATCTCGAGGACCTCTACCTTGCTCAACGGCGGGTCGAGGAAAACGGGCCGCGCGTCTCGCTCGACGCGATGATTGAGAAATACGGTCTCGGCGCCGACGATGAGACCTGAACGTGTGGACGATCGAGTTCGACGCCGGGGTCGACATGGAAATGGCGCGGTTCGCGCCAAGGGATCGCCAGCATCCTGTGTTTCCTGCGCGAACGAGTAGCGCCGCTGGCCAACCCGCGTGATCTCGGTGAGGCCCTGGCCGGCCCGCTTTCCGGCTGCTGGAAATACTGTGTCGGAGATTACCGTGTGATTGCGAAAATCGAGAATCGGCAGGTGACGATCCTCCTCGTCCGGATCGGCAATCGGCGCGAGATCTATCGCTGAATCAGGCAGTCGCCCGTGTAGGGAGCTTGAGTTTCTTCAAAGCCGAGTTTCATAAGGTTTCGCTGTCCCGAGCAGCTTGACGGAATCTGCTCGTGCGGCACGCGATAGTACGACTTCTCTGTGGCTCATGCACCGCCGGCGGGGTCGGTAAGGGTTGGTGTACAGCCTATAGATGGTGATCGTCCCGCCCAAACATCTCCTCAAGATTCGGCATGCAGCATCGACAAAGGGTCGGGACGATCGATCCTCGCCCGATGTCCTCCCGCATTGTGACGCCGGGTTACCATCCGGAACCATCCGCGCGCTGTCGCGTTGCGGCCGATCGGACTACGCGTCACGACGTATGGGGGTTGGATGACGATAGACTTTGCGCGGCTGTTTGACGCGCTACCGACGCCATACATGGTGATCGATCCGCAATACCGGTTCGTGACGGCAAACAAGGCATACGAAAAGGCGACGCTGCGCACGCTCGACGAGTTGCGCGGGCGCTCGTTGTTCGAGCTTTTTCCCAATGAAGGCGAGAGCGGCCGGCGCCTGCGGGAGTCCTTCGACCGGGTGTTCGAGACCGGCAAGCCGGATACGCTGGCCTATATCCCTTATGACATTCCCAATCCCGACAAGGGAAAGGGCGCGACCGAAAAGCGCTACTGGACGGCCACCCATTCGCCGCTCGCCGATGGCGAGGGCGCGGTGCGCTGGCTGATCCAGAACACGGTGGACGTGACCGAGTTCGTGCGGCTCCACGAGGTCGCGTCGCTGCCTTTCGTGCCGCTGTCGGGCGAGGCGCAGCTTCTGGAGCGCGCCCGCGAGGCGGAAGCGCAGCGCCAGTCGCTGCTGGCCGAAAGCGAGGAGTTCAGGCGGCTTTTCCAGCAGGCCCCGGGTTTCTTCGCGGTCATGTCCGGGCCCGATCACATATTCGCCTTCGCCAATGACGCCTATTCGCGGCTGGTGGGCGGGCGCGATCTCATCGGCCTGCCGGTGCGCGAGGCCTTGCCGGAGATCGAGGGGCAGGGCTTCTTCGAAATGCTCGACGAGGTCTATCGCACCGGCGAGCCCAAGGCCGGCGAGGCGGTGCGCCTGATGTTGCGGCGCGCGCCGGGCGAAGCGCCGCGCGAGACCTTCATCGACTTCTCCTATGACGCGATCCGCAACCGCGACGGCGCCATCAGCGGCGTTTTCGTCCAGGGCATGGACCGCACCGAGAATATTCGCAGCCAGATGCGGCAGAAGCTGCTGCTGGCCGAGCTCAACCACCGGGTCAAGAACACGCTGGCCTCGGTCCAGTCGATCGCGTCCCAGACCCTGCGCAACGCCAGCGACACAGAGACGGCGCGGCGCGCCTTCGAGGCACGCATCATCGCCCTGTCGCGCGCGCATAATCTGCTCAGCGACCGCGAATGGGCGAGCGCCTCGCTTGCCGACATCATGGAACTCGAATTCTCCGCCTATGACCGGGGACGCGTCGAAATCTCGGGGCCGGACGTGACGCTTTCGCCCAAGGCGTCCATCGCGGTCGCGCTGCTGGTGCACGAGCTGGCGACGAACGCCTCGAAATACGGCGCGCTGTCGACCGAGGAGGGCACGATCCATCTGGACTGGCGCCGCGCGGAGGGCGGGGAGGGACAGTACCGGTTCACCTGGCGCGAGAAGGGAGGCCCGCCGGTCGAGGCGCCGCAGCGGCGCGGCTTCGGCTCGCGCATGATCGACGCGGTCGTGGCCGGCGAACTCGGCGGCAGGATCGAGCGGCAATGGGAACCCGACGGGTTCAGGGCCAGCATCGACATCGCTCCCAAAGCATTCGAGGCCACCGCGCATGACTTTGCCTATTAGTGCCATGAACGGGATCGAAGGCCTTCGCGTATTGGCGGTCGAGGACGAGGCGCTGGTGGCTCTGAGCCTCGAATCGATGCTCGAGGAACTCGGCTGCGAGGTTTCGGCGCTCGCCATGCGCTTCGAGCAGGCCGAAGCCGCGATCGCGGACGGCACGGCGATCGACGCGGCGGTGCTCGACGTCAATCTGGGCGGGCGCAACATCTTCCCCATCGCCGAGACGCTGGCGCTCCGGGGCGTTCCCTTCGTCTTCGCCACCGGCTACGGATCGGCCGGCCTGCCTCGGCAATGGAGCGACCGGCCGGTGATCCAGAAGCCCTATACGGTCGAGGATCTCGCCGCCGGCCTTCGGCGGGCTGTGTCGAAACGCGCCTGACGCGATTGTTGCAGTGCAACCGGGAGAGGTGTATCACCCCGCGCGGGCCACGATCCGGTCTGGTTAAGCCGCGATAAACGGCTCTCATGCAGTATCGCCCGACATTCGACGGACCGGCGGGACAGAAGAACGACATGCATCGCGTAGCGCTGAGCGGCGTCGGCGTCGAAATCCCCGAGACCGCCATCTCCAACGAGGAACTGGTCGCATCCTTCAACGAGTGGGCGGAGGCGGAGAACGCCGTCCGCGCGCAAAAGGGGCTGGAACCGCTTCAGAAATCGGATTCGGAGTTCATCGTCTACGCCTCGGGCGTGAAGAAGCGCCACGTTCACACGCCCGACGGCATTCTCGACCCGAAGCGTATGGCGCCGCGCATACCGGCGCGCGGCGACGACGAGCTTTCGGTCCAGGCGGAGTTCGGCCTCAAGGCGGCGCGCCGCGCACTCGCCCATGCAGGGCTGGAGGGCGCCGACATCGACATGACGATCTGCGCCTCGTCGCATCTGCAGCGGCCCTATCCGGCCATGGCGATCGAGATCCAGCGTGAGCTTGGCGCGGGCGGCGCCGGCTTCGACATGGGGCTGGGCTGCTCCTCGGCGGGAGCGGCCATCCACGTCGCCACTAGCCTGGTGCGCACCGGCGCCCACCGGCGCGTGCTGGTCGTCACGCCGGAACTGATCACCGGCCATCTCAACTTCCGCGACCGGCAGACGCATTTCATTTTCGGCGACGCGGCCGTGGCGGTCGTCGTCGAGCGGCTGGAGGAAAACGAGAGCGGGCGGCGCGGCGTGTTCGAGATTCTCGACACGCGGTCATGGACGCAGTTCTCCAACAACATCCGCACCAATCTCGGCTATCTGACCCGCACCGCGCTCGACGACCCCTATCTGGTCCCGATGGAAGGGAACATGATCAAGCAGGTCGGCAACAAGGTCTTCAAGGAAGTCACCGTCGCCGGCCATAAATTCATCGTGTCCTTCCTGGCCGACCACGGGCTGACGCCCGACGACGTGCGCCGCTTCTGGCTGCACCAGGCCAATGCGCGCATGAATGCCATGATCCTCAAACTGTCCTTCGGCCATGATGTCGGCCACGACCGCGCGCCCATGGTGCTCGAGCGCCTCGGCAACACGGCGGCGGCGGGTGCCATCGTCGCACTCGCGGAGAATCACGAGGACATGAAGCCGGGCGATCTCGGCCTGCTTTGCGCCTTTGGCGCCGGCTATTCGATCGGCGCGGCGCTGCTCCGGCGCCTGTGAGATGCATTCGCAGTATTGATCGCTGTATTAAGCCGAAAAGGCTGGTCCCGGCGCGCTTTCGCGGCCATGCTCGTTCGGGCAAGGCGGAGGTCCGATGATGCAGCTGTCCTTTCCCGATCCGCTCGCGCGTCGAGATGACGAGACCGACATCGTACCGGCACGGAAGCTGGCCGGCAGGGTCGCGGGCTGCTTCGTCGCGGCCTTCGATCATTTCGAGACGCGGCCGGTCGACGCGCTCGATCTCGATTTCGAAGGCATAGCAGGTGACTTCCATCGCGGCTTCACCCGGCGCGCTGGCGGACGCGAGCCGTGGTACGAGCGCGACACTGAAATCCGCAACGAGCGCCAGCTCTCAATCGTTGCGCCGGACGAACTCTCCCGCATCGCGCATGGCATGGGGCTGGACGAGGTAAGGCCCGAGTGGGTCGGGGCCAATCTCCTTCTCGACAGCGTGCCGCAGCTTTCGATGCTGCCGTCCGGCACGCTGATCTTCTTCAGTGGCGGCGCAACCCTCAAGGTCGACGCGCAGAACCGCCCCTGCCGCGTTGCCGGGCGCGCGATCGCCAGAAACGCCCGCGTGGCCGATCAGGAGGCGGTTTCGCTTCTCTTCCCCAAGGTCGCCAGGCGCCAGCGCGGAATCGTGGCCTGGGTGGAAAAGCCCGGACGGATAGAGGCCGGCGAGCAGGTTTCCGTCCGCATCCCGGAGCAGTGGATCTATCGCTAGGCGCGTCAGATGTCTTGTCCATCCGCCTCCAGCAGCCTCGTGGCGCGCCAGCGGGTCAGTGTCTCGTTGATCTCGTCGACGACGAAGAACCGCGCCGCGTCGCGGTCATAGCCTTCCGCCAGCAGGTCGTCATAGCCGGTATGGGCGTGGCGGACATGGGCGATGGTGGCGATCCAGACGGCGATCGAGGGCGGCAGTTCACGCATGTCGCGGGCAAGTGCCGCCTCGCGGATCGCCTCGGCGTCGGCATAGGGCGCCAACGGCACAAGGGCCGTAAGGGCCTTGCCCACCGCGCGCTGCCTGTTGGTCCTGGCCGGCATCAGCGTCCAATCGTCGAGGGCGTGGCGGCGTCGGCCACCGCGTCGGTCGAGGCGTAGTAGGGCTTCACGTCGATCACCGGCGTGCCGTCGAGCAGGTCGATCGCCTCCAGATGCAGGAGCCCGGCCCCCGCGTCGATGCCGGCCAGCCGCGCAATGTGCAGGCCGACCGGGTTCGGCCTTGCCGGCGAGCGCAGCGAAAAGACGCCGCGCGGCGTCTCCGCGTGGCGCGGCATCTGCACGATCAGGTCGCGGGGCGCCTGCTCGAGCCAGCTCAGCAGGCAGATGTGACTGAAATCGTCGAGCCCGGCCAGCCCCTCGCGCCACAGCGCGTCGATCTCCACCGTGCCGCCGCCGCCTTGCTGCCGGGCGGCAGCCATGTTCTTCGGACAGTTTGTCCGGTCGGTCCAGGGCGAACGCACCCGGCCGATGAAGACGACACGCGCGTCACCCGCCATCCCGGCCGGATCGGCCGGCAGCCGCTTTTCACCGGGCCTCGGATCGCCGGACGTCATGTGCCGGACGATCCCGTTGCGACGAATCCGCTTGCGAATGCGACATGGCTCTTGCGTCGCGTGACAGTTGCATATAAAGATATGTTTATGTCTTTTTCGGAAACCGACATGATCCAGCCTCCCGTTGCCCTTGATGCCATGGTAGATACGTTGAAGGCTGCCGCCGAATCCAGCCGGTTGCGCATTCTTCTCCTGCTCAATCAGGGCGATCTGACGGTCACCGATTTTACCGAGATTCTCGGCCAGTCGCAGCCGCGCGTCTCGCGCCATCTCAAGCTGCTCATGGAAGCGGGGCTGATCGGCCGGTATCAGGAAGGATCCTGGGCCTATTTCCGGCTGTCCGATTCGGGGGGCGCGCGTGAATTCGTGGCCGGCATCGCGGCCAGGCTTCGCGATGACGACGTGACGGTTGAGCGGGACCGCGAGAAGCTCGTCGCGGTCAAGGCGCGTCGCCGCGAAAGGGCGGCCGGCTATTTCCGGGCCAATGCCGAGCGCTGGGACCAGATCCGCTCGCTGCATGCGCCGGACCGCGCGGTCGAGACGGCGCTGAAGCGCATCGTGGGGCGGCGGCCTTTTCAGTCGATGCTCGATCTCGGCACCGGCACGGGGCGCATCCTGGAGATCCTCGCCCCGCTCTACCGCCGCGGTGTCGGCGTCGATTCCTCGCGCGAGATGCTGGCCGTGGCGCGGGCCAATCTCGACAATGCCGGCGTCTCGAACGCGCTCGTGCGCCAGGGCGACATCTATGCGCCGCCGGTCGAACGCGAATCCTTCGACCTCGTCACGATCCACCAGGTCCTGCACTATCTGGACGACCCTGCCGGCGCCATTCGCGAGGCGGCGCGCGCGCTGCGTCCGTCCGGCCGGCTGATCATCGTCGATTTCGCGCCGCATGCGCTGGAATTCCTGCGCGAGGAACACGCGCATCTGCGGCTCGGCTTTTCCGACGAACAGATCGGCGAATGGATGGAAGAGGCCGGGCTCGAAGTCGGCGAGACCGTGGAATGCGAGCCGGGCGGCGGCGATGGCCGGCTGACGGTGAAGCTGTGGACCGGCCGCGATCCGCGACTTCTGATCGCCGACCCCGAGCAGACCGACCGACGAACCGAGACGGAGACCGCCTGATGATCAACTCGTCCCGCTTTTCGCGCCGTCCCGGTGTCGGATCGCGCATCAACGTATCCTTCGAGTTCTTTCCGCCCAAGACCGACGACATGGCGGCGCGCTTGTGGGAAACGGTCAAGCGGCTGGAACCGCTCGACCCGGCTTTCGTGTCGGTCACCTACGGGGCAGGGGGCTCGACACGCGAACGGACGGCGCGCACCATCGCGCGCATGCTCAGCGAGACGCGCCTGACCCCGGCGGCCCACATGACCTGCGTGGATGCCAGCCGGGACGAGGTCGACACGGTCGTGGGCGAGTTCATTCGTCTTGGCGTGCGCCGCTTCGTTGCGCTGCGCGGCGACCCGGCGGCGGGCGTCGGCGCCGCCTACAGGCCCCATCCGAACGGCTACGCCAACGGGGCCGAACTGACGGCCGCGCTGGCCAAGGCAGGCGCCAGGGACATTTCGGTGTCCGCCTATCCGGAGAAGCATCCCGAAAGCCCGGATTTCGCGACCGATTTCGACATGCTCAAGCGCAAGGTCGACAATGGCGCGACGCGCGCGATCACCCAGTTCTTCTTCGATAATGACGATTACGAGCGCTACGTCGAGCGCGCGCGCCGGGCGGGGATCTTCATCCCGATCGTTCCGGGCATCCTGCCGGTCCACAATTTCACGCAGGTGGCCAATTTCGCCGGCCGCTGCGGCGCGCATGTGCCGGCCTGGGTCGCCGAGCGTTTCGACGGCCTGACCAAGGACCCGCAGACCCACGCGCTGGTTGCCGCGGCCGTAGCGGCCGAACAGGTCCTCGACCTGATCGAGCGCGGTGTCGGCGACTTCCATTTCTACACGATGAACCGGGCCGATCTCGCCTTCGCCATCTGTCACATGATCGGCATACGTCCGGCCCAGGCGACCGAAACGACACCGGCCGCCGCGTGACAAGAGATCAGCATTGAAAAAGGCCGGGATTTCCCGGCCTTTCTGTCTTTTCAGTTGAGGTTGCCCCGCCGGCCGCGCCTTACGGCACGACGCCAACGACAAGTGCGCCAATGAATGCAAACGCGGCGCAGATCACCAGTGCATTGATGGGCCGTGTCAGTCCCATGGCCTCGCCTCCTCTGCAGACCAGAACCCGGAATCTATTCGAGATTTGGCGCCCGACAAGCGGAAATGTTGCTGCGACGCAACAGCCCTGTGAAAAATTCGTTCGCGCGCATTTTTTCCGGGGCTGATTTTTCAGCACAAATTCCAGCGTCAAGCCCCTGCGAAATTTATTTGGCGGCCTGTGCGATCAGGTGTCGGACAGGAGCGTTTCCAGCAGCGTACCGGCTGAAAGGACCAGCCGGTCGCGGGCGAAACGGGCGACAAGCTGAATGCCTAGCGGCATCCCGGCCTTGTCCCTCAGGCCGGGCACGTTCACGCAGGGATTGCCGGTCAGCGTCCACAGCTTGTTGAAGATCGGCGAGCCCGTCGATTCAAGGCCCTGCGGCGCCGGGCCGGTGGCCGACGGCGTCAGCAGGATGTCGACCTTGTCGAAGAGCTCGGTGGTCTCATGGCGCGCGCGCCGGGCCGTCCTGCGTGCCTCGTCATAGGTGTCGGGGCGAATGGAGCGGCCCTGCTCGAGCGCCTTGAACAGGACCTCGCTCATCTGGTGGCGGTGATTCTCCCATTCGAAGGCCAGCGCCATCGCCGCCTCAAAGTTCTGGATCGTCGAATGCGCCTCGCGCGCGTCGGACAGCGCGCCCGGCTCGGCGATTTCGGTCACCGTCGCGCCGTTGGCCGCCAGGCGTCGCGCCGCGTCCCGGACCGCCGCCTTCATGTCAGGCGATGCCTCGCCCCATACCCCTGATCTGTAGAGGCCGACGCGCAGCGCTTTCGGGTCGACCGTTTCGGCCGCCAGCGGGCGCCCGGTGAGGCGGGCGACGAATTCGGCCGCGTCCGCCACGCCGGCCGCGAAGAAGCCAAGCGTGTCGAGCGACCAGGAGAAGGTCTTGACGCCGACCGTCGGCACGAGCCGAAAACTCGGCTTATAGCCGGCGACGCCACAATAGGCGGCGGGTCGTATCACCGACCCGCCTGTCTGCGTTCCGGTCGCGATCGGCACCATGCCGGCCGCCACGGCCGCGGCGGAACCCGACGACGATCCGCCCGGCGTATGATCCAGATTATGGGGGTTGCGGGTCGCGGCGGGGTTGAGGAAGGCGAATTCGGTGGTCACCGTCTTGCCCGCGACGACCGCGCCGCGAGCGCGCATCATGGCCACGCTGGCCGCGTCCGTCTTCGGCTGGCGTCCGGCGTAGACCGGCGTGCCCAGCTCCGTCGGCATGTCGTGTGTGTCGAAGATGTCCTTGAGCCCGACCGCGATGCCGGCCAGGGGGCCGCCGGCCTTCGCCGCCGAGGCGAGCGCCGCTTTGCGATCCGCCACATGGGCGAACGCGTTCAAGGGACCGTCGAGCCGATCGATCGCATCGAAGCTGCGCGCCACGGCTTCGGCCGGCGTGACGGCGCCCGTTTCGACTTCGGCCAGGATTTTCAGGACGGATTGCATGCTGCCTCCCCGCATTCGCGAGGCTTCTATCGCCGCCGCAACAGCCGCCCGTCAATGGTAACCAGGCCAGCCGCGATCAGCGCCATGCCGGCGATCTCGAAAAGCGCCAGTCTTTCTCCCAGGATCGTCGCGCCCAGCAGGATGGCGCTCGCCGGCACGATGAGCGTGACCAGCGAGGTGTTGGTTGCCCCGGCCGCCTTCACCAGCCGGAAATAGAGGATATAGGCGAAGGCGGTCGAGACGAGCGCGAGCGCGACGACGGCGGCCCACACCGTGCCGCTGCCGGAGACGAGACCGCCGGGGCCGAGGGTCAGCAGCACCAACGGCAGCATGATCGCCGAGGACGCGGTCAGTTGGCCGGCGGCGATGGTGGTCGGGGCAGGCCGCGAAAGCGTTTCGACCAGATCCCGGCAAAGGCGTAGGAAAGGGCCGCGCCGACGAGGGCCAGCTTTGCCCAGATCGGTCCGCCGAGGCCGGCGAGCACGCCCGGTCCGATCATCACCGCCGCACCCGCGATCCCGAGCAGAATGCCGGCGATCTTGTTAGGCGTGAGCCGCTCGTCCTCGGTGATGGCGTTGGCGATCAGCACCGTCCAGAATGGCGTCGTCGCGTTCAGCACGGAGGCGAGCCCGGCGCCGATCTGGGTCTGGCCGGCGAAGATCAGCGAGAACGGCACGACATTGTTGATCAGCCCCAGAAGCGCCAGCGACTTCCAGTAGGGCAGGGCGGCGCGGAAGGACGGCCCCTTCACGGCCAGCCAGACATGGAGCGCGGCCGCCGCGATCGCCACGCGAAACAGCACCAGAGCCAGCGGGTGGATTTCGGCGACCGCCACCTTGGCGAAGAAGAACGACCCGCCCCACAGGAAGCCGAGCAGGATCAGCATCGTCCATTCGCGCGCGCCCATGGCGGGCGCGACGGCGGACGAGAAAGCGAGACCGGGTTCGTTGCGCATGGATACCTTCTGGACCGGCGCGACCAGGGTCGCCACCCGTTTCGGGCGCGAAGCCATCCGCCCCCGGCCCTTTTGCGCAAGGGGCAAGTCTGGTCTAAGCGATGCACCAGCGAGGTGAGGCCATGCAGAGATTCGAGAATGCGAGGGAAGCCGCGCTCGCGCTTCGTCCCGACGATCCCGTCTACTGTTTTCGGCCCGACGTGCTCAAGGCCGATGCGCGCCGCTTCATGGACATGTTCCCCGGCAAGACGGCCTATGCGGTCAAGACCAATGGCGAGCGGCTGGTCCTGTCGACGCTCGCCGAAGCCGGCATCACCGCCTTCGACGTCGCCTCTCCGGCCGAGTTCGAGGCCGTGCGCGCCGTCGCGCCCGTTGCGGAGATGCTCTACATGCACCCGGTCAAGGCGCAGTCCGACATCCGGCTGGCGCTCGAGACCTACGGCATCCGCGTCATCGCGGTGGACCATGAGGACGAGGTCACCAAGCTGACCCGCATCGTCCAGGCGCTGGACATCGACCCCGGCCAGATCACGGTCTTCGTGCGTATCCAGACCAGGGGCCACGCGGCCTATGAACTGTCCAAGAAGTTCGGGGCGGGGCCGGCCCATGCCGTGGACCTTTTGCGCCGTCTGGCCCGCCACGGCTACAGGGTCGGCATCTGTTTCCATGTCGGCAGCCAGATCGAGGATCCCGACACCTATGAACGCGCCCTGGCCTCGGCCGACTGGGTGCGAAACCGCGCCGGCGTGGAGCTCGCCGCGCTCGATGTCGGCGGCGGCTTTCCGGCCGAATATGGCCATGATCCCAACCGCAAGGCGCCCGAAATGCCTTCGCTCGGCCAGATCATGTCGAGGTTGCGTTCCGATATCGAGGAATGGGGCTTTGCCGATACGCCGCTCGTGGCCGAGCCCGGGCGGGTGGTCGTGGCGCGCGCCTTTTCGCTGATCGTGCGGGTGCTCCTGCGCAAGGGACGGCGGCTCTACATCAATGACGGCATCTGGGCGTCGCTGTCGGATTCATGGACCGGCAAGATCACCTTGCCCGCCCGCTTCATCCCCGACCCGGCGATCCGCAGCCGCAACGGCGACAAGAATTCGATCGTGCCCTTCAAGGTCTGCGGCGCGACCTGCGATTCGGTCGACATCCTGTCGCGCCCGTTCTGGCTTCCCGAAACTGTCGATACCGGCGACTGGATCGAGATCGGCCATATCGGCGCCTATTCGCTGTCGCTGAGAACCCGCTTCAACGGCTTCTTCCCCGACACCTTCGTGGAGGTCACCACCCCCTTCGACGAGGGGACGGCGCCTGAAAGCTTCGCCAGTCTCGAGACGATGGCGGATTGACGCCCTACAGATTGGGCAGCAGCGCCGGCGTTGGCCAGCCGTCGGGGACCAGCCCGAGCTTTTCCTGTTCCACCTTGACGGCCGCGCGCGTCGCCGCGCCGAGTATGCCGTCCACGCCGCCGACATCGTGGCCGCGGGCCTCCAGCTTCCGCTGCAGGAGCTGCATCGCCTCGAAGCCCAGGCCGGGCTCCGGATTGCGCCGGTCATAGGGCGGCGCGCCCGCCAGCCGCGCGGCCAGATGCGCCGCCGTCAGCGTGTAGATGAAGGACTGGTTCCACTCCAGGTAGACGTCGTAATTGGGAAAGACGAGGAAGGCGGGTCCCTTGTGACCCATCGGCAGCGCCAGCCCGGCCTCGCCGGAAGCCGGCAGTGCGACGCCGTCGCGGCCGGTCACGCCCCATTCGGCCCATTGTGACATCGGGAACCGGTTGGAGATCCCCATCTGGGCCCAGGGCAGGTCGTCGGGCACGCGAACCTCGATCATCCAGGGCTCACCCGCCCGCCAGCCGCGATGCTGGATCTTGTTGGCGGTGGTCAGGATCGCGTCGGGCGCGCTGTTCCTGAGATCGATCTTGCCGTCGCCGTCGCCGTCCTGGCCGCGCTCCAGATAGTCGGTCGGCAGGATCTGCATCTGGCCGATCTCGCCGGCCCAGGCACCCTTCACGTTCGCCGGCAGAATCTCGAGGTCGATCAGCGTCAGAAGTGCTGTCACCTGCGGCCGGAAAAGCTGTGGCCGTCTGCAGTCATGCGCCAGCGTGACCAGCGCGTTCAGCGTGTCGAAATCGCCCTGCACGGCGCCGAAATCCGTCTCCAGTGCCCAGAAGGCGGTGATCACCTCCGGCGGCACGCCATAGCGCCGCTCCGCCTCGGCGAAGACCGCCGCGTGCTTCTTCATATTGGCCGCGCCATTCGTCAGCCGGTAATCGTTGATCATGCGGCTGGAGAATTCGGTGAAGGTCTGGGTGAAGACCCGCTGCGCCCGGTCGGCGTCCAGCACCCGCTGGTCGACGCGCGCGCTGTCCAGCGCGGCCAGACCCGCCGCGCCGACGCCCGCGGCTTCCGCTTCCGCCCGGATTTGCGCCTTCCACTGAGCGAAATCGCCGCCGCAGCCCGCTTCCTGCGCGAGCGCGGTTCCGCTCGCCAGACATGATGCCAATGCTGCCGCCGCCGCGATCCGTTTCATCGTTTCGTCCTTTGCCAAGAAGATCGTCCGTCCCCAAGAAAGTCGGCAATGAACGCGCAAAGGGGCGATAATTCGACGCTTCCGCTAGGAGCCGGTATTGGCCCGCAGCCAGTCGCGCCATGTCGCGACGGAACCGTTGAAGACATTGATGTCGGCGTCGCCGCTTATGCCGGGCACCTTGCCCGTGCCCGTATATTGCCAGAAGGTGAAGGGGTGCGGCCCGTAGCGTTCGGAAGGGTGTCCCGCGACCGACCGCAGCCAGAACGGATAGCCGGTGAATCCGGCCAGCCTATTGTCGTCGAAGAAGTCGATCGAGGTGTAGATGATCGGCTTCCTGCCGTAGTGGCGCTCGATCGCCTCGAGGAATATCCGCATCTCCTTTTGCACCGTCGCGGCGGGCGGCCGCAGCTTGCAGGTCGGCGACAGATGGTTCCACTCCATGTCGAGGACGGGCGGCAAGGCGGTCGGGTCCTTCGGCACGTGGCGGATGAACCAGCGCGCCTGCTCGATGGCCGGCCGGCAGAAATAATAGAAATGATAGGCGCCGCGCGGGATGCCGGCGGCTTTCGCCCCGTTCCAGTGCTGGGCGAAGCGCTCGTCGAAACGGTCGCCGCCCTCCGTCGCCTTGATGAAAGCGAAGGCTATGCCCGCGGCCTTGGCTTCCTGCCAGTCGACGGAGCGTTGATACTTCGAGACGTCCGTGCCGTGGACGGGATATGTCCAAGGCGGTTGTGCCCGCCATTCATGCGGGTCGCGGTCGCCGAAGCGGGGATTGGACACGGCGACGACGGCATGGGGCTCGGCGCCGCTGTCGGTCGGCTCGATGCGCAGGGCATCGGAATCGATCGTCGTGCAGGCCGCCGCCATGACGCCCGCCAGAACCAGCAAAAGAAGTATCACGCGCCGCATGGCCGCTCCCCTCGACCGGCCGCCTGTCGCCGCTCCGTCATCCACGCAGCCGCGTTCCGGCGCGTCACCTCACGTTACTCGCCGCAAGCTTGTGTCATTCTTGCGGCGCGGGCTATGCAATGGCTCACATGGAGCAGGGGGATGACTGGCTGTGCGCATTCTGGTTTCGATCCTGAAGGTCGTCGTGGCACTGATTGTCGTGGCGATCGTGGGCCTCGCCGCGTGGCTGTGGTTCGCCCCTCCGGACCTGATCCGCGTCGGAACCGGCTACAGCGCCAAGATCGTCTGTTCGAATGTCTTCATCGCCGGCCGTGACGCCGAGGAGGTGCTGGCCGTCGACGTGCAGGCGCCGGGCCATCCGCTGCTGGGCTTCATTTCGGTCGATGTCGACCGCGACGCCGGTACGGCGTCGGCCGCCCTGCTTGGCCTTTTCGGCAAGAGTGTCGCCATCACGCGCGAGGGGCTGGGCTGCGCCAGCGTGCCGGACGGGGACCTCGATTCTGCGCGCACGATCTCGCTTCCGGGCGGCGCCGTACCGGCCGGCGCGGCCGGATCGTGGCCCGACGGCGAGGCGGTCGACCCGTCCGATGATCCCGCCATCGCCGCGATCCTCGACGATCCGGGCCTTCTGGGGCCTGATATGCGCGCCGTGGTCGTGGTGAAGGACGGGCGCATCGTGGCCGAGCGCTATGGCGAGGGCTTTTCAGCCGCCACGCCGCTGCTCGGCTGGTCGATGACCAAGACCGTGACCGCCGGCATCGTCGGCACGCTCATCCGCCGCGGCATGCTGGAGCGCGACCGGACCGGCCTGTTCGAGCACTGGTCCAACGACGAGCGCCGCGGAATCTCGCTCGCCGACATGCTGGCCATGTCGAGCGGGCTGGAGTTCAACGAGAACTATGGCGATGTCGCGGATGTGACGCGCATGCTCTACCTCGAGCCCGACATGGCCGGTTTCGCCTCCGCCAAGCCGCTCACCGGCGCGATCGGCGACACCTTTTCCTATTCGAGCGGCACGACGGTGATGATCTCGCGCATCTGGCAGGACGCGGTCGGCGATCGGGCGGCCGCGCTCGCCTGGCCCCGCGAGGCGCTTTTCGCGCCGCTCGGCATGTCGAGCGCCGTCATGGAGACCGACGCCGTCGGCACCTTCGTCGGCTCGTCCTACATGTATGCCACCGCGCGCGACTGGGCCCGCTACGGCCTTTTCCTGCTCAATGACGGCCGTTGGGGCGGCAAGGATATCCTGCCGCCGGGCTATGTCGAATGGATGCGCGAGGACGCACCCGCTTCCGACGGCGCCTATGGCCGTGGCCATCTCTGGAAGAACGGGGCGGACAACGGCCTGCCGGAGGATGCCTTCTGGATGCGCGGCCATGACGGGCAGTCCACCGTCGTCATCCCGTCCCAGAACCTTGTCGTGGTCCGGCTGGGCCTGACGCCGTCCAAGCTCGGCTACAGCCCCGCGCCGCTGGTCGCGGCACTGGTCGACGTCCTGCGTTGACCGCTTCCCCAACCCGCCGCAGCCGCTTACAAGAAATCGATCCACGGGAATTCCAGAATGCGCGCCACGCTTGAGGAAACGCTGCTTGCGGCCATCCGCACCATTCCGGACTATCCCAAACCCGGTATCCTGTTTCGCGACATCACCACGCTGCTGGGCGACGCGCGTGCCTTCCGCCGCGCGGTCGACGAACTGGTGCATCCTTATTCGGGGACGGGCGTCCACAAGATCGCCGGCATCGAGGCGCGCGGCTTCATCCTCGGCGGCGCCATCGCGCACCAGCTTTCGGCCGGCTTCGTGCCGATCCGCAAGAAGGGCAAGCTGCCGCACGAGACGGTGCGGGTCGCCTACAGCCTCGAATACGGCGTCGACGAGATGGAGATGCACAGGGATGCGATCCGTCCGGGCGAAAAGGTCATACTGGTGGACGATCTGATCGCCACCGGGGGCACGGCGGAAGGCGCGGTCAAGCTGCTCACGCAGATGGGCGCCGAAATCGTCGCCGCCTGCTTCGTCATTGACCTGCCGGACCTTGGCGGTCGCGCTCGGCTCGAAGCGCTCGGCGTCGACGTCAGGACGCTGATCGCCTTCGAGGGCCATTGAGCGAAGGCGGGCGAGGCAGGCGGCTCACCCCGGCAGGTCAGGGGGTGGGGTGCTTGCGATAAACCTCGGTGTTGGGGGTGTGGACAGATTCCGGCGCCGGCCCCAGCAAAACCGGCATTTTCAATGAATCTTGGCCCGAATTAATCCACATGCCCCGCGACCGGCGGCACAATGACCGCCGGTGAAGGAGGGACCACGAGATGGACGGTGATACGGCAAGATGGGACGGGAGGTTGCGGCGCATCATCGCCGTCCTCGTCGCGCTTGGCGTTCTGGCGGAGCGCGCCGCTGACCGGTCCTATCCGGTCCGCTGTTTCGTTCTGTGGATATTGCGGCGGGCCGAGGCCGCGGTGGCGGACTTCGTCGCCGAGGCGACGGGCATGCCGCAGCCGGCCTTCGCCGGCATCGGGACGACCGGAAACGATCCGGAGGACGCGCTGCTGCTTGCGGCGCGCTTGCGCGCGCTGGCCGAGGCTCTTGGCGTCCTGCTGCGTCGGGTCCGGCCTTCTCCATGCGGGAGCGCCGGCATCGGCAGTGCGCCGCGCCGCCTGGCGCAGCGCCCCGGTCGGCTCACCCTCATCCCCGGCGGCCTCGCGGCCGGGCCGTACGACACCTCATGAGGCGCGCCAGATTCCGCTGGGTTTCTAAATCTTGTTCCGATCGGCCGCAGGGCGCAGCCCCCGCGCGGTTAGGCGCCGGCTGGGCACCGGCGACGCGCTGCGCCCACGCTTCGGATATCGATGGAAGGACGCTCGAACCTTGATAGGGTTTTGGTCCCAATTCTGCCCTCGATGCAGCAACTTCATCGATCCGGTTCTGGCTCGATGCCCCGGAAGGCTAGAAGCAGCGCCGCGCCGATCATCAATGCCCCGGATACGCGATTTATACGCGATGTCGCGCGAACCCCAATCATGCTCATGATCCTTGAGGTTGACGCCCCCATTGCAAGAAGAATGATCCCGTCAATCACTAGATAGGTGACGCCGAGCGCCGCGATTTGGGGAACAAGTGGGGCATTGAGCGTAAGGAATTGAGGGAACAGGGCTGCGAAGAACATCACCGCGAATGGGTTTGCTGCAGCCGTCACGAACCCCTGTCGGAATAGGGAATTTCTGTTGGCCTGCCTGGGTCGTGTGCCAGTGCTGCCTTGTTTCATCATCGTGAGGCCAAACCAAATCAGATACGCAATGCCCAACCACTTCACGATGAAAAAGACTTCTGCGGACGTGGCAACCGCACCCGCAAGGCCGAAACCGGCAAGAAGCATCTGGATGATATTCGCAGTGTGATTTCCTATCATCACCGGAAGCGCACCAAGAGCCCCAAGCCTGGTCGAATGGGCCATAAAGAGGAGTTGTCCGGGACCCGGCGGATGAGCAAAAAAGACGAGAACTGTCGCGACATATGCCAAATAGGCTTCAAGAGAGATGCCCAAGGACTCTTCCCACAGCTAGTCTTCGTTCTGTATTCAAGCATGAACGGGCCATCACACCAATGTCGCAGAGCATGGCAATAGCAGTCGCTCAATATCAGTGTCCTGTTCGACGCTCCGAGTCGCATTTTCGAGGCGGTCGACTGTCGGTGCAGCCGGTTCTCCGCAAAGGCGTACACTCCGCTTGCACACCCGCTGCTCGCCGCGAGGCAGGGCTGCAGCGCAGCACCGCGCCGCATTCCAACCTCAACGCCGGCGTGGACGAGGGGGTAGCTGGAAGAAAATCAGCCTTGCAAAAGGTGGGTCTTCCCCCTTGCGAGAAGGGATGGCGTAACTCTATGCAGGATCGCCCTTGCCTCGCGGCGGGCGCTGGCCGTGGGCGGGCGAGGGAGGCTCAGCCCTTCATCAGCACGTTGACCTCGAAGCTCATCACCGGCTCGCCCTTCTGGTTGATCGCGCCGCAGAGGCTGTTGAGCAGGTACCAGCCCGGACGCGAGGCGAGCGCCCTGATCGTGCGCGGCGTGCGGGTGAAGGTGATCGTGTCGCCGACATAGACCGGCTTCAGCCATTTCAGGTCCTTCAGGCCGGCCGCCGGGCCGTATTCGATCGGATCGCCATAGGCCCGGGAGCGTTCGACCGTGTCGGCGAAGGCCGCCGCGTTGTGCCGCATCCAGACGGAGATCGTGTGCCAGCCCGAGGCGCAGAGATTGCCAAACACGCTCTTTTCGGCCGCCTCCTGGGTGAGGTGGAAGGGCTGCGGATCGTATTTCGAGGCGAAGGTCACGATCTCCTCGGCGCCGAATGTGTGACTGCCCAGAACGATCGTCTCGCCGAGCCCGAACTTCTTCTCCATGTCGCTCATGCCGCCACCGGGTCGCGCATCAGGAACATGCCGGTATTGGCCATCTCGCACACCACCTCGCCGCGCTGGTTGGCAAGTTCGTGCTTCACCGAAACGAAGCCGAGGCCGGGCTTCGACTTCGAGACGCGCTTTTCCAGGACGATGGTCTTGCCGGTCAGTTCGTCTCCGGCCAGCACCGGCTTGCGGAAATTGACATAGTCGACGCCGGGCGAACCCTGGGACGTGGAGTCCAGGATATAGGCGTCGCACATCATGCGCATGAACACCGAGGCCGTGAACAGGCCGGACGCCGACAGCCCGCCCAGCATCGACGCCTTGCCGGCCTCCTCGTCCAGATGCATCGGCTGGGGATCGAACTGCGAGGCGAAATCGATCATATCTTCGGCCGTCACCTTGCGCGGGCCGAAGACGATCTCGTCCCCCACCGCGAAATCCTCATAGGCCCATTTCCTGCCGTCCATCAGCACGATCCCGTTCAAGTCTGTACGGTTTCTGGCGGCAATCGCGGGCGGGCGCAAGTCCGTTCGAGGGAATCGCTTCGGGCCGGTACATTCAGCCCGCTCACGGGCGGCCGCACAAGGCGGGCCGCCGGAACATCAATGTTTTCCGTCTTGTGCGCCACGCGGTTCAGGCGGTGGTTCTGGACCCACCAGATCAGGAACACTTCGCCGGGGAAGGTTCGTTTCGTATGGGAGGCGCGATTCAAGCTTGCGGCCAACGCACCATTCTAATTCGCTCGGCGCTGCGTTCGCTCACGGAGAAACCTTCCCGTTCATAGAAACCAACTGCCGGATTGGTGACCAGCACGCTCAATCTGACCGGCAGGCGCGCCGATACGGCTTCGTTCACCACGTGCCGCAGCGCCCATGTCCCGACGCCGAGGTTTTGCCAGTCAGGATGAACGTAGAGCTTTTGGATCCAGATATGATCGGCACGCTCCTCGGTCGCGACGCAGCCGATGTCGACGCCGCCCTGCATCAGAACGCGATGACCGGCAGGATCAAACGCTTCCACGGTCGAGCTGGGACGCCAGCTACCCCACAGCGCGACGGCATAGCCGCGCACGCACTGTTCTTCGAGGTGCAGGAGAAAACGCGCATCGCCTTTCCCTGATGCACGCATGGAGAGCGTGAGCATTGCCGGACCGCCCGCCACGGCTCAGATGTTGAACTTGAACAGCATCACGTCGCCGTCCTGGACGACATATTCCTTGCCCTCGTCGCGAGCCTTGCCGGCATCCTTGGCCGCCACCTCGCCGCCCAGCGAAACATAGTCGTCATAGGCGATCGTCTGGGCGCGGATGAAACCGCGCTCGAAGTCGGTGTGAATCACGCCCGCCGCCTGCGGGGCCTTCGATCCCTTCGCCACCGTCCAGGCGCGGGTCTCCTTGGGACCGGCGGTGAAATAGGTGATCAGGTCCAGCAGTTCGTAGCCCGCGCGGATCAGGCGGTCGAGGCCCGGCTCCTCAAGCCCCAGATCCGCCAGGAACTCCTTGGCCTCCTCCTCGTCGAGCTGGGCGACCTCCGCCTCGATCGCGGCGGAGATCGTCACGGTCCTGGCGCCCTGGCGTTCCGCCATCGCCTCGACGGCCCTTGTATGCGCGTTGCCGCCCGCCGCATCGGCCTCGGCGACGTTGCAGACATAGAGCACCGGCTTGGAGGTGAGCAGGTTGAGCCCCTGGAGCAGCGCCAGGTCCTCCGCGGCGATGCCCTCCAGCATTACGCGGACCGGCTTGCCGTCCTGGAGCAGCGCCAGCGCCTTCTCCATGACCGGCAGCACCGTCACCGCCTCCTTGTCCTTGCCCGTGGCGCGCTTGCGTATCTGCACGATGCGGCGCTCCAGGCTTTCCAGGTCGGCCAGCATCAGCTCGGTCTCGACCGTCTCGGCGTCGGCGACCGGATCGATGCGCCCCTCGACATGGGTGATGTCGCCGTCCTCGAAGCAGCGCAGCACATGCACGATGGCGTCGACCTCCCGGATGTTGGCCAGGAACTGGTTGCCGAGCCCTTCGCCCTTCGACGCGCCGCGCACCAGGCCGGCGATGTCGACGAAGGAGATGCGGGTCGGGATGATCTCCTTCGACTTCGCGATCGCGGCGATCCGGCCAAGCCGGGGATCTGGCACGGCGACCTCGCCGGTGTTCGGCTCGATCGTGCAGAACGGATAGTTGGCCGCCTGCGCGGCCGCCGTCTTGGTCAGCGCGTTGAAGAGCGTCGACTTGCCGACATTCGGCAGGCCGACGATGCCGCATTTAAAGCCCATGGTGATTTCAGTCCTGGCGGGAAAGGATGTCCTGCGGCGTATGGGCGAAAGGCGAGACGATCGTCAAGGCTTTGCCGCCCGCCTCGATCCGCTGGCCGTCCTGGAGGTCTTCGGATAGGAAATGCGTGCAGCCGAGTTCCAACGCCGAGGCGAGCAGCAGGCAGTCCCACCAGGAGTAGCCATTGGTTCGCTTGATCCGACGCGCAAGGTCGGCGGTCCCGCGCGTCACCGGCGTGGAGCCGAAGGACATGAAATCGTCGACCGCCTGAAAGACATCGTCGGTGCTGAGATTTTGGCGTTTGCGAAACAGCGCATTGGCCAGTTCGTTGAGCACTTGAACGTTCGTGACCAGAACTTGGCGACTGGCGAGTTCGGTCAACCAGTGCTGTGCCTTTTTTACGCGCGGATCATCGGCGACGTCGCGGCCATAGAAAACGATATTGGTGTCGACGAAGACCTTACCGCCGCTCATTGCGCTCTTCGGCGGTAGGCATACGACCGCTTTCCATCATGCTCCATTTCGGTCCGGAGAGGAAACGCTGAATCGCTTCCAACTGCTCATTCCGCTTGGGGCCGTCCTCGGAGGACTGACGGAGGGCCGCTTCGACTGTCTCGGCGATGTATCTCGACATGCTCTTGCCTGCCTTGGCGGCTTGAACGCGCACCTCCCGGGCAAGGTCGTCGTCCATCGATATGGTCACGTTCTTCATTACGGTCTCACGGAAACACGAAACGCGTGTTTTATGTATCCGTTGTGGTCATTTTCTTCAAGTTTGGCGACGACTAAGGCCAGCCCCGCCGCGCTTGCGTGGCGGCGCACACGACCTGAAGCGTCTGGACGGACAGGGGGATAACGACGCCTCAAGTCGGTTTGGGGGTACGACCTGAGCCCCGGCGATTCGATCAAGAGATGAAATTTCAACAGGCAGGCGCGAAACATTCTTCGGGAAGCGCGCCCGCGAGAGAATCGCCTTTTACCCCTTGCCGAACAGCCTCTTGAGCATGGCCGCCATTGGACCGCTTTCGGGTAGGTTGGCGGCCGGCTGCTTCGGCCGTGCCTGGCGGATATGGCTCGGGCCCTTCGGCCGGGCCGCCGAAGGCCGGCCGTCGTCATCATTTGCCGTGGCTTTCGAATCCTTTGGCACCGCCAGGCTCATCTTGTTCATGAAGCCGTTGTCGTTTCCCTCGACCAGCAGGCCGGCATGTTCGCCGATCGCGTCGAGCAGCGGGTCGAGCCAGCCGTGATCGGCCTTGGCGAAATCGCCCAGCACATGGTTCGTCACCATCTCCTTGACGCCCGGATGGCCGATGCCGATGCGCACGCGCCGGTAGTCCTTGCCGCAATGGGCGTCGATGGAGCGGATGCCGTTATGGCCGCCCGCGCCGCCGCCGGTCTTGATGCGCACCTTGCCCGGCGCGAGGTCCAACTCGTCGTAGAGTACGACGATGTCGGCCGGCGTGAGCTTGTGGAAGCGCATGGCCTCGCCGACGGCCTGGCCGGAATTGTTCATGAAGGTCTGGGGCTTCATCACGAGAACGCGTTCGCCGGCCAGCGTGCCGGTCGCGATCTCGGCCTGGAACTTCCTCGACCAGGACGAAAAGGAATGGCGGCGGACGATCGCGTCCGCCGCCATGAACCCGACATTGTGTCGGTAGTTCACGTATTTCGCACCCGGATTGCCAAGGCCGGCGATGATCAGCACGGTCCCGTCCTTCCGGTCGCGGGCGGCTACTCGCCGCCTTCCTTGCCCTCGGCTTCCTCGCCGTCGCCTTCATCTTCGGCCTCTTCGCCCTCGACCTCGGTCTCGGGTTCTTCGACCGTGCCGGCCTCTTCCTCGGCCGTCAGAACGGCGGGCGCGGCGATCGTGGCGATGGTGAAATCGCGGTCCGTGATGGTCGGCTTCACGCCCTCCGGCAGCTTCACCGCCGAGATATGCAGCGAGTCGCCGATATCCGTGCCATCGAGGTCAATCTCGATATATTCGGGGATGGCGTCGGCGGGGCAGGTGAATTCCACCGTGTGGCGGACGACGTTGAGCACGCCGCCGCGTCTGATTCCGCGCGACTTCTCCTCGTTGATGAAGTGGACCGGGATGTCGACCGTGACGACGGTGTCCTTGCCGACGCGCAGGAAGTCAACATGCATGGTGAAGTCGCGGACCGGGTCGACCTGGTAGTCCTTCGGCAGGACACGGACCTTCTTGCCGTCCACGTTGATGGTGGCGATCGTGGTCATGAACCCGCCGGCGTGGATCTTCAGATGCACGTCCTTATAGGGGAGGGCGATCGACAGCGGGGGCTGCTTATCGCCATAGATGACTGCTGGTATCTTGCCGCTGCGCCGAAGTTCCCGGGCGGACCCCTTACCGACCCGTTCGCGCGCCTCGGCCGTGAGCTCGTATGTCTCGCTCATGGCTTGTCCTTTCACGTTGTCTGGAGCGCCTGCGGCCGGCTGCCGGTCCGCAAACGTCGAAAGACGGCCATCGCCACGCATGACCTGTTCGGGAAAAGGTTTGCAGGTTCCGAAAAGATCATGCGGCCGAAGCCGCTTTCCGCCGCGTTGCCTCCAAGGGTGTCTGCGCGGGTGGCGGCCCTATAGCCGAAGCGGGAACGGGTGGCAACTGCGACCGAAGACCAGATCAAAGCGCCCAGGGTTCGCGAATGCGCATCCATTCGAACCAGAAATATCGTTCCGCGCCAAGTACGTCCTCGCGCGTCAGGCCGACATCGCGAAGCAGCCGGTCGTCGCGCTTCGCCAGAAGCCGGCCGTAACCGGCCAAGCCGGCTCCCGGAATCTCTGGCCGCTCGTGCGAGTACAATTCGGGTTGCCGGAATGACTCCGCTATCAAAGCCATGATGCAGCCTCCGATGGTGAGACCGCATGTAGAAAAGCGATTGGCATCTGACAAACAGATTGCTTTCATGGGAGCTATCGATAATCAGCATGTCTATGCTCCACCTCGACAGCGAACTCCTGCGAACCTTTCTGGCAGTCGTCGAAACCGGCAATATCACCCGTGCCGCTGGGATCGTCGGTCGCACGCAGTCGGCGGTCTCGACCCAGATCAAGCGTCTGGAGGCGGCGGTCGGCTCGCCGTTGTTCGTGCGCGAGGCACGCGGCGTCAGGCTGACGCGGCGCGGTGACGAACTCGTGGCCGATGCCCGCAGAATCGTGACGCTGATAGACGAAACCGCCGCCCGCCTGTCGGCGCCGCCGCTCGACGGGCCCGTCCGCATCGGAATCCCGGAGGAATACGGACAATCCGTCTTGTCGCGCGCCTTGGCGGCGTTCTCCAAGCGTCATCACAATGTCGAGGTCAGCGCCAGGTATGGCTGCTCGTCGGATCATGTCGCGGAGGTCAGGTCCGGCGGGCTGGATCTCGCCGTGGTGTTCGAATGGCAGGACTTCTCCGGTGGGGAGGTGCTGATGAACGATCCGACGGTCTGGGTGACGTCGCGCGCCCTTTCGGTTCACGAGGAGCGCCCGCTGCCAATCGCGCTCTACGAGGACGAGGCGTGGTGTCGCGATTTCGCGCTTCGGTCGCTGCGCCGGCGGGGCATCGACTACAGGATCGCGTATCGCAGCGACACCTGCGGCGGGCTGAAGCTGGCCGTCCAGTCCGGTCTGGCGGTGGCGCCGATTTCGCGCAGCAACATCGCCCCCGATTGTCGCGAACTGACCGAGGCAGACGGTTTCGGAGACATCGACCAGTCGAACGTTGTCCTTCACCGCAATCCGGCATCGACGAGTGCCGCCGTCGACGGCATGGTTGACGCCATACGCGAAGCATTCCAGACGATGCGCAGAACCTGATCGGCCCGTTCCGAACCGTTCTCCGTCGGGTGGCCGCCTGCGACGTCATGACCGCCCGGCGGGAGCTGTGTTTTCGTTCACGCAGTTTGCGGCTGATTAACAATTTGTGACATGATGGTCTCTTCTCTGCTTCGGGCCCACGGGTTTCAAACGTGCATCTCCGCTTCCTCGCCGCCGCTTTTTCCATTCTGATCGCGTTGGGCATCGCCGGTTCCCAGACGATTCCGGAGATCATCTTGTTTCGTGACAGGTTGCTGACGACAGCACATGGCGCTGAGGCGGACCTTCCTATGGTTCCCGTCGACATAACCACCCGTGACGGTCTTGTGCTTCGGTCGTGGTATCACGCGCCCGACCCCTACAAGCCGGTGATCGTCTATTTCCCGGGCCGAATCGGAGATTTCGGTCACCGGTCGCCGCAACTGGCCGGCTTCGTGGAGAAGGGTTACGGACTCGTTCTGGCCGGCTATCGGGGCTATGGCGGCAATCCAGGGCGGCCGAGCGAAACCCGCCTCTATCAGGACGCCGAGGATCTGGTCGCCAAGCTCGAGACGCTCGACCTCGCACCGAACGGGCTGGTGCTCTATGGCTATTCCATGGGTACAAGCGTGGCGAGCTGGCTGGCCGAGAAGGGCGTGGGCAAGGGAGTGATCCTCGAGGCGCCATTTACCAGCTTCGCGGCGGTCGTGAACCATGCCGTCAGCGCGGTTCCCGGTTGGCTCGTCAGGAGCCGCTTCGATACCGCCTCGCGCATGGCGGCCATCCATTCGCCGGTGCTGCTGCTTGCCGGAGAAGACGACCGGCTCACGCCGCCTGTGTTCGCGGAAGGCCTCGCGGCGCTGAACGAGGTGTGGGCCGTCCTTCGCATTATGCCGCACGCCGCCCACGACACTATCGTCGAGCATGGCGCGCTCGACATTATTGCAGAGTTCCTTGAGGGGCTGGTCGCGCCCGCGGCGGCGGTTCCCCTTGACGAGCCGCTAGCAGGTGCGGGCGACTGGATTGTTCCGGCGCAACCTTGACGCGACCGCCGCGATCGGCTCCGCTCGCACGGTACGACAACGATTGAGAGGCATCTCATGCAACGTTTCGAAGCCGGGTCGCGGCCTACCCGCACGGCGCCTGCCGAATGGTTCACCGGCACGGTCACGCAGGATCCGATCGTGGAGGCAGAGGCGCCGGCAAGGCTGCGGGCCGCTTCCGTCACGTTCCAGCCCGGGGCGCGCACCAACTGGCATACCCATCCTCTCGGCCAGACGCTTTACGTCGTGTCCGGCAAGGGCAGGGCGCAGACATGGGGCGGCCCGATGATCGAACTCGGCGTCGGCGACACGATCTGGATTCCACCTGGCGAGAAACACTGGCATGGCGCGGCGCCTGACGAGGCGATGACCCATATCGCGATGCATGAGGCACTCGACGGAAGCCACATCGACTGGCTGGAACCGGTCACCGACAAGCAGTACGCCGGTTAGACGCGAATTGCGACAGCCGCGCAGTGGCCGCGGGCTCAGTCGAAGAGGCTTGAAACCGATTCCTCGCTCGATGTGCGCGAGATCGCCTCGCCGATCAGGTCGGCGATCGGCAGGACACGGATGTTGTGTGCGGCTTCGACACTCGATGTCGGCTGGATCGAATCGGTGATCACGAGTTCCTTGAGCTTGGAGCCGGTGATGCGCGCCACCGCGCCGCCCGACAGGACGCCGTGGGTGATATAGGCGGTGACGCTGGTCGCGCCGTTGGCCAGCAATGCGTCGGCCGCGTTGCACAGAGTGCCGCCCGAATCCACAATGTCGTCGAGCAGCAGGCAATCCTTGCCGGCCACTTCGCCGATGATGTTCATCACCTCGGATTCGCCGGGCCGCTCGCGGCGCTTGTCGACGATGGCCAGTTGCGCATCGAGCCGTTTGGCGAGCGCGCGGGCGCGCACCACGCCGCCCACGTCCGGCGACACGACCATAACGTTCTCGAGCTTGTAGCGCGCCTTCACGTCGCGGGCCATGACGGGCACGGAGAATAGATTGTCGGTGGGAATGTCGAAGAAACCCTGGATCTGGCCCGCATGCAGGTCGAGCGTCAGCACCCGGTTGGCGCCCGCCTGGGTGATCATGTTTGCGATCAGCTTGGCTGAGATCGGCGTGCGGCCCGAAGCTCGGCGATCCTGCCTGGCATAGCCGAAATAGGGGATGACCGCCGTGATGCGCCGCGCGGAGGAGCGCATGAAGGCGTCGATCATGATGAGCATCTCCATCAGGTGATCGTTCGCCGGATAGGAAGTCGACTGGAGGATGAAGACATCCTCGCCGCGCACGTTTTCCTGGATCTCGACGAAAATTTCCTGATCGGCGAAACGCCTGACGCTCGCCTTGCCGAGCGGTATGTTGAGATAGCGCGCCACTGCTTCGGCCAGCACGCGGTTCGAATTGCCGGCGAAGAGTTTCATTCAGCGATCCGGGGCAGGTCTCTTTGGGCGGGCTTTTAGCGAGGCGTGCCGCCAATGCAAGCGCGCAAGGTCGAAAAAGCGGTTCTGTCCAGCGTTTCCTTGCCGCTCACCCGCCGCGAGCCGCCAGCCAGGTCGCCAGTTGGTCCACCGTATTGTCCGCGATCGCCTGCATGGTTTGCGGCGTCACGTCGGACCAGGCGTCGGTGCCGGCTCCGCTGCGCGTGGTCTCCTGTCCGAAGATCCGGTGAAGTCGATTGCCGAGGGGGTCGAGCACGTCCCACACGTAATAGACGATCGTGCCGTCCGGTTCGCGGCTGGCCGAGAAATATCCCTTCATGACATAGCCGATGCCCGACGCACCCTCGCCGCGGAAGTCGATACGCTTCTCGCGGCCACGCGATTCAAGCCGTTCCGACAAAGGGGTCGCCGCTTCCAGCGTCGCGCCGACGGCTGGCGCGAGCTGCACGCGCGCCATCGCGTTGGCGGCAGCCGTGCCCGATCCGCCATCCCCCTGCGGGGCGATCGCCACTTCGATATTGCCCGAGGGCAAGGTCGCGGTCTCTGTGCCCACGATGGTCGTGGGCGGCGCGGAGCGGGCGCCTTCCGGATCCAGCGTCTCGGACGTGTTGCAGCCTGAAAGAAGCATCGCCGCCGCGACGATCGACAGTCCGGCCAGCGGCGTCGGTTTCATCCTCCACATCCTTTCCCGAACGCCGGTCCGGCTTTCCCGGTCCGGCGAAAAGCATGTCCCCTCAGACGGCGCTTCGCCACTGACGCAATCGGCGCGGTCCAGAAACTATGAAATCAGCGAACGATCAAGTCGAGATCGTGACGCGACAATGCCTTCGGCTGGGTGGATGTGGTCAGATAGGTGCGCCCCAGCGTCATTGCGGTATCGGTGTCGGAGTCCATGATGATCATGTGAGCGAACAGGGTCATGTCGGGCGCGATCTGTTCGGGATTGCCCGAATAGAACATCGGCATGTCCATCCAGGACGGCGTGAAGCGCGCTCCCAGGGAATAGCCGCAGGCGTTGAGCCTGTGGCGGGTCAGGCCGTGCTCCTCCATCACCCTGGCATGCGCGTCGAACACGTCACCGAACGTGTTGCCGGGGATCATGGCCTGTTCCACGGCCATCAGCGCGGCATGGGCGGCCTCGTAGAGTTCCTGGTGGCGTTTGGTAGCCTTGCCGACCAGCACGGTGCGCATCATGGCGGCGTGATAGTGATGATAGACGCCGGCCCATTCCAGCGTGAGCTGGTCGTTCTTGGTGAGCTTGCGGCGTCCGGACTTGTAGCGGCACAGAAGCGCGTCGGTCCCCGAGCCGATGATGAACTCGTTGGCGGGATAGTCGCCGCCGCCGGCGAAGATCGCGCCCTGCATGGCGGCCAGGATCGCGGCCTCGTCGCCGCCCTGCTTGATCAGCGGAAGCGCGGCGTCGAACGCGTCGTCGGCGAGCGCGGCCGCGCGCTCCACCTTCTTGATCTCCGCCGGGCTCTTCAGCAACCGCAGGCGTGATACGATGCCGGACGCATCCGAGATCTTGCCGAATGTCTGCAATTGCTCGTCGACCCTGCGGCCGTTGAAGGCGGTCAGGCCATGCGTGTCGTATTCCACGCCGATCTGACAGCCAAGCAGGTCCATGTCGTTGAGAAGGTTGCGCAGTTCCACGGCCGGGTTGACGCCGTCGCGGTCGGTCCACACGACGATGTTCTCGATCGTCGAGGTGTGGCGCGCCTGGCGCAGGTCGGCCGAGCGCGTCATCAGGGTCATCTGGCCGTCAGCCCCCAGGATGAGGCACTGGAAGAAGCAGAAGCCGAATGTGTCATAGCCCGTCAACCAGTACATGCTCTCCTGCGCGAACAGCAGAAGCGCGTCGAGCTTGCGCTCCGCCATCTCGATGACGAGACGGTCCTTGCGCGCGTCGAACTCGTTTCGGTCGAAATGAAGCGCCATCACATCGCCTCCAGCATGATGGCCGAAATCTGCCGGCCATAGTCGGGTTCGTTCAGATGGGTGGTGCGGCGATAGGAGAAGAACAGATCCTCCTCCTTGTACGTGCAGCGGCCGAGTTGCTCGGCCTGCACGCCCGCGCGCCGCAACCGTTCGATCGTATAGCCGGGCAGATCGAACATGGCGTGGCCCTCGCGGGCCGAAGGGCTGAACCAGCGCTGGTTCTCCTCGTCGGCCTCAAGCCAGCGCCTCACGAATTCCGGACCGACCTCGTAGCTTTCGCCGCGGATCGAGGGGCCTAGCGCCGCCACGATGCGTTCGCGTTTCGCGCCGAGCCCTTCCATCGCCTCGATGGTGGCTTCCAGGACGCCTGTCAGGGCGCCTTTCCAGCCGGCATGGGCGGCTCCGACCACGCGGGCCTCGCCGTCGGCAAACAGGATAGGGCCGCAATCGGCCGTGCCCACGCCGATCGCCACGCCCGGCGTCGCCGTCACGATTCCATCGGCCTTGACGCGCTCGCCCGGAAACGGTCCGTCGACGACCACCGCTTCGGCGGAATGTATTTGGTAGGGCGTGACAAGCATCGACTCGTCGACACCCATCGCCATGGCGACCCGACGCCGGTTTTCCGAAACGAGGGCTGGATCGTCCTTGGAGCCGATGCCCGTATTCAGGCTGGCATAGATGCCCCGGGATACCCCGCCGTGGCGCGTGAAGAAGCCATGACGTACGCCGTTTTTCAGCGCACGATCAATGAGTTGCGACCGGAGAGGTTCCGGCTTGGCGCTTTGCAGCATGCTGTTAGGGGCGTCCCTGCTTCGGCGCGCGGAGAGTGGGGCAGGGGGCGAGGCAAGTCAATCCGATGGAGCGAACGGCGCAAGCTCCCGACCGGAGGGCAGAACGGCCATCGCCTTGAACAGGGTACCCATCTGGTCCGGACCTGCCAGGCGCTCCACGGCACCCCGTATGTCCTCCCTTATTGTTTCGTCAGCCCTTGCCCCAAGGCTGCCTGCGCGTTCCAGCAGGCCCATGCCGAGCAGGAAATGCCCCTGCGTCATCATCTGGGCCGTCAATCCGCCTGCGCGTGCCGCGGCCGCGAGCGAAGCGAAGTCCACATGGCTGGTGAGATCGGCTTCGCCGGGATGAGCGAAGACGGCGTCATGGGCGTGACGGCGAACGGCTTGCAGCGTGTCGCCGAAGCCCGGCTCGATGTGGCCGTAGTCGAAGAAGAGGCCGGCGCCGCCGTGAAGAGATATGTGGCTGGCGATTTCCGCCATCAGCGCTTCGCGGGCCGGAGCGCTTTCCCATACCGAGCCCTTCGCCGCCGAGCGGGCATGGGCCGGCATGAACCGGTCCGGGATGGTTTGCGACCCTGCCACGAAGCGAAGCTCCCCCTCGGCCACGTCCACCATTCGTTCGCGCCAGCCTTCGGGCGTCCGCACGAATTGGCGGACGGGCAGTGCATCGAATATCTCGTTGCCGACGAGCAGCAATGGCTGTTTGGCCAGTTGGTCGACGCGCTCGAGCCAGGCGATGCGGTCGATATGCGCCAGCCGCTCCTGCTGGATCGTTCTCAGCCGCGGGCTCGCCTCGATCAGCGTGAGATGCGCGGCGTTGAGGAAATCGGGCGCGACCTTGGCCAATGTCCGCGTGATGTCGGCTGCGAGCGTCCCGCGGCCCGGGCCGATCTCGGCCAGCGTAACGGGCCGGGGTTGCCCGATCGCCTGCCACGCTTCGGCCAGCCAGACCGCGACGATCTCGCCGAACATCTGGCTGATTTCCGGCGCCGTGACGAAATCTCCGCTCCTGCCGAAGGGTTCACGCGTCGTGTAGTACCCATCCTGTGAATCGAACAGGCAGATCGCCATGTAGCGGTCGACGCCGATCGGGCCCTCTGCCTCGATCAGCTGCACGATCCGTTGTTTCAGCCGGGTCACGGAAGGGCGGGCTGCGTGTAGGGTTTCGCCCGCGCCATCGCCCAGATGCCCACCGCCACCATGGGCAGCGAAAGCACCATGCCCATGGTCAGCCATCCGCCGGCCAGGTAGCCGATATGGGCGTCCGGCTCGCGGAAGAATTCCGCGACGATGCGGGAAAGCCCATAGCCGGCTACGAACGCGCCCCCCACGAAGCCTGGGGTTTTCAGTTTCAGAGCCCGGTGCGTCAGCAGGCGCAGAACCACGAACAGCACCAGGCCTTCCAGCAGCGCCTCGTAGAGCTGGCTCGGATGGCGCGATTCTGGTCCGCCGTTCGGGAAGACAAACGCCCAGGGCACGTCGGTCGGCCGGCCCCACAGTTCGGAATTGATGAAGTTCGCGACCCGCACGAGGCCCAGCCCCACCGGAACGCTGGCGGCGACGACGTCGATCAGGCTCCAGCCATGGATGCCGCGTCGTCTGGCGAACAGCACCATCGCCAGGAAGACGCCGAGCAGCCCGCCGTGGAACGACATGCCGCCCTGCCAGATCGCCACCATGTCGAAGGGGTTTTCGATGTAGCGCGCGAGGTCATAGAACAGGATGTAACCGATCCTGCCCCCTGCCACGACACCGACCGCCGCCCAGACCACGAAGTCGTCGACATCCAGTGGCCGCATGGGCAGCTTGCCTTCCGTCCACAATGCCTGGTTGGTGACCAGCCGGCGCACATACCACCAGGCAAACAGGATGCCGATGACATAGCCCAGGCCGTACCAGTGGATGGCCAGCGGCCCCAGCCGGACAATGACCGGATCGATGTTCGGGAAGGGCAGGGCGGCCAGTGGCTGCAGGAATTCGGTCACGTTTCGGCCCGCGTCGTTGAAAATGCGCGGACCATGGTCAAGGTGGGCTGCCCGGTCAAGCGAGATTGGCGCCTCGCGTGGTTTCGGCTTGCAACGGACCCTTGAGCCTCCTACCTCGTTCAGGAACGGGAGAACGGGACCATGACCAACGGACAGAACCGCATTCTCGACGAGTTCGCCAAGTTGATGACGGACATGGCCGGCGCGACCCAGGGCGTCCGGCGCGAGGTCGAGACGGCATTTCGGGCTCAGGCCGAGCGCATCCTCAATTCGATGGACGTCGTCCAGCGCGAGGAGTTCGAAGCCGTCCGCGAAATGGCGGCTAATGCGCGCGCCGAGAACGCGAAGCTGGAAAGGCGTATCGCCGAGCTCGAGGTGAGGTTTGGCGCGGGCGGGGCGTCCACCGAGAGCGGGCGGACCGCCCGCGCGCCACGGGCTAAAAAAACCTCCGGCTGATTTTCCACAGCGCCGCACTCGCGAAAAGCGTGGCGCGAGAATCGGTTAGCGGCGTCCGATGAGAGCGCGATTCCGGCGCTGTCCACATACCATATGCCTGCTTCTGAAAAAGCTTTTGCGCCGCGACTCCCGATCAATAGACTGAATTTGCAGCATGATTCGGAAGCCGGATCATGACGGGGCAAGGCGATGCGGGGTAATGCACGCGGCTCCAGCCTGCGGAAAGTTGCGTGGTCCATTCTAGTCGCGTTCGCCCCTTGGCCTCAGGGAGCGTGCGGTGGCGCTCCCCCGGATACAGGAAGCCATTCATGATGCTTGTCGAAGAAATCGTGCGCGACGCCCATCCGGTGGACGTGATCGAGAACGTGGCAAACGCAAATGACTGGGCCTTCGAGCGCACCGGGGACGACGAGATCGCGATCTCGGTTGCCGGCACATGGGCCGACTATCACGTCTCTTTTTCCTGGATGGAGGATTTCGAGGCGCTTCATCTGGCCTGCGCCTTCGACATCACCGTGCCGGAAAACCGGACGCTGGAGGTGATGCGGCTTCTGTCGCTCATCAACGAGCAGATGCTGTTCGGCCATTTCGATCTGTGGGAGCAGGAGGGCGCCATCATGTTCCGCCAGTCGCTGCTGCTGGCGGGTGGGCTGGAGCCTTCCGCCCAGCAGGTCGAGGTTCTGCTGAACAGCGCGCTTGAGGCCTGCGAATGCTACTTCCAGGCCTTCCAGTTCGTCATCTGGTCGGGCGCCTCCGCGCGGGACGCGCTTTCAGGCGTCCTGTTCGAGACTTACGGAACCGCATGACTCCCTTGCCACGCAAGCCCGAGATCGGCTTTGCCGATTTCGAGAAGGTTGACATTCGCGCCGGCACCATCATGGAAGCCGAGCCGTTTCCGGAAGCGCGTAAGCCGGCGATTAAGCTCCGGATCGATTTCGGTCCGGAGATCGGCATCAAGAAGTCCTCTGCCCAGATCACCAAATACTACCGGCCCGAGGACCTGATCGGCCGCCAGGTCATGGCGGTCGTCAATTTTCCGCCGCGCCAGATCGGCAAGTTCATGTCGGAGGTGCTGACCCTCGGCTTTCCGGATGAGGAAGGCGCCGTCGTTTTGGCGGCGATCGATCGCAAGGTGCCGGACGGCGGCGCGCTGTTCTGAGGTCCGTTCAGGCAGGCACCGTCACGACGGCGCGCAATCCGCCTAGCGGACTTTCCCCGAGCGACACGTCGCCGCCATGGCTGCGCGCGATGTCACGGGCGATCGCGAGGCCGAGACCGGTGCCGCCTTCATCCTGATTGCGGGCGAGATCCAGTCGTACAAAGGGCTTGAACACTTCCTCGCGCATGTCCGGGGGGATGCCCGGCCCGTCGTCGTCTATGGTGACTGTCAGCATTCCGCCGCGATGTGTGGCCGATACCGCGACCGATCGGGCATAGCGGAACGCATTGCCGATCATATTGCCCAGCAGTCGCGAGAACGCGTTCGGCCGCACCTGAACCTCCGCCTCGCCTTCGAGTTGGGTTGTCAGGTTGCGCCTGCGCAAGCGTGCCTCTTCCTTCATTCGATCGAAATAGGCCGCGAGGTCGAACCGGCCGGTGTCTTCGAGCGACTCGGCGCGCGCGAAGGCCAGATAGTCCTCCAGCATGGACTGCATGTCGGCGATGTCCTGGTTGAGCGCCTCCGCCTCCTTTGGTGGCAGCGCAATCGCCAGTTGCAGCTTGAAGCGGGTGAGGATCGTGCGCAGGTCGTGGCTGACCCCGGTCAGCATGGCCGTTCGCTGCTCGATCTGGCGCTCGATGCGTTCGCGCATCTGGATGAAGGCCGTGCCCGCGCGCCGCACTTCCTCGGCGCCTCGGGGCCGGAAACCTTCCGGCATCGGCTGGCCCTTGCCGAAGCTCTCAGCCGCCTCGGCCAGACGCAGGATCGGCCGGATCTGATTGCGCAGGAAGGGGATCGCGATCATCAACAGCACGATCGAGGTGCCCACCATCCATATCAGAAAGATATGGGTGTTGGACGCATAGGCCTGGCTGCGGCGCGCAAACACGCGCAGCACCTTGTCCTGCAGGCGGATGCGGATCTCGATGATCTTGGAATTGCCGACGGTGTCGACCCAGAACGGCCGGTTGATCTGTCGTGTGATCTCCGAACTGAGCGTCTGGTCGAGCAGCGAGAAGAACGGTTTCGGGCCTGGCGCGGGCAGGGGATCGGGCGGGAGGATATCGATCTTCAGCGCCATGCGCTCCTGTGCGATGCGAATGACGTTCTGGTAGCCTTCGTCCTCGGGCCAGGTTTCGACCATGTCGATGATGGCGGCGATGTCGCGCGTCACGGCCTCGGACAGCCGTTGGGTCACTGTCTGCCAGTGTCGCTCCATGAAGACGAAGGCGATCACCGACTGGAGCAGGATCACCGGCGCGATGACGATGATCAGCGAGCGGGCATAGAGCCTTTTTGGCATGAAATGCGAGACTGTGCGCCAGAATTGGCGCCAGCCGCTGCGAGCGGCGCCGAGAAGGCGCGCACGCTGTTCGCTCCTGGCCTTGTCGCGTGATGCTGGAATATCGGTGCTCGCCATATGTCTCGCTCGGGATGCAGCCTGCATCCGCGCCATTGAATGTAGATCAGCCCGCCGCGATCGCAAAACGGGATCACGGACCAACGGAGACTTGCTCTTGGCGGCACCATCCCTACTCTTGGCGCGATGGACATGGAACTGCTGAAAGATCAGGGCGAGGCCGGACGAGGTGACCTGCCGGCTTCGGCCGCCGGACTCGCGCTTTTTCTCGATATCGACGGAACCTTGGTCGACATTGCGCCGACGCCCGACGCGGTGGCGGTCGAGCCTGGCCTGGCCGAATCGCTCGGCCGTCTCGCCAGCCGGCTGGATGGTGCGGTCGCGCTGGTGACCGGCCGTCCGATCGAGGCCGTCGATGCATTGTTCGACGGTCTGCGCCTGCCGGTCTCGGGCCTGCACGGTGCTGAATGGCGGGACACGAGGGGTGACGTGTCCCGACCCGAACCGACCGACGCGTTCCTGCGTTCAAGAGAAAGGCTGCGCCGCGCCGTCGCCGGCTGGGAGGGGGTCGTTTTCGAGGACAAGGGTGTTGCCTTCGCGGCGCACTGGCGGCTTGCGCCGCTCCACGAGAAGGAGATCAGGGAATTGATGAGGGATATAGCCGCCAAGGTCGGTGAGGGGTGGACGCTGCAGGCTGGCAAATGCGTTCTGGAGCTTCGTCCGAAAGGGCGCGACAAGGGCGACGCGTTGACCGGCTTCATGGCCGCGAAGCCCTTTGCCGGACGGCGTCCCCTGGCGATCGGAGACGATGTCACCGACGAGGCGATGTTCGCCGCGGCCAATGCGATGGGCGGATTGTCGGTCAGAGTCGGAGACAACGGGCGGCCGACCGTCGCGTCCGGCAGCGTCGCCTCGCCGGCCGTTCTGCGGCGCTGGATCACAGGGGTCGCGGCGTGAGCGCGCCCCGCCCGCCCTCGCTCGATCTCGGTGTGATCGGCAACTCCGCCGCCGCCGCCCTCGTCGATCCGGAAGCCACGATCGTCTGGATGTGCTCGCCGCGCATGGATGGCGACCCCGTCTTCTGCTCGCTGCTCGGTGACGGCTCCGTAGAGGGAGGCGACTGGGCGATCACGATCGAAGGCCTGGCCAGAAGCGAGCAGCGATACAAGCGCAACACCGCGATCCTCGAGACGCTGCTGACCGACGATCGTGGCAATCAGCTTCGCGTCACCGATTTCGCGCCGCGCTTCAAGGCGGCCGGCCGAATCTTCCGCCCGCAGACCATCGTGCGGCTGGTGGAGCCGGTGTCGGGGTCGCCACGCATGACGGTGAGGCTGCGCCCGCGATACGGCTATGGCGAGTTCGAGCCCGACATGACGCGGGGAACCAGCCATATCCGCTTCCTGCTTGGCGACCAGGTCCTGCGCATGACGACGGATGCTCCCGTCGAGTTCGTCCAGAAGGGCACCGCGTTTCTCGTCGACCGATCCTACGCCTTCATCCTGGGTCCCGACGAGCGCCTCGCCGACGCGCCGATGGAGACGGCGCGCATCTTCCTTCGCGAGACACGCGACTACTGGATCGAGTGGGTGCGCTATCTTTCGCTCCCCATCGATTTCCAGGACGTGGTCATTCGTGCCGCCATCACGCTGAAACTGTGCGCGCATGAAGAGACAGGCGGCATCGCGGCGGCGCTGACGACTTCGATACCGGAATATGGCGAGAGCGGCCGCACGTGGGATTATCGCTTCTGCTGGTTGCGCGATTCCTATTTTACCGTGAAGGCGCTCAACTGGCTGGGTGCCACCAAGACAATGGAGGACTATCTGGGCTATGTCTCCGACATCGCGGCCGGATCGCCCGACGGCTATCTCCAGCCGCTCTTCGGACTTGGCCTTGAGCGTGTGATCGACGAGAAGGTGGTCGGCACGCTGACCGGTTATCGCGCGTATGGCCCCGTGCGCAGCGGCAATGCCGCCTACACGCAGGTTCAGAACGACGGCTACGGTTCTGTCATCCTGTCGATCACACAGGCCTTCTTCGATGAACGGCTGCCGACCATGGGCGAGGAATCGCTGTTCAGGCGGCTCGAGCCGCTCGGTGAGCAGGCAGCGCGCCGCTGGGCCGAGCCGGACGCCGGCATGTGGGAATTCCGCACCCGCAACGGCGTTCACACCCATTCCTCCATGATGTGCTGGGCCGCCTGCGATCGGCTCGCCAAGATTGCGGCCAAGCTGGACCTACCCGACCGAACGGCGCGCTGGCGCGGCGAGGCCGACCGCATCCGTGAGGGCATCCTGGAGCGGGCCTGGAACGAGGACCTCAAGAGTTTCGTCTCGACCTTCGGCGGCGCGGATCTGGACGCCAGCTTGCTTTTGATGCCCGAGATCGGCCTGATCGAGGCACGCGATCCGCGCTTTCTGTCCACGCTCGCCGCCTGCGAGAGACATCTGCGCTTCGGTAACCACCTCTACCGCTACCGCGCGCCCGACGACTTCGGCGAGCCGGAGACGGCGTTCACCGCATGCACCTTCTGGCTGATCGACGCGCTGGCCAGGGCAGGGCGGTATGACGACGCGCGAGAGATTTTCGAGGACGTGCTGGCACACCGCAACCATCTCGGCCTTCTGTCGGAAGGCCTGCATGTTGAAACCGGCGAACTGTGGGGCAATTTCCCCCAGACATATTCCATGGTCGGCCTGATCAACGCCGCCATGCATCTGTCGCGTCGCTGGGAGGACGTCCTGTGAGTCGTCTGATTGTCGTTTCCAACCGTGTTCCGGACCTAGGCAAAAGCGCGCCGGCCGGTGGGCTGGCAGTGGCGCTCAAGGCCGCGCTGGAGCAGCGAGGCGGCATCTGGATGGGCTGGTCTGGCAAGTCGAGCGGCGCGAGCGAGCCCGGCAAACTCAGGATCAGCGAGCACGGTCGCATCACATTCGCGCTGACGGACCTGTCGAACCGCGACTTGTCGGAATATTATGAAGGCTTCGCCAACAGTGTCCTGTGGCCGCTTTGTCATTACCGGCTCGACCTGACCGACTATGCCCGCAAGGACATGGCCGGCTATTTCCGGGTCAACCGCTTCTTCGCCGAGCGGCTCCATCCGCTGATCGAGCCGGACGATGTGCTGTGGATTCACGATTACCACCTGATACCGATGGCGTCCGAACTCCGGCGAATGGGGGTGGAGAACCGCATTGGCTTCTTCATGCACATTCCTTGGCCGCCGCCTGACGTGTTCTTTACCCTGCCTGTCCACGAGGCCATCATCGGCGGGCTGACCGCCTATGATGTCGTCGGTTTCCAGACGAGGCACGACGTCGAGAACTTCGCGCTGGGCCTCAAGCGCGAGGGCATCGGCGGCGATGCCGGCGAAGGCTGGCTGGAGGCCTATGGCCGCAAGTTCCGCGCCGGCGCCTTTCCGATTGGCATCGCCACCGGCGAATTCGAGAAGATGGCACAGAGATCGGTCCGCAGCGCAGCCTTCAAGCGCATCATCGAGAGCTTCGAAGGCCGCGACCTGATCGTGGGCGTCGATCGCCTGGACTATTCCAAGGGACTGACCCACCGCATCGACGGCTATGAGCGCTTCCTCGTCGCCAATCCGGCCTATCGTGGCCGTACGACCCTGCTTCAGGTCACGCCGAAGTCGCGCACCGAGGTGCCGGGTTATGCCGAGATGCAGCGCGAGGTGGCCGAACATGCCGGCCGCGTCAACGGCGCGCTCGGCACGCTGGACTGGGTGCCGATCCGCTACGTCAACCGAGCCGTCGGACAGACCATGCTGGCCGGACTCCACCGCATCGCCAAGGTCGGCCTCGTCACCCCGCTGCGTGACGGCATGAACCTGGTCGCCAAGGAATATCTCGCCGCCCAGGATCCGGAGAATCCCGGGGTGCTGGTGCTGTCGCGCTTCGCCGGCGCGGCGCGCGAGCTGGACGGGGCCCTGCTCGTCAATCCCTACGACATCGAGGCAGTGGGCAACGCGATTGCCCAGGCCCTGTCGATGCCGCTCGAGGCACGTCGGGAACGCTTCGCGCCGATGCTCGAGCGGCTCCGTCACTACGACATCACGCGCTGGTGCGACGATTTCCTTGCCGCGATCGGTGTGGACCGGTCAGACCGCGCGTCTACAGCTCTATGACGCTCTTGAAGCCGCCGAAGATCATGCGCTTGCCGTCAAAGGGCATGTTCTTCATGTCGTCCTGCAGCCGGGGATCGTCCATGACCTTCTTCATCACCTCGTCACGCTTCTCGCGCGACGGATAGGTGATCCACGAGAAGACGACGATCTCGTCGTCCTTTGCCTGCACGGCGCGCGGGAAGGACGTCACCTCGCCATAGGGAACGTCATCGGCGACGCATTCGACATAGGACAAGGCGCCGTGCTCCATCCAGACGTCGCCGGCCCGGCTGGCCTGGGCCTTGTAGTCCCCCAGCTTGTCCTTTGGAACGGCGAGAATAAAACCGTCGACGTACGACATGCGGGCTTCTCCTTCGGTTGATGTATCCAAAGGACGGGCTTGCCACCCGGGTTCCGACAGCCCGAACGAATTTTTGCGCTACTCGACGCTCAGCCGATAGCCGACGCCGCGCACCGTCTGCAGCCACACCGGATTGGCCGGATCGCGTTCGATCTTGCGACGCAGCCGATTGATCTGCACGTCGATCGTGCGTTCGCCCACCTCCGAGTCGTCGGAGACGAGTTCGTGACGCGGTATGGTGTCACCGGCCCGCTCCGCGAAAATGGCGAGAATCTCCTGTTCGCGATCGGTAAGCCTCACCGGAACGCCCCCCTTCTTCAGTTCGCGCCTGGCGATCTGGAAGGTGTAGGGGCCGAACACGATCTGCTCGACCTTCGGCGTCGGAGAAGGGCCGCCGCGCCGCAGGATATTGTTGACGCGCAGGATCAGTTCGCGTGGGTCGAAAGGCTTGGGCAGATAGTCGTCGGCGCCTGCTTGGAGACCCTCGACCCGGCTGTCCGTTTCGCTCAGGGCCGTCAACATGAGGATCGGCACGTCGCGGGTCTCGCGCAGCGCCTTGGTCAGATCGACCCCGCTTTCGCCGGGCATCATCACGTCGAGCACAATCAGGTCGAAATCCAGTCCTTCGAGCCGTCGCCGCGCCTCGGCCGCGGTACCGGCCACGGTTACGCGAAAACCGTTGGTCCCGAGATACTGCTTGAGCAGGTTGCGGATGCGCGTGTCGTCGTCGACGACCAGAAGGTGGGGAGCGTCGTCATCCGGTGCACCATTGACTTCGGTTTCGGCCATCGTCCTTACCCTCCCTTGCGTGCCGGGCTCAGGGCTCGGCCGAAAGATTGCCCGGCAACCGATCGATCTGCGGGCGCAGTTCGGTGTTGACCATCGCACGCAGGAACGTCTCGATCGCGGCGCGGTGCTCCGGTCCGGTCTGGCGCAATGCCTCGCGGATGCGGCGAGACTGCGGCGCGGCGAGCCGGAGCGCAAGTTCGCGGCCGCGCGCGGAGGGGTAGAGTTCACGCTGGCGACGGTCGCGCGGACCCTGCACCTGCATGATGTAGCCGGAATCGATCAACTGCTTGAGAACCCGCGCCAGCGATTGCTTGGTGATCTGCAGGACATCGAGCAGTTCCGCGACCGTCAGGCCGGGCATGCGGTTGACGAAATGGACGACGCGGTGATGCGCGCGGCCGAAATCCAGTTCGCCAAGGATTTCATCCGGATCCGACGTGAAGTCGCGGTAGGCGAAGAAGAACAGCTCGATTATCGCGAAATCGATGCCGTCCTCGACCGACAGGGCGTCCTTAACGGGCGCGTCCGCCGCGGCGGGAACCCCGTGAACAGCGCGCGCGGCGTCGCTTCTGGAATTTATGTCAGTCATGTTGACTTAATTTAGCCCCGGTGATAATTTTTGGCAAGCTTTTCGTCGGAGAGCGACCGAAAAGGCTGCAAGCCACCGCGATCGGGATGTTTCCTTTCAATGTGGTCGAACTTCTCAGCCTGTCGTTCGTCGGCTCCGCGGTCATGCTAGAATAGGCTGCTAAGGCCCCTGCCAACCAGAACAAGCGGGCTTGCCCACCGGGAGAAACGAGGATGGCATCTGTTCCCTTCGACCAGCTCGACGGCCACATCTGGATGAATGGCGCGTTCGTGAAGTGGGCCGACGCGAAAATCCACGTGTTGACGCACGGGCTTCATTACGCCAGCGCCGTGTTCGAAGGCGAGCGCGCCTATGGCGGCGAGATTTTCAAGCTGACCGAGCACACCGAGCGCCTGCACGAATCGGGACGCATTCTCGGCTTCACCATCCCCTATTCGGTCGCCGAGATCGACGACGCCTGCCGCGAACTGCTCAAGATGCAGGGCCTTTCCGACGCCTATGTGAGGCCGATCGCCTGGCGCGGGTCGGAGATGATGGGCGTCTCGGCCCAGCACAACCGCATCAACTGCGCCATCGCCATCTGGCAATGGCCCAGCTATTTCGACCCCGCCCAGAAGCTCAAGGGCATCCGGCTGGACATCGCCGAGTATCGCCGTCCGGATCCACGCACCGCGCCATCTAGGTCCAAGGCCGCGGGACTGTACATGATCTGCACGCTGTCCAAACATGCAGCCGAATCAAAAGGGTATGCCGACGCACTGATGTTCGACTGGCGTGGTCAGGTCGCCGAGGCGACAGGCGCCAACGTGTTCTTCGTCAAGGATGGAGTGATCCACACGCCGACACCCGACTGCTTCCTCGACGGCATCACGCGCCGTACCGTAATCGATCTGGCCAGGCGCCGCGGCTATCAGGTCGTGGAGCGGGCCATCATGCCCGACGAATTGGAGGGTTTCGAGCAGTGCTTCCTCACGGGCACCGCCGCCGAGGTGACGCCAGTTTCGGAGATCGGTCCCCATCGTTTCGAGGTCGGCGAGATCGTGAAGACGCTGATGGAGGACTATTCGGCCGAAGTGCAGCCAAAGCAGCTGGCCGCCGAATAGGTCGGCACGCACTGTCGGCGGCCATCATGGCGAGGTGCTGACGGTGTTCGATACAGCAATTGGCGGGCGGCTTCGGCCGCCCGTTTCATTTGACCCGGCTCGCTGTCGGCGGCTACACCGGCCAGGGTTCGGCAAGCGAGGCTTACATGGGACAGTTGAACGCGGCGATCGTCCAGGTGACTCCCTTCCAGCAGAACTGCACGATTCTGTTCGACGAGGAGACCAAGGCTGGCGTTGTCGTTGATCCGGGCGGCGAAGTCGGACGCATCGAGGATGCGCTCGCGCAGACCGGTGTTTTGCTTAAGGAAATCTGGCTCACTCACGGCCATATCGACCATGCCGGCGGAGCAATGGACCTGAAAGAGGCGCATGGCGTCGACCTGATCGGCCCCCATGAGGCCGACCGGGAGATGCTGCTCAATCTGGAGACGCAGGCGCGCATGTTCGGCGTGATGGATGCGGTGCGCGATGTGACGCCTGACCGCTTTCTCACGGAAGGTGAGGCGGTTTCCTTTGGCGGTCATGTCTTCGAAGTGCTGCACTGCCCGGGCCATTCGCCGGGGCATGTCGTTTTCGTCAACCGGGCCGCGCGCTTCGCGCATGTTGGCGATGTGCTGTTTCGCGGCTCCGTCGGTCGCACAGATCTGCCGGGTGGCGATCACGCCGCCCTGATCGCCTCGATCCGGGACAAGCTCCTGCCGCTCGGCGACGATTTCGGATTCCTGTGCGGCCACGGGCCGGGTGGCCGCATCGGCGAGGAGCGCCTGACCAATCCCTTTATTCAGTAAGGCGTGAGGTTCGGCGGGAGACAGCGGCTAACGCATGTCGCCCGAAAGATCGAACCTGGTTTGGTGACACGCTTCAGCCGTTGACCTGCAGGTTGACCGCCTTGGGGCCCTTGCCGCGCTTGTCTGGCTCGGTGTCGAAGGAAACCTTTTGTCCGTCCTCCAGACCTGGCAGGCCGGATTGCTGGACGGCCGAGATGTGCACGAACACGTCCTTGCCGCCGTCATCGGGCGTGATGAAGCCGTAGCCCTTGGCGTGGTTGAAGAATTTGACGGTACCCTGCTGGGCCATGTGAAGCTCCTGTCTCCCGTGAGTTGCTTCGTGGCAAGCACAATCCATTGATTGCGAGTGTCGGTCGTTTACAGGAGGAGAAGAAGCAGCACGTTCCGCGCCGGGGTCTTGCCGATGCCCTCTCTTTTCGCGGACCTTCCGGGAGGCGGATATTTCCGTTCCTTTCCCGGGTCACGCCAGTCCAGTCTCCGGGCCGGCAAATGCCCGAACCAGAAATTTGTCGTTCATTTTTGACGCAGGGGCAAGCGAAAGTTTCGCTGTCCGGACATGCGAAAGGCGCGCCGGTTGCCCGGCGCGCCTCGCGTCATTCTCGAAGTCCGTCGGCTTGTCAGGCGGCGCTGAGATTGACCGCCTTGGGGCCCTTGCCCATGCGGTCGGGCTCGACGTCGAAGGAAACCTTCTGACCGTCGACCAGCGTACGCAGGCCGGAGGCCTCTACCGCCGAAATGTGAACGAAAACGTCCTTGGAGCCACCATCGGGGGTGATGAAACCGAAGCCCTTGGTGGTATTGAAGAATTTGACCGTGCCGGTCTGTGCCATGGGGAAACTCCTTCGCCCTTTGCCTGTCTATGCATCCATGCACCTTGCGTGGATGCGAGTCGTCGAGTCTTCACGAAGGGAGAAGGTCGTCCGAAACGTTCCAGTCTCCGGGTCAGTAAATGCCCGAACACTACATATATCGCACGGAAGCCCGTTTTCCACAAGCGGCGATTACGGCACGACACGAATGGCCGCGGCTTGCCGTCCAAGTTGCCGTGCCGTCCGTGCAAGCAACGGTCGTCCGCCCGGTTGCCAGCCCAGCGCCTTCAGGCGCGTGCAATCCATGATGTTGAGCCCGGAAGGGTCCGCGGCCGGGGGCGGAGAAGAGGTGGTTGCAGCCACCTCGCGCAGGATGGCCAGCAGTTCGGAGCGGTCGAGCACGATATCGGAGACGTTGAACGTGCGGCGCGTGACGACCTCGATGGGCGCTGAAAGCATCAGCGAAACGGCGGTGGCGAGGTCGGTTCCGTGTACTTCGGTCGAAACCCGGGGCTCGATCGGTCGGCCAGCGAGAAAATCGTCGAACAGGCCGGACCATTTGTGGGCCTGTCCCGCTCCGGCCGGACCGTAGACGCCTGTGACGCGCAGGCTCGTGCCCGTGAAGCCAGCGCCGCAAAGCGCCGCCAACCGCCGTTCGGCAGCCAGCTTGATCTCGCCGTAGAGCGTGTCGGGCCGGGGCACGGTATCCTCGGTCAGCACGGCGCCGGCCGGCTGGGTGCCATAGACCGCGCGGGTCGAAATGAAGACCGTGCGGGCGACACCGGCCGCCCTGGCGGCCTCGAAAAGGGCCGCGCTGCCGTCGAGATTGCGTTGCCGGAAGCCTTTCGGGTCCTCGCCCTCGCCACCGCGATACCGGCCCGGCAGATGATGGAAAGCGGCATGCACGAAGGCATCGACCCCTTCGAACAGCGCGCGCCAGTCGCGTCCGGTGCCCAGTTCGGCCGTCGCGAAGCCGACCGGACGCGAAAAGAAGCCGTCGGCTGGCCGCGTGCGCCCAGTCACGACGACGTCATGGCCGGCCGCAAAGAGTTCCTCGGCGATGAAGCGGCCAACAAAGCCGGTTCCGCCCGAAATCAATACTTTCATGCCGGGTTCGTCAGGCAGTCAGGGTCGACGCTGCCGCCTTCATATACGCGCCGCCACAGATCGATCAGCGGTTTCAGCCGTCCCGTCTTGTCGTGACCATCCTGCCATGGCTTCTCGTACTGGTAGTGGATCACCCGCACCGAGTTCCAGTCCCACAGGCCGGGCAGGTTGAACCAGACATATTGCAGCATGTTGTCGAAGACCGGGAGGCCGTGCCAGTCGGGGAAGAAGGTCTCGAGGAAAGTCTGGTCGGTTCGCCGCCAGAAGGCGTCCGGCTGGTCGATCCGGTCGAGCATTGCCTCGAAAGTATCCTCCGAGGGCTTGGCCACGAACACGCCGGAATTCAGCCGGTGGAAGTCGGCAAGGCTTTCATAGACGTTGGGCGCGGCCGAGAACTCGGGATAGGCGAAAAGCCTGTCGATGTTGCGGATCACCAGCGTGTCGGCATCGAGAAATACGATCCTGTCATATTCCGTCATCTGCCAGAGCCTCAGCTTGGCGAAATTGTCGAGCGGAGTATGGAATGCCGGCTTGCCTCCCTTGGTGAAGGGGGCCGCCGCGTGAAGCTTCGCGCGCGCATGGCGCTCGTTGAACCCGTCCGAAGTCGGCAGGAGTTCGACCAGCCTCGGCATTGCTCCCAGCTCGACGAGTGGCCGCAGTGAGTTTTCGGGCGCGGCGCCGGTGTACAGGACCACGATGTCGGCGTCGGCAAGGGTCAGCCTCAGCGAGCGTATCAGCGCCTCCGCCCCCATCGCGTAGTCCGCGTTGGTGACCAGCGTGGCGTAAGCGCGGCGGCCGTTCATCCCACGCTCTTCAGCCGTTTTCCTTCCGGGTCGCGCTCGATCGTCGAGGCGATGTCCTTCGTCCACGCCGACACGGCCGGAATGCGGCTGCGGTCGACGCGGTAGGCGAACTTCTTCGCCACGTCGACCACTTCGGCGAGCAGGCCTTCCTGCAGCGTAATCGGATCGAGCCCGAGTTCGAGGAACTGGTCGTTCTTCACGACCAGGTCGTTCTCGGCCGCTTCCTTGCGTGGATTGGGCAGGTAGGCAACCTTCGCGCCGGCGATCTTGGCTACCAGTTCCGCCAAATCGCGTACGCGATGCGTTTCCGTCATCTGGTTGAAGATCTTCACCCGCTCGCCGCGCATGGGCGGGCTCTTCAACGCCAGTTCGATGCAGCGCACCGAATCCTGGATATGGATGAAAGCGCGGGTCTGTCCGCCGGTTCCGTGCACGGTCAGCGGATAGCCGATCGCTGCCTGGATAAGGAAACGGTTCAGCACCGTGCCGTAATCGCCGTCATAGTCGAAGCGGTTGACGAGCTGAGCGTGTCGCCGGGTCTGGTCGGTATGGGTTCCCCACACGATGCCCTGGTGCAGGTCAGTGATCCGCACCCCGTCATTCCTGGCGTAGAACTGGAACAGGAGTTGATCCAGGGATTTCGTCATGTGGTAGATAGAGCCCGGATTGGTCGGGTAGAGGATTTCGTGGCTGACGGTTTCGCCTCCCATCGTCTCGATCCCGACTGGCAGATATCCTTCGGGAATCGCCGCGCCCACGGTCGAATAGCCATAGACACCCATCGTGCCGAGATGGACGAGATGCGCATCGAGATCGAGTTCGACCAGCGCGTTGAGCAGGTTGTGGGTCGCGTTGACGTTGTTGGAGACCGTGTAGTTCTTGTGCCGGTCCGATTTCATCGAATAGGGCGCGGCCCGCTGTTCGGCGAAATGAATGACCGCGTCGGGCCGGTGCTCGGCCAGCCAGCGCTTCAGTATCTCGTAGTCGCGGGCGAGGTCGATCAGGTGAAAATGGATGCGCCGTCCGGTCTCCTGATGCCAGATGCGGGTGCGTTCCTGGATGGAGTCCATCGGCGTCAGCGACTGTACGCCCAGTTCGGTGTCGATCCAGCGCCGCGACAGGTTATCGACGATATGAATCTCGTGACCCAGCTCAGAGAGATGGAGAGAAGTGGGCCAGCCCACGAAGCCGTCGCCGCCGAAAACCGCAATCTTCATCGAATCGCTCTCCGCTCGCCTTTTCGCCCGCGCCTTAGCCGGCGTTTGTGACAGGAATTGCGAGGCAGGGAAACTGACACGAAGACCTGTCACGAAACTGAATCATTGCTCTGGTCTATCGCGCGCAATATCCCGGATCAGGAAAGGACCGTTCGATGAAGACCATGCTCGCCGCCTTCGCCGCCATGTTCATGGCCACGACCGCCTCCTTCGCCGACAAGTTGGTGCTCTACACCAGCCAACCCAACTCCGATGCGCAGCAGACGGTGGACGCCTTCATGGCCGCCAATCCCGATATCGAGGTCGAGTGGGTGCGCGAGGGCACGACCAAGCTGATGGCCAAGCTGGCCGCGGAGATGGAAGCGGGGCAAACGGCCGCCGACCTGCTCCTGATCGCCGACACGGTCACGCTGGAGGCCATGAAGCGCGAAGGCCGGCTCATGGCCTACAAGTCGCCGGAAGCCGCCAATTACGATGAAGCGCTCTACGACGCGGACGGCCACTATTATTCGACCAAGATGATCACCACAGGCATCATGTACAACACCGCCGCTAAGATGAAGCCGACCGGCTGGAGCGATCTGACCAGGCCGGAGGCCAAGGGCATGACCCGTATGCCCAGCCCGCTCACGTCGGGTGCCGCGCTCATCCACGCGGCGGCCTTGACCGGCATGGAGGAATTCGGCTGGGACTACTATCAGGCGCTCAAGGACAACGAGACCCAGGCCGGCGGCGGCAATGGCGACGTCTTCAAGGCCGTCGCGTCCGGCGAGAAGGCCTACGGCGTGGTCGTCGATTTCGTGCCGATCCGCGAGAAGGCGAAAGGCGCGCCGGTCGAGTTCGTCTTCCCCGAAGAGGGCGTCAGCGTCGTGACCGAGCCGGTGGCGATACTCGCCTCCGCGAAGAACCCCGATGCTGCCAGGAAGTTCGTCGACTTCCTGCTGTCCGAGCAAGGTCAGGAACTCGTCGTCTCGCAGGGCTATATCCCGGCCCGCAATGGCATTGCCCTGCCTGAAGGCTATCCGGCCCGCGACGAGATCAGGCTGCTTCCCTTCGACGCGGGACAGGCCTTGGAGAATGCCGAGGCGAACAAGCAGAAGTTTGCCGAAATCTTCGGAGCCGAGTAAACGCCCGCGCATGGCGCTGGCCGACGCGAAATCACTGCCATTGCGACACAGGGGGAACGGCCAGCCGGTCTGGCTGCTCCCCGCGCTCGTGGTCGTGGTCGGTCTGATCTGCGGTCTGCCGCTTCTGCGGCTGGCGTTTCGTGCGTCCGAGGCCGTCTTTGCCGGGGAGGGCGGTTCCGTTTTCCTCGATCCGATGACGTGGCGGGCAACCCGCAACACGCTCATCGTCTCCATCGTGGGCACGGTCATCTCGATCGTGCTCGGTGCCCTGTTCGCCATCCCGGTCGCGCTGACGGACATTCGCGGTCGCGCGGCGCTGGCGCTGGCTTTCATGCTGCCGATGATGATCCCGCCTCAGATCACCGCGCTCGCCTGGGTGCAGATGACCGGCCCGTCGAGCGCGCTTCTCAACGCGATCGCACTGGCGCCGCCGCTGGGCTCGCCGCAGCCGCTCTACTCGCGCGGGGGTATCGCCTTGTTGATCGGCGTCCAGAACGCCCCTCTGGTCTTTTTGTCGATGATGGCCGGGCTTACGGCCGTGCCGCGCGATCTCGTGGAAGCCGCCCGCCTGGCTGGCGCACGCCAGCGCGAAGTGCTGGCCTCGATTGCCCTGCCGCTCGCGTTGCCGGGCCTGGTCGCGGGCGCGGCGCTTGCCTTCGTGTCCGGCGTCGGCAATTTCGGCATCCCGGCGATCCTCGGCCTGCCGTCCTCGATCCTCACCCTGCCGACTCTCATCTATGTCAGGCTGGCTTCCTTCGGCACCGGCACGCTGGGTGACATGGCGCTGCTCTCCGGCCTTGTCGCGGCGCTGGCAATATTCGGCATCTGGGTTCAGACACGCGCCATGCGCGGACGATCGCTGCGCACGGTCGGCCATGCCGGTCGTCCGGTCAGGTTCGAACTCGGCGCGGGGAAGCTGCCTGTGCAACTGCTTCTGTGGTTCGTTCTGTTCTTCATCCTCGTGGCGCCGTTCCTGGCCCTGGTCTCCACTTCACTGCTTCCGACCTACGGGGTGAGACTCACGCTTGAAACCGCGTCCCTGGCCGCCTATCGCGCGGTCTTGTTCACCCAATCGATGACTGTGTCGGCCTTCACGAATTCCTTCCTGCTCGCCGGTCTTGCCGCATTCGGGCTGCTGCTCGTCACGCTGCCGCTCGGCTGGTACCTGGCGCGCGGGCGGTCGCGGCTTTCGGGTCTGCTTGCATCCACTATCGAGGTTCCCTATGCGTTGCCGGGCATCGTGGTGGCGGTAGCCTGTATTCTCCTGTTTGCCGCGCCGCTGCCCGTGATCGGCGTGTCGCTTTACGGAACCTTGTGGATCATCCTGTTCGCCTACCTTGCGAGTTTCATGGCGGTCAGCCTCAAGCCGGTCGCGGCGGCGTTCTCGCAGATCGATCCGGCACTGGAGGAGGCGGCGCGCCTCACCGGTGCCGGTTTCGTCCGGCGCATGACCACCATCACCCTGCCGCTCGCGGCGCCAGCGGCCGGTGCGGCGGTCATTCTCGTCTTTCTGATCGCGGTCAACGAACTCACCATTTCCGCCCTCCTGTGGTCTGCGGGCACCCAGACGCTCGGCGTTGCCGTCTTCAACCTCGACGACAGCGGCGAGGCGACGCTGGCCGCCGCCCTGTCGGTCATCATCGTCATCATGGTTCTGGCGCTGATGCTGGCGCTCGACCGGCTGGCCGCGCGTCTGCCGAAAGGTGTGGTGCCGTGGCGCGTCTGATCCTCGATGCTATCACGCGCCGCTTTGGCGCCGACCAGCCGGCCGTCGATGCCGTGTCGCTCGACATCGCGCCGGGCACCTTCCTGGCCCTGCTCGGCCCGTCCGGCTGCGGCAAGACCACGACCCTGCGCCTCGTCGCCGGCTTCGAGACGCCGGATTCGGGTCGTATCCTGCTTGGCGACCGCCTGCTGGCCGAAGGCGCGCGCGCCGTCCCGCCCGAAGACCGAAACATGGCGATGGTCTTCCAGAGCCACGCGCTGTGGCCGCATATGTCGGTCGCCGAGAATGTCGGCTACCCGCTCAAGGTGCGCGGCCTGCCTTCCGCCGAGCGCGCCGCCCGCATCGCCCACGCGCTGGACACGGTCGACCTCGGCGGGTTCCGCGACCGCGCTCCGGCCGAACTGTCCGGTGGCCAGCGTCAGCGCGTGGCGCTGGCGCGCTGCCTCGTCACCGATCCGGACGTGATCCTGTTCGACGAGCCGCTGGCGAGCCTCGACCGTCATCTCAAGGCCTCGCTGGAAGATGCCTTTCGCGCCTTTCACCGCCGCACCGGCGCCACCATCGTCTATGTCACTCATGATCAGGCGGAGGCGATGGCTTTGGCCGACACCGTGGCTGTCATGGACCGCGGGCGCATCGCCCAGGCCGGCGCGCCGGAATCGATCTACCGCCATCCGCAAACGCGGGCGGTCGCCGCACTGATCGGGCAGGGCGCGATCCTCGACCTGCCGTGCCGCTTCGATAGCTCGTCGCGCGAGATCGGCCGTGACGCGCTGCATGCGGCATTCCTCGCTCCCGCCGCTTCCGCCGGGTCGACCGTCCCGGTTCTGGTGCGGCCGGAGGACGTGGTGGCCGATCCGGCCGAGGGGATCGAATTCACCGTGTCGGATTGTGTCTTTCGCGGCGAACGCTATGGCCTCGCGCTCGTTCATGCATCCGACAGGCGCGTTTTCGCTTGGTCGGCTGTCGCCGCCACCATCGGCGAGACGGTTCGATATTCACTGGTGCGGGGCCGGCTTTTGGAAGGTTAGCCGCGCGGGGGACGCTGCCCGCTCGTCTTTCCGGGCGAGAAGAAGGCTCGCACCGGATACCCCTGACCCATCATGATACGCCGGGATAGACGCTCATCCTCAGCAACCGTGCCAGATGCGCGGCGTTGGACGCGGCCATGTCGAGGGTCTGGCGAACCTTTTCGGGCGTCGTTTCCAGGTCCTTGTAGTCGACGGAACCCATCGCCTCGCCGACCCAGTAGCAGCCGGCATTGGCGGGGATGGTGAATCCGACGTCATTGAGCGACTGGAAGCAGGCGGCGTGGCAGTGATGCGCGCCGTCCTCGTTGCCGACCACCGCCACCAACGCCACCTTGCCGGCGGCGGGCATGCGGCCCTTGTCGTCGGCCTCGCCCAGGAAGGCGTCGAGCCGTTCCAGTACACGCTTGGCCACGGAGGAGGGCTGTCCCATCCAGATCGGCGTGCCGAGAATGAAGATGTCGGCGGCCACGATCTTTTCGCGCAGGGCGGGCCAGCCGTCCCCATCGCCCATGTCGCTTTCGACGCCCGGCTTCACGTCATGATCGAGCACGCGCTCGACCTCGCCGGTCACGCCGCGCGGTTCCAGCGCGGCCAGCAGATCGGCGATCATCCGGTCGGTGGAGGAGGCTTCGCTCGCCGAGGACGGTTTCAGTGAGCAGTTGAGGGCAAACGCGGTCAATGTGTCAGGCATGGGAACGTCCTTGCGCGGTGGGGATTGCAACGGCAACGCGTCGTTCCCCCCGACGGTTGCGCCCGCCACTGGAACCGGTTCCCACGTCGCGCATTCTGTCCGGCAAGTGAGGGAAGAGCCGTGTCAACAACAGTCCCGCGGGACAGATCCGCAAGCCAGCTCAGGCGCTGGTTCAGGCCGCTGGCGCGCGCGGGCTATGCCGCACGCGGCCTGATCTACCTGGTTATCGGCCTCTTCGCCGCGCTCGCCGCTACAGGCGCGGGGCAGACAATGGGCTCGCGCGACGCTCTCGAGCGTCTGATGAATACGGGCGGCGGCGTGGCCATCGCATGGCTGCTCGCGGCCGCGCTTGCCTTTCACGCGCTGTGGCGGCTTGTGCAGGCGGGTTTCGACACCGACGATCACGGCGTCGACGCCAAGGGCCTGGCCGTTCGCGGCGGACTGCTCGTTTCCGGCGTGACCTACCTCGCACTGACGGCCTACACCATCTCGCGCGCTCGCGGGGTGGGCGGCGGCGATGGAGACGACGGCGGCAACGTGGCCCGCTGGCTCGCGGCTTTTGTCGGTACGACGTTCGCCGGCGCTACGATTGCCGCGGCTCTTGTGGGCGCGGGCGTGGCACATGTGGTCAAGGCGCTGCGCGAGCGCTATGCACGCCATATGGAGGCCTCTCCATCGATGATGCGGATCGTGCATCCGATCGCGAAGGTCGGGCTGATCGCGCGCGGCGCCGTTTTCGCGGTTGCCGGCTTCATGCTCGGCCTGAATGCACTGCGTGGCGGTGGAGGCGGTGACCCCCCAGGCTCGGCCGAAGCGCTGCAATACATACAGGATCTCCCATTCGGCGCCCTGTTGCTCGCCGCGACCGGTATGGGCCTCGTCCTGTTTGCCGCCTATTCCTTCGCCGAGGCACTCCTGCGCCGCATCAATGTCGAGGACGCGGTCTAAAGGGCGTTCCTGCCGTCGAACTCGATGAGCGGCAGGACGGCCGGATCGAAATCCTCCAGGCACCGCAGATTGACATAGGCGCTGCGTTCCGGCCCTTCCGCCGCATCCTCGCCATAGGGATGGATGCCGCAGGTCGGGCAGAAGCGATGCACGATCTGATGCTTGTTGAAGGTGTAGGCCTTGCCGGCTTCGGGCGTCGTCACCCGCAGGCTGGCGTGCGGCACGGCTGCCAGCAACGGCGCCTTGCGCGCGCAGATCGAGCAGTTGCAAGACAGCGCGCTGTCGAATTCGGCCTCCACCTCATAGGCCACGGTGCCGCAATGGCAGCTTCCGCGATAGATCATGCGATCGTCCTCCCGACCCGGTCTCACGCCTTCGGCGCGTTCATCGCCCACAGGACGCCGAACGGATCGCGCATCGATCCCCAGCGGTCGCCCCAGAACATCTCCTGGAGCGGCATTTCCACCGTGCAGCCGGCATCGACCGCGCGCTGCCAGGCCGCGTCTATCGCGTCGGCCGCGTAGTGTAGCTGCAACGTGTAGCCGGCCGCCGGCTGATGCGGATGGCCATAGTCGGGATAAGGGTCGCCCAGCATCAGCGACGAACCGTTGACATAGAGATGCACATGCATCGTGCGCCCCTGCTCGTCGGGCGGCACCCGATAGACGGTGTTCGCGCCGAACGCCTTCGCGTAGAAATCGGCTGCCTTCAGGGCGCCGTCCACTTCAAGGTAGGGATTCATGCCGCCGGTGGGCGCGGGCATCGCGGGGGCGTCGGTTGTGGCTTCGGCTGCGGTTGTCATTCGGATTCTCCACACGGGCTGTCGATGGATCGAGGACGATCAAGTCCGCTCCGGGCCGACAGCGCGCTCGAAAAATCTATCGGCGGTTGACGAGGTCGAGGATTAGCTTGTGGACGTTGCCGCCCTTGCTCATTTCGACCCGGTCGAAATCGCGGCTTTTGCGACGCTGCTCCTCCGAGGCCGCGATCAGCGGCTTCTTGATCTCCTCACGGATCTTGCGACAGCCAGGGTCGTCGGGCACCGTCAGCCCGGTCGTAGTATCGAGAATGCGGTCGACCATATCGCGCATATGCTGGCCATGTACCTTCTCATGCGCCGTCATCCCGTCGATGAAACGCGTCCACAGCCGCGCGGTGGGCTCCGGCAGAGCCTTCGCGGGCTTGGGCAGATTGTAGGTGATCGTCATGAAGGGGAGGGCGGACACGAGCATGCACGAGCCATCCGGCTGAGGTCGGTAGTCGCGCCGCCATTTCAGGTCGAAGCTCGTATAGGCGATCGCCCGCGACGAACCGCCCAGCAACGGCCCCTTGGCGCCGATCTCCTCGTAAAGCTCGATCGGGGTCGTGCCGGAGATCGAGTAGGTCTTCACGATCTCGTTGGCCTGCCAGTCGGCGGCGAGGGCGGAGAACGAGGCCAGCATTGCCGCGACGGCTGCCGGGAGGAAGGAGCAACGCGCTGTTGATGTCATGTCTTGCCTTGCGGATAGATCGTCTCGCCGCGCTTCAGCATCTCGACGAAGGCCGCGATCCGCCTCAGCCGCGCCGTCTCGGTCTTGAGGTTATGCAGCCGGAAGAGAAGCGCGAAGCGGTTTTGCGCCGAGAGCCTTGTGAACATTGCCCTGGCGTCGGGCTCGGCATCGATGGCAGCCTGGAGGTCCGGTGGGACGGTCATGTCCTTTGAGCCGCTATAGGCGCGGTCCCAGCGGCCATCGGTCTTAGCCGCCTCGACATGCCGGAGGCCGTGCTCAGTCATCCGGCCTTCTTCGACCAACCGGGCGACATTTTCGACGTTGATCCTGCTCCAGATGCTCTTGCGGCCGCGCGGCGTATAGCGCTGGAGATAGCTCTTCTCGTCCAGCCCCTTGCGGATGGCATCGATCCAGCCCCAGCACAGGCAGACGTCGACCGCTTGCTTCGGCTGGATCGAAGGGACACCCGACGCAACCTTGAAGATGCGGATCCAGACCTCGTCGGCAGTGTCGTGGTTCTCGCCCAGCCACGCGTGGAAGGCGTCGGCGCTTAAGAACTCTCGGACTTTGGCGGGGTCGACTTTGACAGGGGCCACGACGTCCTACCGCCCCGGCCGTCCGGTCTTGCCGGGCCGCCGTTTGCGCTGCCGTTCGTCCGCGGGGTCTTCATAGGAACCCAGACCGATGCGCTCCCGTCGGATTGGCCTGGCATAGTCGGCGCCGGCGGGCTTTTCGGTGCGCCGTACCGTCATCTCGTCCAGGGAGTTCTTGCGGAACAGCGATGTCTGCCCACGCGCGCCGTCGCCTTCACCGGGCGTGCCGTAGTCGGAGCCGTGCGCCTCCCTGTGCGTCTGCTTGCGGAAGAGTGACCGGTCGACGGCGCCGGCCGGTGTCGCGTGGTCGCCGCTCGTTCCCATGGCATCGAGGTCGGGCTTGGCGAACAGCGCCTTCCCCTTGGAACCCGTTTTGCCGCGCGCCTTGTCGCGCCGGCTCTCCTTCGTGTTCTCCACCCCGACATCGCGCGCCAGCGGGTCGTCCATGACGGCCAGTTCGGTCTCGCGCAGGCGCTTGATCTCGTCGCGCAACCGCGCCGCTCGCTCGAAATCGAGATCGGCGGCCGCGTCACGCATCTCCTTTTCGAGATGATCGAGATGGGCCTTGAGATTGTTGCCCACCAGCGCGCCCGCATCCTTCGACACCGACGAGATGTCTGCCCGCACATGGTCGCGTTCGTAGACCGAGTCGAGGATGTCGGCGATCCGCGACTTCACGCTCTCGGGCGTGATGCCGTGGGCGGCGTTGTATTCGAGCTGCTTTTCGCGCCGGCGGTTGGTCTCCGCCATCGCCCGCTCCATCGAGCCGGTGATCTGGTCGGCATAGAGCATGACGCGCCCGTCGACATTGCGCGCCGCGCGCCCGATCGTCTGGATCAGGGAGGTCTCCGAGCGCAGGAAACCCTCCTTGTCGGCGTCGAGGATCGCCACCAGCCCGCATTCGGGAATGTCGAGGCCCTCGCGCAGGAGATTGATCCCCACCAGAACGTCGAAGGCGCCCAGCCTGAGGTCGCGGATGATCTCGATGCGCTCCAGCGTGTCGATGTCGGAGTGCATGTAGCGCACGCGGATGCCCTGCTCGTGCAGGTATTCCGTCAGATCCTCGGCCATGCGCTTGGTCAGCACCGTTACCAGCGTGCGGTAGCCCTTCGCCGATGTCTCGCGGATCTCCGCCAGCACGTCGTCGACCTGGCTCTTGGCGGGTCGGACCTCGACGGGAGGGTCGATCAGTCCGGTGGGGCGGATCACCTGCTCGGCGAACACGCCGCCGGACTGGTCCATCTCCCAGCCGCCAGGCGTGGCCGACACCGCGATCGTGGTCGGGCGCATGGCGTCCCATTCCTCGAAGCGCAGCGGACGGTTGTCCATGCAGGACGGCAGGCGGAAGCCGTATTCGGCCAGCGTCGCCTTGCGGCGGAAGTCGCCGCGATACATGCCGCCGATCTGGGGCACGGTGACATGGCTCTCGTCTATGAAGACAATCGCATCGTCGGGAATGTATTCGAACAGCGTTGGCGGCGGCTCGCCGGGCGCACGGCCGGTGAGATAGCGCGAATAGTTCTCGATGCCGGCGCACGAGCCCGTCGCCTCGAGCATTTCCAGGTCGTATCGCGTGCGCTGCTCCAGCCGCTGCGCCTCCAGGAGACGTCCAGTCCTTTCAAGCTCTTCCAGTCGGAATTTGAGTTCTTCCTTGATGGATTTGATGGCCTGAGTCAGTGTCGGTCGCGGCGTCACATAGTGCGAATTGGCGTAGATCTTGACGCTTTTCAGCGCGCCGGTCTTCTGTCCGGTCAGCGGATCGAACTCGTCGATCGCGTCGATCTCGTCACCGAACAGCGAGATGCGCCAGGCGCGATCCTCCAGGTGGGCGGGAAAGATCTCGATCGTGTCGCCGCGCACCCGGAAGGAGCCCCGAACGAAATTGATGTCCTGGCGCTTGTATTGCTGCGCCACGAGGTCGGCGAGAAGCTGGCGCTGGTCCAGCCGGTCGCCGACCGTCATCTGGAAGGTCATCGCCGTATAGGTCTCGACCGAGCCGATACCGTAGATGCAGGACACCGAGGCGACGATGATGACGTCGTCACGTTCCAGCAGCGATCGTGTCGCTGAGTGGCGCATGCGATCGATCTGTTCGTTGATCGACGACTCCTTCTCGATGAAGGTGTCTGTCCGGGGCACATAGGCCTCGGGCTGATAATAGTCGTAATAGGAGACGAAATATTCGACGGCGTTGTTGGGGAAGAACTGCTTGAACTCGCCGTAGAGCTGGGCGGCCAGCGTCTTGTTGGGCGCCAGGATCAGTGCAGGGCGCTGCGTCTCCTCGATCACCTTGGCCATGGTGAACGTCTTGCCGGAGCCGGTGACGCCAAGCAGCACCTGGGTCCGTTCGGCCGAACCAACCCCTTCGACCAGGTCCTTGATCGCCGTTGGCTGATCGCCGGACGGCTTGTATTCCGTCTCCATGCGGATCGCGATGCCGCCTTCCGACTTTTCGGGTCGGGCGGGCCGGTGCGGCGTCCAGATCTGGCCGTTCTTGTGCAGCGGATTGCCGCTTTCGATCAGGTCGGACAGCGCCTTGACCGTCGCGGTAACGCCGGATGCGGCAAGGCTGCCGGCGTCTTCCAGCGAAATGTCGAGCCCGGCTACCGGATTGAGGCCGGCGGCCGCGCGCTCCTTCGCGCTTGCCGCTCCCCCCATGGAGGTGCCGCGCGCCGTCCTGGTCGGCGCGGCCGAACGTTCGGGTACACGTTTGGGTGTCTTTCTGTCCTGCGTCGCCGCGTCGCCGCCCGCCCGCATCCGGTGCTTGCCCGCCTCGGAGCGGATCGCACGCATCTCCGCCTTGCGCGCGTCCTCTTCGGCCGCCCGTTCAAGGTCGCGCGCCCAGTCTCTTACCGAGCCGGAATAGGGTACGCCTTCGAGCGGCGCCTGCGGCGCCTCTCCGAATCCGGCGGCGTCCGCGCCCTCTTCGAGCGGTTCGGAGGCGTCGAGATAATCGGTCAGGGGGCTGCGCCGCTTGCGCGCGGCGCCGGAACTGTCGGAACGTCTGGCCATGCGCCGAATATGGGCGGAGTCCGCGCTGATGGAAAGGGGAACCGTCGAGAGTTCTCCGCCTGCTGACAGGCTGGTGTCAGCAGCGGGGTCAAAGAGCGCCTGCCCGCTGTCAGGCCTTTATCGCGTCGAGTCCGCCACTCACCAGGTTGAGAGGAAGACGGTGCCCGTGTCGCCACGAGGCCACGACTCCTGATGCAACCCGCTGGCGCCGCAGATCCCATTCGCCGGACAAACCGAGTTCGTCGCATACCGCGTCGATCGCGCCCTCGATGTCGGCGCGCTCGGCATCGTCCAGATCGAAATCAAGAACCGGCGGCCCTTGGACCTTGCCATCCCTGTTCGTCATTGCCAGCCTCCTGTCCGCATTGCGCGGCCGGTCTGACATGCCAGCCTTGACAGACAGCAAATCATTGAATCGCGTCCGCGTAATGGTGGACCGCATCACATTTGATGTCGGACCATTTACCATTCGCGATGCCAGGCCTGCGCGTCTCGCCGGCACGGGTGCTCGAATGGCGGCGGAGATGCGTCAAAGCGATGCCCGATCGCACCAGATGCGAACGCGTCGATGCGTCCCCGCCAGCATCCGCTGCTAGGACATCAGCGGCGTCTGCATCATCTGCAAGTGGAGATGCGGTCCGTCATAGGGATGAGCCTCGGCCACGGCCTCGTCGAGTTCCACGCCGATGCCGGGCTCGGTCGACGGGATGACCCAGCCGTCTTCCCAGGTGATCTTCTTTTTCAGCAGCTTCGCGTGGAATCCGTCCCATTGCTTGAGCGATTCCAGGATCAGGAAGTTCGGCAGCGTCACCGCGAGCTGGATATTCGCCGCGCCGACGATCGGGCCGCAATAGCAGTGCGGCGCCACCTGGATGTGCCAGGCTTCGGCCATCGCCGCGATCTTCTTGGTTTCCAGGATACCGCCCGAGCGGCCGAGATCGGGCTGCAGAATCGTGGCCGCCCGTGTCTCGATCACGCGCGCGAACTCGGCCTTGGTTGTCAGCCGCTCGCCGGTCGCGATGGGAATGGACGTCTGCCGCGCGACCTGCGCCATCACTTCGGGCATGTCCGGCGGGACCGGCTCCTCGAACCACAACGGATCGTAAGGCTCTATGGCGCGGGCAAGCCTCAGCGCGCCGGACGCGGTGAACTGACCATGCGTGCCGAACAGTATGTCGGCTCGCGTTCCCACGGCCTCGCGGATTGCCCTGACCATGGAGGCCGAGGTCTCGATGTCCGTGAGCCGGGGCTGATGGCCGTCAAAAGCCGTGTAGGGGCCGGCCGGGTCGAGTTTCACGGCATTGAAACCCTGCGCCACATATTCCGCCGCGCATTGAGCCGCCAGTTCCGGATCGTTGTAGACATTGCGCCCGTCCGGCGCGTCCTCCGAATGCACGCTGCCCTCATGCGGGTAGAGATAGGTGTAGGAGCGCAGTCTCTCGTGCACGCGCCCCCCCAGCAGCATGTAGACCGGCTTGTCCGCCTCCTTGCCGATGATGTCCCAGCAGGCGATCTCCAGCGCCGAGAAACATCCCATCACCGACACGTCAGGACGCTGCGTGAAGCCGGACGAATAGCAGCGGCGAAAGAAGTTCTCGATGTCGTGCGGGTCGTGGCCGATGAAGTAGCGTTCGGCCAGGTCCTCGATCATCCGTGCCGTCACATGGGCCGAGAAAGTCGCCGCATAGGCCTCGCCATAGCCGCGTATGCCTGAATCCGTGGTCAGCCGCACGAAGATGAAATACTTTCCGCCGATGCCGGGCGGTGGATTGCCCACGACCCAGGTCTTCACGTCGGTAATCTTCATGTGCCGGTCTCGCGCGTTGAATCGGGTTCCTGGCTCAAGCCTCTATCATCATTCGCCATTCACCCGAACACGATCACGTTGCGGAGCGCCTTGCCCTCATTGACCGCGGCGATCGCCTCGTTGATCCGGTCGAGCGGGTATCGCGCGCTCACAAGCTCGTCGAGCTTCAGCCGTCCCGCTCGATAGTGCTCGACCAGCATGGGGATATCGTGGGCGATGACGGCTTCGCCCATCTTGGAGCCGAGGATCTTCTGGTTCCAGGCCGCCATGGTGCCCGGATCGTAGCTCGCGAACACGCCCGAGGGCGGCATGCCGACGATGACGACGGCGCCGTTTTTCGTCAGGTAGGAAAACGCACCCTCGAAGGCCGCCTTGGCGCCGACGGTGACGAAGACGAAGTCCACGCCCCGATTTTCAGTCAGCGCCATGATCGCCGCGGCCGTGTCCGCGTTTGCCGGGTTGAAGGCATGGGTCGCGCCGAAAGCGCGCGCGGCCTCGAGCTTGTCGGCCGACAGGTCGAGCGCGACGATGGTCGAGGCGCCGGCGATCGCGGCCGCCTGCACTGAGTTCAGGCCGACCCCGCCACAGCCCACCACCGCGACGGTCTGGCCCTGCCGCACCTTGGCCGTATTGGCGACCGCGCCGTAGCCGGTGATGACGCCGCAGGCCAACAGGCAGGCCGAAGCGAACGGCATGTCGGCCGGCACCGCGACCGCCTGGCTTTCATGCACCACGATCTTCTCGGCGAAGGCGCCCGTGCGCATCGATTGCACTAGTCTTTCGCCGCCAGCGGCGGTGAGCGGGCCGATCTCGTCCAGCGGGAACACTTCCTCGCACATGACGCGGCTGCCGCGACCGCAATAATGGCAGGTGCCACAGGATCGAATCAGCGTCGCGACGACGTGGTCGCCCGGCCTGAGGCTTTCGACGCCCGGCCCGACGCGCGAGACCACGCCGGCGGCCTCGTGACCATAGACGGCGGGAAGGGGTCCACCCCAGGCGCCTTCCGCATAGGATATGTCCGAATGGCAGATCGCGCAGGCGCGGAGATCGACCATGATCTCGCCCGGTCCCGGATCGGCGATATGGATATCCTCAATAGTCAGCGGCTCGCCGAAGGCCCGGCATATGGCTGCCTTGATGGTCGTCACGTCGGTCACCTCTGGCTGGCGCCGCGTAAACCTAAGGAAGGCGCGCGAGGCGGCGAGCCGGAATCGCGACCTCGCGCGTCGTGTTTGTGGTGTCGACGGTGAGGCCGGCTTGCCCGATCGCGCGGCGCGCAATAGGGCTGGCTGGAGAGCGGAAAGGAACGATATGAACGCGCATGAAGCCACCCCCTTGGGCGAACTCACGCTGAGGACGCTGGCAATGCCGGCCGACGCCAATGCCGCGGGCGACATTTTCGGCGGCTGGGTCATGGCCCAGATGGATCTCGCCTGCGGCATTCGCGCGGCAGAGCGCGCCAAGGGTCGCGTCGTCACCGCCGCCGTCAAGGAGATGGCCTTCGCCAAGCCGATGAAGGTCGGCGACACGCTATGCATCTACACCCACATCGAGCGCGTCGGCCGCACGTCGATGGTGCTCAAGGTCGAGGCGTGGGCGCAGCGCTATCTTTCGGATCTGATGGAGCGCGTCACCCATGCCGACATCATCATGGTCGCGCTCGATGAGGCAGGAAAGCCGAAGCCCGTGCCGGCGGAATAGTCAGGTTCCGCTGTTGGCCGCGTCGTAGGCGTCGCGCGCTGCCTCTACGCGCGCCATGTTCTCCCGCGCCCACGTGCCCAGCGCCCGCACCGGCACCTGCAGTTCACGGCCAAGTTCCGTCAGTTCATAGTCCACGCGCGGCGGGATCGTCGGCGTCACCGTGCGCCTGACGAAGCCGTCGCGCTCCAGTCCGCGCAGCGTCGTCGTCAGCATCTTCTGCGAGATGCCGCCGATGGCGCGCATCAGTTCGGTGAAGCGCATCGGCCCGTCGCTGAGCAGTTCCACCACCAGGACGGTCCATTTGTCGCCGATGCGTGACAGCATCGAACTCACCGCCTTGCAGGACGGGCTGTCGAGATCGTGCGTGGCGGTTACGTCAGGGTGACCCTGTGTCAAGAAAGTGCCTCCTTGCGTGAACCTTTTCCGCATTCCTATGTAGTGTCGGTATCTTTTGGATACCAGATATCACTCATATACCAAGATTACCGCAGGAGAGTACCAATGTCCAAGCCCCGCATCGGCATCATCGTCGGATCCGTGCGTCCCAACCGCTTCGCCGACAAGCCGGCCAGCTGGATCGCCGAAATCGCGTCCGCCCGCGATGATCTCGAGGTCGAGACGATCGACCTGAAGGATTTCCCGCTGCCGCTCTTCGACGAGCCCGTGTCACCCGCCTGGAAGCCTTCCCAGAACGAGGTCGCCCGGCGCTGGCAGGAGACGGTCGACCGCTTCGACGGCTTCATCGTGACGGCGGCCGAATACAATCACGGCCCGGCGCCCGCCATGAAGAACGCGTTGGACTATGCCTACAAGGAATGGAACCGCAAGCCGGTCGCCTTTGTCGGCTATGGCGGTGTCGGTGGCGCGCGCGCCGTCGAGCAGCTCCGCCTCCATGCCGTCGAACTGCAGATGGCGTCGACCAAGAACGCCGTGCACATCGTATGGGCCGACATGGCGCCGGTCATGAACGGCGAGAAGTCGCTGTCCGACTTTGATCACCTCAACAAGTCGGCCGAAGCCACGCTCGACGAACTCGCCTGGTGGGCGAAGGTTCTGAAGGATGCGCGCGAAGCCGATGGCGTGCAGGCGAAGGCCGCCTGACCGGCCTCAGCCGGTTCGCGCCGTGTCGGCCTGCCTGTGCAGGCCGACCAGACGCGATGCCAGCACCTTGTCGATCCGGCGCCCGTCGAGGTCGACGACCTCGAAGCGCCAGCCGAGCGCGTCCACCGTCTCGCCGGTCTCGGGCAGGTGATGCAGATGCGAGAGTATGAAGCCGGCAACGGTTTCGTAGTCGCGCTTTTCGGGCAGCATGAAGCCGAGCGTGTCGGCCATCTCGTCCACGGGCATGTGGCCGGCGAGCAGCCAGGAGCCGTCGGCCCGCTCGATCGCCGGCGGTTCCTCGCCCGCCTCGAGATCCGACCGGAAGACGCCGGCGATGGTCTCCAGGATATCGGCTGGGGTCACCACTCCCTCGAAATTCCCGTACTCGTCGTGGATCAGCGCCATCGGCACCTCGGCCTCGCGCAGCGTCGCCAGCACGTCGATCGCGTCGGCGCGGTCGTGCACGATCGGGGCCGGGCGTACATGCGCCTTCGGGTCGAATGCCTTGCCGTTCAGAAGGTCGGCCAGGATCTGACGCGTCTGGACCACGCCGACCAGCTCGTCGACGGAGCCGTCGCCGGCCGGCAGGCGCGAATGCGAGGTCTCCGACAGCGCCCGCCGCATCGTCTCCTCGTCGGCCTTGATGTTGATCCAGTCCACTTCCGTGCGAGGGGTCATGACGGCCGTCACCGAGCGGTCGCCAAGCCGCATCACGCCGGCGATCATGCTTCGCTCGGCGGACTCGATCACGCCGCCGGCCTCGGCCTCCGCCACGAGCGACTTGATTTCGTCGTCCGTGACCTTCGATCCCTCTTCAGCATGCTGGCCAAGAAGCCACAGCACCAGATCGCCCGAATTGTCGAGCAGCCAGACAAGCGGCGCGGCGATTTTCGACAGGACGGTCATCAGGGGCGCGACGCGGACCGAGACGCCCTCGGGGTCTTTCAGCGCGATCTGCTTGGGCACCAGTTCGCCGATGATCAGCGAGCCGTATGTGATCGTGGCGACGACGAGCCCCACGCCTAAAGTGCCGGCGAGGCCGGCCGGAACACCCAGCGCGATCAGCCAGTTCGACAGCCTCAGGCCCAGCGTGGCGCCGGAGAAGGCTCCCGACAGCACGCCCACCAGCGTGATGCCGATCTGCACCGTCGAGAGGAAGCGGCCCGGATCACCTGAAAGCGCCAGCGCTCGCCGGGCGCCTGACACTCCACGGTCGGCCATCGCTTTGAGCCGGGCCGGCCGCGCCGACACGATCGCAAGCTCGGACATCGCGAGCAGGCCGTTCAGGCAGATAAGGACGACGACGATCGCGATTTCGAGATAGAGCATGAAGGATTGTTAGCATCGGGCCGGAGGATTGGCGACAAGTGGTGCCTGCCGCTCTCGCATCCCATGCATGCCGTCTTGCCAGCCGGCCCTGCGGCGGCGATGTCGTGTTTCCGGCCTCGAGCGGCGTCTCACCGGCAGGCGCGGTAGCCGTTCCTGCGATCCTTGATGTCGAAGTGGAAGTGGTCGGCATGGGCGGCGTCGTAGCCTGGCCCCAGCACGGTCGTGAAATACTGGCAGCCGTCGTTGCGCACCGACTTCAAGAGGCCGCGCTCGCGAAAGGCGAACCAGCCCGGTTTCCTCACATCGATGTCCTTGCCGCTCTTTAACTCGATGCGCATCACGTCCAGCGCGTTGCCCTTGGAATGTTCGGACGCGGTCGACGTGCCGGCGATGCGCCGGCATGAATAGCTCGAACCCTGGTGGATCGTCTTGACGCCGGAGAAATAGCGCCAGCGCGCGGCGGGTGCCAACTCGTTCTTCGTCCATTTCGCGAAGGCCGCGGCCATGTCGCATGACAGCGTCGCGGCCGGCTTCATACCGATATTGCCGGACAGCCCCGTGACTTCGACCGGCCAGTCGATGCGACACGCGCCGCCGTCATTTATGGGCGCGATGTCGCGATACTTCACGCCAAGCCGCTTGAGTTCGCGACGGCAGGCCACTTCGTCCGGCGGCATGACAGCGCGCTCGGTCATCGGCGCGTTGAAGCGCGGAAACCCGACCATCATCGGGTTCGACGGGACAAGCCTCGCCAGACCGCGTTGGGTGGATATCGAATCGGTGCGCGCGCCGACATCGACGGACGGGCTCATCACGTCGGTCACCGTGCAGGCGGCGGCAAGCGCGCTCATGGCCAGCGCGGCGGCGAGAAGGGTCGTACGCATTACAAAAGTCCCCGGGTCCCTCGTCCCGAGGCTAGGGCAAAGGCGTAAACGAAAGCTCAGCGCCTCCGTTCGCACCTGTGGCCGAAATCGGGCGCGGGAACCTCAGCGGCAATAGGTCGAGCCGTTGCGCCTTTCGGCCAGGTCGAAGTGGAAATGATCCGCATGGTCGGCATCCGTGCCGGGGCCCAGCACCGTCTTGAAAGGGCCGCAGGCAGCGTGCCTCAGCCGGGCGAAGAAGCGCCCGACTTTCACATCCTGTGTTTTCGAAGCAGCGATCTCGCGGCCGTCCTCGAGTACGAACCCGCCGAAGTCGATCGCGTTTCCGGTCGCGTGTTCGGAGATTGTGTCGGTGCCGCGGCGCGGGCGGCAGACATAGCCGGAGACCTGGCGCACGGTTGTGAGCCCGGAACCGAGCAGTTCGCTTGCCAGCGGCGCGACGTGCTCCTGCGCGAACCGCGCGGTCGCCTCCGCGGTCGCGCAGTTGACCAGGGCGGCGGGTTCGATGGCGATTCCTGCGCCCAGCGTCTCCATCGAGACGGGAAACGGCAGCGGGCAGTCGGCATCGTCAAGTTCGGGCGGGCGCGTCTGGAAGCGAACCCCGAGTTCGCTCAATCGCGCCCGGCAGGCCATTTCCTCCGGCGGCACGATCGTGCCCTCGACCGGACGGGCATCGTCTTCCTCCGGCGTGGCATCTCCCCTCGCGTCTTCTCCAGAATCGTCAGAACGCTTGGCATCGGGGGCTGGTGCATGGGGCTCGTCCATCTGGGGCATTTCCGCGGGCGGGATAATGCGGCCTTCGCTCGGGCGCGGCGCGGGCAAGGGGAACTCCTCCGCCGGCGGGGCTTTCTCCTCCTCCCGCAGGATCTCAGGCACCCCAACCCGTTCAGGCAGGTCCGGAGACTGCGAAAACGCAGCACCAGCCGCGATCGTTGCAGACAGGAAGGGGAGGAGGCGCTTCATCAACCGAAACTGGTCCGGCTGCGGCGAAGCGGCAAGCAGGGCGCGAATCACGAAGGGTAACGCGGCGTGTCGAATCTCTCAGGCCACGATCGCCTGAAGCCCTTCCTCCAGCCAGTCGCCGAGCATCGGGATGCCCATCAGATAGTCGCCGGTCCGGGCTCCGACCCGGTTGCGGGCCTCGGCGATCGCGTCCGACCACTCCGACGCGTCATAGTCGCCTCGCCCGATGAACATGAGCGCGATCAGTTCCGCCTTCTCGTCGACATTGAGATCGCCGATGAGTTCGCGCAGTTCCACCGCCGTCAGGTTCTCGGTCTCTTCCTCCGCCAGCCCGTCATGCATGTGCCCGTCGGCGCTGTCGCCGTCGAACTCGACCTCGTGCTCATGGCCGTCGACATAATCATCGCGGACGTCCGCCGAGACGGCGCGCGCCTTTTCGATCAGCAGCCGGACCATATCCGGGCCGATCGTCAGTTCCCATTCGCGCTCGAGCGGCTTCTGCATCGTCCTGTCTCGTCGAACCGGCGCCACAATAGCCTATTTCCCGCCCGTTGACAGGCCGTGTGACGCGTCGCATGGAGGCATTCCCGCCCTCCCGGTATTCCGATCTATGTCGATCCTGCTGTCGCCCAAGGTCGCGCCGATCCTTCTGCTCGTCGCGTCCAACGTCTTCATGACCTTTGCCTGGTACGGCCATCTGAAGTTCAAGACCTCGCCGCTGTGGCTCGCGGTGATGGCAAGTTGGTCGATCGCCTTCATGGAATATTGGCTGGCCGTACCGGCAAACCGCATCGGCCACGCGGTTTTTTCGGCGGCCGAGTTGAAGACGATGCAGGAGGTCATCACGCTGGTGGTGTTCGCTGTCTTCTCGGTTTTCTATCTCAAGGAAAACCTGACGATGAACCATGTTCTCGGCTTCATGCTGATCGCCGGTGGCGCCGCGCTCGTCTTCAGGGGCTGACGCGCTGCCGGTTCGGCACGATTTCCACCGAAAGGATCGCCGCGAAGATCAGCGCGCAGCCGGCCAGCCCGATAGGCGGCAAGCGCTCGCCAAGCAGGATGGCTCCGAACAGAGCTGCGAAGACGGCTTCCGTCGACAGGAACAGCGCCGCCTGCGAGGCCGTCGTGTATCGCTGACCGATCACCTGTAGCGTGAACGCTATCCCGCCCGAGACGATGCCGGCGTAAAGCACCTCCGGCAGTGCCTGCAGGATGGGACCCGTCTCGAAGGGTTCGAGGGGGAGCGCGACCGCGAACCCGAGCCCGGCGCAGACCGCGAACTGTGTGACCGCCAGGGTGACCGGCCTGCCTGAATCGCCCACGAAGCGGGCGATGAAGATCATCTGAAGCGCGCAGAAGAGCGCGCACAGGATCGTCAGCCAATCCCCCGTCGTCAGCCGCTCCATGTTCCCGCCTGACAGCATGAATATCCCCGCGAGCGCCGACAGCGAGGCCGGCCACACCACCCGATGCGGCCATTCGCGGAACAGGCCGACCGCCAGCAGCGGCACCATCACCACGTAAAGGCCGGTCAGGAAGCCTGAATTGGTCACGCTGGTGGTCATCAGACCGACCTGCTGCGTTGCAATGGCGGCGAACAGGAGGATGCCGATCACCGCGAACTGCCGCCATTGATGGCGCGCGACAACGGGAGTCGCCCGCCGTCCTTCCCAAACCGCGAAGGGCAGCATGGCGAGCGTGGCCACCAGGAACCGCAGCGCGATGAAGGTGAACGGTCCGATCGCCTCCATCGCCGTGGACTGCGCCACGAAGCCCATGCCCCAAAGCGCGCCGGCGAGAAGAAGCACCGCATTGGCCTGATGTCGCGTCATGTCCTTACCCGGTTCCGGTCGCGCCCTGCGGCGACGCGCGACCGCAATAGCATCCGACGCGCGGCGCGAAAGGTGCAGCCGAAGCCTGCCTGTTGGAACAATGGGCCGGACGGAAGGTTTTGCCGCGCCGGGGGCCTTGCCCGTTGCCTTTGGGAAACCCGGTCTGAGGCTTTTCGGGTCACTTTTTTCGTGAAATCGGGCCGTGGCGCTGCTATATTGGCGTATCAGGAGACGACGGTTCCGTCTGCCGGGGAGGCGACGGGCCGTTTTTCTTTTGTCCGGCGTGGTGTCTCCCAGGCCACGCGGGCGTCGAATTTGGAAGGACAAGGTCGATGAACAAGGTTCCGATGACCGGTGGCGGATTCGCATCGCTGCAGGAGGAACTCCGCTGGCGCCAGCAGGAAGAGCGTCCGCGCATCATCGAAGCGATTTCAGAAGCGCGCGCGCATGGCGACCTGTCGGAAAACGCGGAATATCACTCTGCCAAGGAGGCGCAGAGCCACAATGAAGGACGCATCGCCGAACTCGAGGACCTGATCGCGCGCGCCGAGGTGATCGACGTCAGCAAGCTGTCGGGCGACAAGATCAAGTTCGGCGCCACGGTCGTTCTCGTCGACGAGGAGACCGAGGAGGAGAAGACCTACCAGATCGTCGGTGACCAGGAGGCCGACGTGAAGTCGGGCCGCATCTCCATCTCCTCGCCGATCGCGCGGGCGTTGATCGGCAAGGAGGTCGGCGACACGATCGAGGTCAACGCTCCCGGCGGTGCCCGCGGCTACGAGATCGTGAACTTGCGCTTCGCGTGAGCGCGCGCCGTGCGTCCGCGACGGCGGTGAGCGCCGGGGCGAAGGTTCCGGCCGGCAAGGCAGGTGTCGACATGGGCGCGGTTGAGGTGATCGCGCCCAATTTCAAGCGCCGTCTGTCTGGCGTCACCTCCACCATCGTCCAGCTCGTGCCGCTGCAGGCCCGGCGACTCGGCATCGCGACCCTTGGTCCCGGCCTGCCCGATGCCTTGCCGAAAATGCGCGCGCGCGATCTCGCCGGATTGTGGCGACGTCCTCGCGGCAGGCCCTTCCGCGTCTGGCACGCGCGCCGCAACGTCGAGATGCTGGCCGGCCTGGTGCTGCGCGACCTCCTGCGCGCGCCGCTCCGGCTTGTCTTCACGTCGGCGTCGCAGCGGCGCCACACCGCCTGGACACGCTTTCTGATCGGCCGCATGGACGCGGTCGTGGCCACCAGCGCGCGCACCGGCGCCTATCTGTCCGTGCCGCATCGCGTCGTCCTGCACGGCATCGATGCCGCGCGTTTCTCGCCCCCCGCCGACCGCGCCGAGGCCTGCCTGGCCGTCGGTCTCGATCCGGCCTTGTCATGGGTCGGGTGCTTCGGTCGTGTGCGCCGGCAGAAGGGCACGGATCTGTTTGTCGACGCTGTGATCGCGCTCCTGCCGTCGCGTCCCCGCTGGGGCGCGGTGATCGCCGGGCGTGCGACCGCCGACCACAGATCGTTCGAGGACGAACTCAAAAAACGTGTCGAACAGGCTGGACTTGCGGGCAGAATTCGTTTCGTCGGGGAACATGCCGACATCCCGCCCTGGTATCGCGCCCTGTCGCTGTTCGTCGCGCCGCAGAGGTGGGAAGGTTTTGGGCTCACGCCGCTGGAGGCGATGGCGTCGGGCGTCCCTGTCGTCGCCACCGATGTCGGCGCCTTCTCCGAACTGGTCGTCGAAGGCGAGACGGGCACCATCGTTCCGCCCGACGATCTCGCGGCCATGACGAGCGCTGCCACGCGTTTCATGGACGACGACGGTTTGCGCGACCGTGCGGGAAGTGCTGCCATTTCTCATGTCAGGCGCAATTTCCCGCTCGAGCGCGAGGCCGGCGAGCTGGCCGAAATCTACGAAGCATTGTGGGCGGGCGCGAGATGACGGCGCCACCGAAAAGCCCGGCCGCTGCCGGTCGCGTCACGCTGGTCACCGTCTCCTACAACAGCGCCGCGGCTCTGCCCGGCCTGCTTGGTTCGATCCCTCGCGGCGTCGAGGCGATCCTCGTCGACAATGGCAGCGTTGACGACACCTCCGCCCTGGCCAAGCGACACGGCGCACGTCTTGCGCGGCTCGACACGAACCAGGGCTTCGGGCGCGGCTGCAATGCCGGTGCGCGCCTGTCCGGGCGTGAATTCCTGTTCTTCGTCAATCCCGATGCCGTGCTGGCCGAAGGCTGCGTGGAACGTCTCGTCGCGGCGTCCGACGCGATGCCGGATGCCGCGGCTTTCAATCCGACGATCCTCGACGGCGGCGGTCGCCGGCGAAAGATCCGCGCCCGCACGGTCCTCGCGCGCCCGCTCGCCGATCCGCACCCGGTCAACGGCCTTCTGCCGGTGCCGACACTCAATGGCGGCGCGCTTTTTTGCCGTCGCGCCGCTTTCGAGGCTGTCGGCGGCTTCGATCCGGCGATTTTCCTCTATCACGAGGACGACGATCTCGCCGTGCGTCTGGCGCAGGAGGTCGGGCCGCTTTTCATCATGCCTGAAGCGGTCGTGCACCATGCCGGCGGCCATTCGTCGGGCCGTTCGGCGGCTGTTTCGCGTTTCAAGGGCTATCACATGGCCCGCGCCCGCGCCTATGTCATGGCCAAGCACGGACATGCGCTGGCGGCGCCACGAACCGTCATGCGCGCGCTGGCCGAACTGGCACTGCCGCATAATCTTCTGTCCTCGCGACGGCGTGCCAAGCATCTGGGCCAGCTCGCCGGCGCCTGGTCGGCGCTCGCCGACGGAGGAGCCTTCCACGATGCGTAACGCCTTTCGTGACTTCTTCCGCCGCCGCCGGGTCGCGCGCCATCTGGCCGAGCATGGGCCGGTCTTTGACTATCATGGGCTGACGGTCACCGTCCCGCCCGAGGCGGGGCTGTCGGCGATGAACGCGCTGATCCGTGGCAAATACGAGCGCGACGAGGCGGCGCTGATCCTGAAACATCTGCCTTCCGATCAACCGGTGATCGAACTGGGCGGTTCGCTGGGCGTGGTGTCGAAGCTCGCGGCGTCGCGTCTTGCGCCCGGTACGCCGCATCTTATCGTCGAGGCGAACGAGGATCTCCTGCCCGCCTGCCGCGCCAATGCGGGCGAGGGGCTACGGTCGTCCATGCCGCGCTCGCCTATGACGGGCCGACGGCGCGTTTCCGCGTTGGCCCGGAAATCCACGCCAGCGCGCTCGACGCAGGGCTGGCCGGCGGCGATTTGCGCGACGTGCCGGCGGTCACGCTCGCGGACCTGCTCGAACGGATCGGCGATCCGCCGTCCTTCACGCTGATCGCCGACATCGAAGGGGCTGAACTCGCCCTGTTCGAGCGCGAGGCGGAGGCGCTTTCACGCTGTGGGCTGGCGATCGTGGAAATCCATCCGAAGCTGTTTACGGCGGCCGGCCGCGACGAGCGCGGGTTCCTGACGCTTGCCGCCGAGGCCGGGCTGGTTCCGGTCGACCGCAGCGCCGATGTTCTCGCGCTGGCGCGCCGCGATCACTCTTCCGGCAGGTCGGGCGTTTCCTCCAGCCGGTAGAGCATCGCCTCGGTCAGGAAGACGTAGACGGCAAGCATCCCGGCATAGATCAGCCCCGGCCGCCCGCACAGGAAATAGCGCTGGAGCAGATAGCTCTTCAGGAAGCGCCCGGCCGGATTGAGCCCGATCGAGGCCAGGCTCGCGCGCCGGCCCGAAGCATGCAGGGCGCGCGCCTTGAGTCGTGCATAATTGGCGATCTTGGGCGTTTCCTCCGAGATTGAGATCAGGCGGTCGTGGAGTATGCGTCCGGTCGTGATCTTCCCGACCCTTCCGTCGAGAATGAACCCTTCATGCACGGCCTGCGACGTGTCGTAGCGCGCGCGGCTCCCATGCACCAGCTTCACGAGCGAGCGCACATGCACGCCCCTGGGCGGATAGCCATAGCCTGGAAGCCAGTCGGCGCGCCGCACGGCATAGGCCGCCACGCCGGGCATGTCGGTGGGTAGCGCGTGGATCGCGGCCCGTAGCGCATCGTCCAGCTTCTCGTCGGCGTCGAGGTTGAGGCACCAGTCGTGCCGGCACTGCTCCAGCGCGAACTGCTTCTGGGCCGCATAGCCCGGCCAGTCGCGCTCGAACAGGCGGATCGGCATGCCTGACGTGGCGAGTTCCCGCACGATATCGAGCGTGCCGTCGGTCGAACCCGAATCCACCACCACGATATCGTCGAAACCGGCAAGGCTTTCCAGGCAGGCGCCGATCGTGCGCGCCTCGTCCTTGCAGATCACGAAGGCGGAGAGGGGCTTGCGGCTATCCATCGGTCCTCGCTGGCGCGGTTGACCGTGCTGTAGCCGCACGCGGATCGCCGGTCAAAATCTGCTTTTGCGCCGCGTGGCGGTGTGCCATTCATCAGAGCGAGAGGGGGAGGGGATCATGGCGGGACGCCTCAAATCCTTGGAACGCGGATTGCGGGGATCGCGCGACCGTCTGCTGCGTTGGCTGTTTTCCGGCCGTCGCGGTCACAAGCTTGTGCTCGACGCCCTGAGCCACGACATCACTGCCATCACGATGGATTGTGGCGACCACGTCATCTCCTTCTCTCCGAAAGAGTTGGTCGGTCGCCATCTTTACGTGAAGGGCCATTTCGATCGCGACCGGGTCGAGGCCCTCCTCGGGATGCTCGAGGGCGCGGGGAGGATACCCGCCGGCGGGGCGACCGTGCTCGACATCGGCGCCAATATCGGGACCCAGAGCGTCTATTTCGCGAAGTCAGGCAAGGTCGCGCGTGTGCTGGCGATCGAGCCCGATCCGCGCAATCTTGCCCTTTTGAGGCGCAACGTCGCCGAGAACCGGCTGGAGGCGATCGTCACCGTCATACCCCTCGCCATCGCCGATTTCGAGGGCACGGCACAACTCTTCCGCAAGGCCGGAAATCATGGCGAGTCGAGCCTGTTGCCCGGTGCGCATGACGAGACGCCGGTCGACATCGTGGTTCGCCCGCTCGGTCCGGTCCTTGCCGATGCCGGTATCGCCGAAGACGCTGTCGATCTCGTCTGGATGGACATAGAGGGCGCCGAGCCGATGGCGTGCCGGTCGATGGAGGCGCTTCTGTCGCGCGGCGTGCCCTTGATGATGGAGTTTTCGCCCGCGCTTTATGGCGAGAACGAAAGCCGCGAATTCGTTGCCTTTCTCGCCGGCTTCTACGGTCGCGCCATCGTCTTCGACCGTGCAGGTCACCGCGAAATCGCGCCTGCGGAGATTCCCCTCACCGGTCGCCAGTTCGACGTGCTGCTCATCGGCCAAGCCGCCACTGCTCAGCCCATCATCCCTGCCAACCTTTCCTCCGTCGATTCAATGGCCATGAGCCCGGTTCCCTAAGAAACGAAGCGCCACCCACTCGGCCTGGCTTCGCCGCTTCTCGTCGCCAAGGTGTTGGATAGCCAGCCAGTGTTTTGGGGCACTCATGCCCGAATCCCGGGTGTCGGAGGTGCCGAGGAAAGAAAATCTATCAACACCCCCTCGCACCGCCCCGATAATCCCAGCGCCTAAGGAGGGCCGGAGGAACGATGGGACGGATAGGCTGGAACGTTGAGGAGGTGGAGCGCAACCGGGTCGTGCTGGAACGCATCCTGGCGTTCCTTCTCGCGCTGGCCGCGCTCGCCGACCGCGTTGCCGGCCTGCCCACGCCGATCCGCCTGCCCGTGCTTGCCATCCTCGGTCGCGGCGAGGCCGCCGCGCGATCCCTGGTCACGGGGCTCGCGCATGAGTTGGGCGTGCCGGCCTGTCCCGTCGCCGAATTACCGGCGGTCGATGAGGCCGGGCGGCTTGCCACAAGCTTCCGGGTGCTGGCGCTGATGCTGGGCGCGATCCTGGCCTGGGTCTCGTGCCTCGCCCGCTCGCTTCCTTGCGCCGGCGGTGGTCAGAGCAGCGCGCCTGTGCCGTGGCCCGTGCCCACCGCCCTGCAAGCGTCTCCCGCGCCGCCACGCGCGCCCGACACGTCATAGTGACGGGACTTGTCGCCTTCCTCGCCATGCTCCTATAGCCGCGCGATTGTTTTGACCGTGCGGGCGGCATGAGATCACGGTTGCGGATATTCCGTTGCCGGCAGGCGGCTTGTCGTGCTGTTCGCCGGCGCGCCTGTCCATCGCTCAGCTTCCGATCTGCACCAGCCCTTCCTCCTTGACCTGACGGATAGTCAGCGCGGTGCGCACCGTGTCCACGTTCGGTGCCGAGGTCAGCTTTTCGATGACGAATGTCTGCATCGTCGCCAGGTCGGGTGCGACGCAGTGCAGCAGGAAGTCGGAATCGCCCGACACCATCCAGGCCTGCCGCACGATCGGTTCATCCGCGATGCGCCGCGAGAAGGTGTTGAGCTCGTTCTCGGACTGGTGATGCAGGCCGATCATGCAGAACGCCACCACGTCCATACCGAGCGCCTCGCCGTTCAGCAGGGCGCGGTAGCCGCGGATGATGCCGCGCTCCTCGAGCTTCTTCATGCGCCTAAGGCAGGGCGGCGCCGAAATGCCGACCCGGCGGGCCAGCTCGACATTGGTCATGCGCCCGTCGTCCTGGAGTTCTTTCAGGATCTTCCAGTCGATTGCGTCGAGGTCGGCGGCCAGCGGCATGGAATGTTCCGGAAATCGTATGCTACGACAACAAAGTTTCGCGCACGCTACGCGACTCGGGTCCGGCGGCCAAGCTTTGCGGTGGGAATGGCAAATCGCCGCCTTGCGCCGCCTTCGGGCCACACCCTACATTGGCGATGGTCCGAGAAGGCCGCAGCCCGTCCCACAAGGATTTCTTTCATGAGCGCCGTGCACGCCCCCGTCGTCATCATCGGCTCCGGCCCGGCCGGCTACACGGCCGCCATCTACGCCGCGCGCGCCATGCTCAAGCCCGTCCTGATCGCCGGCCTGCAGCAGGGTGGACAGCTCACCATCACCACCGATGTCGAGAACTATCCGGGCTTCGCCGATCCGATCCAAGGCCCGTGGCTGATGGAGCAGATGCTCAAGCAGGCCGAACATGTCGGCACGACCATCGTCAACGACCTCGTCACGGCGGTCGATCTCGACCACCGCCCCTTCACGCTCACCTGCGATTCGGGCGCGGTCTATACCTGCGACGCGCTGGTCATCGCCACCGGCGCCCAGGCCAAATGGCTCGGCGTGCCGGGCGAGCAGGACTATATGGGCTTCGGTGTTTCGGCCTGCGCCACCTGCGACGGCTTCTTCTATCGCAACAAGGACGTCGTGGTGGTCGGCGGCGGCAACACCGCCGTCGAGGAGGCCCTTTATCTCTCCAACCTGGCCAGATCGGTCACGGTCGTGCACCGTCGCGACGAGTTTCGCGCCGAACGCATCCTGCAGGAGCGGCTGTTCGCGAAGGACAATATCCATGTCCTGTGGAACACGGTGGTGGACGAGATCGTCGGCAAGCCCGCCAAGCTGCCGCTGCCGGCCTCGGCCACCGGCCTCAGGCTGCGCGATACGGTGACCGGCGAGATATCCGAGCATGAAACCGACGGCGTCTTCGTCGCGATCGGGCACGCGCCGGCGGTCGAGCTTTTCAAGGGCAAGCTGAAGCAGAAGCCGAACGGCTATCTATGGACCGCGCCCGACTCCACGAAGACCGATATCGAGGGCGTCTTCGCGGCGGGCGACGTGACCGACGACATCTATCGCCAGGCGGTGACCGCGGCCGGCCTGGGCTGCATGGCGGCGCTCGAGGCTGAGAAATATCTCGCAGAACGCGAGGCGCTTGAGAGTGCACAGACGCGCGAGGCCGCCGAATAGATCACGGCCGCCGCGACAAGCGGCGACAATGAACGGCGCTCGAGGGGAACGCATGGCGCTCGATTGGGACAAGTTACGCGTGTTTCATGCCGCGGCCGAGGCCGGGTCGTTCACGCACGCGGCCGAGTCCTTGAAACTCTCGCAATCGGCCATTTCCCGGCAGGTCAGCGCGCTGGAGCAGGATGTCGGCGTGCCGCTGTTCCATCGACACGCGCGCGGCCTGGTGCTGACCGAGCAGGGGGAGATTCTCTACCGGACCGCGCATGACGTCCTCATGAAGCTCGAGAACGTGCGCGTGCGGCTGACTGAGGCCAAGGACCTGCCGTCGGGGTCGCTGCGCGTCACCACCACTGTCGGGCTAGGCTCGGGCTGGCTCACCGAGCGCATCCAGGAGTTCCTCGACCTCTATCCCGACATCCAGCTCCAGCTCATCCTTGCCAACGAGGAACTGGACCTGACCATGCGCCAGGCCGATTGCGCCATACGCCTGCGTCAGCCGCAGCAGCCGGACCTGATCCAGCGCCGGCTGTTCACCGTCCATTTCCACCTCTACGCCTCGCCCGGCTACATCGCCAAGCACGGCAGGCCGTCCTCGATCGCGGATCTCGACAATCACCGCATCGTCACCTTCGGCGAACCCGTGCCTGGCCATCTGGCCGACATGAATTGGCTGGAGACGGCCGGCAGGCCCGAAGGTTCGAAGCGGCTGGCCAACCTCCAGATCAACAACATATTGTCGATCAAGGTGGCGGTGCAGCGCGGGGCGGGCATCGCGATGCTGCCCGACTACATGGTCGAGAAGGATTCGGGCCTCGTCCAGCTCATGCCCGAAACCGCGGTCCCGTCTTTCGACACCTATTTCGCCTATCCCGACACGATGCGAAATCAGGTCCGGCTGCACGTATTCCGCGATTTCCTCATCGCCAAGGCACGAAGCTGGGCCTATTGATATTGCTTGGTTTTCGCGCAGGAGGGCGCGGCAAGTGCGGGCATCTGCCCGACCCATGCAGTAATTGCATAGGGGGTGTGCAATGGTGACGCTTGATTATGCAGTCCTCGGCGACCATATCACGGTCATCTCCTCGGCGCGTTTCTCCTCCCATTAGCGCCGGTGAGTGTTCCCCTCTGGAGGTTCAGCCTTTTTAGGCACTTCCATTCAACTCAGCCGGGTCCTTGCGGATCCGGCTTTTTTGTTGCCCGCTCGAAGATCAGGGGTTGTAACCCTCGCGTTACCTGCCGTTACCTGCGCAGGCGAGCGCATCCATGCCAATGGAAGAACAAGGACGCGGCTTCGCCAGGTCCGGTTCGAGTGGGGGCACTCGGAGCGGACCGGCGCGGGCCGCGTTCGGCCGTCAGGCTGCCTTGCCGTGCGACTGGATCGCCTCATCGGCCAGCCGGCCGCTGAGTTCGGCCATGTGGTCGAAGCGGGCCTTGAAGTTGGCCACGCCGGCCGTCGCCGAGCGCAGTTCCACGATCAGGCTGCCGATCGAGGCCTGTGGCATCATCGCCTCCACGACATCCCAGCCCGGCCAGCCGGGCCGAGCATCGAAGCCGAGGATCTGTCCGCGCCTTTGCGGCACGATCGCCGTTACCTTCGCCGTGGCATCGGACGGCGTGGCGATCTCCACCTTCATCATCGGTTCCAGCAGGATCGGCTGGGCCTGCGCCATCGCCTCCTTCATGGCCAGTCGCGCTGCCATCTGGAATGCCATGTCGGAACTGTCGACCGAATGGTAGGAGCCGTCGGACAGGTTGACCGCGATGTCGACGACGGGGAAGCCGAAGGGGCCGCTCTTGAGATAGTCGCGCACGCCCGCTTCGACCGAGGGAATGTACTGCTTGGGGACCACACCGCCGGTGATCGTATCGGTGAACTCGAAGCCCGAGCCGCGTGGACGTGGCTTGATCTCCAGCACGACGTCGCCGAACTGCCCGTGTCCGCCGGACTGCTTCTTATGGCGGCCGCGCTGGGTCGCCGGTTTGCGGATCGTCTCGCGGTAGGGCACGACCGGATCGTGGGCCTCGACCGGAATCTGGTATTTGCCTTCCAGCCGCTCGATCGTAACGCGCAGATGCATCTCGCCATGGCCCGACAGCAATGTCTCGCCGGTGTCCTGGTTCTGCTCCAGAAGCAGCGACGGGTCTTCCTCGCAGAGCCTGGCCAGCGCTGCCGACAACCTCACCTCGTCCTTGCGTTCGCGCGGCCTAAGCGCGGTCGCCACAACGGGATAGGGCCGTTCAGGCTCGATCAGCGGCTTCGGCGTGGACTTGCCGGTGGCTACCGTCTCGCCGGTCGTAACACCTTCCAGCTTACCCAGTGCGACTGTGTCTCCGGCCGAGGCCGAAGCGAGCTTGGTCTGGTCCTTGCCCATCATCGCATAGAGGCCCGACACGCGCTCGGTCTTGCCGGATGATGCGATGATTTCCGCCCCGTCGGCGATTTTACCCGACAGGATGCGCGCGACCGACAGCTTGCCGCCGTGCGGGGTGTGGATCGTCTTCATCACATGGGCGAGGAAGTCGCCGCTGTCGGCCACGCCCATGCGCTCGCGCGTCTCGGCCACGTCAGGCGCGTCATGCCGGATCGCCTTCAGCAGGCGCAGCACGCCATTGCCCTTCTCGGCCGTACCGATCAGCACAGGGGTGACGGCGCCGTCGCGCAGGTCGGCGCCGAGATCGTCGAAGACGGCATCCCGCGGCGGCTCGATCTCGGTCAGGAGTTGTTCCATCAACTCGTCGTCGTGATCGGCGAGCGTCTCCAGCATGGAAAAGCGCGCCTCGATCTCGCGCGCCTTGTCGTCGTCTGGAATGGCCGCGATCTCGCTGGCGGCATGCTCGCGCCAGACATAGGCACGCTCCAGCGCCAGGTCGATCGAGCCGACCACCACGCCGTCCTTGCGTAACGGGATCTGGCGCAGCAGCAACGGCGTCTGGCTGGCCGGCTGCAGGAGCTTCAGCGTGTCACGGACGCCCGCGCCGATCCGGTCGACCTTGTTGAGGAACAACATGCGGGGGATACCGCGCTCCTCGAGCTGGCGCATGATGAGCTGAAGGGCCGGTATCTTCTTCTCGTCCGCCTCGGCCACGACGACCGCCAGGTCGCAGCCGGTCAACACGGCCTCCGCCTCGAACGCGAACTCGATCGAGCCGGGACAATCGATGAAGGTGATCTGCTCGCCCATGAACTCGGCCGTGGCGATGCTCGCCTCGACGCTCATCTGGTGGGCGCGGGCCTCGGGACTATGATCCCCGACGGTGTTGCCTGACGTCACCGTGCTCTGTCGCGGGATGGCGTCCATGCGCGCCAGAAGCGCTTCCAGCAGTGTCGTCTTGCCGCTTGCGAAGGGACCGACAATGGCAATGCATTTCGGCCCCGTGCGTCTGTCTCCGGCGCGTCGTCCCATGATGTCCAGCCTCCTCTCGAACGTTTCCCTTCGAGCGGCGGCCGGCCTGCGGCCGTCGCGTGGCCGTGGCAGGTCTGCCGCCCGCCGGAGGCCGTCATTTCATCGTCACATGGCTTGGACTCAAGGGCAAGAGCCCAAACCCGCGACCGCTTCGCGGCGCGGTTCGTGATATGATCACGGATCGATTCTCACTGGAAAATGCATGTGAGGGAACACCCAGCCGCGATCTCGCTGGAACGGCGTTCCGACGGAAGTGCCGTCGCGCTGTTCGACGGGTGCGAACTCATGTCCGCCTTTCAGCCCATATGGGCGTTTCCGGCGACCGACAAACGACCCCAGCCGGTCGCCGCCGTCGCCTATGAGGGTCTGCTGCGCGTCGTCGGCGAGCGGGGAGAGGTCTCCCCCAAGGCATTTCTCTCCGGCCTCGTGCCGGACATGCGGGCGCGCGTCGAGACGGTGTCGCGCGCGCTCCATCTGATCAACGCGGCAGTCAGCCTTCCGGAGGAGGCGCTGGTCTTCGTCAATATCGACCCGTCGCTGGTCGACGGCCCGCGAGCGGTCGCCCGCATCTTGCGCGAGATGCGCCTTGCGCTGCGCGAGTCCGAGCTGCCCGCCGCTCGCGTCGTGTGCGAACTGACAGAGCAGCCGGCGGGAAGCGATGCCGCGCTTGCCGAGCTGGCCGCCGCCTTGCGTGTCCAGGGGCACCGCATCGCGGTCGACGACTATGGTGCGCAAGCTTCGGACGCCGCCCGCGTCGATCTCGTCGGGCCCGACATCGTCAAGTTCGACGCCGACTGGATCCGCAGGCACATGGACAGCCCGGCCGGCTTCGCCCTGCTTGTGGACCTCGTGGAACGTCTGGCCGCGCGCGACATCGCCACCGTATTCGAGGGCATGGAGGAGGGCTGGCAGATCGAGCTTGCTGAACGCGCGGGCGCCACCATGGTCCAGGGCTATGGTCTCGCGCGTCCCGCCATCGCCGCTGCACGGGATCGCGGCGCGGTTCCGCGGCGATAGCAAACGGCCGCTCCGGATGTGTCCGTTTCCGAAACCATTTGGTGACGGCTGCGCGCCGATAATGCGCTGGTTAAACCGCATCGCGACGACCGACCAGCTGCAATGCCTGAACAAGGCGCAATCGACAAACTGATCATCCATGATGAGATCGGCCTTGCCTCCGGTCTCCTGGACGACGTCCGCATTCGCAGTGTCTATCGCACGGTTTTCGCACGCAGGGGCGAGTTTCTCCTGCCCGTTGCAATCGAGGCGAGCGCCGTGCCGACTCGGCAAGCGTTGCCGCTCGAGCCGCGCGCCTTTCTTGCCGGGCTCGATCCGGTCAGACGGGATGCCGCCGCGCACCTGGCGACGTGTCTGGCGATCGCCAATTTCGCCCTGCTCGACAATCCTTCCCTGCCGCTGGTCGTCAACGTCTTTCCCCGGTGGATCGTCGCCTTTGACCCGTTTCTCGCCGACATAGGACGTTATGCCGGCGAAGCCGGGCTGGACCCTCGCGGCATAATCTTCTCGGTCAACACTGCCGGCGCGGTCGATCCGGCCGTTCTCGTCACCTTCACGAACGCCATGCGGTCGAGGGGCGCGTCCATCGCCTTCGACGACTTCGATGCCGGCGAATCCTCGCTCGCTTTGGTTCGTCAGGTTCGTCCGAGCTGGGTCGGCATCGAGGCGTCGCGCTTTGCTCACCTCGATGCCGCGCCGGCCGGGCGTGCGCTGCTTGCATCGATGACAGGTGGCCTCCGGGAACTTGGCGCGACGCCGTTCGCAGGCGGGATCGATTCTCCCGCGCTGCTCGACTTCATGCTGTCCAGCGGGATTCGCCACGTGCGCGGCGATCTTTTCGGCAAGCCGGTGGGCGCGGGCGAATTCGTCCTGCCTGGCCCGCATGCGACAAGCCGGTTCGGTGGTGGGCGCTCGAACGTTCATCCACTGCGCGCGGTGCATTGATGCTTCGGAAGCGCTCTTTCGTCGCCTAATCAACAGATTCCCGCTTCCGAACCTGCCGCTGCGGCAGGTCGGCGCGGCGCCACGCAGCGAGCCGATTCCAACGCGACTGCTTGCTGCGCAGCGCGTTTTCGCTTAGCCGGCGAGCCAAACGCGCGCTCTTTTCGCTTGACCTGCGAATTGCTAGCGTTTGTCATGCGATCGTAACAAACCGCATCCAATAGAACGACCATCCTGCACAAAGGGATGGCAACAGGGAGAACGACCAGATGACATTCAGGACACTCGTACTGGCAGCGGCAGCGGCGTCGATGCTCACGCCCGTAGGCGTCGCGCAGGCGCAGACGCAGATCCAGTGGTGGCACGCGATGGGCGGAGAACTCGGCTCCAAGCTCGAGGAAATCGCCAAGGGCTTCAACGATACGCAGGACGAGTACGAGATCGTTCCCGTCTACAAGGGCACCTATCCGGAGACGCTGACGGCCGCCATCGCCGCCTTCCGCGCTAAGGAACAGCCTGCCATCGTGCAGGTCTTCGAGGTCGGCACCGGCACGATGATGGCCGCCGAAGGCGCTGTCTATCCGGTCTACAAGCTGATGGAAGACCAGGGCGAACCGTGGGATGCGTCGGGCTTCCTCGGTGCCGTGGTCGGCTACTACGCAGACGAGGAGGGCAACATCCTGTCGATGCCGTTCAACTCCTCGACGCCGATCATGTATTACAACAAGGACGCCTTCGAGAAGGCCGGCCTGGACCCTGAAAGCCCGCCCGCGACCTGGGGCGAGCTCGAGGATGCGATGAACAAGATCGTCGAGTCCGGCGCCGCGAAGTGCGGCCTTTCCAGCGCCTGGATTTCGTGGGTGCAGCTCGAGAACCTCACCGCCATTCACGACCAGCCCTACGGCACGAAGGAAAACGGCTTCGGCGGCTTCGACACCGAGTTCACCTTCAATGGCGATGTGCAGGTCAAGCACTGGGAAAATCTGAAGAAGTGGGCAGACGCCGGCCTCTTCAAATATGGCGGTCCCGTCGGTGGCACCGATGCTCCGCCGATGTTCTATTCGGGCGAATGCGCTGTCTACATGAACTCCTCGGCGGCACGCGCGGGCGTTCTCAACAACGTCAAGGACTTCGAGGTCGGCTTCGCTCCGCTGCCCTATTATGAGGACGTCATCGAAGAGCCGAAGAATTCGATCATCGGCGGTGCCACGCTGTGGGTCCTCAACGGCAAGTCGGACGAGGAATATGCCGGTGCCGCCAAGTTCTTCACCTATCTGTCCAGCCCCGAGGTCCAGGCCGACTGGCACCAGTTCACTGGCTACCTGCCGATCACCAACGCCGCCTACGAACTAGGCAAGGAGCAGGGCTACTATGAGGAGAATCCGGGCTCCGAGGTGGCGATCAAGCAAATGACCCGCACCGAGCCCACCGCCAATTCGCGTGGCCTGCGCTTCGGCAATCTGACCCAGGTCCGTGATGTCATCGACAGCGAGTTCGAGGCGATGCTGTCCGGCAACAAGACCGCCAAGGAAGCGCTCGATGCGGCCGTTGAAGGCGGCAACCAGATCCTGCGCGACTTCGAAGCCGCCAACAACTGACGATCCAGGTCGTCGTCGGGGCCTGCTTTCGCGCAGGCCCCGATCACTCCTGTTGTGACCTATATCCGTATTTTATTGAGGTGGGCGGGGCCGCATGCAGACCAAGCGAACCGTCTTTCCCAACAAGGCGCTGCCCTATTTCCTGCTGCTGCCGCAGCTGGCGGTGACTGGAATTTTCTTTCTGTGGCCCGCATGGCAGGCCATCTGGTTCTCGTTCCTGCGAGAGGACGCGTTCGGTTTCAAATCGACCTTCGTGTGGCTCGAAAACTACGCGCGCCTGTTCAACAGCGCGTCCTATATCAATTCAATCTCGATCACCTTCACGTTCGCCTTCGCGGTGGCCTTCCTGTCGATGGCGGTGGCGCTTCTGTTCGCCGTCAATGTCAATTCCATGATCCGCTCCCGTAACGCCTACACGACGCTGCTTGTGTGGCCTTACGCCGTCGCGCCGGCCGTGGCAGGCATATTGTGGTGGTTCCTGTTCAACCCTTCGATTGGAATCCTGCCCTATCTGCTTTCGATGGCGGAAATCCGCTGGAACCACCGCACCTCTCAGGCCGACGCCATGACACTTGTTGTCATCGCCGCGAGCTGGAAGCAGATCTCCTACAATTTCCTGTTCTTCCTCGCCGGCCTGCAGGCCATCCCCAACTCGCTCATCGAGGCGGCCGCGATCGACGGGGCGGGGCCTTTCAAGCGCTTCCGCACCATTGTCTTCCCGCTTCTTTCACCGACGACCTTCTTCCTGCTCGTCGTCAACGTCGTCTACGCCATGTTCGACACCTTCGGCATCATCCACGCCACCACTGAAGGCGGACCGGCCGGCGGCACCAACATCATGGTATACAAGGTCTATGCGGATGGGGTGATCGGACTGAACCTCGGCTCGTCGTCGGCGCAGTCGGTCGTCCTGATGTGCGTGGTTATCTTCCTGACGGTCATCCAGTTCCGCTACATCGAGCGGCGTGTACAGTACTGAGGACGGATAGATGGTCGAAAACCGCCCCTTCCTCACTTTCCTGTCGCACCTGGTGCTGATCCTCGGCTTGCTGGTCGTCTTCCTGCCGGTCTACATCGCGCTGATTGCCTCCACGCGTGGGCCGACCGAGTTCCTGTCGGGTATCGTGCCGCTGCTGCCGGGTGACCACACGATCGCCAACTATCGTGCGATGCTGCAGTCGGGCCTGTCGACCTCCGGCGCGCCGCCGCTGTTTCCGATGATGATGAATTCACTGATCATGGCGCTGGCGATCGCCATCGGCAAGATCGTGATCTCGATCATCTCGGCCTATGCGATCGTCTATTTCCGCTTCCCATTCAGGGCGCTGGCCTTCTGGGCGATCTTCGTCACGCTGATGCTGCCGGTGGAGGTGCGGATCATCCCTACATTCGAGGTGGTGGCCAACCTGTCCATGCTCAATTCCTATGCGGGCCTGACCATTCCGCTGATCGCATCGGCCACCGCGACGTTCCTGTTCCGGCAGTTCTTTCTCACGGTGCCGGAGGAATTGATCGAGGCGGCTCGCGTCGACGGGGCGGGACCGATCAAGTTCTTCTGGGATATATTGCTGCCGCTCAGCCGCACCAATATTGCGGCCCTGTTCGTGATCCTGTTCATCTACGGCTGGAACCAGTATCTGTGGCCGCTGCTGATCACGACCGACACCCGCTATTATACCGTCGTCATGGGCATTAAGCGCATGGCCGCCTATGCCGATGCCGAGCCGCTATGGAACTTGGTCATGGCGGCGGTCATGCTTGCCGCGATACCGCCCGTGATCGTCATCATCTTCATGCAGCGCCTGTTCATCAAGGGCCTGGTCGAAACGGAAAAGTAAGCGCATGGCGACCGTCGAACTCAAGGACGTGAAGAAGACCTATGCCGGCGGCGTCGAGGCCGTGAAGGGGGTGTCGATCGACATTCCCGACGGCCAGATGTGCGTGCTGGTCGGCCCATCGGGCTGCGGCAAGTCCACGCTTTTGCGGATGGTCGCCGGGCTGGAGACAATCACCGCTGGCGACGTCTTGATCGACAACAATGTCGTCAACCGGCTCGGGCCGGCCGAGCGCGATATCGCAATGGTTTTCCAGAATTACGCGCTCTATCCGCACATGAAGGTCTACGACAACATGGCCTATGGCCTGCGCAATCGCGGCATGCCCAGGCCCGAGATCGACCAGCGGGTTCGTGAGGCGGCCGCCACGCTCGGCCTGGCCGAGCTGCTGGAGCGCAAGCCGCGCGAATTGTCGGGCGGCCAGCGCCAGCGCGTCGCCATGGGACGCGCCATCGTGCGCAGTCCCAAGGCCTTTCTGTTCGACGAGCCGCTCAGCAATCTGGACGCCAAGCTGCGTGGCCAGATGCGCATCGAGATCAAGGCCATCCAGCGCCGCTTCGGCGTCACCTCGATCTACGTCACGCATGACCAGGTCGAGGCGATGACCTTAGCCGACATCCTCGTCGTGATGAATGCGGGGCTGGCCGAGCAGATCGGCACGCCGCTTTCCATCTATGAGAGGCCAGCCACCACCTTCGTCGCCGGCTTCATCGGTTCGCCCTCCATGAACCTCATGAAGGCTGTCGCGCAGGGTGCCAAGGGGCTTCAACTGGCCGATGGCGGTTCGGTCGTCAAGCCACGCGACACCGAACTGCCGCAAGGTGGTCGCGAGGTTCTGCTGGGCGTTCGACCCGAACACTTCACGCTGGTCAAGGACGGCAAGAATGCCGATCTGGAACTGTCGGTCACGGCGGTCGAGACGCTCGGCGCCGACACGCTGGCACATGGCCGCCCGTCCGGATCGAACGGAAGCGGCGGCGAGATCATCGCGCGCCTGCCGGGCGCCTCGCGCATTGATGAGGGCGATGTCCTGCCGCTGGCCATTGATCCGGGGCTGGCGCATCTGTTCGATGCCGCCAGCGGTCAACGCATCTGACGGTCGATCGAGCGATTCCACGCCTTCATGATACGGCTGGACCTTCGACGCGGTTCGGCCATATCCTGTCTTATCGCATGCATCATGGAGGCGTCCGATGAGACTCCTGGCCATCCTCCTCGCGCTGACGACGCTGTCGGCGCCCGCTCACGCCACTTCCCGTTATGTCTCGACCAGCATGACCTGCGGCGAAGCGCAGGACCGTGTGCTGAGGGAAGGGGAGGTCGTCCTGCGCTGGACCTCGGCGCGAAACCCGGGTCTGCCGCTCTATAACCGCTACGTCGCCGACCGCTCATTCTGCCAGCCGACCGAGGCGCTCTATTATGAGTACATCCCCACCAGCGACACCGACCAATGCCCGGTCGTGACCTGCAAGGAGATCCTCTACGACGACTGACGGTGCTCACTCCAGGGCGCCGATGACCGCGCCCATCTGGTCACCTCGTGTCGACCAGACACGTATGGCGCGGTCGCTGCCGGCTGTGATCAGCGTGCCGTCAGGGCCGAAGCGTACCGCATAGACAGGTCCGTCATGCCCGATGAACTGGGCCGTCTCCTGACCCGTTTCGAGGTTCCACAGCCGCGCGGTTCCGTCGAGTGACGCCGTGGCGAGGGACGTGCCGTCTTCCGATAGATCGAGCGCGTATACCGTGCCCGAATGCCCGACCATCAGTCGCAGCTCCTGTCCGGATGCGAGGTCCCAGACTTTTATCGTCCGATCGCCGCTGCCGGTGATGGCGTGCTTTCCGTCGGGCGTGAACACAGCGCCGTAAATCCCGCGCCCGTGGGCCTTGCCGACTCGCAGCATCTGCCCGGTTTCGAGGTCCCAAAGTTTCATCTCGCCATCGATGCTGCCTGTCAGGGCGTGGCTTCCGTCCGGGGAAACTGCTACACCGCTGGCCGGCCAGCCGTGAGCCGGCAGGACGTGTCTTGCCGTCCGCTCCACCAGGTCCCAGACGATCGCGCGGCCGCTTTCGTGCGCACTGACAGCGACGGTACCGTTCTGATCGATCGCCAGGTCGCGCGCGGCGCCGTGATCCGATGCGGAAAAGACATGAAGCGGCGCGGCATCCGCCAGCCGCCGCAGCACCACTTCGCCATCGTCGCCCGCCGTTAGCGCGGTGTTGCCGTCGGGGAGGAAAATCGCCGCCCGCGCCATGTCCTTGTGGCGACCGACATCCCGGATCAGCGAGCGCGTTTCCAGGTCCCACAGCTTTATCGAGAAATCGATGCTCGCCGTCATTACGCTCCGCCCGTCGGGCGAAACGTCGAGAAAGTCGATACCGTCCGTATGCCCGACCTGGCTCGGCTGCGCCTGCGGTTCGATCTGGAGCGGCGGTGCGACGGTCGTTGGCGCCGCCACGGCAGGGGCCGGTTCTACGGCCTGCGGCTCCGGTTCGGACAGTGCGGCAATCTCCGCCGCCGCATCAGGTGTTGGCGGGTCCGCTTGCGTAGCCTGCCGCTCGGCCACGGGGGGCGCCTCCTCGACCGCCACCTCCGCCGCGGCCACGGCTCCCCCAGCCTCCTCTTCGTCCTCGTCGACGGCATCCCGAGCTACTACTACGGCTTCCGTTGCCGGAACGGGCCGGCCTGGCGAAAGGGCGAGATCGGCTGCGATCACCGCGATGGCAGCAATTGCGGCGCCCAACGTTGTGGGCTGGATCCGCGTGGTACGGACCACTTTCAGCGTGCCTGAACGCCCGAAGCGCGGCGCTTCGAGCCGCGGTCGGGCCGAGCCGGATGCAAGAACCCGACGGACCGCGACCAGGCAAGCGATCGCCGCACCCGCCAGCACGAATGCACGAACGCTTCCCGGCAACGGCGACTCGCTGATCACGCGCCCTGCGACCGTCCATCGAACGACCGACACGAACAGCCAGCCCAGCGCCGACAGCGCGATCGCCACCAGCGCCACGACGAGCATTCCATCGCTGATCCGCCTCATTGGGGTATCCTGGAACCGAAGGTGCTGCGGAACCTACCACTCTGCCTTTAATGGGGCGTCAGGCGATCGGCAGTGAAACGGTTCTCAGTCGGCTCTGCCGAAGAAAGCCGACGTCCGTCAGTCGCGGGCCACCGTGTCGGCCACATAGGCGCCGCGCTCGCCCATGGGCTTGGGCTCGCCGGTCGTGGTGTCACGGGCAGTTTGCCTTTCCATTTCGGCATTCAGCTCCGCCCCGATCAGCAGGATCAGCACCGACAGCCATGTCCAGATCATGAAACCGATGACCGCGCCCAGCGAGCCGTAGGTGGCGTTGTAGTTGGCGAAGTTCTGCAGATACCACGAGAAGCCGATCGAGCAGGCGATCCACACCAGCGTGGCCACCACGGCGCCCGGGCTCAGCCAGCGCCAGTTCGCCGGCTCGCGGTTCGGCCCGAAACGATAGAGCAGGGAAATGCCGGTGACGATGAAGACAAGCAGAAGCGGCCAGCGTCCCAGCCATATCAGGACTTCCGCCCAGGCATCCAGCCTGAGGAAGGCCAGCACGGCCGGCACGATGCCGACCGCCAGCAGCATGAGCACGCCGATCAGCATCGCGGCCAGCGTGAACATGCCCGACGCCAGATTCAGCTTGAGGAAGCTGCGCCTTTCGGGCTCCTCATAGGCGATGTTCATCGCGTCGAAGAGCGTCTTGACGCCGGTATTGGCGCTCCACAGCGCCACGGCCAATCCGATCGCGAAGCCGAGGCTGAGCCGGTCCGGATCCTGCGAGGCGAGGGCGTCAAGCTGGGCTTCGATGATTTCAAGTCCGCCCCGTGGGAGCAACCCGCCCAGGAAGGCGATCTGGTCGGCGATCGTTGTGGGATCGGCGACGAACCCGTAGAGCGACACGAAGGCAGCGAGCGCGGGAAACAGCGCCAGCAGCAGATAGAACGCGCCGCCGGCGGCGACCAGCATCACCCGGTCTTCCTGCGATTCCGAATAGACGCGTTTGAGGATTGCCCACCAGGCCCGCAGTGTGAAGTGGCTCGGGCGTGTGGCGTTATGGCCCGATGTTTGGCGGTGTTTCGTCTGTCCTCGGTCTTCAGGTGCGGTCATCGTCCCGGTCAGATCGGGTTGTTGAACGTGTCGCAGTCACCGATGCGCCCGCTTTCCATCCCGCGCGCGAACCATGTCCGGCGCTGCTGCGAGGTGCCGTGATTGAAGGTCTCGGGAACGACGTAGCCCTGGGTGCGCCGTTGCAGCGTGTCGTCTCCGATCTGGGTCGCCGCGTTCAGCGCCTCTTCCACATCGCCTTCCTCGAGCAGGCCCCTGCGGTCGGTATAGTGGGCCCAGATGCCGGCGAAGCAGTCGGCCTGGAGTTCGACCCGCACCGACATGCGGTTGGCTTCGGCCTCGTCCATCGAGCGCCGCATCTCGTTGAATCGTGGCAGGACGCCGATGAGATTCTGCACGTGGTGCCCGACTTCGTGCGCGATGACATAGGCGCGCGCGAAGTCGCCCGTCGCCTCGAAACGCCGCGCCAGCTCGTTGAAGAAGCCGAGGTCCAGATAGAGCTTGCTGTCAGCAGGGCAATAGAACGGGCCGGACGCTGCCGAGGCGAAGCCGCAGCCCGAGCCCGTCTGGCCGGTAAACAGCACCATCCCGGGTTCTTCGTAGCGGCTGCCTTGCGCCTGCATGATTCCATGCCAGATGTCCTCGGTCTCCGCCAGAACGGTCGCGGCGAACTGTGCCATCTCGTCCTCGGCCGGGCTGGTCTGCTGGCGCGTCACCTGACCCCCGCCACCCGGGACGCCATCGCCGCCGGCCAGGATATCGAGCGGATCAATCCCGCAGGCGCGCAGTGCGAGGAACAGCACAACGATGAGAATGATGCCCGACAGCCCGCCGCCGCCCGCCGCCCGTCCTATCGGTATGCGAATGCCGCCGCCACGACCGAGACCGCCCGGGCCGCGCGCAAAGCCGCCCCGACCCCGACGGTCCTCGACATTGGAACTTTGACGGCGTCCTCGCCAGCGCATATCCGCGTTCCTCCGCATGAGATGTCGGGGTTCCGGCGTGGATCGCGCGGTCCGCCGACGGCAACGCCACGCTAGCCGAAGGGTTGCGTGCGGTCACCGGAAATATCGGCGACTACCCCGCCTTGCGCGGGCGGTTGAGGCGCAGGTGGTTTTCGAAGTCCTGGGCGTTCAGGGGCTTTGAGAACGCGTATCCCTGCAGCAGGTCGCAGCCCATCTTGCGCAGCAGTCGGGCATGCTCCAGCGTCTCGACGCCTTCGGCCACCACCTCGATGTCCAAGGACTTGCCGATTTCGATGATCGACTGCACCAGGTGACGCTGGCCCGGTGCCCCGGCGATCGGCGTGATCAACTGGCGGTCGATCTTCAACCGGCGAGGTTTCAGCTTGAGCAAGCTGACGATCGAGGCATAGCCCGTTCCGAAATCATCGATCTCGACGTCGATGCCGAGGTCCTTCACGCGATCCACGTTCCACGCGATTACTTCGTCGCCTTCATCGAGGAAGATGGATTCCACGAGCTCGAAGGAAAGCGCGTTCTTTGGAATGTTCATCTGCCTCAATGATCCGATCAGATCATCCTCGGCCAGCCGCCGCGCCGAGACGTTGACCGAGACCCGCAGGTCACCCAGGCCGGCCCGCGACCAGACCTGCCGCTGCACGAGCGCCTGTTCGAGCACCACACGGTCGATGGCGCTCACCACGTTCAGTTCCTCTGCGATCTTGAGGAAGGCCGCGGGCGGCAGGACACCACGTTCCGGATGGTTCCACCGCGCCAGGGCCTCGTAGCCCGTGACGGCGAATGTGCGGGCGCAGACTTGCGGCTGGTACCAGGCTACGAACTCGCCGCGCTCCAGCCCCGACAGGATCTCGTCGGCCAGGCGCTTGGTCTGTACGATCTCGGCCTCGAGTGAGGCGGTGAAGAACTCGAATCTGTTGCGGCCGCGGCTCTTGGCCCGGTAGAGCGCGATATCGGCATCGACCATCAGCTTGGCGGGATCGAAATGCGGCCCCGTCGTGCCGGAGGCGATGCCGATCGACACGCCGAAGCGGCACTCGTGCCCCTCGAAAGGAACCGGTTGGCGCATGGCGTCCACCAGCCTTTCGGCGCGCAGTGCCAGCCTGTATTCGTCGGCCGCCGAGCGGCACAGCATCACGAATTCGTCGCCGCCGACCCGTGCGACGAGGTCATCCGCGCCGGCCTTGTCGCGCAGCACGGTTGCCGTATGGACCAGCATCGCGTCGCCCGCCGCATGGCCCAGCGTGTCATTGATCTGCTTGAACCGGTCGAGATCGAGATGCAGCAGTGCTACCGCGCCGCCGGGTTCAGCGGCGCGCACGGCCGCCAGCGTCTCGTCCAGGCTGCGTCGGTTAGGGAGGCCGGTCAGCGGGTCGTGCAGTGCGTTATAAGCGATCTGGCGGTTGGCAGCCTCCAGTTCGGCGCTGCGCGTTTCAGCCAGCGTCTTGGCCCGCTCGAGCGCCTTGTTGAGGACGACCTCTTCCGTCACGTCCCATTCGGCGCCGATCATGCGGCGCGAACCGTCGGCGCCGACATGGATGGTGGCGCGTGCAGCGAGGTGGCGCTCCGTGCCATCGGCCCGGACGATGCGGAACTGCGAGGAGTAGGGCTTGCCGTGGTCGACGGCGTTGCTGAAGTCGATCATGGCCTGCGCCAGGTCGTCCGGATGAACCGCCCGGTCCCAATCGGCGAAGGTCTTCGGCGCAGGATCGTAGGGAATGCCGTATATCTCGTGCAGCCGATGGTCCCAGTATATCTCATTACGCGACAGGTCCATTTCCCACACGCCTATGTGGGAGGTCTCGAGCGCCAGGCCGAGCCGTTGCGACAGGTCTTCCAGTTCACTTTCCCGCCGCCGCAGCGCGTCGACCGAAAGCTTGCGCTGCGCGCTGTAATGTCCGGCCGCGAGCAGGGGCACAGCGATCGCCAGGCCAACCAGCGCCATGAGGCCGCGCAGCCTCCACGGCGCGTGCGAATGACTCCAGCCGCCCCGTGGCCGCGCGGCCATCAGCCATGATCCGGAAGGCAGATAAACACGCGCGAGCACGGGATCGTCGGCCATGATCGCGTCATCGCCGAAGAAGACTTCGCCGCCGCCGCGCCCGCCGCTGCGTCCGCCGTCACGGCCCGCGATCGCCACGTCGAGGTTCAGGTCGGTGGCCGTAAGGCCGCTGTCGCTGTAAAGGCTGTTGGCGTCGATGACGACCGAAAGCAGGCCCCAGAAGCCGCCAATGGTTTGGCCCTGGTCGACGAAGACCGGAAAGCGGCCGATAAAGCCCGTTCCGCCCTGCACGAGATTCACGGGGCCCGCCAGGACCAGATTGCCGGAGACGCGGGTGCGCAGGGCCGCGTCGCGCTGGGCTTCATTGGTCCGGTAGTCGAGTCCGATCGCGGCCTCGTTGCCCTTGAAGGGGTGCACCATCGTGACCACGAGATCGGGCGCAGCCGCGACATTGATGATCTGCCGGCTCTGGCGGACCAGTTGTCCGGCAAGTTGGTCGAAGCGCTTCTGGTCCATGTCGGGCTCGGTCGCCATCACCGCGACCAGTCCGCGCACAAGCTGGATGTCGGCGCTGATATTGCCCTCCAACCGCGCCCTCAGCAGGCCGAGTTCGTTCTGGGCGGCCGCGCGCTCCCGCTCGCGCGCAAGGGTCTGGTTCTGGCTCTCGAAATGGACGGCGAAACCGATGACAGCCAGGCACGCCAGGAGCGCCGGCAGATAGGCCGGCAGAAAGAGCGTTCGACGCAAACGGTGCAAGGCGGACGAAAGGGTCAATTCTGGCTTTCGGGGCCGGGACGCGACAATCGACCCTATGTCCAATCCTTTAAATTAGGCTTGCCGCAAACTCCCTGATTTTCCGGACCGCGAAGCCGGCAACGTTACCCCTCCGGTCCGCTCTACTTCTGCTTGGCGCCGGCGCTCCTGCCGTCGGAGCTCCGCGCGCGCTCGTCCACGCGGGCGGCTCCCTTCTTCAGCGGGCGGCCGGTCTTGGCCTCGACCTTGCGTTCTTCGCCTTTCGCCTCGGCCTTCAGATGGCGCGAAGCTTCATTTCCCTTCGCGGTCGGCTTTTGCTTGTCGGTCATCTTGCGTTTCTCCGCGCGTGGCGGACAATTCCGCCGACGGCGCGTAGGCAACGCGGATGGTTCTGGCGCGTTCCCCGCGCATGCCGATTTTTTGAGAAGGTTCCGGTATGTCAACGCTTGCCGAAGCGCGCGAACTCTATGCCCGGCTCATGGCCGCCGCCAGCGGCTCGTCCGACCCTCGGTTGCAACGGATTTTCGAGCTGGTTCCGCGCGAAGCCTTCCTGCCGCCGGGACCGTGGCGCATCATCGGATCCCACGGTGTGGTGCTGACACCCAGCGCCAATCCGATCCACCTCCAGCAGAACGTATTGGTCGCGCTCGATGCCTCGCGTGGCATCAATACCGGCGAACCCTTTCTCCATGCCGCCTGGATCGGCCAGGTCGCGCCGCAGCCGGGCGAGACGGTGGTGCATATCGGGGCCGGCGGCGGCTACTATTCCGCCATTCTTGGAATGCTCGTCCTGCCCGATGGGTCGGTCGTCGCTTATGAGATCGAGCCTGAGCTTGCCACCGCCGCCAGGACCAATCTCGAACCGTTCGAGAACGTCACCCTGGTGGAGGCCAATGCGACCAGCGTGCCGGTCGGGCCCGCCGACATCATCTATGTCAATGCCGGGTTGGCCGAACCGCCGCTCGCGTGGCTCGATGCGCTCAAACCGGAGGGGCGTATGGTCTTTCCCTGGCGCCCATCCGAATCCGTCGGCCTTTCGCTGCTCGTCCGGCGCGAAGCGGTCGGCCTGTCGTGCCGCGCCTTCTCGGGCGCCTGGTTCATCCCGCTGGCGGGCGAGGCTGGTGCGATTGTTGGCGAGGCGCCATCCCTGGCCGAGGCGCGCGCGGTGCGCTCGCTTTGGCGCGTCTCGGAACGCGCGCCGGACGACAGCGCGGTCGCCGTCGGGCGCCAAGTCTGGTTCTCCCGCGCCGCGCCCTGATCCGCCGCCGGCTGGCGCGACTGATCGAGTTTGTCATTTTCGTGACGCCATTTGGCTCCGACGGGTCGCAATCCGACCCTTGAAACAATAGTGTGCGAGTCACGGTCGCCGGAGGCGGCGTCCGGTTACGGCGTGTGTAACGCCTGCTTCGGAGGGCAAGAATGGCCGGCCGCCACCGGCGCGACATCACAAGGAGGGTAGAATGTCGACCGCTTCCACCGAAACCGCCACCGAGGATCTAGATCACGGCCTAGAGCCGGGACAGGACAATGTCCGCTGGCTCGGCCTGGACGTCCACAACCCGGTCTTCTTCGTTTCGGCGGTGGTCATCGTGGCCTTCGTCATCATCAGTCTCATCTTCCGCGATCAGGCAGGCGACGCGCTGGGCGGCCTGCGCGTGTGGCTGACATCCACCTTCGACTGGCTGTTCATCATCGCGGGCAATCTGTTCGTCCTGTTCTGCCTCTTCCTCGTCGTCTCGCCGCTCGGCAAGGTGAGGATAGGCGGCGCGGACGCGGTGGCGGACTACAGCTATGCCGGCTGGTTCGCGATGCTGTTCGCCGCCGGCATGGGCATTGGGCTGATGTTCTTCGGCGTGCTGGAGCCGATGTATCACTTCAACAACCCGCCGCTCGGGCTCACGCCGCCGGTCGGTGAGGACGGCACGGTCAACGCCGAGGCCGCCGGTCCGGCCGTCACGGCCGCGATGGCCGCCACCGTCTTTCACTGGGGCCTGCACCCCTGGGCGATCTACGCCGTCGTCGGTCTGTCGCTGGCGCTGGTCGCCTACAACAAGAACATGCCGCTCTCGATCCGCTCGGCCTTCTATCCGATTTTTGGCGAACGCGTGCGCGGCTGGGTGGGTCACGTCATCGACACGATGGCGGTGTTCGCGACGCTGTTCGGCCTCGCCACCTCGCTGGGCTTCGGCGCGGAACAGGCCATGGCGGGCCTGAACTTCCTCTACGACATACCCAATACCGATACAGCAAAGGTCGTGCTGATCTTCCTGATCACCGCGGCGGCGCTGGTTTCGGTGCTGGCCGGGCTGGACGCGGGCGTCAAGCGGCTGTCGGAATTCAACATGGTGCTGGCGATCCTGCTTCTCGCCTTCGTCATCGTGCTGGGGCCGACGCTTGCCATCGTCAGCGGCTTCTTCTCCAATGCCGCCAGCTATGTGATGCAACTGCCCGCGCTCTCGAACCCGTTCGGGCGTGAGGACGAGGCGTTCGTCCATGGCTGGACGACCTTCTACTGGGCCTGGTGGATCTCCTGGTCGCCATTCGTGGGCATGTTCATCGCCCGCGTTTCGCGCGGTCGCACCGTGCGGGAATTCATCGTCTGCGTGCTGATCGTGCCGACGCTCGTGTCCATTCTGTGGATGACGGCCTTCGGCGGTACCGCGATCCACGAGTTCCTCAATCAGGGCTATCAGGGCGTGCAGGAGACGGTAGTGGCCTATGTGCCCGAACTGTCGCTGTTCCGCATGCTGGAGGTTCTGCCGCTCGCCGGCCTCACCTCGCTCGTCGGCATCGTGCTGGTGATCGTGTTTTTCGTCACCTCGTCGGATTCGGGATCTCTGGTGATCGATACGATCACCGCCGGCGGCAAGGTCGATGCACCTGTCGCGCAACGCGTCTTCTGGTGCATCTTCGAGGGGCTGGTGGCGATCGTGCTCCTGCTGGGCGGCGGGCTTGCCGCTTTGCAGGCCGCTTCGGTGGCGACGGGCTTCCCCTTCGCGATCCTTCTGGTGCTCATGATGTGGGCGACATGGAAGGCGCTGCGGGCCGAGCCGCGCTAAGCGACACGATCCGGAGCAATCCCGGCGGCTTCGGCCGCCGGGGGTTCCCCTCTCGCTTGTTGGGGTCGAAGCCCCATAGGCGATGGTCTTCCCCCGTGAAAGGCGGGAGACAGGGCGGCGGTTCAGGCGCCGGCTTTTCTCATCATGATGTGTCGGGCGCGCGCGGCGGCGCGGGAGACGCCTGCAGGGCGACGAACGTGGGCCACGACCCGGCCGACCCGAACCAGCCGTCGGCGACGTCGGGAAGCGATCGGGCGAGGCACAAGACCCAGGCCAGGATTGCGCCCAGCATCAGCGCCAGCACCCGGAAGCGCGCGGCAAGCCGCCCGGCCTCATCGGCCGCCGGCAACGCGGCGGCGGGATAGGGCACGCCGATCTCATGCGCGAGCCCCGTGACCAGGGCGCGCGCCACGGCCTCGCCGCGACCGAGGATGGCAAGCACCGGCAGGCGGATCGGCAGGGGCAGGCCGGCAACGCGATCGGCAAGCGCGGCCAGCGCGACGAGGAACGCCACGATGCGCTCCAGCACGACCCGGTTCCGCTCTACCTCCTCAACGTTCCAGCCCATCCGTTCCATCACGTCCTCCTTCGCGGACAGGATGAGCGCGCGGCCGGGCGGGTGGAAAAAGAAAATCCGCCTGTCGAGGGAAATCAACGGGTTGAGACCGGCGAGGGGCCGGATTTGTCCACGTCCTTTCCTTCTCCCCTTGTGGGAGAAGGTGGCCGAACGAAGCGTGCGCCAAAAGGCGCGCGCTACCTCCGCCCTCGCGGCTACCGCTCGGCCAGTGCCTTTTCGCCCCTGCGCTCGCGGATCATGTTGGCGAAGCGCCGGAACAGATAGTGCGAATCCTGCGGGCCCGGGGACGCCTCGGGATGATGCTGCACCGAAAACACCGGCTTGCCGGCCAATCTCAGGCCGCAATTGGAACCGTCGAACAGCGAAACGTGAGTCTCCTCAACGCCTTGGGGAAGAGACTTTCCGTCAACCGCGAAGCCGTGGTTCATCGACACGATCTCCACCTTGCCGGTGGTGTGGTCCTTGACCGGATGGTTGGCGCCGTGATGGCCCTGATGCATCTTGGTCGTTTTCCCGCCGAGCGCCAGCGCCAGGATCTGGTGGCCGAGGCAGATGCCGAAGACCGGCAGTCCCGCGTCGATCAGCTTGCGGATCACCGGCACGGCATAGACGCCGGTGGCGGCCGGGTCGCCCGGCCCGTTCGACAGGAAGACACCGTCGGGCTCGAGCGCCAGTATGTCCTCGGCCGAGGTCAGGGCCGGCACGATCGTCACCTTGGCGCCCAACCCGGCCAGAAGCCGCAATATGTTGCGCTTCACGCCGTAATCGATCGCCACGATGTGCATTGTGTCGTCGCCGCGGGCACCACCATACCCCTCGTTCCAGACCCAGGGCGTCTCGGTCCATTGCGCTGACTGGCCCGAGGTTACGTCCTTGGCCAGGTCGAGATCGAGAAGCCCGCTCCAGGCGGCCGCCTGCCGCTTCAGGTCCTCGATGTCGAAGCGTCCCTGCGGGTCGTGGGCGATCACCGCGTTCGGCATGCCCTTTTCGCGGATCAGGGCGGTGAGCGCGCGTGTATCGAGGTCGCAGATCGCCACCACGCCGCGCCGTTTCAGCCACTGGTCGAGATGGCCGGCCGAGCGGTAGCTCGACGGATCGGTGATTGGTGCCCGGAAGACCGCGCCAACCGCGCCGGCTCGCGCGGCCGGGGTCAGGTCCTCGATGTCCTCGTCATTGGCGCCGACATTGCCGATATGCGGGAAGGTGAAGGTCACGATCTGGCCGGCATAGGAGGGATCCGTCAGGATTTCCTGATATCCGGTCAGCGCAGTGTTGAAGCAAACCTCGCCGACCGCCGTCCCGGTCGCGCCGAAGCCCTGCCCCTCGATCACCGTGCCGTCGGCGAGGACCAGCATCGCGGTCGGCTTGGGCGCGGTCCAGGGCGCGGTCTTGTCGGTCATGAGAGGGTCTCCATCGGCGAATAGGGGTCATGCGCGGGACGCAGGCATCGGCGCTTGCGTCAGGCGCGCGTTCGCACCATATAAGCGCGCGTCGGCAATGATGCGATACGGCCGGTTCCGTTACGACGTGAACCGGCGCGAACGCAACCCCGGAAGGGGGTAAGACGTTGCCACGTGCACCGGAATCGTGCGCTCCTCACGAGGAATGCCGGACCGGTGGCCGGACAAGCGGGCAAATCGCTGTCGGCATGTTCGTCCCGAATGAATTCGATGAACAGAATCAGAGGCTTATCGTTTAACAAACGATTTGCAAACAGATGCGGGCGCGGCTAGTCTCGTCGCGCTCCACAGGAGACATCCGATGCGCGAGAAATTCGCGGAGGCGCTCAAGGCGGCCATGAAGTCGCAGGACCGCCGACGCATTTCCACCTTGCGGCTCATCAACGCCGCCATCAACGATCGCGACATCCTCAACCGCGGCGCCGGCAAGGATCCCGTCCCCGACGAGGAGATCATGCAGATCCTGGTCAAGATGGTGCGCCAGCGCGAAGAATCCGCCAAGGCCTTCGAGGAGGGCGGCCGTCTGGAACTTGCCGAGCAGGAGCGCGACGAGATCGCGATCATCCGCGAATTCCTGCCGGCCCAGTTCGGCGAGGCGCAGGTCGAACAGGCCTGTCGCCAGGTCATAGACGAGGTCGGCGCCGCGGGACTGCGCGACATGGGGCGCTGCATGAACGCGCTCAAGGAGAAATTCCCCGGCAAGATGGATTTCGGCAAGGCGTCGGGCATCGTCAAGACGATGCTGCGCTAGCCGAGCCGGCCGAATCCGGATTGAAGGGCGCCGTCAGGCGCCCTTCGCCTTTCGGGCGGATCGAGATTTTACGTGCTTGTCGGCATTCAGGGTCACCGCGGCGCGCACCAATGCCTTGAATGCCGCCGCGTCGATCTCGCCGCCGTCGAATATGTCGATGGCGCGCCGGGTATTGCCCTCCAGGCTGGAATTGAACAGGCCGGTCGGGTCGTCGAGTTCGGCGCCCCGGACAAATGTCAGCTTCACCTTGTCCTTGTAGGTTTCGCCGGTGCACACGATCCCGTCGTGTTCCCACACCGGCACACCCGCCGGATTGGTCGGCTTTCGCCATTTCACCGCCTCGACCATGTCGGGGTCGGCCTCGCGTATCAGGTGACGCATTCGCGCCAGCACCTCGCCGCGCCAGCCGCCCAGCGCCATGATCTTCGCGTCGATCAGCCGGGCGGGGGACTCCTCCGCCATGCCGTCCTCGTTGCCGGGTTCCGCCATCGCGCGCCTTCTCGGTTTCTCTAAAGCTTCTCGCCCGGCAGCCTGCTCGCCTGTTTCACCCAGTCGGTGAAGCGTGCCTCGTCGAACCGGTCTTCATGGATGTCGTAGTAGCGCACTTCCGGGTGCTTGGACGACCCCGGTGGAACGGGATCGAGCGAGGTGCCGCGGAAGAAGGTCACCTTGATGTATTTCGTGAAGCAGTGGAGGCTGAGGAACCAGAGGTCGTCCTCCTTGCCGTAGAAGGGCGAGTTCCATTTCACCGCCTTGCGTACGCCCGGCACGACATCTTCGACAATCTCGTCGATCCTTTGCCCGATCGCGCGCTTCCATCCGGGCATCGCGGCGATATAGGCTTTCACCGGCGCGTCGCCATAGCCTTTCGGAATCTGTGGATTGCCGCCCGACAGGAGCACCGGATCGCCGCTTGCTTTCCTGGCGCCGCTCCGCGTGGTCGCGGGTTTCGGGGATTTGGTGGTTGCCATCGCGCCTTCTCCAGCCGAACGATGATATGTAGCCTACCCACCCGACCCGGAACAACCGCCCATGGATCAACCTGACTTCACCATCCGGCCCGAGGGAGCGCAAGACCTCCCGGCGATCCGCCGGCTGACCACCGATGCCTTCCGCGCCGCGCCTCATGCGAGCGGGACTGAGGCGGCCATCAGCGACGCGCTGCGTGAGGCCGGCGCGCTCACGCTGTCGCTGGTCGCGGTCGAGGGTGGTTCGATCGTCGGTCACGTCGCCTTCTCGCCGGTGACGATCGACGGCTCGAGCGGTCCCTGGCACGGGCTGGGCCCGGTGTCGGTCAGGCCCGACCGCCAGCGCGCCGGCATCGGCCGTGCCCTGATCGAGGAAGGGCTCGCGCGATTGCGCAGGCAGGGCACGCAGGTCTGCGTGGTGCTGGGCGACCCGGCCTATTACGGGCGCTTCGGCTTCCGGAGCGACCCCGGCCTGCGATATGGCGACGTGCCGCCGGAATATTTCCAGCGCCTCGTCATCTCCGGTCCGCCGCCGGCGGGCGAGGTGGCGTACCACCCCGCCTTTGGCGTGGCCTGAGGTCACATCGCGCCGGCGGTTGCGGCCATCCAGATCGCCATGGCGATCATCATCAGGTTCTCGGTCAGCGAGACGAAACCGAGCGGCACCTTGCTCGACCCGCCCACACAGGCGCATTTGAGTTCCCGTCGGTCGACATAGACCGCCTTGAAGACGGATATGGCGCCGATGCCGCCGATGAAGAGCGCGACCGGCACCGACAGCCAGGTCAGCACGCCCGCCGTCATCAGAACGCCCGCCGTCAGTTCCGCATAGGGATAGACGTAGGAATAGGGCACCCAGCGCCGGGCCAGCAGGTCATAGTTCAGGAACATGGTGGCGAACTGCTCCACGTCCTGCAGTTTCAGCATGGCAAGCAGACACATCGAAAAGGAGATGAACCACTCCGCCGAACGCACCGATAGCGGTTGGCCGGTCGCGACATAGCCGGCGCCGAGCGCCATCAGCGCCGCGACCGTGAACAGGGCGATCACCGGCCGGTAGCTCGTCGCGTCCGGATCGCGGACCTCAAGCCCGAAATGGCGCCTGAGATCCGTATAGCCGCCGATCCGCTCGCCGCCGATGAAGGTCTGCGGCGTCGTCTTGACCCCGTGCTCGGCCTTGAAGGCGTCGGTCTCGGCCCAGCTTTCCAGCCAGTGGTCATCGATCTCGTAGCCGCGCCGCTTCAAGAGATCGACGGTCTTCATGCCGAACGGGCACTGATGGTCCGGCATCATCATACGGTAAACCGTCGCGGTCTTCGTTTCGCTGGCCATGGTCTCGATCCTGTTGCCGGGCGGCCGCGCCCCTGCCGGCCCGCCGCCCTGTTGATATGGGCGCATGTGGAGTTTCCAGCAACTGGAAGGTCAAGGGGCGGCGAAGCCGTTCCGCAATCTTCTGGATGGCCGTCGGAAAAAGCGGGAAGTCCGTCCGGACCTACACCGCCCTCAACCGTGTGCCGCCCAGCAGGCCCTGCTCCTCCAGTACCGGGTAGGCGAGCGATGCCAGCAGCGAATTGATCTGCTTGAGGTCGCGGATCGTGTCGAGATGGATGGAACTCGTCTCCACGCTGGCCGCCGCTCCTTCGCGCAGGCGCATGAAGTGGCGGCTCGACGTTTCCTTCTCGCGGTCGCGCAGCCTGTCCTTCTCGCGCACGATCTCGCGCGCGGTCTCGGCGTCGCGCGATACCAGCACGTTGAAGGCCATGCGCGCATTGGCCAGCACCGAGGCGTGGAAGCTTGACAGCTCCCGCCAGCCCTCCGGCGTGAACTCCACCTTGCGGTCGAGTTTCTTGCGCACCTGCGGCAGCATGTTGCGCACGATGATATCGCCAACCTGCTCGAGCTTGACGCAGGCTTCCAGCAATTCCGAGCAACGGGCGGCGTCGTCGCTGCTCATCGCGCCGGGCGGAATCCTGGCCAGATAGAGCTTCACGGCGGCGTGGCGGCTGTCGACCCGGTCGTCGAGCGTGGCGAGTTCGGTAATGCCTTCGCGGCTCGGCGCCTCGTAGAGTTCGATGATCCGCGCCAGCATCACCTCGATCGTCTCGCAGATGCGCATCACTTCGCGGGCGGCATTGCCGAGGGCCAGCGCGGGCCGCGCGAGCACGCTCTTGTCGAGCGCCGATTGTTCGGTCGCCGCCAACGGTTCGGCCTCGACGGGCGCCCGCATCGCCACGAGACGCGAAGCCAGCGCATGCACGGGTGTGACGAAGGGCATGGCCAGCAGGGCAAGCAGCAGGTTGAAGGCGATGTGGGCGTGGATGATCTGCGCCGAAGCGGTCCCGCCAAGTACGTCCAGCGGCGGCGCGATCTGCACGAAGGCGATGAGGGCCAGCACGGCCCCGGTCGCGCGCATGATAAGATTGCCGACCGGCACCGTGCGCGCCGGCGGCGTGGAGGCGCGCGCCAGCACGGCGGCGATCACGCCGCCGCCAAGGTTGGCGCCCAGCACCAGCACCACGCCAAGGTCGGCCGGCACCAGACCGCGTGCCGCCAGCGAGGCGACGAGCAAAAGGAACGCGACCGAGGAATGGAACAGCCATGTCAGCGCCGCGCCCATCAGGAAGGCGCTGACGGGGTCGCCGGCGAGAAAGTTGACGATCACCGGCAGCAGACGGCTCTCGCGCAGGGGATCGGACGCCTCTCCGATCAGCCTCAGCGACAGGAGCAGCAACCCGATGCCGATCAGGATGCGGCCGAACTGGCGCCAGGCACGGCGTTCGGTGGTCATGAATATGGCCGTTCCCGCGAACAGCGCCACCGGCACGAGCAACGAGAGGTCGAGGCTGACGATCCGCACCACGAGCGACGAGCCCAGATCGGCGCCGAGCACGGCGATCAGTCCCGAGGCGCCGCCGACGAAGCCGGACGCGACGAAGGAGCCTACAAGCAGCGTCACCGCCGTCGCGCTCTGCAGGCATATCGCCAGCGCCGTACCCGCGCCGATCGCGGCCAGGGGATTATGGATGGCGTCGCGAAGCCTGCGCCTGAGCGTGTCTCCGTAGGCGCGCTCCACGCCCGTGCGCACCATGCGGGTCGCGTAAAGCAGCAGCGCAACCGCGCCCGCCAGATGCAGCAGGACGAGGGAGCCGCTCATGGCCGGACTGCCCGCGAGGCGCGGAAACGGGTGGCTGGATGAAAGGATTTCATGAAACGCTAATTGCCGGAAGCCGTTCTTGTTCCGAGCGATTTTACATTAGCCGGTTAATCGCGCCAGCCCTGTTCGTACTGGCTTCACGTCCGCGATGATACGGACCGTGCCCCTGTCCCGCCCGTTCCACGATCTCGGTTCTCAGCGTCAGCCCGTCAGGCTCCCACTCGTGCAGCGTCGTGATCTCCTGGAGAATTTCGAAGAACACCTTGAAGACGCCCTGCAGGTCGCGCGCCCTGGCCGCCTTGCGCACACGTTTGCTCACCAGAACGAGCGACGGGATATGCCCGGTCGGTCCCACGGCCGAGAAATACACCTTGAATCCGTTTTCGCTCCACCCGCAGACGATCGTGGCGAAGGCTTCGGTAAACATGGCCGGTGAGGGGTCGAGGATAACGACCGAGATCTCTTTCCTTTTCAAATGCTCGAAGCGGAAGACCAGCCCGCTTCTGTCGGGCCGCCAGTCGGCTGGAACGGTCGGCGTCAACTTCCAGCCGCACTCCCATGTCCGGCACATGGAGGGCCGCAGATCATAGACGGTGCAGCCCTTTCCGCCCGCGCAATGCGGACACATCAGGTTGGTCGGTTTTTCCAGCACTTCGTGCCTGATCGGTATGAAGCGGCAGCATTCGGTGCAGCCGCCGCACTCCCTCCCGGCAATCGTCTTCATCGAACCACCTCCCGGGCCGATGCCGTCGACACCTGGTCGCGCGCCTCCAACGTAACCCCGTCATTCAGTCATTTTCGAACGAGCGCGGCAAGGCGTCTATGAAATCGGTCGCCCGCGGAGGGAGACTGCCCCGGCCGGAACCCAAGGCCGGGGCGGCGGGATGGCCCGGCGGCCGGACTGAACGGCTTGGTCGATCCTGTGAACAGCGGGCATGATAGTATTTCGCCGTCGCGTGATGCCCTTGCCATGCCTATATGAAAATCTGTCAGTTCCGGACCCGTCATGCGCTTTGCCCCCTCCTTCCTCGACGAGATACGCGATCGCGTGCCGATCTCGGCCGTCATCGGCTCGCGCGTCACGTGGGATCGCAGGAAGACCAATCCCTCGCGCGGCGACTACTGGGCCTGTTGTCCGTTTCACGGCGAGAAGACGCCGTCCTTCCATTGCGAGGACAGAAAGGGCCGCTACCACTGTTTTGGCTGCGGCGTGTCCGGCGACCATTTCCGCGTCCTGACCGAACTTGACGGGCTGTCCTTCCCCGAGGCGGTCGAACGTGTGGCCGACATGGCCGGCGTGCCGATGCCGGCTCGCGATCCCGAGGCCGAGCAGCGCGAGAAGCAGCGCGCCAGCCTGACCGAGGTGATGGAGATGGCGACGGCCTTTTTCGAGCGCATGCTGCAGGCGCCCGAGGGCGCGAAGGCGCGTGCCTATCTGCGCGAGCGCGGCCTGTCGGCCGCCACCCAGCAGCAGTTCCGCCTCGGCTACGCGCCCGATGGCCGCGCCGCTCTGAAGGAGCATCTGGCGGGCAAGGGCATCGCCAAGGACCAGATCGAAGCCTGCGGGCTGGTGCGCCACGGCCCGGACATCCCGGTCTCCTACGACTGGTTTCGAGACCGCATCATGTTCCCGATCGAGGATGCGCGCGGTCGCGTCATCGCCTTCGGCGGCCGTGCCATGTCGGCCGATGTTCCCGCGAAATACATGAACTCGCCCGACACGGAGCTTTTCCACAAGGGCAATGTGCTGTTCAATTTCGCCCGCGCCCGCAAGGTCGCCGCCGGCAAGGAAAAGCCCGTCATCGCGGTCGAAGGCTACATGGACGCGATCGCGCTTTCACAGGCCGGCTTTGGCAATGTCGTTGCTCCGCTCGGCACGGCGCTGACGGAGAATCAGCTCGAGCTTCTGTGGCGCATGTCGGGCGAGCCGGTTCTATGCTTCGATGGCGACAGCGCCGGCCTGCGCGCCGCCTTCCGCGCAGCGGACCTGGCGCTGCCGCTGATCCAGCCCGGCCGCACCCTGCGCTTCGCGCTGTTGCCAGAAGGTCAGGACCCGGACGATTTGGTCAAGGCGGCCGGACCCGAGGCCTTCGGCGCGGTGCTCGCGGAGGCGCGTCCGCTCGCCGACCTTTTGTGGATGCGCGAGACCGGCGGCGGAACATTCGACACGCCAGAGCGCCGGGCCGAACTGGAAAAGCGCCTGCGCGACCTCACGTTCCGCATCCGCGACGAAACCCTGCGCCGCCACTACGCCCAGGACATGCGCGAACGCGCCAACGCCTTTTTCGGCGCGCCGCGCCGCGACGGGCGAGCGCAGGACCGTCGCGGCAACCGTCCCGGCACGGGGCACGCGGGGCAGGGGCGTCCCGGCCAGGCGGCCGGCCGGCTCGCCGTTTCCGACAGCCTGTCGCGCTCGGCGCTGGTGCGCCAGACCGGGGCGTTGCCGCTGCGCGAGACGACATTGGTTGTGGCGCTGGTCAATCATCCGCGCCTGATCGGCGAACATTTCGATGCCGTCGAGCGCCTGCCCCTCTCTCATCCAGATCTGCGGCGGCTTCACGCCGCGCTGCTCGACGCGCTGGCGCATGGCGCCGCGTTTGAGCGCGAGGCGATGGTCGCCGCCCTGACCGAGGCGGGGCTGGAAGAGCCGTTCGAGCGCGCCGAGGCCCTCGTGCGCCGCGCCCGCAACTGGCCCGCTCTTGCCGATGCCGCCTATGAGGACGCCGCCGACGCCTTTGCCCAGGCGCTTGTCTTGCACGAGAACCGCAACCACCTACATAGGGAACTCAGAGCGGCGGAAGCGGCGCTGGCGTCTGATTTCACTGACGAGAACTATCGGCATTTCCTCGACATCAAACAGCAGCTTGGGCTGGTCGATTCGGCCGAGGCGCTGATCGACGGTTTTGGCCAGATGTCGGGGCGGGCAGGATAGGACCGTCAGTCGAGGGCGTGGTAGTGATTCGCTTTGTGCGGCGAATCGTGCCACACGCCCCCTCCGAGACTTGACCTGACGGCCGATTGGCGGAATCAGGACGATTCGAGACGGGAAATCTCTTGACCGACGCGTACCTGATCCGTCCCTGGCCCTCGATCGGTCTGGACGCGCGTAGGGCATCGCCTAGATTGGTATGGTTGATCGTTGTGTAAGCCTGTCCATGTAAGGGCTTGAACAAAAAGGCGGCCCGGAACGGACCGACAATGGCGGCAGGGGCCGTCGCGGGTGCGGAACGCGGGGCCGGATTGTCCGGAGAAAGAAAAAGAATGGCGACGAAGGAAAAGGAAGAGGTCGAGACCGAACGCGAAGGCCAGACCGATGGCCCGCTGCTCGACCTCTCCGACGATGCCGTGAAGAAGATGATCAAGGCCGCCAAGAAGCGCGGCTATGTCACGATGGACGAGCTCAACTCGGTCCTGCCTTCGGAGGAAGTCACCTCCGAGCAGATCGAGGACACGATGGCGATGCTGTCCGACATGGGCATCAATGTCGTCGAGGACGACGAACAGGCCGAAGAAGGCGAGAATCGCGACCAGCAATCGGATTCGGAGGAGGACGCCAACGAACTGGCCGAGCAGACCGGCACGGCCGTCGCGCCCACCACCACCAAGAAGGAGCCGACGGACCGCACCGACGATCCCGTGCGCATGTATCTGCGCGAGATGGGCTCGGTGGAACTCCTGTCACGCGAGGGCGAGATCGCCATCGCCAAGCGCATCGAGGCCGGCCGCGAGACCATGATTGCCGGGCTGTGCGAGAGTCCGCTCACTTTCCAGGCCATCATCATCTGGCGCGATGAACTCAACGAAGGCAAGGTGCTGCTGCGCGAGATCATCGATCTCGAGACCACCTATGCCGGCCCCGAGGCCAAGCAGGCTCCCGTGGTCGAACGTCCTGACGAAACCGAGAAGCCGAAGACCGAGGAACGGTCCATGGCCGGCCGTCGGCGCGACGACGACGACATCACCAATGTCGGCGGCGAATCCCGCGTCGAGGAAGAGGACGACGAGGAGGATGAGGCCAATCTGTCGCTGGCGGCGATGGAGGCCGAGCTTCGCCCGCAGGTGATGGAAACGTTCGATGCGATCGCCGACACCTACCGCAAGCTGCGCCGCCTGCAGGACCAGCAGGTCGAGCAGCGCCTGTCGGCCGCCGGTTCGCTGTCCACCAGCCAGGAGCGTTCGCTCAAGAAGCTCAAGGAAGAACTCGTCAAGGCGGTCAAGTCGCTGGCGCTCAACCAGGCCCGCATCGAGGCGCTGGTCGAGCAGCTCTACGACATCAACAAGCGCCTCGTGCAGAACGAGGGCAAGCTCCTGCGCCTGTCGGAGAGCTACGGCGTGCGCCGCGAGGAGTTCCTGAGGGAATATCAGGGCTCCGAACTCGACCCCAACTGGACGCGCCGCATCGCCAATCTCGGCACGCGCGGCTGGAAGGAATTCGCTCGCGACGAGAAGGACGCCATCAGGACGATCCGTACCGAAATCCAGAATCTCGCCACCGAGACCGCGATCTCGATCGGCGAGTTCCGCAAGATCGTCAACCAGGTCCAGAAGGGCGAGCGCGAGGCGGCCATCGCCAAGAAGGAGATGGTCGAGGCCAATCTGCGCCTCGTCATTTCCATCGCGAAGAAATACACCAATCGCGGCCTGCAATTCCTTGATCTCATTCAAGAAGGCAACATCGGCCTGATGAAGGCGGTCGACAAGTTCGAGTACCGCCGCGGCTACAAGTTCTCCACCTATGCGACATGGTGGATCCGGCAGGCGATCACGCGCTCGATCGCCGACCAGGCGCGCACCATCCGCATCCCGGTCCACATGATCGAGACGATCAACAAGATCGTGCGGACCTCGCGCCAGATGCTGCACGAGATCGGCCGCGAGCCGACGCCGGAGGAACTCGCCGAGAAGCTGGCGATGCCGCTGGAGAAGGTGCGCAAGGTCTTGAAGATTGCCAAGGAGCCGATCAGCCTCGAAACGCCGGTCGGCGACGAGGAGGATTCGCATCTCGGCGACTTCATCGAGGACAAGAACGCCGTCCTGCCGATCGACGCCGCCATCCAGGCGAACCTGCGCGAGACGACGACGCGCGTACTCGCCTCGCTCACGCCGCGCGAGGAGCGCGTGCTGAGGATGCGCTTCGGCATCGGCATGAACACCGACCACACGCTGGAGGAAGTCGGCCAGCAGTTCTCGGTGACGCGCGAACGCATCCGCCAGATCGAGGCCAAGGCGCTCAGGAAGCTGAAGCATCCGTCGCGGTCTAGGAAGCTCAGAAGCTTCCTCGACAGCTAGGCAATGCGGGTCGTCCAGCCGCGAGGGACACGCGGAAGCCTCAAATGGCTTCAGTTGGCTGTGAACGGTTCCCCTGAACTGCTTGCCCATTCCGACGTTGGTCCCGTGGAGTGGGTGTCGCCCTTGGAAGCCGACGAGTGGGCCGAATACAGGGATGCGGCGTTTCTTGCCCGTGTCGGGCTAGACCGACTCACCGGGCCGCTCGCAGCGTTTTGGCCTGTGCGGGGACCGCAGTGGGACGCGCTTGGTCTGGCTGGCGAAAGCGTGGTGCTGGTCGAGGCGAAAGCGCATCTAGACGAGCTGTTTTCACCTCCCTGCGCGGCGGGAACCTCCTCGCTGCATAGGATCGACCATGCCCTGAACTCCGTCCGCGAGGCCTTGGGCGTCCGCGGAGGAGCCTCCTGGACCGACCGCTTCTATCAACTAGCTAACCGGATTGCTCATCTGTACTTCCTGAGGAGCCACGGCGTGGACGCCCGGTTGTTGCTTGTCGGCTTCGTTGGCGACGCCGAGATGGGCGGTCCCCTGGATGCCGGGGAATGGGAGACTGCTTATCGAACAGCCGCCTATGCGATGGGTCTGGCACGCCGGCATGCTTTGTCCCCCTTCATCCATCATGTTCATCCGCCCGTTTCGGCGCTCGCACATCAGGCGTCGGAGCGGCCCGTGGGTTCGTGATCACGCCAAGTGTCAGCGCCGGTCGATCATGAAGCCCGCGAAGAAGTCGGCCAGTTCGGCATATGCGTCGAGCGGCAGGACATGCGCGATATACTGGTCCGGCCGCACCACAACCATGGCGCCGCGTTCGCGGTCGATGCCGCGTATATCGAATATGTCGGCGCCCTCGCTCGGGTCCGCGCAGAACATCTTCTCATAGTCGTGGAGGCCGTGGCGGCCTTTCCGGGGCAGCAGAAGCGGCGGCATGCATCCGATCTCCAGTGCGCGATGCTGCTGTTGAAAGACGGCGCGCAGGTCGATCGCGGCGTCGATATCCTCGTCCGCCGCCGTGTAGCGCCTCAGCGGCGACGCCTCGTCCTCGGCCAGGAAATGGCAGAGCCGCGCGATGCCTGAACCGGGTGCCGCCGGGTCGTGCGCGTTCGCGAAGGCGATGACGCGCCAGCGCCCGTCGGCCTCGGCCACATGGCCCAGATGCATCGGTCTCGCGTCGGCGAGCCGGATCACCGGGGCGGAATGGAAGCGGGTGCCAATCGCGAAGCCGGTCGCCAGATGCTGGTGCGTTGGCTTGCCGATGATCGCCGAGGGCGCATAGCGCGTCGCCGTGCCGGCCGTATAGCGCCCGTGCCTGACGAAATAGCGTTGCACCTCGGCCGGATCGACGCCGTCGCCGTCTGGCGAGGTCTTGAGCGGTGCGCTGACCAGGCGCGCCCATTCCCGGTCGAATTCGATCAGTTCCTTCGCTACCGCCTGCCGTTCGGCCGAGTAGCTCGCCAGCAGTTCCCGCTTGCCGCGTCCGCGCAGCACCGCGGCCAGTTTCCAGCCGAGATTGAAACTATCCTGCATGGAGACGTTCATGCCCTGGCCGGCCTTGGGGCTGTGGGTGTGGCAGGCGTCGCCGGCGATGAAGACGCGCGGCGGCCTGTCGCCGTCCCCGTCGTCGAACCGGTCGCACAGCCGCTGGCCGATCTCGTAGACCGACCACCACGCCACTTCCTTCACCTCGAAACGGTAGGGCTTCAGGATGCGCTGGGTCGCCGCGATCAGATGGTCGACCGTGATGTTGCGGCTCGCCACGCGCTCATTGTCCTTCAGCTCGTCGAGTTCGACATAGATGCGCACGAGATAACCGCCCTCACGCGGGATCAGCACGATATTGCCTTCGTCCGCCGACTGGATCAGCGCCTTCAGCCTGATGTCGGGAAAGTCGGTTACGGCCAGCACGTCCATCACGCCCCAGGCCTGATTGGCCGCGTCGCCCTCGAGACTGCGCCCGATCAGCCGGCGCACGGCGCTGCGCGCCCCATCGCAGCCGACCACGTAGCGCGCCCGCACCGTCTCGAAGGCACCCTCGTGGCTCTCATCGACGCGCTCCAGCCGTGCCGTCACCGGATAACCCGCCGCGTCAACTTCATTCACCGTCAGGTCGACCAGCCGCCGCCCATAATCCGGCTCCATCCGGTGCGGCGACTTCCGCATCACGTCGAGATAGAAGTCGTGGATGCGGGCCTGGTTGAGGATGACATGGGGAAATTCCGACAGCCCCTCCTCCACGTCCTGCACCCGCCCGCTGCGCGTGATCTCGTGTCGCGCGTCCTCGCGCGGCTTCCAGAACGCCACCTCGTTGACCCAGTAGGCCTCCCGCATCGCGCGTTCGACGAAGCCGAAGGCCGAAAACATCTCCATCGTGCGGCAGGCGACGCCGTCGGCCTGGCCGAGCCGGAGCGGCCCCGTCTTCTGCTCCACGATGCGCGTGGTGATGCCGCCAAATCGGGAAAGCTGCGCGGCGAGCGTCAGCCCGGCCGGCCCGCAGCCGACGATCAGCACGTCGATTTCAGCCCCGTCGAGGCCCCCCGCCGGTCCCGGCACATCCGTGTCGGCAAACGGCTCGGCAATGTCGGGATCGCCCGGCCGGAACCCGTCGAGATGAAACTGCATCGGACCTGTTCTCCCTGGGCGGCCGCCTGGTTTGCTTCCAGCCCGGCCCGCGATATTGCTAAGCATACTGATTATCAGTATACTCGTCAAATCCAGACCCGAGACATGTCGCAAGGGAAAATGGCTGGTGAAAGACCTCAACGAGATGCCGGGCCATCTGGCCCGCCGCTTCCAGCAGATCGCGGTCGCGGTGTTCCATGCCAGCGTCGCGGAGGCTGGCCACGACCTCACCCCGGTACAGTATGCCGCGCTGTCCACCGTCAAGATGCATCCCGGCATCGACCAGGCGACGCTCGCCGGGCTGATCGCCTATGATCAGACGACAATCGGCGGCGTGGTCGACAGGCTGGTCGGCAAGGGTCTCATCGGGCGCCGCACCAGCGGACGCGACCGCCGCGCCCGCGAACTGACCATCACCAAGGCCGGCGAGGCCGCCTTCGTCGCGATCGAGCCGGCCGTCGAGGCCGCGCAGAAGACGATGCTCCAGGGCCTGACGCCGGCCGAGGCCGAAACGCTGCTCGCGCTGCTGCGCAAGGCGATCGACACCGGCAACGACCTCAGCCGCGCGCCAATGAGGGGCAGGGGTGACCTTATGGCAAAGGCAGTGGGTGGTCCGGCCTAGAATTCGACCAGCGCTCGAGCGGCCCGGAAGTGGGCGTCGCGGGCGGCATCGTCGTAGCGCCGGCCGCCAAGGTCTTCCATCCGCGATCCGAGATATGTTTCCGAGAACCGTCGGTTGCTCTCATGAAAGCGCGTTCGGAAGGCGCGCGCGTCAGCGGAACTGAAGAGGACGGCAGGGATGTCGCAGGTCGCGATCGCGGCAAACAGTTTCTTGTAGAGCGCGTCCCGGTTCTCGATCTCGACCCGGTTGAGCATCCGTGCCACGACCAGCGCTCGTATCCCCAGCGCGCGGTTGGCATAGTCCGCTCCTTTTCCCGGGGCCGGAGGCATCTCGATGTCGGCAAGCGGCAGGCACGACCAGAGCTGCCTTGAAGCGTTGTTCTGGGCACCGTCATAAATGCGGACAATAATGTTTTCGCGGCCGAATACCGACGCCCATCGTTCGCATTCGTCAAAATGGTCGACGCCTTCGAGGGCCTCTTCGATGAAAGTTATAAAATTCCTGGCCTCGCATTTAAGCTTGACCATCTGGTTGTATTGGGATTCCGCCAATTCATCTTGGGAGCGCGCGAAATATATCACCCGGATTTTGCAGGGTACCGGCAGGCTGGCAAACCACTCCGCCACGGCGTCGACCTGTGCGAGCTGAAAGTTTTCCGAGCTGATCAGGATCGTGGGGGCGTCACTGCCCACGATCTCCTCGGCGACAGCGCGGCGCGTTCCTTCCGGATCGGAGGCAGGGATCATGTAAGCAGGGGGGTCGGCAATGAAGCTCTTTGCAAAATTTTGGTGGCCAGAACCACGTCCGCCACCGTCGGCGAGGATGTAGTGAACGCCGGCGGCGCGGAGCACCGCCTGATTGTGACCCAGATATCGCTGCTGCGTTGTCGTACCGGTTTTTCCGCGCCCGATGTGTAGGTAAACGATTTTCAATGTCTCAGTCCCTGCGGTCACGTTGGGATGATTGGCGTGTTCGCGAATGTGAAACCGGGCGTCGAGGTATTGTTCGGAAGACCCGAGATATACGCCTGCTTTCATGTCAGCATAGTCGCCGTGAACGCCGCTGCGAAGCCGGTTCCCCGCCGATATCCGTGCTGCCGTAGGTGGGGTTTGGAGGTCGAGGGATAACCTCGGCGCGCAATGGGCGGAGGCGGCCGAGATCCGCCTCTGCTCGCCACCCCTTTCATCCTCTCTCACCGCATTGCATCATCCGCCCGCAGCAATGAGGGCCTGCCGATGATCACCGGATCGCAATGCCGTGCCGCGCGGGCGCTGGTCGAGCTCGACCGCACGCAATTGTCCGACTTGTCGGGCGTTGATGCCGATGCCATCCGCGCCTTCGAGCGCCAGCTTGCCGAGCCGCCGGCTGAAACTGTCACAGCGCTTGCTCGCGCGCTGGAACGGGTCGGCGCGGTGTTCATCGCCGAGAATGGCGGCGGCATCGGGGTGAGGCTGAAATTCACCGCGTCGGAATCACGCCGCATCCGCACGCTGGAGGGCGAGGGCGGTATCACCGGCTCCGACGACGTGCCCTGAGAATCGCCCCACTCGCTCGTCATTTCCGGAGCGTGTGGCTCGGCTCCGGTCGCCATGTTATGGTCACCCCACGATAGACCATCCCTACCGGCGAGGCCACGACGACCCATGACGCCCGAGTTCCTGCTGACCAGCCTCGTCATCGTCGTCTCGCCCGGCGTCGGCGCCATCTACACGATCGCCGCCGGCCTTGCGCGCGGCGGCCGCGCGGGCGTGCTCGCCGCGTTCGCCTGCACGCTCGGCATCGTGCCGCATCTTCTCGCCGCCATGACCGGGCTCGCCGCGCTGCTTCATGCCAGCGCGCTCCTGTTCGAGATGGTGCGCTATGCCGGCGTCGCCTATCTCCTGTGGATGGCCTGGCAGGTGCTGCGCCAGGGCGGTGCGCTCGGCGTCGAGGCAGCACCCGACGGCCGCTCCGCCCGCCAGGTCCTGTTCGACGGCGTCGTGCTCAACCTGCTCAATCCGAAGCTCTCGATCTTCTTCTTCGCCTTCCTGCCGCAATTCGTGTCGCCGGCCGATCCCGCGCCGCTCGCTTCGATGCTCGCCATGAGCCTGGTCTTCATGGGCATGACCTTCCTCGTCTTCGCGTTCTATGGCTTGTTCGCGGCCGCCATGCGCGACCGTGTCGTCGGCCGCCCGCGCGTCATGGCCTGGCTGCGCCGCTCCTTCGCCGCTGCCTTCGTGGCGCTCGGCGCGCGGTTGGCGCTCGCCGAGCGCTGAGCGGCCCGTGCCGGCGCAATCGGTCATCGAACTGCGCACCAGCGGACAGGGGCTCTACGAGTTCACCGGCCGCGCGTCCTCCTTCGTGGCCAAGGCCGGCGTCGAAACCGGCCTGCTCACCGTGTTCGTGCGCCACACCTCCTGCTCGTTGCTCATTCAGGAGAACGCCGATCCAGACGTGCGCCGCGACCTCGACGCCTTCTTCGCCAGGCTGGTGCCACACGCCGACGATCCGGCCATGGGCTATATCGTCCATCGTTCGGAAGGGCCGGACGACATGCCGGCTCACATCAAGGCGGCGCTGACGGCCGTGTCGGTTTCCATCCCGGTCTCGTCCGGACGGCTTGTCCTGGGAACCTGGCAGGGGCTTTACCTGTTCGAACACCGCGACCGGCCGCATCGTCGCGAGATCGTGCTTCATCTGTCATCATAGCGGGAAGGGCGAAAAAGGACGGAAGCGTTACATGTCACGAACACCTGCCCGCTGGTCCGCCATATTCGCGATCCTGGTTGTTGCCGGCTGCGCCTCCCGCGCCGATCTCGGCGACCCGATGGCGCTCTCCTGCACCGAGATCGATGGCGCGGTCGACCGGTCGTCCAAGGACATTTCAGCCGCCGCCAGGTCGCGCGGCCGTGTCGACAGCTACGATCCGCCCCGCTGGCTGCTCGGTGCCCCGCGTGCCCAGCAGGCCTTCGTCGATCGCCAGACCCGCCGGATCGACGAGCTTAAGTCGGCCCAGGATCAGGTCGTCGCCGAGTACCAGCGCCGCTGCCGCTGACGTCGCGCCGCTGGCGCCTGAGGGCTGCCGACGGTAGGGTGGAGAAAATTGCCGCGATGGCGGCGAACCAAGCGGGAGCCAGACCTATGTCCTTCCTGAAAAGACTGTTCGGAGGCGGCGAGAAGGCCGGGAACGACGGCGCTCCGGCCGCCGAGACCGAGCATCAGGGCTTCCGCATCGTCGCCACGCCTTTCGCCGAGGCCGGCCAGTACCAGACCTGCGGCGTGGTCTCGAAGGAGGTGGACGGCGCCTTGCGCGAGCACCGCTTCATCCGCGCCGACCGCTTCGCCTCGCGTGACGAGGCCGCCGCGCATGCGCTGCGCAAGGGCGTCCAGCTCGTCGACGAGCAGGGCGAGCGCATGTTCGACTCAACCCATTGATCAGAATGTCCTAATCTGCGCGGCCAATGTCGCGGGCTGCGCCGAAATGTGAAATGTTTCACAAGGCCGCGACCGCTTCCATGCAACTTCTGATATGGAGAGCGAGATGTTGTGTTCGAGACCCCAGAAAGCCGTCCGTTCATGCCGCCTGCCGCCCGCATCTCCGACATGCACACCTGCCCGCTGGTCAGTCCCGGCCCCGTCCCTCACGTCGGCGGTCCGATCATAACGGGTTCGCCGAACGTCCTCACCGGCTACATGCCGCAGGCGCGCGTCACCGACAAATGCATATGCACCGGCCCGACCGACGTCATCGTCAAGGGCTCGCCGACGGTGCTGGTCAACAACCTGATGGCCTCGCGGATCGGCGACATGACGGTTCATGGCGGCGTGATCGTCACCGGGCAGTTTAACGTCCTGATCGGCGACGCGGCGGTCGTTTCGCCGCCGCCTGCCGGCGCGCCGTGCCTGAAATCCGCGGCGGCGGCAGGCGCGGCGTTCGTACGCGGCTGAGGCGGCGCCCTGATATGTCGCGCGCGATGCCGCCCCTGTCAGGCAAGAATGCGGCGGCGGTGGCGCTTGCCACGGCCGTGGGCGCGATGCCGGATACCCGCTTTGCCGCGATCGACGGGGCCTGGTTTGATGACCTGCAGCGGGATCTTCTGCTCGCACGGTTGAATTTTGTCCCGCTGTTTCGCGAAGTGCGCGACCAGCCGGCCCAGGCGGCAAGCCCGTATCTGGTGGAATTGCGCAATCGCGTCGAGATCGAGGAGGTTGTCGCGCTGGTGGCCGGCCGGCCGGCAGTGGTGTTCTGGTCGTGGCCAGAAGGCAGTGACCGCCCGATCGAGGAGATGGCGCGGCATCTTCGCGGCTTGAATCTGGTGGAAATTCCCGCAGGCGCCGACGATCCCGAAGCCGAGGAAAAGGCCGCGGCCCGGGCGTCGCCGCAACCGCAGTGGGAAACGGTGTTGTTTCGCCACACTGATCCGAACGTATTGGCGGGCCTGCTGCCCCTGTTTGGTCCAGCGCAGGTATCGCGCCTGCTTGGCCGCGCGACGCACCTGCTCTTCGACGCGCCCGACTATCGTTTCGAGGCACCCGGCGGTGAAAGCCTGAGGGGCGCGCCGCGCCCCGCCGATCTGCCACTGCCGCCGCATGGCATGCTGAGGATCAATCCGCAGCAATATGAGCTTTTGACCCGCCGCCAGACGCATGTATCACGTTTGGAGATCATGGACTATCTGCGCGAGAATGCCACCGAGGAAGTCGCTGACCAGGACGATCGCACCTTGTTCGAATCTGTGCGCGAGGCAGACGAGGTGGCGCTCGAACTAGGTATGGAAAGCGGTGAGGCGCGAGGCCTTTTCGCTTATCTGTCGGTGACGACCGGCGGAACCTCGCTCCAAGCACCGGAAATCCGCGACGCTTTCTCATCCGGTGCCGCGACCCCCGACGATACGATGCGCGCCATCTTTCAGGAGATGACAGACGCGGCCGGAAGGGAAGGCTAGCGGGAATGGCAGCACCCCTCGTCATCGCGGCCGGGGTGTGGGCTTTTCGTGCCTACAAGGCTTACCGTGCGGTCAAGAAGCTCCAGAAGGCCAAGAAGGCGGCCGACGCGCTCAAGAAGGCGCAGCAGGCCGCAAAGAAGGTCAAAAAATCGGCCAAGCCCTGCACCAACTGCGGCAAGGCGAGCAAAGGCGGCAAGAACAAGGGTGGCAAACCCAAATCCAAGCGCGACCAATATATGGGCCGCACGCCCGGCAAGAATTCACGCACGGGCCGCGAGGTGCAGGCACGCATGCGCAAGGAAGGGACGCTGCGCGGCACCGGTAAGAACACCCAGTTCAAAGCCTCCAACGGTAAATGGTACAAGCTTGACAAGGCCGACATGGCTCACAAGACTGATGCCGTGAAGTGGTGGAACCGGACGGGCAGACACCATGGGCCGAAGTCTCCTGAGGTCCGGCGCTGGATGCTCGATTCGAAAAACTACCGGCTTGATCACTATTCGCTAAACAGGTCCTCCGGCGCAAAGCTGCCGGATCGCTACCTTCCGCCGACAAAGTAGGACGCATGTCACAATCCTTCTACAGCACCGAGACCAAGGAGTTCGACCAACTCGACGAGGAGGCGGACGAAAGGTTGAACGCGTTGTGGGAAAAATTTCTGGAGCTGAAGGATTTAGGGGATATCGACCGCGCCGAGGCGGCGGCCCGCCAGGCTTGGCACGCGCTTCCTGAGCCAAGGCTTTCGTGGGATTACTTTTCCAACGTCATGCCGTTCACCTTCGCCGAATGGTACAGGGATCTCGGGCGTTTCAATATGGCGGAGCAATGGCTGGCGCTGGCACGCGAGAGCTATGGACCTGGCCGCGATGCCTCAGTGGAGTTTCTTGCCGCCACGATCGCATATCGCAAAGGCGATGCCGATGCCGCCTACGCCGAGTTCGACCGCCAGTACAAGGCATTCGGTCTCGCCCCGTTCAAGGGCGAGGACCCGGACTATCTGGCCTTCTACAAGGCACGTGCCAAGGCATCGAAATGAAGCTCGACGACGAAACCCATGCCGAGGTGGAGCGGCTTTCCGAGCTAGGCAATGCGGCGCTCGACGACTTCGACAATCCCCGCCTGGCGATAAGGCATTGGAATGAGGCTCTGGCACTCCTGCCCGATCCGAAAAGCGACTGGGAAGCAGCGACCTGGCTTCATGCGTCGATCGGTGAGGGCTACTTCGCGCTCGGGGAGTTCGATGAAGCCGAACAGTCATTCCGCGACGCCTATGCCTGTCCCGGTGGAATCGAGAATCCGCTCATTCCCCTGCGGATCGGGCAATGTGCCTTCGAACTTGAGCGGCCGCAGGATGCGCGCGAATTCCTCCTGAGAGCCTACATGCTCGAAGGCGATGACATATTCGAGGACGAGGACGAGAAGTATTTCAGTTTCCTCCGGTCGGAGGTCGAGTTGTGACCAACCCATTATCAGGCAGGACCCTCTTCATCTCCAGCGGACGCGCGGTATTGGGTTGGCCATCGTCCTGAGGGCGGCCCGCGACTGCGCCAATGTCGCCATTGCGCCAAGACAGACGAGCTGCGGCCGAAGCTTTCCGGCACCATCCACAGCGCCGCCCAGGAAATCGAGAAGTCCGGCGGCAGGGCGCTCGCCGGCCTTTACGACATCTGCGAAGTAAGGCGGGAGCGCGGGTCGTGGCCGCTCTCCCGACGTTATCGACGGGGCTTCCTGCGGCTGCATGGGCGGCAACGCCAGCAAGGGCATGTCATGACACAGATCGACCTTTCAGTCCCGTCGTCCAACTGGACGCTCGCAGATCAGGCGCAGCCGGCCTTTCGCCTCTTCGCGCACCTGTCCTTTTACAAGGCGCATCCTTATGTCTTCACCGAACAGTACGAGGCGCTGTTCGCGCTGTTCGCACCGATCCTCAAGGAGCGCTGCGACAAGATCATGATGTGGGACCGGCCTGGCGCCAACGCCAGGCGCGGCAACAAGATCAAGCCCGATGACTGGCGGCCCTTCGAGCATATCAAGAGCATCCATTCCGATCCGTCCAACGGTATCTTCACCGGCTTCTACTTCGTCGACAAATCCGACAAGGACATGAAAGGACGGGGCCTCTGTTCCTTCCGCTTCTTCGTGGGCAGCTCAATCCGGCTCGATGCCTGCATTCCGCTGGAGGATTGGCAGGCGGGGAGACTGGACGTCGAGGCGCTGGTGGCCGTGCTGCAGACGCTGCCCTATTTCAGCTTCTCGGCCGGCTACGGGCTCAGCCTGTCCGACCAGTTCGACAATGCCGCCGCCTTTGATCTCGCGGAGATGCTGATACCGGTCGCCCACCGCTATCCGGCGCTCGACCTGCAGCATGCCGAGCAGCGCAATGCGGTTCCCAAGGACGAAGCCGACGCCAGCGCATTCTGGATCGGTGGCGTGAACTGGCTGACGGGGGTAGGCGAGCCGTTCGTGTCGGCGCTCGGCGGGGCTCCGGCGCTCGCCCGCGGCCTGCCGGCAGGGATCGATATGAATTCGGGCTCGAGCGGCGTCGTATTCCGCCTGGGCGAGCATCCGATCACCGGTGAGGCGGGGGTCGACGACACGGCACTGCCGCTCTATCGGCAACTCGGCCAGCGGCTGCGCCCGATCGGGTATCCGGATGCCGACAGCCTGCGCAAATTCGTCTTCGGCAAGTTCAAGCAGGCCGAGAGCCTTGCCTGGATGCGCCGCTTCTACGACAGCTGATCCTCCGGAGGGGACATGGCCCGCAGCTTCTCCTACAGGCCCGGCGTCGCCCCGGCGGGCGGCAAGCAACCCCATATCCGCGTTAGCCTGAACTGGACCGGCGTCGAGCCGGCGAACCGGTCGACGCATCTGAATGAGATGGCGCGCCGTATCCCGCTCAACACGGTCGGGCCGACCGCGAAGGTGCTGGCGGCGATGGAAGGCGCTTCCTTCCAGGCGGAATCCGTGGTGGACGGCGAGGCGTTCGTGATCCCGTTGCCGCCGGAGGCCGTGAGCGAGCCGTGGCGGCTTGCGGTTCTCTTCAACGTCATCGACTTTTCGGTGGCGCAGGACGATCCGGACATCCAACTGCTCGAAAGCGTGGTGATCCATGCCGACGGAACTGCATCCAGCGTCGATCAGTGCTTCGCGGACCTGGCAGACCGGCTGGCGCGCACGCGCGAATGGCTCAAGCAGTTCCTGCCGGAGGACTTCTGGCTCGATGACTACGAGGAAGACAACTGGCCGGAAGAGGCGGATGAATACGCCTTCGACATCGAAATGTCGCTGGAGCGCGCACTCCCGTCTCCGGAAGCCGCGCGGCTTTCTTCTCTCCTGGCTCATGTCGAGGAGATGATCGCCTGGATGGCCTTTTCCCTGGATGGTTCCGCCCCCGACTGGCAGGAAGCCGGATCGATGCTTTATGGCGGCGAGGCCACGATAGAAGGCGGCACGATCCGAATCGCCGCCGAGCGGCCGCCCAGCGACATAAGCCTCGCGGTCGCGATGATTGCCCGCATTGCCGAGTATGCGTTTGGTGCTCCCGTTTCGCGGTGGACGATCGAAATCGCGCCGATGTAGCCTCCCCAAGGTCCGAAGGAGGCGGCCATGACACTGAAAGACAAGACCCTCTTCATCTCCGGCGGCTCGCGCGGCATCGGGCTGGCGATCGCGCTCAGGGCCGCTCGCGACGGTGCCAACGTCACCATCGCGGCCAAGACGGACAAGCCGCATCCGAAGCTGCCCGGCACCATCCACACCGCCGCCGAGGAGATCGAGAAGGCCGGCGGCAGGGCGCTCGCCGTCCTTTGCGACATCCGCGAAGAAGCGCAGGTCGCCGAGGCGGTGAACCGGACGGTGGACGCCTTTGGCGGCATCGACATCTGCGTCAACAATGCCAGCGCCATCCAGCTTACCGGCACGCTGGAAACCGACATGAAGCGCTTCGACCTGATGCACCAGGTCAATGCGCGCGGCACGTTCCTGGTCTCGAAACTGTGCCTTCCGCACCTGAAGAAGGCCGAAAACCCGCATATCCTGTCCCTGTCGCCGCCGCTCGACATGAAGCCCAAATGGTTCAGGAACAACGTCGCCTATGCGATGGCCAAATACGGCATGTCGATGTGCACGCTCGGCATGGCGGCCGAGTTCGAAAAGGATGGCGTGGCCGTCAACTCGCTTTGGCCGCTGACGGCCATCGACACGGCGGCGGTGCGCAATCTGCTCGGCGGCCCCGCGGTCGCGGCCATGTGCCGCTCGCCCGAGATCATGGCCGACGCAGCGCATGCGATCCTCACACGGCCGTCGCGCGAGTGCACCGGCAATTTCTTCATCGACGAGGAAGTGCTGGGGGAGGCAGGCGTGACGGACTTCTCCGCCTATGCCGACGAGGGCACGACCAGCCTCGCGGCGGACTTCTTCGTGCCGGACGAGGTCGTCGCGCGCACGAAAACAAGCCTTGCCAAGCCGTTCGGCTAGCCGAACATCAGGTCGCGGACCAGATCGGGCGCCATCCGGATGTGTTTGAGTGCCGCTTTCAGGGCCGATTGGTCGGCGCGGGACAGTTTCGCGACCTCGACCCGGTTTGAAACCGGAACACCTTCCTCGAGGTCGCGGCTTTGCTGGTCGAGCATGACCCGCATGACCAGTTCGTGTGCCTCCATGATCGCCGAAAGGTCACGAGCGGATCCGACGTCCAGGGCGATCAGGCCTTCGAGCCGGGGGCGCGTCGAGCGTTCCTCGATACCGTGGCGCAGCGCCAGAGTGCGCGCCATCGCCACGACCGGGAACAGGCCGTGCTTCTTGAGGTCGATACGCCCCTCGTCCGTCTTGAAGCCGCCGAGCAGGGTGAAGGGTGAGCCGGAGCCGCCGACCCTCTCGCCCAGCAGCTTGGCGAAGAGGGGTGATCCACGCGCCATCTCATGCGCCTTCGGCATCAGCTGTCGCGCCAGCGCCGGATCGCCGGCAACCGCGCGAAGATCGAAGAAGATGTCGACGTTGAGCAGGTCCTCCGGCCGCGAGCGGGAAACCCAGTCGGCGACGCGCTCCAGCCAGGTTTGAAGCGAGCCGCGCCAGGCCGCGTTCTTTGCCATCACGCCGCCCTTGCACAGGGGTATGCCGGCCGTGTCGAGCGTATCGGCGACGCGCCGGCCGAGCTCGGCGAACCACCGGTCTTCCGGACCGTCGGGATCGCCGGTCTCGAACAGGATCGCATTGTCCTGGTCGGCGGCCAGCAGGCTTTCGCCGCGCCCGCCCGACCCCAGCACGAGAAGCGTCCAGCCGCAGGGCGGTGTCCCCCAATCCTGCGCCGCCATCTCGGCCAAGGCGAGCTCGGCCGCCTTGCGCGTCATGATGCGCAATTCCTCGCTTATGATCTCGGCGATCATGCGTGCCTCCACGCCTTCGCCGATCAGAGAGGTGGCGACAGCGGGCAGCGTGGACCAGGCCGCGGCCATGTCGCCCGGATTGCCCGCGGCCTCGATCTCGTCGTCGAGCGTGATCGCCGCGCTGGCGCGCAGCCTCAGAAGGTCGCGCGCCGAGACGACGCCGACCAGCCGGCGATCCTCGTCACGAACGGCAAGGTGCCGGATGCCAAGACGATCCATGCGGCCGATCGCGCGGTAGACGAAGGCTTCGGCCCGGATGGAAGCCAGCGGTCGCGAAGCGATGGCGCCGAGTTCGATGTCGAAGGCCCGTTGGCCCTCGCGGGCGATCAATCGCATCATGTCGCGTTCGGTGACGATGCCGTATTCGCCGAGCGGTCGATCGGGTTCGCCGTGTTCGCAGACGAAGACCGAGGAAATGCGCCGCTTCGTCATCTCGTCGATGGCGGTCTCGGCGCGTGTGGCGGCGGGCAGGATCACGGCGGGCGAGGACATGACCTCGCAAATGCGATGACGGTAGGCGTAGGGATCGACGCCGCCCATGGCGCGACGGCCACCGTCGCCGGGACGCAACACGGGCTCTGACCAGCCGGCCTGGTGGCCGCTTTCCAGATGCGCGGTCAGGCCCAGCACCGCGCGTTCGGCCTCCCCCAGTGTGCGCACGCCCTTTTTCGACAGGAAGGGCAGCAGGCAGCAGAAGATTTCGGCCGCGGCAAACGCATCACCCGCGGCGCTGTGGCGGCCCTCGATCGCAATGCCGAGCCAGGCGCAGATCGTCTCGATCGACTGGTCGGGGAGGTTGGGATTGGCGATCATCGACAGAAGCCGGACGCAAAGCGTGCGCGGCCTCGTCCAGGCCAGGCCGGCGCGCGCGGCTTCGCGTTCCATCACCGCCAGATCGAAACCGATCGAATAGCCGATCAGCACGCGACCGGCGCCGAGTTCGCGCAGGCTGGCCAGCGCGTCGGCAAAGCCCGGCTGGTCGGCGACATCCTCGTTGCCGATATGATGAATGGCGGTCGCCGAGGCGGGAATGGGCACGCCGGGATCAACCAGGGTCTGCCAGGCCGCTTCCTTTTGGGGCCTGCCGCGACGGACCGGGACGGCGCCGATCTGGACAATCCGAGCGGTCGTGGTGTCTAGGCCGGTCGTTTCTGTGTCGATCGCCAGCGCGTCGAGCGCGCCGAGCGGCGTGGCGCCCGTTGCCGGCTTCATGGCCGATCTCCTCCCCCACCTCTTCGCTCGCCACGCTAACGCGATCGCGGGCCCGCGGCGATGCGAAAAAGGAAGGATCGCGCAACGAAAAGGCCCGGCCGGTGGGATGGCGGCCGGGCCAAGCCTGTCCCGGAAGCATGCCGGGAGGGGGCAGGGAAGTTCGATCAGTTGGCGCTGGCGACCGGGGCCACCAGAGGCGTGATACGGCGGATCGCGACGCGACGGTTCTCGCGTTCGGGCTCTTCCGTGTTCACCTTCAGGTACTGTTCGCCATAGCCCTGCGTGGCCAGGTTCTCCGGCGGAATGTCGAAGACATTGGTCAGGGCCTGCGCGATCGCCTCGGCGCGCCTGTCCGACAGGGCCAGGTTGGCCATGTCCGACCCGACGGCGTCGGTATGACCTTCGATCAGGAAAGTCTCGGCCGGATTTTCCTCCAGCATACGCGCCATGGCGCTGGCGACCGCATCGAGCTTGCCGATCTCGCTTTCGGAGACTTCTGCCGAACCGAACTCGAAATTGATCACATCCAGGTCGACGCGGCGCACCGTGTCGCGAATGCGGGCCGAACGCTTTACCTCGTCGACCGAATAGAGGCGCTCCACGCGCTCGACCGGCGGCTGGTCGAAGAATGTGTAGTAGACATCCGGATCCTGCACCGTTTCGGCGTCCAGAATGTATTCCTCGACCGGGATCGTCAGCCTCAGCGGCGGCAGGTCGCGGCCCGGATCACGCCACTCGTCGACCCGGTCCCAGCTCTGTTCGGGGACATAGTACAGCACGTATTCGCGGTTGTCGGGCGTGATGCGCGATCGCCTGATGACGTCGCCGTAACGGTTGCGGATCGTGATGACCTGCACGCCGTTCTCGCGGATTATGACCTCGCGGGTGCGGCCGCGCGGCAGTTCCTCGTAATACACCTCGCGCGCGCCGCGGGCGATGCGGGGCGCGTCCGGGCTTTCCACGAAAATCTGGTTGTTGAACTGGATGATCGTGCGATTGTCCTGGAATTCGCGCACCACTTCCGTGCCTTCGCGCTCGCGGCGATTCTCGCGGAAACGCTCACGAACCTCCTCGACGCTTACGTCAATGCGCTCACCTTCCTCGGCGATGGAGGATTCGATCGTTTCGCGCTCGACGGGCACGGCCTGAGCCTCGGCGTCGCTGCTGGGCGGCGGGGCGGACTCGGCCTCCTCGGGAGCCGGTTCCTCGCCTTCGACCGGTTGCTCTTCGCCCTCGGCCGGCTGCTGCTCGGCCTGGTCATCGGCGGCCTCGCCGTCTTCGACCGGCTGCTCCTTCTGGCTGTCGAGAACAGGGGCCTGCTCGCCGGCTTCCCCGGTCTGCTCATCGGCTTCGCCGGCGGGCTGTTGCTCGGCCTCGTCGTCCGGCTCCACCGCCTCGGCGGGGCCTTCAGTCTCGGCAGGCTCCTCGGCCTGGACGGGTTCTTCCGCTTCGGCCGGCTGCTCGGCTTCCACCGGCTCTTCAGCCTCCGCAGGCTCTTGAGCCTCGGCAGGCTCTTCAGCCGGTGCCGGAGCTTCTTCCGCTGGCTGCTCGGCTTGCGCCGGAGCTTCCTCGGCCGGCTGCTCAGCCTGTGCCGGAGCTTCCTCGGCCGGTTGTTCAGCCTGTGCCGGGGACTCCTCGGCCGGCTGCTCGGCTTGTGCCGGAGGTTCCTCCGCCGGCTCCTCAGCCTGCGCGGGAGGCTCCTCGGCCGGCTGCTCAGCCTGTGCCGGCGGCTCCTCTGCGGACTGTTCAGCCTGTGCGGGAGGTTCTTCTGGCGGCTGTTCGGCTTGCGCCGGAGGTTGCTCAGCGGGCTCCTCAGCCTGTGCGGGCGGCTCCTCGGCCGGTTGTTCAGCCTGTGCCGGCGGCTCCTCGGCCTGCGCCGGAGGCTCTTCGGCCGGCTGCTCGGCTTGCGCCGGAGGTTCCTCTGCCGGCTGTTCGGCCTGTGCCGGGGCTTCCTCCTCCGGCGGCAGTTCTTCCTCGTCCTCAGCCTGTTCTGCCTGGGCAAGGATCAGGGGCTGGCGGAGGTCGGGTTTGAGATCGGGCATGGTGCCCGCTTGGGCGGGAGTGCCAAGCGGCACGGTCATCAGCAGGCCAAGCGCGGTGCCGGCCAGGATCAAATGCTGTCGCTTCCTCACGACCTTCTCCTGTCGTTTGATACGGGTCCCGTCGGGGCTTAAAACCCCGGCGGAGCGACATGGTTCCGATTCTGCTGCGCTGCGTCGCCCCGTCGCGGGCGTCAGCGCCGCGTCCGGCCGCGCTTGACGGGTGTGGCCAGGTTCGCCACATCGGGGCGATGGTACAGCCGTTCTGGAAGACGAAGTCGCTCGAGGAAATGTCGAAAGCCGAGTGGGAATCGCTCTGCGACGGCTGTGGAAAGTGCTGCCTGGCGAAGCTGGAGGACGAGGACAGCGGCGATATCCACTGGACGAGCGTGGCCTGCCGTCTCTTCGACGCGGGATTGTGCCGCTGCCGCGACTACGAGAACCGCCGCAGCAAGGTGGTGGACTGCGTCGTGCTAACGCCGGAAAAGGTGCGCGCGATCAAATGGTTGCCGGATAGTTGCGCCTATCGGCTGATCGCTCAGGGCAAGGATCTGGCGGACTGGCATCCGCTGGTATCCGGCGACCCTGAAAGTGTGCACCGCGCCGGCATCTCCATGCGTGGTCGCGTCACCGCGCTTGAAACCGACATGGCGCGCGACGAAGACTATTTCGACCACATGCTGGACGCGCAGCCTTGAACGGCCCGATCCGGTCCACGGCCCTGGGAGACCGCGAATGAGCGAAACGACGACGCTGGCGCTGGTGAAGCGATATTTGGACGCCTTCAACGCGGCCGACACCGAAACCATGCTGGCTTGCCTCTCGGACGACGTGGTCCACGATATCAACCAGGGCGGCCGCGAGATTGGCAAGGACAAGTTCCGCTGGTTTCTGGGCATGATGGCGCGCCACTACGAGGAGCAACTCTCCGACATCGCGATCATGGTCGCCGAGGGCGGCGGGCGCGCGGCAGCCGAGTTCACCGTGCGCGGCACCTATCTGTCCACCGCCGAGGGACTGCCGGAAGCGAGCGGGCAGCGCTATTCGCTGCCGGCCGGCATCTTCTTCGAGATCGATGACGGCCGGATTTCGCGCGTGACCACCTACTACAATCTCCAGGACTGGATCGCGCAGGTCCGCCAGAAGGCATGATCGCTGTCAGAAGGCTTTCGAGCGCCGAGATCCGCCGGTACCGCGACGATCTGGCCGCGTTGCGCATCGAGGTCTTCCGCGACTGGCCCTATCTTTACGACGGCGATCTCGACTATGAGCGCCGCTATCTCGAGACTTATCTGCAGGCGTCCGGAGCGGTCGTGATCGGTGCCTTCGACGGCGCCAATCTCGTCGGCGCGGCGACCGCCGCGCCGCTGGTCGAACACGAAGAGGCCTTCGCCGCACCGCTCGCGGCGGCAGGTTTCGATCCTGGTTCGATCTTCTATTTCGGAGAGTCGGTTCTGCGAGCGCGGTATCGAGGGCAGGGGATCGGCGTCGCCTTCTTCGAGCAACGCGAGCGCGCGGCACGCGAGGCCGGCTACGCGACCTGCCTGTTTTCGGCCGTTGTCAGGCCGACGGATCATTCCGCCCGGCCGAAAGATCACGTTCCGCTGGACGGGTTCTGGACGAAGCGCGGCTACAGCCGCCTTGAAGGGGCGACCACGCGCTATGCCTGGCGCGACGTCGGCGACACCGTGGAGACCGACAAGCCGATGGAATACTGGATCAGGCATCTGCCGGAGATCGGGCGACATTGCTGAACCCCATATGAACGGGCGGTTCGCGGCCCGTTCAGCGACCCGGTGCGACAGTCACGACATCGTTCAGGCGATTGTGGATTTTCGCAACGGGCGGCCGCGCCGCCCTTCAAGGAGAGCAGTCTCATGTTCAGCAAGGTCAAGGCAGCAGCCCTTTCCGCCCTCATCGCGCTTGGCGGCATCGCCGCCGTTCCCGCCACCGCCCAGGCCGACGGCTTCTTTTTCGGTGTCGGACCGAGTGGCGGCGTCCATGTCGGCGTCCATTCGGGGCCTCGCCGCCATTACGGCTCAATGCCGCGTCGTCATTACGGCCGGCCGTATGCGCGAATCTGCACGCCGCGCGCGGCGGTCGCCAAGGCCGCGAGCATGGGCGTGCGCCATGCCCGGGTTCGCAGCGTCAACTACCACGTGATCCGGGTTCGCGGCCACGACTGGCGCGGACCAGTCCTGATGCGCTTCGCGCGGGCGCCGGGCTGCCCGCTGGTCTGACGACCACGGACTATGAATCGCGGGGCGGGCTTACAGGCCCGCCCCGTTTCATGTCCGGGCTCATTCGGAGCCGGCGATGCCGAAGGTCACGTTAACCAGGACATTATAGGTATTCTCGCCCGCCTCGATTGGCGCCTTTTCGGCCATGTCGGCGGCGGCACGCGCCATGAACGGCCGCGGCGGCGGCATGTAGCCCGTCTGCTCGGAAATCTCCAGAATGGGGCCGAGCGTGACGCCGGCGGCTTCGGCGAGCGTTCGCGCCTTGTCCATCGCGTCCTTCACCGCGTCCTTGCGGGCCTCGGCGAGCACCGGCCTGGTATCGGCATTGGTGAACTGGATGTTGCCGCCCTGGTTGACCCCGAGCGTGACCGATCTGTCGATCACCTCTCCGGCCTTGTCGATCTCGCGCACCCTGACCGTCAGCGTGTTGGTGACCTGGTAGCCGTCGATGCGCGGCTGGCCTTCCTCGCCGTCGCGGGGATAGTGGTAGCGCGGATTGATCTGGAGGCCGGAGGTTTGCAGGTCGCGATCCTCGACACCGGCCTGCTTCATCGCCTCGATCACCTCGGCCACGTCCGTATTGACGCCGTCCATCGCCTCGCGCGCGGTGGCCGCCTCGCGCATGACCGAAAGGGTGAGCACGGCCATGTCCGGCCGGGCCGTGGCCTCGCCCTCGCCGGTCACCACGATACGCGGCTGGAGCGTGGTGGCGGGAGTGGCGGGCTGCGCCATGGCCGCCTGCGTGGCGAGCAGGAACGTGACCGCGGACATTGCCGCCAGGGATCGCAAATGTGTCATCAGAAGGCTCCATCGATGCTGGGCGCGACGCGCCAAGGGCGGTCAAGCATCAGATTGTGGCGGATTGCGGCGCCCTGCTTGCCCGCCGTCGAATTTGCGACTATCCCCGCCGTGTGGGGCCCGTAGCTCAATGGTTAGAGCCGGCGGCTCATAACCGCTTGGTTGGGGGTTCGAGTCCCTCCGGGCCCACCATCTTCTCTGTAAGTTCTTGAAATGCTTGCTATTCGTCGTGGGAAACCTTTCGGGTTGCCCAACGGGGTTGCCCAACCGCTAGCCGCGCACCAGCTTCACGACCTTCTCCATCCCGGCATGGGCGAGTCGCGCCGGGACCAGGCGCACGGATCACGTCGCTGGGTCGAAGGCGATCCACCTCCCATGGTCCATATACCTCTAGAAATGGCCAGGGTGGATGCAGGGGGCGCAGGCCGGGTCGTGCTTGGTAGCCTGCACCGGCTATAGCAGATGATGTGCTGGCGCACTAACCAGGTTTGGTGGCAATGGTTTGGAGATACTCGCCTTGTACCCGCAATGCTCCCTCGCCGGCCTCGTTCGCTGCGGAGAACAACTCGTCCACCTTCGCGCTCATTTCGTCGAACTTGTCGCCTAGCATCTTGCGAGCCATCACCATTGGCCCGAAGTTTGTCTTGAAGTTCGCGTTGTAATCCTCAAGGCTTTCGTGTTCGAAGACGTTCATCTTCTTCTCGAATGAAAGGTCCAGCCCGTACGGTTCAAACAGTTCGGTTACCCGCTCGACCGATCCCCACAACACCGGCGGCGGCACCCCTGGCGGGGGTGGCGGCATATATGAACTCTGCAGTTTGAACATGCCCCCGATAACTCCTTCCGGGGTCCAACATGCGATGCCGATCTTGCCGCCTGGTTTAAGCACCCGGGCTAATTCGCGCGCCGTGGCCTCCTGGTCCGGCGCGAACATATGCCCGAACGTAGAAGTGACCCGATCGAATGTCTCGTCCGCGAAGGGCAGATCACTTGCGTCGGCCTCTACCCATTCGATGGACGCAGCCACGCCCGCGTCGGCGGCCCGTCGCTTGCCATCCTCAAAGTGATTTGCCACCAGATCGGAGGCCACTACCGAAGCGCCGCGCAACGCAGCTGGTATCGCGATATTCCCGCCGCTGCCTGCTCCGACATCCAGCAGCCTCATGCCGGGTTCGATGCCAATTGCGTCCAATAGCGGCGTACCGACCTTGTCGATGTAGTTTGCTACTTCGTCCCAGTGTCCGGCAGACCAGACCGCCCGCCCGGACTCTCGCAGTCGTTCGCGCACCGCTGGATCGAGTGCCATCTCCCCACCTCCCTGGGCAGAGTGCTCGCAAGCACCATTCAACAATAAACCCGCTGGTTCATCGCTACAAGGGCATGACCTGGAGCCGGTTTTTCGGGGATCGCTCCGGGAATCAGCTGCGCTTTTGGCCGCGTCGCTGCAGGATGCCGACGCAAGGGTCGAGGTCATTGGTGGCCAAGTGAGCATGGCGCATCGTCATCTGCAGCGTTTGGTGACCGAGCTACATCTGACGCGCCGGATATCGATGCCGCGCTGGACGAGCCGCGACGCGCGGGCGACTGAGGCCGGCGCTCGATGGTCCGATTCCTCCGGCTTCTGCCGGAGGCGATCATTTCGCCATGCCGAAGTGGTCTGCCGTCCACGGTCTCAGCGGTTCGGCAAGGCTGGGGAGTTGTGTGGAATCAAACCAACCTCGGGAGGGGGCAACTGATCGATTCGCCGGGATTCCTGCCCTTCCGGCATGCCGGGACGGCCTCATCTCTTAACGAGACCTTTCCGCCGCTGCCCAAAACGTGGCTTTTGTGCAACAGGATGATGGCATACGCCTGTCAGGACCGTTCCCGGCGCCGGTTCGCTGTTGAACGGCGGGGCGGGCTAGGTAATGTCGGCTTCGGAGAAGGGGCGTGCACACGCAGCTTTTTCACTCATTGGGGATGGGGCAGGGAACGCTGTCCTTCAGCATAAAGTACCCAGACCCGCTTTAAACTTTGACTGGAGGTCAGAAAATGAACATCAAGAGCCTGATCCTCGGCTCCGCAGCGGCTCTGGTCGCGGTGTCCGGCGCTCGCGCCGCCGACGCCGTCATCATGGCCGAGCCGGAGCCGGTGGAATATGTGCGCGTCTGCGACGCGTACGGCGCCGGCTTCTTCTACATCCCCGGCACCGAGACCTGCCTGCAGATCTCGGGCTATGTCTGGTACCAGATCGGCTTCAACGGCTATGAAGCTGTTCCCACTGCTGTGCCTGGCGACGCCAACGGTGATGGCGTCATTGGTGCGGGTGAAACCATAATTGTCGACACCAGCAATGACACGCCCGGCTATATCGGTGGTCGTGTCGGTGACGGCTGGCTGAAGACCACCCGCGCCCGCATCAACTTCGATGCGCGTTCGGACACCGAGTGGGGCACGCTGCGCGCCTATGCCCGCATCCAGGCCTCTTGGGGCACCCCGGTTGACGGTCCTGCGTCCTTCGACCAGGCCTACATCCAGCTCGGCGGCCTGATGCTGGGTTATTCCGAGTCGTTCTTCGTCGACTCCAAGAATGGCGGCCCGTCCAACTACGGCTCGCACTCCTGGGGCGGCATGTACTACGGCTACCAGCAGCGTCACCTGATCGGCTACCGCTTCGGTGGTTCGCAGGGCTTCTTCGGCGCGATCGCGCTGGAAGACGACACGCTCGCCGGTGAAGGCTACATGCCCGACATCGTCGGCAAGATCGGTGTTGCCCAGGCTTGGGGTGCCGCGTGGTTGGTCGTCGGTTACGACGAGTCCCGCAACGCGCTCGGTGATGACGGCTTCGCGGTCCAGGCCGGCGCGCACATCAATGCCGGACCTCCCGGATCGTCGCTGCGCCTGATCGGCTACTACAACGACAGCGACAACGCCTACGGTCCGAGCTCGGCCCTCGGTGTTGATCCTGAGTGGTCGGTGCTGGCGTCCTACCAGTACGCCTTCTCGCCGACCCTGGCGGTCTCCGTCGGCGGTCAGTACTTCTCCGACCTCTACTTCGCCGGCACCGACATCTCGACCGGTCTCGACGCCTGGGGTGCGGAACTGTCGGTTGTGTGGACTCCGGTCACGAACTTCGAGGTTCGTACCGAACTGCACTACGACGAGGTCGACGATCTCGATGGTACCTTCTCGGGCTACCTGCGCTTCACGCGCTACTTCTGATCGGTTCTCGAACCGACAAGGGAAAACCCGGCGGGCAACCGCCGGGTTTTTCTTTTGGTCAGGTATGCTGCGCGCGGACCGTGGCGATCCGCTTCTTCAATGCAGGGTGCGATCGGCCTTCGCCAGGAACGCGGCGATGCGCTTCGGCAGCTCGCCTGTTTCGAGCAGGGGCGCGTGTCCCTGTCCCTCCACCGTCACGGCCTCGAGCGCGGGATGGCGCCGTTCCATCTCGGCCAGCGTCGCGGCCGACAGCAGGGATGAATTGCGGCCGCGGATCGCCAGGACGGGAATGCCGGCCAGGCCCATGAATTGCGGCCAGAAGACCGGTAGCGGCTTGCCGAGATCAAGCCCGGTGACGCTCCTGAGCAACGCCGGATCGAAATCGGGAACGAGGCGGCCGTCATCCTCGCGATAATAGGATCGCACCATCCGTTCCCAGTCCGTGTCGTCGAGCGCGGGAAAACCGGCGGCGGATGTCGCCTTCTGGATGGCGACGGCCTCCGCGATGCTCTTGGGCCTCGGCGCCCGCTCCAGATAGGCCTTGATCTGCGCCAGTCCCGCGCCTTCCACCACCGGGCCGATATCGTTCAGCACGGCGGCCTTCATGAGGGCCGGGCGCATCGCGGCGAGCGCGTGGATGATCAGACCGCCCCGCGAGGTGCCGATGAACGCGGCGTGCTCGATGCCGAGAACGGCAAGTCCGGCGATGATGTCGGACGTTTCCACCAGCACCTCGTAGTTGCGCCAGTCCGGATCCCGGTCCGACCGACCACGGCCGCGATAGTCGAACGCGATGACCTGCCTGGGTCTTTCGGGATCGCCGGCGAGTATGGCCGCGAGTGCGTCGAAGTCGCGGGCATTGCGGGTCAGCCCGGCAAGGCAGACGACCGGCAGGCGTTCAGGGTGCGCGGTGCCGTGGACGCGCGCATGCAGCTTCAGCCCGTCCTGCGCACTGTAAAAGACGCTTCGGCCGGTTGCTCCGGTCTCGTCCAAAGCCTGATCTCCGTCTGATCCGCGATTGCTTCCATCGGGCTACCGGTCGTTTCGCCCCGGGTCAATCGCGGTCTGATCGGCGTCCGGTCGTCAGGTCGGCTGCCATTTCGAAGCGGTCCGACAGGCGCATCTTGTAGACCTGATAATTCTCCATGACCCGCTGCACATAGTTGCGGGTCTCGGTGAAGGGGATTCGCTCCACCCAGTCGACCACATCGTCAAGCGACATGCCGCGCGGATCGCCATAGCGCGTCATCCAGTCGCTCGCGCGGCGGGGGCCGGCATTGTAGCCGATGAAGGTGAGGATGTAGGAGCCGGCGAACCGATCGAGCTGTTCGGCCAGATAGGCTGCTCCGAGCGCGGCGTTGTAACCCGCGTCGCTTGTCAGCCTTGCTGGCGCGAATTCCATGCCGGTCTTGCGCGCCATGTCTCGCGCCGTTCCCGGCAGCAATTGCAACAGCCCGCGCGCGCCGGCGCCGGAGACGGCGGCGTGATTGAACTCGCTTTCCTGGCGCGCCACGGCATAGGCCAGCGCCTCGCCGGCCTCCGAAATCCTGGCGTCGGCCGGGATGGCGCCGACGGGATGGGCCAGGGCCCCGATTTCAAGCCCGCGGGCGGCGGCTGCCTTGCCGACCCGCAGCGCGAGCCTGTGGTCGCCACGTTCCTCGGCCATGACCGCCAGCAGCGCCAGTTCGCCCGCGCTGTCGAGCTTGCCGGCCAGCGTGAGATAAAGCCGATCCGACCAGGCGGGGTGGCCGGCGGCCTCGAGCCGGCGGATCGCTTGCACCGTCTCGCGCGCCTCGAAGGACAGGCGATCCTCGGGCGTCGGTTCGGGATAGGGCGGCGGCGACAATGCCTCGCCTAGACGGGCGGCAGCGACCTGGCCGTAGAAGGTCGTGGGATAGCTCGCCGCCGCGCGGAAATGCGCCGCCGCGTCGTCACCGTTCAGCGCTTCGGCCGCACGTCCGAGCCAGTATTCGGCCCGGGCAGTCGAGATCGGGCCCTCCGCGACCTGCCGGATGCGCTCGAAATGGCGTTGCGCTTTTTCGGCGTCTTGGAGTTCTCGCAAGGCGAACCAGCCGGCGTGGAATTCCGCGTCGGCGATCACCGCCGGGCTTTCGGCAGCATGGCCCGCGGCGACTTCGTAGGCCATTTCGTGCTCGCCTATGTCCTGAAGCTCGCGCGCCAGAACCCGCCGCTCGGTCCACCAGGCGTCGCCATCCACGATCTCACCCGCGTCCGTCGGCGCGCCGGCCATCGCCACGGCCGCCTCGCGGAATTCCCCGTTCCAGCGCAGATAGCGGGCCCTGGCGAAGGACCAGCCCGCGCCGCGCAGGCTTTCGGGCACCGCATCCAGCAGTTTCCGGGCAGCGGCCTGCCGACGGATCACCGCCGCCCATGCCTTGGCGAGCGGCTCGGCATTCGCCAGCGGCGCCAGCCTCAGCGCCGACGCGATCCGGTCATGGTGAAGCATCTGCTCCATGCGGGCGCGATGGTCGGCCGGCGGGATCAGCGTGCCGAACTCGGCGGCAACCGCCAGTTCACGGCGCGGCGAAAGCCGCGTCTTGCGCCAGAACGGCCGCAAGCTCTCGATCGCCTGCTCCTCCTTGCCGAGCGCGCGTTGGGCGCGGGCGAGCAGCACCGCGCCGTCGATCGTGACCGGGGCGGTGTCGCCGAAGGCGCGCAGCACGCGCGCGGGTTCCGGATTCTCGCGCAGCATCGCAGTCTCGGCCGCCGCCCTCAACGCTTCCGCCTCCGGCCAGGCCTTCAGCGCGACGGCCGCGCGCTGGATTTCGCCGCTCGTGACCGACTTATCGGAGGAAAGAGCGATCGCGCGCGCGAGCAGCTTGTAATCGAGCGAACCGGCGGCCACCGAATCCCGCACCGCCCGTGCCCGATCCAGATCGCCCTTGCCGAGCGCATCGAGGCCGGTCCTCAGCCTTTCCAGATCGCCCGGGCGCGCCAATTCGGGCGACGGCAGCGCGTCGGGCGCTTCGCCGGCATCCAGTTCGGCCTCAATGGCCGCGCGGCCGGCATTCGCGCCGCCCGGCTCGGGCGCATAGGGCAGGGCGGCCTGTCCGAGGGCCGGACCGGCGAGCGCCTGCGCCCACAACGACCCCGCCAGGCCGAGGACGGATATCCTGAACTTCATCGCTGCCCTTTGCTGCTTGCGCCTTCGGCCGCGATGAACGGAGACGGCCGGCTCCACGATGGCGGAGACCTTGCCGCCACGAGGTGGCAAGACTATGGTGCGCGGCTTCGCGGCGGGCTAGAAGGCCGCCATTTGGCCGATCCGGCTGTCTCGAGGAGAATACTGTCATGTTCACAGGGTCGATGACCGCGCTCGTCACGCCGTTCGCCCGCGATGGCGGCGTCGACGAGAAAGCGTTCCGCGACCTGATCGAATGGCAGATCGCGGAAGGTACGCGCGGCTTGGTTCCCGTCGGAACGACGGGCGAATCGCCGACATTGAGCCATGAGGAGCATCGCGCGGTGGTGCGCATCTGCGTGGAAACCGCGGCGGGGCGCGTGCCGGTGATCGCGGGTGCCGGCTCCAACAGCACGAAGGAGGCCGTCGAGTTGGTCCGCTACGCGGAATCGGTCAAGGCGGACGGCGTGCTGGTCGTCACGCCCTATTACAACAAGCCCACCCAGCGCGGGCTCTACGAGCACTTCGCGCAGGTGGCGCGCGCGACCAGCCTGCCGATCTTCATCTACAATATTCCGCCGCGCTCGGTCATCGACATGACGCCGGAGACGATGGGGCGGCTGGCCAGGGATTTCGACAATATCGTCGGCGTCAAGGACGCGACGGGCAAGATCGAGCGTGTGTCCGAGCAGCGCATAACCTGCGGCGCCGATTTCATCCAGCTTTCGGGCGAGGACGCCTCGGCGCTTGGCTTCAACGCGCATGGCGGAGTGGGGGCGATCTCGGTGACCGCGAACGTAGCGCCGCGCCTGTGCGCGGAGTTCCAGGAGGCGACGCTCGCGGGTGATCGCGACCGCGCGATCGACCTGCAGGACCGCCTGATGCCGCTGCACAAGGCGATCTTCATCGAGCCAGGCGTGGCGGGCGCCAAATACGCCCTGTCGAAGCTCGGTCGCCTGACCAACGCGGTCCGTTCGCCGCTCACGACCGTCGAGCCCTCGACGGGCGAAAGCATCGACGCGGCCATGCGTCATGCCGGCCTGCTGAACTGACGCGCCGTTCGCGCGTTGCCGAGCCATGGCGCCTCGTTCCGATCCCAACAACCGTGTCGCGGCGGAAAACCGCAAGGCCCGCTTCGCCTACGAGATCCTCGACACGCTCGAGGCCGGCCTTGCCCTGACCGGCACGGAGGTGAAGTCGTTGCGCGAGGGGCACGCCAATATCCAGGAGTCCTACGCGTCGGTCGAGGACGGAGAGATCTGGCTGATCAATTCCTATGTGCCGGAATATCTGCAGGGTAACCGCTTCAACCACGAGCCGCGGCGCCGGCGCAAACTGCTCGTGAACAAGCGCGAGATGGCCAAGCTTGCCCAGAGCGTCGAACGCGAGGGCATGACCATGGTGCCGCTCAAGATCTACTTCAACGAGCGCGGCCTGGCGAAGCTTCTGCTCGGGGTCGCGCGCGGCAAGAAGCTGCACGACAAGCGCGAAACCGAAAAGAAGCGCGACTGGGCGCGCGAGAAGAGCCGGCTGCTCAAGGAGCGGGGCTGACCGCCCGGTCGCCAAGAAAGCGGCTGATTTCAGCGAAGACCGACACGAACATCTCCTCCGTCAGCCGGCCCGTATTGGTGTTGTAGCGCGAGCAGTGATAGCTCGCAAACAGCGTCACCGCTCCCGCCTGCTGCCGCGCGCCGTGAGCGAAGGGGTGGTCGGCGACGCGTCGGCCCAGCGCCCGCACGACCGACGCATGCGCGATCGTGCCGAGCGACAGGATCGCTTCCAGACTCGGCATTGAGGCGATGGTCGCGCTCAGGAATGTCCGGCACGTCGAGATTTCAGCGCCAACCGGCTTGTTTTCCGGCGGAACGCAGCGCACGGCGTTCGTGATGGCGGTCTCGACCAGTTCCACGCCATCATCCGGCCGCGCGTCGAAGCAGCCGCGCGAGAAGCCGAAACGGTCCAGCGTGGAATAGAGGAGGCCGCCGGCATAGTCGCCGGTGAAAGGGCGGCCGGTGCGGTTCGCGCCGCGCAGCCCAGGCGCGAGACCGACGATCAGGAACCGGACGTCCTTCGCGCCCCCCGGCGGCAGGAAGGTCGGCACCGGCCCGTTATACCAGTCCGGCTCCTTCATCCGCCAGTGCGAGACGAAGGCATGGAGCCGCGGACACAGGGGACAGTCGTAGGGCGGTTCCGCCGAAACCTGGGTCACCACTCTAGAGGTCGTCCTCGTCGGCCGGCGATTCGATGCGGCGCGGCGGCCGTTCGGAGGGATCGCGACCGATCTCGGACTTGAGCGACATGAGGTCGACGAAATTGTCCGCCTGGCGGCGCAGATCGTCGGCGATCATCGGCGGCTGCGAGGCGAGCGTCGACACGATGCTCACCTTGCGGCCCTTGCGCTGCAGCGCCTCCACCAGGGTGCGGAAATCGCCGTCGCCCGAGAAGATGACGTAATGGTCGACATGATTGACGAGTTCGAGCGCCTCGATGGTCAGCTCGATGTCCATGTTTCCCTTGATCTTGCGCCGGCCCGTCGAGTCGGTGAATTCCTTCGCCGGCTTCGTCACCACGCGGTAGCCGTTATAGTCGAGCCAGTCGATCAACGGGCGGATGGACGAATATTCCTGGTCCTCGACGAGTGCGGTATAGTAATAGGCGCGCAGAAGATAGGCCTTCTTCTGGAAATGAAGAAGAAGCCTCTTGTAGTCGATGTCGAATCCAAGGGCTCGGGATGTCGCGTAGAGATTTGCGCCGTCGATGAAAAGTGCGATCTTTTCCCGCTGGTCGAACATGAAATATGCCTTCTCGAAACAATTCGGTCGAGGCCGACAACCGGCCTGAAACGGGTATACGACAACGCGGCTTGCCCAAACCCAGACATAGCGGCCGGTGCATTCCTTTCCAAGTGCGGCGATATGCGCCGCAAGAAAAGTTGACCGCGACAGGACGACCGGAACGCCAATCTTGTTTTCGCCGTTCGTTCGCGATATGGACGGCGCAACTTCCAACCATTGCAGAACCATCACGAAAGGGGCAGTTCATGGCCCGCGTCACCGTTGAAGATTGCATCGACAAGGTCGAGAACCGTTTTGAACTGGTGCTCCTGTCGGCGCATCGCGCCCGTCAGGTCAGCCAGGGCGCCCAGATCACCATCGATCGCGACAATGACAAGAACCCGGTCGTCGCGCTGCGCGAGATCGCCGAGGAGACGCTTTCGCCGGGCGACCTCAAGGAAGACCTGATTCACTCGCTGCAGAAGCATGTCGAGGTGGATGAGCCGGAGGTCGACGCGCCCGAACTGGCCGCGCCCGCCGACGCCCAGGCACCCGCGACGGCCGAGGAAGGCGATGACGAGCCCAACATCGCCTTTGACCGCATGAGCGAGGATGAGCTGCTGGCCGGCATCGAAGGTCTGGTCCCGCCGGAAAAGAGCGACGATTTCTGATCCTGCCTTGTCGACGGCCACTTCCCGCCAGGCACAAGCAAAGCTACGTATCAAAATGCGCCGCGCATGGACGCGGCGCATTTTTCGTTTCGAGGGAGACCGTCGCGGATGATGCGTCAGTACGAGCTTGTGGAGCGTGTCCAGCGCTACAAGCCCGACGTAAACGAAGCGCTGCTCAACAAGGCCTATGTCTATGCAATGCAGAAGCATGGGCACCAGAAGCGCGCCTCCGGCGACCCGTATTTCTCCCATCCGCTCGAAGTCGCGGCCATCCTGACCGAGATGCATCTCGACGAGGCGACGATCGCGGTCGCGTTGCTGCATGATACGATCGAGGACACCAGCGCCACGCGCGCCGAGATCGACGAACTGTTCGGGCCGGAGATGGGCGGGCTGGTCGAAGGCCTGACCAAGCTCAAGAAGCTCGACCTCGTCTCGCGCAAGGCCGAGCAGGCGGAGAACCTGCGCAAGCTGCTGATCGCCATCTCCGAGGATGTGCGCGTCCTGCTGGTGAAGCTGGCCGACCGGCTGCACAATATGCGCACGCTCGACCATGTGCCCGAATCGAAACGGCTTCGCATCGCCGAGGAAACGATGGAACTCTACGCGCCGCTGGCCGGGCGCATGGGCATGCAGGACATGCGCGAGGAGTTGGAGGAACTCGCCTTCCGCCATATCAATCCGGAGGCCTACCACGCGGTAACCCAGCGGCTTACGGAGATCTCGGCCCGCAACCAGTCGGTGCTCGGCGAGATCGAAGCCTCGCTGTCGCGGTTGTTCGAGCAGTACTCGATCGCCGCGACCGTCAAGAGCCGGCGCAAGAAGCCATGGTCGGTCTTTCGCAAGATGGAGACCAAGGCGCTGTCCTTCGAGCAACTGTCCGATATCTTCGGCTTTCGCGTGATCGTCGAGACGGTCGAGGACTGCTACCGGGCGCTGTTCGCCATCCACACGACATGGTCGATGGTGCCCGGCCGCTTCAAGGACTACATTTCCACACCCAAGCAGAACGATTACCGCTCGATCCACACCACCATCGTCGGCCCGTCGAGCCAGCGCGTCGAACTGCAGATCAGGACCGACGAGATGCACCGCGTCGCCGAATACGGCGTCGCCGCGCATTCCATCTACAAGGACAGCGTCAACCTTCCCAACGGGGCCGGGCACGGCGTCTCGAAGGACTCGAACGCCTATGCCTGGCTCCGGCGCACGATCGAGCTTCTGTCGGAAGGCGACAATCCCGAGGAGTTTCTCGAGAACACCAAGCTCGAGATGTTCCAGGACCAGGTCTTCTGCTTCACGCCGAAAGGCAGGCTGATCGCGCTGCCGCGCGGCGCCACGACGATCGATTTCGCCTATGCCGTTCACACCGATGTCGGCGATTCATGCGTGGGCGCCAAGGTGAACGGCCGCATCATGCCGCTGATGACCGAGCTCAAGAACGGCGACGAGGTGGAGATCATCCGCTCAAAGGCTCAGGTTCCTCCCGCCGCGTGGGAATCGATGGTGGTGACGGGAAAGGCGCGTTCCGCGATCAGGCGCGCCACGCGCGCGGCGATACGCAAGCAGTATTCGGGACTGGGCGTGCGCATTCTCGAGCGGGCCTTTGAACGTGCCGGCAAGGAGTTCTCGAAGAACCTCCTGAAACCGGTGCTGCACCGGCTGGCGCAGCGGGACGTCGAGGATGTGCTGGCTTCGGTGGGGCGCGGCGAGACCCCGTCGCAGGACGTGCTGAAGGCAGTGTTTCCCGAGTTCAGCGAGGAGCGCGCGAGCGTGCCGCCGCGACAGCGTGAGGAGGGCTGGTTCAACCTTCGCAACGCCGCCGGGATGCTGTTCCAGATACCGGGCCGGTCATCGTCGCGCCGCTCGAAGAAGGGTGGCAAGGCCGAGGAGGGAGGCCCGCTGCCGATCCGCGGCATTCAGGGCGATCTTCCTGTCAAGTTCGCGCCGGAGGGCGCGGTTCCGGGCGACCGCATCGTGGGCATCGTCCAGCCGGGCTCGGGCATCACCATCTATCCGATCCAGTCCCCGTCGCTGACGGCCTTCGACGACCAGCCGGAACGCTGGATCGACGTCAGATGGGACGTAGACGAGGCCAACCGAGAGCGCTTTCCCGCCCGCATCAGCGTCACCGCTATCAACGCGCCGGGTTCGCTGGCCGACATCGCCCAAGTCATCGCCGCCAATGACGCCAACATCCACACGCTTTCTATGGTGCGCACCGCGCCTGACTTCACCGAGATGCTGATCGACCTCGAAGTATGGAACCTCAAGCATCTCAATCGCGTGATCTCGCAACTGAAGGACAATTCGAGCGTTGGCGATGTCCGGCGGGTGAACGGCTGACTCCACGAGGATTGCCCATGACACTGGATGAAGTGCTTTCGATCTTCCGAGAATCCGGTGCGATCCTCGAAGGCCATTTCGTGCTGACATCCGGCCTCCACAGCCCGATCTTTCTCCAGAAGGCGCGTGTTTTCATGCATGCCGGCCGCACTGAGCGGCTGTGCCAGGCGCTCGCGCACCGGGTTCGCGAGGAAGTCGACGGTCGAATCGACTATGTGGTGGGGCCAGCAATCGGTGGCCTCATTCCCGCCTATGAGACGTCCCGTCATCTCGGCGTGCCGGCCATCTGGGTCGAGCGGGAGTCGGGCGTATTCCGACTGCGCCGTTTCGATGTGGAAAAAGGCGCCCGCGTGGTGGTCATCGAGGATATCGTCACCACCGGCTTGTCGATCCGTGAAACGGTCCAGTGTCTGCGCAAGCTGGCGATCAACGTGGTCGCGGCCGGCTGCATTATCGATCGATCGGCCGGCAAGGCGGATGTCGGCGTGCCGCTGATCGCGCTGGCTGAATATGAAGTGCCGGCCTATCCCCCGGATCTGATCCCGCCCGAACTGGCGAAAATTCCGGCCGTGAAGCCTGGCAGCCGCACGATTTGAACGAGGCGTTCACGCTTTTGCCAATAAATGCAATATCCAGTGATCGGAGTGATGCGGCGGACAGATGCTGTTCAGACGACGACGACAGGATGATCTCTGGGGGCGGGCACGCGTTTTCATGTGGCCGCGCCGGTCGTTCGCGCGTTCGGCACGCTACTTCGCCAAGCGGGTGTTGAGGCTTTCGGCCGAACCGCATGCCGTCGCGGCCGGTGTGGCGGCGGGGGTCTTCGCATCCTTCCTGCCGTATCCGGGGACGCATTTCCTCATCGCCGCCGCTGTCGCATGGATAATCGGGGGCAACCTGCTGGCTTCCGCGCTCGGCACGGCGGTCGGCAATCCCCTTACCTTCCCGTTCATGTGGGGCGCCGGCTACGAACTGGGGCGCTTCATACTGGAAGGCCGGGCGCCCGAGGAGCCGCGTCTCGATTTGTGGACGACTATCCGCCATCTTGAATTCGGTGAATTGTGGGGGCCGCTGCTGAAACCGGCCACGATAGGCGCGTTGCCCCTCGGCCTCGCGGCAGGGCTGGTCTTCTACATCATAACACGCCAGGCCGTCGCGACATTCCGCGACCAGCGGCAGAAGCGGCTGGCCGAGAAGGCCCTGAGACGGGCGCAACTGGGCGACAGGGTACCGGCACGGGGATGATCATCGGCATCGGCAGCGACCTGATCGACATTCGCCGCATCGAGCGCACGCTGGAGCGCCATGGCGACCGCTTCATCGCGCGTATCTACACCGACATCGAACGCGCCAAATCCGAACGCCGCAGGAACCGCGCCGCCTCCTACGCAAAGCGCTTCGCGGCCAAGGAGGCATGCGCCAAGGCGCTCGGCACGGGGCTGGCCCGCGGCGTCTTCTGGCGCGATATGGGCGTGGTCAACCTGCCGGGCGGCAAGCCCACGATGAAGCTGACGGGAGGCGCGGCCCAACGACTGGCCGCGATCACGCCCGAAGGCAGCACCGCGCTCATTCACCTCACGATCACGGATGATTTTCCACTGGCGCAGGCATTCGTGATCATCGAGGCGATGCCCGTCGAACAACGGCCATGATTGCGGCGTCCTGACCCGCCCCGCAGGCGGCGCTGGTGCTGGCATTGATCCGCGCAAGCCGGTAAGAGGGGCGCCTATCGGTTCGAGGAAGAGATGAGCGTGGCGGACAAATCCGAGAAGAAGTCGGGCGGGCTTGGCGAGACCGTCAGCGTCATCGTGCAGGCGCTCCTGCTTGCGCTGGTCATTCGCACCCTGTTCTTCCAGCCCTTCTCGATTCCGTCAGGCTCGATGCGCCCGACCCTGCTGGAGGGCGACTATCTCTTCGTGACCAAGTGGGCCTACGGCTATTCGCGTCATTCGCTGCCTTTTTCGCCGCCGCTGTTCGACGGCCGCATCTGGGACGGCGTGCCCGAACGGGGTGACGTGGTCGTATTCAAGTTCCCGCCCAATCCCTCGCTCGACTATATCAAGCGCGTCATCGGCCTGCCGGGCGACCGCGTCCAGATGCGCGACGGCGAGTTGTGGCTGAATGGAGAGCGCGTCCCGCGCGAGAAGACCGGCACGATCGAGGATGCCGACATCACCGAAATGCAGGGACCGGTCGATGTCTATCGCGAGACGCTGCCCAACGGCGTGTCCTACGACACGCTCGACCTGTCGCCGAACTCGATCGGCGACGAGACGCGTGAATTCGTCGTGCCGGAAGGGCATTACTTCATGATGGGCGACAACCGCGACAATTCCACCGACAGCCGCTTCAATGTCGGTTTCGTGCCGCACGAGAACCTCGTCGGTCGCGCCAACATCATCTTCTTCTCGATCGCCGGGGGCGCGAGCCCGCTCGAGATCTGGCGCTGGCCCACCGAGGTCCGGCTGGGCCGCTTCTTCGATTTCGTCGAGTAGCGGCCGCGACCATGGCCGCCAAACGCCCGACAGGCGAAGCGTTGCGCGAGGCGATCGCCCAACGCACGGGATACGTCTTCAGCGAAGTCGAACTGGCCCAGCGGGCGCTCAACCATGCCAGCGCGCTCAAGCCGGGCATCGAAAGCAACGAACGCCTCGAGTTCGTCGGCGACCGCGTCCTCGGCCTGCTCGTGGCCGAGCTGCTCTACGAGGCGTATCCGCATGCCCCCGAGGGCGAACTGTCGATCAGGCTGAACGCGCTTGTGCGTGCGGAAACCTGCGCGGCGGTCGGTCTGGAGATCGACCTGCTGCCGCTGATCCGCGCCGAGACGAAGGTCAAGAACCAATCGGTCCGCAACGCCAACAAGGTGCTGGCCGACGTTGTCGAGGCGCTGATCGCGGGCATCTATCTCGATGGCGGGCTTGAGGCGGCACGAACGTTCGTCAGGCGGTTGTGGAGCGAGCGCGCCGGCGAGGAACTGCACACGATCCGCGATCCGAAGACGTTGTTGCAGGAGTTCACGGCGAGGCGGTCGAAATCCGTTCCGGCCTATGTCGTGGAGTCGGTCGAAGGACCCGATCACGAACCGCGTTTCACTGTTCGCGTCGACGTGCCCGGTTTCGCTCCGGAACGCGGCGAAGGTCGCTCCAAGCAGGGCGCGCAGTCGAAGGCCGCCGAGGCCTTCCTGCGGCGGGAAGGTCTCCTGCCAACCGGAGGCGTGGACGCATGAGCGACGGTCAGGCGACACGGTCCGGCTTCGTCGCGCTCTTGGGCGCGCCGAATGCCGGCAAGTCGACGCTGGTCAACCGGCTCGTCGGCGCGAAGGTCTCGATCGTAACCCACAAGGTCCAGACGACACGGGCGCTGGTGCGCGGCATCGCCACGCACGGGACGGCGCAGATCGTTTTCGTTGACACGCCGGGCATCTTCGACCCGAAACGCAGGCTGGACCGCGCCATGGTCACCACGGCGTGGGGCGGCGCGAAGGACGCCGATCTCGTGCTCGTGCTCGTCGATGCCGAACGCGGCCTGAAGGGCGATGCCGATGCGCTGCTGGAGCGGGTCGGAGACGTTCGCCAGCCCAATGCGCTGATCCTCAACAAGGTCGACCGGGTGAAGCGCGAGACGCTATTGGGGCTCGCGGCGGCGGCCAATGAAAGGGCGGAGTTCGAGCGCACCTTCATGATCTCGGCGCTGGACGGATCGGGGTGCGACGATCTTCTCGACTGGATCGCCGGCCGGTTGCCGGAAGGCCCTTGGTACTATCCCGACGACCAGCTTTCCGACCTGCCCATGCGCCAGCTCGCCGCCGAGATCACGCGCGAGAAAATCTATCTGCGCCTTCACCAGGAGCTGCCCTATTCCTCCCACGTCGAGACGGAAAGCTGGGAGGAGCGCAAGGACGGTTCGGTGCGCATCCAGCAGGTCATCTATGTCGAGCGTGAGGGCCAGAAGCGCATCGTGCTCGGCCACAAGGGCGAGACGATCCGCGCGATAGGCGAGGCCGCGCGCACCGAACTCGGCGAAATCCTGGATCAGAAGGTCCATCTGTTCCTTTTCGTGAAAGTGCGCGAGAACTGGGGCGATGACCCCGAGCGCTACCGCGAGATGGGGCTGGACTTTCCCGGTTCGTGAAGTAGGCCGCTTCCAGCGCCCGGCAAACCGGATACAGGCATCGCCGGATGGAATGGCGTGACGAAGGCATAATCATCGGTGTGCGCCGGCATGGCGAGACCAGCGTCATCCTGGAAGTGATGACGCGGGGCAGGGGCCGTCATCTCGGCCTCGTGCGAGGTGGGCGGTCGCGCCGGCTCCAGCCCGTCCTGCAGGTCGGCAACCGTGTTGAACTCACCTGGCGCGCGCGTCTCGATGAACATCTGGGAGCCTTTCAGGCCGAGGCGCTGGATCTGAACGCCACGCGATTTTTCGCAAGCCCGGTGGCGATCTACGGTCTCCAGACGATCGCCGCGCATCTGCGCCTGCTGCCCGAACGCGATCCGCATCCGGGCCTCTTCGACGCGCTGCGCGTCGTCATCGGCGGGTTCGACGATCCTGTCTCGGCGGCGGAGCTTCTGGCCCGTTTCGAGCTGCTTGTCCTGGAGGAACTCGGCTTCGGGCTCGATCTCACGCGCTGCGCGGCGACCGGCGTCACCACCGACCTTGTCTATGTCTCTCCCAGAAGCGGCCGCGCCGTCTCGGCCTCCGCCGGTCGCCCATGGCACGACCGGATGCTGGCCTTGCCGTCATTTTTGATGAAGGGTGTGAACGGTGTGCGGGGGGACCTCGATGCTTATGCGGCGGCGTTCAGGCTTACGGGGCATTTCTTCGAGCGCGACGTCTACGGACCGCGCGGCATTTCCCTGCCGGAGGCGCGCGCGGGCTTCGTCGCCGCGCTTCGCAAGTCTCTTGGAACCGTCACCGCGCGCGGCGACGATGGCGCGTGAAGCCGTAACCCCTTCGACCGGAGCCGTAGCCCCATGACAATCGATGTCATCCTCCTCATCGGTCTCCTGCTGCTCTGGGTCGGGCTGAGGCGACAGGGCGAACGCATAAGGGATCTGGAGGCGGCGCTTGGAACGGCGACCGCCCAGCGGGTCGCGGCGGCTCCGGAGCAGGCGGACGACATCCAGCCGGCGGAGCCCACCGAAGCGGAAACCGCCGCGTCGGACGCCTTTGGAACGCCGCAGGCCGACGAGGAACCCGCCGGTCCCGGCCCATGGGCGACGGCCGCGGCACGCGCGGAAGCCGAGGCGCCGATCGTGGCGGCACGACCCGATATCGAAACGGCGATCGGCACGCGCTGGGCCGTCTGGATAGGTGGGATCGCCCTTGCGCTCGGCGGCATATTCCTTGTCCGCTACACGATCGAGGCCGGCTTCTTCGGTCCCGGCGTGCGCATCGCTGGCGCCGTCCTGTTCGGTCTCCTGCTCGCCGTCGCGGGCGAGTACGCGCGCCGCAGCGGCTTCTCCAGGCCCATCGGCGGCTTGTCGGCCGCGTACATTCCCGCGATCCTGACCGCCGTTTCGGCCTTCACGCTGTTTGGCGCGATCTACGCGGCGCATGCGGTCTATTTCTTCATCGGACCCACGGCCGCTTTCCTGTTGTTGGCACTGGTGGCGTTCGCGACGCTCGGCATGGCGCTCATCCACGGACAGGCCCTGGCGGGGCTCGGCCTTCTCGGTTCCTACCTCACTCCGATGCTCGTGTCCTCCGAGGCGCCGAACCCGTGGACGCTGTTCATCTACCTCTCGATCGTCATGGTGTTCGCGGCCGCGATCGCAGCACGGCAGCGCTGGCGCGCGCTGATGGTGGGTAGCATCGTCGGCGGCGGTCTCTGGTCTCTGCTCTTCCTTGCCTACGGGCTTGATGACGAGGCGCGGCCGCTCCTTGTCTTGCAACTCGTCGTCATCGGCGCGCTCGTCTTCCTGTGGTTGCCCAGGGAGAAGGTACGCCGCTTCGACCCGGCTGCTATTACGGTCGCCGGCTTCGCGGCGGTGATCGAGTTGCTCCTGCCTTATTCACCGGCCTTCGCGCCGCCCACGGGCGCGCTGACGGGCTCTCTGATCATCGTGGCCATGCTCGCCGCCGCGGTGCTGCGTCCGGCCGCATGGCCTCTCCTGCAGGCCGGCGGCCTGGCGGCACTGGCGATCAAGGCCGAGCCTATCCTGCTGGGCCAGGTTAACCTCGATTTGCGGGATCGCCATATCGCGATCGACGGCAGCTGGCTCCCGGACGAAGGCCCGGGCGCTTTCCGGATAGGTGTGGCGCTTGCGCTTGTCTTCCTTGTCACCTGCGCATGGTTGGCAAGACGGCTTGCCGCCGATCATCCGCTCAGAGCAGCCGCCTTCGCGATCTGGGCGGTGCTGCTGCCGCTGGCAACGCTGTCTTCAGCGTGGTTCTCCTACGCCAATCTCGACGTCGACTGGACATATGCTGCCCTGGCGCTGGTTCTCGCGGGCGTCCTGGCGGTCGTCGCCGAAACGACGGCGCGGGTGGAAAGCCCTCCACAGGCGGGCGGTCATGCCGTTTCCATCCTCGCGGCAGGAGCGGCGGCCGCTTTCGCCTTCGCGCTGATGGCCGGCCTGACACCGCTGCCAACGACCATCCTCACGGGGCTTGCCACGGCCGGCGCCGCTGCCCTGACGCGCTATCGCGCCTGGCCGGTCATCGGCTGGATAGCAGTGGCGCTCGCGGCGCTGACGATGGCGCGCGTGATCGTCGATCCGGCACTGGTCGGCGCGGCCGGGCTGTCTACGACGCCGTTCTTCAACGCGCTGTTGCCGGGCTATCTCATCCCGGCCTTCGCCTTTGCTTTCGCCGCATGGCAACTGGCGCGCACGACAGCCGGCCGGCCGATGCTCGCCATGCAGGCCTTCGCGACAGTCTTCGCGCTCGTTGGCGCCGGCATGCTGGTGCGCCATGCGATGAATGGCGGGCTGCTCGTCGCCGGCGATCCCACGCTCGCCGAACAGGCGATCCATACGCTGATCGCCATCGGCGCGGGCGCGGTCCTGCTCGAACTGGACACCCGCTCGCCCAGCCCGGTCTTCCGCTGGGGTTCGGTCGCGGCGGGCGTCGCCTCAACGCTCTTCATCACCGCGTCGCACTTCATCGTGCTCAACCCGCTGTTCACCAACGAATCCACAGGCACGATTCCGGTGTTCAACCTGCTGCTGCTCGCCTATCTGATGCCGGCCGGCGCCATGGCCGCGCTTGCCTACAGGGCGCGGGAGCGCCGGCCGCGCTGGTACGTGACAATGCTGGCGCTCACCGCCGCGGCGCTCGCCTTCGCCTATGTGTCGCTGTCCGTGCGCCGGCTGTTCCAGGGCGAATTCATCGGCCTGTGGAAGGGCATGGACGGGCTGGAGACATATACCTATTCGGCTGTCTGGCTGGTTCTCGGCGTCGCCATCCTGGCGATCGGCCTGAAGCTCGGGTCACGGGCGCTGCGGCTTGCGTCGGCGGTGCTCGTCGTCACGGCCGTTGCCAAAGTCTTCCTGTTCGACATGAGCGAACTGGAAGGCATATTGCGCGCGCTTTCCTTCATGGGGCTTGGCGTCGTTCTGATCGGCATCGGCATGGTCTACCAGCGCATGCTGGCCAGCCCCGGCGCGCCGGCGGGACCCGCTACTGAGCCGGAACCAGAGCCGGCCGCTCCACCGGAGCTTCCCTGATCGGCCAGTGGACGATCGCGGCGAAGACACCAAGCGCCACGCCCAGCCACCACACCGGATCGTAGCTGCCGTAGAGATCGTAGAGATAGCCGCCGAGCCACACGCCCAGAAACGACCCGATCTGGTGCGACAGGAAAACGAACCCGCCCAGCATGCCCAGATGCTTGGTGCCGAACATCAGCGCCACGAGCGCGTTTGTCGGCGGCACGGTCGACAGCCACAGCAGCCCCATCACCACCGCGAACACGATGACCGCGAAAGGGGTTTGCGGCAGGAGCAGGAAGGCCGTCACCGCTACCGAGCGGCCGAGATAGATCAGCACGAGGAAGATCGGCTTTGAATAGCGCTGGCCGATGAAGCCGGAGGCCAGAGAGCCTATGATGTTGAAGAAGCCGATCAGCGCCAGCGCCATCACGGCGTAGCGCGCCTCTATGCCGATGTCGGAGACATAGGCGGGGAAATGCGCGGTGATGAAGGCGACCTGGAAGCCGCAGACGAAGAAGCCGGAGACCAGCAGCATGTAGCTGGTATGGCCGAACGCCTCGCGCAGCGCCTGACCGATCGACTGGTCGATCTCGGTCTGGCTGATGCGGCTGGTCTTCGAGTTTCCGCGCAGCGGGATCGCCAGGACGGGCAGCGCCAGCATCATGGCGCTCATGACGATCAGCCCGTCATGCCAGCCGACGGCATCAATCAGCCCCTGGCTGAGCGGTGCGAAGAAGAACATGCCCGCCGAACCGGCGGCGGTGCCGATGCCGAAGGCGAGGCTACGCTTCTCGGGCGCGACATTGCGCGCGAAGGCGGCGAGCACGATGCCGAACGATCCTGCCGCGACGCCCAGACCAACCAACACCCCGCCGCCGATGTGCAGGGCGAGCGGACTGTCGGCCCAGGCCATCAAGACCAGGCCGGCGGCATACATGACGCCCGACAGCGCCAGCACCCGCCAGGTTCCGAACTTGTCGGCGATCGCGCCGAAAAAAGGCGTTCCCAGTCCCCAGAACAGATTCTGGATCGCCATCGCCAGGCCGAAAGTGGTGCGGTCCCAGCCCTTCTCGGCCAGCATGGGCAACTGGAAGAAACCCATGGCCGAGCGCGGACCGAAGGTCAGGGCCGCGATCAGGCAGCCGCAGATGATGATGAGCCAGGGAAGCGACGGCTCCGACCGCGGGGCGACTGTGGAAACGGCGGTCATCGGCGGATTTCCTCTCGTGTCAGGCCGCACTTTAGCCGCGCCGCTGCCGCGTTCCAGCGAATAGGACGGATGGATCCTTCAAATTCGTTGATGCTTGGGCGTTCAGGCCGCCCGCGTTTCAGGCGGCTGCTTGTAGTGGACGTCCTGTTGCGGGAACGGGATCGAGATGCCATTCGCGTCGAACGCCTTCTTGGCCGCCTTGGTGAAGTCGAGCTTCGTGGAGAACCAGTCCAGCGTCGACGTCCAGTAGCGGATGGAGACCAGAACGGCACTGTCGCCGAGTTCCGATACGAATGTGCGCGGCGCCGGATCGGCGAGGATGCGGTCGTCCGCCGCCGCCAGTTCCTCGTAGACCGCCTGCGCGCGGTCGACATCGTCGTCATAGCCGATGCCGATCTTGATCTCGGTCATACGCACCGGATTGCGCGAATAGTTGGTCACCGGGGAGTTCCAGAGCTCGGAGTTCGGCGCCAGCACGTAGAGGCCGTCATAGGTTTTGAACTCGGTCGCGAACAGGCCGATCTCCTGTATGGTTCCGGACACGCTGCCCGCGTCGACATACTCGCCAACGCGGAACGGCCGGAGCACCAGAAGCATGATACCGGCTGCGATGTTCTGCAAAGTGCCTTGCAGCGCGAGACCGATGGCAAGGCCGATGGCGCCTAGCGCGGCGATGATCGAGGCCGTTTGCACCCCGAACTGGGCCAGCACGGTGACGCCGACCACGACGAGGACGGCATAGCGCACGACCTTGGCGAAGAACCGCTGCAAGGTCTCGTCGAAGCCTCGAAACCTGGCCAGCGCCGAGCGTGTCCAGCGTTCCAGCAGGCCGGCCATGACGTAGCCGACGATCAATAGGATGATCGCACCGACGATGGAGAAGGAATACTGGACGGCCAGGGCGCTGGCGGCGCGGGCTGCCATTTCGGCAGAATCGACCATTGCGGACGTGTTGGAAACGAGGGGTTCCATGACCTCTCCTGTTTTTCATGGCGGGACGGCTGAACAGGCCCGAGCCTGCATGGTTTCGCGCATGGGGTAAACCCGCAGCTTCGTCACAATTCGGCCTGAATTCAAATGCGATAGCGCTAGCCAGCTTGCGCGGAAGAAGGTGACACGCAGGCGTCCGGAAACGGTATTCCTCCTTCGTCCCGCCGAGGCGCTTCTTCCCTCCATGCCCGCCGTCATCCGACCGGCCCGCACTGCAGATCTCGATGCGCTGGTCGCGATCGAGACCGCCGCCTTTTCGGGCGACCGGCTGACACGACGATCGCTTGCGCGCCTGATTAGCGTACCCAGTGCCTGTGTGCTGGTCGCCGATTGTGAAGGCGAAGTGCTGGGCTACTGCGTTGTGCTTTTCAGGGCCTCCACGACGCTGGCAAGGCTGTATTCGATCGCCGTCGCCAAGGGCGGTCACGGCATCGGCCGGGCGCTGCTCGAGGCCGCCGAGGTTGAAGCGGTGCGCAGGGGCAGGGGGGGCATGACGCTGGAGGTGCGCGAGGACAACGGGCGCGCCGTCTCGCTCTATCGCCGAGCCGGATACGCACCCAAAGACCGTGTTGCCGGCTATTACGCCGACGGGGCCGACGCGCTCAGGTTCCGCCGGACGCTCGGCGCGGCGGAAGCGTCCAGCGCAGACGAGATGGCGGGGAGCCGCCGATGAGCTGGGTCATCCTCACCGGCCGCAACAGCGATCTCGGCCAGGTCGACACGCCGCACAAGATCATCACCAATCGCGATTACCTCTCGCACCCCGCCCTGTTCCGGGGACAGAGGCCGAAAGTCATCAACCTGTCCAACAGCTACGCCTATCAGAGCCGCGGCTATTATGCCTCGCTGCTCGCCTCGTCACGGGGTCATCGCGTCCTCCCGACCGTCGAGACGATGATCGACCTGTCCGAGCGAAAGCTTTACGAGAACGCGCTGCCTGAACTCGAAACCGCGCTGAGCGCCTGCCGCAAGAACCTGGGAGGGTTCTTTCCGCAGAAGGTGGCCATCTTTTTCGGCATTGGCCCCGGCAAGGCCTGGGACCGCTTTGCCCGGCTCCTGTTCGACTGGTTCCGTGCCCCTGCGCTTGAAGTCACGATCAGGGACAATGGCCAGTGGGCCTCGATCGCCAGAATCGGGTTCCTGCCGCTGGCTCGGATGAAGGAAGACGACAAGCGGCGCTTCCTGTCATGCCTCCAGACCTATACCAGCCGCGAATGGCGCGATTCGCGAACCAAGACGCCGGCGCGCCATTCATTCGCCACGCTGGTGGATCCGAACGAAGCGCTGCCGCCCTCGCGGATTTCCTCGCTGCGCCACTGGGCCCGCATCGCGGAAAAGATGGGTGTCGAGGTCGAGCCGATCACCCGCAAGGACCTGCCACGGCTGGCCAATTACGACGCGCTGTTCATCCGCGAGACCACGGCTATCTCCAATCATACCTATCGCTTCGCCCGCCGCGCGCAGCAGGAGGGTATGCCGGTGATCGACGATCCGCTGTCGATGATCCGCTGCACCAACAAGGTCTATCTCAACGAGCTGATGGCGGCCAACAAGGTGCCCGTGCCGCCTACGGTGATGATCGCCGGCGCGGCTGACCTGCAACTGGCGGCCGACAAGCTCGGCTTCCCGCTCGTGCTGAAGATTCCAGACAGCGCCTTCTCGCGGGGCGTGAAGAAGGCGGCGAGCTTCGAGGAGTTGAAGACGCTCGCCACGGGCTGGCTCGAAGACTCGGATCTCCTGATCGCGCAGAAATACATGCCCACCAGCTTCGACTGGCGCATCGGCGTCCTCGGCGGTCAACCGCTTTTCGCCGTCCAGTATCTGATGGCCAAGAAGCACTGGCAGATCGTTAATCACGACCGCGCTGGCCGGCCGGACGAAGGCGGCTTCAAGAGCTTCACGCTCGAACGGACGCCGGCCGCCGTCGTGGAGACAGCGGTGCGCGCGGCGCGCTGCATCGGTGACGGCCTCTACGGCGTCGACCTGAAGGAGACCGACGACGGCATCCATGTCATCGAGGTCAACGACAATCCCAATCTCGACCATGGCTGCGAGGATGCAGGCGAGAAGGACGCCGTGTGGACCCGTCTCACCCAGTGGTTCATCGACCGGCTGGAACGGTAGAAAATTCCGAAGCGATTGGAGCGTGACCATCCAGCGCCTGGAACCGCGCGAGGAAGACGCGCTGGACTTCGGCTGTCGACAGGGGCTCCACATCGATTGTGCCGCCGTCGATACCGCGCGGGCGGCCGAAATATCGGGCGGCTTCCGTCTGGGAAAAGCCGGCCAGCCGCGTCGCCTCGAACCATGCCGCCACCTGGTCGGCACGCTTTATCAGCCGCGTGACGTCGGGAGGCAATTCCGGCGGCAGGCCGAAACGCAGATGTATCGCCACCTGAAGCCGCTTCTCCACCGCCTTGTAGCCGCCGCCAACGACGGCCTTGAAGGGCGAGATCATGTCGCCGATGACATATTCCGGGGCATCGTGAAGCAGCGCCGCCCGAAGCGTTTCCCCCGGCGCGTCCGGCTCCAGCCGCCGCACGATCGCCTCGACCAGCAGCGAGTGCTGCGCGACCGAAAAGGCATGATCGCCGCTCGTCTGGCCGTTCCAGCGTGCCACACGGGCGAGCCCGTGCGCGATGTCGCCAATTTCGACATCGAGCGGTGACGGGTCGAGCAGATCGAGCCGGCGCCCCGAGAGCATGCGTTGCCATGCGCGCGACGCTTCGGCCTTGGCGGGCATATCAGGCGTCGTCCGATGCGGACGCATCAGCCGGGAAATCGAAGCGCGCCCAGGCGGGAATCGTGAGATCCAGCGTCGCCTCGTCGGCAAGGATGGGCGCGTTCGCATCGAGCGCGTCCTTGATGCGGTCCATCCTGACCAGCGCGAGCGCCCGTCCGCCGGCCGCCGTCCCCAGCGTGCCGGAAGGCTTGCCCGCGGCCGTGACGGTCGCGCCGGAAGCCGGCAGGCGGGCTTGCGAAGAGGCGATCAGGAAGCGGCGGCGGGCCGTTCCGCGGTGCTGCATGCGCGACACCACTTCCTGACCGACATAGCAGCCCTTGCGGAAACCCACGCCGTCGAGCTGGTCGAGAAGGGCGTCGTGAGGAAAGACCTCGCCGAGCGCGTAGTCGAAACCGCTCTCGGGAATGCCGTTGCGGACGCGGAACTCATGCCAGTCTTCCTGCGAGGCCGTCGCCGGCGGAACGCTTTCGCCATGGAACCGTGTCACGGTCATCGGTCCGATGAAACGTGTGTCGCGAAGTCCCGCACCGGTCTCCGATGCGGGTGAAACGGAGTCCGACGCGGACGAATCATCCTGCCATGAGACGGCCACGCCCTCCCGGTCCCGCTTCGCCATCTCCACCCGCGCGCGGAGCTTGTAGAGGGTGAGGCGCTTCAAGAGATCCTCCGCGATGTCCTTGCGGATGTCGAGCACGAACGATTCCCCGTGCCGCGAAACGAGAAAATCGAACAGGATCTTGCCTTGCGGCGAAAGCAGCGCGCCGGGCTTGGCCTCGCCCGCCCGGAGGCTATCCAGATCGGTCGTGATCAGGTTCTGGAGAAAGTGCTCCGCGTCGGCACCGCCGATCTCCACGAGGGCGCGGTCGTCCAGATGGGTGGTCGGCATGACGGACCTCGTCTTGCATTGCAGGCGGCCACTACGTAAGCCCCGTGCAGATCGGCGGCAAGACGCGGGAGTGCATCGTGCCACAGACTTACGACCTGATCCTGACAGGCGGCACGGTCGTCAATCACGACGGCATCGGACGACGCGACATCGGCATCCGCGACGGGCGCACCGCGGCGATCGGCGACCTCGGACCAGCAGATGCCGGCGAAACGGTGGACTGCACCGGTCTTCACATCCTGCCCGGCGTCATCGACAGCCAGGTCCATTTCCGCGAACCGGGCCTGGAGCACAAGGAGGATCTGGAGACGGGTTCCCTGGCCGCGGTTCTGGGCGGTGTGACCTCCGTTTTCGAGATGCCCAACACCAGGCCGCTGACGACGAGCGACACCGCCCTGGCCGACAAGGTCACCCGTGCCCGGCATCGCATGCATTGCGACTTCGCCTTCTGGGTCGGCGGGACGCGGGACAATGCCGCGCAGGTCGGCGAGTTGGAGCGTCTGCCCGGCGCCGCCGGCATCAAGGTCTTCATGGGTTCGTCGACGGGCGATCTGCTGGTCGAGGACGATGACGGGGTCCATTCCATTTTGGCGAATACCCGCCGCCGCGCGGCCTTCCATTCCGAGGACGAATTTCGTCTCCGCGACAGGCTGGGCGAGCGGATCGAGGGCGATCCGGCCTCGCATCCGGTCTGGCGCGACGAGATCGCGGCTCTCCAATGTACGGAGCGGCTGGTGGGTATCGCGCGTCGCGCCCGCGCGCGCATCCATGTGCTGCACATCTCCACCGCCGGGGAGATCGACTTCCTGGAACGCCACAAGGATGTCGCGTCCTGCGAGGCCACGCCGCATCATCTGACCCTGACGGCTGAAGATTACGAGCGGCTCGGAACGCTGATCCAGATGAACCCGCCCGTCCGCGACGCCCGCCATCGCGACGGGGTCTGGCGCGGCATCACGCAGGGCATCGTCGATGTGCTGGGCTCGGATCATGCCCCCCACACGCTGGAGGAAAAGGAGAAGCCTTATCCGGCCTCGCCTTCCGGCATGACAGGCGTGCAGACGCTGGTCCCGATCATGCTGGACCATGTCGCCGCCGGCCGCCTGACCATCGAGCGCTTCGTCGACCTGACCAGCCACGGCCCCCAGCGCTTGTTCGGCATCGCCGGCAAGGGGCGCATCGCGGCGGGGTGGGATGCCGATTTGACGATCGTCGACCTTAAGCGGCCCGCCACGATCACCAATGCCCAGCAGGGGTCGAAAGCGGGCTGGACGCCTTATGACGGCCGCGCGGTGACCGGCTGGCCCGTCGGCACGATCGTGCGCGGGCGGCGTGTCATGTGGGAGGGCGAGATCGTCGGGCCGGGGCAGGGCGAACCGGTGCGCTTCCAGGAAGCACTGTAGGCTCAGTCTCCGGCGACGAAAAAGGCCCAGCGCCCTTCCGGCGTGATGCCGAGGCGATAGAAAATATAGGCGCCGTAGGTCTTCATGTCCTCATAGTCGCCGGCGGTGACGATCTTGAACAGTTCCACCCGCTGACCGGCATCGAGATTCTCCAGCGGCACGGCGAAGAAATAGGGCCAGACATAGAGCTCCTGCGGCTGGCCCGGGTCCAGGTTGACATAGCCGGCGCTGAGTACTTCCAGCATGATGGCCAGGATTTCATGGCCTTCGGAATCGCCCGACATCTCGCGCAGGAACTCGATCGGATCGCTGCCTATCGCGCCGAAGGAGAGCTGCGTGGCGTTCTGACCCGTCTCGATCAGCGGCCGAAGCCGCTCGATGTCGCCTGACCTGCAGGCTTCCACGAGCAGGCCGTGCATGCGCCGCACGGGTTCAGGCAGCAATGAAAGATCGTAGTGGACTTCCGGCACCGGCGTTTGCGGGGCGGTGGGTTCCGTCGTTTCCTCGCCCTCTTCCGGCGGCTCGTCCGCCGGTGCTTCCTCGTCCGCCGGGGCTTGCCGGCGTGTCGATCCAGGCGGATCGGGCAGCGGCACGGTCTGCCCGGTCGAGGGCGTCAGTTCGGCCTCGGGCTCGGGCAGCTCGCGCCTTTCGATCCCGTCATCCGCCTCGGCCTGCGGAAGTTCCTCCTCCTGGAACTCGCTCAGCGCCAGGGCAGGGCGGGTGGGAAGAATCAAAACGAGAATGAGGACCGCCGCCGCTGTGCGAATCAGGCGGAAGGCCGCTTCCGGCGATGCTGGACGCGTCGATCTCATGACAGTGGGACTATGGCGCAGACTGGCGCGGTTTGGAACAGCGGCGGGCGATTCCGCCTCAGTGATGGATGCGTTCGGCCTCGAACTCGCCAGAAACGGCGCGCTCGCGCATGCGATCGAGCAGGGCGACCACGGCCTCCTCGCCGCTGGCGCGGTGAAGCTCCTCCAGCGCGGTCGTCAGGGCGGCTTCGGCGATGATCTCCGGCTCGATGCCGGCAGAAACTGTCTCCGCCCAGGCTTCGGCGAGGCTTTCGACCGCCACGAGGCGCTTTTCCTCGCGGATTATCGCCGCCATGTCGGCGGTCTGCCGTCCAATGCCCACTTTTTCGGCCTCCGTCCTGTGGTCGTGTCGGGGTTCGGCCCTTGGCGCGAATCGAAAATCCGAACGATCACTTTAATGTCCCGTTAATGCTTCTAGCACAGGCGGTGCGCAATGCACGAGCGCCACTGCCGGAAAAGTTAACAGCTACCTAATTGCCGAACCGTGTCGCGATCTCGCGGGAAAGCTCTTCGCCTTCCTTCATATAGCGTTCGATCGCGGCAGTCGCCGATGACGTGCAGACCGAATAGACACCATCGAAGGCACGGTAGCCCCGGTTGAAGCGCCCAACCAGCCTGGCGCGCCGTTCGGCGTCTGGCGCCTCCGTTTCGAGCAGCTTTTCCATCTCCGCTCTCCAGCTATTGCCCTCCTCGCCGCACAGCGTGCGCAGGAAGTGGATCGAGCCCAGGATCTCGGCCAGCCGCAGAAGCCTGCTCTCGTAAAGCGGCTCGCTGGCCCGGACCGGAGCGGAGATGAATGCCGAGGCGAGGATCGTTGCCAGAATCATGATTCGGATGCGCATGGGGAAACTGTCACCAGCTTCTCTGTCGCCGCAAGGTGTCATCGCATGGCCAGAATCTCGAGCGCGGCGCGCATGGTCGGGTCGGTGAGCGGAAGCGCGGCAAGTTCGTCCAGCTCGAACCACTCAACCGTGTCGGCGTCGTCTCCGGCCACAGGTTCGCCGTCCCTCGGCTCTCCGGTGAAGACGGTCAGGCGGAACGCGACGGGCTCGCCTTCCGGTTCCGCCTCGATGTCGATCTGCTGGAACCGGGCGAGCGGTCCGGCGGTCAGCCCGGTCTCTTCCAGGAGTTCGCGCCGCGCCGCCTGTTCCAACGTTTCCTCAGGCTCGACCCGGCCGCCCGGAAAGGCGTAGAGGCCTTGGGCCGGTGGGCGGGCACGCCGCACCAGGAGAACCTGCCTGTCCCGCACGAGCGCGACCGAAACCGCCGTCACGATCCTGATGCCGTCCATGCGGCACCGATATACTTCGGGTGAAACCCGCGCAACGCGCTTGACGCGGGCTACCGGTCCAATGATCTTCGCGCCATGTGCGGACGCTACACTTTGACGGTCACGCCCGTGGAACTCGAGGCGCTGTTTACGGTGCTTGAGATCGAGGATTTTCCGCCGCGCTACAACATCGCGCCGACGCAGCCCATTCTTGTCGTGGCGGCGGCGCACGGCCCGAGCGAGCCGGGATCGAACCTGCCCGATCGCCGCGCCTTCCTCGTGCGCTGGGGCTTGATTCCGTCCTGGGCGAAGGATCCGCGGGACCTGCCGCTGCTCATCAATGCAAGGGCCGAAACCGCTGCCGACAAGAATTCGTTCAAGGCGGCGATGCGCCACCGGCGTGCCTTGGTGCCGGCATCGGGCTTCTACGAGTGGCGGCGGGAAGGCGGCCGCACCGGCCAAGCCTATTTCGTCCGCCCGCGCGGCGGAGGCACGGTCGCCTTCGGCGGTCTGTGGGAAAGCTATCTCGCCCCGGACGGCTCGGAAATCGATACGGGCGCGATCCTGACCACGCGCGCCAACGCGGCCATCGCCTCCATCCACGATCGCATGCCGGTCGTGGTGAAACCGGAGAATTATGGCCGCTGGCTCGATTGCAGGACGAACGAGCCGCGCGAAATCGCCGACATCCTTGAGCCGGTCGAACCGGATTTCTTCGAAGCCATCCCGATCTCGCCGAAAGTCAACAAGGTCGCCAATACCGGCCCCGATATTCAGGAGCCGATCGCCCCCTCCAGCCCGCCTCCTGAACCAGCGCCGAAAGTGGTTGTTGAGGACGACAGGCAGATGCAGCTCTTTTGACTTCGGATGAGAGGCGATCGCCGGTCCTGGCCGACAAGCTCGGCGCGTACTGGCCATTGCACCGTCGGATATTTCAGGCTCTTGCGCAATCATGAGCGCCGCTTTCGTCTCCGGTTTCCTGCTTGGCCTGTCGCTGATCCTGGCGATCGGTGCGCAGAACGCCTTCATCCTGCGCCAGGGCCTGCTCAGGCAGCACGTCTTCGTGCTTTGCCTGATCTGCTCGGTGTCCGACGCGCTGCTCATCGCGGCCGGCGTGGCCGGGTTGGGGACGCTGGTCGCGCAATCGCCCAGCCTCATCCTGGCGGTCACGCTCGGTGGCGCGGTCTTTTTGTTCGTCTACGCCGCCATCGCTTTCCGCCGCGCCTTGCGGCCTCAGGCGCTGGTCGCAGCGCGGCAGGGCGAAACGAGCCTGACGGCGGCGGTGGCGACGTGCCTTGCCTTCACCTTTCTCAACCCGCATGTCTATCTCGACACGGTGGTTCTGCTGGGATCGCTGTCCGCCGCGTTCGAGGGGCGGGCGCGGCTGGCCTACGGCATCGGCGCCGGCCTCGCGTCGTTCGTTTGGTTTTTCGTGCTGGGCTACGGGGCGAGGCTCCTGCAGCCGGTTTTCGCGAGACCCGCCGCATGGCGGGTGCTCGATGTGCTGATCGGCCTCGTCATGGCCGCGATCGGAATGGGACTGCTAGCCCGCCTTGTAGGCTGACAGGGGGCGCCTGACGCGGGTGCGTGGCATGCATATCAGCGCCGCCAGCACGGCAGCCGGGCCGATGGCGCGATAGTGCTGGGCCAGTGATGCGGCGGGAAGGCGGGGCTGCGACGGGACGGGTTTCATGATGCTGCTCTGAATGGCTTCGGGGTTGCGGCTCGGTGGCCTTGCACGAAGCCCAATCGCCACCGATTGGGGCCGCATCGTGACCGGTCCGCGATGTTCCCGCTTCGGCCCGGTCGCTCGGTCCGAACATGTTTAATCAAATCTGAACGAAACGATGAATGGAGGCCGGATAAAAGCCGCCCGTCCACGCTTGCGCGCGGCCGGGCGGCATGCCTTTGGCCTACGGATGGGGCTTCCCGTCTGCCGCCGGATTGGCGATTCCACCAAAGTGGACCTTCGCGAGTCTTAGCGGCGACCTTGCCTTGCTCCATCCCCCGTTCGGGGGATTCGCCTTGAAATTGCAGCTCGGGTCACCTTGACGCAAAGGAGCGGCGGCGCGATAAGGGCTGCCATGTCAACGGCGACCGCCAGCATCCGCGGTATCTGCATTATCGGCTAGCGCTCACGCTGGTCCGGCCGTTTTCGCTCACGCTTCTCGAACCGAAAAACGCTCCCGGCCAGCAGGGTGGGGAGAATTCATGTCTGACGGATCGACAGGTCTGAGGCTCTACAACACGCTGACGCGCAGGAAGGAGGACTTCGTCCCCCTCGATGCGGACAATGTGCGCATGTATGTGTGCGGGCCCACGGTCTATGACTTCGCCCATATCGGCAATGCGCGGCCGGTCATCGTCTTCGACGTGCTCTACCGTCTCCTGCGCCATCTCTACGGCGCCGAGCACGTCACCTATGCGCGCAACATCACTGACGTGGACGACAAGATCAACGCCCGCGCCCTGCGCGATTTCGGCAGCGAGATCGCGGCCGGCCGGCTGTCGCTCAACGACGCGATCGCCAGGGTGACCGAAACCACGACGAACCAGTTCCACGCCGATGTGAAGGCGCTCGGCTGCCTGGAGCCGACGCACGAGCCGCGTGCCACCGGTCACATCGATGGCATGGTGGCGATGGCCCAGGCGCTGATCGACAAGGGCCACGCCTATGTGGCGTCCGGTCCCGAGGGCAGGGAGGTGCTGTTCAACGTCTCGTCCATGGCCGACTACGGGCAACTGTCGAACCGCCGCCTCGAGGACCAGCAGGCCGGCGCGCGTATCGAGGTCAAGGACCACAAGAAGAATCCCGGCGATTTCGTCCTGTGGAAGGAAAGCACCGCCGATCAGCCCGGCTGGCCCGCGCGTTTCCATGTCGCGGGGCAGGGCGTCGACATTCTCGGCCGCCCCGGCTGGCACATCGAATGCTCTGTGATGAGCGAGGCCCTGCTTGGACAGAAGTTCGACATCCATGGCGGCGGCATCGACCTGATCTTCCCGCATCACGAGAACGAACTGGCCCAGTCGCGCTGCGCCCACGGCACGGAAGTGATGGCCAATGTCTGGATGCACAACGGCTTCCTGCAGGTCGAGGGCAGGAAGATGTCGAAGTCGGAAGGCAATTTCGTCACCATCCACGACCTCCTGCACACCGAGAAATTCGGCGGCCGCAAGTGGCCGGGCGAGGTGCTCCGGCTGGCCATGTTGATGACGCATTACCGCGAGCCGATCGACTTCAGCGTGAGGCGGCTGGAGGAGGCGGAGGATGCTTGGCTCCGATGGGGGGAAGTGCGGCGAAAGGCGAGCGAAGATGACTGGCTGGCGGTGAACCAAACCCTTCACAGGGGCGGTCTCTCAGGGGATGTACTCGCTCACCTTCTCGAGGATCTGAATTTTTACGGGGCTTTCGCCTTAATGCAGAGTGACGCCAAGGCCGGGTTGGCTGGAGACCGTGATGCCGCAATGCGATTGTTGATGCATGCTGTCTTCCTCGGTTTCGACCTTGGGGATGCCGCTGTAGAAGCGTCTGTCCCGGAGATCGAGGAGATACTCCTTCGCGACATGGTGGCGGAACGCCTCGCCTTCATCCGCGAGAAGAACTGGACCGAGGCCGACCGCATTCGCGATGAGCTGCTCGAGCAGGGCATACAGCTCAAGGACGGCAAGGATCCCGAGACCGGCGAACGCGTCACGACATGGGAGGTGAGGCGGTGAGTGTAGGCCCCTGTTTCACCCCCCTCTGGCCTGCCGGCCATCTCCCCCTCAAGGGGGGAGATCAGCCTAGCTTGCAGCGGCCGTTCAGCGCCAACGTTGCCGGAAACGCGGGGCTCGTGCCGCGAGTAATCTCCCCCCTTGAGGGGGAGATGGCCAGCAGGCCAGAGGGGTGGTCTGAATCATCGTCCTGTGCCCCGTCAAAACCGCCTGAATGCGCGCAAGATGCGCAAGAACGAAGATGTACTGCGCGACATCGACGGCCTATGCGCGCATGTCGTCGTTTCCACCGGCCTGACAGAAGCCGATGCGGCGTGCCAGGCAAGCGGACACCACGATGAGGAGACCCATCCATGATCGACCACACGGGCATTCCGGTGACGGACTGGGAAAAGTCCAAGACGTTCTATGATGCGGCCCTGGCGCCGCTGGGGGCGAAGCTGCTCATGATGGTACCGGAGGAGTATACGGGCGGCGCCAAGGTCGGCGGCTATGGCCGGCACAAGCCGGATTTCTGGCTCACCGAGGAAACCGGAACCGGCCCCGGTCGTCACTATGCTTTCGTGGCCGCCAACCGCGCCGAGGTCGACGCTTTCTATACGGCCGCGATGGCGGCTGGCGGGCGCGACAACGGAGCGCCTGGCCCGCGCCCGCATTATCACGAGCACTATTACGGCGCCTTCGTCTTCGATCCCGACGGCAACAATATCGAGGCGGTCTGCCATCATCCGCCCGGCGGGGAGGGCTCATGAGCCTCGACAATCGCCCTGTCTACACCGGAGGCTGCCAGTGCGGCGCGGTCAGGTTCCGCGTTGAGGGCGCAGTGGGGCGGCCTTCCATCTGCCATTGCCGCATGTGCCAGAAGGCATTCGGCAGCTTCTACGCGCCGCTGGTCTCAGTGGAAGGGGCAAAGCTCGAATGGACGCGCGGCGAGCCGAAGCGCTTTGCCTCTTCCAACCATGTGCTGCGCGGCTTCTGCGCTGATTGCGGCACGCCGCTCACCTTCGAGGCCCCCGACGGGATCGCGCTGGCGATCGGCGCCTTCGATCATCCGGAAGAGTTCGCCCCGCGCATCCAGTGGGGCATGGAGGGAAAGCTTCCCTATGTGGACACGTTGCACACCCTGCCGGGCCACGACACCATGGAGGACGTGACGCAGGCGAGCTATCTCGCCCGTCTCGTGTCCTATCAGCATCCCGACCACGACACCGATCAATGGCCGCCGGAGAATCCGCAGTGACCCGCGAACGTCTCTACCTCTTCGACACGACGCTGCGTGACGGTCAGCAGACGCCGGGCATCGACTTTTCCGTCGAGGACAAGATCCAGATCGCGTCGATGCTGGACGAGTTCGGCATCGATTACGTGGAAGGCGGCTATCCAGGCGCCAATCCGACCGATACGGCCTTTTTCGGGCACAAGCGAACGAGCCGCGCCGCCTTCGTCGCCTTCGGCATGACCAAGCGCGTGGGCGTGTCGGCGTCGAACGATCCCGGCATCGCGGCGCTCGTCCAGGCGAAGGCGGACGCGATCTGCTATGTCGCCAAGAGCTGGGACTACCATGTCAAGCTGGCGCTCGGCTGCACCAATGAGGAGAATCTCGACGCCATCCGCGCCTCGGTCGAGGCCGCGATTGCCGCCGGCCGCGAGGCGATGGTTGATTGCGAGCATTTCTTCGACGGCTACAAGGCCAATCCCGGCTACGCACTGGCCTGCGCGAAAGCCGCGCATGAGGCGGGCGCACGCTGGGTTGTGCTGTGCGACACCAATGGCGGCACGCAGCCGGCCGAAATCCGCGCCATCGTGGAGGCGCTCATCGCGGCGGGCGTGCCGGGCGACCGGCTCGGCATCCACGCCCATGACGACACCGGCCAGGCCGTGGCCAATTCACTGGCCGCCGTCGATGCCGGCGTGCGCCAGATCCAGGGTACCCTCAACGGCATCGGCGAACGCTGCGGCAACGCCAATCTCGTCACCCTGATCCCGACGCTGATGCTCAAGCCGGCCTGGGCCGATCGGTTCGAGACCGGCGTGACGGCCGACGCGCTCGCGGGGCTGGCGCGCCTGTCGCGCAATTTCGACGAACTTCTCAACCGCGCGCCGGCGCCGCAGTCGCCCTATGTCGGCACGTCGGCCTTCGCGACCAAGGCCGGCATTCATGCCTCGGCGCTGATCAAGGAGCCGAGGAGCTACGAGCATGTCGCGCCGGAGGCGGTCGGCAATTCGCGCAAGGTCATGATCTCCGACCAGGGCGGCAGGTCGAACTTCATCGCCGAGCTCAAGCGGCGCGGGATCGAAGTCGCCAGGGCCGATCACCGGCTCGACACGCTGATCGCCACCGTCAAGGAGCGCGAGGCGCAGGGCTACGCCTATGAGGGCGCCGATGCCAGTTTCGAGCTTCTCGCGAGGCGGACGCTGGGCACGGTGCCCGACTTCTTCCGGGTCGAGAGCTTCCGCTGCATGGTCGAGCGTCGCTTCGACGCCAATGGCATTCTCAAGACCGTGTCGGAAGCCATCGTGAAGGTGCTGGTCGACGGCGAGGAGAAAATGTCGGTGGCCGAGGGCGACGGTCCCGTCAACGCGCTCGACATCGCGCTCAGGAAGGACCTCGGCAAGTTCCAGGACGAGATCGAGGATTTGTCGCTGGTGGATTTCAAGGTGCGCATCCTCAATGGCGGCACCGAGGCGATCACGCGCGTCCTGATCGAATCGCAGGATTCCACCGGCGCGCGCTGGTGGACCGTCGGCGTGTCCGAGAACATCATCGACGCCTCGTTTCAGGCGCTGATGGATTCGATCGTCTACAAGCTGATGAAGAATCGCGAACTGGCCGGGCTCGTCGCGGCCGAATAGCGGCCGCCGATTGCACCATTCAGCGCCGTTTGATTGATCCATCAAGGCTTTCGATTGGCCTTGGCGGCGCGAATGGTCCATTCAGGCGCCATGTCCGCGCCCGAAACCCGACTTGCCGTCATCCCGCCCAAGACAGAGCCGGGCGGAGATACGCTGCCGGGTTTTCTGTTTGCCCTGTCGGCCTATCTGTTCTGGGGTTTCCTGCCCTTCTACATGAAGGCGGTGGGGCATGTTCCGGCCGTGGAAGTGGTCGCCCACCGCATCGTCTGGTCGGTGCCGCTGGCGGGCCTGCTTCTTCTGCTGCTGCGGCGCACAGGCGACATCGGGGCGGCGCTGCGCTCGCCACGCACGCTCGCCATGGGCGCGCTGACGGCCTCCATCATCACGATCAACTGGGGCGTCTATGTCTGGGCGATCGCGGCGGACCGGGCGCTGGAGACCGCGCTCGGCTATTACATCAATCCGCTCTTCTCGATCTTCCTTGGCGCCGTCGTGCTGGGCGAGCGGCTGTCGCGCGCGCAGATGGCCGCGATCGCGCTGGCGGTGTGCGCGGTGGTGGTGCTCACCTGGGAGGCCGGCGGTCTGCCCTGGGTTTCGCTGGCGCTGTGCATCTCATGGGGTTTTTACGCGCTGTTCAAGAAGACGCTGCCGATCGGGCCCGCGCAGGGCTTCTTTCTGGAAGTGCTTTTGCTGACGCCGTTCGCGGGGGCCTACATCGTATGGCTGCAACTTGGCGGGATGGGCCATTTCGGCGGCACGGGCATGGCCGACGTCTGGCTGCTGCTTCTCGCCGGTTTCATCACCGCCGTACCCCTCATTCTTTACGCGAACGGCGCCAAGCTGCTCAGGCTGTCGACCATCGGCATCATGCAGTACATAGCGCCGACCATGATCTTCCTGTTCGCGGTCTTCATCTTCCGCGAACCGTTCAGTGGAACGAAGCTCATTGCCTTCATGCTGATCTGGTCGGCGCTTGCCATCTACACCTGGTCGATGCTGGCGGAGCACAGGGCCGCCATTGCCAAGGGCTGACCGCATGTACGAACTCGTCATCGCCAACAAGAACTACTCGTCCTGGTCGCTCAGGCCCTGGGTGCTGATGAGGGCGCTGGACATTCCCTTCACCGAACGACTGATCCCGTTTCCGGGGGGTAACAGCCGGTCGACCTATCTGCCTTTCTCTCCGAGCGGGCGGGTCCCGGCATTGCGCGAAGGCGAGGTGACCGTGTGGGATTCGCTCGCCATCGTGGAGTATCTGGCCGAGCGACATGTCGGCGTGTGGCCCGAAGACGGTATCGCGCGCGCCTGGGCGCGGTCGGCTTGCGCCGAGATGCATTCCTCGTTCACGACCCTGCGCGTCATCTGCACCATGAACTGCGGCATTCGCGTGGATCTCGCCGAGCGGCCGCCACAGCTGACGGCCGATATCGACCGTCTCGGCGCCCTGTGGAACGAGGGGCTGGCGCGCTTCGGCGGGCCCTTTCTGGCGGGCGTGGAATTCACCGCGGTCGATGCCTTCTTCGCGCCGGTGGTCTTTCGCTGCCAGACCTACGGCCTGACGCTCGGTGGCGAGGCCGATCGGTACGTCTCGCGCATGTTGGCCCGTCCGGCGCTGGTGCAATGGTACGAGGCCGCGCTGGCGGAGACCTTCCGCGAGGAAGGGCACGAGGACGAGGCGCGCCGCGCCGGCCGCTGGACGGCCGATCTCAGGGCGACGGCCTAATCCCCTAATCGAGGCCGAAGCAGTTGGCGAAATAGGTCGTCGTAGCCGGCCAGTCGGAGAACACGCCGCGGACGCCGGCCTCGTTGGCGAGCGCGTCGAGCAGCTCGTAGACGTCGCCGTCGTTGTCGGTGATGTCGCCGATCGACTGGTAGAACCATCCACCGCCTCCGGTCAGGGGACCCGATCGCTCGAGCGACCATGCGATCAGGTCGAGGCCGGCCGCTTTCGCTGCCCGTGCATAGGCCGACGGCTCCGGCTTCCCGTCCTCGCCCGGCCTGACCAGCACCCAGAGCGGCGGCGCGAGCGTGGTGACGCCGGCTTCGGCGAGTTCCACCATGGAGGGGGCCCAGGTCGCCTCCCGCTCCGGATCGAGGCCGCCGCGACCGTAACGCCCGTCGAGATAGATGGCGTTGCGGCCGAAATCGGGATGGTTCGCTATCCAGTGCCGCACGTCGTCGAGATTGAAGGATTGCGGCATGACGTCCGCCGGCGCGACGCCGGCCGCCTCATATTCGGCGATCAGCTTGTCGGCATAGGCCTCCTGCGTGAAATCGCCATCGAACGGCATTGAGACTTCTGGCTCCTTGAGCTCGGGCGTCATCCTGGCGCCGAACGACTTGAACAGTTCGATCGATTCGGCGTGCGTCATCAGCGTGCCGCGCGAGGCGTAGAGATCGGTGCGCCAGGACGCGGTGCCACCGACGAATTCCTCGGGTGTGGTCGCATCGGGATCGGAGGCGTCCATCTTGCCCTTCAACCGGCGGAATTCGGCCAGCGTGATGTCGGAGGTGCAGCAGGTGGCTTGCGCCTTCATCCCACCGGACGCCGCGCGGAACGGCACCGAGCATTTCGCGGCCAGATCGTCATGCAGCAATATGTCGGTGGTGGTCGCCAGGTCGCATTGGGAGTGCCGGCAGACCAGCTCGCGGTCCTTGGTGAAGGTCACGTCGCATTCCTGAACGCCCGCTCCCATGCGATGCGCGGCCTCGTAGCTTTCGCGTGTGTGCTCCGGAAACATGAGCGGCGCGCCCCGATGGGCTATCGAAAAGGCCGAGCGGCTGAACGGACCGGCCTTGCACTGCCGCAGACGTTCCTTGAGCGGCCCGTCGTCCATGTCCTCGACGAGGAAGAAGGGCCGGGGACCCAGTTGCACCGGGTCCGATCCGTCGGCCGCATCGGCGGGAAGCGGGAGGAGGAGCAGCAGCAGGGCGGCGAGCGTGCGTCTGAATGGTATGGCCATCGTCCTTCCTAACCCGCCGCGCCCGCTGCGGGCGTCACATTTTCTCGATCACGGCGTCGTGGCCCTCGTGCAAAGCGCCAGGGGCCGCGGCCAGGATCGCCGGCACGATCTGGTCGACCTGCGCCACGACGATAGGGCGCACGCGATTGCCGGCATGAATGAAGCCTTCCGCGTTCATCCGTTCGAGCAGGGTCGACATGGGCGACCAGAACCCGCCGATATCGGCGAACACGATCGGCTTCTCATGATGCCCGAGCTGCGCCCAGGTCATGATCTCCACGATCTCCTCCAGCGTTCCCAGGCCGCCGGGCAACGCGATGAATGCGTCGGACCGGTCGAACATGGCCTGCTTGCGCTGGTGCATCGTGTCCACCACGATCGCTTCGTCGAGCGCGTCCAACGTGTCCTCGGCTGATTCCTTGCGCACCAGGAATGCCGGAATGATGCCCGTCACGGACCCGCCGGCCTCGCGCGTGCCGGCCGAGACGGCTCCCATCACGCCGCGCGCGCCGCCGCCATAGACGAGCCTGATCCCGTGGCGCGCAATGGACCGGCCGAGTTCGCGTCCGGCTTCGACATAGGCCGGGCTACGGCCGGGGGATGAGCCACAATAGACGCAGACGGATCGAATCTTGGACATGAGACCATTGGGCCGGCTGACGCGACTGCGTCAAGTTCACACCGGCAGACGGTCTCACATTCCTTGTGAGATGCGAACAAAAAGGCTACATCGAGCTTAGGCGGCTCATTCGGGGCGAGGAATCGGTCCCTTGGATATTGTAAGGGCGACACTTTTTACGACGACGGCTGTCGCGGCGATTGCGGTGGGCGCATATCTGTCGGGCATGTTCGACCGCTTCCTCGGTCCGGCGGGGGAGCCGGCGCCCATCGAGGCTTCGCACTCGCCGGGGGGCGAGGGGGAAGCCGCCGATGCGGCCCAGGCCACCGGCAAGGGTGACCGCCCCGTCGCCGCGGATCGTGACGAGGCGCGGGAAAACGCCGCGACCGGACAGGCAATGTCCGAGGACGAGGCGGCGAACGACGCATCGCCCGCCGGGCAGGAGGCGCGGCAAGACGCCGTTCCTCCGACATTCGATCTTGTCAGGGTCGAGCCGGACGGATCGACCGTATTCGCCGGCACCGCGCCCGCCGGTTCGACGATCGACATCATCGCCGGCTCCAAGGTGATCGGGAAGGCTGTCGCCGGCCCCACCGGCGATTTCGCCGCGGTGCTCGAAGAGCCGCTCGAACCCGGCGACTATCAGATCGTCCTGCGTGCCACCGGCACGGACCACGTGGCCATGTCGGCCGAGACCGCGATCGTGTCGGTGCCCGATTCGCCCGATGGAGATGTGCTGGCGCTGGTCGAAGCGCCGGGCGAGGCGAGCCGGCTGATCACGACGCCCCGTGCCAGGACCGAAGGCGGGGCGCAGCAGGCAGGTACGGAGGCTGAACCGGCCGCCGAGGGCGCTGGTGATGCCGCTGATGTGGCGGATGCCGCCGATCCGGTTGTCGAGGCTCCAATCGCGCGCGATGACGGCAGGGATGACGGCGCCTCGTCGCAGACGGCGGATGCCGACGCATCCGAAGACGGGGACGTTGACGACCAGGTCGCCCTGTCGGACCCGTCCGCAACCAGCCGTCAGGACGAGCAGGCCGAGCCCTCGGAGGGGCAAAGGGTCGAGGATGCCTCTCCCCAGCGGGACGAAGCCGAGGAAACGGCGGCGGGCGGCGATGACGCCGCCGGGGAACGTCAGGCGGCGGTCCAGCCCGGTGATGCCGGGGATCGAAACGAGTCGCGCGAAGCCGCCGGCGAGCCGGTCGCTGAAGAGGCCGCTCCCGCCAGACAGCCGGCTCCCGACAAGGCCGCCGCGAGCCAGGTGGCCATCCAGGCGGTCGAGATCGAGGGCAGGCGCGTCTTCGTGGCGGGCGAGGCCGAAGCCGGGCGCATCGTGCGCATCTATGCGAACGAGATACTGCTCGGGCAAGCGCGTGCGTCTCAGGCGGGCCGTTTCCTGATCGAGGCCGAGCGGGATATGCCGGTCGGCGACTATATCGTGCGGGCCGACATGCTGGCCGACGACCAGGCCGCGGTGCTCGCCAGGGCGGCCGTGCCCTTCGCGCGCGAGGAAGGCGAATTTGTCGCCGCCGTCGCGCCCGCGACACGTGATGCGGCCGATGAAGCCGCGCCGGCCGTGGATGACGCCGAAGCTTCGCAACCTGTCCCATCTCGCCAGGAAGTCGCGGGACGGGTGGACGAAACCGTCGCCGGGCAGGTCAGTGCCGACCATGCCGGCAGCGGTGAAGAGCCGTCGCCGGCGCCCGTGCTCACCCCGGCGCCGCAAGGGTCCGTCTCGATCCAGCCCGGGGAGGCAGCCGGCGCCTCGACAGACGGCGAAAGAACCGCCGCGCCTTCGTCCCGCGATGATGCGGCGCCGTCCCGCCCGGTCGTCTCGGAGGAGGCGCGGCCCCGGTCGGCACCCGCAGGACAGGAGGTTGCCGCGGCGACGATCCCGACCGAGGCGCCGCGGTCTGGCGAAACGCTTTCTCCCCGGCTGGAGCCGGTCAAAAGTGCGGTTATCATCCGCCGTGGCGACACGCTGTGGCGGATTTCCCGACGAGTCTATGGCCGCGGCGTCCGCTATTCGACCATCTATCTGGCCAATCAGGACCAGATCGCCGATCCCGATCTCATCTGGCCGGGTCAGGTCTTCAAGGTTCCAGTCGAGACCGACGAAGGCGAGAAGGCCGATCTGTCGACGATCGGCGACCAGGCGACCACCGCGACCGAACGCCTCCAATAGCCGCGAAACGTCCCGCCGGCTTTACGATGACCGCAATCCGGTCATCGACGCAGGATTTCTCTTGATCTGGCATCGTTCATCGTTTATCGACGATGGACGATGAACGTACTTGCGGAACCGATCAAGGAAGGTCTCGATGCGGCGCCGCGCTTCGCGGCCCTGGCGCATCCCGCGCGGCTCAAAATCCTGCGCCATCTCGCCTGCCGTGATGCCTGCTGCTGCAAGGACGTGGTCGAGCGGCTCGACCTGGCGCAGTCGACCGTCTCGCAGCATCTGAAGATCCTGGTGGAGGCGGGGCTGGTCACCTACCGGCCCGAGCGTCCGCGGTCGCGCTACGCGCTCGACCGTGCGGCGCTGACCGAGCTGTCGCGCGATCTCGACGATCTCGTCCGCTTCTGTTGCGCTCCGCGCTGACGAGAAAGAAAGTCCTATCGTGGCCAAGACCGTTTCCGGCGATTCCGGCTCGACATTCCAGACGCTTGTCAACCTGTGGCCCTATATGTGGCCCTCCGACCGGCCCGACCTGAAGAGCAGGGTGGCCTGGGCGACGGTGTTTCTCGTCGTCGCCAAGCTGGTTCTGATGCTGGTTCCCTATTTCTTCAAATGGGCGACCGACGCGCTCGATGGCGAACTGGCGCCGGCCGCCTGGATTCCGGGCATCCTGATCGCGCCGGTCATGCTCGTTCTGGCCTATAACGCGGTGCGCGTCGTGCAGCTTGGCTTCAACCAGTTGCGCGACGCACTGTTCGCCAAGGTGGCGCAGTACGCCGTGCGGCAGCTTGGCTACAAGACCTTCGTGCACATGCACGACCTGTCTCTGCGTTTCCATCTGGAGCGGCGCACCGGGGGCCTGTCGCGGATCATCGAGCGCGGCGTGAAGGGCATCGAGGCGATCGTGCGCTTCACGATCCTCAATACGCTCCCGACCTTCCTCGAATTTGCCCTGACGGCGGTCATTTTCGCCGTCGCCTATGGCTGGATCTATGTAGCCATCATCGCGGTGACAGTGTGGCTCTACACATGGTTCACGGTCAAGGCGAGCGACTGGCGTATCGCCATTCGCCGCGAGATGAACGATTCCGACACCGAGGCCAACACCAAGGCCATCGACTCGCTGCTGAACTTCGAGACCGTGAAGTATTTCGGCAACGAGACCATGGAGGCCGAGCGCTTCGACCGCTCGATGGCGCGCTACGAGGAGGCCGCGACCAAGACCTGGACCTCGCTCGGCTGGCTCAATTTCGGCCAGGGCCTGATCTTCGGGCTGGGCATGGCGGCGGCGATGGGACTGTCCGCCTGGGAAGTCACGCGCGGCACGCAGACGCTCGGCGATTTCGTCTTCATCAACGCCATGCTCATGCAGCTTTCGATCCCGCTGAATTTCATCGGCTTCATCTATCGCGAGATCAGGCAGGGCCTGACCGACATCGAGAACATGTTCGAGCTTCTCGACGTCAAGCCGGAGGTCGAGGATCGCGCCCACGCAAAGCCGCTGGTCGTGTCCGAAGGACGCGTGACCTTCGAGGATGTCCATTTCGCCTACGACCCGAACCGCGCCATCCTGAAAGGCATTTCCTTCGAGATACCGGCCGGCAAGACCGTCGCGGTCGTCGGGCCTTCCGGAGCCGGAAAATCCACGATCTCGCGGCTGATGTTCCGTTTCTACGACATCCAGTCGGGCGCGATCAGGATCGACGGCCAGGACGTGCGCGATGTCACGCAGGAAAGCCTGCGCGCCGCCATCGGCATGGTCCCGCAGGATACCGTGCTGTTTAACGACACGATCCGCTACAATATCCGCTACGGTCGCCCGTCCGCCAGCGACGAGGAGGTGCGCCGTGCCGCCGACCTGGCCCAGATCAGCGACTTCATCGACACCTTGCCCGACGGCATGAAGACGATGGTGGGCGAGCGCGGGCTCAAGCTGTCGGGTGGCGAGAAGCAGCGCGTGGCGATCGCGCGCACCATCCTCAAGGCGCCGCCCATCCTGATCCTCGACGAGGCGACCTCCGCGCTGGACAGCCATACCGAAAGCGAGATCCAGGCCGCGCTGGACCTCGTCTCCAGGGGGCGCACCACGCTGGTGATCGCGCATCGCCTGTCCACGGTCATCAGCGCCGACGAGATCATCGTGTTGCGGGACGGCCAGATCGCCGAGCGCGGCAATCACGGCGACCTGCTGGCGCAAGGCGGCCTCTATGCGGCCATGTGGGACCGCCAGCGCGAGGCGAGCGAGGCCGAGGAGCGGCTGCGGATCGCGCGCGAGACCGATGAGCTCGGCGTCGTGGTCCGCAGGCGCACGCCGGAGATCGCCGAGGGAACGTGATCGTCGGCGCCGCGTTGCTCCGGACAATCCCATGGGCTAAGCAAGGCCCAAATTTCAGGAACCGGCCGAGCGTCCATGAGCCTTGCAGATACCATCAGGCGCACATTCGTGCCCATCCATCGGGAAGGCTGGCCATTCGTGGCCGGCTTTGCGCTGGTTTCGCTGCTGCTTCTGCTCTTCTCGCAGTTCCTGTTCTGGATCGGCGCGATCCTGACAGCCTGGTGCGCCTATTTCTTCCGTGATCCGGAACGTGTCACCCCGCTTGACGACAGCCTCGTGATTTCGCCGGCCGACGGCATCGTCTCCTCGGTCCATCCGGCCGTGCCGCCTCGGGAGCTCGGCCTCGGCTCGGACGAGATGATGCGCGTCTCGGTGTTCATGAACGTCTTTTCCTGCCACGTGAACCGCGCGCCGGTGCGCGGGCGGATCGTCCGCGTCGAACATCGGCCCGGACGCTTTCTCAACGCCGAACTGGATAAGGCCAGCGCCGAGAACGAGCGCAATGGGCTGGTCATCGACAGCCCCGTCGGGCGGCTGGCCGTCGTACAGATCGCGGGGTTGGTCGCGCGGCGGATCCTCTGTTTCGCCGAGCCCGGCGACGACCTGACCGTCGGCGAACGGTTCGGCCTGATCCGCTTCGGCAGCCGCCTGGACGTCTACCTGCCCGAAGGAGCGGTCGCGAAGGTCGCGGTCGGGCAGTTGGCCGTGGCGGGCGAGACGATCATCGCTGAGGCGCGCGAGGGCGCCGAAGCCCCGCGCGTCAAGGTCTCGTGACGATGTTCGGCGTTTTCCCTCCCTTCGAGCCGCATGGCTCCGGCGGCCCGCGCATCCGCGAAATTCCGCTGCGTATGGTGCTGCCCAATCTGATCACAATCCTGGCGATCTGCGCCGGCCTGACGGGCGTCCGGCTGGCCTTCGAGCACCGCTTCGAGATGGCGGTGGCGCTGGTGCTGTTCGCCGCGTTCCTCGATGGCATCGACGGCCGGGCGGCGCGCATGCTGAAGGCCACCTCGAAGTTTGGCGCGCAGATGGATTCGCTGGCCGACATCGTCAATTTCGGCGTCGCCCCGGGGCTGGTGCTCTACGCCTTTCTGCTCGACCAGGCAGGATCGGCGGGGTGGATCGCCGCGGTTCTGTTCGCCATCGCATGCGGCCTGAGGCTCGCCCGCTTCAACGTGCTGGAGGAGGATGCCAAGCGGCCGATCTGGCAGACGGAATATTTCGTCGGGGTGCCGGCTCCGGCAGGCGCCGTGCTGGTCATGCTGCCGGTCTATCTGGGCTTCCTGGGTCTCCAGCCGAGTGTCGCCGCCGCCTGGATCGCGTCCGCCTATACCGTTCTCATCGGTTTTCTTCTGGTGTCGCGGTTGCCGGTCTGGTCCGCGAAGACCTGGGGACAGCGGGTCAAGCGCGATCTCGTCATTCCGATCCTGCTGGGCGTGGTGTTGTTCGTCCTGCTGCTTGCATCCTATCCCTGGCACGTGATGGCGGCCGGTGTGATCGCCTATCTGGTCTTCCTGCCGCTTTCGTTCCGCGCCTATGCCAAGCGCATGGAGCGCGAGGAGGCCAGGGAGCGCGAGGAGGTCAGTTCGCCGGTGGAGAAGGACTGATCAGCACATGCGGGTCAGCCGACTGCCGCCGGATCGGCAGCTCGGTCTCACGACAGGGACGTGCTGCTTGGAGGAACGCTGCGCGTTCATGAACCGGTCTTCGGCGCGATCAAGGCGATGCCGCTGCTGTTCGAGAGCCCTGCGCTGGATCGCGCGCTGCGTCGAAAGTTCGAGGTCGAGCACGCGTCTGTCGATCGACGGAATCGGCGTGCTGGCGCCCTGCGTGCCGGGTGCATATTGCGCGAGCGCTGCGAGCGGAGAAAGCGCGACCACCGTGGCGATGCCCGCCGCGACCCCGAGCCGTATCGAGGGGCCCATCGCTTCCTTCCTCCCGTTGTGTTTTGGTGCTTTCATGGGTTCCATTTAGGAAGGGCCTGCTCGAAATCAAACGACCGGAACCGTTGCCGGCGCGGCGGAGCAAAGGAGTCGACCAATGGATGCCGACACGCTCAAGCAGTTGCAGGCGCCGATCAAGGCGCGATTGAAGGAAAGCCCGGATGCCGGCCGGATAACCCTGAGCGCCAGCGGATCGATCGGCGAGGGGATTTCCTGCAAGGTGGAGACCGGTCGCGCGCTCGCGGTTGCGGGCCTGCACCCCGCGACCGGCGGGTCCGGGCAGGAGCTGTGCTCGGGAGACATGCTGCTCGAAGCGCTGGTCGCCTGCGCCGGCGTCACGCTCAAGGCCGTGGCCACCGCGCTGGAATTCCGACTCGGCGATGCCCGTATCTCTGCTGAAGGCGATATCGACTTTCGCGGCACACTGGGCGTCGACAAGGAGACGCCGGTCGGCTTTTCCGCGATCCGGCTGACCTTCGATCTCGACACGGACGAGCCGCGCGAGCGCATCGATACGCTGCTGAAGCTGACGGAACGCTATTGTGTCGTGTTCCAAACGCTGGCCACGAAACCCGTGCTTTCGACCTTGGCCAGGTGACCGCGTAGAACGGATTTTCTTTTCGCGGCCGCGAAACGAGGGTACCGACTTTCCCGTTGAGGGGAGTTGCCGGCTTGCTCCGGTGACCGAGGGACGCCACGATTCATGACGACCGACCAGATCCTTTCCTGCACGATCATCGTCGCCATGATGGCGGTGTTCGTCTGGGGTCGTTATCGCTACGATCTCGTGGCGGCGGGGGCACTGCTGGCTGGCCTGCTGTTCGGACTGGTTCCTTTCGACGAAGCCTTCAGCGGATTTTCCGACGACATCGTCATCATTGTTGGCTCCGCGCTTCTGGTTTCGGCCGGCGTCGCCCGGTCGGGCATCATGGAAGTGGCCATTCAGCGCTTTGTGCCCGACCTCGCCAATGTGCGTATCCAGATCCTGCTTCTGGTGGTCATCGTCGCCGTGATGTCGGCGATCGTGAAGAATATCGGCGCGCTGGCGATCATGATCCCGATCGCGTTCCAGTTCGCCAGGCGCTCGAAAGTCTCGCCCTCGGTCTTCCTCATGCCCATGGCCTTCGCGTCCCTTCTGGGCGGACTGATGACGCTCGTGGGCACCTCGCCCAATATCATCGTCTCGCAGATGCGCCAGCAACTCGGCGGCGAGCCCTTCGGCATGTTCGACTTCACGCCGGTCGGAGCTGGGCTGACCGTGATGGGCTGCATCTTCCTGACATTTTTCTACTGGCTGCTGCCGAAGCGCGAGCGCGTCGATGCCTCGCTCGACGAGGCTATCGACATCAAGAACTATATGGCCGAGGCGCGCGTCACGGCCGAAAGCACGGCCCTCGGCAAGACGATCTCCGATCTTCTGAAATCGACCGAGGGCGCGGCCAGAATCACCTCGCTGCTGCGCTCCGAAGACATGCGCGTCAGCCCTCTGCCGGATGCCGTGCTGAAGGAGGGCGACATTCTCCTTATCGAGGGAGACCATGAGGCGCTCGAGAAAGTCGTGGCCGGCGGAAAGCTGAAGCTGGCCGAAAGTCGGCCCTTGAAGAAGGAGAAGGACGACGGCGACATCGAGACGATCGAAGCGGTCATCGGGGAGCAATCGATTCTGCGCGGACTTTCCGCGCGCCGCCTTGCGCTCTATCACCGTTTCAACGTCAATCTGCTGGCGCTGTCGCGCAGGGGCGAGCGCATCAAGGATCGGCTCGCCGACACACGCTTTCAGGCCGGCGACGTCATATTGCTGCAGGGCGCGCGAAACGCCATACCCGAAACGCTCCGCGAACTCGGCCTCCTGCCATTGGCGGCGCGCCCGATACGTCTGGGCAGCGTACGCCAGGGGTTACTGCCGCTTGGAATCCTTCTGGTGGCCATGCTTGCCACGGCGACTGGCTATGTGCCGGTGGCGGTCGCCTTCTTCGCCGCCGCGGTTTCCATGGTGGCGATCAAGGCCGTTCCGATCCGCGAGGTCTATTCCGCGCTGGATGGCCCGATCCTCGTCATGCTGGCTGCGCTGATTCCGGTATCGGAAACGCTGTCGCGAACCGGGGTCACGGACATGATCGGTGCGGGCCTTGCCGACATGGCGTCGGTGATGCCCGCATGGGGCGCGCTCGCGCTGATCATCGTGGCAGCGATGGCCGTCACGCCTTTCCTCAACAACGCCGCGACCGTGCTCGTCATGGCACCGGTCGCGGTCGCGTTCGCCAGCGGCCTGGGCTACAGGCCTGAGGCCTTCCTCATGGGCGTGGCGATCGGGGCAGGATGCGACTTCCTCACCCCCATCGGCCATCAGTCGAACATGCTGGTGCTCGCTCCCGGCGGCTACCGCTTCACCGATTATCCGAGGCTCGGCCTGCCGCTGTCGATCCTGGTCGTGATCTGCGCGGTGCCGCTCCTGATGATCGTGTGGCCGCTGAACTGAAGTCAGTTCGCCGCGAAACAGTAGAACAGGCCGTCACCGCCCGTGCCTTGCAGAGCTTCCTGGCTGCAGCCTCGCGAGGGATGTGACGAATTCCAGGACTTGGCCGCATCCGAATCGTCGAGGCCCATGCGGTCATGGTGCCCGACCATGGCGCTGCCATCGCCGGACGCGGTCCAGTTTTCGCAGGTCGCCTCGTGCGCGGTGCCGTCGGGATTGGATCCGGTGAGGATGTCATGGCGGTTGGGGCTGTCGCCGCGTCCGTTGACCGTCTGGCCGTTCTCGTCGAGCGCCGTTTCCTTCGAGATCGCGTTGGCGTCGGAGTGCAGCGACGCGACGTCGTCGGCGATCCTGTCGCTATTGGCGTTGTGCCAGGGCCCCGAGCCGATCCGGTCGCGCGCATTCTCCTCGGACGTGGACAGGTAGGCCCGCCAGGTCTTGCCGGTGACGCCAGCCGCTTCGGCAAGTGCGGTGCAATGCGCGTCGGCGCCTTCAAGCCCGCCGAGGTCCGCGCCGCTGCCAGGCCCGGCGCTGGTAACGAAAAAACTCATGGAATTGTCCTGGGCATGCGCGGCGAATGCGATGCCTCCCGCCAGGGCGATTGCGAGCGTGAGACGGCTTTTCATGGCGTTCCTCCCTCGTCAGGCCTCCCGCAATGGCAGGGTAGGCCCGACGAGGGAGGTAACTCCACTCAATTACGCGTGTAGCCGCGGCTATGCTGTCGCGACGACGGGATGGTTCCTCATCATCGCCACATGCAGGATCGCGCCGAGCGCTGCTCCTATTAGCCAGCCGAAGCCGGCCAGCGCCGAAAGGGCCGGGAGCCAGACGGTCGCGATCGAAAACACGGCCGCGATCGCGAAGGCGATCAGCGCCTTCAGGTTCCAGCCGCTGTCGTAGTAGTAGGCGCCACCGGCGTCCGACGAGAACAGCTGCTGGATGTCGAGGCGCTGCTTGCGCACGAGATAGTAGTCGGCGACCAGTATGCCGTAGAGAGGCGCCAGCACCGCGCCCAGCGTGTCGACGAAGCCGGTGATCCCGATCTGGCTGATGAACGACACCCAGAGCGCGCCGATGAAGAAGGCGACGACAGCAGTGATGACGCCGCCCGTTTTGGCCGAAATCTTCGACGGAGCCAGATTCGCAAGGTCGTATGCGGGTGGGATGAAGTTGGCCACGAGGTTGATGCCGACGGTTGCTGCGAAAAAGGTTGCCGCCGCGACGATCGTCAGCAGCAGGCTGTCGACTCTCTCCACGATCTCGGCCGGATTCGTCAGTCTCTCGCCGAACACGACCACCGTTCCCGCCGTCACGAACAGTGCGATCAGCGAGAACACGGCGATGTTTCCGGGGAGGCCGACGAGATTGCCTAGCCGCATCTGGCCCTCGTCCTTCACGAAGCGCGAGAAGTCGCCGAAATTGATTATGACGGCGGCAAAGTAGGCGACCATCGTGCCGACGATCGCGATGAAGGCGGTGACCGACGTGCCCTCATAATCGCCGGTGCCGGAGAATATCTCGCCGACCGCGGCCAGCAGTCCGCCGCCCGCCTGCCACCAGAGCGCGATCATCAGCACGAGCATGACGACATACACCATGGGGCCGGCCCAGTTGAGGAAGCGTGCGATCGTGTCGATGCCGCGCATGAACAGGGCCACCTGGAACACGCACACGATGAAATAGGAAAGCCAGCCGATCGCCGTCATGCCGAGGAAAGTGGCGCTGTCGGCGCCGATACCGAACAACGAATTGAGCAGCAAGGCCACGGCCGTCGAGGCGAAATAGGTCTGCACGCCGTACCAGAAGATGGCCACGATGCCGCGCACCATCGCTGGGAAATTCGCCCCGCGCACGCCCATCGCCGCACGGGCCATCACGGGGTAGGGGATTCCGTAGCGCACGCTCGGCCGGCCGGACAGATTGACAAGCACCATCACGATGAAGCCGGCCAGGATGATCGCGGCCAGAACCGCCCAGCCGTTGAGGCCGTAGGTCAGGAACAGCGACGCCGCCAGCGTGTAGCCAAACAGGCTTTGAACGTCGTTGGCCCAGACATTGAAGATCTCGAACCAGCCCCATTTGCGTTTCCCGGGCGGCAGCGGCGCCAGGTCCTCGTTATAGAGGGTTGGATCGATGGTGCGGATCTGAAAGTCCTGGTCGCTCATTGCCGTCCCCTTTTCGGCGAATATTGCAGTGCAAGGCCTGCGCCTTCGCAACTGCGAAGTCAAACGACTGTTGATAAGGAATCACAACTAAATTTCGGCAAGCATCGGCGCGGTCCGACTGTTTGTCGACCACCGATTGCCAAGAAAACAAGCAAGGTGATTATCGAAAAGTCAGATAATCGACAGCCAGGGAGGGAACCGAGCCTAGGCGGGCCGCCGCCAGGCCGTGAAGCGTTCGCTTTCCACGTTCCAGATCAGTCCGGTCTCCGTGAGGTCCGGTGACGCGAGCGGCAGGATCTTCGCCGCGACCTCGGAAGGATGCGGTACGTCGTCGGGGTTCTCGCCAGGCATGGCCTGGGCGCGCATGGCCGTGCGCGCGATGCCGGGATTGACCAGGTTGACCCTGAGAGGTGTGTTCTTGGTCTCGTCGGCCCAGGATCGCGTCATGGCCTCGACCGCGGCCTTGGATGCCGCGTATGGCCCCCAATAGGCGCGGGCCGAATGGGCCGCGCCGGATGACATGACGACGGCGCGCCCCGCGTCCGACTTCCGCAGCAGCGGGTCGACGGATCGGATCAGCCGCCAGGTCGACGTCACGTTGATCGTCATGGTGCGCTCGAACACCCTGGCCTCGACATGGGCGAGCGGGGCGATGACGCCGAGCACCCCAGCATTGGCCACGAGTATGTCGAGTTTGCCCCAACGTTCGTGGATCGAGCCGCCCAGCCGGTCGATGCCGGCCATGTCGGCCAGGTCGAGCGGCACCAGCGTTGCCGCGCCGCCGGCCGCCTTGATCTCGTCGTCGAGCTCCTCCAGCCCGCCCACGGTACGCGCCACCGCGATCACATGCGCGCCCGCCGCGGCGATCTGCTTGGCCAGATGATAGCCAATGCCGCGCGAGGCGCCGGTCACCAGCGCGGTTCGGCCGGAAAGGTCAGGAGCAGCGGTCATGGAAAGCCTCGCAGTGGAACCTGCGCATGCCATAGACCGGATGCCGGACGAGCGAAACCCTGCTCAGGAAGGCGGTCTGAAACTGTCTTCCAGCCGCTCGACCACAGGATCGTATCGCGGCTTTTCGGCTTCGGGGTAGCTGATGGCGAAGACCGCGTAGCGGGAGCGGTCGGGGCTCATCATCAGCTTTAGATAGAAGACGAGGTCGGCGCCGCGGCCGCTCTCGAGATCGTAGTAGCCGGAAATCACCAGCCATGAAGCGCCCGAGCGCCGATAGGTGATCTCCCGTATCCATTCCGACCGTTCCAGCGACGCGGCCACTTCCGACAGGGGAAGACGGTCGTGGTTCTCCTCGGCATAGACCGAAAGCTGGACCGGACCGGCCGGGTCTCGAAATACCAGCCGCCCGTCCTGCCCGTCCTCGGGTTCCAGAAGATCGGTCGGGATGTCGATCCTGTAGCCGTATTCGGGGTCGGAGTAGGTCTGCCATTGCGGGGTCTGCGCAGCGACTCCGACGGTGGTCATGAGCAGGGCCGCGGCGGCGGCGAGCGTGGTGGGCATGGAGGAAATCATCGGGCTGAAACGCGCCCGGGCGCGAAGGGTTTCACAAGCGTCGTCCGGCCTTGCTGTCACCGGCGGAGAGGCTTCGCGCGCAAGCCGTGCGATTCTTTCATGGCCGGGTCGGAAACCGGCCGTGACGAACGTTCCTTGGTTGACAGGCCCCTCCAGGGGCCGCTCGGGATCAGGGGAGATCACAGCATGAGAACGATCGCGATACTTGCCGGCCGGCTGATCTTTGCCGGCGCTTTCGCCATGGCGGCCTTCTTCAAGTTCACCGGCATGGGCATGACCGCCGAACAGATCGCGGGCGCCGGCTTTCCATTTCCCATGCTGCTGGCCTGGCTGGCCGCGATCTTCGAGACGGGTCTCGTCCTGGCCTTCCTGACCGGCGCCTTCTTCACGGAAGCCGCGTTACTGGCGGGGGCCTATGTGATCTTCCTGGCCTTTGCATTTCACGGCCCGGACAAATGGGAGGCGTGGTACGAGTTCGGCTTCTTCGTCGACCATTTCACGTTTCTGGCCGGCCTGCTCTTCGCGGCCGCCCACGGCCCTGGCGAGCGCCTCGCGGTGCGTCTGGGCTATCTGGCAAGGACGTGACGTCCCAGACTATCCCCTGGTCGCCAGCAGCGAAAGCTGGCGAACATTGTCGGCGCCCTCATGGTCGAGCAGACGCGTGGGATAGTCCTTGGTGAAGCAGGCATCGCAGAATTGCGGCTGCTCCATGTTGCGCGCGGCGTGGCCCACGGCGCGGTACAGCCCGTCGATCGACAGGAAGGTGAGCGAATCGACGCGGATGAACTCCGCCATCTCCTCCACCGACATGCGGCTGGCCAGCAGCTTGGCGGTTTCCGGCGTGTCGACGCCGTAGAAACAGGACGCCCGCGTCGGTGGTGAGGCGATGCGCATATGGACCTCGCGCGCGCCGGCGTCGCGAACCATCTGCACGATCTTCTGGCTCGTCGTGCCGCGCACGATCGAATCGTCGACCAGCACCACGCGCTTGCCTTCGATCATCTGCCTGTTGGCGTTGTGCTTGAGCTTCACGCCCATGTGCCGGATCGAATCGGTCGGCTGGATGAAGGTGCGGCCGACATAGTGATTGCGGATGATGCCGAGCTCGAAGGGCAGGCCGGCCTCCTGCGCGAAGCCGATGGCGGCCGGCGTGCCCGAATCGGGGACCGGCACGACGAGGTCGGCATCTACCGGGCTTTCGCGCGCCAGCTCCACGCCGATCTGCTTCCTGACGCCATAGACGTTGCGCCCTTCGACCGAGGAATCGGGCCGGGCAAAGTAGACATATTCGAAGATGCAGAAGCGCGAGGGCCGCGGTTCGAAGGGAAAGAAGCTTTCAATACCCTTGGACGTGACGACGACCATTTCGCCGGGCTTCAGATCACGCACGAAACGCGCGCCAATGATGTCGAGCGCGCATGTCTCGGACGCCAGGATCCAGGCTCCGTCGAGATCGCCGAGCACGAGCGGGCGGATGCCGAGCGGATCGCGGCATCCGATCATCTTCTTGGACGACAGGGCCACCAGCGAGAACGCCCCCTCGATCTGGCTCACGGCATTGATGAAGCGCGCGTTGGTGTCGCGTTCCTTCGAGGTGGCGATCAGATGCAGGATCGTCTCGGTGTCGGACGTGGAGGAGAAGATCGCCCCTTCCTTCTGCAGGCGGCGCTGGACGGTCATCGCATTGGTGATATTGCCGTTGTGCGCCACCGCGATGCCGCCTTCGGAAAGCTCGGCGAAGAGTGGCTGGACGTTGCGCAGGCCCGAGCCGCCGGTCGTCGCATAGCGGGTGTGGCCTATGGCGCGGCTGCCCTTCAGACTGTCGATCACGGCCTGCTTGGTGAAGTTGTCGCCGATCAGCCCGATATGCCGCTCGACATGGAACTGCGTGCCGTCGAAGGAGACGATGCCGGCGGCTTCCTGGCCGCGATGCTGAAGGGCATGAAGCCCCAGCGTCACGATCGCGGCCGCGTCCTGGCGTCCGAAGATGCCGAACACGCCGCACTCGTCGTGGAAGTGATCGTCGGCCTCGTCGGCCATCATGTCGGTGGCAATGGTCATGGCTTCGTCTCCGGCGTCGGGCCGTAACGCAAGAGGGCGGCCTGCACGCCGCCCTGACTTCGACTATTCGTTCGCCGGAACCGTCTCGGGCGGTTCGGGATCGGCCGGCGCCTCGGCGCCATCGGATCTGTCCAGCCTGTCCAAGATGGTGTTTTCGGGGTCGTCCGGCAAGTAGCTCTGGATTTTGTCCCCGATCGATTCCAGCAGGGGGCGCGATTTGGCTTCGGCCACCCAGGCGGGCTGGTTCGTGCCGACGAGCCAGTTGAAGAACAGGAGCGCCACCGCCAGGACCAGAAGCCCCCGCGCCGCGCCGTAGAGGAAACCAAGCGTCCGGTCGAGCGCGCCGATGCGGCTGTCGATGATGAAGTCCGCGATCTTCATCGTGATGACGGTCACCACGATCAGCGCGATGAAGAACACAATTGCCGCGGCTGCCGCGAGCGCCAGCGTGTCATTGTCGATATAGGGCTGCACATAGGGCAGCACGGCCGGGTGGAAGAAGTAGGCCGCCGCGGCCGCGGCAACCCAGGACACGATCGAAAGGACTTCGCGCGAGAAGCCTCTGACCATGGCCAGCATCGCCGAAACCAGGGTGAAGCCGACGACGATTCCGTCAAGCAGTGTGATCGGCATGAACGATTTTCCGTGGCGAGCCTAGCGTCAATTCCCCTCGTCGGTTTCGCGACTTCGTCTCGACCCTGCGATGCGGGCGACGAGGTCGGCCAGCGAAGCCGGTCGGAACGATGCCGAAGCCAGCGCCATGCCTGCCGTTTCGTCGCCGCCGGCAGGAAAGACGGCCCGGCCGAAACCCAGCTTCTCCGCTTCCTTGAGCCGCTGCGCCATGTGCGCGACCGGCCTGACGGCGCCCGAGAGGCTGATTTCGCCGAAATAGACGCAATCGGCGGGAAGGGCAAGGCCGGCAAGGGACGACACCAGCGCGGCGGCCACGGCCATGTCCGCGGCCGGTTCGGCGATGCGGTAGCCGCCGGCGACGTTGAGATAGACGTCGTTCTGTCCGAAGCGCACGCCGCAATGCGCTTCCAGCACCGCGAGCACCATCGAAAGCCGCGAACCGTCCCATCCCACGACGGCACGGCGAGGCGTGCCGAGCGGGGAGGGGGCGACGAGCGCCTGGATCTCGACCAGCAGCGGGCGGGTGCCCTCCATCCCCGCGAAGACCGCCGCTCCGGGAGCCTTCTGGCTGCGCTCGCCGAGGAAAAGTTCCGACGGGTTCGCCACTTCGCGCAGGCCCGAATCGCCCATCTCGAACACGCCGATCTCGTCGGTCGGCCCGAACCGGTTCTTGACGGTGCGCAGGATGCGGTAGTGATGGCCGCCTTCGCCCTCGAAATAGAGCACCGCGTCGACCATGTGCTCGACCACGCGCGGGCCGGCGATCTGACCTTCCTTGGTCACGTGCCCGACCAGCACGACGGCCGCACCGGTGGACTTGGCGAAGCGGATCATCGCCTGGGCGGAGGCGCGGACCTGGGTCACGGTACCCGGAGCGGAGTCGGCCATGTCCGTCCACAGGGTCTGGATCGAATCGAGAATGACCAGATCCGGGCGCCTTCCCTCCGAAAGCGTGGCCAGGATGTCCTCCACATTGGTCTCGGCGGCCAGTTCGACCGGTGCGTCGGCCGCACCGAGCCGCTGGGCACGCAACCTCACCTGCGCCACCGCCTCCTCGCCGGATACATAGACGGTCCGGTTGCCTCTTTTGGCGAGCGTGGCGGCCGCCTGCATCAGAAGCGTCGACTTGCCGATGCCCGGATCGCCGCCGATCAGCAGGGCCGAGCCGCGCACGAAGCCGCCGCCGGTCGCGCGGTCCAGTTCGGCGATGCCGCTGGCGATGCGCGGCGCATCCTCGATCTCGCCGGACAGCGAGGTGAGGGCGACCGATCGTCCCTTGCGCGCCGAACGCAACGAGGCCGGTCCGCCGCCGATGCCGCCGGCCTGTGTTCCCTCTTCGACCAGCGTGTTCCATTCGCCGCAGGCGTCGCATTTGCCCGCCCAGCGCGCATGGCTGGCGCCGCAGGCCTGACAGACGAACTGGACTCTGGATTTCGCCACGGTCAGGCCGCTTCCACGTAGCGTCGGTGATAGCGCGCGCCGAGGCTCGTCAGCAGTTCGTAGGAGATGGTCCCGGCGGCGCGCGCGGCCTCGTCGAGCGGGATGTTAGGGCCGAAGAGTTCGATCCAGTCGCCGCGTCCGACAGCACCTTCACCGCAATCGGTCACGTCGAACAGGGTCACATCCATCGTGACGCGGCCGAGCACCGGAACCGTGCGGCCCGCCACGAAGCCGGACGCGCCGGCCCCATCGCCGCTCCTGAGCGGAACGCCGGCGCCGGATGCGGCCCGGTGGTAGCCGTCGGCATAACCGGCCGCGCAGGCCGCGATGATCGTGTCGCGGCGCAGGGTGACGGTTGCGCCATAGCTGACCGTTTCTCCCGCCCGTGCATAGCGGATCTGGACGATTCGGGCCTCCGCGGTCGCGACCGGCCGCATCGGATTAGGATGCCCGGTGACCGGCTGGCCGCCATAGAGCGCGATGCCAGGTCGGACGAGGCCGAAACGATAGTCTTGCCCGAGGAAGATGCCGGCCGAGTTGGCAAGACTTGTTTCTATGCCCTTGAATTCCGCCGCGGCCAGCCCGAACGCCTCGCACTGCCGCCGGTTGAGCGGATGCGCTGGCTCGTCCGCGCAGGCGAGGTGGCTCATCAGGAGAACCGGCTCGATCGCCTGCGTCAGCGCGTTCTCCTCGGCGAAGGCGCGGGCCTCTGCGGGCGTGAGGCCGAGCCGGTTCATGCCCGTGTCGACATGGATCGCGCAGGGGAGGGGGGAGCCATGCGAGCCGCAGAAGGATTCCCACACCGCGATCTCGCTTGTCGAGTTGAGGCAGGGAACGAGGCCGTGCGCGGCAATGTCGGTTTCCGCGCCATCGCCCAGCATGGGCACGAGCACGAAGATGCGCGCGTCCGGTGCGAGTCCACGCAAGGCTACGCCCTCGGACGGTGTCGCCACGAAGAAGGTAGCGCACCCGGCCGCCAGGAGCTTGCGCGCGACCGGCTCCAGGCCCAGGCCGTAGCCGTCGGCCTTGACCACGGCGGCCGTCTCCGCCGGCCGGCATTTCCCGGCGAGCGCGCGCCAGTTGGTCGCCAGCGCCTCGAGATCAACCGTCAGCCTGCATCCGGCGAGGCGGTAGGGCACGCCGCCGGCGAGGGGAGTCGGTTCGATCGCTGGGTTCGCCACGGCGGAGCCGGCTATTCGAAGCGATCGGGGAGGTGGCTGTCCTCGGCGAGGTCGAAGAAGCGGGTATATTCGCCTTGGAAGCCCATCGAAACGCTTCCCGTCGGGCCGTGGCGCTGCTTGGCGATGATCACCTCGGCCTTGCCGCGAGCGTCGTTCATGTCGCCCTCCCACTTCAGATGTTCGTCGGTGCCGGGCTTCGGCTCCTTGTTCTGAAGATAGTATTCCTCGCGATAGACGAACATGACAACGTCGGCATCCTGCTCGATCGAGCCGGATTCGCGCAGGTCCGAGAGTTGCGGGCGTTTGTCCTCACGGCTCTCCACCTGGCGCGAAAGCTGCGAAAGCGCGATGACGGGAACGGCCAGTTCCTTGGCCAGCGCCTTGAGCCCGGTGGTGATCTCGGTGATTTCCTGGACGCGGTTCTCGCTGGCGCGGCGCGACGAGCCCGTCATGAGCTGGATATAGTCGATGACGATGACGTCGAGGCCGCGCTGGCGCTTGAGGCGCCGCGCGCGCGCCGTAAGCTGCGCGATGGAGATGCCGCCGGTCTGGTCGATGTAGAGCGGGATCTTCTGCATCGTCTGCGAGCAGGCGACCAGCTTGGCGAAATCGGCCTCGGAAATCTCGCCGCGCCGGATCTTGGAGGACGGTATCTCGGTCTGCTCGGAGATGATGCGGGTCGCGAGCTGCTCGGACGACATTTCCAGCGAGAAGAAGCCGATGACGCCGCCGTCGGCGGCCTTGAAGGAGCCGTCGGCCTGCTGCGCGGGCCGGTAGGCCTGCGCCACGTTGAAGGCGATGTTGGTGGCAAGCGAGGTCTTGCCCATGCCGGGCCTGCCGGCCAGAACGATCAGGTCCGAGGGCTGCAGGCCGCCCATGCGGCGGTCCAGATCGCGAAAGCCGGTGGCGACACCCGAGAGGTGGCCGTCGCGCATATAGGCCGCATTCGCCATGTCGACTGCGGTCTTCACCGCGTCGGTGAAACTCTCGAACCCGCCGTCATAGCGCCCGGTCTCGGCCAGTTCGAACAGGCGCCGCTCCGCATCCTCGATCTGTTCCGACGGTGCCATGTCCACTGGCGCGTCATAGGCGATGTTGACCATGTCCTCGCCGACCGTGATCAGCGCGCGGCGCGTGGCGAGGTCGTAGATGGCGCGGCCGTAGTCGGCTGCGTTGATGACGGTGACAGCCTCCGCCGCCAAGCGCACGAGATATTGCGCGACCGTCATGTCGCCGACCTTCTCGTCGGCCGGCAGGAAGGTCTTGAGCGTGATCGGCGTCGCCACCTTGCCCATGCGGATGAAGTCCTGCGCGATCTCGTAGACGCGCCGGTGCAGCGGCTCGAAGAAGTGCGAAGGCTTGAGGAAGTCGGAGACGCGATAATAGGCGTCGTTGTTGACCAGGATCGCACCCAGCAGTGCCTGCTCGGCCTCGATATTATTGGGCGCCTCGCGATAGAGCGGTGGTTCCGCCCCGGCCAATTTCACTGCCGCTTCGGCCATCTTTCCTCTTTTCCCGTCTTTCCTGTGTCACGACACTCGGTACCAGAACCGGAACGGCTCGGGGCGGCCGGCTGCGAAAATTGGCGGCTTTTGGCCCCAATCCACAGCGCGGCGTAGCCGTGGATAACATCCGCGAGCCGGCTTGACGCCGAATCACACCGGCCGGTCCGGTTCGCGGAACATAACAGGAAACGTCGTCCCGCCGGACCATCTTCGACGTGTTGCATCGCCGCGTCCAAATCCCACCGCAATTGTGGGGTAGGAGCGGATTCAATCAAGAATTCCCGTGCCTCCATCGATAAGCCGCCTTTCGTGAGGACACGGGACGATTCGGTCCAGGGAGAGACAGATGACACCCACGGCGCAGGGCGCGAGCCACCATCCGTTGAAGAAGGACATTCCCGTGCGCGTCCTGCCGAGACCCAGCATGGCGGTTTCCGATCCGCGGGTGCGTGCCGAAAGGGAAGCCGCCTTGCGCCAGCGCACGGATACGGTCGGCGCGCTCAGGCGCATGCGTCAGATCGTGGAAGACAACAGGCTTCTTTGATCCGTGGCGGGAATAGTTGAGGCGCTTTCTTGAATTGCCGGGCTCGGTGACTTAAGTAGGTACGATCGGATTTTGGCCAAGCTTGGCTCTTCGCGGCGTCAGAGGCTTTCGACCCGCCAATCGAACTCCAAGGTATTCGATACGAATGCGCGCCGGATGCGGCGTGCATAGAGCATTTTCTATAAGGATGCCTTAGATGCAGACTGGTACAGTCAAGTTCTACAATGGCCAGAAAGGTTTCGGTTTCATCGAGCCGGAAACCGGGGGCAAGGATGTTTTCGTTCACGTGAGCGCGCTTGACCGCGCCGGGCTTGGCGGGCTGGCCGAGGGCCAGAAGGTCGAGTTTGATCTTGAACAGGATCGCCAGGGGCGCAGCGCGGCTGCGAACCTGAAGGTGGTCTGAACGCCACGAGGGCAGGGCCGACCACGGATGTACTGGCGGCCTGCTGATCGCGGTGTCCCGGTTGAATTCCGGGCTGGGAAGCGGGGGCATATGTCCCCGCTTTTTGCATTGAGGCATGCCCTTGTCGCAGCAGAGGAACGAAGATGAATCCAAAGGCAGAAGCGATCTTCCGGCCGTTGCCGGGTCCAAAGAGCAAGGGCGACACGACCACTGAGGCCGCCCGTGCCATCATAGACGCGGAGGAGGCTGCCCGCCTGCGCAAGACGGAAAAGCTCAAGAGGCTTCGCGAAATTGCGGAAGCCGAAGCGGCACCCGTCGAGCCCGCGCCGAAACGTCCCAAGGCCCGGGTCGCCGCCAAAAAGGCTCCGGCCAAAAAAATCGTCGCCAGGAAGCCCGCGGGCTGACGTCCCGCCGGGAACTCACGTCCGTTCGCGCTGGCGCGATCGTGCCGCCGCCGACAGTTTCCGCTCCTTCTCCATCATATAGTCGCGTGTGAGGGGTAGGGCATCGTTCCGGCGTGTGAGCTGGAACTGGAAGACGACCATGTCCTGCCAACGGAAGGCGGCTTCCGAACCCGCCAGGTAGAACTCCCACATCCGGCAGAAGCGTTCGTCGTAGAGCGCCTTGGCCTTGTCGCGATTGGCCTGGAAGCGCTCCTGCCAGTGGCGCAGGGTTTCGGCGTAGTGCAGCCGAAGCACCTCCACGTCCGAGATCACGAGCCCGGATTTCTCGGCCGCCTCGGCGACCTCCGACAGGGCCGGTATGTAGCCGCCCGGGAAAATGTACTTGCGGATGAAGGCGCTGGTCGCGGCCGGTGGTCCCGATCGGCCGATCGTGTGCAGCAGCATCACGCCGTCGGGCTTGAGCAGCGAGGCGGCCTTGTCGAAGAAGGTCCGGTAGTGATTGACGCCGACATGCTCGAACATGCCGACCGACACGATGCGGTCGAAGCGTTGTTGGAGGTCGCGATAGTCGCGCAGTTCGAAATGGACGTGGCTGTCGAGACCTTCCTCCTGCGCGCGCTGCGTGGCCACCGCGAGCTGCTCCTTTGACAGCGTGACCCCGAGCACGTCCGCCTGGAAGCGGCGTGCGATCGACAGGGCCATGCCGCCCCATCCCGAACCGATGTCGAGAACGCACTGACCGTCGGCAAGCCGGAGCTTGGCCATGATGTGGCGCTTCTTGGCCTCCTGCGCCTCGTCGAGGCTCATGTCCGGCCGCGCGAAATACGCGCAGGAATACTGCATGTCCCGATCGAGGAAGAGCCGGTAGAGGTCCTCCGACAGGTCGTAGTGGTGTTCCACGTTGCGGCGCGACCGGCTTTCGGGATTGTACTGCTGCAGGCGGCGGGCGGCGTAGCGAACCGTATCAATCGCCCGGGAGAATGCCGTCGCCACGCTGCCGCCCGGACCGGTGTTGATATAGGCGATGCGCAGGAGATCGAGAACCGTGCCCTCGACGATGTCGATCTCGCCATCCATGTAATGTTCAGGGACTGCGAGCGTCGGGTCGAGCATGATGGCGAGTTCGGCGCGGAGCGTCTTCACCTCTACGTGGCACGGAGGTCCCGAACCGTCGCCGAAGGTTCGCGTTTCTCCGTCCGGCCCGGTCACGATCAGGTTGCCGACCTGGACCAGTCGTCCGACAATGCTCTGGAAGACAGTGTGCATGGCCCTTCTCCCTTAGGATAAGGACATAATGCCACATTTGCCTTTTTGGGAGTCCCGCGCCGATCTGGTGCAAACAAAAGGGCCCGGCTGTCACCAGCCGAGCCCGAAGATCTGTCGTTCCTGAAGCGAGCCGGTCAGGCCGATTCCGGGTTTTCCTCGTCTTCTTCCGCTTCGTATTCCGCGTTCGGATCGAAGAAGGCGTCGGGCCGGGCATTCTCGTTGATGTCGTCGCCGTAGATCGCTTCCGCCGAGGTCAGCGTCTCGCCACGCGCCTGGCGCTCGGCCTCGTCGGCCGTGCGGGCGATGTTCAGCGTGATCGTCACCTCGACCTCGGGATGCAGCGCGATGGCGACATTGGTCATGCCGATCGCCTTGATGGGCTGGTTGAGCTCAACCTGGTTGCGGCCGACCGTGAAGCCTTCCGCCGTCAGAATCTCGGAAATGTCGCGCGTCGACACCGAGCCGTAGAGCTGACCGGTCTCGCCGGCCGAGCGGACGACGATGAACGACTTGCCGTCGAGCTTGTCAGCGATCTTCTGGGCTTCGCTCTTGCGCTCGAGATTGCGGGCCTCGAGCTGGGCGCGCTGATCCTCGAACTTCTTCTTGTTGGCTTCATTCGCGCGCAGCGCCTTGCCCTGCGGAAGCAGGAAGTTGCGCGCGAACCCGTCCTTGACCCGGACGGTTTCACCCATCTGGCCGAGGCGGGAAATGCGTTCGAGAAGGATGACTTCCATTGTCACGTTCCTTTCATGCCGGCTGGCGGCGGAATGGGACAGGAAGCGGCCGAGCATGGAAGCTCGCGAGGGTCGCTGTCCTGCCCTGTCAGGCAGTTAGAGGCGTTACCTCGTCCAGTGGACGAGAAAGCCCCAGCTTCGGAACCGATTGCCGGCGTTCCGCCCGGCGGCGAGCGGCGCGGAGCCCGAAGGCCCGCGCCGCGCCGAAATCACTTCACCACGTAGGGCAGCAGGCCCAGGAAGCGGGCGCGCTTGATCGCCTTGGCAAGTTCGCGCTGCTTGCGCTGGCTGACGGCGGTGATGCGCGAGGGCACGATCTTGCCGCGCTCGGAAATGTAGCGCTGCAGCAGCCGCACGTCCTTGTAGTCGATCCGCGGCGCGTTTTCGCCGGAGAACGGGCAGGTCTTGCGGCGGCGATGGAAAGGCCGGCGGGTGGGGATCTGGTTGATGTCGACCATTATTCCTGTCCTCCTTCCGCGCCTTCACGGGGACGGCGCGGGCCACGGTCGCCGCGGTCGCCGCCGCGGTCACCACGGTCGCGGTCGCCGAAGCGGCCGCCGCGATCGCCACGGTCGTCGCGCTTCTGCATCATCGCCGAAGGGCCGTCCTCATGCTTCTCGACCTTGATGGTCATGAAGCGCAGCACGTCCTCCGACAGGCCCATCTGACGCTCCATCTCGGCGACGGCGGCAGGCGGCGCGCTGATGTCCATCAGCGTGAAATAGGCCTTGCGGTTCTTGTTCATGCGATAGGTCAGGGACTTCAGTCCCCAGTTCTCGATCCGTCCGGTCGAGCCGCCATTGGCTTCGATGACGCCCTTGTACTGCTCGACAAGCGCGTCGACCTGCTGCTGCGACAGGTCCTGACGGGCGAGAAACACGTGTTCGTAGAGAGCCAACTCGTTTCCCTTTCTTCATTTCCCTGCGCGGCGCCAGCGGCTAGAGCCTCTGCAACTTCTCTGATCCGGGCTGTCGCGCGGAGAAGAAAGGAGCATGACGAGACGGTCGAGAGCGGAGACACGGGAGGCGGAAGCGCTTCAGGCTCCTCGACGAACCACCCTCATGGGCGGCCCGGCCCTCCGTTCAGCCCCCGGCTGGGACCGGCAGATTGCGGCGGGCCATACAGCGGAACGGGCCGATTGGCAAGGGTCTTATGCCTGTAAGACGACGCACGAGACACGAAACGCCTGACCGCTCACTCGCCGGCGGTCGCGCGCATCAGCGAGAGGCCGGCTCCGGTCCGCTCCGCGAAGCCTTTCCAGTAGGTGTGTTCCGGCTCGAAGCTGCCGTCCTCCTTGACCGCCCATACGCCGTCCGCGGCCTTCTCGGTCGCGGGCTCCAGATAGGCGGCGTATCCCTCTTCGCCCTTGATGTGCTTGCCCAGAAAGGCGGTGGCGAAATGCTGGGCGATGTTGTTCATCCGCACCGTATCCCAGACCGGATCGGCATAGTGTCCGAAGGAGGCCGATTCCGCGCCTTCGGCCTTCTTCCAGGATTCGACCGGCGCCGGGATCGGTGCCGCCGCGTTGTGGTTGGCGTTCTCGAAGGTCAGGAGATAGCGCTCGGGGGCGTTGACGGCCCCCTCGTAAATGGCCTTGACGCCGTCCTCGTAGCCCGACACGTCGTCGGCGCTGCCGGCCATGAACAGGATCGGCTTGGAAACGCCTTCCAGGCCCTTGGCGTTCCAGAAGCCGCGCTGCATGCCCCACGGCGCGATGGCGATAACCGCCTTGACCCGTTCGTCGACGAGTTCTGCGAGGGTCTCCGAACCCGCCATGTTGACCGCGAGCGTTCCGTCGGGCGCGCCCCATTCGAATGCCGTGGAAGCTTCCGTAACGCCGCCGCCGGCCGTGATCACGGCACCGTAACCGCCCATCGAATAGCCGATGACGGCGGTGTTGGTCGCGTCGACCAGCCCTTCGAGGAACTGCTTGGGTTCCTTCGACAGGCGATCCATCTCCGACAGCACGAATTTCTGGTCGAGCGGCCGGTTGACCAGGGTTGAGCCGAACTTGCCCTGATCGCGATAGGTCGATTCCAGGTGATCGATGGAGGCGACGACATAGCCTTTCGATGCGAGATTCTCGGCCAGGTGCGACAGCAGGTACCGGTTGCCGGGATAGCCGTGAGAGATGATGACCAGCGGGAAGGGGGCGGCCTGCTTCTTGGGCGCCGCGTCGCGCACCGCGCGCCCGGAGAGTTTCACCTTCGTGATGCCATCGCGCAGGAAGACGTCGTAATGACCGCGCTGATTGACCGTCGTGTCGGCCGGATACCAGATTTCCAGGGTCAGCTTACGGTCGTAGCGTGGATGCTCCTTGCCGGCCTCGACATTGAGGATGTCGACCTGGTCGCGATGAAGCAGGTCTATGGTGCGCACGCCGATCGCGTGTTCTCCATAGGGGGCCAGTTCGGGCGCGTCGGGCCTGATCAGGTCGATGCGGTTGTGCTGGGATCCGGCTGCGTCCCGCGACATTTCTTGAGCGAAGGCCGGAAGGGTCGACATAAGCCCGAAAAGTGCCACGATCGCCGTTGTTCTCATTGTTTCCATCCCCTGTTGCCGAACGATCCGCCGACCGTCAATGGCCGTTGTCCACGCCTTCCATGTCGCCAGTACGACGGCATGGTCGGGTCAGTGTCGCTTGCGCGTCCGGGGAGTGCAAGCGCGGCCGGGGATTCAGGTCTTGAGACGGTAACCGGTCCGGAAGATCCACCAGCAGACCGCCAGGCAGGCCGCGAGGAAGAACACGATCATCACCAGGCTGGTCGCCACGCTGACGTCGGACACTTCATAGAAGCTCCAGCGGAAGCCGGAAACCAGATAGAGCACCGGATTGAAATAGGTGACCGTCTGCCAGAAGGGCGGCAGCATATCGACGGAGTAGAAGCTGCCGCCGAGGAAGACCAGCGGCGTGACCACCAGCAGCGGGATGAGTTGGAGCTTCTCGAAATTGTCCGCCCAGATGCCGATGATGAAGCCGAACAGGCTGAACGTGACAGCGGTGAGCACGAGGAAGAAGACCATCCAGACTGGATGGGCGATTTCGAGCGGTACGAAAAAGCCGGCGGTCGCCAGGATGATGCCGCCGAGAATGAGTGACTTGGTCGCCGCCGCGCCCACATAGCCGAAGACGATCTCCAGGAACGAGACCGGTGCGGACAGGATTTCATAGATCGTGCCGATGAACTTGGGAAAATAGATGCCGAAGGAGGCGGCGGTGATCGAGTTGGTCAGGATCATCAGCATGATCAGGCCCGGCACAATGAACGCGCCGTAGTTGACGCCGTCTATCTCTTCGATGCGCGAGCCGATCGCGCCGCCGAACACGACGAAGTAGAGCGAGGTCGAGACGACCGGAGACACGATGCTTTGCAGCGACGTCCGCCAGAAGCGTGCCATCTCGAAGCGGTAGATTGCGGCGATCGCGCGATGGTTCATCGTCCAGTCTCCTTGCTGCTGACGAGACCGACGAAGATCTCCTCAAGCGATCGCGTGGCCGTCTCGAGGTCGCGAATGACGATGCCGGCCGACGACAGGTCCGACAGCAGCGAGGCGATGCCTGTCCGCTCCTTCTGCGTGTCGTAGCGATAGACCAGCGACTGCCCATCCTCGGCCAGTTGCAGATTGTAGCGCGCCAGGTCGGGCGGCACGGCATCGAGCCGGTTGCGCAGTTCGAGCGTCAGCCGCCGCTCGCCCAGCTTGCGCATCAGTTCGTGCTTTTCCTCGACCAGCATCAGTTCACCCTTGTTGATGACGCCGATGCGGTCGGCCATCTCCTCCGCCTCCTCGATGTAATGCGTCGTCAGGATGACGGTGACGCCGGTCTCGCGCAGGCGACGGATCATCGCCCACATGTCCTTGCGCAGTTCGACATCGACCCCCGCCGTCGGCTCGTCGAGAAACAGCACGCGCGGCTCGTGCGCGAGCGCCTTGGCGATCATGACCCGTCGTTTCATGCCGCCCGACAGGGCCAGGATCTGGCTGTCCTTCTTGTCGAAGAGAGACAGGTCGCGAAGCACTTTCTCGACATGATCGGGGTTCTTGGGCTTGCCGAACAGGCCGCGGCTGAAGGTAACGGTGTTCCAGACAGTCTCGAAGGCGTCGGTATGCAGTTCCTGCGGAACCAGCCCGATCATCGAGCGGGCGGCGCGATAGTCGCTGGCGATGTCGTGTCCGCCGACGGTGATCGAGCCCGACGACATCGTCACGATGCCACAGATGATCGAGATGAGCGTTGTCTTGCCCGCGCCGTTCGGGCCCAGCAGCGCCAGGATCTCGCCGTCTCGGATGTCGAGATCGACCGCCTTGAGCGCGGTCGTCCCGCCGGCATAGGTTTTGGAAACGCCGCGCACGGCAATGACGGGTGAGGCGATACGCGTTGCTATGTTCATGATCCCTCCGGGCCGACGCGTTGGACGGGCGTGGCGCATGCCGGAACAGTGGCGTGCGGCTCATATAGGAGTAACGACGTTTGTCCGCCACCCGCCCCGACAACGGCCCCTGACGGACCGTGTCAGCAGGCCCGCATGCTTGACTTGCGCGCCCCGGTCGCGCAACGACGGCGCGGCGAAAGAGGAGGTTCGATGGTCGTCGCGTTCACGTTTCCTGGACAGGGCAGTCAGGCGGTCGGCATGGGCAAGGATCTCGCCGATGCGTTCTCCGAGGCGAGGGCGGTCTTCGCTGAAGTCGACGAGGCGCTTGGGGAGAAGCTTTCCACGCTGATGTGGGAGGGCCCGGAGGACAGGCTCACCCTGACGGCCAACGCGCAGCCGGCGCTGATGGCCGTCTCGGTCGCGGCCGTGCGCGTGCTGGAGTCACGCGGGGTCTCGCTCAAGGACCGGGTGGCCTACGTGGCCGGTCATTCGCTTGGCGAGTATTCCGCGCTCTGTGCGGCGGGCGCGCTCTCGCTGGCGGATACGGCGCGGCTGCTGCGCATTCGCGGCAATGCCATGCAGGCCGCGGTTCCGGTGGGCGAGGGGGCGATGGCCGCCATCATCGGCCTGGATCAGGAAGCCGTCGAGGCGGCCTGCGCCGAGGCCGGCGAAGGTTCGGTGTGCCAGATCGCCAACGACAATGGCGGCGGCCAGATCGTCATTTCCGGCGCGAAGCCAGCGGTGGAGGCCGCGGCGCGGCTGTGCACCGACAAGGGTGCCAAGCGCGCGCTGATGCTGCCGGTTTCCGCTCCCTTCCACAGCGCGCTGATGGCGCCCGCGGCCGAGGCGATGCGCGAAGCGCTCGCCGGCGTGACGAAGTCGGCGCCGGTCGTGCCGGTCGTGCCCAATGTGACGGTTGAACCGACGCGGGAGCCCGAGGAGGTCGCGCGCCGGCTGGTGGAGCAGGTGACCGGCCGCGTCCGCTGGCGCGAGACCGTCGAATGGTTCGCCGCCAACAAGGTCGACACGCTTTACGAGATCGGCGCGGGCAGGGTGCTGTCGGGGCTGGCCCGGCGCATTTCCAAGGATGTGCAGACCGCCAATGTGGGCGTCGCGGCGGATGTCGACGTCGCCGTGGCCGCGCTGAGGGCGTAGTGCCGGAACTGAACGAGGGACGAAGACATGTTTGACCTGACTGGCCGCAAGGCGCTCGTGACCGGTGCGTCGGGGGGTATCGGCGAGGCGGTGGCCCGCGCGCTGCATGCGCAGGGCGCGACCGTGGGCCTGCACGGCACGCGCGTCGAGAGACTGGACGAACTCGCCTCGGCGCTCGGCGAAAGAGTTGCGGTGTTCCCCGCTAATCTCTCCAGCCGCGATGAGGTCAAGGCGCTCGGCCAGAAGGCCGAGGCCCAGCTCGAAGGCGTAGACATCCTCGTCAACAATGCCGGCATCACCCGTGACGGGCTTTTCGTGCGTATGTCGGACGAGGATTGGGACGCGGTCCTGGAAGTCAACCTTACTGCGACCTTCCGCCTGTCGCGCGAACTGGCTCATCCCATGATGCGCAGGCGCTGGGGCCGGATCGTCAACATCACCTCGGTCGTCGGCGTGATGGGCAATCCCGGTCAGGTCAATTACAGCGCCTCGAAGGCCGGCATGATCGGCATGTCGAAATCGATGGCGCAGGAGATCGCGACGCGCAACGTCACCATCAATTGCGTGGCGCCGGGCTTCATCGAATCGGCGATGACGGACAAGCTGAACGAAAAGCAGCGCGAGGCGATCATGGGAACCATTCCCATGAAGCGCATGGGTTCGGGGGCCGAAATCGCCGCGACGGTGGCTTTTCTGGTCTCGGAGGAAGCGTCCTACGTCACCGGCCAGACGATCCACGTCAATGGCGGCATGGCGATGCTGTAGGCGGTAGCGGGCGGCCGGCTCCCGTGAGGCTCGAGACCGCGCGCTTCCTGCTGCGTGAATTCCGCCACGACGATCTCGAGGCTTTTCGCGCCTACCAGACGGACGAGCGCTACGTCGCCCTGCGCTCTGCGAACGAGGATATCGGGCCGCCGCCGGAGGACCTGCTGGCGCTGTTCATTGGCTGGCAGGACGACGAGCCGAGGCTTTGCTGGCAACTGGCCGTGGAAGACAGGGCGAGCGGCAGCCTCATCGGAACCGCGGGACTGCGCCGGTCGGCGGCCAAGGCCCGGGAGGCCGAGTTCGGTATCGAACTCGCGCCGGCGCAGTGGGGGCGCCACCGCGCCGCTATTGAGATCGCCCAAGCGGTCATGGAGTTCGGCTTCCGCGCGCTGGAAGTCGACACGATCATCGGCCGCAGCACCGCTGGCAACAGCGCGGTCGCGCGACTGGCCCGACATGCGGGCGCGGAGTTGCTGACGGAGAGCGCGGTAGGCGGGGCCGCCGGCTCCGCCGTCGCGTGGCGCGTGACGCGGCGCGCCTGGGAGGCTCGGTGAACGGATTCAGGTCATTGTCCCCAGCCGGGAGCTGGCATGCCTTTGCCATATGGGCAAATCATGCTAATCGCGCCGCGAACCGGGTCGCAGGTCCGGTCTCGGGGCCGTGGAGCCAGCCGGGCATTAGAGCGCCCGCAGGCTCGGTCGGCGGCCTCTTTTCAGCTTGATTAGCGCCAGTCTGGTCGCTAACGAAGGTCAACGAAAACACCCAGGTCGAGGTCACCCCCCATGAGCGATACCGCAGAACGCGTCAAGAAGATCGTCGTCGAACATCTCGGCGTCGACGCTGACAAGGTCACCGAGGGTGCGAGCTTCATCGACGACCTCGGCGCGGACAGCCTCGACACCGTCGAGCTCGTGATGGCCTTCGAGGAAGAGTTCGGCGTCGAGATCCCCGATGATGCGGCCGAGACCATCCTCACGGTCGGTGATGCCGTGAAGTACATCGAAAAGTCCTCGGCCTGACCGACTTCGTCGGAAGCGGGGGATGAGGCGCGTCGTCGTTACTGGTCTGGGGTTGGTGTCGCCTTTCGGCGTCGGCGTCGAACACACGTGGCGCAACATCCTTTCAGGCGCGAGCGCCTGCCGGCGGGTCACCACCTTCGACGTCGAGGATCTTCCCTGCAAGATCGCTCATGTCATTCCGCGCGACGGCGAGGAAGGCGCGTTCGATCCGGACCGCTATCTGGAACCGAAGGAGCAGCGGAAGGTCGCCGACTTCATCCAGTACGGCATAGCCGCCGCCGACGAGGCCATCGCCGATTCGGGCTTCGACGCGCGCGAAGCCGGCGAACAGGACACGACCGGGGTCATGATCGGCTCTGGCATCGGCGGCATCCAGGGCATCGCCGAGAACGCGCTGATCCTCGATCAGCGGGGTCCCCGGCGGATCAGCCCGTTCTTCATACCGGGCAACATCATCAACCTGGTGTCCGGGCAGGTCTCCATCCGTCATGGTCTCAAGGGCCCCAACCACGCCGTGGTCACCGCCTGCTCGACCGGCGCCCATGCGATCGGCGATGCGTCACGCCTGATCATGTTCGGAGATGCCGACGTGATGGTTGCCGGCGGATCGGAATCGCCGATCAACCGCCTTTCGCTCGCGGGCTTCGCGGCCTGCAAGGCGCTTTCGACCGCTCGCAACGACGAACCGACGAAGGCATCGCGTCCCTATGACCGCGACCGCGACGGTTTCGTCATGGGCGAGGGGGCCGGCGTGGTGGTTCTGGAGGAACTCGAGCATGCCCGGGCGCGGGGCGCCAGGATATATGCCGAGATCACCGGCTACGGCCTTTCCGGCGACGCCTACCACATCACCGCGCCCTCCGAGGATGGCGACGGCGCCTATCGCTGCATGAACGCGGCCTTGAAGCGCGCGGGCCTCGCGCCGGCCGACATCGACTACATCAACGCGCACGGCACTTCCACCATGGCCGACACGATCGAGCTTGGCGCGGTCGAGCGCCTGGCCGGGAACGCGGCGTCGAAGATATCCATGTCGTCGACGAAATCCGCCATCGGTCATCTGCTGGGCGCGGCCGGCGCGGCCGAGGCGATATTCTCGATCCTGGCGATCCGCGACAATGTCGTGCCGCCGACGATCAATCTCGACAATCCCGACACGGAGACCGCGATCGACCTCGTGCCCAACGAGGCGCGCGAACGCCAGGTCGACGTCGCCTTGTCGAATTCCTTCGGTTTCGGGGGCACGAATGCATCGCTGATCTTCCAGCGTTATGCGGCCTAGCGGGCGTGGCGCGGCACGTTGTGTCGCGCCGCGATTTTAGCCACATTCGCCGCTAGCTTCCTGTCCGTCCTGAACCGTTGCCAGACTTCATTCGAGAGGGCCGATGAACGATACTTCCGGCGATCAGCCCCGGTTCGGGCGGCGAGACGAAACCAGGCCGATCGTGCCGAAATCCGCCAACGAGGCGCTTCGCCCGGAAGCCGGAACGCCGCCGCCCCCGCGCCGCCGCTCGCGCCAGTCGCGCAGCCAGGTCGTCGTGTTCCTCAATTTCCTGTTCTCGATCGTCGTTCTGGCGGTGCTGGCCGGGGCGGCGCTGTTCTGGTTCGGCAAGACGGAGTTCGAGGCGCGCGGCCCGCTGGCCGAGGCGGACACGGTCATGATCCGGCCGAACACCGGCGTCGGCGAGATCGCGGCGACGCTGGAAAGGGGCGGTTTCATTTCCGATGCGCGCATCTTCCGGGTCGGGGTGCAGGTTTCGGGAAAGGCCGGGCAGCTCAAGGCGGGCGAGTACGAGATCAAGGCCGGCGCCTCCATGCGCGAGATCATGAACCTGCTCGAAAGCGGACGGTCGCTCCTCTACTCGCTGACGATTCCCGAAGGGATAACGGTTGCGCAGGCTTTCCAGCGCATTGCCGAACACGAGGCGCTGACGGGGGACATGCCGTCCGAAATGCCGCCGGAGGGCAGCCTGATTGCCGATACACAGCGCTTCACCCGCGGCACGCCGCGCGAACAGGTCATCCGCAAGATGGTGGCCGAGCAGAAGGCGCTGGTCGAGGACATCTGGTCGCGCCGGGCGGACGATCTTCCGATCGAGAATATCGACCAGTTCGTCACACTCGCGTCCATCGTCGAAAAGGAGACCGGCCGCGGCGACGAGCGGTCGCATGTCGCGTCCGTGTTCATCAATCGTCTGAACCGGGGGATGCGGCTGCAGTCGGATCCGACGATCATCTATGGCATCTGGGGCGGCGAGGGCAAGCCGCCGGACGAGCCAATCCGCCAGTCGCATATCGCGGACGACAATCCCTACAACACCTACGTCATCAACGGGCTGCCACCCGGGCCGATCGCCAATCCCGGGCGCGCCGCGCTGGAGGCCGTCGCCAACCCGTCCAGGACGAACGATCTTTATTTCGTCGCCGACGGCACGGGGGGCCATGTCTTCGCGGAGACGCTCGAAGAGCACAATGAGAACGTCGCTCGCTGGCGCCGGATCGAGAAGCAACGGCGCGAAGCGGGCGAGACGGTCGACCAGTCGCCGGGCACGGGCGTGGTTCCGGAAGCCGACTGACCGGCCTGTCGCCGGGCCCGGGATGGGGGATGAATGGCACTGCAGAGCATGACCGGCTTCGGCCGGGCCGCGTCCGTGGAAGACGCCGCCGAGATCGCGTGGGAACTGAAATCGGTCAACGGCAAGGGGCTGGAAGCGCGATTGCGCCTGCCCTCCGGGTTCGAGCGGCTGGAACAGCCGGTGAGGCAGGCGTTCCAGAGACGCTTCACGCGCGGCAACATCCAGGCGGCGCTGACGGTTTCCCGAACGGATGCCACCGTGCTGCCGGTCGTCAACGAGACGTTCCTGCGCGATGTTGCGGGGCTGGCGCAGAGGCTTCAGGAACAGTTCGGGGTCGCGCCGCCAACCGCGGACGGCCTGCTTTCGCTTCGCGGCGTACTGGAGGTTCCCGAATCAACCGAGGACGAGGAGACCAGGACCGCGCTCGACCGGGCGATCCTTGAATGCCTTGAGAGCGCGCTCGACCAGCTTGTCGAATCGCGACAGTCCGAAGGTCGCTCGCTCCACGAGGTCCTCCGCGGCCATCTCGACAGGATCGAGGAGCTTGCGCTGAAGGCCGAGGCCGATCCTTCGCGTGAGCCGGCGTCCATCCGCGCGCGTCTTGCCGAGCAGGTGCGACTGCTGCTTGACGCGGCTCCGCCGCTCGACGAGGCGCGGCTGCATCAGGAAGCGGCCTATCTCGCCGCCAAGGCCGACATCCGCGAGGAGATCGACCGGCTCAAGGCCCATGTCGATGCGGCCCGGTCGCTGCTCGACGCGCAGGGTCCGGTCGGCAGGAAGCTCGATTTTCTGGCGCAGGAATTCAACCGCGAATCGAATACATTGTGCTCCAAGTCCAACGCGGCCGCGGTGACGGCGATCGGCCTCGATCTGAAGGCCGTGGTCGATCAGTTCCGCGAGCAGGTCCAGAATTTGGAGTAGACGATGGCCGACGGCGTCGCCGATACCTGTATCAGACGCCGTGGTCTCATGGTTGTCTTGTCCTCGCCGTCGGGGGCGGGCAAGTCGACGATCGCGCGCAATCTGCTGGAAAACGACCCGCGCTTGGAACTGTCGGTCAGTGTCACGACGCGGGCGCGCCGGGGCAGCGAGATCGACGGGGTCCACTATCATTTCATTTCGCGCCGTGATTTCGAAAGGCTTCGCGACACGGACTCACTGCTGGAATGGGCCGAAGTGCACGGCAATTACTATGGGACTCCGAGGGAGCCGGCCGAGCGCGCGCTGGCCGAGGGGCGCGACATGCTGTTCGACATCGACTGGCAGGGCGCTGTCCAGCTCAACGAGAAAATGCGGGCCGACATCGTGTCGATCTTCATCCTTCCGCCCTCCATGAGCGAGCTCAAGACGCGGCTGCGCAGGCGGGCGGAGGATTCCGACGAGACGATCCAGACGCGCCTGACCAATGCTCGGGTCGAACTCGAGCACTGGCGCGAATATGACTTCGTCATCATCAATGACGATCTCGACCGGGCCTATTCGGCCGTCCGCTCCATCGTGACGGCCGAACGCCTGCGACGGGACCGCCGGCCAGGCCTGTTCGACTTCGTTTCGGGCCTGCTTGACGAGAACGTGTGAACTCAGGCGCGGACCGTCACGGCGGCGGCCAGTGCCAGGAAGCTTGTCATCATCAGCGCCGCGCGCGCGACATGGGAATATTCCCACATGTTGCGAAGCGCCTGCCAGTCTCCACCGGCGTCGCGGCTGAACAGCGAGAAGAACATACCGCCCGCGCCTGAGGGGTTCACGTCCTTCAGCCAGAAACTGTTCACCGGATGGGTCCAGACCCAGTAGGTGAGATGGGCCGCCACGAGCAGGCCAAGCGCCGCCGCCACCCACCAGAACCGGGCGGTCCCGAAAGGCGCCAGTAAGACCAGCGCCGCCAGCGCCAGCATTCCGCCGAACTCGCCGACCAGGCCGCCGAAGGTGAAGCCAGGATAGTAGATCGGCTGCACCGCCATATAGGCCTCCTTGCCGAGCCGCATCTTGCCGGGCAGTTCCAGGGCATGGGCGAGCGACAGCGCCATGGCGATCGCGACGAGCAGCAGGGCGACGATATCGACCGTTCGTGTCATGACCAAACCTCCTTTCTGTTGCGCCGGCGGCATTGCCGTAGCGGGTTTACGCCGTATATATACACCGTATATGGACGGGCCGAAGGAGAGGTCAAGGCATGAACGCGACGTCTCGTGGATCGCCGCAGGCCCGCCTGACGCGGGAGCGGATCGTGGCCGAGGCCAGCCGCATCGTGCTGAGCGAGGGCGCTGACGCGCTCTCGATGCGCGACCTGGCAGGACGGCTCGGGGTCAGCGCGATGGCCCTCTACAATCATGTAGGCGACAAAGGCGATCTGGTGCGGGCGGTGACGAGTTCGGCGCTCCGCGACCTGAAGCTGCCGCGCGCGGAGGACTGGCGCGAGCAGTTGCGGCTGGTGTTCCGCGCTGTTCGTGATCGCTGCGTCGAGAATCCGGCGCTGCCGCGCCTCATCGAGCGTGCCGATCTGCGCGAGCCGAAGCTGTTCGAACCGATGGAGGTCGCCTTGGCGGCCCTTGCCAAAGCCGGTCTCACCGGTGCGGACGCGCTGCGGGCCTATTTCCTCCTGATCGGCTTCACGATGGGACACGTCGCCTACCTTATCGGCGGCCCTTTCCGCGCGCTCGACCTGTCGCGGGCGATCTCCGAAGGCAAACTGAACCCCGTCGCTTTTCCGCTCACCGTCGAGGTGGCCGCGTCAGCGGCGGATTGGAATTTCGAGACCGCCTTCGAGTTCGGGCTGGATACGATCATCGCGGGGCTCGAGCGGGGGCGGGACTGAACGCGCGGGGCAATGACACGGCTCCAACTCTCCGCCCGCCGTCGCAGGGTGTGAACAGATTCCGGCGCCGCCCCCAGCAGAACCGGCCTTTTCAACGAATCTTGCCTCGAGTCTATCCACGTGCCCCGCGACCGGCGGCACAATGCCCGCCGGTGAACGGAGGGACCGCGGAATGGACGAGCAGACGGCAAGATGGGACGGGAGGTTGCGGCGCATCATCGCCGTCCTCGTCGCGCTTGCCGTTCTGGCGGAGCGCGCCGCTGACCGGTCCTATCCGGTCCGCTGTTTCGTGCTGTGGCTGTTGCGGCGGGCCGAGGCCGCGGTGGCGGACTTCGTCGCCGAGGCGACGGGCATGCCGCAGCCGGCCTTCGCCGGCATCGGAACGACCGGGAACGATCCGGAGGACGCGCTGCTGCTTGCGGCGCGCTTGCACGCGCTGGCCGAGGCCCTTGCCGTCCTGCTGCGCTGCGCGCTCGTCCTCCCCCCGCTTGGCGGGAAGAGGTGGCGAGGGCGAAGCCCGAGCCGGAGGGGGACGACGCCATGCCCCGGCCGGCTTGCCCTCGCCCCCGATGGTCTCACGGCCGGGCCGAACGACACCTCATAAGGCGCCGGCCGCGCCGGGATACGGCGTCACCGGTCCTGTAGCGATTTGGCCAGTGCCGCGAACTCGTGCACGTCCAGCGTTTCGGCCCGCCGCGTCGGGTCGATCCCCGCCCTTGCGAGCAATTCCTCTCCTCCGAGCGGCTTGAGGCTCTGGCGCAGCATCTTGCGGCGCTGGCCGAAAGCAGCCTTGGTAACCCGTTCGAGTGTCCGGAGATCGACGGGCAGGGGCTCCCTGCGGGGCGACAGCGTCACCACCGACGACGTGACCTTGGGCGGCGGCGTGAAGGCCTGCGGCGGAACGTCGAAAGCGATCCGCGCCTCGGTCCGCCAGCCTGCCAGGACGCCGAGCCGGCCATAGGCGCCGGAGCCCGGCGCGGCCACGATCCGCTCCGCCACCTCGCGCTGGAACATCAGCGCCATCGAGCGCCAGAAGGGCGGCCATTGTTCCAGCGTGAGCCAGCGCACGAGCAGTTCGGTGCCGATATTGTAGGGAAGATTGGAGACGATCCGGGTCGCGCCACTCGTCGCGGCCAGACGGGCGTAGTCGACGGCGAGCGCATCCTCGGCCAGCACGTCGAGACGGCCCGGATGGGCGGCCGAAATCTCGTCCAGCGCCGCCAGGCAGCGCTCATCGCGCTCGATCGCGATCACCCTGGCCTCCTGCATGAGAAGCGCGCGCGTCAGTCCGCCGGGGCCCGGACCGACCTCGATCACCGTTTCGCCCGGCATGAAGCCGGCGGCGCGCGCCACCTTGGCGGTCAGGTTCAGGTCGAGCAGGAAGTTCTGCCCGAGCGACTTCCTGGGTGCCAGCCCATGCCGTTCGATGACGTCGCGCAGCCTTGGCAGTCCGTCCGCCGCCAGGGTCGTGGTCATCGGCCGCGGGACCCGGCGATCGCCATTCGCGCGGCCATGTCGAGCGCGGCCGCCAGGCTCGTCTCGCGCGCGACGCCCTTGCCGGCGATGTCGAAGGCGGTGCCGTGGTCCGGCGACGTACGGACGAAGGGCAGGCCGAGCGTGACATTGACCGCCGTGTCGAACGCGAGCGCCTTGGCCGGGATGAGCGCCTGGTCGTGATACATGCAGATCGCCGCGTCATATCCGGCGCGGGCGGCCTCGTGAAACATCGTATCGGCGGGGAGGGGGCCGAAGGCGTCGATGCCGGCGCTCCGCAGGGCGCGCACCGCCGGGGCGATGACGGATATCTCCTCGCCGCCCATCGCGCCGTCCTCACCGGCATGCGGGTTCAGGCCGGCTATGGCGAGCCGTGGCCTGGCAATACCGAAATATTTCGCCAGGTCGGCCGCCACGATGCGTCCGGTCTCAACGATGCCCGACGTCGACAGCTTGAGCGGCACCTCCGACAATGGAACGTGGATGGTGACCGGCACCGCGCGAAGCTGCGGGCCGGCCAGCATCATGACCGGTGTCGGGGAGGTGCCTGTGGCGCGGGCCACGAGATGGGCGAGGAATTCGGTGTGCCCGGGAAAGGCGAAACCGGCATCGTAGAGTGGCTTCTTCGCGATCGGGCAGGTGACCAGGCCCGCCGCGCGTCCGGCCATCGTGTCGGCCACCGCCCGCTCGATCGATTCCAACACCGCCGGCGCGCTGGCCGGATCGGCAAGACCCGGCGTGTCCGCCTGGGCGTTTTCCAGCGGCACGACCGGCAGCGCCTCAGGGAAGATGTCGGCTGCTTCCTCCGGCGTCGTGGCCCTGACATTGATCTCGATGCGCGCGCGCTGCGCGCGCGCGACGATCAGGTCGGGGTCCGACAGCAGATAGAAGGCGGGCATGGACGCATCGCGCCGAGCCCACACCCTGGCCGCGAGCTCGGGACCGATGCCCGCGGGCTCGCCGCAGGTCATGGCCAGAACGGCCGGGGTCCCCGCCCGCATGGAGGTCAATCCGGGGTCACCGCTCGACGATACGGGCCTTTTCCTTCAGGTCGGCCATGTATTTCTGGCTGAACTCATCGGCCTTCTCGTCCGGCTTGCCTTCCAACTGGAACACCATCTGCGCGACGCGGTCGTCGGAGACCTCGCGCGCCGAGCAGATGCCGATGAACTCGTAGCCTCTGTCGGTCTGACGCACGATGGTGGCCTGGCCCGGCCCGATCGCCTCGATATGTTCCTTCCAGTCCGGCGGCAGTTCCGGCTGCAACACCCGGCCGAGATCGCGCACGGTGACGTCGATCAAGCCCTTGGCGAACTCGCGCGTCTGGTCGCAGGCAGTGAAGCGCTGGCGCATCGCTTCGGCCTCGTTCTTGCGCCGGGCCATGTTGCCGCGCTCGGACTGAGGTACGACGAAAATCACCTGCTGGAGCATGTATTCCGTCGCCGATGGCTTCGAACCGCCCTGCTGCAGCATTTTGCGCACCACGTCCTGCTCGGTCATTCGGCCTTCGGCCCGGAAGCGGGCCTGAAGCGCCTGGCTCCAGCCCATCTGGACCCGGATGAACTCCCTGAAATGCTCCTTGGTGACGCCGGACTGCGCCAGGATCTGGTCGAGCTGGGCGGTCGAGAGCTTGTTCTGGTCGGCAAATCGCTTGTAGGCGCCGTCGACCGCCTGCTCGGGTATGTTGACGTTCAGCCGCTTCATCTCGGCGGCGCGCAGCGTCTGGTCGATCATGTCCTGCTGCGCCTTGCCGGGCGACTGACGCTGGAGCCGGAGAAACGCGGCGCGGCGCTGGATGTCGTAGCTCGTCACCGGAATGTTGTTGACCACGACCTTGATCTCGCTCGCCGAAGCCGGCGATATAGCAAGCCCGCAAAGGGAGCTCGTCGCGACGAGGACCGCGACAGCGGCGGCGCGAATGCCGTTCTTCATGTCCATCCTCCTGAATTTCCCCGGGATGCTGGTGGGCCGGATCGTTCGAACCGCGATCTTGGTCCATCTCCGAGCCTGCCTTCAAGTGCAGTGCTGCCAATCTTGGGCGAAAGCGTGGCCCGATCGCCGCCTTAGTTCTGGAACGCGGAGGAATTCGTGCCGAAATCGCCTAACGTTCGCAGCGAGAGCTGGAAGCCGAAGCTTCGGTCGACTTCGGCCGTAGGCGATGAGCGTGTCTGGGTCAAGGTCACGCCGAACACGATGCACTCATCTGCATAGGCGAATCCCAAGCGGTCGCTGGAAAAGTAGCCTCCCTCGATGTCGTAGGTCCGGCCTCCGTAGGTGCTCCAGTTCTCGTGGAACTGCAGCCGGCCTCCGACGGTGATCTCCTCGCGGTCGTTGGGGAAGCCGTAGCGGGGCTGCGCCTCGATAAAAGCGTACTGCGTGCTCACCGTCACGCGGTCGTTTCGATAGGCCGCCCTCAGTTCGCCGCGGCGCATGTCGAAATCCTCCTCGTCAAACCGGCCGGCCGCCGCCATCGACAGGCCGAAGGGCGTCCCCAGCCCGACGAGCCCCACATAGTCGGAACGGTCGGTCTCAAGACCCGAGAAGGCACCGGCATTGACCAGATCAGGCGACGCGTAGGAATTCACGCCGGCCAGATGGAAGGACTGGCCAAAGATGGCGTTGGCGGTCCAGCCGTCCGCGAACGTGCCGGAGTAGCGAAAGCCGAGATTTGCGCGCGTGCCGCCCTCGATCCGGTCGTAACCCGAGAACTTGTCGCGCTCGAACAGCGAGGCCGCGTCGAACACCAGGCTCTGGGCGTCCTCGTTCGGGATGCCGAGCGATCCGGCGTAGCGCTCGTCGGGCCTTGCGAATATTTGCGCGATCGGCTCCAGCACGTGGCTGGCGCTGGTGGTGGAAAACAGGACCGGCCAGCGCAGTTCCAGCCCGGCGGTCGCCATGTAGCGATAGTAGGAGGCGCGAACATCCGCCGACACGCCCGCGCTCGCCGCCTGCGCGTTGATCGCCGCGATCGACTGCGAAGACACGTCCAGGAAGGTGGCGTCGCCCTGCGCGTGCAGCAGCGGCGTGATGACGAGGCCGCCCGGCGTGATGAAGGAGCGCTTCCACTCGGCTTCCGCGGTCGTGCGGCCGGTCGTGCCCTGCAGGCCGCGTGTGGCCGAACCCGGCCCTTCGCCGGGATCGAAGATGCCGTTGCGGTTCGTGTCGGTGAAACCCGGAAAATCCAGTTCCTCGCGGTAGAGAATGCGCGAGTTGATGTCGATGTTCAGTTCGCCGCCGGCGATCGGTTCGTCCGGCGTGTAGGAATAGTCGAAGGTCGGTAGGGCCCAGGCCTGGCGCGGGTTCAGCACGCTTGCGCTTAGTCCGCGTGCCGGGTTGGGATAGTCGAGCGACGCCTCCTGATACTGGAAGCGCATGGCCCGCAGGTCGAAATAGTTCCGCTCGTTCAGCCCGGTCAGATAAATCTCGGACCGGTGCACGAGCTGGTCATAACCGTCGATGCCATAATCCCTGGAAAAGTTCTTGTCGCTCTGGACGAGAATGTCCCAGCCGAACGCCCAGCGCGGATTGATCTTGAAATCGCCCTTGGTGGCGAGCATCAGCCGCGTCTTGTTCGGATCGGACGCGAGGCCGCTGCCGACCGTCGGTCTTCCACGGTCGTCCCGAAGTTCCTCGGGATCCTGCTGGTGGATGCCGGCGACCTTGAGATTGTACTGGCCGTTGTTGAACTGCTGGCGCCACTCGGCCTCGCCGAGGAAACCCTGCTTGCTATAATAGGTGCCGCTGAACGTCAGGTCGTAGGTGGGGGACAGCGCGACATAGAAGGGGACCTTCACGCCGAAACCCAGATCGCTCTTGTAGGCGATGCCGGGCGTCAGGAAGCCCGTTTTCCGCTTCACCGTATGGTCCGGAACCTCCATGAAAGGGAAATAGGCGATCGGCAGGCCGAAAAGCTCGAAGCGGGCATTGTGAAACCTGATCGTCTTCTTCTTCTGGTTCCAGACGATGGTCTGGCTCTTGATCCTCCAGATGGCCGGCTTGTCGGGCTGCTCCTCGCACGGTTCGCAGGCCGTGTAGACGCCGTTGTTGAAGGTGGTGACGTTGTCGTCCTGCCGGCGCGCACTTTCGGCGCCGAAGTAGGTCTTGTCGGTCGTCTCCACCTGCAGCGCGTTGAGGAAGCCTTCGGCGAAATCGTCGGTGACGTCGATCTGATCCGAATAGATCTTCGTTCCCTCGGGGTCGACGATCTCGACATCGCCGCTCGCCATGAGCCGGCCCGTGCGGCGGTCATAGGTTACGCGCCGCGCCACCAGCCGGTTGCCATCATAGTCGATCTGGACACCGCCGGCGGCCGTGACCGTGTCGCGGTCATTGTCGAAGGTCAGCGTGTCGGCCTCGAGCAGCATCTGGCCGTTGCTCTGCGCCAGGGCCTGCCCATAGATCGTCGCGCCAGCGACGGCCGCGAAGGCCAGCGCCGCGACGCCACCAAGAGCGATCCGCCGAATCGTCCCGCGCTGCGATGGGCGCACCGCCATCAGCCGTCTTCCCTGTAGAGCAGGAATGATATGCCGTAAAAGAGCCCTACCGTCACCGGAAACCACGCAGCTACCACAGGCGGAACGGTCCCGGTGCTGCCGAATGCCGTCACCAGAGCCGTAACGACATAAAGCAGAAAGCCGGCGAGGATTCCACCCAGAATGAGGGCGGTGGACTGCCCCATTCTGGCGAAGCGAAGCGACACAGTCGCCGCGATCAGGGTCATGGCGACCAGGAGCGCCGGCAGCGCCACGAGCGAGTGGTAGTGCATCGCAAAGGCATTGGCACTCAGACCGAAGGACCGCGCGGCCTCGATCTTGTCGCCCAGTTCCAGAAAGGGGATCGTTTCCGGACGCGCCAGACGTTCCTGAACGAATTCGGGTTCCAGATTCGTGGGCACTTCCAGCCGCTCGACCTTTTCCGGTCGTGACCCGGCCCTTCGTCTGGTGACGTCGACGAGTTCCCAATATCCGTCCTCCAGCGACGCGTTTTTCGCGTCGAGCCGTTCGGCGATCGAGCCGTCCTGCGCCAGGCGCAGGAATGTCGCATCGGCCATTGTCAGGCCTTGGTCGAGGATCGAGCGCGCGCCGATAATCGTAGTGCCTTCCTCCGTCTCCTGGCGGATCCAGGGGGCAATGTCGTTTGAGATCGCGATCGCGGTGCCCGTTCTCAGGTCGGCCTCGAGGTTCTCCGATCGCGCAAGGCCGTTCGCGGCAAGCGGATTGAGGACGAAGATCGTTGCAAGCCCGAACAGGATCGCGCCGATACAGGCCGGCGCGAGGAACTGCCACGCCGAGATGCCCGCGGACCGGGCTATCACGAGTTCGTTCTTCCGGTTGAGCGAAACCAGCGTCGCCATAGCGGCGAAAAGGCCGACGAAGGGAACCGAATTCTGCATGAGCATCGGGACCCGCAGGCTCGAAATCGCCATTGCGAGTCCGAAACTGAAGCCCGGCAGACCGCTCATGCGGTTGGAGAACTCGGTGAAATCGATGATGAAGATAAGCGCGAACACCCCGAAGAAGATCCACCCCGCAATGGCGAGGTAGCGTCTGAGAAAGTAGCTGCCGAGCGTCAGGCCGATCATGTCTTGGCCGGTCCCGCGCCAACCAGCGCTCTGGAGCGGGCGGCCGCGTATGACAGGCGCGCCCTTGCTTTCTCGAAAATCGTCGCGAGCTGTTCGGTGCGCCGTGTCGGCAGCTCCATCGTCCGGTTCGTCGCCATGAACCAGACCGGCAGGAGAACTCCGGCCGCGATCACCAGATAGATCACCGGTATCCAGGCCGCCGAGCTTTGCGCCTTGCCGACGACGAAATAGCCCGCCCACCGTATCAGCAGACTGATGAGAAGGGCCGTTATGAGCGGATGCACCCGGGCCTCGCGGTGAGAGCGGGCGTCGCCGGCCACCGCCAGCGCGACTAGGGCGAAGACGAGGCCGTACAGCCAGTCGGTGAACCGCTTGTGCAACTCGGCCCGGAACGCCTGTGGGGTTTGCTGGTACACCCTGTCGGTCGTGTCGGGATTAAGCAGGAAGGCCAGCGACCGATCCTTCGCGAAATAGGTGATCTGGCCGGTCGCGGCGGAAAATTGCGACAGGTCGAAGGCGTAGGACGTGAAGCGCACCACGGAAACCTCGCCCGCGGCGTCCCGGCGATGGACCTCTCCGTCGCTCATCAGGAGGGTGCTGCCCTGATCGCCCGAAACCACGGAACCTTCCCTGGCGTAGTAGATGAGGTCGAGATCGTCGGCGCGCGAATCGATGACGACAAGCTCCCCCAGCCGGCCGCTTGGCAGCCTTTCGCCGATCTGGACGTAGAGCCCATCCTCGACCTTCCGGAAGCTGCCCTCCTGGATGAAGGTCGACAGCAGGTCGCCATGCGCGTTCGCCAGCAGTTCGCGGAACCGCGTCTTTGTTGCCGGGTCGATGACATTGGCGAACACGAAGGAGGTTACGCAGGCGAGCAGCGCAAGCACGAGGATCGGCCTGTAGATCGCCGAGCGGGACGCGCCGGACGCGCCGATGACGGACAGCTCCGAATCGACATTCATGGAACTGAGCGTATGCGCCGCCGCGATGGCCACGGCGAACGGGATCACCTCCGGCACCACCGAGGGAAGCATGAGCGTCGCGAGTTCAAGGAAAGCCGCGGCCGACTGCCCGCTGTCGGTGACCAGATTGATGCGGGTCAGCGCCTGGGTCATCCACACGATCGCGAGCACCGACAAGAGGGCGCCGATGAATATGCCGAAAGCGCGGCGGAATATGTAGCGCTCGATCAGTTTCATGCCGGAGGGGATTGGCCTTTCAGGCGATTGCTCGGCGGCCTGGCCGGCGCGAAAGATGCGCCGACGGTCGGTACCACTCGTAGGGTTCGATCGAATTGTCGGCAAGTTCGGCTAAAAAAGGGCCAAGGTAAAGGGTTAACGGTTCGTTACCGGCGGTTGCGGCGATGGCGGAACTGGTCCATCCGGCCGGGAGCGCGGCCGCCGGATGCCCCGCCGCCCCTTGCCAATGGCGCCAAAAGCGACAAGATCGCGCGCCAAGCACCCTCGGGCCAAAGCGCCCGCCTTCCCGCATCCTCCTGGTTTGGAGACCTCATGTCACAGAAAGTTCAGATCAGCTTTACGAAGTTCGGCACTCCGAAGGCGGCTGTCGTCGCCGTTCTGGCGGCGGTCGGTCCGGCTGTTGGCGAGAACGCGAGACAGTGCGATCCGGCCGGAGCACTGACGCGGGCGTTCGGGATCGCGGAGTTCACCGGCAAGCTCGCCTCCGATGTTGACGTGCTTGCGCCGGAAGGGGCGTCGCATGACCGTCTGCTCGCGATCGGCGTCGGGAAGCCGACCGAACTCGGCGCCGACGCCCTCATGAAGGTTGGTGGCGCGCTTGCGGCGAAGACGGGAAGATCGGCCGATGTGGCCCTGGTGGCCGAAATTGCGGATTTCGACCTCGAGCCCGGACAGGTGGCGGACCTGGCGCTCGGCTTTCTCCTGCGCAGCTATGCGTTCGATCGCTACAAGACCAAGAAGAACGATGCGGACGACAAGAAGCCCGAGCCGAAAACTCGCAAGCTGACAATTCACTGCTCCAACCCGACTGCCGCCCGCAAGGCCTGGCAGCGGGCGGAAGCGGTCGGGCAGGGCGTTGCGCTGGCGCGCGACCTGGTCAATGAGCCCGCCAATATTCTCGGTCCGCTCGAGTTCACCGCGAAGGCCAGGGAGCTCGAACAACTCGGCGTCAAGGTCGAGATCCTGACCGAGAAGGAAATGAAGAAGCTCGGCATGGGTGCGCTCCTGGGCGTTGCCCAGGGTTCGGCCCGGCCGCCGCGCATGGTTATCATGCAGTGGAACGGCGGCAAACCGAAGGACAAACCGGTCGCCTTCGTGGGCAAGGGGGTTGTGTTTGACAGCGGCGGGATCTCGATCAAGCCGGCCGGCGGCATGGAAGACATGAAAGGAGACATGGGCGGAGCGGCCGCCGTGACCGGCCTCATGCACGCGCTCGCCGCCAGGAAGGCCAAGGCCAATGTCGTCGGCATCATCGGGCTGGTCGAGAACATGGTCGACGGCAACGCCCAGCGGCCGGGCGACATCGTCACGTCCATGTCGGGCCAGACGATCGAGGTGCTCAACACCGATGCCGAGGGCCGCCTGGTACTGGCCGACGCGCTCTGGTACTGCCGCGACCGGTTCGACCCGCGATTCATGGTCAATCTGGCGACGCTGACCGGTGCGATTCTGATCGCCCTTGGCAACCAGCATGCCGGGCTGTTCTCCAACAATGATGAACTGGCCACCCGCCTGTCCGAGGCCGGCGTCTCGACGGCCGAAAGGGTCTGGCGCATGCCGCTTTCGCCGGATTACGACCGGCTGATCGATTCCAAGAACGCCGACATGAAGAACATCGGCGGCCGGCACGCGGGCTCGATTACCGCGGCGCAGTTTCTGCAACGCTTCGTCAAGGACACGCCCTGGGCGCATCTCGACGTCGCCGGCACCGCGATGGGATCGCCGTCCAATGAGTACAATCAATCCTGGGGATCGGGCTGGGGCGTGCGCCTTCTCGACAGGCTCGTCGCGGATCACTACGAGAGCTGAGCCGGGCCGGTCCGGCGAACAGGTGCGCGAAATTGGCAGAGGTCTGGTTCTACCATCTCACCGATTCCACGCTGGAAGGAGTCCTGCCGGACCTTCTGGAGCGCTCCCTGTCGCGCGGCTGGCGCGCCGTCATTCAGGCAGGCGCCGAAGAGCGTCGCGATGCGCTGGATTCACACCTTTGGACCTATCGCGATCGCTCCTTCCTCGCCCACGGCACCGATCGCGAGCCGCATGTCGAACACCAGCCGATCGTGCTGACCACCGGCCCGGCCAATCCGAACGGGGCCACGGTGCGCTTCATGGTGGACGGCGCCGGGCCGACGCCGCACATGGATGATTACGAACGGATCGTGTTCATGTTCGACGGTCACGATGCCGACCAACTCTCCGCGGCGCGCGTGGAGTGGAAGCGGCTCAAGACCTCCGGCGTCGCGGTCAGCTACTGGCGCCAGAACGAGGGCGGTCGGTGGGAGAAGCAGGCGTGAGGGTCCTGCTGCGGATCATGTTCGGTCTGATGATCGTCGTGGGAGCGCTGCTGGCGATCGTCTATCCTTGGTCGGCCGACACGATTGGGAACTACGAGGCGGGCCGTCACACCCTCTTCGAGGATGGGGAGTGGCGGTCCGCAATCCAGATACTCGAGGCCGCGCAGGCTCCGATCTCCGTTCTGGTCTCCATGACGGTTGAGCGGGAATTCGCCCCCGATGATGCACGGCCGGTGCTGACCATAACCGCTTCCACGGGCGATCGAACAGCGCTTTCGAGCGCGCTTCCCTTTGCGGAGAGGCCGCCGACCAAGCCCAGCCCCCAGGCCAATGAAGCGACCTATCGCACGGAAGCCGGTCGCATCAAGGACGTTACCGGCGGCGTCTACGTCTTCGAAGCGGCCCCGGCCGAGGCGGAGGGGATCGCGTTCGAGGAAGTCGAGATCATCCTGCGCGCCGGCGCCTTCGAACTCGATCCGCGTGCGCGGCCGGCTGGTTTCGCAATGATCGGTCTGGGGCTTGTCGGGTTTCTGCTTTCCCTGCGGCGGATCATGCCGCGATGGACTGGCGGTTCCGACGACCGGCGGTCACGGCGCGGATGGGGCCGCGAATAGCGGAGCCTCGCGATCGAAGTGTCGATGCGGGGGCACCGCGACTCCGTTCCCGGTACCAGGCACCCGTCAGATATCGTCGAAATCGCCCGACCGGCCCCTGCCGGACGCGAAGCGCTGGGCGCCGGCCTCGCCCTCCGCCTTGAAGGTTCCTGCGCTCAGCCACTCGTTCACCAGCGCCGGCGCCAGGCCGAGCGACCACTGGTCGATCGCCGAGCGCCGGTCGGCGCGCATGCATTGTTGCGGAAAGCGGGCGATCTCCGAGGCGAGTTCTACCGCGGCCTCGACAGCCTCGCCGTCGCCGACCAGCCGGTTGGCGAGGCCGATGGCCAGACATTCCTCGGCATCGACCCTTCGCCCGGTCAGGATCAGGTCCATGGCGCGGCCGTGGCCGACGATCCGGGGCAGGCGGATCGTTCCGCCGTCGATCAGCGGCACGCCCCATCGCCGGCAATAGACGCCCATATAGGCCGAGCGCTCCATCACCCGCATGTCGCACCACAGCGCCAGCTCCATGCCGCCCGCGACCGCCGGTCCCGTGACGGCGGCGATGACGGGCTTGGACAGGTCGAGCCGGGTCGGCCCCATCGGCCCCTTTCGCGGCCGATCGTCATGACCATCGAAACCAGCGTCGAGTTCGTGCTCGGCCCACCAGCCGGCGTCCATGCCGGCGGCGGCGCGCTTCAGATCGAAGCCGGCGCAGAACGCGCCCGGCCGGCCGGCAAGCACCGCCACCCTCATCGCTTCGTCCCGATCGAAATTCACGAAGGTTTCGAACAGGCGCGCGGCCGTTTCGGGGTCGACCGCGTTGCGCGCCTCGGGCCGGTCGAGCGTGACCACAAGGACCGCGCCGCGCCTTTCGGACCTGACACTCATGCCGCCATGCCTTCCTCGTACTCCATCGACAGCCTGAGCCAGGTCTCTTCCTGCCGAGCCAGATTGGTGGAAATCTCGGCGCGTTCCTTGGCGAGTTGCGTCGCGGCCTTTGGATCCTTCTCGTAGAGGGTCGGATCGGCGAGCTGGTCCTCGATCGAATCGATCCGTCTTTTCAGACGCTCGATCAGCCCTTCCGTGGCCCTGATCTGCTTGGCGAGCGGCTCCAGCGCCGCGCGCTTCTGGGCGGCCTCGCGACGCTTTTCGGCCTTGGAAGCCTTGTCGGCCTCACGCGCTTCCTTCCGCTCGCGGGACTGGCCGGCCGACCCTGTCACCTCGGCCTTGTAATCGCTCAGGTCGCCATCGTAGCTGCGCACCTGGCCGTCCCTGACGAGCCAAAGCCTGTCTACGGTCGCCTCGATCAGGTGCCGGTCGTGACTGATGAGGATGACGGCGCCCGGAAACTCGTTGAGCGCATGGATGAGCTGCTCGCGGCTGTCGATGTCGAGATGGTTCGTCGGCTCGTCCAGGATGAAAAGATTTGGTCCTTCGAAGGAGGCGAGTCCCAGAAGCAGCCGGGCCTTCTCGCCGCCCGACAGGTCTCGCGCGGGCGTATCCATCTTTTCGGTGGTGAGGCCCATGCGGGCCACCCGAGCCCGCACTTTCGATTCGGCGGCCTCGGGCATCAGCCGGCGCACATGCGCGACCGCGCTTTCGTCGGGGCGCAAATCGTCGAGCTGATGCTGGGCGAACATCGCGACCTTCAGTCCGGGCGCCACCGTCATCGTGCCGGCTTCCGGCTTCAGCCGGCCCGACAGGAGCTTGGCGAAGGTGGACTTGCCGTTGCCGTTGGCGCCCAGAAGCGCGATGCGGTCGTCAGCGTCGATCCTCAGCGTCAGGTTCTTCAGCACGGGATTTCCGGGCTCGTAGCCGACGGCGCCGCCCGAGAGGGCGATGATCGGTGACGCCACGGTCTTCGCCGGTTCGGGAAAGTCGAACGGCCGGAACGTTTCGTCGACGATCAGGTCGATCGGCTTGAGCTTCTCCAGGGCCTTCAGGCGCGATTGCGCCTGCCTTGCCTTGGTGGCTTGCGCGCGGAACCGGTCGACAAAGGCCTGCATGTGCTTGCGGTGTGCTTCCTGCTTGACCCGCGCCTTCTCGAGATGCTCGGCCTTTTCCGCCCTCTGTCGTTCGAATTGGTCGTAGCCGCCGCGCCACAGCGTCAGTTTCCGATGTTCCAGGTGAACGATCGAGGAGACCGCGCGGTTGAGCAGGTCGCGATCGTGGCTGATCAGAAGGACCGTGTGCGGGTACTTCGCCACATAGTTCTCAAGCCAGACCGTGCCTTCCAGGTCGAGATAGTTGGTCGGCTCGTCCAGCAGCAGCAGGTCGGGTTCCGAGAACAGGACCGCCGCGAGCGCCACGCGCATGCGCCAGCCGCCGGAGAAGGACGACGCCGGCCGTTTCTGCGCAGCCTCGTCGAAACCGAGACCGGACAAGATCGTCGCGGCGCGCGCCTCGGCCGAGTGTGCGCCGATGTCGGTCAGCCGGGCGTGAATCTCGGCGATGCGGGCGGCGTCCCTGGTCCCCTTCTCCTCGGCCAGAAGCGCGGCCCGCTCGGTGTCGGCTGCCAGCACGATGTCGATCAGGGGCTCGCTAGTCCCCGGTGCCTCCTGGGCAACCTGACCGATCCGGGTTCCCTTCGGCATCGAGATCGTGCCAGTCTCGGATGGAAGCTCCCCGGTGATGGCGCGGAACAGGGTCGTCTTGCCGGTGCCGTTGCGTCCGACGAGACCGGCCTTCGTTCCCGCAGGAAACGTCAGCGTTGCGTGGTCGAGCAGGAGCCGGCCCGCGATGCGCAGCGAAAGGTCGTCGATGATCAGCATGCTGGCCTTGTGGCCGAGGCGGTGCGCGAAGGCAAGGGGGAGTCCGACGGCCCCGACGGAGGCCTCAGTACCGGACGGTCCGCATCCCCGCTGCGATCACCAAGGCTGCGGCCTGAAACCATTCCCCATCATTGTTCATGCCGTCCCAGATCACGAGTGCGGAGCATTGCAATATCCCCACTCAGGCGAAACCGCGCCCGTTTCCTGTCCGCTGGAAATATATCAGATCGAGGGCAAGGCTGGGCTTTCCCAGAATCGTCAGTATCGCATGCGCCTGACCGCGATGATGCGTCTGGTGATTGAAGAAATGGGCGAGCGCTGGCGCCAGTCTTTGGCTGACCGTACGCATGTCGGTCACCGTCATGTAGGTGAACCGGCCGGCAAGCTGCTTCTCGGACAGGCTATCGACCCATTCGCGGATTTGCGCGTCTTCGGCACGTCGCGCCGCTCTCAGGGCCGGCAAACCGGTGTGGAGAATCGCATCGAGCGACGCCGGCGCCTCGCCTTCGCCGGTAAACCGCTTCATCCAGATGCGGTCGGCCACCAATATGTGGTTGAGCGTTCCCATCAGCGATCCGAAAAAGGCGCCGGTCGGACGGCTAAACTCTTCCGTGGTCAGATCCGCCGCCGCTTCGTAGAGGTTTTCGTTGGCCCATTCATTGTAGGCCGCCATCATTGCGAAATGCTGCTTCATGGGTCTAACTCCGCCGCGAGCGCTATATGCCATCGCGGAAGGAAGGCCAATGTCCATCAAGCTCTACGAACTTGTCGGCGCCGATCCGACGAGGCCGTTCAGCCCCCACTGCTGGAAAGTCGCCATGGCGCTCGCCCACAAGGGTTTGGAATTCGAGAGCATGCCGACGCCATTCACCGCGATCGCCGCGATCGAGGATGGAGGCCACAAGACCGTACCGGTGCTGCGCGACGGCGGCACGGTGGTTTCTGAATCCTTTGAAATCGCCCGCTATCTCGAGGAAACCTATCCCGAACGTCAGTCCCTGTTCGGCGGGAGAGGCGGCGAGGCCGCTACGCGCTTCATAAACCAGTGGGCGCAGCGTGCCGTCATGGCGCAACTCCTGCCCATGATCCTGATGGACGTCCATTCCACCCTTGCTCCCGAGGACCAGGCCTATTTTCGGACCAGCCGCGAGAAGCGGTTCGGCAAAAGGCTCGAGGAACTGCCGCAAGGGCGCGACGGGCGGCTTGCCGGGCTTCGCGCCGGACTTGAACCGCTACGGGCAATGCTGGCGCTCCAGCCTTATCTGGGCGGCGAGGGACCGCTATTCGGCGACCACATTGTTTTCGGTGCCTTTCAATGGGCGCGCATTGTGTCGCCCTTCCAGGTGCTCGAAGCGGACGATCCCGTCACGCAGTGGTTCGATCGTTGTCTCGACCTGTATGGCGGGCTCGGTCGGCGCGTCTCGCCGGCGAGGGCAGCGTAGCCAGCCCTAAACCCAAGGCTTGGCAAGGGACGGGCCGGCCGCTATAGCGACGCCCATTCTCCAAACACCCAATCCGACGGACAGGACGACCCATGGCGATCGAACGCACCTTCTCGATGATCAAGCCGGACGCGACCAGGCGCAATCTGACTGGAGTCATCACGGCCAAACTCGAAGAGGCAGGCCTTCGTGTCGTGGCCTCGCGCCGCGTTTGGATGAGCCGCCGCGAGGCCGAAGGGTTCTATGCGGTGCACAAGGAGCGACCCTTCTTTGGCGAGCTCGTGGAATCAATGTCGTCTGGGCCGACCGTCATTCAGGTTCTCGAGGGCGAGAACGCCATTGCCCGGAATCGCGAGGTGATGGGCGCGACGAACCCGGCCGATGCGGATGAAGGCACGATCCGCAAGAGCTACGCCCTTTCGATCGGCGAAAACTCGGTCCATGGCTCGGACGGTCCCGATACGGCCGCCGAGGAAATCCGCTACTGGTTCTCGCAAACCGAGATCGTCGGCTGATTGTTCGTCCGGCGATCAGCCGGAGGCATTCCCGATCTTGAGACGCGGATAAAGGATCGGCTCCCTGGCGGGCCGGTTCGCTCTCGCGATGTTGCAGAAGAGGGGCTCCGGCAGCAGCGGTCCGTAGCGCGGGCCCTGGAAGGCGGCGCAGCCGAGCAGTCGGAGGGCCTCCTCCTGGCGGTCGCTTTCTATATCGTCGGCCACCGTGTCGAGGCCGAGGCCCGAGGCCATCGCGATCAGGTGCCCGACGATCGTCCGGTCGTAGTGTCCCCCGTCGATGTCGGTCACGAAGCGGCCGGCGATGCAGACCTCGTCGAACGGCAGCGCCTTGAGACTGGAGACGGCCGGGCTTCCGCCGCCGAAACCGTCGAGCCGGAACCGCATGCCGAGGCGGCGCAGGTGGTTCATCGCCTCGCTTGTCTCCGCATATCGCGTTTCATCCACAGACTCGCCGATGCTGAGCGTCAGCCGCGATGCATCGATGCCCATGCGCTGGACGAGCCGTTCCAGCCAGTCGGGAAAATCCTCGGCCAGCAAGGCGTCGACGCCGAAGCGGACGGCAAGACGCAGGTGATTCATCGCCGGGTCGTCGCGCCAGCGCTGAATCGTGCTCGCGGCCATTGTGAGGATCACACGACCCAGATCCTCGGCCAGGCCCAGCTGCGCTGCGATCGGCGCGAATTCCTTCAGTTCCAGGACACCACGCTCCGGATGGGGCCAGCGAACGCAGGCCTGCGCCGCGCGGATGCGCGCATCGCTTGAAAGCTGCGGGCGAAAAACGAGCTCGAAACGGTGTTCGGAGATAGCGAAACGCAGATCGCCGATGAGCTGATAGCGATCGGCCTCGCGTTTCAGCGTTTCGGGGTCGAAGAGCGCGATGTTGTTTCGTCCCGAGGTTTTCACCTCATACATGGCGACGTCGGCCCGTTTGAGCAGTTCCTCGACGCGTATCGGCGTGCCGTCGAAGACCACGAAGCCGATGCTCGCCGAAGACTGGTGCTGGACGACGCCGAGATGGAATGACGAGGAGAGGTCGGCGAGGATGGTCTGCGCCACATCGATCGCGCTACACCCGCCGCCCTCCGCGTCGAAGCCGATGTCGGCCAAGATCACGACGAACTCGTCGCCGCCGATGCGTGCCACCGTATCGTCTTCGCCCACCGCCGCGCGAAGCTTGTCGGCGACCTGGATGAGATATTCGTCGCCGACGTCGTGGCCCTGGGTATCGTTCAGCGTCTTGAAGTTGTCGAGGTCGATGTAGAGCAGCGCGCCATGCCGACGCCCCGTCTGGCAGGCCGCGACCGCGTCGGCGAGGCGATCGACCAGGAGGCGCCGGTTCGGCAGCCCGGTGAGAGGATCGAAATAGGCAAGCTGCTCGATCTCCATCGCCTGCCGCTTCCGCACCGAAATGTCGTTCATGTAGCCGTGCAGCACGACGGTGTCGGCGTTGCGCTCGATCGTCGCCGATATGCGGAACCATTTGTCGGTGCCGGCGGGCGTGCGGAACCGGAACTCGTGGTCCCAGGTGGTGGATGAAGCCATCGCCCGTTCAAGCGACGCCATATAGCCAGGCCGGTCGTCCGGCAGGATGCGGGCGATGAAAAGCTGGCCGTCGAGCTTCACCTTGTCGGCGGCCAGGCCCGTCATCGCGCCGAAGCCGTCGCTGATATAGGGCACCTTGTAGCGGCCTTCGCCATCGAACACGCATTGGAACAGGACGCCGGGCACGGCGGCCGTCAGTTTGCGGAACCGCTCCTCGGTCCTTAGCCGTTCCATCGTTTCGGTGATCTCGCGAACCGACCCCTCGTAGTAGAGCGGCCTGCCGCTGCGCGGGTGGCGGACGAGGCGAGCCGATTCGGTGATCCATATCCTTTCGCGCGTCTTGTGCCGGTATATCTCCGAAACGAAATTCTCGACATGGCCCTCGCGTTGCAGGATCTCCTTGAAATCATCGCGTCTTGTCGGGTCCACGTACCATTCGGCCGCGATATTCTTCACAGCGGCCAGCATCTCGGCTTCGGTCTCGTAGCCGTTCAGCTTCACTAGCGCCTTGTTGGCGCTGAGCTGACGGCCGTCGAGCGACGACCGGTAGATGCCTTCGGTGAGATTCTCGATGAGTTCGGCGACGTTGCGCTGCTCGTTGGTCATCCTGCTGTGACGCCAACGCAGATGCAGCGCATACAGGCCGAGCAGGAGCACGATCGCAACGCCAACAACGTTCAGCCACGCATGGCCGACGTCTTGTGCGAGCGGCAGGCTCCAGACCGTCTCCATCGACTTGCTGCCCAACTCCGTCAGGACGGAAGAATAGAAGAGCGGTAGCAGCCAACGATTGCGAAAGTTCTAAGTTCGGAGCGAAATTCGCGCGGGTCTATTCTTCGGCGTCCCATCGGCTCAGCGCGGCCTGATCGGTATCGCGCGCATCCACCCACTGGCCAGACTCGTCGCCGGACGGGTGCTGCTTCTTCCAGAAAGGGGCCCTCGACTTCATGAAATCCATCAGGAACTCGGCCGCCTGGAACGCCGCATGCCGGTGGGTCGATGCCGTCGCGACCAGGACGATGTCGTCTCCCGGCCGCATCAGGCCGTATCGGTGAATGACGGTCACGCCCGACAGCGGCCATCGGGCGAAGGCGTCCCGGGCGATGCGGCCGATCTCGGCTTCCGCCATGCCAGGATAGTGCTCGAGTTCCAGGGCCTCAAGCGTTCCATCCTCGCTGCGGCAGACACCAGTGAAGGTAACGACCGCGCCGACGTCGCCGCCTTCCTTCAGCCGGGCGCTCTCGGCCGCGATATCGAAACCCTCACGCTGGATGCTGATCCGTGGCGCGGTCACGGGTTATCCCCCGGTCATCGGCGGGAAGAGCGCGATCTCGCGTGCCTCGCCGATCTTCTCGTCATGACCGACATGCTCGTGATCGAGGGCAACCCGGATGACTTCCGGGTAGAGCAGGGCGGCCTCGTATTCCTCGCCGCGGCCCTTGAGCCAGCCGAGCAGGTCGGAGACGGTCTCCACCGTGCCGGGCAGGTCGACCTCCTCCTCGACCGTTCCGATGCGTTCGCGCACCCAGGCGAAATAGACCAGCTTCGTCATTCGTCGACCACATGCTTGAGGCCGGCACGGAAATAGTCCCAGCCCGTATAGAGCGTTACGATGGCCGAGACCCACAGCAGCGAAATGCCGATCTCTGTCGTGTAGGGCAGGATCTTGTCGCCGGCCGGGCCGGCGAGCAGGAAGCCGATCGCCACCATCTGGAGCGTCGTCTTCCACTTCGCGAGTTGGGTGACCGGGACTGAGACCTTGAGCGCGGCCAGATATTCGCGCAGTCCCGACACCAGGATCTCGCGGCACAGGATGATGATCGCCGCCCACAGCGTCCAGCCGGCGATGGTGCGATTGGGATCGGCCGCCAGAAGCAGAAGGCAGGTCGCGACCAGAAGCTTGTCGGCGATCGGGTCGAGCATCCTGCCGATGTTGGACGTCTGTTTCCAGGCGCGAGCGATGTAACCATCGAAATAGTCCGTCACGCTGGCGGCCAGGAAGATGAAGAGCGCCGACCAGCGCGCGAAATCGCTCGACCGCAACCGCCCCTCAAGGAAGAAGCATAGCACGATCAGCGGCACCGCCAGGATGCGGGCATAGGTCAGTATGTTCGGCAGGTTCCAGGCCCTGCTCGACGGCCTTGGTGCGTTCTCTTCCACGCCGACTGTCAAATCAGATGCTCCCGAGGCGGGTCAACCATAACGCCGACCGCGCGGCACTCTATCGCGTCATGTGGCATTTCGCAGCCCGCTCAGCCAGCATCGTGGAAATGATTGTAGATTGCCTGGGCCATCGCTTCCGAAATGCCATCAACTTCCACCAGATCATCGACCGCCGCGCGGCTCACCGCCTTCGCCGATCCGAAATGCATCAGCAGGGCGCGCTTGCGGGTCGGACCGATCCCACCGACCTCGTCGAGCGGATTGCGGACCATCTCCTTCTTTCGGCGCGCGCGGTGGGAGCCGATGGCGAAGCGGTGCGCCTCGTCGCGCATGCGCTGGATGAAATAGAGCACCGGATCGCGTACCGGAAGGGAGAAGGGCGGCCGGCCTTCCAGGAAGAAGCGCTCGCGGCCCGCCTCGCGATCCTGGCCCTTGGCGATCCCGATGGCGACGACGTCGTCCTGGACACCCAGTTCGTCGAGAATCTGCCGTACGGCGCCGACCTGGCCCTGTCCGCCGTCGATCAGAATGACATCCGGCCAGGCCGGAAAGGCGTCCGCGACCTCGATGTCGCCGGTTTCGTCGGCATCCGCATCCGAGCGAGGTCCGTGTTCCTTGATCAGGCGAGAGAAGCGGCGCAGCATGACCTCTCGCATCATGCCGAAATCATCTCCGGGAGAGAGCTCCGCCGACTTGATGTTGAACTTGCGATACTGGTTCTTCACGAAACCTTCGGGCCCGGCGACCACCATCGCGCCGACCGCGTTGGTGCCCATGATATGGGAGTTGTCATAGATCTCGATCCGCCGGGGCGTGGATTCGAGGCCGAAAGTGGTCGCCAGCCCTTCGAGCAGCCGCCCCTGGGTGGATGTCTCCGCCAGTCGCCGTCCGAGCGCCTCGCGCGCATTCTGGAGCGCATGGTCGACCACGTCGCGCTTGCCGCCGCGTCTGGGCGCCGAAATCGCGACACGGCGGCCTGCCTTCGCTGAAAGCGCCTCTTCCAGCAGTTCCTGTTCCTCCACCGCCTGCGACAGCAGGATCGTGCGCGGCACGGGCTTGTCATCGTAAAACTGGGCCAGGAACGCCGCCAGCACCTCGCCGGCCTCGAAGGCGGGATCGGCCTTCGGGAAATAGGAGCGGTTTCCCCAGTTCTGGCCGGTCCGAAAGAAGAAGACTTCGATGCAGTTCTGCCCGCCTTCCTGGTGGATGGCGAAAACGTCGGCTTCCTCGATGCCCTGCGGATTGATGCCCTGGTGGCTCTGGACGTGACTGAGCGCCGACAGCCTGTCACGATGGATCGCGGCGCGCTCGAAATCGAGTGCCTCGGCGGCTTCCTGCATCGCCGACGAGATTTCCGCCTTCACTTTCGAGGAACGGCCCGACAGGAAGTCCTTCGCCTCCTTGACCAGCTCGGCATAGCCCTCGCGGTCGATCTCGCCCGTGCAGGGCCCCGAGCAGCGCTTGATCTGGTAGAGAAGGCAGGGCCTCGTACGGCTTTCGTAGACCGAATCGGTGCAGGTGCGCAGCAGGAAGGCGCGTTGCAGGGCGTTGATCGTGCGCCCGACGGCGCCGGCCGAGGCGAAGGGGCCGAAATAGTCGCCCTTGCGCGATCGCGCGCCGCGATGCTTGAAGATGCCGGGAGACGGGTGATCGCCGGTCAGTAGGATGTAGGGAAACGACTTGTCGTCCCGCAGAAGAACGTTGAACCGCGGCCGCAAGCGCTTGATCAGATTGGCTTCCAGCAGAAGCGCCTCGATCTCGGTCCGGGTGACGACGAACTCCATCGAAACCGTCTCGCGAACCATGCGGCCGATGCGCTGGGTGTGGAACCGGCCCTGGGCGTATTGCGACACGCGCTTCTTGAGACTTCGCGCCTTCCCGACATAGAGCACGTCGCCCGCCGCGTTCAGCATCCGGTAGACGCCCGGCGAGTTCGGCAGTCGGCGCACGAATATCTCGATCGCCTCGGTGCCGCTCTTTCCGGTCGCGTCGCCGTCCCAGTCCGCGTTCCAGTCGATCGCGGGCAGGGCGGCCGGCTCGACCGTCTCGAGTTCCGCGGGCTCACCATCGGCCCGCGCCATGTCCGCGGCCGCGTCCAACGCGTCAGCCTCGTCGGCTGGCGGCGTTGATGCGTTCGGGGTCTTCTTGTTTGTTGCTTGCATCAGGTCATTCACGCAGTCCGGCCACATCGGGCGTCTGCCAGGCGAGATGCTGGCCTCCGTCCAGCGCGATCATCTGGCCGGTGACCGAGCGCGCCTCCCATAGATAGCGAATGGTCGCGCCGAATTCACCAAGCTCCGGACCGCGACCGAGGATCAGCCCGTCGACCTGTGCGGCGAAGTCGGCCTCGCTCTGCCTGCTGTTGGGCAGGGTGGGGCCGGGGCCGATCGCATTGACCCGGATGCGCGGCGCCAGCGCCTGCGCCATGGTGACGGTCGCGGCATGGAGCGCCGATTTGGACAGGCCGTAGGAGAAGAAGCCGGGGACCGGCTTGAGTACTCTCTGGTCGATCACATTGACCACGAGACCGTCGTGATCGCGGGGAAGGCGTGCCGCGAATTCCTGAACAATCAGGGCCGGCGCCTTTACATGTATGGCGAAATGACGGTCGAAAACCTCCGTGGAGAAGGTCCCGACCTCGTCGCGCTCGAAGACCGACGCGTTGTTGACGACAAGCTGCACCGGACGGTCGAGCGCGGTTCCGGCCTGTTTGATAAGGCCTCGGGCCTCCGTCTCACGCGACAGATCCGCCGGCACGACGACGGCGGTGCCACCGCGCGCGACTATTTCAGCCGCGAGCGCCTCGGCTTCCGAAACCCCGGAATTGCAGTGGATCGCGACCGCGTGGCCGTTAGCTGCAAGGTCCTCGACGATCGCCCGGCCGACGCGTCTAGCGCCCCCGGTGACGAGCGCGCCCGTCATCGACGGCTCAGCCGTCCCTGTTGTCCTTCGGTCCTTCATCCGGACTGGATACAGGATTCGGCGGTCCTTGGCACGACGGCTAAGGCAGCTGGTGTTGCATGAAGGCAACGCCTCCTTGCAGCCTCATTCGTGCCAGCGAATGACCGAAATTGAGGAACGAAGCCGCCGCAATCTGCAGTCAAATCTCCAGTCAGCAGTGTCCACATCCGAACTCCCACGGATAGGGCGCGGCGCGTAATGGCTGCAACGCAGTCGCCTAGGCTTAGGAGTCACGTACAATGAAAGCCAGATTCACTCTCGCCATCCTCGGCGTCACGGCCCTGTCGGCCCCCGCATTCGCCGCCGACGCGGTCATGGAAGAGCCGCCGGCGCCCGCACCGGTCGTCCAGGATCTTCCGGGCGTTTCGCCGTGGGCCGGCGGATATGCCGGTGTGACCACCGGCTATGGCTGGGGCAACATCAACGCGCCCAGCGGCGATATCGAGGCCGATGGCATCGATGCCGGCGGCTTCGTCGGCTATCAGCAGCAGAACGGCCAGTTCGTCTACGGCGTGGAAGCCGATGCGAACTACAGCGACCGCAACGGCAACAACGCGACGACGCTCGGCCGCACCCGGCTCGAAGGCACGGTGCGCGCCCGCGCGGGCATCGCCGCCTCCGACAACGTGCTGGTCTACGGCACGGCCGGTGGCGCCGTCGGCAAGACGCGTATCGCGGACGCCGCCGGTGAAGATTCCCAGACCGCTCTGGGCTGGACCGCTGGCGCTGGCGTCGACGTGAAGGCGACCGAGCGCGTCTTCGTGCGCGGCGAGTACCGCTACACCGATTACGGGTCCGAGACCTTCGACACCGGCAGCGGCCCGCAGGAAGTGAGCAGCTCCAGCCACAAGGGTCTGGTCGGTCTCGGCGTCCGGTTCTGAGTCTAGACGCGGAGCGATCCGACAAAGGCCGGGCGGGCAACCGCCCGGCCTTCATCATTTCGGAAGCTGCGAGACGAGTTCGGGAAACTTCTCGTCGAAGCGTCTGGCCCAGCGCACCAGCCGCGCGCGGCCCTTCTCCCACTCGCCGGGAAAGCGCAGCGCCAGATAGCCGAGCGCCGCGCGAATCGCGATCTGGCCCGCCGTTATTTTCTTTGGAAGCTTCGGCGGATTGGCGTTCAGCTCGTCGAGCGCGCGCGAGACCTTCGACCATTGGCGATCCAGCCAGGGCTGGTGGACCTTGTCCTGCGGGCGGAACCTGCGCTCATAGACATGCGCCAGCAGACAATCGCAAAGGCCGTCGGCCAGAGCCTCCATCCGCTCCGCCTCCATCCGCTTTACCGGATTGCGCGGAAAGAGTGCGTTCCTGGTCTGGCGGTTCAGATATTGGGTGATCGCCGCAGAATCATAGACCGCCTCGCCGTCGTCGGTCAGCCATACCGGAATCTTTCCGAGCGGATTGGCGGCAATCAGGTCGGCCGGATCGACATTGGTGTCGGCCACGACCGCCTCGAATTCGATGCCGGCGTAAGTGGCCGCCATGCGCACCTTGGCGCTGTATGGCGAGGCTGACGAGTGAAACAGGCGTGGCATGGCAATCCTTCCTGGCTGATCGGCGGCGAAAGCTAGACCGCCTCTGACGTCCCGGCAATCGGTTGAACCGGGATCGGCTTGAGTCAACGGGAAGCCGGCATCTGCGTCTCGTCGTGCCGGCATCCCCTCCGGTCGACCTCCGGGCAGGCGCGGAAGGTGAAATTCTTGGACATACAGATCCTGACCTCGCGAAGCAGTCCGCCGTCACAGGTCACCGCGATCGCATCGGCGCCGAGGCCCGGGTTTGCGTCTCTGAAGGCCTCCTCCACCGCATCGGGTTCGACCATCCGGCGCTGATCGATGCTGTCCAGTGCTGTGGGAATCTCAACGCGGCCGCGCGCGGCTCGGACACCGCGGAAATAGTCGCGCTGCGACAGGCCCGAGCAACTGCCATGCTTGCGCCATTGATGGCCGATCAGGCCTGCCGACGGCATGATGTCGAGCATCTCGCTGACCAGCCGATCCGGTACACGGTCCGGTTCGCGGCTGTCGCAGAACTCCGGCCAGCCCCTTTCGAATTGCGGCCAGAGCCCGTGGACGATGAAAGCGTGTTTCCCTGGAGATGCGCATTGCTGGCGGTTGGCATCGTCGCCCTTGGCTTCGCAGTAGGATGGCGACCAGGATAGCGACAGCACCCAGAAATCGAAGCCGTTGCCGGATGGTGGCGAGAGGGAACCGTTCGTGGCAACGCTGTCGGCGGCCGCGTCGGCCACCGCCTCGCCGTCACATCCGGCAAGTGCCGCCAGGCATGCGATCGCGGCGAAAATCCCTTTCAAGCTCAGCGCAGCACTCGGCACCATGGGCTGTTGTAGACATACCAGCGGTCGAAGCCGGCGACGCAGAACTCGACATTGTCGCCGATCGAGGCGAAGCCTTGGCCGCCTTCGACCAGGTACCAGACCTGGCGATTGTGGCCGTCCGACATCATCGCCGTCGCCTGGCAATAGGTGCGCTCGATGGGGCTGTCCTCGGCGAGCGGCTCGTAGCGGGTCAGCCGGATGTCGCGATAGTCGAGTATGTCAACCTGGGGCAGATTGGGCACGTGGGTGACCTGATGGCGGAAATTGCGCGTCACCCGGTTGAGAACGCCCGCTTCGGAACACAGGCCCGCGTCGACAACCGCGCCGCGATAAATCATGTCGGCCGCGTGCAGAGGAGCGGACATCGACAGGGACGCGGCCGCCAGGGCGGCTCCCGCGACAGCGGTCGTGAATCTGGATGCCAACGCCATCGCGTGTCTCTCCGTTTCGGGGATTTGGCCGCAATGTCTTTCAGTGGTCGCGCAGCGTCAAGGTCAAAGGCGTTGGGGCGCCAACCGCTCCACCGACCAGCCGCCGCCGTCCCCCTGTCTCAGTATCTCCGAAAGAGGTGGCAGGATCACCCGCAGCTCGCTCTCGAGCGTGAACGGCGGGTTGACCACCACCATGCCGCAGCCGTCGAGACGGGGTTCGGGGGAGGGCGCGCGAATCGTCAGGCTTATATCGATCATGTCCGGAATGCCCGCCTCTCCCAGCACACGCCGGAAGCGGGCAACGTCCTGACGGTGCTTGACGGGATACCACAGTGCGTAGATCCCGCCCGGCCAGCGCCGATGCGCCTTCGTCAGACCCTTGGTCAACCGGCCGAAATCGCCCGGCTCCTCGAAAGGCGGGTCGACCAGGACCAGGCCGCGCTTCTCCTTGGGAGGCAGATGGGCGCCCAGTGCCAGCCAGCCGTCCAGTTCGATGATGCGCGCCTGCCGGTCGCCGGCGAAACGCGCCTTGAGCGCGGTCGCGTCGGCCGGATGCAGTTCGATCGCCGTGAGCCTGTCGATCGGACGCAACAGGTGCCGCACCAGGACGGGCGAGCCCGGATAGGCCAGGAGGCCAGATTCAGAATTGATGCTTCGCACCGCGTCCAGCCACGGCGCCACAAGTGCGGCGACCTCCGGCGCAAGCGGGGCCTTCAGAACCCGGCCGACCCCGTCGCGCCACTCGCCGGTGCGCTGCGCCTCGTCGGATGTCAGGTCGTAGAATCCCTTGCCGGCATGCGTGTCGATGACGCGGAACGGTTTGTCCTTGCGCTTCAGATATTCGACGATGCGGGCGAGGACGACATGCTTGACCACGTCGGCGAAATTGCCCGCATGATAGGCGTGGCGGTAATTCATCGTGGCGCAACATCTTTCATGGCCGCGCTCTACAACGGCGGTCCGGGATGCGCTAGCGTGCGGCCATGAACCAGCATGTCCCCATCCGCATCGGACATTCGGCCTGTCCGCATGATTGCCCCTCCACCTGCGCGCTCGATGTCGAGATCGTCGCGCCGAACCGTATCGGCCGCATCCACGGGGCGAAGGATAACAGCTACACCGCCGGCGTGATCTGCGCGAAGGTGGCGCGCTACGCGGAGCGGATCCATCATCCCGACCGGCTGCTGAGGCCGCTGGTGCGCGCGGGCGGCAAGGGCGAGGGGAACTGGAAGGAGGCCAGTTGGGAGGCCGCGCTGGACCGGATCGCCGAGGCCTTCCTGAAAGCTGAGGAGCGGCACGGATCGGAAGCGGTCTGGCCCTATTTCTATGCCGGCACGATGGGGCTGGTGCAGCGCGATTCGATCGAGCGGCTGCGCCATGCCAGGAAATATTCCGGCTTTTTTTCCTCGATCTGCACCAATCTCGCCTGGACCGGCTTCGTCATGGGCGCGGGCACGCTGCGCGGCCCTGATCCGCGCGAGATGGCCAAATCGGACTGTGTGGTGATCTGGGGCACTAACGCGGTGGCCACCCAGGTCAACGTCATGACGCATGCCGTGCGCGCCCGCAAGGAGCGCGGGGCGAAGATCGTCGTCATCGACGTCTACGACAATGCCACCATGAAACAGGCCGACATGGGGCTGATCCTCAAGCCGGGTACGGACGCCGCGCTTGCCTGCGCGGCCATGCACGTCGCGTTCCGCGACGGCTATGCCGACCGCGCCTATCTCGAGCGCTTCACCGACGATCCGGCGGGGCTGGAAGCGCATCTGAAGACGCGCACGCCCGAATGGGCCGCAGCCATCACCGGCCTTTCGGTCGAGGAGATCGAGGCCTTCGCGCGGCTCGTCGGCGGCACGAAGCGCAGCTTTCTCAGGCTCGGCTACGGTTTCTCGCGCCAGCGCAATGGCGCGGTCGCCATGCACGCCGCCCTGTCCCTGGCGGTCGTGCTGGGGTCCTTCCAGTACGAGGGCGGCGGCGCGTTCCATTCGAATTCCGACATATTCAAGCTCGACAAGACGCTGCTGGAAGGGCGCAAATACCTGGACCGGAAGGTCCGCCATCTCGACCAGTCGCGCATCGGCCGGGTGCTCACGGGCGAGGCCGAGGCCCTGTCGGGCGGCCCGCCGGTCACCGCCATGCTGGTGCAGAACACCAATCCGGCCAATGTCGCGCCCGAACAGCGGCTGGTGCGCCGGGGCCTGATGCGCGACGATCTCTTCGTCGCCGTCCATGAGCAGTTCATGACGGACACTGCCATGCTCGCCGACGTGGTGCTGCCGGCGACGATGTTCCTGGAGCATGACGACATCTATCGCGGCGGCGGTCATCAGCACATCGTGCTCGGCCCGAAGCTGATCGATCCGCCGGAAGGTCCGCGCACAAACCTCTACGTCATCGAGGAACTGGCGAAGCGGCTCGGCGTCTCGCATCTGCCCGGATTCGGGATGAGCGAGCGCGAGCACATCGACGTGCTTCTGGGTCAGCGAGGGCTGGGCACGTTCGACACGTTCCGGCAACAACGCTGGGCCGACATGCAGCCGGATTTCGAGACGGCGCATTTTCTGCACGGCTTCGGCCACGCCGATGGCCGGTTCCGCTTTCGGCCGGACTGGACCGGCACGGCCGCTCCCAACAGGCCGCCTCGATCGCTCGGGCCGCAAGGCCCGGTCGACGGGCTGCCGGTGTTTCCCGATCATGTCGACCTGATCGAGGCGGCGGACGAGGAGCATCCATTCCGTCTTGCGACGTCGCCGTCTCGCTCCTTCCTGAACTCGACCTTTGCCGAGACCCCAGCTTCGCAGAAACGCGAGGGCCGGCCGGAGGTCATGATCCATCCCCTCGATGCCGCCGAACTCGGGGTCGACGACGGAGATCGTGTGGAAATCGGCAACCGGCGCGGCGAGGTGGTGCTCCACGCCAGGCTGTTCGACGGCGTGAAGCGCGGCGTCATCGTCGCCGAAGGGCTCTGGCCCAACGGCGTCCATGAGCGCGGCGAGGGCATCAACGTGTTGACCGGGTCTGACGCCGCCGCCCCGTATGGCGGAGCGGCGTTCCACGACAACCGCGTCTGGGCCCGGCCGGCGAGCAGGAGCCTCTAATAGAGGTCCTTCGGACGCACGAAATCGGTCAGGCGCAACGAGCCGGGCGCCAGTTCGCTCCACTCGATCTCGACATTGAAGACGGCGAGCGCGCAGGTCGGGTATTTCTTGAGCATGGTCTCCATCGCCTGCTCGTCGGAACTGACCGAAGCGAGCAGCGCGGCGAGGTTCTCCATGGCCGGATTGTGGCCCACCACGACGAGGTCCACCACGCTCGTCGGCATGTCGCGCAACACCGACAGCAGCACGCCGCCGTCGCCTCTGTAGAGGGCGGGCATGTAGAAAGCCTGCGGAACATTGTCGGGCGGATGCCCGGGCGCCGTGGCCACGCCCGGCGCGGCGCCGGGGCCCGGCGGCAGGTTCGTCAGATAGGACTGGCCGAACGCGGCGCGCGAGCCGTCCGGGGGCGTCCGTTTGGGCAGTTCACGCGCCGCCAAACCCCAAGTCTGGCGCGTGCGCACCGCTGGGGACACGAGAGCTCGCCTGGGCCACCAGCCGCGGTCGGCCATCACCTGCCCGATGCGGGCCGCGTCATCCAGCCCGCGTTCGGTCAGGGGCCGGTCGAAATCGTCGAGGCCCGGTTCGTCGCGGCTGGCCTTGGCATGCCGCAACAGGAAAAGTCTTCTGGGGATCGGCTCGTTCATCAAACCCTCACGGGGTCATTCGTGCCAGGCTTTCTATATCCACCACCCCTTCGCTGGGCGACGGCGAAATCAGTGCGCCGGACGAGGGGGCCACGCCGGAATAGACGGTTCTGGCGCCGTCCATCCGTGCCCGTCCCTCGGCCACGAGGCGAAGCGCATATGGGTAGAGCAGATGCTCGGTTGACAGGACGCGGGCCGTCAGCGAGGCCTCGTCGTCCTCGGCGTGCACCGGCACGGCGGCCTGAGTGATGATCGGCCCCTCGTCCATACCCGCCGTCACGAAATGCACGGTGCAGCCATGAACCCTCATTCCGGCCTCCAGAGCCCGACGGTGCGTATTCAGTCCGCGAAAGAGCGGCAGCAGCGAGGGGTGGATGTTGATCATCCGCCCTTCCCATAATGCCACAAAACCGGCTGTGAATATCCTCATATAGCCGGCCAGGCAGACAATTTCGGCCTGCATGTCGACAAGCGCGTCGTGAATGGCGGCATCATGCGCCTCGCCGCCCGCGAAATCATCCTGCGCGATGACGCGGTTGTCGATTCCGGCGCGACGGGCGACCTCCAGTCCCGGCGCGCCCGACCTGTTGGAGATCACGCCCACGATTTCGGCTGGATACTGGTCTTCGCGCGTCGCCTCCAGCAGCGAAGCCATGTTGGAGCCTCGGCCCGATATCATGACGACGGTGCGTTTCTTGCGGGCGCTCATAGTTCCAGGCTGCCTCTGTAGATCACCCCGCCGTCCTCGCGTGGTATGATACGCCCGATCGGCACGACCGTCTCGCCTTCTTCCTGCAGGATGGCGGCTACGAGGGCCGCCTCGGCCGCGGGCACCACCGCCACCATACCGACGCCGCAATTGAAGGTGCGCAGCATCTCGCGCTCGGCGACACCGCCTTCGCCGGCCAGCCAGCCGAACACGGGCGGCGGCTGGATCGCGTCGAGATCGATCTGCGCGGAGCGGTCGGCGGGCAGGACGCGAGGGATGTTTTCGGGAAATCCGCCGCCTGTGATATGCGCCAGAGCCTTGATCGCGCCTGTTTCGCGAATAGCCCTCAGCAGCGGCCTCACATAGATGCGCGTCGGCGTCAGAAGGGCTTCGGCCAGAGTCGTCTCCTCCGCGAAGGGCGCGGGGTCGGACCAGGCCGCGCCCGACCGCCCGACGATGTGACGCACGAGCGAGAAGCCGTTGGAGTGAAGCCCGGAGGAGCTGAGCCCGAGGATGACATCGCCGTCGTCCAGGCCGCCCGCCGGCAGGAGGTTTCCGCGCTCGGCGGCGCCGACCGCGAACCCCGCCAGGTCGTAGTCGCCGGCGGCGTAAAGGCCCGGCATTTCGGCCGTCTCCCCGCCGATCAGGGCGCAGCCAGCCTGCCGGCAGCCTTCGGCTATGCCTGACACGATCGCCGCGCCCTGGTCGGGATCGAGCTTGCCGGTGGCGAAATAGTCGAGGAAGAAGAGCGGCTCGGCGCCCTGCACCACGAGGTCGTTGACGCACATGGCCACCAGATCGATTCCCACCGTGGCGTGAATCCCGGCCTCGATGGCGACCTTGAGCTTGGTGCCGACGCCGTCGTTGGCGGCCACCAGCACAGGGTCGGAGAAGCCGGCCGCCTTGAGGTCGAACAGGCCGCCGAACCCGCCGATCTCGCCATCGGCGCCCGGGCGCCGGGTCGATCTGACCAGGGGCTTGATCTTCTCGACCAGCGCATTGCCCGCGTCGATGTCGACGCCCGCATCCGCGTATGTAAGACCGTTCTTGCGCTCGCTCATTGTGGTCCGGATGGCGAATTCAACGAGCGCTCATTGCATGGAACATGCAAGGCAGGCAACCGCCCGAACGGCACGCCCCGGTTGGCTGACATGCCCGGCGGCCTCGGCTGGCCCCTTGCGGGAAGGCGGCTGTGTGGCCAACTATCGGCAAAAACACGGTTCCGGGGAAACGCACAGCTTGCTGGAGAGGGACGGCGTTCGCGCGTGACAATTCCGAACATCATCACAATCCTGAGATTCCTGCTGGTGCCCGTAGTGGTCTTCGCCCTGCTGACAGGCGAGATGGGCTGGGCGCTGGCCGGGTTCCTCGTCGCGGGTGTGTCCGACGGCGTGGACGGCTTCATCGCCCGCACGTTCGACCAGAAGACCGAACTCGGTGCCTATCTCGATCCCGTGGCCGACAAGCTGCTGCTCGTCTCGGTCTTCGTGGTGCTCGGCTATATGCAGGAACTGCCGCTGTGGCTGGTGATCGCGGCGGTTTCGCGCGACGCGCTGATCGTCGGCGGGGTGATGCTGTCGACGGTTATGGGAAAGCCGATCGAGATCAGGCCGCTCTTCGTGTCGAAAGCCAACACCGCCATCCAGATCGTCCTGGTGCTTCTGGTTCTGGCTGAACTCACCTTCGGCGGCTCGTCCGGCTGGCTGCGCCTGGCGCTGGTCTATGGATGCGGGCTCTTGACCGCCGCTTCGGCCGGGGCCTATCTGGTCTCGTGGCTAAGGCATATGAGCGGCAATGGCGCGGATCACCCCCAGACAGGATGAAAGCCAGGCCGCGGCCGATATCGTGACGGATCACGAGACGGTGGAACTGAGGCTGCCGCCCGAAGTGGCGTTCAGGCGGCAGGTCATGTTCTGGGCGCTCGCCCTCGGCATCCTGATCTTTTTCCTCTGGGTCTTCAGCTCGATCCTGCTGCCCTTCGTGGCCGGCATGGTGCTCGCCTATTTTCTCGACCCGGTGGCCGACAGGCTGCAGAGGCTCGGCCTGACCCGCCTCGCCGCCACGATCGTCATCCTGATCTGCTTCATTCTGGTGCTGGTGATCGCCCTGGCGATCATCGTGCCGGTGCTGGCCAGCCAGGCGACGGATTTCGTGGGCCGGCTGCCGGACTATATTGCTCGCCTTCAGGGGTTCGTCGCGTCCTTCGATCCGGGGTGGCTGCGCCGGCTCGGCTTCGATACGGAGAACCTGCGCGAGAACATGTCGGGCGTCGTGTCGCAGGGCGCGAGCTTTCTGGCTTCCGTGCTCCAGTCGCTGCTGAGCTCCGGCAAGACCCTGATCGACATCGCCGGTCTCTTCGTGGTGACGCCGGTCGTTGCCTTCTACATGCTGCTCGACTGGGACCGCATGGTCGCCAAGGTCGACTCGCTGGTGCCGCGCGACAATGTCGCGACCGTCCGCCGCATCGCCACCGACATCAACGCCTCCACGGCCGGCTTCGTCCGCGGCCAGGGTACGCTCTGCCTGATCCTGGGCATTATGTATGCTGTCGGGCTTACCGCCGTCGGGCTCAATTTCGGGCTGCTGATCGGCTTCTTCGCGGGGCTAATCAGCTTCATTCCCTATGTCGGGTCGCTGGTCGGTCTCGTCCTGTCGGTCGGCGTCGCCGTTGTGCAGTTCTGGCCGGACTGGATCTGGGTGGCGGTCGTCGCGGCCGTCTTTTTCGCGGGACAGTTCATTGAGGGCAACATCCTGCAGCCCAAGCTCGTCGGCGGCAGCGTCGGCCTGCATCCGGTCTGGCTGATGTTCGCGCTGTTCGCCTTCGGCTATCTTTTCGGCTTCGTCGGCCTGCTGATCGCGGTTCCCGCCGCCGCCGCGGTCGCGGTCCTGGTCCGCTTCGCGGTTTCGCGCTACCTGCAGTCACCCATGTACAAGGGAAACGGCGTCGCCGGAAAAGCCGGCGGCGGCGCCGATATCTGACTTGATGTCCTCGACCGTTCGTCCCCGTCAGCTTCCGCTGCGATTCGGCCACGAATCGCGGCGTTCGCGCGACGACCTGGTCGTCACCGAAGCGAACCGGGCCGCGGTCGCGGTCGTGGACGAATGGCCGGCCTGGCCGTCTCCGGTGGTGGTCCTTGCGGGTCCGGCGGGCTCGGGCAAGTCGCATCTGCTTTCGGTCTGGAGCGAAGCCGCAGGCGCGACGCGCCTGGCGCCGGACAGGCTGGACCAGGCGCGCGGCCTGTCAGGCCCCGTCGCCGTCGACGACATCGACGCCGCGCCCCTTGACCAGCAGGGGCTGTTCCATCTCGTCAACGAGGTCCGAGCGGCCGGTACCGGCCTGCTCCTGACGGCCCGCCGGTTCCCTGCCGCATGGGGCGCGACGCTGCCCGACCTCGCCTCGCGCCTGCGTGCCGCCACCACGGTGGAGATCGGCGAGCCGGACGACGAATTGCTGGCCGGCGTCATCGCCAAGCTCTTCGCCGACCGCCAGGTGGACGTGGAGCCGCATGTGATCGGCTTTCTGGTACGCCGCATCGAGCGCTCGCTGGCCACTGCGATCGCGGTGGTAGATCGTCTCGACCGCGCAGCGCTCGAACACAAGACGCGCATATCGCGCGCGCTCGCCGCCTCCGTCGTCACGGCCATGGATGCGGGGCAGGGCGCTCTCGATCTGGAATAGCCTCAAGGGTCGGCCCGGCTTCGCCTGGCAGTTCAACTTTTGGCTTGCACGCGGCAGATTGCGGAACTAGGCAAGCGTCGCGACATTACGGAGTGTAGCGCAGTCTGGTAGCGCATCTGGTTTGGGACCAGAGGGTCGCAGGTTCGAATCCTGCCACTCCGACCAGTCGCATCCGCTTTCGGGCAACGGCGTCTTGCCGCTTTCGTGTCGAAGATGAGGTGACAATGCCAGCGCGCATCTACAGCCCCGCCAAGACCGCCATGCAGTCCGGCAAGGCCAAGACCGGCTACTGGGTCCTGGAGTTCGAGCCGGAGGTGCCGCGCAAGATCGACCCGCTCATGGGCTACACCTCCTCGGCCGACATGAAGAGCCAGGTGCGGCTTCGCTTCGAGACGCGCGACGACGCGGTCGCCTATGCCCAGAAGCACGGCATCGCTTACCGCGTCCAGGAGCCCAAGGACGCGCAGCGCCGTGCGATTTCCTACGCGGAGAATTTCCGCTATGACCGCAAGGTGCCCTGGACGCACTGAACGTCCGGCTTTCCGGTCCCGTAGCTCAGCTGGATAGAGCACCGGCCTTCTAAGCCGATGGTCGCAGGTTCGAATCCTGCCGGGATCGCCATTTCACAAGGTGTACAACCCGGAGACATGGGTAACAGAATGTACCTAAGACATGGGTTACACCACCGGCGACCATGATTGACCGGTCGCCGCGCGGTCAGTACGTCATGAGGTGTCGTTCGGCCCGGCCGTGAGACCGTCGGGGGTGAGGGCAAGCCGGCCCGGGCGCGGCGTCGCCCCCCTCCGTCTCGGGCTTTGCCCTCGCCACCTCCACCCGCCAAGCGGGGGGAGGATGAGCGCGCAGCGCAGCAGGACGGCAAGGGCCTCGGCCAGCGCGTGCAAGCGCGCCGCAAGCAGCAGCGCGTCCTCGGGTTCGTTTCCGGTCGTGCCGATGCCGGCGAAGGCCGGCTGCGGCATGCCCGTCGCCTCGGCGACGAACTCCGCCACCACGGCCTCGGCCCTCCGCAACAGCCACAGAACGAAACAGCGGACCGGAAAGGACCGGTCACCGGCGCGCTCCGCCAGCACGGCAAGTGCGACGAGGACGGCGATGATGCGCCGCAACCTCCCGTCCCATCTTGCCGTCTGCTCGTCCATCCCATGACCTCCGTTCACCGGTGGCCATTGTCCCACCGGTCGCGGGAGGCGTGGATAGAACCAGCCAAAAATTTAGCGCAAGACGTTGATCTGGCTGGATCGGGCTCGACAGGGCGCCGGAATCTATTCACCCGAACCGATGGTCATCTCGATCAGCCGTGACGCCGCCCTCGCCACGACGGAGTGAGGACGGTCTAGGGTCGAAGCCGCAGCCATTGCATTTCGTTCCGGAGACATGGGTAACAGCCCGGAGGCAGAGGGAAAACCTTCGGCCGGACGCTATCCGATTTCGCCCCGCGCCCTTGCCATGTACCGGTCCTTGCGATAGAGCAACATATCCAGAAAGGCAGATACATGGATAAGAAAGCCTCGCTTGCCGCCCTGGCCGCGCTGGGTCAGGAAACACGGCTGGACATCTTCCGGCTGCTCGTTAAGGCCGGCGCGGACGGCGTGCCGGCCGGCGAGGTTGCCGCGCGGCTCGGCGCCGTCCAGAACACGGTGTCCGCCCATCTCAAGACATTGGCGCAGGCGGGTCTCGTCCGGTCAGAGCGCGACGGCCGCATTGTGCGCTACCTGGCCGACATGACCGGCTTTCGCGACCTGCTGGCTTACCTGATGGAGGATTGCTGCGAAGGCGCGCCGGAACTGTGCCGGCCCGTCATCGACGCCGTGACCTGCCGCTGCTGATCCTTCGACCGCCAAAGACACGGAGACACCGATGAGCGACCACGTCTACAACGTCCTGTTCCTGTGCACCGGCAATTCGGCCCGGTCCATCCTCGCCGAGGCGATCCTGAACCGGGAAGGCCAGGGCCGGTTCCGCGCATATTCCGCCGGCTCGCAGCCCCGGGGCGAGGTGCATCCCTACGCGCTCCAGCTCCTGCGCTCTGCCAATCACGACACGTCCTTCGCGCGGTCGAAGAGCTGGGAGGAATTCGCCGGACCGGACGCGCCGGTGATGGATTTCGTCTTCACCGTCTGCGACAACGCCGCCAGCGAGACCTGTCCGGTCTGGCCGGGACAGCCCATGACGGCGCATTGGGGCGTGCCCGACCCGGCCGCGGCCGAAGGGACCGAGGCCGAGAAGCACTTCGCCTTCTCCGATGCCTACCGGATGCTGGCCAACCGCATTTCGATCTTCGTCTCGCTTCCGCTGAAGTCGCTGGACCGGCTGACCTTGCAAGGGCGCCTGCGCGACATTGGCGTCGATCTGCCCCGCGCCAGCTGAACCGAATTGACATGAGCATCAACGAACACGCGCTCCGCGACGGGGAGGTGGATGCGGGCGGGATCGGCTTCTTCGAGAAATGGCTGTCTGTCTGGGTCGCGCTTTGCATCCTTGCCGGCATCGCGGGGGGCAATCTGCTGCCGTCCCTGTTCGAGGTCCTGTCAGGACTCGAATTCGCGTCCGTCAATCTGGTCGTAGCGGTGCTTATCTGGGCGATGGTCTTTCCGATGATGGTCAATGTCGACTTCGGCAGCCTGCGCCATGTCGGTGATCGGCCCAAGGGGCTGGTGCTGACCCTCGCCGTCAACTGGCTGGTCAAGCCGTTTACGATGGCTGCGCTCGGCGTCCTGTTTTTCGAGCATGTGTTCGCGCCATGGATAGCGCCGGCGGATGCCCAGCAATATATTGCGGGCCTCATCCTGCTCGGCGCCGCACCCTGCACGGCCATGGTGTTCGTGTGGAGCCAGATGACGCGCGGCGACGCGACCTACACCCTGGTGCAGGTCTCCGTGAACGACGTTATCATGATCTTCGCCTTCGCCCCGATCGTGGCGCTGCTTCTGGGCGTGACCGACATCGTGGTGCCCTGGGAGACGTTGATCCTGTCGACGGTGCTCTACGTGGTCATTCCGCTGGTCGCCGGCGCGGTGACGCGTAACCGGCTCGTCGGACGCGCCGGCGGCGGCGGGAAGGCCGAGCGGGCAGTGTCGGAGTTCACCGGACGGCTCAAGCCGGTGTCGGTCGTCGGTCTGCTGGCGACCGTGGTCCTGCTGTTCGGCTTCCAGGGCAAGGTCATCCTGTCCAACCCCATGCTCATCGTGTTGATCGCCGTGCCGCTGGTCCTCCAGTCCTACGGCATATTCGCCATCGCCTATGCGGCGGCAAAAGCATGGAGGATGCCCTTCAACGTCGCCGCGCCCTGCGCGCTCATAGGCACGTCGAATTTCTTCGAATTGGCGGTGGCGGTGGCGATCAGTCTGTTCGGGCTGCATTCGGGCGCAGCGCTGGCAACGGTGGTCGGTGTATTGGTCGAGGTGCCGGTCATGCTGTCGCTGGTCGCCTTTGCCAACCGTACACAGCACTGGTTTGCGAATGGCTGATCAACTGTCGCAGATCTCTTCGATCGCATCGTCGTCGAGAATGATCTTCAGCGAGCCTGCTTCCATGTCCTAAATATGGGAGGGGTCTTTGCCCTTGCTTGGAACCGAACCGGCCGGGGCCTCTCATCTGGACTGCTTCAGAACAGCCATAGGGCGATCAACAGCGCGACAGAGCCCACTGTGGCGGCCAACGTGACGACGAAAAGCCGCTTTCGGCTGGTCGGAGAAGCGTCGTGCGAGTCGAGGCGATGGAGAACTTTTCGCGCCGAAGCGGACGCGGCCCAGAAGATCACGATCGCAAGAGCGACGAATACGCTGGCGCCACACTTCGCCAGCCAGGTCGGCTCGACGGAGCGGAACAGGGCCTGAAAGCCGAGCGCCACACCCAAGGATGCAAGGCCGGTCCTGGCCCAACTCGCGAAGGTGCGCTCATTGGCCAGTATCGTACGATCCTCGGCCCATTTCGTTCGATCTTCGGCCAGTCCATCACGATCCGGTCCGCCACCGTCAGCGTCAGCCATGTGGAGGATGTCCTTCTCCTCGAGCCGGCACGTCGTGTTTCGCGTTCCGTCCGACCATGGATGTGCCTGACAGGTGCAACACCATCCCGGCTACTGGTCGCTGTCGGCGTCCTTCGAAGGACTTGCCAGAGCCGAGCCAGCGCCTGAATGTTGCTGCGGCGAAGGGTGGGAAGGATTGACGCCTTCCGAATGGCGCGTCTCCTCTTCCACATCCCTTGGCGGTTCGCTGTTTCCGAACTCCGTGGGCGCCTTGTTGGTCGCGGCGTCTTGCGAAAACTCCGGATGGCCGGCGTATCTCGGATCCACCGGCTCTGGCTCCGTGCCGACGTCCCCCGCCTGCACCGGCGAGCCTGCTGGCCTTGCCGAGAAGGCCGGATCGTCGAATGGCGGCATCGGGGTCAGTTGGTAAGGATTGTCCGGCTGTTGCTCTGAAGCCCCGCGTTCCTCGAGGTGTCCTTCTCTGTTCCGGGTTTCCTTGGAGGGGTCGTCCGCGACCCGAGGCGCATCTTCCCGTCCTTCGTTTTCGTTCGGGGCGTGGGTGGTCATCGGCCTGATCTCCGTTAGCCAATCCGAACCCGGCAATCGGGGCGTTGTTCCGCAAGATCCGCACTAGAGCGGGCGATCGGTGGTGCTGGTAGCGATGGCCGCTGCTACCAGATGACGGGCGGTCGCTGGATCATGAGCCAGAAGATCGCAAGCACCGCGGCAAAGGCAGGAAAGCCGAAGGCGAACCACAGCGAGAACAGCCTGTGATAGCGCGGGGACAGCTCCGCGGCATTGTCTCGCGCCGTCTCGGCTTCCCGTCGCATCTCGCTCTGCATCCAGACGACCGGCAGCCAGAACGCACCGGTGACGAGGTAGAGGAGGATCGAGAGCACGATCCAATGATCCCACAGGCTGTAGCCCAGGTGCCATGCGAGCGCGATCCCGGTGACCGGCTGGGCCACGACCGCGGTGGCGGTGAAAAGGTAATCGGCGATGACTACGATGCGCGCGACGCCCGCAATCACGCGTGCATCACCGGTACGGTGGGCGAGAAGCATGAAGAATGCGATCCCGGCGCCGGTGCCGAGAAGCACCGACGCGCCGATGATGTGCAGGTATTTGAGAGCGAAATAGACCATCAGCGCTCGTTCAGAATTGCCAACGCCACCGCATGCGCCGCCAGGATCGGCCATATCTTGAGCAGCGGGCCGAGAGGCTCGTTCCACAGCTCCGGAAGCAGGACGGTTCCGGCGACAATATAGAAGAGGGACAGTGCGATCGCGGCCCACAGCCCGAAAAACGCGGTCGGCCGCCAGGCGATCGCCATGCCGACCAGAATGTCCGCAATCGCGCCCGCGACGACACCTGGTGCCGCCAGCAGACCCGTGCGCGCCTGAACCATCAGGTCCACACCGATCGGAAAGCCGGTGGTCAGCGAGATGACACCGGTGGAGACCCAGAACGCTGCCAGGATCACGAAAAGGGCGGGCTTCAGGAAATAGAGCCTGGCGAACCAGCGCTCCTGCACGCTCGCGGGGCGGCGGGCGAGCGCTTCATCCAGCGACGACGGTTCGACGCCCGTCATCCTCGTCCATCGTGCAGGATCGCCGATGGCTCCGTGCGCGATCTCGCGCATCGCGGTGCTGCGGACGGGCGGTCGCCAGCCGAGATGCGAGACGAGGTCTCCGAGGCGGTAGGCAAATCGGGAGGCCCAGTGCGGCAGCATCATCGTTCGTGCCGCTCTCCAGCCCAGCCATCGCCTGTAGGTTGCGATCACCTCGATCATGGAGAGACGTTCGGGACCGGCGAGTTCCACCGCGACACGGGATGGCGCATCCTTCCGAAGAAAGAAGGAAACCGTCGCGGTAACGTCATCGGTATCGACCACCTGAAGCGGCCCCGTGTCGCGCATGACCGGCAGCCAGGGCAGTGCCGCGAGGCCCCTGAAGAGCGCGCTCGCTCCGAATGCCGATGGACCGAGCACTACCGAGGGCCGCAGGATAACCCAGTGCAGCGACGTGCCTTCCAAAGCCTCGTCGCCCGCAAGCTTGGTGGCGGAGAATGCGGAGGCCTGGTGGCGGTCAACGCCGATCGCGGAAAAATGGATGACGCGACCGACGCCCGCCTCCGCACATGCCTCGAAGAGTGCCGCAGGGCCGCGCTGGTGGGCCGCGCGCGTGTCATCACGCGGATTATCCTGGAGAACGCCCACGCAGTTCACAACCGCGTCGACGCCCGAAAGGTGGCCGAGCCAGTCTTGTCTCGAGGCGGTGGCGAAGTCGAGCGTCAGCCACTCGGCGAATGCCAATGACCGGACCGGGCGCTTGCCGCGCCCCGCTCCGACAACGACGTGGCCCTCATCTGCCAGCCGTGCGCATATGGCCGCCCCGATGAGGCCCGTAGCGCCAGCAACGAGGATCTTCATTCGTCCGCCTTCACATCATCCTCGAACCGGCGCGGTTCAAGTGGCGCAGTGGCGGGTCCAGCCAGCACGGCCCCGCTCTCGTCGAAACGCGAGCCATGGCAGGGGCAATCCCAGGTGCGGTCGGTCGCGTTCCAGTCCACCACGCAGCCCAGATGAGTGCAGATGGCGCTGAGAACGACAGTCGCGCCCGATGCGTCACGACGAACCGCAAGCTTTTCGCCGTCGTGTGAAACAACACCTCCCTGTCCCGATGCAATTTCGTCGAGGGGAAGCGCCTTGCGGTTGAACAGGCGGTCGCCGACGAGATGGCCACCGGCCTTCAGATTCTCCTTCAGGAACTCCGCGCCGCCCGCGACCGGCTTGTGTCGCGTGGCGTCGTAAAGCGAGGCGGCTGGATGATGTTCTCCACGAGCAAGAGCGGCCAGAAGTTCACCGGCCACGACGCCTTGGGTAATCCCCCAGGCCGCGAAGCCGGTCGCGACAAGCAGGTTTGGATGCCTCCCGTCCGCAGGTCCGATGAAGGCTGCGCCGTCCATGGGCCGGAAGTCTTCGTTGGTCCACAGATGAGTCGGCTCTTCGATGCCGAAGCGCCTGTTCAGGAAGTCGACGAGGTCCCCGACCGCGCGGCGTTCGTCCTCCGGCTCGCCCGGTCGAAATTCATCGCCCGCCGCGATGACATAGGTGCGCCCGTCGCGCATTGCCGTGCGTAGCGACCGGGTCGGGCTGCCAGCGTTGATGAACATGCCGTTGACCTCGACTCCATCCGCCAGGGGCGCAGCGGCGACCGGATGGGCAAAGGGAAACGCCTTGGCGAAGAAGTGACCTTCGCCCACGATCGGCATCTGAGTGGTCACTATCGCGGTCTTTGCCAGGACCGTGAAACCGTTGACTGAAATCTGGCAGCTCTCTCCAGTTTTCACACTCGTGACGCGGCTGTCCTCATGGATGTCCACGCTGCCGGAAACGAGGCCGGAAAGGCCCCGCAGATAGCCGAAGGGGTCGAACTGGGCCTGACGGGGGAATCTCAGTGTCGCCAGTTCTGGGACCGGCACTGGTGCATTCCGTTCGACAACGGCTTCGATGCCAGCGGCGCGCGCGGCCTCCGCTTCACGCTCCAGTTCCCGTGCCTCGTCTTCATCCGTTGCCCAGACAAAGGCATCGCGGCGTTCGAAGGCTGCACGCGCGCCGATCTGTGCGCTGAGATCAGCAACGAGTTCAAGCGCGCGCTCGTTTTCCTGGGCGTGGAGACGCGCATGATCGCCGCCAAAATCCTTCGCAAGCCGCGCGTAGCAAAGCCCGTGCTGGGACGTGACCTTGGCGGTGGAGCGGCCAGTCGCCTGCCGGCCGATCCGTCGGGCCTCCAGGACGACAACGCGAAGACCGCTGTCTCGAAGAGCCAGGGCGCAATGAAGCCCCGTCATCCCGGCGCCGATGATGGCGACATCGACCGTGCAGTCCCGCGAGAGCGGAGGATAGGTCTGGCCATCTGCTCGATCCAGCCAGAAGACGTTGCTATCGTTCGTGCGCGTCGTCATCGCACCTATCCTTTCTGCCGGTCTTCCAGCCGCCCGGCGGCGAAGATCGAGCGAGAGGCTTTGTCCAACTCGCGGGTTCCGAGCGCCAGGCAGACGCCCCAAACAAGATGAACGGCAATCATGAGGAGGTTGCGCTCGGCGGGATGACGCGTGGCAGGCGTCAGAATCCGCGAAAGCGGAACCCAGCCGAGATAGCTTACGGCCCATACCAAGGGGCCGAAAAGCAGCCCCGGGATCCGGCGCGACAGAAGCTCGTAAAGCGTCCCTGCAAATGCACCGAAACCGAAATGAGCCAGAAGCGTCAGTGCGGCCATCCTTTGCTCGCCCGGTTCCAGCACATCCTGGGTGATCTCCCGTGGCGGAAGAGGGTATCGGTCACGATAGGCCAATCGCTGCGCGAGAACCCGCATTGCCATCGTCATCGCCATAGTTGCGCAGAAGCCGGCGATCGCCCCGTTGACGAGCCGGTTCATTCGGCTTCCCCAGGCCTGGAGCGGTCACCCGCTTGCGCGGCAAGACCTCCGCCTGCCAGTCCAGCCCCCATCGCCGCCAGCGCGAGAGCGACCGAGCGGGCCTTCAGCGCGAGTTCCCAGCCGGGGCGCAGACGGCGGGGCACGATCCCGTAGTCCACGATCGCGGCAACGAGGGAGGTCAGAAAGGCGTATCTGACAAGCAGGCGTGGCGGGTGGTTGGCGGATGCCCTTGTCCCGAGAGCAAAGACCAGGCCCCAGAAAAATGCGGAGCCAATATTGATCAGGAGCCCGGGTAACGTGTGACGCAGGTCGAATCCGTCACGGCACGCATCGGGGCCATAAAGGACGTGGCTCGTCGCGTTGATCGGGCGTGCGGGAGACTGACGCTCGAACCGGGACAGAAGCACCAAAGCGGCAAGCGCGGCAAGCGCGGCTCCCGCACCGCTGTAGGCCGCTCTTCTGGCGAACGAAGGATCCAAGGTCTGTCCCTCCCTTTGTGGAGCAAGGCTGGGCGCCGTGCCATGACGGGTGGCGTCACCTTTCGGCGATCAGCGTGCTTCGACAATTGCGCCCAGTTCAGACACCGTCCGCATCATCCGTCCCGCGCCGATCTCAAGCAGGCGCCCATCCATGGTGGAGGACGCCGTACGTTGGTCGGAATGACTCTCATTTTCATGTTTCCCGCTAGCATGGACCTTCGAACCGGCTGTGGCGGCAAAGGTTCCGCGGGATATGGGAGAAGCCGTCAGCCAGGATCTGGAAGCGCAGATCGTTAAACCGCCCACCTTCAAGACCGGACGGCACGTGGTGCCATTGCAGTTAGTCCGGTAGGTGCCTATTCGTCGGCCACGATCAGCAGTTCGAAGGTCACGCAGACCGGATTGACACCGCGCGTCAGCCGGCCCTCCGCGATCGAGCCGTCGAGGCCGACCAGCGCGATGTCCAGGCTGGCGCCGCCGGCCTCGTAGCGACCGGATTTCACCAGCACCTCCGTTGCGTAGGAGGCGAGCCGCGAGCCGTCCTCGAAATCGGCCTCCACGAGGCTGCCGATGCCGTGAATGTCGGCGCTCTCGATGCCATGCGCGCGGCAGACGCCCTCGATGGCGTGCCCGATGTCCTGGTTGGGCTTCACGGTGCAGGCGACGGTCTTTCGTCCCCCGTCGGAGGGCCTCATGCCGCCTTCCACCGCGCGGAACAGGCGAAAGTTCGTCTCGGCGTCGTCGCGCACCTCGAACAGCGCACCGTCGAGCGCCCAGGCTTCCGCCTCGACCGGTTCGGCGAACTCCGAATCGAGCGGCAGCAGATGGCCCATGCGCAGGGCGCCGTCGGGCGTGCGCCACAGGCCGTGGCAGTGCAGGAAGGGTTCGCCGTCGCGGCTGCCGACGATCAGCCCCGCGTCCTCGATGACGGTCACGCCGTCGGGCGCGAAGGTTTCGCTGTACCAGGCGGCATGAGTCTCGTCCGGGGTGGCGGCCGGGATGACGTAGCGCATGGGCGATACTTTGGCGCCGCGCAGCCGGATATAGCCGCTTTTGGCGCCGAGCGAGGCGAAGGCGTCGGCCACAGCCTCGTTGACGCTGCGCTCCGGCAGAAGCGTCAACTCGACCCGTCGCGCCCGGCAGGTCGCCGCCGCGACACGGTCGGCGGAGACGGGGCCAGGATGGCGGATGAAGCGCGGCGTCATACCGCCAGCCCGGCATGGATGAAGCCGCCGTCGACCGCCAGGATCTGGCCGTTCACATAGGAGGCGTCGTCGGAAATCAGGAAGGCCACCGCGGCCGCGATCTCGGCGGTCGTGCCGTAGCGCTGCTGCGGCACCCGCTCGTTCCACTGGCGGCGGACGTCGGCGGTGTGCACGGCGCGCGTCAGCGGCGTGTCGACCGGGCCCGGCGCGACGGCGTTGACGCGAATGCCGTGCCGGCCGAGTTCGGTCGCCAGGACCATTGTCAGGAGGTTCTGGCCGCCCTTGGAAGCGCCATAGGCGCTGCGGCCCTTGTTGCCGGTCAGGCCGGAGACCGAGGTAATGTTGACAATTGCGCCCGGCCGCTGCGCCGCGATCCAGTGCCGCGCCGCCGCGCGCGCGACGATGAAGGAGCCGGTGAGGTTCACGTCGACGATCCGCCGGAACTCCGCCACCGAGGTTTCGACGGCGGGCTTGTCGACGGCGATGCCGGCGCAGTTGACCACGGCGGCGAGCACGCCGCCCGAGACGATGCGCCCGATGGCGTTCTCGACTGCTTCCTCGTCGGTGACGTCGCAGGCGAATCCGCGGTCCCGGCCGATACCGAGTTCGTCGCAGGCCTGGTCGAGCGCCTCGCGCTTCAGGTCGATCAGGCACGGTGTCCAGCCTCGGCCACCGAGCAGGCGCGCGGTCTCCAGCCCGATGCCGGACGCGCCGCCGGTGATCGCGACCGCGCCCCTGCCTGTCACGGTCATCGTTCAAACCTCGCGTATGTCATCAACTTCCTCCGCCAAGTTCGCCGCGCCGCTCCATTTCCTCACGGATCATCTTCTTGGCGATCTTGCCATAGGCGGATTTCGGCATCTCGTCCCACCACAGGATGCGCTTGGGCAGCTTGTAGCGCGCGAGCTTCCCTTCCAGCCAGCGATCCAGTTCGATCGCGCCGGCGTCGACCCCCGGCTTGGCGACGCAGACGGCGACGCCGATCTCGCCCCACATCGGGTCCGGCACGCCCAGGACGGCGGTTTCGCTGACATCGGGATGGGCGAGGATCTTCTCCTCGATCTCGCGCGGATAGATGTTGGAGCCGCCGGAAATATACATGTCCGACGAGCGGCCGGTCAGATAGACGAAGCCCTCGTCGTCCATGTGGCCGAGATCTCCTGTCCGGAACCAGCCGTCGCGGAATGCCTTGGCGTTGGCGTCCGGGTTTTCGAAATAGCCGGCGAAGACGGCCGGACCGACCACGCATATCTCGCCTGTCTCGCCGGGTCCGAGCTCGTTGCCGTCATCGTCCTGGATCTGGACCTGCATGCCCGTGCGCTCGAAGCCGCAGGTGCCGATGCGGGCCTCGGGGCCATCGTCGAGCCTGTGCAGGGCAGGGGGCAGCACGGTGATGTTGCCGGTCACTTCGCCCAGGCCGAAATACTGGACGATGACCGCGCCGAGCTTCTCCAGCGCCTTCTTCTGGTCGACGCGGTACATCGGCGCGCCGGCATAGATGACGTAGCGCAGGGAGGAATGGTCGAAACGGTCCACGCTTTCGTCCTCCACAAGAAGCTTCAGGATGGTGGGCACCGTGAAGGCGTTGGTCACGCGCCACTTCTCCACCAGCGACCAGACGGTCGGTACGTCCAGCTTGTCGGTCGGCAGGAGGATCGTCTTCACGCCGTGCGCGACCTGGGCAAGCTGGTGGACGCCGGCGCCGTGCGAGAGCGGCGCCACCACGATCGAGGCGTCATCCCGGGTGGTGCCGGGCATCAGGTCGCATAGATGGTTGGTCACCACGAAGGCCATCTGGCCGTGGGTCAGCATCGCCGCCTTCGGCCTTCCGGTCGTTCCCGACGTATAGAAGAACCAGCACGGATCGTCCCGGTCGACCGCGACGGAAGGCACCGTCGCGCCGAGATGACGCTCGATGATCCTATCGATGTCCTCGCCGAACTCGCTTTCGCCGATTGAGACGACGAAGCCGAGGTCGGGCGCGCCAGCGCGGCAGGCCTCGGCATGGCCGGCGAACCGGGCGCCGCAGATCATGCCGCGCGCGCCGCTCGCCTTCGCCAGATAGGCCACGTCGTCGGGCGACTGGCGATAATTCGCCGGCACCCAGACCGCGCCGATGCGGAAGCAGGCGAACATGGATTCGAACATCTGGTTGCAATTGGCCGACTGGATCAGAACCCGATCGCCCTTCGCGACCCCGAATTCGTCGCGCAGCGCCGCTGCGAGGGCCGTGACGCGCGCTTCCATCTCGCGCCAGGTCCATGTCTGCTCCCGCCAGACGAAGCCGATGTCGTCCGGGTTGCGGCGCGCGGCCTGGGTCAGGAAATGCGCGAGGTTCATCACGCGGGTGGAGACCGGGCGGGCGCCCTTTGACATATCGGCGCTCATCGCGCGGGCCTTTCGACTGCTTGCTTCCTTGATCTGACATCCGGCTGGGTCGCGGCGCGGGCCGTGAACATGTGCGCCAGCCTTTCCTCGACGCGGCGCGCCTCGTCCTTGAGCAGCGCCGCGAGTTCCACCTGCCTGTCCGGCTGCATGCGGCTGTCGATGGCCGCCAGCGACAGCGCGCCCGCCAGCCGGCCGTCGGGGCCGTGCAAGGCCACGCCGATGCCCCATGAATTGGCGTAGATCAGCCCCGGATTGAGCGCGAACCCCGTCCGCCGCGTCGTTGCCACATCTTGGCGGATCCGGTCGGCCGGCAGCATAGGATATTTCTCGCGCAGCACCGCGTCATTGGCCATCAGCACGGCCTCCACCTCCGCGTCCGGCAGCGAGGCAAGCATGGCGAGCGACCCCGCGCCGACCCCCAGCGGATGCTCAAAGCCCGCCTGCAGCGCATGGGTGCGGACGGGATAGGTGCCTTCCTCGCGATAGAGGCACACCGAATAGGTATCGCGACGCACCGACAGGAAGCTGGTGTCCTCGGTCTTCTTGGACATGCGCAGGAGGCTGTCGATCGAGACCTGCAGGAGCCCGAAGCGCCGCGACGCCAGGCTGCCCAGCACATAGGCCTCCTCGCCGAGGAAATAGCGGCGGCTCGTTTCCTCCTGCTCGATCAGCCCCGCACGGATCAGCGCCAGAAGCAGGCGGCGGGTGGTGGGCTTGTTGAGTCCGCTTTCGGTGACGATGTCGCCCAGCGAGGCGCCGCGATCGGCATGGCGTCCGATCAGGGACAGCAGTCCCAGCGCCCGATCGACGCTCTGCGCGCCGGTGGCGTCGCGTTCGGGAGCGGTCGCGACGTTCATGCGCCGCCCGTCCCGCCGGCCATGCAGCTCTGGCCGCCGTCCACGGGCAGGCTGACGCCGGTGATGAAGCGCGCTTCGTCGGAGGCCAGGAACACGCAGGCCGCCGCCACGTCCCAGGCGGTGCCCATGCGGCCCATCGGCACCATCGCGTTGCGGGCCGCCACCATGTCGTCGGCCGATGCGTATTGGCCCGATATCTGCTTGTAGATCAGCGGCGTGTCGATCAGGCCGGGCATGACGCAATTGGCCCGGATGCCCTGCCGTGCATATTGCATGGCCAGCGCGGCGGTCGCCTGGTTCACGGCGGCCTTGGTGGCGTAATAGGCGAAATAAGGATAGCCCGTATAGCGGATGGCGGCGAGCGAGGAGATGTTGACGATCGCGCCGCCGCCGGCTTCCAGCATATGCGGCAGCACGGCTTTGGCGGTGCGGTAGACCGAACCGATGTTGAGGTCGAGCGCGGCCTGGAACCCGGCTTCGTCGAGTTCGACCGGTCCGCCCATATGGGTCACGCCGACATTGTTGTGCAGGATCGTGATGGAGCCGAACGCGCCGACTGTTCGTTCGGCCGCGTCGGCGGTCGAGGCGAGGTCCGTGACGTCGGCTGCCATGGCGGTCGCCCCGAAGCCTTCGGAGCGGATGATCTCGGCCGTTTCTTCCGCCGCTTCCGCCGACAGATCGATGCACGCCACGCGCGCGCCCTCGCGCGCATAGGCGACGGCTGCGGCCTTGCCGTTGCCCCAGCCGGGCCCGGACGAGCCAGCGCCGAAGACGATCGCCGTCCTGCCTGCCAGTCGATCAGCCATGCTTCCCGCAATTCGTTCGCGGGCGGGCTCGGTGGCCCGCCCGCCGGTTGTCGTCCGTCGCGGTCAGCCCAGCTTGGTGCCGACGGCCTTTTCGAGGATGGCCCAGGCGTCCTCGCCGTACTTTTCCTTCCACTCGGCGTAGAAGCCGCCATCGGCCAGCTTCTGGCGGAAGGAGTCCGCCTGGGGCTCGTTGATCTCCATGCCGTTCGACTTCAGGTCGTCCATCAGCGTGGCGTTGAGGTCGGCCACGTCGGCGCGCTCGTTCACCGCCGCCTCGTTGATGTGCTTTGCCACGACTTCGCGCAGGTCCTCCGGCATCGCCTCCCAGGCCCGCTTGTTGGCCAGGAACCAGAAGCCGTCCCACATGTGGTTGGTCATCGAGCAGTATTTCTGCACCTCGTAGAGCTTGGCCGTGGATATGATGGCCAGCGGGTTCTCCTGTCCGTCGACGATGCCGGTCTGCAGGGCCGAATAGACCTCGGCGAAGTTGATCGAGGCCGGCGCGGATTCGAACGCGGTGAACATGGAGGTCCACAGCGGGCTCACCGGCACGCGGATCTTGAAGCCCTTGAGGTCTTCGGCCGTGTTGATCGGACCGACCGACGAGGTGATCTGGCGGAAGCCGTTGTCCCAGATCTTGTCCATCACCACGAGATTGGCCTTCTCGATCTCGCCGCGCACATAGGCGCCGAGGTCGCCGTCCATGGCCGGCCAGACCTGGTCGTAGCTCGGGAATGCGAAGCCGATGCCCGAGATCGAGGCGTTGGCGACCAGCGTCGACAGGATCAGCGGCGACAGCGTGAAGAACTCGACGCCGCCCGAACGGACCTGGCTCAGCATGTCGGTGTCGGCGCCGAGCTGGTTGTTGGGGAAGATCTGGATCGCGACGCGGCCGCCGGTCTCCTCGCGGATGGCGTCGACGGCTTCCTGCGCGCGGGTGTTCATCGGATGCGAAAGCGGCAGGTTGTTGGCGTATTTGTAGTTGAATTCCGCCGTCTGCGCGCCCGCGTAGCGGATCGTGGAGACGAGCGGAACGGCGGCGGCGCCGATCATCAGGCTGCGACGTGTGATGGACATGGTGGTTTCCTCCTGCTTGGTATGGATGGTCAGAGATAGGCGATGGACAGCGCGGGCACGGCCGCGATGATGAGAAGCCCGACGATCAGCGCGCCGAGATAGGGCCAGATCGCGCCCATGGCCTCGTCGGGCGAGACGTCGCCGATCTTGCAGGCGATGTAGAAGCCGATGCCGATCGGCGGCGCCATCAGGCCGATATTCATGGCCGTGACGACGACCATCGAATAATGCACCTCGTGGATGCCCAGCCGGGCGGCGATGGGAAACATGATCGGCGCCATCAGCACGATCGCGGGCAGGCCTTCCAGCACGCAGCCCAGGATCATGAAGACGATCATCGACACGATCATGAAGGAGAACCAGCCGCCCGGCAGGTCGGTCATCCACAGCGCCAGCGAGTTCGCGAACCCGGTCTGGGTCAGCGCCCATGCCATGGCCGAGGCGGTGCCCAGGATCAGCAGGATCGCGCCCGACAGGGCGGCCGTCTCGACCAGCATGGCATAGAAGCGGCGCAGGCCGATGCCGCCATAAAGCACGATGCCGATGACGATCGCGTAGAGCACGGCGATGGTGGAGACTTCGGTCGCGGTGGCGATGCCGCCGCCCACCGCGCCACGGATCAGGAAGGGCAGGACGAGCGCCGGTCCGGCGATCAAAAGCGTCTTCCACACGACCGAAACGGGCGCGCGGGTGACGCCTTCCATGCTCTCGCCGGCGGCCTTCCAGCGCGCCAGCACGGCCAGCACCAGAAGCAGCACCATGGCGATCACGAAGCCCGAGGTGAACAGCGCGGCGATCGACACGCCCGCCACCGAGCCCAGCACGATCAGCACGATCGAGGGTGGAACCGTATCGGCCATCGCCGCGCCGGTGGCCAGGAGCGCGATCATCTCGGGCGGCTTGTGTCCGCGCCGCTTCATCTCGGGAAACAGCGCCGGCGCGACCGTTGCCATGTCGGAGACCTTGGAACCGGAAATGCCCGAGACGAGGAAGAGCGATCCCAAAAGCACATAGGACATGCCCGCCTTCACATGGCCGAGCAGCGAGCCCATGAAGTTGACGATCGCCCGTCCCATGCCGGTGGCGTCCAGCACGCAGCCGAGCAACACGAAGATCGGCACCGACAGCAGGATCAGCGAGGACATGCCCTCGTCCATGCGGCCCACCATGACGATCAGCGGCACATTGGTCGTGAAGACGATGAAGGCAAGTGTGCCGAGGCCGAAGCAGAAGGCGATCGGCACGCCCATCAGCAGGCACACGGCCACCAGGCCGACCAGGAAGATCAGGATGTTGGCAAAGCCCAGCGTCATGAGCCATGGCGAGGCCAGCCACAGGAGGCCGGCCGCCGCCGCGATGACGATAACGCCACTGACCACCTCGCCGACGGCGCCCTCGCGCAGTGCGTGGCCGATCGCGATCAGCGCCATGAGCACCAGCCCGACGATGATCGCCGAAGCACGCCAGGCCACCGAAATGTTGAGCGCGGCGGAGGTGAGGAACGACTCCTCGCGGACATAGACATAGGCCGGCCAGATCAGCGTCAGGATGACCGTCGCGACGACGAGCAGCGCCAGTATCGACACGAAGCCACGCCAGCGCTCCGGGACCATGCCCAGGAACAGCGTCAGTCGAAGGTGTTCGTTGCGGTCGATAGCGATCGCGGCGCCGAGCATCGCCAGCCACAGGAAGGAGATCGAGGCCGCCTCGTCGACCCACACGATCGGCGCGTGGAACACGTAACGCGACAGGACGCCGGTCAGCAGAAGCCCAATCACGAAGACAAGCAGCGTCGCGGCAACCGCCTCGACGGGGCGCATGAAGGCCGAGCCGGGCCGGGCGTCGACCACTTCGGCGGTGGCTTCCGCGACCTTCGCCTCTTCGTCGGCGATCTGCATATCCGCTGTCTCCTCCGCGGATTTCCTCCCGGTGCCGCGTTCCGGATCAGGATCGGCGCCCGCAGGTCCATAATGTAGACCTGCCCTCCATCTTGCAGGGCCTCTTGGCACGGAAATCAAGGCAGCGCAACACCTGTGGACCTCCAGATGGGTCCACACTGTGATCTTTGGCCAATCAGCCCGTCGTTTTCGCGGGGGTCAGATATGCAGCGCGTGACCCAGCGCCTTGAGCGCTGCTTCCTGCAGACCTTCCGACTGGGTCGGGTGCGCATGAATCGTGCCGGCGACATCTTCCAGCCGCGCGCCCATCTCTATGGCGAGGGAGAAGGCGGCGGACAGTTCGGACACGCCCGCCCCGACCGCCTGAATGCCGAGGACGAGATGATTGTCGGCGCGGGCCACGATCCGCACGAAGCCGTCCTCCGCCTGCAGCGTCATGGCGCGGCCATTAGCGCTGAAGGGGAACTGGCCGACCCTGACCTCGCGGCCGCCCTGGCGCGCCTCGTCGGGCGTCAGGCCAGCACTGACGATCTCGGGATCGGTGAAGCACACGGCCGGAACGCACCTCTTGTCCCAGCTCCTGCGCTGGCCGGCCACGATCTCGGCCACCATCTCGCCCTGGGCCATGGCCCGATGCGCCAGCATCGGCTCGCCGGTCACGTCGCCGATCGCATAGACGCCGCGCATGGAGGTACGGCATTGTTCGTCGATCCTGATGAAGCGCCCGTCGCGGTCGAGATCGATTTCCTTCAGTCCCCAGCCTTCGACGACCGGGCGCCGGCCGACCGTGACCAGAACCTTCTCGGCCGCGATCTTCGCCTCCTCGCCATTGGCGGTCTCGACCAGAAGCGCGTCCTTGCTCTTCGACAGACCCTTGGCTTTCGCGCCCGTCAGCACCTCGACGCCGAGCGCCTGAAGCCGCTTTACGACGGGTCGCGTCAGGTCGGCATCGTAGAGCGGCAGGATGCGGTCCTGCGCCTCGACCACCGTCACCTTGGCGCCGAGCTTGGCGTAGGCGATGCCGAGCTCGAGGCCGATATAGCCGCCGCCGATCACGGCCAGTGTCGCGGGCACCTCGCTCAGCGAGAGCGCTCCGGTCGAGGATATCACCGGGCCGCCGAAAGGAAGCGACGGCAGCTCGACCGGCGCCGAGCCGGTGGCGATGACGATGGCCTCGGCGCGAATGACCTGGATGCCGGTTTCGGTCTCGACCTCGACCGTCTTGCCGTCGCGGAAGCGCGCGTGTCCCGTCACCGACTTCACGCCCGCCTTCTTCAACAGTCCCGCCACGCCGGTGTTGAGCCGCCCGACGATCCGGTCCTTCCAGGCAATGGTCTTGGGCAGGTCGATCGCCGGCGATGCCAGCGAGATGCCCAGCGGGTCGGAGCCGCCAGCCATCTCGCGCACCTTCAGGAATTCATCCGCCGCGTGGATCAGCGCCTTGGACGGGATGCAGCCGACATTGAGGCAGGTTCCGCCCGGCTTCTGAAAGTCGACGATCACGGTGTCGACGCCGAGCTGGCCGGCGCGGATCGCGCAGACATAGCCGCCCGGGCCGGCGCCGATCACGAGCAGCTTGCAGGAGATGTCTTTCATGGCGTCGGTCCGCTGCGTCGGCGAGTGCTGTTCTTCACCCCCCTCTGGCCTGCCGGCCATCTCCCCCTCAAGAGGGGAGACTGGCGGCTTCGTTCTTGCCGCCCGCCCTGCGTCGCCGGTGACTGGCGAAGGCTGAGCGGCATTTTGATCTCCCCCCTTGAGGGGGAGATGGCCGGCAGGCCAGAGGGGGGTATGAAACCAGGCAACGCTCGCAGGTTCATGATCATGTTTCCACGAAGATCAGCGCCGGCGTTTCCATGAGCGTCTTGAGCCGCTGCACGAAGACGGCCGCGTCCCACCCGTCGATGACGCGGTGGTCGAAGCTGGAGGACAGGTTCATCATCTTGCGCGGGACGAATTGGGCGCCGTCCCAGACCGGGCGCATCATGATCTTGTTGACGCCGACGATGGCGACTTCCGGGTGGTTGATGACCGGCGTGGTGACGACGCCGCCCATGGCGCCCAGCGAGGTGATGGTGATCGTGGACCCCGTCAGGTCCTCGCGCGTGGCCGAGCCGTCGCGCGCGGCGTCGGCAAGCCTTGCGGCTTCGGAGGCGCAATCGAACAGGTCGCGCGCCTCGGCATGGCGCACCACCGGAACCATGAGCCCCGCCGGCGTCTGTGCCGCGATGCCGATATGGACGGGCGCGTGGCGATGGACCACGCCGGCCTCGTCGTCGAAGGTGGCGTTGAGCGCCGGCTGTTCCGCCACGGCTCTGACGATGGCGCGCATCAGGAAGGGGAGGATCGTCAGCCTCGGCCGGTCGGCCTTCCCGTCGGCATTGAGCCTGGCGCGCAGTTCCTCCAGCGCGGTGACATCGATTTCCTCGACATAGGTGATGTGGGGGATGCGCGACTTGGCCAGCGCCATCTTCTCGGCGATGCGGCGGCGCAGACCGACGATCCTGACCTCCTCGACGCCATCCTTGCGCTGCAGGCCGGAGGGTATAGCCGCCTGGGGTCCGCGCGCGATGAAGGCGTCGAGATCGTCATGGTTGATGCGCCCGGCCGGGCCGCTGCCGGGGACTTGGCGAAGGTCGACGCCCGCTTCCTTCGCGCGCAGCCTCACCGCCGGAGACGCCAGGGGTTTTTCGCCTCGCGGCCGCGGCGCGCCGGAGGGGACGGGCCGCGCTGACGATGCCGCCGGTTTGGGCGCTGGCGGCGTCTCGCGCCTTTCGGCCTTCTTATCCGGCCGAGGGGACGGTTCGGCCGGCGGGGGCGGCAGGTCCTCTCCCTCGCTTGCCATGCCCTCGGCGATCGGCGCCTCCCCTTCGCCGTCGTCCATTGGATCTTCGTCGGATGGCGATGTGTCGCCGGCGATCTCGATCCTGACGATCGGCGACCCGACCGCCACGATCTCGCCGACCTCCGCGCCCAGCCATTTCACCTCGCCCTCGACGGGCGAGGGGATCTCGACGGTCGCCTTGTCCGTCATGACGGCGGCGAGCACCGTGTCCTCCTGGACCGGATCGCCGACCTTGACATGCCACTCGACGAGTTCGGCCTCGGCGACGCCTTCGCCTACATCCGGCAGCTTGATGACGTGTTCGGCCATGGCTCAGCCCTCCATCGCCGCGACGAGCGCTTCGCCGACGCGCCTGGGGCCGGGGAAATAGTCCCATTCCTGCGCGTGCGGATAGGGCGTGTCCCAGCCGGTGACACGCTGGATCGGCGTTTCCAGGTGATAGAAGCAATGTTCCTGGACCAGCGCGGCGAGTTCGGCGCCGAAGCCGCTCGTCAGCGTCGCCTCGTGGACCACCACGCAGCGCCCGGTCTTCTTCACCGACTTGACGATGGCGTCGAGGTCGAGCGGCAGCAGCGTCCTCAGATCGATCACTTCGGCGTCGATACCCGTGTCCTCGGCGGCGGCCTGCGCGACATAGACCATCGTGCCGTAGGCCAGCACCGTGACGGCCGCGCCTTCGCGGCGGATCTCGGCCTTGCCGAGCGGCACGGTGAAATGGTCTTCCGGCACCTCGCCGAATTCGTGCTTCGACCAGGGCGTGACGGGGCGGTCATGATGGCCGTCGAAGGGGCCGTTATAGAGCCGCTTCGGCTCGAGGAAGATGACCGGATCGGGGTCCTCGATGGCCGCGATGAGAAGCCCCTTGGCGTCGCGCGGATTGGACGGCACGACGACCTTGAGACCCGAGACATGGGTGAACAGCGCCTCGGGACTCTGGCTGTGGGTCTGCCCGCCGAAGATTCCGCCGCCGGTCGGCATGCGGATCACGATCGGACAAGTGAACTGGCCGTTGGAGCGGTAGCGGATGCGCGCTGCCTCCGACACGATCTGGTCGTAGGCCGGATAGACATAGTCGGCGAACTGCACCTCCACGCACGGCTTCAGCCCATAGGCCGCCATGCCGATGGCGGTGCCGACGATGCCCAGTTCCGAGATCGGCGCGTCGAAACAGCGCGACTTGCCGTATTTCTGCTGCAGGCCGGCGGTGCAGCGGAACACGCCGCCGAAATAGCCGACGTCCTCGCCGAACACGACGACCGTCTCATCGCGGCCCATGGACACGTCCATCGCCGAGCGGATCGCCTCGATCATGGTCATGCGGGGCATCAGACTGATCCTCCCCCGGGAACCCAAATCGCCCGGCTGGAACACCCCTCATCCGGCCCCTTGGGCCACCTTCTCCCACAAGGAGAGAAGGGATAGCGTTGCACCTGCGCCCGCGCCAAATCCCCAAGGTCGGGGTGTGGCAGCGAGGCCGGTCCATGCCATTCCCTCTCCCCTTGTGGGAGAAGGTGGCCGAGCGGAGCGAGGTCGGATGAGAGGTATTCGACGAACATAGGCGTCAGACCCCGGCCTTCTGGCGCTGGCGGCGAAGATGCGGCGGCATCTCGGCATAGACGCCCTCGAACATGTCGCGCACCGAAGGCTTGCCGCCCGAGTGGAGCGTGCCGTGCCGTTCAGCTTCCTTCTGCGCGGCCACGACGCCATCCATGATCTCGGCTTCCATCTGCTTGTGGCGGTCCTCGCTCCAGAGGCCTCGCTTGATGAGATGGTTCCTGAGGCGGATGACGGGGTCCCCCAGCGGCCAGGCATCGGACTCGGTCTTGGGCCGGTAGGCGGAGGGGTCGTCGGAGGTCGAGTGCGCGCCGACGCGGTAGGTGACATATTCGACCAGCGTGGGCCCGAGGCCGCGTCGGGCGCGCTCGACAGCCCATTTGGCGACGGCGTGGACGGCCAGATAGTCGTTGCCGTCAACGCGCAGCGCCGGAAGGCCGAAGCCCAGGCCGCGCGCCGCGAAGGTGCCCGACCCGCCGCGGGCTATGCCCTGATAGGTCGAGATCGCCCACTGGTTGTTGACGATGTTGAGCACCACCGGCGCGCGGTAGGTCGAGGCGAAGACCAGCGCGGCGTGGAAATCGCTCTCGGCGGTCGAGCCGTCGCCGATCCAGCCTGCGGCGATGCGCGTGTCGTTGCGGATCGCGGATGCCATCGCCCAGCCGACCGCCTGCACGAACTGGGTGCCGAGATTGCCGGAGATCGAGAAGAAGCCGTGCTCCTTCGAGGCGTACATGACCGGCAGTTGCCGCCCCTTGATCGGGTCCGCCTCGTTGGAGAAGATCTGGTTCATCATGTCGACCATCGGATAGCCGCCCGCGATCAGCAGGCCGGCCTGGCGATAGGTCGGAAAGTTCATGTCGCCCGGCTCCATGGCGCGCCGGAAGGCGCACGACACCGCCTCCTCGCCCATATGCTGCATGTAGAAGGACGTCTTGCCCTGGCGCTGCGCCGTCAGCATGCGCGCATCGAAGGCGCGCAGCGTCATCATGTGGCGCAGGCCTTCCTTGAGTTCGTCGTCGGTCAGCGTGCCGGCCCAGTCGCCGACCGCCTCACCATCGCGGTTGAGTACGCGGATGATCGAATAGGCGAGGTCGCGGATGTCCTTCGGGTCGACGTCGACAGGCGGCCGCGCGACCGACCCCGCTCTTGGAATGACGACCCTGGAGAAGTCCGGCGTGTCGCCCGGCCTCACCTCCGGTTCGGGCACATGGAGGGACAGCGGAGCATATTCCATCATGGCGTTCCCGCGACCAGCTTTTGCGGCATCATGAACCGCAGCACGCCGTCGCGGCAAGCATATGGCGAAATTTTATTTCGTGCGTTCCACGCAATTTTATTGCGCGATCGCGGCTCGCGGCCGGTCAGGCATCCTCGAATCCGGTCAGCACCCCGACCGCGTTTATGCCAATTTCCTCAACGGCATAGCCGCCTTCCATCACGAACAGAGTCGCCCGGTTCAGCGCCGCGATACGACGTCCGATCAGCGGATAGTCCCCGCTCGTAAGCCGGAACCGGCTGATCGGGTCCTTCTCGAACGTGTCGACGCCGAGCGAGACCACCACGACTTCCGGCGAGAAGCGGGCCAGCCTGGCGCAGGCGTCCTCCAGCGCCATGCTCCATTCGGCCCAGCCCGTGCCGAAGGGCAGGGGGTAGTTGTGGTTGGCGCCTTCGCCGGCGCCCGATCCCGTCTCGTCGGCATGGCCGAGGTAAAACGGATACTCCATGAGCGGGTCGGCATGCAGGTTGATGACCTGGATGTCGCCGCGGCTGTAAAAGATTTCCTGGGTGCCGTTGCCGTGGTGATAGTCGATGTCGAGAATGGTGACGCGGCCGGCGCCGTTGTCGGAGAGCCACTGGGCGGCGGCGGCCGCGTTGTTGATGTAGCAATAGCCGCCCATGAAATGGGAGCCGGCGTGGTGGCCGGGTGGGCGGCACAGAGCGAACGCGCTTCGTTCGCCGTCCCTTACCAGCCGCGCGGCGGTCAGGGCCGTGTCGTAGGACGACTTGATCGCCTCCCAGGTGCCTTCCACGAAGCTCGCGCCGGCATCGAAGGAATAGAAACCGAGCGCGGCCTCGATCGCCTTCGGAGGCACGTCGCCGCGCAGGCCGCGGGTGGGCCATGCGAAGGGCATGGCGCTGCCGCCATGTCCGGACTCGGTCCAGCGCGGCCAGACCGTAGGCAGGAAATCCAGATAGTCGTCGCGATGAACCCGGCGCGCGGCGTCAAGCGGATGCTCGTCCGGCTCGCTCACCGGCCCGAGCCTCACCTGGTCGACGCGCTCGCGGATATAGCGTGCCCGCACCGGCTTCTCGAAGCCGGGCACGATCTTGCCCGCGACCAGTTCCATCTGCCCGGAATGGCCCTCATGCCTGGTGGAAAAGATCGTCTTCATGCCGTTTCCCGCTTCGTGAAGCGCGGAACCTAGCGGGCGGGCCGTCGCCGGAGCAAGTCTCGCGGCCGCTGGCCCAACCGGGCAGGACATCTGGCCGATCGCGGCGGGATGGCGCGGCGCTTCCACGCGGTGCTAGCTTTTGCCAGGGGACATCAGGAGACCATCATGGCCGACCAAGCCGACCTTATCGTGATCAACGGCCGCGTGCTGACCATGGACGACGAGCGGCCGCGTGCCGAGGCGGTGGCGGTCCGGGGCGGCCGGATCGTCGCGGTCGGCGACAATGCCACGATCCGCGACATGGCCGGTCCCGAGGCGCGCACGGTCGATGCGGCCGGCTGCTCGGTGCTGCCGGGATTCATCGAAAGCCATATGCATGTATTCCTGGGGGCGGCCGAGCTCGATCACTTGCAGCTATTCGGCGTAAAGGGCTTCGATGCGCTGGCCGACGCGGTGCGGTCCTATGCGAAAGCCAACCCGCATACGCGTGTGCTGATGGCGCAGGGCGCCGACTACACGATCCTGTCGGACGACGAGCCGGTGACGCGCCATCACCTGGACCGGATCGTGCCGGACCGCCCGTTCGCGATGGTCGCGCCGGACCACCACACCATGTGGGCCAATACGAGCGCGCTGGAGCTCGCGGGCATTCTGAACGGCAAGCAAGTCGGGGCGGGCAACGAGGTCGTCATGGGGCCGGACGGGCTGGCGCTGGGCGAACTGCGCGAGAGCGAGGCGATGGAGCCTGTCGTGGAGCTTGCCGGCCATGGCCGCGTGCGGCTCGGCATCACCACCGGCGGCGAGCCCGAGTTCAAGCCGACGAGAGCCGAGCTCGCCGCCGACCGCGCCATCATGCGCCGCGGGCTGGAGCATTGCGCGCGCCACGGCATCACCTCTTTCCAGAACATGGATGGCAATCTTTACCAGCTCGAACTGCTCGACGAGATCGACCAGGAGGAAGGGCTGACGGTCCGGGCGCAGATCCCGTTCCACTTCAAGAACTTCATGGAGCTGTCGGCGCTGGAGAAGGCGTCGAAAATGAAGGAGCGCTACCGCTCCGACTTCCTCAAGTCCGGCATGGTCAAGCTGTTCATGGACGGGGTGCTGGATTCCTGGACCGCCGTCATGCTCGCCGACTATGCCGACCGGCCCGGCTGGCGCGGCGAGCCGCTGTTCGAGGCCGGGCAGTTCGCGGCGATCGCCACGGAGGCCGACCGGCGTGGCCTGCAGATCGCCGTGCATGCGATCGGCGACGGCGCGGTGCGCACCGTGCTCGACGGCTACGAGGCGGCGCTGAAGGCGAACGGACGGCGCGACAGCCGCCATCGCATCGAGCATATCGAGGTCACCACCGACGCCGACGTGCCGCGCTTTGCCGAGCTCGGCGTGCTTGCCTCGATGCAGCCGCCGCATCCGCCAGGCTCGATGGGTCTGCCGCTGGAGCCGACCGTGTCGCGCATCGGCCGCGACAAATGGCGGCTCGCCTATGCCTGGCGCACGCTCAAGAACGCCGGCGCGCGCGTCGTCTTCGCCTCCGACTGGCCGGTGTCGCCGATCGACCCGATCGCCGGCATCCAGGCGGCGATGCTGAGAAAACCGTGGGCCGAAGGCCTGCCCGACCATTCCTATTCGCTGCATGAGGCGATCGCCGGATATACGGTGGAAGGCGCCCATGCCGAGTTCGCCGAAGACCAGAAGGGGCGGCTCAGGCCGGGCTACTTCGCCGACATCGCCATTCTCGACGGGGACATCGAGTCCGTCGCGCCGGAGGAGCTTCACCGGCTGCGGGTCGCGACGACGATCTGTGGCGGCAGGATCAGTTATCAGGCGTGAGATGCCGACCAGTCGACCCCCAACTCCAGTGTGCCGGAGAGGGTGATCGGGCGCAGCCTGCCGGCACGGAGACAAGGTTCGCCTTGCCAAGTTCCAAGCCCTGTGCTCGAATTTCATAAAGGCCGGAACGGCCGCAGGGGAACGCGTCTTGCCGGATCAGCCGGGTAGCACAGCCATCGACATAGTCCGGGTGAGCAAGGTGTTCGGCGCCGGCGCCGATCAGGTCGCCGCCCTCGACGCCGTCTCTGTCGCGATCCGCGAGAATGAGTTCTTCACCCTGCTGGGACCGTCAGGCTGCGGCAAGACAACGCTTCTGAGGCTGATCGCCGGCTTCGACTTCCCGACAGAGGGTCATATCCTCCTGCACGGCGCCGATATCGGGACGCTTCCCCCGAACAAGCGTCCGGTCAACACCGTCTTCCAGAACTACGCGCTGTTTCCGCACATGACGGTGGCCGAGAATATCGGCTTCGGGCTCGAAATGCTCAACAAGCCGAAGGCCGAAATTACGGCACGCGTTTCCCAGATGCTGAAGCTGGTGCGCATGGAAGCGCTGGCCGGACGCCGGACCAGCCAAATTTCCGGCGGCCAGCAGCAGCGCGTCGCGCTGGCGCGGGCGCTCGCCCCGCAGCCCAAGGTGCTGCTGCTCGACGAGCCGCTGTCGGCGCTCGACTACAAGCTGCGCAAGGAGATGCAGATCGAGCTCAAGCGGCTGCAGAACGAGACCGGCATCACCTTCATCTTCGTCACGCACGACCAGGAGGAGGCGCTGACCATGTCCGACCGTATCGCGGTGATGTCGGCCGGGCGCATCCTCCAGATCGGCAGCCCGCGCGACATCTACGACCATCCGGCCGAGCGCTTCGTGGCCGATTTCATCGGCGAGACCAATTTCCTCGCCGGCGCGGTCGAGAGCCTCGACGGCAGCCGCGCCAGGGTGCGGCTCAAATCCGGTGCGGTGCTGGAAGCCGCCGTGCCCGAAGGGTTCGCGCCGAACGGCGAGGCGACCATCGTGGTGCGGCCGGAGCACGCGCGGCTGGCCGAAGGGGAGGGCGCGGCGCTCGCCGGCACCGTCGAGACGATCGTCTATTTCGGCACCGACACCCATGTCCATGTCCGCCTCGACGACGGCGGCGCCTTCACCGTGCGGCGGCAGAACAGCCGCGGCGGCGAGGACGTCCCGGCGGAGGGCGCGCGGGTCGCCATCGCCATCCCCGGCGCCGCCGCGCAGGTTCTCAGGGACTGATGGCGAGCGCGGCCGAGATCGCCAAGGCCTATGAGGCGCAGGATGTGCGCCGACGCTGGCTGCTCTCCCTGCCGGCTCTGCTGATCATCTTCTTCGCCGCGATCGGTCCGCTCGCGATCGTGCTCGTCTATTCCTTCCTTGAACCCGGCAACTATGGCGACGTGATCTGGAAATTCTCGACCGACGCCTGGGTGTCGGTGGTGCTGGAACGCGACATCTTCGACGACACGCTGTCCTTCGCCGATGCGCATCTTTCGATCTTCTGGCGCTCGCTCAAACTGTCGCTGCTGACGACCCTGCTGACGCTGCTCATCGGTTTCCCGACCGCCTATTTCATCGCCACGCGGCGCGAGGGAACGCGCGAGATCTGGCTGTTCCTCGTCACCATTCCGTTCTGGACGAACCTGCTCATCCGTACCTTCGCGATCCAGGAGGTCATCCGCTCCGAGGGCCTGTTGAACTCGCTGCTGATCTGGACCGGCGTGATCGATCAGCCGCTGCGGATCCTGTTCACGGACACCGCGGTCCTGATCGGCATGGCCTATGTCTATCTGCCGCTGATGGTGCTTCCGCTGTTCGCGTCGATGGAGAAGATCGACTTCAGGCTGGTGGAGGCCGGCTACGATCTCTATGCGAGCCGCTTCCAGGTGTTGCGCCGCATCATCGTGCCGCTGGTCAAGCCCGGCATCATCGCGGGCTCGATCCTCGTCTTCATCCCCTCGCTGGGGGCCTATGTGACGCCGCGCGTTCTCGGCGGCGGGCGCAACCTGATGGTGGGCAATCTGATCGAGCTGCAGTTCGGCCAGGGCCGCAATTGGCCGCTCGGGGCGTCGCTGTCGATGACGCTGCTGGCGATCGTGCTGATCGCGCTGATGGTCTACATTCGTTACGCGGGCTCAGGAGAGCGGCGGCATGGCTAGGACCTTCGACGTCAGGCGCCAGACCGGCTTCACGACGATCGCGGCGATCTGCTTCGCACTGCTCTACCTGCCGATCATGACGCTGGTGGTCTACGCCTTCAACGCCGGCACCTCGATCGCGATCTGGGAGGGCTTTTCGCTGCGCTGGTTCGAGGCGGCGTGGAACAACAACCAGGTGATCGAGGCGTCGTGGCGCTCGGTGCGGATCGCGTCGGTGGCGGCCGTGCTGGCCACGATCGCGGCGACGATGGCAGCACTCGCCACCACGCGCACCAAGCCCTATCGCGGGCTGGCCGGCAAATACGCCTTCATCAACATGCCGCTGATGGTGCCCGAGATCGTGGTCGCGGTGGCGCTCCTGATCTTCTTCTCGCGGATCAAGATCGCGACCGGGTATACCGGCCTCGGCTATCTCATCGCCGCCCACACGGCCTTCTGCATTCCCTTCGCCTACCTGCCGATCCGGGCGCGGCTCGAAAGCATGGACCAGTCGCTCGAGACCGCCGCCGCCGATCTCTACGCCAATGGCTGGCGGACCTTCCGTCGCATCACGCTGCCATTGCTCTGGCCCGGCATCCTTGCCGGGCTTATGCTGGCTTTCGTGATCTCGCTCGACGACGTCGTCATCACCGAGTTCGTCAAGTCGGGCGGGCAGGACACGCTGCCGACCTACATGCTGGGCCAGTTGCGGCGCGTGGTGACGCCGGAAATGAACGCGATCTCGACAGTCTTCCTGCTGCTGTCGATCGGGATCGTGACGCTGTTCTTCTTCATGAGCAGAAGAAAATGAGAGGCAGGACCAGAATGGGAGACCTGACAATGCTGCGCAAGACCGGGGCTACGACGCTCGCCATCGCCCTTCTCGCCTCGACGGGGCTGGCGAATGCGGAAGGCGTGCTCAACCTCTACAACTGGGGCAACTACACCAGCCCTGAGATGATCGAGAAATTCGAGAAGGAACACGACGTCAAGGTCACGATCACCGACTACGATTCCAACGATACCGCGCTCGCCAAGATCCGGCAGGGCGGCCATGGCTTCGACATGGTGGTGCCGTCGGCCAGCGTCATGCCGATCTGGATCGGGGAGGATCTCCTGTTGGAGCCCGGCATTCCCGAAATGGAGAACTTCAAGAACATCGACCCGCGGTGGGTCGACGTGCCGTTCGATCCGGGCCGCAAATTCTCGGTGCCGTGGCAGTGGGGCACGACCGGCATCACCGTCAACAAAAGCGTCTATGGCGGCGATCCGAACACGTCGGCGATCTTCCTCGACCCGCCGGAGGAGTTGGTCGGCAAAGTCAACGTCGTGCCGGAAATGTCGGACGTCATGCATATGGTCGTCACCTATGTTGGCGGCGAGCCATGCACGGGCGACAAGGAGATCCTCAAGAAGGCGCGTGACCAGCTGGTCGAGGCCAAGGCGAAATGGCTCTCGATGGACTATGGCAATATCGAGAAATACGCCAAGGGCGACATTTCCGCGGGCGTGAACTGGAACGGCGCCTCGTTCCGCTCCCGCCTCCAGAATCCCGATATCGTCTACGGCTATCCGAAGGAAGGCTATCCGGTGTGGATGGACAATCTCGCCATCCTCAAGGACGCCCAGAACGTCGAGAACGCCAAGCTTTTCATGAACTTCGTCATGGATCCCGAGAACGCGGCGATGCTGTCGTCCTTCGCCCGCTATGCCAACGGCATCAAGGGCTCTGAACAGTACATGCCCGAGGACATGAAGACCGCTCCGGAGATCGTCATTCCCGAGGAACTGGAGGCGGCCGGAAAGTTCAACCTGGCCTGCCCGCCGGAGGTGCAGCAACTCTATACCCGCATCTGGACCGACCTGCAGAAATAGTCATCCGGAGCCGGGACGCCGCCGCGAAAGCGGCGTTCCGGCATTCGGCTTCACAGGAAGGCAAGGCAAAACAGCTCGTTGCATGTCAGTCTTGTGGCGCGGCGGGCGCGGCGCATAAGGTGCACGCCTGACAACGGGGCTGAACGGAAATGGCGTTGAGTGGAAGCCGGCTGGACGATGCCGCGCGCGCGGGCTGGCTCTACTATGTAGCCGGCAACACGCAGGACCAGATCGCGGCCAAGCTCGGCGTCTCGCGACAATCGGCGCAGCGCCTCGTGTCGCTGGCGGTGGCCGAAGGTCTGGTCAAGGTGCGCATCGATCATCCGATCGGGCGCTGCATGGAACTCGCGCAGGGATTGCGCGACGCGTTCGGGCTGAAATTCGTCGAGGTCGTGCCGACAGATCCGGACTCGGATTCCACGACGCTTGGCGTGGCCCAGAGCGTTGCTGCCGAGATCGAGAAATGGCTGTCCCGGCCGGAGCCGGTCGTGCTCGCGATGGGGACGGGCCGGACGTTGAAGGCGGCTGTCGAGCAACTCGCGGCGATCGAATGCCCGCAGCACAAGGTCGTGTCCCTGACGGGGAACATCGCGCCGGACGGTTCGGCCGCCTATTACAACGTCGTCTTCACCATGGCCGACACGGTGAAGTCGCGTTCCTTTCCGATGCCGCTGCCGGTGATCGCCTCGTCCAAGGCCGAGCGCGACATGCTGCGCGCCCAGGCGATGGTCCGGCCGACGCTCGAACTGGCGGCCAGGGCGGACGTGACCTTTGTCGGCATCGGCGATCTCGGCGACCAGGCCCCCCTGTTCGTCGACGGGTTCATCTCGGCCGACGATCTCGGCCGATTGCAGCGGGCCGGCGCGGTAGGGGAAATCGTCGGCTGGGCGTTCGATGAGCACGGCCGCATGATCGAGGGGATTACCAATGACCGGGTGGCAAGCGCGGCCATACCGAGCCGCGAAAGCGGACTGGTGATCGCGGCCGCCAAGGGAGCGGCCAAGCTTCCCGGGATCGCCGCCGCCCTCGAAGGCGGCCTGGTCAACGGGCTGATCACCGACGAGCGCACCGCCGAAAGGTTGCTCGCCCGACAGCCGAAAAGCCTCAACGGACGCACATAGGAGGGCGTCGTGCCTCTTGCGCGCGAGCCGAGGGGGCAGACCGTGTAAGGAAAGCCACATATGGTTCCGCCGTGCGGTGTTAACGGTCGTCATCGGGAGCGCGTGTTGCGACGACGTAAGGAGGGCCTGCGGTGACAAAGTGGATTCTATTGGCAGCGGGCGTGTTTCTGTTCACCAACGGCATGTACACGCGTACCTATGGCTATGAAGATCCCGGGCGCTACTGCTATCAGATGGATCTCATCGACCTCTATGGCTGCTTCGCCAGCCCCGCCGTCCCTCGACTGATCCACTGGAGCGCCATCCTGATCGGGGCCGGCCTGATGCTCTGGTCGTTGATACGCAGCCGTCGACGAACGGCCACCAGCGGTGGAAATCATCGTGTGGAGTGATCGGCCCAAAGCCGATCGCTACGGGATGATCGGCATCTTTGTCGGGATGGCGGTCGCGGCCCCGATCGCGATTCTGTTCGCGTTCGACGCGCCCACCATCGTTCGCTATTTCATTATGGCCGCAGGCCTCCTCATCGGTCTGGTCGCGGGGCGCGCGATCGGCGCGCGCTGACTTTCGCCGGCTTCGCTGCTCGCGGCATTTTCTCCCCGCTCATTATCCAGCACCGCGCGTAGCATCAGCGACACCGCGCCCAGCCTTCTGCTGCGCTGCAGCGACGAATCCGGCTTGACCTCAGTCATGCGAAGTGAATAATTGCCCATAGCAAAGGCATTTGCTCATTTCGGTTCACGGGAGGAACTCATGACGATCAGGACGATCATGCTGGGCGCATGCTCGGCGCTCGCCTTCACCGCCTTCGCCGGCGCGGAGACGCTGACCATCGCCACCGTCAACAATGGCGACATGATCCGCATGCAGAAGCTGACGGGCGATTTCACCGAAAAGAACCCCGACATCGAACTGGAATGGGTGACGCTGGAGGAAAACGTCCTGCGCGAGCGCGTCACCACCGACATCGCCACCAAGGGCGGCCAGTATGACGTGATGACGATCGGCAATTACGAGGTGCCGATCTGGGCCAAGCAGGGCTGGCTCCTGGAACTCGATAGCCTCGGCGACGACTATGACGTGGACGACCTGCTGCCCGCGATCCGCGGCGGCCTGACGGTCGACGGCAAGCTCTACGCAGCGCCGTTCTACGGCGAGTCGGCGATGATCATGTACCGCACCGACCTGTTCGAGGCCTCGGGGCTGGAGATGCCGGACGAGCCGACATGGTCTTTCATCGGCGAGGCGGCGCGCAAGATCAAGGAAGACAATCCAGACGTGAACGGCATCTGCCTGCGCGGCAAGGCCGGCTGGGGCGAGAACATGGCCTTCGTCACGGCTCTGACCAACTCCTTCGGCGGGCGCTGGTTCGACGAGGAATGGAAGCCGCAGTTCGACCAGCCGGAATGGAAGGAAGCGCTCACCTTCTATGCCGACCTGATGAAGGACGCCGGGCCGTCGGGCGCATCGTCCAACGGCTTCAACGAGAACCTGACGCTCTTCCAGCAGGGCAAGTGCGGCATGTGGATCGACGCCACGGTGGCGGCCTCTTTCGTGTCAAACCCGGACGACTCGACGGTCGCGGGCGATGTCGGCTACGCGCTCTTCCCCAGCAAGGAAGGCGTGGACAACCACGGCAACTGGCTGTGGTCCTGGAACCTGGCGGTTCCCGCCGGCAGCCAGAAGGCGGAAGCGGCGCAGAAGTTCATCGCCTGGGCCACCAGCAAGGACTATACCGAGCTGGTCGCCGAAAAGGAGGGCTGGGCGAACGTGCCGCCCGGAACGCGCACCTCGCTCTACGAGAACGAGGACTACAAGGAAGCCGCGCCCTTCGCGGAGCCGACGCTGGCGGCGATGCAGGCGGCCGATATCACCAAGCCGACCGTCGATCCGGTGCCCTATACGGGCGGCCAGTTCGTGGCGATCCCCGAATTCCAGGGGCTGGGCACGACGGTCGGGCAGATTTTCTCGTCGGTGATCGCGGGGCAGTCGAGCGTCGATGACGCGCTCGCCCAGGCGCAGACCGTCGCCGAGCGCGAGATGCGCCGGGCGGGATACAACTAGGGCTCCTCCCGGGCCTGCCCGGCCGTCCGATCCCAGCGGGCGGCCGGGTTCTTTTGAATGACGAGCAAGCGAACACCTCTCATCCGTCTCGACGCTGCGCGCCGAGCCACCTTCTCCCACAAGGGGAGAAGGCAGGATGCCCCTCCTTCTCCCCTTGTGGGAGAAGGTGGCCGAGCCGAAGGTGAGGTCGGATGAGGGGTATTGCTCAGCAGCAGCTTCGCGAGGCATGGAGATGGCCACCAGACAGACACGAAGCCTCGCCCGCGCCATGATGGCGCCGGCCGTCATCCTGCTCCTGATCTGGATGATCGTGCCGCTGTCCATGACGATCTGGTACTCCTTCCAGAACTACAATCTGCTCAACCCGGCCAACCAGAACTTTGCCGGCTGGCTGAACTACGAATTCTTCGTCACCGACCCGGCCTTCTGGCAGTCCATCGGCAACACGCTGATGATCGTCGTCGGCGTGCTGCTCATCACCGTCGTCGGCGGAATCCTTCTGGCGCTGCTGCTCGACCAGCCGATCTGGGGGCAAGGGATCGTGCGCATCCTCGTGATCTCGCCCTTCTTCGTCATGCCGCCGGTCGCCGCGCTGGTGTGGAAGAACATGATCATGCATCCGGGCTATGGCGTCTTCGCCGACATCGCCCGTTTCCTCGGGCTGCAGCCGGTCGACTGGTTCGCGCAGTATCCGCTGTTTTCGCTGATCCTGATCGTCGCCTGGCAGTGGCTGCCCTTCGCGACGCTGATCCTGCTCACCGCGCTGCAGTCGCTCGACGGCGAGCAGCAGGAGGCGGCCGAGATGGACGGCGCCAACGCGCTGCAGAGCTTCTGGTACCTGACGCTGCCGCATCTGGCGCGTGCCATCACCGTCGTGATCCTGATCCAGACGATCTTCCTGCTGGCCGTCTATGCCGAGATCCTGGTCACGACGAATGGCGGCCCGGGCTACGCGACCACCAATCTTGCCTTCTTGGTCTATCGCACCGCGCTGCTCTCCTACGACATCGGCGGCGCGTCGGCCGGTGGCGTGATCGCGGTCATCCTGGCCAATATCGTCGCGATCTTCCTGATGCGCGCCGTCGGCAAGAACCTGGAGCGGTGAGGGGAGTGGATATGGGAATGCATCCGACGCTCCACCCGGACGAGAGGAGCATCTGACATGGCACGCGCCGTCACAACGCGCAGGAAGACAATCGCGACGGCGGCCGCATGGCTGATCGCCTTCGTCATCTTCTTCCCGATCCTCTACACGGTCATCACCTCCTTCAAGACCGAGCCGGAGGCCATCGCGGGCATCAGCCTGGTCCCGTCCGGCACCTTCGAGAACTATGTCGAGGTGCAGACCCAGCGCGACTATTTCCGGCCCTTCATGAACTCCGTCATCATGGCGGTGGGCTCCACGATCCTGGCGCTGATCGTGGCCGTGCCGGCGGCCTGGTCGATGGCCTTCTCGCCGACGAAGCGCACCAAGGACATCCTGATGTGGATGCTGTCGACCAAGATGATGCCGGCCGTCGGCGTCCTGGTGCCGCTCTACCTGATCTTCCGCGACACGGGCCTGCTCGACACGCGGCTGGGGCTGACGATTGTGCTCACCCTGGTCAACCTGCCGATCGTGGTGTGGATGCTCTACACCTATTTTCGCGAGATCCCGGGCGAGATCCTGGAAGCGGCGCGCATGGACGGCGCCTCGCTGTGGAACGAGATCGTCTACGTTCTGACGCCGATGGCGGTGCCCGGGATCGCCTCGACCATGCTGCTCAACATCATCCTGGCGTGGAACGAGTCCTTCTGGACGATCCGGCTGACGGCCGCGCAGGCCGCGCCGCTGACGGCCTTCATCGCCTCCTTCTCGTCTCCGCAGGGACTGTTCTGGGCGAAGCTTTCGGCCGCCTCGACACTGGCGATCGCGCCGATCCTGATCATGGGCTGGTTCAGCCAGAAACAACTGGTCCGCGGCCTGACCTTCGGCGCGGTGAAGTGAGGGAGGACCGACGATGGGCCAGATCACGCTGACAAAGGTCAACAAGACGTTCGGGTCGACCGTCGTCATTCCCGAGATCGACCTGGAAATCGAGGACGGCGAGTTCGTCGTCTTCGTCGGGCCGTCGGGTTGCGGAAAGTCAACGCTGCTCCGGCTGATCGCGGGGCTGGAGGACACGACGTCGGGCACGATCTCGATCGACGGCAAGGACGTGACCGGCCTGCCGCCGGCGCGGCGCGGGCTGGCGATGGTGTTTCAGTCCTACGCGCTCTATCCGCATATGAGCGTCTACAACAACATCGCCTTCCCGCTGAAGATGGCCAAGACCGACAAGGCCGAGATCGACCGGAAGGTGAGGGCGGCGGCCGAAACGCTCAATCTCACCGCCTATCTCGAACGCCGACCCGGCCAGCTCTCGGGCGGCCAGCGCCAGCGCGTGGCGATCGGCCGCGCGATCGTGCGCCAACCCTCGGCCTTCCTGTTCGACGAGCCGTTGTCGAACCTCGACGCCGCGCTGCGCGGGACGATGCGGCTGGAGATTTCCGAACTGCATCAGAAGCTGGCGACCACGATGATCTACGTCACCCATGACCAGGTCGAGGCGATGACGATGGCCGACAAGATCGTGGTGCTCAACGCGGGCAATATCGAGCAGGTCGGCTCGCCGCTGGAGCTCTATCGCAGCCCGCGCAATCTTTTCGTCGCCGGCTTCATCGGATCGCCCAAGATGAATTTCCTCACGGGCGCGGCGGCAGAGAAGCATGACGCGACGACGATCGGCATCAGGCCGGAGCATCTGGCGATCTCCACCCAGGGCGGCGAGTGGAAGGGCAAGGTTGGCGTGGCTGAGCATCTCGGCTCCGACACCTATCTGCACGTTCACACCGACGAGGGCGGGCTGATGACGGTGCGCACCACGGGCGAGGCGGGACTCGATACGGGGCAGGATGTCTGGCTGTCGCCGACGCCGGAGCGCCTGCACCGGTTCGGCGGAGACGGGTTGGCCCTGGCATGAAACGGCTCGACGGCAAGGCCGCGCTGATCACCGGGGCCGCGCGCGGCATCGGGCTGGCCTTCGCCGAAGCCTATGTGCGCGAAGGGGCGACGGTAGCCATCGGCGACATCGACCTCGAAACGGCCGAGACGGCGGCGGCGCGGATCGGCGAGGCGGCCTTCGCCGTGCCGCTCGACGTGACCGACCAGGCCTCGATCGAGGCGGCGGTGCGGGCGGTCGAGGCGCGGACCGGCGGTATCGACATACTGGTCAACAACGCCGCCCTGTTCGACCTCGCGCCGATCGTCGAGATCACCCGCGAGAGCTATGACAGGCTCTTTTCGGTCAATGTGGCCGGCGTGTTGTTCATGCTGCAGGCCGTGGCGAAGTCGATGATCGAACGCGGGCAGGGCGGCAGGATCATCAACATGGCGAGCCAGGCCGGCCGGCGCGGCGAGGCGCTGGTCGCCGTCTACTGCGCGTCCAAGGCCGCCATCATTTCGCTGACGCAATCGGCCGGGCTCGACCTGATCCGGCACGGCATCAATGTCAACGCGATCGCGCCCGGCGTGGTCGACGGCGAGCACTGGGATCATGTCGACGCGCTGTTCGCGAAGCACGAGGGGCTGGAACCAGGCGAGAAGAAGCGGCGGGTCGGCGCGGCCGTGCCTTACGGCAGGATGGGCCGCGCGGAGGATCTCACCGGCATGGCCGTGTTCCTGGCCTCGGCCGAGGCCGACTACGTGGTGGCGCAGACCTACAATGTCGATGGCGGGAACTGGATGAGCTGAACGCCACCTTCTCCCGCGAGGACCGAAGGAAGGGCGGAACCGCGCACCGGGCAACGCAAGGGCAAGGAATGACGAAAAGACTTTCTCTCGAGACGCTGGACATGCTGCCCGCCGCCGTCGCACAGCCGCGCTACCGGCGCGACGACCTCTCGGCCGGTATCGTCCATTTCGGCATCGGCAATTTCCACCGCGCGCATCAGGCGCTCTATCTGGACGATCTGTTCAATGCCGGGCGCGACCGCGATTGGGCGATCGTCGGCGCGGGCGTCATGCCGGGCGATGCCAGCGCGCGCGACATCCTGGCCGGACAGGATTTCCTCACCACGCTGGTCGAGCAGGACGCCGATGGGTCGAGTGCGCGGGTGACAGGGGCGATGACCGACTATCTGGCGCCGGGTGAAGCGGCCGCGGTTGTGGCGCGGCTGGCGGACCCCGCCATCCGCATCGTTTCCATGACGATCACCGAGGGAGGCTATTTCATCGATCCGGCGACGGGCCTGTTCGACCCGGCCCATCCAGCGATCGCGGCCGACGCGGCCAGCCCCGACGCGCCGAGGACGGTGTTCGGGCTGATCGCGGCAGGGCTGAAGGCGCGACGGGCGGCCGGCGTGGCACCGTTCACCGTGATGAGTTGCGACAACATTCCCCATAACGGCGTCGTGACGAAGAACGCGGTGACGGGGCTGGCCGGGCTTCTTGATCCGGAACTGGCGGACTGGATCAGCACGGAAGTGGCGTTCCCGAACGGGATGGTCGACCGGATCACGCCCGCGACCGGCGAGCGCGAGAGGCGGCTCGTGCGCGACGAGCACGGTGTCGCCGACGAATGGCCGGTCTTTTGCGAGCGTTTTCGTCAGTGGGTGCTGGAGGACAGGTTCCCCGCCGGCCGGCCGGCGCTGGAGGAGGTCGGCGTCGAATTCGTCGACGATGTGAGCCCGTGGGAACTGATGAAGATACGCATCCTCAATGGCGGGCATGCGGTGATCGCTTATCCGGCGGGGCTGATGGGGATCGAATTCGTGCATGAGGCGATGGAGAACGCGCTGGTGCGCGGCTTTCTCGACAAGGTGACGGCCGACGAGATCGCGCCGGCGGTGCCGCCGGTGCCGGGCACTGACCTTTCGGCCTATGCGGCCACGGTGGCGAAGCGCTTCGCCAATCCCAGGATCGGCGACACCGTGCGGAGGCTGTGCCTCGACGGGTCGAACCGGCAGCCGAAATTCATCGTGCCGACGATCGCCGACCGGCTGAAGGCGGGGCGGGGGATCGAGGGGCTGGCGCTGGAGTCGGCACTGTGGTGCCGCTACTGCTTCGGCACTGACGAGACTGGCGCGCGGATCGCGCCCAACGATCCGAACTGGGACAGGCTGACCGAACAGGCCAGGCTGGCGCGGACCAATCCCGCCGCCTGGCTGGCGATGGAGGACGTCTATGGCGCGGTGGCGAAGGCCGCTCCTTTCCGCGATGCCTTCGGCCGGGCGCTGGCGGCGATCTGGGCCGACGGGACCGAGGCGGTGCTGAAGCGCTACCTGGGAGGGTGAGGTGAGGCCCGGCCTCGTCATCTTCGACTGCGACGGGGTTCTGGTCGATTCGGAGCCGATCTCGATCTCGGTGCTTCTGGAAGTGTTTGGCGAGGCCGGCGTGGCGATCGACGAACAGGCCGCCTATGCCCGGTTCCTGGGCCGCTCGATGTCGTCGATCGGCGAGACGCTGAGCGCGGAGTGGGGCGTCGCGATGACGGCCGCGCATCTGGAGGCGATCCGGGCGCGGCTCTACGAACGGTTCCGGGCCGAACTGAAGCCTGTCGCGCATGTGGCGGACGCGCTGGACGCGATATCGAGCCGCCGATGCGTGGCGTCCTCGTCCAAGCCCGAGCGCATAAGACTGTCGCTGGAAGTCACGGGCCTACTGGAAAGGCTCGCGCCACATCTCTACAGTTCCACCATGGTCGAACACGGCAAGCCGGCTCCCGACCTGTTCCTGCACGCGGCGCGGGAGATGGGATCCGGCCCGGAGGAGTGCGTGGTGATCGAGGACAGCCCGGCGGGCATCGAGGCGGCGAAGCGGGCGGGCATGCGAGTCTTTGCCTTCACCGGCGGTTCGCATGCGGGGCCTAGCGGCCTGGCCGCGACCGTCGCGGCGCTGCGACCCGACGTGACGTTTGGCGACATGCGGCTCCTGCCCGGCCTGCTCGCCGGCGCGAAGCCGGGGCGCCGGGCCTTCGCGTCCTGATGCGCGACCACGTCTGCGCGGTCGATGTCGGCACGGGCAGCGCGCGCGCCGGCGTCTTTTCGGCGGACGGGCGGATGGCGGGACGCGGCGAGCATCCCATTCTCATGCACAGGCCGGCCGCCGGACATGCCGAGCATGATTCCGAAGACATCTGGCGCGCGGTTGGCGCGGCGGTGCGGGCCGCGCTCCACAGGGCCAGGCTCGGACCGGAGCGCGTGGCTGGCATCGGCTTCGACGCGACCTGCTCGCTGGTGGCACGCGGCGCCGGCGGACGGCAGGTTGGCGTCTCGGCATCCGGCACCGACAATTGGGACACGATCGTGTGGCTCGACCATCGCGCGATCGCGGAGGCCGACGAATGCACGGCGACGGGCCATCCCGTGCTCGACCATGTCGGCGGGGTCATGTCGCCGGAGATGCAGACGCCGAAGCTGATGTGGCTGAAGCGGAAGCTGCCTGCCAGCTGGGCCAGGTTCGAGCAGGTTTTCGACCTGGCCGACTTTCTGACCTGGAAGGCGACGGGGCTGACGGCGCGCTCGCAATGCACACTGACGGGAAAATGGACCTATCTGGCGCATGAAGACGGCTGGCGCCCGGATTTCTTCGCGGCGGTAGGGCTCGACGACGTGCTGGAGCGCGCGGGCCTGCCCGAGCGAGCCACGGCCGTCGACGCCGCGCTGGGGCGATTGACGCCAGAGGCGGCGGCGGAACTGGGGCTGGACGAGGGTTGCGCGGTGGGCGTCGGCCTGATCGATGCCTATGCGGGCGCTCTCGGCGTCATCGGCGGCCTGGCCGGCGAGGGAGCCGACCGGCATCTTGCGCTGATCGCCGGCACGTCGAGCTGCGTGATGGGATTTTCGCCCGAGCGACGCATGGTCCCGGGCATATGGGGACCCTACTGGGGCGTGGCGCTGCCGGCCTTGTGGCTGTCGGAGGGCGGGCAGTCGGCGACCGGAGCGTTGCTCGACCACATCATTCGCATCCATGGCGGCGGTGCTGAACCGGATGCGCCCACGCATGGGCGGATCGTTGCGCGCATCGCCGAGTTGCGCGCCGAGGAAGGCGAGGGCTTCGCACGCGACCTGCACGTGCTGCCGGATTTTCACGGCAACCGGTCGCCCTTCGCCGATCCGCATGCGCTGGGCGTCGTCTCGGGCCTTTCGCTCGACGCCTCCTTCGACGCGCTGGCCAGGCTCTACTGGCGAAGCTGCGTGGCGATCGCGCTGGGGCTCAGGCATGTGCTCGACCACATGAACGCGCATGGCTACCGTATCGACACGCTGCACGTGACCGGCGGGCACACGAGAAATCCGCTTCTGATGGAGCTTTATGCCGACGCGACCGGCTGCACGGTGGCCGAAAGCGCGGCCGACGACGCGGTGCTGCTCGGTGCCGCGATGGTCGCGGCCAATGCGGCGGGGCTGCATGACGGTCTGGAGGAAGCGTGTCGGGCCATGCGCCAGCCTGACACGGTGCGAGCGCCAGACCCGGCGCGCGCGGCAGGCTATCAACGCGACTACCGCGTGTTCCTCAGAATGCACGAGCACCGGCGAGAGCTGGAGGCGATGTGAGGTGCTGTCCGTTCCAGCTGGTCTGAATATCCCATTCGTGCTAGATGAATATCCATTCGACGGAGTTTCATCATCATGGCGCTTTACATTCGCGACGCCGAGGTGGACGCCCTCGCGGAACAGGTGAAGCAGGCGACCAAGGCGAAAACCAAGACGGAGGCGGTGCGCGAGGCGCTTCTCGCGCGGCTGGCCCAAACGCGCGAAGGCCTGTCGCTTTCCGAGCGGCTGGCCCGCTCCCGTGCGACCATTGCGAAAGCCGGCCAGCCCGCGACCGACATCGACATGAAGGCCTATATGGACGAGCTCTGGGGCGGGAACTGATGTTTCTCGACGCCTCGGTGATCGTGGCATTGCTGATTCGCGAGCAGGGTTACGAGGATATCGAGCGCCTGCTCTCCGAGCACCGGGCCCCGTTCCATTCCTCGGCCATTGCCCGGTATGAAGCCGCCCATGGGATCGCCCGAGCCATCGCCGCAGGCACTAAGCCGGCCGCACGGCCGACAGCAGCACACCTGAAGCAGGCGGCCGAAGCCGTGGACGAAATGTTCGAGGACCTACTGGTCGAAGACGTTCCGATCACACCCGAAGTCGGTCATCTGGCGCTCGCGGCCAGCGCCCAGTACGGCAAGGCGGTCGGCCACGCCGCGGATCTCAACCTCGGTGACTGCTTTGCCTATGCCTGCGCAAAGTCACGTTCACTTCGGCTGGCCTACAAGGGCAACGACTTCATCCATACCGATCTGGCATGACTGAAGTGGCGCTTTGGGAATTGCCTTGGCCGGCAAGCGTGGCTAGTCGGATAGTCCAGTTGAGGAGTGGAGGATGGCCGAAGGCAGTTCAGCCGCCGTGAGGCTGCGCGGAGTCGAAATCGGATTCGACCTTGCGAATGGCGGGCGATTTGATGCGGTCGCGGCGACCGACCTGGCGGTGGGAGACCACGAGTTCGTCGCCATCGTCGGCCCGACCGGATGCGGCAAGTCTACGCTGCTCAACGTGGCGGCCGGCCTTCTGAAGCCGAGCGCCGGCACGGTGGAAATCTTCGGCCGACCCCTCAACGACATCAACCGGCAGGCGGGCTATCTCTTCCAGCAGGACGCGCTGATGCCGTGGAAAACGGCGATCGAAAACGTCGCGATCGGTCTGGAGGTCGCGGGAGTTCGGTCGCGCGAAGCCCGCGAACGGGCCCGCGAGTGGTTGGCGCGCGTGGGGCTCGGTGCGTTCGCCGACCGCTATCCCCAGATGCTGTCGGGCGGCCAGCGCAAGCGTGTCGGGCTCGCGCAGGTGTTGATCCGCGATCCCAAGCTTCTGCTGATGGACGAGCCGTTCGGGCCGCTGGACGCGCAAACGCGTCTGATCATGGGCGACCTTCTCCTGAAGCTGTGGTCCGAGGATCGCAAGGCCGTGATGTTCGTGACCCACGATCTCGATGAGGCCATCGCGCTGTCGGACCGGGTGGTCATCATGTCGGCCGGCCCGCAATCGAGGATCATCGGCGATTTCGCCGTGCCGCTGGAGCGGCCGCGCGACGTGGGCGAGATTCGCCACGACCCGCGGTTCAATGCTCTGCATCGCGAAATCTGGGATGCGCTCAGGGACCAGGTGATGGCCGCCTATCGCGACACCTCCGGGGCGCCCGCCGCATGAACCGGGGCATTCTCCTTTCGCTGCAGATACTCGTGGCAGCGGCCACTCTCGTGGTCTGGTATCTGGCCTCAGCGACGACGATCTTTGGCGATCCCAAGACAATCGCGTTCTTCTTCGGCGACCCGGTCAGCGTCATCAAGCGGATCTGGGTCTGGTTCAGCGGCGGGACCATCTGGTATCACCTCGGCATCACCCTGACGGAGGCGGTGCTCGCTTTCGTCATCGGGGCCGTGGGCGGCGTGGTCTTCGGCTTCTGGTTCGCGCGAAAGCCGCTGCTGGCGGCCGTGTTCGACCCTTATGTGAAGGCGGCGAACGCGCTGCCGCGCGTGGTCCTGGCGCCGATCTTCGCGCTGTGGTTTGGCCTCGGCATCTGGTCGAAGGTGGCGCTGGGGGTGACGCTGGTCTTCTTCATCGTCTTCTTCAACGTCTATCAGGGCGTCAAGGAGGTGAGCCCGACGGTGCTGAACAATGCCCGGATGCTAGGAATGAACGAGCGCCAGTTGCTGCGGCATATCTACATGCCGTCGGCCCTTTCCTGGGTCTTTTCGAGCCTCCATACGTCGGTGGGCTTCGCCGTGGTCGGCGCCGTCGTCGGCGAGTATCTCGGCTCGGCCGCGGGCCTGGGCTACCTTATCCACCAGGCCGAGGGCGTGTTCGACGTCGTGGGCGTGTTCGCCGGCATGTTCGTTCTGATGGGCTTCGTTCTGGTGGTCGACGGCATCGTCACGGTGGTCGAGCGGCGATTGCTCGCCTGGCGAGGCGGAAACGGATGAGGCCGGAAGGTCGCGTCGTGAGTGCAAGGGTGGAAAACGAGAGGAGACCGAGATGAAACGCAGAACCATATTGATGGGTGGCGCGACGCTGGCGCTGGGCACCATGGCGGGCCGGCTGCCGGCCTTCGCGCAGGATGACAAGCCCGAAAAGACCAACGTGACGCTGGGCGTGGGCGGCAAGCCGCTTCTTTATTATCTGCCGCTGACGATCGCGGAGAAGAAGGGCTTCTTCGAGGAGCAGGGACTCCAGGTCACCATCAACGACTTCGCCGGCGGCTCGAAATCGCTGCAGGCGCTGGTCGGCGGCTCGGTGGATGTGGTCACCGGCGCCTACGAACACACGATCCGCATGCAGCACAAGGGACAGGACATCGTCGGCATCTGCAACCTCGGCCGGTTCCCCGGTATTGTGCTCGCAGTGCGCAAGGACCTTGCCGATGAGGTCAAGTCGGTCGCCGATCTCAAGGGGCGCACGATGGGCGTGACGGCTCCCGGCTCCTCGACTTCGCTGTTGCTGCAATATGCGCTGCTCAAGAACGGCCTCGGAGCCGAGGACGTCTCGATGGTCGGCGTGGGCGGCGGCGCGGGGGCGGTGGCCGCCATCAAGCAGGGTCAGGTCGAGGGCCTGTCGCATCTCGATCCGGTGATCGCGCAACTGCAGTTCGACGGGGACATCGAGGTGTTGCTCGACACGCGCACGGAAGCAGGCACACGCGAACTGTTCGGCGGCGCGAACCCGGCCGCGACGCTCTACACGACCGGCGCGTTCATCGAGGAGAATCCGGTGACGGCCCAGCGCCTGGTCAACGGCTTCCTAGCCGCGCTCGACTGGCTGCAGACCGCATCGGCGGACGAGGTGGCCGACACGGTGCCCGAGGAATACCTGCTGGGCAATCGCGATCTCTACAAGCAGGCCGTCGAGAACTCCCGCGAGATGTATTCGCCCGACGGCGTGGTCGCCAAGGAGGGGTACGAGTCGATCATGGGAATGCTACAGACCCTCGACGAGGAGCTCGCCAATGCGGACGTGCCGTATGAAAGCACGTTCGACGCCCGCTTCGTGACGGCTTCATAGTCTGGCAAGGCGGAAGCGGCCCCGTGTTGCTTCCGCCTACGATCCGGGCGGAGGCGGCGGGCTCCTCAGATGCGGGAAGTCGCCTTTCGCGATACAGGCCTCTTCCTCGGGCGTCGAGGCGCGGCCAAGCACCGCGTTTCGGTGCGGGTGACGGCCGAAAGCTGCTATGACGGCGCGCACCGCCACGGGCTGGCTGGCCGCGAATTCATAACCCGGTTTCAGCGCCTGCGGCGCCTCGTCGAGTATGGCCCGGCCAAGTTCGATGGCGCGGTCGAGGCGCGCGAGATGGTCCGGTCCCTCGCAATGGCCGAGCGGCAGATTGTAGGTGGTCTTGTGCCAGGGGGTGGGCAAGGCGTCATAGTGGCCGTTGCCATGGCCTTCCAGACATAGCGCCAGCGCTTTCCCGTCCTGCGCGAAGGCAAGCGGGCTGTCGCGGTGGATGGAGCGCGGAAACTGATCGAGCACGATGATCAGCGCCATCCGGCCGAGCGGATCGGCCGCCCAGTGGTCGAACTCGCCTTCCGCGCCGCGGGCGGCGGTTTCGGTGAAGCGCGCGATGATCTCCTCGTCCGCGCCGCCCCGCATGCGCCATTTCCAGTGTTGGCCGTGCAGCATCGGGTCCACCGAAAGGTCGGTGCCTTCGGGAAACCAGAAATCGAGTACTGGCTGCCATTCGGACATCGGCGCGATCCGGGAGTAATGAAGACACCGATGTTCGCGCCGGGCGGGGCGGTTGTCAATTTCGAAGTGACGGCGGGTTGCCGCCCCACGACCGTCACGTCACCAGCTTTTTCTCGGCGAAGCGCGGCTCGCGCCACAGGCCGGTTTCCATGATCCTTTCGAGCGCGAGCACGGCGAGTGCCGCGTCCTCGAAGGAGACGTAGAGCGGCGTGAAGCCGAAGCGCAGTATGTCGGGCGCGCGGAAATCGCCGATCACCCCCGAAGCGATCAGCGCCTGCATGATCGGCCAACCGTCATCATGCGTCAGCGCGACCTGGCTGCCACGCTGGGACCCATCGCGAGGCGTGATGACCGTCAGGCCATGCCGCGCGAGCCGTTCGTCGGCAAGCTCGATGAAGAAGGCGGTGAGCGCCAGCGACTTGTCGCGGATGGCCTCGATCGTCGTCGCCTCGAACACCGACAGCGACTCCATCAGCGGTATGTAGGACAGCACCGGCGGCGTGCCGCAGCGGAACTTCTCGATGGTTTCGGCTGGCGAAAAGTCGATGTCGAAGGCGAATGGCGCGGCGTGACCCTGCCAGCCGGTCAGCGGGGTGGCCGCCGCCTCGAGATGGCGCGCGGCGACGTAGAGCCAGGCCGGGCCGCCAGGGCCGGCATTGAGATATTTGTAGGTGCAGCCGACGGCGAAATCAGCCCTGGCGGCTCCAAGGTCGACGGGAAGCGCGCCGAGCGAATGGGCAAGGTCCCATATCACCAGAGCGCCGGCCTCGTGCGCGGCTTTCGTGACGGCGGTCATGTCGCGCAGCCGGCCGGTACGGTAGTTGACATGCGACAGGCACACCACCGCCGTATCGGCCGACAGCAGCCCAAGCACGGAAGCGTCGTCGTCCTCGGCGAGATCGAGGCGCGCCTCGGGGAAGCGGCCGCGAATGGCCCCCTGGAGGATGTGGACATCGGTGGGGAAGTTGTTCCGCTCGGAGATCACGCCACGGCGGCCAGGCCGCATGGCCATCGCAGCGCAGAAGGTCTTGTAGAGATTAACTGAGGTGGAATCGCACACCAGCACCTCGCTGGGTGCCGCGCCCATCAGCGCGGCCAGCCGATCGCCAACCGTAACGGGCAGCATGTGCCAGCCCTCGGCATTCCAGGAGCGGATCAGGCCGTCCGCCCAGCCTCGCGTCATCGCCGCCTGCATGGCGGCGGTGGCGGTGGCCGGCATGGCGCCCAGTGAATTGCCGTCGAGATAGACGCCGTCGGGAAGGGCGAAACGGGCGCGCAAGGCGGCGAGCGGATCAGCGCCGTCTCGCTCGCGCGCGGCGTCGAGGAGGGGCGAGGAAGCGGCGCGGAGCGTGGCGAGGAGGTCGGCTGTCATGGACCGGGGGATAGCCGAGCGCGAGGCGGAAGGCGAGAGGGTTGAGCGAGTGCCTTCTCCCGTCCGGGAGGGCGTCTGGAACAGCCGGCGCTTGACGCGGCGGACGGGGTGGGCGACGAGCGGGGCGAGACAAGGACAGGGAGGATGACGTGCCGATCAGGACCCGTGCCGCCGTGCTGGCGGTTTCGCCGGTGGCGAGGCCCTATGCCGAGACCAGGCCGCTTTCGATCGAGGAGATCGAACTGGACGGACCGGGACATGGCGAGGTGCTGGTGCGCATCAGGGCGGCGGGGCTGTGCCACTCCGACCTGTCGGTGATCAATGGCGACCGCCCGCGTCCCACGCCGATGGCTCTGGGACACGAGGCCTCAGGCGAGGTCGAGGAGGTCGGGCCCGGCGTCGACGACCTGAAGGCGGGCGACCATGTGGTGATGGTGTTCATGCCGTCCTGCGGGCACTGCCTGCCCTGCGCGGAAGGCAGGCCGGCGCTGTGCGAGCCGGGCGCGGCCGCGAATGGGGCGGGCACCCTGCTTTCGGGCGCGCGGCGGCTGAAATGGAAGGGCGGCGCGGTGCATCACCATATGGGCGTGTCGGCCTTCGCCGAACGCGCGGTGGTGTCGCGGCGCTCGCTGGTCAAGGTGACGCACGACATTCCCTTCGATCACGCCGCCCTGTTCGGCTGCGCGGTGCTGACGGGCGTGGGCGCCGCGGTCAACACGGCGGGGCTGAAGGCCGGACAGAGCCTGGCCGTGATCGGGCTGGGCGGTGTCGGGCTTGCGGCGCTGCTCGGCGGCGTGGCGGCGGGCGCGGGCGCGATCGTGGCGGTCGATCCCGTCAAGGAAAAGCGCGACATGGCCATGGCGCTCGGCGCGACACTGGTCGTCGACCCGACCGCCGACGATGCCGTCCAGACGGTCAAGGACGCGACCCACGGCGGCGTCGACGCGGCCGTCGAGGTGGCCGGGGCGGTGCGCGCGCTCGACTTCGCCTATCGCATCACCCGCCGCGGCGGGGTGACGGTGACGGGCGGGCTGGCCAATCCGGCGCATACGATCGACATCCAGCAGGTGTCGCTGGTGGCGGAGGAACGTACGCTCAAGGGCAGCTATATCGGCTCCTGCGTGCCGGTGCGTGACATCCCGCGCTATGTCGACCTGTTCCGCGCCGGGCGCTTGCCGGTCGACAGGCTGATGACGGGCAAAGGGCCGCTCGAGGAGATTAATGCCGGCTTCGACGCGCTGGCGGAGGGAAGGGCGGTCAGGCACGTCATCGAGCCGTAAAGGGCGCCGATGCGACGTCAGCCGTTGGCCTGACGAGCCAACGGATCACACCAGATCCAGGTCCCAATCCTGGCCGATCAGATCTTTGCCGAAGGAATGATGCGCTTCCTCGCGCACGAGACGAAAGCCGGTCGCCTCATAGATGCGGCGCGCCGAGACAAGCACGTCGTTGGTCCACAGCGTCACGCGGCGATAGCCGGCGGCGCGGGCAAAGGCGATGCATTCATCAACCAGGGCGCGGCCGATGCCCAAGCCGCGCGCCGACGGTTCGACATAGAGCAGGCGCAGCTTGGCGACCTCCTCGTCCTTGCTGACGAGAAAGACGGAACCGAGCACGTTGCCGCCGCGCTCGGCGATCCAGGCGCGTTCGCGCGCCGGGTCGTTGGAACGGACGAAATCGAAGAGAATCTCGGCCACCAGCGCCTCGAAAGAGGCGTCCCAGCCATATTCCCGCGCGTAAAGCAGACCCTGCCGGTGCGCGATCCAGCCAAGATCGCCCACCTCCATGCCACGCAGGGTGAATTCCGGTTTGTCGGCAGACGGACCGCCAAGCAGGCGCTCGATACGCGCCATCGAGGCAACGAGATCGCGGCGGTCGCCTTCGGACAGTTCCGACAGGAGAGCGCCGACCTCTTCGCGCGAAGCTTCGTCGAGCGGCGCGAAGGCCGCGCGGCCGGCCTGCGTCAGCGCCAGCACGGACAGGCGCCCGTCACCGGTGGAGCGGCGGCGCGCAAGCAGGCCCCGCTCCATGAACTTCCTGAGAATGCGCGACAGGTAGCCGGCATCGAGGCCCAGGTCGCGGCCGAGATCGGATGCCGACAACCCCTCCCGCGTGGCGAGTTCGTAGAGCACGCGCGCCTCGGTCAGCGTGAACGGGGAGTGGAGCAGCCCTTCCTCGAGCAGGCCGGCCCAACGTGAATGGAACCGGTTGAAGGCGCGCACGGCGGCTATCTCGGTTTCCAGAGGGGGCGAGGGAGCGGCGGCCGTAATGTCCATGGGTCTATTCCTTCTGCCGGCGACATTCCCTCAGGTAGTTGACTGAGTCAAGTAAATCGCTGTCTCGACAAGTGCCACCGCCGCCGCCAAGAGTGGCGGGCGATCGACGATGGAGAGTATGATGGATCTGGCGGCGGAAAGCGGGCGCGACCTCACCGGCCTTGAGCAGCTCAAGGCGCTGATGGCGTCGGGCCGCAACGCGCCGATCGCCGACACGCTGGACTTCACGCTGGCCGAGATCGAGGAAGGGCGGGTGGTGTTCGAGGGGACGCCGACGCTGAAGGTCTACAATCCGATCGGCGCGGTGCATGGCGGATGGGCGGCGACACTGCTCGATTCGGCCTGCGGCTGCGCGGTCCATTCCAGGCTGTTGGCCGAGCAGGCCTATACGACGCTGGAACTGAAGGTCGCCTATCACCGCGCGATGACCGAGACGACGGGCCTCGTCAGGGCCGAAGGCACGGTGATCTCGATGGGCCGGCGCGCGGCCTTCGCCGAGGCGAAACTCACCGATGCGAGCGGCCGGCTCTACGCCTCGGCCACGTCGACACTGATCGTGATGGACCGTCAGCGCCGGCCCGATAGCTCGCCTGCCGCCGGGTAAATCTCGCGAACTATTTCGGTTGTTAAACCAAAGTGAACATTAGCGTCATCTTTGGTGCCCATTCGCTGCCCAATTCGCCCCTGTTCGCATCCGCGGCCGCCTCCCAGGCCACGGAAAAGATAACGACAAAGACCGCACGGCGATGCCGGCGGCCAACCCGGAACAGGAAATACATGACACGACTGACCGCGCTAGCGGCGGCCCTTGCCGCCGGCCTGACCTCTTTTGCCGCGCATTCACAGGAAGCCCCCATCAACCCGGCCGACGCCTTCACAAGCGAGCAGAAGGCCGAAGCCGCCGAGAAGAAGACCGAGAAGGAAGCCGAGCCCGCCGCGCAATCGGCGCATGAGGGCCGGGGCATGATGCATCAGATGCCCGGCGTGGACATGACCACGACCGCCTCGACCAGCGAGAAGCCGGACCTGGAAGCCAATGCCCGCAAGAAGGCGGCGCTCGAAAAGGTGACCGAGAAGAAGGCCGTCGCCACCGGCGGCAGCTATGATGGCCTGGTCGCGAAATACGCGGCCGCCCACGGCGTGCCGGTGGCGCTGGCGCATGCCGTGATCCGCATCGAGAGCAATTACCGGCCGGGCGCCACGGGCCGCGCCGGCGAGGTGGGGCTCATGCAGATCAAGCCGTCCACGGCGCGCGGGCTCGGCTATACCGGCTCGGTCAAGGCGCTCTACGATCCGGCGACGAACCTCCAGTGGGGCATGAAATATCTCGGCATGGCCCACAAGCTGGGGGGCGGCGATACCTGCGGCACCATCCTGCGCTACAATGCCGGCCACGCGGCCAAGCGCATGAACCCGATCTCGGCCGCCTATTGCGCCAAGGTCAAGCAGCACATGAGCTGACGATCGCATGGCATTCGGAAGCCACGGGGGTTGAACTCACCGTGGCTTCCAGCCTATCTGCGTCCCGTGCCAGCCGGCCGGGCGGCCGCGCCAGCGAGAGCCGAAAGGCTGCTGGCGAGGAAAGTCCGGGCTCCACGGAACACGGCGCCGGCGAAATGCCGGCGGGGGCGACCCCAGGGAAAGTGCCACAGAAAGTAGACCGCCCCGCCTGCAGTTCGGCTTAGACCACCGACGAGGCCCATCCGGGCCGAGCCGAATTGCCGGCGGGGTAAGGGTGAAAGGGTGGGGCAAGAGCCCACCGCGTCGCTGGCGACAGGGACGGCACGGCAAACCCCGCCGGGAGCAAGACCGAATAGGGATGGCGGAGGGGCAACCCTCGGGAGCGTTCCGCTCCAGCCATCCGGGTGGGTCGCGCGAGGCGGACGGCAACGTCCGTCCCAGATGAATGGCCGCCACGTTCCGGCGCCGAAAGGCGCCGGGGCCATACAGAACCCGGCTTACAGGCCGGCTGGCACGCTTCGATCACGGAACGGGAGTCATTTCAGGGGCGGTTGGCGGCAGAAGCTGCCGATCCGCTTCGACGCGTCGCGTGGATGGATTCGGTTCGCCCATGGAACGCGCTATGATATGGTCGGCCGCGTTGACGGAGACGGACGATGGACGAAACTCGCAAGGTATCGATCAGCGACGACAGTGCCGCGTTCCTGGACGAGGTGGTCGCGGCCGGCGAGTTCGGCTCCGGCGAGGCGGTCGTGGAGGAAGCGCTGCGCGAGATGCGCGAACGGCGCGACAATCATGGCTACACGATTGCGGAACTGAGGCAGCTGGTCGAGGAGGGCGATCGCAGCGGCGAAGGGCGGTTCATCGACATGGAAGACCTGAAGGCGGAGGCTAGACGGCGACACGAGATCCGCAAGAGTGCGTGATCCGTGGCGCGTGTAATCCGCAGCGCGCGTGCCGATGAAGATCTGATCGAAATATGGCTCCATGTCGCGCAGGATAGTCCGGTCGCAGCCGATCGTCTGCTCGATCGTTTTGCACAGCGGTGGGAATTGCTGGCAACACAGCCGCGATCCGGTCGTGCCAGAGCCGATCTGGCTGAGGACCTGCGGCAGGTGACGATCGGCAACTATCTTTCATTCTACCGGGTTAGGGCGGGCGGTATCGAGATTGTGCGCGTGCTGCATGGCAAGCGCCGGATCGAGGACGAGCCGTTCCCCTAGCGTCACATCTTTTCCAGCGCCTCGTTGACCGCGTCCCACAGCGCCTCGGTCGGCTCGCAGCCGATGGACAGTCGCACGAAACCCGGCTCCACCGCGTCGCCCCAGCGCGCTCTGCGTTCGGCCGACGTATGCACGCCCCCGAAGGAGGTGGCGGGCTGGATCAGCCGGCAGCCGTCGATGAAGCGCTCGGCCGTTTCGGCATCCTTCAGCGTCAGGCCGATCAGCGAGCCGAAGCGCAGCATTTGCGTGGCCGCGAGATTGTGCGCCGGATCGCCCGGTAGGCCCGGATAGCGCACGGCCTTTGCGGCCGGGTGCGCGGCAAGCCGCGGCGCGATCGTCTCCGCGCTCTGGCACATGCGGGCAAACCGCACCTCCAGTGTTTCCAGTCCGCGATGCACGAGCCAGGCCTCGAACGGGCCGGGGATGGCGCCCGACAGCTTGCGCCATTCCTTCAGCGCGGCCAAAGCGGCTTCGTCATGGGTCGCGACATGGCCGAACAGTACATCGGAATGGCCGTTCGGCGCCTTGGTGTCGGCCGCGACGAGGATGTCGGCGCCGAGTTCCAGCGGCCGCTGGCCGAAGGGGGTCATGGTGGTGTTGTCGGCCACCACGATCGCGCCCTGCGCATGGGCGTCGGTTGCAATGGCGGCGATGTCGCAGATATCGAGCCCGGGATTGGATGGCGTCTCCAGATAGACCATCCGGAAGCCTTCGAAGCCGCCCTCGGCGAAGGCGGCGGTGGGCCGCAATTCGTGTTCGATGCCGTAGCCTTTCAGGAAGCGTTCGGCGAAGACGCGCACCGTATAGTAGCCGTCCGCGGGCAGCAGAACGCGGTCGCCGGCCTTCAGGAGCGACAGGAAGATGGCCGAGATCGCCGCCATGCCCGACGGAAAGGCCAGGCAGGGCGCGCCGTCGAGATGGGCGAGCGCTTCCTCAAGACCGGTCCATGTCGCGTTGTCGTAGCGGCCATACTGCCTCGCGCCGGCCGGATCGCCCGGCAGGTGAAACATCGACGCCATCTCGAGCGGCAGCGGCACGGCGTCGCCCCTGGCGAGGTGGGCGCGGCGCAGGTGGGAAAGCGATGCCGCGCGGTCTTCTGAGTGGTCGGTCATGGCCTGCCTCGGATCTGGGTGACGGCACGGCTGTAGAGCCGGCCATGGCCGAGGGCAAGGGTGCGCGAACGTCCCGGCCGGGTATGGCCGGGACGGACGACGATCAGCGGATCGCGGTGGGATTGATGATGGCCTGCACGCCGCCGGTGAACCGCGAATGGCCAAGCACGAACATAAACTCCCACGCCTCGTCGGCGACAAGTTCCTCGGTCACCATGTTCTCCAGGATGTAGATGCCGTTATGGGCGATCAGCAGTTGGTGAACCTCGAACACGCCGACGCCCGGTTCGAACGGGATCACCTCCAGCCCCCAGGTGTCGGCGCCGACCGCGAGCACGTTCTTTTCGATCAAATATTCGGCGCCCCCCTTGCCCAGGCCGGGCTCCACGGAGATGTAGCGCTCATTGTCCTGGCCGGCGAGCGACAGCCAGCCAGTGTGGAACAGCACCACGTCGCCCTCGCGGATCTCGATGCCCTGCTTTTGCGCCTGCGCCTCGATTTCCTCGCGGTTGAAGGCTGTGCCCTCGGCGACGACCTCCTGATCGAAATGATCGGTCATGTCGAGCACGACGCCGCGCGCCACGAAGTTCGGGATCTTTTCGATGCCGAGTTTGGTCAACCCGTCGGCCTGGACGAAATCCGAATTGCGGTGGCAGTTGTAGTAGATGTTGTCGACGCCGATATGGCCAAGCCCGTCTATCTGCGAGCCGGTGCCGACATAGCCCATGTAGATGTCGTCATTGTAGTTGGTGTTGGTCGGTCCGAGCCCGGTGCCGCCGACCTGTCCCGGCTGGTTGATGACCAGCGCCCAGGAACGCGGGCCAAAGGCCGGTGTCTTGGAATTCGTCTCGCCGCCGAGCGAGTAGGTCTTGCCGGTGGTGACCAGTTTGGCGGCCTCCAGCGCGCGCTCCGGCGTCAGCAGGTTGGCGGCCCCGATCTCGTCCTCGGGCCCCCATTTCGACTTGCACCATTCCGGCGCGTCCGCTGCCGCAGCCGGCCATTCCTCCCCGTCCTGCGCAAGGGCCACACCCATGAGGGTGGCCGAAAACGCTGCGGCGATCGCGACCGTCATTGCATTCCTGATCATGCTGGTTCCTCCCGTCATGCCTTGTCATTGCAGGCGCGTCCCGCTCCCCCTGGGTTCCGCCTCCGCGCGGGCCTTTCCGGCTCGCGCCGGCCAGCTTGTCACCCGGTCTGGGGCTGGCAATCCTACTTTCGGTCAGGGAGCGCCACATAGGCGCCGAGACCGGCGGCGAGGTAGTCGAAGAGGAGCCGCACCCGTCTTAGCCCGCGCAGGTCCTCGTGCATGGCCAGCCACATGTCGAGGCCGAACTCGATCTCGTCGGGAAAAAGCCGGACCAGATCCGGATCGCGCGCCGCGACGCCGAGCTGGCAGACCCCGATGCCGCAGCCGGCGCGCAGCAGTTGGAGCTGGGCGACGTCATTGTCGACGCGCATCGTGAACATGTCGCGCGCCATCGCCCGGCCTGCGATCTGGAAACCATGGTAGCGGGAGGCGTCGCGGTCGGGACCGATCAGCGCATGCGAGGAGAAGATGGCGTCGGGCGTAGCGGGCCGGCCGCGCCGGTCAAGATAATCTCGATGGGCATAAAGCCCGATGGCGACGCGGCCGACGCGCCGGGCCAGCAGCGCCTGCTGTACCGGCCGCACCATGCGGATGGCGATCTCGGCCTCGCGCCGCAGCATGTCTTCATTCCGGTTGCTGAGTGCGACCTCGACAGCGATGGCGGGATGTCTTGCGCCGAAATCCGCCAGGATCGGCGGCAGCACCTCCATGCCGATCACCTCCGAGACAGTGAGCCGGACGGTTCCGGATTCCTCGTCGGCCTCGGCGCTGGCTGTCCGCGCCAGAGCCTCGGCGGAGGCGGCCATGGCCCTGGCGTGGGGCACCAGAGCCATGGCCGTCGGCGTGGGCGACAGTCCAGCCTGCGAGCGGGTGAACAGGCGATGGCCGAGTGCGGCTTCCAGCGCGTCGAGATGGCGGCCCACCGTGGGCTGGGTCAGACCCACTTCGCGAGCCGCCGCCGACAGGCTGCCATGCCCGGCGATGGCGAGAAAGCCGCGCCAGAGTTCCCAGCCTATCTCGGAGTGCTTCATATATTTCCGTATAGCATGGATGCATCTTTCGGCAATTTCCGTTTTTCCATCCCGGTCCTAAAGTCCGTCCATCGACGCCGGGGGCGTCCGGCCATAGAGGGATCGGAACCATGTCCATCACCACGACCATCGCCGCATTCGCCGTCGCCGGCATCGCCGCGGCCTTCGCGCTCGCGCCGCGCCAGCAGATCGAAACCGAGATCGAGATCGCGGCTTCGCCGCAGGAGGTGTGGGCCGTGCTCGCCGATGGCGGGCGATACAAGGAGTGGAACCCGTTCATGCTCGGCATGGCCGGCGAACTGAAGCAAGGTGCTCGACTTTCGAACGTCATGCAGCCCGAGCCGGGCAAGACGATGACTTTCCGGCCCGTCGTGCTGAAGGCCGAGCCGGGCCGCGAGCTGCGCTGGCTGGGGCGGCTGGTCATGCCACGCCTGTTCGACGGGGAGCACTATTTCGTGCTGGAGGAGACCGCGGGCGGCACGCGCCTGGTGCATGGCGAGCGGTTCCACGGCGTGCTGTTGTGGGTGATGGACGCTCGCAAGTTCCTGGCCAACTTCCAGGCGATGAACCGCGCGCTGAAGGAGCGGGTCGAAGCGGGTGGAGCCGAGGCGGCCGGCGTCTGACGCGCCCTTGCGAGCGGCGAGCCGGAAGATTCCCGGCAAGCCGTTCGTTTCAATCGGTTTTATCATCGGCCGGCGTGATGACATCGCCCGCACCCGCCCGCTATAAGGCGGCACCTCAATCAAAGGGAGCGGACCGCCGATGTATGTGACGCCGAAGGTGAAAGAGATCCTGTCGTGGTACGAGGGGGACAATCCGGGCGTGAAGACCAATCTCGCCAGGCTTCTCATGCACGGCAAGCTCGGCGGCACGGGCAAGCTGGTCATCCTGCCGGTCGACCAGGGCTACGAGCACGGCCCCGCGCGCTCCTTCGCGCCCAACCCGGCCGCCTACGACCCGCACTATCTCTACCAGCTCGCCATCGAGGGCGGATTGTCAGGGTATGCCGCGCCGCTGGGCTCGCTGGAGCAGGGCGCCGACACCTTCGCCGGCGAGGTGCCGCTGATCCTAAAGGTCAACAGCGCCAATTCGCTTGCAACCGGACGTCCGGACCAGGCGGTGACTGCGACTGTGGACGACGCGCTGCGGCTCGGCTGCGTCGGCGTCGGCTTCACCATGTATCCCGGCTCGGACGCCTGCTACGACATGCAGGAGGAACTGCGCGAGCTGATCCGCGAGGCCAAATCCAAGGGGCTGATCGCGGTGGTGTGGTCTTATCCGCGCGGGGGCGCGGTGTCGAAGGCGGGCGAGACCGCGCTCGACATCATCGCCTATGCCGCGCATATGGCCGCGCTGATGGGGTCGACCATCATCAAGGTCAAGCCGCCCAAGGAAGGCGTCGACCTCGAGGCGGCCAAGGGCGCCTACGAAAAGGCACAGGTTCCGATGTCCACGCTCAAGGAGCGGATCGAGCATGTCATGCAGGCGGCCTTCGCCGGCAAGCGGCTGGTCGTGTTCTCGGGCGGCGACGCCAAGGATGCCGACGGGCTGCTGAAGGAAATCTCCGAAATCGCGGCCGGCGGCGGCTCGGGCTCGATCATCGGCCGCAACTCCTTCCAGCGCAGCAAGGAAGATGCGCTCAAGCTGCTGGAGCAGGTGGTGGGGATTTACAGGAAGTAGGGGCCACTGGATTCACCTTCTCCCCTTGCGGGAGAAGGTGCCTGAGCCCGGACTGGGTCCGGGGGGAAGGCGGATGAGGGGCGTTGGGAAGAGCACCAACCCCTCATTCCTTCCAGCACGCTCATCCGACCTCGCTCTCGCTACGCTCGGCTCGGCCTCCTTCTCCCACAAGGGGAGAAGGAGGGGCGTATACCACCGCATGTACCGCATAGCCGCGATAAAGCGTTTCGAACGAAAGGCTTGCGCGGCGGCATACCGATTCCGATTCAAGCACTTCGCGCAGTGAGTCACGCGGCGTGACGTGGAATCTCCCCAGCCAGGCGCGCAGGGCCGCCTTGGTGGGAGCCGGCAAGCCGGCCTGATCGCCGAAATCGACGACATGCAGCGAGCCGCCTGGGGCCAGCGCGTCGAGCCCCGCCGCGATCGTCCTTTCCCAGCCGGGGATCATCGACAGGGCATAGGAGATGAAGACCCGGTCGAAAGAGCGGCGGCCAAAAAGCGCTTCGGTGTCGAAGCGGGTGGCGTCGGCGCGCGCCAGCCTGACGCGGTCGGACATGCAGGCGCGGCTGACCGCGCGCTCGGCCGTCTCCAGCATGGCGGCCGAAATGTCGAGACCATAAAAGCGCGCATCGACATGGCGGCGCGCGGCCATCGTGATGTTGCGGCCGGTGCCGCAGCCCAATTCCAGCACCGCGCCGCCCGGGGGCGGGGCGAGGCCTTCGATCATCCTGTCGCGACCGAGCAGGTAGTATTTTCGGGTGGCGTCGTAGACATGGCGCTGGAGGCGGTAGACGCCGTCCATCAAGGCCGCATGGTTGCGGCTTTCGGCGGCGAGGCTCATGCCTTCAGCTCGTAGAGATGGAAGCCGCCATAGATGGCCGAGCGGTCTCGGGCCGACAGTTCCAGCGAGCGTTCGCGGCGATAGTCCCAGCGTTCCAGGATCGCGGGGGCGACCCGGCCCTCGAGCAGGCTGGGTTCGGCGGCGGTGCGGAAGATGACGCGCGCGCCTGGCGCGGCGGTGCGCGCGATCTGCGTCCACAAATCGTTCAACTGCGTGTCGGTCATCCAGTCCTGCGCGTCGAGCAGCACGTAGCGGTCGACCGAGCCGGCGGGCTTTTGCGCCAGCAGGTCGGTGAAGCCGGTGTGATGCACCGCGACGCGATCGGCATTGGCCCGAAGCGCGGCGTGGGAGGCGGGCTCCAGCCAAAGCGGCAATGCTGCTTCTCCCGGCGCGGGATAGCGGCGGGCGAAGGCCTGCCAGGCGAAGTAGTTGTCGCGCAGCGGGAAGTCGCAGGCGAGCTTCTCAAGCCGCGTCCTGAGCACGCCCGCCATGGTGCCGTCACCGGCCTTCACAAGAGCATCGTATTGTGCCGGCGGAATGCCGAGGCCGAACAGCGACGCCTTGGAAGAGGTCGCCCAGCGGACCAGCCGGCGCTCGAAAAGCGGCGCCAGTTCGGTCTCGAAGAAGCGGCGCTGGTCGTGACGGCCGCGCGAAGTCATGATTTTCGATGGATCGATGCCGTGCAGGCGCGCGACCAGATGGCCGGCGCGAATGCAGGCGCCGAGCAGTCCGCGCTGCATGAAATTGCCGTCGAAGGCGGCAATGCGGCGGCGTCCGCGCCAGTCGCGCTTTTCCCACCAGGCCCGGGTGGCCGGATCGAGATACGGCGCGATGAAGCGGTCATAGGCGGTGGAATTGTGTTCGAAGCCGTTGGCGCCAAAGAAGCGGAACACGTCGCCCTGGCCGGGCAGATGCCGGATCGCGGCAAGCTTGAGCCGGTTGAGCGCCACATGGGCAACGTTGAGGTCGACCGCGTCTATGCGGGCCGGACCAGCCGTCAGATAGGCCAGCATGTTGCAGCCGCCGGACGCGATGGTGACCACGCGATGACGGGGCGCAAGCTCCATCGCTGCCATGTCGACCTCGGGGTCTTCCCAGATCTGCGGATAGACGAGGCCGGAAAACAGCAGCGCGAAAAACCGCTCGGACAGGCCATCCTTCGACATGGCATTGTGCCGGTAGAGCGCTTTGGAAATGTGGCGGCGGCGCTGGCCGACATCGAAATCGGCTGACAGATCGGTCATGGCGCGAATCCCGTGAAAGCTATCCGCACCCGCCTAGTGCGCCTGCATTACGGGCAGGTGACGGTCTTGCGACAGTCTTGTGATGGTCTTCCGCTTCCAAGCCTCGATCTCAAGTTCGTCGGCTGTGACGACACGCATCTTGGCCGTGCTTGCCTCGTTCCGGTGTCTCGGCCATTTTCCCGGACCAATCTGAGGAAGCAGATATGACCCGACGCGACTTCGATCCGGCGACCGTCACTCCGGACGGCCGTCCACCGGCCAAGGCCAGCCTGTTCGACGGCACGCTCGGCGGCCCGCATCGAGGTTCGCTCGATGGCGAGGTGCTGGGCACACAGATTACCGTCCTGACCTACGGCAATGACGAGCCCGGCAAGGGGCCGGTGCTGCATGTCCATCCCTACGACGAGGTGTTCGTGGTCCAGCAGGGCCGCGCGCGCTTCTTCGTCGGCGATCAGGTTATCGACGCCGACGCCGGCGAAACCGTGCTCGGGCCCGCGGGGCTGCCGCACAAATTCGTCAATCTGGGCCCGGGCCGGCTCCAGACGATCGACATCCATCTGTCGCCGCGCTGGATACAGACCAACCTCGAATAGCGACCGGCGCTCAGGCTTCGCCGAATCCTCCGGCCGTCGGTGTCGTCACGATGACGGCCTCGCCGGCTTTCAGCACGGTCTGGTCGCAAGCCTTCAGACGCTCGACGGTGCCGTCAAGGCGCCGAACCTCGGTGGAGCCGGGCCGGCCGTCGCCGCCGCCAGCGATGCCCTGAGGCGGCCGGTTGCGGTGGGACGACAGGATCGCGCATTCCATCTCCTCGAGGAAACGGATCGTGCGGCGCGTGCCGTCGCCCGCGTTCCATTTGCCGGTGCCGCCCGAACCCTCGCGGATGTGAAAATCCTCCAGCAGGACCGGAAAGCGCAGTTCGAGAATCTCCGGGTCGGTGAGGCGTGAATTGGTCATGTGGACATGCACGCCCGAGGTGCCGGCGAAGCCGCGCCCGTCATTCATGCGGCCGGCCGGCGAGCCGGAACAGATCGTCTCGTAATACTGATAGGTGTCGTTGCCGAAGGTCAGGTTGTTCATCGTGCCCTGGCTGTTGGCGAGCGCCCCCATGGCCGCGAAGAGCGCGTTGGTCACGTGCTGCGAGGTCTCGACATTGCCGGCCACCACGGCGGCGGGGTAGGCGGGCCGCAGCATGCAACCGTCGGGAATGACGATGTTGATCGGCCTGAGGCAGCCGGCATTCATGGGAATGTTGTTTTCCACCATGACGCGGAAGGCGTAGAGCACCGCCGCGCGAGCCACCGGCTCCGGCGCGTTGAAGTTGTTGGCCATCACTGGCGAGGTGCCGGTGAAATCGACGGTCGCTTCGCGGTTGTCGCGATCCACGCTGATGCGCACCTTGATGACCTGGCCGGTGTCGGTGGGATATTCATATTCGGCTTCGTCCGGCAGGCGCTCGAGGATGCGGCGCACGCTCTCGGCGGCATTGTCCTGCACATGGCCCATATAGGCCTGCACCACATCCAGCCCGAATTGGGCGACCATCTTGCGCAACTCGGCCACGCCCTTCTCGTTGGCCGCGATCTGGGCCTTGAGGTCGGCGATGTTCTGCCAGGGGTTGCGCGCCGGGTATTTGTGGTCGGTGAGAAGGTGGTGGAGCTCCTTCTCGCGGAAGCGGCCGCGCTCCACGATGCGGAAATTGTCGAACAGCACGCCTTCCTCGTCGACCGTGGTGGCGAGCGGCGTCATGGAGCCGGGGGCAGCGCCGCCGACATCGGCATGGTGGCCGCGCGAGGCCGACCAGAACAGGATCTCGCTCTCGTCGTCCGAAAACACCGGCGTGACGACCGTGATGTCGGGCAGATGGGTGCCGCCATTATAGGGCGCGTTGAGCGCGAAGACGTCGCCGGGATGAATGTCGCCCTCGTTGAGGCGGATGATCGTCTCGACCGAGCGGTCCATGGAGCCCAGATGGACGGGCATGTGAGGGGCGTTGGCGACCAGCGCGCCGTCCGCGTCGAAAACCGCGCAGGAAAAGTCCAGCCGCTCCTTGATGTTGACCGAATGGGCCGTGTTCTGGAGCGTCACGCCCATCTGCTCGGCGATCGACATGAAAAGGTTGTTGAACACCTCGAGTAGCACGGGGTCGGCCTCGGTACCGACGGCGGCCAGCCGCGCCTTCTTCTCGGTGCGGCGCAGGAGAACGTGATCCTTCGCGGTGATCTCGGCGGTCCAGCCTGGCTCGACCACGATGGTCTGGTTGGGCTCGATAACCAGGGCGGGGCCGGGGATGCGGTTGCCGGCGGCCAGCTTCTCCCGGCGATACAGACCGGCCTCGCGCCACTCACCCTCGCAATAGACGCGGCGGGTCTCCGTCATCGGGGCGTCGCTGCCGGAAAGCGCCAGTTCGGCCTCGGCGGGACCTTCATCGCGGGTGTCGGAACCCTCGACGCTGACAGCCTCCACCACCATCGGCTTGTCGTCATAGACGAAGCCGAACTGCGCCTTGTGAGCGCGTTCGAAGTCGGCGATGGCCGTGTCGATGGAGCGGGATTCGAACGGCACGGGCAGCGTCGTGTCGGAGCCGTCATAACGGATCTGGAGCACGGGGCGCCACGAGGCCGCGTCCTCGCCGATGCCCTGATCGGCGAGTTCGGCGAGCACCTCGGCGGCCAGTTCCTCGATCAGCGCTGCGATGGCGCCGGCCTGATCCTCGGCGAGCGGTTTGACCAGCGCCTTCTGGCGCGAGGCGAAGACCGAGGCGAGCCCGATGCCGTAGGCCGACAGCAGGCCAGAGAAGGGATGGATGAGCACCGATTCCATGCCGAGCGCGTCGGCCACCAGGCAGGCATGCTGGCCGCCGGCGCCGCCGAAGCAGTTGAGTAGGTAGCGCGTGACGTCATAGCCGCGCTGGACCGAAATCTTCTTGATGGCGTTTGCCATGTTCTCCACGGCCACGGTGATGAAGCCTTCGGCCACCGCCTCGGGCGAGCGGCCGTCGCCGATCGCCGCCGCCATCTCCTGAAACTTCTCGCGGACAAGTTCCGCGTCGAGCGGCTGGTCCTGGTTGGGGCCGAAAATGGCGGGGAAGACATCGGGCTGGAGCTTGCCCAGCATGACGTTGGCGTCGGTCACGGCGAGCGGCCCGCCGCGCCGGTAGCAGGCGGGGCCGGGATGGGCGCCAGCCGAATCCGGCCCCGCGCGGAAGCGGCCGTCCTCGTAATGCAGGATCGAGCCGCCGCCCGCCGCGACCGTATGTATGCGCATCATCGGCGCGCGGATGCGCACGCCCGCGACCTCCGTGTCGAAGGCGCGCTCATACTCCCCGTCGAAATGGGCGACGTCGGTCGAGGTGCCGCCCATGTCGAAGCCGATGACGCGCTCGAAGCCGGCCTGGCGCGCGGTCTCGACCATGCCGACGACGCCGCCGGCCGGGCCCGACAGGATCGCGTCCTTGCCCTGGAATTTGTCGGCGGCGGTCAGGCCGCCCGACGACATCATGAATTTGAGCTGGGGGGATGAATAAGTACCCCCCTCTGGCCTGCCAGAGGCGGATGAGCCAGCACCCAGCTCGCCCGCAACCCGCGCGACGTAGCGCGACAGGATCGGCGAGAGATAGGCGTCGACCACGGTCGTATCGCCCCGACCGACCAGCTTGACCAGCGGCGAGACCTCGTGGCTCACCGAAACCTGCGAGAAGCCGATCGAGCGGCAGAGTTCGGCGGCCGCCTTTTCGTGTTCGGGATATTTCCAGGCATGCATGAAGACGATGGCCACCGCGTCGATGCCGGTGTTCTTCGCAGCCTCAATGTCGGCCTGCACGGCGTCGAGGTCGAGCTCGATCTCGCGCGTGCCGTCGACACGCAGGCGCTCGGGCACCTCGATTACGCGCTCATAGAGTTGCTCGGGCAGTATGATCTGTTTTGCGAAGATGTCGGGACGGGCCTGATAAGCGATCCTGAGCGCGTCGCGAAAACCCCGGGTGATGAGCAGGGCGACGCGATCGCCGCGGCGTTCCAGCAGAGCGTTGGTGGCGACCGTAGTGCCCATCTTGACCTGGCCGATGCGCGAGGAGGGGATCGGCTCGTCCGCGGCGACGCCCAAGAGATCGCGGATGCCCTGGATGGCGGCGTCCTGATAGGCTTCGGGGTTCTCCGACAGCAGCTTGCGCGGATGAAGCAGGCCGTCCGGGGCGCGTCCGACCACGTCGGTGAAGGTGCCGCCACGGTCGATCCAGAAGTCCCAGCGCGCGTCCATCCTTGTCTCCCATCGCTCGATGACGATACGTCATTGACGATTTATCGATAAAATGTCAACGTCGTCCCATAGCCCGTTGCATGAGGTCGTTCGGGCTGCTGAAATCGTGCATTCCAGACACGGATCGAGAAAGGGGAACGTCATGAATCATTTCGCTAAACTCGCAGTCGGCGCCTTCGCCGCTGGCCTGTTCGCCACCTCCGCCGGCTTCGCGCAGACAAGCTGGGACCTGCCGACGCCGTATCCGGACGGCAATTTCCACACGCGCAACATCGCGCAGTTCGCCGAGGAGGTGAAGGAGAAGACCGGCGGCAGCCTCGACATCACCCTTCACACCAACCAGTCGCTGATCAAGCATCCCGACATCAAGACCTCGGTGCGCGACGGCATCGTGCCGGCCGGCGAATTGCTGGTCTCGCGGCTGGAGAACGAAAACGCGATCTTCGGCGTGGATTCGGTGCCGTTCCTGGCCTCGAGCTACGAGCTGTCGAAGAAGCTCTACGACGCGCAGAAGCCCATGATGGAGGAACTGCTGGCGGCCGAGGGGCTGCAGCTGTTGTTCTCGGTGCCGTGGCCGCCGCAGGGCATCTACGCCAAGAAGGAGGTGACTTCGCTGGCCGACCTGGAAGGGCTCAAGTTCCGCGCCTACAACCTCGGCACCGAGCGCGTGGCCGAACTCGCCAACATGGTGCCGACCCAGATCGAGGCGTCCGACATCCCGACCGCTTTCGCCACGGGGCGTGTGGAGGCGATGATCACCTCGCCGTCGACGGGCGTGGATTCAAAGGTGTGGGACTTCCTCTCCCATTACCACGACACGCAGGCCTGGCTGCCGCGCAACATGGTGATCGTGAACAAGGCGGCCTTCGACAAGCTCTCCGACGAGGAAAAGGCGGCGGTGACGGAAGCGGCCGCCGCAGCCGAGACGCGCGGCTGGGAGATGTCGCAGGAGGAGACCCGGGTCAAGACGCAGGAACTCAAGGATAACGGCGTCACCGTGGTCGAGCCATCCGATACGCTCAAGGAAGAGTTCGCCGAGATCGGCGAGACGATCACCAACGAATGGAAGGAACGCGCCGGCGAGCAGGGCAAGGCACTGCTGGAAGCCTACGGCCAGTAAGGGAAGCGGACGCGGCCGGCGTCTCTGCCCCTCCCGTCGCCGGTTCGCCGGCGGCACCTCCTCCTTTTGAAGGGAGTGAAGGAGGGGCGGGCTCGCGGCCGGCATTGTTCCCCATTGCCTCCGAAGGAGCCGTCTTCCATGCGGCGTACGCTCGACACGATCTATGCCGTCGCCGGCTGGGCGGCGGCGGCCTGCCTGGTCGCGATCTTCGCGCTGGTTTCGGTCCAGATCCTGGCCAGGCTTCTCGACGGCGCCATGCGGCTTGCGGGCCAGCGCGCCGTCGGTCTTCTCGTCCCGTCGATCGCCGAAATATGCGGTTTTCTGCTGGCGGCGGCGAGCTTTCTTGCGCTGGCCAAAACCCTCACGGCGGGAAACCACATCCGCATCGGCATGCTGGTCGAACATTTGCCGGCGGGCCCAAGGCGCTGGGTGGAAGCGGTGGTTGGTCTGGCGGCCTTCGCGCTCGCGGTTCACTTCACCGTCGCGCTGGGGCGGCTGACGCTCAAGAGCGCTTCGTTCGGCGACGTGTCCTACGGCATGATCCCCGTGCCGCTGGCGCTGCCGCAAGGCATGATGACCCTTGGACTTGCGATCCTCGCGGTCGCCGTGCTCGACGTGACGGTGACGGCGTTCCGCGACAGGAAGTTCCTCGAAAGCGGAGAGACCTGAGCGATGGGCGTATTCGAGCTCTCCGTGCTGCTGGTGGTCGTCATGCTGGCGGCGCTGGCGCTCGGACTGTGGGTGGCGTTCTCGCTCTCGCTGGTGGCGCTGGTGGCGCTGGCCTCCAAACCCGCCATTCCCGCCGCGCAGGTGCTGGCGACGTCGTTCTGGAGCGCCTCGACCTCATGGGATCTCACCGCCCTGCCGATGTTCATCTGGATGGGAGAGATCCTGTTCAGGTCGCGCCTGTCGCAGGACATGTTCGCCGGCATTTCGCCCTTCGTGCGGCGGCTGCCGGGACGGCTTGCGCATGTCAACGTCCTGGGCTGCGCGGTGTTCGCGGCTGTGTCGGGTTCCTCGGCGGCGACGACGGCGACCATCGGCAAGATATCGCTGCCGGAACTGAAGGGCCGCGGCTATGACGACCGGCTGGCGATCGGCAGCCTGGCCGGCTCGGGCACGCTGGGCCTGTTGATCCCGCCTTCCATCATCCTGATCGTCTATGGCGCGGCAGTGGAGGAATCCATCGCCCGGCTGTTCGTGGCCGGCGTCGTGCCGGGGCTGGTGCTGGCGGCACTGTTCATGGGCTATGTGGGCGTCTGGTCGCTGCTCAATCCCGCCAGGATGCCGCCCGCGGAGGAGCGCGTGCCCTGGCGTGGCAAGCTGAGGGCGGCCAGGAGCCTGATCCCGGTGACGCTGCTGATCGTCGGCGTCATCGGCTCGATCTATGGCGGCCTCGCCTCGCCTACGGAAGCGGCGGTGGTGGGCGTGGCGCTCAGCCTGGTGCTGGCGCGCGCGCAGGGATCGCTCGACCGTCGGACCTTTTTCGACGGACTCATGGCCGCCACGATGACGTCGTGCATGATCGCCTTCATCCTGGCCGGCGCCGCGGTGCTGACCACGGCAATGGGCTTCACCGGCCTGCCCAGGCAATTGGCGACCTTCATTGGCGAGCAGGGCCTGTCGCCGATGATGCTTCTGGCGGCGCTGACGGTGCTGTTCGTGGGACTGGGCTGCTTCCTCGACGGTATCTCGATGATCGTGCTGACCACCGCCGTCATCATGCCGCTGGTGACGGCGGCGGGCTTCGACCTGGTCTGGTTCGGCATCTATCTCGTGATCGTGGTCGAGATGGCGCAGATCACGCCTCCGGTCGGCTTCAACCTGTTCGTCATTCAGGGGCTGACCGGGCGCAATCTGTTCGATATCGCGCGGGCCACCGCGCCCTTTTTCCTGTTGATGATGGTGATGGTGGTGCTGCTGGCGGCCTTTCCGGATCTGGCACTGTGGCTGCCGCGGACGATGTTTTCAGTGATGTGAAAGGAACGAGGGATGGAGGAAAGCGCGGGCTTCGGGCCGATCGTGTCGTCGGCGCATCTGGCCGACGGCGCGCTGCCGGCGCTGTCGGAGCTGGAATTCGGCATGACGCTTGCCGGCAACGCCTTCGAGCGCTGGATGGTGCGCTGCATGACGGCGGCCGGCGAACCTGGCCTGGCGGCGATCGACGTGCAGGTGCTGCATTCGTCCAATCATCGCGGACGGCCCAAGCGGCTGTCGGACCTGTGCATCATGCTCGGCATCGAGGACACGCATGTCGTGCTCTATGCGATTAAGAAGCTGGAAAAGCGCGGACTGGTCGAAAGCGGGCGGGCCGGCAAGGAAAAACTGGTCAGCGCGAGCGAGCGGGGCAGGGCTGTCTGCATGCGCTACCGGGAGGTGCGCGAGGCGCTTCTGGTGGAGTCCGTGCGTGGCCTCGGCCTCGACCCGAAGGCGATCTCGACGGTCGCCACGACGCTGCGGGCGCTGTCGGGGCACTACGACCAGGCGGCGAGGGCGGCGGCCTCCCTGTGACCCGATGAACCTCGTCCACCGCATCCTGGGCTTCGTCGCCCGCAATGGCCGGCATGTGCTCGTGCTCGGGCTCGTCGCGGGGGCGGCGATGCCCCAGGTCGCCCTGGCCATGCGCCCCTGGATCAGCGAGATGGTGGCGGCGCTGCTGTTTTTCGCCGCGCTTCGCGTCGGCCCGCGCCAGGCGCTCGGTGCGATGGGCGACGCGGGCCGCGCGGCGATGCTGGCGGTGCTGTTCCAGGTCGGGTTTCCGCTGGCGGCGATCGCGCTGCTCGCCGCCTTCGGCGTGGCGGCGGGCGCCATGGCCACCTTCCTGGTGCTGATGCTGGCGGCCTCGCCTGTCTCGGCAAGCCCGCATCTGGCGGTCATGACCGGCAACGATCCGGCGCCAGCGCTCAGGCAGGTGGTGATCGGGACCGCGCTGCTGCCGCTGACGGTGGTTCCCGTCTTCTGGCTGACGCCGGCCTTCGGCGGCGCCGGCGCGGTATTCGGCGCGGCGGGCGGACTGCTGGTCCTGATCGCGGTCGCGGCCGGCGCCGCCTTCCTGATCCGGGGGACCGTGCTGAGACAGCCGGGTTCCGAGGCGCTCCAGGCGATCGACGCCCTGTCGGCGATTGCACTGGCTGTCGTGGTGATCGGGTTGATGTCGGCGGTAGGACCGGCGCTGAGAACGGATCCGCTGGGCTTCGCAGGCACGCTGGCGATCGTGTGCGCGGTCAATTTCGCCATACAGGGCGCGGTCGCGATCGCGGCGCGCCGCGCGGGGCGGCCGGCCGAAGCCGCCGTGACCGGCATCGTCGCCGGTAACCGGAATGTGGCGCTGTTCCTGGCGGTGCTGCCGGCGTCGGTCGTCGACCCCATTCTGCTCATGATCGGCTGCTACCAGATTCCGATGTATCTGACGCCGGCGGTCATGGGGCGCTTCTATCAAGTAACCCGAGCGAGGTTACACGAAGAAACGGCACGTGACGAAACAGATCGCAACACTATGTGACGAAACGGATTCCTTTTCCGCACATTTCCTCCACGACCATCCGGTACGCCGGGGTTGCAGAGAAGGAAATAAGGAGAAGGATCTCATGAAAAAGCTCATTCTGGCCTCCGTCTCGGCTATCGCGCTGCTCGGTGCCGCCGCGTGCTCGGATACCGACGACACCACGACCCAGAGCACGGACCCGACGCTGCAGCAGCCGGCGGAGCCGGCCGATGATCCGGCCGCGGCTCCGATGGACGAGCCTGCGGACGACACGGCTCCGGCCCCGGCTCCGGCCGACTAACTCAGGCAACCAAGCGCCGAAGCGGGGGTCCTGGCGGACCCATTCGTGACAAAAGGACACCTGCAAGGCAGGGAGGACGGGCCCCCATCCCGTCCTCTCTTTTTTGTGCTTCACGAAACGCACGGCGTTTCGTGAAGGCATGTTGAACGGAACTTTCCGCAAATTCACTTGTGACCCGGGGTTGCACCCCCTAGAAACGCCGCGTCGAAAGAGGGACCTGATGCGATGCGGCAAGTGCGGCTTGGGCGGACCGGCCTCCATGTCTCGCGGCTGTGCCTGGGCTGCATGAGCTTCGGGCCGCCGGGCGGGCCTACCCATCCCTGGGTGATCGACGAGGACGCGGCGCAACCGTTCTTCCGGCGCGCGATCGAAGCCGGAATCACCTTCTTCGACACGGCCAACCACTACAATTACGGGGCGAGCGAGGAGATCACCGGTCGCGCGCTGAAAAAGTATGCCCGGCGCGACGAGATCGTGCTGGCGACCAAGGTCGGACTGAAGATGGGCGAGGGGCCGAATCAGCGCGGCCTGTCGCGCGGCCACATCCTGGATCAGGTCGACCGGTCGCTGAAACGGCTTGGCATGGACCACATCGACCTCTACTACGTCCACAGGCTTGATCCGCACACGCCCTTCGAGGAGACGCTGACGGCGCTGGACGACCTCGTGAGGGCGGGCAAGGTGCGGTATCTGGGCGCGTCGTCAATGTGGGCATGGCAGTTTGTTATGCTGCGCGAGACGCAGCGCGCCAACGGGCTGGCCGAGTTCGTCGCGATGCAGAATTTCTACAATCTGGCCTATCGCGAGGAGGAACGCGAAATGATGCCCTATTGTGCTGCGGAGGGTGTCGGCGTGGTGCCCTGGTCGCCGATCGCGCGCGGCTTCCTTGCCGGCAACCGCCCGAAGGAGGGCGAGGCGTCGAACCGTGCGAAGACCGACAAGCAGGCGCACGCCTATTTCGGCTCCCGGGCCGATTACGCCGTGCTGGCGGCGGTGGAGAAGGCGGCGAAACGCCTCGGTGTCAGCCCGGCGCAAGCGGCCTATGCTTGGGTGCTGTCGAAGGACTTCGTCACCTCGCCGATCGTCGGCGCGACGAAACTTTCGCAACTCGACGAGGCGATCGCCGCCGAGGCGCTGGACCTCGACGCGCGCACGATCAGGGCGCTCGAGGCGCCGTACCGGCCCCGCGCCGTGATGGGACATCAGTGATGACGTTTTTCTGCCGAACATTCTCCCGCCCAGAGCCGGTCGAGACGCCGGCCCTCGCCAAGGACTGCCCAACGGTCTATTGCGCGGCCATGACGATCTGGAACCGACTCGGAGAATTGACCGCCAGCATGGCGTCCGGTGCGCGCGCGGGCATCGCCGCGATCGTGGAGGCGGTGAAAACCGCCTATGCCGGCGATCCCGAGTTGCGGCGCCGGGTGGCGTTCTCGGTGGCGATGATCGCGCTGTCGGCCAAGATGGCCAAATCGGATGGCGTGGTGTCGCAAAACGAAATCCACGCCTTCCACGAAATCTTTCATGTTCCGCGCGAGGAAGCGCGCAATGTGACGCGGCTCTACGACATCGCCAAGGCCGACACGGCGGGCTTTGAAGCCTACGCGCACCAGATGGCCGGGCTGTGCGGTTCGGGCCATCGCAACTGCGCGATGTTGGAGGATATCCTCGACGGACTGTTCCACATCGCCAAGGCCGATGGTGTCGTGCATGAACGCGAGGTCGGCTTCCTGCGGCGCGTGGCGGAGATCTTCGGTATCGAGGAGTTGCATTTCGAGGCGATCCTGGCCCGGCACGCCTCGGGCGCGGCGGATCCCTACAAGGTTCTGGGCGTCGCCCGTGGCGAGCCATTCGCCACGATCAAGGCGCGCTATCGCAAGCTGGTCTCGGAAAACCACCCCGACCGGCTGATCGCGCGTGGGGTTCCGCCGGAGTTCGTCGAGATCGCCACGGCGCGCGTTGCCGCGATCAATGCCGCTTTCGAGGTGATCGAGCGGCGCTTCAAGCCGGCATGACCGGCTTCGGCGCCGATTTCGCCGGCGCCGAGGTGCGCGTATCGCCCAATTTCGGTCCGCGCGGCGAAGGCGCGGGCCTCGAACTGCTGATCCTGCACTATACCGGCATGGAGACGGGCGAGGCCGCCGAGGCCTGGCTGTGTGATCCGGCAAGCGGGGTATCGTCGCATTATCTGGTGCACGAGGACGGGCGCGTGGTGCAGATGGTGCGCGAGAGCGACCGCGCCTGGCATGCCGGCGCCGGCTCCTGGAAAGGCGAAGGCGACGTCAATTCGCGCTCCATCGGGATCGAGATCGTCAATGGTGGCCATGCCTATGGCCTGCCGGACTTTCCCGACGTGCAGATCATGGCGGTGATCGGACTTTGCCGCGACATTTGCCAACGGCGCGCGATCCGGCCGGAAGGCGTGCTCGCCCATTCCGACATCGCGCCAGGCCGCAAGGTCGATCCGGGCGAGATGTTTCCTTGGGAGAGACTGGCGGAGGCCGGAGTCGGCCTGATCGCGGCGCCGAAACCATGCGAAGGGGCCGAGCCGTGCCGCGAGGGCGCGGAAGGACCGGCGGTGGAAAGGCTGCAGTCGATGCTGGCGCTCCACGGCTACGGTGTCGAGATCGACGGGCGGTTCGACGCAAGGACGCGGATCGTGGTCGAGGCCTTCCAGCGGCATTTCCGGCGCAGCCGGGTGGACGGCGTGGCGGACGCCGAAACGCTGGGCCTGCTGGGCGGGCTTCTGGCGGCGACCGCCGGGTAGGAGAAGAGGGGGAGCCGCGCGGCGGCACCGGCTTCCAGCCTTCCTGCACGCCCTTCCTCCACCAGAACAAGGACACGGCTTCCTCCTTCGCGGCAGGACCGCCGGCCTTTCAGTCGCCAGGACCTGGCGGCCGGACGGCGGCGTGTCGTTCCTGAAAGCCAACGGCCAAACGTGGCCGGAACGGCGCCGGAAACGCTTCGTTAGCCTTAATGCGGGATAAACGCGGATCGGGGTGTGGGGGACCCCGGAAAACGCTTGCTCTCGGACCCTTGGACCGGCTCTTCCCGTTGACGCCCATCTTGGCCCATGTTATCCCAAATCAACAGTTCAACTCCGTTTCCTGTTCCGGGTGAGGCGTCCAGCGATCCGGCGAGGCGAAAGGCCGCGCCGGAAGGCGGGCGGTCGCGTTTCGTCGGCAGGTCTTCGGAGGGGGAGTGTCCGCGTGGCGGCGTGGAAGGGGCACTAACGAGAAGGGCGGCGCGGGTCGTCCCGGGGCGTGATGGACCGGTTTCTGTCGAGTGCGACGAACAGGATAGACGGCAAGGGCAGGGTGTCCGTGCCGGCCCCGTTTCGCACCATCGTTCAGAAGCGCGGCTATGCCGACCTCTACGCGCTGCGCTCGCTGGACGATCCGGCGATGGATGTCGGCGGGCCGGACTATCTGGAAGCTTTCGAGAAGCGGATCGCCGAGGAGGATCCGTTCCTGCGGACGGCGGACGACATGTCGTTCTTCATCCACGGCGACGGGGCTTTCCTGAAGCTCGACCAGGACGGCCGCATCACCATGACGGATTTCGTGCGCGAGCATACCGGCATCACAAGCGAGGCGACCTTCGTCGGACGCGGGCATTTCTTCCAGATCTGGGAACCCTCGCGGTTCAGGGCGCATTCCGAAGCCGTGAGGGCGCGGCTCTCGGCGCTGCGCAAGGCGGCCAGAGACGGCACGTCGTCGGGAGGACCGGAATGAGCGCGGGCGCCGGCGTTCAAGATGATGCCGGTGGCGGACCCGCCCGCCACCTTCCGGTCCTCGTCGACGAGGTCATCGCCGCGCTCGGTCCGCGCGAGGGCATGGTGATCGTGGACGGCACCTTCGGCGCGGGCGGCTACACCGCCGCGCTGCTGGCGCGGGGCGCCAGCGTCGTCGCCATCGACCGCGATCCCGACGCGATCACGGCCGGGCGCGCGATGGAGCGGGCGAGCGGCGGCAGGCTGCGGCTCGTGCACGGCGCGTTCTCACGGCTGGACGAGCATGCGGGCCAGCAGGTCGACGGGATAGTGCTCGACATCGGCGTCTCGTCCATGCAGGTCGACGAGGCCGGGCGCGGCTTCTCCTTCCGTCTCGACGGGCCGCTGGACATGCGCATGGCCCGGGAGGGGCCGACCGCCGCCGACGTCGTCAACCGCTACAAGACCGGTGATCTCGCACGCATCTTCGGCTTCTACGGCGAGGAGCGCCATGCCGGGCGCATCGCGCGCGCGGTCGAAAGGCGGCGCGCCGAAAAGCCGTACCGGCGCACCGGGGAACTGGCGCATACCATAGAGCAGACGATCGGCCGCAATCCGAAGGACAAGATCCATCCGGCCACCCGCGTCTTCCAGGCGCTGCGCATCTACGTCAATGACGAACTCGGCGAACTGGCGCGCGCGCTGATCGCGTCGGAAGCCGCCCTGAAACCGGGCGGGCGGCTGGCGGTCGTCACCTTCCACTCGCTGGAAGACCGCATGGTCAAGCGCTTCCTGGCGGACCGGTCGTCGGCGCCGTCGGGATCGCGGCATCTGCCGCAGGTCGCGCCCGAGCCGGAAACCTTCGACAAGCCCGACAAGGTCGTCACGCCCGGCGAGGCCGAGATCGCGCGCAACGCAAGGGCGCGCTCGGCCAAGCTGCGCGCCGCCACGCGCACCGCCGCTCCCGCCCGCCGCGCCGACCTTTCGATGTTCGCCCTTCCCGATCTTCCCGATCTCAGTTCCGCAGCCTGAGGAGAACCGGCCCGTGTTTCGCGTCACCGACATTGTCCTGATCGCCGCCATGGTTTCGGCCGCGGCCTTCACCTACAAGACCAAGCACGACGCCGAGGCTCAACTGGCGGAAAACCGCGCTCTGGCCGCGCAGATCCGCATGGAGGAGGATTCGATCCTGCTCCTGAAGGCGGACTGGAGCCTGCTGTCGCAGCCGTCGCGGCTGCAGAAGCTGGCCGATCTGCACAGCGACGCACTGGAGCTCGGGCCGATCGCCCCGACCCAGCTCGCCTCGCTCGATGACATTCCCGAACGGCCGCTCGAGATCGAGGACATCATGCAGGACGAGATCGAGGGGGTCGCCTCCGTGGATGCGGGCACGGTCACCGGGAGCGTAGCGAGGCCATGATGAACAGGTTTTTCCGCAGAAGGGCCGTCGCGCCGGCTCCGCCGGGACCGGGCGACAAGGTCATGTTCCAGGGCGCGCGCAAGTCGACGGGCGGGCGGGCGCGCTCGCGCGTGCTGATGACGATGGCCGTGTTCCTGGGCATCTACGGCATGATCGGCGGGCGCATCGTATGGCTGGGGCTCGAGGAGGCGGATGCGTCGAGCGGGCCGAGCGTGCGGGCCACCGCTTCGCGGCCGGACATCATCGACCGCAACGGGCAGGTCATGGCGACCGACATCAAGACGGCCTCGATGTTCGGCGAGCCGCGCCGCATCGTCGACGTGGACGAGACGCTGGAGAAGCTGACCCGCGTCCTGCCCGACCTCGACCAGGAACAGACCTACCGGCGGCTCAAGAGCGACGCGGGCTTCGTGTGGCTGCGCCGGCAGCTCACGCCGCGCCAGCAGCAGCAGATCATGGGGCTGGGGCTACCCGGTATCGGCTTTCGCGTTGAGAACCGGCGCTTCTATCCTGGCGGGCCGCTGGCGGCGCACATTCTGGGGCTGACCAATATCGACAACAAGGGCATCGCCGGTCTGGAGAAATATATCGACGGGCAGGGTCTGTCGGAACTGCAGGACCTGGGATTGGCGACGGCGAAGGATCTCAAGCCCGTCCAGCTTTCGATCGACCAGCGCGTCCAGCACGTGATGCGCGACGAGCTGGCGCAGGCGATGGAAAAGTATCACGCCATCGCCGCGGGCGGCGTGGTGCTGAACGCCAAGACGGGCGAGGTGGTGGCGATGGCCTCGCTGCCCGACTACGATCCCAACAATCCCTTCAACGCCCATGAGAAGGACAGGCTCAACCGCATGTCGGGCGGCGTCTACGAAATGGGCTCGACCTTCAAGGGCTTCACCACCGCGATGGCGCTGGATTCGGGCAAGGTGAAACTGTCCGACAGTTTCGACGCGCGCCGGCCGATCCAGATCGCGCGCTTCACCATCAAGGATTTCCACGGCAAGGGCCGCGTCCTCTCCGTCCCGGAAATCTTCATCTATTCCTCCAACATCGGCACGGCGAGGATGGCCGACGCGGTGGGGATCGAGGGGCATCGCGAATTCTTCAAGCGCATCGGCCTTCTGGACAAGATGAAGACCGAACTGCCGGAGGTCGCGCGGCCGACCGAGCCGAAGGAGTGGAAGAAAATCCATTCGATCACGATCTCCTTCGGCCACGGTGTCGCCACGACGCCGCTGCAGACGGCGGTCGCGGCGGCAGCTGTGCTCAATGGCGGGCGGCTGATGGAGCCGACCTTCCTGCCGCGCAGCGAGCGGGAGGCGGAACGGGCGAGCGTGCAGGTGATGGACCCGTCGACCTCCGACGCGATGCGCTACCTGTTCAGGCTCAACGTCGAGAAGGGATCGGGACGCCGCGCCGAGGTGCCTGGCTATTTCGTCGGCGGCAAGACCGGCACGGCCGAGAAGGTGGTCAATGGCCGCTATTCCAGCGACAAGCGCTTCAACGCCTTTCTGGCCGGATTTCCCGCCCACGATCCACAATATGTGGTGCTGGTCATTCTGGACGAACCAAAGCCGGAAAAACAAGGCATCGGAGCGACTTCGGGCCTGAACGCGGCCCCGACGGTGGGGGCGATCATCCGCCGGAGCGCCTCCATGCTTGGCGTGAAGCCCGAATTCGGCCATGAAAGTGCTGCCCTGCTCGCGTCCTACCGATGATTCTCGATGATCGCGGGCCAGGCCGCGAGACGCCCCGACGACTGGAGCAGAATGAGGCTTATAGAACTTTCCGGAATTCTCCCGCTGGATGGCCTTCCGGCCGCCGGAACGGTCGAGATTTCGGGGCTCTCCAGCGATTCCAGAACCGTGGAGCCCGGCCACCTGTTCGCCGCCCTGAAAGGTGCGAAGTCGGACGGGATGGCGTTCGCGCGCGATGCCGTATCGCGCGGCGCCGCTGCGATCCTGGCGGGCAGGGAGGGTGCGGCTGAAGGGCTGTCCGTCCCCGTCATCCGGGTGGACGACCCGCGCCGGGCACTGGCGCTGGCCGCCGCGCGCTTCTTCGGCGGGCAGCCCGAGGTGATGGTGGCGGTGACGGGCACGAGCGGCAAGACGTCGGTCGCCTCCTTCACCCGCCAGATCTGGAGCCATGCCGGCTTCGGCGCGGCCAGCATCGGCACCACGGGCGTGAGCGCGCCCGGACGCGAGGATTATGGCAGCCTGACCACGCCCGATCCGGTGGCGCTGCATCGCCTGCTGAAGGAGCTCGCCGATTCGGGCGTTACCCATGCGGCGATGGAGGCCTCCAGCCACGGCCTCGACCAACGCCGGCTCGACGGCGTGAGACTGTCGGCCGGCGGCTTCACCAATCTCGGCCGCGACCACATGGATTACCACGCGACCATCGAAGACTACCTGGCCGCCAAGATGCGCCTGTTCGACACGCTGCTGCCGAAGGGCGCGCCGGCGGTGATCTTCGCCGACGACGCCTGGTCGCAGGCCGCGGGCGAGGCGGCGGCGAAGGCCGGGCTCGAAGTGATGACGGTCGGCCGCAAGGGGTCGCTGCTTGCGCTCAAGCGTGTCGAGCACGAACGCCATCGCCAGCGCGCCGAGATCCAGGCCGGCGGCGTCATCCACGAGGTCGACCTGCCGCTTGCCGGCGACTTCCAGATCGCGAATGCGCTGGTGGCGGCGGGGCTGGCGATCGCGACCGGGCTGGAGACGGGCAAGGCGCTCGATGCGCTGGAACATCTGAAGGGCGCGGCCGGCCGGCTCGACCTGGTCGGCACGACCGCGGAAGGCGCGCCGGTCTATGTCGACTATGCGCACAAGCCCGAGGCGCTGGAGAACGTGCTGTCCTCCGTCCGGCCCTTCACCACGGGTCGGGTGGTGGTCGTGTTCGGCTGCGGCGGCGACCGAGACCGAGGCAAGCGGCCGATCATGGGCGAGATCGCCACCAGGCTGGCGGATGTCGTGGTGGTGACCGACGACAATCCGCGTTCGGAACGCCCGGCCGCGATCCGGGCCGAGATCCTGGCCGCCGCGCCCGGCGCGTTGGAAATCGGGGACCGCAGGCAGGCCATCCGCCAGGCGGTCGCCATGCTCAAGGCCGGCGACACGCTGGTGATCGCCGGCAAGGGTCACGAGATCGGCCAGACCATCGGGGACGTGACGCACCATTTTTCCGACCACGAAGAATCACTTGCCGCGCTTTCCTCGACAAGAACTGGAGAAGTGGCGTGACGCGCTTGTGGACTGGAAGCGGGATGATCGAGGCGATGGGAGGCCGTCCGTTCGGCTCCGTGCCCGAATCCATATCGGGTGTTTCGATCGATTCACGCACGCTCCAACCCGGCGAGGCCTTCTTCGCGATCAAGGGTGACCAGTTCGACGGGCATGATTTCGCGACGGCGGCGCTGAAGGCGGGAGCTTCGGTGCTGGTGATCGCCGAGGGCAAGCTGCCGGCGCTTGGGCGCATCACGGCACCGATGATCGTGGTCGACGACGTGCTGGCCGCGCTGGGCCGCCTCGGCGCGGCCGCGCGGGAGCGGAGCCGGGCGCGGGTCATCGCGGTCACCGGATCGGCGGGCAAGACGACGACCAAGGAGATGCTGCGCCACATGCTGGCCGGGCAAGGCGCGGTGCATGCCTCCGTGCAGTCCTTCAACAATCATTGGGGCGTGCCGCTGACGCTGGCGCGCATGCCGGAAGACACCGACTTCGGCATTTTCGAGATCGGCATGAACCATCCCGGCGAGATACGGCCGCTGGTGAAGCTGGTCAGGCCGCATGTGGCGATGGTGACGATGATCGCCGCGGCGCATCTCGGCCATTTCTCCAGCATGGACGAGATCGCGCGGGCCAAGGCCGAGATCTTCGAAGGCCTCGACAAGGACGGCCACGCGCTCATCAACCGCGACGACCCGCGTGCCAGAATACTGGCGAAGCTGGCCAAGGAGGCCGCCGCCGCGCATGTTACCGGCTTCGGCGAGCAGGGCCGCATCCCCTATCTGCTGACGTCGTTCAGGGCGTCCGACGGCGGATCGGACGTCACCTTCCGCATCGCCGGCCGCGAGATCGCGGCCAGGATCGGCGCGCCGGGACGCCACATCGCGCAAAACGCCATCGCCGCACTCGCGGCGGTGCATCTGTCGGGTGGCGACGTGGAAGCGGCGGCGGCGAGCCTTGCCACCTTCCAGGCCGAGAAAGGGCGCGGAAAACGCTACCTGCTCGGCCACGAGGGCGCCCAGATCACGCTGATTGATGAAAGCTACAACGCCAATCCCGCCTCCATGCGGGCCGCGATCGAGGTGCTGTCGACGACGCCGGTCGCCGAGGGCGGCCGGCGGATCGCGGTGCTGGGCGACATGCTGGAACTGGGCGAGCACGCACGAAGCCTGCATGCGGGGCTGGCCAAGGCGCTGCCGGGATCGGGCATAGACCTCCTGCTCCTGGGCGGTCCGGAGATGAAGGCCTTGGCCGAGGCGGCGCCGAAGGAGATCGCGGCCGAGCATCGCGAGGACCTGAACGCGATCCGCAAACTGGTGCTGGAGACGGTTCGCCCGGGGGATGCGGTCATGGTGAAGTCGTCGAAGAGCGTCGGCTTCTCCTCGATCGTCGAGGCGCTGCTGGAGGCTCACGACAAGCGCGCGGACGAGCGCAGGAGCGCGTAAAAGGCGCGACGATGGTGCGAGGGGAACTACCTGAATGCTCACGCTTCTGACCGGTCTCGCGGACGAGCTGGCCGTCTTCAACGTCTTCCGCTACATCACCTTCCGCACCGGCGGGGCGCTGATCACGTCGGCTCTGATCGTGTTCATGTTCGGGCCGGTCATCATTGACGCGCTGCGGCTGAGGCAGGGCAAGGGCCAGCCGATTCGCGCCGACGGGCCGCAGACCCATTTCAAGAAGGCCGGTACGCCGACGATGGGCGGGCTGATGATCCTGACCGGCATCATCGGGTCTTCGCTGCTGTGGGCGAACCTGGCCTCGGTCTATGTCTGGGTCGTGCTGCTGGTGACGCTGGGCTTCGGCGCGATTGGCTTCTATGACGACTATCTCAAGGTCACGAAGCAGTCGCATCTGGGCTTTTCGGGCAGGTCGCGTCTGGCGGTCGAGTTCCTGATCGCCGGGCTTGCGGCCTATGTGATCATGAGCAACGGCACCGAACCCTTCTCGTCGTCGCTCACCTTTCCCTTCGTCAAGGACTTCCTGATCAATCTCGGCTGGTTCTTCGTGCCCTTTGCCGCCTTCGTGATCGTGGGCGCGGGCAACGCGGTCAACCTGACGGACGGGCTGGACGGGCTGGCGATCGTGCCGATCATGGTCGCGGCCGCCTCCTTCGGCGTGATCGCCTATCTGGCCGGCAACGCCGTCTTCGCCGATTATCTGCAGATCCATTTCACCCAAGGCACGGGCGAGCTGTCGGTGGTGCTGGGCGCCGTCATAGGCGCCGGGCTCGGCTTCCTGTGGTTCAACGCGCCGCCGGCGGCGATCTTCATGGGCGACACGGGCTCGCTGGCGCTCGGCGGCCTCACGGGCACGATCGCGGTGGCGACCAAGCATGAGATCGTGCTGGCCATCATCGGCGGCCTGTTCGTGGTCGAGGCGCTGTCGGTCATCATCCAGGTGGGGTATTTCAAGCTGACGGGCAGGCGCGTCTTCCTGATGGCGCCGATCCACCATCATTTCGAGAAGCTCGGCTGGACCGAAAGCCAGATCGTGATCCGGTTCTGGATCATCGCCGTGATCCTGGCCCTGATCGGTCTCTCGACGTTGAAGCTGAGGTGAGTGCGTGATCGCCGCGGAAAGCTTCAGAGGCAGGAAGGTGGCGCTGTTCGGGCTAGGTGGCTCGGGCATGGCGACAGCGCATGCGCTCATGGCGGGCGGCGCGGAAGTGACGGCGTTCGACGACAATCCGGACTCCGTCGCGAAGGCGGCGTCGGAGGGCGTGGCGGTGGCCGATCTCAGGTCGGTCGACTGGTCGGGCGTCTCCTCGCTGGTCCTGTCGCCCGGCGTGCCGCTGACCCATCCGAAACCGCACTGGACGGTGGAACTGGCACGCGCCGCCCAGGTGGAGATCATCGGGGATGTGGAACTGTTCTGCCGCGAGCGGCGGGCGCGGGCGCCCGAGGCGCCCTTCGTGGCGATCACGGGGACGAACGGCAAGTCGACCACGACGGCGCTGGCGGCCCATATGCTCGACCGGGTCGGCCGCGACACGCAGATGGGCGGCAATATCGGTCGCGCGGTCATGACGCTGGACGAGCCGGCGCCGGAGCGCTGCTATGTCGTGGAATGCTCCTCCTACCAGATCGACCTGGCGCCCTCGCTCGATCCCTCGGCAGGCATCCTGCTCAACCTGACGCCCGACCATCTCGATAGGCACGGCACGATGCCGGCCTATGCCGCGATCAAGGAAAGGCTCGTCGCGGGCTCGGATACCGCGATCATCGGCGTCGACGACATCTTCTGTTCGCAGATCGCCGACCGGCTGGAGAAGGCCGGCAAGACGGTGATGCGTATCTCCAAGAGGCTGCCGCTCGCCGACGGGCTGTTCGCGGAGGGCGGATCGCTGAAGCACGCCGACAATGGTCGCTACGAAGAGATCGCCACCCTCGAGGGGATCGATTCGCTGCGAGGGCAGCACAATGCGCAAAACGCGCTTGCCGCCGTGGCCGCGTGCATGACGATCGGGCTGACGCGCGAGGAGATCCAGTGCGGGCTGAACAGCTTTCCGGGCCTGGCGCACCGCATGGAGATGGTAGGTCGCAAGGGTGCGGTGCTGTTCGTCAACGATTCCAAGGCAACCAACGCGGACGCGGCCGCGCCGGCCCTGTCGAGCTTCCGCCGCATCTACTGGATCGCGGGCGGGCTGGCCAAGGAAGGCGGCATCGAGACCCTGTCCGGCTACTTTCCCAATATCGCGCGCGCCTATCTGATCGGCGAGGCGGCCCCCGCCTTTTCGGCGACGTTGGGTGAAACGGTTCCTTACGAGATTTCCGGCACGCTCGAGGCGGCGGTGGAGCATGCGGCGCGGGACGCGGCCCTGGACGGGGGAGCGGAGCCGGTCGTGCTTCTGTCGCCCGCCTGCGCGAGCTTCGACCAGTTTCGGAACTTCGAGGTGCGGGGCGAGGCCTTCAAGGCCGCGGTGAACGGGATCGGCGGTGTTCAGCCGATCGAAAGGGGACGCTGATGGCAAGCCGTGTCGACAGGGGTGCGATCTCCAACTGGTGGTGGACGGTGGACCGATGGTTCCTGGCGGCGTTCCTGTCGCTGATGGGGCTGGGTATCGTGCTGTCCTTCGCGGCCAGTCCCGCCGTCGCGGAGCGGATCGGCCTGGATTCCTTCCATTTCGTGACGCGCCAGATCGTCTTCATGGTGCCGGCCCTGGCGGTGATGCTTGCCGTCTCCTTCCTCGACCAGCGCAACATCCGCAGGTTGGCGCTGCTGATGCTGGCGGGATCGCTCGTGCTGATGGTCGCCGCGCTGTTCTTCGGCGTCGAGGTCAAGGGCTCGCGCCGCTGGATCTCGCTGGTCGGCATCTCGGTGCAACCGTCCGAATTCCTCAAGCCGGCCTTCGTGGTGCTATGCGCGTGGCTTTTCTCCCAGCATGCGCGCCAGCCCGAAATCCCGGGAAACCTGTTCGCCATGCTGCTCCTGATGGTCGTGACGGCGCTGCTGGTGGCGCAGCCCGATCTCGGCCAGACCATGCTTGTGATCGCGACCTGGGGGGCGATGTTCTTCATGGCCGGGCTTCCCTGGCTGTGGATATTCCTGCTGGCCGCCTTGGTCGCCGTTGGTGCCATATCCGCCTATACGATGTTCCCGCATGTCGCTGGGCGCATCGACCGCTTCCTGACGGGCGAGGGTGACACGTTCCAGGTCGACATGGCGCATGAAGCGTTCCTGCGCGGCGGTTGGCTCGGCCGCGGACCCGGCGAGGGCACGGTCAAGCGCATCATCCCCGACAGCCATACGGACTTCGTCTTCGCCGTGGCGGCCGAGGAGTTCGGCCTCGTTCTGTGCGCCGTCATCCTCGTGATCTTCGCCTTCGTGGTGATCCGGGGGCTGAGGCTGGCGCTAGCCGAGACCGACGAGTTTACCCGGCTGGCCGTGAGCGGGCTGGTGATGCTGTTCGGCTTCCAGTCGATCATCAATATGGGCGTGAACCTGCAACTCATGCCCGCGAAGGGCATGACGCTGCCCTTCATCTCCTATGGTGGCTCGTCGCTGATCGCGATGGCGATCTCCATGGGCTTCGTGCTCGCGCTGACCAGGCGCCGGCCCGACGTGGTGCGCAAACACGGCTACAGTTTCGACCGCGGCCAGGCGATGCCGCTTTCGTGACATGGCGCGGACCATCCTGCTTTCGGCCGGCGGAACCGGCGGCCATCTCTTTCCCGCCGAGGCGCTGGCGCACGAGCTGATCGCGCGCGGCTGGTCCGTGCATCTGGCGACCGACGAGCGCGCGGAGCGCTATGCGGGCTCCTTTCCGGCCGAGGCCGTGCACGCCATTCCTTCGGCCACGATCGGCGGGCGCGATCCCGTCAGGTTGGCGAAGGCGTTCTGGCGGTTGTGGCGGGGCTTTCGCGTAGCCTCGAAGGTGATCCAGAAGCTCCGGCCGGCCGCGGTCGTGGGATTTGGCGGCTATCCGACCCTGCCGCCGCTGTTCGCCGCCTCGCGGCGCGGCTTGCCGACGCTGATCCACGAACAGAACGCCGTGATGGGCCGCGCCAACAAGGCGTTGGCGCCGCGCGTGACCGCCATCGCCGGCGGGTTCCTGAAACCGGCGGGTCCATTCGCGGCCAAGATCGTGGAGACCGGCAACCCCGTGCGTCAGGCCGTACTGGACGTGGCCGACACGCCCTATGACGCGCCGGACGACAAGGGGCCGATCAGGCTTCTGGTCTTCGGCGGCAGCCAGGGCGCGCGCTACTTCTCCGACACCGTGCCCGAAGCGGTGGCGACACTGCCGGAGGAGCTGCGCTGCCGGCTGAGCGTCGTGCAGCAGGCGCGCGCCGAGGACGAGGCCCGCGTGGCGGAGCGCTATCGCGAACTCGGCGTGACGGCGAAGGTCGCCTCGTTCTTCTCCGACCTCCCGCAACATATGGCCGATGCCCATCTCGTGGTGGCGCGGTCCGGCGCGTCAACGGTGCTGGAACTGTCGGTGATCGGCAGGCCGGCGCTGCTGGTGCCGTTGCCGCACGCGCTGGACGACGACCAGGGCCACAATGCGCAAATCCTGGTCGATGCCGGCGCGGCGGTGATGCGGCGCCAGCCCGGCCTTGACGCCGCGGCCCTGGCGGATGAACTGAAGGGTTTGCTCGGCGACGGCGAAAGGCTTGCGACGATGGCGGCCGCGGCGAGGTCCGTGGGGCGGCCGGACGCGGCGCGGTTGCTCGCCGATGCGGTGGAAGCTATTGCGGCGGGACGGCCGGTGGCCGAAACGACCAGGGGAAGTGCCACATGAAGATGCCGCAGACCATCGGACTGGTCCATTTCATCGGGATCGGCGGCATCGGCATGAGCGGCATCGCGGAGGTGCTGTCCAATCTCGGCTATGCGGTGCAGGGCTCCGATCAGGCCGACGGCGCCAATGTCCAGCGGCTGCGCGACAAGGGCATCCCGGTCTTCGTGGGACACAAGGCCGAAAATCTCGGCGCGGCCGAGGTCGTGGTCGTCTCGACCGCTATCAAGAAGGGCAATCCCGAACTCGTTGCCGCGCGCGAGCGTCTGCTGCCGATCGTCAGGCGGGCCGAGATGCTGGCCGAGTTGATGCGGTTCCGCCAGGCCGTCGCGATCGGCGGGACGCATGGCAAGACCACGACGACCTCCATGGTGGCTGCGCTGCTGGATGCCGGCGGGCTGGATCCGACTGTCATCAATGGCGGCATCATCAACGCCTATGGCACGAATGCGCGCATGGGCGAGGGCGAATGGATGGTCGTGGAGGCCGACGAGAGCGACGGCACCTTTCTGAAGCTGCCGGCCGACGTGGCGGTCGTCACCAATATCGACCCCGAGCATCTCGACCATTACGGCACGTTCGAGAAGGTTCGCGAGGCGTTTCGCCAATTCGTGGAGAACGTGCCGTTCTACGGTTTCGGCGTGATGTGCATCGACCATCCCGAAGTGCAGGCGTTGGTGGGGCGAATCGAGGACCGGCGGGTGGTCACCTATGGCGAGAACCCGCAGGCCGACGTGCGCTTCGCCAATCCGCGCTGGGACAACGGAGCTTCCGAGTTCGACGTCACGGTCCGCAACCGCAAGACGGGCGACGTGGTGGAGATGGCGGGTCTGAGGCTGCCGATGCCGGGGCGTCACAACGTCTCCAACGCGACCGCGGCGATCGCGGTGGCACACCAGCTTGGTCTGGAGCCCGACGCGATCCGGCGCGGGCTGGCCTCCTTCGGCGGGGTCAAGCGGCGCTTCACCGCCACGGGAAGCTGGAACGGCGTGTCGATCTTCGACGATTACGGCCACCACCCGGTGGAGATCCGGGCCGTGCTGAAGGCGGCGCGCGAGGCCTGTCAGGGGCGCGTGATCGCGATCGCGCAGCCGCATCGCTACACGCGGCTGAGGGATCTGTTCGACGACTTCGCCGCCTGCTTCAACGATGCCGACACCGTGATCGTCACGCCGGTCTATGCGGCCGGCGAGGAGCCGATCGAGAACGTCAACGCCGAGACGCTGGTCTCGCGCATCCGTGCCGGCGGGCATCGCGACGCGCGGTTCGCGCCGGGACCGGAGGCGCTGGCGCCGCTGATCAGGGAACTGGCGCAACCCGGTGATTTCGTTGTCTTCCTGGGTGCAGGTAACATTACCCAGTGGGCCTATGCGCTGCCGGATGGGCTGGAGCAGGCGGCGTGACGCGTGGCCAGGCACTGCTGGAGCGCCTGGGCAAGGGCGCGGCGGAACTTGCCGGACGGCTGACGCCGGACGCGGAGATGGACAAGATCACCTGGTTCCGCGCCGGCGGGACGGCTGATCTGTTCTACCAGCCGGCCGACGAGGCGGACCTGGTGACTTTCCTCAGGGCCGTGCCCGGGGACGTTCCGATCATGGTGGTCGGCATCGGCTCCAACCTGCTGGTTCGCGAGGGCGGCATCGAGGGGGTGGTGATCAGGCTTTCGGCGCGCGGCTTCGGCCGGGTCGAGATCGCCGGCGAGAACCGGCTGAAGGCCGGCGCGGCCACGCCCGACAAGCGCGTCGCCGCCGCCGCGCTGGAGGCTGGTGTCGGCGGGTTCCATTTCCTGCACGGCATTCCCGGCGGCATCGGCGGGGCGCTGCGCATGAATGCCGGCGCCAATGGCGTGGAGACCCGCGAACGCGTGGTGGAGGTGCGTGCCGTCGACCGGGCCGGCGCGGTGCATGTGCTGACCAATGAGGAGATGGGCTACGCCTACCGCCATTCCTCCGCCGCGAAGGATCTGATCTTCGTTTCGGCGGTCTTCGAGGGCTACGCGGAGGATCGCGAGGCGATCAGGGCGGCGATGGACGAGGTGCAGCACCATCGCGAGACGGTGCAGCCGATTCGCGAGAAAACCGGCGGCTCGACCTTCAAGAACCCGCCTGGCACCTCGGCCTGGAAGGAGATCGACAAGGCGGGTTGCCGCGGGCTGATGATCGGTGGCGCGCAGATGAGCCCCATGCACTGCAACTTCATGATCAATACGGGGACGGCGACCGGCTACGACCTGGAACATCTCGGTGAGACGGTTCGTGCGCGCGTTCTGGAGAATTCCGGCATAAGGCTGGAATGGGAGATCAAGCGCCTCGGCCGCTTCAAGCCCGGCCGCGAGGTGGACGAGTTTCTCGGGCGCATGCTTTAGGCTCTGTAGGTATCGGTTGCGGTGCTGCGCAGGTGATTTACGCCCAAGCGATGCGGTGGCATAATTCCGTGATGGATCCCACTACGGTCATAACGCTGCTCAACGCCCATCGGGCGCGCCTTAGTGCACGAGGGGTGCGTAGACTGTCGCTTTTCGGGTCTGCCGCCCGTGGCGAATCTCAGGACAGTTCCGACATAGATCTGGCATTCGTTCCCGGTGAAACATTTTCGCGCGGAGGGTTCGATTACTTCGCGAAGGTCGACGAATTGCGAAGCGAACTGAGTGCAATTGTCCACCGGCCGGTGGATCTTGTCGATGAACTTGCGGTGAAACCGGCAATGAAGGCGCAAATCGACAGAGACCGCGTCATTGCCTTCGAATGATCCGACGCGCCGCTTGCGCGACATCATCGACAATGGTCGTGACATCTTCAGTGACATCAAAGGCGTCACGGAACAGGAGTTTATCTCCAGCAATCTGTTGCGCGACGCAATACTCTACAGGCTGCTGAGGATCAGCGAGGCGGCCAAGAAACTTGGCGAGAATGCGGAAGCCCTTATTCCCGGTCAGCCGTGGCCTCAGATCAGGGCATTTGGCAATGCCCTTCGCCATGACTATGACGCCATCCGCTACGAGGAGGTGTGGACGATCCTGATCCGTGACCTGCCGAACCTCGTGGCAGCGTGTGAGAAGGCGTTGGAGGGGCGCACGGACGGCGTCGAATCCGATTTCTGAATCACATCGGGTGAGTCCCGATTGCCATAGTTGAATCGCGATCGCGCCAAAGCTCGCAATCGGTGCTTGCCAGCGAATCAAGCTTCTGATTCTAGTGAATCAGAAGCGTTTCCTGATTTGAGTCGCGATGCGCAAGCAGCGTTCCGGGACTGGTGGGGCGACCTGCCGGAACGTGGCCGGTTCATCTTCGGGCAGCGAAGCTGAAGTCGCATTGCGCGGCCGGGGACTCGGATTCCTGACATGCGCGATGCTGGATGCGGCCCGTGTCGATGAGGGGAACCGGCGGGAATGACTTCGCAGGGTGGCAAGGCCGGGAATGTCAAGCATGTGGCCGTCCTCATGGGGGGCTTCTCCTCTGAACGGCCGGTGTCGCTCTCCTCGGGAAATGCCTGCGCCGATGCGCTGGAGGCGAAGGGCTACCGCGTCACGCGTGTCGACGTCGACCGCAATGTGTCGGCGCTGCTGGCCGAGTTGAAGCCGGACGTGGCCTTCAACGCGCTGCATGGGCCGTTCGGCGAGGACGGCACCATCCAGGGCATCCTCGAATATCTGGCGATCCCCTACACGCATTCCGGCGTGCTGGCTTCGGCGCTGGCCATGCACAAGGAACTGGCCAAGAAGATCGTGAAGGCGGCCGGCGTGCCCGTGGCGGAGGCGCGCGTGATGAACCGCTTCGACATCGGCTCCACCCATCCAATGAAGCCGCCCTACGTCGTCAAGCCGGTGACCGAGGGGTCGAGCTTCGGCGTCGTGATCGTGCGTGAGGACCAGAGCCATCCGCCGCAGGTGATCGGCTCGGACGAATGGCGCTACGGCGATCTGGTCATGGTCGAGCGATTCGTCCACGGGCGCGAACTGACCTGCGCGGTGATGGGCGACGTGGCGCTGGGCGTGTGCGAAATCATCCCCGTCGGCCATTCCTTCTACGACTATGACGCGAAATATGTGCCGGGCGGCTCGAAACACGAATGCCCGGCAAAAATTTTACCGAATGTTTACCAAAAAATTCAGACACTCTCCCTCAAGGCTCATCAGGCAATCGGCTGCCGGGGCATCAGCCGCTCCGACTTTCGCTACGACGACCGCTATTCAGAGAACGGGGAGGTCGTGTGGCTGGAGGTCAACACCCAGCCGGGCATGACGCCGACATCGCTGGTGCCCGAGATCGCCGTGGAAGCGGGACATGACTTTGGCGAGTTGTTGAGTTGGATGGTGGAGGACGCATCGTGCCCGCGTTGAGTTGGAGTGAAGGCGGGCGAGCCGCTTCCGCACCGGCCGGGCCGCCCCGCACTGACGGCAGGATCGTGCTGCCCCGGCGGCTGCGGCGCCCCGCGCGCTTCCTTCATCGTCTCGTCTCCGGCGACCTCGAATTGCCGCGCCATGCCTCGCTGGCTGCTTCGACCGCGCTGATCGCGGGCTTTTCGCTCTACGGGGCGGTGCTTGGTGGCCACATGCCGGGCGTCGTATCGGCGGTCACGGCGCGCGCCGGCCTGGCGGTGGAGGAAGTCAGGATCAAGGGGCAGGTGGAGACCTCCGAGATCGACGTGCTGGAGCGGCTGGGGCTCGACGGCTGGACCTCGATGATCGGTCTCGACGCGACGGAGGCGCGCAAGGCGATCGCCACGCTGCCATGGGTCGAATCGGTCGAGGTGCGCAAGGTCTATCCCGGCGAGATCGAGGTCGCGCTGGTCGAGAAGACGCCCTTCGCCATCTGGCAGAATGGCGGCGAACTCAGCCTGATCGAGGAGGACGGATCAAGGATCGCGAAGCTGCGGGGCGCGCGCCGCGCCGCGCTGCCGCTCGTCGTGGGATCGGGAGCCAACAGGCTGGCGCGCGACATCGTGGCCATGGTCTCGGCCCACCCCGCGCTGGCCGCGCGGGTGAAGGGCTATGTCTGGGTCGGCGAGCGCCGCTGGGACCTGAAGCTCGACAATGGCGTGACGGTGAAGTTGCCGGAGGAAGGTGCGGCGCGTGCGATCGACGAGATCGCAAGGCTCGACGCCGGTCGCGGGCTCCTGTCGCGCGACGTCCTGGCCATCGACATGAGGATCGGGGACCGGCTCGTCGTGCAGCTGACGCCCGAGGCGAAGGAGCGCCGCGAGGCGGCATTGGAAGCGGCCGAGAAGGCGCGCAAGGCAAAGAAGCGCATATGAGCATGCTGGGCCGCAACAAGTCCGACAGCACAAGGCGCTCCGGCGTCATCACGGTTCTGGACGTCGGCTCGACGAAGGTCTGCTGCGTCATCGCGAAGTTGAAGCCGTGCGAGGAAAGCGCACTGCTGCCCGGCCGCACGCATCAGACCAGGGTGATCGGCATCGGCCACCAGAAGGCGCTGGGAATCAAGTCCGGCGTCATCGTCGATCTCGACCGGGCCGAACAGTCGATCCGGCTGGCGGTCGACGCGGCCGAGCGCATGGCGGGCCTGACGGTCGAGTCGCTGGTCGTCAACGTCTCGTCGGGGCGGCTGAAGAGTCAGACCGTCTCGGCGGCGATCGACCTCGGCGGACATGAGGTCGAGCCGTCGGACATCAAGCGCGTGCTGGCGGCCGGATCGCGACAGGTTCTCAAGGCGGAGCGCCAGGTGGTGCATTCGCTGCCGGTCGGCTTTTCGCTGGATTCGGAGCGCGGCATCCGCGATCCGCGCGGCATGGTTGGCGATGCGCTGGGCGTCGACATGCACGTGCTGACCGCCGACGCTGCACCGCTGCGTAACCTCGAGCTGGCTATCAACCGCGCCTATCTGTCGGTCGACCGCATGGTCGCCTCGCCCTATGCGAGCGCGCTCGCGGCGCTGGTGGACGACGAAGCCGAGATGGGGGCCGCCTGCATCGACATGGGCGGCGGCACGACCACGCTGTCGGTCTTCTCGGAGGGCAAGTTCGTCTTCGCCGATTCGATCCCCATCGGCGGCATGCATGTGACGATGGATCTCGCGCGCGGCCTTTCGACCTCGCTGGAGGACGCCGAGCGGCTCAAGGTGATGCACGGCACGGTGATGCAGGCGAGCGCCGACAGGACCGACATCATCGCCATCACGCCCATAGGCGCGGACGAGAGCGAGCCGCCGCTGCAGATACCGCGCGGGGCGATGCACCGCATCATCAAGGCGCGCGCGGAGGAAACGCTCGAATTCGTGCGCGACCGGCTGAATGCCTCCGGCTACGGCCAGGCCGTCGGCAAGCGGCTGGTGCTGACGGGCGGCGCAAGCCAGCTCGCCGGCATGACGGATGCCGCGCGCAGGATCCTTCAGCGAAACGCCCGGATCGGGCGTCCGATGGGCGTCGCCGGATTGCCCGAGGCGGCCAAGGGGCCGGCCTTCTCCACGGCGGTCGGGCTGCTGATCCATCCACAGGTGGCAGGGTTCGAAGGGAGCGTTACGGGGTCGGGTGCGAGATTGCGTATGACAGGCACCGGAGGCCGGCTGGCCCGGATGGGGCAGTGGCTGAGGGACAGCTTCTGACAAGGTTCGGGCGCTAGGGTGACCGGCGTCCGCAGACAAATGATCGACCGCGGCGGCGAGGCGGCGGACAAGGCGAGAAGGACGAGGACATGACGATCAATCTACAGAAGCCGGACATCACCGAGCTCAAGCCGCGCATCACGGTGTTCGGCGTCGGGGGCGGCGGTGGCAACGCGGTCAACAACATGATCACCGCGGGGCTGAAGGGCGTCGAGTTCGTGGTCGCGAATACCGATGCGCAGGCGCTGACCATGTCGAAGGCCGAGCGCATTATCCAGCTTGGTGCCAATGTGACCGAAGGGCTTGGCGCCGGTTCCCAGCCGGAAATCGGGCGCGCGGCCGCCGAGGAGTGCATCGACGAGCTGGTCGATCATCTGGCGCAGACGCATATGTGCTTCGTGACGGCCGGCATGGGCGGCGGCACCGGCACGGGGGCCGCGCCGGTCGTGGCGCGCGCGGCGCGCGAGAAGGGCATCCTGACCGTCGGCGTGGTGACCAAGCCGTTCCATTTCGAGGGGCAGCGGCGCATGAAGACCGCGGACCTCGGTATCGAGGAACTGCAGAAGTGCGTCGACACGCTGATCGTCATCCCGAACCAGAATCTGTTCCGGATCGCCAACGACAAAACCACCTTCGCCGATGCCTTCGCCATGGCCGACCAGGTGCTCTATTCGGGCGTGGCCTGCATCACCGACCTGATGGTCAAGGAAGGCCTCATCAATCTTGACTTCGCCGACGTCCGCTCGGTGATGCGCGAGATGGGCAAGGCGATGATGGGCACCGGCGAGGCGTCCGGCGAGGGCAGGGCGATGGCCGCCGCCGAGGCCGCGATCGCCAATCCGCTGCTCGACGAGAGCTCAATGAAGGGCGCCAAGGGGCTGCTGATCTCCATCACCGGCGGCCGCGACCTGACCCTGTTCGAGGTCGACGAGGCCGCGACCCGAATCCGCGAGGAGGTCGATACGGATGCCAACATCATCCTCGGCGCGACCTTCGACGAGGAGCTGGAGGGCGTGATCCGCGTGTCGGTCGTCGCCACCGGCATCGACAAGCCGGCACAGGAGATCGCGGCCGCGCCGGCCGCCATCCGCCAGCCGATGAAACCCCAGCAGCCGCAGGTGGCGCAAAGGCCCGTCGTGGAAACCCGTCCCGCGCCGCAGCCACAGCCGCAGGCCGCCGACAGCGACCCGGTCGCGGAGGCGATCCGCATGGCCGAACAGGAGCAGGTCGACCGGAGGCTGGTCGAGGAGCCGCGCCAGCAGCGCCTGGCGCCTGCCGCGATGCAGCCGAGGCAGCCCGAGCAGCCGATGCCGGCCGCCGAGCCGCAGATGGCGGCGCCGCAGCCGCGCATGCCCCGCGTGGAGGATTTCCCGCCGGTCGTGAAGGCCGAGCTGGAAGCGGCCAGCCACGGACATGACGACCACGAGGATCGCGGCCCGATGGGCTTGCTCAAGCGGCTGACCAATGGGCTTTCGCGCCGCGAGGAAGAACCGGTCGCGCGCATCCAACCTGCGGCTCCGCGCGAGCCAAGGCTGCGGCCGGCGGCGCCCGAACAGCGCCGCATGATGCCGATGGACCAGGATGTGGGCGCGCGCCGCGGCCAGCTTGACGACCAGGGCCGTGTCACGCCGAAGGTGCGCGGCCATGACGACGATCAACTGGAGATTCCCGCCTTTCTGCGCCGCCAGGCCAACTGAGTCGCGGAATTGACACGATCGACCGGAGGGAATGGTTGCAAGACCATTCCCTCCGGTCGCTTTTTAGGGAGGAAAATCAGAGGGGTGAGTCGGTTTTCTGATGTTTGCACTGGCGTAACATCGGGTAAGAAAGCGTGATTTGGTGCTCCATGGACGCACGATTATCTTCGCCACCGACAAATGGGCGGAGGCTGGAAGGGGAACTGTCTTCCGCCGCAATGGACAAGAAGAACAACGCATACCGGAGAGGCCGGGGCGCGCGGCGTCCTGATCGTGACGGCTGCGAACCGGACGGGCCTATGGGGATCGACTTCCAGGATTATCAGACGACGCTGAAGAACCGGGTCAGCCTTTCCGGGATCGGCGTTCACAGCGGCGAAGCCGTTTCCATCCATTTCGAGCCGACCGACGCGGACACGGGAATCGTGTTCCAGCGTGTCGATGCGGCCGGACGGGGTTCGGAGATTCGCGCGCTCGTCTCCGAAATCGGCGCGACCGATCTCTCCACCGCGCTGGGCAGTATGTCGGGCGTGTCGGTCGGCACGGTCGAGCATCTGATGGCGGCTCTTTCGGGGCTGGGTATCGACAACCTCCTGATCGAGATCGACGGCGCCGAAGTGCCCATTCTCGACGGCAGCGCCTCGCTCTTCGTGGAGGCCTTCGACCATGCCGGTATCGAGCGGCTGCCGGTCAAGCGCCGCTTTATCCGCGTGCTGAAGCCGGTCCGGGTGGACGCGGGCGCGTCCTGGGCGGAATTCGTGCCCCACGACACGACCCGTTTCGACATCGGGATCGATTTCGAGAGCCCCGCGATCGGGCGCCAGCACCTGGCGGTCGACATGACGCCGGACGCGTTCCGCGGCGAGATCGCGCGGGCGCGCACCTTCGGTTTCATGAAGGATGTCGAGCGCTTGTGGGCGGCCGGCTATGCGCTGGGGTCCTCGCTGGAGAATTCGGTCGTGATCGGCGACGACGCGCGCATCATCAACATGGGCGGGCTGCGCTATCCGGACGAGTTCGTGCGCCACAAGATGCTCGACGCGGTCGGCGACCTCGCGCTGGCGGGCGCCCGCTTCATCGGCTGCTTCCGGTCCCATCGTGGCGGGCACAAGCTGAACGCCGCCGCCCTTCGCAAGCTTCTGGCGGACAGTTCCGCCTTCGAGATCGTGGAAACGACGCGGCGCGGCCGCCAGGCCGACCTGATCGCGGTCAATGCGCCGGTGCGCGCCCCCTGGACCCTTTAGGGCGCGGGCGGGCGGCGGCGGCTTGCAGCCACGCCATCGCCACAATATGGCGCCAATGCGCGACCATCACATTGCCGGTCCCGGGCCTTTGTGATTTAAGGCCGGGCAATCGTTGAAGCTCATACCGGGCCGAGAGGGCGGATATTTCATGACAATCGCGCCAACCTTCATGGCTGCACTGCGTCGCGGCGCCCTGGCGGCGGCAGTCATTTCCGCGCCCGCCGTCGTCGCTGGCTGCGCCTCGGACGACGACATCAACCTCGCCACCTATGTCGAGCAGACAGATCCGCCCGACGTGCTCTACAATCAGGGCCTCGCGAACCTCAATGCCGGCAACATGAAGGAAGCCGCCGCCAAGTTCCAGGCGGTCGACCGGCAGCATCCCTATTCGGAATGGGCGCGGCGCAGCCTTGTCATGAACGCCTTCGCCGAATACCGACAGGGCAATTACGAGGAGGCGATCAACGCCGGCAAGCGCTACGTGTCGCTCTATCCCTCGAGCGAGGACGCCGCCTACGCGCAGTACATCGTCGGCCTCAGCTATTTCCGGCAGGTGCGGGACGTCACCCAGGATCAGAAGGAAGCGCGGCAGACCATCCAGGCGATGGAGGAACTGATCCAGCGCTGGCCCGAATCGGAATATGTCGAGGATGCGCGCACCAAGGTCCGCTTCGGCCGCGACCAGCTCGCGGGCAAGGAGATGCAGGTCGGCCGCTACTATCTGGAGCGGCGCGAATATCTCGCCTCGATCAAGCGCTTCCGCAACGTGGTGGAGAACTACTCCGACACCCGCCATGTCGAGGAATCGCTGGCCAGGCTGACGGAAGCCTATCTGGCGATGGGCCTTGCCCAGGAGGCGCAGGCGGCCGCCGCCGTGCTCGGCCACAACTATCCCGACAGCCAGTGGTACAAGGATTCCTACGCGCTGCTGCAGAGCGGCGGGCTGGAACCGCGTGAGAACCCGCGCTCCTGGGTCGCGGAGGCCTTGCTGGGTTCCGAGGGCTGACGGCGCCATCCGCGCTGCTTCCGAATTGAGGTTGTTGCGACGACCCCTGCTCGTGTAGGGTCCGCGCGTTCGCTCGCGGCATCATGACGTGGCGGACGCCGCGCCCGGCGGGCGCGCTTTCCGGTCAACCCAACCCGAACGGTCCATGCTCTCGCATCTGTCGATCCGCGATATCGTCCTGATCGACCGGCTCGACATCAATTTCCGGGACGGGCTGTCGGTGCTGACGGGCGAGACCGGGGCCGGCAAGTCGATCCTGCTCGACGCGCTGTCGCTGGCGCTCGGCGCGCGCGGCGACGCCGCGCTGGTGCGCCACGGCGCGGCGCAGGGCCAGGTCACGGCGGCGTTCGACCTGCCGGCCGGCCATCCGGCGCGCGCCATCCTTTCGCAGAACGCGATCGACGACGACGGCGACGTCATCCTGCGCCGCGTGCAGGGCGCGGACGGACGCACCCGCGTCTTCGTCAACGACCAGCCGGCCAGCGTTGCGCTGATGCGCGATCTCGGCCGGGCGCTGGTGGAAATCCATGGTCAGCACGACGAGCGCGCCTTGGTGGATCCCGGCGCGCACCGGGCGCTGCTCGACGCCTTCGGTGGCCATCTTGGCGAGGTCTCCGGCGTCGCGGCGGCATGGCGGGCCTGGCGCGAGGCCGAACAGGCGCTGGCCAGGCAGAAGGCCAAGGTGGAGGCCGCGGCGCGCGAAGCCGATTTCCTGAGGGCCTCCGTGTCGGAACTCGCCGACCTCGACCCGCGACCGGGTGAGGAGACGGAACTGGCCGAGCTGCGCGCCACCATGATGCGCTCCGAGAAGATCGCCTCCGACGTCAATGACGCGGTCGACACGCTGTCGGGACCGGATGCCGCGACCGCCAAGCTTGCGGGGCTGCTCAGGCGGCTCCAGCGCAAGCAGGCCGACGCCGCCGGGCTGCTGGACGAGACGATCAGGTCGCTTGACGAGGCGCTGATCTCGCTCGACGCTGCGCAGGCGGCGGCGGACGAGGCGCTGCGGTCGCTCGAATTCGATCCACAGAGGCTGGAAAAGGCCGAGGAGCGGCTGTTCGCGCTGCGGGCGGTGGCGCGCAAGCACTCGACGCAAGTCGACGACCTGGCCGAGCTGCGCGACCGGATGGCCGCCGATCTGGCCGACCTCGACGCCGGCGGAGAACGGCTCGCCAGCCTGGAGGCGGAAGCGAAGGCGGCCAAGGCGCTCTATGACCAGCGCGCCACCGACCTGTCCGAGCGCCGTCGCGCGACCGCCGAGGCGCTGGCCGGATCGGTGATGGCCGAACTGCCGGCGCTGAAGCTGGAGCGGGCCGAGTTCATCGTGGAGATTGCGACCGAAGTCGACGAGCGCGGCGAGACCGGCATCGACACGGTCGAGTTCTGGGTGCGCACCAATCCCGGCACGCGCCCCGGCCCGATGATGAAGATCGCGTCGGGCGGGGAGCTGTCGCGCTTCCTGCTGGCGCTGAAGGTCGCGCTGGCCGACCGGGGCTCGGCTCCGACACTGGTCTTCGACGAGATCGATACGGGCGTCGGCGGCGCGGTGGCCGACGCGATCGGCCAGAGGCTGGCGCGGCTGGCCCGTACGGTGCAGGTCCTGTCGGTCACCCATGCGCCGCAGGTGGCCGCCCGGGCGGACACGCATTACCTGATCTCCAAGGCTGGCGACGCCGACGGCGTGACCACGAGGGTGAAGCTCCTGGAACCCGAACCCCGGCGCGAGGAGATCGCGCGGATGCTCGCCGGCGCGACGATCACCCGGGAGGCTCGCGCGGCGGCGAGCCGCCTCTTGTCAGTTGATGGCGAGGCGGCGGCGGAATAGGGTCCGGCGCCCCGGAGACAGACGCCATGTCGAACACGTCGATTCCCGTCGAAGACCTCACCTCGGCCCAGGCGGCCGAGGAACTGGAACGGCTGGCGAAGGAGATCGCGGGGCACGACGAGCGCTATCACGGGCAGGACGCGCCGACGATATCGGATGCCGACTATGACGCGCTGAAACTGCGCAACGCCGCGATCGAAGCCCGATTTCCCGAACTGATCCGCGAGGATTCGCCGTCGACGCGGGTCGGCGCCGCACCCTCCGAGGCGTTCGCGCCGGTGAAGCATGCCAGGCCGATGCTGTCGCTGGACAACGTCTTCTCCGACGAGGACGTGGCCGATTTCGTCGCTTCGGTGCGCCGCTACCTCAACCTCAAGGACGAGGCCGAACTGGTCTTCACGGCCGAGCCCAAGATCGACGGGCTGTCCATGTCGCTGCGCTACGAGAAGGGGCGGCTGGTGACGGCGGCCACGCGCGGCGACGGGTTCACCGGCGAGAACGTCACCGCCAATATCCGCACCATCGACGAGCTGCCCGACCGGCTGGAGGGCGACGCGCCGGATATCCTGGAAGTGCGCGGCGAGGTCTATATGCGCCGTGACGATTTCCTGGAACTGCAGAAGCGCATGGCCGAGAGCGGCCAGACCTTCGCCAATCCGCGCAATTCGGCCGCCGGCAGTCTGCGCCAGAAGAACCCGGAGGTGACGAAGACAAGGCCGCTGAAATTCTTCGCCTATGCCTGGGGCGAAACCAGCGAGCCACTGGCCGAGACGCAATATGACGCCGTGCAACGGCTCGGCGAATGGGGTTTCGAGATCAACCCGCTGATGGAACGCTGCGGCTCGCTCGACGAGATGGTCGCGCATTACCGCGCCATCGAGACGCGGCGCGCGGACCTGCCCTACGACATCGACGGCGTGGTCTACAAGGTCGACCGGCTCGACCTGCAGGAGCGGCTCGGCTTCCGCTCGCGCAGCCCGCGCTGGGCGACGGCGCACAAATTCCCCGCCGAGAAGGCCACCACCGTGCTCAAGGCGATCGACATACAGGTCGGCCGCACGGGCGCGCTCACGCCGGTGGCGCGGCTGGAACCGGTGACGGTCGGCGGCGTGGTGGTGGTCAACGCCACGCTGCACAACGAGGATTACATCAAGGGAATCGGCAACAACGGCCAGCCGATCCGCGACGGGCGTGACATCAGGATCGGCGACACGGTCATCGTGCAGCGCGCCGGCGACGTCATTCCGCAAATTCTGGACATCGTGCCCGAGAAGCGGCCGAAGGACGCCGAGCCCTATGTCTTTCCCGACCGCTGCCCGGCCTGCGGCAGCCATGCCGTGCGCGAGGAAGGCGAGGCGGTACGGCGCTGCACCGGTGGGTTGATTTGCCCGGCGCAGGCGGTGGAGCGGCTGAGGCATTTCGTCGGGCGCAACATGATGGACATAGAGGGGCTCGGCGAAAAGCAGATCGAGTTCTTCTACAACGCCGAAGACGAGGCGCTGCGGATCCGGGAACCGGCCGACATTTTCACCCTGGCGAACCGGCAGAAGGATTCGTTGACGAAGCTGGAGAACATCGACGGGTTCGGCGCGGTGTCGGTGAAAAAGCTGTTCGACGCGATCGATGAGCGCCGCGCGCCGCCGCTGTCGCGCTTCCTGCATGCGCTCGGCATTCGCCATATCGGCGAGACCAATGCAAAGCGCCTGGCGCGGCATTTCCTGTCCTTCGATGCGCTGCGCAGTGCCGCCGAGGCGGCCAGGATGCCGGAAGGCAAGGGTGATCCGGGCAATGGCGAATGGCAGGAGATCGTCGGCGTCAACGGCATCGGCGCGACGGTGGCCGAGGCGCTGGTGGAGTTCTTCGCCGAGGAGCACAACCGCCGGGCGGTCGACGCGCTGATGAAGGAGGTGAAGCCCGCCGACGAGGAGCCGGTCGCGGCCGCCGATTCGCCGGTGGCGGGCAAGACCGTCGTCTTCACCGGCGCGCTGGAAAGGATGTCGCGTGACGAGGCAAAGGCGATGGCCGAGCGGCTGGGCGCCAAGGTGGCCGGTTCCGTATCGAAGAAGACCGATCTTGTCGTCGCCGGGCCGGGCGCGGGGTCGAAGCTCAAGCAGGCGACCGGGCTCGGCATCGAAGTGATCGACGAGAACCAATGGTTCGAGCGGGTGGAGAAGGAACGATAACCTGTCGCGTCTCGGAAGGGACTCAGAGGACGATACGCACACACGCGCGCGTCATCCCGGAATTGTCGCGGAGCGGAGCGAGGCGGGAACTTCCGGGACCCATTCCGGTTGGTTTGCGATCATGGGTACCTGGCGAGCGGAGAGGCCACGGCATGGGTCTCGGCTCTCGTCTCGCGGCCTGCAGTCGTTCGGGCTTCGGCCAGGATCACCTTAAACCCGGAGTTGATGACGGGCCATTGGGGCGCATCAACCCTGCTTCACGCTGGTTCAACGGATTTCGGCTGACAGGGCAGCAATGCTGTCCTAAACCGGGCCGGCGATGAAACATCCATCCGCCAGGACCGACTTCCTGGCCGGGGCGGCGCGCTCCGTTCCGGTCTTCGTGTCGTCTGCGCCGTTCGGCCTGCTGTTCGGGGCGCTGGCGGTCGAGAACGGTATGACGGTCGGCGAGGCGACGCTGATGAGCACGGTCGTCTTCGCCGGCGCGAGCCAGATGGTCGGGCTGGAACTGTTCGGCAAGCAGGTTGCGCCCTGGCTGATCGTGCTGTCGATCTTCGCGGTCAATTTCCGCCACGTTCTTTATTCGGCCGCGCTCGGCCCGCGGCTTTCGCACTGGCCGGTCTGGAAGCAGGCCCTCGGCTTTTTCTTCCTCACGGACCCGCAATATGCCGAAAGCGAAAAGCGGGTCGAGGCCCGCCTGTCGGTGCCCTTCGCCTGGTATATGGGGCTCGCGCTGCCGATCTTCGTCTTTTGGGTGCTCAACTCCTTCCTCGGCGCCTTCTTCGGGCGGATGATCGGAGACCTGCAGAGCTTCGGCGTCGACTTCCTGCTACCGATCTATTTCCTCGGCCTGGTGATGGACTTTCGCGACCGGCCGCGCTGGCTTCCGGTCGTGGCCGTCAGCGCGATCGTGTCGGTGCTGGCCGAACTCTATGTCGGATCGCCCTGGCATGTGTCGATCGGCGCGCTTGCCGGCGTGGCGCTGGCGGCCATGCTGCCCGTGAAGCCGTCCGGCGAGGTGATCGATCCGGCTCCGACGGCGAGGGTCACGACGTGAGCCTGACGGTCTGGATCATCCTTGCCGGGGCCGTGGCGACCTATCTGGCGCGGGCCGGCGGGCATCTGGTGCTGTCGCGTTTCGAGCGCGTGCACCCGCGCGTCGAGGCGGGTCTGAACGCGGTGCCGGCCGCCGTGCTGACGACGCTGGTCGCGCCCGCGGCCTTTCAGGGCGGGCCGGCCGAATGGCTGGCGCTGGCCGTCGCCGGCGTCGTGTCGCTGCGTTTCGGGATGCTGCCGCTGTTCGTGGGCGGCGCGCTGGTCCTGATCGTCGGTCGGCAGATGCTGGGGTAGGCGGGGTATCGTGCTGCCCACCGTCCACTCAATTTAAATTGCCGCCGCCGCCCTTTCCAGCCAGGCGCGGGTGTCGGCGTCGACCATGGGACCGACCTCGGCGATAACGCGGGCGTGATAGGCGTCGAGCCATTCGCGTTCGGCCGCCGACAGCATGCCGGCCACGATCAGGCGGCGGTCGAAGGGCGCCAGCGTCAGGGTCTCGAAGGAATGCATGGCGATGTCGCCGCCGGGAATGTCGTGCGCCTCGTCGACCACGATCAGGTTCTCCAGACGGATGCCCCAGGCGCCGGGCTTGTAGTAGCCAGGCTCGTTGGACACGATCATGCCGGGCAGGAGCTTCTGGGTGCCCGTCCTGGCGATGCGCTGCGGCCCTTCATGGACGGCCAGATAGGCGCCGACGCCGTGGCCCGTGCCGTGGGCGAAGTCCAGCCCGGCGCGCCATAGCGCCGCGCGGGCGAAGGGATCGACGTCGCAGCCCCGCGTGCCCGCCGGAAAGCGCAGCAGCGACACAGCGATCAGCCCCTTGAGCACCATCGTGTAGCGTTCGCGCATCTCGTCGGTGGGCTCGCCGACGGCGACGGTGCGGGTGATGTCGGTGGTGCCGTCCTGATACTGGCCGCCTGAATCGACCAGATAGAGCTCGCCGGCGCCGAGCGTGCGGTTGGTCGGCGTGGTGACGCGATAATGGATGATCGCGCCATTCGGGCCGGAGCCCGAAATCGTGTCGAAGGCGATGTCGCGCAGCGTCGCCTGCGTCTCCTCGCCCTTGGCTATCCGGAACCCTTCCAGGCGGGTGGCGGCCGCGATCTCGTCCACCGAGCCGGGCTCCTGCGCCTCGAGCCAGGCCAGGAAGGTGGTAACGGCGGCGCCGTCGCGCCGGTGCGCGGCGCGCGAGCCGGCCAGTTCGGCCGCGTTCTTGGTGGCGCGCGGAATGCGGGCCGGATCCGGCGCTTCGACCACCGTACCGCCATTGTCGGCGATGAGCCCGCGCAGGCGTTCGGCCGCCAGCGATGGGTCGAGCGCGATCCGCGCGCCGCCCTCGGCCAGCCGGACGAGTTCGTCGTTGAGCGCGGACGGGCCGTTCAGATCGGCGAGCTGGGTCAGATAGGCCTCCGTCTCGAGCGGCAGCTTGCGCCTGTCGATGAACAGTCGCGGCATGCCGTCGGCCGGCAGGATCGCGAAGGCGAGCGCCAGCGGCGTGTGGGCGACGTCGCCGCCGCGGATGTTGAAGGTCCAGGCCACGGAGGACGGGTCGGTGAGCACGGCATGGTCCGCGCCTGCCTCGCGTATCGCGGCGGCGAGGCGGGCGAGCTTGTCCTTCGCCGGTTCGCCTGCGAACTCGATCGGATGGATGAAGACCGGCTCGAGCGGCGGCGGCGGCTGGTCGTCCCAGATCGCGTCGACCAGGTTCTCGCCGAGCGGCATCAGCGTCGCGCCGGCCTTCTTTGCCGCTTTCTCCAGGTCGCGGACGTCCGAGATCGTGTGTAGCCAGGGATCGAAGCCGACGACCAGTCCCGCGCCGTGGGCGGCCAGCCATTTATGCGGCGGGGTCTCGACGAGGTTCTCATAGGTGAAGGTCTCGCCGTCGGTCTGGTCGCGCACCTGCAGCGTGTAACGGCCGTCGACGAAGACGATGGCGCGGTCGGCCAGGATCAGCGCCGCGCCGGCCGAGCCGGTGAAGCCGGTGAGCCATGCCAGACGCTCGGACCGTCTGGCGACATATTCGCCCTGATGCTCGTCCGCGCGCGGCACCAGGAAGGCGTCGACGCCCCGGCGGGCCATCTCGGCGCGCACCAGCGCGACGCGGGCCGGACCGTTCTTCGGGTCGGCGGTCGAATCGAAGGATTGGAACATGAAGGAGGAACCCCTGAAACAAGCGGCCGGACGGTAGCCGCAAGGCCGTTCGCGCGCAACGCCGCCGGATGCCGGCCGCGCGACACCTGGGGACTTTGCTGCATCGCACAATCATTGCCTTCGCACATGCAATAAGCGCATGATAGTCATGCATAATCATACGTGGCGAGATAGGTCAGCATTTCTTACCTTTCGTCCCGTGGAGGACACGTTCTCCAACGAGACGAAGAGGATATGACAATGGCAACGACGACCAAGGGACGCGGGTTTTTCCGCAACGCAGTCGACGCGCTGGTCGAGGCCCGTACGCGCCAGGCCGCGCGCTACGTCAACGGCGCGCTGCTGATGCTGGACGACGAGACGCTGAAGGCCAGCGGCTACTCCCGCGAGGAGCTGCGCCGCAACGGGGCGATCACCGCAGGCTTCTGAACGACACTACCAGACAGGACTCCCGCCGGCGGACCTTTTGGGGCCGGGGGCGCGGGAGTTCCAGAAGGGCGGTCCGGAGACGGACCGCCTTTTTTCGTCTCGTGGCTATTTCAGCGCTTCAGGTGCAGCGTCGACCAGCCTCCGAGGCGGATCGTGCGCATGTGGCGGAAGCGCTGACCGACATAGGCGGCGAGCACCGCGTTGCGCTGGCGGTCCAGAATGCCCGACAGCACGACTGATCCGTCCGGCGCGACATGCCGGGCCATGTCGGGCGCAAGTGCCATGAGCGGGCGCGCCAGGATGTTGGCGACGATCAGGTCATAGGGGGCGTTGCCGGCAATCGTCGCGTGACGAAAGCCGGTGGCGGTCGCCGTGGCCACGAGTGAGCCGACGCCGTTGTGGCGGGCGTTTTCGGCCGCGACCCGCGTGGCCACCGGGTCGATGTCGGTGGCGAGTACCGGGATGCGCGCCAGCCGCGCCACCGCGATCGCCAGCACCGCGCTGCCCGCGCCGAGATCGAGCGCCGAGCGCGGGCGTTCGCGCCGCAATATGTCGCCCAGCATCATCAGACAGCCGGCCGTGGTGCCGTGATGGCCGGTGCCGAAGGCCAGGCCCGCCTCGATTTCGATGGCGACGTCTCCGGCACGCCGCGCCGCGCGGTCATGCGCGCCATGGACCAGGAAGCGTCCCGCGCGCACGGGCTTCAGGGCCGTCAGAGAGGCGGCGACCCAGTCGATTTCGGGAACCGGCTCGGTTCCGATCTCCCGCGCCGCGGGCAGGGCGGCGCGGATGCGAGAAAGCATGTGCTGGCCTTCGTCGGCATCGAGCGACACCTCGTCGATTTCGGCATCCTCGTCGACCTCGTTGCGGTCGAGCGCGAATCCATCGTCCTCGAAGGCGACCTCGAGCGCCGCGAACGCGGCTTCGGCCTCGGCTCGGGGCAGGCGGATGAAATAGCGGGTCTGCGTCAAGTCGGGCTTTCCGAGGTGATCCAGGGCGGATCGGCGGTGTCGAAACCGGTGATGCCGCGCAGGCCGGGTCTGCGAAGCGCCGGGATGCGGAGGAGCAGCGGCACAATGCAGTTGCGAAGCGTGGTCCGCAGCCGTCCGCGCATCAGCACCATGTCCGTGTTGCGGCGCGTTTCGGCCATGACCGTGCGTACATTGGGCAGACGCAGGCGCGTGTAGTCGGCCTCGCGATCTTCCGAGATCAGCCAGGCCAGCCAGCATGCGTCCTCGATGCCGAGATTCATGCCGCGCCCGCCGATGGGCGAGTGGATATGCGCCGCGTCGCCGACCAGAAACACGCCATCGGCCTGCATCTGTTCGACATGGCGGAAGGAGACCTGGAAGTCGGATTCCCAAGGAATGTCGGCGATCGCGGCGGGATGGGTGATGCGGTCGCGGTAGTCCGGCAGCGTCGAGACATAGCGCAGCGTATAGGCATCGACCGGGAAACGGGCGAGCACCCCGGGATCGAAGAAGCGCGCCTGAGCATAGCTGGCATCGACCGGCGTTTCGTAGCGATAGTCTGCCAGCCAGAACTGCTGTTCCAGCGCTTCGCCGGGGAAGTCGAGATCAACGACCTTGCGCACCGTCGAATGGGCGCCATCCGCGCCGATGACGAGGTCGAAACCGGCTTCTTCCGTGCCGCTGTCGGGAAGGGCGAGTTGCACCTGAATGCGCCCCGGCCTGCGCTCCAGCCCGGTGAAGGTCGTGTTCCATTCGGGGCGGATGCCGTGGGTCGCGAGCGTCTCGGCCAGAAGCTCCTCGGTGCGGACCTGGGGAAGCAGCCTCAGGCCGCGCCACGGCCCCTCATTGTCGATGTCGATGACGGCCAGCCGCCGCTCTCCGGCGAAGATGCGCATCTGCGAGACGATCTGCGATTCGGCGGCGATGCGCGCTGCCACACCTGAAGGGCCGAGCAGTTGCATGGAGCGTGGATTGACGGCCAGGGCGCGGCTTTCGTTCGGGGGGCCGAAATCCGCGCCGCGCTCCACCAGGCGGGGACGATGGCCGCGGCGGGCGAGTTCGAGCGCGACGGTCAGCCCGGCCGGTCCCGCGCCGACCACGAGGATGGATCGTTCCCGGGGCATGGATCAGCCGCCGGCGAGCCGCTTGAGCTTGGACAGCGCCGTGTCGGGATTTTCGCCATAGGCGATCGTCCCGAAGAAGGAGCCGTCCGGACCGAGCAGGATCACGGAAGCGGTGTGATCCATCGTATAGCCGCCGTCGTCGAGCGGGACCTTCTTCCAATAGATGTTGTAGCCCTTCAGCATGGCCTCGACCTCCTCCTTGCCACCGGTGATGCCGGTGATGCGGTCGGACACGTTCGACACGTAACTGTCCAGGACCTCGGGCGTGTCGCGCTCCGGATCGACCGTGACGAAATAGGCGCGGACATCCTCCCCCTCCGACCCGAGCTGCTTGAGCCAGCCGTCGAGCTCGAAAAGGGTCGTCGGGCAGATTTCGGGGCAGTGGGTGAAGCCGAAGAAGACCGCCGTCGGATGGCCCATGAACGCATCGCGGGTGATCTCCTCGCCGGTGTGGTCGACCAGGGCGAACTCCGAGCCATAGGCTTCGCCGGAGAACTGGCGGGAATACCAGTCCCAGGTCAGATAGCCGACGCCGGCGGCCATCAGAACCAGGATGCCGACAAGAATGGTGCGCATCATCGCTGGACCGTCCGCATGTTCAAGGAAAGAATCAGAAGCACAGCGCCAGGCCGGATTCGACCAGCGCCATGAACATCGCTGCGCCATTGCCCGTCCAGCCGGCGAAGGCCAGGCCTGTGGCCGCCGCCGCGACCGCGACGAGCGCGGCCAGAAGCCAGAAATGGAAGCTGGTCGAGGGCACCGGCATGTTCATGGCGGCAATGTAGAGCCTGGAGAGGCTTGTTGCCAGAGAGCGAATGGTCGCGCATCGGCGGGACGGATTGAACGCGGACGCCTCGTAACCCATCTTGGTCCGGCGGCATTCGGGCCGCCCTTGAAAAGGAATGGTCCATGGCGCCCTTCAAGACGTTTGCCCGGGCGGGCGTACTTGCCTTGTCGCTCTTGGCCGGCGTCGGCATGGCTTCGGCCGAGCAGGTCGGCGAGGTCGGCGTCGACTGGCTGGGCAACGACATCATCGTGGAGGCGATCACCGACCCGAAGGTCGAGGGTGTCACCTGCCACGTCTCCTATTTCGAGCGCGGCATTATCGATCGGCTGCAGAAGGGCAACTGGTTCGAGGACCCGTCCAATTCGTCGATCGCCTGCCGCCAGACGGGACCGATCACGATCGGCGCCATCGAGCTCGACAGGGATGGCGAGGAGGTTTTTAGGCAGGGCATCAGCCTGATCTGGAAGCAGCAGGTGGTCAAGCGCATCTACGACCGCAAGAACGACACGCTGATCTATCTATCACACAAGCGCCAGGTTCAGGACGGATCGGCCAAGATGGCGATCTCTACCGTGCCGCTCTACGGTCAGCAAGTGACCTGGACCGAAGGCCAGCCGGAATAGGGGCCGACGCAGGCAGCTTGCGTGCCTGAGAACGCGGTTCTAAGCGTTCGGAATGTCCGCCGATCCCCGCTTCCTCTCCGACGAACCGCGCATCCATCCGACCGCCGAACTGAAGGGCGTGAAGCTGGGGCGTCACGCCTCGATAGCCGAGCGCGTGATCCTGCGCGAGGTGACGGTCGGCGACTATTCCTATTTCGAGCGGCACGCCGAGGCGATCTATTCGACCATCGGCAAATTTTGCTCGATCGCCGCCAATACCCGCATCAACGCGCTGGAACATCCGCTGGAACGGCCCACCACGCACAAGGTGAGCTACCGGCCGAACGAATATTTCCGCTATCTCGGCGTCGACCAGGAGTTTCGCGAGCGGCGCCGGCAAAAGCGCGTCACGATCGGCAACGATGTGTGGATCGGGCACGGCGCCGTCATCCTGCCCGGCGTGTCGATCGGCGATGGCGCGGTGGTCGGCGCCAATGCGGTGGTGACGCGTGACGTCGCGCCCTTCACGATCGTGGCGGGCCAGCCCGCGCGAATCCTGAGGCCGCGGTTCGAGGCCGATATCGCGCTGCGGCTGGCCGCGCTCGCCTGGTGGGACTGGCCGCCCACGCGGCTCTACGAGGCGATCCCGGACATGCAGGCGTTGCCGATCGAGGTGTTTCTCGACAAATGGGAACGCTTGTAAACCCATGTTCCCGGATGCCGCCTTGTCTGGCGGGGGGAAATCGGCAATGGTTCGCGAATAACGAATGTTCGTCAGGGAGGATATGGATGAACATCTTCGCAAGGTCGCTCGCAATCGCGGCCGCCGCCATCGCCTTTTCCACGGCTTCATTTGCCCAGGACAAATCCGACTGGCCGTCCAGCTTGACGATCGGCACGGCGAGCCAGGGGGGAACATATTTCGTCTATGGCAATGGGCTGGCCAGTTTCATCGGTGAGAAGCTCGGCATCAATGCCTCGGGCGAGGTAACGGGCGGGCCGGTCCAGAACGTCACGCTGGTGCAGACCGGCGACCATCTCATGGGCCTGGTCACGATGGGGCCGGCGTTTGAGGCGTGGAAAGGCGAGAGCGAGCTCGCGCCGGGCGTCGAGCACACGGATATCCGGGCGCTCTTCCCGATGTACCAGACGCCGTTCCAGGTCATCGTGCTCAAGAGCTCGGGCATCGAATCGGTTTCGGACCTCGACGGCAAGCGCGTCAGCGTCGGCCCGGCGGGCGGCACGCCCGGCACCTACTGGCCGCGCTATTTCGAGACGCTCGGCATTTCGCCGGAGGTGAGCTTCGCCGGCGCGGCGGACGCGGCAAGCCAGCTCAAGGACGGGCTGATCGACGCCTTCGCATTCGCGGCCGGCGTGCCGATTTCCGCCTTCTCGCAGCTTTCGGCCGAGAACGATGTCGTGATGTTCGGATTCACGGAGGAGGAGCAGGCCAAGATCCTCGAGGCTCATCCCGCAATGGCGGCCTACACGATCCCGGCGGGCACCTATGAGGGGCACGACTACGACCAGCCGACCGTCGGTCTGTGGAACTTCGCCATCGCCCATAGCGACATGCCGGAATCCCTGGCCTACGAGATCACCAAGCTGGTGCTCGAGAACAATGACCGCATGGTGCAGATCCATTCGGCGGCCGGGGAGACCCTGCTGGAGAACTGGGACAAGAACACCTTCATGCCGTTCCATCCGGGCGCCGTGCGCTATCTGGAGGAGAAGGGCGTTTCGGTCCCGGACAAGCTGAAGGACTGATCCGAGTTGGCGCCGCGGTGCGGCGATGCGGCCGCCGGCTGACCGAAAGGGATTTTCCCTTCCGGTTTCGCGGCGGAGCGGCTGGGTGCATCGCATACGTGTGAGAAGCGGCGTGAGCCGCCCGCACGGGGAGGAGGCGGAGCGTGACAACGGCTCAGGACCACGCCGAGACCGAAAGGCTGCTTGCTGAAGGCGTCGACATCGAGCCGCTCGCCTTCAACCAGCGCGACTATACCGGCATGCTGAGGCCGGTGGTCGTAGCGATGTGCATCGCCTATACCGGCTTTCACATCGGGGTGATGAACCTCTACCCGCTCGAGACATGGACCTACCGGCTGATCCATGTCGCGGGTGGCCTCGTCCTGGGCTTCCTGCTGTTCGCCGCCTACAGCCTGAAAGACGCGGACTCGGCGGACACGCAGGCACGGTCGCTGTCCACTGCAGAAATGGCCTTCGCCGCGCTGTCGGTCCTGGGCGTCGGCTTCGGTTTCGGCCTGGTCTTCTATGCCTGGTGCGCCTGGTGGATCGCCGGAGCCGCCACACCACCCGGCTTCGTCTTCTCCTGGTTCGGGCCGCCGCTCGCGGCAGGTGTGGCAGTCGCCATCGTCGGCGCCTGGCTGTTTCGCGATACCAGGCGCACGGGCCTGCACTGGGCGGATGTCGTTCTGGGCGTAGCGGCGGTGGCCGTGTGCCTCTACATCATCTTCAACGTCAACATGCTGCGGCTCAGGGCCGGCACCGCCCTTGCCCAACCGGGCGATTTCTGGGCGGCGTTCGTCGGCGTCGTCCTCATTCTGGAACTGACGCGGCGGGTGGCGGGCATGGCGCTCGTCATCATCGCCGGCATTTTCATCCTCTACAGCTTCGTCGGGCCTTGGCTTCCGGGTTTCCTCCAGCATCGCGGCTACAACGCCACCCGCTTTTTCACCTATGTCTACACGGATCAGGGGATCCTTGGGCCGACCACGGCGATCTCGTCGACCTACATCATCCTGTTCGTCACCTTCGCGGCCTTCCTGCAGGCGTCCAAAGTAGGCGACTACTTCGTCAATTTCGCCTTCGCCGCGGCGGGTCAGGCCCGCGGCGGGCCGGCCAAGGTCGCCGTCTTCGCCTCCGGCCTGATGGGCATGATCAACGGCACCTCGGCGGGCAATGTCATGGCCACCGGCTCGCTGACGATCCCGCTGATGCGCAAGGTCGGCTACCGGCCGCAGACGGCCGCGGCGATCGAGGCGGGCGCCTCGTCGGGCGGACAGATCATGCCGCCGATCATGGGCGCCGGGGCCTTCATCATGGCCGAGATCACCGCGATACCCTACACCGAGATCGTCATCGCGGCCCTCATACCGGCGCTCCTGTATTTCGCCTCGGTCTATTTCATGGTTGACCTGGCGGCCACCAAGCACGGTATGAAAGGCCTTCCGCGCAGCCAGTTGCCGGTCTTCTCTGAACTGGCCAAGCAGGCCTATCTGTTCATCCCGGTGGTGATCCTGATCTATGCGCTGTTCGCCGGCTACTCGGTCATCCGGGCCGGCACGCTGGCGATGATCTCGGCCGCCGTGGTGAGCTGGCTCACACCCCACCGGATGGGGCCGGGGGCGGTGTTGCGGGCGTTCGACCTGGCGGCGCGCATGTCGATCCAGCTCATCGTCGTGTGCGCCTGCGCGGGCATCATCGTCGGCGTCATCGCGCTGACGGGGGTGGGGACGCGGTTCTCGTCGGTGCTTCTGGCGCTCGCGGAACAGAACCAGCTTCTGGCGCTGTTTTTCGCCATGTGCGTGTCCATCATCCTGGGCATGGGAATGCCGACCACCGCCGCCTATGCGGTGGCCGCTTCGGTGATCGCGCCCGGCCTGATCCAGCTCGGCATCCAGCCGCTGGTGGCGCATTTCTTCATCTTCTATTTCGCCGTCATGTCGGCGATCACGCCGCCCGTCGCGCTCGCTGCCTATGCCGGCGCCGCGCTGGCGGGGTCGGATCCGATGCGGACCTCGGTAGAAAGCTTCAAGATCGGCCTCGCCGCCTTCGTGGTACCGTACATGTTTTTCTATTCGAGCACGCTCCTCATGCAGGGCGAATGGATCGACATCATCCATACCGCCGTGACGGCTCTGGTCGGCATCTACCTGCTCTCGGCGGCGGTTCAGGGTTGGCTGGCCGGCAGGCTCAACTGGGTGTGGCGCGCGGTGCTCCTGATCGCGGCGCTGTCGATGATCAAGGCGGGCTGGATGTCGGATGCGATCGGCGCGTCGACGGCCGTGATCGTGCTTCTGTGGCAGAAGGGGTTCCTCACCGGCCGCTCGCTCATCCGGGGAGCGGACTGAACGACCGCGCCCGAAGGCGGCGTCACGCGGCGCGGCTGCGGTATCCCGCGACGAAGCGCTTCAGCCGCGCTGCCGCGTCGGCAAGCACGTCCTCCGGTTGGCACAGCGAGATGCGCACATGGCCGGCGGCCGCCTCGCCGAAGCTGGAACCGGGCATGACGGCAATCTTCTCCGCCTGGAGGAGATTCCAGGCAAAGGTCTCGCAGTCGGCCTCGATCGCGGAAATGTCGAGCATGACATACATGCCACCCTCGGAACCGCGCACGGTGACGGACGGCAGATTGCGAATGGCGGCGAGAAACGCCTCGCGCCGGCGCGCGTAGCGTTCGGCGATCTCCGCGACGCCCCAGTCATTGTCCAGCGCCTCCAGCGCGGCGCGGCTGACGAAATCGGGCAGGCCGTAGGTGGAGACGAGATTGAGGCCGATGAGCAGCGTTATCAGCGTCTCGGGGCCGGTGAGCCAGCCGATGCGCCACCCTGTCATGCCGTGGCTCTTGGACATGGAATTGATGACAAGCGTGCGCTCGGCCATGCCGGGCAGGGCGCGTGGCGACAGATGCTCGCGTCCCTCGCCGGTGATGGTCCAGTAGACCTCGTCCGACAGCAGCCACAGATCGCGGCGGCGGCAGATGTCGGCGATCGCCTCGAGGCTGGCGCGCGAATAGACCGCACCGGTCGGGTTGTTGGGCGTGTTGATGAGGATGGCCCGTGTCTCGGGCCGGATCGCGGCCTCGATCACGGTGGGGTCAGGCTGGAAGCCGTCTTCCGGGCGCGCCTCCACCACGGTGAAATCGGCGCCGGCGACCCTGAAGGTGCCCGGGTAGGTGGCGTAGTAGGGCGCCACGACGACAGCATGCGAGCCGGGATCGCAGGTCGCCTGGACGGCGGCGAAGAGTGCCGCCTGTCCGCCGGGCGTGGCGATCACCTGCGCGGCCGTTGTCTCCACGCCAGTGCAGCGTGTCGACTGGCGCGCCATGATTTCGCGCAGGCGCGGCAGCCCGGGAAGCTGGGTGTAGTGGTGGTGGCCGGCGCGTACGTGCCTGATCGCGGCCTCGACCGTGTCGGATGGCGTGTCGAAATCATGATCGCCCACCGACAGCATGACGATCGGCTCGCCGGCCTGTTTGCGGGTGAGGGCGGCGAAATGGACTTCCCAGCCGTCCTTGCCGGAGGGCAGGATGCCGGAAACGCGGGCGGAGGGTGAAGGCATGTCGAATTCCTGACGGCGAAGCAGCGATCGTGAAACCGCCCTACACCAGATCGCCGTCCCGGGTCACGCCCATGCGCTCATGATGGTGACATCACAGCGCGGAGCGGGCGACGGCGACCGGCGAAAAGCTGCTTTCGGGAGGGAATTTCGCCGCAATGCTTGCCCAAACGCGACGGCCTGTGCGATTGCAGCCGCCGGAGAATAAAGCGCGCCCCGGATTCGCTCCCGCCAGGCGGCGCGCCACGCATGAAGGACAGTGCCCATGCTCGCTCCCGACAATTCGTCGCCACCCGTCGACGAGACGGCCATCATCGACGACGCGATCACGTCGCGCCGGTCGGTGCGGGCCTTCCTGCCGGACCCGGTGGACGACGCGACGATCCGGGACATCCTGACTGTCGCCTCACGCGCGCCCTCCGGCACCAACATGCAGCCCTGGAAGGTCTATGTGACGCGGGGCGAGAAGAAGCAGGCCATCACCGACGCGATCCTCAATTCGGGCATCCGCGCCGAAAAGGCCAAGTGGGACGAGTACAAATACTACCCCGACAAATTCTTCGAGCCCTATTACGCCCGCCGCCGCGCGGTGGGCGTTGCGCTCTATGGCGCGCTCGGCATCGGCAAGCGCGACGTGGACCTGATGCGCGCCCAGCACGACCGCAACTTCGTCTTCTTCGACGCGCCGGTGGGCATGATCTTCACCATCGACCGCCGGCTGAACCAGGGCTCGTGGATGGACCACGGCATGTTCCTGCAGTCGATCATGATCGCCGCCAGGGCGCGCGGCCTGCACACCTGCCCGCAGGCGGCGTTCGCGCCCTATCACACGCAGATCAGGCCGATTCTCGGCATCCCCGACGAGGAGATCGTGACCTGCGGCATGGCCATCGGCTACGAGGACGCGACCAAGCCCGAGAACAACTGGCGCACCGAACGGGCCGCGCTGGAGGAGTTCGTGACCTTCGTGGAGTAAACGGGGAGCGATAAGCCCGGCGGGCCGTTGACCTCCCGCAAAGGAGGCGAAGCCATGACTGAACGAAACGGCATGCCGGGGATCGCCCGCGTGTGGCGCGGGCGCACAAGGCACGAGATTGCGGACGAATACGAGGCCTACAACTACGAAGTCGGTATCAAGCCCCTGATCGAAAAGGCGATGGGGGTGCAGACCTTCCGCGAGGACCGCGACGGCGAGACCGAATTCGTCACGATCTCATATTGGGCGACCGTCGAGGACATGGCGTCTTTCACTGGGGCCGATCCACGCGACATCCATCACCTGCCGCGCGACAAGGAGTATCTCATCGAGCTGCCGAAGGCGGTGCAGGTGCTGGAGATCAGGCACAGCCGTGGGATCGTCGGTCAGCGCACCTCGTAGCCGACATCCTCGCAGGCGCGGCAGAGCGCATGCCAGAATGAGCGCGCGAAGGAACGGAAGAAGTAGAGGTCGAAGCCGTCCGGCGCGGTGCGCTGGATCAGGGCGGTGATGTCGTGATGGTGCTGCGTGGCGCGGCCATGACCGAGCGGAAAGGCCGCCTCGGCGAAATCGAGCGCGAAGAGCTTCGACAGGACCCATTCGGCGCTTTCGCCCTGGATGCGAAAGGCGGCGCGGCCGTGGGACAGATCCGTGACCGCTCCGGTCTCCGGCGCGATCGCGGCGCGCAGTTTCGTTTCAAGCCCCTCCGTCGAACCCGCCAGCAGATAGCGGCCCGGCCCGATCCCGAAGCCCGAGAGTGCCTCGCCGGCGACGCCGGAACCCGGCATGGCTGGGAGGTCCAGCGTAACGCTGTCCCGGATCGCGGCGCGCACGGCGTCGTCGGTGTCAGGCCAGGCCGTGACCTGCACGATGGAGCCGGGACGGGTCTCGGTGAGCGTCACGCCGGTCCCGTCCCTGAAATTGCCGTGCGAGCCGGGACGCCAGGCGTCGCCAAGCGGTGAGAGCGGCTCAGCCATGCATGCGGCTCCCATCTGGGTCGAAGAAATGATGGCTGACGATCTCAACCGGTCCGAACCGGTCGCGCAGCGGGTCGGACAGATGCGCGCGGCTCCCGATCCGCGCCTTGCCGCCCCTGATCAGCGCCAGGCCGACATATTTGCCGAGCGCCGGCGAGAAGCACACCGCCGTGACATGACCGATGGAATCGCGTGCTTCGCGGTCGCCACGCTCGACGATGTGGGCGCCGGCAGTGAGCGCGCGCCCGTCGAGCGAGACGAGGCCGACCAGACCGAGCCGATCGGGTGCCAGAAGAGCCTCGCGATCCATCAAGGCCGAGCCGATGAATGGCTTCTTCCCTGACAGCATCCAGTCAAGATGGAGGTCACGCGCGGTGGTGCGCCCATCGATCTCGGTGGCGGTGACGTGGCCCTTCTCGATGCGCAGCGTGCCCAGCGCCTCCAGCCCGTAGGGTACGATGTGATGAGGCTCGCCCGCTTCCATCAGCGCTTCCCAGACATGACGGCCATGTCCCGCGCCGCAATAGACCTCATAGGCGAGTTCGCCAGAGAAGGAGAGCCGGCAGATCATGACCGGCACCCCTGCGATCTCGCCATGGACGATGCCCATGAAGGGCAGGGCGTCGTCGTCGAGGCCCGTGCCGGTGACGCAGGCGGCGAGAACCTCGCGTGACTTCGGCCCGGCCACTGCCGCGCCCGCCCACTGGTCGGTGACGGAGGTCAGCGCCACGCGCAGGTCGGGCCAGGCGGTGTCGAGCCAGTATTCCAGGTTCTGCATGACCCTGCCGGCATTGGCGGTCGTGGTGGTCATCAGGAAGTCGGTCTCGGAAAGCCGCCAGGTAGTGCCGTCGTCATAGGCGAAGCCATCCTCGCGCAGCATCAGGCCGTAGCGGGCGCGGCCGACCTTCAGCGTCGAGAACATGTTGGTGTAGACCCGGTCGAGGAAGGCGGCCGCGTCCGGTCCCTGCACGGCGATCTTGCCCAGCGTCGAGACGTCGACGATGCCGACTCGTTCGCGCACGGCCTTCGCCTCGCGCACATAGGCCTGCTCGACCGTCTCGCCTGGATCGCCGTAGATCCGGGGGCGGAACCACAAGCCCGCGGGCTGCATGATCGCGCCGCGCTCGACATGCCAGTCATGCAGCGGCGTGCGGCGTTCGGGGCGCAGGTCGCCGTGCCGGTCGGCCGCGATCGCGGCGATCGAGACGGGCGAGAAAGGCGGGCGAAAGCGCGTCGTTCCCGTCTCGGCGATGGTCCTGCCGGTCGCTGCCGCCAGGATCGCCATGCCGGGGATGTTGGAGGTGCGGCCCTGGTCGGTCGCCATGCCGAGCGTGGTATAGCGCTTGAGATGCTCGACCGACGCGAAGCCCTCGCGATGGGCAAGGCGCACGTCGTCGGCCGTGACGTCATGCTGGAAATCGACGAAGGCCTTGCCGGGCGAGGCGATTTCCAGGCACGGCGCGGGCGCGGGATCGAGTTCGGGTGCTTCGGCGCCCGTGACTATGTCTGCGAGGCGGAACGTGCCATCGGCCGCGCCGACGGCTGTCCAGTCCTGTGTCGGCTCGGGAGGCAGGAATGCCTGAAGGGTCTCGCTCCAGGCCGGCTTGCCGCCAGCCTGGCTGGCGAGGTGGATCATCGGCGACCAGCCGCCCGAGACGGCGAGGCAGCCAGCCTCGATGCGGCGCGTCTCGCCGGAGAAGGTGCCGGATTCCAGCGTGAAACGGCGGACCGAGACGGAGGAAAGCGCCTTGCCGCCATGCGTGTGGACGATCGCGTGGCCGGTGAGCAATTCACCACCTGCCTTATCGGCGAGCGCGCGTGCGGCATCGGACGTCTCCGGGCGTACGTCGACGATCGCGGCGATTTCGGCGCCCGCCTCGGCCAGGCCGGCCGCGGCCGTGTAGGCGCTGTCATTGTTGGTGAAGATGACGACGGGGCCGGCGGGCAGTACGGCGAATTCGCCCGCATGGCGCAGTGCCGCGCCGGCGAGCATGACACCCGGGCGGTCGTTGCCGGGAAAGACGATCGGTCGCTCCTGCGCGCCCGTGGCCAGCACGGCCGCGCCGGCGCGGATCGTCCAGCTTCGCTGGCGCGGCTCGCCCTTGGCGCGCGAGGACTTGTGATCGGAGACCCGCTCCGTCGCGGCCAGCGTGTTGCCGTCATAATAGCCCCAGACGGTCGTGCGCGGCAGGAGGCGGACATTGGGCATCGCCTCGAGCGCGGCGACGCGCCCGGCGGCCCACTCGGCGGCGGGCCTGCCGTCGATCATGGCCGACGACCATTTCGCCGAACCGCCCATCGTTGCGTCGAGATCGGCAAGGATCACACGGCCGCCCGCCGCCGCCGCGCTCTCGGCCGCGACGAGCCCCGCCGGACCCGATCCGACCACCAGCGTGTCGCAGAAGGCGTTGACGCGCTCATAGCGCGCCGGATCGGGTGCATGGCCGGCGCGTCCGAGGCCGGCCGCGCGCCGGATCGCCTTTTCGGCCAGCATCCAGGCCCTGGTGCCCCTGATGGATCCGACCACCGGCCCCATGAAGGTCTTGTAGTAGAAGCCGGCGGAAATCAGCGGCCCGGCAAGGCCATTGACGGCGCCGATGTCGAAGCCGAGCGAGGGAAACCGGTTCTGGCTCTCGGCGTCCAGCCCATCGAATATCTCGACCAGGGTCGCCTGCACGTTCGGCTCGCGCACGCCCTCGGAAATGAGCGTCACCAGCGCGTTCGGCTCGTCCGGCCCGCAGGCGAACACGCCACGCGGGCGATGATATTTGAAGGAGCGGGCGAAGACGGAAACGCCCGCCGCCATCAGCGCCGAGGCGAGCGTGTCCCCGGCATGGCCCGTATAGGCCTTGCCGTCGAAGGTGAAGCGAACGGTGCGGGTCCGGTCGATCCGCCCGCCGCTGGAGGCGCGGCGCATCGTCATGAGCCTGCCTTCGCGACGGGGCCGGGCCTGACGAATTCGGCCGACAGGACGTGGTGAGTGAGCGTGTCGCGCACCACGGTCAGATGGGCGCGGCAGCCGCCCGAATGCTGCCAGTGCTCGCGATGCGGCCCGGCCGTGTTGACGCGCTCATAGACGAAGGTTTCCCACTCGGCCCGTGGTGCGTCGAGGGCCGGGCGGACGCGGTTGGCGTCGCCCTGATAGGTGAATTCGCCGACGTCGCGCGGGCCGCAATACGGGCAGGGGATCAGCATGGAATCCCAGACTCCCCGGAATATTTGACGTGCTTCACCTGCGTCTTCATCAATGCAGCCTCGGCGTCGCGCCCTGGCCCTTCTCGTCGATGACGAGGCCGCGCCGGAACCGGTCGAGCGAGAAGGCGGCGTTGAGGGGATGCGGCTCGTCGCGCGCGATCGTCCAGGCGAAGCACCAGCCGGAGGCGGGCGTCGCCTTGAAGCCGCCATAGCACCAGCCGCTGTTGAGATACATGCCCGGCAGCGGGCCGGTGGTGATGATCGGCGAGCCGTCCATCGACATGTCCATGATGCCGCCCCAGGAGCGCAGCAGGCGCACCCGCGCGACGCCGGGAAACAGCGCGACGAGTTCGCTCATGACGTCCTCGACGACCGGCAGGTTGCCGCGCTGGGCATAGGAATTGTAGCCGTCGATGTCGCCGCCGAAGACCAGCCCGCCCTTGTCGGACTGCGACACGTAGAGATGCCCTGCGCCGAAGGTGATGACGGTGTCGATCAGCGGCTTGAGCGCTTCCGATACGAAGGCCTGCAGCACATGGCTTTCGATCGGCAGGTTCTCTATGCCGGCGAGCTTCATGACCTGTCCGGTCGAGCCGGCGACGGCGACGGCGACCTTGGCCGCGCGGATTTCGCCGCGCGAGGTGGCTACGCCGACGACACGCTCGCCCTCGCGCAGGAAGCCGGTGACCTCGCAGTTCTCGATGATGTCGACGCCTCTGCGATCGGCACCGCGCGCATAGCCCCAGGCGACCGCGTCGTGGCGCGCCGTGCCGCCGCGCGGCTGCAGCAGCCCGCCGACGACCGGAAAGCGCGCCTCGGGCGAGAGGTCGAGGCCCGGCACCAGGCGCGCGATGCGTTCGGGGCTGACCAGCTCGGCGTCGATGCCGGCATGGCGCATCGCGTTGCCGCGCCGGGCATAGTCGTCCATCTGCGACGGCGAATGTGCGAGGTTGAGCACGCCGCGCTGCGAGAACATGACGTTGTAGTTGAGCTCGTGCGAAAGCTCCTCCCACAGCTTCATGGAATGCTCGTAGAAGGCGGTGTTGGCCGGCAAAAGGTAGTTGGAGCGCACGATGGTCGTGTTGCGGCCGACATTGCCGGAGCCGAGCCAGCCCTTTTCCAGCACCGCGACATTCGTCAGCCCGTGCTCGCTGGCCAGATAATAGGCGGTCGCCAGCCCGTGTCCTCCGCCGCCGACGATGACGACGTCATAGGCGGGTTTCGGCTCCGCCTTGCGCCAGGCGGGCTTCCAGTCGCGGTTGCCGGTGAATGCGTTTCTCAGAACCGAGAACGCCGAATATTCCTTCATGACGCCATCCTGCCCCGGAAGCGGCCGCGAGACTAGACACCCGCCATGCGGCCGAGGGTCAAAAATACGCCGCGGGCTTTCGCAAGACCGACCCCGCCGAAGCTTGCCGCATGCTTCCTGCTCGCGTATCGACGGCGAAGGCGGCATATGAGGGTGATTTGCGGTTCCTGACCAGACTTCTGCTTCATGTCGTTCTCGCGGCACTGGTCTGGTTCCAGGCGCCGGCGCCTCTCCACGCACAGGAACCCGCCTCCCTCGTCCAGCGGCAGGAAGCGACCATCGACCGGCTCGCGCTCCGCTCCGAAGAGCTGACGCGCGCCGTGCAGGCCGCCGCCGAGAACGACGAGCGGCTTGTCGAGCTGCGGCTGGAACTGGAGCAGCTGGCGCGCGAGCTTCTGGAAGCCAGCGTCAGGTTTCGTCCGCGCCTGGCCGAGATCAATGCGAGGCTGGAACAGATCGGCGCTCCTCCCATCGAAGGGCAGCCGCCCGAACCCGCGGTCGTGGCGGAGGAACGGCGGGCGCTGAACGCCGAGAAGGCCGAGATCAACGCCCTCATCGGTAAGGCCGAATCGACCTCGATCCGTGCCAACCAGCTCGTCGACACCATCTCCACGATGCGTCGCGACCTGTTCGCGAACACGCTGTCAAAGCGGTACGATCTCGACTTCGCGCTGGGCGGTGACGCGCTGGAGGAACTGGGCGTCGAGGCGGTCGATGTCTGGAACGCCTTCGCCTCCTGGGCCCGCCATGTCGTCAGGTTCAAGCTGACCTCGGCTCTGATGGCGACCCTGCTGGCGGCATTGTGCGCCGTCGTGCTGCTGGTCGGGGGACGGCGGCTCTTCGGCGGCCTGATCACCGCCGATCCGCTGAAGGAGGAACCGTCCTATCTCAGCCGCCTGTCGGTGGCGTTCTGGGCGACATTGCTGCCGGCGCTGGCCTTCGCGGTCTTCCTGTTCTCGGGATTCTATTTCTTCGATTTCTTCGACATTTATCGGCCGGACATCCGCGCCGTCATGCTTTCGCTGGTCACGGTGGTGTCGGTGGTGTTCTTCGTCCATCGGCTCGCCGCCGCGGTTCTGTCGCCGAAGCTTCCGAACTGGCGGCTGGTGGGCATTGGTTCGAGGCCGGCGAGCATGCTGTTGTGGCTGGTCAGCGCCACGGCCGCCATCACCGGCCTCGACGCCCTGCTCAATCAGATCAACGAGGTCTTCGGCTCGCCGCTGTCGTTGTCGGTCGCCAAGAGCCTGGTGGCGACGGTGCTGGTCGGCGTGTTCGTCATCCTCATCGGCCTCGTCAAACCCTATCAGGACGAGGACGGCGGGTCGGTCGCCTGGCCGGGCTGGCTGCGCGCGGTGCTGTTCATCCTTGGCGGCGCGACGATCGCGGCCGCGCTGCTTGGCTATATCGGCCTGGCGCGGTTCGTCTCGCAGCAGATCGTGGTCACCGGTGCGATCGCTGCGACGATGTATATCGGCTTCCTGTCGGCCAATGCGATCTCCCAGGAAGGCGCCTTCGCCCACACCGCGCTGGGCCGCAGGCTCGAAGAGCGCTTCAAGTTCGACGAGACGACGACCGACCAGATCGGCCTCGTCGTCTCGATAGCCGCCAACGTCCTCATCATCCTGTTGGGCCTGCCGCTCATCCTGTTCCAGTGGGGCTTCCAGTGGGGCGACATCCAGGGCTGGATCTACCGTCTGGCACAGGGCGTCACGATCGGCACGATAACGATCTCTCCGCTTGGCATCTTCAGCGGCATCCTCGTCTTCATCATCGGCTATTTCCTGACGCGCGGCTTCCAGGGCTGGCTCGACGGCAAGGTCATGGCGCGTGGCCGCATGGATGCCGGCGTGCGCAACTCCATCCGCACGGCGGTCGGCTATGCGGGCATCGCGCTGGCGGCGCTGATCGGCGTGTCGGCCGCCGGCATCGACCTTTCCAGCCTGGCGCTCGTCGCCGGCGCGCTGTCGCTCGGCATCGGCTTCGGCCTGCAGAACGTGGTGTCGAACTTCGTTTCGGGGCTGATTCTCCTGGCCGAGCGGCCGTTCAAGGCGGGCGACTGGATCGTGGCCGGCGGCGTCGAGGGCACGGTCAAGAAGATCAATGTGCGGGCGACGGAGATCGAGACCTTCCAGCGCCAGACGGTGATCCTGCCGAATTCGGACCTGATCAACTCCGCGGTCGGCAACTGGACGCACAAGAACAAGCTCGGACGGGTGGAGGTTCCGGTCGGCGTGGCCTATGGGACGGACGTACGCAAGGTGCACACAATCCTCACCGAGATCGTGACCTCGCATCCGCTGGCGCTGAAGAATCCCGAGCCCTTCGTGCTGTTCGCCAATTTCGGTGAGTCTTCGTTGGATTTCGAGGTTCGCGTGTTCCTGGCCGACATCTCCAACACGCTGCTGGTCAAGAACGATCTCCGCTTCGCGATCCTGGAACGGTTCACCCAGGAGGGCATCGAGATTCCGTTCGCGCAGCGCGATCTCCACCTCAAATCGGCCGACGGCGTGGTGATCCGCACCGAGGCCGCTCCAAAACCCGCCCCGGCGCGGTCCCGGCGCAGGCCTAAGCAGGCGTGACGGTCATCCGTCCCGCGTGACCTGGACCTCGCGGCGATATTCCTCGTCGCGCTCGACCGTGATGCGGTCGCGGATCGTCTCGGCCGCGTAACCGTATTCCTCCAGCGCGCGCCCGGCGAGTTGAAGCCCCGCTTCGATCGCATCGGGAATGACCCATGTCGCGCCGGCTTCGGCCAGCCTGCGCGCATGGTCGGAATCGCGCGCGCGGGCGAGCACCGGCGCGTCGCGTCGAACGGCGCGGATCGCCTTGACCATGCGTTCGGCGTCGTCGGAATTGTCGACCGTGACGATGAACAGGCTGGCGCCTTCCGCGCCGGCCTTTTCGAGGATTTCAGGCCGCGAGGCGTCACCCAGCCATATTCGCCAGCCCCCCTTGCTTGCCGCCGTTACGGCGTCCTGGCTGCGTTCGAGCGCGACGATCTCGGCCTCCTCGGTGTTCAGGATGCGCGCGATGGTGCGGCCCACCCGCCCGAAGCCGGCGATCACGACATGGCCCGACAGGCCCGAGAAGTCGGGCGGCGGCGCGTCGGGCGCCTTTTCGGCGTATCGCGACGCGGCAAGCCGGCCGGCACGGCCGAGCAGCGGCGCGCACAGCATCGACAGGCCCACGATCGCGGAGACGATCGTGCCGGTCGGTCCATCGAAGACGCCGGCGCCGGTGGCGGCCCGCACGACCACGAAGGCGAACTCGCCGGCCGAGGCCAGCAGGAAGGCCGTCTCGATGGACAGCGCCCGGTCGCCGGCGAACAGCCGGCAGGCGGCATAGGCGATCGCGCCCTTGACCGGCAGCAGGACCAGGAGCCCAAACAGCACGATCCAGACATTGTCCCACACGGCGGCGAGATCGAGACTCATGCCGACAGTCATGAAGAACAGGCCCAGAAGCAATCCCTTGAACGGTTCGAGGTCGACGTCGGTCTGATGCTTGAACTCGGTCTCGCCAAGCAGCAGCCCGGCCAGGAACGCGCCCAGCGGAAGCGAAAGGCCGGCGCCGGCGGTGATCATGGCGCCGCCGATGACGGTGAGCAGCGTGATCGCCATGAGGAAGTCGCGCCCGCCCGCGCCCGCCGCGAGCCTGAACGCGGGGCGCAGCAGGTACCGGCCGATGAGGAAGATCAGGCCGACCGCCAGCACGCCCCGGAACAGAGCGTCCAGCAGGGTCCAGACAAGCCCGGTGTCGGTCTCGCGACCGAGAAAGCCGACCAGGATCAGGATCGGAGCGACCATCACGTCCTGGAACAGGAGCACGGCGAGCGCGGCCCGTCCGACCGGCTTGGCGGCGCGCCTTTCGTCGTTGAGCACCTGCATGACGATGGCCGTCGAGGACAGGGCCAGGGCGAGACCGACCGCGATGGCGGCGGGCGCGGCGAGGCCAATCCACACGCAGCCCACGGCGATGGCGGCGGCGCTGACCGCCACCTGCAGCCCGCCCGCTCCGAAGACCGCGCGCCGCAGCGCCCACAACCTGTCGAAGGACAGTTCCAGCCCGAGAAGGAAAAGCAGGAACAGCACGCCGAGTTCCGCGAATGGCGTCGCCGCCTCGGGATCGGCAATCGAGACGATGCCGATCACCGGCCATGTCTCGGCGAGCGCGCCCGCGCCGAACGGGCCGAGCGCGACGCCCGCCAGCAGAAAGCCCAGCACCGGCGCGACCCGTGCTCGCCTGAGCAGCGGCACGACGAGGCCGGCCGCGAACAGGAACACGATTGCGTCCTTGAGCCAGACGTGGTCCGCGCCGTTCTCCATTATTCCCCCGCTCCGATGTCTCCGGGCCAGCATAGCGACCGGCCGCGCGGGGTGCGATACCCGTTCAGTTGCCGTTCACCTCGCCGCTCCTATAAGATCGCCGAAAAGGGGCGATGTCGCCCCGTGGGCAACGGAGGCGGCGGCAACGCCGGCACGATGATGAAGACAGTTGTTATCGGTCTCGGCGTGGCTTTGGCGCTGACAAGCGCGGGCGCCTCCCTGGCCGCGAGCGCGATCAACATGGACGCGGAATCGCGCACGCTTCTGGTCACCGAAGGCGGCTCCCAGCGGGAGCTTGTGATCGCGGCCGGCGAGACAGTGAACTTCTGCCCGGGCGGCTGTTTCGTCACGATGCCGAATGGCGACCGCGAGGCGCTGACCGGCGCCGAGACGATCGAAATCTCGGACGGCAAGGGGCGCATCCGCTAGGCGTCGAGTCACCCGAGGCGGGCCGGTAGCCGCGCCTCCAGCCGGCGGAAAAGAAGGACAATCACGCCGGCGATGATCATGTAGACCAGGGCCAGCAGAAGCAGCGGCTCGTAGATGATGTAGGTGTCCTGCCGCACGCGGGTCGACACCGCATAGATGTCGATGACCGTGATCGTGGCGACCAGCGGTGTCGCCTTCATCTGCAGGACGGTTTCTCCGGCCAGCGTCGGCAGGGCGCGCTGGATGGCCTGCGGCAGCCAGATGCGCCGCAGGATGGTGAAGCGGCGCATCCCGAAGGCGCGGGCGGCTTCGATCTGGCCGCGCGGAACGCCCGCGAAGGCGCCGCGCATGACCTCGCCCTCATAGCCCGCGAAGGACAGCGTCAGCGTCAGGACCGCATAGGGCCATGCCTGGCGCAGATAGGGCCACAGTTCCGATTCGCGGATCCAGGGATATTGCGGAAAGAGCGAGCCGAGGCCGAAATAGAGCAGCCAGAGCTGGAGCAGCAGCGGCGTGCCGCGGATGACGGTGCAGAACGCGCCGGCCGGCCTGGCCAGCCACCATGGACCAGCGGCCTGCGCGAGCCCCAGCGGCACCGCCAGCATGAAGCCCAGTACGCAGGTCACCACCAGGATCCAGATGGTGCGCCAGAGCCCGGCGACGATGAGGTCCGAATAATCCGGAATCCAGTCCCACCGCATACCGGTCGCGGCGAGCGCGAACGGGGCCGCCGCGAGGACCAGCAGCGCGATGCGGTGCGGCTTCATCCACGCTGTCATCGCGGCTCTCCCACGATCGGCAGGCCGCGCCGGGAGCGGCGCTCGACGCGCCTGATGACGATGTTGGAAACCAGCGTCAGCGCCAGATAGAGCATGCCGGCGGCGATGAAGAAGGTGAAATAGGCCTTGGTCGCGCCCGCGGCCTGGCGTGTCTCCAGCGTCAGCTCGTTGAAGCCCACCACGGCCAGCAGGGCGGTGTCCTTGGTGGCGATCAGCCACAGATTGGCCAGTCCCGGAATGGCGAATGGCAGCATGGCGGGCAGGGTGATGCGGCGCATGAGAAGCCAGGACCCCATGCCATAGGCCCGTCCCGCCTCGATCTGGCCCTGCGGCACGGCCAGGATCGCGCCGCGCAGGACTTCCGTGGCGTAGGCGCCCTGGACGATGCCCAGCACCACGATGCCGGCCATGCGGCCCGACACCTCGACCGGGCCGGCGCCGAGGGAGGCGAGGCCGCGGTTGAGGAGGTCCGTGCCGGCATAGTAGATGATGAGTATCAGCACCAGTTCCGGCACGGCCCGCACCACGGTGGTGTAGATCTCCAGCAGGTCCCGCGCGACGGGACCTCCATAAAGCTTGCCCCAGGCGCCGCCGGTGCCGATCAGCAGGCCGAGCCCGAAGGCGCCGGCCGCGATCTGGACCGAGTTGGCCAGTCCGCGCAGCAGATTGCCGCCCCAGCCGGGTGGCGTGGGCGCCAGCAGCTCGAATATGCCGGTCTGGAGGAAGGGGAGGAGGGGTTCGATGGACGTCGCTCGCCTGTTGGACGCTTTGGCACTGCCCCACCCTTACCCACTCGCCGGCAAGGACGAGGAACGGGGCCCGCCGGCGTGGCCGCTGTTCTCCTCTCCCCGTCCTTCACGGGGAGAGGATGCCGGCAGGCAGGTGAGGGGCGGCGCTGGTGGGTCGGAAGTGGCGCCGACCGCCTCTCAATCCCCGTAGATGTCGAAGTCGAAATATTTCGCCGAGATCTCCTCGTATTTGCCGCTTTCGCGGATCGCGGCGATGCCGGCGTTGATCTTTTCCTTCAGCTCGTCGTCGCCCTTGCGCAGGCCCGCGCCGACGCCCGGTCCCAGGATGTCCTCATCGGGCGCGACGGTTCCCTTGATCTCGCAGCAGGCCTGGCCCTGATCGCTTTCGAGGAAGGCGTCCAGCGCGATCGAATCGGCCTGGGTGGCGTCGATGCGGCCGGCGGCGAGGTCCTGGTTGGCCTCGTCCTGCGTCTGGTAGACCTTGATCTCGGCGGCCGTGTCCTTGAAGTGCTTGTTGGCGTAGTTCTCATGGACGGTGGACACCTGGACGCCGAGGATCTTGCCTTCGAGCCCTTCCGGCGTCGCGTCCATTTCGGTGCCCTTCGGCCCGGCTATGGCGGTCGGGGTGTTGTAGTACTTGTCGGAGAAGTCGATCGTTTCCATGCGCTCGGCGGTGATCGACATCGAGGCCATGATCGTGTCGATGCGGCCCGAGGTGAGGGCCGGGATGATCCCGTCCCAGGAGACCGGGGTGATCACGCAGTCGAGTTCGGCCGCCTCGCAGATCGCCATGGCGATCTCCACCTCCCAGCCTTCCCATTCGCCGCCCGCCGAAGGCGAGGCGAAGGGCGGATAGGGTTCGGCCGCGATGCCGACCTTGACCGATTGCGCCGAGGCCGCGCCGGCGAATGCGGCAATGCCGGCCGCGAGCGCGATAGTGAGAAGTTTCTTCATGTCGGTTCCCCTTTTTGGTTTCGGGCGGGTTGGCGCCGGTCACGAGACCGTACGCAGGAACTGTTTGAGCCGATCGGATTTGGGCGCGCCGAAAAGCCTCTCCGGCGGCCCTTCCTCCTCCACCAGGCCGTTGTGAAGAAAGATAACGTGGCTGGCGACTTCGCGCGCGAACTTCATCTCGTGAGTCACCAGGATCATGGTGCGGCCCTCGGCCGCCAGGTCTGCGATCACCCGAAGCACCTCGCCAACGAGTTCGGGATCGAGCGCCGAGGTCGGCTCGTCGAAGAGCATGACGCGCGGCTGGATGGCGAGCGCGCGGGCGATCGCGCCCCGCTGCTGCTGGCCGCCCGACAGGAAAGCGGGATAGGTGTCACGCTTGTCCGCCAGGCCGACGCCCGCGAGCAGCCGCTCCGCGCGTTCGACCGCCTCGGCCTTGCGCTCGCCGAGCACGTGGACCGGGACCTCGATGACGTTCTCCAGCAGCGTCATGTGGCTCCAAAGATTGAAGCTCTGGAAGACCATGCCCAGCTTCGAGCGGATGCGCTCTATCTGCCTGCGGTCGGCCGGAACCGACCCGCCATGGCCGTCGGGTTTGAGCTTTATTTCCTCGCCATTGACCCGAACCAGACCGCTGGTCGGGTTTTCGAGCATGTTGATGCAGCGAAGCAGCGTCGACTTGCCGGAACCCGAGCCGCCGATGATGGCCACGACCTCGCCGTCGCGGGCGGTCAGCGAGACGCCCTTGAGAACCTCGAGCCGGCCGAAATGCTTGTGGAGATCCTCGACATGGATGGCCTCGGCCGCCTCGGCCGCCTCGGCCTTCGCCTCTCTTTGCGCTTGCGACGCTGCTTCGGCGGCAACGGTCATCGGCGCCGCTCCCATCGGAAGCGGCGAAGGAAACGGCTGTTGCGCCTGTGTCTGAACCCGGTACCCACGGCGCCAGCAAATCGCCTCGGGCGCGCCGCGTCAACCTTGCGCGGCGTCAGGGCTGCGGCTACCACCGCGCGGCAACAGGGGAAATAGCCGTGACGATAATGTGGGGATCGCAGTCCATGGCCGGGCCGCTCAAGCGCGTGCTGATGCGGTCGGCGAACAATGCCATGCGCGGCGCCGACCCGGCCCGCTGGCATTACGGCGCGGGTTTCGACGCGGCGCGGGCGGCCGACCAGCACGCCGCGCTCGCCGCCCTGGTGAGCGCGTCAGGCGCGACGGTCGAATGGGTGGAGGACGACGAGGACGGTCTGGCCGATTCGGTCTTCACGCACGACCCCTCGCTGATGACCGACCAGGGCGCGGTGATCCTGAGGATGGGCAAGCCGCTGCGGTCGCCGGAGCCGGACCTTCACGCCAGGACCTACGCCGCGCTGGGTATCCCCGAACTCGGCCGAATCGAGGCTCCCGGAACGGTGGAGGGCGGCGACTGCGTCTGGCTCGACCGGAACACGCTGGCGGTCGGGCGCGGTGTGCGCACCAACCAGGAGGGCATCCAGCAACTGGCGAACTTGCTGGGCCGGGTCGGCGTATCTGTCTTTGGCTACGACCTGCCGCTCTGGCACGGCGAGGAGGCCTGCCTGCACCTCATGTCGGTGATCAGCCCTCTGGCCGACGATTGCGCGCTGGTGTTCTCGCCGCTTCTGCCCGCGCCGCTCTGGCAGGAACTGCGGCGTCGCGGCATCCGCCTGGTCGAGGGTGACGCCGACGAGTTCCATGCCTCGGTCGGCCTGTCGCTCAACGTGCTGGCGGTGGCGCCGATGAAGGCGATCGCGGTGGCCGGCTTTCCCAGGACAAAGGCGGCGATGGAGGCCGCCGGCTGCGCGGTGGAAACCTTCGAGGCCGATGCGCTGTGCATTCCCTGCGAAGGCGGGCCCACCTGCCTGACGCGGCCGATCCTGCGCGGCTGAACCCTTTGCCCTTCGGACGAAAATCACTATGAAGCGGCGAGCGCACTTCGAGAGGGCCAGGCCATGACCGACATCCACCCCACGCCCCGGCTTGTGACCGTGTTCGGCGGTTCCGGCTTCCTCGGCAGGCATGTCGTGCGCGCGCTCGCACGTCGTGGTTATCTGGTGCGGGCGGCCGTGCGGCGGCCCGATCTGGCGGGGCATCTCCAGCCGCTCGGCAATGTCGGCCAGATTCACGCCATGCAGGCCAATCTGCGGGTGCGGTGGTCGGTCGACAGGGCCGTCGACGGCGCGGACCACGTCGTCAACCTCGTCGGCATCCTGTTCGAGAGCGGGCGGCAGAGATTCAGCGCCGTCCAGGATTTCGGCGCCCGCGCGGTGGCGGAGGCGGCGCGCGCCGCCGGCACGCGGCTCACCCATGTCTCGGCCATCGGCGCCGACGCCGAATCCGAGGCGATCTATGCCCGCACCAAGGCGCAGGGCGAGGCGGCGGTGCGCGAGACGCTGCCTGACACGGCTATCATTCGTCCCTCGATCATGTTCGGTCCGGAAGACGACTTCTTCAACAAGTTCGCCAACATGGCACGGATTTCGCCGGCGTTGCCGCTGATCGGCGGCGGCGTGACGAAGTTCCAGCCGGTCTATGTCGGCGACGTCGCCGAGGCGATCGCGCGCGATGTCGACGGCAAGCTGGCGCCCGGCAGGACGTGGGAACTGGGTGGGCCGGACGTGCTCACCTTCCGCGAATGCATGGAAAAGCTGCTGGAGATCATTGATCGCAGGCGGATTCTCGTTTCGATACCGTGGTCCGTCGCGTCGCTGCAGGGCAAGATGCTCGGCATGCTGCCCAATCCGCTTCTGACCGAGGACCAGGTGCGCTTGCTCAAGTCCGACAACGTCGTCTCGCAGGCGGCGATGGAGGAGGGGCGCACGCTGGAGGGGATCGGGATCAGGCCGCTATCGCTCGACGCGATGCTGCCGACCTTCCTGTGGCGCTACAAGATCGCTGGCCAGTATTCGCGCGATCGCATCGCCTGATCCCGCGCGCATGCTGGGCGGCTTTCTGCCGGACGGGCTGTCGGCCGTCGCCGCGACGATCCTGGTCATCGCCAGCTTCTTCACGTCGGCTTTGACGGCCGCGTTCGGGGTCGGCGGCGGGCTGGCAATGCTGGCCCTGATGGGCGTCTTCGTGCCGGTCGCGCAACTGATACCCGTTCACGGCGCCGTACAGCTCGGCTCCAATGCCGGACGGGCATGGCACCAGCGCGCGCATGTGCGCATGGATATCGTCATGCCCTTCGCGGCCGGCAGCGTCGTGGGGGCGATCGCCGGCGTGTTCGTCGTGATCCAGTTGCCGGACGCGGTGCTCAAGCTCGTCCTCGGCCTCTTCATCATCGCCATCACCTGGGCGAGACTGCCGAAGCTGGAGGTGGTGAGCCGGCCTCTGCTGACCGTGGCCAGCGCGGGGCTGGCGCTCCTTGGCATGTTCGTCGGCGCGACGGGGCCGCTGCTTTCTGCGATCCTGGCGCGCTTCTTCGCCGACGACCGCAAGGCGCTGGTCGCCACGCATGGCGCCGTCATGATCTCTCAGCATGCGTTCAAGCTCGTCGTCTTCGCGGTCGCCGGCTTCGCCTTCGCGGCATGGGCGCCGCTCGTCCTGGCGATGATCCTGTCGGGCTATCTGGGCACGATCTACGGCACGACGCTTCTGGAACGCATGCCGGAGGACCTGTTCCGGCGCTGGTTCAGGCTCGGGCTGACGCTGCTGGCGGTCCACATGCTGTGGCAGGCGGCGTCGGCGGCGCTCTAACTCTCAGCCCCAAACCAGCAACCCGATCAGCCCCGCCGTGCCGATGATGAGCCGCCACCAGCCGAAGGGCGCATAGCCCCGCTTCGAGACGAAATCGAGCAGCGAGCGCACCACAACGATCGCGGCGAAGAAGGCCGCGATGAAGCCCGTGACGATGATCGGCAGGTCGGCCGCCGAAAGGATGTCGCGGTTCTTGAACAGGTCGTAGGCGAAGGCGCCGGCCATGGTCGGCATGGCCAGGAAGAAGGAGAACTCGGCCGCCGCGCGCTTTTCGACCCCCATCAGGAGCGCGCCGACGATGGTGGCGCCGGAGCGCGAGGTGCCGGGGATCATGGCCAGGCACTGGAACAGCCCGATGCGGAAGCAGATCGACGGCGTCAGTTCCATCGCGTCGTGATGGCGCACCTCGAATTCGGTCCGGTCGACCCACAACAGGATGATCCCGCCCAGGATCAGCATGACGCAGATCACCATCGGCGTCTCGAACAGCACCTCCTTGATGAAGCTGTGCGCCAGCGCGCCGATGACGGCGGCCGGCAGGAAGGCGATCAGGATGCCGAGGACGAAGTTGCGCGCCCGGGGGCTGCTCGGCAGATCAAGCGCCACGCGCCACAGCCTGCCGAAATAGACCGACAGGATGGCCAGGATCGCGCCGAGCTGGATCAGCACCTCGAAGGCCTTGCCGGTCGATTCGAAGCCGAGGAAATGGCCCGCCAGCAGGATGTGGCCGGTCGAGGAGACGGGAATGAACTCGGTCAGCCCCTCCAGAAGGCCGAGCAGCAGCGCCCCGATGATCGTCTGGTTTTCCATTCTGTCTCGCTTGGGCGAATCGGCGCTGGTCGGTGAGGGCTTGCTACTAGTGCCGAATGAGCGTGAAGGAAACGTGTCTTTCAGCCGCCTTGAAAAGGGCTGGGGCTTCATGCCATTGACCGCGCCATGCTGACGCTCTTTCACCATCCGCTCTTTCCCGGCTGCCGCTTCGTGCGCCTCGTGTTCGGCGAGTATGGCGAGGAGCTTCAGTTGATCGAGGAAAAGCCGTGGACGCGGCGCAAGGAGTTCCTGACGCTCAACCCGGCCGGACAGGTGCCCGTGCTGCTGGCCGAGAATGACGCGCCCCTGTCCGGGGCGCAGGTGATCGCGGAATATCTGGACGAAACGCGCGGCGTGCTGAAGCGTGACCGCAGGCTGTTCGCCGACGATCCGTTCGATCGCGCCGAGATCAGGCGTCTGGTCGACTGGTTCCTGTCGAAGGCCGAGAACGAGGCGGCGCGGCATCTCGTGCGTGAACGCGCCCTGAAGCCGCAGATGAACGCCGAGCAGGGCGGCGGCTCGCCCGATTCGGGCGCCATCCGCGCGGCGCGGTCGAATGTGCGCATTCACATGAAATATGTGAACTGGCTTGCCGGCACGCGAAACTGGCTGGCTGGCGACCGCCTCACCTATGCCGATCTCGCCGCCGCCGGCGTGCTTTCGGTGCTCGACTATATGGGTGAGGTGCGGTGGGCGGATTTTCCGGCGGCGCGCGACTGGTATGTGCGCATCAAGTCGCGGCCGTCCTTCCGGCCGCTGCTGGCGGACCGCGTCAGGGGCTTCTCACCGGTCTCCCACTACGCGGACCTGGATTTCTGACAGGCCGAGCAAAAAACCGCTATGCTCAGGCCAGAGCGAGTTCTGGATGAGGTTCGGACCATGAAGGCAGGAGCACACGGCCCGGCCGCGCTCCGCGCCCTGATCGACCGCGAGGCGGCCGCGCTCGGCTTCGACATCGTCAGGGTCACCAAGCCCGACGCCGCGCCCCGCCTGCCCGAGCGCCTCGACCGCTTCCTTTCGGAGGGCCGCCACGGCACGATGGGATGGCTGGCCGACCGCGCCGGCGAACGCGCCGATCCGCGCGTTCTGTGGGACGCGGTGCGCAGCGTCGTCATGCTGGGCATGAATTACGGTCCCGACGAAAGCCCGCTCGACATCCTGGCAAGGCCCGACCGGGGCGCGATCTCGGTCTATGCCCGCAACCGCGATTATCACGACGTCATCAAGGGGCGGCTCAAGATCCTGGCGGGCAAGATCGCCGCGAAGGGCGGCGCCGACGTCAAGGTCTTCGTCGACACCGCGCCGGTGATGGAAAAGCCGCTGGCCGAGGCCGCCGGCCTCGGCTGGCAGGGCAAGCACACCAATCTCGTCAGCCGCGAGCACGGGTCGTGGCTGTTCCTTGGCGCGATCTTCACGACAGCCGAGCTCGCGCCGGATGCGCCTGAACCAGACCATTGCGGCTCGTGCCGGGCCTGCCTCGACATCTGCCCGACCCGGGCCTTTCCCGCGTCCTACCAGCTCGATGCGCGGCGCTGCATCTCATACCTCACCATCGAGCACGCCGGACCGATCCCGCACGAATTCCGCGAGGCGATGGGCAACCGCATCTATGGCTGCGACGATTGTCTGGCGGTCTGCCCGTGGAACAAGTTCGCCCGGACGGCTCGCGAGGCCAAGCTCGTGGCGCGCGATGATCTGCGCGAGCCGCGGCTGGCCGAACTGATCGAGCTCGACGACGCTTCCTTCCGCCAAAAATTCTCCGGCTCGCCGGTCAAGCGGATCGGCCGCGACCGTTTCGTGCGCAACGTGCTGATCGCGGCCGGCAATTCGCGTGACCCGGCGCTCGCGCCCGCCTGCCGGCGCCTGACGGCCGATCCGTCGCCGGTGGTGGCCGAAGCCGCCGCATGGGCGCTGGAGAGATTGCAGCGTGGGCACCCGGGCCAACACCCCTCATCCGACCGCGCTTGGCGCGGCCACCTTCTCCCACAAGGGGAGAAGGGGCAGCCTTGCAGCGCCGGTGATGCTGGGCTTCCAGCTTCGCGGTTTGCCGGGCGGTCGGCGCAGTCCATTCCTTCTCCTCCTGTGGGAGAAGGTGGCCGCGCGAAGCGCGGTCGGATGAGGGGGCTGAAGCCATGACCCCCTTCGTCTTCGGCGCCGGCTATTCGGGCCGGTTCTATGCCCGGACCGTGCGCGAACGAACCGATACGATCTTCGGCACGACGCGGGCGTTCGACAAGGCGGCCATGCTTGAAGCAGCCGGCATGAAACCTCTGGTGCTGGACGAAACCGGCACCGGCCCGTTCGTCGGGGCGCTGCGGGAAACGACGCATCTGGTGGTGTCGGCCGCGCCGGGCGAGGGCGGCGATCCGCTGCTGGAGGCGTTCGGACGGGTCGTGGTCGGCTCAATGCCGAAGCTGGAATGGGTCGGCTATCTGTCGACGGTCGGCGTCTACGGCAATCATGACGGCGCCTGGGTGACGGAGGAGGCGGAACTCAGGCCGAGCCTTCAGCGCACCGGTCGGCGCGTCGAGGCCGAAACCCAGTGGCTCAACTTCGGCGTGGCGACCGGCGTGCCGGTCGCGGTCCTCAGGCTTTCTGGAATCTACGGGCCGGGGCGCAACGCGCTCGCCAACCTCGCCGCCGGCACGGCGCGGCGCATCGTCAAGCAGGGGCAGATCTTCAACCGGATCGAGGTGCGCGACATCGCCGGCGCGCTCGTGCATCTGGGCGAGCGGCGGATTGGCGGCATCTTCAACGTTTCCGACGACGAGCCGTCTCCGCCGCAGGATGTCGTGGCCTATGCGGCGATGCTCATGGGCATGGAGCCGCCGCCGGAAATCCCGTTCGAGGAGGCCGAACTGTCGCCCATGGCGCGTTCCTTCTACGGGGAAACCAAGAAGGTCTCGAACGAGAGACTGAAGTCGACCGGTTACCGGTTCCGCTTTCCCGACTTCCGCACCGCACTTGATCAGTTATGGGCGAGCGGCGACTGGAAGGCCGAGCGCTGAGCCTTTTCAGACGTTGAAATAGTCCGGCTTGCCGGTCGTCCAGGTCTCGCCCCAGAGCTGCCCGCCGCCATCGACGGTCAGCAGTTCGCCGGTGACGAATTTCGCCGCCGGCCCGCCCAGATAGACGACCGATTCGGCGATTTCCCAGGCCGTGCCGGCGCGCAGCATCGGGTTGGAGCGCGGATAGGCGGCGCGGGCCTCGGGCGTATAGACCTTCCAGCCTTCCGTCTTGATGGCGCCCGGCGCCACGCAGTTGATACGGATGCCGAGCGGCGCCCACTCGACCGCGACCGCGCGCGACAGGCCGATCACGCCCGAGCGGGCCGCGACCGTGTGGGCCACGCCGTGCAGGCCGCGCGTGGTGACCACGACGATGTTGACGATCGACCCCGGCGCGCCGGCGTCGCGCCAGCGGCGTGCGGCCGCCTGCATCATGTGCCAGGTGCCATTGAGATTGGTGTTGATGACGGCGTTCCAGCCCTTGATCGAGAAGTCGATCGCCGGCTGCGGGAACTGCCCGCCGGCGCTGTTGACCAGGATGTCGAGCCGGCCGTGGTCGTCGTAAAGTCTGTCGAACAGGCTTGCCACCGACTCCGGCTCGCGGATGTCCACGGCGGCGGCCGATGCCTTGTGGCCGGCGGCGGAGATGGCCGCGGCCGCCGCCTCGGCCTTCTCCGCGCTGCGGCCGGCCAGCACCACATGCGCGCCCAGCCGCGCGCACAGCCATGCGGTGGCGCGGCCGATGCCGCCGGCGCCGCCGGATATCAGCACCACCTGGTCGGCGAGTGCGTCGGACGCGTAGACGGTCTTTGCCTCGGCGAGCGCGGCGTCGTCGAGGCCGAGGCTTTCCGGTTCGCCGCCGTCAGTCATCTCGGGGCATGTCCTTGAGGAGTTCTCCGGCGATGATCATCTTGCGAACCTCGGTCGTGCCCGCTCCGATCTCCAGCAGCTTGGTCGAGCGGAACAGGCGGTTGATCTCCGATTCCCAGATATAGCCCGACCCGCCATGGATCTGCACGGCCTTGTCGAGCACGCGGTGGCAGGCCTCGGCCGCGAACATCACCGAGGCCGCGGTCAGCTTGTGGATGTCGCCGCGCCCGCCGCCGCCGACTTCCAGCGGAGCCGCTGCCGCCAGCGTGCGGTAGGTGAGGGCGCGCATCGATTCCACGTCTACATAGATATCCGCCAGCATCGACTGCACCATCTGGAAGGAGCCGATCGGCTTGCCGAACTGGCGGCGCGTCTGGGCGAACTCGACCGACAGTTCGAGCGCCCGCTCGGCCACGCCGAGGCAGAGCGGCGAGATCATGGCGCGCTCGAGATCGAGGCCGCTCATGACGATGGAAACGCCGTTGTCGACCTCGCCGAGCAGGTTCTCGGCGGGAATGCGGCATTCCTCGAACAGGAGCTCGCCGGTCTGGCTGCCGCGATAGCCCATCTTCTCCAGCTTCTGCGCGACCTTGAAGCCGGGCGCGTCCTTCTCGACGATGAAGGCGGATATGCCCTTGGCGCCCTTGTCCTTGTCGGTTTTGGCATAGACCAGCAGCACGTCGGCGACGGGGCCGTTGGTGATGTAGATCTTGGAGCCGTTCAGCACCCATTCCTCGCCTTCGCGGCGCGCGGTGGTGCGCATCGAACCGAGCGCGTCCGATCCGGCGCCCGGCTCGGTGAGGCCGAGCGCGCCGATCTTGCGCCCCGAGCACAGGTCGGGAAGATATTTGCGCCGCTGCTCCTCGTTGGCGTTGCGGTAGATATTGTTGGCACACAGATTGTCATGCGCGACCCATGACAGCGCCAGCGCGTGGTTCCAGCGCGCGAAGCCCTGCAGCACGACGCCGGCCGAAACCAGATCGAGGCCGGCGCCGCCATACTGCTCGGGAATGGTCACGCCGAAGAAGCCGGCATCGCCGATCTTGGGGAAGATGTCCTCCGGCCACCATTCCTCCTCGTCCATGCGTGTCGACAGCGGATGAAGCTCGTTGCGGCCGAACCGGTCGGCCTGGTCGAGGATGGCGGTCTGGTCCTCGTCGAGTTCGAAGGCGAGCGGCCGGTTGTCACCGATCGTTGCGTCGCTGGGCACGGCTTGTCCTCCTGTGCGTCTCGTGGCCGGGTTATGGCCGGCGCGAGGCTCCTCCTGCCTCGATAATGAGTTGGTTTCATCAAACGCGTCGCCCCGCCTGTCAAGCGCAAACAGCCGGTTTCAAGCCTATTATGCGCGTGCAAGGCCGGTTCGGCGACAATCGGCCAGGCACCGTGTTGACAAAGATGATGAATTAAAATCATTTAAGCGAAGCACGCCGCGAGCGCGCCCTGGAGGAGACGGGAGAGGCGAGTGTCGGACGTCGTCAGGATCGAACGGAACGGGCCGGTCTTCACGATCATCATCGATCGGGAGAGCCGGCGCAACGCCATGAACGAGGCGGTGGCGCGCGGCATCGAGGCCGGGCTCGACCAGGCCGAGGCGGACCGGACGGTGCGGGCCGTGGTGCTGACGGGCGCCGGCGACAAGGCCTTCTGCGCCGGCGGCGACCTTCAGCTTCAGGCCGACGGCACGCCCTTCACCATCGAGGCGTCGGACCCGCGCCATTTCGTGGTGCGGCTTCTCAAGCGCATGGACGCCTGCCGGCTGCCGCTGGTCGCGCGGGTCAACGGGCACGCGCTCGCCGGCGGGCTGGGGCTCGTCTCGGCCTGCGACCTGGTGGTGGCGCGCGAGGACGCGCTGATCGGCGTGACGGAGGTCAAGGTCGGGCTCTTCCCGATGATGATCCTGCCCTATCTGCTCAGGACCATGCCCTACAGGCGCATGATGGAACTTTGCCTGACCGGCGAGCCGATCACGGCGGCCGAGGCGGCGCGCTACGACCTGGTCAACTACGCCGTGCCGGGCGCGGAGCTTGATGACAAGCTTTCCTGGATGCTCGACCGGATCACCGGCAAGTCGCCGACTGGCATCCGGCTCGGCAAGCAGGGGCTTTCCAGGATCCGCGAGATGTCGACCGATTCGGCGCTCGAATACGCCCAGTTCATGCTGGCCAACATGGCGCGCACCAAGGATTCGCTGGAGGGCTTCCGCGCCTTCAACGAGAAGCGCCAGCCCGACTGGACCGGTGAGTGAGGGCGTGATGGCCAGGACGATCCGCATAGGCTGCGGCGCGGGCTTCTGGGGCGACACGCCCGAAGGGCCGGCGCAACTGGTGAGGAAGGGCGGGATCGACTATCTCGTCATGGACTATCTGGCCGAGATCACCATGTCGATTCTGGCCAGGATGAAGGCGAAGAACCCCAACCTCGGCTACGCGACCGATTTCGTCGGGCTGGTCATGAAGCCTCTGGCGCGCGAGATCGCCGACAAGGGCATCAAGGTGGTGACCAATGCCGGCGGCATCAATCCGCGCGCCTGCCGGGCGGCGCTGGAGAAGGTTTTCGCCGAGGCCGGCGTGTCGCTGAAGGTCGCGGTCGTCGAGGGCGACGACCTGTCCGGCCGCATGGACGATTTCCGCGCACGCGGCGTCAGGGAAATGTTCTCGGGCGAGGCCCTGCCGGACAGGATCGCCAGCGCCAACGCCTATCTCGGCGGCTTCCCGGTCGCGGCCGCACTGGCGAGCGGTGCCGACATAGTGCTGACGGGGCGCTGCGTGGATTCGGCCCTCGTTCTGGGGCCGCTGATCCACGAATTCGGCTGGTCGCAGACCGACTATGACCGGCTTTCGGCCGGCAGCTTGGCCGGCCATCTGCTCGAATGCGGGGCGCAGGCGACGGGCGGCATTTTCACCGATTGGGAGAAAGTCGCCGACCGCTGGGACGACATGGGCTTCCCGATCGCAGAATGCCGCGCTGACGGCCGCTTCACCGTGACGAAGCCGGAAGGCACCGGCGGGCTGGTCTCGCCTGCCACGATCGCCGAACAGATGGTCTACGAGGTCGGGGACCCGGCCTCTTACATCCTTCCCGACGTTGCCTGCGACTGGTCGCGCGTGACGCTGGAAAGCGCCGGGCCCGACCGCGTGGACGTGTCGGGCGCCAGGGGACGGGCTCCGACACGCTCCTACAAGGTGAGCGCGACCTGGCCGGACGGATACCGCTCGGCGATCACCATGATGATCGCCGGCCGCGACGCGGTGGCCAAGGCCGAGGCCGTGGGCGCGGCGATCCTGAAGCGCTGCGAGCGGCTGATGGGCGAGGCTGGGCTGACCGGCTTTCGCGACGCGTCCGTCGAGGTGCTGGGCGGCGAGACCAATTACGGCGCCCAGAGCCGCGCGCGGGATGCGCGCGAGGTCGTGCTGAAGCTGGCCGTGCGCCACGACAGCCGCGAGGCGCTCGCCATCTTCGCGCGCGAGATATTCCCCGCCGCGACCGCCATGGCGCAGGGCATCACCGGCTTTTCGGGCGGCCGACCCGAGCCGCAGCCAGTGATCCGGCTGTTCTCCTTCCTGGCCGACAAGGCGGACGTTCCCGCCCGGGTCGATGTCGACGGCGAGACGAAGGAAATCCCGCCGTTTCTGCCCAACGAGGTCGACGCCTCCCCACCCCCGGCGCCTCCTTCCCACACGGGGAACGGAGGCGTCGACCTCGGCTCCGATCCGGTGCGGGTGCCGCTGATCGCGCTGGCGCATGGCCGCAGCGGCGACAAGGGCGACATCGCCAATATCGGCGTCATGGCGCGGCGGCCGGAATTCGAACCCGTGCTGAGAGAGCAACTGACCGCCGATCGCGTGAAAGCCTATTTCGCGCATTTCGTGGCCGGCGACGTAGAGCGCTACGACTGGCCGGGCATCAACGGCTTCAACTTCATGCTGCACAAGGGGCTGGGCGGCGGCGGTATCGCCTCGCTGCGCCACGACCCGCAGGGCAAGGCGCTGGCGCAGATCCTCATGGACATCGACGTCGAGGTTCCCGCGTCCTGGCTGGAGCCGGACGGCGTTCTCGCCGAATGGAAGGACGTGGCGTGAGCGGCAAGTCCTTCTCCAAGGTTCTGGTCGCCAATCGCGGCGAGATCGCCTGCCGAGTGATGCGGACCCTGGACGCGATGGGCATCGCGTCGGTGGCGATCCACCATGCGGCCGAGGCCGGGGCGGCGCATGCGCGCATGGCGGGCGAGGCGGTGGAGATCGCCGGCGACACGCCCGTCGCGGCTCATCTGGACGGCCGGCAGATCATCGAGGCGGCGCTTGAGACGGGTGCGGAGGCGATCCATCCCGGCTACGGCTTCCTGTCGGAGAATGCCGGTTTCGCGCGGATGGTGGCCGAGGCGGGGCTGACCTTCATCGGACCGGACGCCGACGTGATCGCGCTGATGGGCGACAAGATATCGTCGCGGAATTTCGCCCAGAAGCACGGCGTGCCGGTCGCGCCATCGGTCATGCCGACCGAGGAGCTCGACGAATTCGTGCGCCAGGCGGAGGCGATCGGCTTTCCGCTGCTCATCAAGGCGTCGGCCGGCGGCGGCGGCAAGGGCATGTCCATCGTGCGCGAGGCGTCGGGCCTGCGCGAGGCGGCGCGGATCGCGGCCAGCGAGGCGCAGCGCTATTTCGGCGACGGCCGCGTTTATGCCGAGACCTATGTCGAGCGCCCGCGCCATATCGAGGTCCAGGTGCTGGGCGACGGCGAGGGCGGGGCCGTCCATCTGGGCGAGCGGGAATGCTCGGTACAGCGCCGTTTCCAGAAGATTATCGAGGAGGCGCCCGCCGCGCGGCTGCCCGCGTCTTTGCGCGACGAAATCTGCGAGGCTGCGGTGAGGCTCGCCAAAGCCGCGAAATACCGCAATGCCGGCACGGTCGAATTCATTCTCGGGGCCGACGGGCGCTTCTTCTTCCTGGAGATGAACACGCGGCTGCAAGTCGAGCATCCGGTGACGGAAATGGTCACCGGCATCGATCTTGTCCGTGCCCAGATCGAGATCGCGGCCGGCAAGGGCCTGCCACTGGCGCAGAAGGATGTGCGCTTCGAGGGTCATGCCATCGAATGCCGGATCTGCGCCGAGGACCCCGAACGCGATTTCATGCCCGAGACCGGCAGGGTGGCGCGGCTTCGCGTTCCCGACCGGGACTGGCTGCGCTTCGAGAACGCCCTGGACGAGGGCAGGGCGGTGACGGCCGATTTCGACCCGATGCTGGCCAAGCTCGTGGCGCATGGCCCGGACCGGTCGATGGCGGTCGAGCGGTCGATCGCGGCGCTGAAGGACTTGGCGCTGCTCGGGGTGACGACCAATATCGACTATCTGGGCCGCGTGCTCGACCATCCGGCCTTTCGCGCCGGTGACCTCCACACCGGCTTCGTGAGCGAACATCGCGAGGCGCTGGCCGAGGCCGAGCCCGAACCCGGCATTCTGGCGGCCGCGCTGGCGGCGGCGGCGATGGGCCTGCGCGAGTTCCGCGATCTTGTCGAGGCCGTGCCGGAACCGCATGCCACGATCGGCGGCTGGAGGAACTGACGATGGCGCTGCAACTGCGCCTCAAGGGGCGGGAGCATTCGATCGAGATCGTGGCGCGCCGGCCCGAACTCGTCCTGCGGATCGACGGGGTGGAGCACCGGGTGGCGGTCATGCCGGGCGCGGTCATGCTGGACGGGCGCGCCTATCTTTTCGACGAAGGCGTGACCGGCGACAGGCACTTCGTGCGGATCGACGGGCGGACCTTCGATCTCGAGGCCGTCGACCCCGATCTGGAGGAAGAAGCGGCCGCTGGCGGGCTGGATGTCATCCGCGCGCCGATGCCGGGCGCGGTCGTGTCGCTGGCGAAAGCCGAAGGCGACCAAGTCAGGCGCGGCGAGACGGTGCTGACCATCGAGAGCATGAAACTGCAGACGGCGCTGACCGCGCCGCGCGACGGCGTGATCGAAAGGATCGTCAGGCAGGAGGGCCAGACCTTCGACAAGGACGAGGCCGTCGTGCTGCTCGTTCCGCTCGAAGAGGATGCACGGGAGCAGACATCGTGAAGCGCATCCGCTCCATGATCGATACCGCCGGCGCGGAGTTCCGCCGCAATACCGAGCACAACCGGCGCGTGGTGGCGGAATTCCGCGAGAAGCAGGAAGCGGCGCGCCACAAGCGGCCGCAGCGCGATCTCGACCGCCTGTCCAAACAAGGCAAGATGCGGCCGCGCGAGCGCATCGAAAAGCTGCTCGACCCCGGCACGCCGTTCCTGGAACTGTCGTCGCTGGCCGCCAACATGGCCTATGGCGGCGAATCGCCGTCGGCGAGCTCCATCGTCGGCATCGGCGTGGTGTCCGGGCGCGAGGTCCTGATCCGCGCCGACGACCCCTCGGTGAAGGGCGGTGCCTGGTATCCGCTGACCGCCAAGAAGATCGTGCGCGCGCTCGACATCGCGATGGAGAACCGCCTGCCGGTGATCCATCTGTGCGATTCGGCCGGCGGCTTCCTGCCGCTGCAGGCCGAGGTGTTCCCCGACCGCTACATGGCCGGCCGCATCTTCCGCAACCAGTCGATCCTGTCGAAGATGGGCGTCAAGCAGCTTTCGCTGGTGTTCGGCCACTGCACGGCCGGGGGCGCCTACATTCCGGGCCTGTCGGACTATTCGGTGATCGTGCGCGGCACGGGTGCCGTGTTCCTGGGTGGCCCGCCGCTGGTCAAGGCCGCGACGGGCGAGGAAGTCACGGTGGAGGAACTGGGTGGGGCCGACATGCACACCTCGGTGTCCGGCACCTGTGACTATCCGGCCCGCTCGGAGGAGGATGCGATCCGCATCGGGCGCGAGATCGTGGCGCAATGGGATCAGGAAAGGAAATGGGATTGCCAGCGCGAGGCGCCCGAAGCGCCCGCCTATGATCCTGTCGAGCTTTACGGAATCATTCCCGACGACATCAAGAAGCAGTTCGACATGCGCGAGGTGATCGCGCGCATCGTCGACGGCAGCCGCTTCCATGAATACCAGCCGAACTACGGCAAGACGCTGATCTGCGGCTACGCCAATATCTGGGGCTTCAAGGTCGGCATCCTTGCCAACAACGGCGTGCTGTTCAACGATTCCTCGCTCAAGGGCGCGCATTTCATCGAATTGTGCAATCAGAACGCCACCCCGCTGGTCTTCCTGCAGAACATCACCGGCTACATGATCGGCCGCGAATACGAGCGGCAGGGCATCACCAAGGACGGGGCCAAGATGATCATGGCCCAGTCCTGCAGCCGGGTGCCGAAATTCACCGTCATGTGCAACGGCTCCTTCGGCGCGGGTAATTACGGCATGTGCGGTCGCGCCTTCGACGGGCGCTTCCTGTTTTCATGGCCGAACCACCAGATCGGCGTGATGGGCGGCGACCAGGCCGCCAAAACGCTGGTCGACGTGAAGGTCAGCCAGATGAAGCGCGCCGGCCAAGAGCCGGACCAGGCCGTGCTCGACAAGGTCTACGAGGATACCCGCAAGGCCTATCTGGAACAGCTCTCGGCCTATTATTCGACCTCGGAACTGTGGGACGACGGCATTCTCGATCCGGTCGACACGCGCAACGCGCTTGGCGTGGCGATCTCGGCCTCGCTGAACGCGCCGCTCGGCGACAGCGGATACGGCGTCTTCCGGTTCTGACGGAGATCGGCGCTGTTATGCGCGTGGCGCGATACGCCGCAGCACCGCCTTGCGGGCCGGCGGGCGGGAGGCCGACAGGCGGTAGGCTCCCGTCACCGCGCCGATCGCCGTCTCCGCGTCGTCCTCCGAGCGGGCGTGGACCATCGCCAGCGGTTCGCCGGCATGGACCTCGCTGCCGACCGGCAACAGACTGGTGAGCCCGACGGCATGATCGACCTCGTCCTCGGGCCGCGTCCGTCCGCCCCCGAGCGACACCACCGCCAGCCCGACCTCGCGGGTGGCCACCCCGGCGACGAAACCGCCTTCCGGCGCGGGGACCGGCAGGATCGCCGGCGCCCGCGGCAGGTAGTCGCCGGCCTTTTCAATGAAGTCCGCGGGTCCGCCCAGCGCCGTCACCATGCGCGCGAAGGTCTCGGCCGCGCGGCCTTCGTCCAGCGCGGCGCGGGCCGCGCCGAGACCTTCCTTCTGCGAGGGCGCGATGCCGGCCAGCGCCAGCATCTCGGCCGCCAGCGCCAGCGTGACCTCCTCCAGCCGGCGGTCGCGGGCGCGCCCGGTCAGGAAGTCGACGGCGTTGGCGACCTCCACGGCGTTGCCGGCCGCCGAGGCCAGCGGCTCGTCCATGCCGGTCATCAGCGCGGTGGCGGGAAGGCCCGCCCCGTTGGCGACTTCGACCAGCGTTTCGGCAAGCTGCCGCGCGTCGCGGTTCGTCGCCATGAAGGCCCCATTGCCCGACTTGACGTCGAGCACCAGCGAACCGAGCCCGGCCGCGAGTTTCTTGGAGAGGATCGAGGCGGTGATCAGCGGGACCGATTCCACCGTCCCGGTCGTGTCGCGAATGGCGTAGAAGCGCCTGTCGGCCGGCGCCAGATCGCCGGTCTGGCCGATGATGGCCGCGCCCGTCTCGCGCACCGCCTTGCGGAACAGGTCCAGACCCGGCTGGCTGACATAGCCGGGGATAGAATCCATCTTGTCGAGCGTGCCGCCGGTATGGCCGAGGCCGCGGCCCGAAATCATCGGCACATAGGCGCCGCAAGCCGCCACGATGGGCGCCAGCATGAGCGAGACATTGTCGCCGACGCCGCCGGTCGAGTGCTTGTCGACGACCGGGCCGGGCAGGTCCGACCAGTCGAGCACGTCGCCGGAATCGCGCATGGCCATCGTCAGCGCCACGGCCTCGTCGCGGCTCATGCCGTTGAGGAAGATCGCCATGGCAAGGGCCGCGACCTGTCCTTCGGTGAAGGTGCCCTTCGACAGTCCCTTGGCGAAGGCGGCGATCTCGGCCTTGTCGAGCGCCTTGCCGTCGCGCTTCCTGCGGATGATCTCCTGGGGAAGCACGGCTAAGTCGCGCTTGGTCCAACACCCCTCATCCGTCGCCTCCGGCGACACCTTCTCCCACAAGGGGAGAAGGAGGGGCGCTCTTCCCTTCTCCCCTTGTGGGAGAAGGTGCCCGAGCAGAGCGAGGGCGGATGAGGGGTGTTCATGAACAATACTATCTCGTTTCGCTAAACCCCGTAAGGCGTCCAGATGGACTTGATGCGGGTGGCGCGGAACAGGAACTCCTCGCCCCGGCCCTGAACGGGATCGAACCAGTCACGCGTCATGCCGTTCGAGGCCCAGACGGGCTTGAGGTTACCGGCGGATTCGGCCTCGACCGTCGCTGTTCCCTCGGCCGTGCCGAAATACCAGAGCGCGCCGATGTCGTCGTGCTGCGCCATCACCTTGGCGAGTTGGTCGCGATCGCCGGTGACGATGTTGACCACGCCGGCCGGCACGTCGGACGTGTCGAGCACCTGGTAGAGGTCGAGCGCGGCCAGCGGATGGTTCGGAGAGGGCGTGGCGATGACGCGATTGCCCATGGCGATCGCGGGCAGCACCAGCGACAGGAAGGCGAGCAGCGGCGCCTCGTCGGGTGCCGAGATGCCGATCACCTCGTAGGGTTCGGGCAGCGCCAGCGACAGCATGCGGCCGGCCGGCGCGCGCGCCGCGCCGTCATATTTGTCGGCCCAGGCGGCGTAATGGATGGTGCGCGCCACCGACGCCGCGACCTCGCGCTTCGCGGCGGCTGCCGACGCGCCGGTCATGCGCGACAGGCGCGCGGCGAACTCGTCGACGCGCAGTTCCAGGTTCTCGGCCAGGAAGTAGAGCACCTGCGCGCGCTGATGGCCGGTCATGTCGGACCAGCCCTCGGCCTTGCGTGCCGCCTCGACCGCGTTGCGGATGTCCTTGCGGTTGCCGAAGGGAGCTTCCGTGATCAGCCGGCCCTTCGGGTCGACGACCGGGTAGGAATAGCCCGAATCCGGACGCGCCTGCTTGCCGCCGATATAGAGCTTGGCCGTGCGGTCGATGGACCGGGTCTCGCCCGGCGCCGCTTCGCTCTCGACCGGGACGGGGGCGGGCAGGGCGTTCGCCGCGGGCCGGGCCTTCGCCTTCTTCTGCCATGACGGCGCCAGATATTCGAGCATGCCTTCGCGGCCGCCCTCGCGGCCGAAGCCGCTCTCCTTGTAGCCGCCGAAGCCGACGGCGGCGTCGAACAGATTGGTCGAATTGATCCACACCACGCCGGCCTTGACCTTCTTGGCTGCCTCGAAGGCGGTGTCGAGGTTCTGCGACCAGATCGAGGCGGCAAGCCCGTAGCGCGAATTGTTGGCGAGCTGCACCGCCTCGCCGGGCGTGCGGAAGGTCATGGCGGCGAGCACCGGTCCGAAGATTTCCTCCTGCGCCAGCGCGGTCGCGGGCGACACGCCGGTGAACAGCGTCGGCGGGTAGAAGCAGCCCGGCGAGGACAAGACCTCCTTCGCCCAGGATGGCTGCCACATCCTCGCGCCATCCTTCGCGCCGGCCGCGACGCGGCCCGCGATCTGCTCCTTCTGGACCGGCGCCACGACGGCGCCGATATCGGTCGACTTGTCGAGCGGCGGGCCGACACGCAGCGTCTCCATGCGGCGTCTGAGCTTGTCGTAGAAGCGCTCGGCCACGCCCTCCTGCACGATGGCGCGCGAACCGGCGCAGCACACCTCGCCCTGGTTGAACCAGATCGCGTCGACCACGCCCTCAACCGCCGCGTCCAGGTCGGCCGTGTCGAAGACGATGAAGGGCGACTTGCCGCCGAGCTCCAGCGACAGCTTCTTGCCCGACCCCGCCGTCTGGCGGCGCAGGATGCGGCCGACCTCGGTCGAGCCGGTGAAGGCGAGCTTCTGGATGCCGGGATGGCCGGCAAGCGCCGCGCCGGTCCTTCCATCGCCATTGACGAGGTTGAAGACGCCGTCCGGCAGGCCGGCCTCCTTGCAGATCTCGGCGAAGGCCAGCGCGGTCAACGGCGTGTATTCGGCCGGCTTCAGCACCACCGTGCAGCCGGCGGCGAGCGCCGGCGCCACCTTCCAGGCCAGCATCAGCAGCGGAAAGTTCCACGGGATGATCTGGCCGCAGACGCCGGCCGGCGCATGGCCGGGGAAAGCCTCCTCGCGCAGCTCGGCCCAGCCGGCATGGTGGTAGAAGTGGCGTGCGACCAGCGGCACGTCGACGTCGCGCGTCTCGCGGATCGCCTTGCCGTTGTCGATCGTCTCCAGCACGGCGAGGAAGCGGGAATGCTTCTGGATCTGCCTGGCCAGCGCGTAGAGATGGCGGGCGCGTTCGGTTCCCGACAGTTTCGACCACGGACCGAAGGCGGCCGTCGCGGCCTTCACGGCGGCATCGACGTCCTTGTCCGTGCCGGCGGACACTTTGGCCAGTTCCTTGGCCGTCGCCGGATCGGTCACAGCGAAGGTGTCGCCCTTCGGCGCGGTGAATTTGCCGCCGATGAAATGGCCGAAGCGGGCCTTGTGACGGGCGAGCCAGCCGCGGACGATCGCGTCGTCCTCGGGTGCCGGGCCGTATTCCATGGTCTTCAGGATATCGACGATCTCGTTCATGGGTGCTCTCCGCTACGCCATCCCATGCCGGTCGTGGGACGAATAGCGCCCGGTGACGAAATGCTCGAGCTGGCGCTCGATGTCGGCGAGCAGGCCGCTGGCGCCGAAGCGGAACAGTTCCGGCTCCAGCCAGTCGCGGCCGAGTTCCTCCTTGATCAGGATCAGCCAGGCGAGCGCGTCCTTGGCCGTGCGGATGCCGCCGGCGGGCTTGAAGCCGACCACTTGGCCCGAATAGTCGAGATAGTCGCGCAGGGCGCGGATCATCACCAGGCTGACGGGAAGCGTGGCGTTGACGCCTTCCATGCCGGTCGAGGTCTTGATGAAGTCGGCCCCGGCCATCATGGCGACCATGGAGGCCCTGTAGACATTGGTGAGCGTCTTGAGGTCGCCGGTGGCCAGGATCGCCTTCATATGCGCCTCGCCACAGGCTTCGCGCATCTGGCGCACCTCGTCGTAGAGGGCCGGCCAGTCTCCGGTCAGCACCTGGGCGCGGGCGATCACGATGTCGATCTCGGCCGCTCCGTCGGCGACCGCCATGCGGATTTCCTCCAGCCGCGTCCTCAGCGGGGTGAGGCCGGCCGGAAAACCGGTCGCGACGGAAGCGACGGGAACGCCAGAACCGTCAAGCGCCTTCACGGCGGTCGCGACCATGTTGGGATAGACGCAGACCGCGCCTGTCGTGAGCCGGCGGCCGGTCAGGCCGAGCGCGGCGACCAGATCGTCGCGCAGCGGATGCCGGGCCTTGGCGCACAGCCGCTCGACGCGGCCGGGCGTGTCGTCGCCGGCCAGCGTCGTCAGGTCGATGCACTCGATCGCCTTGACCAGCCAGGCGGCCTGCCACTGCTTCTTGACGCTGCGCCGGGCCGACAGCGTCGCGACGCGGCGGTCGGCCGCCGAAAGGTTGACGTCGACGGTCTCGAACCATTCGGGCTTCAGCGCCGTGCCCTCGTTGCGGGCCGGGCCTTGCTTCGGCATGGCGATGAGATTGGTGCCCGCTGCCTCGCGGGTTTCTGTGCGCGCATTCACGGGTCGAGCCCTCCGATGGCGGCCTTGAGGATCGCGACGAGCCTCTTCCCGCCGAGCGGCGCCATCTCCTTGGTTTCCTGATGCGACAATTCCTGGCCGGTCATGCCGGCCGCCAGGTTGGTGATGACGGAACAGGCGGCCACGCGCAGCCCGAGGAAGCGGGCCAGGATCACTTCGGGGACCGTCGACATGCCGACCGCGTCGGCGCCGAGCACCATGGCCATGCGGATTTCGGCCGGCGTCTCGAAGGACGGGCCGGAAAACCACATATAGACGCCCTTGTGGAGCGGCGTGCCGGTCTCGGCCGCCGCCTTGTCCAGCGCCGCGCGCAGGCCCGCGTCATAGGCTTCGGTCAGGCCCACGAAGCGGGCGTCGGTCGGCTCGCCGAACAGCGGGTTGGTGCCGGAAAAATTGATGTGGTCGGTGATCATCATCACCGAGCCAGGCGGCATGTCCGGCTTCAGCGAGCCGGCGGCATTGGTCAGCAGCAGCGTGGTGACGCCGAGCCGGTGCAGCATTTCGAGGGCCGGGCGCATGGCGGCGGCGTCGCCGTGCTCGTAGTAGTGGACGCGGCCCGAAAGCACGATCACGTCGCGCCCCGACAGCGTTCCGGCGATCAGCTCGCCGGAATGGCCGGTCACGGCGCTTTTCGGGAAGCCGGGAATGTCCGCATAGGCAATGCGGACGGCGTCCTCCACCTCGTCGGCCAGGCTGCCGAGCCCGGAACCGAGCACCAGCGCGATCTTCGGCGCGCGCAGGCCGATGCGTGACAGGACGAGGTTCGCCGCCTCCTTCATTTCAGCACCTCGCCGGCGAAACCCATGGGCAGCATCTCGCCCAGCGTCACCGTCTCCACCACGCCGGTCTCGTCGCACAGATGCAGCTTCGCGTCGGGCCCGGCGAATTCGGCCAGGCGCTGCCGGCAGCCGCCGCAGGGCGTAATCCGCGCCATCCGCTTGGCCACGACCGCGATCTCGGCGATCCGTCCGCCGCCGGCCATGACATAGTGGCCGAGCGCGGTGGTCTCGGCGCACCAGCCTTCGGGGAAGGAGGCGATCTCGATGTTCGCGCCGGCGAAGATCCGGCCGTCGTCGGTCAGCAGCGCCGCGCCGACCGGAAACCTGGAATAGGGCGCATGGGCCTTCGCCATCGCCTCGCGGGCCGCGCGGAACAGGGCGTCAGACATGGTCGCGTACCGGGGCAGTCGATTGCCTCATCTACCGCTCCTTCACATAGGGCACGCCGCCCGCGCGAGGCGGGATCGCCTTGCCGATGAAGCCCGCGAGCAGGATCACGGTCAGGATATAGGGCAGGGCCTGCATCAGTTGCACCGGCACGCGCCCGATCCCGGGGAAGGCCAGACCCTGATAGCGGATGGCGAAGGCGTCGAGGAAGCCGAACAGCAGGCACGCGAACATGACCGGCACCGGCCGCCACTTGGCGAAGATGAGCGCCGCCAGCGCGATGAAGCCCTTCCCGGCCGTCATGTCCTTCACGAAGCCGGCGTTCTGCGCGACCGCCAGATAGGCGCCGGCGGCGCCCGTCAGCACGCCGGTGCAGATCACGGCACGGTAGCGCAACCAGGCGACCGATATGCCGGCCGTGTCGACGGCGGCCGGGTTTTCGCCGACGGCGCGTAGCCTGAGCCCGAAGCGGGTGCGAAACAGCACCCACCAGGTGATCGGCACCATGGCGAAGGCGGCATAGACCAGAAGCGAATGACCCGAGATCAGGTCCGAATAGATCGGCCCGAGGATCGGCACGCCGCTGACGGCATCCGCGCCGGGGAGGGTGATCGACTGGAAGCGCGCGTCGCCGGTCAGCGACGGCGTGCGCCCGCCCTGCCTGAACCAGGCCTGGCCGAGGATGATGGTGGAGCCCGCCGCGATGAAGTTGATCGCCACGCCCGACACGATCTGGTTGCCGCGATGGGTGATCGAGGCGAAGCCGTGGACGAGCGCGAAGAAGACCGAGATCGCGATCGCGGCCATCAGGCCGAGCCATGCCGAGCCGGTGACGGCCGCCGCCGAGGCGCCCGCGAAGGCCCCGGCCAGCATCTTGCCTTCCAGCCCGATGTCGAAGACGCCCGAGCGCTCCGAATAGAGGCCGGCCAGCGCGGCCAGAAGCAGCGGCACCGACACGCGTATGGTCGCATCGAGAAGCTGGAGCAGAACGCCGAGGAACTCCATCTCAGACGCTCCCGCTCTTGGCGGGCTCCAGCCCTGCGCGGCGCGGCGAGATGCTGGCGAACGCCGCCTGGATCGCGGGGCGGAACATGTGCTCCAGCGCGCCGGCGAACAGGATGACCAGGCCCTGGATGATCACGATCATGTCGCGGCTGATATGCGGCATCTCGAAGGCGATTTCGGCGCCGCCCTGGTAGAGCATGCCGAAGAGGATGGCGGCCGGCACGATGCCGGCCGGATGCGAGCGGCCCATCAGCGCCACCGCGATGCCGACGAAGCCCGCGCCGGTGACGAAATCGAGCTGGAGGCGGTGCTGGTCGCCCATCACCGGATTGAGCGCCATCATGCCCGCCAGCGCGCCGGAGATCAGCATGGTGATGACGATGATGCGGGCTTCGCCGATCCCGGCATAGCGCGCCGCGCGCGGCGAAAAGCCCTGCGTGCGGATTTCGTAGCCGAGCCTGGTGCGCCAGATCAGCACCCATACGGCCACCGATGCGACGAGCGCGAGGATGAAGGTGATGTTGAGCGGGGTGGCGCGCACCGTCATGCCCATCGCCTCCAGCACCCAGCCCAGCTTGGGCAGATGCGCGCCGTCGAGGAAGGTGCGGGTCTGCGGCGCCATCGAGGTCGGCGGCTTCAGCGGGCCGACCAGCAGATAGACCATCAGGCTGGCGGCGATGAAGTTGAACATGATGGTGGTGATGACGATGTGGCTGCCGCGCTTGGCCTGGAAATAGGCCGGCAGGAACGCCCAGGCCGCGCCGATCGCGGCCGAGCCGAGGATCGCGAAGAGGAAGGTGAGATACCACGGAAAGATACCATCGAAGGCAAGGCAGGCCAGCGCGACGCCCAGCCCTCCGACATAGGCCTGCCCCTCGCCGCCGATGTTGAACAGGCCGCAATGGAACGCCACCGCGACGGCCAGCCCGGTGAAGATGAAGCTCGTGGCGTAATAGAGCGTGTAGGCGATGCCCGAGCCGGAGCCGAAGGCTCCGTCGATCAGCAACCCGGCCGCGCGGATCGGGCTTTCGCCCACCAGGAGCACGACGAGGCCCGCGACCAGGAAGGCGACGACCAGGTTGATCAACGGGATCAGCCCGTAATCGGCCCAGGCGGGCAGCTTGGCGTAAGGGGTGCTCATTCTATTCGGCCGCCTCCCGCTGCTCCACGCCGGCCATCAAAAGCCCCAGCTCGCCTTCGGTGGCCTCGCCGTCGCGCTCGCCGACGATGCGGCCGTCGAACATGACGAGGATACGGTCCGACAGCGACCGGATCTCGTCCAGCTCGACCGAGACCAGAAGCACCGCCTTGCCCTTGTCGCGCATCTCGATGAGGCGCTTGTGGATGAACTCGATCGCGCCGACATCGACGCCGCGCGTCGGCTGGCCGACGATCAGGACGCCGGGGTCCTGCTCCATTTCGCGCGCCAGCACGATCTTCTGCTGGTTGCCGCCCGAGAAATTCGCCGTCCTGAGCCTGCAGTCGGCGGGCCTGATGTCGAACTTCTCGATCTTGTCCTTGGCGTCGTCGCGGATCGCGTCCAGGTTCAGGAACGGCCCGTTGAGATAGCGCGCGTGATAATGATAGCCGAGGATCGAGTTCTCGTTCTCCTCGAAGGGCAGGACTAGGCCGGTGTAATGCCGGTCCTCCGGCACATGGGCCAGGCCGCGCTCGCGCAGGTCGGACGGGTCGGCCGCGCCAGTGACATCGATCGGCTTGCCGTCCATGATGACGTCGCCGGAGACGGCCGCGCGAATGCCGGCGATCGCCTCCAGCAGTTCCGACTGGCCGTTGCCGGCCACGCCGGCGATGCCGACGATCTCGCCCGCGCGCACGTCGAAGGAGACGTCGTCAACCATGGTGACGCCGCGCGAGTCCTTCACGGTGAGGTTCCTGACCGACAGCTTGACATCGCCCGGATCGGCCTCGTCCTTCTCGACCCGCAGCAGCACCCGGCGCCCGACCATCAGTTCGGCCAGTTCCTCCACCGACGTTTCGGAGGTCTTGCGGGTCGCCACCATCTCGCCCTGGCGCATCACCGAGACGTTGTCCGTGATGGCCATGATCTCGCGCAGCTTGTGCGTGATCAGGATGACGGTCTTGCCCTCGTCCTTGAGCTGTTCGAGGATCCGGAACAGATGGTCTGCCTCCGAAGGCGTGAGCACGCCGGTCGGCTCGTCGAGGATCAGGATGTCGGCGCCGCGATAGAGTGCCTTGAGGATCTCGACGCGCTGCTGGAAGCCGACCGCGAGTTCCTCGATCACCGCATCGGGATCGACCTCGAGGCCGTAGTCCTTTTCCAGCCGCTTGAGTTCGGCACGCGCGTCCGAGATCGAGCCGTAGAGCAGCGGCGCGCCTTCCGCGCCCAGCATGACGTTCTCAAGCACGGTGAAGTTCTGCACCAGCATGAAATGCTGATGCACCATGCCTATGCCGGCTGCGATCGCGTCGTTGGGCGTGTCGATCTTCACCGGCTGACCATTGATGCGGATTTCGCCGGAATCGGCCTGGTAGAAGCCGTAGAGGATCGACATCAGCGTCGACTTGCCGGCGCCGTTCTCGCCGATGATGCCGTGTATGGTGCCGCGCGGCACTTCAAGATGGATGTTGCGATTGGCGCGCACGAGCCCGAAGCTCTTGTCGATGCCGATCAGCTCGATCGCGGCCTCAGCCATTCTGCGGTTTCCGCCTCGACTGTTTTTTATCGTTTGGTCAAATTCGCCTAGCATGGGCCGCGGCGGTCGCCAAGGCCCGCGGTCCGCGTCGTCTCCCCACTCCGCGAGCCGCCGCCACTCTCGACAAATCGGCGCCCACTTGTCAATTTCCGCCGCCATGACCGACAGGACAGCCCCGCCGAGCCGCGTCGACTTCCGCGTCTTCCGCCCGATTACCACGCGCTGGATGGACAACGACATCTACGGCCACATGAACAATGTCGTGCACTATTCGCTGTTCGACACGGCGGTGAACGGCTGGCTGATCGAGAGGGGCGTGCTCGACATCAAGGCAGGCGACCAGATCGGCCTCGTGGTGGAGACGGGCTGCCGCTATCACGCCGAGTTGGCCTTCCCCGATCTGGTGACGGCAGGCATCCGAGTGGCCAGGCTCGGCACGTCGTCGGTGCGCTACGAGGTCGGCCTGTTCCGCAACGACGAGACGGAAGCCGCCGCCGAAGGCTTCTTCGTTCATGTTTACGTCGATCGCGTCTCGCGCAGGCCGAAGGCGCTCGCGGAGCGACTGCGCGCGACGCTGGAGGAGGCGCTGGCGTGAGGGGTCGACGTGTCGAGGCGGATCGTGTAAAGGTAGCGTGAGGTAGTACCTTTAGCTACGGGGCGCTCATGGCCATCGCAACCTCCGTCAAGCTCGATGATGAACTGAAGGACCGCGTGCGTGCGCTCGCCGAGACGCGTCGGCGCTCCGCGCACTGGATCATGCGCGAGGCGATCGCCGAATATGTCGCGCGCGAGGAAAAGCGCGAGAGCTTCCGTCAGGACACGCTTCAGGCCTGGAACGATTATCAGGCGACCGGCCTGCACGCCACGGCCGAGGAGGTCGAGGAATGGCTTGCCGGTTGGGGTGGCGACGAGGAACGCCCCGCGCCTGAATGCCACGAATAGTCTATGCCGCGGCCGCGCTGCGTGACCTTGATCGGCTGAGGGCATTCTTGCATGCGAAGAATCCGGCCGCCGCGCGCCGAGCCGGCGAAGCCATCCGCAGCGGTCTGCGGATACTCGGTTCCCAGCCGCGTCTCGGGCGTCCCGTCGAAGGCCTGCCGGAGCCGTATCGGGAATGGGTGATCGAGTTCGGCGCCGGCGGCTATATTGTCAGATATCGCGTCGATGGTGATGCCGTGACGATCCTTGCCGTCCGGCATGGCCGCGAAGCCGGCTTCTAAGGCGTGGAAGAAGACCTGATGAGCAACGACCAGGAGCATCGTCTCGTGCAACTCGAGATCGTCGCGGCCGAGCAGGAGAAGACGATCGGCGAACTGTCCGGCCAGATCGCCGATCAGTGGAAGACGATCGAGGCCCTGAGGAAGAAGCTCGACGCGCTGACCGAGCGGTTCCTGGCGCTCGAAGAACAGTCGGCTCCGGATGTGCCGGTGACCAGGCCGCCGCACTGGTAGATCGCAATCGAATGAAATCCCTAACCGGACATTAGCCACGCGCCGCGAAAGCGGCCCGGTCAACGCGCCGGTGACGGCCGCGTAAAGGGTTCCGTAGCGCTATCTGGCCTATGCCGCTGTGACGACGCGACAAGACGTCGTGGGCATGACAGGGCAGGCCGGGCATGGATGCACGCTCCGACAGGATCGCGATGCCGCTTGCCGTCGATCTCGACGGTACGCTCATCGCCACCGACCTTTTGTGGGAAGGGCTTTTCCTCCTTTTGAGGCGAAATCCGCTCGCGTTCTTTCTCGTGCCATTGTGGCTCATGAAGGGGCCGGCGCGGCTCAAGCACGAGATCGCCGAGCGCGTCGACATCGACGCCGAGACGCTGCCCTACCGGACCGAACTCGTGGAAAGACTGCGCGCCGAGCGCTCCATGGGGCGGCGCATCGTGCTTGCCACCGGCACGCCGCGCAAGTTCGCCGACCGGATCGCAGCGCATCTGGGCGTGTTCGACCTGGTGCTGGCCAGCGACGCCGATCACAACATGACATCTCACCGTAAGTGCAAGGCGCTCCATGAAGCCTTCGGCGACGGCGGCTTCGACTATGCGGGCAACAGCCGGCACGATCTGGCCTGCTTCGACGGCGCGCGCGAGGCGATCGTGGTGGCGCCGGACCGGCCCGCCCGGCGCTGGCAGGCGCGGCACGGCGGCGAATTGCTGCCGGGCGAACGGCCGCGTCTCAAGACAATCGTCAAGATGCTGCGCTGCCACCAGTGGCTGAAGAACGTCCTGATCGCCGTACCCATGGTGCTCGACCATGCCTATCTCGACCTGGGCATGATCTTCGCGGTCGCGCTCGCCTTCCTGTCCTTCAGCGCGGCGGCCTCGGCCATCTACATCGTCAACGACTTCTTCGACCTGACGCTCGACCGGCGTCACCCGACGAAGAAGAACCGGCCCTTCGCGTCGGGCGTCCTGTCGATGAAGTTCGGGCTTGTCTCGGCCGGGCTGCTTCTTTGCGTCAGCTTCGCAACGGCCGCCTTCCTGCCGCCGATCTTCTGGGCCGCGCTCGCCACCTATCTGGTCGCCACGACCGCCTACTCGCTGTCGATCAAGCGCATGCTCTTGATCGACGTGATGACGCTGGCCGGCCTCTACACGATGCGCATTCTCGCCGGCATGGCCGCGACCGATCTCGACGTGTCCTTCTGGCTCCTGTCGTTTGCCATGTTCTTCTTCCTGTCGCTGGCGCTGGTGAAGCGCTATGTCGAACTGCGCTCGACCGACATCCCGGCCAAGGAGCGGATCGCGGGACGCGGCTACCGCGCCGAGGACCAGGACATCATCGCCATGGCGGGCATGGGTGCTGCCTTCGGGGCGGCGATGGTGCTGGCGCTTTACATCGATTCCGACGCGGTGCGCGAGCAGTACGCCCATCCCTACATGATCTGGCCGCTGGCGCCGATCGTGCTCTACATGGCGATGCGCATCTGGATCCTGGCGCGGCGCGACGAGATGCATGACGATCCGGTCGTCTTCATCATCCGCGACTGGAGAAGCCAGCTCGTGGCCGGTTTCGGCGGATTGCTGCTGATAGCGGCGGCGTTGGCGCCATGACGGGTCACGCCTATCGCAGCTTCGGCCTCGCCCGGCGCGGCCGCGAAAACGGCCTGCCGGCGCCCGACGCCGTCGCGCTGCTGGAGAAGGGCGCGGTCATGCCGGGCGGGCTGCTGGCCTACGGTAATGGCCGCTCCTATGGCGATTCCTGCCTCAACGACGCGGGCATGCTGGCCGACATGCGCGGCATGGACCGCATTCTCGGCTTCGATCCGGCAACGGGCATCATCGAGGTCGAGGCGGGCGTCATGCTGTGGGACCTCGTCGCCCGCGCCGCAGTGCACGGCTATTTCCCGCCGGTGCTGCCCGGAACGCGCTTCGTCACGGTGGGCGGGGCGATCGCCAACGACGTTCACGGCAAGAACCATCACCGGCGCGGCACGTTCGGCTGCCATGTCGAAGAGCTCGTGCTGCTGCGCTCCGACGGCCGGCGGCTGACCTGCAGCGCCACGGACAACCCGGAGCTGTTTTCGGCCACGATCGGCGGCATGGGCCTGACGGGGCTGATTCTCTCGGCGAAACTGAAGCTGATGCCGGTCGGCTCGGCCGGCATCGTCCAGACGGTCCGCCCTTTTCCGGCGCTCGACGCCTATCTCGACATGGCCGAACAGGCCGATGCCGACAATGAATATGCCGTGGCCTGGATCGACCAGCTCGCCACGGGCCGCAAGGCAGGTCGCGGCCTGCTGATCACCGGCAACCATGCCGAGGGCGGACCGGTGCAGGCGCTCGGAGCCAACACGCGGCTGTCGGTGCCGTTCCAGCCGCCGGTGACCGTGCTCGGGCGCCCGTTCCTCACCATCTTCAACGAAGCCTATTTCCAGGCGAAGCGCCGGCAGGCGACCCCGCGAACCGTCGGCCCGCTGGGCTTCTTCTTTCCCCTCGACGGCGCGCGGCACTGGAACCGGCTCTATGGGCCGGACGGTCTTTTCCAGCACCAGTCCGTCATTTCTTTCGAGACCGCGCGCACCGCGCTGCCCGCGCTTCTGGAAGCCACGCGTGAGGCCGGTCAGGCGTCTTTCCTGACGGTGCTCAAGCGCTTCGGAAGGGTCGCATCGCCGGGCCTGCTTTCCTTTCCGCGCCCCGGCTACACGCTGACGCTGGATTTTCCCAACCGGGGCAGGGCGACGCTCGATCTCCTGGCGCGGCTCGACCGCATCACCGTGGACGCCGGCGGAGCGGTCAATCCCTACAAGGACGCGCGCATGAACGCCGCGACGTTCGAGGCGTCCTTTCCGCACTGGCGGCGGCTCGAGCGGCTGCGGGACCCCGCCTTCCTGTCGGATTTCTGGCGGCGCACGGCGATGGCGCTCGATGACGGCGGCGCCGCGAGACTGGCGGCGGAGTGACATGGCTGAAACGCGAATATCGAATCTCGCGAAAGCGTTAACCCAGTTGCTTCACGCGATGTTGGCAGGGGACGAAGTAAAGATGCGGCCGGGACGGGCAGGACAAAGATGAAATACATCCCCTTCATTCTCTTCACGGTCGCGACCAACGCGGCGGCGCAGCTCATGCTCAAATACGGCATGATGCAGCTCGGCCCGCTGTCCTTCGCCGGCGTCAATCCACTCATCAAGATCCTGCAGATCGTCTTCAGCCCGTGGGTTTTCGCGGGCCTGTTCACCTTCGTCGTGTCGATGGCGTCGCACCTGTTCGTGCTGTCGAAGGTCGAGCTGTCCTTCGCCTATCCGTTCCTCAGCCTGGCCTATGTGCTGGTGGCGGTGTTTGCCTACTACGTCTTCCGCGAGGACCTCAACGCGCTCAGGGTGGCCGGCATCGGCCTGATCTGCATCGGCACGGTGCTGATCGCCCAGTCCGGCCGTCACGCGCCCGAGACCGCGACTGCGATTTCCCAACCCAAGTCCATCCAAACCAGTGAGTTGGCAAAATGAGACATGTCATCTTCGGCGGCGACGGCTTCGTCGGCCGGCACCTCGCGCCCAAGCTTCTCGCCGACGGCGAGGAGGTGATCGTCGCCGATATCGTCAAGGGCGACTACCCGCATTACGGCAAGGCGCGCTTCGTGCATTGCGACGTGACCGACCCGGCCTCGGTGGATGCCGTGGGAATCACGGCCGAGGACATGGTCTACAACCTGTCGGCCAAGATGCTGTCGCCGATCCAGGTGCGGGCCAAACGGCACGAGTTCTTCTGGCCGGTGAACTATCACGGCACTGAAAACATCATCCGCGCGATGGACAAGGCCGGCGCGCCGAACCTCGTCCATTTCACCACCGACATGATCTACGGCCACACGGTCCATTACCCGATGACGGAGGATCATCCGGTCGCGCCGCTCGGCGAATACGGCCTGTCGAAGCTCAAGACCGAGGAACTGGCTGCCGAGTGGCGCAGGAAGGGCATGTCGATCTCGCTGTTCCGCCCGCGCCTGATCATCGGTCCCGGACGGCTGGGCATCCTGGAGAAGCTGTTCAAGCTGATCGACTGGAACCTGCCGGTGCCGATGATCGGCTCGGGCAAGAACCCCTACCAGTTCATCTCCGTCTTCGACTGCGCCGAGGCGGCGCGGCTTGCCTGGAAGGCTGGCGTTCCCAACGAGGCCTACAATCTGGGCTCGCTCAACCCGCCGCCGGTCCGCAAGCTGCTCGGCGACCTGATCGCGCATGCCGGCTCGAAATCCATCCTGATCCCGACGCCGGGGTGGGCGGTCAAGCGCACGCTGGATCTGCTCGACCTGATGAACATGCCGATCATGGACCCGGAACAGTATCTGATCGCCGACGAGGACTGCCTGCTCGACGTGTCCAAGGGCGAGCGCGATCTGGGCTGGGTGCCGCAATACCGAGACGAGGACATGCTGATCGCGGCCTACCGCGAATATCGCGCCAAAAAGGACGGGCGCGCGCCCGCCAGCGCGCATCCGATGCCGGCCGAATGAGCCGAGGGGAGACAGAGATGACCGTGATGACCAGACCCGACGCCGCCACCGCCCGCGCTGTCGTCGACGCGCCGGCGCTGAGCCCGGCGACGATCGTCAAGCCTGACCTGCTCACCGTCGACGACGCCAAGGCGATGGACGTCGCGACGATGACGGACCTGTTCAAGGCGCATATCAACCCGGGTCAGCTTCACTTCATGAAGCTGCTCGGCTTCCACAAGGTGAAGGTCGAGCGCGCCGAGGGCATGCACTATATCGACCAGAACGGCCGCAGGATCCTCGACTTCTTCGGCGGCTTCGGCTCGCTCGCCTTCGGCCACAACCACCCGCGCATCCTTGAGGCGCGCAAGAGGTTCCAGGACGAGAAGCGCCACGAGATCGCGATCGCCTTCATGTCGCAATACGCGGCGGCGCTGGCCAGGAACATCGCCGCCTGCTCGCCCGGCGACCTCGACATGGTGTTCCTCGGTTCCACGGGATCGGAAGCCATGGAGGCGGCCGTCAAGCTGGCCGAACGCGCGGCCGGGCCGAGGCGGCCGAAGATGATCTATGCCGAGAATTCCTTCCACGGGAAGACCAAGGGCGTGCTGTCGATCACCGACGGCCAGCTCTATCGCGGCGAGTTCCGTCTGGTGAACGGCCATGTGCGGGTGCCCTTCGGCGACATCGAGGCGATCGAGAACGCGCTGAAGGCCGATCCCGAGATCGGCACGGTGGTGCTGGAGACCGTGCAGGGCGGCGGCGGCATCGTGCAGGCCGAGCCGGAATTCTGGACGCGGCTTCGCGCGCTCTGCGACCGCCACAACGTCATCTGGGTCGCCGACGAGGTGCAGTGCGGCTTCGGGCGCACCGGCCGCTTCTACGCCTTCGAGCATTACGGCGTGGTGCCCGACATCACCGCGCTGGCCAAGTCGCTCGGCGGCGGCAAGGCGGCCGTCGGCGCCATGATCGCCCGGCGCGACATCTACATGAAGGCCTATGGCTCGCCGAAGACGGCGATGATCCACGCCCAGGCGACCTTCGGCGGCATTGGCGAGGCCTGCGTCACCTCCATCGAGGGCATCAACATCCTCTATGACGAGGGGCTGATCGAGAACGCGGCCGTGACCGGTGATTATCTCCTGGAGCGGCTGACGGCGCTGAAGGAGAAATATCCCCGCATCATCAAGGACGTGCGCGGCCGGGGTTTCATGGTCGGGCTGGAGTTCCAGGACTTCTCGCAGACCCTGCCAATGGTGCTGAGGCCGATGGTGTCGGTGCTCGACGACAAGCTGAAAGGCTCGCTGTCTGGCTTCGTCGGGGCGCTGCTGCTGCGCGATTACGACACGCTGGTGGCCTTCACCGAATACAATCGCAACGTCATCCGGCTGGAGCCGCCGCTGATCGCGCAAAAGGAGCATGTCGACACCTTCGTCGACAATCTCGACAGCCTTCTGTCGCGCGGCGTCGTGGCGATCGTGAAGGATTTCGTGAAGAGCCAGATGGGCTGACGCTTGCCCGCCGCCATGGCGCGTGGTCCTATCGCGCCATGGCTTCGGTTCCCGACATTTCCGCCATCGCGGCCGAGCTCGGCCGGTCCGGGCTCATCACGCGTGGCGGCTTCAATTTCGGGCCCGGCGATCCCGCGCCGGACGGTCCGCGCGGGCGTCCGGCGCGGTCCGTGCTGCTCGTGGGGCAGGCGGGCGCCGCGCCCTGGGCGCATTTTACCGAGTGGCTGGCCGTCCAAGGCGGCGAGGTCACCGACCTGCTCGACACCTGGTCACGCACGGTCATCGGCGCGGTCGCGGAAAGGCATGGCGCGCGAGCCGTCTCGCCGTCCGACAGGCCTTTCCTGCCCTTCCAGCAATGGGCGATGCGGGCAGAGAACCTGCGGCCTTCACCGCTCGGCATTCTCATGCATCCCGATTACGGGCTCTGGCAGGCCTATCGGGGCGCGCTTTTGTTCGACGCGTGGCTTCCGGATGAGGAACCTCACGCACCGAATCATCTTTGCGACGCATGTGCCTCAAGACCCTGCCTTTCGGCCTGCCCGGCGGATGCCTTTTCAGATACCGGCTTCGACTTCGCGGCCTGCCTCGCCCATCTCCGTTCCGAAGCGGGCCGGACCTGCCGCGAGGCGGGCTGCCAGGCGCGCAACGCCTGTCCGCAGGACAGTTTTCGCTACTTGCCGGAACAGCAGGCCTTCCACATGGCCGCCTTCATCGACGCCGCGGCCACCCCTCAGTAGCCGCCGATGATCGGCAGGATTTCGCCGGTGATGTAGCTCGACATCTGCGGCGAGGCGAGGAACACGTAGGCCGGCGCGATCTCCTCGGGCTGGGCCGGACGGCCCATCGGCGTGCCGGAGCCGAATTTTGCGACGGCCTCGGCCTCGCGCTCGGACGGGTTGAGCGGCGTCCAGACGGGACCGGGCGCCACGCAGTTTACCCGGATGCCCCTTGAGACCAGATTGCTGGCCAGCGCCCGCGTGAAGGCGTGGATGCCGCCCTTGGTCATCGAATAGTCGATGAGTTGGTCGTTGCCCTCGATGCCGGTGACGGAGCCGGTATTGATGATGGCCCCGCCCGGCTTCATCACCTTCACGGCGGCCTGCGCCATGTGGAAATAGCCGTAGAGATTGGTCTTCAGCGTTTCGTCGAAGTGCTCGGGCGTCAGGTCGTCGAATTCGTAGCTGTGGATCTGGAAGGCGGCGTTGTTGACGAGAATGTCGAGGCGCCCGAATTCCTTGACGGCGCGCGCGACGGCCTTGCGGCAGAATTCGCGCTTCGTCACATCGCCGGCGATCGTGATGGCGCGTCGGCCTTCCGCCTCGACGGCCTTCTTCGTCTTGTCGGCATCGGCCTTCTCGGTGAGGTAGCATATCGCGACGTCCGCGCCCTCGCGCGCGAACAGCACCGCGACGGCGCGACCGATGCCCGAATCGCCGCCGGTGATCAGCGCCGTCTTGCCTTCCAGCTTGCCCGAGCCCTTCCAGAACGGCGCGTCGTAGAGCGGCTCGGGATCGAGCACGTGTTCCATGCCGGGCTTGGGATGATGCTGCTTGGGGAAGGGCGGCACCGGATAGCGTCGCGCGCCCGCCTGCATCGCGCCGTTGCCCGACGACCCCGACTGCTTGCAGTCCTCGCGATCCACTTCCTTCTGGATCGCTCTCTGGCGCTTCGCCGCGGCCTTGGGGGTCTTCTTGGATGGTGCTGCCTTGGTCGTCGGCATGGTTCGTCTCCCTTGCGGTTTTGTCCGCAACGCGAAGGGCGGCGAATGTTTGCATCGGCGCCGATATTTTCCGCCATGCCTTGACCCCGCGCCGCGACGGCGCAGGATGGCCGCATGGCTGGCGATCCGTTCGACCTCGACCGTTTCGTGAAGGCGCAGGACGGCGTCGTCGAACGGGCGCGCGCCGAACTGCGCGCCGGCCGGAAGCAGAGCCACTGGATGTGGTTCGTCTTTCCGCAGCTTGCCGGCCTGGGGTCGAGCGCCATGGCGCGGCGCTACGCGATCGCGTCGCTCGACGAGGCGCGCGCCTATCTGGCGCATCCCTTGCTGGGGCCGAGGCTGCGGGCCGGCGTGGAGGACGCGCTGGCCTCGGGCGAAACCGATGCGCATCGGCTGTTCGGCTCGCCCGACGACATGAAGTTCAGATCGTGCCTCACGCTCTTCATCGAGGCCGGGGGAGAAGGCGTGTTCGAGATCGCGCTGGAGCATTTCTTCGGCGGCGAGGCCGACGCGGCGACGCTGTCCCTGCTGAAACGCTAGAAATCTTTCGCCACGCCCTGACACGTTTGCAGACCGCCCTCACGCGTTTAGAGAGACATCCGAAAAATTTCACGGACACCCCCAAGGATTCGCGCCAGCCTGTCGTCAAAGCTGCGTTATGACGGCGATGATGCTTGCCGAAGCCGATCCGGAACCCGATGACGAGGCCCTTGTCGCGCTGGCGCGATCGGGCCGGCGGGATGCCTTCGCGCGCCTTGTCGAGCGGCACTACGACTATATCCACCGTGTCGCGTGGCGCTGGGCCGGCAATCGCACGGACGCCGACGACATCGCGCAGGAGGCCTGTGTTCGGCTGGCGCGCGCGATCGGCCAGTTCCGAGGGCAGGGCGCGTTCACGACGTGGGTCTACGCGCTGACGCTCAACGTGGCGCGCGACCATGGCCGGCAGCAGCGGCGCGAAACGGCGAGGATAGCGGCCTGGGCGGCCGAAAGCGCGATCGCGCCCGGACCTGAGGACGACGACCCGGCCGAACGGCTGTGGGCCTGCGTGCGGACCCTGCCGGACCGGCAGCGCGAGGCCGTCACGCTGGTCTATGGCGTGGGACTTTCCCATGCCGGGGCGGCGGATGCGATGGGCCTCTCCGAACCCTCGGTGTCGTGGCATGTGCACGAGGCCCGCAAGAGGCTGAAGGCGATGCTCGCCGAGGCCGAGGAAGACGAGCGATGACGAGCCGGAACGAATATGACCCGCTGGAGATGCTGCGCGACGCGCATGCGCCCGCGCCCGACGAGGCGGCACGGCGCAAGGCGCTGTCGGCGGCGCTGTCGGCCTATGACGAAGAAATCGCGCGGGCACCCCAAGGAAAGGCGGCACCGCGTCGTCCAAGCGCCGGAACCCAATCGTTCTGGAGCAGGATCATGAACCGTCACTTCCTTGCCACGCCCGCCATCGCCGGGCTGCTCGCCTTGCCGCTGGCCGGCTACGCCGCCTTCTGGCTGTCGGGGACGAGCCCCTTCGCGGTCGACCGGGAGACCCGGGTCGAGCAGCAGCCGGCCGCGACGCGGCCTCTCGAAAGGGAGGCGGCCGCTGTCAATAGCGGAAAGGCCGAGACGAGCGACCATGACGCGCGGCGCTCGCGCCAGGCCCGGTCGCCGGCGCCTGCCGAGGAGCAGGCCCGTGACGGGGCCGACGAGGAAGCCTCGGCCGACTATGCACAGCCTCCGGTCGGGCTGGTCGCTCCGCAGGCCGCGGCGCCGGAGATGATGACGCGCGCGCCGGCCGCCATTGTCGCGCCCGATCCCATGCCGGTGCCGCGTCTGGAGGAGGGCAGGGACCGGCTGACGGAGTTCTCGACCAATCTGGTCAAGGCGGTCGCCGAGGAGCCCGTCTCCACCTTCGCGATCGACACCGACACGGCATCCTATTCCTGGGTGCGGCGCTCGCTGAAGGAAGGGGTGATGCCGCAGCCTGACACGGTGCGCGTCGAGGAGATGATCAACTACTTCCCCTATGACTGGGCCGGACCGGAAAGCGCCGAGACGCCCTTCCGGGCCAATGTCAGCGTCATGCCCACGCCCTGGAACGCGGGCACGAAGCTGATGCATGTCGCGATCAAGGGCTACGATGTGGCGCCGGCGTCCCGGCCGCGCGCGAACCTGGTTTTCCTGATCGACGTGTCGGGCTCGATGGATGAGCCGGACAAGCTGCCGCTGCTGAAATCGTCTTTCCGGCTCCTGGTGTCGCGGCTGTCGGACGACGACACCGTGTCGATCGTCACCTATGCGGGCAATGCCGGCACGGTGCTGGAGCCGACCAGGGGCTCGGAGAAGGCCAGGATACTCGCGGCCATCGACGGGCTGCGGCCGGGCGGCTCGACGGCGGGCGAGGCGGGGCTGCGGCAGGCCTACGATCTGGCGCGGCAGGCCTATATCGAGGGCGGCGTCAACCGCGTGATGCTGGCCACCGACGGCGACTTCAATGTCGGCCAGTCGAGCGACGAGGAGCTGAAGCGGCTGATCGAGGACAGGCGCGAGAGCGGCGTGTTCCTGTCGGTGCTCGGCTTCGGGCGCGGCAATCTCAACGACCGGATGATGCAGACGATCGCCCAGAACGGCAATGGTACCGCCGCCTATATCGACACGCTGGCCGAGGCGGAAAAGACGCTGGTGCAGGAGGCGGGCTCGACGCTGTTCCCGATCGCCAAGGACGTGAAGGTGCAGGTCGAGTTCAATCCGGCCGCGATCGCCGAATACCGGCTGATCGGCTACGAGACGCGCGCGCTGAACCGGGAGGATTTCAACGACGACCGCGTGGATGCGGGCGAGATCGGATCGGGCCATTCGGTGACGGCCATCTACGAGATCACGCCGAAGGACAGTCCCGCGCGCCGGATCGACGACCTGCGCTACGGCGAGGCGACGGTGACGGGCGAGGGCGTGGCGAACGCCGGCGAATACGCCTTCGTTAAGATCCGCTACAAGCTGCCAAACGAGGACGTATCGAAGCTGATCGAGCAGCCGGTGACACGGGCGAACGAGCTGCCGTCATTCGACGCCGCGAGCGCCGACCAGCGGTTTTCGGTGGCCGTGGCCGCCTTCGGCCAGAAGCTCAGGAAGACGAGCCAGCTCGCCGGGATGGACTGGGAGGCGATCGCCGGCCTGGCTTCCGCGTCACGCGGCGACGACCCCTATGGCTATCGCGGCGAGATGCTGTCGCTGGTCAGGCTCGCGGCGGCGCTGGACGGGCGCAACGAGCATGGGGACCCATAAACGCGAACGGCTGAGATGGGTGGGGAGCGGAGGCTAATGCCTTTGGCCAAACGGGATAAAGCGCCGATCTTCGTACAGTTGAAGATGATCCGAGTGGACAGGATCAGCCACCTCCCGTGACTTCATATAGGCAAGTGCGAGACACGGGAACCCGCCTTCGATTGGTTCTACTTCTATCGTCGCGCGAAAGTTTCCCGGTTCACCGACGGATTCTAACCGATCTAGCTTCTCGAGGGCTTTGGTACCCACCTTGTATAGCTCACCCATGATCTGGTACCCGACACCGGGTTCGTTGAGCATCATCGGCGCGAACCACGGTCCGGCAATGAGCAGGGGATAACGCTTCTGGGTTCTGTATGCTCCCAGAAACTTCGCTCCTGACAGTCCTTCGTCGTGTAGCGGGAAGCCCCTCTTCAGGGTTCCGAAGACAAACAGCTTTTGAACCATGAGTGCCGGCCCTTTCCGGACACGTTACCCACCTGCAAGCTGCGACGACAAAAGGGCTAGATCCTTGGCACGACCCGCCTATGCGTCCACGGCCCGGATCAAGCCCTTGCGCGGCGCCTCTCGCGCCGGCCCTCGCCACCGCCGCTTTGGCTGGCCTGCTTGTTCCGCATCGGCCCGATGCGCCCGACGATCGTCTCGATCGTCGGGCGCGTCGCCTTGAGATGGCCGTCCAGCGCCTCGCGCATGGCCTTCAGATGCGCGAAGGAGGTGCCGCAGCAGCCGCCGATGATGGTCGCGCCCGCGTCGACGGCGAGCCGCGCATAGTCGGCCATCAGGTCCGGCGTGCCGGAATAGTGGATTTCGGCGCCGCGGAATTCGGGGATACCGCAATTGCCCTTCACGATGATTTGCGCATCCGGCCGCGCCTCGGTCATGTCGAGCAGCGAGGCCAGGATGTCGGACGCGCCCACGCCGCAATTGGCCCCAACCGCGACCGGGGTCTCGGAAAGCCCGTCACCGACCGCGTGCACGTCCTTCGGGGCAAGCCCCATCATCGAGCGTCCGGCCGTGTCGAAGGAGAAGGTGAAGGTGTAGGGCAGGCCGACGCGGATCGCCGCCTCGGCCGCCGCCTTGGCTTCGTCGGGCGCCGACATGGTCTCGATCCAGGCGATCTCGGCGCCGCCGGCCTTGAGGCCCTCGATCTGTTCGGCGAAGGCCTCCACGGCCTCGCCATAGGTCAGCGCGCCGAGCGGTTCCAGCAATTCGCCGGTCGGCCCGACCGACCCGGCCACCACCACCCTGCGGCCGGCCGCGTCGGCGACGCCGCGCGCGATCTCGGCCGCCTTGCGATTGAGCTCGTGGACGCGGTCCTGCGCGTGATGGAGCTTGAGCCGGTGGCGGGTGCCGCCAAACGAGTTGGTCAGGATGACGTCGGCGCCGGCGTCCACGAAGCCCTGATGCAGCGCCACCACCTTGTCGGGCGCGCTCTCGTTCCACAATTCCGGCGCCTCGCCGGATTCCAGTCCCATGGCGAAGAGGTTGGTGCCGGTCGCGCCGTCGGCGAGCAGCACGCCCTTTTCCGCGATCAGGTCGGCGAGCGGATTTTTCATGGCCAGAGGTTCCAGTGACGATTGAGATAACGATATAAAGAAATCTTTATATGTGGTCAACCAGCTGAAGCGCATTCCTCCGTGCCGAGAACACCGTTGCGCGATGCGGGGTCTGCTAGCCTCTCACCATGTCGTCGGCGTCAATGCCGGTTCCAGCGCCGTACTTCGTCGCGGCTGATGTTGATGTCCTTCAGGACGTGATCGTCCAGCTGCAACATCAGCATTGTGTGGTGGCGGAGCCTCCGCTTCCACGCGCGGTGTCGGAGCCAGTTGCGGATGGCGATCACCATTCGGACGAGCGCTGCGGGCATGGGCTGCGCCGAAGCCGGGGTTTGGCCGGCTTCCGTGACCGGGATCGCCGATGCCAGGAATGATCTTTTTTCGAAGTGTTTCATGGAAGCCGCTTCCTCGATGGCCGGCTTGTGGAGAAGCGGCGACCCGGATCCGGTTGTCGGCGCGTGACCGCGCGCGGCCAAGCCGGTTCCGCCAGGGGGAGGGCGGCGAGTAGCGCCTCGCCCTTGTCGGAACGGCGTTGGCAATGGCTGCAAGGGCCCCGCACCGCCGAGGCCCAGGCCCGCTCAGTTGATCGGGCCTCTGGGAGGAGTCGTGGGGATCGTGCGAGGGTCGCTTTCGGGATCGACATAGATCACGTCGAACGGGCCCGTGGCGTTGAGCTGCAGGACGGTGTCCTCGAAGGTCACGACATAGTGCGGCATGCCGGCCGGCAGGTGAATGAAACTTCCTTCCGGCAGCGGCTCGACCGAGGTCCGGTCGACTGTCTCCCCTGTCCCGAACGCCACCTTGCCCGAAAGCACGGTGACGAACTCATCCTTCGAGTGACGATGCGGCGGGACGACAAAGCCCGCGGGCAAGCCGAGGCGGAGCACGAACGGGCCTTCCTTTGCCGGGCTGCCGAACAGCACGGCGGCTTTGGCGCCGCTCGGCAGGGACGCCGGGGCGGCTCCCCACGCGACGGAGTCACCGGGGACGACGGTGTGATGGGTCCCGTCATGCGAGGCGGCCGGACCCGCGACGATGACGGCGGCGCAGAGCGACAGGGCGATCCTGCCTTTGGAGGTGAAGGGGGATATTGCATGTTTCATGGCTTGTCCTTCGGACGTTTGAGCTGCGCCACGGCGCAAGCGGTTCTGGTTTGTGGTGCATCAGAAGGAGAGCGTCGCCGCGCCTTCCTTGATCTCGGCATGCATGGCGCTGGCGCCGACGATGACGACGCCATCGAGCAGGTCTTCCTGCTCGTAGCCGCGCGACTTCACGCAGGGCGGGCAGGCCCAGATCGTGCCGCCACGCTTCAGGAAGTCGTCGATCATCGCGGCCAGTGGCTCGAGAGGGGCCACATGCGTGAGCCGCTGGCCACCCTTGCGCACGAGATCGATCGCGGTGCTTGTCAGGAAGAGCGAAACCTTCAGCCCCGCTGTGAGGCCGCCATTGGCGATGGTGAGCGCCACGGAAGAGAGTTCGGAGTCGATGCCCTTGGTGATGAGCACGACGAGCTTGTCGGTAGAAGCAGACATTGCATTACTCCTTTGATGTTGATGTGCCTGCAAGGAGCGGCTTCTTACGGACACGAAAAACCTCGCGCGCCCTCCGATCGGAGGGGCGGCGAAAAGTCTGCGGTCGGGGTTGGATTTCAGCCAGACGACGGGATGGAATAGGCGGCGACGACCTTGACGAGTTCGGCCTGACGTCGCGTGCCGGTCTTCTCGAACAGACGCTTGAGGTGAAACTTCACCGTGGTTTCCGCGATACCTAGTGCCTCCGCGACCTCGGGCGCGCCGCCGACCTCGACGACGCCGAGCAGCACCCGCAGCTCGCTGGGCGTGAGACCGTAGGTCTTGGCGATGACCTCAAGGGGGCCGGGCGTGTCGAGGGTGGCCTTGCGCACGAACAGCGCCGCGGCGGCGGCAAAGCATGAGCCGGTCTGCCGTCGCGCCCCGGAGGTGAGCGGCAGTACGTGGGCCACATAGCGGTCGCCGCCGCGCGAGCTCAGCGGCAGCGCGATGCCTCTGGTCCCGACCGCCTCGTCGCCGGTTCCAGCCTCCGCGAATATCTCGACCAGCGCCTGGTCGCCCTGCGTGTCCGTCGCGAGCAGCCGGCTGCCGCTCATGCGCAGCACGTCGGCCTGGGCGATCATGGCATGGCCGGCGGCGTTGGCGTGCACCATGCGCCCGCGCTCATCGACCAGGAACATGGCAGCGGTGATGCCGTCGAGCGTGTCGGCGAAGGTCGCGGCCTGCGCCGTCTTCAGTTCGATCACCTTGCCGATCAGCGCGGCCCGGCGCACATGTGGCACGACGAGCCCCATGCGTCGGCGCGCCTCGTCATCTACCATGCCGTCCCGTTCATGGCGGAAGACGCCAAGCAGCGCGGCTCCGGTTGGCGATTTGTCGAGCACCGCGCAGACGAAATCGATCACGCCCTGAGGCTTCCAGAGCTCCTGGTAGATGCGGGTTTCGAGAAATTCATCGTAGGACATCCAGTCCGCGAGCGAGGCCGGCACTTCAATTTCGGCGAAAACGTGGGCGTTGTTGAATGGGTCGAACTCAATGTATTTCTCGAAATAGAGCTGCTTGTAGTGCGGATCGAGCGCGCCGCAGTCGTAGTAGATGTTTCCCGACCGGTCGGTCACGTCCTTGGCGAAGAGCGAGGCTGCGAACCCGGGAACGAAGCCGGTGACCCTGCGCAGCACGGCCGGCCACCGCCCCGGATCGAGCGAGGCATCATAGATATGCCCGATGAGTTCCGAGACCTGCTCGAGTTCGCGCACGTTTGGCCACCGCGACAGAAGAGGCACATGATATTGCAGGCGGAGGCGGCTAGAAAGCGCCGTGTTGAGCGCCGTCCGCCTATGCTTCAACGCCGGTCCTACTCCCTCAGACCGCGCGCCAGGGCCCGGCAGTGGCCGGCCGCCTCGTGCGCGTGGACGACGGCGGCGCGGATCAGATTGTCGAAATGCCGCGTCAGGGCGCGCACGGGATCGGTCGCGTTGAGCACCAGATACATGTCGCCGACATAGATGGCGGCGCGGATCGTGCCGAAGATCGTGTAGGGGACGGAATAGCGCCCGCGCCCGTCATAGAGGAACAGGCGGAAGCTGGGATAGAGGTCGTCGAGCAGGCGGGCCATGTGCTCGAGCTGGGCGCGCCGTTCGGCCGGTGGAAAATCGGACCAGACGCCGTTGCCGAGCGCGAAGATCTCCAGCATGTGGCGCGGCATGCAGACTTCCATGTCGGACTCGGGTCGGCGCGTGACGTCGATGCGATGCTGGGTCTCGTCCGTCTGGGCGATGCGGTCGCGGTTGGAAATGGCCGCCTCATAGGCGATCAGCGCCTCCGAGCGCAGCAGATCGGGCATGCCGGCCGGCACATAGCGTATCTTCGAGCCGGCGGCCTCGGCATGCCATCCGGCCAGCACGGCGCGGCCGCCGTCGCCGACGCCTTCCTCCATCTCCAGCGTCTCGCGCAGTTCGCCCGTCAGCCCCTCGTCCTGCGACAGGCCAAGCAGCCAGTCGAGCGACACCCGGTTCTTCTGGGCGATGTTGAGCAGCGTCTCGGCGCGGGGCAGCCGTACCGACTGGCCCGACAGCAATTGCGACAGGGCCGAGCGGTCGATGCCCACTTCCGAGGCGAAGGCGGACTGGTTCTGGCCCGACCGCGACAGCAACAGCCGCAGCCTTTCGCGAAAGACGCGTGTGAGGTCCCGCTTGTCCATACGTCACCTAACCATCATTTTGTTTACAAAACAAATCATATGCGGCGACTTATGTGCATTGTCAGCATTTTGTGTGCATTCTCGCATTGCAGCACGCCGAAGCTCCTGACATCATCCTGTCAGGAATCGGGGGATTCCTCGAAAAAGAATTGGCAAGGGGCATGGTGGTGCAGAGTCTGCGCCGCGCGCTGGCGCGCGGCATCGAATGGCCGACGGTAACGCTGATTGCGGGATGCTATGGCGTCTGGGTGATCGCCGGATTTGCCGTCTGGCCCGATTGGCCGCTGGTTTCGCTTCTCCTGCTTTCGCTCGCCGTCGCGCTGCACTCCTCCATCTGCCACGAGGTCCTGCATGGGCATCCCACGCGCGACAGCCTTGTCAACGAGGCCTTCGTCTTCCTGCCGCTGGGCGTGATCTGGCCCTACCGGCGCTTCAAGGCGATCCACCTGCGCCATCATGCCGACGAGCGCCTGACCGATCCCTTCGACGATCCCGAGAGCTACTACCGGGCCTTGTGGCAATACGAGGCGATGCCGGAGGCGATCAAACTCGTCCTGCGCGTCAACAACACGCTGCTGGGGCGCCTGGTGCTCGGTCCGCCGCTCGGCCTGGTCGGGCTGGTCGCGGGCGATCTGCGGGCGATCAGGGAAGGCGATCGCAACGTGGCCAGGGCCTGGGCGCTGCATCTGGCCGGGCTGGCGGTCGTGCTGCCGGTCGTCCAGTTCGGTTTCGGCATGCCCGTCTGGCTCTATCTTCTCGTGCCGGTGTGGATCGGCCATTCGATCATCGCCATCCGCACCTATGCCGAGCACCAGTGGTCCGAGACGCCGGAGGGGCGCACGATCATCGTGGAGCGCTCGCCGCTCGCCTTCTTCTTCCTCAACAACAATCTGCATCTGGTCCATCACAAGCTGCCGACCGTACCCTGGTACAGGCTGCCCGCGCAGTTCCGGGCGCGGCGGGCCGAATGGATCGCCATGAATGGCGGCTATGTGTTCCCGAACTATCGCGCGCTGCTGTCGGCCTATCTCTTCAAGGCCAAGGAGCCGGTCGTGCATCCGGTGCTGCGCCGCAGCCCGGAGCCGGGCCGGGCGTTCAGGCCGCGCGTGGCGGCGCATCGTTTCGGCGGGCTTGGCGCGACGGCGGTGCCGGCCGAGCCGCCCAGGGAATGATCTGGCCGCCGAGGCGCTTGCTCCGCGCCGCGCCGATGACGGATAAGGCCGCATGACCGGTCTTCTCGCCGCCCTTCCGATGTATGACTGGCCCGAGGCGCGGGCCGAGACCGACGCCGAATGGGCCGCCATCCGCGAAAGGCTTGCCGCCGCCGGCATCGACGCGCCCGAACGGCTCGCCCGCCGCAACGCCGACCTGCCACCGGTACCTGGCGGCATCAGGGACGGCGAGGGAAGGGTGGTTGCGCCGGATCCCGCATTGCTGCCGCCCGACGAGCTCGACCTGCCGACGCTGTGGCGCCATCCGGCCCTCCTGTTCGGCCAGACCTGCTGGGGGCCGATGGAGACCACCGGCCTCGCCGAACGGGTCCGCGTCGTCGGCCAGGCCGACTATTCCGCTTGCGAGGGCGGGGAGGGGGCTCTCTATTCCAGCGCCATTCTCATGCGGCGCGGCGACGCGCCGGCGACGGCATCCCGTGGCCTGCCGGTCGAGGCGCTGCGGGGTGCGCGGCTTGCCTATAACGACCCGTGTTCCATGTCGGGCATACTGGCCCTGACGCGCGACCTCGAGACCCTCGACCTCACGCTCGACATTTTCGGCGGACGCGTGGAAACCGGGTCGCATCGCGGCTCGATCGGCGCGGTCGCCCGGGGCGAGGCCGACATCTGTGCCGTCGACTGCCGCACATGGGCGCTGGCGCGGCGCTTCGAACCCGCTGCGGCAGCCCTCTCCGTCGTCGGATGGACCGCCAAGCGCAAGGGACTGCCCTATATCACCGCCCACGGCGCGCTTGCCGATCGTGTCGCGGCGGCATTCTCCCCGACCGGTCCTCGGAACAGATAGGCCACGCGCCGCGTTTGATCCTATGATGGAGGTCGAAATGGCGGATATTCTCTGGTTCATCGCCGTGGCGGGCGGTCCTGTCCTGCTCGCGGTTCTGTTCGGCTACGCACTCTGGAACAAGCGCCGCTTGACGCCGGCCGAGAAGGCCGCGCGGCATGACGCCATCGAACAACTCTACGACGAGGACGTGCCGGGCATGGAAATGCCCGAACCGGAAGAGCGTCATCGCCGCGGCGACGACGAACCGCGCTCCCCGGCCGATCTCGCCGTGTCCGATCATCAGGCCGAAAGGCACTGATCCCAGGGATAGGCCGACAGCACGTCCGAGCCCTTTTCGGTAACCAGCACCTGCTGCTCCAGCTTGACGCCCTCATGGCCGCCGAGCCGGCCGATATAGCTTTCCACGCAGATGGTCATGCCCGGTTCCAGCACGCCGTCGGGTGTGTCGTCCGTCCAGTCCTCGATATGCGGGATGGTGGGATATTCGTCCGCCAGCCCGACCCCGTGGAACAGCACGCCATAGCGGGCGGCGAAGCAGTCCGAGGGCGGCGTTCTTGCCCGTTCGGCCAGTTCGCGCAGCCCCACGCCCGGACCGACGAGGGCGAGGTTGTGGGCGATCTGGTCCATGGCGATCGCGTAAAGATCGCGCTGCTCGTCGGTCGGCGGGCCGTCGCCGGCCAGCCATGTCCGCGAAATGTCGGCGCAGAAGCCGTAGGGGCCGATCAGGTCGGTGTCGAAGGCGACGAGATCGCCGGGCTCGATGACGCGTGACGAGCATTCCTGGAACCAGGGATTGGTGCGCGGGCCCGAGGCCAGCAGCCGCGTCTCGATCCATTCGCCGCCGCGCACGATGTTGCCGTGGTGGAGCAGCGCCCAGAGGTCGTTCTCGCTCATGCCGGGCTTCAGGCCGGTCTCCATTTCCGCCATCGCCGCCTCGCAGGAGACGATGGCGCGTCTCATGGCCAGGACCTCGTCGGGCGACTTGATCGACCGCGCGAACTCCATCGGAATCTGGCCGTCATGGGTGGTGATGCCGCGCCTGGAAAGCGCGGCCGCCGCCTCGGCGCCGAGATGGTCGAAGGCCAGCCGGCGATTGGTGCCGCCGATCTCGCGCATCAGCTCGGCGATCGAATCCGCCCAGCGTTCGACGCGCTGCGCCACCAGTTCGCCGGCATACATCGGAATGGTCGAGACGCAGGAGCGCACCTCGTCGACGAGGCCCGTGTGATCCGACAGGTGCCCGCATTCATGGTAGTCGTAGAGATAGACCCTGTCGGCCCCAACGAAGCAGAAGCGGGTCGCGTTGTGCGCGACCCAGAGCTGCATATTGGTCGAATCGGTGGCGTAGCGGATGTTGACGGGGTCGTAGAGGATCACGCCCGCATAGTCGCGGCGGGCGAGTTCGGCGCGGATGCGGTCGAGGCGATAGCGGCGCATCGCCGTCAGGTCGGGTTCGGCGATGCCGGCCGCGCGCCATTCGGCCTCGGCGAGTGCGCCGGGGCCCAGCGCATGGCTGTTGAGGGCCGCCGCCTTGGCGCGCGAAGCCGCGCGCAGCTCCGCCTCCTGGTCAGGCTGGAACGGCATGATCCGGCGATGGGAGCCGAAGACCGGGCGGCGGGTGATGTCGGTCATGGCTCCTCCAGCGCGTGCTCAGCTCTTCTTCGATCGGCCCCGCCGCGCCTTCGGCACCGGCTTGAGGCGGATGCGCATCGACCCGCCCTCGGGATGGTCGAGCTCGAAGGCGTTGGTCTTGCGCACGAGGTCGGAAAGCTTGCGGAAGCCGTAGGTGCGCGGGTCGAAGTCGGAGGCCAGGTTGGCGAGCTGCGTGCCGACCGCGCCGAGCGGCACCCAACCGTCGTCGCTGTCCATCTGCTCGATCACCTTGCTGATGACCGGTGTCGCGGCGCTGGGCGGCTGGAGCGGCTTTGCCTTGCCTTCCTCGGCCTCCACGCTGGCGGCCGCGCCGGGCAGCAGGTTCTCGGTATAGATGAAGCGGCGGCAGGCTTGGCGGAAGCTTTCGGGCGTCTTGCGCTCGCCGAAGCCATAGACGTCGACGCCCTGCTCGCGGATGCGGGCCGCCAGACGGGTGAAATCGCTGTCGGACGACACCAGGCAGAATCCCTCGAAACGGCCCGAGTGAAGCAGGTCCATCGCGTCGATGACCAGCGTGATGTCCGACGCGTTCTTGCCGGTCGTGTAGGCGAACTGCTGGTGGGGAATGATCGCGTGCCGGGCCAGCACGTCCGACCATCCCTTCGAGCGCGTGACGGAAAAGTCGCCATAGATGCGCCGCACACTGGCCTCGCCGATCTTGGCGATTTCCTCGAACAGGCCGTCGGCGATCCTCGCCGAGGCGTTGTCGGCGTCGATCAGCACGGCAAGGCGGGGCGAGCGGGCGTCGTTGGGCATTGGTTCGTTGCTCCTCGTATAGCTCAGGGCATCAGCTGCCCGCCATTCACTTCGACCACCTGGCCGATGATGTAGCCGGAAAGCAACGGGGAGGCGAGGAACAGGTAGGCGCCGACGCAATCTTCTGCATGACCGACACGGCCCTGCGGGATGACAGTCGCGGCAGATTCCAGTTGTCCTGGCAAGGCATAGCGATCCTGGAATGGCGTGTGGATGAGGCCCGGTGCCACGGCATTGACCCGGATACCGAACGGGATCAGTTCTTTCGCCATGCCACGCGTGACATTGGAGACGAATGCCTTGGACGAGCCGTAGAGGCCGGCGCCGGCGCTGGCGCCGTTTCGGGCGGCGACCGAGGTCGTGTTGATGACGAAGCCGCCCTTCTTCTTGAGATGAGGGATCGCGGCCCTGGAGGCAATGACGACCGAGCGTGCGTTCAGGTTCATGATGTCGTCATAGTCGGTGTCGGTCGCGTCCTCGTAGGCGACCCGGCGAACCATCCCGCCGGCATTGTTGATCAGCCCATCGAGACCGCCGAGCGCCGCTGCCGCGTCCTCGACCGCGCGGCGTACGTCGTCCGACTTGGAAAAGTCGGCCTTGACCAGGTGGACCGTGCCGCCGGCGTTCCCCGCGTGGTCGGCCACCGTCGCGGCCGCCGCCTCGCTGACATTATAGTGCAGCGCGACTCTGGCGCCCTGGTCGGCAAACGCCCTGACAAGCGCGGCGCCTATGCCCGTCGAGCCACCGGTTACCAGCACGGCCTTGCCGGCCAGGTCGGGGATTGTCAGCTTTGGCGCGCTCATGGGCCATCCTCCGAGAATGAGATCTTCATCCACGCATCTTCTCGCCGGTCGGGTTGAACAGCCGAAAACTTCCCGAAACGACCGATCAGATCGAACCTACGGTGTGGCGGGTGAAACTGTGGGGACAGGAACGACGATATCGACACTTATCGTGTGATTGTATGAATCATCCGAGTATGACCAAGTCGATATCACTAATTTTCTGGCCAGACTCACATTTGCCTCAAAATCCAAGAATGAGCTGGGCTTGCCCCTATCTTTCGTCGAAAACTTGAGCAGTCTGATCTTGTGGGTGCAAGCTGGGACTGACGACGCACATCGCGCCAACTGAAGTTGATCAATAAGAACCTCTCGGTAATCCCAAGAGTATGTCTGCAAATCAGAGAGATAAGCATGAAACAGGTCATCAAACTTTCGAAAATCGCTGTAATTCGAACTTGACCCTTGAAGGGTTACGAATGTTTCGAACATTTCTTTTGATCGGAGCGCTTTTCGGTGGCTCCTATTAAATTTCCCCCGTTGAAGTATGGAGTTATTACTCCACCCCTTGTTTCTATAGTATTCTCCGTCCTTCAAATTTTTATATGATTCTACATTGTTAATAATTGATACTACAGCAAAAAGAAAGCTCTCGGTCGACTGGTGGTCACATGGCCTCATCGGCGAGGGGCAGTAATTCGAAGTATTGAGTAGTACCTCAATTCCATTTGCGTTCTGTGTAATAGGCAAAACAACCGTTGGACACTGATTAGCGACAATAAATTTCTCGTGCTGACTATCTTTCAGTCTGATTCCAATCGACCCAGCGGGCGTCTGTTTAAAAAACTCTTCATAGGTTAGTCGGCTTCCGCCGCACGCATATGCAGACGTCGTGGAAATTAACAGAAATATAATCACGTATAAATAACGCATTCTCCTTACCTTATGCCTCTACTATTGGGATAACAAGAGTCCAAACAATTAAGGTAAGCGCAAGCACCAATGCCACTGGGCCTGATCCGGAAAACCATTCAATAGATGTGTTCGCTGCCCAAATCGGGAATGAAATTGTAGATAATATTAACTGCCTTTTGTTGCTAACTTTCTGAACGCGTCGCAAAAATATGGGATTTATTACAAAAAGAATAACAGCAAAAATAACAAGAATATACCACAGATTAGGAGCCTGAGGGTGGCTGGATACTATCGAAGATCCCGCCACGTACGCCCCAGTCATTTCGATCGGGATTAGCTTATAAAGCTTTTCTAAGTAATCCTTTGTCTTTATCTCACGCTCGGCCATGGCTGCCTCCCTGGCATCAGAATAGCAGCTAGGTCACGAACGTCAATCTTGTGATTGTTGTTCTTCGGAATCGATTTTACTGATAACTGCTTTCTACCCCCTCATCTTCTCGCCTGACGGATCGAACAGCGGCTCGGCATTGATGCGGGCGGGGCGGCGCTGGCCGAGAATCTCGATCTCGAACAGACCCTCGCTTTCATCGTCCGCCAGTTCGGCCGGGACATAGCCCTGCGCCATCGACTGGCCGACGAAATGCGCGTAGCCACCCGACGTCACCCAGCCGACCACAGACCACGCGCCGTCATGCAGGCCGCGCACGGCGGACGCGCCTTGCGCGGCGGTGGAACCCCGCACCGCTTTCCCATCCGGCCCGAAGCGCGGCGCGCCGAAATCATGGGTCTTCTCGACCGTGCCATAGTCCTTGCCGTTGATCTTCGCCCAGATCGGTTCGTCGCCCATCACGTCGGCGTCGAGCGCGTCGACCACCATCGAGACGCGGCGCAGCTTGGGTCCATTGGCGTGCTCGACAGCAGCCGCGTCGCGGCCGATGAAGTCGTTCTTGTCCATCTTGACGAAGCGGTCCATCCCGCCCTCGAACGGCCCGTAGATGGGCCGCAGCTCGCGGAACCAGGTCGGGAAATTCTTCTCCAGCCGCATCGACAGCAGCGCGCGCATGCCGAAATCGACCACGCCAAACTCCGCGCCTGCCTGCTTGATGGCTGCATAGACCAGCCGTTCATAGGCCGGCTGCATCCAGATCTCGTAGCCGAGATCGCCCGTATAGGTGATGCGGTTGACCATGCAGGGCGCGCCGCCCACTGCCATCTCGCGGAAATCCATGAAGCGGAAGGCTTTCGAGGAGACATCCTCGTCAGTGAGCTTCTGCAACAGCTTCTGGCTGTTGGGTCCCGCGATCGACAGGCCCACCAGCGTCTGGTCGAAGCGGTGTATGCGCACGCTGCCGTCCTTCGGCAGGTGCTTCTCGAACCAGCGCATGTGGTATTTCGCGGCGGCGGACGAGCCCCAGATCATGAAGCGGTCCTCGCCGGCCTTGGCGATGGTGAAGTCGCCGATCAGCTTGCCGAACTCGTTGAGCATCGGGGTCAGCACGATGCGGCCGATCTTCGGCATGCGGTTGGTCATGAGGCGATTCAGGAAATCCTCCGAACCGCCTCCGGAGACTTCGTATTTCGCGAAATTGGCGATCTCGGTGACGCCGACCGATTCACGGGTGGCGCGCACCTCCTTGCCAACATGCTCGAAATCGTTGGAACGATGGAAGGAGACGATGTCCTTCGGCTCCGTGCCCTGGGGCGCGAACCAGAGCGGCGTTTCCAGCCCCCATGAATCGCCCATGACGGCGTTCTGCGCCACCATCGTGTCGTAGAGCGGCGTGGTCTGAGCCGGTCGTGCCGCCGGCAGTTCCTCGTTCGGGAAGCGGATCGAGAAGCGCCGTGAATAGTTCTCGCGCACCTTGGCATTTGTGTAGCGCAACGTCGCCCATTCGCCGAAGCGCGCCACGTCCATGCCCCAGACGTCGAAGCCCGGGTCGCCATTCACCATCCAGTTCGACAGCGCCAGTCCCACGCCGCCGCCCTGGCTGAAGCCCGCCATCACCCCGCAGGCCACCCAGTAATTGGTCAGCCCCTGCACCGGCCCGACCAGCGGGTTGCCGTCGGGCGCGAAGGTGAAGGGCCCGTTGATGACCTGCTTGATTCCGGCATTGGCGATGCCGGGGAAATGCCTGAACCCCAGTTCCAGCGAGGGCGCGATGCGGTCGAGGTCCGGCTGCAGCAGTTCGTGGCCGAAATCCCACGGTGTCTCGACGGGCGACCACGGTTTGCAGGCCTTCTCATAGGTGCCGAGCAGGATGCCGTTGCGTTCCTGGCGTGTGTAGATCTCGCCCTTGAAGTCGAGCACGCCGACCATCTCGCGGCCGGTCTCCCTGTTGAAGGCCTCGACCTCCGGCATCGGCTCGGTCAGCAGATACATGTGCTCCATGGCCAGCACCGGCAGTTCGAGCCCGGCCATGCGGCCGACCTCGCGCGCCCACAGCCCGCCGGCATTCACCACATGCTCTGCCTTGACCGTGCCCTTTTCGGTGACCACGTCCCAGGTGCCGTCCGCCGCCTGCGTCAGCTCGATCACGCGGTTGCGCAGCTCGATCTCGGCGCCGAGATTACGCGCCGCCTTCGCATAGGCATGGGTGGTGCCCGACGGGTCGAGATGGCCCTCGACCGGGTCCCACATGGCGCCGACGAAATGGCTCTCGTCCATGAAGGGGAACATCGCCTTGGCTTCCGACGGCGTGATCAGTTCGGTGTCCATGCCCAGATACCGGCCCTTGGCGTGGGCCAGCCGCAGGAAGTCCATGCGCTCGGGGCTGTCGGCCATCATCACGCCGCCGGTCAGGTGCAGCGAGCAGGACTGGCCGGATACCTCCTCCAGTTCCTTGTAGAGCGAGACCGTGTAGGCCTGCAGCTTGGCCACGTTGGGGTCGCCGTTGAGCGTGTGGAAGCCGCCGGCGGCATGCCAGGACGAGCCGGACGTCAGCTCGGAGCGCTCGATCAGCACGACGTCGGTCCAGCCCGCGCGGGCCAGATGGTAGAGCACCGAGCAGCCGACGACACCGCCGCCGATCACAACCGCTTTCACGTGGGATTTCATGAGGATGGGTCCGTTTCGATGGAAGAAAGGAAGATAGAACCGACAGAAGGCACGGGCATGAGAACCGCACTGCCTGTGCTTGGCCCGACAGGGCAGGGGCGTGGGATGCGTCGGCCACCTTGGCGCTTCATGCCGACGCCTCCAGCAGACTGTCCTCGAAGGGAAATCGCGACAGGAGTTCGATGCCCGTGTCCGTGACCATGATCTGCTGTTCGAGCTTGACGCCCTCGGCGCCGCCGTCCTCGCCGATATAGCTTTCCACGCACAGCGTCATGCCGGGCTCGATGACGCCATCATAGCCGGCGTCGGGAAAGTCGGCGCGATGGTAGAGATAGGGGTACTCGCCGGTCATGCCGCAGCCATGGGCCGACAGGTAGTAGCGGTTGGCGAAATAGCGATCCGGTATCGTCCAGGCCCGCTCGGCATAGTCGCGGAAGGTGATGCCGGGCCGGATCACCTCCATATTGTAATGAACCTGTTCGTGGGCGACCTTGTAGAGCGCGCGCTGCGCCTCGCTCGGCCGGCCGGGGCCGGAATGGAAGGTGCGCGAGAAGTCGGAATAGTAGCCGTGGCAGCCAACGACGTCGGTGTCGAGCGCGATCAGCTCGTTTTCGCCGATGAGGCGCGTTCCGGTCTCCTGGAACCAGGGGTTGGTGCGCGGGCCGGAGTTCAGCAGCCGCGTCTCGACATAGTCGCCGTCCTGCTCGATCACCGACTGGTGCAGCACCGACCAGAGCGCGTTCTCCGAAATGCCGGGCCGGATCGCGTCGCGCAGCCGGCCGACGGCGACTTCCGTGGCGCGCAGCGAGGCGCGCACGCATTTCATCTCCTCCGCGGACTTGATGGCGCGGGCCATCTCGACCGGCTCATGGGCGTCGATGATCCGCAGCCCTTCGGCCGCCATCGCGATCGCCACGCCGGCGTTCATGCGCTCCATGCCGATCGTGGCCCCGGCGCCGACGAGCTCGCGCAGTGTCGAGGCCATGTCGCGCGCCCATTCTCTCTCGCGCTCGGCGATATCGGGGCCGGCGGCGACGAAGCTGGCGGTCCGCGCTGGACGGACCTCATCGACCGTCTCCAGCCCGTCAGCGAGATGCTCGCAGCCGGCGAACTCGTGCAGGATGGAGCGGTTCGCCGTCACCAGCAGGTAGCGCGAGGGCGTGTTGCGGGCCGAGAAGACCTGCATGTTGCGCGCGCCCGTTGCATAGCGGATGTTGACGGGATCGGACAGGATCAGCGCGCCGATGCCCCTGCGCTCCATTTCCGCGCGCAGCCGCGCCAGCCGGTAGAGACGGACCGCGCCGAGGTCGATGGCGCCGTCCTCTGGCGCCCGGTCGAGCTGGGCGATGCCCGACAGGTCGCTGCGGTCGGCATGCCAGTCAAGCATCGACATCGGCGGGCTCAGAAATCTGTCGGCGCGCCGCCCTCGGCGATGCGCCTTTGCACGAAGGCGTCGAGTTCCTCGCGGATGGCGGGGTCCATCGGCGGCTCCTCGTAGAGGGCCAGCCGCTCCTTCCACACGCGGTTGGACTTCTCCAGCGCGGTCGGCGAGCCGGCCTGGGCCCAGCTTTCGAAATTGCGCCAGTCCGACAGCACCGGCGAATAGAAGGCGTTCTTGTAGCGCGACTGCGTGTGCGGCGTGCCGAAAAAGTGGCCGCCAGGCCCCACCGCGCGGATCGCCTCGACCGCCAGCGCGTCCTCCGACAGGTCGAGCGGGGTCAGGAACTCGGCCACCATCTGGAGAAGGTCGATGTCCAGAATGACCTTCTCGAAGGAGGCGCGCAGGCCGCCCTCCAGCCATCCCGCGCCATGCATGAGCAGGTTGCCGCCGCCCTGGATCGCGCCCCACAGCGAAAAGACGCTTTCATAGGCGGCCTGCGCGTCGACCTGGTTGGCCGCGCAGGTGTTGGAGGTGCGGTAGGGAAGCCGATAGCGGCGGGCGAGCTGGCCGCCGACGAGCTGCGCCTTCATGTATTCGGGCGTGCCGAAGGCCGGCGCGCCCGACTTCATGTCGACATTTGAGGTGAAGCCGCCATAGGCGACCGGCGCGCCCTTCCTGACCATCTGGGCAAACGCGATGCCGGCCAGCGCCTCGGCGTTCTGCTCCACCAGCGCGCCCGCGATGGTCACCGGCGCCATGGCGCCCGACAGCGTGAATGGCGTGACGACGACCGCCTGGCCGGCCGAGGCCATCTGGATGATGCCCTCCATCATCGGAATGTCGAGCTTCAAGGGCGAGTTGGTGTTGATGATGGTGAAGACCGACGGCTCGCGCTCGAGCTGCTCGCGGGAGATGCCGCGCGCGATCCGCGCCATCTCGATCCCGTCGAGATTGCGCTCCTTGCCCAGCGAATAGATGTGGAAGGCCTTGTCGGTCAGCGTGGCGAGATCCCGGATGCATTCCAGGTGGCGGACCGACGGGTGGATGTCGATCGGCTCGACCGGATAGCCGCCGGTGGCGTGGATGATGTTGTGCATCTGGGCCAGCCGCAGGAAATTGCGGTAGTCGGCCTGGTTGCCGGGGCGGCGGCCGCCGTCCAGATCGGAACAGTTGGGCGCCGAGGCGACCATGGTGAAGATCATCTCGTCGCCGCCGAACCGCACGTCATGCGCCGGGTTGCGGGCATGCAGCGTGAATTCGGCCGGCGCGGCGGCAATCGTCTCGAGGATCATGGCCGGGTCGAAACGCACGCGCTCCTCACCGGGCCGCACGTCGGCGCCATGCTTCTTCATGATGGCGCGCGCCTCGTCGTGTAGCACGTCGACGCCGATTTCGGAGAGCACGCGCAGCGAGGCGAGGTGGATCGATTCCAGCTCGTCGGCCGATACGATTTCCGTCGGGGGGAACGACCGCCGCGGCTGCCGGAAGGCCGGCTGCTCGAACGCGCCCGTCGCGCCGCCGCGCTTGCCCGCCCGGCCGCCACGGCGCGTGCGTTCGCCGCCTGATGTTTCCGCCGTCGCCGTTTCGTCGATCGCCATGCTTCCGGTCCTGCTCCGATCCCCGATAGTGGACCCTGCGCGGAAGGAGGGGTTAGCAGCGCGGCGACCTTCCGCGCGGCATAATCGACATCTGGCCCGGCGCGTTTTCAAGGAAGCGACATCGCGCGGCGGCAGGTCGCAATCCGGGTGGCGGGGCGATGCAGGAAAAGATTATCTCCGGCGATGAGCCCGTCAACCGATTCGCCCTCGCTCGCGCCGGTCCCCTGGCTGGCGATCGGCGCCGTCACCGCCACGGTCACGGTGTTCGCCGTCGCGCAGGGCCTGTCCTACCCGCTGCTGAGCTTCATCCTGGAGCGCCAGGGCATCTCGCCGGCGCTGATCGGCATCTCGGCGGCGATGTCGCCGATCGGCATGATCGCGTCGGCGCCGCTCGTTCCCGCCCTCGTCCGGCGCGCAGGCGGCGTGCGCACCGTGCTGATCTGCTCGGCGCTCTGCGCGCTGCTGTTTGCGCTGATCGGGTTCACCCAGAACGTGTGGCTCTGGTTTCCGCTGCGCTTCATGATCGGCTTCGTGGTCATCCCGCTCTATGTGCTGAGCGAGGTCTGGATGATCGCGCTGGCGCCGCACCGGATTCGGGGCCGGGTGATGGGCGTCTACACCTCGATCATCTCGCTGGGTTTCGCGCTCGGACCGGCGACGCTGGCGGTGGTCGGGACGCGGGGCTGGCCGCCATTTCTCGTTGGCATCGCCGCCTTCGTCATCTGCGGCCTGTTCGTGGCGGCGGTGGCGGACCGGCTGCCGGGCTTCGAGGAGGACGGGCAGCAGGGCACGCTGCGCCGTTTCCTGCCGGTCGCGCCGACCCTTCTGCTCGCCGTGGTCGTTGCGGCCGGGTTCGAGACCGCCATGATGTCGATGATGCCCTCCTACGGACAGGCCCACGCCATCGGCGAGGCCGAGATGGCGACACTCATGACCGTCTTCATCGCCGGCAATTTCGCCCTGCAGGTTCCGCTCGGTTATGTGGCCGACAAATGGAGCGCGCGCGGCGTCATGATGAGTTGCGCGCTTCTGTCGGTGGTCGGCTGCGCGCTGCTGCCGGTCGTGCTCGGCGGCCCGTTTCAGTGGCCCGTCGCCTTCTTCTGGGGCGCCTTCGCCTACGGCATCTACACGATGGCGATCATAGAGCTTGGCCAGCGCTTCACCGGCACGATGCTGGTTGCCGGCAACGCGGCCTTCGCCCTGATGTGGGGCCTTGGCGGCGTCTCCGGCCCGCCGGCGGCGGGTGCCGCGATGCAGGTGATCGGCGCCAACGGGCTGCCCTTGGTGCTGGCGGCCATGTGTCTGGCCCTGTTCGCCGTCGGTGTCGCGCGCTCGATCGTGCGCGCGCCTTGAACGGATGCGGGGCAGGGCCTAGAAGGAAAGCATGGGTCCCGACGAGATCACCGCCCAACGGGCGGCCGTGACGCCTTCCACGCGCACGCGGCATGCCGAACTCCTGCGGCTGTGCGCCCGGATCGGCTATTCGCCGCCGCGCCTTGCCTGAATCCGCCCCGGCGCCTGCCGGATCGATTCAACGCAAGGATGCAACCCAATGGCATATCGGAATTTTTCGCTCGAGCAGCTCCAGGCGATCGACGCCGCCCACCACCTTCATCCCTTCACCGACCACAAGGATCTCAGGCAGGCGGGAACGCGTATGATCGCGCGGGCCGAAGGCGCCTTCGTCTACGATGTCGACGGCAATGAGATTCTCGACGGCATGGCAGGGCTTTGGTGCGTGAATGTCGGTTACGGCCGCAAGGAGCTTGCCGACGCCGCCTACCAGCAGCTTCAGGAACTGCCCTATTACAATTCCTTCTTCCGCTGCTCGACGCCGACGCCGACGCTGCTGTCGCGGCGTCTGGCCGCCATCGCGCCGGAAGGCATGAGCCAGATCTTCTACGGCTCGTCGGGGTCCGAGGCCAACGACACCGCGCTCCGGCTGGTGCGGCACTACTGGGCGCTCGAGGGAAAGCCGGAGAAGAACCTGATCGTCTCGCGGCGCATGGCCTATCACGGCTCGACGATCGCCGGCACCTCGCTCGGCGGCATGCCGGCCATGCATGGCCAGCTTCACGGCGCGGTGCCCGGCATCATCCATGTCATGCCGCCCTATGCGTTCGAGCACGCGCTTGCCGGCGAAAGCGACCATGATTTCGGCATCCGCGCGGCGCGGGCGGTCGAGGCCGCGATCCTGGAGGCCGGCGCCGACAAGGTGGCGGCCTTCATCGGCGAACCGATCCAGGGCGCGGGCGGCGTGAAGATTCCGCCCGCCAGCTACTGGCCGGAGATCCAGCGCATCTGCGAGAAATACGACGTGCTCCTGATGCTGGACGAGGTCATCACCGGCTACGGCCGCACCGGCGAGTGGTTCGCGGCGCAATCCATGGGCATTCGTCCCGACACGATGACGACGGCCAAGGGCCTTACCTCCGGCTACCAGCCCCTGTCGGCCCTGTTCGTGGGCGACCGCGTCGCCGCCACGCTGGTCGACAAGGGCGGTGAGTTCTACCACGGCTACACCTATTCGGGGCATCCCGTGGCCTGCGCGGTGGCGCTGGCCAATCTCGACATCATCGAAGGGGAGGGGCTGATCGAGCGCGTGCGCGAGGAGACCGGCCCCTATCTGCGCAAGGCGCTGAGCGAAGCCGTGTCGGGGCACGCTCTGGTCGGCGAGGTGCGCGGCTACGGCATGCTGGCCGCCGTGGAGATCGTGAAGGACCGCCAAACGCGCGAGCGCTTCGCCAATCCCGGCTCGGCCGGCACCGTGGTCCGCGACCATGCCGTGGCCGGCGGGCTGATGGTGCGCGCCACCGGCGACACAATGATCATGTCGCCTCCGCTGATCTGGACCCGCGAGATTGTCGACATGGCCGTCGAGCGGTTCAGCCGGGCGCTCGACGCGGCCGAGAAGGACCTGCGGCGGGACTAGGCGAGGGCGCGCGCCCGCGCTTCCTCTCCGTCGGTTGGGGGCGAAGGAGGGGCGAGACCGTCGCCCGCTCCTTCTCCCCTTGTGGGGTCCGAAGGACGGGCGGAGACGCGTGGCTCCGCCCCGGGCGGATTGCCGCCCGCCGCCGCTCCGCTCCTTCTCCCACAAGGGGAGAAGGAGCGGGTGAGAGGCAGTTTAGCGGCGCCTTCCTCTCCTCCGTCGACCGGCCCCGGTCGCACCGCCCCTGCGATGCGTTCCCCTGTCAGCATCTGTCAGGAATGTTTTCCTCATGTCTATCCACACCCCCGGCAACCGCTGCGACAATTCCTTCGCCTGCATGGGGCCCGGAGGTGACGATGAACGGAAGCGTGGCAATCGAGC
>JAILWO010000004.1 GCA_025698895.1 Rhizobiaceae bacterium
CCCCCTTGAGGGGGTCCGAAGGACGGGTAAGTGCGGGGTCGCAACCCCCACCCGACGACGCGGCGGGGCGAGCGACTTGTCTCGCCCGTCCTTCGGACCCCCTCAAGGGGGAGGTTGAAGCTGGGCATGCCGCCACGCTCCCCCGCCATCTGTGGCTTGCAATCCTGCGTCTCTTGCGCCCGGCCGAGGCCGCCGCGCGGCGGCTGATCATCGCGGCCGCGCGCGGTCTGGTCGTGGAGGCGCCCGCCCCGCGCGCACCCAGGCCGAAGCCCGAGACTATGGAGCCGATCCTGCGCCGCCTGGGCATCGCCATCGTCGTGTCGCCCGCCGATCTGGCCGCTCGAGCCCGCAGGGCGAAGGCCAAGGGCGGGAAAGAGGGCGGCGTTGCCAAACGCTGCGCCGGGCGCGTGCCGGCCTTTCCGCTGCTCGACCCGCTCAGCGATCCCTTCGCGTGGTACCGCCGTCCCCGTGTGGCCACGCGGTCCGTACCGCGCATCCTGTGCCCCGGCGTCATCGAGCCGTTCCGCCTGCCGCCGCCGCTCTCGCGCGACGATCCGATCGACGCGGCGCGGCTTGCCCTGCGTCTGGCCGCCCTGGCCGCAGCACTCGACGACCTGCCGGGACAGGCCAGGCGCTTCGCCCGCTGGAAGGCCAACCGCGACGCCCTTTGCGCGCAAGAGAAAAGACACGATGCCGCGATCGCGCGGAACAAAAGACACGACGGCCTGCGCGCGCAAGGCGGCACCCAAGCCCGCCGCCGGATCCGCCGCTTCTCGCCGCTCCGGGGCGGGCCGCCGCCGGGCGGCCGGCTCACCCGCTGGGAGCCCGGCACAACGGGAGGGCGAAGAGGATCCGGCCCCCTCCGCGAGATCGACTACATCCTGGCTCATTGCCACGCCCTCGCCCGCTACGCGCTGGACTATCCCGACACGTCATGAGGGACAGGGCGCCGCCCATCCTCCCCTGCAAGGGGGAGGGGGACCATGCGAAGCATGGTGGAGGGGGACGTCTGTTCCGGCCGCGCGTTCGCGCGCGCCCGACACATCTTGATAAGGCAAGCCGGCGCTTGACCTCGCCCCCTCCGTCTCGGGCTTCGCCCTCGCCACCTCCCCCCGCTTCGCGGGTGGAGGACGGATAGCCGGTGCCACGGCCGCCGCCCGTCCTCCCCTGCAAAGGGGGAGGGGGACCATTGCGAAGCATGGTGGAGGGGGACGACAGGGGGACGACCATCCTAGGCATGGTGGAGGGGCTTCGACCCATCCGCCCCATCTCCGCGCGCGCATACGGCAAAGGCCGCGCTCCCTCGGAACGCGGCCCTTGCCATGATACGCCTGGCGACACGCTTACGCGGCACCTGGAAACTTTGGCTCCGGTACGCAAGCACCTGATCCGGAGCGGGCGGCGGTTCGAATGGCCGCCATGCATCCGTTCTATCCGCACATCCTTACCGTGCGGTTATCGAGTGCTTAAGCGAATGTGAATCGGGCGATTTTCTCGCGGCCGGCGGTTTACTTCGCGTCACCGCGCAGCATGTGGATGATGCCGGAGAAGTCGGTGTCGCCCTTGCCCATGGCCGAAAACAGCCCGTAGAGCTGGGCCGCCTCGGCCCCCAGCGGCGTGACGGCGCCGGACGACTGGGCGGCTTCCTGCGCCAGCTTCAGGTCCTTGAGCATGAGTGCCGCGGCGAAGCCGGGCTGGTAGTCGCGGTTGGCGGGCGAGGTCGGAACCGGCCCGGGAACGGGGCAATAGGTGGTCAGCGACCAGCACTGGCCCGACGAGGTCGACGCCACGTCGAACAGCGCCTGGTGCGACAGGCCGAGCTTCTCGGCCAGCACGAAGGCCTCGCCGACCCCGATCATGGAAATGCCGAGGATCATGTTGTTGCAGATCTTGGCCGCCTGGCCGGCGCCGCCGTCGCCGCAATGCACGACGCGGCCCGCCATCGGCTCCAGCACGGGCTCGGCCTGGGCGAAGGCCTCCTTCGAACCGCCGGCCATGAAGGTCAGCGTGCCGGCCTCGGCGCCGCCCGTGCCGCCCGAGACGGGCGCGTCGATCGACAGCATGCCGGCATCGGCCGCGATCTTGTGGGCCTTGCGGGCGGAGTCGACGTCGACCGTCGAGGAGTCGATGAACAGCGTGCCCTTCCTGGCCTTCGGCACGACGTCCTCGTAGACGGCGATGACATGCCGGCCGGCCGGCAGCATGGTGATGACCACATCGGCCCCGGCCACCGCGTCGGCGGCGCTGGCCGCGACCGCGACCCCGTTCCGCCTGGCCGTGGCGAGGTTCGCCTCGATCAGGTCGAAGCCGGAGACGGCGTGGCCGGCCTTGACGAGATTGGCGGCCATGGGATTGCCCATGTTGCCGAGACCGATGAAGGCGATGCTGGTCATGAAGTCCTCCGGATTTGGGCAGTCGGCAGATAGCAATGGGCAGTCGGCAGTGAGATGGACAGGCACGCCGCTCCGAGTGCCTACTGCCGACCAATCAGCTGCCGCGCCACGATGACGCGCATGATCTCGTTCGTGCCTTCGAGGATCTGGTGGACGCGCAGGTCGCGCACCAGCTTCTCGACGCCGTAGTCGTGAAGATAGCCGTAGCCGCCATGGATCTGCAGCGCGTCATTGGCGACGTTGAAGCCGATGTCGGTGACGAAGCGCTTGGCCATGGCCGACCATTTGGTGGCGTCGGGCGCCTTGCGGTCGAGCTTCGCGGCGGCGGTGTAGAGGAACATGCGCGCGGCCTGGAGTTCGGTCTCCATGTCGGCCAGCTTGAACTGCAGCCCCTGGAACTCGTTGATCGCCTTGCCGAAGGCCTGCCGCTCGCCGGAATAGGCGAGCGCCTTGTCGAGCGCGGACTGGGCGCCGCCGAGCGAGCAGGCGGCGATATTGAGGCGCCCCCCGTCGAGGCCGGCCATGGCGATCTTGAAGCCCATGCCTTCGCCGGACAGGACGTTTTCGGCCGGCACCTTGCAGTCCTCGAAGATCACCTGCCGGGTCGGCTGCATGTGCCAGCCCATCTTCGATTCGGTGGCGCCGAAGGACAGGCCCGGCGCGTCCTTGGGGATGACGATGGTCGAGACGCCGCCGGGACCGGCGTCGCCGGTGCGCACCATCGCCACGTAGAGGTCGGTATCGCCCGCGCCGGAGATGAATTGCTTGGCGCCGTTGAGCACGTAGTCGGAGCCGTTGCCGCCCGAGCGGACCGCCCTGGTCTTGAGGGCGGCGGCATCGGACCCCGCGGCCGGCTCGGTCAGGGCGTAGCTCGCCAGCCATTCCATCGAGGTTAGCTTGGGCAGGAACTTCTGCCGCTGGGCGTCGTCGCCGAAACGGTCGATCATCCAGGCGGCCATGTTGTGGATCGAGATGAAGGACGAGAAGGCGGGGCACGCGGTCGCCAGCGCCTCGAAGATCAGCACGGCGTCGAGGCGCCCCAGCCCGGAGCCGCCGACGTCTTCCGAGACGTAGATGCCGCCGAAGCCGAGCGGGCCTGTCTCCTTGATCACGCTCTGCGGGAAGAAGCGCTCCTTGTCCCAGTCGAGCGCGTAGGGCGCGACGCGCTCGGCCGCGAAGGCGGCCGTCATTTCCTGGATTGCGCGCTGATCCTGGTTGAGCTCGAACTGGCCCGCCGAAGTGTCGACCTGGGCGTCCATCGCAACCTCCCTGCTGCTCGCGCCGCCGCTCCTGCATCATCGGCGGTCGGTCGGACCAATCCTAGAGCATTGGATGGCGTTCGCAACGGCGCGGCCCGCCAAACCCCCTGTGCAGGGAAGTGACGGGCGTCGGCGCGGGGGAAGCGGTCAGGCCTTTTCGTGGGCCTTGGGCCAGTAGGTGCCGAAGGCCCAGACGTTGCCCTCGGGATCGGCGCAGATGAACTCGCGGCTGCCGTAGTGCCGGTCGGTGGGTTCCTCGAGGATCGTGGCGCCGGCCGACCTGGCGCGGACATACATGGCGTCGGCATTGTCAACGGCGATATAGATCGACTTGCCGCCCTGCCGGCCGGGCTCGCCGACCATCCGGCCGAACTCATCGTCCTTCTCGGAGCCGCACATGATCATCGACGAGCCGAAATGGAGCTCGGCATGGCCGACCTTGCCATTGTCGGTGTACTTGGCCCGGACCTGAAAGCCGAAGGCCTTCTCCAGCCAGGCGATCATCTTTTCGGCATCGCGAAAGCGGAAGGTGGGGTAGATGCGGGGGGCTTCGATGGCGGTCATGGTCAACATGGTCGGGTCTCCGGTTGATGTTCGCCCATTGTCTCGCGTCGGCGCCGGCCGGTCTTGAAGGAATGTTACCCGCGTCCGGCTTTCGTTCACGCCAGCGAAGCGCGCCATTCGCCGGGCGTGCGGCCGGCGAATTCGAGGAAATCGCGGTTGAAGTGCGATTGGTCGGCATAGCCGCATTCATGCGCCACGTCGGCAAGCCGGTTGGCGCCGACGCCGCCGGCGAAGGCCAGCGCGCGGTGGAAGCGGGCCATGCGCGCCACCGTCTTCGGCGGCAGGCCGATCTCGCGCCGGAAGCGGTGGACGAGATGCTTGCGGCTCCAGCCCAGACGGTCCGACAGCGCGCCGATGCGCATGTTGCCGCCACTGCCGACGATGACGCGCCAGGCCGCGTCGATCTCGCGGCTTGTCGACGCGGCCGCCGACAGTCGCTTTTCCAGCCAGGTCTCGACGAGATCGAGACGAGCGTTCCAGTCGCCGAGATCACCGAGCCTGCGAACCAGAAGCAGGATGTCGGGATCGCCGAGATCGGACAGCGGGACCATCAGGCCCGAAAGCTCCGACAGTGGCATGCAAAACAGCCGGCAGGCGCCGGCCGGCGTCAGGTCGATCTGGATGCAGCGCGCATGGCCGGTCGAGTTGACGAGCACGTAGCTTGGAAACAGGCCGGCGGTGAAGCTCGCCCAGCGTTCCTCCGCCCGGGGGGCGCGGCCGAGCGCTATCTCGAATGGGTCGCCGAAGCTCAGGGAGATCGGGAAGACCAGCGGCGCGAATTCGGGCGAGAGCGTGAGGGGAATGCCGCCCTCGTCATAGGCTACGATCGAATCGACCAGACCGCGCAGTCCGGCGGGCACAGGCCGCCGCAGGAACAGCGGGCCGGACCCGCTTACCGGCATCGACCTCAGCTTCAGCGGCGGATCATCCTGCATCGCGCCACCATATCGTGTCCGCGCGGCCGAATACAGGTCAGGCCGCGAGCCAGATCCGGATCGGGTTGGTTTCGTCCATCATCAGCCGGACGGCGAGCGCGAGGCAGGTCAGGACCAGAAGCGGCCGGATGATGCGCGCGCCATTCCTCATGGCGACGACCGAGCCCAGCCGCGCGCCGGCGAACTGCGCGGCGCCCATGGCCAGGCCGACCTTCCACGACACCACGCCGACGGCCGCGAACGCGGCGAAGCCACCGATATTGGAGGCGAAGTTGAGCAGCTTCGTGTGGGCGGTGGCCTTCAGCACGCCGTAGCCGGCAAGCGCCACGAAGGCGAGCATGAAGAAGGAGCCGGTTCCAGGACCGAACAGGCCGTCATAGAAGCCGATCAGCGGCACCAGCGTTGCCGTGAACAGCGCCGGCGCGACGCGCCGTGCCCGGTCGGTATCGTCGAGCCCACGCCGGAGAGCGAAATAGAGCGCGATCGCCACGAGCATCACGGGAAGCAGCACGCGCAGCACGTCGCCTGGCACATAGACCGCCAGCAAGGCTCCCGCCACCGCCCCGCCGAAGGCCAGAGACGCCGCGGGAAGCTGCGTGCGCAGATCGACATGTCCCTTCGCGGCGTAGGACAGGGTGGCGGAGCCGGTGCCGAACAGGCCTTGGAGCTTGTTCGTGCCCAGCGCCTCCGCCGGGCTCATGCCGGCGAGCAGCAGTGCCGGCACGGTGATCAGGCCGCCGCCGCCGGCGATGGAGTCGATGAAGCCGGCGACGAAGGCCGCCACGACGAGGATTGCGAACAGATCGGCGCCGAGTTCAAACATGGTCTACCCGCCCCAGGAGCGCGGCTTCGACCACGGGACAGGCTTTCGCGCAAGGCGGAATCGATGCAGTGTCCGCGATCGGCTGTCCATGGAGTGCGACACGATGAACAAGGACCGCAACGGAATGATCGGTCGCCTGCGTGGTCTGTTCGCGGATCGCAGGGCCGTGCGTCGCGTCGCCGACGACCCGGCGCTGACGGCCGAACTGCTGTTGCTGTTTCGAATGATTCTCGCCGACGGCAAGGTGGACCAGCGCGAACTGGACGCCTTCCGGCGCATCTGCGGCGACGCGTTCAACATCGGCGCCGACGATCTGGATGAGGTGATCGAGTATCTACACGAGTTCGGATACGAAACCTCGGGACCACAGGCGCTGGCGATGTTCCAGGCACTGCCGGACGAGCGCAAGCGCCAGCTCGCGCGACATCTGGCAGATATCGCGCGATCGGATACCGAACTTCATGCACAGGAACTGAAGCTCCTCAAGCGCACCATGGAAATTCTCAAGATGGAGCCGGACGACCTTTCGTCGGCAACGGCCTGATCAGCCGGACTGGACCAGGCGCCTGGCCATCGCCCGGTGAAGATCGGGGGCGGCCTCCACCAGCGCCCTTGCGGCCTCGGAGCGCGGATTGTCGAGCACATCGGCCGTGCGGCCGCTTTCGACGATGCTGCCCTCGTGCATGACCATGACGTCGTCGGTGATGGCGCGGGCGACCGTCAGGTCGTGGGTGATGAAAAGATAGGCGACGCCGAGGCGCGAGTTCAGTTCGGCGAAGAGATCGAGGATCTGGGCCCGTATCGACACGTCGAGCGCCGACACCGGTTCGTCCGCCACGATCAGTGCGGGGCGGGTGATCAGCGCGCGCGCGATCGACAGCCGCTGGCGCTGACCACCGGAGAACTCATGTGGATATTTCGCCATATCGGCGGGCGCCAGGCCGACTTCGCGCAGCGCGGCCGCGACCCGCTCGCGCCGATCGGCGGGTGAAGGCTTCTCGTCCAGCAGGTGCAGCGGCTCGGCCACCAGCCGCTCCACGGTGTGGCGCGGATTGAACGAGCCGTACGGATCCTGGAAGACCACCTGCATGTCGCGGCGAAGAGGACGCAGTTCAGCCTCACCGCGGCCGATCACGGTTTCGCCCTTGAGTTTGATGTCGCCAGAGGTGGGGGCGTCGAGCGCCAGGATCATGCGCGCCAGCGTGGACTTCCCGCAGCCGGAACGTCCGACAAGCGCCACAGACTGGCCCCGCCCCATCTCGAAGGACACGTGATCGACGGCGCGGAAGGGACGTTCGCGCGACAGAAACCCCGTGCGTCGCCCCGAATAGTCGCGGGTGACGCCTTCGACCGAAAGCAGCGGCGACGATGCGCGGGTTCGAGGTCGCGCCCCTTTCTCCGTGCGCTGGGGCACATGCATGGAGGCCTGTGCCAACTGCCGCGTATAGGGGTGGACCTGCTCGGACAAGGTCCGTGTCGTTTCGCCCGTCTCAAGAATCTCGCCCCTGCGCATGATGGCTACGCGGTCGGCCATTTCGGTCACCACGGCGAGGTCGTGGCTGATGAGGAGCAGACCCATGCCCCGCTCGTCCACCAGATCCTTCAACAGGTCGAGGATCTGCTTCTGCAGCACGACATCCAGCGCCGTCGTTGGCTCGTCGGCGATCAGCAGCTTGGGGTTCAGCGCGCAGGCAATGGCGATCACGACCCGCTGGCGCTGGCCGCCCGACAGCTCGTGCGGGTAGCGGGTCAGCGGGAAGCGGGATTCGGGCAAGCCCACGCGGTCGAGCATCCGGCGCGCGGCGTTCTCGGCATCGGCCCGGTTCGAGCCGGTGTGCCAGCGAATCCCTTCCGCCACCTGCCGGCCAATGGGATGGACCGGATTGAGCGCCGTCATCGGCTCCTGGAACACCATCCCGACCTCGTCGCCACGCAGGCGGCACATCTCATCCTCATTGGCCGCGAGGATGTCGCGCCCGTCGAAGATCACCCGGCCTGTCGTCTCCGATGCCTGCGGCAACAGCCGCATCAGGGTGAGGGCTGTCATCGACTTGCCGGAACCCGATTCACCGACGAGGCCGAGTATCTCGCCCTTGTCGACGGTCAGGTCGACGCCGTTCAGGATCGGCGTGTCGCCGATTGAAAGGCGCAGTTTCTCAATCTCGACCAGGCTCACCGCTCGCGCCTCAGCCTGGGATCGAGCACGTCGCGCAGTCCGTCACCGAGCAGGTTGAGGCCAAGCACGGTCACGACGATCGCCATGCCGGGAAACAGGGCAAGGTGCGGGGCGACCACCATGCGTGTCTGCGCGTCGAACAACATGCGGCCCCAACTCGTCATCGGCGGCTGCGCGCCAAGGCCCAGATAGGACAGGCTCGCCTCCGCGAGGATGCCGAGCGCGAACTGGATCGTTGCCTGGACAAGCAGCATCGAGGTGATGTTGGGCAGGATGTGCTCGACGGTGATGCGAGCCGCGTTCTTGCCGGCCGCGCGGGCGGCAAGGACGTATTCGCGCGGCCACAGGGCGAGCGCCCCGGCGCGGGCCACGCGCGCGAAGACCGGGATGTTGAAAATGCCGATGGCGATGATGGCGTTGACCGCGCCAGGCCCGAAGATCGACGTGATCATGATGGCCGTCAGCAGTGCGGGAAAGGCGAAGACGAGATCGTTGAACCGCATCAGTGCATCGTCGACCGCGCCGCCGCGCGCGGCCGCCCAGCAGCCGAGCGGAACACCGAGACCGACCCCGACGACGACCGCGACGATAGCGACCGCGATGGAGGTACGCGACCCCACCATGATCATCGACAGGATGTCGCGGCCGAAATGATCGGTGCCGAACCAGTGTTCGGCCGAGACCGGCTTCATGCGGTCGGCAACAACAAGGTTCGTGATGTCGTAGGGGGTCCAGAACAGCGAAACGAAGGCCGTCGCGGCCACGACCAGGGTGATGGCGAAGCCGATGAGGAACGACCGGCTGGCGAAGGCCTTTCGCAGGAAGTCACCGAATGATTCCGGCGCCGCTTCGACCTCGACCGTTGACATCAGCGGGCCCTCAGCCGCGGATCGACGATCGCATAGGCTACGTCCACAAGGATGTTGATGAGCACGATCGTGGCCACGAGCAGGATGACCACGCCCTCCACGACGATGAGGTCGCGCTGGGTAATGGCCTGGAAGATGAGCCGGCCGAGACCGGGCAGGTAGAAGACGTTCTCGATAATGATCGTGCCGGCGAGCAGGAACGCGAACTGCAGGCCCATGATGGTGAGCACGGGGATCATGGCGTTCCTGAGCGCATGCCGCCACAGGACGATGCGGCGCGGCATGCCTTTGGCGCGCGCGGTGCGGATATAGTCCTCGCCGAGCACTTCCAGCAGGGCCGAGCGGGTGACGCGGGCAAGGATCGCGGCCTGCGGCAGGGCAAGCGCGACCGAGGGCAGGACAAGCGCCCTCACACCCGGCCAGATGCCTCCGCCCCAGCCGGGAAACCCGCCCGCGGGAAGCAGCCTCAGCCAGACGGCGAAGACGTAGACCAGAATCAGCGCGAACCAGAAATTGGGGATGGCCACGCCCACCTGGGCTGCTCCCATCGAGAGCGTGTCGGAGACGCGTCCGCGCCGCGACGCGGCGAAGAGCCCGACGGGAATGGCGATCGCCGTCGAGAGCGCCAGCGATATCAGAGCCAGGGGCAGCGAAACGGACGCGCGTTCCGCGATCAGGTCGATGACCGGTGAGGAATAGGTGTAGGAGCGCCCGAAATCGCCGACGAGCAGACCGCCGATCCAGTCGAGATAGCGGATGGGGACCGGTTGATTCAGCCCCATCTGGTTGCGGAGCGATTCGACGGCCTCCGGCGTGGCGTTCATGCCCAGCATCAGCCGGGCAGGGTCACCCGGCAGGATTTCCATCACGCTGAAGACGACGATCGAGGCAAGCACGAGCGTCAGCAGGCCGATGCCGGCGCGGCGCAGGAGGAAGGCGATCATGGCCGGGCCTGTCCTCCCGCGACCGGGGAGGGCGTCACCGTTACTCCGTCCACCTCACCTTGGTCAGGTCGTTGGCCTGAACCGGCGAATTCTCCCACAGGCCTTCAAGCCTGGCGTCCCATACGCCGATCTTGGGAAGCTGGAACAGGAAGCCGACCACGGCATCGTCCGACAGGATTTGCTGCGCTTTGCCGTAGAGTTCCTTCCGCTTTGCCTCGTCGGAGGTGACGTCAAGTTCCTCGATGACCGCGTTGAATTCCGGGTTCTGATACTGAAAATAGTAGTCGGGCCGGGAGTAGATCTCGATATCGTTCGGCTCGGTGTGCGAGACGATCGACAGGTCATAATCCTTGTTGGTGAAGACCTGCTCGAGCCAGTCGGCCCATTCCAGCGGAATGAGCTCGAGATTGATGCCGACGTTGCGAAGCTGCGATGCGATGACCTGACCGCCTTCGCGCGCATAGGCGGGAGGTGGCAGTTTGAGAGTTGCCTCGATGGTCTCGTGGCCTGCTTCCTTGAGCAGCTCCTTCGCCTTTTCGGGATCATGTGGATAGGCGCCGGTCAGGTCGACATAGGCGTCGTTGGCGGGCGAGAAATGCGAGCCGATCGGTGTGCCGAGACCGGAGCCGTTGCCAGCGATGATCTCTTCGCGATTCAGCGCGTAGGAGATCGCCTGACGGACCTTGAGGTCGTCGAAGGGCGGCTTGCCGTTGTTGATCGACAGGATGGTTTCGCCCTCGGTCGAACCGATCACGACCTCGAAGCGCGGATCAGCCTCGATCTGGGCAAGCGCGTCGCCGGCCTGCATGTTCGGAAATGCGTGGACGTCTTCCGAAAGCAGCGCCGGCACTGAAGCGGCGACGTCGGGTATGAACCGGAACTCGGCCTTTTCCAGCATGGCCGGCTCGCCCCAGTAGTCGGGGTTCTTGCTGATGGTCACGGAGGAGCCCCTGGCCCAGTTGTCGAACTTGAACGGCCCGGTGCCGACGGGATTGTCCTTGTTCGCCTCGGCCGTTTCCTCCGCGACGATGACGGCGTCGCCCCATCCCATATTGTAGAGGAACGAGCCCTGGGGCTGCTTGAGCGTGACCCTGACCGTGGCCGGGTCAACCACTTCCACCGTATCTATCTGCGCGAACAGCATCTTCTGAGCGTTGGTGGAATCCTCCGCGCGCGCCCGATCGAGCGAGAACTTCACGTCCTCCGCGTCGAAATCGCTGCCGTCGTGGAACTTCACGCCTTCATGCAGCTTGAATGTGTAGACCTTGCCGTCATCGGAGATTTCCCAGCTTTCGGCCAGCGCCGGCTGGACCTCTCCGGCCGGGCCGATGCGCGTCAGACCCTCGAAGACATTGGCGTAGACGATCTCGTCTATAGCGGCCGCGGCGCCGGCTGTCGGATCCAGATGCGGCGGTTCGAGGACCACGCCGAGTACCAGGTCGGTACGTTGAGCCAGCGCCGGGGCGGTCGAGACAAGCGACAGGGCAAGGGCTGCGAGAATCGGCCGTACGAGTTTCATCGTGATGGGCTCCCCCAGGTTCGTCGATCGGAACAGACGGCGATTGAAGCGCGAATTCGTACCGGAGTAAATCGCGATTTACCCGGCAAGCCGTCTCGCGGCGGAACCAAGATCGGATATTCTCGGCGCGGTGGCCTGGCTTCTCCGGGGTGCCAGGCACAGGCAGGAGGGTCGATGTACGCGTCCTTACCGACATGGCTCGCGATCGTTGCCGGCGGCGTTGCAGGCTGTCTGGGCCTCTGGCTGGTGCTCTTCCTGATCGCACGTGTACCGTTTGGAGCACTCGGCGGCCATCCGGGAAAGCAGCTCTGGTCGGTGCTGTTCATGGTGCCAGTGCCGGCGATTCTCGACGTTGCGGGCCGGGCCGGAATTCTGTTCGAGCCGGCGCTTGCGATCGCGCTGGCATGGCTGGCGCTCGCCCCATCCACTGCGACGAAGCTTTATTTCGATCCGGAGACGGCCGGATGGGGCAGGACGATCGGCCTCAACCTTGTCTATGGCGTGATAGCACTGGCGGTCTATTACCAGGTGCTGCTTGCCACGATCATGGTTTGACCCCGTTCAGAAGCGTATCGAGAGAGATTGCCATCACGATGGCCGATTCGACCATGTCCTCGATGCCGACCCATTCATCGGGCTGGTGGGCGAGGTCGAGAATACCCGGCCCATAGGCGACGCAGTCATGCAGATGGCCGATACGGGCGATGTGCTTCTGGTCGTAGGTGCCAGGCGAGATCACATAATCAGGTTCTCTTGCGAACACCTCGCGTATGCCCCGGGCGACGGCCTCGGCTACCGGCGCGTCGCGCTCGGTCATCAGCGGCAAGACTTCCATCAGGTCGCGCACCGCGTAGTCGAATTTCGGGCGCTCTTGCTTGAGGCGCTCCAGAATCGACAGCACCTCACCCTTCACCGTCTGGATGTCCTCCTCGATCAGGAAGCGACGGTCGATGACCAGCCGGCACGAATCGGCGACATTCGGCGCCGGCAGGCCGGGGAAGAAGTCTTCGGTCTGGCCGCCATGGATCGAGTTTATATTGAGCGTCGAGCGCCGGGCGCCCTCCGGCACGACGGGCATCCGCGTATGCTTGGCGTCGAGGGCAGGAAACAGTTCGTCCTCGAAGGCCGCGAGCACGGCGCCTATGTGGCGGATGGCGGAATCGCCGAGGAAGGGCATGGAGCCGTGCGCGATCCGTCCGCGTGTTTCGATCTCTGCCCACCAGACGCCACGATGGCCGAGGCAGATGCGGTCCTTGTTGAGCGGCTCGGGAATGATGACGTGGTCGACGCGAGGTCTTGAGAAGAAACCCTGACTCGCCAGATGGGCGACCCCGCCGAAACCGCCGGATTCCTCGTCCACCGTGCCTGATATCTCGATCGCGCCCGGATAGTCTGGATAGACCGCGATGAAGGCTTCGGCGGCGATCATGGATGCGGCCAGGCCGCCCTTCATGTCGCAGCTTCCGCGTCCATAGACCCTGCCGTCCCTCACCAGCCCAGCGAAGGGATCCACCGACCAGCCCTGACCGGTCTCCACGACATCGATGTGGGAATTGAAATGCACGGTCGGGCCGGGCCGCTTGCCCTGGCGGCGAGCCACGACATTCGTCCGGGGGTATCGGTCGGAATCGCCCGGCGCCCCTTCGCCGCGTATGAAGCTGGTCTCGAACCCGCGCCGCGACAGCCATGCCCCAACGAATTCGGCGCAGGGGCCGTAGGCCTCGCCTGGCGGGTTGATCGTCGGGAAGCGGATGAGGTCGACGCAGAGGGCTACGAGGTCTTCTGTCCGGTCGCGGACGGCGCGTGCGAGAGCTTCGTTCATATCCCGATTTGTGCGGGCGAGCACGACGCTTGGCAAGGTGAATTGCAGGCGTGTGCAAGGAGCGATTGTTAACTTCCTCACCGAGCGCGACGAGATCCTGTGGCAGGACTGTCACCGATGGCAGGTGCAGGTGAGGGTGGTTCGATGTCGCGTAATCTGGTGTGGGCTGCTGTGGCGGCTATAGCGCTTCTTCTTGCGGATATGACATCCGCTGTCGCTGCCACGCTGGTGGCGCGCGTGGATGTCGCCGCGCAGACCATGACGGTTTCCCAGCATGGTCGGGTGATCTATCGCTGGCCGGTATCCACGGCGCGACGCGGCTTCATCACGCCGCGCGGCACCTGGCGCCCGAAGCGGCTGCACCGCATGTGGTACTCGCGCAAATACGACATGTCGCCGATGCCCTATTCGGTCTTCTACCATGGCGGCTATGCCATTCATGGCACCAACTATATCAGGTCGCTGGGCAGGCCGGCCTCGCATGGCTGCGTGCGGCTGCACACGGCCAATGCCAAGCGCTTCTACCAACTCGTCCGCAAGCACGGGATGGGCAATACCCGTGTCGTTGTCGTGAACTGATCGCGCCTGCGACAATTCGAGGTCGCCTGGACGGGATTTCCCTGTCGCCGGGTCTTCTATAAGACTGGCCTCAAGGGAGTCCCGCCGCATGACCTCAGAGCCGTCCCTGGCGCTCAACGAACCCGTTTCGGACGAGGTCCGGAAGACAACCTGCTACATGTGCGCCTGCCGGTGCGGTATCGACGTGCATCTGCGCGATGGCAAGATCCGCTATATCGAGGGCAATCGCGATCATCCGGTCAACAAGGGCGTGTTATGCGCCAAGGGGTCGGCCGGCATCATGCAGCACTATGCCCCCGCGCGCCTGCGCGCGCCGCTGCTCAGGACCGGGCCGCGCGGCTCGGGTCAGTTCAGGGAGATCTCCTGGGACGAGGCCCTCGACCTTGCCACGCAATGGCTGGGCGAGGTGCGCGAAAGCGATCCGAAGAAGCTTGCCTTCTTTACCGGGCGCGACCAGTCGCAGTCGCTGACCGGCTATTGGGCGCAGATGTACGGTACGCCGAACTATGCCGCGCATGGCGGGTTCTGCTCGGTCAACATGGCGGCAGCCGGAATCATGACAATCGGCGGCGCCTTCTGGGAATTCGGGGCGCCGGACTGGGACCGCACGAAGCTTTTCGTGCTGTTCGGCGTAGCGGAGGATCATGATTCCAATCCGCTCAAGATAGGCATTTCAAAGCTCAAGAAGCGCGGCGCCCGCTTCGTATCCGTCAATCCGGTGCGCACCGGCTACTCCTCCGTCGCGGACGACTGGATCGGTGTCAGGCCGGGGACTGACGGGCTGCTGATCCTTGCCGTCATCCATGAACTGCTGAAGGCCGGCCGCATCGACGTCGATTACCTGATCCGCTACACCAACGCGCCCTGGCTGGTGATCGACGCGCCGGGGACGTCCGAGCACGGCCTGTTCGTGCGGGACGAAGCGGGAAAGCCGCTGGTGTGGGAGACGGTGACGGAGGATTTCGCCGCCAGCGATTCGCGCGGCGCGCGGCCGGCGCTGCATGGCCGCTTCCCGTTGGCGGATGGTCGCATGGTCGTGCCGTCGTTCCAGCTCCTGGCGGAAAAATACCTGGACCGGAAATACGCACCTGAAGCTGTCGCCGACGCGACCGGCGTTCCGGTCGAGACGATCCGCGGGCTGGCGGCAGAGATAGGCCGCGTTGCTTTCGAGGAGGCGATCGAGATCGCCCAGCCCTGGACGGACATGAAGGGCGAGCGCCATCCTTCCATGATCGGCCGGCCGGTCTCGTTTCACGCCATGCGTGGCATCTCCGCCCATTCGAACGGCTTCCAGACGGCCCGGGCGCTGCATCTGCTTCAGGTGCTGATCGGCTCGATCGACTGCCCCGGCGGCTTCCGCTACGAACCGCCCTATCCGAAGCCGGTCGAGGCGCATCCGACACCACACGGCAAGGCCGAGCATTTCGGCTCACCGAAACCGCTTTCGGGGCCGCATCTGGGCTTTCCGCGCGGGCCGGAAGATCTCCTCATCGACGAAGACGGGTCGCCGCATCGCATCGACAAGGCGTTTTCCTGGGACGCGCCGATCGCCGCGCATGGGCTTATGCACATGGTGATCGCCAACGCCCATGCCGGTGATCCCTATCCGGTCGATCTCCTGTTCCTCTACATGGCCAACATGGCCTGGAACTCGTCGATGAACACGGCCGGTGTCATCCAGATGCTGGAAGACAAGGACGAGGCGACCGGCGAGTACCGCATTCCAAAGATCATCTACTCCGATGCATACCATTCTGAGATGGTCGCCTATGCTGACCTCGTCCTGCCCGATACGACCTACCTGGAACGACACGACTGCATCTCGCTGCTCGACCGGCCGATCTCGGAGCCGGACGCCGTGCAGGACGCGATCCGCTGGCCCGTGGTCGAGCCGGACCGGGACGTGCGCGCCTTTCAGTCCGTTCTGATCGATCTCGGCGCGAAGCTGAGATTGCCCGGCTTCGCCGACAGCCGGGGGCAACCGCTCTACACGGATTTCGCCGACTATATCGTGCGCCATGAAAGGCGGCCGGGGATCGGCCCACTGGCCGGATTCCGCGGCTCCGACGGCACGCGAGCGGGGAGGGGAGCGGCCAACCCGGACCAGCTCAGGCGATACATCGAGAACGGCGCGTTCTTCTCGGCGCATATCCCCGCCGAGGCTCAGTTCTTCAAGCACGCCAATCGCGCCTATCAGGACTTCGCGGTCAAGATGGGTTTCTTCGACACGCCGCAGCCCGTCACGTTCCAACTCTATTCGGAAACCCTGCAGAAATTCCGCCTGTCGGCGGAGGAACTGCGTGAACCGGTGGCGCCGCCCACCCATCGCGACCGCGTCATCACGGCGTTTTCGCCGCTGCCGGACTGGTACATGCCTTTCGAGGAAGAGGACGTCGATCGCGCTGCTTACCCTTATCACGCCATCACACAGCGGCCGATGGCCATGTACCATTCATGGGGCTCGATGAACGCCTGGCTGAGGCAGATCCATACACGCAACGTGCTTTATGTGCCGGGCGCCATCTGCGATGCCGAAGGACTGGAAACCGGAGATTGGGCCTGGGTGATGTCTCACCACGGGCGCATCAAGGTGCAGATCGCGCGGACCGATGCCGTCAACGCGTCGACCATGTGGACCTGGAACGCGATCGGCAAGCGCAAGGGCGCATGGAGGCTTTCCGGTGACGCGCCGGAGGCCAGCCGCGGCTTCCTCCTCAACCACCTGATCCATGAACTTCTGCCACCCCGCAAGGACGGCATGCGCTGGTCGAACTCCGATCCGGTCACCGGTCAGGCAGCCTGGTACGATCTACGCGTGCGCATCGAGAAGGCCGAGCCTGGCGAGGCGTCGGAGCCGGCGTTTCCGCCAGTGGCGCGACCGGCGGAACGGCCCGATCAACTGAGATACGGGCAGGAGTGGTCGCGATGACCTCCCTGCCTTCGCTTCCAACGCCGAAGAAGCTCGGCCTTGTCATAGACCTCGATGTTTGCGTGGGTTGCCATGCCTGCGTGATCTCCTGCAAGGAATGGAACACGGGCGGATACGGGGCGGCGCTGTCGGACCAGGACCCTTACGGGAGGGACGTGTCGGGCACGTTCCTCAACCGAATCCACACCTTCGAGGTGGTGCCCGAAGGGGGCGAGGTCGCCGGCGAAGGCGGCGCGGCGCGAATCGTGCACTTCCCCAAATCCTGCCTGCATTGCGAGGACGCGCCCTGCGTGACCGTCTGCCCCACCGGAGCGTCCTACAAGCGCGCCGACGACGGCATCGTGCTGGTCGACGAGGACAAGTGCATCGGCTGCGGCCTTTGTGCCTGGGCCTGCCCCTATGGCGCGCGCGAAATGGACCTCGCCGCCGGCGTCATGAAGAAGTGCACGCTGTGCGTGGACCGCATCTACAACGAGACGATCGACGCGGTCGATCGCATTCCCTCCTGCGTGCGCACCTGTCCCGCCAATGCACGCCATTTCGGCGATCTCGCCGATCCTCACTCGGATGTTTCGCGCATGGTGGCCGAGCGCGGCGGGGTCGATCTGATGCCGGAACAGGAGACGAAACCGGTCAACAAATACCTGCCGCCGCGCCGCCGCAGGCCGGTCGCCGATTCGGCGCCCTTGCTGGCGGAGAACGCCGACGGCGCGAAAGGTTTCTTCGCCTGGCTGGACGGGGTGCTGGAACGGATATGACAGTGGAACGACTGCGCTTCGGCCGGCGCGCCTAGCCCATGCATCCTGCGCTTTCCATCATCGCTTTCACCACGTCGTCCGGCCTGGGCTACGGGCTGGCGGTCGTGCTGGGGCTTGGCCTGCTCGATCCCGCGACCCTGGCGGCAAAAGTGGCCCATGTCATCGCGGGGTTGTTGATTGTCGGCGGGCTCATGTCGTCGACGCTGCATCTGGGCAATCCACAGCGGGCGTGGCGCGCGCTCAGCCAGTGGCGGACAAGCTGGCTGTCGCGCGAAGGCGTGCTGGCGATCGTGACGTTCGTGCCGTTTGGGCTGCTGACGATTGCGACCCTATTCTTCGACCGCTGGTGGATGGTCGCCGGCATTGCGACGGCACTTCTGTCGCTGGTGACCGTCTACTGCACGGCGATGATCTACGCCTCGCTGAAGGCCATCGACGCGTGGCATACGCCGCTCACACCGGCCTCTTACCTGTCGTTCGCGCTGGCTGGAGGGTTCACGACCGGCGCGGCCTTCGCCGCCATGGGCGGCGGCTGGTTCGAGCCGCTCGCCATCGTGGCCGCCGTCGCACTCGTCGTCGCGTGGGCAACCAAGCTTATGTGGCGTAACCGCATGATGACCGTGCGCCCCACTTCGACACCCGAAAGCGCCACTCAACTGGGCGCGATCGGCCGAGTCCGGCTCTTCGAGCCGCCTCATATGAACGGCAACTATCTCACACGCGAAATGGGCTACCGGGTTGCGCGCAAGCACGCGCGCAAGCTGGCCATCATAGCGGTGGTTGCCGGAGGCGTTCTGCCGATCCTCCTGCTGGTCGTGGCAATCGCGGCCGGAACGGGGCCTGCTCAGGTGGTTCTAGCGGTGATCGTGGTGCTCTTTCACGCGATTGGTGTCGTCGTTGAACGGTGGCTGTTCTTCGCCGAGGCGCGACACGCCGTATCGAACTACTACGGCCAATAGCGCATTCAGCGGCCGACGATCTTCCAGCGCTTGTGGAACCACATCCACTGGCCTGGATCCTCGCGCACCCAGCCCTCGACCGTGTCGTTGAGCAACTGGGCGGTCGCCGCAACGTCGACGCGGCCGTCTGGCGCCCGTGGCAGATCGAGCCTCTCGAAGATGTCGAGGCGAAACCGATTACCCGGCAGGCGGATGCAGCGGGCAGGATAGACGTCGCATTCATATTGCCGGGCCAGCTTGGGCACCAGCGGACTGGTCTCGCATTCGCGGCCGAAGAAGGTCGTTTGTACGCCGCGATGGAACTTCTGGTCGACCAGCACGCCTATGTTGCCGCCGCGCTCAAGGATACGGGCGAGCGCGAAGGCCACGCCAGCCTTCGACGCCAGCAACTCGCCCATCGTGGCGCGTCTTGCCGAAAAAAGCTGTTCGGCCAGATAGGGGTTGTTCGGCGGGCGGAACAGAGCGGAGACCTGCAGGTCGAAGGCCGCGGCACCGATCGGCAGAAACTCAAAGTTTCCGAGATGCCCGGTAAAGAAGATGTGCGGCTTCCTTTCCTCGCGCAGCCGCACGAAGATATCAATCCCGTTGACCTCGACGCGTCCCACCTGGGGGTCCTGCGGATCGAAGTCGAACAGGCGATCGATGAAAATATACTCGACCGCGAGCCGCGCCATGTTGCCCCACATGTCGCGCGCGATCGTCTCCAGTTCCGCATCCGGCTTGTCAGGATAGGCCTTTCGCAGATTGTCCATCGCCACGCGGTGGCGGCCGACCCACGGTCCGATCGTCCGAGCTGTGCGATCGGCGAAATTCAGCGCGGCGTCGGCCGGCAGGAGCCGCAGAAGGGCCAGCAGCGCCAGCACCACTTTGGCGATCAGCCAGTATTGCGCCTGCTTGAGACCGCGCAGGAGGGGGAACAGGATCTTCTTCATCGCTGCGGGCGACGGGCGCCTATGATACCCGGAGAATGATCTTGCCGAAGACGTCCCGGCCTTCCATGCGCTTGAGCGCGGAGCCGAGCCCGTCGAAATCCACTTCCGTATCGATGACAGGCCGCACGAGGCCAGCGGCCATCTTCTGCATGGCGTCGGCCATGTTTTCCATGCGGCAGCCGAAGGAGCCGATGATCTTCAATTGCTGTTGGAAGAGCTGCATCAGGTTCATGGACGTCGACACGCCCGAAGTCGAACCGCAGGTCACGAGCCGGCCGCCGCGCTTCATGCTGAGCATCGATCCGGCCCATGTGTCGGCGCCGACATGCTCGAAAACGACGTCGACGCCCTTCTTCTTCGTGAGTTTGCGGACCGCACCCTCGAAGCGGTCCTCGCGGTAGTTGATGACGTGGTCGGCGCCGAGCGCGACCGCCTTTTCCATCTTGTCGGGCGACCCGACGGTGGTGATGACGGTACATCCCGTCTTTTTCGCGAGCTGGATCGCTGCGGTACCGATCCCCGACCCGCCGGCATGAACCAGGATCGTTTCGCCCGGCTGAAGCCTCGCATTGTCGAACAGCATGTGCTCGACCGTGCCGAACGTCACGGGCGCCACGGCCGCGCCGATCGCGTCCACGCCGGGCGGCGCGGGAACGAGCAGGCGCGCCGGCAGATTGATCAGTTCCTGCGCGAAACCGTCGAGATGGAAGCCGTGCACCCCGCCGACATGCTCGCAAAGATTGTCGCGACGCTCTCGGCAGGCGCGGCAGAGCCCACAGGTGCGGGCGCCGTAGATCGAGACGAGCTGACCTGGTGCGAGCCCGGCGACGCCGGGTCCGACCGCGTCAACCACGCCGGACGCCTCTGCGCCGATCGTCAGCGGCAGCTTGCGCTTGGCGAAGGCCATGCCGCGCCAACCCCACACGTCTATGTGATTCAGCGCAACCGCCTGGATGCGAAGCGTCACCTCGCCATGAGCAGGAGGCGGGGGCGGGGGTATGTCGACCGCTTCGAGACGGCGGTCTTCGATGAGCTGGAGAGCGCGCATGTGTGGTGCTAGAGCGTGCTACGGCAAGAGGGCAGCACCTTGCACCGCAGAAATTCAGCTAAAACAAATAGATGGGGCATGTTCCTGTCCGAGAGCCGGTTCCCGCTTTGCGGAACATGCCCTAGACCGGTTCCCTCGCCATGACAAGGCAGGCATTCTGACCGCCGAAGCCGAAGGAGTTCGACAGAACGGTGGACACGTCAGCCGTCCGGCTGACATTGGGTACAACGTCGAGCTCGATGGCGGGATCGGGATTGTCGTAGTTGATGGTCGGCGGAATGACGCCTTCGCGCATAGTCATCAGCGAAAAGGCAGCTTCGATCGCCCCGGCGGCCGACAGCGTGTGACCGATCATCGATTTGTTCGACGAGATCGGAATGGTGCGCATGCGTTCGCCGAACACGGTCGCGAGCGACAAATGCTCCATCTTGTCGTTTTCCGGCGTCGAGGTTCCGTGCGCGTTGACGTAATCGATCCCGTCCACGCCAAGGCCGGCGTCGTCGAGCGCCGCTCGGACGGCGGCGATCGCGGGCGAGCCATCGGGCTTGGAGCGGGTGCGGTGAAAATCGTCAGCCCGCTCGCCGCAGCCGCGTATGATGCCAAGGACGGTCGCGCCGCGGGCGGTGGCGTGCTCCAGCGATTCCAGCACGAACGCGGCAGAGCCTTCGGCGAGCACGAAACCGTCCCGGTCCTTCGAGAAGGGTTTCGAGGCTTTTTCCGGCAGCTCGTTCTGGGTGGAGAGTGCTGAAAGCAGCGAAAAGCGGATCAGCGCTTCGGCCGTTGCGGAGCCGTCGGCGCCCACCGCCAGGGCGCGGTCGCATTCGCCGCGCCGGATCGCCTCGACGCCCAACTGGATGGCGGTCGCGCCGGATGCGCATGCCGTGGACAGGGTAACGGGCAACCCTCTGGTGCCGAAACGGTCGGCCAGGTGATCGGCGATCGTGCCGAACTGAGTGGAATCGAAAATTCTCGGAGAATTCTCCTTCGCCGCCTGCTCGAGCAGCTTCTTCCAGCCAGTCGGGCCCTCGGCCCTGGCATAGAGGTCGAAACGATCGGACCAGCCGAGTTCAACTGGCGGCGAGGCGAGAAACAGAGGTCCACCGAAGTCGCCATCGAGATCGGCTTCCTCGACCGCTTCGCGCGCCGCGCGTTCGGCCAGTTCGTAGGTCAGCGCCGAAGCCCCGTCATTGCTGGACTTCAGGAAATCAACCGTGCCGCAGATCGTCGTGGCCAGATGGTCGGTGGGAAAACGCGTTATGCGGTGAATGCCGGACTGGCCCGAGGTGAGCGCCTGCCAGTTTTCCGCCTTGCCCATGCCCAGCGACGTGACAATTCCAATGCCCGTGACGGCAACGACCGGGCGGCCTGCATGATCAGTGAAGCGCGCCATGGCGGCCTCCTCAAGCCTTCTCGACAAGGGCCGCGCCCTCGAAACGGTGATAGCCGATCGCGGTCGTCAGGATGCGGTCGGGTGCACCGCCGCTCCAGGGCTTTTCGGCTTCGGCGTCGAAGGGCGGATATGCGGCTCCGCGATGGACCGCAAGCGCGGCGAGCGCGACGGCGAAGGGAAGCTGGGCTTCCTTCAGATGGCCCGTCATGGTGGACATGCCGCGCGCTACAAGGTTGCCGGGTTCGTCAAGTGCCGTGCGCTCGGCCGCCGTCGCCGCATGGGCACCGGAGGCTCCGGAGATCGCCAGCGTCTTCTTGTCGAGCCCAAAGCCTGCGATCATCGCTGCGATCGCATCCTGAAGGCCTTCACCGAGTCTGAGCGCGCGGCCGGATTCCACAGGGCCGAGCTTGGCATAGACGCGCCGGCCCGCGGCGCGCGCGTGGTCATGCGCTTCAAGGACCAGGAATGCCGCACCGGAACCGGCCACGATCCCGCCGCCGGGCTGGCCGTCGCGTGCCCAGACCGTGCGGTGGGGGCCGCGATGAAGATAACCCGCGAGCTCGTAGCCGAGCAGCATGTCGGAGTGCTCGGCGTTGAATGCGGCGCCGACGAGCGCGTGCGTGGATTGGCCGGCTCGGATGCGGGCTGCCGCATGTTCGAGCGCCGAAACGCCCGCGCCTTCCTCGCCCATGAAAGTGCGGGACGATCCGGTGACCTTATGGACGATGGAAATGTTGCCGGCCAGCAGGTTGGAAAGCTGGGCCAGGAACAATGTCGGGCGAAGCTCGGTCGTGAGCTTCTCGTTGAGCAGCAGGTCGCGATCCTTGCGCGTAAGCGAGGCTTCGAGAACGTCGATATCCACCGGGACGTCACGCTCGCCACCTCCCGCGGCGACCGTCATGTCCATGCTCGAGACGAGAGCCTCGTCATCCTTCACGCCGGCGTCCTGCAGGGCCAGACCGGCCGTATAGGTGCCAAGCCGTTGCCAGGTTTCCATCTGGCGCTGGTCGCCCCGTTTGGGGATTTGAAGCGTCCAGTCGATTTCGGGCAGCGGGTGGACCGGATAGGGCGCGTAACGCTCGGTATCGAGGACCGGGCGCGGGTCCGGCGCCGTCAATGCGTTCCAATGCGCATCGCACCCCTCGCCGAGTGAGGAAACGATACCTATCCCGGTAATGACGACGTCGTGCCTGATCATGAAGACGCTCTCGCGGAACGCCCCATGTGGGCTTTGGGGGCCTGTTCCGTCAAGGATCGATCTATGGGACGGGTCAGGCAGCCGCCTTCGCGGCGACAAGCGAATCGATCTTGGCGCAGAGATTCCTCATGACGAAGTATTCCTCGGTCGAGACCTTGCCGTCGTTGACCTCCTGCGTCCACTTCTCGAGCGGCACCTTGATGCCGAATTCCTTGTCGATCGCGAAGACGATATCGAGGAAATCGAGGCTGTCGATGCCGAGATCGTCGATCGTGTGGCTCTCGGGCGTAATCTTGTCGCGGTCGATTTCGCTGGTCTCAGCGATGATGTCGGCCACCTTGTCGAACGTGGAAGGCACGGGAAGTCCCTTGTTGCGTGTCGCTGTGTCGTGTCGGGCGCAAAGCGCGGATCGCGGCTCAATAGTCGCTTTTGCCGTGAAAAAAAAGGGTGCAAGTCATCGGCATCGAAATGCGGCCGACGCAGGGCGCGCCGGCCATTTTGGTCTCGTTGGCTAGCTTGCGCCGTGGTCAAAGCGCGAGCTTGCGATTGTCGCCCATGTTGGGTTTCGAGTCGGTGAGCTTCGATTTGGCCAGTTCATATAACTGCACCAGTGTCGAGCCGGAACGATCCCAGAATTGCGCTTCCTCCGGTACCACGGTGATGACCTCGACATTGGCGGTCTCGGCATCCCCGTCGAACCATGCGTCGGCGTAGCTGTTCCAAAGTTCTTTTATCACGGCGCGGTCCTTGGAGATCGACGCGCGGCCCGCGACCGATATGAAAAGCATCGAGCCCTCGTCGGCGAAGGCAAGATTGACGTCATGGTCTTCGCGGATTTCCCGTGTCTTCGGTGAGCCCGCCTCGGTGAGGAACCGGATTTTGCCGGCGTCCTCGTCGATATGCGGCGCCATTGGCCTCGAATGCAGCTTATCGCCGTCCTCGCTTGTGACCATGCAGGTGCGGAACTTGTTGATCTTCTTCCAGAAATCGGAGCGATCGCTCATGTCAGCCTCCTCGGTTGGCGTTCCTTGCGGAATGTCCGGCATGAGCAATCGTTCCGCCGCGATCTCACTTCTGTCACGCCAACTCTTGTATCTTATATAAGACTTGATAGGGTGCCGGCGCGCCGGGCTATCCGACGCCCCCGACACGACCAATGCTCCCGGCCCACATGGCAACCGTTCTCATCGCAGGCCTAGCCACGCTCGATTTCGTCTTCGACGTCGATGCCATGCCGCGCACGGCGGAAAAGCACCGGGCGCGCGATGCCTCCATGATCGGCGGCGGCGGCGCGGCGAACGCGGCCGTCGCGATCTCCCGGCTTGGAGGTCGGGCCAGTCTGGCGGTGCGCCTCGGCGATGACGAATTCGCCGCGCTGATCGAGGCCGGGCTCGCCGGAGAGGGCGTCGACGGTTCATTGATCAGGCGCATAGCAGGATCGCGGTCATCGTTCTCTTCCGTATTCATCGATCGAAAGGGCGAGCGGCAGATCGTGAACTTTCGTGACGACACGACATCGACGGATGCCAACTGGATCTCACAGTCCGATATGTCCATCGACGCCGCCCTGTCCGACACGCGATGGCCGGAAGGCGCGCTCGCGGCGATGCAACTCGCCCGGCGGCAGGGCCGGCCGGGCGTCATCGACGGCGAAGCGCCGGCCCGCCTGGCGCTTGCCGCGCTTGTAGCCGCATCGCATATCGCCTTCTCGGCGCAGGGGTTGCGGGAATTCGCAGGAACCGACGATTTTCGAGACGGTCTGGCGAAGGCTCGCGACGAGACCGGCGCATGGGTATGTGTTACCGACGGGGCGAATGGCGTGGCTGTGCTGGAGGAGGAAAGGTTGCGCACGATCCCGGCATTTGGCGTGGATGCCGTCGATACGCTCGCCGCGGGCGATGTCTGGCACGGCGCCTTCGCGCTGGCGCTTGCCGAAAGGCAGGGCGAAATCGATGCGGTGCGGTTCGCCAACGCGGTGGCGGCGATCAAGTGCATGCGGGCTGGTGGAAGGGCCTCCTATCCGGACCGGGCAGCGGTCGAGACATTCCTGAAGGATGCGGCATGAAGATCGAACTGACCCCCGGCAAGCTGTGGGGCATGCGCAGGATGGCGGACGCGGCCGGGCGTTTCAAGATGACCGCCGTCGACCAGCGTCCACCGATCAAGAACCCGATCGCGAAGCACTACGGGCTGCCGGAAGCGCCCTGGGAGGACGTCGCCGGCTTCAAGGCGCTGCTCATAGAGACCCTGCAAGGCGAATCGACGGCCATGCTGCTGGACCCGCACTACGCGATTCCCAAGGGGCTTTCGCTGATGTCGCCGCAGAAGGGGCTGATCGTCACCCTGGAGGACTCGCTGTTTCGCGAGACGGATGAAGGGCGCCTGTCCGACGAGATCGACGACTGGTCGGTCGAGAAGATCAAGCGCATGGGTGGAGACGCGGTCAAGGTGCTGGCCTGGTATCGGCCCGATGCCGGCCAGGCGGTCAACCGGCACCAGCAGGACTTCGTGAAGCGAATCGGAGAAGCCTGCCAGCGCCTTGATATTCCGTTTCTTTTCGAGCTTCTGGTCTATCCGCTGAAATCCGACGCGAACCAGACGCGCGATTATGTCGAGATGAAGGGCAAGAAGGCGGAGGACGTGCTGGCGTCGGTGGCGGAGTTCGCCAGGCCGGACTATGGCGTTGACGTCTTCAAGCTGGAGAGCCCGATCAATGCGGCCGACGCGCCGGGGCATGGGATGGACGGATCGTCCGAGGTGCAGTCGCTCTTTGACGAGATGGGCCGGCTTGCCGGCCGGCCCTGGGTGATGTTGTCGGCCGGCGCGGGCAAGACCGAGTTCCGCAACATTCTAAGTCATGCCTATGCCGCCGGTGCATCAGGCTATCTGGCGGGGCGCGCGATCTGGCTCGAGGCGTTCGGCCACTTTCCCGACTGGGATCGCATGCGGGCTGAACTCTCGGGCGAAGGTGTTGCCTATATGCGCGACATAAACGCTCTGACCGATGCCAGCGCGAAGCCCTGGCACGACCACGAATGCTATGGCGAGGACGGTGCTTCGATCAGGCCGGCCGATGCCGGGTTTCGCCGCTCCTATGGCGGCTTTGCATGACGGTTCACCTGAAAATGATGCGACCCAGCACAGCCAGGCCATCCTCGCCTTCCGGCTTGGGGCCAACGATCACGGCCTCTCCATCACGCGGCCTGACGCCGGTGAGGGCGGTGATGTTGTCCTGGTGTGTGACAAGAACGACGTTGTTTGAACCGGTGTACGAATTCACGAACCCGATCACTTCGGCAGATCGTTCGCGTTCGGCATCTTCATTGTTCGCCAAGGAGTCGAGTGCGGGCCACGGTTCGATGATGTCAGCATCGAAAGCCTGCCGCGCCGTGTCGAGCGCTCGGCAATACCGGCTCGACAAAACACGGGTCACCGGCGCGGCGCGGGCCGCCAGCAAGGCTCCCATCTTGCGGGCCTGGAGCCGGCCCTGCTCGGACAAGTTCCGCTGCGTGCGGCAATCCTCGATATCGAAATTGGCGGGATCGCCCGCGCCCGGCGCGGCGGCATGACTGATGAGCACGACATGTCCCCCTTGGCGCAACAATGCCCATCCGGCTTCTGTCGCGGCCGCCGGCAAGGCGATCAGCAAGCTGCAAATGAGTAGAACGATCCGGATCATGCGTTTTCCATCGACTTTTAGAGCTTACAGCTAGGCGAATTGGCGATGAAAGACAAAACAACCGTCGGTGTGCTGCCGCTCGCGCGGCCTACCTTCGACGCCGAGTTCGCGCGGGAGAAACTGGCGGCGATGCTGGCCGCCCTACGCGGGACAGGCGCGCGCATCGTCGGCTCGGACGAGATGCTGTTTGATCTCGACGCGGCCCGCGCTGCCATCGACGAACTCGCAGGACAGCAGCCCGATCGTATCGTCATCCTCCAGGCGACCTTCACCGATGCGATGGCGGCGGTGGCGGCCGGCGACACCTTCGACGGGCCGATCTCGATCTGGGCGGTTCCCGAACCGCGCGCCGGTGGGCGCCTGAGGCTCAACTCTTTCTGCGGTCTCAATCTCGCCGCTCATGCGCTGGGGTTGAGAGAGCGCCCGTTCTCCTATCTCTACACGGATCCGGATGACCCGGAGATTGGTATCGCACTCGACCAGCTGCTTGGTGGCGGGCGGCTCGCGCGGCCGGATCAGACCCGGCCGGCGGTATCCGACGACGACGGCAAGGGCCGAATGGCGGCCGAGGCGCTGGCGGGAAGCCGTATCGCACGGATCGGCCGTCACCCCGACGGTTTCGACACCTGCGCCTATGACGTGGCCCGGCTGAAGGGCCTGGCCGGGGTTGATGTCGAGGAACTGGAGCTTTCCGCCCTGTTCGATCTCGCCGGCCGCGTTTCGACCGGGGAGGGCACGCGGCTGCGGCATGAGGCGGAGGCCGTGCTCGACGGGCTCGACAAGGTGGACCAACCGCAACTCAGGCGCTCTCTGGCACTTAGAAGCGCCATCGAGACGATCCGGAGCCAAGGCGGCTTCGACGCGCTTGCGATCCGCTGCTGGCCGGAGACGTTCACCGAATATGGTGGCGCGGTGTGCGGGCCCGTCTCGATGATGGGCGAGGCACGCGTGCCGTGTGCCTGCGAGGCGGATGTCTATGGCGCGCTGACGCAGTTGCTGCTTCAGAAGGTAGCCGACCAGCCGGTGTTCCTGGCTGACCTGGTTGATCTGGACGTGGCCGACGATACCGGCGTGGTCTGGCATTGCGGGCAGGCACCGGTCTCCATGGCGGCGGAGGGCGCGCGCCCGCAGGCGACTATCCACACCAACCGCAAGATGCCACTGCTGTTCGAGTTTCCGCTGAAACCCGGCCGCGTGACAATTTTCCGCATCAGCCAGGCGCGCGGCGAAACATTCGCCGTCATCGGAGGCGGCGAGATGCTCGACCGGCCGATGGCTTTCACGGGAACCAGCGGCGTGCTCCGGTTCGATTCAGGAGCCCGCACGGTGCTCGACCGTGTGATCGGCAATGCACTCGAACATCACATGGCCATCGTCTATGGAGACCATCGAAATGCTCTGGAAGCAGCAGCAGGACGTCTCGGAATTCCCGTCCTTGCGCTCTGACCCGACCCTCTCGACCGTTCGCTACGGTATCATCGGCTGCGGCATGATGGGCCGCGAGCATGTGCGCAACATCGAGATGCTGGACGGCGCGGTCGTCACCGCGATTTCCGATCCCGACATCACGAGCCGCGAATTGGCTGCCGGACCACATCGCGACCGGATGAAGGTTTTCGCTGATCATCGCGAACTGTTGGCATCGGACCTGTGCGACGTTTTGCTGATCGCCAGTCCCAACCACACCCATATCGACATCCTCCGCGACGTGCTGCCCCTGGAAAAGCCACTCCTGGTGGAAAAACCACTCTGCTCTACGGTCGAGGATTCCAGGGAGGCCCTTCGGCTTGCGGCCGGACGGCGCGCGCCGGTCTGGGTGGCGATGGAATATCGTTATATGCCGCCCGTGCAGCGGCTCCTGTCCGAACTCGACTCCGGAACTGTGGGGCGGCTCAGGATGCTGTCTATCCGCGAGCATCGCTATCCATTCCTGTCGAAGGTCGGCGACTGGAACCGTCTGTCGGCCAAGACGGGCGGCACCATGGTCGAGAAATGTTGCCACTTCTTCGACCTCATGCGCCTGATCGCCAAGGCTGAACCGGTCCGCGTCTACGCATCCGGCGCACAGGATGTGAACTTCCTCGACGAGGTCTATGCCGAGGGCAGGGCGGACGTGCTCGACAACGCCTTCGTCATAGTCGATTTCGACAATGGCGTGCGCGCCATGCTGGATCTGTGCATGTTCGCGGAGGGCAGCTATTGGCAGGAGCAGATTGCGGCAACGGGTGACAAAGCGCAGGTCGAGGCTTTCATACCCGGGCCGGCGCGTTTCTCCGCCGACGGAAGGGAGCGGAATTCGGAAGTCGTGATCTCCCCGCGCGCAACCAAGTCGCCGAGGCGCGAGGAAATCATCACCGACCACGCGATCCTTTCGGCCGGTGACCATCACGGCTCGACTTACTACCAGCACCGGCGCTTCCTCGACCTGGTGCGCAATGGCGGCACACCCGAGGTGACGCTGGAGGACGGGCTGAAGGCGGTGATGATCGGCGCCGCGGCGGAGGAAAGCGTCAGGACCGGGGCTCCGGTCGCGCTCTGAAGGCGCAGCGCATGACGCCCATGCGTCAGGCGCGGTTGTGCCGGTCTGCCGTCGAGCTTATCGCAGGCTGATGTACGCCCTGGTCGAAACCATCCTTCTCGTCTTCGGTCTCGTCGCGCTCGGCTATGGAGCCGGAGCGGTGCGCTATCTGCGCGAAGACGCCGGCGACGCCCTGACGGAATTCGCGGTCGGCATCGCGCTGCCACTGCTCCTGTTCCGGACCATGGCCAGGGCCGATTTTCACGGGGCCGCGCCGTGGGCCTTCTGGAGCGTCTATTTCACCGCCGTCGTGGTCGCATGGGCGACGGGTCATCTGGTGACGACTAAGCTATTCGGCCGCGAGCGCCAGGCTGGCGTCGTCGGCGGCGTATCGGCGGCGTTCTCCAATCTGGTTCTCCTGGGCATTCCCTTCATGCTGGGCGTGTTCGGGCAGGAAGGCTTCGAGATACTCTCGCTGCTGGTCTCGGTCCACTTGCCGATCATGATCCTTGCCTCGATCGTCCAGTTTCGCCTGTTCTCGCCGACGCTGGCCGGAGGCGGCGCGATCGGCGCGGCCCGTGATTTCGTGCGCCAGATTCTATCCAATCCACTGATCATCGGAATCGCGGCCGGTCTGCTGTGGCGATTGAGTGGATTTCCGCTACCACCACTGGCGTCGCGATTCGTCGATGCGCTGGCCGATGTCGCGGGGCCGGTGGCCTTGTTCGCCATGGGTTTGGGCCTGAGAAAGTTCGGCATTTCAGGCAATGTGAAGCCCGGTATCGCGCTAGCCGTCGTCAAGCTTGGCCTGATGCCGGCGGTCGCGCTTATGGCGGCCTGGGCAGTCGGCCTGCCGCCGCTGACGGCCAAGGTGGCGGTGGCCGCGGCCGCGCTGCCCTCTGGCGTCAATTCCTATCTGATCGCCACTCAGCTCGGCACCGGCCAGGCCCTGGCATCGAACGCGATGACGATCGCCACGGCGTCGGCTGTCATCACTACCGCCTTCTGGATTGCGGTCGGGCAGGCGGTGTTCGGATGAGGTTCCCTCAACGCAGTTCAGACAGATAGTGCACGTGGTCTGTCAGGCAGCGTGACACGCGCAGTTCGACCGGCCGGCCCTCGAGGTCGAGCGCGATCCGTTTGATCTCCAGCAACGGCGCGCCCTTGTTGCAGCCGAGCGCGGCAGCGTCGTCGGGGGAAGCCGTCACCGCTTTAAGTTTTTCCACCGCGCGCGCAATCGTAACGCGCCAGCGCTGGGAATAGAGAAGGTAGACATTGTTCGGAACCGCCTCCAGTCGGTCGAAATCCGGGAAACGGATCAGTGGCAGCGTGATCGATTCCGAGATCAGCGGGCGGGCCTCCAGCGCGCGGCTGCGGGAAATCCGCCAGACTTCGGATCCGTCTTCAAGTTCGAGCGCTTCGCGTTCGGCTTTGTTGGCTCGTGACCTGGACAGATCACTGACTTGCGAGGTCGGGAAGGCGCGCTCTCCACGGTCGGGCGTCAGCCGAAAGAACTGGAAGAGCATGCGGCCGTCTTCTGGTTCGGCCACATATGTGCCGCGTCCCTGGCGCCGGACCAGCAGGTTCTCCGCCGTCATGGCGTCGAGCGCCTTGCGGATCGTGCCCTGGCTGACGCCGACCTCGCGCGCCAGCTCGATCTCCGACGGTATCAACTGACCCGGCTGCCACCGACCTTCGATCAGCCTCCGCACCAGGCTGTCGCGCACCTGAACATAGAGCGGCTTGTAAGCGAAACCCGCTTCCCCGGCGTCGGCCATCCGGCTTCGTCTCCTCCAGAGTGACCGGTTTGTAGCCGCTTCCCGTTGACACTGCCACTGTTTTGTATCTTATGTCTTATATAAGACCAATCCGTTCCCTCCTGTATTCCGGGCGTTTCCCATGACAATTCCGCATCTTCTGGTCCACGACAACAAAGACAATGTCGGCGTGGTGGTGGTGGAAGGGCTGACGGCTGGAACGAAGATGTTTTGCGTGGTCACGCATGACAATTCCAGCTTCGAAATGGAAGCCAAGGCGGACGTTCCGATCGGTCACAAGATCGCGCTGTCGGACCTCAAGGCTGGCGACACAGCGGTCAAATATGGGGAGGATATCGGCCGTTTCGTCGCTGACGTGTCGCGCGGCGGCCATGTTCATGTCCACAATCTGAAGACCAAGCGCTGGTAGCGGCGCGTCCCCGCGGGGCGCGCGGCGGCACCCGCGCGCCCCGCCTGTTCGACTTCACAGGGAACCGGCCATGGTATCGAAATATTCCAACTTGACGGTCCGCGCCTATCGGCGTGACAACGGACGCGTCGGCGTTCGCAACCATGTCGTCATCCTGCCTGTGGACGATATCTCGAACGCAGCCTGCGAGGCGGTGGCAAACAACATCAAGGGCACGCTGGCTTTGCCGCATGCCTATGGCCGACTCCAGTTCGGCGAAGATCTCGACCTGCACTTCCGCACCATGATCGGCACGGGTTCAAATCCCAACGTGGCAGCCGTCGTGGTGATCGGCATCGAACCGGGCTGGACGAAGAAGATCGTCGACGGGATCGCCGAGAGCGGCAAGCCGGTGGCGGGCTTCTCGATCGAGCAGAACGGCGATTTGAAGACGATCATGGACGCCAGCCGCAAGGCCAAGGAATTCGTGCATTATGCGAGCGAGCTCCAGCGCGAGGAGTGCTCGATCTCGGAGCTGTGGATCTCGACCAAATGCGGCGAGAGCGACACCACGACCGGTCTCGGCTCCTGCCCCACGGTCGGCAACATGTACGACAAGCTCTTGCCCGAAGGCATCTATGGCTGCTTCGGCGAGACGTCGGAAATCACCGGCGCGGAGCACATCGCCAAGGCGCGTGCCATCAACCCGGAGGTGGGTGAGCGCTGGTACAGGATGTGGAAGGCCTATCAGGACGACGTGATCGAGGCGCACAAGACCAACGACCTGTCCGAAAGCCAGCCAACCAAAGGCAATATCGAGGGCGGCCTGACCACCATCGAGGAAAAGGCGCTCGGCAATCTGGAAAAGATCGGCCGGACTTCTCGCTATATTGACATTCTGGAGCCAGCGGAGCAGCCGAAATCCGGAAACGGGCTTTATTTCATGGACTCGTCCTCGGCCGCCGCCGAGTGCGTGACGCTGATGGCCGCCGGCGGCTATGTCATCCATACCTTCCCGACCGGACAGGGAAATGTGATCGGCAACCCGATCGTGCCCGTCGTTAAGATCACGGCCAATCCGCGCACCGTTCGCACCATGGGAGAGCATGTCGACGTGGACGTATCGGGCATCCTTCGCCGTGAAATGACGATCGACGAGGCGGGCGATGAACTGATCGACATGATCGTGCGGACGGCCAATGGACGCCACACCGCGGCCGAGGCGCTCGGCCACCGCGAATTCGTGATGACGAAGCTCTACAGGAGCGCATGATTTTCCGCTCGGCGTGGTCTGGGAGGAACCAGAGTGCGGCGCCGCTCGGCCATTGTCGTGCTAGCCTCGAAGAGAACTTGCACCCATCCACGCCGTGACCGCGGCAATCATCGGGAGGAAAACCATGATCTACTGCGTGATGAAACGAGCCGCCGCAGGCGCGCTTCTGGCTGCTGGCCTTGCGACTGGAGCGTTCGCGTTTCCCGATAAGCCGGTGGACTACGTCATACCCTTCGGACCGGGCGGGGAATCCGACATATCGGCGCGGCTTCAGCAGCCTTTCTTCAAGGAAAAGTTCGGCCAGGACCTCGTCGTCAGCTACAAGGAAGGTGGCGGCGGAGCGGTGGGCTGGTCGCAGTTGAACGGCCTGTCCGGCGACGGCCACACGATCATGGGCGTTAACCTGCCGCATATCGTGCTGCAGCCGGCCGAGAAGGACGTCGGCTACAAGACAGACGACCTAGTCACCATCTACTGGTTCCACTTCACACCGGACGCGATCGTGGTGCGCGCCGATTCCGAGTTCAAGACGCTCGACGATTTCCTCAAATACGCCAAGGACAATCCCGGCGGACTGACCATCGGCGGAACGGGCAAGGGCAGCGCGAACCATCTGGCGCAGGTCAAGTTCGATGAACTCGCAGGCATCAAGACCGCCTATGTGCCGTTCAAGGGCACCGGCGCCGTCACCACCGCGACGCTCGGCGGCCAAATCATGGCGCAGTGGGGCTACACGACGGTGGGCGCGGCCCAGGGCGACCAGGTGCGCCTGCTTGCCGTCGCGACCGAGGAGCGTCATCCGCTGTTTCCGGACGTGCCGACCTTCAAGGAGCTTGGCTACGACCTCATTGGTGGCGCCTGGCGTGGCATTGCGGTGCCGTCCTCGGTGCCCGAGGAACAGCGCAAGCAGTGGTCGAACATGATCGCCGAGATCAACGCCGACCCTGACTTCCGCAAGAAGATGGAGGAGGGCGGCTTCGCGATGGCCGACGTGCCCTATGAGGAAGAGAAGGCCTGGCTCGCCAAGCAGAAGGAAGCCTACATCCAGGCGGCGAAAGACGCTGGAATCCTGAAATAGCAGACCGCTCCGCACGCGGCCGTCCGATTGCTCCGGGCGGCCGCTTTTCATGACCGGAGGCCGCCGCCGATATGACCGGATTCGATACGTTTGCCGCGGCCCTGACGCCCCTTAATCTGCTTTTTGCTCTCTTTGGCGTGGTCGCGGGAACGGTCATCGGTGCCATCCCGGGGCTTACCGCCACGATGGCTGTGGCCGTCCTTGTCCCGCTTACCTTCACCATGGAGCCGGCTTCCGCGCTCATTCTGATGGGCGCGATCTATACCGGCGCGATCTATGGCGGCGCCTACTCCGCCATTCTGCTCAACACGCCCGGCACGCCATCGGCCATCGCTACCACCTTCGACGGATATCCAATGGCGCGCCGCGGCGACGGCGATCTGGCTATCACCCTTGCCTGTCTCGCGTCGGTCTTCGGTGGTCTCATCGGCGCCGCCTTCCTGCTGCTGCTTGCGCCGCCCCTTTCGTCGATAGCGCTGGCATTCGGGCCGGTCGAATACTTTTGGCTGGCGATCTTCGGCCTGTCGCTGATCGCCGCTCTGTCGGAAGGCAACGTGTTCAAGGGACTTGCCGGCGGGGCCCTCGGCCTTCTCATCTCAACGGTAGGCGTCGCCGAAATCTCCGCCGACGTGCGGCTGACGTTCGGATCGCAAATCCTGCTGGGCGGTATTCAGGCTGTCGCGGCGCTGATCGGCCTCTACTGCATTCCGGTGCTGATCGATCTCGTCGCGACGCCCGAGCGGCACCTACGCGTGGAGCAGCCGAAGGGGTTCCGCCTCGCCGAAGCGATCGGCGTGTCGCTGCGCGGCTGGTTGAACCTGATCCGTTCCTCTGTTATCGGGACCATCGTCGGCATCCTGCCGGGTGCCGGCGGCTCGGTCGCCGGCCTCGTCGCCTATTCGGAGGCCCGCCGCTCGGACCGCGGCGGCGTCGAATTCGGCAAAGGGGCACCCGGCGGCATCCTCGCCAGTGAAGCCGCCAACAACGCCACCGTCGGTGGCGGTTTCATACCGACGCTGGTGCTCGGTATTCCAGGCACGCCGCCCGATGCCGTCATCCTGGGTGCCCTGCTGGTGCAAGGCATCCGCACCGGGCCGACGCTGTTCGAAAGCGGTGGCGCCATCGTCTACACCTTCATCTGGGGCCTGCTCCTCGCAACGCTGCTGATGCTGCCCACGGGCCTGCTGATCGGCCGTTACGCCTACAAGTCGATCGTGGCGGTGCCGAAGCCGTTGCTGGTGGCCGGCGTCGCCTTCATGACGATTGTCGGCACCTATGCAATACGCAACAGCACGTCCGACGTGCTGGTCATGGTCGTGCTCGGCGCCATCGGGTGGGTGGTGTCGCGCTTCGGCTTCGCGGTTTCTCCCATCGTGCTTGGCATCATCCTCGGCCCGATCGCCGAGCAGGGCTTCGTGCAGGCATGGACCATTGGCACCGCCATGCAGAACATCCCGGCGATGTTCTTCGGCCGCCCGATCTCGATCGGGATCATCACCTTCACGCTTTTCTCGCTGCTGTGGCCCTTGGCTCGAACGGCTATCGCACGTCGCCGGGGAGCCGCCGACCTGCCTGTGATCGCCGGCGCGCCTGCGGTCAGGGGACCGGTCGATTGGGCGACGGTGGCAGTTTCGGCGGTGCTCAGCCTGGTTGGCGCGGTCACGCTCTTCGACACCGCGCACTACAGCGACGCCGACTCCAAGGTGTTTCCGCAAACGGTGGCGATCGGCCTGATCGTCTTCGCGGGCCTGTGCCTCCTGCGCGCCCTGCTCGGGATGCGCAACCGCGACACGCCGCCGTCCGGCTCGATGTCTCGCAGAACGGCCCTCGTTGTCGCCGTGCTGGCGGCTGCATTGCTCCTGCCGTTGGTCGGCTTCGTCGCCGCTTCGCTGCTGCTGGTCGCGGTGCTGATCCCGATCGGCATGCACGAACGCTGGACAGCGCGCACCGGGGTAATCTACGCCCTATCCGGCGTCGTCATCGTGTTGGCGGTCACCTGGCTGTTCGGCACGCTTCTCCACGTCCCCCTGCCGGTCGGCCGGCTCTTCTAGGACATCGCATGCCCGAGATCGTCATCACAGAATTCATGGACGAGGGTGCCGTGGCGCTGCTCAAGGCGCGGCACGACACTCTTTATGACCCGCAGTTGGTCGACCGCTTCGACGACCTGAAAAGACATGCAGGCGAAGCGAAGGCTCTGATCGTGCGCAACCGCACGCAGGTGCGTGGCGAATTGCTGGAAGCTGCGCCGCGGCTAAGCTGCGTCGGCCGGCTCGGCGTCGGGCTGGACAATATCGACGTCGAAGCCTGCGCTGCGCGCGGCATCGAGGTCTATCCGGCGACCGGTGCCAACGACTTGGCGGTCGCCGAATATGTCTTAGCCTGTGCGATGATGCTTCTGCGGGGCGCCTATCATGCCACGGATGCCATGATCGCGGGTGAATGGCCGCGGCAGAAGCTCATCGGCGGTGAGTTGGCCGGCCGCACGATGGGACTGGTCGGATTCGGCGCAATCGCGCGCGAGGTCGGCTGGCGCGCGCAGGCGCTCGGCATGCAGGTGGTAGCCTACGATCCACATGTGGATGCCATGCATCCCGCCTGGCAATTGGCTCGCAATGTTTCGCTCGACGGCCTGCTCGAAATAGCGGACGCTGTCAGCCTGCATGTGCCGCTGACGGACGCGACGCGGCACATGATCGGCGCGCCCCAGCTTGCCGCGATGAAACCGGGAGCAGTGCTTGTCAATGCCGCGCGGGGAGGGGTGGTCGACGAGCAGGCGCTGGCCGCGGCATTGCGAGCGGGGCGACCGGCGGGGGCAGCACTCGACGTGTTCGAGACCGAACCGCTGACGGCGGATGCGGGCGCGACGTTTGCCGGCATCCCGAACCTCATCCTGACGCCCCATATCGCAGGCGTAACGGCGGAATCCAACGTCCGGGTCTCACATCTCATCGCCGAGAAGGTTCTCGCGCATCTGGGCCGCACGCCATGAGCCGGAGGCTTACCGTCGCGGAGGCTCATGCGCTGGTATGCGCTGCGTTGACCGCATCCAGCACGTCGCTCGACAATGCCGTGTCCGTCGCCGATGCGCTGGTCGGAGCCGAGCTTGCAGGTCAGGGCGGGCATGGCCTGAGACGGGTCGCGGCCTACGCGGCGCAGGCCCGCTCCGGCAAGGTGAACGGTCACGCCACGCCGAAGGCCTCCCGTCCGAGGCCCGGCACTGTCTCCGTCGATGCCGCACATGGCTTCGCCTATCCGGCACTGGACCTCGCAATCGCGGAACTGACCCGGCTCGCTCCCGAACAGGGCATCGCCACCGCAGGCGTCCGCCGCTCGCACCATGCGGGCGTGGCCGGTCTTTTTGTCGAGCGTCTTGCCGAGGCCGGATTGGTCGGACTCATGTTCGCGAACTCGCCGGCGGCCATGGCTGCGTGGGGCGGCGCGAAGCCGGTCTACGGCACCAATCCGATCGCATTTGCGTGCCCGGTTGCGAAGGATGCTCCCATTGTGGTCGACGTGTCGTTGTCGAAGGTCGCGCGCGGCCGGGTCATGGCGGCGGCACAGAAAGGAGAAGCAATCCCGGAGGGCTGGGCGCTCGATGCGGGCGGCAATCCGACGACCGATGCCAGGGCAGCCCTTGCCGGGACCATGCTGCCGCTTAGCGAGGCCAAGGGTTCCGCGCTGGCGCTCATGGTCGAACTGCTCGCAGCCGGGCTGACCGGCGCGAACTACGCATCGGAGCAGTCTTCCTTCTTCGAGGGCGAAGGTACGCCTCCGGGAACCGGCCAGCTTCTGATCGCGATTGATCCCGCCGGCTTCGGCGGGCTAAAGGCACTGGAACGTTTCGCCGAGATGGCGGTTGCCGTGGAAGAGGGGGGTACCGCCCGCTTGCCGGGACGGCGGCGGCAAGTTCTGAGACAGCAGCTGGAACGCGACGGCATCGAGGTCGACGCGAATTTGCTGGCTGAAATCGAACGGATCTGCGCCGGTTGAGGCGTGAAGGGAGAAGAAGATGCTCCAGAAAACAAGCCATTTCATGAAGACCGCCAACCTGATTGGCGGTGAATGGGTGCAGTCGGATTCGGGCGACACGATCGACGTGACCAATCCGGCGACCGGACTGAAGATCGGGACCGTGCCCAAATCCGGTCGGGCCGAAACGAAGCGCGCCGTCGAGGCGGCGGCCGAAGCGTTCAAGAGCTGGCGCAAGACGTCGGCGCTGGAGCGGTCCAAGCTGATGCGCAAGCTGCATGATGCGATCATGGACAATCAGGACAGTCTGGCCGAGCTGCTGACCATGGAGCAGGGCAAGTCCCTCACCGAGGCCAAGGGCGAGGTCGGAATGTCCGCGGCCTATATACTGTGGTACGCGGAAGAGGGCCGGCGAACCTATGGTGACGCGGTGCCGAGCCCCTGGGCTGACCGGCGCATCCTCGTCACGAAAGAGCCTGTCGGCGTGATCGCGGCGATCACGCCGTGGAACTTCCCGTCCTCCATGCTGGCCCGCAAGATTGGCCCGGCGCTCGCCGCGGGCTGCACCTCGGTCGTCAAGCCGGCCTCGCAGACGCCTTATTCCGGGCTTGCCTGGGGCGTGCTGGCCGAGGAAGTCGGCATTCCCAAGGGCGTGCTGAACATCGTTACAGGCTCGGCGTCAGAAATTGGCGACGAACTTTGCGAAAACCCGCTGGTGCGCAAGATTACCTTCACCGGCTCCACGGAAGTCGGCAAGGTGCTGCTGAAGAAAGCGGCGGACACCGTCAAGAAGGTCTCGATGGAACTTGGCGGCAACGCGCCCTTCCTGGTTTTCGACGACGCAGATGTCGACCGGGCGGTGGAAGGCGCCGTCGCCGCGAAGTATCGCAATTCCGGCCAGACCTGCGTGTGCACCAACCGCTTCATCGTCCAGGCCGGCGTCTATGACGAGTTTGTCGAAAAACTCGCGGCCGCGACGAGGAAACTGAAAGTTGGCCCGGGTCTCGAGGAGGGCACTCAACAAGGTCCGCTGATCGACGAAAAGGCCGTCGAGAAGGTCGAGGAGTTCATTGAGGATGCGACCGCCAAGGGCGGCAAGGTCGTCAGCGGCGGCAAGCGCCACGAACTGGGCGGCACCTTCTTCGAGCCGACAGTCATACGCGATGCCACGATCGACATGAAGTTCACCAAGGACGAGATCTTCGGCCCGGTGGCGCCTGTCTATCGCTTCGAAAAGGAAGAAGAGGCAGTCGAGATGGCCAATGACACGATCTACGGCCTAGCCAGCTATTTCTACGCCGGCGATCTCGGGCGCGTGTTCCGGGTCATGGAAGGGCTGAAGTATGGCCTGATAGGCGTCAACGAAGGCATTATTACCACCGCCGAAGCGCCGTTCGGTGGGCTCAAGCAGTCCGGGCTCGGCAAAGAGGGTGGCCATCAGGGAATCGAGGATTATCTCGACACCAAATATATCTGTATCGGCGGGCTGGGCCTCTGAATGAACGGCCGGACCGAAGAGTTCGGCCGCACGGCGGAGGGCGAAACCGTCCTCCGCATCCCTATAGAGGGTGGCGGGCTGACTGCGTCCATCATGAACTGGGGCGCGGCCATTCAGGATTTGCGGCTCGAAGGGCATGACGCGCCGCTGGTGCTGGGCTTCGAGAGTTTCGATCCTTATCCGGATCACTCGCCTTATTTCGGCGCGACCGCCGGGCGGTACGCCAACCGAATCCGTGGCGGCAAGTTCGTCATCGACGGCCAGCGCTTCGAGGCCGATCTGAATTTCCTCGGCAAGCACACGCTGCATGGAGGCGCCAGGGGGCTCGGCAAGCGCGTCTGGCAGGCGGCGGATGCCGGCGGCGACTTCGTGCGATTGACGATTCTGGACGAGGCGGGTCAGCCGGGCTTTCCCGGCAATCTGGACATTTCCTGCACCTACCGGGTGAAGGCTGGTGGCGTGCTGGCGGTCGAGTTCGAGGCGAGGACCGATGCGCCGACGCTGTGCAACCTGGCCCATCACTCCTATTTCAATCTGGACGACGGCGGCTGGTCCGACATTCTCGGGCACCGGCTCATGCTGCCGGCGGCAGCCTATCTGCCCGTCGACGAGGAATTGATACCGACCGGCGTGGTCCAGCCGGTAGACGGCACGGAATTCGATTTCCGTCTGGCGCGCGAGATTCGGAGCCAGGGCGAGCAGATTCCCTATGACCACAATTACTGCCTGACGGCGTCGCGCGGCGAGCTCAGGCTGGCGGGCTGGGTGCAGGGTCGTTCAGGCGTCGAGATGGAAGTCTGGTCGACCGAGCCCGGGATCCAGTTCTATGCCGGTCACAAAGTTGCCCGCGATGTTCCCGGCCTCGGCGGTCGCCGCTACGGCGCCTATGCCGGCTTTGCGCTGGAACCGCAGGTCTGGCCCGATTCGCCGAACCGCCCCTATTTTCCACAGGCGATCCTGCGACCAGGCGAGATCTATCGGCAGATCACGGAGTACCGCTTCCGGAACGGCTGATCACAACGCGAATGCCGTCCTGATTGTTTCGAAGGGCGCCAACGCGCCGCGAATCCGAACCACCGAGGCGGCAACGGCATGAGCCTTTCGCGCTGCCGTCTCGGGACTGTCCCCGGCCAGCCGGGCGGCAAGGTAGCCGGCGTTGAAACTGTCGCCGGCTCCGGTGGTGTCCACCGGATCCGGGACCGGGACAGCGGCAATTTCAGCGGAACCGGAGGCTGCATGGATCAATGCCGGGTTTTCGCCGTTCTTGACAATGATTTCCCCGACACCGAGCAAGGCTATGCGATCGGCCGTCGCGGTTTGCGAGGCATCACCGAACAGCGCCTGTTCGTCTGGAAAGGTCGGTAGCGCGATGGTGGATACAGCCAGCGCCTCGTTGATCGCCGCCTTCGCGTCCTCTTCGCCCGGCCAGAGGCGGGGCCGGTAGTTGGGGTCGAAGGCGATCGCCGCGCCCGCGTCACGGGCATCGCGCACGGCGCCGATCAAGGTCGCGCGGGCGGCCGCATCGAGAATTGCCAAAGTGATTCCGGAAAAATAGACAAGCGCCCGGTTTTCAAGACTTTTCGCCAGTGCGGCGGGGTCGTCGGCCAGCCGTCGGGCGGCCGAATCCGAACGCCAGTAGGTGAAGGATCGTTCGGCGCCGGCCAAGGTGATGGCATAGAGGCCGGGCCTTGCACCGGCAACCATGGGGCTCTCGGAAATTCCGATACCGGCCGCGCGCATGAATTCGGCTTGCTTCACCGAAAAGGGGTCGTCGCCGAAGGCGGTAATGTAGTCGCAGGCGCGGTCCTCGGAGGTCAGCGCTCGCATCGCCCAGAGCGTGTTGAACGTATCGCCGGCGAAGCCCATGCGCCAGTCGTCCGCACCGGCATTGGGCCGGGCCGACAGTTCCAGCATGCATTCGCCAATCGAGGCCACACCGCCTTCGCGCATCGCGTTCGACTCCCTGGTTGCCGCGCTTCTACAGACCTCCTCGCGGACGGTCCATCCGCAACGGGCGCTACTTTGGAGCTTGACCTTCCGGTTGCTGAAGCTTTCACAGGGGGCAGCGGTCATCCCACGTGGATGCCGGCCAGAGCGACGCTGATCGCATTCCTCAACACGATCAACGAGTGACACATGCCGAAGCAGCAGATGGATTTCGACACGCAGCGCGTGCTGGTCAAGCCGCTGATGGCGCATCTGGCAAGCCTTTCCTCGGACGGTCCGCGCGATTCCCCCGTCTGGTTCCTCTGGGAAGACGATTGCCTTTGGCTGATCGGGACAAGCCGGGACAGTTTCGTGAGGCGGCTCGAGGCCGAGCCGCGATGCGCTGTCGGTATCGTCGATTTCGACGTCGATCGTGGTATCCTCATGCATGTCGGCATACGCGGTCTGGCGGACGTGGGCCCGATGCAGCCCGAACGGCTGCATCGGCTTCTCGCGCGCTATTTGGGGCCCGATCCTGCCGCCTGGAACGCCTGGTTCAAGGAGACGGTGGTGGAGCCCCTGGATGTCATGGTGCGCGTCACACCCTCTACGATGGTGGCCAAGGACGTTTCCTATTTCCTGACCGGTCCCGAACTCGCCAGTTTGCGGGGCTGATTATTCCTTGACCGTCTCCATCGCCACGAAGGTTGAAGTCTGGGCGACATGAGGCAGGGCGGAAATTTTCTCGCCGAGGATGGCCCGATAGGCGGCAATGTCGGTGGTCCGTACCTTCAGCAGATAGTCGAAGCCGGCTGCTACCATGTGGCATTGCTCGATCTCGGCGATCGCGACGACTGCACGGTTGAATGCATCGAGCGCGGCCGCGCGCGTGTCCGACAGCTTGACCTGCACGAAGGCGACATGGCGCTCTCCAATCTTCTCGCGATCGACGATCGCGGCATAGCCGCGAATGACGCCCGCCTGCTCCAGACGCCGCAGGCGTGCCATCACGGGTGTCTTGGACAGGCCGACCCGCTTGCCCAACTCGGCCATCGACAGCCTCGCCTCTGCCGACAGGGCGGCAATGATGTTGCGGTCGATCCGATCCAGATGGTCTTCCATGTCCTGTTCCATAGCCTATTCGAATTGCCTGTGCACCTTATTCTAGCTCATAACGACTGCATCCTTCGCTACTTCGGACCGCGCATATCGGCGGACGCGTGCTAGCCTTGCCGTTCCAGACAAATGGTGGCCGGCGAGATGACGACAGGCGATCTGCGCAGCATCAGACAACGGATCAGAGCGGCGACGCTAGCCGATGAAGGCGAGGCGCTGGCCACGCTCGTGAAGCAGGCCAACCTCGACACCGAAACGCGCCATGCGATTTCCCGACGCGCCGTCGATCTCGTGCGTGCCGTCCGCTCCGATGCCGATCCACAGCTCATGGAGCGCTTCCTCGCCGAATATGGGCTGTCGACGCAGGAAGGTGTGGCGCTGATGTGTCTCGCGGAGGCCCTGCTGCGCGTGCCTGACGCTGATACGATGGACGACCTGATCCGCGACAAGATCGTGCCGCACGACTGGTCGGCCCATTCGGGTGAGTCTACGTCTCTGTTCGTCAACGCGTCCACCTGGGCGCTGATGCTGACGGGTCGTGTTCTGGACGAGGGCGAGGGGACGGTCGAACGCACCATGCGCGGCATGATCCGGCGCCTGGGCGAACCTGTGATCCGTACCGCGGTGGCCGCGGCCATGCGGGAAATGGGCGAGCAATTCGTCCTCGGCCGGACCATCGATGAAGCCGTCAGGCGAGGTCGTCCCCTCGCCGCGAGGGGCTATCTATACAGCTACGACATGCTGGGCGAAGCCGCCCGAACCGATGCCGACGCGCGCCGCTATTTCCGATCCTACCAGAACGCGATCTCGGCGCTGAATTCGGGCTCCTCGGGCACCGATATCCGTCGCAACCCGGGCATCTCGGTCAAGCTGTCGGCGCTGCATCCGCGCTACGAGACCCCCCAGCGCGCGCGCATGATGCCGAAGCTGGTCGAACGGTTGCATGCACTGTGCCACGCCGCACGCAGCGCCGGTATGGGTCTCAATGTCGATGCGGAGGAGGCCGACCGGCTCGATATTTCGCTCGATGTCATCCGCGCCGTGATCTCCGAGGACGATCTGAGTGGTTGGGACGGATTTGGCGTGGTCGTGCAGGCCTATTCGCCGCGCGCATCTCATGTCATCGACTGGCTGGCGGCGTTAGCTGACAGGGTCGATCAGCGCATCATGGTCCGGCTGGTCAAGGGCGCCTATTGGGATTCGGAAATAAAGCGCGCGCAGGTGCTGGGCCTGTCCGGCTATCCAGTCTTCACGCGCAAGGCCAATACGGATGTCTCCTACATCGCCAATGCGCGCAAGCTGCTCGGCCTGACGGACCGGCTCTATCCGCAGTTTGCCACCCACAATGCCCATACCGTTGCGGCCATCCTGGCCATGGCCGGTGACCGCAAGAGTTTCGAGTTCCAGCGGCTGCATGGGATGGGAGAGGCGCTGCACGAGGCGGTACGCAAGGCCGAGGGAACACGCTGCCGCATCTACGCGCCGGTCGGGGCGCATGAAGACCTGCTTGCTTATCTCGTCAGGCGGCTGCTGGAGAATGGCGCGAACTCCTCCTTCGTTCACCAGATCGTCGACGAGGAGGTCGCCCCCGAGACGATCGCGCGCGATCCGTTCGATGTCGTCGAGGCGCAGGGAGATGCGGCCAATCCGGCCATCCTGCGTCCGCGGGAGATTTTCGGCTCGGACAGGCCTAACGCTCGCGGGTATGATTTCAACGATCCCGCCACCCTGGAAACGCTGACCGAGGCGCGCAAGCCGTTCGCCGCGCCGCATCGCTGGTCGGTGGGAAGGGGCAACCGCCCGCGCCCGGTCGTCAATCCGGCGGACCACTCAGACGTGGTGGGCGAGGTCTTCGAAGACGACGCCACCACAGTCGGCGATACGATCACACGCGCGATGGACGGACTGCCCGGCTGGTCCGCCCGCCCCGTCGCGGAGCGGGCCGCCATTCTACGCCGCGCCGCCGATCTCTACGAGGCCAATGCCGACGAGTTCCACGCGATCTGCGCGCGCGAGGCCGGCAAGACGCTGGTTGACGCGATCGCGGAAGTCCGCGAGGCGGTCGACTTTCTGCGCTACTATGCGGCGGAAGCTCCCAGGGCCGAAGCAGGCACGGTGTCGCGCGGCGCGATCGCCTGTATATCGCCATGGAATTTTCCGCTTGCCATCTTCACCGGTCAGATCGCGGCGGCGCTGGTTACCGGCAACGCGGTCGTTGCCAAGCCGGCCGAACAGACGCCGCTGATTGCGGCGCGTGCCGTCGAGCTCTTGCATGAAGCGGGCGTGCCTGCCGACGCGCTGCAAATAGTTTATGGTGACGGTCCGAATGTCGGCGCACCGCTCACCGCCGACCCGCGCATAGCCGGCGTCTGCTTCACGGGTTCGATAGAAGTCGCGCGCCGCATCGAACGCCAGCTTGCCGAGACGGCGGCGCCCGACGCCATGCTGATCGCCGAGACGGGCGGCCTGAACGCCATGATCGTGGATTCGACCGCGCTGCCCGAGCAGGCGGTACGAGACATCGTGGCATCGGCCTTCCAGAGTGCCGGCCAGCGCTGTTCGGCGCTCCGCATCCTCTATGTCCAGAAGGATGTGGAGGAGAAGGTCATGACGATGCTGAAGGGTGCGATGGCCGAACTCGTCGTCGGCGATCCCTGGAACATCGAGACCGATGTCGGGCCGGTTATCGACGAGGAGGCGCAAAGCGCCATCATGGCCTATTGCGACGAGATGGAGCGGCAGGGCCGGCTGATCGCGAAGATGGACCATCCCGCGGCCGGAACCTTCGTTGCGCCGCGCATCTTCCGGGTGTCGGGCATCGCCGAGATGGAGCGCGAAGTCTTCGGTCCCGTCCTGCATGTCGCGACCTTTCCCGGTGGCACGATCCAGAATGCCGTGACGGAGATCAACGAGAAGGGCTACGGGCTGACCTTCGGGCTTCACACGCGCATCGAGGGACGGGTGCAGCGCACGCTGGACCGCATTCGCGTCGGCAATGTCTATGTCAACCGCAATCAGATCGGCGCGGTGGTGGGCTCCCAGCCCTTCGGCGGTGAGGGCCTATCAGGAACCGGTCCGAAGGCCGGCGGGCCGAACTATCTCAGGAGGTTCCGCAAGGCCCCGGACGAAATGGGCGTTGCCGCGGCCGGAACGATTTCTGCAGGGCCTGTCGCCGTGCCCGCCGCTCCCGATGCCACGGCGTGGTCCGGGCGGGACGATCGCATCGTCCATCTGCGCAAGCTGCTGCGGGGCAAGGCGCCCGAGGCCATCGCTGCGGCGGCCGCCGCTGATTTCGGCCATCTGCCCGGACCGACCGGCGAGGCCAACACGCTGACGCTGCATCCGCGCGGGACCGTCCTGTGCCTCGGCCCCGAACCGGGAACGCTGCTGACGCAAGCAGTCCAGGCGCTGGCGGCAGGCAATGCGGTGATCGCCATGGCGCCTGGCGCGCCGGCGGCTCTCCAGCCCCTGCTGGGCAAAAAGCTGCCGATCGTAGCCGTTGATGGAACGGTCGAAGCCGATGCGCTTGGCGAAGACACGGTGGACGTTGTCGCCTGCGCGGCGGGCATGCCCGGTCTGGCTGAATTCCGCCGGGCGCTTGCCGCGCGCGACGGGCCGATCGTGCCGCTCGTGACCGGAAGAATCGATCCGGTCGCCTATGCTCATGAACGCGCCGTATGCGTCGACACCACCGCGGCGGGAGGCAATGCAACGCTGCTGGCGGCGAGTTGAACGAGGCGCGGTGAGGCGCCGCGCCTGTCGGTCGGGCTACGCTCCCTCGACGACGGTGAAGCCCTCGAAAACGGGATGACCGAGATAGAGGACCTTGTTGGTGCCGGCGTTCTTGTGCGCGTCACGGAAATTCTGAGACCTGGTCCAGGCGACGAAATCGTCGTGGCTTTCCCAGATCGTGTGGGATGCAAAGAGGGTATATCCTTCTTCCTCGTTGCGCGGGCCGCGTAGCAGGTGGAATTCGCGAAAACCCTTCATCTCCGAGAGGCTGGAATCACGATTCTTCCAGACGTTCTCGAAGTCTGTCTCCGAGCCGTCCTTCACCTTGAAGCGGTTCATGGCAATGTACATGGGCGTTATCCCTGGGTTCTGGCCTCGGTATTTGTTTCGGCCTGCGCGGCCGTTGTATGCGCCATGTCGGCGCGGTTGAACCTGTCGGACGCATCTATAACGTTTCCCGGCAGGAATTGGGGCAGGCGCCCGGCCGGATGGGAACCTGCCTGCACATAGCCATCGCGACGCAGGGCAGCGATATCGACAAGTGCCGGGTCGAGCCCAGCTTCGGATGCGCGCGACAGGAGTTCCACGAATTCCGCCCGAAGCCCGTCGCCGCGAGCAGCTGCGATCAGATGTAGCTGGTAGAGCATTGCCGTCTTTCCGTCAGAAATCCCGGCGGATCGCCGGCGGGTTCCGGATGTTCTGCGACGTCTGGGCAGGCGCGGCATCAGCCTCTAGCCGCCGAACCGCATGGTCGCGGCCAGCTTGAAGTTGATGCCCGGCTCGAAAAAGGTGGTCGTGGTGGAGGAATTGAGCGGGTTGGCGTATTTCTCGTCGAACAGATTGTCGACCCGCGCGTCGATCCTGAAGTTTTCCGTCGCCCGATAGCTCGCGAAGAGATTGACCAGTGTGTAGTCGTCCGCGGCTGGGTTGCCATCGGGTGCCTGGTTGAACTGTACCTCTCCGCCGAATGTCAGCTTCTCTTCCAGCATGCGGAAGCCGAGTTGACCGGTCACCTGCGAACTCGGCACCGTGAAGAGGTCGGCGCGTACACCGGCATCCGAGATTGTATGGCCATCGATGATGGAGGCGCTCAGCCCGGCGAAGACATGGCCGGCGTCGTAGAAGGCTTCGAACTCGAAACCGCTGATCCGCGCCTGGGCGAAGTTCTGATACTGAAAGCAGATCGGGATCGCCGATGGCCCGGGAAAGAACGGGCAGCCGCTGGTCGGATCGAAGGCCGACAGGTTCACGCCGCCGATATAGTCGCTGATGTCATTGTCGAAATAGGCGGCCTTGAGCCTGAGGGTGTCGTCGGTCCAGATCAATCCGTCACGCGAATAGTTGACGCCGATCTCCCAGGTCGCGGCGGTTTCGGGTCTGAGGTTCGGGTTCGGCAGGAACGGGAAGACCACGCCGTTGGGATGCAGTCCGCTGATCAGCGTCTCGGTCACCGACGGCGACCGGTAACCCTCGGCATAGGTGCCGTAAAACTGGAGACCCTTCAGCGCCTCGTTCGTGAAGGGCGAAACACCTACGGTAATCCGCGGCGAGAAGCGATCGCCCTCGGCATTGGCCGACGTCCCGGACAGTTCGTAGCTGTCGTAGCGAACCGCACCGACCACCTCCAGCCAGTTCCACTCCATCTTGTTCTGGATATAGGCGCCCCAGACCGTACGCTTGCCTGACGGCGTGTAGACGTCGGTTCCTCCGGCGGCGTTCTGCGTGACGACGTCGTCCGATACCCAGTCGCCGCCATAGGTCAGTTCATGCGAGATCTCGCCGGTCTGGAAGCGGGAGGTGTTCCAGATGTCGAGGCCGAGTGTTTCCAGGTCGTATGTGGTCTGGGAGCCCGGCGGAACGATGATCGGCATGCCGGTAATCGGATCGAACTGCCGGGCCGGACGAAGGTAGGTCTGCACGAGATCGGCGCCATTGTAGGAGCCGTTGATGTGCAGATCGAGCCAGCTCAGCTCCGGGTCCGTGACGTTGTAGCGGGCCGTGAAGGTGTTCTGCTGGAGGTCGGCGTCGTAGTTGCCGCCGCCCTCGGTCCACTGGTCGTCGGTACCCGCCCAGCCAAGTTTGAGTTCGCTGAACTCGGTGGGCCGGATCGTCGCGTTGACCAGGCCCGATAACACGTCGAAGCCGGTCCCCGGCATACGCGTGCCGTCGCCGTCCTTGTAGTCGCCGTAGTCGCGCCAGACGATGTTGGCGAGGATGTCGGCGACGTCGTTGAAACGGACTGCTCCGATCGCCGACGTCGTCCAGCCGCCGCCGTTCGTCTCGTAGCGCGCGGTGGCCTGCGCGCCCCACGTTTCTCCGGGGCGAAGAAAGTCGCCGGCATCCTTGGTCTCGAAGAAGACGACGCCGCCGATCGCGCCAGAGCCGTAGGTATTGGCAACCGGACCGCGAACCACCTCGACCTGCTTGATAAGATCTGGATCGATGAAGGTCAGGCTCTGCGTGCCATGGCCGGAGCGCTGGAAGTTCTGCCGCGCTCCGTCGACGATCACGGCCACGCGGCCGAAATCCTGCAGGCCGCGAATGTTGAAGCTGGAACCAACCCGCTTGGAATCGGACTGGATGGTGACACCGGGCACGCCGAAGAAGACGTCGCTCTGGGTCGTGGCCATGCGGCGCTCGAGTTGCTCGCCGCCAATCGTGCTCGCCGAGGACATGCTCTCGATGGCGCTTTCGCCGGTACGGCTTACGACGGTAACCGCATCGAGCAGAGTGGCGCCCCCTGTGTCGATGACGGTGGGCGCCTGCTCGTCCTGTGCGAGCGCCGGAGAAGCAAGCAGCGCCGCGGCGGCGACGCCAGCCAGCAGGCGAGCGGTGCCGGGCCTCCCCTGATTGAAAAGTCGTTCGGATCCGGTCCGGCCAGTCACGCCCATTCGCCCCACTCCTTGCCCATCAGCAACCATGCTGGCTGGCCCGGGCGGGCTGGCTCGCGATCGTTCAGTCTCGCCGGTTTCGTGTCATCTGGTGAACATCCGGTCTTGCCTTCCCTATTTAACCTGATAGTTTGTGTCAAGAATTGTCGAACACGTAACGCCCAGCCAGCCGACAAGGCCAGCCCGGCGCGCACAAGAGGCTCGCGTCACGTGAACACCCGTCCGACTTTCAAGCCCGACCATCGCTTCCCGCCCCGCGACGGCTATCGCCATCCGCCCGCATCTCTCGCCTTCCAGCCGTCCCGCACCGTGACCAGCGAATCGCTGTTCAGGGGTACCCACGAGATCGGCATCGAGCACGAGGGATCGCTGTACCGGCTCAAGATCACGCGGCAGGGAAAGCTCATCCTCAACAAGTAGGCTTCAGGCAGGACCCTTCATGACAATCAGCGCGAAACCCACCCCGCAGGCGATCAGGCAGGCGCGCATCGACAATCCAAAACTGAGAGAACGCGATCTGGCGGTCCAACTCGGGATCACAGAGGCCGACTACGCCGCGGCTCATGTTGGCGAGAGCGTCACCCGGATCGAGCCGCGCGTCGAGGAACTGCTGCCCCGACTGGAGGCGCTCGGCGAAGTCATGGCGCTGACCCGCAACGACAGCGCAGTGCATGAGAAGATCGGCGTTTACGACAAGATTGTCGTGGACAAGCACAGCGCCATGGCGCTGGGGGCGCAGATCGACCTTCGCATTTTTCCGAAGGTGTGGAGGCACGGCTTTGCGGTCGAGAAGCGCGGCGAGGATGGCGAAATCCGCCGTAGCCTTCAGTTCTTCGACAAGTCCGGCGACGCCGTCCACAAAATTCATCTTCGGGCCGCTTCCGACCTGAAAGCCTATGACGCGCTCGTGGCGGACTTCACCGCCGCCGACCAGTCACAGGTCGTCTCGACCGAGCCGCGCCCGTCGGAGGCGGCCAATGACGACCGGCCGGCTGTCGACGACGACCGCCTGCGCGCGCGGTGGTCCGCGATGACCGACACGCATCAGTTCGTGGGGATCCTGAAGGATCTGGGGATCACCCGCCACGAGGCCGTGACCGCCATCGGGAAGGATTTCGCACGGGAACTGGCGCCCGGCGCCGTGCCGGCGATGATGGCGCGTGCGGTCGAGACGGAATTGCCGATCATGGTCCTTGTCGGTTCGCGCGGCTGCATCCAGATCCATTCCGGTCCGATCGTCAACGTAAAGCCGATGGGGCCGTGGCTGAACGTCATGGACCCGACCTTTCATCTGCACCTGCGCACCGACCATATCGCTCAGGCATGGGCGGTCAGGAAGCCGACAAAGGATGGCCACGTGACCTCGATCGAGGCCTATGACACGAACGGATCGATGATCATCCAGTTCTTCGGCAAGCGCATGGAAGGTTTTGCCGAACGCCCGGTCTGGCGGGAGATTGTCGAATCCCTGCCCAAACATCCGGCCGCCAATTCGAGCGCGGCCTGAGGAGCATTCCGATGCCCGCAAGGTTCACACGCGCCCTGGGGGCGCTGGTCCTTCTTTTCGCCGGCTGTGCAGCCGCAGGCGCCGAGGAAGCGACCGACATTTCAAATGCGGAAAGAATCGTCTCGGTGGGTGGATCGCTGACCGAGATCATCTATGCGTTTGGCGAGGAAGACCGGCTGGTTGGCCGCGACACAACCAGCGTTTTTCCGCCTGCCGTCTTCGAACTGCCCGATGTCGGTTACATGCGTCAGTTGTCGCCGGAAGGTGTCCTGTCCGTCGATCCCGACGCCATCATTATGATCGAGGGCAGCGGCCCACCCGAGGCGGTGGACGTGCTGACAAAGGCCACCGTGCCCGTCGTCACCGTTCCCGAAGGCTATGATGGCGACAGCATCCTGCAAAAGATCAGGATGCTGGGTGCGGCGCTTGGCGTCGAGGACAAGGCCGCCCAACTGGCTGAGCGCGTCAAGGCCGACCTCGCCGCCACCGAGCAGGCCAGGAAAGGTACCGAGCCGAAGCGGGTGCTTTTCGCGCTGTCGCTGCAGGGCGGCAAGGTGATGGCATCGGGAACCGGCACGGCCGCCAACGGTGCGATCGAAATGGCCGGAGCTGAAAATGTCATCACCGGCTTTCAGGGCTACAAGCAGCTTACCGACGAGGCCGTGATCGAGGCCGCCCCGGACGTGATCCTGCTCATGGAGCGCTCGGATGGTGGGAACCAGTCCAACGAGGATGTGTTGTCCAACCCGGCACTGGCCCAGACGCCGGCCGGCAGGACCGGCAGGATCGTGAGGGTCAATGGCGCTTACCTGCTGAATTTCGGTCCACGCACGGCGACCGCCGTCCGGGATCTGGTCGAGGTCCTGGCGGCCGACCGTTCGGCGCGCGTCGGCGAACCGCCACGATCGGAATGACCCAGGTTTCCATGGAGGCCCCGCGAGCCGCCCGGTCGGGCATAGCCGCGCGGAGGGTGTCCGGCGCGGATGGCGACCGGACTGCGCTCGCGCGCATGGTCATCACCCTTCTGGGCCTGTTGCTGGCGGCCACCTTTCTCCTCAGTCTTGCCTCGGGCGCATCCGACGCCTCGGTCCTGACGGTCGCCCGCGACATGGTGTCCGGTGTCGCGGGAGATGGAGCGCTGAGCGCGCGTGACAGGATCATCGTCTACGACATCCGCCTGCCGAGGGCCGTGCTGGGCGTGCTGATCGGTGCGGCGCTGGCCGTCTCGGGCGCGGTCATGCAGGGCTTATTCCGCAATCCGCTTGCCGATCCGGGCCTGGTTGGCGTTTCGGCGGGGGCGGGCCTCGGTGCGATCTCGATCATCGTGCTGGGTACCGGCGTGCTCGGGCCGGTCGTGACCACGCTTGGTATCTATGCATTGCCGCTGGCGGCCTTCGGCGGCGGGCTTGCCACGACAATCCTGCTCTACAAGGTCGCGACGCGTCGCGGTCAGACCTCCGTTGCCACCATGCTGCTGGCCGGCATCGCGCTCGGCGCCATGGCGGGTGCCTTCTCGGGCGTTCTGGTCTTTGTCGCCGACGATGCGCAGCTGCGCGACCTGACCTTCTGGGGGCTCGGTTCGCTTGCCGGCGCGACCTGGCTCAAGGTCGCGGCGGCTGGCCCGATCATCGTCGCCGCGCTCATTGCCTCGCCCTTTCTGGCGCGAAGCCTCAATGGCCTGGCGCTCGGCGAGGCGACCGCGCATCATCTGGGCATTCCCGTTCAGCGTATGAAGTCCATCGCCATCGTCACCGTGGCCGGGGCGATTGGTGCCGCAGTGGCCGTGTCCGGTGGCATCGGCTTCGTCGGCATCGTCGTGCCGCATCTGTTGCGCCTGCTGATTGGACCCGACAACCGCTTCCTGCTTCCGGCCTCGGCGCTGCTGGGGGCGAGCCTGCTCCTGCTTGCCGACGCTGTGGCCCGCGTCATCGTGGCGCCGGCCGAACTGCCGATCGGGATCGTGACGGCCTTTTTCGGCGCGCCTTTCTTCCTGTGGATATTGCTGCGCAAGCGCGGCGTGCTGGATCTGTAGCCCATGATCGCGACGAGCGACCTGTCCGTCTTCATCGGCCGCCTGCGCATCGTGCGGGGCGTTACCTTTAAGGCCCAGCCCGGCGAGGTGACCGCCATCATAGGGCCGAACGGATCCGGCAAGACGACATTGTTGAAAGCGTTGTCGGGCGACGCCGCCTATACCGGATCGGCCGGCATCGACGGGATCGAGATCGCAAGCATGAAGCCATGGCAGGCCGCCGGCTTGCGCGCCGTGCTGCCGCAATCGACCTCGCTCTCCTTTCCCTTCACCGTGCGCGAGATCGTCAGGCTCGGCCTGACCGGCGGCTCGGCGGGGCCTGGAAGAAGCGGCGACCGCGTCGCCGAGGCGCTGGCGCGGGTGGACCTGGAAGGTTTCGCCGGGCGCTTCTACCAGGAGCTTTCGGGCGGCGAACAGCAGCGTGTGCAGCTTGCCCGGGTGTTGTGCCAGGTCTGGGACCCGGTTGTCGATGGCCGGCCCTGCTGGCTGTTTCTCGACGAGCCCGTATCCTCGCTCGACATCCGCCACCAGCTGGCTGTCATGGATGTCGCGCGGACCTATGCCGAATCCGGGGGAGGGGTGATCGCGGTTCTGCACGACCTCAACCTGACGGCCATGTATGCTGACGAGGTGCTGGTTATGCGCAAGGGCGAAATGGCGGCGTTTGGTGCGCCGCGGAGCGTGCTTGACGACAGGCTGCTTGAAGACGTGTTCGAGTGCCGGCTGAGGGTCGGAGCGCTACCGGCCGGCGGCGTGCCCTTCGTATTGCCGCAGTCGGCGGGCTGACCCCCGCTCAGGCCCGCGCCACCGCGCGTTCGGGCAGCATGTCGATGCCGAGCAGTGAACGCATATCGGGCTTGGCGCTGGCGAGTTGCGCGATCGTGTAGCTGGCGAGAACCTCGAAGAAGGCGCCGAGCGCCTTGCGCAACGCCTCGTTCAGCGCGCAGGAATCGATCAGCGGGCAGTCCGCGGTATCATTCTCGAAGCATTCCGCCATCGCGAAATTGTCTTCGGTCACCCTCACGCAATCGAACAGCGTGATTTCGGAGGCGGGACGGCCGAGCCTGACACCGCCATTGCGGCCGCGAACGGTTTCCACGAGCCCGTTTTCCACGAGCGGCTGAAGGATCTTGAACAGGAAGAGTTCGGAGACCTGATAGGCTTCGGCGATTTCGGGAATGCGGCTGAGGCGACCGTCATTGGCCGCGCAATACATCAGGATGCGGATGGCGTAATTGGTCTGTCGGGTCAGGCGCATGTCTGGTCCTTGGACGTTTCTCGGTCGCCTTTATGCACCGAAGTTTAGAACAATTCCAGACAGGAATAAGATTCCTGACAAAAACTTTCAAGTTAAAAGTGGATCACTTCGCGGCGGCGAAGCGCTCGAATGCGGCGGCGATGCGTAGTGTGTCAGCATCCGAGCGGGGCGGGCCGATGAGTTGCAGCCCCATCGAGCGATCACGCCGACCGCGGTCGACGGGAACCGCGGCCGCAGGCAACCCGGCCATCGTGGCGTAGGCGGTGACTTCCATCCAGCGGTGATAGCTGTCCATGGTCCGGCCGCCGATTTCGTCTGGCCAATGAAGACCGGCGTCGAAGGCGAAGACCTGCGCTGTCGGCAGCGCAAGGAAATCGTAGCGGCGAAACAGGCCGAGCACCGCACCGTACCACGCGCTGCGGATTTCGGTCGCCTGGCGGATCTTCGGCGCGGTGAGACCAAGTGCGCCCTCGATCTCCCAGACCGCTTCGGGCTTGAGCAGGGGGCGCTTGCCCGGGTCGTCATAGAGCGGTTTGAGTGCCGCGCCGCTGGTAGCGTGGCGCAATGTGACGAAGGCCTGCCAGACACTTTCGGCATCGAAGCCGAGCGCCGCTTCCTCGATCACGTATCCTGCCTTCTGAAGGCGCGCCAGCGCTGCTTCACATAGCTCGAGCACGCCCTCTTCCATAGCAAGGTGCCCACCGACATCGCCGAGCCAGCCGATGCGGGCCGTTTCAAGCGGCCGCTGGAGAGAGGCTAGGAAATCCCCGCCCTCGGCCAGGGAAAGGGGCGCGCGGACATCGTAGCCCGACATCACATCGAGCAGCAGCGCCATGTCGGCCACATTGCGTCCCATCGGGCCTTCCACACCCATTTGGGCCATGAACAGGTCCGGCGAGGAGGCGGAAGGCACGCGGCCTTGCGAGGGTCGGAAACCGAATACACCGTTCCAGCCTGCGGGATTGCGCAGCGACCCGCCCATGTCGCTGCCGTCGGCGATCGGTAGCATGTCGAGCGCAAGCGCGGCGGCCGCGCCGCCCGACGAGCCGCCGGCCGTCAATCCCGGGTTCAGCGCGTTGCGCGTGACGCCGAACACCGGATTGTAGCTATGGGACCCCAAGCCGAATTCGGGCACGTTGGTCTTGCCGATAACGATCGCGCCGGCAGCCCTCATCCTCTCCACAAAGATGTCGTCCTCGGTGGGCACGAAGTCCGCGAAGATCGGTGAGCCGAAGGTGGTCGTCAGGCCCTTTGTCAGTGCGAGGTCCTTCACCGCGACCGGCAGGCCAAACAAGGCGCCGGGCGTGGCGCCGGCCGCAAGTGCGCTGTCAGCCGCGTCGGCTTCGGCAAGAACCGTCTCGCGTGGCCGCATGGATATGATCGCGTTGACCGTCGGGTTCGCGTCCTCGATCCGGTCCAGAAAGGCCGAGACGACTTCACGCACGGAGAACTGCCGGTCGCGGATCGCGCGAACGAGTTCGGTGGCGGCCATGCGGCAGATGCCGGATGCACCGTTGGGAGGTCTCATTCCAGAAGCTGCATTGGCCACGGCTTCGAACTCCCGATCTGTTCAGCTCACGTGCGACTTTTCGAGGCGTTGGGGCCGCGCCAATTCTCCCGCATGAGCCGGTAGACCACATGGTGCTGGAGATGGGGATGCGTATCGGGCACCTTCGGATGGTCGAAATCGCGCTCCGGCACTCTTTCCATGCCCAGCCTGTCCATGACCGCAGTGGATCGGCGGTTGACCGCCACCGCGAAGGACCAGACATGCGAGCGGTCGAGATCGTTGAAGGCGAATTCCAGCCATTTGCCGGCCACCTCGGTCACGTAGCCCATGCCCCAGTATTCGGGCGCCAATCGCCAGCCGATCTCCAGGTCGGCTTTCGCCGCGCCCGGCACCGGTGTGTTGTCCAGAACGCCGATGAAGCCGATCGTCTCGCCCGTCTCCACGATCTCGGCGGCGGCGAATCCGTAGCCGACTTCGGCGATGCGACCCGCCAATCGATCCATGAAGGCATCGGACTCAGCGCGCGTGCGGCGGAACGGGAAGAACTCCATCACCAATTCGTCGGAATTGATCCGATGGAACAGTGCACGGTCGCGCTCCTCCCAGTTGCGCAGGATCAGGCGTTCGGTTCGCATCGGGGTCATGGCGCGAAATCCACGCGCCGATAGCCCTGGAGAAAGAGCAGGGCAGTCAGGTCGCCATGATCGATGCGTATCCCGGCTTTGGCGGCGACCGAAGGCTTGGCGTGCATGGCCACGCCCGTTCCCGCCAGCCCGAGCATGTCGAGATCGTTCGCCCCGTCGCCGACAGCGATTGCATCTCGGGTCGACACGCCAAGTCGGTCGGCGATCTCGACCAGGGCCTGGGCCTTGGCTTCCCGACCCAGGATCGGCTCGGCAACCTCGCCGGCCAGTCCGCCTTCGGTGTCGATCAGCACGTTGCCGCGGTTTTCCTGGAATCCCAGCATGGCCGCTATGCGTGCGGTGAACAGCGTGAACCCGCCCGACACAAGAGCCGTCCATGCGCCGGCTTTATTCATCGTCGCCACAAGCTCCTTGCCGCCGGACGCAAGCGTTATGCGCTTCTCGATGACCTCCTCGACAACCGTCAGCGGCAGGCCGCGCAGTAGCGCGACACGCTCCCGTAGCGCCGGCTCAAAGGCAATCTCTCCGTTCATCGACCGCGCCGTGATTGCGGCGACATGTTCCTTCAATCCCACATAGTCGGCAAGTTCGTCGATGCACTCCTGATCGATCATGGTCGAATCCATGTCGGCGATCAGAATGGACTTGCGCCGGGTTTCCCCGTCCTGCACCGCTACATCGACCGGCGCGCCGGCAAGCGCCTCACGCAGCACGGTTTCCGCGGCCGCGGCGTCCATTCCCGGCGGGACCACCAGATCGCAGGCGACGTCCTCCTGAAGCCAGTCGACGCTTGCGCCGAGCACGCCGGCGGCCTTATCCGCCAGGAGGGGCGCAAGTGCGCGCGCGGCGGGATGCGAGACGAGTGTGGCGACGAGCGGCATGGAGACGGGAGATCGGAAAGGGATGATCGAGAACGCGGTCCTGATAGCGGGACCGACCGCCAGCGGCAAGTCGGGGCTGGCGGCCGACATAGCGCGTCGGATCGGAGGCGTCGTCGTCAACGCCGATTCCATGCAGGTCTATTCGACCCTGCGCATATTGACGGCGCGCCCCAGCGAAGCAGAGGCGGCCAATCCTCCGCACTATCTCTATGGTCATGTCGATCCAGCTATCGCCCATTCGACTGGCGCCTGGTTGCGCGACGTGGCGGGCCTCGCGCGTACGGGTCTTTTCGAGCGGCGGCGACCGGTTTTTGTCGGCGGTACCGGGCTCTATTTCAGTGCACTGATGAAAGGACTGCCTGACTTTCCCGAGATTCCGCCCTCAGTGCGCGAGAAATGGCGCCACGCGCTCGCTGGCGATGGCGCGGCAAGGCTGCACTCGGTGCTGGCCGAACGCGATCCGGCGGCGGCGCGAGGCATCAATCCCACTGACGGTCAACGCATCGTGCGCGCGTTGGAAGTGTGCGAGGTCTCCGGGGGGAAATTTTCCGATCTGCGGGCTTCCGAAGGGTCCGGAATGGTCGACATGACGACGATGCGCGGCATCGTTCTGGAACCGAAGCGACAACTGCTTCGCGAGCGGATCGAGAACCGCTTGCGTCAGATGGTCCGCGACGGCGCGCTCGACGAGGTGGACACATTGCTTCGTCGTGGTCTGGATCCCGACTTGCCGGCGATGAAGGCGATCGGCGTGCGCGAGCTGGCTCGATACCTTGCCGGGGAGTTCTCGCTGGACGAAGCCATTCAACTTGCGGTGATCGCCACTCGACAATACGCCAAGCGCCAGTCCACCTGGTTCCGGCACCAGATCCCGCAGGGCTTTGCGCGGATTGCGTCCCCGGCCGAATGGACGGGCTGATCAAGTAGGCGAAATTTACTTAAAATTACATGGAAAATGCTTATGAATCATATTTTGTTGAAGCATGCCCCTGTAAATCGGCCTGTGGATGTTAACGCTCCATAAGGGGGGTGGTGCAATAAGCAGGCACTACCGAACTGGGCGGGAACTGGATGCGCTTTCACAAATCCGAGTCGGCGTTCTTCGTGTTCATCACGCTGGTGCTCGGAGCCTGCGTTACCGTGCTCTACGCCCAGAAACTGCTGTCGATCGATCCGGCCGTCCATCTGGCCGGCGACCAGGCCCCCTATCTTGCCAAGCTGATGTTCGCCACGGCCGTTTTGCTCGCGACGGCGTTGTTTTTCGGGGTCTTCTTCATCTATCCGCTGATCCGCGGTCAGGTGAAGGTGGAAAGCCGGTTGCGCGCCATGACCGAGACGCTGTCGGCCCGCTCGGAGACGCTTGAGCACGCCGCGCTGACCGACGGTCTGACCGGCATGCAGAACCGCAGGTATTTCGACGACGCGCTGCGCGAATATCTCGAGGAGTTCGAGCGGATCGGCAAGCCGGTTGGGTTGATGATCCTGGACCTCGATCACTTCAAGGAGGTCAACGACAATCACGGCCATGACGTAGGCGACGAGGTGCTGCGGACGGTCGCGTCCTGCCTGCGCGACCTGACGCGCTATCATGACGTCGTCGCGCGCCTCGGCGGCGAGGAATTCGCCGTTGTCGCGCCAAACATGGATCGTGACCTGCTGGTCAAGTTCGCCGAGCGGATACGAAAGGCGGTCGCCTCGGTGTCGGTCACGTCCGGCAATGTCCGGCTCAAGGTGACGACCAGCGTTGGACTGGCGATTTGGGACGGCAAGGAAAGCGCGGAGGAATTCTATCGCCGCGCCGACCGGCAACTTTACAATGCCAAGAAGCAGGGCCGGAACCGGGTCTGCGCCTGAAAGATGGCTACCGCCTGAAGCCGCGATGGCGGACTACCACCATCCCTCAATCGGATCCTGCGGTCGTCAGTAGGACCCGAAGCGGCCGCTACCGGTGCGTCCGCCGCCGAACATCGCCTGCTCCTCGGCCTGACGACGCGCGACGCGCTCGGCGATGGAGAGCTGCGATTCCGCATCTGCCAGCCGCTCGGGCTGGATATCGGCGGGACGGGCACGGCCGAACTGCCTCAGACGGTCCACGACCGCGACCAGATCGATCTCCCCTTCGGTGGCCGCCTCAAGCTCACGCTTCTTGCCGGAGCCGGGAATGCGGCTGGCGTCGAGCTTTTCGAAGCGCATGCGCATGGTCGTCGCAACACCCTCGCCGAAGGCGATAGCCTCGCGCTGGCCCATGGCCGACAGGAACGACAGCGAGGAAGCGGAGGAATCGGCGATCGCCGAACGAATGATGTCCTGGTCGCGCTCGTTGGCGAGCCGCATCGCGAAGACCGTCGAGCACTGCGACAGGATGGTCGGATCGAGCTCGCCCGGCCGCTGCGTCACGACGCCGAGATAGCAGCCATATTTGCGGCCTTCCTTGGCGATGCGAGACAGGGCATGGCGCGTGGGTGCGAAGCCGAGCTTGGGGTCGGCCGGCATGTAGCGGTGCGCTTCCTCACACAGCACGAGCAGCTTGAGCTGGCCCTCGCTCCAGAGCGCCAGGTCGAAAGCGAGCCGCGCCAGCACCGAGCAGACGGAATTGACAACCTCCGAGGGTAGCCCCGCAAGCTGGAAGCAGGTGATGGGCCTTCCTTCATGTGGTACGCGGAAGATGCGGCCGATCGTCTGGTGTATCGAATCCTCGATCAGGCGCGATCCAAACATGAACCGGTAGCGCGGATCGTTGACGGCCGATTCGATGCGGATCCTCAGCGCGCGATAGATCGGCCGGTCGATCTTGGTCTCCAGCATGCCCATCCGCTCGTCGATGAGATGGATGAGATCGGCCATGCGATAGGGTATCGGCGTATCGGCGGTTATGGCGCTATCGCCCCCGCCCTTCCTGACCAGCCCGCCTGAGCTGGGATTGCGGTAAACCAGTTTTGCCTGCGGCACGAGATCGCGAAGCAGGTCGACCTCTTCGGGATTGGGCTCACGCCCGCGAAACAGAACCTCGACAAGTTCCTCCAGCCTGAACAGCCAGAACGGCAGGTCCAGCGTCGTCGAGTCGATGTTGATCGCCTCGTTGGCGAAGGCCGAGCCGAACTCGTTATGCGGGTCGAGAATGAGCACGCGCAGATCGGGCCGTGCCTGCACGGCGCGCTGCAACAGCAGCGACACGGCGGACGATTTGCCGACGCCGGTCGTTCCCAGCACCGCGAAGTGGCGGCTGAGCGTGTCGTCGATGGCGATGCGCGCCTCGATCGAGGCATCCTGCGACAGTTCCCCGATCGAAACGGAAGGCCGGCCGGCCAGATCGTGGATGGCGGCGAGGTCGCGATTGCGGATCCGGTGCGCGATCGCGCCGACATGGGGGTAGTTGGTTATGCCGCGATCGAAAACCGACTTGCCGGTCACCGGGTCGTCGCGAACCTCGCCCTGAAGTTCGAGATCGACCTCGATGGCATTCTCACCTTCCTCGTGCCATTGCCGATCAGCCTTGCCGATCCGGTAGACGAGGCCCACAAGCCGAGTCTTTTCCAGGTTGATCGAGATCAGCTTGCCGACCGTCCACGCGGCGTTTCCCGAACCGCCAGTCGCCTCGGCATGGGCGGCGACCGTCGCGCGCGCGCCATCGCAGGCAATCACATGTCCAAGGATGCGGTTGTCGCGCTGCTTCTCGTCGCGCCGCTCCTGCGATGTCGTCTCGCCCGATGTGGCGCCGCGTTCTACAAACATTTGTTCGACCGCCCCCGCTGGTCCCGTTCTTGCGACGACGACTATCAAGTTTGGGTTAAGCGCGGGTGAGGCGGTCTGGTATAGAAAGCCTTAACGGACCCGCGCGAGATTTCTGCGTTGACAGGGGCGCGCTGCCGCCACTACTGTCCGCGACCATGAACACGACGATCATTCTCGTAGTAGGAACGCGCATGGGCGTGGCGGCGTAGCCGCCGGGCGAAATCCACCCATGCGCGATACCAGGCTCCTCCGGGGGCCTTTTTTATTGCTTCAATCACCGGATACGGGACATAGCCCGTCAAGGGCGCCAGGAGACGGAACGTTACGATGGCCAGGACGACAGGCGAGACAGGCAGACGCGAGATGACCGGCGCCGAAATGGTGGTGCAGGCCCTCAAGGACAACGGCGTCGAGCACATATTCGGCTATCCAGGCGGCGCGGTGCTGCCGATCTATGACGAGATCTTTCAGCAGGAGGACGTCCTGCACGTCCTGGTGCGGCACGAGCAGGGCGCGGGCCACGCCGCCGAGGGCTATGCACGCTCGACCGGCAAGGCCGGCGTGATGCTGGTGACCTCAGGGCCGGGCGCGACCAATGCCGTCACCGCGCTTCAGGACGCGCTGATGGACTCCATCCCGCTCGTCTGCATCACCGGCCAGGTTCCCACCACGCTGATTGGCTCCGACGCCTTCCAGGAATGCGACACGGTCGGCATCACGCGCCCCTGCACCAAGCACAACTGGCTGGTGAAGGACGTCGACACCCTCGCGGCCATCCTGCACGAGGCCTTCCACGTCGCAACCACGGGTCGCCCCGGGCCGGTGGTCGTCGACATTCCCAAGGACGTGCAGTTCGCGACCGGCACCTACACCCCTCCGCAGACGATGCCGCGCACCTCTTACCGGCCGAAGCTCCAGGGCGATCTGGAGCTGGTGAAACAGGCCGTCGAATTGATGGTGACGGCCAGGCAGCCCGTCATCTATTCCGGCGGCGGCGTCATCAATTCGGGAACCGAGGCCAGCCATCTGCTGCGCGAACTGGTCGACCTGACCGGCTTTCCGATCACCTCCACGCTGATGGGTCTGGGCGCCTATCCGGCGTCGGGCAAGAACTGGCTCGGCATGCTGGGAATGCATGGCACCTTCGAAGCCAACATGGCCATGCATGATTGCGATGTGATGCTTTGCATCGGCGCCCGCTTCGACGATCGCATTACTGGGCGTCTGAACGCGTTCTCTCCGAACTCCCGCAAGATCCACGTCGACATCGACCCCTCCTCGATCAACAAGAACGTCCACGCCGACATCGGCATACTGGGTGATGTCGGCCGGGTGCTGGAGGACATGGTGCGGCTGTGGCGGGCAACGGCGAAGACCGACCGCAAGGCGCTCCAGCCCTGGTGGCAGCAGATCGAGCGCTGGCGCGCGCGCGACAGCCTGGCCTACAAGCCCAATGACGACGTGATCATGCCGCAATACGCGATACAGCGGCTCTACGAACTCACCAAGGACCGCGACACATACATCACCACCGAGGTCGGTCAGCACCAGATGTGGGCGGCCCAGCATTACGGTTTCGAAAAACCGAACCGCTGGATGACCTCGGGCGGTCTGGGCACGATGGGTTACGGCCTGCCCGCGGCGCTGGGCGTTCAGATCGCACATCCGGACGCTCTCGTCATCGACATCGCAGGCGACGCGTCGGTGCAAATGACGATCCAGGAAATGTCCACGGCGGTGCAGTACGAGGCGCCGATCAAGATCTTCATCCTCAACAACCAGTATATGGGCATGGTGCGCCAGTGGCAGCAATTGCTGCATGGCAACCGGCTGTCACACTCCTACACGGAGGCCATGCCCGATTTCGTCAAGCTGGCCGAAGCCTATGGCGGCCATGGCATACGCTGCGACAAGCCAGCGGACCTCGACGCCGCGATTCAGGAAATGATCGACGTCAGGAAGCCGGTCCTGTTCGACTGCCGCGTGGCCGCACTTGCCAACTGCTTCCCGATGATCCCATCGGGCAAGGCGCATAACGAGATGCTGCTGCCCGACGAGGCCACCGACGAGGTCGTCGCCAACGCGATCGACGCCAAGGGCAGGGAGCTCGTCTAGGGTCCCGGTTCACGAAATCCGATAGTTTTGGACGAAGCCTCATCTGAGTTCCCGCGCAACCGGCTGGTTTCCTGAAATTCCAGTCCCATGCGCGCGCTTTCAAAGAAAGTGATCCACCGCATGAACGCCCAGCACCTTCAGCCGACCGGTTCGGCCTATTTCATCGCCAAGGAAACGGCGCAGCCGGAGAGCCATACGCTGTCGGTTCTGGTCGACAATGAACCGGGTGTCTTGGCCCGCGTCATTGGCCTGTTCTCGGGCCGAGGCTACAATATCGACAGTCTGACCGTGTCGGAGACCGAGCACGAGCGTCATCTGTCGCGCATCACCATCGCCACGCGCGGCACGCCCCATGTGCTCGAGCAGATACGCAATCAGCTCGAGCGCATCGTCCCAGTCCACCGCGTGGTCGACCTGACCGTTGTCGCAAAGGAAAGGGGGCAGGAGCGGCCACTCGAACGGGAGCTTGCGCTGGTCAAGGTGGTCGGCTCGGGGGATGCGCGCGTGGAAGCGCTGCGGCTCGCGGAAGCCTTCCGCGCCAACGTCATCGACGCCAACACCGAGCATTTCGTCTTCGAACTGACAGGCCGGGTCTCGAAAGTAGAGCAGTTCATCGCGATCATGAAGCCGCTCGGCCTGACGGAAGTCTGTCGCACCGGCGTCGCCGCCATGACGCGCGGGCCCGAGGCGATGTAGCGGCATCGCGGTCGCGCAACTTGTCCCGGAGACAACTTCGTGGTCGCCTTGGCGCCGCGGTCCGTTCAGAATCCTGTTCCCGCACAACGCCGCTCCAACCATGTCTCCCGACATTTTCCTCGCCCTCCTCGTCTTTGCCTTCGCCTCTTCGATAACGCCAGGGCCAAACAATCTGATGCTCCTGGCATCGGGGGTGAATTTCGGCTTCACGCGCACGATTCCCCACATGTTGGGTATCTCGGCCGGCTTCGCTTCGCTTCTCCTTGGCATCGGTCTCGGGCTCGGGGCTCTGCTGGCGGCGTGGCCGGCGCTGCACATGGCGCTCAGGATCGCCGGCTCCGCCTATCTGCTCTACCTGGCATGGCGCATCGCCATGTCGCGCTCGCTCTCGGCCTCCGGCGGCGCCACCGCACGTCCGATGCGTCTTGTTGAGGCCGCCGCTTTCCAGTGGGTCAACCCCAAGGCGTGGGTGATGGCGGTGACGGCCATGGCCGTCTACACAAACCCGCAACTGCCGTTCCTGTCGGTGGCGCTGGTCACGGCCACTTTCACGCTGGTCAACCTGCCCAGCGTCTCGGTCTGGGCGGGCTTCGGAACAGCATTGGGCGGCTTCCTTGCCGATCCGGCCCGGCTCCGGTGGTTCAATATCGGCATGGGCGTGGCGCTCGCCGCAAGCCTGTGGCCGATGCTAGGCTGAGCCCATGAAATCGCTTGCCGGGTCGCGTCTTCTTTCGCCGGCCGGCCTCGTCGCGCTGGCCATGATCCTGCTCGTGCCGCTGTTCGCGGCTGGTTGGGTCACGCGTGAAGACCCCGAGACAAAGCCCTATCTGAAGCTGCTCGGCGGCGGGTTCATGTTCAACTACCGTGTCGGGGAGGTGTTCTATGGCTTCACCGCGGTCGTGCAGCGCCCCTTGCCGACCGGTTCGATCATAGAAGCGACGTTCGAGGATCCCGCCGGCGGGGCCGATCACCTCGTCACGACGCGCGTGGGCACCGACAGCGACCGCTACTCGCTGCGCTCGCCGCCGGTGAGGGGCGTGAAGGCGGATCATCCCTACCGCGTTTCGATCCGCGTCTTCGACCGGGAGCGCAGGACCGAGCTTTGGCACGACGAGGTTACCTTCACCTCGCAGATCGACGATACGGTGGTTCCCGACAAGCCTCTGACGGTCGGTCCGGGCTACGCCCGTAACACGGACTGAACCCGCCACGGGCAGGGCACGCCAGCCGCCCGACCCGGTCGCGCTACTCGGTCATGCCCCTCGAGCGCTGCTCGCTCCCTTCTGACAGACGCCTGAGAAGTTCGCGCCGCGCCTCCTCCTCTTCCTGGGAAGACGGCTGGGCGGTCTGCGGGGGCGGAGGGGGTGCGGGGTCGCCTGTCTGTGGGCGTCGTGTCTCGCGATCGTCGCGCCGATCCGGCCTCCTGTCCCGATCGCCCCGGCGGTCATCGCGCCTGTCGCGGCGCCTGTCACGAAATTCCTCGCGGCGTCGTTCGGCCTCGCGCATCTCACGCTCGCGTTCGCGCCGGCGTGCGTCGATGCGGGCATTGTCCTCACGCTCGAACGAGATGGCCATCATGCAGTCGGCGAAGTCGACCGATCCCGGCTGGTAACCGAAGCTCGCGCATCTGGCGCGATCGTCGGCCTGCTGGCGGGCAGCCTGCTCCTCCGGCGTGACGCAGCCGCTCGCCAGCACTGTCACGGCAAGGATTGCCGGAATTCGCTTCATGTCTCGCCCCCCTGATGTCCGGCCGGATTTGCTGGCGGACCTAGAATACTCGCTAGCAAGTCCGACCGGTCCGCGCAAATTAGCCATCGCTTTCAGTAGAAGCTCAGCTTTGCCGGGATTCACCGCGTGAAGCCCGCGTTGCTCTTGTCCGGCCGGCGCGAATCCTGTCTTTGACCGGGATGGAGTTCTCGCCGCAGCAGGACGAAGCACTAAGGGCGGTGTCGCGCTGGCTGAAAGCCGGCCGGCCGCAGGTCTTCCGGCTGTTCGGCTATGCGGGTACCGGCAAGACGACGCTGGCGCGCTACTTCGCGGAGCATGTCGACGGGCAGGTGCAGTTCGCGGCCTTCACCGGCAAGGCCGCGCAGGTGCTGCGCTCCAGGGGCGCGGTGAATGCCCGCACCATCCATTCCCTGATCTATCGCCCGCGCGGCGAGGAGGCGGTCGAGGACGAGACGACCGGCCGAACCTCGATCAACCCGACCTTCTCGCTCAACCGGCAAAGCCCGGTGGCGCGCGCCAAGCTGATCGTCATCGACGAGTGCTCCATGGTCGACGAGCAGCTCGGCCGCGACCTGATGAGCTTCGGCACGCCGATCCTGGTGCTGGGCGATCCCGCGCAGCTGCCGCCGATCTCCGGCGGGGGCTTCTTCACCGAACACGAGCCGGATTTCCTGCTGACCGAAATCCACCGCCAGGCGCGTGACAATCCTATCATCCGGCTGGCGCTGGACGTGCGCGAGGGCCGCGAGTTCATGCGGGGCGACTACGGAACGGCGAAGGTGATCGGCAAGGAGGATGTCGACAGCGATCTGGTGCTGGCCGCCGACCAGGTGCTGGTGGGCACCAACCGGACACGGCGGCGCTATAACCAGCGGCTGCGCGAGCTCAAGGGCTTCACCGCCGCGTTCCCGCAGGCCGGCGACAAGCTGGTCTGCCTGCGCAACGACCCCGCCAAGGGCCTGCTCAACGGCTCGCTGTGGAAGGTGATGACGGCCTCGCGCGAGACGGTAAAGCCCGGCATCAACCTGCTCGTCTCGCCCGAGGAGGACGATCCGGATCGCGGCGTGTCCAAGATCAAGCTGCTGAAGGCGGCCTTCGAGGACGCGGAAGCCGACATCCCCTGGTCGACCAAGAAGCGCTACGACGATTTCGACTATGGTTACGCGCTGACCGTCCACAAGGCGCAGGGCTCGCAATGGGACGAGGTGGTGCTGTTCGACGAGAGCTTCGCCTTCCGCGACACGCGCCAGCGCTGGCTCTACACCGCGATCACGCGGGCGGCCGAGCGGCTGACGATCGTGCGATAGCGCGCCCGTAAGCTGCTTCGCCCGGGCGGAGCCGGAGCCGGTCGGGAACGAAAACGCTAAAAGATCGTTTACCGAATCGCCGGAGAGTTCCGGCTGGGAGGATAACCTTGAGGAACGCCCATGTTCTGCTCAAGCCTCTCGAAGTCGGCCGCGGCTGGTCTTGCCGCCCTGTCGTCTTCCCTCTTCGTCCCGACAGTCTCAGCTCATGAAGCCAAGTCCGGCTGGGACTATCCCTTCGCCTGCTGCTCGGGCTACGATTGCCGCGCCGTCGAGCCGAAGCGCATCAGCGAGCGCCCCGAAGGCTATGTGATCCAGCCGACCGGTGAAGTGGTCGCCTACAGCGACCGCCGGGTGAAGAATTCGCCCGACGGCGAGTTTCACTGGTGCTCGGTGGCCGGACGCGACGACAGCCGCACGATCTGCCTGTTCGTCCCGCCTAGGGCGTTCTGAGACAGGGCGACACGCAAACGACAGCCGACACACGTGTCGCGGGCTGGCCGACGGCCGCGCGACCCTGCCGATTACGCCGGCGTGAGAAAAAAACGCCGGTCTTAACCATTTCGATTCAAACTTTATTGGTCAGTTGGTGACCAACACTAGGCGAAGGCAGGTCCGGCCTTCGCGGGCGCTGCCAATCCGGTCCAGTCACGAGTACGGGTTGCCATGCCTTCATTCCGCCGCGCCGTCGCGCCTCTCCTGTGCCTCGCGCTCGCTGCCTGCTCGTCGGGGGCGGCGCTGGAAAACATCTCGACCGCCGACGTCTCGTCCGAAACCACCGGCTCGGTGGTCGCCGCGCGAACGCCTTCGGGCGCGGTCGGCACCTCGCTTGCCGAGGAACAGGCGCGCGACATGGAGGAGGGGGCCGAAGTCGCCTATGCCGAGACGAAGGGTGCCGCGGGCAAGATCCAGGTGGCGATGGCCGCCGTGGCTCCGCGTCCGTCGGTTCCCTCGCGGGGCTGGGACGGGACGATCCACAAGGCGCGCTTTTCCGACGCGCATCCGATCGACTTCGGCAAGGTGACGCCGAAGCACCATGCCGTGCACGGCATCGACGTGTCGCGCTGGCAGGCCAAGATGGACTGGGACAAGCTTCGGGCCCACGGCACCAATTTCGCCTTCATCAAGGCGACCGACGGCGGCGACCATCTCGACCCGATGTTCAAGGCGAACTGGGAGGCGGCAGCGAAGGCCGGCGTGCCGCGCGGCGCCTATCACTTCTTCTACTGGTGCCGCTACGCCAGCCAGCAGGCCGACTGGTTCATCCGCCACGTGCCCAAGGAAAAGGGCGCGCTGCCGCCGGTGATCGACGTCGAGTGGAACCACCAGTCGAAATGCAACCAGAACCTGCCGCGCGCCAAGGTGCTGGAGAAGATGAAGGTCTTCATGGACCGGCTCGAGGCGCATTACGGCCAGAAGCCGATCATCTACACCGCACCGGATTTCTACGAGGACAATCTCAAGGGCGAGTTCAAGGAATATCCGTTCTGGCTGCGCTCGGTGGCCGCGCATCCCTCGAAGCGCTATCCGAACCGCGAATGGCTGTTCTGGCAATATTCCGGCTCGGGCCTGTCGCAGGGGGTGAAGGGCCGCATCGACCTCAACGTCTTCCGCGGCGACGAGGCGGCGTTCCGGCGCTGGGTGGCGAGCGCCAGCCTGTAGGTGATCGGGCGGGCACGCGCGGGCTCGCATCTGCCGTGTTCCCATGATTTTCCCCATCCTCCCGCCGCTTCGCGGCGCGAGGCACCACCCCCTCTCCGTCTCGGCTTCGCCTCGACACCTCTCCCCCTGCCCGGGGGGAGAGGAGGGGAGCCAAGCTGGACGCCCGTCCTCCACCCGCGGAGCGGGGGGAGGTGGTGAGGGCGAAGCCCGAGACGGAGGGGGCGAGATCAAGCGCCGGCTTGCCTTATCAAGACGTGTCGGGCGCGCGCGGACGCGCGGCGGGAACAGACGTCCGCCCCGCCACGCTTCGCATGGTCCCCCTCCCCCTTGCAGGGGAGGATGGGCGGCGCCCCGACCCTCATGACGTGTCGGGATAGTCCAGCGCGTAGCGGGCGAGGGCGTGGCAATGAGCCAGGACGTAGTCGATCTCGCGGAGGGGGCCGGATCCTCTTCGCCCTCCCGTTGTCCCGGGTTCCCAGCGGGTGAGCCGGCCGCCCGGCGGCGGCCCGCCCCGGAGCGGCGAGAAGCGGCGGATCCGGCGGCGGGTGTGAGTGCCGCCTTGCGCGCGCAAGGCATCGTGTCTTTTGTTCCGCGCGCTCATGGTCTGCGCGCTCAGGGCCTCCTGTCTTTTTCTCCGCGCGATCGCGGCGTCGCGGGAAGCCTTCCAGCGGGCGAAGCGCCTGGCCTGTCCCGGCAGGTCGTCGAGTGCTGCGGCCAGGGCGGTCAGGCGCAGGGCAAGCCGCGCCGCGTCGATCGGATCGTCGCGCGAGAGCGGCGGCGGCAGGCGAAACGGCTCTATGACGCCGGGGCACAGGATGCGCGGCACGGACCGCGCGGCCACACGGGGACGGCGGTACCACGCGAAGGGGTCGCTGAGCGGGTCGAGCAGCGGGAAGGCCGGCACGCGCCCGGCGCAGCGTTTGGCAACGTCGCCGCCCTCTTTCCCGCCCTTGGCCTTCGCCTTGCGGGCTCGAGCGGCCAGATCGGCGGGCGACACGACAATGGCGATGCCGAGCTTGCGCAGGATCGGCTCCATGGTCTCGGGCTTCGGCCTGGGTGCGCGCGGGGCGGGCGGCTCCACCACGATACCGCGCGCGGCCGCGATGATCAGCCGCCGCGCGGCGGCCTCGGCCGGACGCAGCAGACGCAGGACGGCAAGCCACAGATGGCGCGGGAGCGTGGCGGCATGCCCGGCTTCAACCTCCCCCTTGCGGGGAGGCCGGCGGTCGCCAGACCGCCGGGTGGGGGTAAGTGCGGGGTTGCAACCCTCACCGGGGCGAGCCGCCTGTCTCGCCCGTCCTTCGGACCTCCTCAAGGGGGAGATGAAGGCGGCTCCGCCGGCGAGCCCGGCCATGGCCATGAGCGAGGCGACGATGCGCTTCAGCGCCTCGTGATTCTGCTCGATTGCCACGCTTCCGTTCATCGTCACCTCCGGGCCCTTCACGACAGGGCGGCACCATTGTCGGGCAGGTGGGGAGGGAGGTGGATAGACATGAGGAAAACATTCCTGACAAATGCTGACAGGGGGGACGCATTGCAGGAGCGGTGCGACCGGGGCTGATCGACGGAGGAGAGGAAGCGCGGCCGCGAGCCTGGCGGCCTTCCTTCTCCCCTTGTGGGGTCCGAAGGACGGGCGAGAGGGTAAGGGTGAGGGGGATGGATAGACAGGGCGCGGTTTTCGACTTCCCTTCTCCCCTTGTGGGAGAAGGTGCCCCGAAGGGGCGGATGAGGGGTATCCAGGCCTCGGCGCCCTTCGCAACACCCCTCATCCGACCTCGCTCTCGCTGCGCTCGGCTCGGCCACCTTCTCCCACAAGGGGAGAAGGAGAGGCTGTGGGCGGCGCCGGCGCTTCGTCCGGCACGCCCCGCCGTGGAGCCCCTTCGTCCGATCTCCCGCTGATTCGTTTGCACTGGAGCTGGAACCCGACTCACCGTGCCGCATTCCCTCCCTAATCCGGAAGGGACGACGGAACCGAGTGGGTGTGACGAGATGAAACCTTTCCTGGCACTGATCGGCGGGCTGGTGGGCTCGCTCGGCCTGTTCGCGGGCGGCGGGCTGCTGGCGACGCTGATGCTGGCCGCCGAGCCGGTCGAAACGCAGGTGCGCCTCACCGGCGCCGCCGCGCCCTGGACCGTGGAGCCGGTCGCGGTCGACGCGGACCAGCAGGATTATGAACGGCTGCCGGCGGTCGCCCGTCCCTCCGACAAACCGGCCGCCGGCCGGCCGAAGACGGCGCCGGATCGCGAGGCCGGGGCGGAGATCGACCCGGTGACCACCGCCTCGCTCCAGACCGGCGAGGCCGGCCTGGCCCGGGAGCACGGCGACGACGAAAGGCGGGAGGACTCCGGCATCGACCAGGAGCTGCTGGCGGCGCATCTGGACTGGTGCCACGACCGCTACCGCTCCTATCGCGAGAGCGACAACAGCTACCGCCCCTATAGCGGCGGGACGAGACCGTGCGTGTCGCCCTATCTGGAGGAGATGCGGGTCTCGGCCGGGGAGGCGCTGGCGCGGCTCGCCGGCGAGACCGGCGCAGGGCCGGACGGCGGCCCGGTGATGGGCTACGCGGCGGAGGACGGAGGCGCGGCGGGCGCGCCCGACGACTATGGCGAGGAGGGCGACACGGCCTATTACGCCGACGAGGCGCCGCGCGCGGGCGGGCTGGGAGCCGCGCATGTGCGCGACTGCTTCTCGCGCTACCGCTCCTACCGGGTCAGCGACAACACATACCAGCCCTATGGCGGCGGGCCGCGACGGCAGTGCCGGTGAGGGGCGGATGGACAGACAGGGGCGCGGTTTTCGACTTCCCTTCTCCCCTTGTGGGAGAAGGTGCCCCGAAGGGGCGGATGAGGGGTATCCAGGTCTCGGCGCCCTTCGCAACACCCCTCATCGGCCCTCGCTCTCGCTGTGCTCGGCTCGGCCACCGCCCGGGGCGAGCCGCGTGTCTCGCCCGCTCTTCGGGCCCCACAAGGGGAGAAGGGGGGAGGGCCGACAATCCGTCTGTGATCAACTACACCCGCTCGTCGCCCACACATGTCGCACCTCTCGTAGGTGCTGTCGCGGGCCAGTTCTTACACTCCGAGCATATGTCGCCAGTGTAGGCCTGCGTCAGCGGGGTTACGCCTCCACATACTCCGCGCGGCTTAAGCCTTCCGGCACCGGCAAACCGTCCTCGCGCAGGCCCTCGATGTGAAAACGGATCGCGTCGCGGATTTCGGCCTCGGTTTCCTCGATCGTGGCACCGGTGGCGATGCAGCCGGGCAGGTCGGGCACGTAGGCGGAATAGTTCTCGCCGGCCTTCTCGATCACAACCGCGTAGCGCATCTCAACGCTCCTTCAGCCCGGCCTGCTTGAGAATGCTGTTCAAGGTGCCGGGCGCAAGCTCGTCGGAAAATTTGCCGGCCACGGTGACGCGGCCGGCTTTCCGATCATGCTTATATTGGCGATGGCTGCCTTTGGTTGCAACCTGATGCCAGCCATCGGCTTCCAGCAGGCGAATGACTTCGCGAACCGTCAGCCGAGGCGGCATGTCAGATCACGAACACCCGCTCGTCGCCCCGCAGGTGTCGCACTTTTCGCAGGTGCCGTTGCGGACCATGGTGAAGTTCTGGCACTCGGTGCACATGTTGCCGGTGTAGCCCTGCATGACCGCCTTGGCGCGGCGCTCGGCGGCGAGCGCCCTGGCCTCGGCCGCCTCCGACGCCGCCTGGTCGGTGAACAGGCTTGATGTGCCGGACGCCTCACTGGCCGATTCTTCAAAAGCGATGTCTTCGGCCAGTTCCCGGGCGCGCTCCTCGTAGTCGCGCTTGTAGGCGGTGGCTTCCTCGGTTTTTTCGGCGGTCATGGTCTTCAATGCCGTGACCGTGGCGCCCGACGAGACGGCGCGGATATTGGCCTTGGAGGCGGCCGTCGGCGCGGCACGGACGGGCGAGGGGGCATTGGCGCCCGCGCCGCCGCCTTGGTCGCCGCCGGCCATGCCCTTCGGCTCCGAACCGCCGCCCGACACCAGCTTGACCGCCGCGCCGCGCGTCAGCCCCTTGGAGAAGGGCGTCGCCTTGCCTTCCGAAATGCCGCGACCGAGCGAGGTGTTGGAGAAATCGCTGGTGTCGACATGGGCGAGGTCGTTGCGCGACAGGTAGGAGACGGCCAGCTCGCGGAAGACATAGTCGAGGATGGAGGTGGCGTTCTTGATCGCGTCATTGCCGATGACGACGCCGGCCGGCTCGAACTTGGTGAAGGTGAAGGCCTCGACATATTCCTCGAGCGGCACGCCATATTGCAGGCCGAGCGAGATGGCGATGGCGAAATTGTTCATCATGGCGCGGAAGGCGGCACCTTCCTTGTGCATGTCGATGAAGATCTCGCCGAGGCGGCCGTCGTCGAACTCGCCGGTCCTGAGATAGACCTTGTGGCCGCCGACCACCGCCTTCTGGGTGTAGCCCTTGCGGCGGTTGGGCAGCTTCTCGCGGTCGCGTACCACCTTCTCCACGATGCGCTCGACGATCTTTTCCGTCACCATCGCGGCCCTGGCGGCGGCGGGGGCGGCGGCCAGCTCCTCGGCCAGATCGTCCTCGTCCTCGTCGTCGGAGACCAGCGAGGCGTTGAGCGGCTGCGACAGCTTGGAGCCGTCGCGGTAGAGCGCGTTGGCCTTGAGCGCCAGCTTCCACGACAGCATGTAGGCCGACTTGCAATCTTCGACGGTCGCGTCGTTGGGCATGTTGATGGTCTTGGAGATGGCGCCCGAGATGAAGGGCTGGGCGGCCGCCATCATGCGGATGTGGCTCTCGACCGACAGATAGCGCTTGCCGATCTTGCCGCAGGGATTGGCGCAGTCGAAGACCGGCAGATGCGCATCCTGTAGATGCGGCGCGCCTTCCAGCGTCATCGCCCCGCAGACATGGATGTTGGCCGCCTCGATCTCCTTGCGGGAGAAGCCGAGCGCCGGCAGCATCTCGAAGGTGAAGTCGTCGAGCTGGTCCTGCGTGAAGCCGAGCGCCTCCTTGCAGAACTCCTCGCCGAGCGTCCACTTGTTGAAGACGAACTTGATGTCGAAGGCCGATTTCAGCGCGGCGTTGACGGCGGCGATCCTGTCGTCGGTGAAGCCCTTGGCCTTGAGCGTCGACGGGTTGACGCCGGGGGCCTGGTTGAGATTGCCGTGGCCGACCGCATAGGCCTCGATCTCGGCGATCTGGGCCTCCGAGTAGCCAAGAGTGCGCAGCGCCTCGGGCACGGCGCGGTTGATGATCTTGAAATAGCCGCCGCCGGCGAGCTTCTTGAACTTGACCAGCGCGAAATCGGGCTCGATGCCGGTCGTGTCGCAATCCATGACCAGGCCGATCGTACCGGTCGGCGCGATCACGGTGGCCTGGGCGTTGCGGTAGCCATGCGCCTCGCCGAGTTCGACGGCGCGGTCCCAGGCGGCGCGGGCGTGGTCGACCAGCTCCTTCTGCCAGACGTGAGCGGCTTCGAGCGGGACGGGATTGACCGCCAGCTTCTCGTAGCCGTCGCTTTCTCCGTACGCTGCGCGGCGGTGGTTGCGCATGACGCGCAGCATGTGGTCGGCGTTGCGCTCGTAATCGGGGAAGGCACCGAGCTCCGAAGCCATTTCGGCCGAGGTGGCGTAGGCGGTGCCGGTCATCAGGGCCGTCAGCGCGCCGCACAGCGCACGGCCCTCGTCGGAATCATAGGGGATGCCGGCCGTCATCAGGAGGCCGCCGATATTGGCGTAGCCGAGCCCCAGCGTGCGGTAGTCGTAGGAGAGCTTGGCGATCTGCTTCGAGGGGAACTGCGCCATCATGACCGAGATCTCGAGCACGATGGTCCACAGGCGCACCGTGTGCTCATAGGCGGCGATGTCGATCCGGCCGTCCTTGTTGCGATAGGGCAGCAGGTTGATGGAGGCCAGGTTGCAGGCCGTGTCGTCGAGGAACATGTATTCCGAGCACGGGTTCGACGCGCGGATGGCGCCGGCCGACACGCAGGTGTGCCAGTCGTTCATGGTGGTGTTGAAATGCAGGCCCGGATCGGCCGAGGCCCAGGCCGCGTAGCCGATCTTCTCCCACAGGTCGCGGGCCTTCAGCGTCTTGGCCACCTTGCCGTCGATGCGGCGGATCAGGTTCCACTCGCCGTCGGCCTCGACCGCGCGCAGGAAGTCGTCCTTCAGCGAGACCGAATTGTTGGAGTTCTGGCCAGAGACAGTGAGGTAGGCCTCCGAATCCCAGTCGGTGTCGTAGGTCTTGAACTCGATGGAGGTGTAGCCCTGGCGCGCGAACTGGATGACGCGCTGGATGTAGTTCTCCGGCACGGCATTCTTCTTGGCGTCCTTGATGGCGCGCTTCAGGGCCGGGTTGCGGTTGGGGTCGAAGCAGTCGCCATTGTCGGCCTCGCAGTTGACGCAGGCCTTCATGACCGCGGTCATGTGCAGCTTGACCAGCTTGGAGCCGGCGACGAGGGCGGCGACCTTCTGCTCCTCCTTCACCTTCCAGTCGATATAGTCCTCGACGTCGGGATGGTCGATGTCGACCACGACCATCTTGGCGGCGCGGCGCGTGGTGCCGCCCGACTTGATGGCGCCGGCGGCTCGGTCGCCGATCTTGAGGAAGCTCATCAGGCCCGACGACTTGCCGCCGCCCGACAATTTCTCGCCCTCGCCGCGCAGATTGGAGAAGTTGGAGCCGGTGCCGGAGCCGTATTTGAACAGGCGCGCCTCGCGCACCCACAAATCCATGATGCCGCCTTCGTTGACCAGGTCGTCGCCGACGCCCTGGATGAAGCAGGCATGCGGCTGGGGGTGCTCATAGGCGGATTTCGAGCGCGTCAGCTTGCCAGTGAACGGGTCGACATAGTGATGGCCCTGGCCGGGGCCGTCGATGCCGTAGGCCCAGTGCAGGCCGGTGTTGAACCATTGCGGCGAATTCGGCGCGACGCGCTGGGTGGCGAGCATGTAGCAGAGCTCGTCCATGAAGGTGCGGGCGTCGGCTTCCGTCTTGAAGTAGCCGCCCTTCCAGCCCCAGTAGGTCCAGGTGCCGGCGAGCCGGGTGAAGACCTGGCGCGCGTCGGTCTCGGAGCCGTAGCGCTCCTCCTCGGGCAGTTCGGCGAGCGCGGCGTCGTCGGCGACCGAGCGCCACAGGAAGGAGGGGACGGAATTCTCCTCGACCTTCCTCAGCCGCGCGGGCACGCCGGCCTTGCGGAAATATTTCTGCGCGAGCACGTCGGTCGCGACCTGGCTGAATTGGGCCGGCACGTCGATATCGGCCAGCCTGAAGACGACCGACCCGTCAGGGTTGCGGATTTCCGACACAGCCTTACGGAACTCGATCTCCGCATAGGGGCTCTGTCCCTCCTTGGTGAAATGCCGCGCGATCAGCATGTCGTAATTCCTTCACGTCCCTATATGTAGCACACCCTCGAGCCCGCGTCCCTCGCAGACGCCGCCCGGGCGCACCAGTCCGCCGCAAGACCCTTTCCGCCGCCGGATCGGGCCATCCCCTCGACGCTCGCACCCTGCCTCTTCCGGGCGGGCCGACACCCCGTCGCCGGCCTTGTGGCCGGGCGAGCGCGGTCCGTTTCCGGAGAAGGATTGTTGAAGCACCGTTGCCGGTAGCTACTCATTATCTGGTGTCACCCTGGCCTGCAAACACTAAATATAGTGTTAACAGGAGATTTACGCCAGACCCAAAACCCTCCCCACCGCACTCGAACACGCACGCAAATCCCTGTCCGACCGCCCGAAAAAGGCGGTCGCCAAACCCGCAAAAACTCCACGATACCGGGAAATGCCGGGCGGGACTTCCGCCACCGCCGACGCTCCAGAACCCGAGCGCATCGACAATAAGAATCGACTCGGGGGCGGGCGTCAACGATTCGTTTCGTGAAGCTTTCGCGACACCATATGTTGTGTGCGAAGCATGTGGATTACGGGGAGGACGCAAGGGGCGGATCCCCAGGCCGGCCGGCGAGACATTCGACGGTTGGCGGCCGTGAGTAAGGAATTTCATAGTCCAAACGCAATCGTCATTTAGGCAGGGCCGAGGCGGCGTACGTCGTGGGGGGCGACTATCCCAAAACGGGAACCTCTTCGGTCCGCGTGGCGTTACGTCGACAGCAGGGACATTCATATTCCTCTCGAGGAGGTTCGTCATGAAGAAAATCCTATCAGGCTTGTGCGCCGGCGCCTTGATGATGGCCACAGCGATCTCCGGCGTCGTTCCGGCTTCGGCCGCGCCGGTGGCCATGCCGGTCGCGCCGCAATCGGGCGTGATCAACGTCCAGGGTACGGACGGCTATGGCGGCGGCTTGCAGGGCTCGCGCGAATGGCGCCAGAACCGCCGGGCGCTCGATCGCGACTGGAGTGACGTACGCCGCCATTCCTGGCGCGATGGAAGGCGCCATCACCGGCGCGGTTTCTACCGTGACGGACGCTATGGCTGGTACAACGGCCATCGCGGCTACCGCCACTACCGGCGCGGCTATCGCGAATATAACGGCTTCTGGTTCCCGCTGGCAGCCTTCGCGGCCGGCGCCGTGATCGGCAGCGCCGTCAACAACCCGCCGGTCGTGCGTCGCGGCCGATACTCGCAGGCGCATTACGACTGGTGCTACAACCGGTACCGGTCCTATCGCGACTACGACAACACGTTCCAGCCCTATAACGGGCCGCGTCGCCAGTGCTATTCGCCTTACAGCTGATCGCGGCTTCGTGAGCTGAAAGAGGGCGCCGGCCGCGATGCCGGCGCCCTTTTCGTTTCAGCCGGACGTCAGCCGGCCGAGAGGGTGCGCTTGACGGCATCGCGCCAGCCCTTGAGGCGGCGCCTGCGCTCGCTGTCTTCCATCCCCGGCTCGAAGCGCCGGTCAAGCGCCCAGCTTTTCGCGAATCCCTTGCGATCAGGTAGGACGCCGGCCTTCGAGCCGGCGAGCCATGCCGCGCCGAGCGCCGTCGTCTCGGGAATGCGAGGCCGGTCGACCGGCGCGTCGAGCAGGTCGGCAAGCCGCTGCATGGTCCAGTCCGAGGCGACCATGCCGCCATCGACCCTGAGCACGGTCCTGCCGCCGCCCTTCCAGTCCTTCTTCATGGCGTCGAGCAGGTCGCGGGTCTGGAAGGCGACCGATTCGAGCGCGGCGCGCGCGAACTCGGCCGGCCCGGTATTGCGGGTGAGGCCGAACAGCGCGCCACGCGCTTCCGAATCCCACCAGGGGGCGCCGAGGCCGACGAAGGCCGGCACCAGATAGACGTCCTGGGCAGGATCGGCCTTGGCGGCCAGAACGCCGGAATGCTCGGCCTTTTCCAGCGTGCCGATGCCGTCGCGCAGCCATTGCACCGCCGCGCCCGCCACGAAAATGGAGCCTTCCAGCGCATAGGTGGTCTCGCCACCAAGGCGATAGGCGATCGTCGTCAGCAGCCGGTTGCGCGACTTGACCCTGTCCTTGCCGGTGTTGAGCACGGCGAAGCAGCCGGTGCCGTAGGTCGACTTGATCATGCCGGGCTCGAAGCAGGCCTGGCCGATCGTGGCCGCCTGCTGGTCGCCCGCCACGCCGAGGATCGGAATGGACCGGCCGAACAGCGCCTTGTCGGTCTGGCCGAAGTCGCCGTCGCTGTCGAGTACATCGGGCAGCATGGCGCGCGGGACCTTGAAGGTCCTCAGGAGTTCGTCGTCCCACCGGTTGCGGGAAATGTCGTAGAGGAGGGTCCGCGACGCATTGGTCGCGTCGGTGGCATGGACCTCGCCGCCGGTGAGCCGCCAGATCAGGTAGGTGTCGATCGTGCCGGCCAGCAGTTCGCCCCTGGCCGCCCGGGCGCGGGCGCCCTTCACATTGTCGAGCAGCCAGCCGATCTTGGTGCCGGAGAAATAGGGATCGAGCAGAAGGCCGGTCTTCTTCGTGACCAGCGGCTCGATCCCGTCCTTGCGCAGCCGGGCGCACCGTTTGGCGGTGCGCCGGTCCTGCCACACGATGGCGTTGTGAATCGGCTCGCCGGTCGCCTTGTCCCAGACGACCACCGTCTCGCGCTGGTTGGTGATGCCGAGGGCGGCGACCGTCACGCCGGCCTTGCCGGCCTCCTCGATCGCCTTGCCGGCGGTGGCCACCACGCTTTCCCAGATCTCGTGCGGGTCATGCTCGACCCAGCCCGATTTCGGATAGATCTGGGTGAATTCCTTCTGGCCGAGCCCCGCGACGCCAAGGTTTCCGTCGAAGACGATCGCGCGGGACGAGGTGGTGCCCTGGTCGATTGCCAATATCCCCTGTGCCATGGCGCTTTCCTCCCTCCGAACGCGCCCGCCGTGGCCGCGCGCTTTCCAGCCGACTGTTTTCGAACCTCAATCGAATGTCAAACGAAATGCGGGTCAGGACTGGCGTGACGTCTCGACCAACTGGACGCCCGCCTCGACGCAGGCCTGGCGGATCGAGTCGATGTCGCAGCGGTCGGTGATGAAGGTGCCGACCTGGCTGAGATGACCGATGCGCACGGGCGCGGTGCGCTCGAACTTGGTCGCGTCGGCCACCAGCACGACATGGCGCGCATTGGCCACGATCGCCTGGGCGACCTTGACCTCTCGGTAGTCGAAATCGAGAAGCGCGCCGTCGTGGTCGATCGCCGAAACGCCGATCACGGCATAGTCGACCTTGAACTGGCGGATGAAATCGACCGCCGCCTCGCCGACGATGCCGCCGTCGGAGCCGCGCACCACGCCGCCGGCAATCACCACCTCGATCGACGGATAGACCCGCATCCTGTTGGCGACGTTGATGTTGTTGGTGATGACCATCAGGCCGGAATGGTCCAGCAGGGCCTTGCCGACGGCCTCGGTCGTGGTGCCGATATTGATGAAAAGCGAGGCGTTGTCGGGAATGAGGCGCGCGGCCGCGCGGCCGATCGCGTCCTTCTCGGCTGCGGCAATCTTGCGCCGGGCCTCGTATTCGACATTCTCGATGCCGGAGGGGAAGAGCGCGCCGCCGTGGATGCGCGAGAGCAGGCGCTGGTCGCACAGATCGTTGAGATCCTTGCGGATCGTCTGCGGCGTGACCTCGAAGAAGGTGGCGAGGTCGTCGACGACGACGCGGCCCTTCTCCTTGGCGATGCGCAGGATTTCCGCGTGGCGCGGCGACAGGTACACGTTTCGTCCTCCCCCATTTTCGTTTTCCGCGAAGCTATCTCAAAACGAAAGCAGGCGGAAGTCGAAAAGCCGGCGAACCGCGTCGCGGCGGTTCAGCCCGAATAGTCGGTGAAATCGGGCAGGCTCTTGAAGGCCGTCCGCAGGGCGTCGGACCAGCCTTCCGAGATGGTGCGGAAATAGGGATCGTCCTGAAGGACGCGCCGGCGAAAGGAGACTTTCAGCGCGTCGCGCTCGTAGAAGAGCATGTCGAGCGGCAGGCCGACGGACAGGTTGGATTTCAGCGTGGAATCGAAGGAGACCATCAAGAGCTTGGCCGCCTCGGCGAAGCTCATGGCCGGGTCATAGGCCCGCACGATGATTGGCTTGCCGTATTTGGTCTCGCCGACCTGGAAGAAGGGCGTGTCCTCGCCCGACTCGATGAAATTGCCTTCCGGATAGACCATGAACAGGCGCGGCTCGGTGCCCTTGATCTGGCCGCCGACGATGAAGGAGGCGCCGAAGGACTCGGCGCTCTGGCCGCCGGCGGAGGCAGTGCCGATCACCTCCCTGACAGTGGAGCCGACCAGCACGGCGGTCTGGAACATGGACGGCGTCTGGAGGATGGAGGGCGCGCGCTCGGCCGGGGCCTTGGAGCGCTCGTCAAGCAGGCTGACCACGGCCTGGGTCGTGGCCAGGTTTCCCGCCGACAGAAGCACGATGACGCGTTCGCCGGGCTCTTCCCATACCGTCATCTTGCGGAAGGTCGAGATGGAATCGACGCCGGCATTGGTGCGCGTGTCGGACATGAACACGAGCCCGCGGTCGAGCTTGAGGCCGACACAATATGTCACCCGAATCCTCCGGGGAATCGCGAGAGATGGCCGCGATTACTGCTCGACTGTGATGTCGACGGCAAGAGCTTCCTCCGCGGCGCCGTAGCGTATTCCAGACACGGGCGCGGCGTCGCGATAGTCGAGGCCGCGGGCGAGCGTGACATAGCGCGCGTCGGGCGAGATGCCGTTGGCCGCGTCGAAGGCAACCCAGCCGAGCGCGTCGACATGGGCCTCGGCCCAGGCGTGGCTGGCGACCTGGCGCTCGACGCCGTCCATCATCAGATAGCCGCTGACGTAGCGCGCGGGATGGCCCATCAGCCGGGCGGCCGAGGCGAAGATATGGGCGTGGTCCTGGCAGACGCCGGCGCCCAGCGCCAGCGCGTTCTCGGCAGTGGTGTGCGAGGCGGTGGCGCCCGGCGTGTAGGCGACCTTGCCGGCGACGGCGAGCATGAGGGCGTGCAGGCGCTCGATCTCGGCGCCGCCTGGCAGAGTCTCGACCAGGGCGCGGACATTGTCGCCGCAGGCGGTCAGCGGCGTCTCGCGCAGGAAAAGCCAGAGCGGGGCAAAGCCGCGATGCCTGCCGACGACGCCGCCATTGTCGTTGGTGTCGACCTCGCCGGCGGCGACGATCGAGATCGTCTCCGAATGGGTGTCGAAGCTGACAAGCCTGGTGTCGTTGCCGAACTGGTCGATGAAGCGGACCTCGTCCTCGGCGCCCGATATGTCCAGCTTCCAGTCGCGGACCTGCTGGGTGCTGCCCGAAAGTGGTGTCAGCCGGAGCCGCTGCAGCGCGTAGTAGACCGGCGCGTCGTAGCGGTACTCGGTTCTGTGCGAAATTTTCAGGCGCATGGTCGGGCCGGTTCGTCGGTCAGTAGAAGCGATAATCGCTGGCGATCTCGTTGCCCAGCCGGTTGTTGCGCGACAGGAACTCGCCGAGGAATTCGTGCAGGCCCTGCTCGAACACGTCGCGGACCGAGCCGACCTTGAGCAGCGCATAGAGGCCGTCGGCGGTGTCGTTGCAGGGCTGGCGGCGGCCGTATTCGTCGGCCAGGCGGTCGAGGCTGGCCGTCAGCGAGCGCAGGCAGTAGTTCAGCGAACGGGGCATGCGGCCGTTGAGGATCAGGAAATCGGCGATGTTGGCGGGCTTGTACTGCGCGTCGTAGACCCAGCGGTAGGAGCGATGCGCGGCGACCGAGCGCAGGATGGATTCCCACTGGAAGTTGTCGAGGGAGGAGCCGACCCAGGACGTCGAAGGCAGAAGCACGTAGTATTTGACGTCGAGGATGCGGGCGGTGTTGTCGGCGCGTTCCACGAAGGTGCCGATCTGGGAGAACTCGAAAATCTCGTTGCGCAGCATGGTGCCGTAGAAGGCGCCGCGAATCAGGGCGGTCTCGCGCTTGATGGCGTCGAGCAGCTGCGGCAGCTCGCGCTCGTCGATCGGCGAGGCCAGCATGCGTTTGAGCGACATCCACGCCTCGTTGATCGATTCCCAGGTCTCGCGCGTCAGCGCGGTGCGGACCATGCGGGCATTGGTGCGCGCGGTCTCCATCGCGGCCAGCACGCTCGACGGATTGGACATGTCGCGCAGCAGGAAGTCCGACACGGTAGCGGCGGTGTATTCGTCGTGACGCGCCTTGAAGGCGGGTTCGACGCCGGCGCTGACGACCAGAGAGGACCATTCCTCTGCGGCATTCTCGTTGCGGGTGAGCGCCAGACGCTGGCCCGCGTCGACCAGACGGGCCATGTTCTCGGCCCGCTCGATGTAGCGGTTCATCCAGTAGAGTCCGTTGGCGGTGCGGCCGAGAAGCATCAGCGGCACCTGCGGTGCGGTGAATGGTGAATGGTGAATGGTGAATGGAAGGCGGGTGTCATTGACGCGCTCGTGACAAAAGCCGGAGCGCCCGACGCGGTGAAGAAAAGCTCCAGACCACTCACCATTTTACCATTCACCATTCACGATCTTACCACCTAATCATCCAGCACCCATGTGTCCTTGGTCCCGCCGCCCTGGGAGGAATTGACGACGAGCGAACCTTCCTTGAGCGCGACGCGCGTCAGGCCGCCGGGTACGATCTGGATGCGGTCGGAGACGAGCACGAAGGGACGCAGGTCGACATGGCGCGGCGCCAGTCCGCTGGCGGTCAGGATCGGGCAGGTGGACAGCGAAAGCGTCGGCTGGGCAATGTAGTTGGCGGGCCGGGCCCTGAGCTTGTCGGCGAAGGCCTCGCACTCCTTTTTCGAGGCGGCTGGGCCGACCAGCATGCCGTAGCCGCCTGAACCGTGAACCTCCTTGACGACGAGTTCGGCCAGGTGTTCGAGCACGTATTTCAGGCTGTCCGGCTCGGAGCAGCGCCAGGTCGGGATGTTGCCGAGGATCGCCTTGCGGCCGGTATAGAACTCGACGATCTCGGGCATGTAGGAATAGATCGCCTTGTCGTCGGCGATGCCGGTGCCCGGCGCGTTGGCGATGGTGATGCGGCCGGCGCGATAGACATCCATGATGCCGGGTACGCCGAGCGCCGAATCCGGGCGGAAGGTCAGCGGATCAAGAAAGGCGTCGTCGACGCGGCGATAGATCACGTCGATGGGCTTGTAGCCCTCGGTGGTGCGCATGGCCACGCGTCCGTCGATGACGCGCAGATCCTGTCCCTCGACGAGCTCGACGCCCATCTGGTCGGCCAGGAAGGCGTGTTCGAAATAGGCCGAATTGAAGCTGCCGGGCGTCAGCACCCCGATCCGCGGCGTGTCGGAACCCGAATCCGGCCGCACGGCGGCCAGCGACTGGCGCAGCAATTGCGGATAGTTCTCGACCGGGCGCACCTTCACCTGACGGAACAACTCGGGAAAGAGCTGCATCATCGTCTCGCGGTTCTCGATCATGTAGGAGACGCCCGACGGCGTGCGGGCATTGTCCTCCAGCACGAAGAACTCGTCCTCGCCGGTGCGCACGATGTCGGTGCCGATGATGTGGGTGTAGACGCCGGCCGGCGGGCGCACGCCGATCATCTCGGGCAGGAAGGCGTCGTTGGCCGCGATCAGCTCCTTCGGAATACGGCCGGCGCGCAGGATCTCCTGGCGGTGATAGATGTCGTCGAGAAAGGCGTTGAGGGCCTGGACGCGCTGCTCGATGCCCTGGGTCAGCCGGCGCCATTCCTTGCCGGAGATGATGCGCGGAACGATGTCGAAGGGGATGAGGCGCTCGGAGGCGTTCTCTTCGCCATAGACAGCGAAGGTGATGCCGGTGCGGCGGAAGACGCGTTCGGCGTCATCCATCTTGAAGGCAAGGCGTTTGGTATCCTGGGCGGCGAGCCAGTCATTATAGGCGGCATAGGGACCGCGGACACCGGTCCCGTCCGGCTTCATTTCGTCGAATGCGGCCAAGCAGGATCTCCCTTGAGCGCATTTCATCGGCGCAGCGGGAAAAATGCAAGGCTGTCACGAAATTTGGCCGGCTCAGGGCCCCAGACGCCGGCCGTTGCACATTTTCGGTGCAGCCTGCGCCCGGGATGGCCATGCTGCCCCGAGAGTAGCCCGCGCCCCGGGGCAGGGGCGCGGGCCGATCACCAGCTTCAGAAGTCCATGCCACCGGCGGGCATGGCGGGGGCGGCTTCCTTCTTCGGCTTCTCGGCCACCATAGCCTCGGTGGTGACGAGCAGACCCGCGACCGAGGCCGCATCCTGGAGCGCGGTGCGCACGACCTTGGCCGGGTCGATCACGCCCTGGGCGTAAAGATCGCCGAACTCGTTGGTCTGCGCGTTCCAACCCCAGCCGAACTCGATCTTCTCGCGCAGCTTGCCGACGATGATCGAGCCTTCGGCACCGGCGTTCTCGGCAATCTGCCGCACCGGAGCCTCAATCGCGCGACGGACGATATCGACGCCGGTGCGCTGGTCGGCGTTCTCCACCTCGACATTCTCAAGCGCCTTGGCCGCCCGCAGCAGGGCGACGCCGCCACCGGGCAGAATGCCTTCCTCGACCGCGGCACGCGTGGCGTGCAGGGCGTCGTCGACGCGGTCCTTGCGCTCCTTGACCTCGACCTCGGTCGAGCCGCCGACGCGGATGACCGCGACACCCCCGGCCAGCTTGGCCAGCCGCTCCTGCAGCTTCTCGCGGTCGTAGTCCGACGTGGTTTCCTCGATCTGCGCCTTGATCTGCTTCACGCGGCCCTCGATCTCGGCCTTCTTGCCGGCGCCGTCGACGATGGTCGTGTTCTCCTTCTCGATCACGACCTTCTTGGAACGGCCGAGCATCTGGAGCGTGACGTTCTCCAGCTTGATGCCAAGATCCTCGCTGATCGCGGTGCCGCCGGTGAGGATTGCGATATCCTCCAGCATGGCCTTGCGGCGGTCGCCGAAGCCCGGCGCCTTGACCGCGGCCACCTTGAGGCCGCCGCGCAGCTTGTTGACGACGAGCGTGGCGAGCGCCTCGCCCTCGACGTCCTCGGCGATGATCAGCAGCGGCTTGCCGGACTGGACCACGGCCTCCAGAACCGGGAGCAGCGCCTGAAGATTGGAAAGCTTCTTCTCGTGGATGAGTACGTAAGGCTCATCCAGTTCGACGCGCATCTTGTCCTGGTTGGTGATGAAATAGGGGGAGAGATAGCCGCGGTCGAACTGCATGCCCTCGACGACCTCGAGCTCGGTCTCGGCGGTCTTGGCTTCCTCGACCGTGATGACGCCCTCGTTGCCGACCTTCTGCATCGCCTCGGCCAGGAAGCGGCCGATCTCGGTATCGCCGTTCGCCGAGATCGTGCCGACCTGCGCGATCTCGTCGTTCCTGGATATCTTGCGCGCATTGGCCTTCAGTTCCGCCACGACGGCGTCAACGGCCTTGTCGATGCCGCGCTTGAGATCCATCGGATTCATGCCGGACGCGACGGCCTTGGCACCCTCCTTGACGATCGCCTGGGCCAGCACGGTCGCGGTGGTCGTGCCATCGCCGGCGAGATCGTTGGTCTTCGACGCGACCTCGCGCACCATCTGGGCGCCCATGTTCTCGAACTTGTCTTCCAGCTCGATTTCCTTGGCGACTGTCACGCCGTCCTTGGTGATCCGCGGCGCGCCGAACGACTTGTCGAGAACGACATTGCGGCCCTTGGGGCCGAGCGTAACCTTCACCGCATTGGCGAGGATGTCGACGCCACGCAGCATGCGCTCGCGCGCGTCGGAATGGAATTTCACTTCCTTGGCAGCCATTGCCCTACTCCTTCAATAGGCAGCATTCATTGACTGGTTGAGCACGTCTCGGCCCGATCACGCGGCCTTCTTGAACGCGACGCTCCGATCGATCACGCCCATCACGTCGCTTTCCTTCATGATGAGCAGATCTTCGCCGTCCAGCTTGATCTCGGTGCCGGACCACTTGCCGAACAGGATGTGGTCGCCGACCTTCACGTCGAGCTCGACGAGCTTGCCGCTTTCGTCGCGCGCGCCGGGGCCGACGGCGAGCACTTCGCCCTCGATCGGCTTTTCCTTTGCGGTGTCGGGAATGATGATGCCGCCTGCCGTTTTCTCCTCGGCTTCAATGCGGCGGACCAGGATTCGGTCATGCAGCGGACGGAACGTCATATCGTTCTCCTTCAGGACAAACAGATTTTAGAGAGGTTCCTCCGCGCCGGAGGACCGGCGCGGGGCGCGCAGCCCTTGCGGCACTACGCGCATGTGGAGCTAGTTTTGGGATTTCGCCATTTCAAGAGCCGCCGCAAAAATTTTTGGCACTAGCAGGGCGCGAGTGCTAGCAGTTTGAAATCATGACGAAAAAGCAGGCTCCGAGGGCCGATCGGGCTTGAAAATTTCGCCGGATCGACAAAAATCTTTCTACACCCGCGCATGACCAGTCACGCGGGCAAGATGACGGAAGGGCAGCGTTGCAACGGCAGGAATGAAAGGAGGAAGCGATGCGCCGCACCGTGGTTTCACCCGTTATTCCTTCACTCGCACCCGATCTGGGCGATGTCGAACTGGACCGGCTGCGTGTTCCGGCGCGCCACTACGAACATCCTGACGACGTCGTGGCCGATGCGAGCCTCGAACTGGACGAGAAGCGCGCGATCCTTTCATCCTGGGCTTCGGATGCCTGCGCGGTGGAGTCCATGCCGGCATTGCGCCGACCGCCGGGTGGCCACCGGCCGATTTCCTTCGACGCGATCATGGATGCGCTGCGGCTGCTGGATGGCATGGGTCCGTCGAAATCGTGCAGCACCGTGACGACGCGCGGCGGCACGCGCTCCCGGCTGGATGCCTGAACACACCAGGAGGAGATAGAGAATGGGAAAAATCGCGAGCCGGGAGTTTCGGTTGCAAATGGAAGGCTACGGCCTGACGACAGCGGAAATCCACTATCACCTGCCTGATCATCCAGGTCTGCTGCAGCTCTTTATCTGGCAGGAATATGATCTCGCACCGGAGTTCCCGGAACTGCGTGGTTTTCTCGACTTCTGGACCGAGACGCTGGACGGCCCCCTGCATTCGGTCCGTGTCGCCCACCATCGTCTGATCCAGCCGTCCGAATGGAAGGCGGTGGACGGGATCATCGCCGTCCACTGACAACCCGCTTTCAGGGACAGTCATCGCCATATGCCGCCGAGCGTGCGATCCAATCAGCATCCTCGGCGGGAGGTCTGATCAGCAGTTTCGTTCCGTCACGCACCGGTTTGCGCAGGGCGCGCGAGGCGCTTGGGAAAACAACCAGCGCTCCCGACTTCTCAAGTGCGTGAATGCGGCTCCGGGGTATCCGCAGCTCATCCGCCAGAAGGCGATCGAGGCGCAGGGCCATGTGGCAAGGCACGACGCAGAGAATCCGCAGCTCGAGCGGTCGCGCGGGCGTTTCTGAAAGCAGTTCCCTTGCCACGACGGCGTTCGAGGCTTCCTTCAGGTGCGGAGCCCATCGTCTGAGACCCTCGACATCGAAGGCCAGACGATCCGCCAGCTTCGCGTCGTTGGCGCACAGCGACGCCAGAAGAAGCGGATCGATCGACCGGACGCTCTGGCGCTCCAGGACCGGCCGGTTCCACGTACCGTCGCAAGACATGCATTTATAGACGAGCCAAGCGTCGACCCGCTTGCCGTTGGCATTGACCCTGATCTTGCCGCTCGACCTGAAGTTTCTCGTGCCGCCGCACCGCTTGCAGTACAGCAGTGGCTGGGGCGGCTCCTGTGGAAGGATCGTCCACTTGACGAATAGATTTTCGGACATGCCGGTTCGCACTTCCCGTTAGGAAGCTCACCAGGCGACGACCGAAAACACGGTGTGACAGGAGGGGAGATTTTTTGGGGGCGGCCGAGCAATGCCGGCACGGTTCAGCCATGCCAAACCGGTCTCGGACCGCCACCATGAAGCTTTCATGCCAATGAATGCGGCGACACATGGCGTTGCCGCGACTATCTGGTGGAGCTGTCGAGACCGGCGCTTACGTAGGCAAAGCGGAAACAATCATTGGAAATCGACTGATCCGTCCAATAGCCTCAAACGCCTGAACGGGAAAGTCCTCATCTTGCCCTGGATGCGGCGCGTGCGCATCTCGACGAGGCCGCGGCTACCCCTACTGGTCGGGGTCGTCATAGCGCTGGTTGTAGGACTGGAGAAGCCGGTCGAGCGCCTCGCGGGTGACGCGGTTGTGCTCCTGAGAAAAGCCGAGCGTGGCAACCATCTTCCAGTGCCCGTACATCAGCGCCACGAACAGGAAGCCGATCTCGCGGCAGGCCGCCTGCGGCAGACCGGGATTGCTGATCTGGACCTCGTGGGCGATCGTGTGGCGCAACAGGTCGTACTGGTCGTGCAGGTTCTGACGGATGGCGGGCGAGGCCACCGCCAGCGAGAACATGGCGTCGTAGACGGCGTCGTCGGCCGGCTTGCGCAGCCCCTTGTCGGCCAGGAAATTGAAGTAGAAGTCCAGGAAAAGCGGCAGGCGCTCGGTCGCCTGCGCCTGCAGGATGCCCTTCATCAGCAATTCGCGATAGGACGCGGCCAGCGCGTCGCAGACCGCCAGCATCAGTTTCTCCGGATCCGGAAAATAATGGCGGATGAGCTGCCGCGACATGCCCGCTTCCTGGGCGATCGTGTCGTAGGACGGAAGCGGCAGACCGTGCTTGTTGATCGCCTTGAGGACCCCCTCGACAATTTCAGGCTTTCGATATTCGGCTATCGGCTTAGGCATTCGGCGACCCGGGATTTGTTATGCGCCGCGCGAAGCTATTGCCCCGGTGCGACGGGCACAAGCGCCGACAAAACGGCCGGTGGGGCCATCCCCGTCCGAGCCGCCCGATCGTAAACACGGTGTTAATTTCCCGTGGCGGGTGTCACGGCCACCAACCCGAATTCAGGGCGTCGGGGAAAACCGGAGGTCAGGGCCGTCGGGAAAGGCGGGGTCAGTTGAGCATGCGCGCGGGCAGGGGAGGAAAGCCGCCGCCCAGCTCGGCGTCGAGATCGCCGAAGCGGCGGCGCCTGTATTCGCACCGGACCTCGGCATAGCTGTCGCGCAGATCGTCGAAGACGAGACGCAGGGCCGCGGCCACGCTGCCGCGAATGTCCTTTTCGGGCTCGGACTGCCACAGCCTGATCTGGGCGAGCAGCGCATCGCCGGACTCCGCCAGATGGCGGCCGGTGCGCCTGAGCGCCCCGCTGTCGACCTTGCCCTTGTCCGTCACGATCAACATCATGGCTACCCTCGTCCTGCCACGATTACCTCTTCACCAAAGTCGCGTCCTTCGCGATGCCGGCCGCGAACGGTCACGGCCTGACGAATTCGCTGTTTTAGTGTTAGGGCGACCGGCGAAAAAGGACTGTCAGGCAGTTCACACTGGTACGGTGAAAGGCGTCAGGCGCGATAGACGACCTGCCGGACGTCGATATATTCGGCGCGGAATCCCGCCTCGCAATAGGAGAGGTAGAACTCCCACAGCTTGCGGAACCGGTCGTCGAAGCCCAGCGGGACGATCTTTTCCCACGACGCCCAGAAGCGCTGGCGCCATTCGGCGAGCGTGCGGGCGTAATCCTGGGGGAAGACGCGCTCGCGCAGGATGGAAAGGCCTTCGGCGGCGCCGAGCTTCCGCAATATGTCGGGCGAGGGGAGCATGCCGCCGGGAAAGATGTAGCGCTGGATGAAGTCGGGCCGGCGCCGGTAGAGGTGGAAGACGGCGTCCTGGATAGTGATGATCTGGAAGCCCGCGGTACCGCCTGGCCTGAGGCATTCACGAACCTTGGAGAAGAAGACAGGCCAGTAGCGCTCGCCGACGGCCTCGAACATCTCGATGGAGGCGATGCGATCGTAGCGGCCCGTCTCGTCGCGATAATCGCGCAGCTTGATGTCGACCTTTTCCGACAGGCCGGCGCGCGCGATGCGTTCCATCGCGAAATCGTGCTGCTGGCGGCTGATGGTGAGCCCGGTGACGCGGCAACCGATCTCGCGCGCGGCGAATTCGGCAAAACCGCCCCAGCCGCAGCCGATCTCCAGCACATGATCTGAGGGGCCGATGCCGGTGTCGAGCGCCAGCGCGCGGTATTTGGCGGCCTGTGCGCTCTCCAGGTCGTTAGCGCCCTCGGAATAGAGCGCGGAGGAATAGGTCATCGAGGGATCGAGCCAGGCGCGGTAAAAGGCGTTGCCGAGATCGTAATGGGCGGCGATGTTGCGCCTGGAGCCGCGATGCGTGTTGTCGTTGAGCCAGTGGCGCAGCGTGTGGAAGAGCATCAGCAGGCGGTTTGCGCCGCCGGCGACCTCCTCCCCGGTTTCCTGATTGATGGCGAAGAGTTCGAGGAAGGTGGTGACGTCGGGACTGTCCCAGTCGCCGTTGATATAGGATTCGGCCACGCCGATCGTGCCTTCGGAGAAGGCGCGGCCGGGTAGCTTCCAGTTCCGCAGCCAGACCTCCGCATCGGGACCGGGACCGTTGCCGCCGACGCGCAGCCGGCGGCCGTCGGGCGTGACGATCGTCAGGACCCCGCGCGGCAGGTTCAGGGCGGCCCTCAGCGTCATGCGCGCCCTGAGCGGCAGGCCGCGCGTGGCCTCGCCGAAATTGTCGCCGGTCAGTTCCACCGCTTCGCCTGCCGTCATCGCCTCACACCCGTCTGCCCGCGAACCGTGCGCCCTCGGGTTCACGCGGCGGTTGTTCGCCGGCCGCGGCGCCTCCCGGCAAGCCCGGCGATGATTGTCCACGCGAGCGCCGAAATCCGCAAGTGGTACCCTGCGGTGGCGGCGTCTTCTCGTTACGGCCGGCCGAGGCGGGCGGATTGCGCAAGGGCCGAATTGTTCCCATGATGGCGCCCGGCCGTCATGAACGCCAGATGAACAGGCCGTTGGCGGTTGGTTCAGTCCAGGGGCTGTAGGAGATGATCAGGGACGGGGCCGCGCCGGAACGGCAAGGCGACACGGGCATTTCGAAATCATGCGCAAGCGCATCATCATTCTCGCACTCAGCCTGCTGACGGGTTTCGGCGGAGCGGCGATGCCGCCGGCGACGAGCCTTGGCGTGCAGCAGGCGGTCGCGCAGGATTATCTGGGCCTGGGCGGCGGGCGCGGCCGGCCGGGCGGCAAGTTCTTTCGTGGCGGCGAGCGCAATCAGCGATATCAGCGCGAAGACGGACGGCAGGGCGAATGGCGCTCCGAGCGCCGCGAGCGGGAGCCGCGCTTCGAGCGCCGCGATCGCGGACCGCGTTTCGAAAGGCGTGGCAAGGGCGGCAAAGGCGGCAAGGGCGGCGGGAAACGGCGGTAGGGCGGCGGGAAACGCCGGCGCGGTCGGGAAAGGACCCCTTCGGCGCACGCCGCGCGGTCTACCGGAGCCGCCTGGCAGGGCCATGCCGGACACGGCGGGCGGAACCAGCTTGGCGCCAGGATCGTTCAGCATGGTCAACTCACGGAGTTCGCCATGCCGGCCGCCCGTTCGATAGTGCGCCCGCTGATCGCGGCGCTGGTGATCGCCTTGGTCATCATCGTCTCGTTCCTGGGCGTGAAGCGGGGCGAGGGCGAGTTGGAACCGGTCGTCGCTGAAATGCCGGAAGGCGATGGGTAGCCTCGCCACACCGCCAGGGGCCAAAGCCGTACCCCGCGGAAGCGATTCCTGAAAACAGGCCCGGAATGGCGCCTCGACAGTAGCCGAACCCGCCTGGCGGGCATCCCTTGCATGTCGGCGGCTTGCAGGCCCGGCTTATCCTCCGGCCGGCGGCCGTGGCGCGTCCTGACGGGGCAGCCCCGGCGGTAGTCTCGACGACATCCGATCCGTGATCGCGGCGAACGAGAAAGAAGCCGGCCACGGGGGCCGGCTTCTCCGGGACTTAGGGTTCGTCCCTAGGCTCTTCCTCAGGCGCGAGGCTCAGGCGTCACCCTCGCCATCACCACCGGCACCGTCGTCGCCGCCGGCACCGTCATCGCCGCCGGCATCACCGTCGTCGCCTCCGGCATCGCCGTCGTCGCCGCCGGCACCATCGTCGCCACCGGCATCGCCGTCGTCGCCACCGGCATCGCCGTCGTCGCCACCGGCATCACCGTCGTCGCCACCGGCGTCACCGTCATCACCACCGGCATCACCGTCGTCGCCATCATCTCCAGTGTCGCCATCGTCGCCGGTGTCGCCGTCATCACCATCGTCGCCCTTCATGGCGTGCCCGGGCGAGTAGGAACTGGCGTTCTCGCCAGCGCCCTTTACCTGCCCCGGTGCCACTGTATTAGCGGGACCTTCCTGGTGGCCGGGACTGAAGGCGGAAGCACCTTGCGCGAGTGCCGCCGTGGTCGCTGCCGGGGAAAGCAGAAGGGCAAGCGTAAGGGCTGTGGTTCCAAGCAGGGATTTTTTCATCTCGGGTCTCCGTTTTTGTCCCTTCGATTGTCCCTTCGGATCCCGGACCGGGGACGGACATCCACGAACCGGAGCCTCACGAGACACGGGCCAGTGACACGACGCAACCCGATAACTATTGAAATTCAATATGTTAATGAGAACGAACGTGAATGATCCCGACACGGTACGGCCGTAATCCCACGACGGATGGCGTAATGGTGACCAAGGCAGCGCAGCCTCGACACATCGATGGCGGCAATGCGTCGTGAAGGCGAAGGGTGGGGCGACGCTCGCCGGATGCCCAAAGCGGGCGGATAGCCGTGGCGGGATCCAGTGGAGGCCAAGGCGCGGGAAGGAAGATTGGAGGCATCCGAGCGGGCTATAGCCTCGCGCGATAATTTCAATAGAACAGCGCTATAGCCCCAGCTTCCCATTGCGGTCCGAGACTGGGGCCCTCCTTGGATTCGTCCGCAGCCCCTTACGAGGCGGGCTTTCGTTGGCGGCGATCAGTAGTCCTCGTAGTAGCGATCGTCGCACGGTGCGGTGTAGATCTGGCCGTAGCGATCTTGATAGCGGCACATCCGTTGACCACGGGGAGTGGTGGCCTGCCCGACAACCGCGCCAAGCAGGGCGCCGCCGGCCGCGCCGGCAAGTGTGCTGCGCGTGTTCCCGCCGAGCGCCTGACCCGCCAAGGCGCCGGCGCCGGCACCAATGACTGCACCCGTCGTGGCGCGCTGTTCGCTTTCGGTCGCGCAGCCTGCCAGGGCGAAGGTGAGCAATACGGCAGCCAGGGTGATTTTCGGCATGTTCATGGAGTGGTTCCTCTCTCGGTTGTCCGCCCGCCAACGGCCTGGAGGACACCTACTCGCTCCATGATGAACAAAAGCTGACCGCCCACCGAGGCAGGCATTCGAAGTGCAACGAGCGCCTCAGCAAGTTCGCCCGGCTTGAGGATGTTCGGCACGATCGCGCCGATCACAGTTCAGAATTCGAGGGGCGCTCGACCTCCACCGGATTGGGCGTGGTGGCTTCACTGGCCGCTGAGATACTGGCGGTTCACCCAACCTTCCCATCCATCGACGCGAACCTTCTGCCAACTGCCCTTCGAGTAGGGAAGGAATGCGATATCGCACTGGTGACGGGAGAGTTTGGTCAGGACCCGCGACTGGGATGACGGCCAGGCGCGAACGTTCAAAACATCGCCTGCCGCAACTCCTGTGACGCAGTACATGGACGGCGACACCATGGCGATATAGCGCCTGTGGACCCAGCCCAGCGAATGACCGTCCTCCACCGGACACCAGCTACCGCGGCATTCGTCGTTTACCCGGATACCGCACTCACCATAGCGCTTGCGAGCAGCTATCGGCGCACTGGCACTGGGGCCGTCGCGCATGTTCAGCCGGTCATCGGTGCGCACATTGACGACGCAGTGCTCCTCCCCGGGCACCACATCCGCGGCAGCTATTCCAGCGACGCCGGCCACGAGTAAGACAACAAAGGCAAACACAGAGCGCTTGTTCATCCGAACCTCCCAACTCTGCGACAGATTAATACGGGTAGGCTGAACGCCGGATGTACGGGGAGCCGATCAATGCGGTAAAAGCTATGGTATTGACCACTGCAAATTCGGCGAGGACGTCTTCTTCAAAGCTTACCATAAGCTTAATGCCCTCCGTCGTGACACGCTAAGAAAAGCAATTGCGGCGGCGGAAATATCAATGCTGAGGGCACGAATTTGGCGGCCGGCAAGAACGCGTATTCGTCCACCTGATTCCCGGCGGGCCGATAGAATTCGCGCGCGCGGTCAGGAAATGGCCAGGCAAGCTGATCAAAACAGCCCCGACTATTTTTAGGCGCCAGAAAGCGGGGAAGGCCGCTTCCGACTTAGCAGAAGCCAAAAGAAATCAAGCAGCTATGCAGATAAATTGGCTCCCCGGGCCGGATTCGAACCAGCGACCAACCGGTTAACAGCCGGTTGCTCTACCGCTGAGCTACCGGGGAATGGCCTGTGCTCGCGTGAGACGGGTCGCCTATAGCAAAGGAAATCGCGCTTTGCAAAGCGCGCATCGGCAAGAAAATCACATCCCGCTGCGGCAATTTTGCCGCCATGATCTCGCAATCGTCACAGCCGCGGGTCATATCAGGCCGGCCGGCTCCGCCGCCGGTCCACGAGACGGGAGCGAAACTGGCAATGACGGAACGGGAAGCCGGAGCTGACGCCCGACCGCGCGTGAAAGTGCTGGGCCGCGAATTCGGCCTGCCGCGCTCGCGCCTGGCGCGCATCGTCGTCGGCGTCCTGCTGATGGCGGGCGGCGTAGTGGGTTTCCTGCCGATCCTCGGCTTCTGGATGCTGCCGCTGGGACTGCTCGTCCTGTCCTATGATTTCGCGGTCGCTCGCCGCTGGCGACGCAGGCTGGCGGTGTGGTGGGAGCGGCGTAAGGCGGCACGGGCCGGACAGGCCCGGGGGCGCGGCAACGGCAAGGCGTAGCCGCGGACGCGGCGCGGCCGGGCGCGTTCGATGCAGGTCACTCAAATGGTTCAAGCTTGCCGACGATCCGGGTCAGCCGTCCGGCGCGGCGTCGATCCGCGCCGTCGCTTCCTCTCCCGGATCACTGGTCTTCTCGGGCTCGACATAGACGAGGCTGGCCGAGGACGGGCCATGGCTTTCGGGAAGGGCCAGGAAGACGAAGGCGGTGATCGCCGCCACCACGCACAGGCCAAGCACGCCGATCGCGCCGAGCCCGCTGCCTTCATCTTCGGATGTGTCGTCGTCTCGCATGAACCCGAAACGATCACGGCATGTCGAAGTTCCGCGATAGCCGGCTCAGCATCGGAGTTAACGGCACATCCGTCGCCCTCACGCGGCGGATGAGCCGCGCCGGCTCAGGCCCGCGTCCACTCCGGCACGGAATGAGCCGCGGCGCTGACGGACGAAAGGGGCGCCCGCAGCTCCCAGTGCATGCGGCCGCGCTGCCGCTCCACCGTGGCGCGCCCGCCGAGCGCGTTGGGCGTGACGTGTTCGAGGACGACGGTGCCGAAGCCCCTTGCCTCGTCCATGTCCGCCATGCCGGACGGATCGAGCGTTTCGTCCCATTCCAGGCGGAACTCATCCTGGCCGGTGGCGGCCTTGCCCACGCTCCATTCGATGCGGATGCGGCCGGTCGCCGAGGAAAGGGCGCCGTATTTGACGGCGTTGGTCGCCAGTTCGTGGAAGGCCATGCCCAGATGCTGGACGGCGTTGGGCTGCAGGGTGAGCATCTTCCCCGTCAGCGTGACCTGGCCCTCATGGTCAAAGGGCTGAAGATGCTCGGTGACGAGGTCGATCAGGCCGGCGCCGTTCCATTCCGACGAGACCAGCAGATCATGCGAGCGTGACAGCGCCATGATCCGCTCGCGCACGGTTCTCTCGAAGGTCTCCGGCGAGATCGAACGCTTGCGGGTCTCGCGGATCATGGACAGGATCACGGCGAACTGGTTCTTGACGCGATGATTGACCTCGCGCAGCAAGAGCCGGATGCGGCGTTCGTTCTCCTTGGTGGCGGAAATGTCGCGGGCGATCGTGGACGCGCCGACGATCTGGCCGGACGGGTCCATGATCGGCGAGACCGTGATCGAGATCGGAACGACCGTGCCATCCTTGCGGCGGCGAATCGTCTCGAAGGAAGGCATGCGCTCGCCGCTCCTGATGCGGCTTATGATCTCGGTCTCCTCGTTCCTGAGATGCTCGGGGATGAGCATGAGGATCGAGTGGCCGACCGCTTCCTCGGCCGTGTAGCCGAACAGCCGCTCGGCGGCCTTGTTCCAGCTGGTCACGACCGAGTTCAGATCCTTCGAGATGATGGCGTCGTAGGACGACTCCACGATGGCGGCCAGACGGGCCTCGGCATCGGCGGTGTTGACCTTGCGTTTCGGCACATGCCCTCCGGACAAGTCGTTTTCCTGTCGCGCCTCTATCCCGCGCAGGGGGCCGGGCCGACCCTGAGTTCACAAAGACCGGGCAACGCATAACCGTCAAGGAGGTTGCAACCCTGAAGGCACAAGAAGCAGGCCGCGCACTACAGCAGCGACAGGATGCCTTGCGCCGCGGCCGTGACCAGCGTCGCCGCGACGCTTGAGCCCAGCGAGAAGGTGAACCAGCCCTTGAGCGCCTGACGCCAGGTGAGCCTGACCTCCGCGACAACGATGACGACGACCCGGAATATCTCGATGCTCGCAAGCGAGACGAGGACGACCGTTGCAATCAGGACGATGGCTTCCATTGCTCCTATCGCGGCCAGCCAGGCCGTGCCCTTTCCCGGTTCGCCTTCGGCCAACCCGACAGGCCGAAGACCGGTGCTCTGTTTCCGTCATTCGCATTCCCATTAGCCGTCGGTACACCTGCCGAAATCCATGCAACCACCGGCAACTGCGTGATTCCATGGAAAGTTTCACATTCGCCGTTCGATCTCCATTTCGACATCCGGCGGCGAATATGCCCGATCCGACGCCCGAGGCTCGCGGCGCGGGAGCCGTTGTTCAGAATGCGCAGAGGATGCCGTTCGGAATGACCTTCTACCGCTTGACCGGCAATCCGCGCTAACCTATTGAGCCCGCTGTGACGCCGCTGGCGCAGAGGCCTCGTGGCGGAGTGGTTACGCAGAGGACTGCAAATCCTTGCACCCCGGTTCGATTCCGGGCGAGGCCTCCAGCAGCGCGGGACACGGCGTCACGGAAGCGGAGACCGCATCCGGCGGGACAGGGCGAGCGCTGAATGACGATTGAACCCGACTACGCGGCGTTGCGCGCCAAGATGGTCGACAGCCAGGTGCGCACCACCGACGTCACCGACCACGCCATCGTGTCGGCCCTGCTTTCGGTGCCGCGCGAGGAATTCGTGCCGGCCACGCGACGCGCGCTCGCCTATATCGACGAGGACCTGCTTCTGACGCCCGCGGCCGGCGCCAATCCGGCGCGGTGGCTGATGGAGCCGTCGCCCTTCGCCAAGCTTCTGCAACTGGCCCGCATCACGCCCGACAGCGTGGTGCTCGACGTCGGCTGCGCCACCGGCTATTCGGCGGCCGTGCTGTCGCGCATCGCCCAGTCGGTCATCGCGGTCGAGCAGGACGAGGCGCTGGCGCAACTGGCGACGTCGACCCTTACGGGTCTCGGCTACGACAACGCTGTGGTGGTCACGGGGCCGCTTGCGGAAGGCTATCCGAGCGAGGCGCCGTTCGACGTGATCCTGCTCGAAGGGGCCGTCGAGACAATCCCCCAGGCCCTGCTGGACCAGCTCAAGGACGGCGGCCGGCTCGTCGCGGCCGAGGGAACCGGCAACGCGGCGGTCGCCAAGGCCTGGATACGGGACGGGGCATCGATCTCGGCCGTGCGCGGGTTCAACGCCGCCGTCAAGCCGCTGCCGGGCTTCGAAAAGGCGGCCGAATTCCAGTTCTGACGCCGCGCGACCGTTCGACACAACTGCAACACATGTCGTGGAATAACAACAGGTAACGGTTTCGCGATCCGTTTGGGCGCCCTGTTCGGTTGCGCACGCGAAGCGTCTCGGGTAGCCATGCGTCGGCGCGTGCGCTGCGGCATGAACGGTTCGCCGTGCGACGCGATCGGCAAGGGGCATACTCGCCCGTGCGCAGTGAGGTGGGTTCGTGTCGCGAATTTCGGGAATCCTGGCGGTCGCCATCGTCGCGACGGCGCTGATGGCGGGGCCGCAGGCGGTCCTGGCCGAAACCATCGAAGGCGCGATGGCGAAGGCCTATCGCAACAATTCCGAACTGAACAAGGCGCGCGCCGGGGTACGGGTGACCGACGAGGGCGTGGCGATCGCCAAGTCGGGCTACCGGCCGACGATCGGCGCGCAGGGAACGATCGATTATACCAAGCAGAGCGGGACGAGCCTGGCGACCGGTTCGTTCGGCGTCGCCATCCAGCAGTCGATCTTCGACGGTTTCCAGACGCGCAACAATGTGCGCGCCGCCGAATCGCAGGTGCGCGCGGCCAATGAGGGGCTGCGCAACGTCGAGCAGAATATCCTCCAGACGGCGGTCGGCGCCTATATGGACGTCATCCGCGACCGGCGAATCGCGACATTGACCGAGCAGAATCTGGAGTTCCTGACCGAGCAGGTGCGGGCCGCGCGCTCGCGTTTCGAGGTTGGCGAGGGCACCCGCACCGACGTGGCGCAGGCCGAAGCCAGCCAGGCGGCGGCCGTGGCGCAGGTGAGTGCGGCCCGCGCACAGGCGGCCGTCAGCGCCGCGCTCTACCGGCAGGTGGTGGGCGAGGAGCCCGGCAGCCTGCAAGGCGCCGGCCCGGTGAGGGCGGCGCTGCCGTCCAATTTCGAGCAGGCCTTTGCCATCGCGCTGACCGAACATCCGGCCATCAAGGCGAACCTGCATCTGGTTGACGCGGCCGCCTTCTCGGTGAAGTCGGCCGAGGGGGCGATGCTGCCCCAGGTGAACGCCGAGGCCGGCGTCTCGACCAGTTTCCGCGAGACCTATTCGGATCTGCCGGGTGTCGGTGCGCAGGACGGGACGACCGAATCGTTCAATATCGGGGCCACGCTGACGGTACCGATCTACCAGGGCGGCCGTGCCTCCGCGCAGGTGCGCCAGCGGAAGGAGAGTCTCGGCGAGGCGCGCATCGACGTGGACGTGACGCGCGACCAGGTGCGCCAGGCCTTGTCGGCGGCGTGGTCGCAATATCGTGCGGCGCAGGAAAGCGTGGAGGCCGACCGGCTGGTCGTCAACGCCGCGCAACTGGCGCTGAACGGCGTGATCGAGGAGCGCAATGTCGGCCAGCGGACGACGCTGGACGTGCTCAACGCGCAGGCCGACGTGATCCAGGCGCAGGTGCAGCTCGCCCAGGACGAGCGCGACGTGGTCGTGGCGAGCTACGCCATCCTGTCGGCGGCGGGACGTCTTTCGGTGAGCCGGCTGGGGCTGGCCGTCGAGCGGTACGATCCAGGCGAGCATTACCGCGCTGTCAAGGACAAGTGGTACGGGACCAAGACGCCCGACGCGCGCTGACGAGACGGGCTGGGGGGGTTGCCGCGGCGGCGGAGCGCGTTCGCGACCACTCATACACCATTTCATCCGATTTATTGTGAGAAACGGCGCCGTCGCCGCGACGGGGATTCTCCGCGCGAGCCTCGTGGGGTAGGGTTGGTCATGATTCGGCCGTTCGCGTCGCGGGGACGCGGCGGCACGGATGCGAACACAGGGCGGCGGACTTGACCATGGCACAGGCGAACGCAGTGCAGCGCGAACCCTCGATGGAGGAAATCCTGGCGTCGATCCGGCGCATCATCGAGGACAGCGATCAGCCGGCGAGCGGGCCGGCGCCGTCGGCGAACGACGATGCGCCCGTGGCCAAGGCCGTGGCACCGGCGACGGCCGGCGCGGCGCCGGTCCTCGACGAGCCTGACAAGGCAGCCGATGTGGATGAAGCGGCGTTCCGCGCCGAACTCGACGAGGCCGCCGAGACGAGGGCGCCTGCCCGGTCGGCGGGCGGCCTGTCCCAGGTCAAGCCGCTCAGGCCGGCGCAGACGCCACGGGCGGAAGCAGCGGAGGCCGAGAGCGGCGGCGCCGACATGGCCGCCGAACTGGTGGCCGACGCGATGAAGGAGGCAGCGGCGGCGGCTCCGGCTGGCGAACCGGCTGCCGGTGGATTGCGCGCCACCGCGCAGCCCGCCAAGCCTCAGGCGGTCGAGCCGGCGCGGTCCTCCATCATTTCCGAACAGGCCGGGCGCCAGGTGGCAGCGGCTTTCGGGGAACTGTCGGACGCGTTCGCCGCCAGCCGGCGGCGCTCCTTCGACGAGGTCGCCGAGGACATGATGCGGCCCATGCTGCAGGAATGGATGGACAATAACCTTCCGCACCTGGTGGAACGCCTGGTGCGCGAGGAGATCGAGCGCATCGCGCGCGGCCATTCCGAATAGCGATCCCGGCACCAGCCGGTCTCCGCGCGCTCAAGCGCAGTTGACTAGGCGACGGGCATCCGGTTTACGGAGCGCGACCTTTCCCGCCCGTTTCCGGACCCGCGCTCCATGATCGAGAAGACCTACGATTCGAAAGCCGTCGAGCCGCGCATCGCCGCGCGCTGGGAGGAGGCGGACGCGTTCTCGGCCGGCGCGGGGTCGAAGCGCGGCGCCGAGCCGTTCACGATCGTTATCCCGCCGCCGAACGTCACCGGCTCGCTGCATATGGGGCATGCGCTCAACAACACGCTGCAGGACGTGCTGGTCCGGTTCGAGCGCATGCGGGGCAGGGACGTGCTGTGGCAGCCGGGCATGGACCATGCCGGCATCGCCACGCAGATGGTGGTGGAACGGCAGCTCATGGAGAGGCAGGTCCACCGCAGTTCCATGACGCGCGAGGAGTTCGTCGATCGCGTGTGGCGGTGGAAGGACGAGTCCGGCGGCGCCATCATCAACCAGCTCAAGCGGCTCGGCGCCTCCTGCGACTGGAGCCGGGAACGCTTCACCATGGACGAGGGCCTGTCGCGCGCCGTCGTGGAAGTGTTCGTGCGCCTCTACAAGGACGGGCTGATCTATCGCGGCAAGCGGCTCGTGAACTGGGATCCCAAGTTCGAGACCGCGATCTCCGACCTCGAGGTCGAGAATGTCGAGGTCGACGGCCATATGTGGCATTTCAAATATCCGCTGGCCGGCGGCGAGACCTACGAATATGTCGAGAAGGACGCCGACGGCAACGTGACGCTGCTCGAGCGCCGCGACTACATCTCGATCGCCACGACCCGGCCAGAAACGATGCTCGGCGACGGCGCGGTGGCCGTCCATCCCGACGATGCGCGCTATGCCCCGATCGTCGGCAAGCTGTGCGAGATCCCGGTCGGGCCGAAGGCGCAGCGCCGCCTGATCCCGATCATCACCGACGATTATCCCGATCCAACATTCGGCTCGGGCGCCGTGAAGATCACCGGCGCGCACGATTTCAACGACTACGCGGTCGCCAAGCGCAACAACATTCCGCTCTACCGGCTGATGGACCGGAAGGCGGCCATGCGCGCCGACGGCGACGATTACGCGACATGCGCCGCCCGCGCGGCCGAGATCGTCAAGTCCGGCAGGTTGCCCGACGAGGCGCAGGTGGATGCGATCAACCTCGTGCCCGACGAGTATCGCGGGCTCGACCGCTACGCAGCGCGCGAGAAGATCGTCGCCGACATCAACGCCGAGGGCCTGGCGGTGATGACGACCGACGCGGAGGGCAACCCCGTGCCGCTGGTCGAGAACAGGAAGATCACGCAGCCCTTCGGCGACCGGTCGGGCGTCGTCATCGAGCCGATGCTGACCGACCAGTGGTTCGCGGACGCCGCGACGCTTGCCCAGCCCGCCATCGACAGCGTGCGCGAGGGGCGCACCAACTTCGTGCCGAGGAACTGGGAAAAGACCTATTTCGACTGGATGGAGAACATCCAGCCCTGGTGCATCTCGCGCCAGCTCTGGTGGGGGCATCGCATCCCGGCCTGGTACGGCCCCGACGGCGCGATCTTCGTGGAGCGCGACGAGGAGGCGGCGCTGGAGGCCGCCATCCAGCACTATCTGGCGCATGAGGGCCCCTGGAAGGCCTGGGTCGAGGACAGGCTGGAGAATTACAGCCCCGGCGAGATCCTGACGCGCGACGAGGACGTGCTGGACACCTGGTTCTCGTCGGCGCTGTGGCCGTTCTCGACGCTGGGCTGGCCCGACCAGACGCCGGAACTGAAGCGCTACTACCAGACCGACGTGCTGGTGACGGGCTTCGACATCATCTTCTTCTGGGTCGCGCGGATGATGATGATGGGCCTCTACGTCATGGAGGAGGAGCCGTTCCACACCGTCTATGTGCATGCGCTGGTGCGCGACAAGAACGGCGCCAAGATGTCGAAGTCGAAGGGCAACGTCATCGACCCGCTCGACCTGATCGACGAATATGGCGCGGACGCGCTGCGTTTCACGCTGGCGATCATGGCCGCGCAGGGGCGCGACGTGAAGCTCGACCCGGCGCGCATCGCCGGCTACCGCAATTTCGGCACCAAGCTGTGGAACGCGACACGCTTCGCCGAGATGAACGGCGCGGCGAGGGTCGAGGGCTTCGACCCGGCCCGCGTGAAGCTGACCGTCAACCGCTGGGCGCTGACGGAACTGTCACGCGCCACGCGCGCGGTGACCGAAGGCATCGAGGCCTACCGCTTCAACGAGGCGGCGGGCGCGCTCTACCGCTTCGTGTGGAACCAGCTCTGCGACTGGTATGTCGAACTGCTGAAGCCGGTCTTCAACGGCGACGATCATGACGCCAGGCGCGAGGCGCAGGCCTGCCTGGCGCATGTGCTGGACGAGACGTTCAAGCTGTTGCACCCGTTCATGCCGTTCATGACGGAGGAGCTGTGGGAGGCGACGGCCGGCGTGGGCACGCGTTCGAGCCTGCTTTGCCACGCCGGCTGGCCCGAGCCCGCCTTCGAGGACCGGGAGGCGGCAGCCGAGATCAACTGGCTGATCGACCTCGTTTCGGAGATACGCTCGGTGCGGGCCGAGATGAACGTGCCGGCCGCGGCGACCGCCCCGCTGGTGATGGTGGCGGCCAACAAGACGACGACGGACCGCCTCATCCGGCACGACGCGGCGATCAGGCGGCTGGCGCGGATCGGCGAGGTGAGCCATGCGGAGCATGCGCCGAAGGGGGCGGCGCAGATCGTGGTGGGCGAGGCGACGGCCTGCCTTCCGCTCGGCGACCTGATCGACCTGAAGGCCGAGGCGGCGCGCCTGGCCAAGGAGATCGGCAAGGCCGAGGGCGAGATCGCGCGCATCGACAAGAAGCTCTCCAATCCGAACTTCGTCGCCAAGGCGGCCGAGGAGGTGGTCGAGGGCGAGCGCGAGAAGAAGGCCGAGTTCGAGGCGCAGCTTGCGCGGCTGAAGATGGCGGCGGCGCGGGTGAGCGAGGCCGGCTGACGGCCGGCCCGCCGGGGCGACTTCCGATTCGGGCGCCTAAAGCGTGTCGCGATCTTTCAGATTCGCTCGCTACGCTTCAGGTGCCTGGTAGCATGTCGTTGTCCCGAAACCGGTTCCCACTTTCGGGCGACATGCCTTAGATGTTGTTGAAATGAAGGATGTTGCCGTCTGGGTCCTTGATCCAGACCAGCTTCATGTCGCCGTCGACATGGATGTCACCCTTCCAGTCCATGCCGTCATAATGTTCGAAGGCCACACCCTTGGCCTTCAGATCGGCGGCGATCGCCTCGATGTCGTCGCCGACGCCCCACACGACCGCATTGGCCTTGTTGGTGCCGGCGAATTCGGACCGGTAGACGACGAGATGCGTCGCGCCGGTGCGGAAGACCAGCACATGGCCGCCCATCTCCGATTCGAGTTCAAGGCCGAGTGTGTCGCGGTAGAATGCGCGGGCGCGGTCGATGTCGGATACCGCCACGATCGCCGATGATGCGTGATCCTTGAGCATGGTTGCCTCCTTCGGTTCGCATGCGCCCTGAGGACGTATCGGCACGGCGCGATCCGACAGCCTCGTCAGCGACGCGCCAGGAAACTCCGCGCGGCGTAGAGCGAGACGGCCGCGGCATTGGAGACGTTGAGCGAGCGGATCGCGCCCGGCATGTCAAGCCGCGCCAGCGCGTCGACCGTCTCGCGCGTCTTGTGGCGCAGGCCCTTGCCCTCGGCGCCGAGAACCAGCGCGATGCGCTCGCCGGACAGGGTCTTCTCGAGTTCGTCCGGTCCGTCCGAATCGAGCCCGATGGTGCGGTAGCCGGCGGCCGAGAGGGTGCGCAGCGCGTCGGCCAGGTTGCGCACCTCGATCAGGTCGATCTCCTCCAGCGCGCCGGACGCCGCCTTGGCCAGGACGCCGGATTCGGCGGGGCTGTGGCGCGTGGTGGTGATCAGTGCGCCGGCGGCGAAGGCGACGCCCGAGCGCAGGATCGCTCCGACATTGTGCGGATCAGTCACCTGGTCGAGCACGAGCACCAGATCGGTGTCGCCAAGCGCGTCGAGGCGCTTGGGCGCCAGCGGACGGGCTTCCGCCAGCACGCCCTGGTGGACGGCGTCGGAGCCGGTGATGCGGTCGATCGCCTTCGGTTCGGCGATCTCGACGGGAAAGGGCAGGGCGCCCGTTTCGCCGAGATCGAGCCTTTCGAGCGCGTTGCGGGTGACGATCAGCCGATGGATCGTCCGGCGCGGATTGAGGATCGCGGCGCGCACGGTGTGAAGCCCGTAAAGCCGCACCAGCCCGTCGGGCACGGGCTCGCCGGGGACAGTCGCGCTGTCGCGCGGCGGCGGCCCGCTCGCCTTGCGGTCGCGGTGCTGGCGCCGCAGCCGCGCGTAGTGGCTGTCCTTCGGTGTCCGGGAGTGCTTTTCGTCGGTCATGGCGCCTCCATAGACCCTCTTGCGGCCGCTGCCTATGGTGGCGGCGAAATGCGTCGCGGCGTGGTTGACAGGGCGGGGTCGCCTCGCCATAAGGCCCGTCGCGGCGGCCGGGCGACCGGGGCCGCGAACGCCTCGCATCTTGCTCCGGCGGCAGTCGGGAGGGGTGTCCGAGTGGTTAAAGGAGACGGACTGTAAATCCGTTGGCTATGCCTACGCTGGTTCGAATCCAGCCCCCTCCACCACTGCCAGGACCGGAGCACGCGCGACCCGCCGAAAACCATTTCCCCTTCGCGGCGGTTCGTGAGACAAGGGCGGCGCGCGGGTATAGCTCAATGGTAGAGCAGCAGCCTTCCAAGCTGAATATGCGGGTTCGATTCCCGCTACCCGCTCCAACCCCATTGGGGGCTATGTAAGTCTGGACTTCCTTGCTGTTCGCGCCACGTTCGAAGCGGCCTTTCAACGCGCTTCGCAGACGGAAGGGCGCGAACGGGCCGGCGCCGCCATGATGAGAAGGGCGACGACGAGCGCACCGACGGCAAGTGCCGCACCGCCCAAGCCCACGGCTTCGATGCCATGGCGGTCAATGACCCAGCCACCCGCGACCGCACCCAATGCTATCCCGAGATTGCATACCGAGATGTTGAGCGAGGACGCGAAGGCCCGCGCCTCGCCACCGGCCAGCATGACCCGCACCTGGCACAGAACAAATCCGGCCGTATGAGCAGCGCCCCAGAAGCCAAGCACCGGCAGGAGCCAGTAGAGTTTGCCGCCGGCGAGCGAAACGCCAGTCATCGCAAACGCCAATACAGCGGCCACCGCCGCCGTCGCGGCGGTCGGACCCCGGTCGACGATGCGCCCGGCGATCCAGTTGCCGATCATGCCCGCCGCGCCAAAGCCCATCAGGATCAAGGCGACTTCGTTGCCGGCAAGGCCGCCCACCGTCTCCAGGTAAGCCGCAAGATAGGTGTAGGCGCAAAACATCGCCGTAAAGAGCGCGCCCGACAGCAGAAGATGCGCCTGAAACCGTGCCCCTCGCAGGATTCCAGCCTGTGCCCCGATCGATGGCGGGTCTGAAAGCGCGAGGCGGGGGAAGGAAACCCCGATGAGCAGGGCCGCGGCCAGGGCCAGGAAGGCGAGGCCACCGAAGCTCGCCTGCCACCCGACACGATCGGCCACGAACACGCCGGCCGGTATGGCCAGCACGATGCCGATGACGACGCCGAGATTGACCAGGGCGATTGCCCGCCCCTCGCGCCCCGGTCCCGCGAGTTGGGCGGCAAACGCGCTGCCGATGCTGACTAGGACGGGCAGCGCGGCTCCCTGGACAATGCGGACCGCAACGATCACCCAATAGTTCGGCAAAAGCACTACGACGAAACTGCCCGTGGCGAAGGCAAGCATGGCCGCGGCGAGGACGCGGCGCGGCTCCATACCGCCCGCGGCAATGGTCAGGATCGGCCCGAGCGCCGCCGAGGACAGGGCGAACCATGTGACGAACCAGCCGGCTTCGACGATCGAGACGCCGAGGGCGCGCGCCATGACGGGAAGCAGGCCGACGACGATGAACTCGGTCGTGACGACCACGGCAACAGCGAAAATCAGCATCGCCATCATGCCCGGCGACACTCCCGTAGCCTTGTCCGTCGGCGCGACCTGGGCCAGTGCGTTCATGCGTTGGAACCCCCGTCGATCGTGAGACCGGCGCCGGTGACCGAACGCGCCTCCGAGCTGGCGAGCCAGGCAACGAGGCTCGCGACATCACGCGGATCGCCGTAGCGGGGAATGGCCATGCTGCCGCGTTGCTCATCGGCCTGCGGCCCGTCCGCGGGGTTCATGTCGGTGTCGGTGGAGCCGGGATGGACGATGTTGACGGTGATTCCCCGGGGTCCGAGGTCGCGGGCCATTCCCCTGGTCAGACCGATAAGGGCGGCCTTGCTGAGCGCATAAAGGGTGATTCCGGGCGAGGGGACCCGCTCGGCAAGATTGCTGCCGATCGAGATGATGCGGCCGCCTTCACCCATATGGGCGGCCGCGGCCTTCGAGGCGACGAACGCGCCGCGGGTGTTGATGGCGATCGTCTCGTCGAAATCCTCGAGCGTCGTCTCATCCAGCGCGCCATAAGGGAAGATGCCGGCATTGTTGACGAGGATATCGAGCCGGCCAAAAGCCGCGACGGTCTTTTCCACGGCATCCACGACAGCCTGGGCCTCGGTGTTGTCGGCGGCGATCGCTATGCCCTTCCGGTCCACGGCCTTGATCTGCGCCAGCACGGCCTCGGCCTTGTCGGCCGAGCGTGCATAGGTCAACGCGACATCCGCGCCTTCCTCCGCCAGCCTCATCGCGATCGCGGCACCGATGCCGCGACTGCCGCCCGTTACCAGCGCCACCTTGCCTTTCAGTCGGGACATGCCGAACTCCTTTCTGTATCGCTTGATACAGAATTCATGGCAAGCTTGCCTCGGCCGGTCAAGCGATTTATGTATTGATCGACACAGAAAGGAATACGATGACGGAAAGGGGCCGGCCACGCAGCTTTGACCGCACCGCCGCCCTGCGGCGGGCGATGGAGGTGTTCTGGGCCAAGGGCTACGATGGTGCTTCGCTATCGGAGTTGACGGGCGCCATGGGCGTCAATTCGCCCAGTCTTTACGCCGCCTTCGGTTCAAAGGAGGCGCTGTTCCGTGAAGCTGTCGGACTTTACACCGACACGGTCGGCACGGAGATCTGGGCCGCCATCCCGGAAGCGCCGACGGCGCGCGAGGCGATCGAACAGTTCCTCTACGCCACGGCCGAGGTCTATGCGAGCCCTGGCCATCCGCGCGGCTGTCTCATGGTGCTTGGCGCGCCCAACCCGAGCGACAACAACATGGGCGCATGCGAGATACTGCGGGAACACCGTTCCGAAAACGTGGAGACGCTGCGTCGCAGGCTGGAGCAAGCCGTTGCCGGGGGCGAGCTGCCGCACGGCCTCGACTGCCATGCCGTCGCCAGCTTTTACGTGACGGTGCAGCAGGGCATGTCCATTCAGGCACGTGACGGCGCCTCGCGCGAAACCCTTCTCGGCATAGGCCGATGCGCGATGGCGGCGTGGGAGGGATTGACGTCGGCGGGCGCGAAGAGTTGAGCTTCTCAAGCGGGTTGCTACGGCCGCTCCCCTCCCAGCCTAGGCCTAGTTGCCGGCGAGCGCTCCCGATCCGCGACGCCATCTGACGAGCGCCATACCCAAGACGATCAGCCCGGCTGCAAGGGCGTTCGGCACCATTTCGGCCGGTCCCCAGGCTATCAGCAGCCCGGCGACCAGCACCAGCAGCGTCTCGCCAAGGGTGAAGCCCGAACGGCCGAGAAAGGCCAGCGGGACGGCAAGCACGGCGAAATCATAGACGAAGGCATAGGGCGAGGCGAGCAGGGTCGCCGCGGCGAGCACGGCGGCGCGGATGTCGAACGGCGCCCGGCCGCGCCAGGCACGCAGGACGACGGCGGCCAGGAGCGCGGCGAAGGCCGCGTGCGCCGCCCAGGCAAGACCGGAGGACACGCCCATCGCGCGCAGCCAGCCATAGAGGCTCTGGAGCTTGGCGAAGCCGGTCCCGCCGTCGGTGAGGATGGCGGTGTTGACGGTGGCGGCGGACTGGAGGAAGCCGGCCCAGGCCTCCCATCCCAGGACCAGCACCGAAAGTGCTGCAAGTCCGAGCGCGGTCGCGGCGGCCCAGGCCACCGCGCGCCAGTAACCGCCGGCGATCAGGGCAACGGGAATCAGCAGCCCGAATTGCGGCTTGAAGGTGAGCAGGCCCAGAAGCAGGCCGGCCGCCGCGGCGCGCCTGTCGAGCAGCGCGAGCGCGCCGCCTAGCAGTGCCGCGGCAAGCAGGCCGTTCTGCCCGACCACCGCGTTCCACAGCGTGGCCGGCCATGCCAGCGCGGCCATGACCGGCAGCCAGTTGCCCGCGATCGCGCGGATCGCGGCGGCATAGCCGGCCAGGCCGAGCACGACCCAGCAAAGCAGGGCCGGCAGATAGGCCATCGGCGCCAGCGCCGCGGTCGCCATCAGGAATGTCGGGGGGTACTGGAACGAGAAGTGGCCGTCGAAACCCACGCCCAGCGCGCTCACGGCCACCGCCTTGTGCGCGGCCCAGTCATAGGCGGCCACGGCCTCTCCCTGCAGCACGAGTTTGCCGGCGGCCCAGAACGCCACGAAATCGACCGCGACCGGATCACCCCTAGCGTCGACATACCAGATGCCGGTCGCATAGGAGACGGCAATGAGCGTGGCGTAGGCGACGACGAGGCCGAAGAGCGCGCGCCTGATCACGCCCCGAAGGCGCGCAGAGACATCGGTGCTGATGGCCGTGGCCGGCGACATGAGATCGGTTCCCCCATATCGCCGGTTCTTCGCATGTCCCGCCTTAAGGCGGGGTATAGGCCACCCGAGATCGCCGCCGGCCAAAGCGTGCAAGCCGGCGCTTGTGTTGGCGGGCTTAAGATTGTAGACGCCCGCATCCGACCAACAACTGTCAACCGCATTCGGGATCAAGGGAATGGCCAAGGGTAAATTCGAGCGTACGAAGCCGCATGTGAACATTGGCACGATCGGTCACGTTGACCATGGCAAGACGTCGCTGACGGCTGCGATCACGAAGTATTTCGGCGAATACCGGGCCTATGACATGATCGACGCCGCGCCCGAGGAGAAGGCGCGCGGCATCACGATCTCGACGGCGCATGTCGAATACGAGACGGCCAACCGTCACTATGCGCATGTCGACTGCCCCGGCCATGCGGACTATGTGAAGAACATGATCACGGGTGCGGCGCAGATGGACGGCGCGATCCTGGTGGTCTCGGCCGCCGACGGCCCGATGCCGCAGACGCGCGAGCACATCCTTCTGGCCCGCCAGGTTGGCGTTCCCTCGATCGTGGTGTTCCTGAACAAGGTCGACCAGGTCGACGATCCGGAGCTTCTGGAGCTTGTCGAGCTGGAGGTTCGCGAGCTTCTGTCGAAGAACGAGTTCCCCGGCGACGACATTCCGATCGTCAAGGGGTCGGCGCTCGCGGCGCTGGAGGATTCCAACAAGGAGATCGGCGAGGACGCCATCCGGGCGCTGATGGAGGCGGTGGACGCCTATATTCCGACGCCCGAGCGTCCGGTCGACCAGCCGTTCCTGATGCCGATCGAGGACGTGTTCTCGATCTCTGGCCGCGGCACGGTGGTGACGGGTCGCGTGGAGCGCGGCATCGTCAAGGTCGGCGAGGAAGTGGAGATCGTGGGCATCCGTCCGACGTCGAAGACGACGGTGACGGGTGTTGAGATGTTCCGCAAGCTTCTGGACCAGGGCCAGGCGGGCGACAATATCGGCGCGCTGTTGCGCGGCGTGGACCGCGAGGGTGTCGAGCGCGGGCAGGTTCTGTGCAAGCCCGGCTCGGTGACGCCGCACACCAAGTTCAAGGCCGAGGCCTATATCCTGACCAAGGAGGAGGGCGGGCGCCACACGCCGTTCTTCACCAACTACCGTCCGCAGTTCTATTTCCGCACGACCGACGTGACGGGCGTGGTGCAGCTGGCCGAGGGCACGGAAATGGTGATGCCGGGCGACAATGTGACGATCGACGTGGAGCTGATCGTGCCGATCGCCATGGAGGAGAAGCTGCGCTTCGCCATCCGCGAGGGCGGCCGAACCGTCGGCGCCGGCGTCGTCGTCAACATCACGGAATAGGCGGCGCGGCGGCGACAAGGCGTCACACCGCATGCCGGGCGGCCCCCGTGGCCGCCCGATCGCGTATCGCGGGGCGGGCTGGCGGCTTGCGCTTTCGCTTGAAAACGATCGGCGCTTGTGAAAGAAGCGCCGTGATCCAGGGGTATAGCTCAGTTGGTAGAGCGGCGGTCTCCAAAACCGCAGGTCGGGGGTTCGAGCCCCTCTGCCCCTGCCAGTCCGGCGGCCGGAGGATTGATGACAAAGCTTCGGCACGGCGCTTGCATTCATACGGAATCGGGTCTATATCCCGCCGACTGACACGCGGTGCGTGGGGCGGGGAGCGTCCTACGTGCCCGAATGTCATGGAAAATCAGCGCCGATTGGATGGGCGCCGATCCTACCGAACGAACCGGGTCCCGCCGCGGGACGACAGGGCGCCTCGCGAGGGGGTGTCCGTCGAATGCGCGGATCCCGGAATAAGGCGAGCGCGGCGCGACCGGGCTCCGAAAAGACAGAGCGGCAGATGGCGTCCAGGACCACCAATCCATTCACTTTCATCCAGCAGGTGAGGACCGAGACGTCCAAGGTCACCTGGCCGTCGCGCCGCGAGACGCTGATCTCGACGCTGATGGTGCTGGCCTTCGCCTTTCTGGCGGCGATCTTTTTCTTCGCGGCCGACCAGGTGATGAGCGTCGCGGTGGAATTCATTCTCGGCATCGGCCGCTGAACATCATTTCGTCATTGCTGCAGCCCCTGGAACCTTTGGAGACTTCGAGACAATGACCGCGCGGTGGTACATCGTCCACGCCTACTCGAATTTCGAGAAGAGGGTCGCCGAGGACATCGAGAACAAGGCCCGCCAGAAGGGGCTCGGCGACAAGATCGAGCAGGTGGTCGTGCCGACCGAAAAGCGCGTCGAGGTGCGCCGGGGCCAGAAGCGCGAGGTCGAGCACAAGTTCTTTCCGGGCTACGTGCTGGTGCGCGCCAATCTGACCGACGACGTGTTCTCGATGATCAAGAACACGCCCAAGGTCACGGGGTTCCTGGGCGACGCCAAGCCGGTGCCGATCCCCGATTCGGAGGCTGAGCGCATCCTGAATCAGGTGCAGGAGGGCGTGGAGCGGCCGAGGCCGTCGATCACCTTCGAGATCGGCGAGCAGGTGCGCGTGGCCGACGGTCCGTTCGCCTCCTTCAACGGCTCGGTGCAGGAAGTGGACGAGGAGCGGTCGCGCCTCAAGGTCGAGGTGTCGATCTTCGGCCGGGCCGTGCCGGTCGATCTGGAATTCGGTCAGGTCGAGAAGGGCTGACCGCGCGCCGCGAGGCGCTGAGCGGGTGGAAGGAAGACCGGCCTGGCCGGCCGGACAATCCGCACCACCCAACTGCAACGCCGGCATGCCGGCATAATATGAGGCAGGACATCAATGGCCAAGAAGGTAGCAGGCCAGCTGAAGCTCCAGGTCCCGGCGGGATCGGCGACGCCGTCGCCCCCGATCGGTCCGGCCCTGGGTCAGCGCGGCATCAACATCATGGAATTCTGCAAGGCGTTCAATGCCGCCACGCAGGAGAACGAGAAGGGGCAGCCGATCCCCGTCGTCATCACCTATTACCAGGACAAGTCCTTCACCTTCACGATGAAGACGCCGCCGGTGAGCTACTTCCTGAAGAAGGCCGCCAAGCTGAAGTCCGGCTCGAAGGAGCCCGGCAAGTCGACGATCGGCAAGATCGACCGCGCCAAGGTGCGCGAGATCGCCGAGGCGAAGATGAAGGACCTGAACGCCGTCGACATCGATGGCGCGATGCGCATGGTCGAAGGTTCAGCCCGCTCGATGGGCCTGGAAGTGGTGGGCTGATCCGATGGCGAAGAAGATTGCAAAGCGCATTGCCAAGGCGCGCGAGGGCATCGACCGCGACAAGGCATACGGGCTCGACGAGGCCGTGAAGCTGATCAAGGAGAAGGCGACGGCCAAGTTCGACGAGACCGTCGAGGTCGCGATCAATCTCGGCGTCGATCCGCGCCATGCCGACCAGATGGTCCGCGGCGTCGTCAACCTTCCGAACGGCACGGGCCGCGACGTTCGCGTGGCGGTGTTCGCGCGCGGCGACAAGGCCGAGGAAGCCAAGGCGGCGGGCGCCGACATCGTGGGCGCCGAGGACCTGGTGGAGACGGTGCAGAAAGGCGAGATCGACTTCGACCGCTGCATCGCGACGCCCGACATGATGCCGCTGGTGGGGCGTCTGGGCAAGGTGCTCGGCCCGCGCGGCATGATGCCGAACCCGAAGGTGGGCACCGTGACGGCCGACGTGGCGGCCGCGGTCAAGGCCTCCAAGGGCGGTGCGGTGGAATTCCGCGTCGAGAAGGCCGGCATCGTGCATGCGGGCGTCGGCAAGGTGTCGTTCGACGCCAAGGCGATCGAGGAAAACGTGCGCGCCTTCGCCGATGCGGTGAACAGGGCCAAGCCGTCCGGCGCCAAGGGCAACTACGTCAAGAAGGTGTCGCTCACCTCGACGATGGGCCCCGGCCTGAAGATCGACCCGGCGAGCCTCGCCGCGTCGTGATGTATTGAACGAGAAACCGCGTTCATAACGCGGTTTCCGTGAAGAATTCCGGGCGCGGCAACGCGTCCGGATTGTCGAAGGGAAACCTTCGGCAATCCTGTCCGAGACTGCAGGCGGCCGGCGCGTCCGGCCTTAATCGAAGGCCTGCATGAGACGGGGGAGACCGGATCACGGGTCGCGCTTGCGGCTCGTTGGACGGTTCGAACCGTGTTTGCCTTTGTCCGCGCGGCTTCGGCCGTGGCGCGAAGGGGACAGGATCCTCGGCGTCGACCGGGCGGTCCAAGGATTGTCCGGCCGGCAAAGGCAACCGGCCGATGCTTCCGAAAGGGAGCGGAGGCCAACTGGAGAGTGGCAGTGGACAGAGCGGAAAAACGCGAATTCGTCACGGGCCTGAACGAGGTGTTCAAAAGCACCGGTTCAGTGGTCGTGGCCCACTATGCCGGTCTGACCGTGGCGCAGATGAACGACCTCAGGTCGAAGATGCGTAACGCGGGCGGCACCGTCAAGGTCGCGAAGAACCGCCTCGCCATCATCGCCCTTCAGGGCACGGAATCCGAAGGCATGAAGGATCTGTTCAAGGGACAGACCCTGATCGCCTATTCGGATGATCCAGTCGCGGCGCCCAAAGTCGCCTCCGACTTCGCCAAGGGTAACGACAAGCTCGTTATCATCGGTGGAGCCATGGGGTCGACGGCTCTCGACGCGGACGGTGTGAAGGCTCTGGCCTCCCTGCCGTCGCTCGACGAGCTCAGGGCCAAGATCGTCGGCATGATTCAGACGCCGGCGACCAGGATCGCGCAGGTGGTCAATGCGCCGGCGGGCCAGCTCGCCCGCGTGTTCGGCGCCTATGCCCGGAAGGACGAAGAAGCGGCGTAAGGCCGTTCTTTGCCGTCATCAACACGTTCGAACCGAATGAAGGAATGATAAAATGGCTGATCTCGCCAAGATCGTTGAAGACCTGTCGAGCCTGACCGTCCTGGAGGCGGCCGAGCTTTCGAAGATGCTGGAAGAGAAGTGGGGCGTTTCGGCCGCCGCTCCGGTGGCCGTGGCGGCTGCTGGCGGTGGTGCTGGCGCTCCGGCCGAAGCGGCCGAGGAAAAGACGGAATTCGACGTCGTCCTCGCCGACGCCGGCGCCCAGAAGATCAACGTCATCAAGGAAGTCCGCGCCATCACCGGCCTGGGCCTCAAGGAGGCGAAGGACCTGGTCGAAGGTGCGCCCAAGGCCGTCAAGGAAGGCGTGGCCAAGGACGAGGCCGACAAGATCAAGGCCCAGCTCGAAGGAGCCGGCGCCAAGGTCGAACTGAAGTAATGCGTGGCGCGGGCGGGGTTCGCCCCGCCCGCCGCTTCCCGCGCGGAAGCGAGTGCAAGTAGACCGGGGAACCCTTTTCCTGTGTGCCCGAAGGGCGTTCAGGAAACGGGTTTTGCCCGTTTCAGATGGCCGCGAAGGACGAGCGTCCGGCGGCAATGCATGGAAGAGCGAAGCGGCAACGGCGAAGCCGCGACGCAGGCAAGGAGCGACGATGGCCCAGACCCGCACGTTCAATGGTCGCAGGCGCGTAAGGAAATTCTTCGGCAAGATACCGGAAGTGGCGGAGATGCCGAACCTCATCGAGGTTCAGAAGGCATCCTACGACCAGTTCCTCATGGTCGATGAGCCGGAAGGCGGACGGGCTGACGAGGGCCTGCAGGCCGTCTTCAAGTCGGTGTTCCCGATCTCCGATTTCTCCGGCTCCTCGATGCTGGAGTTCGTGAAGTATGAGTTCGAGGCGCCGAAGTTCGACGTCGATGAATGCCGCCAGCGCGACCTGACCTACGCGGCGCCGCTGAAGGTGACGCTGCGCCTCATCGTGTTCGACATCGACGAGGACACCGGCGCCAAGTCGGTCAAGGACATCAAGGAGCAGGACGTCTACATGGGCGACATGCCGCTCATGACGTCGAACGGCACCTTCATCGTCAACGGCACCGAGCGCGTCATCGTCTCCCAGATGCACCGTTCGCCGGGCGTGTTCTTCGACCACGACAAGGGCAAGTCCCATTCGTCGGGCAAGCTGCTGTTCGCGGCCCGCGTCATCCCCTATCGCGGCTCCTGGCTGGACATCGAGTTCGATTCCAAGGACATCGTTCACGCCCGTATCGACCGCCGCCGCAAGATCCCGGTCACCAGCCTGCTGATGGCGCTGGGCATGGACGGCGAGGAGATCCTGTCGACCTTCTACAACAAGCTGACCTATGTGAAGGACGGCGACCACTGGCGCATTCCCTTCTCCGCTGACCGGTTCCGCGGCATGAAGGCGGTCACCGACATGGTCGACGCCGATTCCGGTGAAGTCGTCGTCGAGGCGGGCAAGAAGATCACCGCGCGCCAGGCCAAGCAGCTTGCCGAGAAGGGCCTGAAGGCGATCCGCGCAACGGAAGACGACCTGCTCGGCGCCTATCTGGCCGAGGACATCGTCAACTACCAGACCGGCGAGATCTATCTCGAGGCGGGCGACGAGATCGACGAGAAGACGATCAAGGTGCTCGACCAGTCGGGCGAGACCTCGATCGAGATCCTCGACATCGACCACGTCAATGTGGGCCCCTATATCCGCAACACGCTGGCCGTCGACAAGAACGAGGGCCGGCAGGACGCGCTGTTCGACATCTACCGCGTCATGCGTCCGGGCGAGCCGCCGACGATCGACACGGCCGAGGCCATGTTCAACTCGCTGTTCTTCGACGCCGAGCGCTACGACCTTTCGGCCGTGGGCCGCGTCAAGATGAACATGCGGCTCGAACTCGATGCCGAGGACACGGTGCGCGTGCTGCGCAAGGAAGACATCGTCGCCGTGGTCAAGACGCTGGTCGAACTGCGCGACGGCAAGGGCGAGATCGACGACATCGACAATCTCGGCAACCGGCGCGTGCGCTCGGTCGGCGAGCTGATGGAGAACCAGTACCGCGTCGGCCTGCTCAGGATGGAGCGCGCGATCAAGGAGCGCATGTCCTCGATCGAGATCGACACGGTCATGCCGCAGGACCTGATCAACGCCAAGCCGGCTGCCGCAGCCGTGCGCGAGTTCTTCGGCTCCTCGCAGCTCTCGCAGTTCATGGACCAGACCAACCCGCTGTCGGAGATCACCCACAAGCGGCGTCTGTCGGCGCTCGGACCGGGCGGTCTGACCCGTGAAAGAGCCGGCTTCGAAGTGCGCGACGTGCACCCGACCCATTATGGCCGAATCTGCCCGATCGAGACGCCGGAAGGCCCGAACATCGGCCTGATCAACAGCCTGGCGACCTTCGCCCGCGTCAACAAATACGGTTTCATCGAAACGCCCTACCGCAAGATCGTGGACGGCAAGGTTTCGGAGGAAGTCGTCTATCTGTCGGCGATGGAGGAGGCCAAGCACTATGTCGCGCAGGCCAATGCCGAGCTCGACAAGAACGGCTCCTTCGTCGAGGAATTCGTGATCTGCCGCCACGCCGGCGAGGTCATGATGGCGCCGCGCGAGAATGTCGACCTGATGGACGTGTCGCCCAAGCAGCTCGTCTCGGTCGCGGCCGCGCTGATCCCGTTCCTCGAGAACGACGACGCCAACCGCGCGCTGATGGGCTCGAACATGCAGCGCCAGGCGGTCCCGCTGGTGCGGGCCGAGGCGCCGTTCGTGGGCACCGGCATGGAGCCGGTCGTGGCACGCGATTCCGGTGCCGCCATCGGCGCGCGCCGCGGCGGCATCGTCGACCAGGTGGACGCGACGCGTATCGTCATCCGCGCGACGGAGGATCTCGATCCCGGCAAGTCGGGCGTCGACATCTACCGGCTGATGAAGTTCCAGCGCTCGAACCAGAACACCTGCATCAACCAGCGTCCGCTGGTCAGGATGGGCGACCGGGTCAACAAGGGCGACATCATCGCCGACGGGCCGTCGACCGATCTGGGCGATCTGGCGCTCGGCCGCAACGTGCTCGTCGCGTTCATGCCGTGGAACGGCTACAACTACGAAGACTCCATCCTGCTTTCGGAGCGCATCGTCTCCGACGACGTCTTCACCTCGATCCATATCGAGGAATTCGAGGTGATGGCGCGCGACACCAAGCTCGGGCCGGAGGAGATCACGCGCGATATTCCCAACGTATCGGAAGAGGCGCTGAAGAACCTCGACGAGGCGGGCATCGTCTATATCGGCGCGGAAGTGCAGCCGGGCGACATCCTGGTCGGCAAGATCACGCCGAAGGGCGAAAGCCCGATGACGCCCGAGGAAAAGCTGCTTCGCGCCATCTTCGGCGAGAAGGCGTCCGACGTGCGCGACACGTCCATGCGCATGCCGCCCGGCACCTTCGGCACGGTCGTGGAAGTGCGCGTCTTCAACCGCCACGGCGTGGAGAAGGACGAGCGCGCCATGGCGATCGAGCGCGAGGAGATCGAGCGGCTCGCCAAGGACCGCGACGACGAGCAGGCGATCCTCGACCGCAACGTCTATGGCCGCCTGTCGGACATGCTGACGGGCCGGGACGCGATCGCGGGGCCCAAGGGCTTCAAGAAGGGCACCAAGCTCACCGGCGAGGTTCTCGACGACTATCCGCGCTCGCAGTGGTGGCAGTTCGCCGTCGACGACGAGAAGATGCAGAGCGAGCTGGAAGCGCTGCGCGGCCAGTACGACGAGTCCAAGAAGGCGCTCGAGCAGCGCTTCATGGACAAGGTCGAGAAGGTGCAGCGCGGCGACGAGATGCCGCCCGGCGTCATGAAGATGGTCAAGGTCTTCGTGGCCGTGAAGCGCAAGATGCAGCCCGGCGACAAGATGGCCGGCCGCCACGGCAACAAGGGCGTGGTCAGCCGCATCGTGCCGGTCGAGGACATGCCGTTCCTGGAGGACGGCACGCATGTCGACATCGTGCTTAATCCGCTCGGCGTGCCGAGCCGCATGAATGTCGGTCAGATCCTCGAGACGCATTTGGGCTGGGCCTGCGCGGGCATGGGCCGGCAGATCGGCGAGATGATCGACGCCTACAAGGAAAGCGGCGACATCAAGCCCCTGCGCGGCAAGCTGGAAGGCCTCATCCCGGCCAACGACCGCAACGAGCCGGTGCGCGAGTATGACGACGAGTCGGTCGTTCGCCTCGGCGAGCAGATGCGGCGCGGCGTCTCGATCGCGACGCCGGTCTTCGACGGCGCCAACGAGGACAACATCAACACGATGCTGTCTGAGGCGGGCCTTCAGGAGAGCGGCCAGTCAACGCTCTATGACGGGCGCACCGGCGAGGCGTTCGACCGCAAGGTGACAGTGGGCTACATCTACATGCTCAAGCTGCACCACCTGGTGGACGACAAGATCCACGCGCGCTCGATCGGGCCGTATTCGCTGGTCACCCAGCAGCCGCTGGGCGGCAAGGCGCAATTCGGCGGCCAGCGCTTCGGCGAGATGGAGGTCTGGGCGCTCGAGGCTTACGGTGCCGCCTACACGCTTCAGGAGATGCTGACGGTCAAGTCGGACGACGTGGCCGGCCGCACCAAGGTCTACGAGGCCATCGTGCGCGGCGACGACACGTTCGAGGCGGGCATCCCCGAGAGCTTCAACGTGCTGGTCAAGGAGATGCGCTCGCTCGGCCTCAATGTCGAACTGGAGGATTCCAAGCTCGACGAGCCCCAGCCGCGCCTGCGCGACGCGGCGGAATGAATGAAGAGGTGAGGGGTGGAGTGGTTCCACCCCTCATCCGACCTCGCTTCGCTCGGCCACCTTCTCCCACAGGGGGAGAAGGACGAGCACCCCTCCTTCTCCCCTTGTGGGAGAAGGTGTCGCCGAAGGCGGCGGATGAGGGGTCGGTGCGAAGCGCTCAAAGATTAAGCGAGGGGTTTTCGAGGACCCCGCAAAGGAGAACGGCATGCACCAAGAGGTCATGAATCTCTTCAACAACCAGGCTCCGGCCCAGGTGTTCGATTCGATCCGCATCTCGCTGGCTTCGCCCGAGAAGATCAGGTCGTGGTCCTTCGGCGAGATCAAGAAGCCCGAGACGATCAACTACCGTACGTTCAAGCCCGAGCGCGACGGCCTGTTCTGCGCGCGCATCTTCGGTCCGATCAAGGACTACGAGTGCCTGTGCGGCAAGTACAAGCGCATGAAGTACAAGGGCATCATCTGCGAGAAGTGCGGCGTGGAGGTCACCCTCCAGCGCGTGCGCCGCGAGCGCATGGGCCATATCGACCTGGCCGCGCCGGTCGCGCATATCTGGTTCCTGAAGTCGCTGCCGAGCCGCATCGGAACGCTGCTCGACATGACGCTGAAGGACATCGAGCGGGTTCTCTATTTCGAGAACTACATCATCACCGAGCCCGGCCTGACGGCGCTGAAGGAAAACCAGCTCCTGTCGGAGGAGGAATACCAGATCGCCGTCGACGAGTATGGCGAGGACAGCTTCACCGCCATGATCGGCGCGGAGGCGATCCGCGAACTGCTGGCCGCGATGGACCTGGAGAAGATCGCGGGCGACCTGCGCTCGGAGCTTGCCTCCACCACGTCGGAACTGAAGACCAAGAAGCTTCTGAAGCGGCTCAAGGTTGTCGAGAACTTCATCGACTCGGGCAACCGGCCCGAATGGATGATCATGTCAATCATCCCGGTCATCCCGCCGGACCTGCGCCCGCTGGTGCCGCTCGACGGCGGCCGCTTCGCGACCTCCGATCTGAACGACCTGTACCGCCGCGTCATCAACCGAAACAACCGCCTCAAGCGGCTGATCGAGCTGCGCGCGCCGGGCATCATCATCCGCAACGAGAAGCGCATGCTGCAGGAGGCCGTCGACGCGCTGTTCGACAATGGCCGCCGCGGCCGCGTCATCACCGGCGCCAACAAGCGTCCGCTGAAGTCGCTGTCGGATATGCTCAAGGGCAAGCAGGGCCGCTTCCGGCAGAACCTGCTCGGCAAGCGCGTCGACTATTCGGGCCGCTCGGTCATCGTGACCGGCCCCGAGCTCAAGCTGCACCAGTGCGGCCTGCCCAAGAAGATGGCGCTGGAGCTGTTCAAGCCGTTCATCTACGCGCGGCTGGACGCCAAGGGCTATTCGTCGACCGTCAAGCAGGCCAAGAAGCTGGTCGAGAAGGAGAAGCCGGAGGTCTGGGACATCCTCGACGAGGTGATCCGCGAGCATCCGGTGCTCTTGAACCGCGCGCCGACGCTGCACCGCCTCGGCATCCAGGCCTTCGAGCCGGTGCTGATCGAGGGCAAGGCGATCCAGCTTCACCCGCTGGTCTGCACCGCCTTCAACGCCGACTTCGACGGCGACCAGATGGCGGTCCACGTGCCGCTGTCGCTGGAAGCGCAGCTCGAAGCGCGCGTGCTCATGATGTCGACCAACAACATCCTGCACCCGGCCTCGGGCGCGCCGATCATCGTGCCCTCGCAGGACATGGTGCTCGGCCTGTACTACCTGTCGATCATGAATGAGAACGAGCCCGGCGAGGGCATGGTCTTTGCCGACATGGGCGAGCTGCAGCACGCGCTCGAGACCAAGGCCGTGACGATGCACGCCAAGATCAAGGGCCGCTTCAGGACCGTCGACGCCGAGGGCAAGATGGTCTCGAAGATCTACGATACGACGCCTGGCCGCATGATCATCGGCGAGGTGCTGCCCAAGAACGTCAACGTGCCGTTCGAGACCGTCAATGTGGAGATGACCAAGAAGAACATCTCCAAGATGATCGACACGGTCTATCGCCACTGCGGCCAGAAGGAGACGGTGATCTTCTGCGACCGGATCATGGCGCTGGGCTTCAGCCACGCCTGCAAGGCCGGCATCTCGTTCGGCAAGGACGACATGCTGATCCCCGACGACAAGGCCGAGATGATCGCCGAGACCGACGCGCTCGCGAAGGAGTACGAGCAGCAGTACAATGACGGCCTGATCACGCAGGGCGAGAAGTACAACAAGGTGGTCGACGCCTGGGCCAAGTGCTCGGAGAAGGTCGCCGAGAAGATGATGAGCCGCATCAAGGCGATCGAGTTCGACGAGAACGGCCGCCAGAAGCCGATGAACTCGATCTACATGATGTCGCATTCCGGCGCGCGCGGCTCGCCGACCCAGATGCGCCAGCTTGCCGGCATGCGCGGCCTGATGGCCAAGCCGTCGGGCGAGATCATCGAGACGCCGATCATCTCGAACTTCAAGGAAGGCCTGACCGTTCTGGAGTACTTCAACTCCACGCACGGCGCCCGCAAGGGCCTGGCCGACACCGCGCTCAAGACGGCGAATTCGGGCTATCTGACGCGTCGCCTGGTCGACGTGGCGCAGGACTGCATCGTCAACGCGACCGACTGCGGCACCGACAAGGGCCTGACCATGCAGCCGATCGTCGACGCGGGCCAGGTGGTCGCCTCGCTCGGCCAGCGCGTGCTCGGCCGCACGGCGCTCGACGACATCACGCATCCGGCTTCCGGCGATGTGATCGTCAAGGCGGGCACGCTGATCGACGAGCGCGACATAGACGCCATCGAGAAGGCGGGCGTCCAGTCGATCCGCATCCGCTCGGCCCTGACTTGCGAGATGCGCACCGGCGTGTGCGCGGTCTGTTACGGCCGCGACCTGGCCCGGGGTACCCCGGTCAACCAGGGCGAGGCGGTGGGCGTCATCGCGGCCCAGTCGATCGGCGAGCCGGGAACCCAGCTCACCATGCGCACCTTCCATATGGGCGGCGCGGCGCAGGTGGCGGACCAGTCCTTCCTGGAAGCCTCCTACGAGGGCACGGTCCAGATCCGCAACCGCAACGTGGTGCGCAACTCCGACGGCCAGCTGATGGTCATGGGCCGCAACATGGCGATCCTGATCCTAGACGAGGCCGGCAAGGAACGCGCCACGCACCGCGTCACCTATGGCAGCCGCATCCATGTGGACGAGGGCGACAAGGTCAAGCGCGGCCAGCGCATCGCCGAGTGGGACCCCTACACCCGTCCGATCCTCACCGAGGTCGAGGGCACCGTGGTGTTCGAGGACCTGGTCGACGGCATCTCCGTGCAGGAGACGGCCGACGAATCGACGGGCATCACCAAGCGCGAGGTCATCGACTGGCGGTCCACGCCGCGCGGTTCGGACCTGAAGCCGGCAATTGTGATCCACGACGCCAAGGGCAAGGTCGCCAAGCTCGGCAAGGGCGGCGACGCGCGCTTCATGCTGTCGGTGGAGGCGGTGCTGTCGGTCGAGCCCGGCGCGACGGTGAAGCCCGGCGACGTCGTGGCGCGTATCCCGATGGAGAGCGCCAAGACCAAGGACATCACCGGCGGTCTGCCGCGGGTGGCGGAACTGTTCGAAGCGCGTCGTCCGAAGGACCACGCCGTCATCGCCGAGATCGACGGAACGATCCGGTTCGGGCGCGACTACAAGAACAAGCGCCGCATCATGATCGAGCCGCACGATTCGACCGAGGAGCCGGCCGAGTACCTGATCCCGAAGGGCAAGCCGTTCCATCTCCAGGACGGCGACGTCATCGAAAAGGGCGACTACATCCTCGACGGCAACCCGGCGCCGCACGACATCCTGGCGATCAAGGGCGTGGAGGCGCTGGCCTCCTACCTCGTCAACGAGATCCAGGAGGTCTACCGGCTCCAGGGCGTGGTCATCAACGACAAGCACATCGAGGTGATCGTCCGGCAGATGCTGCAGAAGGTCGAGATCACCGACCAGGGCGACTCGGTCTACATCCCGGGCGACCATGTCGACGTGATCGAGCTCGACGAGGTCAACGAGCGTCTGGTGGAGGACGGCAAGAAGCCGGCCGCCGGCCAGCCGGTGCTGCTCGGCATCACCAAGGCGTCGCTGCAGACGCCGTCCTTCATCTCGGCCGCCTCCTTCCAGGAGACGACCCGCGTGCTGACCGAGGCGGCCGTGGCCGGCAAGGTCGATACGCTGCAGGGCCTGAAGGAAAACGTGATCGTGGGGCGCCTGATCCCGGCGGGCACGGGTGGCCAGATGAGCCAGATCCGGCGCATCGCCACGCAGCGCGACGAGCTGATCCTGGACGAGCGGCGCAAGAACGCGGCCGTCGAGATCACCGATCCGCTGCTGACCGACATGACCGACGCGGCCGAATAGGCCGCGCCGGGCGCAAGCCAAACAGAAGGCCGCCGGAGCGATCCGGCGGCCTTTTGTTTTGTGCCAAGCGGCTTCGCGCTCGCGGGCGCGCCTATGTTTCCGTGCCGTTCGCGAGCAGGCAGGCCGCGACGTCGTCGGCGAAACGCCGGGATTCTCCGGCGACACGCACGCAATCGGGGTTCCGCGGGTCGGGTTGCCCGGCCGGCATGCCGTGCTCGACAAGTGCTTGCGCGCAGGCCGCCCAGTCGCCGTCCTCGACCGGCCTGTTCCATGAGGCCCAGCTCAGCGTACCGCAGACATTGTCCCCGAAGCCGTGTTCCTCGGTCCAGGAGGCGCCGCGCTCGAGCAGATAGCGCGCCATGGCCGCGTCGCCGCGAAACACCGCATGATTGAGGGCGCTCGCGCTCCAGTCGCCGCCACGAACCGAGATCGGCCAGCCAAGATCAGCCATCAGGCGGACCGGGCCCGCGCAGCCGGCCGCGGCCAGTTCCGGCAGCATGCGCAGCCGGGTCTCGCCCAGCGCGGCCGGAAGATCGGGCCGTCGCGTCATGATCTCTCGCGCCGTCTCCCCGTCATCGCCCGCGCAGGCGGCCACGAACCGGTCTTCCTCGTCGAGCGTGGAGGCGGCGCCGGCCCGTTCGAGCACGGCCGCGACCTCGGGCAGGCCGTAGCGCAGCGCCTGCGCATAGGCGCTCGTCCCGTCGCTTGTCCTGGCGATCGGATCGACGCCCGCTTCGAGCAGTGCCTCGACATGAGCGGGCGAGCGCCTTCGACGGATAGCCCAGAACAGCAAACGGCCGCCGCGCAACTCGTCCGAGCCGGCGGCATGCGACAGAAGCAGCCTGAACGTGTCGAGATCATCGAAGTCGAGGCAGCGAAAGAGCGCGTTGGTGCCGGTAACGACGGCTCCCGCCTCAAGCAGGATCGGCGTGCAGACCGGCCTGTCCAGCGAGTGATAGAGGGATTCGCCGTCATTCGGATCGGCGCCGGCTGCCAGCAGCCGGCGCGTGAGGTCCGGGTCGAAGTTCACGCCGGCCGCGCCGTGCAGCGCCGAGGCCCGCCATTCCGAAGGCGAGGCGTCTGTCGAGGCCTCCCATCGCCTGCTCACGGTCAGGTTCGGATCGGAGCCGGCTACGAGAAGCAGGTCGACCACCTCGTGAACGCGGTCCCGGTATTCGACGAGGCGGAGCAGGCTCGAATGGGTGGCGGCCACCAGAGGGGTCAGGCCGAGCGGGCCTCCGATCCCGTTCACCCAGGACGGATCGGCCGCGATCCGGCGCCGGACCGCCTCGACGTCTCCCGCCGCGCAGGCCACCCAGGCGTCCTGCCGGGGCAGGTCGGGATGATCGGCCAGAAGTCGGGCCGCCGCGCCCGGCCTGGCACGGTTGGTGCCGCCGGCGATGTCTCCCGCATAGGTCAGGCGGCAAAAGGCCTGCAGCAGGGCGGCGGTATCGGCATCCCTGGCCCGGATGGCCTCGACATAGGCTCTGAGATCGGCCCATGACTTGAAACCGTATTCGCGCGAGATGCAGGACTGGGCGTCGTGGAGACGCAATTCCAGCGCGGTGACCGCGGCCGGATCGCGGCCCGCCGCCGCCGGCAGCGCATCGCGGAAGCGTTCGACGGCCTCGGGAGCGCCGCGCCTGAACTCCGCCAGCAGCGCCTTGGCCTGCCGCTTCAGGTGCCCGATGTCGGGCCGGTCGGGAAGCGATTTCATCAAAACCTCCGTGCATCTGAGGCCGACGACTCGCAACTCGGCTGCACAAAGGCTGAAGGGATATGCGAATGTTCAGTGCAAGTGGGCTGCGCCCTTCCCGCGAGTCCGGATGCGGCTTGCCCGCATGTCGCGAAGGTATAGCATCGGGCCGAAATTGGAAACAATTTCCCGGCCCCCGCGCTGTGCTGTCGGATGGGGCGGCCGGCGACCGTCCTAGGCGGGACCGCCACTGGTCGGAAAAGAGAGGTACACCGATGACCACGCCCAAAAACACGATCTGCCTGTGGTACGACAAGGACGCCGAGGCAGCGGCGCGCTTTTACGCCGAGACCTTCCCCGACAGCACGGTGAAGGCCGTTCATCATGCCCCCGGCGACTATCCGTCAGGCAAGGCGGGCGATGTGCTGACCGTCGATTTCACGGTCTTCGGCATTCCCTGCCTCGGCCTCAATGGCGGACCGACCTTCAAGCACACGGAGGCCTTCTCGTTCCAGATCGCCACGGACGACCAGGAAGAGACGGACCGCTACTGGAACGCCATTGTCGGCAATGGCGGGCAGGAGAGCATGTGCGGTTGGTGCAAGGACCGGTGGGGCATTTCCTGGCAGATCACGCCGCGTGTGCTGACGGACGCGCTGGCCGCCGGTGGCGCGGAAGCCAAGCGGGCCTTCGAGGCGATGATGGAAATGAGAAAGATCGACGTCGCGGCGATCGAGGCCGCCAGACGCGGCTGACCCCGGTCGTCGGGGAGGCGCGCGGCGCCTCCCTTCGCCACAGCGGAAGCGGAGACTTATGCAACGCCGGCCAGCCGGAATGCCAGCCCGGCTGCCGCGCATGCGACAAGAACCGTCACCGGTCCGAGGCGGAAGCGAAACATCGCGACCAGCGCGGCCACCACCAGAGCGGCCGCAGGGCCGTTGAGCGTCAGCCACACGGGAACATCGAGATCGAGGCCGAACGCGGTGATGGTCCGTACCTGGTCGAAGACGACATGCAGGCCGAACCAGACGGCAAGATTGAGGATCACGCCGACGACCGCCGCCGTGATCGCCGTCAGCGCCGCGGTCAGCACCTTGTTGTCGCGCAGTCGCTCGATGAAGGGGGCGCCGAGGAATATCCAAAGGAAGCAGGGCGTGAAGGTCACCCATGTCGTAAGAAGCCCTCCCAGCGTTCCCGCCATCAGCGGGGGCAGGCCGCCGGCCTCGCGGAAGGCGCCCATGAAGCCGACGAACTGCGTGACCATGATCAGCGGTCCGGGCGTGGTTTCCGCCATGCCGAGCCCATCGAGCATCTCGCCCGGCGCGAGCCAGCCGAAATTCTGCACCGCCTCCTGCGCTACATAGGCCAGCACCGCATAGGCGCCGCCGAAGGTCACCACGGCCATGACACTGAAGAAGGCCGCGATCTGGGCAAAGACATTGGCTGGACCCAGCAGGACAAACAGGAGAGCCACTGGAACCAGCCACAGCACGAGGAACACCGCCGAGACGCGAAAGGCCCAGCCGCGATTGACCCGCGTATGGACGGGCGACTCCTCGCCCAGCAATGTATCGGCATCGTCGACCTGCACCGTACCAACCTTGCCGTGTCCGCCTCCGCGCTCGAAGGCGGGCAGGCCGGCGCGGGCACCGAAGAACCCGATCAGGCCAGCCGCCAGGATGATCAGCGGGAACGGCACCCCGAAACCGAAGATCGCCACGAAGGACGCCGCGGCAATGGCCAGCATCGCGTTGTTCTTCAGGGCGCGCGACCCGATGCGCACGACGGCCTGAACCACGATGGCAAGCACCGCGGCCTTGAGCCCGAAGAACAGCGCCTCGACCGGCCCGACATTGCCATAGAGCGCATAGACCCAGCTCAGCGCCATGATGGCCACGACGCCGGGAAACACGAACAGGGTGCCCGCGATGATGCCCCCCAGGGTGCGGTGCATCAGCCAGCCGATATAGGTGGCGAGCTGCATTGCCTCGGGGCCGGGCAGAAGCATGCAGTAGTTGAGCGCGTGCAGGAACCGCTTCTCGCCGAGCCAGCGCTGCTCCTCGACGAGAATGCGGTGCATGAGCGCGATCTGCCCGGCTGGCCCGCCGAAGCTCAGCACGCCGATGCGCGTCCAGATGCGGGTGGCTTCGGCCAGGGTGGGGTAGGGCCGATCCCGCATCATCGTCCCTTCGGCTTGTTGGTTGGCCAGTTATGGGTCTCGTCGCTTGCGTCCCGCGCCCAGCGATAGAACGCGTCGTAGAGCAGCATTCCCGCATCGAGTTGCTCCAGATCGTCGGAATACATCCGCGACAATCCGAGCGAGGCCGCGAGCAGACCGGCCGCCTCCGGGGCGAGATCGAGCCGGGCCGTGTCGGCTCCGCGAACGATTTCGGCCAGCCGGTCGAGAGCCGGGAGTTGAAGGCCGAATTCGCGCAGCATCACGTCGAAGGTGCACAGTTCGCCCCGATGGCTCCAGAACACGTCCTCGACGTCGAAGGGTGCGCCATTATAGCGCTCGGCGACCCCGATCACTTCGGTCGGAGCCACGAACAGGATCACCGCGCGAGGGTCGAGGAAGCGGCGGATCAACCAGGGGCAGGCGATGCGGTCGATCTTCGGCCGTGACCGCGTAACCCAGACGGTGCGGCCTTGCGCGTCCCGCTCGGGCAGCTTGTCCGGATCGATCAACGGCAGACCGGCGTCGCGCCAGGCCTCGAACCCGTCCTCGAGATATTCCGAGGAGCAGCCCTCGGCGCGTAGCCAGGCGGCCGCTCCCTGAGCGCGCTTGTGTCCGGCCTGACACACGGCGATCGTCGGCTGACCGCGAAGCCGCGCGGCGAGGCCGGCCAAGGCCTGGTCGTCAATTCTGACTGCACCGGGCAGGAGCCTTGGATCGGCGGCGAAATCCTCCTCGGACCGCACGTCCAGCAAGAGCGGCGCGCGCGGTGTCCCGATGAGACGGGCAAGTTTGTCGGATGAGATGGCATTGGGCGCAGACATATGCGTTCCTCCGTCGCCGGGGTTGATGTGGAACGCGATCTTTGGCTGGCGCCTCGTGGGGAGCTCGCAATCCCCATGCGCCCAACTATGAAAAAGTGGCGAGCGCAGTCAAGCGTGCAAAAGGCTCGTAGCGCCGCATTCCGCTGTCGACGCTCCTTCGAGCGCGGCCCCCGCCTCAGATGTCCAGCTCGGTCGCGAACTCGGCGCGCTCCTGAATGAAGCGGAAGCGCAGTTCAGGCTTGGTGCCCATCAGCGCGTCGATGGCCGACTTGGTGACGGCCTGGTCCTCGATGACGTCGACGCGCAGCAGCGTGCGCTTTTTCGGGTCCATCGTGGTTTCCTTCAACTGGGCGGCCATCATCTCGCCCAGGCCCTTGAAGCGGCCAAGTTCGATCTTGCCCCGGCCGGTGAACTCGGTGCGGATGAGCTCGTCCTTGTGGGCGTCGTCGCGGGCATACATGACCTTGCCGCCCTGGCTGATGCGGTAGAGCGGCGGCACGGCCATGTAGAGATGGCCGTTGGCGATCAGCTCGGGCATTTCCTGGTGGAAGAAGGTGATCAGCAACGATGCGATGTGGGCGCCGTCGACATCCGCGTCGGTCATGATGATGACCCGGTCGTAGCGCAGGTCCTGCTCGCGGTACTTCGAGCGGGTGCCGCAGCCGAGCGCCTGGATGATGTCGGCGATCTGCTGGTTGGCGGTCAGCTTGTCGGCGCCGGCCGAGGCGACGTTGAGGATCTTGCCGCGCAGCGGCAGGACCGCCTGGCTGGCGCGGTCGCGCGCCTGCTTGGCCGAGCCGCCGGCCGAGTCGCCCTCGACGATGAAGAGTTCCGCGCCCTGCGCGGCCGTCTGCGTGCAGTCGGCCAGCTTGCCCGGCAGGCGCAGCTTTCGCACCGCGCTTTTGCGGCTGACCTCCTTTTCCTGGCGGCGGCGCACACGCTCCTCGGCGCGCGCGATCACCCAGTCGAGCAGCTTGGTGGCTTCCTGCGGGTTGTCGGCCAGCCAGTGGTCGAACGGGTCGCGCACCGCGTTCTCGACGATGCGGGCGGCCTCGGCCGTGGCCAGCCTGTCCTTGGTCTGGCCGACGAATTCCGGCTCGCGGATGAAGACCGACAGCATGCCGGCCGCCGAGATCATGACGTCATCGGTCGACACGATCTGGGCGCGCTTGTTGCCGACGAGATCGGCGTGGGCGCGCAGGCCGCGCGCCAGCGCGGTGCGGAAGCCGGCCTCATGCGTGCCGCCCTCCGGCGTGGGGATCGTGTTGGTGTAGGAATTGAGGAAGCCGTCGCCGCCATACCAGGTCACGGCCCATTCGACCGAGCCGTGACCGCCCTGCTTCTCGGCCTTGCCGGCGAACATCTCGCGCGTCACCTGGAACTCGCCGTGCAGCGAGGCGGCGAGATAGTCGCGCAGGCCACCGGGGAAGTGGAAGACCGCCTTTTCCGGCGTGTTCTCGGGATCCCTGATCAGCGCCGGCGCGCAGGACCAGCGGATCTCGACGCCGCCGAACAGATAGGCCTTGGAACGCGCCATGCGGGCGAGCCGCGCCGGATCGAACTTCGCGCCCTTGCCGAAGATGTCCGCGTCAGGATGGAACCGAACCGTCGTGCCGCGGCGGTTGTGGACCTCGCCGAGCTTTTCCAGCGGGCCCTGCGCCACGCCGCGCGAGAAGCGCTGGCGATAGAGCTGGCGCCCGCGCGCCACCTCGACCTCGAGCCGGTCGGACAGCGCGTTAACCACCGACACGCCTACGCCGTGCAGGCCGCCGGACGTCTCATAGACCTTGGAATCGAACTTTCCGCCCGCATGCAGCGTCGTCATGATGACTTCGAGCGCTGACTTGTCCTTGAACTTAGGGTGCGGGTCGACGGGAATGCCGCGGCCATTGTCGGTGACCGACAAGGTGCCGTCCTCGGCCAGTTCGACGTCGATGAAGGTGGCGTGGCCCGCCACCGCCTCGTCCATGGAATTGTCGATCACCTCGGCAAAGAGATGGTGCAGCGCCTTCTCGTCGGTGCCGCCGATATACATGCCCGGCCGGCGACGCACCGGCTCCAGCCCCTCCAGCACCTCGATATGGCTAGCGTCGTAGCTTTCGGTGCCGTCGCGCGGAGCCGGGCCGCGCCGCGATGTCTCGCGCGGCGGCTCCGGCCGCTCCGGCTTGGGCGCTCGCGCCGGTTCGAGCGAAGAGGTGAAGAGATCATCCATGTCGGCCATGCCCGTTGGTAGCGAGGCGCGCGAATCGGCGCAACCGCCGCGAGGTTCCCGTTCCGTTCGTAGCTGTGCAAGCCCGCAGATTCGAGCGAAATCTTGAAGGATTGGATAACCCTGATTGCAAATCGTCGCGTCGGAGGACCGCACACGGACCAATTGTTGAGGATTGGTCTCTAGCGTCGTCCCAAAGGCCGCAAAAGGCCGGGACAAGTGGCGACAGGGGCCAGCAGTTGAAACGCAGGGCGATCACCATGATCGGCATCGCGGCCGTATTCGGCGCGGCGTCGATCTTCGCGGCAGATATCTGGATCAAGAGCCAAGCCGATGCGCGCGTCACCACGGCCTCGACCGTGGTGGAGATTCCCAAACAGGTGGAAACTGCCACGATCGTCGTGGCCGCGCAGCCGCTGCGCTTCGGCATGGAACTGACCCCGGAACTGCTCACTGAAATCGCGTGGCCGCGCGAGCGGCTGCCCGAGGGTGCGTTCCAGACCTCTGGCGCGCTGCTGGCCGAAGGCGGCCGCATCGTGCTGTCGCCCATGGAGCCGAACGAGCCCGTGCTGAGCGCGAAGCTCTCGGGGCCGGGCGGCAAGGCCTCGCTATCCAACCTCCTGACGCCGGGCATGCGCGCGGTCGCCATCCGCACCGACGAGATCGCCGGTGTCGGCGGCTTCATCACGCCGGGCGACCGTGTCGACGTGGTGCTGACCCGCGACGCCGGCGCCATCCAGGAGGTCGAGGGCCTGGCCAAGGGCGCGTCGGGATCGACGATCACCACCGAGATCGTCGTGGAGAATGTGCGCGTGCTCAGCGTGGGGCAGGGCGCCGACATCCGCCAGACATCGCCGCAGGTGGCTTCGTCCGTGACGGTCGAGGTGACGACGCAGGGTGCCGGTAAGATCGCGCTGGCGCGCTCTATCGGCACGCTTTCGCTGGCCTTGCGGTCCTCCATGCCTGACACGGACGGGCTCGCGGGCCTGACCACCATCGGCTCGTTCGGCGGCTCGGTGACGAGCGGGCAGGATGCGACCGCGCGGAAGGTCGCGGCCGAGCCGAAGGAACCGAAATTCAAGACCGTGATCGTGACGCGCGGTCTGCAAGCGCAATCCTACGAAGTCGTTTCGCCGGACGGGGGCGGAGCGCCTGCAGGCGCGGATCGCGCCGAATAAAGGGGCAGGGGACGATGCGGCAACGCATGAACAATGGGCGCGAAAGCTTTCGCGCAGGACTGATCGCGGGTATGGCGCTGGCGCTGTTCGCGGCCGTCGCGCTGGTGGCCAGCGAAGGGCCGGCGAAGGCGAACGGCAACGTGATCGAGATATCGGCCACCCAATCCACCTCGATCAGGATCGCGAAGGGCAAGCCGCGCACGATCCGCACCACCCAGCCCTTCTACGAGATCGTCATCGGCGATCCGGCCGTCGCCAACGTCAATCCCCTGACCGACCGCTCCTTCTACGTGCTGGGCAACGAACTCGGCACGACCGGGATCGCGCTGTTCGACGAGAACAAGAACCTGGTCGGGACGGTCGACATCGAGGTGACGCTCGACACCGAACGGCTCGCCTCGACCATTCGCGAAAACGTGCCGGGATCCGACATCAGGGTGAGCTCGGCCAATGGCCGCGTGATGCTGTCGGGCTCGGCCAAGGACGCCGTCGCCGCCGAGAAGGCCAAGGACATCGCCACGCGCTTTTCAGGCGAGGAGGAGGTCATCAATTCGCTCGACATCTCGTCCTCGCAGCAGGTGCAGCTCAATGTCCGCTTCGTCGAGATCAATCGCGAGGTCGGGCAGGAACTCGGCACCAAGATCCGCGCGAGCTATGTCGGCACCAGCGGCGGCGTCTCGTTCAACTCGGCCCCGCGCACATCGACGGCCATCCCCGCCAGCGAGATCATAGGCGGCCTCCTGTCCGGCGGCTTCTCGATCGACGTCGCGATCCGCGCGCTCGAGGACAAGGGCGTGGCGCGGCGGCTGGCCGAGCCGAACCTGATCGCCCGGTCCGGCGAGAAGGCATCCTTCCTGGCCGGCGGCGAAGTGCCCATTCCCGTCGCGGAGGAGGAAGGGGTGATCACGATCACCTACAAGAAGTTCGGCGTATCGCTCGATTTCACGCCGACCGTTCTGGCAGACGGGCTGATCAATCTCGACATCGAGCCGGAGGTCTCCTCGATCGACCCGTCGGCCTCCTACCAGGTCGGCAACATTTCGGTGCCGGGCTTCGTGGTGCGGCGCGCGCGGACCTCGGTGGACCTCAAGGCCGGCCAGAGCTTCATGGTGGCGGGTCTGCTCCAGACCCAGAACGACACGACCACGCAGCGGCTTCCGGGGCTGGGGCGCCTGCCGGTGATCGGTCCGCTGTTCTCATCCAAGGCCTATCAGCGCCGCGAGACCGATCTGGTCATCATCGTGACGCCGCATCTGGTCAAACCGATCGATCCGTCCAAGAAGATGCGCACGCCGGCCGACCAGACCGATCCCGCCAGCCCGACCGACTTCTTCCTGGGCAACCAGGACGAGATCGCGGCCAACGGCTCGACCGTCACGGCGTTCGCTCCGGGCGGCGCCAAGGCGGCCGCGGCGGCGGGCTCCGGCCATTTCCTCGAACTGTCGGAGTACTGAGATGGGACGCCTGGGGCTTGTGCTTTGTGCTCTGCCGCTGGCCGGCTGCGTGAGCGACGACTATTCCCGCGCCGAAGGGCTGAGCTACGGCGCCGGCGAGGCGATCGCGGCCAATTCGGTCATGCAGATGGTCGATCCGTGGCCCGCCGGCGTGGAGGATACGCGCGTCGAGACACCCGCCGACCTGGGCAGGTATCGCCGGGGCCAGGCCGAGCGCAGCGGCGCCACCTCGCAGACCGATTCCTCGGTCACGGGCGACAACTGAGCGGCGGAAACCGATCATGGCGAACGAAGGCACATCACGGCGGGTCGTGCTCGTCTCCACCGACAAGGTCTTCCTGCAGGAGACGCGAGCGGCGTTCTCGGCGTCGGACCGGATCGAGCTGGTGACAGTAGAGGCCTCCGTCACGGAACTGCGCGGCGAGATCCAGGCGCAGGCTTGCGGCGCCGTCATCATCGACATGGACGCTTCCAAGCTGGACGAGATCGAATCGCTGCAACGCGTCATGCGTCGGCTCGAAGGGTCGGCGCCGATCGTGGTGGTGACGCAGGAATTCAACGCCGCCGCCGTCAGGATGCTGGTGCAGCTCCAGATCGCGGACTTCCTGGTCAAGCCGATCACGACCGCCGACCTCGTGCGTTCCTGCGTGCGCGCGCTCCAGGGGCCAGGCCGCCAGGACAATTCCGAGGCGCAGATCTATTCCTTCATGCCGGCGGCCGGCGGCGTCGGCGCGACGACGCTGGCGCTGGAGACGGCGCGGCAGCTGCACAATTCGGTGCTGCGCGGCGCCTCGACATGCGTCGTCGACCTCAATTTCCAGCAGGGCGCCTGCGCGGAATATCTTGACCTGGAGCCGCGCTTCGACATCACCGAGATCGAGAATAGGCCCGAACGCCTCGACCGGCAGTTGCTGGACGTGATGCTGTCCAAGCACGAGAGCGGGATTTCGGTCTTGGCCGCGCCGCCGCAGCCGACCGAGATGCGCTCCTTCGACACAGGCATCGTGGTCAGGATGCTCGATCTGGTCTCGGCCTATTTCGACAATGTGGTGATCGACCTGCCGCGCACCTGGTTTCCCTGGACCGAAACAGTGCTGCTGGGTTCCAACAAGCTCTACATCGTGGCCGAGATGACCGTGCCGTGCCTGAGAAACACCCAGCGCCTCATCAAGGCGGTGCACGACACGGTCGGCAAGGAGGTAGACCCGCGCGTCGTCGTCAACCGCTTCGAGAAGCGCCAGAATTCCGGCGCGGTCAAACAGGCCGATGTCGAGGCGCTGCTGGGCGATCATTTCGCTGGCGGCGTGGCCAACAACTACCGGCTGGTGCGCGAGGCGGTGGATCGCGGCGTGCCGCTGGGCGAGATCGACCCGGACGCCAATGTAATCGCCGACCTGAAGCAGATCATCCTGCCCGAAGAGGTGCTCGGCCGAAAGCAGAGACAGCTTTCGCTGTTCAATCTCGGCGGCCTCTTGAGAAAGGCGGGCTGATGTCGAGCCGCTTTTCGGCATTGCAAAGCCGCGAACGGCCGCCGGCACCGCCGGACCCCAAGCTCGAGGCCGTGCAGCCGGTGACGATACCGACGCTGCGCAAGGCCGAGCCGCCGAAGCCGGAAGGCACGCCCGTCGCCAAGGCTTCCAACAAGGTGGTGGACGCGCGCGTTAGGCTGCACCGGGCGCTGATCGAGGAGATCAACCTGGTCGCGCTCGAGCGGCTTCCCCGCGACGAGATGCGCCGGCAGGTGCATGATTTCGTCTCGGAGAAGACACGCGCCGAGCGGATGGCGATCAACGTGGCCGAACTGGAGGAACTGGTCGACGACATCGTCGACGAGATGGTCGGGCTCGGCCCGCTGGAGCCGCTGCTGAAGGACCCGTCGATCAACGACATCCTCATCAACGGCCACGAGAACTGCTTCGTGGAGCGATCGGGCAAGCTCCAGCAGATCCATGTGCCGTTCAAGGACGAGGCGCATCTCCTGCGCATCGTCAACAAGATCGTCGCGGCGGTCGGACGCCGGGTCGACGAATCGCAGCCCATGGTCGACGCGCGCATGCTCGACGGGTCGCGCTTCAATGCCGCGATTCGCCCCGTGGCGGTGGACGGGCCGCTGGTCTCGATCCGAAAGTTCTCGAAAAACAAGCTCGGCCTGCACAAGCTGGTCGAGTTCGGCGCGATCACCAAGGACATGGCCGAGGTGCTGGCGGCGGCCGTCCATGCCCGCAAGACGACGATCATCTCGGGCGGCACGGGCACCGGCAAGACGACGATGCTGAACGCGCTGTCGGCCTTCATTCCCGAGGACGAGCGCCTGATCACGATCGAGGACGCGGCCGAACTGCAACTCCAGCAGCCGCATGTGGCGCGCATGGAGACCCGGCCGGCGAATATCGAGGGCCATGGCGAACTGAAGCAGCGCGACCTCGTCAAGAACGCGCTTCGCATGCGGCCGGACCGGGTGATCCTGGGCGAATGCCGCGGCGAGGAGGCCTTCGATATGCTCCAGGCGATGAATACCGGCCATGAAGGCTCGATGGCGACGATCCACGCCAACACGCCCCGCGACGCGATCGGCCGCCTGGAGCAGATGCTGGGCATGACCGGCATGCCGATGACGGTCGCCTCGATCCGCAGCCAGATCTCGTCGGCGCTCGACATCATCGTTCAGTTGACCCGCCTGTCGGACGGCAAGCGCAAGGTCACCAGCGTGGCCGAGGTGACGGGGATGGAGGGCGAGGTCATCCAGATGCAGGAGATCTTCCGCTTCGTGCGCACCGGCATCGAGGCGGACGGCAGGATCATCGGCCATTTCGAGGCCACGGGCATCCGGCCGCGCTTCCTCGACGACCTGAAGGCGATCGGCATCGAGTTCCCCGGCCGGGTGTTCGAGCCGGGACGGCCGCTGGAGTGAGGCGATGACCGGTCTGTGGTTCATCTACGCGGCCGCGGCCATCGCCGGCATCCTGATCGCGGAAGCCGCCTACATGCTGCATGCCGGATCGTCCGACCGGCGCAAGGCGATCAACCGGCGCATCAAGCTGCAGGACGGCAAGGTCAGCCAGGAACAGGTGCTGATCCAGCTCAGAAAGGAACGCGGGCTGGAGGGGCGCTCGCGCCTGTCGCTCGACGGGTTGAAGGAACTGCGTGCGCAATCCGGCCTTGTCATGCCGCTGCCGCGCTTCCTGACGTTCACGACGGCGGCGTCGCTGGCGGCGGGCGTCCTGCTCGCCTGGAAGGGCGTTCCGCTGGTCTGGGCGATGCTGGCCGTGCCGCCTGTCGCGATCATCCTGCCGGTGATGGTGCTGCGCTCGCTGAGGAAGCGCCGTCACAAGCGTTTCGGCCTCCAGCTTCCCGAGGCGCTGGAGCTGATCACGCGCAGCCTCAAGGCCGGCCATCCCGTGCCGGTCGCGATCTCGATGGTGGCACGCGAAATGGCCGATCCGATCGGGTCGGAATTCGGCATGGTCGCCGACGAGGTCACCTTCGGCTCCGACCTGGTCTCGGCGTTGAACGCGATGTTCCAGCGCGTCGGGCACGAGGACCTGCCGCTGTTCATCACGGCGGTGTCGATCCAGTCGACGACCGGCGGCAATCTGCGCGAAATCCTGGACGGGCTGGCGCAGGTGATCCGCGAGCGCGGCAAGCTGAGGCGCAAGGTGCGCGCCATTTCGGCCGAGGGGCGCATCTCGGCCTATATCCTGACCGCGGTGCCGGCCCTGCTGGCGGCCGCGATCACCGTCATGGCGCCCGACCTCTACGCCGACGTGATGGACAAGCCGCTGACCTGGTACCTGATCGGCGCGACGCTGTTCTGGCTGGTGATCGGCAACTTCGCCATGTTCAAGATGTCCAATTTCCGGTTCTGAGATGGATCTGCTGGCCAGCCTCGCGCAATCGCTGCCCTCGGTTTCGCCGATGATGCTGGCGGCCGCGCTGCTCCTGGTCGGCGGCGCGGCGGCGATCCTGCCGTCGGCGCTGGCGCCAAGCGGGCGCACGGATATCCGCCGGCGGCTCCGGGCGGCCAGCGCCACGGATGACGAACCGCCCGCGCGCCGCAAGCCGGCGATCGAGGTGCATGAAAAGGCGGCGAAGACCGCCCAGGAATTCTATGCGCGCAGCGACCCCGAAAACGTGGCGCGCCTCCGGCTCAAGCTCATCCAGGCCGGCTATATGGATCCGCGCGCGGTCGGCCTGTTCTTCGTCGTGCGCATCGGCGGCGCGGTGTGTCTCGCGCTGGCGGCCTTCGCGCTGGGCCTGATTTACGGGGGCGAAGCGGCCGCGACCAACCGCTGGATGTTCGTCGGCCTGTCCGGCGGCGCGGGCTATTTCCTGCCGGGCCTGGTGCTGTCCCAGAAGGCCAGGGCGCGGACCCTGGAATACCGCAACGGCTTTCCCGATTTCATGGATCTGATGATCGTGTGCGCCGATGCGGGCATGAGCATGGAAGCGGCGATCGAGCGGGTGTCGCGCGAGCTTCTGGTGACCTATCCGGCGCTGGCGCAGAACCTGCGTCTGGTGTCGATCGAATTGCGTGCCGGCCGGAACCTGGACGACGCGCTGAAATCGCTGGCCGAGCGGCTGAGCGTTGACGAGGTTCGCTCCTTCGCGACGCTGCTGCAGCAGTCGCGCGAACTCGGCACCAGCCTGTCGGGCGCGCTCAGGGTCTTCTCCGACGAGATGCGCCACAAGCGCATGTCGCTGGCGGAGGAGAAGGCGCATGCGCTGCCGGCCAAGATGTCGGTGCCGGTCACGGTCTGCATCCTGCCGGTGGTGATGATGGTGGCGCTGATCCCCATCATCGTGAAGCTGTCCTCCCCGTGAGCGCCATGGTTGCCGAAGGGTAAATCTGGCGCCTCAATTCGCGGCCATTGTCCCACCCTCGCTTAACCCGCCTCTGCTAGCGTCGTTGCAGTGGGAAGACCCGAACGGGCAAGGGGACGGGGCGGTGAAGTTTCCAGGCATTCTGACAGGCTCATTGTGCGCGGCGGCGCTGTTGGCCGCGGGCTGCACGACATCGAATTTCGGCGCGATCGACACGACCAGCACCTCGGCGCTGTCGCCGGCGACGGCCGATGTCAGCGCCGACGACCTGGCCAGGGGCAAGGCGCAGTTCCGCGACGGCAATTACGGTCTGGCGGAGAAGCATTTCCGCAAGGCGGTGGAACTGAGCGCGACCAACAGGGAAGCCTGGCTCGGCCTTGCCGCGTCCTACGACCAGCTCGGCCGCTTCGACTTCGCCGACAGGGCCTATGAACAACTGGTCAAGCTGGCCGGCCGCCAGCCGCGCATCGTGAACAATATGGGCTATTCGGCGCTGCTGCGCGGCGACCGCGCGAAGGCGGCCAAACTGCTGGCCGAGGCCAGGGCCGGCATGCCAGGCGATCCGGTGGTGGAAGCCAATCTGGCGCTGCTCGGCAAGGGCTGAGTCGCGCAGCTGGCCCCGGCCTATTCGCTGCGGTAGAGCATCCAGTTCTTCGACGCGGCCCCGGCGCTCATGGCGGAATGCCGGGTAACGCGATTGCGGCCATTGACCTTGGACGCGTACATGGCGCCGTCGACCTTGGCATAGAGGTCCGCGGGGCCCGACGCCTCGGAGGCCATGCAGATGCCGGCCGATACCGTCACCGGGCCGTAATTGGTGCCGCTCTCGCGATTGGCGAAGGTGGTGCCTTCGATCTCGGCGCGCAGCCGTTCCGCCAGTTTCGCGACCGACTCCTCGGGCAGTCCCTCGATCACGATCGCGAACTCCTCGCCACCGGTGCGCGCCACGAAGCCGCCATCCCCGACCGAATCGCGCAGGATGCCGGCGACGAGCTGGATGATGCGGTCGCCGACCGGGTGGCCGAACCGGTCGTTGATCTCCTTGAAGCGGTCGATATCGATGAGCAGGAGCGAGCCGAACATGGTCGCCCTCTTCGAGGCGTAGAGGCCCGAAAGCGCCGCGTCGAAGGCGCGGCGGTTGCCGATCTGCGTCAGGGCGTCGGTGTCGGCGAGCTTCTTGTATTCCTCGAGCTTGGTCTTGACCGATTCCAGCTCGGCCGACTTGTCGACGATCGAGCTGGCGATCTGCTGGCTCTGCTGGCGGGTGGTCTCGGTCGCGGCCGTGGTGATGGCCAGGATCTTCTGGAGGAATTCCTTGGTGACTGCGTCACGGCCGTTAAGGCCGTCCGACGTGCGGTCGAGGATCAGACCGTATTTGTCGAGCGAATCGCGCTCGCGGTTGAGGAGTTCGCGAATCTCGTCGAGCTTGACCTCGATCTGGGCGCGGGCCGATTCCACGATGCCGTAGCCGTTGGACTGCATCAGATATTTGCGGCCGAGCCCGTCGAGCTGTTCCTGGGTGGCGCGGTTGCCGAGCGCGAAGAATTCGCCCTGCAGCGTCTCGTTCGTGCCGGTAAACACCTCGTAGAGGAGTTCGTAGTTGCGCGGCAGGCCCGGTACGCCCAATTCGCGCAGCGCGTTCGCAATGGTCGTCGCGATGTCACTCGCGCCTTGCCTGGTCGCCGTCGCAGCCGTCATGCGAAATCACTTCCCCGGCCGGCCCTCCACGTTTACCGCCTCCATAGCGGTAGCGCCGGGTCAAGCCGGTAGCTTCCCCATGCGTCACCTTATCCATGGCCTCTAAAGCAACGGTAAATGGATTTGCATCGCGGCAAAGTCGACAGGAGGAGACAGGCCGGCACGTCTTTCGCTGGCGGCCGCGATCTGCAATAGAGTGCGCCGGGACGAAATGCGCGGGGCGCCGCGAAAGAAGGATGAGGGCCAATCATGAAGATCAGAACCGCAGCCGCAGTGCTTTCCGTGGCGGTGTTCGCAGCCGCTTGCACCACCGATCCCTATACCGGTGAGCAGAAGGTTTCCAACACCGCGGGTGGCGCGGCCATCGGCGCGGGTCTGGGCGCGCTCGCGGGCATGGCGCTGGGCGGCGGAAACGATCGCCGCAACGCCCTGATCGGCGCGGGCGTGGGCGCGCTCGCGGGCGGCGCCATCGGCAACTTCATGGATCGGCAGGAGGCCGAACTGCGCGCGCAGTTGCAAGGCACCGGCGTCTCTGTGAGCCGCGAGGGCAACCGCATCGTGCTCAACATGCCGTCCGACGTCACATTCCGCACCGACGAGGACGCGGTGCAGTCGAGCTTCTATCCGGTGCTGAATTCGGTGGCGATCGTGCTGCGCAAATACAATCGCACCCTGGTCGACGTGAACGGCCATACCGATTCGACCGGCAGCGACTCCTATAACGACCGGCTGTCGCAGCGGCGCGCCTATTCGGTCGCCGATTATCTGGCGGGGCAGGGGGTCGATCCGCGCCGCTTCGCCGTCAACGGCTATGGCGAGAGCGATCCGATCGCCTCCAACGACACCCCCGAGGGCCGCGCGGCGAACCGGCGCGTCGAGATCTATCTCGTCCCGCTGACCTGACGGCCGCCGCGGCGCGCCGGCTCGTTCGGGCATGGTGACGCTGATCGCGATCGAGGCGCACCAGGCCGACGGGTCGGCGATTTCCTCGTCGGTGAGGTTGCCCGGTTTTTCCCTGGCGCGAAGGCATCGTCCTTCGCGCCTTTTTTGTGCCCCGCGAAGCCTGGATCAGCTGGCTGCACAATATTTGCGCATGCACATTTCGTGCTCAAGAAACGTGCTTTGAAACTGTGCAGCCTGCGGATGGCGGGCGGGAAACAGGCGTCCGGTTCCCCGCCACCGGGCAGGTCTGTCCGTCATAAGCGATTGAAATCATAAGGAGACGTTGTTTTTCGTTGCAAGCCTTCGGGAACTGGCACGCCCATTGCGTCGACCCTGCCGGTGCAACAAATCATAATCGGAGGCATGAACATGACGCGCTTCTCCAGACACTGGATGGGCTATGCCGCGGCGGGGGTGATCGCGGCCGGCCTGACCATTTCGGGCGCGGCCCGGGCGCAGGACGAGGACACGATCAAGGTCGGCGTGCTGCATTCGCTGTCGGGCACGATGGCGATCTCGGAAACCACGCTGAAAGACGTGATGCTGATGCTGATCGCGCAGCAGAACGAAAAGGGCGGCCTGCTTGGCAGGAAGCTCGAACCTGTCGTCGTCGACATCGCGTCGGACTGGCCGCTTGCCGCCGAAAAGGCGCGCGAACTGATCGAGGTCGAGAAGGTCGACGCCGTCTTCGGCTGCTGGACCTCGGTGTGCCGCAAGTCCGTGCTGCCGGTCTTCGAGGAACTGAACGGCCTTCTGTTCTACCCGGTCCAGTATGAGGGCGAGGAGAGCCAGCGCAACGTCTTCTACACCGGTGCCTCGCCGAACCAGCAGGCGATACCCGCCGTGGACTATCTGATGAACGATGTCGGCGTGGAACGCTGGGTGCTGGCCGGTACCGACTATGTCTATCCGCAGACGACCAACAAGATCCTCGAGCAGTATCTCAAGGACAAGGGCGTCGCGGCCGAGGACATCATGATCAACTACACGCCGTTCGGCCATTCCGACTGGCAGACGATCGTGTCCGACATCAAGGCCTTCGGCTCGGCCGGCAAGGCGACCGCCGTGGTCTCCACCATCAATGGCGATGCCAACGTGCCCTTCTATCGCGAACTCGGAAACCAGGGCATCGACGCCGTCGACATTCCCGTCGTCGCCTTTTCGGTCGGCGAGGAGGAACTGGCCGGCCTCGACACCGCGCCGCTGGTCGGCCACCTGGCCGCCTGGAACTATTTCATGTCGGTAGACACACCGGAGAACAAGGCGTTCATCGAGGCCTGGAACGAATTCATCGGTGATGCCGAGCGCGTGACTAACGATCCGATGGAAGCTCACTACATCGGCTTCAACATGTGGGTCGCGGCGGTCGAGAAGGCCGGTTCGACGGATGCCGACGCCGTCATCGATGCGATCGTTGGCGTCGAGGTGCCGAACCTGACCGGCGGCACGGCCAGGATGCTGCCCAATCACCACATCACCAAGCCCGTGCTCATCGGCGAAATCCAGGCCGACGGACAGTTCGACGTGGTCTGGGAGACAGACGGTCTCGTCGAGGGCGACGCCTGGTCGGACTTCCTGCCCGAATCGAAGCCGCTGACAGCCGACTGGACCGATCCGATCCAGTGCGGAAACTACAATACCGAGACCAAGACCTGCGGCGGCGGTTCCTGACCGGCCTGTCCACGCGCGGGAGGCCGGGGTCGTCTCCGGCCTCCCGCGAGAAGCGCCCGACGATCGGGACCTGGCATCAGGGGACTTCATGAGAGCCGCGACCGCTCTTCTTCTTCGTATCCTGGCTTTGGCCTGGCTGGCCGCGCTCGTCGCGTCCGCGCCCGCCGCCGCGCAGGACGAGACGCTCGATCCCGGCGGCGAGGCGGCGCGCCTGCTCAGGCTGCTTCCGGAGGGGAGCTATCGCGACCGCGCCGAGATCATCGGTCAACTGGCACGGACCGGCGAGCCGGCCCTGGTGCCGATCCTGCGCCGCCTGGAGGCAGGCGATCTCCATGCCTTGCCCGACGGCGGGGCTATCGTCACCATCAAGGACGCGGAAGGCGGCGACGTCGTCGCTACCGACGTGGCGACCGGCGAGGAGGTCGGAACGCTTGCCAAGAGCGAACTCGTTCAGGTGCGGGTCAACAATCTGATCCGCCGCGAGGTGCGCACCGCCATCGGCGCGCTGACGCTGATGAGCCCCGATCCGGGGCGCCGGATCGCCGCCGCGCAAGGCATGTTCTCGAACGCCGATGCCGAGACGATCCCGGTCATCGACGAGGCCCTGGCGCAAGAGGACAACCCGGCCGTGCGCAAGGTGATGGAGGAGGTTCGCGCCGTCGCCGTCCTGCGTGACGGCACGTCCTCCCAGCATGAATTGGCCGCCGCTGTCGACACCATCGTCGATCGCGGCGGGCGCGAGGCCATCGGCATTCTCGACAATGCGCGCACGAGCGTAGCCGACGACGTCATTCCCACGATCGATGCGGGCATCGCCTCCATCCAGCGCTCGCTGAAGCTGTGGGGGCTGGGGCAGGATGTCTGGTACGGCCTGTCGCTTGGATCGGTCCTGCTTCTGGCGGCGATCGGGCTTGCGATCACCTTCGGCGTCATGGGCGTCATCAATATGGCGCATGGCGAGATGGTGATGCTGGGCGCCTACACCACTTATGTCGTGCAGCAGGTCATCCGCACCAGCGCGCCCGGGCTGTTCGACTGGTCGCTGGCGATCGCGCTGCCGCTGGCCTTCCTCGTCACGGCGCTGATCGGCATCGCCATCGAGCGCGGTGTCATCCGCTTCCTCTACGGGCGGCCGCTTGAGACGCTGCTGGCCACCTGGGGCCTGTCGCTGATCATCCAGCAGGCCGTGCGCACGATCTTCGGCGCGTCCAACCGCGAGGTCGGCAACCCGTCATGGATGTCGGGCGCCTTCGATGTCGGCGGCATGTCGATCACCAACAACCGGCTGTGGATCATCGTGTTCTCGCTGGTCGTGTTCGCGATGCTGCTCGTCGTGATGCGCAAGACCGCGCTCGGCCTGCAGATGCGCGCCGTCACCCAGAACAGGCGCATGGCGGCCTCCATGGGCATCAGAACGCCGTGGATCGACGCCATGACCTTCGGGCTCGGCTCCGGCATAGCGGGCCTGGCGGGCGTGGCGCTGTCGCAGATATCCAACGTGTCGCCCAATCTGGGCCAGAGCTACATCATCGACAGCTTCATGGTGGTGGTGTTCGGTGGCGTCGGCAATCTGTGGGGCACGCTGGTGGGCGCCATGACGCTTGGCGTGTTCAACAAGTTCCTCGAGCCCTATACCGGTGCGGTGCTGGCCAAGGTGCTGGTGCTGGTCTTCATCATCCTGTTCATCCAGAAGCGTCCGCGCGGCCTCTTCGCGCTCAAGGGAAGGGCGGTCGAGGCATGATCACGCGGGCACTCCTTCGCGGCCTCGACGGCAGGGCATGGTGGGTGATCGGCCTGCTGGTGGCGGTTGCCGTGCTCGTGCCGGCCTCCAACCTGCTCCTGCCGATCGGCCATCCGCTCAGGGTGCCGAACTATCTGGTGCCGCTGCTGGGCAAATATCTGTGCTACGCCATGCTGGCGCTCGCGCTCGACCTGGTCTGGGGCTATTGCGGCATCCTGTCCCTCGGTCACGGCGCCTTCTTCGCGCTCGGCGGATACGCCATGGGCATGTATCTGATGCGCCAGATCGGCGACCGGGGCGTCTACGGCAATCCGCTGCTGCCAGATTTCATGGTGTTCCTCAACTGGGACCGGCTGCCCTGGTACTGGCACGGCTTCGACCAGTTCTGGTTCGCGGCCCTGATGGTGATCGCCGTGCCGGGCCTGCTTGCCTTCGTGTTCGGCTGGTTCGCCTTCAGGAGCCGCGTCACCGGCGTCTATCTGTCGATCATCACCCAGGCCATGACCTATGCGCTGCTGCTCGCCTTCTTCCGCAACGACATGGGCTTCGGCGGCAACAACGGCCTGACCGACTTTCGCGAGATCCTCGGCTTTCCGATCCGGGGAAGCGGCACGCGGGCCGGGCTGTTCGCGGCGTCGGCGCTGATGCTGGCGGCGGCGTTCCTGATCTGCTCGTCGATCGTCAATTCCAAGCTGGGCAAGCTGATGGTGGCGATGCGCGACGCCGAAAGCCGCACGCGCTTCATCGGCTGGCGGCCGGAGAACGTGAAGCTGTTCGCCTTCACCGTCTCGGCGGCGATCGCGGGTATCGCCGGCGCGCTCTACGTGCCGCAGGTCGGCATCATCAACCCCGGTGAATTCGCCCCGGCCAACTCGATCGAGGTCGTGGTGTGGACGGCGCTCGGCGGGCGCGGGACGCTGGTCGGGCCGATCATCGGGGCGGTGCTGGTCAATGTGACGAAATCCTATTTTACGATCGCCTATCCGGAGCTGTGGCTGTTCGCGTTGGGCGGCCTGTTCGTGGCCGTCACGATCTTCCTGCCGAAGGGGATCCTGGGGCTGGTTTCGACAGAGCGCCTAGCGGGCCTGTTCCGGCGCCAGGCGTCGGAAGCATCCGACGACGCGCTCACCAGACCGTCGCCTGCAGAGTAGAGCCATGCCGCGTCACGACACCCTTCTTTATCTCGACGGCGTATCGGTCTCCTTCGACGGGTTTCGGGCGATCAACAACCTGTCGCTGGTGCTCGACAAGGGCGAAATGCGCGCGATCATCGGGCCGAACGGGGCCGGCAAGACCACGATGATGGACATCATCACCGGCAAGACCCGTCCCGACACCGGCGAGGTCTATTTCGACGGTTCCGTCGACCTGACGGCCCATGACGAGGCCGACATCGCCATGATGGGGATCGGCAGGAAATTCCAGAAGCCGACCGTCTTCGAAAGCCACACGGTCGAGGACAATCTCATCCTGTCGCTGAAAGGGCCTCGCTCGATCTTTCCCGCCCTGTTCCACGCCGGCACCGGAGAGCAGGCGCGCCGCATTGACGCGATCCTTGAGACGATCCGGCTCGGCGCGCGGCGCGACGACCTGGCCGCCAGTCTCAGCCATGGGCAGAAGCAGTGGCTGGAGATCGGCATGCTGCTCGCGCAGGACCCCAAGCTCCTGCTCGTCGACGAGCCGGTGGCGGGCATGACGGACGCCGAGACCGAGGAGACGGCGCGGCTGCTGCGCGATATCGCCCGCGACCATTCCGTCATCGTGGTCGAGCACGACATGCATTTCGTGCGCGAACTCGGCGTCAAGGTGACCTGCCTGCACGAGGGTTCGGTCCTGTCGGAAGGCTCGCTCGACCACGTCTCGTCCGACAGCCGCGTCATCGAAGTCTATCTGGGGAGGTAGGGATGTGGCGGGTTCCGATTGAGAAGTATTTTGTTGCTGTCGAAGGGCCTGCGTCCAATACCCCTCATCCGCCTTCACTTCGTTCAGGCACCTTCTCCCACAGGGGGAGAAGGGGACGCGCTGCATTACCGTTTCCGCAAAACCACGAGCGCTGGCGATCAGCAGAAGCGGTCGTCCCAACCACCGTCCCTTCTCCCCTTGTGGGAGAAGGTGGCCGAGCGAAGCGAGGTAGGATGAGGGGTGCTCGTCCTAGACCCTTTCACGGTCAGATGGAAACAGTTCTGTTTGCCCGATGGCGAGGTGATCCGGCAGGAGAGACGCGATGGTCGTGGTGGTGCCACGGCCGAGCGGTTCGACGCACCGGGCGCCCGCCAGCGGCAAACCCTTCGGGCCGGGTGCATTTGGCCGAAATCCTTCGGGTTTCGTCTCCGACGTGGGTCCACCACGACCATCGACGAAACCCTCGACCTTCGGCCAAACGCCCTCCGGCAGAACGATTCCACCTGGCCGTGAAAGGGTCTAGCCTCTTCGTCAAGGGAGCAGCGCCCTCATGCTGACCGTCTCCGATCTCACGCTTCACTACGGCGCGGCCCAGGCGTTGCGCGGCGTATCGCTGGAGGCGCGGCCGGCCAGCATCACCTGCGTGCTGGGGCGCAACGGCGTCGGCAAGACCAGCCTGATGCGCGCCATCGTCGGACATCACCGCCCGTCGGCGGGAACCATAGCCTTCGAGGGGAAGGCGCTCGGCCGGAGCGCGGCGTATGACCGCGCCCGGTCGGGCATCGCTTTCGTGCCGCAGGGCAGGGAGATATTTCCGCTCTTGTCGGTGCGCGAGAACCTGGAAACCGGCTTCGCGCCGCTCAGGCGCGGCGAAAGGACGATCCCCGACCACGTCTTCGAGCTGTTTCCGGTGCTCAACGACATGCTCGGCCGGCGCGGCGGCGACCTTTCGGGCGGCCAGCAGCAGCAGCTTGCCATCGGCCGAGCGCTGGTGACGCGGCCGAAGCTTCTGGTGCTCGACGAGCCGACGGAAGGGATCCAGCCCTCGATCATCAAGGACATAGGCCGCGCGATACGCTATTTGCGCGACAGCGCCGGGATCGCTATCCTGCTTGTCGAGCAGTATCTCGACTTCTGCCGCGAGCTCGCCGACGAGGTGAACATCATGGATCGCGGCCTGATCGTGCATACCGGGCCGGCCGCCGATCTGGACCGGGCGGATGTGCGCGGCTACCTGACGGTCTAGCGTCGCGCGGCAAACGCTCCGGAAGCGGCGCCGGACCGGATGTTTGACTTGCGCCCCAATGGCGGCTGCGCTAACCCTCGCCGCAACGCAGCATGGGCGCGGCCTCGGGGTTTCATCCAATTGAAATGCCGCCTCGTCTCGCAACGCCAGGACCCGGTGCGGGCCGTGACGCGAGGGCGAACCGGGCATGAGCCTGCGCGCGATGAGGCGGCCGCAACGGAAGGCGCAGCATGGACGGACTGCTACAATCCTATCTGCCGATCGTCATATTCATGGGAGTGGCGCTGGCCGTCGGCGTGGCGCTGATCGTCGCGCCCTTCCTGGTCGCCTACAAGAACCCGGATCCCGAGAAGCTCTCGGCCTATGAATGCGGCTTCAACGCCTTCGACGACGCGCGCATGAAATTCGACGTGCGTTTCTATCTCGTCTCGATCCTGTTCATCATCTTCGATCTGGAAGTGGCGTTCCTGTTTCCCTGGGCGGTTTCGTTCGGCGAGATCGGCATGCTCGGCTTCTGGTCGATGATGGTCTTCCTTGGCGTTCTGACCATCGGCTTCATATATGAGTGGAAAAAGGGAGCGCTGGAATGGGACTGACAAACCAGACCGACACGCTCGTCGCTCCGAAGCCAAAGGGGATCATCGATCCCAACACAGGCAAGCCCATCGGCTCAGACGACCGCTTCTTCGGCGAGCTGAATTCCGAACTGTCCGACAAGGGTTTCGTCGTCACCTCGTCCGAGGCACTGATCACATGGGCGCGCACAGGCTCGCTGATGTGGATGACGTTCGGGCTCGCCTGCTGCGCGGTGGAGATGATGCACTTCTCCATGCCGCGCTACGACGCTGAACGCTTCGGCATCGCGCCGCGCGCGAGCCCGCGCCAGTCCGATGTGATGATCGTGGCCGGCACGCTGACCAACAAGATGGCGCCCGCGCTTCGGAAGGTCTACGACCAGATGCCGGAGCCGCGCTACGTGATCTCGATGGGATCATGCGCCAATGGTGGCGGCTATTATCACTATTCCTATTCGGTGGTTCGCGGCTGCGACCGGGTGGTGCCGATCGACGTCTATGTGCCGGGCTGCCCGCCCACGGCCGAGGCGCTGCTCTACGGCTTTCTCCTCCTGCAGAAGAAGATCCGCCGCACCGGCACGATCGAGAGGTAGGTGCGATGAAGGTCCGCGAACTGGAGTCCCATAAGTGAGCGAAGCCCTCAACGAACTGGCTGCCTATCTCGGCGAGAAGCTGGGCTCGAAGGTCCATACGGCGACGGTCGCCTTCGGCGAACTGACCGTGACCTGCGCCGCGCACGAGATCATCGACGTGCTGACGTTCCTCAAGAATGACGTGCAGTGCCAGTTCATCTCCTTCATCGACATTTCAGGCGCCGATTATCCGGGCCGGGAGCGCCGCTTCGACGTCGTCTATCACCTCTTGTCGCCGCGCCAGAACCAGCGCATCCGCGTCAAGGTCGAGACCGACGAGGACACCCCGGTTCCTTCGGTTACACCCGTCTATCCGGGCGCCGACTGGTTCGAGCGCGAGGCCTACGATCTCTACGGCATCCTGTTCACCGGCCATCCGGACCTGCGCCGCATCCTGACCGACTACGGGTTCGAGGGGCATCCGCTCCGGAAGGATTTCCCGCTCACCGGCTTCGTCGAGGTGCGTTACGACGACGAGGTCAAGCGCGTGGTCTACGAGCCGGTCGAGCTCAAGCAGGAATTCCGCAATTTCGATTTCCTCTCCCCGTGGGAAGGCACTGATTACGTGCTTCCGGGCGATGAAAAGGCGAAGCAGTGATGCGGGCAGTCGGCAGATCGGCAGTCGGCAATGGGAGTGTCGATGGCGGACGAGAATGGCATAAGCTCGTATCGCGACCTGAGGGTCTGGAAAGAAGCCATGGAGCTGGCCGCGGAATGCTACAAACTGTCCCGTGCCCTTCCGCGCGAGGAAGCGTTCGGGCTGACCGCGCAGATAAGGCGGGCTTCCGCGTCGGTTCCCGCCAACATTGCCGAGGGCTATGGCCGCGAGAGCTCCGGCAGCTACGTGCAGTTCCTGAGGAATGCACAGGGATCGTTGAAGGAACTCGAGACCCATCTGCTGCTTGCCGAGAAGGTCGAGTTGCTGGGTGGAACCGGCCTCGAGCCAATACTGGCGCGTGCCGACGCGGTCGGCCGCATGCTACGGGGGCTGATCCGGTCGATTCAGCGACCAGATTCAGCCCGATGAACCGACTGCCGACTGCCGACTGCCGACTGCCCGAGGGCATTCCAAAATGACCGAACACAACGTCCGCAACTTCAACATCAATTTCGGCCCGCAGCATCCGGCCGCGCATGGCGTCCTGCGGCTGGTGCTGGAACTCGACGGCGAGGTGGTCGATCGCGTCGACCCGCATATCGGCCTCCTGCACCGCGGCACGGAAAAGCTGATCGAGGCCAAGACCTATCTCCAGGCCATCCCCTATTTCGACCGGCTCGACTATGTCGCGCCGATGAACCAGGAGCATGCGTTCGCGCTCGCGGTGGAGCGGCTGCTGGAGATGGAGGTGCCGCGGCGCGGCCAGGTGATCCGCGTGCTCTATTCCGAGATCGGCCGCATCCTGTCGCATCTTCTCAACGTCACCACGCAGGCGCTCGACGTGGGCGCGCTCACCCCGCCGCTGTGGGGGTTCGAGGAGCGCGAGAAGCTGATGGTGTTCTATGAACGCGCTTCCGGGGCGCGCATGCATGCAGCCTATTTCCGGCCGGGCGGCGTGCACCAGGACATCCCCGACAAGCTCGTCGAGGACATCGGCAAGTGGATCGACCCGTTCCTTGGAACGGTCAAGGATCTGGACGATTTCCTCACCGGCAACCGCATCTTCAAGCAGCGCAACGTCGATATCGGCGTGGTGAGCCTGGAGGACGCCTGGGCCTGGGGCTTCTCGGGCGTGATGGTGCGCGGCTCCGGCGCGCCCTGGGACCTGCGCAAGTCACAGCCCTATGAGTGCTACGCGGAGATGGATTTCGACATCCCGGTCGGCAAGAACGGCGACTGCTACGACCGCTATCTGATCCGCATGGAGGAGATGCGCCAGTCGGCCAGGATCATGCGCCAGTGTGTCGACCTGCTGCTCGGCAAGGACAAGGTCGGGCCGGTTTCCAACACCGACGGCAAGGTCGTCCCGCCCAAGCGCCCGGCCATGAAGCGGTCCATGGAGGCGCTGATCCATCATTTCAAGCTCTATACCGAGGGCTATCGCGTGCCGGCGGGCGAGGTTTATGCCGCCGTCGAGGCGCCGAAGGGCGAGTTCGGCGTCTATCTGGTGTCGGACGGCACCAACAAGCCTTATCGCTGCAAGCTGCGCGCGCCGGGCTTCGCGCATCTGCAGGCGATGGACTTCCTGTGCCGCGGCCACATGCTGGCAGACGTGTCGGCGTTGCTCGGCTCGCTCGATATCGTTTTTGGGGAGGTGGACAGATGACCGAACAGCTTCAGTGCGAAAAGCATGGTCTCCAGAACGAGGCCTTCATCTGCAGCCATCTGGTGTCGACGCTGAGCGACAAGGTCTCGCGCGGGCTGGTCTGGTCGCGTGACGAGGACGGGCTCATCAACGCCTATTGCGTCGGTTGTCAGGACATGCTGACCGAAGCCGGCGGCGAGTGGACCGAGGAACTGCAGGAAAAGGCGGGCATCGCGATCGCCTGCGAGGCCTGCATCATGCCGCTGTTCGAACTCAACGGGACCGAGAGACCCGCCTGAAATGTCAGTACGCCGCCTAGCAGACGCCAGCGTTCAGCCAGCCAGCTTCGCCTTCACGAGGGCGAACGCGGCCTGGGCCCGGCAGACGATCAAGAAATATCCGGCCGGACGGCAGGCGTCGGCGGTCATTCCGCTGCTCATGCGCGCGCAGGAGCAGGAGGGCTGGGTGACCAGGCCGGCGATCGAATCGATCGCCGAAATGCTCGACATGCCCTTCATCCGCGTCCTGGAGGTGGCGACCTTCTACACGCAGTACCAGCTCAAGCCGGTCGGCACCAAGGCGCATGTCCAGGTCTGCGGAACGACGCCCTGCATGCTGCGCGGGTCTGAGGCGCTGATGGATGTGTGCCGCTCGAAGATCCATCCCGAGCAGTTCCACACCAACGAGGACGGCACGCTGTCCTGGGAAGAGGTCGAGTGTCTCGGCGCCTGCGTGAACGCGCCGATGGTCATGATCTTCAAGGACACGTACGAGGACCTGACGCCGGAGCGGCTGGAAGAGATCATCGATGCGTTCGAGGCCGGCAAGGGCGCCGGCGTGCCGACGGGGCCGCAAAACGGCCGCATGGTCTCGGCGCCGACCGCCGGGCTGACCTCGCTCAAGGACGAGAAGGCCGTGCTGAAGGCGACGCGCGATCGCGAAGCCAGGGCTTCCAGAAAGGCCGCGAAATCCGACGAGGCGGTCGTGCCGCCGTCGCGGGCCGCCAAGCCGAAGACGCGGGCGCCGGAGACCGATCCCTCTCTCAGATCGCCGTCGCCGAAGAAGTCGAGCGCCAATGGCGAGAAGAAGGCCAGCGTCGAAGCTCCGAAAGAGGACAGGGCGGCGGCCGACCGCGCCGATCCGGAGGTCGAGGGCGAGGCAAAAAAGCGCGCGCACCCCAAGGGTCATCGCGACCAGGCGTCGAAGGAATCGCCCGAGGAACTGCGCGGCGAGCCGATCGGACCGGCGGGCAAGCGGCGCAAGGACGACAAGCGCCTCAATCCGACCATGGCCGTTGCCACGACCGCGTCAGGCGTGGCGGAGCGCGACGAGCCGAAGCGTGCGCCCGAGGCCGGCCCGGTCAATCCGACCATGGCGATCGCTGGCACAGCCAAGGGCGATCCGAAGCCGGAGAAGGGCCGTCCAGCGGGGATGGATCGGCCGGAGCGCCCCGACGATCTCAAGATGATCTCGGGCGTGGGGCCCAGGATCGAGGGCATCCTTAACGAGCTCGGCATCTATACCTACGGCCAGGTCGCCGCCTGGAAGAAGGCCGAGCGCGACTGGGTCGACCAAAGGCTGAAGTTCCACGGCCGCATCGAGCGCGAGGACTGGGTCAGGCAGGCCAAGGCGCTCGCCAAGGGCGGGCCGGCCGAATACGAGCGCGTCTTCGGCAAGAAGCCGCGCTGAGGTGCTTCAATGGCGGAAGTGACAAACGAACTGATCTATGAAGTGCTCAAGGCGATGCCGGCGCGTCTGTCGAATATCGAACACAAGCTGGGAGAGGTCGACAATCGGCTGAATTCGATCTCGGGTCAGCTTCGCGGCTTGTCGTCGGAGATCGGCTCCGCCCATACAGACATTGCGAATATTTATCAGTCGCTTGGGCATGTCGACGGCCGGCTGGTTCGCATAGAGCGGCGGCTCGAAATCATCGACCAGCCTGCGGAGTAGACGATGCTCGCTGACAAGGACCGCATCTTCACCAATATCTACGGCCAGTTCGACCGGTCGCTGGCCGGCGCTATGGCGCGCGGCCACTGGGACAACACCAGGGCGCTGATCGACAAGGGGCGCGACTGGATCATCTCCGAGATGAAGGCGTCAGGCCTGCGCGGCCGCGGCGGCGCCGGCTTCCCCACCGGGCTGAAATGGTCGTTCATGCCCAAGCAGACCGACCGGCCCTGCTACCTCGTGGTCAATGCCGACGAGTCCGAACCCGGCACCTGCAAGGACCGCGACATCATGCGCCATGACCCGCACACGCTGGTCGAGGGGTGTCTCGTGGCGGGCTTCGCCATGGGCGCGGAGGCGGCCTACATCTATGTGCGCGGCGAGTTCATCCGCGAGCGCGAGGCGCTGCAGCGCGCCGTCGACGAGGCTTACGAGGCGAAGCTCATCGGCAAAAACAACAAGAATGGCTGGGACTTCGAGATCATCGTCCACCATGGCGCCGGCGCCTATATCTGCGGCGAGGAGACGGCACTTCTGGAAAGCCTGGAGGGCAAGAAGGGCCAGCCGAGGCTGAAGCCGCCATTCCCGGCCAATGTCGGCCTCTATGGCTGCCCGACCACGGTCAACAATGTCGAATCGATCGCGGTCGCGCCGACCATCCTCAGGCGCGGGGCCGGTTGGTTCGCCTCCTTCGGACGGCCGAACAATGCCGGCACCAAGCTGTTCTGCGTCTCGGGGCACGTCAACAATCCGTGCACGGTGGAAGAGGCCATGTCGATCCCGTTCAGGGAGCTGATCGACACCCATTGCGGCGGCATTCGCGGCGGCTGGGACAATCTCCTGGCCGTCATTCCTGGTGGCTCGTCCGTGCCGCTGGTGCCGGCGGACGAGATCATGGACGCGCCGATGGATTTCGATTCGCTGCGCGACCTCAAATCGGGCCTTGGCACGGCGGCCGTCATCGTCATGGACAAGTCCACCGACATCGTGAAGGCGATCGCGCGGCTGTCCTATTTCTACAAGCATGAGAGCTGCGGCCAGTGCACGCCGTGCCGCGAGGGCACTGGCTGGATGTGGCGCGTCATGGAGCGCCTCGTGCGTGGCGAGGCGCACAAGCGCGAGATCGACATGCTGCTCGACGTGACCAAGCAGGTCGAGGGCCACACGATCTGCGCACTGGGCGACGCGGCCGCCTGGCCGATCCAGGGCCTGGTGCGGCATTTCCGCCCCGAGATCGAGCGCCGCATCGACGAGTTTTCGCGCAATGCCCATCGTGCCGAACCGGCGCTGGTGGCGGCCGAGTGAGAACAACGAGCGCGGGCGGCCGGCCCGCCGTAACAGGGAAGGCCACGGAAGGGCGGGAGCGGACCGACGGCGAAGGGAGCCAAAAGCCATGTCGACCCCATTCATGCCAGACTATCTGACCGACCAGATGAAGCAGTATGAGACGATGACGAAGGCGTTTGGCGCGGGCCTGCCGCGCGAGGTGCAGGGCATGACCAATCTGATGGCCCATCCCGCCGCGATGATGGCGGCCGGTTCGGCGATCGGCATGGGGGTGGCCAGCCAGATGCTCGGCCTGTGGATGGGCTCGGCCGCCGGCATGGCCGCGGCCGCGCAACGCATCATGGCGTCGGATTACGGCGCGGACGACGGCGATGCCGAGGCCTTCGGGCCCGCCGGATCGTCCATGGCGCAGGCCAAGGCCGCCATCAGAACGCTGGTCGCGGACGCGGAGGCCGTCTCGCGCGACGCGTCGGCCGTGACCGAGAAGGCGGCGAAGCAGGCCGCGAGCGATGTCGGAAAGGCGGCGAACGAGACCGCGAAGGCGGCCGACAGCACCGCCAAGACCGTGGGCGAAACCGTCGCCCCTGCCGTCACGGCGCTCAAGCCCGACGCCGCCCCGAAACCTGCGACGCCTGACGACCTCAAGGCGATCGCCGGCATCGGGCCGAAGCTGGAGACGGTGCTCAACGATCTGGGCATCTGGACCTACGACCAGGTCGCCGCGCTGGGCGAGGCGCAGATCGCCTGGCTCGACGAGAAACTGGGCTTCAAGGGGCGCATTCAGCGGGACGACTGGGTGGGCCAGGCCAGAAAACTGGGCGCCAGAGCCTAGACGCGAGAGGCCGACGGATTTATCCCCGCCACGCGCGGGTCAATGCGGCAGGGACCGCAGGGGTTTGAGACGACATGGCGAAGCTCAAGGTCGACGGGAAAGAGATCGAGGTACCCGACCACTTCACGCTGCTGCAGGCGGCGGAAGAGGCTGGTGCAGAGATACCGCGCTTCTGTTTCCACGAGCGGCTGTCGATCGCCGGCAACTGCCGCATGTGCCTGATCGAGGTGAAGGGCGGGCCGCCCAAGCCGGCCGCCTCCTGCGCGATGGGCGTGCGCGACCTGCGCCCCGGCCCCGAGGGCCAGCCGCCGGAAATCTTCACCAACACGCCGATGGTGAAGAAGGCACGCGAAGGGGTGATGGAGTTCCTGCTCATCAACCACCCGCTCGACTGCCCGATCTGCGACCAGGGCGGCGAATGCGACCTGCAGGACCAGGCGATGGCCTTCGGCGTCGATGCCTCGCGCTATCACGAGAACAAGCGCGCGGTGGAGGACAAATATATCGGGCCGCTGGTCAAGACGATCATGACGCGCTGCATCCACTGCACGCGTTGCGTGAGGTTCACGACGGAAGTGGCTGGAATCTCGGAGCTTGGCCTGATTGGGCGCGGCGAGGATGCCGAGATCACCACATATCTCGAACAGGCGATGACATCGGAGCTCCAGGGCAATGTCATCGATCTGTGCCCGGTGGGCGCGCTGACCTCGAAGCCCTACGCCTTCCAGGCGCGTCCGTGGGAACTCAACAAGACCGAATCGATCGACGTCATGGACGCCGTCGGCTCGGCGATCCGGGTCGATTCCAGGGGCCGCGAGGTGATGCGCATCATGCCGCGCATCAACGACCAGGTGAACGAGGAGTGGATCTCCGACAAGACGCGCTTCATCTGGGACGGGTTGCGTACCCAGCGCCTCGACCGGCCCTATGTGAAGAAGGGCGGCAAGCTGGTCACCGCAAGCTGGGCCGAGGCGTTCGGCGCGATCCGCGACAGGGTGGCGAAGACGAAGCCCGGCAAGATCGGCGCGATCGCGGGCGACCTGGCCGGCGTGGAGGAGATGTTCGCGCTGAAGCTGCTGATGGAGGCGCTCGGTTCGGCCAATATCGACTGCCGGCAGGACGGCGCCGCTCTCGATCCGGCGCTCGGCCGCGCATCCTATGTGTTCAACCCGACCATCGAAGGCATAGAGGCCGCCGACGCGGTGCTGATCGTCGGCTCCAATCCGCGCTTCGAGGCGTCGGTACTCAACACGCGCATCCGCAAGCGCTGGCGCGCCGGCCCGCTGCCGATCGGGGTGATCGGCGATGTCGGCGATCTGCGCTATGACGCCGAGATGCTGGGTGCTGGCGCCGAGACGCTGCGCGACCTCGCCGCCGGCAAAGGCAGGTTCCTCTCGGTCCTCAAGAAAGCCGAACGGCCGCTGATCATCGTCGGGCAGGGCGCCATATCCGGCGAGGGCGGCGCGGCCAATCTCGCCGCGGCGGCGAAGCTGGCGATGGTCGTCGGCGCGGTCAAGGACGGCTGGAACGGCTTCGCGGTGCTGCATACGGCGGCCGCGCGTGTCGGCGGCCTCGACATCGGCTTCGTGCCGGGCGAGGGCGGCAGGGACGTGGCCGGCATGATGGGCGCGATGGAGGTGCTGTTCCTGCTCGGCGCCGACGAGATCGACATGAAAGCGACCGGCAAGGCCTTCACCGTCTATATCGGCACGCATGGCGACGCGGGCGCGCACCGCGCCGACGTGATCCTGCCAGGCGCGGCCTATACCGAAAAGTCGGCGACCTATGTCAACACCGAGGGCCGCGCGCAGATGACGAACCGCGCCGGCTTCGCGCCGGGCGAGGCGAAAGAGGACTGGGCCATCCTGCGGGCGCTGTCGGACGTGCTGGGCCACAAGCTGCCCTTCGACACGCTCGGCCAGCTTCGCGCGAAGCTCTACGAGGCGCATCCGCATCTGGCCGAACTCGACGCGATCGCTCCGGCCAGCATCGACGCGGTCAAGGCGCTGGCCGGTCGCGGCGGCGAATTCGTCGCGCGGCCTTTTGTGTCGCCGGTGGCCGATTTCTATCTCACCAACCCGATCGCGCGCGCCTCGGCCGTCATGGCAGAATGCTCGGCGCTGGCCAGGGGCAGGTTCCGGCAGGCGGCTGAATAGGGCGGGACATGGAAACCTTCTTTTCGACATATGTCCTGCCGGCGCTCATCGTCCTGGGTCAGTCCGTCTTCCTGATCGTCACGCTTCTGATCGGTGTTGCCTATCTGCTCTATGCCGACCGCAAGGTCTGGGCGGCCGTGCAGCTTCGCCGGGGGCCGAACGTCGTCGGCCCGTGGGGCCTGTTGCAGGCATTCGCCGACCTTCTTAAATTCGTCTTCAAGGAACCGGTCATCCCGTCGGGCGCCAACAAGGGCGTGTTCCTGCTGGCGCCGGTCGTCGCGGCCGTGCTGGCGATCTCCGCCTGGGCGGTGATCCCGGTCGCCGAAGGCTGGGCGATCGCCGACATCAATATCGGCATCCTGTTCATCTTCGCCATCGCCTCATTGGAGGTCTATGGCGTGATCATGGGCGGCTGGGCGTCGAACTCGAAATATCCGTTCCTCGGCGCGCTGCGCTCGGCCGCGCAGATGGTGTCCTACGAGGTCTCGATCGGCTTCGTCATCGTCACGGTGCTTCTGGCCGTTGGGTCGCTGAACCTGACCGACATCGTGCTGGCCCAGCGCGACGGCATCGGCACCATGGTCGGCCTGCCGGGGTCCTTCCTCGACTGGCACTGGCTGGTGCTGTTCCCGATGTTCATCGTGTTCTTCATCTCGGCGCTGGCGGAGACCAACCGCCCGCCCTTCGATCTCGTGGAGGCCGAGTCCGAGCTCGTCGCCGGCCACATGATCGAGTATTCGTCGACGCCCTTCCTGCTTTTCTTCCTGGGTGAATATGTCGCCATCGTCTTGATGTGCGCGCTGATGACCATATTGTTCCTGGGAGGATGGCTGCCGCCCTTCGACTTCGCGCCCTTCACCTGGGTGCCGGGTGTCATCTGGTTCGTGCTGAAGCTGGTTCTGTGCTTCTTCATGTTCGCGATGGTGAAGGCGTTCGTGCCGCGCTACCGCTACGACCAGTTGATGCGGCTCGGCTGGAAGGTGTTCCTGCCGCTTTCGCTGTTCATGGTCGTGGCAACCGCGGCGGTCCTGAAGCTGACGGGGTCGGCCTGATGATCGCTTCCGTCTATGGCGCGATGGTCGGTCTCTTGATCGCCGCGCTCGATTTCCTGCTGCTTCGCGCGCTGTCGCGCCGCGTCGACCTGCCGGAGACCAAGCGCGTCCTGCAGATCACCGGCGCTTCCCAGTTCGTGCTGCTGCCGCTGATCGGCTGGTTCGTCGCGCCCTATTTTGTTGGAGAGTGACCATGTCCGCGCTCGCACAAGCCGCCAAGTCGCTTCTGCTGCTGGAATTCGTACACGCCTTCGTGCTCTCGATGAGGCAGTTCTTCGCGCCGAAGGCGACGCTGAACTATCCGCACGAGAAGGGGCCGGTCAGCCCGCGTTTCCGCGGCGAACACGCGCTGCGCCGCTATCCCAATGGCGAGGAACGCTGCATCGCCTGCAAGCTGTGCGAGGCGATCTGCCCCGCGCAGGCGATCACGATCGAGGCCGGCCCGCGCCGCAACGACGGCACGCGCCGCACGGTGCGCTACGACATCGACATGGTGAAATGCATCTATTGCGGCTTCTGCCAGGAAGCCTGTCCGGTCGACGCGATCGTGGAGGGGCCGAACTTCGAGTTCGCGACCGAGACGCGCGAGGAACTCTACTACGACAAGAACAAGCTGCTGGCCAATGGCGACCGCTGGGAACGCGAGCTCGCGCGCAACATCGCGCTCGACTCGCCCTATCGGTAGGCCGGGCACGGTAGACGGGCGACGGAGCCTCGTCTAAGGAACGCGCGGCTTCGCCCGGAGGCGGGCGGAGTCGGAAGTGAATTCGGGGTACCCATGCTGACAGGACTGGAAGCGGCCTTCTTCTATCTGTTCGCCCTTGTGGCGGTCGCCGCGGCCTTCATGGTGATCGCGGCCCGCAACCCCGTGCATTCGGTCCTCTATCTGATCCTGACATTCTTCAACGCCGCTGCCCTGTTCCTGCTGACGGGCGCCGAGTTCCTGGCCGTGATCCTGATCGTGGTCTATGTCGGCGCGGTCGCGGTGCTGTTCCTGTTCGTCGTCATGATGCTCGACGTCGATTTCGTCGAACTCAAGAGCGGCGTGCTGCACTACGCGCCGATCGGCGCGACGGTTGGCATCGTCCTGGCGGCCGAGCTCATCATCGTGCTGGGCGGATACACCTTCGTGCCCGAACTCGCGTCCGAGGTGGCCCGGCCCACCCCCGACATCGCGGTGCGCCACAACACCGCCGCGCTCGGCGACATCCTCTATACGGACTACATCTATTTCTTCCAGATCGCGGGCATGGTGCTGCTGGTGGCGATGGTGGGCGCCATCGTGCTCACGCTGCGCCACAAGGAAGGCGTCAAGCGCCAGTCCATCCCCGCGCAGGTGGCGCGCACGCCGGCCACCGCGATCGAGGTGCGCAAGGTCGAGACGGGGAAGGGGATCTGACGATGGAAGTCGGCATCGCGCACTATCTCACCCTCTCGGCGATCCTGTTCACGCTGGGCGTGTTCGGCATCTTCCTGAACCGCAAGAATGTGATCATCATCCTGATGTCGGTCGAACTCATCCTTCTGGCCGTCAACCTGAATTTCGTCGCCTTCTCGGCCGCGCTGGGCGATCTCGTCGGGCAGGTCTTCGCGCTTTTCGTGCTGACCGTGGCGGCCGCCGAGGCCGCGATCGGCCTGGCGATCCTCGTCGTCTTCTACCGCAACCGCGGCTCGATCGCGGTCGAAGACGTCAATATGATGAAGGGCTGAGGGGCGGCCTTCCATGTATCAAGCCATCGTCTTCCTTCCGCTCGCCGGTTTCCTGATCGCAGGCCTCTTCGGCCGCTCGATCGGGGCGAAGGCCTCCGAATATGTCACGTCGGGCTTCCTCGTGGTGGCCGCGCTGCTGTCCTGGATCGCCTTCTTCCAGGTCGGGTTCGGCGCGGGCGAGGCCTTCACGGTGCCGGTGCTGCGCTTCATCGAATCGGGCGCGCTCCAGGCCGACTGGGCGCTCAGGATCGACACGCTGACGGTGGTCATGCTGGTCGTGGTCAACACGGTGTCGGCGCTGGTGCACATCTATTCGATCGGCTACATGCATCACGATCCGCACCGGCCGCGCTTCTTCGCCTATCTGTCGTTGTTCACCTTCGCCATGCTGATGCTGGTGACGTCGGACAATCTCGTCCAGATGTTCTTCGGCTGGGAAGGCGTGGGCCTAGCGTCCTATCTCCTGATCGGCTTCTGGTACAAGAAGCCGTCCGCCAACGCCGCCGCCATCAAGGCCTTCGTGGTCAATCGCGTTGGTGATTTCGGCTTCGCGCTCGGCATCTTCGGCGTGTTCGTGCTGTTCGGGTCGGTCGATCTCGGCACGATCTTCGCCAATGCCGCGACGATGGCCGGCGAGAACGCTGAGAGCGGCGAGGCGGTCTTCACCTTCCTCGGCTGGACGCTGACGCAGTCCGGCGCGCTGACGGTGGTGTGCCTGCTCTTGTTCATGGGCGCGATGGGCAAGTCGGCGCAGGTGCCGCTGCACACCTGGCTTCCGGACGCCATGGAAGGCCCCACGCCCGTGTCCGCGCTGATCCACGCCGCGACCATGGTGACGGCCGGCGTGTTCATGCTGGCGCGGCTGTCGCCGATCTTCGAACTGTCGCATACCGCGCTTCTGGTGGTGACGGTGATCGGCATGATCACGGCCTTCTTCGCCGCGACCGTCGGGCTGGTGCAGAACGACATCAAGCGCGTGATCGCCTATTCGACATGTTCGCAGCTCGGCTACATGTTCGTGGCGATCGGGCTCGGCTTCTATTCGGCCGCCATCTTCCACTTGTTCACCCATGCCTTCTTTAAGGCGCTGCTGTTCCTCGGCTCCGGATCGGTGATCCACGCCGTCTCCGACGAACAGGACATGCGCAAGATGGGCGGGCTGCGCACCCACATCCCGACCACCTACTGGATGATGGTGATCGGCACGATCGCGCTGACGGGCGTCGGCGTTCCCGGCACGATCGTTGGCACGGCCGGCTTCTTCTCCAAGGACGCGGTCATCGAGGGCGCCTTCGCCGGCCATAACGCGGCGTCCGTGATCGCCTTCATCACGCTGACCGTGGCCGCCATGTTCACCAGCTTCTATTCCTGGCGGCTGATCTTCATGACCTTCCACGGCAAGCCGCGGGCCGGCCACGAGGTCATGCACCATGTGCATGAATCGCCGATGGTGATGCTGGCCCCGCTGTTCGTGCTGGCCTTCGGGGCGCTGTTCGCCGGCGTCATCTTCCATGAATGGTTCATCGGCCACGAATACGAGGTGTTCTGGAAGGGCTCGCTGTTCACGCTCGCGGACAACCACATCCTGCATGAGTTCCACGAGGTCCCGTTCTGGGTGAAGCTGGCGCCCTTCGTGGCCATGCTGCTCGGCCTGGCCGGGGCCTACCAGTTCTACATCCGCGCGCCGGAGACACCCGCCAGGCTGGCCGAGCAGCATCGGGGTCTCTACCTGTTCCTGCTCAACAAGTGGTATTTCGACGAGCTTTACGACTTCCTGTTCGTGCGCCCCGCCAAGCGCCTGGGCTACCTGCTTTGGAAGAAGGGTGACGGCGCGGTGATCGACGGGCTGGGTCCGGACGGGATCTCGGCCCGTGTGCAGGACGTGACGGCCCGCGTCGTCAAGCTGCAGTCCGGCTATCTCTACCACTACGCTTTCGCCATGCTGATCGGCGTGTCGGCGCTCGTCACCTGGATGATGCTCGGGAGCACGTTCTAAGCCATGACCGACTGGCCGATCCTCTCGACTGTCACCTTCCTGCCGCTCGTCGGCGCGCTGCTGATCCTGTTCATCCGGGCAGACAGCCCCGGCGCGACGCGCAACATCCGCAACGTGGCGCTGCTGACGACAACTTTCACCTTCGTGGTGTCGCTGTTCATCTGGGTCGGTTTCGAACAGACCGATCCGGGCTTCCAGTTTGTGGAGAAGATGGACTGGCTGGAATCGGGTGTCGCCTACCACATGGGCGTCGACGGCATCTCGATGCTGTTCGTCATCCTGACGACCTTCCTGATGCCGCTGTGCATTCTCGCGTCGTGGGAGGCGATCGAGAAGCGGGTCAAGGAGTACATGATCTGCTTCCTGATCCTGGAGACGCTGATGATCGGCGTCTTCTGCGCGCTGGATCTGGTGCTGTTCTACGTCTTCTTCGAAGCCAGCCTGATCCCGATGTTCATCATTATCGGGGTGTGGGGCGGCAAGCGGCGCGTCTATGCCTCCTTCAAGTTCTTCCTCTATACGCTGCTCGGCTCGGTGCTGATGCTTCTGGCCATCATGGCCATGTACTGGCAGGCGGGCACGACCGACATTCCCACTCTGCTGGAGCATGATTTCCCGGCCGGCATGCAGACCTGGCTGTGGCTTGCCTTCTTCGCCTCCTTCGCGGTCAAGATGCCGATGTGGCCGGTGCACACCTGGCTGCCCGACGCGCATGTCGAGGCGCCCACTGCGGGGTCCGTTATCCTGGCCGGCATCCTGTTGAAGCTCGGCGGCTATGGCTTCCTGCGTTTTTCGCTGCCGATGTTCCCGCTCGCCTCGGTGGACCTCGCACCCCTCGTCTTCGCCCTGTCGGTCATCGCCATCATCTACACCTCGCTGGTGGCGCTGATGCAGGAGGACATGAAGAAGCTGATCGCCTATTCCTCCGTCGCTCATATGGGCTACGTGACAATGGGCATCTTCGCGCTCAATCCCGAGGGCATCCAGGGCGGCATCTTCCAGATGCTGTCGCACGGGCTCGTCTCGGGCGCGCTGTTCCTGTGCGTGGGCGTGGTCTATGACCGGCTGCACACCCGCGAGATTGCCGCCTATGGCGGGCTGGTCAACAACATGCCCAAATACGCGGTGGTGTTCCTGATCTTCACCATGGCCAATGTCGGCCTGCCGGGCACGAGCGCCTTCGTCGGCGAATTCCTGACGCTTCTGGGCGTCTTCCGCGTCAACACATGGGTCGCGCTCTTCGCGGCCACCGGCGTGATCCTGTCGGCCGCTTACGCGCTGTGGCTCTACCGCCGCGTCGTGTTCGGCGCGCTGACCAAGGAAAGCCTCAAGGGCATGCTCGACCTGTCGACCCGCGAGAAGGCGGTCATCTATCCGCTGGTGGCGCTGGTGATCTTCTTCGGCGTCTATCCATCGGCGCTGCTCGACCCGACGGCGGCGTCGGTCGACAATCTCATCAACCGCGTTTCCGCGTCGGTCGAGGCCGCGGCCTCGGTCTCGACCGCGGCGCAGCAGTAGCCGGGTGCGAAGACGATGACCGCCGACCTCTCCACGAGCCTTGCACTGGCCACGCCCGAACTGATCCTGGCCGCCGGAGCGATGGTGCTGCTCATGGTCGGCGTCTATTCGAGCGAGCGCGGCGCCAATCTCGTCAACGGCCTGTCGGTGGCGCTCCTGCTTCTGGCCGGCGTGTGGCTGGTTCTGTTCACCGGCCATGGCCAGGCCTTCGGCGGCGCCTTCGTGTCCGACCCCTTCGCCGTCTTCATGAAGGTGCTGACGCTGACGGGCTCGGTGGTGACGCTCGTCATGTCGGTCGGCTTCGCGCGCGAGGAGAAGTTCGACAAGTTCGAGTTCCCTGTGCTGATCATGCTGTCGACGCTCGGCATGATGCTGATGATCTCGGCCGATGACATGCTGGCGCTCTATCTCGGGCTCGAACTGCAGTCGCTGGCGCTCTACGTGGTCGCCGCCATCAACCGCGACTCGGTGCGCGCCACCGAGGCCGGCCTGAAATATTTCGTGCTGGGCGCGCTGTCGTCGGGCATGCTGCTCTACGGCATCAGCCTCGTCTATGGCTATACGGGCAATACCGGCTTTACCGAGATCGCCGCGGCGCTGACCGGAGCGGAGCGCCAGCTCGGCCTCGTCTTCGGCCTCGTCTTCGTGCTGGCTGGGCTCGCCTTCAAGATCTCGGCCGTGCCGTTCCACATGTGGACGCCGGATGTCTATGAGGGCGCGCCGACGCCCGTCACGGCCTTCTTCGCGGCCGCGCCCAAGATGGCGGCCATGGCGCTTCTGGTGCGGGTCACGGTGGACGCCTTCCAGCCGGTCGCGCCAGACTGGCAGCAGATCATCGTCTTCATCGCGATCGCGTCGATGGCGCTCGGGGCCTTCGCGGCGATCGGCCAGAAGAACATCAAGCGCCTGATGGCCTATTCCTCGATCGCCCATATGGGCTTCGCCCTGGTCGGGCTGGCGGCCAACAGCCAGGCCGGCGTGCGCGGCGTGGCCATCTACATGCTGATCTACCTGTCGATGACGCTCGGCACCTTCGCCTTCATCCTGGCCATGCGCCGTCGCGAGGGGCCGGTCGAGCAGATCGACGACCTGGCGGGACTGTCGGCGACCAACCCGATGATGGCGACGATCCTGACGATCCTGATGTTCTCGCTGACCGGCATCCCGCCGCTCGCCGGCTTCTGGGCCAAGTGGTATGTCTTCCTGGCCGCCATCGACGCCGGCCTCTACGCGCTTGCCGTGCTGGGCGTGCTCGCCTCGGTGGTCGGCGCCTACTACTATCTGCGCATCATCAAGATCATGTGGTTCGACGAGCCGCTGGGCGGTTTCGTCCCGATGGCCGGGGAGCTGAGGCTCGTTCTGATGCTCTCGGGCCTTTTCGTGCTCGGCTACATGCTGGTCGGCGGCCCCATCGAGGCGATGGCGGGCGCGGCCGCGGCAACATTCTTCTGAGGAATGGCGTTCTCTCTCGCTCCGGGGGCAATCGGCGACGGCTACAGGCTGGAAGCGCATGAAAGCGTCGGTTCGACCAACGCGCTGGCGCTCGAACGCGCCGCGGCCGGCGATCCGGGGCTGCTCTGGATCGTTTCCAAGAGGCAGGAGACCGGCCGGGGCCGGCGCGGTCGCGCCTGGGCCACACCTCACGGCAATCTCGCCGCCTCGCTGCTCCTGACGGGAACCGACCTGCGCGTGGCCGCCACCCTCGGCTTCGTGGCCGGCCTGTCGCTGGGCGATGCGCTGGAGGCCGCGGTTCCCGGTCTCGGCGTGGCGGTCGCGCCCGACGGCGGCAATCTGGGGGGCGGTCGCTTCGAGCTCAAATGGCCGAACGACGTGCTGGCCAACGGCGCCAAGCTGGCCGGCATCCTGCTCGAATCGGGCATGGACGCGCAGGGCCGTCCCGCTCTCGTGATCGGCATCGGCGTCAATGTGGTGTCGCATCCCGATGATCTGCCCTATCCGGCGACCTCGCTTTCGGCACTCGGCTCGCCGGTAGGCGCCGAGGAACTGTTCACGGCGCTGTCGGATGCCTGGGTGACGAACTACCGGCTCTGGGACCCGGGCAGGGGGCTTTCGGCGGTGCGAAGCAAATGGCTGGGCCGCGCGGCGGGCCTTGGCGGGGAAGTCGCCGTCTCGATCGACGGCAAGGTGAGGCGCGGCGTCTTCGAAACGATCGACGAGGAGTGCCGCTTCGTGATGCGCACCCGGGAGGGCGAGCGGTTCGCCGTGGCCGCCGGCGACGTTCATTTCGGCGCGGTGGCTTCGGCCACCGCCGGGGAGAGGGCCTGATGGCTGACAATGAGCTGGTTTTCGTGCCGCTGGGCGGCCTCGGCGAAATCGGGATGAATTTCGCCCTTTACGGCTATGGACCGAAGGCGAAGAAGACCTGGATCGTGGTCGATTGCGGCGTCACGTTCCCGCAACCGGACCAGCCCGGCATCGAGCTCGTGCTGCCCGACATCCAGTTCCTCGCCGACAAGGCCGACGACATCGCCGGCATCGTCATCACCCACGCCCATGAGGATCACTACGGCGCGCTGCTCGACCTGTGGCCGATGCTGAAGGTTCCGGTGTGGGCCACCCCCTTCACCGCCGGCCTGCTGGAGGCCAAGCGTCAGGCGGAGCAGGGCGCGCCGAAGGTTCCGGTCGAGATCTATCGGGCAGGCGAAAAGTTCGAGATCGGCCCGTTCGCCTTCGAGGCGGTCGCCGTCAGCCACTCGATCCCCGAACCGGTTTCGCTGGCGATCCGCACGCCGGCGGGCATGGTCATCCATACGGGCGACTGGAAGCTCGATCCCGCGCCGGAACTCGGCCCGCCGCTCGACGAGGCCAGGTTCCGCGCGCTCGGAGACGAGGGCGTGCTGGCGCTGGTCTGCGATTCCACCAATGCCATGCGCGAGGGCGAGTCGCCCTCCGAGCAGGCGGTCGGCGAGGGCATCCGCAAGGAGATCGAGAAGGCGAAGGGGCGGGTGGCGATCACCACCTTCTCGTCCAATGTCGGGCGCATCAAGGGAATCGCGGAGGCCGCGCGGGACGCCGGCCGTCAGGTGCTGGTGCTCGGACGCTCGCTCAGGCGTGTGATCGACGTGGCAACGGAGCTGGGCTATCTCGAGGGCCTGCCGCGCTTCCTCGACGAGGAGGAGTTCGGCTATCTGCCGCGCGAGAACGCCGTCATCCTGTGCACCGGCAGCCAGGGCGAGCCGCGCGCCGCGCTCGCCAAACTGGCGCGCGACGAGATGCGCCACATCAAGCTGTCGCCGGGCGACACGGTGCTGTTTTCCTCGCGCGTCATCCCCGGCAATGAAAAGGCGATCCTGGAGATCAAGAACGGCCTGATCGACCAGGGCGTCAAGGTGGTCGAGGACGGCGATGCGGGCGCGCTCATCCATGTCTCGGGCCATCCGCGCCGATCCGAACTGAAGAAGATGTACGAATGGACGCGCCCGCGCATCCTCGTGCCGGCCCATGGCGAGGCCGCGCATCTGATGGCGCAGGGCGAGCTTGCCAGGGCGGCCGGCGTTCCCGAAATCGTCCAGGCGCGCAATGGCGACATGGTCAGGCTGGCGCCGGGCGCGGCCGAGATCGTGGACAAGGTGCCGTCCGGGCGCGTGTTCAAGGACGGGCGGCTCATCGGCTCGGACGTGGCGGTGGGCCTGCGCGAACGCCGCAAGCTGTCATTCGTCGGCCATGTCGCGATCAATGTCGTGCTGGACGAGCGGCTCGAACTGGCCGGCGATCCGGACCTGGTGGCAATCGGCGTGCCGGAGGCGGACCGCACGGGCGAACGCCTGGAGGACCTGATGCTGGACGCCGCGGTGGGCGCGGTCGAAAGCGTGCCGCGCCAACGCCGCAAGGATCTCGACGCGCTTGCCGAGTCCGTGCGCCGCGCGGTGCGTGCCGCCGCCAACGAAGCCTGGGGCAAGAAGCCGATCGTCACCGTCTTCGTGACGCAGTGAAACGGTGAATGGTGAATGGTAAAATGGTGAATGGACGCGCTTCCAGCGCAGCGTTCTGTCAGCATTGATCACGCCGGAATCTGGCCCGACTTCTACCGTTCACCATTCACCATTCACCATCGACAGGAAACCCAATGCTTGGCCGCCTGAACCACGTCGCGCTCGCTGTCCCCGACCTCGCCGCGGCCGCCGAGACCTACCGGGCGACCCTCGGCGCGCGTGTGACCGCGCCGCAGGCGCTGCCCGAGCACGGCGTCACCGTGGTCTTCATCGAGCTTCCGAACACGAAGATCGAGCTGTTGGAGCCGCTGGGCGACGACTCGCCCATCGCCGCCTTTCTGGCGAAGAACCCGTCCGGCGGCATGCATCACGTCTGCTACGAGGTCGACGACATCCTGGCCGCGCGCGACCATCTGAAGGCGACCGGCGCGCGGGTCTTGGGCGACGGAGAGCCGAAGATCGGCGCGCATGGCAAGCCGGTGCTGTTTCTGCACCCCAAGGACTTCATGGGCACCCTGGTCGAACTGGAGCAGGTCCGGGCACGATGAACTGGCTGCTCGGATTCGCGATCTATTTCGTGCTGTGGTGGGTCGTGCTGTTCGCCATGCTTCCGTTCGGCCTCAGGACGCAGGAGGAGGATGGCGAGGTGACGCCGGGCACCACCGAGAGCGCGCCGCACGGGTCGCACATGCCGGGCGCGCTGATCCGCACGACGATCGTGGCGACGGTCATCTTCGCGATCGGCTACGGCCTGATCGTGGGGCTGGGCTATTCCTTCGACGACATTCCGCGCATCGTGCCCGATTTCGGCTGACGGCACCGCGTCGCGGCGGGGCGGAACAAACACAAGTTGCGATCCGTTGACGGCTCGACGCATCCGACCAATCGTTCGCCCCATGACGTTTTCGATCATCGCGCGCTGCCCGCGAACGGGCCAGTTCGGTGCCGCAGCGACGACAGCGCTGCCGGCCGTCGGCAAGTTCGTCACGCATGCCTTTCCCGACGCGGGCGCGGTCGCCACGCAGGCCTGGCTCAATCCCTATCTGGGGATCGACGGCCTCGCACTGCTGCGCGAGGGGTTGGACGCAAGCCAGGTGGTCGAGCGGCTCAAGCAAGAGGATCCGCGCATCGACCTCCGCCAGTTCGCCGTCATCGACCGGGCGGGTCGGACCGCGTGCTGGACGGGTACCAACTGCTCGGGCTGGGCCGGCTCGCTCGACGGCGACAGTTACAGCCTGCAGGGCAACCGGCTCTATGGCCGGCACGTGCTGGAGGCCGCCGCGAGAGTCTTCGAGATGTCGCCCGAGCATGCGCTGGTGGACCGCCTGATCGACGCGCTGGCGGCGGGCGTGGCCGAGGGCGGCGACAAGAAGGGCGAAAGCTCGGCGGCGATCTATGTCGTGGAGGACGAGGAGTATCCGATGTGGGACGTGCGCGTCGACGAGCATGACGACCCGGTCGAGGAACTGCGCCGCCTGAAGGGCATATTCGCCAAGAAGCTCGAACCGCATATCCGCAACATGCCCAGGCGCGAGGAACCGGCCGGAGGTCCGGGAGACTACGATGTCTGAGCCGACGGCGAAGGCGGGCGCGTCGCCGATGGTGGCGATCGAGGAGCCTCGGGGCGAGGCGCTCCCGCTGGTTTTCGATTCGCCGCACAGCGGCACCATCTATCCGGAGGATTTCCGCCACGCCACGACGCTGGAGCTGCTGCGGGGCAGCGAGGACCGTTTCGTGGACGACCTGTTCGCCGACGCGCCCGTCGCCGGGGCGACGCTGGTGCGGGCGCTGTTCGCGCGCAGCTATATCGATCCCAACCGTTCCCTCTTCGACATCGACGTCGGGCTGATGTCGGACGACTGGCCCGAAGCGGTGGAGCCAAGCGAGACGACCAGGCGCGGCTTCGGCCTCGTCTTCAGGCTGCACGGCGAGGCGCAGCCCATCTATGACAGGAAGCTGGACACGGCCGAGATCAGGCGGCGCATCGAGACGTGCTGGCGACCCTTTCACGACGCGCTCGACGAAACGATCGCGGGATTGTGCGACGCACATGGCGCGGTCTGGCATATCAACTGCCATTCGATGCAGCCCGTCGGCAACGAACTCGCGCCCGACCCGGGCAAGGTTCGGCCCGACATGGTGCTGGGCGATCTCGACGGGCGTTCCTGCGATCGCGCCTTCACCGATTTCGTTGCCGGCGCCCTCGAAGGTCTTGGCTATTCCGTCGCGCTGAACGATCCCTACAAGGGTGCCTATATCGTCGAGCGGCACGGGCGCCCGGACGACGGCCGCCACAGCCTGCAGATCGAGGTCAACCGCAAGCTCTACATGAACCAGGACGACCTCGATCGGCACGAAGGCTTTGCCGGCCTGCGCCGCGACCTCGCGCAGCTGGCGCGACAGGTCGCCGATTTCGTGCGGGAGCAACTGTAGCGAGGACGATTGCCCAAAAAAAATGCAAGGCCGAAGCCTTGCATCAGTGAACGCGTCCGATCCATTTCCGGTGTCCGGCGGCAGCGACTGCGCGCGCCAGGATCGCATCCTCCCAAGACTTTAGACCGCGTATCCGGGCGATTTTTTGGCATCGCCCTTATCGTGTGGAGGGGACACTAGCCGAATGCCGGACAAATTGTCACGCACAAAATCGCCGGGTCGCCGTCAAAATTGTGCTGCATTGCACAACGGCGCGCCATGGCCTGCCTCTTTGCGCATCAGGGGTTGAAAATCGGCTTTGCACAATGCGCGGTCCGGCCGCGACCGGCAGGCCGCCTTGGTTTGCAAGCGGTCACGAAATCGCTATGAAACGCATGCATCGGAGCGTCGCGCGCGGAGGCGGCGATTCCTCCCGTTCCCCGCAGTCACGGACCATTTCATGCGCCTGTCGCGATATTTCCTGCCCATCCTGAAGGAAAACCCCCGCGAGGCGGAGATCGTCTCGCACCGGCTCATGCTGCGCGCCGGCATGATCCGCCAGCAGGCGCAGGGCTCGTTCTCGTGGCTGCCGCTCGGCAAGCGCGTTCTCGACAAGGTCAACGCCATCATCCGCGAGGAGCAGAACCGCGCCGGCGCGCACGAGATCATCATGCCGACCGTGCAGTCGGCCGATCTGTGGAAGGAAAGCGGCCGCTACAACGCCTACGGTCCCGAAATGCTGCGCATCAAGGACCGGCACGAGCGCGACATGCTCTACGGCCCGACCAACGAGGAGATGGTCACCGACATCTTCCGCAGCTATGTCCGCTCCTACAAGGACCTGCCGCTCAACCTCTACCACATCCAGTGGAAGTATCGCGACGAGGTGCGGCCGCGCTTCGGCGTGATGCGGTCGCGCGAATTCCTGATGAAGGACGCCTACAGTTTCGACCTCGACTACGAGGGCGCCAGGGCCGCCTACAACCGCATGTTCGTCGCCTATCTGAGGACCTTCACGCGCATGGGGCTGAAGGCGATCCCGATGCGCGCCGAGACCGGACCGATCGGCGGCGATCTCAGCCATGAATTCATCATCCTGGCCGAGACGGGCGAGAGCGCGGTGTTCTGCCACCGGGACTTCCTGTCGCTGCCGGTGCCGCCCGAGGACGTCAATTTCGGCGACGACGCGGAAATCGGCGGCATCGTCAAGGAGTGGACGACGCCCTATGCGGCCACCGACGACATGCACGACGAAACGGCCTGGAGCGAGATCGGCGAGGCCGACCGCCTGTCGGCGCGCGGCATCGAGGTTGGTCACATCTTCCACTTCGGCGAGAAATATTCGAAGCCGATGGGCGCCAAGGTCCAGGGGCCGGACGGCAAGGATCATTTCGTCTCGATGGGCTCCTACGGGATCGGGCCGTCGCGCCTGATCGCGGCGATCATCGAGGCGAGCCACGACGAGAGCGGCATCATCTGGCCCGAAAGCGTCGCGCCCTTCGACGTCGTCATCATCAACATGAAGGCGGGCGACGCGGACTGCGACCGCGTCTGCGAGGAACTCTACGCCGCCCACCGCGCCGCCGGCCTCGACACGCTCTATGACGATACCGACCAGAGGGCCGGCGGCAAGTTCGCCACCGCCGACCTGATCGGCGTGCCGTGGCAGGTCATCGTCGGTCCGCGCGGCGTGGCCGCCGGCGACGTCGAGGTCAAGCGCCGCTCGACGGGCGAGCGCGACGTGAAGACGATCGAGACGCTTCTGGCTTCGCTCGGGAAGGGCGGATGAGCGCGGCCGGCGAGACTTCCGCGGCACCCGCGCCCGCCCCGACGGCGCGGCTCGACGGCGCGGGGCCGTTCTCGCTCTACGAGCGCATGGTGGCGTGGCGCTATCTGCGCTCGCGCCGCAAGGAGACGGTGATCTCGGTCATCGCCTCGATCTCCTTCGTCGGCATCATGCTGGGCGTGGCGACGCTGATCATCGTCATGGCGGTGATGAACGGCTTCCGGGCCGAACTGCTCGACCGCATCCTGGGCGTCAACGGCCATCTCGTCATGCAGCCGATCGACCGTCCTCTCGACGACTATGCCGAGACCGCCGCGCGCATCGCCAATGTCCCTGGTGTGAAGCGGGCTGTGCCGCTGGTGGAGGGGCAGTCCTTCGTTTCGGGCCGCGTCGGTCCCGGCACCGGCGCGCTGGTGCGCGGCGTGCGCGGCGAGGACCTGGCGCGCATGGAACTCGTCGCCGACAATGTCCGCCAGGGCACGATCGACACCTTCGACGCCTCGGACGGGGTCGTGGTCGGCTCGCGGCTCGCGCAGAAGATCGGCGTCGGCATCGGCGACGGGATCAAGCTCTATGCTCCCGAGGGCGACGTGACGCCGTTCGGGGTCACGCCGCGCATGAAGGTCTATCCCGTCACCGCGATCTTCGAGGTCGGCATGTCCGACTACGATTCGGCGATCATCTACATGCCATTCGGCGAGGCGCAGCTCTTCTACAACGCCGAAGGGGTGGCACAGACGATCGAGATCTTCCTCGACGATCCCGACGCGGTGGACGAGATGCGGCCGCTGATCGAGGAGGCCGCGCAAAGGCCGCTCTTCCTGTCCGACTGGCGCCAGCGCAATCGCACCTTCTTCTCCGCGCTGCAGGTCGAGCGCAATGTCATGTTCATGATCCTGACCCTGATCGTGCTGGTCGCGGCGCTGAACATCATTTCCGGCCTCATCATGCTGGTGAAGGACAAGGGGCACGACATCGCGATCCTGCGCACGATGGGCGCGACGAGCGGTTCTGTTATGCGCATCTTCATGATGACGGGCGCGGCCATCGGCGTTACGGGGACGGTCGCCGGCGTGGTTCTGGGTGTCATCGTGTGTCTCAACGTGGAGTCGATCCGGCAGTTCTTCTCATGGCTGTCGGGCACGACCCTGTTCGATCCGGAACTCTATTTCCTGAGCCAGCTGCCGGCGCGCATGGATTTCAGCGAGACGATGTCGGTCATCCTGATGGCACTGGTCCTGTCCTTCCTGGCGACGATCTTTCCGGCCTGGCGCGCCGCCAGGCTCGATCCCGTCGAGGCGCTGCGATACGAATGACCGCAACCGTCCTCGAACTCATCGGCGTCGAGCGCCGTTACCGGCAGGGTGAGCGTGAGCTGATCATCCTGGAACAGGCCGAGTTCTCGCTGGAGCCCGGCGAGATCGTGGCGCTGGTGGCGCCGTCGGGCGCCGGCAAATCGACGCTGCTCCATACCGCCGGCCTGCTCGAAAAACCCGATTCCGGCGACGTGATCGTGGCCGGCAAACCCTGCGGACGCCTCTCGGACGATGAGCGCACCGCGATCCGCCGCAACGAGATCGGCTTCGTCTATCAGTTCCATCACCTGCTGCCGGAATTCTCGGCGCTGGAAAACATCATGATGCCGCAGCTCGTGCGCGGCCTGTCGCAGGCGGAGGCGAGGGACCGGGCGGCCCAACTGCTTGACTACATGAAGATCGGCCCGCGCGCCGACCACCGGCCGGCCGAATTGTCGGGTGGCGAGCAGCAGCGGGTGGCGATAGCGCGGGCGGTGGCGAATGCGCCGCTGGTGCTTTTGGCCGACGAGCCGACCGGCAATCTCGACCCCAGGACTGCGGGCTATGTCTTCGAGGCGCTGGAAGCGCTGGTCAGGCAGTCGGGGCTGTCGGCGCTGATCGCGACCCACAATCACGAACTTGCCCAGCGCATGGACCGCCGCGTGACGCTCGAGCAGGGCAAGGTGGTCGAGGTCTGACGCCATGGGCGCCGATCAGGGCCTTGTCGCCTATTTCGGCTACGGTTCGCTGGTCAACCGGGCGACGCTGCGCACGGCGATCGTCGACTTGATACCGGCCAGGCTCTCGGGCTGGCGGCGTGGCTGGCGCCCGCGTCCGGACATGCCGGGCTTTCCGGCCGCGCTGCTGACGGTGCGCCCACAGCCGGGCGCGGGCTGTGATGGCGTGCTGATCGTCGACAAGGCCGAGAACCTGCCGGCCGTCGATGCGCGCGAGGCCCGCTACCGGCGCGTCGCGCTCGACCCCGCGACGCTCGAGCTGCGCGGCGCCGCGCCGGATTGCCCGGTCTGGGTTTATGCCGCCGAGGAGGATCTGCCGCCGCACCGCGAGCCGCCGGCGATCCTGCAATCCTATCTCGACGCGGTGCTGCAGGGCTTCCATGCCGTTCACGGGGCGGAAGGGCTGGCGCGCTTCTTCGCCGAGACCGACGGCTTCGACACGCCGCTGCACGCCGACCGCGAACGGCCCGTCTATCCCCGCCATGTGCGCCTCACGCCGGGGGAACGCGCGCTGTTCGACCGCCATCTGGCGCAGCATGTTGCCTCGGCCTTTCGCTCGCCGCCTTCCGCAGGGTAGAATGCCGGTCGCGGCTGGTGTATGGAGCCGCGTTCGTCAAACAGGCGCGCAAGGTCCGCGCCACGCCAAAAGCTGGGTAAAGCCATGTCAGACTGGTCGCCGAAATCCTGGAGAGCGCTGCCGATCAAGCAGGTTCCGGCCTATCCCGACATGTCCGCGCTCGCCGAGACGGAGGCGAGGCTTGCCAGCTATCCGCCGCTGGTGTCGGCCGAGGAGACGCTGCGGCTGAAGGCGGCGCTGGCCGAGGTCGCGCAAGGCAAGGGGTTCCTGATGCAGGGCGGCGATTGCGCCGAGGCCTTCGCTGAACACGAGGCCGGAACGATCCGCGACTTCTTCCGCGTCTTCCTGCAGATGGCGGTGGTGCTGACCTTCGCCGGCGCGCAGCCGGTGGTGAAGGTGGGCCGCATCGCGGGCCAGTTCGCCAAGCCGCGCTCGTCCGACACCGAGACGAAGGACGACGTCACGCTGCCGTCCTATCGCGGCGACATCATCAACGGCATCGAGTTCGACGAGGCCTCGCGCATTCCCGATCCGAAGCGGCAGGAGCAGGCTTACCGGCAGTCGGCCGCGACGCTGAACCTGCTGCGCGCCTTCTCGCAGGGCGGCTATGCCAATCTGGAGAACATCCACAAATGGATGCTGGGCTTCGTCTCCGACAGTCCGCAGGCGCATCGCTACGAGACGCTGGCCGCGCGCATCTCCGAGACGATGGACTTCATGCGCGCCGTCGGCATCACGGCCGATACGCACCAGGTGCTGCGCGAGACGAACTTCTACACAAGTCACGAAGCGCTGCTGCTCGGCTATGAAGAGGCGCTGACGCGTCGCGACAGGCGCACCGGCCAGTGGTTCGCCACGTCGGGCAACATGATCTGGATCGGCGACCGTACGCGCCAGCCCGACCATGCCCATGTGGAATACTGCCGGGGCATCGCCAATCCGCTCGGCCTCAAATGCGGTCCGTCGCTGACGCCCGACGGGCTGCTGGAACTGATCGACCGGCTCAACCCCGAAAACGAGCCGGGACGGCTGACGCTGATCGCGCGGTTCGGCGCCGAGAAGGTGGGCGAGCATCTTCCCAAGCTGGTGCGCGCCGTGGCGAAGGAAGGCCGTAAGGTCGTCTGGTCCTGCGATCCCATGCACGGCAACACGATCACGGCCGCCGGCTACAAGACGCGGCCCTTCGACCGCATCCTGCGCGAGGTCAAGGCGTTCTTCGACGTCCACCGCGCCGAGGGCACCCATCCCGGCGGCATCCATTTCGAGATGACGGGCAAGAACGTCACCGAATGCACGGGCGGCGCGCGCGCCATCCGCGACGAGGACCTGCAGGACCGCTATCACACGCATTGCGATCCGCGCCTCAATGCCGATCAGGCGCTGGAAATGGCGTTTCTCGTGGCCGACTTCCTCAGGAAGGACGTCCACGCGCCCGACCGGATCGCCGTTCCCGCCTGACCGCATCCTCCACCGGATTCGAGCCGCCGCGTTCTTCGCGGCGGCTCGATCGCGTGTGAAGCAGGTCGCATCCGTTGCATTCGCGCCACGCCATGATGGCGACGTGACGGTGCGGCACATTCGATTCATGACAGACTGAAACGAATCCGTTACCGCCACATGCGACCCGGCCGGATCGGGGGGCGGCCGGGCCCTCGTTACAGTTTTCGTTAACGCTGAACGACCACGATCACGGGATGATCCGAATGTCGCGATTCCTCGTCGCCACCCTTTCGGTCGCGCTTGCGGCCGCGATCGCGTCGCCTTGCCTTGCCAATGACGACAATGGTTTTCTCCTGGCCGGCCAGCGGATCGTCCATGCGATTCCCGATGGCATCCCGGCCGCGAACGGCAAGAAGGGCACTCTGCTGAACACCGACTTCACCCATCGCTATTTCGAGCCGGAGGAAAAGGCCGGCGACGAGACGCTGGTGCTGCTTCACGGCTCCGGTGGCGATGAGATGAGCCTGGTGGAGATGGCCCGCCAGGTCGCGCCGCAGGCGAAGCTGCTGGCTGTGCGCGGCAGGATCGTCCAGGACGGCGTCCTGCGCTGGTACAAGCGCATCACGCCCGTCAGCTTCGACCAGACCGACATCCGCGCCCAGGCCGATGCGTTCGCCGCCTTCCTGCGCAAGGCGGTGGAGGCTGGCACGCTCGATCTCGCCAAGACCACCTTCCTCGGCTATTCGAACGGCGCCAATCTGATCGGCGCGCTGACGCTCATGCATCCCGACCTGGTGCACAGGGCCGTCCTCCTGCGCGCGATGCCGGTGCTTGACGACACGCCAAGCGCCGACCTGTCGAAGGCGCGCTTCCTGACCGTCGCGGGCGAGCAGGACGAACTCTATTCGCCTTTCGCGCCCAAGCTGGCGGGGCTTCTGGAAGACCACGGCGCCTCGGTTCAGGCGCGTACCGTCAAGACCGGCCACCTGCTGGGCGACGACGACGTGAAGGTGGTCACCGAATGGCTCGCGTCCGGCGACGGCGGCGACAAGGCCATCAGGTAGCTTTCGCGGCCTGCATCCCTGCCGGGTTGCTTCGTTCCTTATCTGGACTATATATTGGTCCAATAGCGAGGTTGGTCGGAGCGACAGCAATGAAGATTTCGGTCAGCGAGGCGAAGGGCCAGCTTACCGAACTGGTGAAGCGGGCCGAGGCCGGCGAAGAGGTCGTCCTTACGCGGCATGGCCATCAGGTCGTGCGTCTGACGCCGATCGCCGCTTCCGTCAATTCCAAGGCACGCCGGGCGCTGATGGAGGAAGTCCGAGCCGCGGCGGCCGCCAAGGTGCTGCCGGGACCGGATGCCGCGCACAGTCAGGACTTTCTGTATGGCGATGACGGCCTTCCCACATGATCGCGGTAGACACCTCTGCCCTGATGGCGATCGTCCTGAATGAGCCGCAGGCCGAGGCCTGTATGGCGGCGATCGAACGGGCGGATGAGTTGACGGTCTCTGCTGGAACTGTCGCGGAGGCGCTGATCGTCGCCGGCCGCAGGAACGTCGGCAAGGAACTTGCGTCCCTGATTTCCGGGCTTGGATTGGAAATCGTCTCGGTGACGGCGGCTTCGGCGAACCGGGTCGCGGATGCCTATGCACGATGGGGCAAGGGAATCCATCCGGCCGGACTTAACTACGGCGACTGCTTTGCCTATGAGGTCGCGGCCGAGCGCGACTGTCCGCTCCTTTATGTCGGCGACGACTTTTCGCGGACAGACATAAGATCGGCCCTGCCACCCACCGGCCATCAGCGCCCTTCATCGCAGACTTGAATCCTTTGCGACTGCGTTCTCTTCTGTCTCGTCCTAGGATCGGTCGAGGAACGAGGAGGATTGGACGGTGGGAAACAAGGGGCACTGCCTTTGCGGCGCGGTCACGTTCGAGACCACGGGCCCGCTGCGCGGCGTGGTCTACTGCCACTGCTCGCAATGCCGTCGGCAGACGGGCCATTTCTACGCGGCGACGAATGTCGCGCTCGACCGCATCGCCATCAGCGGCGCTGACGAGCTGACATGGTACGCCGCCTCGGACGATGCCCGGCGCGGCTTTTGCCGCACATGCGGCTCGGCGCTGTTCTGGCAGCGCAATGGCGACGATCATGTGTCGGTCATGGCCGGCGCCTTCGACCTGCCTTCCGGGCTCGCGGCCGAGCGGCACATCTTCACCGCCGACAAGGGCGACTACTATGCGATCACCGACGGGCTGCCGTGCCATGAAGGTTCGAGCGCATCGCCGCCGGCCGATGGCCGCTGACCGCTTTGCCGCCGGGCCGGTCCGGCGCATCATGGCCGCCGATTCGGAGCGCGGAGACCCCGATGCAGCGCATGATCCAGGCGACGCGGAACTCGGCCCGAGCCTTCGGGCACCTCTTCCGGCATGAGGCGGCGTTCAGGCAGGAGGTGATCCTGCTCGTTGTGGCGATCCCGCTGGCCTGGATTATTTCTGGCGGCTGGCGCGGCTTCGCGCTGCTGATCGGGGTTCTGGTCATCCTGATCGTGGTCGAGGTGGTGAACACGGCGATCGAGGCGGCCTGCAACGCCGCGACCCGCGAATTCAGCGACGACGTGATGCTGGCCAAGGATTGCGGCTCGCTGGCGGTGGCCTTCGCGCTGGCGCTGGCGGGCGTGGTGTGGCTGATCGCGCTCTGGGAATGGCTGGCCGGCGCGCCTATCTGAGGGGCGCATCGGAAGAAATCATGACCCTGCCACCCGACAACGATCCACTGCATCTCGAACGCCGCGTCGGCCTGCCGGACGATCTGCGCTTCCTCGTCGAACGCTATCCGCGCGACGAGTGGGCCGCGCACGACAACATAGGCGGCATGGCGGGGTTCTGGCTGCAGCGGCATGACATGTTCCGCGACGTCGGGCGCATGCTGACGGGCGGGATCGCCGACTACCGCGAGGGCCGCCGCACGGCGCGCGATTTCGCGCAATGGTTCGCGCCGCGCCTCAACTTCTTCCTCAGCAACCTGGAGGGACATCACCAGGTCGAGGACGTGCATTATTTTCCGGTGTTCGCCGCGGCCGAGGCGCGTCTGAAGCGCGGCTTCGATATTCTCGACGCCGATCATCACCTGATACACGAGGCGCTGGAGGCGAATGCCGAAACGGCCAATGCCTTCCTGCGGGCGCTCGACGGGGACGAGGACCGGCGGCGTTTCGCGGCGGATGCCTATGCGACGGCCAATGACAGGCTGGTCGCCATGCTGATGCGGCATCTGGACGACGAGGAAGACCTGATCATTCCGCTGATCCTCGACCGTGGGGATGCCGCGCTGGGTGGCCATTGATGTCAGTTGGCGCGGTCGACGCGCCGCGCTAGTCTCCCGCCGCGATTGGGGGAGAGCCATGAAATCCTTCGACAAGATCCGCGCGCGGGCGGCAGGCCGCAAGGGTGGCGACGAGGTGATCGAGCGCCTGCTGGGGCCGAAACCGGACAATGCGGAGCTAGCCTCGCTGCCGGACGACCGTGTGCTCTCCACCATGGCCAAGCGTGTCTTTTCGGCCGGCTTCGTGTGGAGCGTGATCGAGCAGAAATGGCCGGGTTTCGAGGAGGCTTTCCTCGGATTCCAGCCCAAGGCGCTGCTGTTCCAGCCGGACGATTTCTGGCATGATCTCGCCTCGGACAAGCGCATCGTGCGCAATCCGCAGAAGATCAGGTCGGTGCGCGAGAACGCCGAATTCGTCGACCGCATCTCGCAGGAGCACGGCGGTTTCGGGAAATTCCTCGCCGACTGGCCGGCGGACGATCAGGTGGGGCTCACCGCCTTCCTCGCCAAAAACGGCGCGCGGCTGGGCGGCAATACCGGTCCGTATCTGCTGCGCTGGATCGGCTGGGACACCTATGTCGTGTCGAAGGACATGGCGGCGGCCCTGCGCGACGCGGGTCTCGATATCGCCGAAACCCCGACCTCGAAGAAGGACCTCGCCGCGATTCAGGCGCGAATGAACGAATGGCATGCCGAGACCGGGCTGTCATACCAGCATCTGTCGCGCATCCTGGCGATGTCGATCGGCGACAATTATGCGCCCGAGGATCTGAGCTACTACATGGGCGACGGGGAATAGTCGAAAGCACGCCGGAACCAAATGTCGGCATTGTCGCGCGTCATGCGTCCTCGAAGGGCGCTTTTCGATGCGCTGAAACCGGACAGGAGGCAACGACCATGCGCTTCATGATGCTGATGATTCCCGGCGGATACGAGACCGCGGAACCGGGAACGATGCCCGAGGATCTGGGCGCGCTGGACGCGATGATGGCCTATAACCAGTCGCTGGAGGCCGCTGGCATCCTGCGCGATGCCAACGGCCTTCATCCGCCGTCGATGGGCGCCAGAGTTTCCTTCAGGAACGGCAAGCCTCTCGTCACCGACGGCCCCTTCGCCGAAACCAAGGAAGTGCTCGGTGGCTACTGGATCATCGAGGTCGGCTCGCGCGCGGAAGCGATCGACTGGGCTTCACGCTGCCCGGCCGGCGATAACGAGATCATCGAAATCCGCCAGATCCAGGAGGCCGAGGACTGGAACGAGGAGGCGCGGTCGGTGATGGACAAATATCCGGACGTTCTTGACCGGCTGCGCTGACGGAATCCCGTGCCGGCGGGAATGGCACGGCAATCCGTTGCGCGAGCCGCGATTGCCGGGCTAAAGCATCGCCATGACCACGCCGCCAGACATGCTTCGCATCGCCGTCGCGCAATTGAACCCGGTCGTCGGCGATATCGCCGGCAATCTTGAAATGGCGCGCAAGGCGCGGGCCGAGGCGGCGAGGCACGGCGCCGACCTCGTCCTGTTCACCGAGCTGTTCATCGCCGGCTATCCGCCCGAGGACCTTGTCATGAAGCCGGCCTTCGTGGCGGCCTGCGAAAAAGCAGCGGACGAGCTGGTGGCCGACACGGCCGACGGCGGCCCTGGTATCGTCGTCGGCCTGCCGCTCAAGCGCGTGTCGGGCGTCCACAACGCGGTGATCGTAGCCGATGGCGGCAAGGCGATCGGCGAACGCTATAAGCTCGACCTGCCCAATTACGGCGAGTTCGACGAAAAGCGCGTCTTCCAGCCCGGGCCGGACATGCCCGGCCCGGTCGCGTTCCGGGGCGTTCGCCTCGGCGTTCCGATCTGCGAGGATCTGTGGGGCGATCTCGGCGTCTGCGAGACGCTGGCCGAGAGCGGCGCCGAAATCCTGCTCGTGCCGAACGGTTCGCCCTATTATCGCGGCAAGGTGGATGTGCGCCAGCAGGTGGTGATCCGGCAGGTGATCGAGAGCGGCCTGCCGATCATCTATGCCAACCAGCTCGGCGGGCAGGACGAGCTGGTCTTCGACGGCGCCTCTTTCGCCATCCAGGCCGACCGCTCGCTTGGCTTCCAGATGAGCCAATTCGAGGAGACGGTCTCGATCAGCACCTGGAAGCGCAGCCGCGACGCCGCAGGTGCGCGAAACGGGGAGTCCGATCACTGGGTCTGCGACCGCGGCCCGATGTCGATCATCCCGCAGAAGGAGGAGGCCGACTACCGCGCCTGCATGCTGGGCCTGCGCGACTACGTCAACAAGAACGGGTTCCGCAACGTGGTGATCGGGCTGTCGGGCGGCATCGATTCGGCGATCTGCGCGGCCCTTGCCGTCGATGCGCTGGGCGAGGAGCGGCTGCGCGCCATCATGATGCCCTATCGCTATACCTCGAAGGAGTCGCTTGCCGACGCCGAGGCCTGCGCGCGCGCGCTGGGCTGCCGCTATGACATCGTGCCGATCGCCGAGCCGGTCGAGGGCTTTTCACACGCGCTCACCCAGCTTTTCGAGGGCACGAAGGAAGGCGTCACCGAGGAGAACCTGCAAAGCCGCGCGCGCGGGACGATCCTGATGGCGGTCTCCAACAAGTTCGGCTCGATGGTGGTGACCACCGGCAACAAATCGGAAATGTCGGTCGGCTACGCGACGCTCTATGGCGACATGAATGGCGGCTTCAACCCGATCAAGGACCTCTACAAGATGCAGGTCTACGCGCTGGCGCGCTGGCGCAACGGCAATGTGCCGCCTGGCGCGCTGGGGCCGTCGGGCGAGGTGATCCCGAAAAACATCATCGACAAGGCGCCGTCGGCCGAACTGCGCGAGAACCAGACCGATCAGGATTCCCTGCCGCCCTATCCGGTGCTCGACGACATCCTCGAGTGCCTGGTCGAGAACGAGATGGGCGTTGACGAGATCGTGGCGCGCGGCCACGACCGCGACACCGTGCACAGGGTCGAGCACCTGCTCTACATCGCCGAGTACAAGCGCCGGCAGGCCGCGCCCGGCGTGAAGATCACGCGGAAGAATTTCGGCCGGGACCGCAGATATCCGATCACCAACAGATTCCGGGATCGGGGGTAGGGCGGTGGAGATCGTCTCCGATCTCTCCCGGCTCGATTTCTCGGGAACCTCGGAACTGCTGAGGGCCACCTATTGGGGCAGTCGGCGCACCGACGAGATCAACCGCAACGCGTTCGCCAACTCGATCTGCGTAATTGCCCTGATCGAGGGACAACAGGTTGGTTTCGCGCGGGCCTCGGGAGATCGTACGCTGTTCGCCCGCATCTCCGACGTGGTCGTCTGGCCCGAACACCGGGGCAGAGGAATAGCCAGGGCGCTGGTCAAGGCGCTGCTGGATCATCCGGAGCTCAGCACGGTCACGACCTGGACGCTGAACACCGCCGAGGCGCACGGGCTCTATGAGCGCTTCGGATTTCGCAGCGTCTCCGACGGTACCGAAATGCGCTTGGACCGCTGACAGCCGCGCAACCGTGCCCCGTCCTGGAACGGCTTCAGTTCGCCAGCCGGCAGCCGGCGCGGCGAAGCATGTCGCGCAGGATGAGCGGGGTGGCCGCGGTCTCGACCGCGCGTTGACCGCCCGATGAGCCGGCGAGTGCCCGACGCACCGCCGCGGGACTGAGGCTGAGCGAGGCGCGGCAGCCCGCGACAGCGGAGGCGTCCGCCGCGTCCAGAAGAAAGCCGGCCGTCTCGCCGACGCCGGTGAGATAGATGGTCAGCACCTGCCTTGCGTCGTCGTTCGCCGGGGCTCTGTCCAGCAATTCCGTAACCTGCGCGACGGAAATCTCGCCGCGCGATGTCGCCTGCGCGGCGTCGGCGGCTGGGGAGGAAACAGCCAAGGCGGCGATGGTGAAGGCAACTGGCATGAACGATTTCATGGGAAAGGTCTCCGTTGGACGGCAACATATGTGTACCGCAGAAATAATTTATTGTAAAACAATAATCTCTTGTTATGATGCAGTTATACGCATCAATGGAGGCTGCCATGCCATCATCCTCGACGATTAAGATGACGGACGATGCGGGCCAAAGACGGCTAGGGCGCATCCGCGCGCTGAGCCGGCTCATGGCCTGGCTCGTTCTTTTCACCGCGGCCGCGCTCGTGGTCGGAATTCTGGCCTACTGGTGGACGACGCCGTCGGACCTGCTGCGCGCGCAGGCCGGCCTGACAGGCCCGGGCCTGGAGATTGGCGCTGCGACGCGGGTGGCGGGGTTCGCCATCTCGATGATCCCGGTCGGCATTCTGATCTTCGGGCTCGTCTACGCCAGGCAATGTTTTCTGGCCTTCGCCGACGGTGAGATATTCTCGAGGCGCGCCGTGGGTCGCCTGCGGGCCTTCGCGATCGCCGTCGCAGCCTCGGCGGCGCTGAAGCCGGTTGCGGGAGCCGCCCTGTCGGTGTTGCTGAGCTGGAACGGCGAGGGCGGCAGCGTGGCGCTGCGCCTCGGATCCGACACGCTGCTGACGCTGATTTTCGCGGGCCTGGTCGCGGTCATCGCATGGGTGATGGCCGAAGCCGTGGCGATATCCGAAGAAAACGCGCAATTCGTCTGAGGCGGCATGATGGCGATCAAGGTCAGGCTGGCGGTCGTGCTGGCCGAGCGCAATGTGAAATCGAAGGACCTCGCCGAACATGTCGGCATCACGGAGGCCAATCTTTCCCTGCTCAAGCAGGGAAAGGTGAAGGGCGTGCGGTTCGACACGCTGGGGCGCATCTGCCAGTTTCTCGACTGCCAGCCGGGCGATCTGCTGGTCTACGAGGCCGACTGAGAACGGTATCGGTCACGTCGGTGGCGCGCCGCCGAGACCGGAATGGGGCGGTTGTGCCAATCGTGCATGGCAGCTGTGCGTTGCGTTTGAAGGCGCGTCGACTATGCTGACCGCCATTCCCTCCCGCGCCGCGGACCGCCCGATTGCCGGCTGTCGCGGCGGTCTTTTCAAAGTTTTCCAATGCCTTTCCTCAGCTTCCTCCGCGAGAATGCCCGCTGGCTCGGCGGCGCGTTCCTGATGACGCTGTTCTCTTCCTTCGGGCAGACCTTCTTCATCTCGCTCTCGGCCGGTGAGATCCGGTCCGAATACGGGTTGAGCCACGGCCAGTTCGGGCTTCTCTACATGGCTGGCACGCTGGCTAGCGCGCTGACGCTGCCGCGCGTGGGAGCCATCGTGGACATATGGTCGGTGCGCAAGGTGACGCTGGTCATCGTGCCGACGCTGGCGGCGGCCTGCCTGCTGATGGCGCTGTCGCACCATATCCTGCTGCTGGCGCTGACGATCTATCTGCTCAGGCTGTTCGGCCAGGGCATGATGAGCCAGAACGCCTTCACCGCGGTCGGCCGCTGGTTCGCCGGCCAGCGCGGCAAGGCGACCTCCGTCACCGCGATCGGCGTCAATGCCGGGGAGGCGACGTTCCCCTTCCTGTTCGTGCTGGTCTCGGGAATGCTCGGCTGGCGGGGCGCGTGGATCGCGGGGGCCATCGTGCTTCTGGTGGTGGCCCTGCCGCTGATTGCCGGCCTTGTCGCGGCCGAGCGCACGCCGCGCTCGACCGATCCGGCTCTGCCGGCCGTGAACGCGCGCGACTGGACGCGCGGCGAGGTGCTGCGCGACCCGCTGTTTCCGCTGCTCCTGATGGGTACGATGGCGCCCGGCTTCATCGGAACGACCATCTTCTTCCACCAGGTCTATCTGGTCGAACTGCGCGGATGGTCGCTGGAGGTGTTCGCCGCCTCCTTCACCTTCATGGCCGCGATGGTGGTGACCTTTTCGCTGATTTCCGGCCAGTTGATCGACCGGTTCAGCGCCGTCGCCATGCTGCCGTCCTTCCTGGTTCCGCTGGCGCTCGCCTGCCTGGTGCTGGCGGGTGTCGAGGCGCAATGGGGGTCGCTCGTCTTCATGGGGCTGCTCGGCATCTCCTACGGGTTTCAGAACACGCTGTTCGGGGCGCTGTTCCCCGAAATCTACGGCGTCAGGAACCTTGGCGCGATCCGGGCCATGATCGTGGCCGTCATGGTGTTCGGCACCGCCGCCGGACCGGGCCTGACCGGCTGGCTCATCGATATCGGCGTGTCCTATCCCGCCCAGATCGCCTTCATGGGCGTCTATTGCCTCGCGGCAAGCCTGCTCATGGTCTTCGTGTCGCGACGGCTGAGAGCACGCGCCTTGCCAGCGGCGGAGGCCTCGGCTACCTCCGCGCCATGAACGTAGCCGTCCGCTTCGCCCCGTCTCCGACCGGCCTGATCCACATCGGCAATGCGCGCACGGCGCTGTTCAACTGGCTATTCGCCTTGAGGAATGACGGCCGTTTCGTGCTGCGCTTCGACGATACCGACTGCGAGCGGTCGAAACCGGAGTTCGCCGAAGCCATCGAGGTGGATTTGCGCTGGCTCGGCGTCATCCCGGATACCGTCGAGCACCAGTCCGCACGCTTCGGCCTCTATGACGAGGCGGTCGAGCGGCTGAAGGCGGCGGGGCTGCTTTATGCCTGCTACGAGACGCCGGAAGAACTCGAGCTGAAGCGCAAGGTGCTCCTGTCGCGCCGGCTGCCGCCGGTCTATGGCCGCGAGGCATTGACGCTGTCGGATGCTGGCAGGGCGCGGCTGGAAGCCGAGGGCCGCCGGCCGCACTGGCGTTTTCTCCTGCCCAATCACGACGGCGATCCGTCAAAGCCGCGCAAGACCCTCGTGGCCTGGGACGATCTGGTGCGCGGCCGCCAGTCGGTCGACCTCGCCTCGCTGTCGGACCCGGTGCTGGTGCGCGAGGATGGCAGCTATCTCTACACGCTGCCATCCGTCGTGGACGATATCGCGATGGCCATGACCCATGTCATCCGCGGCGACGACCACGTCACCAATACGGGCGCGCAGATTGCGCTGTTCAGGGCGCTGGGCGCCGAACCGCCCGTCTTCGGCCATCACAACCTGCTCACCAGCGCGACCGGCGAGGGGCTGTCGAAGCGCACCGGCGCGCTGTCGATCAGGGGATTGCGCGAGCAGGGCATGGAGCCGATGGCGGTCGCCTCGCTGGCGGTGCTGACCGGCGGCGCCGACAGCATCCAGGCCGTGGCCTCGATGCGAGAACTGGCCGAACGCCTCGATCTTGCGCGCACGTCGCGCTCGTCTTCGAAATTCGATCCCATCGACCTCGAAAGGCTGACGCAGGACCTGTTGCGCGACATGCCGTTCGCGGCCGCTCGGGAGCGGCTGGCCGCATATGGCGTCACCGGCGAGATGGCCGAGCCGTTCTGGCTGGCGGTGCGCGGTAACCTGTCGCGACTGGACGAGGCAGCACTCTGGTGGCGCATCGTCACGGAAGGACCCGACGACGACAGCGAGCTGATCGAGACCGACCGGGCCTTCGTGCGCGCGGCGCTTGACGCGCTGCCGCCGGAGCCGTGGGACGCCACGACCTGGAAGACTTGGACCGACGGCCTGAAGCAGGCGACCGGCCGCAAGGGCCGGGCGCTCTACATGCCGCTCAGGATCGCGCTCACTGGGCGTCCGTCGGGGCCGGAGCTCGCAGATCTATTGCCTCTTCTTGGTCGGGAAGGAACGCTGGCCCGACGACCCTGACGGCGCGTTCGTCCGGTCCGGCGCCGGCAAGCGGCTTGTCGGTCAGCATGCGCCGGATCGTGGCGGCGTCGAGCCCCGTGGCGGCATCGTAGGCCGCGTCGGGATCGAGACCCGGATCCGGTCTCGCGGAGGGCAGGGGCAACATTTTCTGTGCCGGCTCCGCCGGTTGCCGGGCCTCGCCGGCGATGATCGCGAAATTCCTGGACGATGACCGGCAGGAACACCCCTGAGGGGCGGTGAACGACGCATCCTTGTAGGCAAAGGCCGTCGGCAGCGCCGCATAGGGCTGGCCCTCGTCGACTGAGATCATGGTGTTCGATTCCTGGTCCAGACGATGGGCGTAGAGCCGTGTTTCGGCGCCGGGACACATCGACCGGCAGCCGGCGCGGTCGCGGTCGAAATCGTCCGGCGTCGAGCTATGCGACATCGGGAAATAGTAGCCGTCGCAGGTGCGCACGCACATGGTGCGGAAACTGCCGCCCAGGCCGTTGGGGCCGGAAGGCCGGACCACGACATGGTTTCCACGAATCTCGAGCGACGGAGCGGGCCGCCTGTTCCGCTCGCCACGGCCGGACCTGTCGCCCAGGGGCGGCGCGACGCGGCGTACCGATCCTTCCTCCAGCCCTTGCCGGACGCTTGAGACGACCGGCTCGCGCTCCCGCCGTGCCTGCCTGGCCGGCGGCCGGTCGCGGCAGCCATTGGCGTCGAGCCGCGCGAGGACTGCGGCGCGCGAGGGGGCGCCGCCGGCGGCCTGCCGCTGCAATTCGGCGAGATTGCGCTCCATGCGCCGGATCGTGGCGCCAAGCTCGGCGCAGGCGCGGCCGGAGAAAGGTCCGCAACCGGCGCGGCGGGCATTGTCGCGCGCCCGCCTGAGATGGGCTTCCTGGGTCCGGGCCGCCGCGGCGTATTTCCGCGACATCGCACCGCCCGAGCGACCGGCCTGCACAAGCTGCGCTTCCAACTGCCGGCAGAGCGCCGAGGCGGCCGATGCCGTCGCCGCCATTCCCGGCAGCAGGATGGCCAGCATCGCGGCCACCGCCAGTACCCGCCCAAGCCCGCTCAAGTCCGGTTCCTTCGCTTCCCCGATCCGGCGACAATACCGACAATACCGACAATGCCGCGACCCGTTAAGAGCGTGCGGTCGCCGGATCACCGGGTCTAGCCAATCACGAATGCGTGCGCGGTCACGCCGGAACCACGCGCGAACTAAATGGTTGGCGGTGAAGGGCTTCCGCGCGCCGCGCGGCGGCCGACGCTGCCAGTTGCAAGGAGACCGAGATGCACAAGACGATGCTCACCATCGCCGTGGCCCCGATCGCCGTTGTCGCCGCCACGGCGGCTCAGGCCGTCGACGAGACTTTCGAGACCGAGGACGGCTCGATCCGCGTCGAAACCGTGGCGGACGGGCTGACCAACCCCTGGGGCATGGCGTTCCTGCCGGATGGCGGCATGCTGGTGACGGAAAGACCGGGCACTTTGCGCGTGGTCGATGGCGAGGGCGGCCTGTCCGAACCGCTGTCGGGCGTACCCGAGGTCGACGCCCGTGACCAGGGCGGCCTGCTCGACGTGGCGCTTGATCCGGCGTTCGAGGAAAACCGGATGGTCTATCTCAGCTACGCCGAAGCGGGCGAGGGGGGCAACGGCACGGCGGTGGCGCGCGGCGTGCTCAGCGACGACATGACGTCGCTCGATCAGGTCGAGGTCATCTTCCAGCAGATGCCGAAGGAGAACAGCACCATGCATTTCGGCTCGCGCCTGGTCTTCGACAATGACGGCCATCTGTTCGTGACGCTCGGCGAACGCTCGGACGCCCGGTTCCGCGAGCAGGCGCAGGATCTCGATTCGCATCTGGGCAAGATCGTCCGCATCAATCCCGACGGCTCGGTTCCCGACGACAATCCGTTCGTCGGCCGCGACGACGCGAAGCCCGAAATCTACGCTTACGGCGTGCGCAACGTTCAGGCGGCCGCGATGCATCCCGAGACCGGCGAGCTGTGGGAGATCGAGCACGGCCCGAAGGGCGGCGACGAGCTGAACGTGATCAAGCCCGGCGAGAACTATGGCTGGCCGGTCGTCACGCTTGGCGTCAATTATGACGGGTCGACGATCGGGGAAGGCATCGAGACCCAGGAAGGCATGGTCGATGCCATCCATAGCTGGACGCCGGTGATCGCGCCGTCGGGGATGATCTTCTATGACGGCGAGGCCTTCGGCGATTGGCAGGGCGACCTGTTCGTCGGTGGTCTGGCTTCGAAGGCGCTGGTGCGCCTCGAACTCGACGGCGAGAGCGTCACTCACGAGGAGCGCCTGCTGGAAGACCTCGGTCTGCGGATCCGCGATGTGGCGCAGGGTCCCGACGGCGCGATCTATGTCGCCACGGACGAGGCTAGTGGCGAGATACTCAGGATCAGCCCGGCCGACGAGACCGCCACCGGGGCGATCGACTGAGGCAGTGATCGCCCATCATGGGACCGCCGGCCGTTCTCATTGCCTGCCGGCGGTCTGGTTGGCCTCGACCACGGCCAGCGCCGTCATGTTGACGATCCCGCGCGAGGTGACGGACGGCGTGAGGATGTGCGCCGGCTGTGCGGTGCCGAGCAGGATCGGCCCGACATGCAGCGCGTCGGTGGTCGTCTTGACGGCGTTGAGCGTGATGTTGGCGGCGTCGAGATTGGGAAAGACCAGAAGATTGGCTTCCCCCTTCAGCAGCGAGTGCGGATAGACGCGATTGCGCAGTTCCTCGTTGAGCGCCGAATCGGCGTGCATCTCGCCATCGGTTTCGAGGTCGGGAGCGATCCGCCGCAGAATTCCGGCTGCCTGGCGCATCTTGAGCGCGCTGGGTGAATCGCGCGAGCCGAAATTGGAATGCGACAGCAGCGCCGCCTTCGGCCTGATGCCGAAGCGCTCGATCTCCTCGGCGGCGAGCATCGTCATCTCGGCGATCTCCTCGGCCGACGGATCGAGCGACACATAGGTATCGGTCAGGAATATCACGCCGCGCTGCGAGATCAGCATGGACAGCGCCGAGAAATCGCGGTCGGTGACATCGTTTCGCGGGCCGATGATGAGCGATACCTGCCTGAGATGCCGCTCGAAGCGGCCTTCCAGTCCGCAGATCATGGCGTCCGCCTCGCCGCGCCGCATCGCGATCGCGGCGATCGCCGTCGTGTCGGTGCGGATAATCGTGCGCGCGGCCTCGGTGGTGACGCCGCGCCGGCCGGCCCGCTCGATCAGCGTGTCGACATAGGCGCGGTAACGCGGGTCGTCCTCGGGATTGATGATCTCGAAATCGGTGCCCGGCCTGATTCTCAGCCCGTAGCGCTTGAGCCGCGTCTCCACCACGTTCGGCCGCCCGATGAGAATCGGACGGGCCATCCCCTCCTCCAGCACCACCTGGGCGGCGCGGAGCACCCGCTCGTCCTCGCCGTCGGCATAGATGACGCGCGTGCCCCCGGCCTGCTTGGCGGCCGCGAAGACCGGCTTCATGACCAGGCCGGAGCGGAAGACGAAGCGGTTGAGCCGATCGAGATAGGCGTCCCAGTCGGCGATCGGACGGCGCGCCACGCCTGTCTCGCAGGCCGCGCGCGCGACCGCCGGCGCGATCCGCAGGATCAGGCGGGGATCGAAGGGCGAGGGAATGAGAAAATCAGGGCCGAAGACCGGCGTCTCCGACGCATAGGCGCGCGCGGCGACGTCCGACGGTTCCTCGCGGGCCAGGGCGGCGATGGCACGCACCGCCGCCATCTTCATCTCCTCGTTGATGGCGGTGGCGCCCGCGTCCAGCGCGCCGCGGAAGATGTAGGGAAAGCACAGGACGTTGTTGACCTGGTTGGGGAAGTCCGATCGGCCGGTGCAGATCATGGCGTCGGGCCGGGCGGCGCGCGCGACCTCGGGCATGATCTCCGGCACCGGGTTGGCGAGCGCCAGGATAAGCGGCTTGTCGGCCATGCCGGCCAGCAGCTCCGGCTTCAGCACGCCGGCCGCCGACAGGCCGAGGAACACGTCGGCGCCGCCGATCACCTCGGCCAGCGTTCGTGCGTCGGTTTCCTTGACGTAGGCGTCCTTCCAGCGGTCCATCTCCTCCACGCGCCCCCTGTAGGCGACGCCGTGACGATCCGTGACCCAGATGTTCTCGCGCCGGGCGCCGAGTTCGACGAGGAGATTGAGGCAGGCCAGCGCGGCCGCGCCCGCGCCGGAGGTGACGATCTTCACCGTGGCTATGTCCTTGCCGGCGAGCTCCAGCGCGTTGAGCACCGCCGCCGCCACGATGATGGCGGTGCCGTGCTGGTCGTCGTGGAAGACCGGGATCGCCATGCGCGCCTTGAGGCGCTCCTCGACCTCGAAACATTCCGGCGCCTTGATGTCCTCGAGGTTGATGCCGCCGAAGGTCGGCTCGAGCGCAGCGACCGTGTCGACGATCCGGTCGATCTCGGCGGCGTCTATCTCGATGTCGAACACGTCGATGCCGGCGAACTTCTTGAACAGGACCGCCTTGCCCTCCATCACGGGCTTGGAGGCGAGGGGGCCGATATTGCCGAGCCCCAGCACGGCCGTCCCGTTGGAGACCACGCCGACGAGGTTGGACCGCGCCGTGTAGTCGGCCGCCGTGTCGGGATCGTCCTGGATGGCGAGGCAGGGCGCCGCCACGCCCGGCGAATAGGCCAACGCCAGGTCGCGCTGGTTGCCGAGCGGCTTGGTCGCCTGGATTTCGAGCTTGCCCGGCTGCGGATGGCGATGGAAGAAGAGCGCGGCCTCGTCCAGTTCCGACCGCGCGGGTTTGGCCTCACCGCTCATTCCATCCTCCCTGGCCCACCGAATGGCGCCGCGGTGCGAACACTAGCACGGCCAGACTTCCCAGCTTGCCATCCCTCGCGCAAAACTGTTTCGACGCTCAGCGCGCGACCACCTTCTGGCGCTGCTCGCCCAGGCCGGCGATGCCGAGGCGCATTTCGTCCCCATCCTTGAGGAAACGCTGCGGCTTCATGCCCATGCCGACGCCGGGCGGCGTGCCGGTGGTGATGACGTCTCCCGGCTCCAGCGCCATGAAGCGCGACAGATAGGAGACGATCTGGGCGACGGTGAAGATCATGGTCGAGCTGTTGCCGGTCTGCACGCGCTCGCCGTTCAGGTCGAGGAACATGTCGAGTGCCTGCGGGTCGGCGATCTCGTCGGCCGTCACCAGCCAGGGGCCGAGAGGGCCGAAGGTCGGGGCGGACTTGCCCTTGATCCACTGACCGCCGCGCTCGACCTGGTATTCGCGCTCGGACACGTCGTTGCACAGCGCATAGCCGAAGACATGCGACAGCGCGTCCTTTTCCTCGACATAGTCGCAGCGCCGTCCGATCACGACCGCGAGCTCCACCTCCCAGTCCGATTTCACGGATCCCCTGGGCAGGAGGACGTCGTCATTCGGGCCCGACAGGCAGCTCGGCGCCTTGGAAAAGACGATCGGCTCGGCCGGGATGGCCGCGCCGGTCTCGGCGGCGTGGTCGGCATAGTTGAGGCCGATCGCGATGAAATGGCCCGGGCGTGAGAGGGGCGCGCCGATCCGCACGCCGGCGGGCGCGCGCGGCAGGGCGTCGAGATCGGTTCCGGCGAGCCTGGCCGAAAGGTCGGGGCCGATGGTTCCGGGCGAATAGTCCGCCACCAGCGACGACACGTCGCGAATCGTGCCGCTGGCGTCCAGCGCCCCGGGCTTCTCCTTGCCAAGCTCTCCGAAACGAACCAATTTCAATGTCTTATCCTCCGATATTCACAGTATGAATCATTGATCAGAAGGCGGAGGGGAACGAGCCGCCGTCGAGCCTGAGGTTCTGGCCGGTGATGTAGCCGGCATGTTGCGAGCACAGGAACGCGCAGGCCTGGCCGAATTCCTCCGCCGTTCCCAGCCGTCCGGCCGGGATTTCGACGGACTGGCGCGCCGTTTCCTCCTCGAGCGTGCGGCCGGACTTGTCGGCGGCGAACTGGATGGTGTCGCGGATGCGGTCGGTGTCGAACTTGCCGGGCAGGATGGAGTTGATCGTCACGTTCTTCGACGCCACGGTGCGCGCCACGCCCGCCAGGAAGGCGGTCAGGCCGGCACGCGCGCCCGACGACAGGTCGAGGCCGGGAATCGGCTTGTAGACCGACAGCGAGGTGATGTTGACGATCCGGCCGAAACGCCGTTGGGCCATGCCGTCGACGACGCGTTGGATCAGTTCGATCGGCGTGACCATGTTCTGGACCACGCCGTCGATCATCGCCTGGCGGTCGAGCTGGCGGAAATCCCGGAGCGGGGGGCCGCCATTGTTGTTGACGAGGATGTCCGGGTTCGGGCAGGCCGCCAGAAGCGCGTCCTGACCCTCGCGCGTCGAGACGTCGGCGACGACTTCCTTGACCTTGACGCCATGGCGCTTGCGGATTTCGGCGGCGGTCTCGGCCAGCCTGTCGGCATCGCGGCCGTTGACGACGATGTCGCATCCCGCCTCCGCCAGCGCCATCGCGCAGCCGCGTCCCAGCCCCCGGCTCGACGCGCAGACGATGGCCTCGCGTCCCGTCAATCCAAGATCCATTGCTGTCTCCCTCGAAGCCGCCGGACGCTATCCGCGTAACGTTTCGGCTGCAACCGTCATATGGCTGTTGCAGGAATCTGCGCATGGGCGGCTGTCACAGCATGGGCAGGCCGATGGACGTCGACAATCCGCGCAGATTCCGCACGCTCTTTATCTCGGACGTGCATCTCGGCTCCCGGCCCGCCAAGGCCGAGTACCTGATCGACTTCATGCGCCATCATGAGGCCGAAACCATCTACCTGGTCGGCGATATCGTCGACGGCTGGCGCCTCAAGCGGTCGTGGCACTGGCCGCAGGCGCACAACAATGTGGTGCAGAAGCTGCTTCGCAAGGCGCGCAAGGGGTCGAGGATCGTCTATGTGGCCGGCAATCACGACGAGTTCCTGCGCGGCTTCCAGGGCACGCATTTCGGCGGCATCGAGGTGGTGGATGACGCCATCCACGTGGCGGCCGACGGCCGCCGCTATCTCGTCATTCACGGCGACCAGTTCGACGCGGTGGTGCACAATCACCGCTGGCTCGCCTATCTCGGCGATAAGGCCTACGACATCGCGATCGTGGTCAACCGGCTGGTGTCGCGGGTACGGCGCATCTTCGGCTTGCCCTACTGGTCGTTCTCGTCCTGGGCCAAGGTGCGGGTGAAGAGGGCGGTCAACTTCATCTCCGCCTTCCAGGACGTCGTGGCGCAGGAGGCGCGGCGCCGCGACGTGCATGGCGTGATCTGCGGCCACATCCATCATGCGGCGATCGAGGAGATGGACGGCGTGCGCTACATCAACACCGGAGACTGGGTGGAAAGCTGCACGGCCGTCGCCGAGCATTTCGACGGATCGTTCTCCATCATCGGCTGGTCGCAGGTCGCCCTCGCGGACAAGCGGGGCCGGCGGCTGGTTCCCGTGACGATCGACGGCAAGGCCATTCGCGCCGCCTGAAGCGTCGCCTTACCCCCACAGGGCGGCGTCGGGCGGGGAAACCAGCGATCCCGAATAGCGCAGCGCCGGCTTGCGGTCCTTCGCCAGGAGCAGGGGGCCGTCGAGGTCCACCCAGTCGGCGTCCTGGGCCAGAAGCACGGCCGGCGCCATGGCGAGCGAGGTGCCGACCATGCAGCCGATCATGACGCCGAATCCCATCTCGCGCGCCCTGTCGCGTAGGTCGAGCGCGGCCGTCAGCCCGCCGGCCTTGTCGAGCTTGATGTTGACCGCGTCATAGAGCCCCACCAGGCTTTCGAGGTCGCGCGACGAGTGCACGCTCTCGTCGGCGCAGATCGGGACGGGATGGGGAATGTTGCGCAAAAGCGCGTCCTTGCCGGCCGGCAGCGGCTGCTCGATCAGCGCGATATGGAATTCGGCCGCCACCAGCAGGTTTTCGCGGATATTTTCCTCGGTCCAGCCTTCATTCGCGTCCAGGATGATGCGGCAGTCCGGGGCGACGGACGCGACGGCATGGATGCGGGCCGCGTCGTTTTCGGCGCCGACCTTTACCTTCAGAAGCGGCCGGTGGGCGTATTTGCGGGCTTCCGCCGCCATATCCTGCGGCGAGCCCAGCGACACGGTGACAGCGGTCGGCACCGGGCGAGGGGGCATGGCGCAAGCCTTCAGATGCGCGCGCCGGCCGCTCAGCCGGGCCTCGAGATCCCACAGGGCGCAGTCGATCGCGTTACGCGCCGCGCCCGGCGGCATGTGCTCCATCAACTCGTTACGATCGCCGCCGCGCTCGACCAGTTCCGAAGCCCCTTCGATCGCCTCGCGCACGCTGTCGATGGTTTCCCCGTAGCGGCTGTAGGGCACGCATTCGCCGCGGCCGACATGGCCGTCCTGCTCGATGATGCAGACGATGACCTGGGCCTCGGTTCTTGATCCGCGTGAAATGGTGAAACTTCCCGCGATCGGAAACGTCTCGATTTCCATGCGAAGCGTTCGCGCCATTTTGCGATGATCTCCGAAGGTAGCGGCGATGCAACACCCTGAAAGCTTTCGTTCGACGGATGTGACACACTGTTTCGCTTGGACTAAAGGATTCGCATGTTGACCAAAGACGAAGCCGAGGCAAGCGGGGCCGGCAACGGCGGCAATACCGCGCCGCGACTGGACGCGCAGGAGCGCGACGGTCAACTCATGCTTGCCCTGTCCGGCGACTGGACGACGCGCACCGTCTCGACGGTCGACGCCGAACTGAGGCGCCTGGCCGAGGAAAGGCGCGGCGGAGTGCATGTCGACCTGTCGCGGCTCGGCCGGATCGACACGGCCGGCGCCTGGCTGATCGAGCGCTTCGTGGCGAAGCTTTCGGCGGAAGGCGGGCATGTCACGGTCGAGGGTGCCGATGCCTCGGCCCAGGTCCTGCTTTCCGCCGTCGGACGGGCGGCCGGCGAGGTGATGCAGGTCTCGCCGCGCCGCCGGTGGGACCCATTGGGCATCGTCGTCGGCCTGGGAAAGACGATGTATGCCGCGCGCGACGATTTCCTGATGGCCATGCACATGCTCGGCGCGACGATCCGCGGCGCCCAGATGAAGGAGGGCCGGGGGCACGCCGTCAACGTCGCCTCGATCGCCACGCATATCGACCGGATGGGCATCGGCGCCATTCCGGTCGTGGTCCTGATGTCGGCCATCGTGGGCGCCATCGTGGCCCAGCAGGGCGCCTTCCAGCTGCGCTATTTCGGCGCGGAGATCTTCGTCGTCGATCTCGTCGGCATCCTGGTCTGGCGCGAACTCGGCGTGTTGCTGACCGCGATCATGATCGCCGGCCGCTCGGGCAGCGCGATCACCGCCGAGATCGGCTCCATGAAGATGCGCGAGGAGGTCGACGCGCTGACCGTGATCGGGCTCAATCCGGTCGGCGTACTGGTCTTCCCGCGCCTGATCGCGCTGATGGTGGCGCTGCCGTGCCTCACGGTCGCTGCCAATTTCGCCGCGATCGGCGGCGCGATGCTCACGACATGGTTCTATTCGGGCATTTCTCCGCAGGCCTTCGTGGACCGGATGCGCGACACGATCGACCTGTCGACCATCTTCGCGGGCCTCATCAAGGCGCCCTTCATGGCGATCATCATCGGCATCGTCGGCTCGGTCGAGGGCATGCAGGTGGGTGGAAGCGCCGAATCGCTCGGCAAGCAGGTGACGAAATCGGTGGTGAAGGCGATTTTCATCGTCATCGTCGTCGACGGCCTGTTCGCCATGTTCTACGCGGCGATCGACTTCTGATGGCCCGGGAACCCACCAGCCCCGCCGCCGCGGACAACGGTCACGAGGTCATCCTGTCGGTGCGCGACGTCTCGGTCGCGTTCGGAGAGAAGGTGATCCTGGACCGCCTGTCGCTCGACGTGCGGCGCGGCGAGATACTGGGTTTTATCGGTCCGTCCGGCTCGGGCAAGTCCGTGCTGCTGCGGGCGGTGCTCGGACTGACGCCGAAGCAGTCGGGTAGCATCCACCTGTTCGGCTCCGACCTGGACGAGATCGACGATGAGGAAGACCGCCTCGCACTCGACATGCGGGTTGGCGTGCTGTTCCAGCACGGCGCCCTGTTTTCGGCGCTGACCGTGCTGGAGAACATCCAGGTGCCGATGCGCGAATATCTGGACCTTCCCAAGCCGCTCATGGACGAGCTCGCGCGCGTCAAGATCGACCTGGTGGGCCTGTCGCAGGACGCGGCGTTGAAGTTTCCGTCGGAACTCTCGGGCGGCATGATCAAGCGCGCGGCGCTGGCGCGGGCGCTGGCGATCGATCCCGAGATCGTGTTCCTTGACGAGCCGACATCGGGCCTCGACCCGATTGGCGCGGCCGATTTCGACGAACTGGTCGCCAAGCTGCGGGACACGCTCGGCCTGACCGTCTACATGGTCACGCACGACCTCGACAGCCTGTTCTCCGTGTGCGACCGGATCGCGGTGCTTGGGGAAAAACGCGTCCTGATCGAAGGGACGGTGCAGGAGATGCTCGAATTCGATCATCCCTGGGTGAAATCCTACTTCCGGGGCAAGCGCGCCCGTCAGCTCGACCTGACGACGCGCAAGCAGGTTCAGACGGCGTAGCGGGAAGGCGGGCGCATGGAGACTCGGGCCAATTATGTCGCGGTGGGCGTGTTCACGCTGGTGGCCATCCTGGCCGCCTTCGCGTTCGTCTACTGGACGGCCGGGATCGGCGGCGGCACCGAAACCGCGCAGCTGCGCTTCCGCATTCCCGGCTCGGCGTCGGGGCTGGGGCGTGGCAGCGCCGTGCTGTTCAACGGCGTCAAGGTCGGCGACGTGACGCGGGTCTATATCGACGCCAACGATCCGGGTATCGCCATCGCCGACAGCCGCGTCGACCGCATAACGCCGATCACCGCATCCACCACGGCCGTCATCGGCATCGCCGGCCTGACAGGCCAGGCCAATATCGAGATCAAGGGCGGCAATCCGGGCGAGCCGAGCCTTTTCGATTTGGCCGAGGAAGAGGGCAAGGTGGCCGAGATCATCGCCGACCCGTCCGCGGTCACCAACTTGCTGCAGACGGCGCAGGACATCTTCACGCGCGCCGATTCGGTGCTCGGCCAGCTCGAGGGCTTCGTACAGGACGCGCGCGGCCCGCTGACGCAGACCGTCGAGAACGTGCAGACCTTCTCCGACGCGCTCGGCCGCAATGCCGACGGCATCGACCGCTTCCTGGAGAATTTCGGCACGCTGTCGGATTCGCTCGGCGGCGTCTCGGAGCGCCTCGACACGACGCTGGAAGCGGCCGAGGAGCTGATCCGCGCGGTCGATCGCGAGAAGGTGGCCACGATCGTCAACGACGTCGAGACCTTCACCGGGTCGCTGCGCAACGCCTCGGCCGGCATCGACCAGGTGCTCACGCAGGTCACCGAGGCGGCCGGCGCGATCAACCGGTTTTCCCAGGACGCGGCCGAGACGATCTCCACGGTGGAAGGCCTGCTGGATGGTGTCGAGCCCGGCAGCGTGGCCCGCTCGATCGCCAATATCGAGGAGGTGAGCACACAGGCACGCACCGTCGTGGACGACGTGTCGAAGGTGACGTCCAAGGTCGGCGAGCGTGCCGAGGACATCGACCAGATCATCGCCGACGCGCGCGAACTGTCGGGCCGGCTCAATCAGGCCACCGTGCGGATCGACACGATCATGGCCAATGTGGATACGGCCGTGTCGAACATCTCGACCTTTTCGGACACCGCGACGGGAACCGCCCAGCGGATCGATCGCATTCTCGACAGCGTCGATCCCGAGGACGTGCGGACCTCGATCGACAACATAGCGCGCGCTTCCGAAACGGCGCGTCAGGCGGTCGAGGACGTGTCCAAGGTAACCACGACCTTCGGCGAACGCTCCAAGGACATCGACCAGATCATCACCGACTCGAGGCTTCTGGCCGAGCGGCTTTCCCACGCCTCGATCCGTGTCGACGGCGTGCTGGCCAAGATCGACTCGATGCTCGGCTCGGGCGAGGCGGAAGGGCTGATCGCCGACGCCAGCGAGACGCTCGCCTCATTCCGCCAGGTCGCCGATACGCTCAATGCGCGCCTCGGAACCATCACCGACGGGCTTGCGCGCTTCTCCGGCCAGGGGCTGCGTGACGTCGAGGGGCTGGTGCGTGACGCGCGCCGGTCGATCAGCCGCATCGAGCGTGCTGTCACCGACCTGGAGCGCAATCCGCAGCGCATCATCACCGGAGGCGAGGGCAGGGTGCGCGAGTATGACGGGAGGACCCGGCGTTGACCGGCGCCGGGAGAGACGGCAAGAACGGGGCGGACGCGCGCCGCGCGCCCACGCGGCCGGGGCGGGCCGTGACGTGGAGGGGAGTACGCATCCCGTGTTCAGTTCGATGAGTTGCCTTCTTCGCGCGGGTGCGGCCGTCGGCCTCCTGGCGGCCCTCGCCGGCTGCGCGGCGCTGGGCGCCAGGCCGGCGCCGCTCGACACCTACGAGCTGACCGCGCCGGCGGGCGGCGTGGAGGCGCGCCGGGGCGGCGGACGCCAGATCCTCGTGCCGGAACCGTCGGCGCTGAAGTCGCTCGACGGGCAGGAGATCGTCATCAAACCTTCCGCCGGCTCCATCGAGTTCCTGAAGGGCGCGCAATGGTCGGACCGCCTGCCGCGCGTCGTGCAAGCGCGGCTGGCCGAGGCGTTGCAGCGTTCGGGCCGCTTCGGCGGCGTCGGCCTGCCGGGCGAGGGGTTGGCGATCGACTATCAGGTGATCGTCGAGATACGCTCCTTCGAGATCGAGGTGGCCGGCGCCGACCGCGCGCGCGTGGGCCTGTTCGTCAAGCTGCTCAACGATCGCAACGGCACGGTGCGTGCCTCGCGGCTTTTCGAGGCGGCCGCCCCGGTCTCGGGCACGGGCAATGACGCCTTCGTGGCCGCGCTCGACCGCGCCTTCAACCAGGCCGCGGCCGAAATCGTGGCCTGGACGGCGGGCGGGGTCTGATAGGGCCCCGACATCGCCGGAACCGGACGATCAAACGAGAAGAGGCGGGCCCAGGCCCGCCTCTTCTTTTGTCCGGTCGCCGGATGGTCTGCTACCGCAGCCGGCCGCTGGCATGGGCCAGCATCGTGTAGACCTTGCCGGTGTCCGAGGTCAGGTAGGTCTGCGACATGATGCCGTCGCGGTCGTTGCGGGCCACGTCCTTGAGCAGCTTCTCGAAATCGTCGCAGTAGCGGTCCACGGCCGAGCGGAACTCGCGGTCGGCCTTGTATTTGCGGCTGATCTCGTCGAAGGTCTGTTGGCCCTTCAGCGTGTAGAGACGGCGCGTGAAGATGTTGCGCTCGCCGCGATGATAACGCTCCCACAACTCCACGGACGCCTCGTGGTCGATGGCGCGCGCGATGTCGACCGACAGCGAATTGAGCGATTCCACCACATGCAGAGGAGAGCGCTCCGCCTGGGTCGGCTTGCCGCCGGAAGGCGTGATCGCGCCGGCCTCCTCGTCACGCGAGGCGCCGCGCAGGAGATCGCGGACCCAGCCGCCTGTGGCCGCGCCACCTGGGGCTGCCGCCTGCGGGGCCGGGGCGGCATCGAGGCTGCCGCGTATCGGCGTTTCGGCCGGCCGCGGCGCGGAATGCGCCGGCGCCGGACGGGCCGGGGCCTCGGCGACCGCCGGTGCCCGATAAGGTTCGGGACGGGCCGGCTCGACGCGGGCCGGCTCCGGACGCGGCGCGGGCTCCGCGACGTCGAACATCCGGCCGGACTTGGCGACGATGTCGGAAAGCTCCTTGAGCGCCCTGATCTGCTCGGACACGGCCCGGCGCATGGCGGTGGTCGACTCCTTCGCCTCCTCGGGCATGTCGAGCACGCCGCGCTTGAGTTCGGCGCGGGTCTGGTCCAGCTCCGCGCGGATCGCGGAGGCGGTCTTGCGGATTTCCGACGTCGCGTCGGCGAAGCGCTGCGAGGCGGTGTCGATGACCTCGGCCATGGCGGCGCGGATGCGCTCGGTCGATTCCTTCGTCTTGCCCTCGGCCTTCTCGATCGTGTCGGAGACCAGGCCCTCGAAGGACCGCATCGTCTTTTCGATCTCCTCGGATTTCCTGACCAGGCCGACGGCGAGTTCCTCCAGCGCCGACTGGCGGCCGTCGAGCGTGTTTGACAGCGTCGACTGGGCGGAGCCGAGAAGGTCCGACGCGCTCGACAGCATCCGGCTGTGCTCGTCGAAGCGGCTGGCGATATGCGCGATCTCCTTGAGCGTCGAGGACGACAATTCCGTCAGGCGTCCCGCATTGGCATCGATCAGGCGCGCGGAGCTCGAGAACGTCTCGGCGGCCTTGCTGGCCGTGTCGGCGAAGGATTGCGTCGTGCCGGCCAGCCTCTCGTCGATGCCCGACAGGTTCTCCGACGCGGACTCGATCAGGCCGGCCAGCTTCGAGTTGGAGGCCGACAGGCGGTCGATCAGCGCCGAGACGCTTTCCGACAGGTTGTTCTGGACGCTCTCCACGGCCGTCAGCGTTTCGGCGGTCCGGTTGGCCAGCGCATTGACCAGTTCGGTGTTTTCGGTGCGCAGGCGCTCGGTCGCGTGGTGCGTCGCTTCCTCCAGGCTCTTCTGGAGTTCGCCTCCCGAGGCGGCGAAGCGTTCGACCAGCGGCTTTGCCTGCTCGTCGAGGATCGCCGCGATCTGGGCCGAGCGCTCGGCCAGCATCGAGTTCAGTTCCTGGGTGCGCTCGGCGAGCGTGCGGGCCGCGTCCGTGGTGCGCTGGCCGATATGGCTGTTGACCGCAGAGAAGGTCTCCGCGATGGCCGAGGCCCGCTCGCGCAGGTCCTCGTCCGCCTTCTGCACCTGCTCGATGAGCCGCTGGCCTATCGTCTCGGCGCCCTGGGCAAGGCGGGTTTCGGCGTCCGCGATCTGGCTGCCGACACGGCTGACCACGGAGGAGGCGCCGTCGCCGAGGCGCTGCTCGATATTGTCGAGGGCAGCCTCTATGGCGCCGGCGCGGGCGTCGAGCTCGGCGGAGGTCTGGTGCGTGCGCTGGATGATGCGCTGGTCAACCTCGTCGAACGCGGCGGCGACCTCGCCGGCCCTGGCCGCGATCGCGGCCGCGCGTTCCTCTGCCTTGGCGGCAAGCGCGCCTCCGGCCTCGTCGAAGGTGGCGGCAACCTCGCCGGCGCGGGCTGCGATCGCCGCGGCACGCTCCTCGGCCTTGGCGGCGAGCGCGCCTCCAGCCTCGTCGAAGCTGGCCACAATCCGCGCCTGCCTCTCGGCAAGGCGCTGGTCGAGGTCGGCGAGCCGCGACGCGAGGCTCTCGTCGACGCCCTCGAAGGTGCGGGTGAAGTCGGCGGCGCGCGCCGACAGCGACTGGCCGGCGGCTTCTACCCGCTCCGCGATCTGCTGGTCGGCGTCGTCGAAGGTCCTGGCGATGTCGGCCGTGCGAAGCTGCAGGATCTCCGACGTCATGTCGACGCGGCGGGCGATGCGCTCGTCGGCGTCGTCGAAGGCCCTGCCGGCCTCGGTCGACAGTGCGGCGGTGACTTCCATCACCTTGTCGCGCAGGGAACCGGCCACCGTGACGGCGGTGCTCTCGAGCACCGAGCGGACATTGTCGACGCCGACCGAAAGGGCGCGTTCCATCGTGCCGGTGCGCTCCTCGATCACGCCGGTCTGACGCTGGAAGGCTTCCTCTATACGGTCGATTTCGGCCGCGATGCCGGCTGTGACCTCGCCGCGTCCGTCGGCGATGCGCTGGATGTGGTCGGTCACGGCGCGGTCGATCTCGGCGCGCGCCTCCGTCAGCTTCCTGAGATCATCGTCGAGCGCGCCGGTCAGGAAGGCTCTGCCCTCGGCGAGCTTGCCGACATGGCTCGTGACGATGTCGTCGATCTGGGCGCGTGTCTCGGCCAGCTTGGCGAGGTCGTCTTCCAGGGCCGAGGAAATGCGTCCGCGCCCTTCCTCGTATGCGCCGACCTGCTGGCGTACTGCATCGCCGATCCGCGCCATGTCGGCCTCGAGCGTGGCGATGACTTCGTCGCGAGCTCCCGAGATGGCCTTCACGTGAGACGACACGACATCCTCGATGCCGCTGCGCGCCTCGGCGATGCGGGCGAGATCGGCCTCGATCTCCTGGCGCATCGACGCCCGGCCCTCGACGAGCTTGGCGAGATCCTCTTCCAGGAAGCGCGCCAGGCTCGCGCGCTCTTCGGCGACGCGGTCGGAGAAGCCGGTGGTCGCGTCCTCGACCGTCTTGCGCGCCTCGTCGAGCCTGGCGATGTCGTCGGCCAGGGCGGCTGCCACGGCCTGCCGGTCCTCGACCAGCCGGCGTGAATGATCGGCGATCGTCGCCTCGATGCCAGTGCGGCTCTCGCCGAGCCTGGCGAGGTCTTCCTCGAGCGCGGCGGACAGCGCCGTACGCGATTCCACCATCTTCTTGGCCTGCTGGTCGACGCGCGCGTCGATGCCGGCCGAAATGTCGGAGAGCTTCTTGAGGTCGGCCTCCAGCGAGGTCGCCAGTTCCGCACGGCCGGCGGCCAGGCGCCGGGTCAGGTCGCCCATCAGTTCCTCGACGCGCGTGTCGATGGCGCCGCGCTCGTCGGCGAGTTTCCTGAGGTCCTCGTCGAGAGCGGCCGAAAGCGAGCTGCGGCCTTCCTCGAGCTTGAAGGCGAAGCCGGAGATGCGGTCGTCGACCTTGTCGAACTCGGCATCGAGGGCGGCGGTGATCTGGTCGCGTCCGGCCGCGATGCGGGCGGCGAGGTCGGCCGCGCGCTCGTCGATCGCCTGTCCCGTCGAGGCGACCAGCCCGTTCATGTCCTCGGCGATCCGCGACCTGCCGAGATCGATCAGTCCGCTGATTTCCTCGCGGCCCTGGGTGAAGGCGGTCGCGATGTCCTTGGCGCGCTCGACCAGCGTCTCGTTGATCTGGCGGGCGCGGGCCTCGAGCGCCGCGTTGAGCCGCTGCGTGCCGGTGTCGAGGGCCTGCGCGCGCGTCTCGAACTCGCCGATCAGCGCCTTGCCGCGCTCCGACAGCGTGCGTTCGATGTCGGCCATGCGGCTTTCGAATTCGCCGCTCAGCGAGGTGGTGGCGTTGCCGAGCACCGAGACGATGCCGCTGGTCTTCTCGTCCAGCATGCCCGACAGCTTGCGCGTGGCGTCGTCCGAGCTTTGCGTCAGCGTGGCGATGCGCGTGTCGAGAAGGCTGGCGAAAGCCTCGCCCGAGGTGGTGATGCGCTCGGAAATGCGGTCGATGCGCTCGTCGATCTCGCGATTGATGGCGGCGCCGTTGTCGCCGATGCGCGACACCAGCGTTTCGCCCGAATCCGAAAGCGTGGCGGTAAGCCGCGCCGAGGCCTCGACCACGTTCTGGCGGATCAGCTCGCTGGCGGCCGACAGCTCTTCCCTGAGCTGGTCATGTGCCGTGGTGATGGAGGCGCGAACGCGCTCGGCATGCGAGACGACCGAATCGCGCTCCACGCCGAGACCGTCGACGAGCGTGCGGATGCGCGCCTCGTTCTCCGAATAGGCGCGCTCGAGCTCGTTGACCTCGGTGTGGACCAGGGTCTCCAGCTCGACGGCGCGCGCCAGCGTGCGCTCGATGCCGTCGCCCATCGCCGAAACCTCGCGGCGCACGGCCTGGCCGACCGTCGAGACCCGATCCAGCGCCAGATGCTCGGGCTCGGCCAGCCTGAAGGCGACCTCCGTCATCGACTGCGCGATCAGCCGCATTTCCTGCGCGCGCCTGACCATGACCGCGAAGGCCCAGATGGCCATGAGCGGCAGAACGATGCCGGCGAACAGCGCCAGCGCGCTGCCGGAGGCCGCAAGGTCGCCCGGCGTGCGGATCTGCCAGATGTCCGGAGCAAGACGGGCATCGGCGAAAGCGATCGCGGCGGCCACCCACGCAAGGCTGAACAGCGCCGCCACCCAGTAGGCGGTCCTCGGCGCCCGCCGCCCCATCTGCTGGATCAGCGTGCGATAGTCCTTCTGGCGGTCGTCATTGGCGGGCGCCAGTCCGGATGCCCGCGGCGGCGTGGGGTCGACGGGCCTGAGCGTCGGCTCGACGGTCGCGGAGGGCTCGTTGGCGGCGGTCTCCTTCCTGGTCGCCGGTTCGGCCTTGGCCACCGGCTCGGCCCTTCCGACCTGGGGCGCTGCCCCCTCGGCCGGCTTTTCGGCCCTGGACGCGCCGGAAGCGGCGGCGGTCGCGCCCGCCGTGGCGACAGTGGGCGTCACGGGCATATCGGCGACCGCCGTGCCTGCCGGCTGCGGCTCGACCGGCATGTCTTCACCGGCTTCGGACGCGGACGACGAACTCTCGCGTGCGAGTTCGCTGGCGGCCTCGGCGATCTGCGCCTCGAGGTCCTCCATCGATGCCGCGATGTCGAGATCGTCGTCCAGATCGTCCTGTCCGAGATCGACATCGGCGAGATCGAGGTTCAGCGCCTCCTCAAGCTCCTTGTCGACGTCCTGCTCGAGATCCTTGGCCGAGGTGGTGTTGCGTGCCATGCCGACTTTACCCTGTACTTGTCGTGCGCGGGCCAGTCCGGAAACACGCTCCGGTGGCCCCCGTGCGAGGCATCATTGGTCAAGCGTATCGTAGTGGCACACCGTCGCAAAGGAAACACGCGAACCGGCCGAAGGGTAAAAGTTTAAACATAAGGTTAACGCTGAATGGGGCAGGCCGGAAAAACCCGAACGAATCCGTGCAGTTTCGGGTAAGGAGCGTTAACGGAAGACAGCCGGCCGCGGGATGCCGATTGACAGGCGCATGCGCCCGGCCAATCCTTGCCGGCAAACTGTGCCAGATCCGGGCGCCGCATGGCCGATCCAGCCGACTACCTGCCAGACATAAGGCGCTACGACGCGCTGGCCGACGCCGCGATCGTGGAAAGGATCGTTAAATATCTGGGCGTGGCGCTTCACAACCGCGATTCGTCGCTGGTGGCGTGCACGGACGAAAAGGAGGTGGCGCGCGTCGCCGAACGCTGGTGCGAGCGCAAGCTCGGCGTACATGACCAGAGGCGCAACGAGACCGCGGTGCGGATGGTCTGCGAGACGATGGCGGGCGAACGCGCAAAATCGCGCGTGACGTTCTATTATCTTGTCGCCAAGCAGCTTGATCGCCTCGAAGCGATCTGAAATGGCGCCGAGGCACGGCGGACGGATCGGCCCCTGATTTCCACAGGCACGACGATTGTTCCCGTCGCCCGATTGTCGTCTATGCTGCCGGAAAGCGAGAATCGGTCCGACATGCGCCATCCCGAGCGGCAATATCTTGATCTGATGTCCGACATCATGTCGAGCGGCGACCGCCGCATCGACCGCACCGGGGTGGGCACGCTGTCGCTGTTCGGCGCGATGGCGCGTTTTTCCCTGCGCGACGGCGTGGCGCCGATCCTGACGACCAAGCGCGTCTACTGGAAGACTGCTGTCAAGGAGATGCTCTGGTTCCTCACAGGTGGCACGAACATCCGCCCGCTACTGGCCGAAAACGTTCGCATATGGAGCGACTGGCCGCTGGCGCGTTATCGCCAGGCCACCGGCGAGGCGATTTCGCAGGAAGCCTTCGAGAAGCGCATTCTCGACGACGCCGACTTCGCGGCGCGGTGGGGCGAGCTCGGTCCGGTCTACGGCAAGCAGTGGCGGCGATGGGTCGGGCCCGACGGGCGCGAGCACGACCAGATCGCCGCGCTGGTCGACACGCTGCGCACCAACCCGGCCAGCCGGCGCATGCTGTTCCACGGCTGGAACGTGGCGGAACTCGGCGACATGGCCCTGCCGCCATGCCATCTGCTCTACCAGTACCATGTCGCCGATGGGCGGCTGTCCTGCCTGCTCTACCAGCGTTCGGTGGACGTCATGCTTGGCCTGCCGTTCAACCTGGTGGGGGCGACGGCGCTGCTGATGATGCTGGCCCAGCAGGCCGGGCTGGAGCCGGGCGAGCTGGTGTGGGTCGGCGGCGACGTGCATCTTTATCTCAACCATCTCGACCAGGCGCGGGAACAGCTTTCACGCGAGCCGCGGCCGCTGCCGATCATGCGGCTGGTGCGAAAGCCCGATTCGATCGACGGCTACCGGATCGGGGATTTCGAGGTCGAGGGCTACGAACCGCACGCCGCCATTCAGGCCGAGGTGGCCGTGTAGGCCTCCTTCATGCCGGCGATCGCGGCCAGCTTGGCCTCCAAGGCGGTCCAGTCGTCATGGGCAGCGATCCGGTCCCAGATCGCCTCGACCTCGTCGACGAGCATGGTGCAGGGTGCGGCCCCGCCGAAATAGGGGCGATCCGGCGCGATCCGCAGGTCGGGGCCATAGGGCGAAAAAGCCTGCCGGACCGGGGCGAACGCCTCCGAGGCGTACCGTTCCGCCTCGGGGCCGGCCGCCGCGCGCGCCTCGCTGGCCGGGCCGCCGAACCAGTCGAAGAAGAACTGCTCGAACGGCATCTGGCTGTCGATCAGGAATTTCCATACCGCGCCGACCAGACGGGCGTCGGCCTCCGAGCCTGCCGAGGCAAGGCCCAGGCGCCGCCGCATCGCGGCGTCGAACTCGGCCCGGAAGACGGGCTCGAAGCCGCGCAGCGCTTCCTCCAGCCGCTCCTGCGCCACCAGCGGAAGCAGGCATTCGGCCAGCCGCGTCATGTTCCACAGCAGCGTGTCGGGCTGCCGGCCATAGGCGTAGAGGCCGGTCTGGTCGAAATAGGCGGCGGTGAATTTCGGATCGAGCACCGGCAGGAAGCGCCACGGGCCGTAGTCGAAGCTTTCGCCGGTGATGTTGATGTTGTCGGTATTTAGCACGCCATGCACGAAACCGGCCATCATCCAGGCCGCGCCGGTGCGCGCCACGCGGCGCCCGACCGCCTCGAGGAAGGCGACGGCCCTTTCGGCCTCGTCCTCGCGACGCGCCTCCGGCAGATAGTGCTCGACGCAATGGGAGAGCAGTTTCGAGATGTTGGCCACCTCGTCCAGGAAGCGCAGCCGCTGGAAGGAGCCGATGCGGATATGGGAATGGCTGAGCCGCACAAGCACGGCCGAACGGGTCGGCGAGGGCTCGTCGCCGCGCCACAATTCCTCGCCCGTCTCGATCAGCGAGAAGGATTTCGACGTGTCGACGCCCAGTGCCTCCAGCATGGAGGTCGCCAGCACTTCGCGCACGCCGCCCTTGAGCGTCAGGCGGCCGTCGCCGTCGCGCGACCACGGCGTCTGGCCGCTGCCCTTGGTGCCGAGATCGAGCAGCCGGCCGGCATCGTCGCGGAGCTGCGCGAAGAGGAAGCCGCGCCCGTCGCCGATATCGGGATTGTAGACGCGGAACTGGTGGCCGTGATAGCGCAGCGCCAGCGGCATCTCGAGAGCGCCGGGCAGGGGCTTGAAACGGCCGAAATGGTCGATCCACTCCTTGTCGGTCAGGTCACCGAGGCCGACTTTCGCGTCCCAGACACGATCGCGATGGCGCAGGACGTGTTTCGGGAAGACGGCCGGACGCACGGCGTCGTAGAAGTCTGGTCCAAGCCGGGTATGGACGGTGGTGGGCGCGTAATTGGGAGAAAAGGGCATGCCCGAGCCTTACACCGCCAACCTTGCCCGGGTAAATGTCGGTTCGCGGATCGAGGGTCGCTCATGGACATCGTCATAGTCGTTGCCGTTGCCAGAAACTGCGTCATCGGTCACGAAGGCGGCCTGCCCTGGAGGCTGTCGACCGACCTCAAGCGCTTCAAGGAGACCACCATGGGCAGCGCCGTCATCATGGGCCGCACGACCTATGAGGGGATCGGCAAGCCGCTGCCCGGCCGGCTGAACATCATCGTCACCCGGAACCGGAACTGGAGCGCGGAAGGCGTGGATGTCGCCCATTCGCTGGAGGAGGCGATCGCCCTGGCCGAAGCCCATGCCGGCACGATGAGCGGTCCGTCGGCCGCCTTCATCATCGGCGGTGGAAAGATTTTCGAGCAGGCGCTGGATCTGGCCGACCGTCTCGACGTCACTCATGTCGAGGCCGAACCCGAGGGCGATACCTATTTCCCCGCCATCGACCCGTCGGTGTGGCGCCCGGTCGCTTCGAGCGACTATCCCGCGGGCGAGCGCGACAGCCATCCGACCCGGCACGTGATCTACGAACGGATCACGCCATGATAAAGTCTTGTTACGCATACAGTGGTTTGCGTGAGCAAATTCGCTTGATGAGGCGGCTCGCGCGTTGAAACGCCTGGCCGTCATGCCTATAACCGGACGACTGCGCCCGTGGGAGGCGCGCGGAGGAGCGGGGCGCCGAGCGCCGGGGTTCTCCGGAAAACACTGAGGAAACCATGCCCTGGAACAATCAGAGCGGCAGCGGCGGTCCCTGGGGGGGCGGCGGCGGTAATGGCGGCGGCCCATGGGGCCAGGGGCCACGCGGCCCGGGCGGGCCCGGCGGTCCGCAGGGTCCGGCCCCGGACCTGGAGGAGATCATCCGGCGCGGCCAGGATCGCCTGCGGCGCGCGATGCCGGGCGGCGGCGGCATGAATCCCGCCTTTCTGGGGTTGATCGCGATCGCGCTGGTCGGGCTCTGGGTCTTCCAGGCGATCTACACCGTGCAGCCGGACGAGCTGGCGGTCGAACTGCGCTTCGGAAAGCCCAAGGCCGAGCTGTCCGAGCCGGGACTTCATTTCCACTGGTGGCCGGTCGAAACGGTCGAGAAGGCCAATGTCGCCGAGAAGCTGATCGACATCGGCGAGATACGCTCGGGATCGTCCTCCGGCCTCATGCTTTCGGGCGACCAGAACATCGTCGACGTGAAATTCTCCGTGGCCTATCAGGTCGCCGATCCGAGCGCCTATCTGTTCAACGTGGCAAGCCCCGACGAGATGGTGCGTCAGATCGCCGAAAGCGCCATGCGCGAGGCCGTCGGGCGGCGTCCGGCGCAGGACATTTTCCGCGACGACCGCCAGGGCATCGCCGAGGACGTGCGCCAGATCATGCAAGGCACGCTCGACGAATATGGCGCGGGCCTCGCGATCAACGCGATTTCCATCGAGGACGCCGCGCCGCCGCGCGAAGTGGCCGATGCCTTCGACGAGGTCCAGCGCGCCGAACAGGACGAGGACCGTTTCGTCGAGGAATCGAACCAGTATTCCAACCAGCAGCTTGGCCAGGCCCGAGGCGAGGCGGCCGAGATCCGCGAAGCCGCCGCCGCCTACAAGACCCGGGTTGTCCAGGAGGCGCAGGGTGAGGCGCAGCGCTTCATCTCGGTCTACGAGGAATATGCCAAGGCGCCCGAAGTGACGCGCAAGCGCCTGTTCCTGGAGACGATGGAAGCGGTGCTGCGCGATTCGGAGAAGGTCATCGTGGAACAGCAGAACGGCCAGGGCGTCGTGCCCTACCTGCCGCTGCCCGAACTTCGGAACCGCCGCCAGCAGACGTCGGGCCGGCAGTCGGTCACGACCGGCTCGACGACGGGAGGGGACAACTGATGTCCAATCGCTTTGCCTTCATCGCCGTCGGCATCGGCATCGTTCTCATCCTCGTCTATTCGTCGATCTTCGTCGTCAACGAGCGCGAGCAGGCGATCGTGCTGCGCTTCGGCGAGATCGTCGACGTGCAGACCGAACCCGGAATCTATTTCAAGGCGCCGTTCGCCTTCATCGAGGCCGACAACGTCCAGATCATCGAGGACCGCGTGCTGCGCTTCGACCTCGACGACATCCGCGTCCAGGTCTCGGGCGGCAAGTTCTACGAGGTCGACGCCTTCGTCGCCTACCGCATCGCGGATGCGCGGCGTTTCCGCCAGACGGTTTCCGGCTCGGTGCCGCTGGCCGAGCAGCGGCTGCGCACGCGTCTCGACGCCGCCCTGCGCCGGGTCTACGGCCTTCGCGGCTTCGAGGCTGCGCTTTCGGACGAGCGCGCCTCGATGATGCGCGAGGTGCGCGACCAGTTGCGGCCGGACGCGACGTCGCTCGGCCTGGAGATCGCCGATGTGCGTATCCGCCGGACCGACCTCACGCAGGAAGTCTCGCAACAGACCTATGACCGCATGAAGGCCGAACGCCTTGCCGAGGCCGAGCGCCTGCGCGCGCGCGGCCGCGAGGCGGCGGCCCGCATTCGCGCCCGCGCCGACCGCGAGGTGATCGAGATCCTTGCCTCCGCGCAGCGCGAATCCGAGATCCTGCGCGGCGAGGGCGAGGCCGAGCGCAACGCAACCTTCGCCCAGGCCTTCCAGCGCGACGAGGAATTCTTCGAGTTCTATCGTTCGATGGCGGCCTATCGGCAGGCGCTCGAGAATTCGGGAACGACGATGGTGCTGTCGCCGACCTCGGAATTCTTCCGCTATTTCAGCGGCGACACGCTGCGCGTCGACAGCCCCTCGGGCAACGGCAACCCGGCCACCAGCGCCATTCCCGAAGCGCCCGCGCAGTCAGGCTCGGCCGCCGGGGCCGAGCAGCCGGCGGACCAGACCGCGAGCGATTAGAGCCGTAACTGGCTCTGATCGTCACGCAGGCGTGAACGGCCGTTGCGGTCTTTGGTCCCAACGCCGAAGGTCCTCGTGACGGATAGTCGCAAACGCGCCGCAATTCGCGTTGAGACATCCATATGCGCGGCGCCCGCCGCCGCACCATGCGGGCGCTGGCCCGTGAATTCCGGGAGCAGCCGACAATGATCGTGACGCGCGTATTTCCGATGGTCCGCCGGACGCTCATGGCCGCGGTCGCGGCCGGCGTGATCGCCGTGGAGCCCGTGCCCGTTCTGGCCCAGCCCGAAGGCTTCCAGGGGCCGGCCTCGGTGGCCGACCTCGCCGAGGGCCTGCTCGCCGCCGTCGTCAACATCTCCACCTCGCAGAAATCGTCGTCCGGCGGCAGCCCGGGTGTCGTGCCCCCGCCCGAACTTCCGGAAGGCTCTCCCTTCCAGGACTTCTTCGATGAATTCTTCAGCGAGCGCGAAGGGCAGGGACCGCGCAGCCCGCGTCGCGTCCAGTCGCTCGGCTCGGGCTTTGTCATCGACGCCGAGCAGGGCGTGGTGGTCACCAACAATCACGTGATCGCCGATGCCGACGAGATCGAGGTCAACTTCTCGGACGGCTCCAAGCTGCCGGCCGAACTGATCGGCACCGATCCCAAGACCGACCTGGCGGTGCTCAAGATCGACCCGAGCCGAAAGCAGCTTACCGACGTCAAGTTCGGCAATTCCGACGACATCCGCATCGGCGACTGGGTCATGGCGATCGGCAACCCGTTCGGCCTTGGCGGCTCGGTCTCGGTGGGCATCGTGTCGGCGCGCGACCGCGACATCAATTCCGGTCCCTATGACGATTTCATCCAGACCGACGCCGCCATCAACCGCGGCAATTCGGGCGGCCCGCTGTTCAACATGAAGGGCGAGGTCATCGGCATAAACACCGCCATCATCTCGCCGTCGGGCGGCTCGATCGGCATCGGCTTCTCGATCCCGTCGCAGCTCGCGGTCTCGGTCATCGAGCAGTTGCGGGAATTCGGCGAGACGCGCCGCGGCTGGCTCGGCGTGCGCATCCAGCCGGTGACACCCGATATCGCCGAGAGCCTCGGCATGGACGGCGAGCGCGGCGCGCTGGTCGCCGGTGTTATCAAGGGCGGGCCGGTCGACGGCGGCGTCATTGAACCGGGTGACGTGATCATCCAATTCGACGGCAAGCCAGTGCGCAACATGCGCGACCTGCCGCGCGCCGTCGCTGAAAGCCCCGTCGGCAAGGAGGTCGAGGTCGTCGTCATCCGCAAGGGTGAGGAAATGACGCTGCAGGTGACGCTCGGCCGGCTGGAAGACGGCGAGCGTCTGGCTTCGGCGGAAGAGGAAGGCGCGACGACCGACGAGGGCGAGGAGGAGGGCGGCGAGCCGTCGACCGCCACCGTCCTGGGCATGACCGTGGCCGAACTCGATGACGCGCTCCGTGCTGAGTTCGAGATTTCCGAAGGCGTCTCGGGCGCGGTGGTCACCGAGGTCGGAGAGGATTCCGCCTCGGCCGACAAGGGGATCGTGCCTGGGGACGTGATCGTCGAAATCGGACAGGAATCGGTGTCCTCGCCGAAGGACGTCACCGACCGCATCGCGCGGCTTCGCGAGCAGGGCCGCAAGAACGCGCTGCTGATGCTTTCTTCGAAGACCGGGGAACTGCGCTTCGTGACCGTCCGGATGGACTAGGCCCCGGATGGACTAAGCAGGGCGTCGGGCGGCCAAAGCCGCCGGACGCGCGTCCGGATCAGACCTTGGCCGGCACCTTCATGAAGGCTGGCATATCATCGCCGAAACCGACGACCTCACCGGCGTCGTCGTCCCTGTCGCCACGGCGCGGGCGTTGCTTTTCGGCCCGCTTCTGGTTGTCGGATCGGATCGTGTCCTTGCGCGCGGCGCGGTGGGGCTTGCTGGAAGCGGCCTCGTCGGGCGTTTCCGAAGAAGGCGAAGGTGCCCGGTCGACCGCGGCTTCCTCGTCCTGCTTGCTGCGCCCCCGGCGCGGCTTCTTCGGCTTTTCGGCCTGATCGGATGACCTGCCGCCCCTGGTGGCGCGCCCGCGTCCGCGCTTCGGCTTCTCGTCCTCGGCGTCGTCGCCCGAAAGCGTCGTCAGGTCCCCGTCATGCCATTCGAACTGATTCCCGATCAGCTTCTCGATGGCGTCGAGATATTTGGCGTCGGCCCGCGTGGCGATGGTGAAGGCCTTGCCCTTGCGGCCGGCGCGGCCAGTGCGCCCGATACGGTGGACATAGTCCTCGGCATGGATGGGCACGTCGAAATTGAAGACGTGGCTGACATCGGGGATGTCCAGGCCGCGCGCGGCGACGTCGGAGGCAACCAGCAGCTTCAGCTTCCCGGCGCGGAAATTCTCCAGCATGGTCGTGCGCGCGCGCTGGTCCATGTCGCCATGCAGCGCGCCGGCGTCGAATTCGTGCCTGACCAGGGAGCGGAACAGCTCGGAGACGTCGACCTTGCGGTTGCAGAAGATGATCGCGTTCTTGAGTTCGTCGGCCTCGGCCCGGATCAGATTGCGCAGCGTCTCGCGCTTGGCCCAGCCGGTCGATTTCGACTTCACGAGGCGCTGCGCGATGTTCTCGCCCGTCGAGGAGGCGCGCGAGACCTCGATGCGCACGGGCGCGTGAAGGAACTGCTCGGTCAGCTTCGTGATCTCGGGCGGCATGGTCGCCGAGAAGAACAGCGTCTGGCGCGAAAAGGGCAGAAGCCGGCAAATGCGCTCGATGTCGGGAATGAAGCCCATGTCGAGCATCCGGTCCGCCTCATCGATGACCAGGATCTCGACGCCGGTCAGCAGCAGCTTGCCGCGCTCGAAATGGTCGAGCAGGCGGCCGGGCGTGGCGATCAGCACGTCGACGCCCCGCTCGAGCTTGCGCAACTGGTCGTCGAAGGAGACGCCGCCGATCAGAAGCGCGACGCTCGCGCGGCTGTTCTTGCCGTATTTGATGAAATTCTCCTCGACCTGCGCGGCCAGTTCGCGCGTCGGTTCCAGGATCAGCGTGCGCGGCATGCGCGCGCGGGCGCGGCCCTTTTCCAGTCGCGTGAGCATCGGCAGCACGAAGGAGGCCGTCTTGCCGGTGCCCGTCTGGGCGATGCCGAGGATGTCCTTGCCTTCGAGCGCGTGCGGTATGGCGCCGGTCTGGATCGGAGTGGGTGTCGTATAGCCGGCGTCGGTCACGGCGGAGAGGACCTTCTCCGAAAGGCCGAGGTCGGCGAAGCTGGTCGCTTCGGGTGCGTTCTTGTCGTCTGATGACACGTCGATACTGTCTTTAGTGTTGTTGCGCTGAGACGGGCGTGATGCGACGCCTCGCATGGCAGGCTCGATGCCTCGCCGGTCGCCGGCAAGGCCGGCCTTCCTGTCGCGTCCGGTTACGTTGCGGCGCAGCGAAAGTCAACCGAACCGCGCATGCTGTCGGGAAAAACGCGGCATTTGGTGACGGGTTCGGTAAAAATCCCGTGTGCGGGAAGCGAAGGCGCGTCAGTAGCGGAACTGCTCCGACAGAATGCGCTCGCTCCACGAATGGTCGACGTCGAACAGAAGCGTAGCGGTCGAGGAGCGGGATTCGGCGATCGTGACGGAGATGACCGACTTGGCCTCGGTATGGTCCGCCACCGCGTTCACCGGACGCTTGTCGGCCTCCAGGACATCGAACACGACGGTGGAATCGTTGGGCAGCAGCGCGCCGCGCCAGCGCCGCGGTCTAAAAGGGCTGACCGGCGTCAGCGCCAGCAGCGGCGAATCCAGCGGCAGGATCGGGCCGTGGGCGGAGAGGTTGTAGGCGGTCGAGCCGGCCGGCGTCGCCACCATCACGCCGTCGCAGACCAGTTCGTCGAGTCGGACCTTGCCGTCCACGGTGATGCGGAGCTTGGCGGCCTGGAAGGACTGGCGAAGCAGCGATACCTCGTTGATGGCAAGGGCCTTCATCACGGTCCCGTCCATGTGGACGGCCTGCATTTCCAGGGGGCGGATCGTTTCGGGTATCGCCAGGCCGATGCGCTCGCGGAGACCGGTTTCCTCGTATTCGTTCATCAGGAAGCCGATCGTGCCGCGGTTCATGCCGTAGACGCGTTTGCCCGTCGACATCGTCTCGCGCAGCGTCTGCAGCATGAAGCCGTCACCGCCGAGCGCGACGATGACGTCCGCCTCCGCCGGCTGGCACTGGCCGTAGAGCACGGCGAGCTTGCGGGCCGCCTGCCGTGCTTCGCTCGTATCGGCTGCCACGAAGGCGAGCGCGCGAGCCGGATTGTCGGACATGGGCGGTACTCTTTTTTCAACCCTCCGGACGCAATCGCGCCTCAATGCGCGGTTAGCACGCCGCCGCCCTCACGCAAAGCATGGCGCGGGCGTGTTAACGCGATCTCCATCCCCCGTCCGTTAGCGTCAGCAAATTGGGGTTTCGGCGCCTCAGGAGGGCGTGCATTCTTATGGCGTTGCAGAATATTGAGGCCGTGGCGTTCTCGCGGCCTGGCGGGGAATCGGCGGGCAGTGCCCGCCGGCGTCCCATCGACCTGGACCATCTTGCCAACCAGACCTTCGGGGACAGGGCGCTGGAGGCCGAGGTGCTCGGCCTTTTCATGCAGCAGGCGGCCTCGGTGCGCAAAAGGATCGGCGCGGCCGACGAGGCCGAACGCAGGCAGCTAGCGCACGGCCTGAAGGGGGCGGCCGCCGGTGTTGGCGCCTTCGCGATCTCCGAATGCGCGTCGGCGCTGGAGAACGACCCGGCCAGCGGGCGGCTGGTAAAGCGGCTGGGCGACCTCATCGACGAAACGCGCTGCTTCATCGCCTCGATCTGCCGCTGACAGGTCGAAACCGTCATCCGGCGAACCGGTTGACTTGGCCGAGCGAGTAGCTAAGTCGGGAGAAGCTTACCTCCCGGGACTTCATCATGGCAAAAATAACCTATGTCGCCTTCGACGGCACGCGCTTCGACGTGGAAGCCGAGGATGGCTCGACGGTGATGGAGAACGCCATCCGCAACGGCGTCCCGGGCATCGAGGCCGAGTGCGGCGGCGCCTGCGCCTGCGCGACCTGCCATGTCTATGTCGACGAGGCCTGGACCGATGTCGTCGGCGAACCGGAAGCGATGGAAGAGGACATGCTCGACTTCGCCTATGACGTGCGGCCCAATTCGCGCCTGTCCTGCCAGATCAGGGTCAGCGACGCGCTCGACGGCCTCGTCGTCACCGTTCCCGAGCGGCAGGGCTGAGCCATGGCCGAGCCGGTCAGGACCGACGTCGTCATCATCGGGGCCGGCCCGGTCGGCCTGTTCGCGGTGTTCGAGCTGGGGTTGCTCGACCTCAAATGCCACCTGATCGACATCCTCGACCGGCCCGGCGGCCAGTGCGCGGAACTCTATCCCGAAAAGCCCATCTACGATATTCCCGCCTGGCCGACGATCTCCGCGCAGGGGCTGGTCGACAGGCTGATGGAGCAGATCGCTCCTTTCCGGCCCGGTTTCACCTTCAATCGCATGGTGGCGGGGCTGGAGAAGCTCGAGGACGGCTCGTTCCGGGTGACGACAGACGAGGGCGAGATCTTCGAGGCGCCGGTGGTGGTGGTCGCGGCCGGCGGCGGTTCCTTCCAGCCGAAACGCCCGCCGATACCCGGCATCGAGGCGTTCGAGGGCGAGAGCATCTTCTACTCGGTGCGCCGCATGGAGGAGTTCCGCGGCCATGACGTGCTGATCGTCGGGGGCGGCGATTCGGCGCTCGACTGGACGCTCAACCTGCAGCCGCTGGCGCGCTCCATGACGCTCGTCCATCGCCGCCCGGAATTCAGGGCCGCGCCCGACAGCGTCAACAAGATGTATGCCCTGCAGGAGACCGGCGGGCTCGAGTTCCAGATCGGCCAGGTCACAGCGCTGAAGGGCGAGGGCGGCCGCCTGGAAGCGGCGGTCGTGAAGGGGCCGGACGGCGACGTGGAAATCGCCGCCACCCGCATGCTGCCCTTCTTCGGACTGACCATGAAGCTCGGTCCGATCGCCGATTGGGGCCTCAATCTTCACGAGAACCTGATCGAGGTCGACACCGAAAAGTTCGAGTCGAACGTTCCGGGCATCTTCGCCATCGGCGACATCAACTGGTATCCGGGCAAGCTGAAGCTGATCCTGTCGGGCTTCCATGAGGCGGCGCTGATGTCCCAGGCGGCCAAGCGCATCGTCAGCCCCGGCGAGCGCATCGTGTTCCAGTACACGACCTCCTCCACAAAGCTCCAGAAGAAGCTCGGCGTGGCCTGAGCTATCGCTCGGCGCGTCAGCCGCCGCCGACCAGGCCGAGCCTTTCGCGCATCGCGAAACGCAGGGTCAGGACCACCGCCACGAAGGCCAGGCCCGCGGCGAGACCGTACCAGACGCCCAGGCCCCGCAGTTCGAGCACGAAACCGCACAGATAGGCGACCGGCATGCCGATCAGCCAGTAGCCGGTCACGGCCACGACCATGGGAACGGCCGTGTCGCCGAGCCCGCGCAACGCCGCGGCCGAGACCACCTGCGCCCCGTCGACGAGCTGGAACAGCGCGGCCACGCCGAGATATGTCACCGCGAAGGAGAAGGCGATGCGGTTGGCCTCCACCTCCGGATCGAGGAAGGCCGAGACCAGAAGAGCGGGCGCGGCCAGGAACAGCAGCGCCGTGCAGCCCATGAAGCCGATGCCCAGCACCAGCGACGTCCAGCCGGCGACGGCGACGCCGGGCCGGTCGCGCCGGCCCGCGGCGAGCCCGACCCGCACAGTGGTGGCCATGGAGAGCCCGAGCGGCACCATGAAGGCGATCGCGGCCAGTTGCAGCGCGATGGCGTGACCGGCCAGTTCGTCCGTGCCGAGCCAGCCCATGAACATGGCCGCCGAGGCGAACATGCCCGTTTCGGCCAGCATGGTCAGGCCGATCGGCGTCCCCAGCCGAAAAATGGCGCGGTAGCGCTGCCAGTCCGGCCTCCAGAAGCGGACGAACAGATAATAGCGGCGAAAGCGCCGGTGGGTCACCACATAGGCGATCGCGAAAGCGAGATTGACCGCGCTCACGATGCTGGTCGACAGGCCGGCGCCGCGAAGCTCCATGCGCGGCAGGCCGAAATTGCCGAACATCAGCCCGTAGTTGCCGAGCGCGTTGACGAAGATGCCCGCGCCGGTGATCCACAGGATGATGCGCGTGTCGCCATGCGCCGACAGGAAGGAGCGCAACGCCACGAACAGCAGCGCCGAAAGCAGCATGAAGGATGCGTAGCGGTTGTAGCCGCCCGCCATAACCGAAACCTCCGCCTCCTGGCCGACGAACAGGAAGAAGGCCTCCGTCTGCCACAAGGCGGGGATCAGCAGCGCCGACAGCGTGATCGCCACCCAGAACCCCTGGCGGGTGGAGCGGCGTACGTTGCGGAAGTCGCGCGCCCCGATCGCCTGCGCCACCAGCGGCGTGACGGCCATGACCGTGCCCATGCCGAACAGGAACAGCGGATGCAGGAACGCGGCGGCGAGCGTGCCGGCGGCGAGGTCCTCCGCGCCCAGCCACCCCATCATGATGACATCCGTCGTCATCAGGGCGATCTGGGCAAGCTGCGCCACGACCAGCGGCCAGGCCAGCGTCAGTGTGGCGGCCAGCTCCGGCCGCCACGCCGAGGCACGGAGAGCGGCGGAAACGCGGGGCCCGCGCGTGGCGGCCGCTATGTCCCGTTCGAGCGAGGGCATGGCTTGCCTGTTCAAGATGCGAGGGCGAATCGCGGACTACGCGCAGGAATCGCGCCTGATCGCGGCCTATGGCACAGGCGGCGCCGGCGCGGAACGCCCAAGGGACCTTTCGGCTTGGGCCAGGCGCGGCTCCCGGGGTTTCAGCCGGGAGTGCGTCCCCGCTCCATCTGCTCGAGCCGGTAGCGCAGCAGCCTGAGCATGCGGCTTTCGAAATTGATGCCCTCGATGCGGTCGAACCGCGCCTGGGCGGCGTCGTGGCGGGCAAGCACTTCGGCGGTGATTTCCTTGGCGCGCGCGGCGACGGTCTCGCAATCCTTGCGGCGCGGAATGGCCAGCAGCGCCTGTTCGAGCTCGGAAGCATGGGTGCGGGCGATCACGACATGGCTTTCCTCGTGGCGCTTGATGTCCGACGACAGCGTGTCCCAGATCAGCTGCGTGTCGGTATCGGCCCGTCCCCGCTGGCGCCAGCGCGGCAGGATCATGTCGGCCTTGACCGTCACGCGCGCCTGGGTGATGCGGCAGAAGCCGTCGCCCTGGCCGTAGCCGAGGCGGGTGGTGAATTCCATGCGGGTGGCGCCCGGATGGCGCGTTCCGGTACCCCTCAGCTGTGGACCGCGCCTCGACAGCTCGGTTTCGATCTCTTCGAGGGTCGTGCCGCCGATCGAGAAATAGGAATAGGTGCGCGAAATGCTGGCCGCGTCGGCCGTCGACATGCCGGCGGCAAACAGGATCGCGGCGATGGTGGCTCTCTTCATCAAGTCAGGGTCTCCGCGTCGGCGACAATGCGTCAGGCCCGCTTCCGACGCAAACGGAATGAAGCCATTGCGTGAAATCATGTTCGTTTGCGGTCGGTGGGGTTGCGCGCGGGCGTTTCCCGGCCCAAAGCCACGACTGGGAATGGACCGCCACATGACCGACAGAATCTGGAAGCTCGCCCATGGCCGCGACATCGCGCTGGGATCGCGCGCCGTGATCATGGGCGTCGTCAACGTGACGCCCGACAGTTTTTCCGATGGCGGGCGTCACCTCGATCCGGCGCGCGCGGTCGACCATGCCAAGCGGATGATCGGGGAGGGCGCTTCGATCATCGATCTGGGCGGCGAATCGACCCGGCCGGGCGGCGACGCGGTCGGGGCGGAGGAGGAGCAGCGCCGCGTGCTGCCGGTGATCGCGCGCCTGGCGGCCGAGACGGACGTGCTCATCTCGGTCGACACCTACCGTTCCGAGACCGCCCGCAGGGCGATCGACGCCGGCGCGCATATCGTCAACGACGTGTGGGGCCTGCAGCGCGACCCGCAGATCGCCGGCCTTGCCGCCGCGCGCGGCGCCGGCCTGGTCATCATGCACAATGGACGCGACCGGTTCCGCCTGGACGACCAGATCGATGACCAGGCCGCCTTTCTGGGCCGATCGCTGGAGATCGCCGACGCGGCGGGCGTGCCGCGCGAGCGGATCGTGCTCGATCCCGGCTTCGGCTTCGCCAAGGACGTCGACGACAATCTTGCCCTGATCGCGCGGTTCGCCGAGCTTCACCGGTTCGGCCTGCCGCTCCTGGCGGGCGTGTCGCGCAAGCGTTTCCTCGGCCATGTCACCGGCCGGACCGAAGCGGCGGAGCGCGACGTGGCGACGGCGGCGGCCAATGTGGCGCTGCGCCTGCGCGGAGCCGACATATTCAGGGTGCACGATGTCGCGATCCATCGCGACGCGCTGGCCGTCGCCGATGCTATCGTCGCGGCCGGGATCGCCGCGAGGAACCGCGCATGTACGTAATCAGGATGAAGAACTGCGCCTTCTTCGCGCGGCATGGCGTGCTCGACGCGGAGGAGACGCTCGGCCAGCGCTTCTATGTCGACGCCGAACTGACGGTGGTGCCCGACGCGGGGCTGGAGACCGACAGCATTGAGGGCACGGTCGACTACGGCGTGGCCTTTTCCGTCATCGAATCGATCGTGACTGGCCGCCGCCGCTTTCTCATCGAGGCGCTGGCGCTCGACGTGGCCAAGGCCCTCGTTGCCCGGTTCCCGCAGATCGGCAAGGCCGCGATCACGGTGCGAAAACCCAACGCGCCGGTGGCCGGCGTGCTCGACCATGTCGAGGTGACGGTGGTCTGGCCTCTATGACGGAAGCCTATGTGGGGCTGGGCGGCAATGTCGGCGATCCGCGCCGGGCGATGGCGCGCGCCCTCGACCTCCTCGACGCCGACCCGCAGGTGACGGTCTCGGCCGTGTCGCCGCTCTACCGCACGCCGCCCTGGGGCAAGACCGACCAGCCGGACTATCTGAACGCGGTGGCGCGGCTTGTCACCGGATTGACCGCGCGCGGGCTGATGGAGCGCTGCCTTGAGACCGAGCGGGCGCTCGGCCGGATACGCGGCGAACGCTGGGGACCCCGCCCGATCGATCTGGACCTGCTGCTTTTCGGCTCCGAGACGATCGAGGAGGACGGCCTGCACGTGCCTCATCCACGCATGGGCGAGCGCGCATTCGTCATGATCCCCCTGGCCGACATCACGCCCGGCCTGCGGCTTAAGGGCGTCGCGGCGGCCGAACTGGCCGCGTCGCTTCCGAGTGCCGGCATCGAACGGATCGCCGCATCCGGCGACTGGTGGAGGGCGGCGCGCGCGCAATAGCCGTCATCCGGCCGGGTTCGGCCGAGGCGTCAAAGGGCACGCTGGCACCAGGTGACGAGCTGCGGGAACGCAGGGGTGGCGAAAATAAGCGAGAGATTCTCCCCCGCCGATCTGTGCCAAGGTTGGCCAGCAGCCGGGGCAGGAAAATTCTGCCGCCGATCACTCCGCTGCCGTCAGGTGATAGGGTCTGACAAGACAATCCGCCGGGATATGCCACTCGCTGCTCAGTTTGTGGATCATCTCCACGGTCAGAGCGCGCTTTCGGTTCAGCACCTCCGATGCGCGGGGGCGCGAGCCGAACAATGCCGCAAGATCGGCCTGCGTGCGTCCGGTATTCTCCATATGGGCCTTGAGCAGATCAACGGGCTCCGCCGGTTCAATGGGGAAGTGACGGTCCTCATAGTGTTCCACAAGGTCCACGAGGACATCGAGTTCATCGCCTTCCGGGGTTCCCGGTTCGGCTCCCCATAGGGCGTCGATGCGGGTGAGGGCCGCTGTCAGGTCGTCGTTCGTGCGGATCGGACGGATATCCATCGTTCTCTCTCAAAATTGCGAGACGGTCAGCGCGTCAACCCTGTCATACTCGGCGTGAGTTCCGAGGAACTTCACAAACGCAACTCCACGCCGAAAGTCGAAGGCGCAGATCAGACGGAAATCGCCGCCGCCTATCTCAAAGCGGACCCGCTCCGCATTAAGCACCTTCGCCTTCGAGAATGCGGCTCGAATCTCGGCGGTGGTCGCCCAGGAGGCAGCGGCAGTGACCTGCATCCAGTGATCGAGGGAAGCGCGTGCGATGGGGTGCTTGTTCCCGAATTCCACCACTGTTCTCTAGGCGATAATACGCATATCTGCCTTTGTGTTCCCATATTGGGAATATTGGATCATGCAAGCGGGAAGTAAACAGGGATGTTCCCGATAGGGGAACGCATAAGAAATGCCACGGCCCGGTGCGGATACTTCGTCTGGCCCTGTCGCGACGCGTGACATGACAGGTTTGCCATGGCTGGCCCGCCCTATTGCGGGGCTTCATCGGACGACAGATGGTTCAAGGATTGGGAAAGGTGTCGAAGTGAGACCCAAGCCATCGGAAAGCGTTTTCCAATGGTGGGCGATGCAGGGATTGAACCTGCGACCCCACCCGTGTGAAGGGTGTGCTCTCCCGCTGAGCTAATCGCCCGTCCGTGGGACATGCGCCCCGAACCGGGCGCGATATAGGCGGCGCGACGGGATCAAGTCAAGAACGTTCGCGGACCCCGCGCGTGCCTTGCGAGGCCGCGACGAGCCGTTCACCCGCCTCGACGGTCAGCTCGTCGAAATGGGAAATCACCAGGCTAGGCTCGAATTCGCGCACATGGCGGTCCGTATAGCCGAAATCCACCGCCGCCACCGGCAGGCCGGCGGCCTTGGCGGTGTCGATGTCGGTGCGCGAATCGCCCACCATCAGGCCCAGACCGGCATTGCCGCCGGCGCGCAGGATCGTCTCGGTGAGATGGCGCGGGTCGGGCTTGCGGAAGGCGAAGGTGTCGGCGCCGCAGATCGCCTGGAAGCGGTCCGAAAGCTCCAGCGACGCGATCAGCCGCAGCGCCAGCTCCTCCAGCTTGTTGGTGCAGATGGCGACGCGCCAGCCGGCCGAAGCGAAGCGGTCGATGGCGTCGAGCACGCCGGGATAGGGTCGCGAAAGGCCCGGCATCGTATCGCCGTAGCGCGCGATGAACACCTCCAGCAGGCGCGCCATGTCGCCGTCCTTCAGCACGCGTTTCTGGACGGCGTAGCAGCGCTCGATCATGGCGCGGCCGCCATGGCCGACATAGGGTCTGAGCCAGTCCGCGTCGGCGGCCGCCAGGCCTTCGCCGGCCAGCGTGTGGTTGATCGCCTCGATCAGGTCGGGCGCCGTGTCGATCAGGGTGCCGTCGAGGTCGAAGACGATGGTCGGCCTTGTCATGCGCTGTCGCTGCTCCTTCGCGCCGGGCGATAGCGGCCCCGTGCCGCCGGGGCAAGCCCGCGCGGCCTTTGCCGTTCGCGCCAAAGGTGCTAGGAGCGCCGCCGATGACCGACGCCAGACAGCTCAAGATCGAGGCCGCGCGCGCCGCCCTTGCCCATGTGGGCGAGGGCATGCGGCTTGGAATCGGCACGGGCTCGACCGCCGAGGAGTTCGTGCGCCTGCTCGCGGCCGCGGTGGCCGACGGGCTGACCGTGATCGGCGTGCCGACCTCCGAGCGCACGGCCCTGCTGTGCCGCGACCTTGGCGTGCCGCTGTCGACGCTGGACGACACGCCCGAACTGGACCTCACCGTCGACGGCGCCGACGAGATCGACCCCGCCCTCAATCTGGTCAAGGGCGGCGGCGGGGCGCTGCTGCGCGAGAAGATCGTCGCGGCCGCGTCGGTGCGGATGATCGTGATCGCCGACGAGACGAAGCTGGTCGAGGATCTGGGGCGGTTCCCGCTGCCGATCGAGGTCAACCGCTTCGGCCTGCGCGCGACCGAGATCGCCGTCGCGGCGGCGGCCGAGACGCTGGGGCTGAGCGGCCCCATCACGCTTCGTCTGAAGGACGGCGAACCGTTCGGAACCGATGGCGGGCATCTGATCCTCGATGCATCTTTTGGCCTCATTCGCGATCCAAGAGCGCTGTCGTCGGCTCTGCACGCCATTCCCGGCGTGGTGGAGCACGGTCTTTTTCTGGGGATGGCGTCCGTGGCGATCGTCGCGGGCGAGGGCGGCGCAAGAACGATCGGCGCGCGCGAGCAATCAGGGAGTATTCCGACATGACACATCCGTTCCGCGCAATCCGGATCGCGGCCTTTGCCGGCGCCCTCGCGCTGGCGTCGTTTCCGGCCGTCGCGCAGGACATTTCCGACTCGCATCTGAAGGCGGCGCGCGCGGCGATCAGCTCGATCAAGGCGACCAGCGAGTTCGATACGATCCTGCCGCAGGCGGCCGCCGCGCTGAAGCAGGAGCTGATCCGCAAGGACCCGAATCTGGAGAATCTCATCTCCAGGACGGTGAACGAAAAGACGATCGAGCTGGCCAGCCGCCGCGCCGATCTCGAGCGGGAGGCCGCGCTGGCCTATGCTCGCGTCTTTTCGGAGGAAGAACTCAACGCCATCGCGGACTTCTATACGTCGGACGCCGGGCAGAAGCTGATCCAGGACGGTCCGATCGTGACGCGCGAGGTCATCCAGGCCGCCGAAATCTGGCAGACCGGCATCGCGCGCGACCTGGCCCAATCCGTCGGACAGGCGATCGCGGAACAGGCGCCCGATTCGGCCGCGCAGGAGGCGACACCTCCCACCTTGGATGCGCCGGCCGCCGGGGCAGTGACGCCTCCGGCCGAGGGCGGCGCCGTCAATCAATAGGCGACTTGCCCCGGCAACCCCGCCACCGACGAGCCCGGCCGACGCGCCGGGCTTTTCATTTGGCGATCCGGCCCATAGATGTCCCTGACCGCCAACCGGGAGCCGGCCCACATGCCAGACCATGATTACGACCTCTTCGTCATCGGCGGCGGTTCGGGCGGCGTGCGCGCGGGCCGGCTGGCGGCGGCGATGGGCAAGCGCGTGGCGATCGCGGAGGAATACCGGTTCGGCGGCACCTGCGTGATCCGGGGCTGCGTGCCCAAGAAGCTGTTCGTCTATGCCTCGCAGTTCAGCGAGCATTTCGAGGATGCCGGCGGCTATGGCTGGAGCGTGTCGGGGACCTCGTTCGACTGGCCGACGCTGATCGCCAACAAGGATCGGGAAATCGCGCGGCTGGAAGGGCTCTACCGCAAGGGGCTCGAAAACGCCGGCGCCTACATACTGGAAAGCCGGGCCGAACTGGTGGACGCGCATACGGTGCGGATCGTCGCGGAAGATCGCTCCGTGACGGCGGGCATGATCCTGATCGCCACCGGCGGACGCCCGAACCCGCATGCCGCTCTGCCTGGACACGAGCACTGCATCACCTCCAACGAGGCCTTCCATCTGGAAACGCTGCCCAAATCGATCATCATCGCCGGCGGCGGCTATATCGCGGTGGAATTCGCCAATATTTTCCACGGCCTCGGCGTGGACACCACGCTGGTCTATCGCGGCAAGGAGATCCTGCAGCGCTTCGACATGGACCTGCGCTCCGGCCTTCACGAGGCGATGGAGGCCAAGGGCATCCGCATCCTGTGCCATACGATCTTCGATCGCATCGAACGCCGCGCCGACGGCCGGCTCGACGCGCATCTGTCGAACGGAGACACGCTGGCGGCCGACCAGGTCATGCTGGCGCTCGGGCGCACGCCCAACACCGAAGGGCTCGGCCTGGACAGGGCCGGCGTGGAGACCGGCAAGGCCGACGAGATCGTCGTCGACGACTATTCGCGCACCAGCGTCGACAACATCTACGCCATCGGCGACGTGACGAACCGGGTGCAACTCACGCCGGTCGCCATCCACGAGGCGATGTGCTTCGTCGACACAGTCTTCCGCGACCGGCCGACGAGCCCGGATCACGACTGCATCGCCACCGCCGTCTTCTCGCAGCCTGAGATCGGCACCGTCGGCCTGACCGAGGACGACGCGTGCAAGCGCCATCGGGAGATCGAGATCTATCGCGCCTCCTTCCGCCCGATGCGGCATACCTTGTCGGGCCGGCAGGAGAAGATGATGATGAAGCTGGTCGTCGAGGCTGCGTCGCGCAAGGTGCTCGGCGCGCACATACTCGGCCCCGACGCCGGCGAGATGGCCCAGATCCTGGCCATTCCGATCAAGGCGGGACTGACCAAGGACGATTTCGACCGCACCATGGCGGTGCATCCGTCCGCTGCGGAGGAACTGGTCACGATGTACCAGCCGAGCTATCGGGTGAAGGACGGCGAGCGCGTCTGAGGCGAGACGCCGCGTCTTTACCTCGCTGGCGACAATCTCTATGTCTGCGCCCGCCGCGCCGTGCGGCATCACCACCCGCGCTCGTTGGCGGGACTGGATAAAGGAGACATGCCGATGGCCGTCGCAGCCGAATCCCATTCCGTTTCGATCTCGTTTCCCGACGGCTCGCGCCGCGACTACGACGCCGCGACCAGCGGCCGCGATCTCGCCGAATCCATCTCCAAGTCGCTGGCCAAGAAGGCGGTCGCCTATGTGCTCGACGGCCAGCTGCGCGACCTTGCCGACCCGCTCGGCAAATCGGGCAGCGTCGAGATCCTGACCCGGGACGATCCGCGCGCGCTGGAACTCATCCGGCACGATTGCGCGCATGTGCTGGCCGAGGCCGTGCAGGAATTGTGGCCGGGCACGCAGGTGACGATCGGCCCCGTGATCGAGAACGGCTTCTATTACGATTTCGCGCGCGACACGCCGTTCACGCCGGACGATTTTCCCGTCATCGAAAAGAAGATGCGCGAGATCATCGGGCGCAACAAGCCCTTCACCAAGCAGGTGTGGGACCGCGAGAAGGCCAGGAAGGTCTTCGCCGACAAGGGCGAGACCTACAAGGTCGAGCTGATCGACGCCATCCCCGAGGACCAGGACCTCAAGATCTACGCGCAGGGCGACTGGTTCGACCTGTGCCGTGGCCCGCACATGACCTCGACCGGGCAGATCGGCGACGCCTTCAAGCTGATGAAGGTGGCCGGCGCCTACTGGCGCGGCGATTCGTCCAATCCGATGCTGACGCGCATCTACGGCACGGCGTGGGCCTCGAAGGCGGAGCTCGACGACTATCTCCACATGCTGGAGGAGGCCGAGAAGCGCGACCACCGCCGGCTGGGCCGCGAGATGGACCTGTTCCACTTTCAGGAGGAGGGGCCGGGCGTCGTGTTCTGGCACGCCAAGGGCTGGAAGATGTTCCAGAACCTGATCTCCTATATGCGCCGGCGGCTGGGCGACGACTACGAGGAGGTCAACGCCCCGCAGATCCTCGACAAGAGCCTGTGGGAGACGTCGGGCCACTGGGGCTGGTACCAGGAGAACATGTTCGCGGTGCGCTCGGCGCACACCTTCACCCATCCCGAGGACCCTGAGGCCGACCAGCGCATCTTCGCGCTCAAGCCGATGAACTGCCCCGGCCATGTCCAGGTCTTCAAGCATGGGTTGAAGTCGTACCGCGATCTGCCGATCCGGCTTGCCGAATTCGGCAATGTCCACCGCTACGAGGCGTCGGGCGCGCTGCACGGGCTGATGCGCGTGCGCGGCTTCACGCAGGACGACGCGCATGTGTTCTGCACGGAGGACCAGCTCGAGGCGGAGATCCTCAAGATCAACGATCTGATGATGTCGGTCTACAAGGATTTCGGCTTCGACGAGGTCGAAGTGAAGCTCGCCACGCGGCCCGAAAAGCGCGTCGGCACCGACGCGATGTGGGACCACGCCGAGGAAATCCTCAAGCGCGCGCTGGAGAAGATGGCGCGCGAGGACAACCGCATCACCACCGGCATCAATGAGGGCGAGGGGACCTTCTACGGCCCCAAGTTCGAATACACGCTCAAGGACGCGATCGGCCGCGAATGGCAGTGCGGCACCACCCAGGTCGACTTCAACCTGCCCGAGCGCTTCGGCGCCTTCTATATCGGCGCGGATTCCGAAAAGAAGCAGCCTGTGATGATCCATCGCGCCATCTGCGGCTCGCTGGAACGCTTCCTCGGCATCCTGATCGAGAGCCATGCCGGCCACATGCCGCTGTGGTTCTCGCCGCTGCAGGTGGTGGTGGCGACTATTACCTCGGACGCCGACGACTATGCGGGCGAGGTGGTGGCGGCGCTGAAGAAGGCCGGCCTGTCGGCCGAGGCCGACCTGCGCAACGAGAAGATCAACTACAAGGTGCGCGAGCATTCGCTCGCCAAGGTGCCGGTGATCCTGGTGTGCGGCCGCCGCGAGGCGGAGGAGCGCTCGGTCAACATGCGCCGGCTCGGCTCGCGCGACCAGCAGGCGATGGCGCTCGACGCCGCGATCGCGGCACTGGTGGAGGAAGCCACCCCGCCGGACGTGGCGCGAGGGTAGGGGTCAGCGCACGGGCTCAGGCTGCGTCAGGGCGATCTGCTCGCCTTCGTTGAGCTGGCGCATCAACGCGATGACCCGTTCCCTCATCCAGCCATGCAGCGGGCTGGATGTCGAACGCTTGTGCCAGACCGCGATGATCAGCGGCGGGTCGATGGCGATGGGCGGGCGGTAGATCTCCAGGCCGATCTGCGGCGCGACCCGTTCGGCGAGTTGCCGCGGCACCAGTGCGATCAGATCGCTTTCCGCCACCGCCCGGCAGACGCCCGAAAAGACCGGCAGGGTCATCATCACCTGCCTGCGCCGGCCGACCTTCGCCAGCGCGGCGTCTCCCATGGCCGAGAAATTGCCCTCGGGCGAGAAGAGGACGTGTCCGATCTCGCAAAACAGGTCCAGCGGAACGACGTCGCCGGGCTTCACGCCTTCCGCCGAAAGCCGGGGATGCTTTCGCCGCGCGATCGCGACAAAGCTCGAATAAAAAAGGGGCAGGCTGTCGGTCCAGTCCGGAACCGGTTGGCGCGGGATCAGGGCGAGGTCGGCGCGGTAGGTCTCGAGGCTGTCGATATAGCTGGTGGGAACGAGATCGACGAGTTGCGCCCTGACGCGCGGCGCCTGCTTGCGCAACAGGTCGGCAAGGGGCGGCATCAGCATTTCCGCGAAGAAGTCGCTCGCCGTGATCCGGAAGGTTCCCTCGGCCGTCTCCGGATCGAAGCTGGTCGGCGGCGCGAAAAGGACCGCCAGCCGGTCCAGTTCCTCCCGCAGGGGCAGTTCGATCCGCTTGGCATAGGCCGTTGGGACCAACCTGTTGCCCTGGCGAACGAAAAGCGCGTCGCCCAGCGCATGGCGCAGCCTGGCCAACGCGCCCGACACGGCCGATTGCGACATGTTCAGCCGCCTGCCTGCCTGCACGGTCGACCCCTCGCGCAGAAGGGCGTCGAGGACGCGCATGAGGTTGAGGTCGAAGGTCGCGAAATTCACTTTGCCGATAACCTATATCTGAACAATCGGTTGGACTGATAATGCGACGCGCGGTACCACCGCGTCAACGAAGGCGCCTTCGTTTTTGCAAGCATCAACGGAGAAAGCGATGAACAACAGTGATTACCACGCCGACGCCATCGACTGGAACGGCGTCCGGTACAAGACGATACTGTCCAGCGCGGCGACCGGCGGCAAGATGTCGATCGTCGACAGCCTGTCGCCGATCGGCAGCGGTCCGCCCCTCCATGTGCATGCGGCGGAAGACAAGACTTTCATCATCGTCACCGGCCGGTGCAAGTTCTGGCTGGCGGGAGAGGAGTTCGTCCGCGGCCCGGGAGAGGCGGTGTTCATTCCGCGCGGGGCCGAACACACCTTCCAGATCGTCGGCGACGTTCCCTGCCGTCATATCGTGGTCCTGACGCCCGGCGGGTTCGAGGGCTTCTTCTCCGAGATGGCCGCCGGCGGTTTCGCCGTGCCCGCCGACATGCCGGCGATCGAGGAATCGGCCGCGCGCCACAACCTGCGCTTCACCGGCCCGCCGCTGGCCGTGAATTGAGATGCGGCATCAACAGACGGAACATCGGACCAATGGCTGAAACCATGTCTGACCTGCCCACAATCTACCATATCCCCGTCTGTCCGTTCTCGCAGCGCATCGAAATCCTGCTGGCCCTCAAGGGCCGGCAGGACGCGGTGCGGTTCGAGATGGTGGACATCACCCGTCCGCGCGACCCGGCGCTTCTCGCCAGGACGCGGGGAACGACCGCGCTGCCCGTGCTTGAAACGCCGCAGGGGACCGTTCTGAAGGAGAGCCTTGTCATTCTGCGCTATCTCGACGAGACGCTGGGCCCGAAGGGCATCCGCCAGGCCGACCCGCTGCGTCACGCGATCGAGAACATGCTGATCGCCAGGGAGGGTCCGTTCACGACCGCCGGCTACCTCTACGTGATGAACCGCGATCGCGAAAGGAAGCCGTCCTTCGAAGCGAGGCTGCTGGAGCTTTATCGGGACCTGTCCGCGTTTTTCGACCAGCACAGCCCCGACGGCACATTCCTGTTCGATGAATTTGGCCTCGCGGAAGCGGTCTTCGCGCCGATCTTCATGCGCTTCTGGTTCCTCGAATATTATGAGAACTTCCGGCTGCCCGAGACCCCTGACTACGCGCGGGTTGCCAGATGGCGGCAGGCCTGCCTCGACCATCCGGCCGCCCGGCAGGTGACGCGCGAGGAGATCGTGAAGCTTTACTACGACTACGCGCTCGGGGCGGGCAACGGCGCCTTGCCGGAAGGCCGCTTCGTGTCGAGCTTTACCCTCTGGCCGCACTGGAAGGAGCGGCCTTGGCCGCCGGCCGACAAATATGCCCGGCGGGCCACCGACAAGGAACTGGGGCTGATCTGACCCGGCGCCTGTTTGAACGGCGGCGAGCAGCCCCTTCGGACCCGATCTCCACTGGCGATCCTCCCCCTTCTCCCCTTGTGGGGTCCGAAGGACGGGCGGAGACGCGTGGCTCCGCTCCTTCTCCCCTTGTGGGAGAAGGTGGGCGAGCCGAGCGTAGCGAGAGCGAGGTCGGATGAGGGGTGTTGGCCAGGGCGCGGCAGTGCAGATCAGGGCCGTATCCCGAAAATTCCTTCAC
>JAILWO010000005.1 GCA_025698895.1 Rhizobiaceae bacterium
CAATTAACTGCCAAGCGACAGCTGGGCCTCGTAGTAGGCATCGACGACATCGAGATCAACAAGCGCACGCGCGTCCGCCTGCCAGCGGCGGCGGATCGCCCGCCGGCGCTCGATCCATCTCCCCATCACAGCAAGCATGGCCCCGTCCTGTTTCACCGGACACCCCGCACGCGGCAGGGATGGATGCCCGTCAGGGCGAAGACCCGGCCCCGCCGGGGCTTCGGCTCTGCCGACAGCCCGGCTCCGAGAGGAGGCCGCCCCAGATGCTCGCCAGCACGCCAGTTTGAGATTACCATGACCCAAAGCGCAACACGTACGAACACGTTTGATCGATCGGCCACGCCGCTGTCGATGACGGATGGGGATTCGATGAGCTTTGACTGGGACGATATCGCCGCGGCCTATGCAAGCCAGCCCTGGTGGGTCTGGCTGGCTGCGTGCGTCATTGCCTGGCTCGGAATCAGGTAGGCCATTGGTGCGATCCGGGCCTATCGCGAACGGCCGATCATGACCGACAGCACCTTCAGACAGTGTGGCGTGCGGGTCGACTATGACGCGGGGACCGTCACCTTGCCGCGTGGAGACAGATTTCCGGTAGAGCGCGTACGGGGCCTGCGCTGGGAGGACTATCGACAGTCGGGGTCCTACCACGCCGTCATCGATGTCGACGATCTGAAGACGCCGGTTCATCCAGTGGCGTTCTCGACTTCGGCCGGACCGGAAGCCTTCGTCTCCCGGCTGCGGACGGCGATAGAGAGGGCGGGCGGTCCGCGCTTTGCCGTGGCCGCAACCGACACGATGGAGGTCGTGGAAAAAGACCTCAGCGATCCGATCATGGCCGCGGTCGCCACAAGGGTGCGGCCGCTGGGCCGGCGTATGTCGTTCTCGCGGTCGGACTGATCGGACGGTCGGGTGAGCGTCCGATCCACCAGACCCGGCCAAGCTCGAAATCCGCCGCATATCGTGGCACAGTAACGACATGTGCAACGCCTATGAGCAACATGTCCGCTGGGTTGAATACACCCGGATGATGCAGGATCTGGAACTCGGTATCCCGACCGAGCAGACCGAGCTCGACCTGCCACAATCGGACATGGTGCGGATCAACGACATGGCGCCGGTGATGCGCGCCGCCGGCAACGGCGTCGAGCTCGCGCAGATGAATTTCGGCTTTCCTCCCGGCCGGCCGAAGGGCGGGCCGGTGTTCAACTTCCGATCGGAAGGCCGGGATTTCTCAAAGAGCGGACGCTGTCTGATCCCGGCGTCGGGTTTCTTCGAATATGTCGGTACGAAATACCCAAAGACCCAGTATCGGTTCACGCTGACCGGCGCGCCGTTCCTCGCGATAGCGGGCCTTTGGCGCGAAGCCGAGGGCAATCAGCCGGTGAGCTTCACCATGCTGACGACGTCGCCGGGTCCTGACATCGCCCCCTACCACGACCGGCAGGTCGTCGTGCTGCGCCCGCAAGACTGGGCGGCCTGGCTCTACCTCACCAGGCCACAGGCCGAGCTGCTGCGCCCGCTGCCAGAGGGATCGCTTGAGGTCGAGATGATCCGAGAGGGTGCGAAGTAGATTTGGTCTTGCGTGCAGCCCGGGCCTGAAGAAAGGAACAGTCGTGTCGAAACGGAAAGAGATCGAAGTGCGTCACAAGGCGGACAGCGTCGAAAGCATGTTGAAGGCCCGCGGCGTGTACCATGTCCCCAATGACGAACCAGGTTTCTGTTTTGCGGTTGGCGAGGAGTTGCGGCGTCGCTATCCGAATTCCGATCTCAAGGTCGAAGCGCCCCGGCTGAATTTCGGCGGCGAATACACGTTCAGTTCGGCAAGTCACCTCGGTGCCAAGCCCGTTTCCGGTTCAAAGTGAGCCGACGCTCTCGCGAGATCTCGTATGCCGCGCACGCTCACAGAGGCACATCCGCCTATTCCCCTGCGCGAACTCGTTCCGGCGCTCGCCGGTTTCGCGTCACTGCCGGAAGCGGAAAGACGAGCCCTGCTTGACCGGCTCATTGCCGCCCACCCCGTCGTCTCCATGGATTGGGGCTCGGGCTGGCGTTTCCGCCGCGCTCGGCTGCTAGGCCCCGATGAGATCCCCGGATCGGTGGATGAGGTGATCTGGCGCAAGGGCGTGCCCGCCAGGATCGGCCGTGCCAACTCGGCGGGCTTCCAGGTGCTTTATTTGGCCGATCGGCCTGATACGGCGTTCCAGGAGGTGCTGCATCACGCGCCGGAGGGTGGCTCGAGCCATCCCATGATGCTCGCCGAATTCGTTATCCACGAAGGCCGTCGCGTCCGGATTGCACCTCTGGGGGAGCTTTTGCAGGTTCAACGCACCGGCCGAGGTTTTCTCGCCGGCGATGCGTCACATCATCTGTCGAATCTTCTCAACGCATGCACGCCGGACGAGGCCAAGGCGTTGCTGATCACCGATTCATTCCTGTTGCAGTGCCTGACGAACCGCGACGACGACTACGAATTATCATCCTATGTTGCGATGGGCATTTTCGCCAAGTTGCCTGCCGTCTCGACAATCGCGTATCCGAGCGTCCGGCAATTGGGCGCCATCAATCTGGCAGTTCGAACCGAGACCTTCTGGGACGACTGGGGCCTGAGCTCGGTACGGCGCGGCCAAGCGGAGCATCTCGCGCAGGGCTTTTATCGTTTCGGCGATGTGAGGCATGTTGATGGGATTACCGTCGGCGGGGCTTTGCGCTGGCGGGAGGAAGCGGATGTCGAGAATTCCGTGGTCGTGCTTGGGCCAGCCTGGACGCCATCGACCTAGCGCGGCTGGGCATAACGAGAGCGGTTGGGTGTTGGCCGCGCCGTGCATCACCGGAAGTCGCGTGTCTTGATCTGTATCGGTTCGACCTTGAGCGTGGGATCGATCATATCGCGCGGCCGGAATCCTTTCGGCAGGCTGCGCGGGTCGATCCCATGCCCACCGTGATGCGCTTCGTCTCCCCGTCCGTGCGGCAGCGGAAAGGCCGCATTGCGATTGCCGACGCTGGCGAGCTCGGCCGAGAGATCGGTAACGGTATTGGCGACGAGGTGGACGACGTCGCCCTCCCGCTGGATGCGCCCCCGCACGGCCAGCATCGAAGCCGACAGCATCGTGCGCCGGAACTTCTCGAACACCTTCACCCACACGACGATGTTGGCGGCGCCGGTTTCGTCTTCCATGGTGACGAACATCACGCCCTTGGCCGAGCCCGGCCGCTGCCGGACGAGGACGAGGCCCGCAGCTTCGAGCCAGCGTCCGTCGCGTGCCGACATAGCTTCGGCGCAGGAGACGATACGGCGGCGAGCGAGACCGGCGCGCAGGAACGCCACCGGATGCTCGCGCAGGGTCAGGCCGACATGGCCATAGTCCTCGACGACCTCGCGGCCGGTCACCATGGGTCGCAACGCGACAGCCGGTTCGATGCGTTCGATGATGGTGCGCCGCTCGCGCTGCGACGCGGCGGCAAAGAGCGGCAGCGGATCGTCATGCAGGCCCTTGAGCGCCCACAGCGCTTCGCGCCGCGCCAAGCCGAGTGACGGGCGGAAAGCGTCGGCCTCGGCGAGCTGCACCAGCGATGCGGCCGGCACGCCGGCGCGATGCCAGAGATCGTCGGCCGACGTGAAAGGCTCGTCGCCGCGGGCCGCGACAATCGCTGCCGCGTCCTCATTGGCGAGACCCTTCACCAGGCGCATGCCAAGACGCACCGCGAAATGACCGTCTTCGCCGACGGGCTCGAGCGTACAGTCCCAGCGGCTCATGTGGATGCAGACCGGGCGGATTTCGACGCCGTGGGTGATCGCGTCGCGCACGATCTGTGCCGGCAGATAAAAGCCCATGGGCTGCGAGTTGAGCAGCGCCGCGCAGAACACATCGGGATGGTGGCATTTCATCCAGGATGAGGCGTAGGCGATCAGTGCAAAGCTGGCGGCGTGGCTTTCGGGAAAGCCGTAGCTGCCAAAACCCTCGAGTTGCTTGAAGGTGTTGGCCGCGAAATCCGCCGTGTAGCCGTTAGCGATCATGCCCCCGATCAGCTTGTCGCGGAATTTCGAGACGCCACCCGTATGTTTGAACGTAGCCGTGGCGCGGCGCAGCTGGTCGGCCTCGCCAGCGGAAAAGCCGGCGCAGACCATGGCGACCTGCATCGCCTGCTCCTGGAACAGCGGTACACCCAGCGTCTTGCCGAGCACGCGCTCAAGCTCGGGCGTCGGGAAGTCGACCGGCTCCCTGCCCTCCCGTCGGCGCAGATAGGGATGGACCATGTCGCCCTGGATCGGCCCGGGCCGGACGATCGCCACCTCGACGACCAGATCGTAGAAGGTTCGCGGCTTGATGCGCGGCAGCATGGACATCTGCGCCCGACTTTCGATCTGGAAGACCCCGATCGTGTCCGCCTTGCGGATCATCGCATAGGTCGCGGGATCCTCGGCCGGGATGGTGGCGAGGTCGAGGGTGACGCCCTTGTGCTCGGCGAGAAGATCGAAGCTGCGCTTCATGCAGGTGAGCATGCCGAGGGCGAGAACGTCGACCTTCATGAATTTGAGGATGTCGATATCGTCCTTGTCCCATTCGATGACCTGGCGGTCGACCATGCGGGCCGGCTCGATCGGCACCAGCTCGTCGAGACGATCATGCGTCAGCACGAATCCGCCCGGATGCTGCGACAGGTGCCGTGGCGTGCCTTCGAGCTGCCGCGCCAGTTCGAGGGTGAGTGTGAGCCGGCGGTCGGCGAGGTTGAGATTGAGCTCGCGGGCGCGGGTCTCGTCGATGCCCTCGCCGTGGCCCCAGACCTGCGAGGAGAGCAGCTTGGTGACGTCTTCCGACAAGCCAAGCGCCTTGCCGATGTCGCGCACGGCGCCTTTGGTGTGATAGCGCACCACTGTCGAGCAGAGCGCACTGTGGTCGCGGCCATAGGTCTCGTAGACCCACTGCATGACGATCTCGCGCCGCTCATGCTCGAAGTCGACATCGATGTCGGGCGGCTCCCTGCGCTCCTGGCTGACGAAGCGCTCGAACAGCAGATTGTTGCGGTCCGGATCGATGCTGGTGATGCCCAGCACATAGCAGACCGCCGAGTTGGCCGCGGACCCCCTACCCTGGCAGAGAATGTCCTTCGACCGCGCGAAGGCCACGATGGCGTTCACCGTGAGGAAATAGGGCGCGTAGCGCAGCGTCTCGATCAGGCCGAGCTCGTGCTTGAGGAGGCCCACCACCTTGTCCGGCACGCCTTCGGGATAGCGGCGCGCCGCCCCTTCCCAGGTGAGCTTTTCGAGCGCCTGCTGCGCGGTGAGCCCCGGCATGGTTTTTTCTTCGGGATATTGGTAGGCGAGCTCTTCAAGCGAGAAGCGGCATTGCTCGGCGATCGCCACCGTCCGCGCCAGCGCATCGGGATAGCGGCTGAACAGCCGATGCATTTCCTCGGGCGGCTTCAGGTGCCGATCGGCGTGGCGCTCGCGCCGGAAGCCGGCATCGTCGATGGTGATGTTGTGCCGGATGCAGGTGACGACGTCCTGCAGCACCCGACGCTCGGGATGATGAAATAGAACATCGTTCGTCACCACGCTCGGCACCCGCATCTGCGTCGCCAGATTGGCGAGTTCGTGAATGCGCAGCTGGTCGTTGGGGCGCCGGCGCAAGGTGAGGGCGACGTAGGCGTTCGTCCCGAACACCTCGCGCAAGCGGCGCAACTGCATGGCGCAGAGATCGTCGGCGACGTCGGGCAGGAGGACCGCGATCAGACCCTCACCATAGGCGACGACATCGGCCCATTCGAGATGGCAGAGACCCTTGCCGCCGCGCGATTTGCCCAATGACAAAAGGCGACACAGGCGGCCATAGGCCGCCCGGTTCTTGGGATAGACGAGCAGCGACGTGCCATCGGCGAGATCGAGGCGGCAGCCGACGACAAGGCGCACGCCGGTCGTCTTCGCCGCCTCGTGCGCGCGCACCACGCCGGCGAGACTGTTGCGGTCGACCACGGCGAGCGCCTCGATACCGAGTAGCGCCGCCTGTGCGAACAACTCGTCGCAGGAGCTTGCGCCGCGCAAGAAGGAAAAGTGCGAGGTGACCTGCAGTTCGGCGTAGCGCGGGGAGCTCATGCGAAGATCCCGTGCAGGAACCACTTGTGCGAGCCGGTCGCCGGATCCTCGCCGTCGCCGGCGCGATAGATCCAGAACCGCTCACCGCCCTCGTCCTCGACGCGAAAATAGTCCCGCACCGATTGCGTCTCCGCCTCGCGCAGCCACCATTCGCCAAAAATCCGTTCGGGGCCGTCGGCGCGGGCGACGCGGCGCCGGATGCCGCGCCAGGTGAACCAGACGGGCGGGTTGTCCGGCAGCAGTGCCATGGTGTCGATCGGCTCAGGCGGCGAGAGCAGGCGAGACGGACGCGGCCACTCGCCAGGCCAGCTTGCCCCATCATCTGGCGCGGTCGGCGCCACGCGCTTGACGGAACGCTCTGGAACGTCGCTCTCCACCGGAGCGAAGCGATAAAGACGGCTCGATCCCAGGCGGTTGGCGATGACGTCGATGAGGTCAGAAATGTCCGGCTCTTCCGGCTCGACCAGCGAGGAAATAGTCTGGCGAGCACGGAGCGGATCGGCCAGTGTTGCGGTCAGCGTCATGAGCTCGATGCCGAAACCGGGATCGACGGTCTCGATGCGGTCGGTCAGGAGCCGGGTCAGGCGGCGCGTCTCGCGCACCGGCGCGGCCGTGCCGACGCGGATCGCCTCGATGCGGTTGTCGACGCGATAAAAGACAAGATCGAGCCGCCGCGCGCCGAGCCCCTGCTGGTCGAGGGCCGCGCAGAGTTGGTCGACGAGCCTGGCGGTGTAGCGCGCGATCGTTTCGGCGGCGCCGATCGGCTCGCCGAAGGCGCGCCGGACCTCGATCAGTTCCGGCGAGCGCACCGGCTCGAAGGGCTCGGCGGCGCGACCCATGGCGTGGTCGAGGCGGCGCAAGAGCACGGAGCCGAAGCGATGCGTCAGCGGCGCCTTCGGCGTGTCCTCGATATCGCCGATGCGCTCGAAGCCGAGCACATGCAGCCCGTCGACGGTTGAGTTCGGCAAGCGCAGCGCGCGGATCGGCAAGTCCCGCATGACGTCTGCGGCCTGCCCGCGCGGAATCACCGCGATCGGCCGCGCCAGAAACCGGGCGGCGGCATGGGCGGCGCCCCAGCTGTCGGCAACGGCGGCGCGAGCGGCAATGCCGGACGCCTCCATCCGGGCAACGAGGCTGGTAAGCATCGCCGCCTCACCACCATGCAGGTGGTCAGCGCCGCTGGTGTCGATGATGAGCCCGTCCGGCGGATCGGCGGCAACGATCGGCGCGCAGCGCAGTGCCCAAAGCGCGAGGCGGTCGAGCGCGGCCGCGTCTTCGGCCGGCTCGAGCTCGAGATTGACGAGGCCGGGAACGAGAACCTGTGCCTTGCTCGCCGGCATGCCGATCCTGAGACCCGCATTGCGCGCGGCGGCGTCGAGCGCCAGCACCTCGCGGCGACGCCCCTGCCGGCCGAACAGGACGACCGGCGTGTCAGCCGACGGCGCCGAGGCGCCGAGCTTGCGCCGCAGCCGATCGGTCGGCCAGGTCGGCAGATAGAGCGAGACGACCCTTGGCATCTGGGGCTTCCACTTCAAAGTCGGCGCTCTCCCCTGCCCTGACGCGCAGCAATTCGAGCCGCCAGCGGGGGCGGCCGACGCCGGGAACCGGCAAAGGTCGGGAGGAGAGAGCTGAAACCCGCCAGCGGCTGACCGCGGCGGTCGGTTGTCCAAAATCGGTCGCTTCGGTCTGGCGCCGCCACCGACGAATAGCGATGCCGAGCGTGCCGGAGACCTCGGCGGCAAGCTGCAGGCGGCGCGAGCTCGTCATCGGCAGGCGCGCGACCTCCGCCACCACGGCGCCGAGGCCGCCATGGCGAAGACCTTCCTCGAAACAGGCGAGGACCGCAGCCTCGTCGCCGGCCTCAACAAAGATCACCCGGCCGGGCGGCAGACCGGCCTGCGCGAGCGAGGGCGCGAACAGGTCCTGCCGCGTGACGCACCACAGGACGCGCCCCCGCATCCGGGCGACGATGCCGGCGGCCCATAGGGCGGCCGCGGCGGCGTCGACGGCGCCATTGGCGCCGCCGGCGACTTCATGCAGCGCCCCGAGCGCCAACCCGCCTCCCGGCAGCACCCTGTCGATCTCGGGGACGCCGAAGGGCAGGACCTCGCGCCGGCGTGCAGAACCGCCCTCGAGCCGCGCGATACGGTCCCGAAGTTCGGACAATGCAAGGCTGCTCGAGGACATGGCCATGCCCGCGCACTCGTCTCCCAGTTTTGATATGTTCTATTTTTGTTCTCTATCGGGTAAGAGTCAATCCGGGTGAATCGTTCCCCGACCGGGGTGCCGTCCAACCCTGTCGGCACAAGGCAAAATCTGGGATGCTGCGTGCGGATATCTGCGAGCAAATGGGGCCATGGAAGGCAGCGCGACACGTCCGGCAGATCATGGCGCGGACCCGGCGCAAGCCCGGGTGCGCAAGATTATTCACGTCGACATGGACGCCTTCTATGCCTCGGTGGAACAGCGCGATAATCCCGAGCTGCGCGGCAAGCCTGTCGCGGTCGGCGGCTCGGCGGCCCGCGGCGTCGTCGCGGCGGCAAGCTACGAGGCCCGCGCCTTCGGCGTGCGCTCGGCGCTTCCCTCAGTGACCGCCAAGCGCCGCTGCCCCGACCTCATCTTCGTCAAGCCCCGGTTCGAGGTCTATCGGGCAGTGTCGGCGCAGATCCGCGAGATTTTCGCCGAGCACACCGATCTCATCGAACCGCTGTCGCTCGACGAGGCCTATCTCGACGTCACCGAGAACAAGCAGCACATCGGTGTCGCCACCGAGATTGCAACCGCGATCCGAGCCCGGATCAGAGAGGTGACCGGGCTCAACGCCTCGGCGGGCATCTCCTACTGCAAGTTCCTCGCCAAGATTGCGAGCGACTTGAACAAGCCCAATGGCCAGGCGGTCATCACGCCGGCCATGGGAGCAGATTTTGTGGCGCGACTGCCGGTCAAGAAGTTTCACGGCATCGGTCCAGCGACCGCAGCCAAGATGCAGGGCCTCGGGATCGAGACCGGCGCCGACCTACGTGGCCAGACGCTGCCCTTCCTGCAGGAGCATTTCGGCAAGGCGGGGGCCTGGTATTACGCCATCTCGCGCGGCATTGATGATCGCCCGGTTCAGCCGGACCGGCCGCGTAAGTCGGTCGGCGCCGAGGACACGTTCGCCGCGGACCTGTTCGAGTTCGACCTGGCAAAAGCGGAGTTGGTGACACTGGCCGCCAAGGTGTGGCGCTATTGCGAGGAGCGCGGCTTCTCAGGTCGGACTGTGACCTTGAAGGTGAAATATACGGACTTCCAGATCATCACCCGCAGCAGAACCGTGCATGCTCCGATCCGCAGCGAGGACGAGCTTCGCGAGCTCGCGGACGGATTGCTCGAAGCAACCTTCCCCGCGCCGAAAGGCATCCGGCTGCTGGGTGTGACGCTGTCGTCGCTGCTCAGTGGATCGAACGAAGAAAAACCGCAGCTTTCGCTGTCGCTGTAGCTATCCGTCTGAGAGTGACCCCTACTCTTGAGGGGACCGACGATCTCACGCCCGACGGTAGAAGAGCACCCGACCGGCGGGGACGAGCTGCAGCAGATAGTCGAAGTCGGCAACATTGGCGGTAAGGACCGCGAAGCCGAGCTTCTGCGCCTGCAGGAACAGGACACAATCGTGAAGGGCACGCAGCCGCGCGTCCTTCTGGTAACCCTGCAGCCGGCACAGCATGCCCGAAAGCAGCGCGGCCCGCGCAAGCACGTCGGCATCGGGAGTGAAGGTCCGATGCGCCGGCATGGCTTCGACAAGAACACCGATCTGCTTGACGACGCCCTTGGTCCGCGGATCGGCGGGATCGAGTACGCCGACCGTGTGCATCAGCTCCTGGATCGCCACCGTCGAGTGGTTGGCCACTCGGAGATTCAGGAGCTCTGCAACGGAATCGGGTGAATGGCCTTGCAATCCATCGATGTAGACGCAGGTGTCGAGCAGCAGTCCGTGGCCGGCGCCGGGATGATCCCCGATAAAGGGCAGGTCTGCATCGTCCCGCCGCGACAGGGTGCGGCCGGGATCGAGCCGCCCCCATCGAACGGCGGCATCGAAATCGAAGGCGGCCACCTCAGAAGCCGAGCTTCAGAGACGGATCGACCGTTCCACGCACCTTGTCGAAGGCTTTGCTGAACTCGTCCTCGAGCGCCACATTAGCGAGCGCAAATTCGATGAGATCGGTATCGGTGCTGATCCCCGTCTGCTTCTTGGCCTGCTCCAGCAGCGCCGGGCTGATGCGCCCGCCGATGCGTGCGCTCTTTTCGCCGAGCAGTCCGGACTTCTCGGCAGCGGACAGTACGGCCTTGCGGCGCGCCGGATCGATGAGGACGAACCTCCCCGTCTTCGCCACGCGGCCGAGCTTCGTCTTACGGCTCTTGATCGGAGAGCCGCTTGTGCCGGCGCGAGCGGTCGCGGGCTTGCTGGTCTTCGCCATTTTTCGCTGCTCCAATGTTGAACGTTTTTGCGTTCTGTCCAACATAGCATCTGGACCGCTGAATTCAAGGCGCGATCGATATGCTGCTCTATGCACCGCCCGACGCACAGAAAGTCCCTTCCCTATCAGCTGACATAATGGTCGTGTAGCTTTACTTGCCGGCCGCAGATGGGCCGTTCGTCTCTTGCAGTTCTGGGGGGAAGAGCATGCGAAAAGAAAAGAACGGCATTAGTGTTCACGCAATACCGGGCACTCATACTGTGCTGTTCGGAATGGACGCAACCGAAGAGGCGAGACGGGGCCTGCTTGGATTTGCTCTGGGCAAGCGCAAGCCGAGAGGCAACATCGCATGGATGAATGGCTTCAAAGTGTTCGAGGAGACATTTCCCAACCCCGAGCCCGGCACGCTCAAGCCGACCAACGAGCATCCAATCCAGGATTTCCAGTGGTCGGACTACAATGCCGAACCCGGCGGTGAGGCGGCTGACTATGTCATCCGCCCTCTCTATGGCGCGCCCGCCGAACTGGTGCCTGGCGCCGACATCGAGATGACCGTTGCGACGCTCAACGCGCCGGGCGCACGCCACCATGTGTATTTCAACCGCGGCACCGTGCCGGGACAGGCCTTCGCCCGGCAGTTCGGCAATACCTATCCCAGCGACGACGAACAGCGCGAGCCGGGCAATGCGAAGGTCAAATGGCTGAGCCGCGGCCTCCTGGAAGCGGCGCTCGATTTTATCGGGCGCGCGAGCGGCCCGGGCTTTGAGCTGAAGGTCGCCGCCTACGAGTTCACGTATTTTCCTTTCCTGGCCGCGCTTGGGGAGGCCGCGTTGCGGGGCGCGAAGGTCAAGATCTGCGTCAATACTGGGGATCGCCGCAGCAATGGCGACATCTACCAGGATGAGACCAGCCTCGGGAACTGGACCGCGATGCTGGATGACACCCTCAAGAAGCGGCTTGGCAGCACGTTCCCCTCGATGGGCAGAAAGGGTTTGACGCTCTATCCTCGAACATGGTGGGCGGGCATCCCGCACAACAAGTTCATGGTGCTCGAGGAGAACGGGCACCCGGTCGCGGTCTGGACCGGATCGACCAACTTCACTTCATCCGGGTTTCTCGGGCAATCCAACCTTGCTCACGTCATCGAGGACGAGGGCCTGGCGCGCTCCTACGCCCGCTACTGGGAGACCCTGGCGGGCGACCCATCGCCAACGGATCTCAGCGGTTTCAACACGCGCGAGTTTCCCGATCCGAACCCTCTCGCCGCCAGCGAAGCTCGGCCGATCTTCTCGCCTCGCGCGGAGGGTATCTTGGCCTGGTACTCCGGCCAGATGGAACAGGCCGAAATGGCTGGGTTCCTGACGGCTGCTTTTGGAATCTCGGAAGAGATCGGCGCGGCCTTCACTGGGGACAGCAACATCCTCCGTTTCGTCGTCGCCGAGAATTCAGGTCGGACGGACAAGGCCAAGGCGATCATGACGGCGATCGAGAACGATCGCGACAATATTGTCGCGATGGGCGCCTTGCTGGTGGAAAAGAGCATCAAGGCCGGCCTTGAGGGCGAGGCCCTCGACCGCTGGTTCCTGCGGGAGGAACGTCACCGGCGGCAGGGAAACATCTTCTACATCCATACCAAGATGATGATGATCGACCCGTTCGGGCCAAATCCGCGGGTCTTCTCAGGATCGGCTAACTTTTCGGCGGCCTCGGTGACCGACAATGACGAGAACATGCTGCTGCTTTCAGGCGAATGGGCGGCCGAGGTGACCCCGGTGCTGGTCAACGAGTTCATGCGGCTGCACCGCCACCTTTATTTCAGGACGACCGCGCTGAAAGTGGCGGGCTCCGGCGGCGGTAGTGCGAGGGAGGCCGCGCTGCTCACGCCGGACGATAGCTGGCAGAAGGATCATTTCCTGCCCGGGCGGCAAAAGCATCGCAAGCGCGAGCTCTTCCGATAGGCATCTGGCCCGGCCGTCTGGTCCCTCCAGCGGATGGGAGGGTTGCCTACGCATGCGCTCCCCGAGGCATCGAGCGGCGCGGTTGGCCTCGTCGCCGCTCGCTGTGATCAGGGCTGACTGCCTGCCTTGAGAATGCCCGTCCGGCCGGGATACTGGGCCTTCGGATTCTGGCGCCACCAAAATTCGACCGTCACCGGAATGTGCCACTTCTTGGCAAGGCGTTCCACCTCCTTCCACGCGTCGGAAGCCGACTGGCCCTGCACCGAAATGCCCAGGTGCGGATGATACTTGAATCCCTCATCCTCGAACTGAACGGCCTTGGCTGGTATCCCCAACTCGCGAACGAGCGTCTCGCCGTCCAATCCCTTGGCCTTCAGTTGGGCGATCGTTGTCAGAAGGACGGACGACCACCGCGGGCTTGGCACAGCCTTCCCGTTGATGGTCGCCGACAACGGCTTGGTGAACGCCAGACCGGGCGCGACATCGAACTGCATTGCGCCGCCGCTCGTGACCACCGCCTCGGCGGGCTCATCGTCACGCTCGAGTCCGAGCTGGTCCATTGTCTCCCTTATGACGCGATCAAGCGTCTCAGCGGGCGTCTTGGTGCCGAACCAGCTCGCCATGAGCTTGAGATCGGAAAATGTGGCATCGCTTATTCGCACAACCGGCATCATGAGAATCTCCTATCTTCCTTCGATAGGCAATATGTTACATATCCGGACCAAATGATACAAGGGGATATGTAACATATTTCTGCCTTTCACCCGGAAGGCTGGTTTCAGCAGTCGTTGAAAAGGCAGCGAAGAGTGAAAGGGGTTGCCGAATTTCAGTAGATAACATATTTTCAGCAAATGCTGAACACCGTCGAAGAACTGAAAACCATGGAGAAGGACGCTGCGGAGGCCCTAACGGGACTCCTGCAAAGGGTCCCGGCTCTTGTGGTCGAGGATGTCGAACTCGAGCGTGCTGACGGCCCCGATCGCGGGGCCGATTTCTTGGCCCACGTCGCTGTCGGCGGCCGCCGACACACGTTGGTCTGCCAGGTCAAGTCGAACGGTCAGCCCCGGCACGTTCGCTTAGGTTTGCTTCAACTGCGTAACTACACTGCGCATTTCGATAGAGAAGCGGTGCCGATCTTCGTCGCTCCATACCTCTCCCCGGAGGCTCAGGCGCTTTGCAACGACTACAAGGTCGGTTTCCTGGACCTTGTTGGCAATGCCCGCATTATTTTCGACAGTGTTTTCATCGAGCGGCACGTCGACAGCAAGCCGAGCGCGGAGCGACGCGAACTCAAATCCCTCTTCAAGCCCAAGTCTGCGCAGGTGCTCCGGGTGCTGTTGCGAGATCCAGACAAACCATGGCGCGTAGCGGACCTTGCCGAAGCGTCAGCGGTAAGCCTTGGCCACATCAGCAATGTGCGAAGCGCACTAATCGACCGGGAATGGGCAAGAACGTCGTCCGAGGGAGTGACGTTGACGGACCCCGACGCGTTGCTGGACGCGTGGCGCGAGGCCTACGAGCCGCCCGTCGGTCGGCGGCTGCGATTTTATTCGGCGCTTCACGGGAGCGGCTTCGACACCGCGGTGCGCGGAGTCCTTGGTGCGCAGCCGGAAGGTGGATGGGCGATACTCGGGTCTTTCTCGGCCGCCCAGTGGTTGTCACCTTACGGGCGAACCAGCACGCAATTCCTCTATGCCGACGATGATGGCCTCGTGCGACTGCAGGAGGCGATAAAGCTGTCATCGGCGTCAAAGGGGGAAAATGTCGTTGTCACTTTACCGAAGGATGCAGGCATCCTCCGCGATGCCGTCGAGCCTGTGCCGGGAGTTGTCTGCACGAGTCCGGTGCAAACCTATCTCGACCTGGCAGCCGCCGGTGAACGGGGACGCGAAGCTGCTGAGCACCTGCGTCGGGAGAAGCTCGCATGGCGCCCATAACTCCCGCAGAGCCGCAATCGGCGGCTGATTACGATGATCGTACCACCTCGGCCGTCAAGGCTGTGCTGATTGAAGTTGGCCAGATACTGGGCAGCTTCCGCGGTAAGTTCGCGGTCGTCGGGGGCGCCGTGCCGTGGCTCCTGCTCGGCAGCGAGGATATGCCCCATGTCGGGACGCTCGATGTCGATCTCAGTCTCGACGCGGAGGCGCTGGGAGACGGTGAATACACGACGCTGATCGAAGCGCTTAGAGAACACGGATACGAGCAGCGTGCCGAACTAAGGCGATTTCAGCTTGTGCGGCAGGTTCCAGCGGCCGATGACGGCGGTCCGATCGACATCATCGTCGATTTTTTGATGCCGCGGGACGCGGAAATCGTCAAGAACGTGCCGCCCCTGATCAGCGACTTCGCCGTGCAGCGGGCCGACGGCGCCGATCTAGCATTGCGCTTTTACCAGATGGTCGCGATTGCCGGTCCGATGCCAGGGGGCGGCACAAACCGCGTGGAGATCGCCGTCTGCTCGATCCCAGCCTTGCTCGCCATGAAAGGGCATGCCCTCAACGGTCGGCACAAGCAGAAGGACGCATACGACATCTACTACTGCGTTCGAAATTATCCCGAGGGCAGCGAGGCGCTCGCTCTGGCATGTCGGCCACTGGTGGAACACGCCAGCGGCGCGCGAGGCTTCGGCTTCATTGCAGAGAAATTCGACACCGTCGACGGCTACGGGCCGACTTGCGTCAGGCAGTTCGTCGAACAGACCGATATTCTAGGCGATCGCACGCCCGACCAATGGCAGCAGGATGCTTTCGGACAAATCGACGCCTGGCTGCGCGCACTGGGGTTTCGGGGTTAAGGAAATGTCGGCTGCACCCGAGCGCGACAAGGTCACCGTTTCAGATTTGTCCGACCTCATTGCCGGGGCAAACGAAAATCTCGGTGTCGAGTTCAAGGCCTGGATGGACACGACAGATCCTGAGCACAGAGCGAAGCTCGCGCGCCACATTGCGGCGCTTGCCAATCACGGCGGGGGTTATCTCGTCTTAGGTATCGACGACAAGACGCGCAAGCCCCTCGGCGCCACCGATCTGCCCCCTTCCTCGTTCGGCCAGGATGCAATTTCGGCGATCGTGAAGAGGTACCTCGAACCGCGCCTGCAGGTTCTCCTGCAGGGCGCCGAGTTTGAAGGCGTGACCTATCCGGTTGTCGTTGTCCCCTCACACGGAGCACGGCCCGTTGTGGCGATCGCGGATGGGCCACAGGGCGCCAATGGCAGACCTGTCGGCATCTCGCAGGGCACGGTCTACGTGAGGGCGGCCGGCCCCGAGAGCGTGCCGATCCGTAGCTCCGATGATTGGAACACGCTTCTGGAGCGTTGCCTGTCGCATCGCGCCGATCTCTTGGGAAGCATCCTCCGTCAGTCGATCGGCGGGCGGTCGCAGCCGGATTCGCGAGTTCTCGAACTGCTCGTCGCGGCGGTCACTGAGACGGCCGCCGATTTCACCGCACAGACTCGCAGCCTCACGGAGCGGACCGACGCAAAATACCATGCACAGATATTGCAGGCGGGCGAAAACTATTCAGCCATGGGGTACGCCCTGGTCGATGCGGATGGCGATCCAATCAGCATCGAAAGCCCGCGAACGCTGAATGATCGCGTCTCGGTGGCGATGCACCAATATGCGTACTACGGCTGGGGTTCGTTCCTTCCTCTTTCGGTGCCGGAACGCGCGCCTCAGGTTCGCATGTCGACGTTGGGCGGGAGGGAGACCACGTACCTTGAAGGCATGCGCGTGGAAAACACGGGCTTGATCTCGAGTGCCTTCGACTACTGGCGGATCTATGAGTGCGGCATCGCGGTGAGCGTGGAGTCGTTGCGCGACAACTGGTCAAGAGAAGGCCAGCCATCTCCGCCCAAGCATCTGACCCCGTTGTGGATACTCGTCGCCATTCATTCGCTGCTGGCCCATGCCCGTCTCATGGGTCAGGAGCTGCCAGGAGTGGCCCAAGTAATCGTCCGGATGGATTGGCGCGGGCTCAGCGATCGCATGTTGATGTGGGACAATTTCCGCGTCGTCGCTTCGACCCCATACCGCGACGATCGCTTCGCGCGGACCATACCGCTGCAATGGGCCGAGCTCCGCGATGATTACTTCGGAGCGCTTCGTCGGGTGGCGCTTCCGTTCATGAACCTGTTCGCGACACAGGGCTGGTTTCAGCCCGAGAGCTGGCTCACGCCGGACGCCGTGCAAAACGAGTTCAAGAGGCTCGAGATGCGTTCGATGAGACTGTTCGACGACTGATTGTCGCCGGACTTCATTTGTTTTCGTGGCTTGGAAAAGGAGACTTTCGCAAGTTCGCCGCGGACGAGAACATGGGAACAAGCACTTGCGGTCTAGACGTTTGCTTTCGGGCATAGTCTTATTCGATGCAAAATCGCAAGATGATCCGTGGGCTGGCGAGCCGCGGCTGGTGGAAATGGGGGCTGCGTGGAGCTGAACGGGAGCAAAACGACGTTGCTCGCACGCGCTCGCATTATCGCGAGAGAACTGGCTATTTCCGCAGCCACGCCGCAGGCTCGGGCCGACGCCTGCCTCGACCTGCTTGATGAGCTCGGGTCGGATAGCCGGGTCGAGGGCTTCCGTCGTGCGCTTCACGCGTTGCCGGTCGACGAACGACACTATTGGATCGGCACGCTCTATACCCTTATGCTACCGAGCAAGGTGCGGCGGTCGCAGGCCACATATTTCACGCCACCGGCCGTTGCGGACGCCGTTGTGGACCTCGCCATCGAGGCCGGTTTCAATTTCGCCCAGGACGACGTTCTTGATCCTGCGGCCGGGGGAGCCGCCTTCCTCTCGACGATTGCGGGCCGAATGGCGACTGCGGGCCTCGCCGCCAAGGACGTAGCCTATCGCCTGAACGGCATCGAGATCGACGCGGGCCTGGCGACGCTCTCCCGGCGGCTGATCGCGGATCGCCTTGGCGCGGCCCTGCCCCGTGACATCATCGTCGTCGACGATGCCCTCAAGGCGAAGGTTCCGGCCGCCTACGGGCTGGTGATTGCTAACCCGCCCTATGGACGTATGTCGATCGAGGAGGTGCGCGGAAGGGCTTGGCGACGTGTGGCCCACAGCGGCCACATCAACAAGTACGCGCTCTTTGCAGAGCTTTGCTTTCGGCATGCGAAGCCTGGCGGTGTCGTCGCCCTCGTCATTCCCTCGAGCTTTCGCGCCGGTCCTCTCTACGACCGCATGCGAAGTTTCATCCGGTCGCGCGGCGAAGTTCTGACGATCGGTTCGATTGCCGGTCGGGATGGTGTTTTCCTGGACGTCGCTCAGGACATTAGTGTGCTGATCGTGCGCAAGGGAAAGGCGCATCGCGCCGATGCCAAGGTGCGCTTTCCGATCGTCGGAGTGACATGCTCGGCGACGCCGATCGTCGAGCAGGCCCTACCGCCCAAGTCGGGCGACGCTTGGCCACTTCCTGCGATCGATCCCCAGACCGTCGGCGGTGCAACCCTCGCCGACTATGGCGTCGGCGCCAAGGCGGGATATTTTGTCTGGAATCGCGAGCAAACCCGGCTGGTTTCGAAGCTCGGAGGGCGGCGGGGTTTTCCGTTGATATGGGCGAAGAATGTTCGGTCGGGGGCACTCTGCCGGCCCTCCGGTAAGAAGGGCATTCAAACAGACTTCGTGACGTTCGCCGAGGACAGCGCAGCTGTGATCCGCTCGGCGGCGGCGATCATGCAGCGTACCACGAACGACAAACAGCCACGTCGGCTGATAGCGGCGATGGTCGATCCTGCCGTAGTCGCCCGCTGGGGCGGCTTCGTCACCGAGAACCACACGATCGTTCTCACATCCGAGAACCCCGAGCAGCTTGCCCTCGCCGTCGCTCTGCTGAACACGAGTGCGGTTGATCAACGATACCGACGGGTGTCGGGAACCGCCGCCGTTTCGGTCACGCTGCTGCGCAAGCTCGACCTGCCTTTGCCGGCGGTTTTTCGAGAGGCGCTTCGTGACGCGGATGGCGACGCGGAGGCCGCAGCGCTTGCGGCCTATCGCGTCCACGCCAAGATGGTCGAAGCCTGATGGCGCGTCATCGGCCCTTCGATCGCGCGCCAGGAACTGAGCTGCAGGATCGGACGCGACAACGGCAAATCCAGCTCGAAAAGCGCGCCGGGCTAACCTCGAAATTGGCGGATCGTGCTTCGCGTCGGGTGGCCGAGGCCGTGGAGGTCGCTGCCCCCGCCAAGCGCCCCCCGCGGAACGTCCAAGGATATATGGATGCGCTTGCAACACAGCCTCTGCATCGCCTGGGGTCGAGCGAGCCGGCAGCGCTCACGCCTGCCTATCTGAGGTTGGTGCGATCTGCTGCAGAGGTGGCAAGCGATGGGTCCGCGCAGGTAGTCATGCCATGGCCACCGATGCGGATGTCGCCGTCTGCGATCGTGGCTTTGCTGGCGATAGGCGCCGTCGCCAGTGCCGATCAGGACGAGGTAATAATTGCGAATGAACGCACCGCCTGCCGCAAGCGGGCCGACGAGGTGCATGCAATCGTCTTCCCTTACGCGCGAAGCACCCATGCGCAGGCGCGGGCAGTGCAGGTCGACCGGCATGGCCTGGGTGAAGTGCATTTCGACCATCTGAAGCGCTATCAGAGCGGAGAGAACGATCCCGCCAAGGACTATCATCAGGTCCTGGCGCGTGTCCGCAAGCTGACAGGTCGCGCCTCGGATGGCCGCGACTACCCAGAATTCGAGCATCCAATCCTCGATGAGATCGTGCCTCACGGTCCGCCTCGTGGCGACAGACCTTCCAACAGCGAGTTGCTGTGGCGCACGCGAAGCAAGACCGACATTGCAGCGCACAAGCGGTCGGGCGCCGCGGACGACCCAGCGATCGCCCCCTATTATCTCTTTACGATCCGAGCGGCGGACCGGCTTGGGGTCGAGTTGCGAAGCATCAAGTCCGCGCCGGACCTCCTGATCCTTGACCTCTCGCGCAACGCGCGGGACCGGTTGGGGTGGAACTGGCTGAAGCGGACCACCGAGATGATCGGCTGCATGCGCGAGGTTCATCCGCAGGCAGGCATTCTCGTGCTCGCCGATGATCCATGGACCTACCAGACAGCGCGCTTCCAGCTGTTGGGAGCCAAGCAGGCCGGACGCAAAGGTAAGGTGATCCCCGCCTTGGGTCACGTTGTCTACTCGCCAACCGCCGGCATCATCCAAGACAGCAGGCGGCAAGAGCGCGGCTTCGAGGGTGCCAAACGTATCGATGTCGATGGCTTTTTTGGTGACGTTGACCGCAACATCGAGCGGCTCCGCGGACTGGCGCACAGACTATCCGAGATGGGCGACCCCGCCGGTGCGGAGACGGTAAGAAACATGATCGGTACGGTGCGGCGGTCGGCGTGCCTGCCAGGATCGATCACCGAACTCAGCAGGTTCCTCGAACACGAGACGTCGACCGCGACGGCAAACGACCAGTTGGCGACTTACCGCGTGGCGGCTGACGTGGCGGCCCTGTCCGATCCCCGCAGTCTCGCCAGCCAAGCAGACGCTGATACGCATGTTGCTGCCGAAACGACCAGCGTCATGCGTCTGCTGGAGCGGGCCACGCCGATGTCGTCGCTACTGGAGGAGTTCGTCCAGCCTGCACTTCGATCCAGCTCGAGGTCAGCCTTCGTGTTTCGTTCGGATATGATTGCGGAATTCGCGGCGGACCGACTGGGGCCGTCTTATCCGAAGCTCCCGGAACGGCTGGACCTCGGCCTGATCCGGTTCGGAGGGGCGCGCGTACTGAACATTATCGCGGCAATGCCCAGCGCACTGCGCAACCAGTTCAAGCGGGCCATCATCGTCGCACCGACTCGATCGGCAATTCTCGCGACCCTGAGCGAACAATGGCTGCCCGAGCAGATCGTCATGCTGGCCGATGCCGACACATTAGCCTTCGCAGCGAGGGATGCCGAGCGTTTGGCAGAAGCAATAGATGTCGCTCCGCTCGCCGCCCGACTGCGGGCATTTGCGAAACGTGCTGCCGCCCGCGTTGCCGAAATCGGGCGTCACGCAGTGAAGCTCGACACCGAAATGCCCCCCGATGACATCGAATTCCCCGCGGGCCTTGTTGTCGACCTGAGCGGAGGGGGTCGGGGCGAGCGGCGCCTGGTCGAGCTTTCGATGCATAACGGCCAGCGTATTATCGCACGCCAGTCGACAGGCATCGTCCTGCGCAACGACAAGGCCGCGACGACTTCCTTCATCGAACGGCCGGCCGCGCAGGTGCGCGAAGGCGAAGAGGTCTGTGTCATCGGGCCAGGTTTCGTCGAGCGGGCACGCACCTTGGTCAATGTCCGCGCGACGGCGGCGGCAGAGATTCGGGAGTACCATCTTCAGGTCGCCCGCCGCTTCGCTCAAGTGCCTGGCGATTCCGTCAACGAGCGCTTGCGGGCTGTCGTATCTCAGATGGGTGAACCCCGCACTTCGATCGAGACGGCCCGCTATTGGGTCGACCTCGACGAAGAACTCGACAAACCCCTTCACGACGTCGTGCCGCATGCGCCGCACGATCGAGAGACGTTCATGCGCTTCACGGCCGCGCTCGGCATCGGCACAAAACTCGCCGAGAGTTTCTGGCTCTGGGCCGTGGTGGCGCAACGCTCGCACCGGATACGCTCGGGGAACGTCTTTCACGACGCCTTCCGGGGTATTCTGACCGATCCGCACGCTGCGCTCGCCACGAATCGCGAGCGTGGTGATGACATCCGTGCCCTGCGGCTGATGGCCGAGGAGCACGTGGCAACTGTCGCGAAGACGCGCAGCTTGGAGGCGCAGTGAAGGGACTATCGGACAAGCAGCTGGGCGAGATCGACGTTGAGCTCAAGGAAGCCGTCTGCGATGCTCTGGTCAACGCGCTTGTCGGACGTGTCAGCGGCAGCGACGAGCGCGGACGGGCAATCCTGGGCAGCTCACCTCGTCGTGGCCTTTTCGCGGGCCAGCTACTGCCCCGTTTTGACGTCGGCGGCGTCGCAGACGAAACCTCCGACATCCGGATCGCGTCTGTCGGCATTGATCTAGTGGTGCGCGCCGGCAGCGGCGCAACGATCCGGGTAGCGCCGCGCTTTTCGATCTACGTGCGCGTGATCCCGTTGTGGTCGGACCTCGTCGCGGGGGGAGGCGAACTCGACTTCGACTTCAAGCTGCGCAAGAGCACCCAGCAGCAGATCGACGACACAATACGCGCACAGCGCGTGCCGGCGCTGCAGGCGGCCGGCGTTGACCGGCCGGACTGGAAAAACCTGGATGAGGCGAAGCGCTCCAAGGTGCGGGCGCAGCGCGCGCAGATCCTCGCCGAGATCCGGACGAAAGCCTACGCCGCTCACGGCATCAAGCTGTTGTCCGGTGAAGCGGAGCCCCAGGTCGCGCCGGCGGCCGTTGACGCGGCCATTGCCGATCCAAACACCCCTGAGGACAACGCGGCGCAGCCGGCACCAATTGCCCGCTTGATCCGCGAGGGGCGAGCAATCCCGTTAAACCTCGTAGACCCGGCCCCGGTGCCAGGCAAATGGCGTCGGATCGAGCTTGACCTGCCGGTCCTGGACTTTGCCAGCGATGCCGATCAGGACTCGCTGAGCACGACCATCAGCGGCTATAACAGCCGCCTGACGCAGGCAGTCGCCGATCAGCTCGAGGCTTGGGTGACTGGTCATGGCGTCAGTGAAGCGTGGCGCGATGCAACGATACAGCCCCACGATACACTGGACGAAGCGCGGTGGACGGCGGCGATGCTGGCACTGGCCGCCCGTCCAGTCGACCGCGCGCGGGTCGTGCCGGACCTTTCGCGGGTCGCGCTGAAGGTCGAGCGCCAAGCGGACTTCCTCGACCCTAGGCGCCTGTCGTTGCGGGTGATGCTCGACAACCAGTCTGCCGAGTTGACGCCCAGAGACGCGCAGGGACGATGCAACACCGTATTCGGGGCGGGGCTTTCGGTGACGTTGCCTCAGGCGGCGCACAGGCCATTGCGGCTTGACCGTGTGGAACCATCCTATCGGTTCCGCGACCATCTCGACTATCCGGCGATCGGCCTCAATTGCGGGATTCGCGCTGACCGAGAAAGCGGCAAACTGACGCTCGCCACCACGATCGCGCCACGCTTTACGCAGCCGCGTATCGTCGCTCGCCAGATCGATCTGCCCTTTCAGTTCGCGGTTCTAAAGGATCCGGGCTTCGACGCGCGGAGGCTCCTCGAACTGCCGCGCGCCTATGCGAAGTGGATCGATGAACAGGAGGTTCGGCTCAAGGCGACAGTAGGAGCAGGGCTCGACCGCGCCGATGCGGAAATCGAATCCGCCCGGCTGCGAAAAGACCTCGCAGCCCAGCGGGCAGAAGCACGATACATCGAGCGCGGCGTGGAGCTGTTGATAGCCTCCAAGCAGGCGTTCGACACGCTCCCGGGTCACGAGGGGGGCAGCCGTGCCGAACTAGCGCGTCGCGCGGCGCCATGGCGTGCCTGGATCATGACCAACGAGGCGTTTGCGCTTCGCGACGCGTCCGATCCCAAACGCGGCTGGCGCCTGTTTCAGATGGCATTCGTCCTATCCCACATCCCCGTGTTCGCCTCGCGGATGGCAGATTGGCGCGAATATCACGATGAGATGCTCGACGAGGACGGCGTCAGCCTCCTTTACTTCCCGACGGGCGGCGGCAAGTCGGAGGCATTCTACGGCACGCTGCTCTTTGCGATGTTCCTTGACCGCCTGCGCGGCAAGAACCGTGGCATCACCGCGATGATCCGCTACCCGCTGCGCCTGCTCACCCTCCAGCAGGCTCAGCGGCTGCTCAAGCTGATGGTGCGGGCGGAGATGGTGCGGCGCAGGAACCATGCCGGGGAGTGGCCCTTCGAGATGGGATTCTGGGTCGGCAATCAGAATACCCCGAACCACTATCGGGCGTTCCGGGCGGACATCCCCCTGGCCGATGATTCCAACTTTCCAGACGATAGCGGGCTTGACGGCGATACAGGCGACGAGGAGATGCGAGCGCAGGGTCGCCGATATCTCGACGCGCGGGAGGCCTATGACAAGATCCCGGAGTGCCCGGTCTGCGGACAGCCAACCGGCCTCCGGCGCGCCGAGGGCGAAGGACCCCTGGGCAAGCGGGCTGTCATCGTCTGCTTCAATGATGGGTGCGATTGGAACAAGGAACATGGCGGGCGGCATCCACTGCCTTTCCTGCTAACCGACGATGCCATTTACGCCCGGGCTCCGGCCGTCGTACTCGGCACGGTCGACAAGCTCGCTATGCTTGGCCAGCACACGGCGACGATCAGCAAGGTGCTTGGCATGTTTGGCCTGGCTCGTCGGGTAGACAAATGGGGCAATCTCGACACGCCACGGCGCGAGGAGGACCTCCGCCGGGAAGCGGCCGAGGACGATTGCTCGAATGTGTTTCCCTCCTATGCCAGCGGGGCACGGGTATTCCACGACCCCTTCCCTTCGCTGGTCATCCAAGACGAAGCGCATCTGCTCGAGGAGAGTCTCGGCACGTTCAGCGGGCTGTTCGACACGCTCCTCCAGACCGTACTGGAGGACGTGGCGGATATGGCCGGGGACGGGCTTCAGGTAGCCCGGTGCTGGAAGGGCGATGGGTGGGGGGCAGCGCGGATGCCGAAAGTTATAGCGGCAACCGCTACGATTTCGGCTCCTGAGCGCCAGCTGGAGACACTCTACCAGCGTGTTCCGCTGCGCTTCCCCTATCCGGGACCAGACCTCTACCATTCGTTTTTCGCTGAGCCAGCTCCGCCACCGCCGGCGAACGCCATGCGAACCGCCCTCGCCAACTCCCTCCCGTTCGCGCAGGCGCCGGAGCAGACCGCACCATGGATGCGGCTCTACGTGTCCCTTATGACCAACGATGCCACTCACACGGTTACCACCGTCGGAGTGCTCGCGGCCTTCCATGGGATCATCACTGCGCTCTGGGACGGGCTGCAAGACCCGGCGAAGTGCGGTGCCACGGTCGCCGCGATTCGCAGCTCGGTTTCGCCCGGACTGGTCGGAGACTGGCATCGCGCTGCAATAGATCGAGCCGTGACGCAGGGTCGTGTCGCGGACATCATGGCGCTTGTCGACCTTCACCGTATCGCCCTCGCCTATGTCACCAACAAAAAGGGTGGCGATCAGATAATTGATGCCCTCAGCGCGGCCGTTGGGCACGAACACAGACGCATCGGCAGGGCTCACGCCTTTTTCGAGAGCCGGCTGATCTCCGGCGGGATCGACATGAAGGACATCCAGGCTGTGATGGAGGTCGCCGAAACGTCGTTTCAGGGGGCGGACTATCCCGATATCACGTCCACCCTTCGCAACATCGTGGCGACATCCGCCATCAGTCATGGCGTCGACGTGGACCGCTTCAACAGCATGTTCTTCGCTGGCCTACCGTCGGACATCGCAGAGTATATCCAGGCCTCGAGCCGGGTGGGCCGCACCCATGTCGGTTTCGTAATGCTGTTGCCCACGCCTCAGAATCGTCGCGACCGCTACGTGATTGAGACCCATGACATCTTTCATCGCTTCCTGGAGAGGATGATTGCGCCGCCGGCGGTTGAGCGGTGGGCCGAGAATGCCATCAAGCGGGCGATGGCGTCCTACGTTCAGACTTGGGCAATGCTGCGCGAGGCCCACGAATTCTTAGATCAGAACGACGCTCGTAAAGCGGAAGTCGCCCACATGGATCAGATCAGCCGTCTCGGAACAATGGCGCGGCGCAATCACGTGGCGCTCTGTGAAGCTTTGGGCGGATTCATGCTGCGCGCTAGCGGATTCGCTGGCAAGGGAGCCTCAAGGCTTGGCGCTCCGCACTACGAGGAGTTCTACCGCGCCTTGGTGGAAAAGCAGGTGGATACGTTCGTCCGCGACATAGCTAGCCGCGGCACGGCTGCGAGCCTGCGCGATTACTGGGAGGATCTTCCCGCCTTCCGGCCGCCAATGACGTCGCTGCGGGATGTCGATGAAGCCGGGTATATCGTCGCTGCCGGTCGCGATCCGCTGGCGCGAGGGAGATCGACAGACGTCGACAGGCAGGATCTAGCAAAGGTCATGCGGGCAATCAGGACGCAGCGCGGGAGTGCCTCGGAAATGGACGCCGATGGAGGCAGCGATGAGCGGCGGTAAGGGCGCGGGCGGGGACTGGCGCACCTCGAACCGCAGGCCGGCCGCGTTCGGGGGAGCGAAGCGGGAACCGGATACGCTCGAGCCACCCACGATGTCGAGATCGCGGGTCCAGATTGCTAGCTCTTACGCGCCGGGCGTACTCATGACCTGGGAGGGCGGGAAGGGAATATGTCGCTCGGTGCCGCTGGCGAACGACATCACCAAGCAGTTGAACCGCACGACCATCGATCTGGTGTTCGAGAACCTCAGCGACTTCGCGACGAACTGGCGTGACAGAGCGATAAAGGCAGTGCCGGATGCCTTGCCTGAGCTCGTCCTTGACGCACCCTTTCGCGACTCCAAGACCGGCGAAGTCCGTATCGAGCGGAACGATTTTCAGATGACCGGGCCGGACCGCGTCGGCTACGTGCCTTATCCGCTCGTCTACCGCTGCGGCATCTGCGGCTCGACCCGTGAATACGAAAGTATTTCGGATCAGGCCAAGCAACCGCTGCCGAGGAAGTGCAATGGCCACGATGCCCGTTGGACGCAGGTCGATGTCGTTTACGTGCACTGGTCAGGCGAGATTCAGCCTCTGAGTCCTTACAACTTCAACTTTGACCCTCAGACCGGCGACACGCGACAGATCAGGATGTGCACGTGCGGATCGACCAGCTTCAAGCTGCGCAACGAGGCTCCGGTGTTCTCCGAATGGAGATATGTCTGCGAAGGGTGCGGCGACACCCGCGTGCTCAAGAAGGCCGAACCGGATGTACTGGCACGTCTTCAGACTGAGCAGAACGCCGGAGGGCGACCTTTCCAGTGGATCGAAGTCAACATGTTGCCGGTGTCATACCGGGCGAACTCGACCTTCTATCCCCAACGCACCAGCTTCATCGAGTTCGAGGATAGCGCCGTCGTCGAACTGATGACGCCGTCACGGGTGGGGGAACTTGTCGCGAAACTCGCCGCGATTCACAACATTCCTTTCTCCGAACCGAGCGATGACGAGGTTCGTCAGGCTGTCCAAGCCAATTCCACACACGCCGGCGATTGGGAGGACTACCAGAGCTTCCTCGATATGGCGCGTCGCGCCGATGAGAGTAACCGGCCGGAGCGCGCCCGTTCATACCGCGATAGCGCTTATGAGTTGCGTGAGGGCTGGTTCTCTGAGGGCATCGTCGAGCGCGGCAGACTGGGAAGCGAAGCGGTGCTCAGGGCGATCAGCCAGCGCGGAGAATGGACACGGCGCTACGACCCAATCCGGCTCACCATCCAGCACGATGCGTTCGTGCGTGAGCATATCGAGCAAGCCATGGCGCGGCACGCGGCGGTCGATGTCATGGAACCGGACATTACGCTCACTGACGTTGTCAACGATCCTCAGCGCAAGGCTCGCTATCAGGCGAACATCGGCAATCTGCTCGACCATCTGGGCGTGGAGCGCTTAGTCCTGGTGCGGAATTTGCCGATCTGCGAGTTCAGTTTTGGATACACGCGGGTTTCGGCGACGCCGGTCTACAAGCGTGAGCATCAGGGTACTGCGATCGACATGCCCGTTCGTCTCAAGGCATTCGATCAGCTTCCCGTCCAGGGAACCAAGCGCCCGATCTATGTGACCCAGCAGCAGAACGAGGCGCTCTATTTCAAGCTCGACGAAGCGAGGGTGCGTCGGTGGCTGAAGGCCAACCAGATCACCGATGTGCCTGACGAGGGACTGGGGCGCGCTTACCTGGAACGGTACGAGGATTTCGGCCCGTTCCTCGAGGTATTCAAGGATCGCGAGGGAACCGGGGGCTACCCACGTACGGTGCCGGCGTATGTCTATCTCCTGCTGCATACACTCTCGCATCAGATGATGCACTCGCTTGCCGACTCCTCCGGCGTGGACCGCGACGGTATCGGCGAGCACATCTTCCCGGCCGACCTTGCGTTCGTGATTTACCGCAAGGGAATGACGCCGGACCTTGGCAATATCTCCGCCATGTGGCGCAACCATGCGGATGAGTTCCTCCGCCGCGCGATCGATCCACGCACGCTGCGTTGCGGATCGGGCAGCCTGTGCGATGCACGAGGTGGTGCCTGCCCGGCCTGCGTCATGGTGTCGGAGGTGAGCTGCATCGCTTCCAACCTGTTGCTATCGCGAGCCGTGCTCAAGGGCGGCAAAGGTCCGGAATGGGAACCGAAATCGGCTCCCGACCTCGTGGGCTTCTTTGAGGCGATGGTCGCCAAATGACAAACGAGGTGTTGATCTCGCCGCGGGCAACGGCGCGGCTGGTAGTGACGATGCCGCCCGCGCCGAGCCGGCTGGCCGATGCTCTCGCCGCTGACATCGCCAGCGATTACGTGACGCTGACGCCCACAACCGATGCCTTCAGCCATCTCGCGTCGCTGGCGCGCCAGCGTTTTACCGTGATGATCCCTTATGTCGACAGGATCGGGGCCGACTGGGCCGCCGAACTTTTCGAAACGACGAAAGCCATTGAACGAGTTTTGGTCATACGGGACGCATCGCAGCTTGTCAGTTGCGCCGAGGAGGGGCGCCGCCTGAAGAGGGCGGCAACTCGCATCATCGACTATGGCGGTGGCGACCTGTCGCAGGAAACCTTTCACGCCAAGATTGTGCTCGCAGATGGGGTGGCGGCATATGTCGGATCGGCAAACCTGCTGAGACGCTCCAAAGCCGCCAATCTCGAATGCGGCATGTTGGTCGAGGGACCCGCCGTGCACGCGGTCAAGGTTCTAGTCGACGCCGTCGCCAATATGGCGGGACCAGTCTCTGCCGTGCCATGAGACCGCGGCGCGCGCTTGGAAGGACGATGCTATTCAACGATGACGTCGCGAGTCAGGAGTTCAGTCTCCATGAAACGCAGCGTGCGTAGGTCAATCGACACATAGATCTGCAGCCGGGCATGCGTGTGGACCCAGGTTTCGAGTTCGGTCGGAGTAATGTCGTCGTCCTTATCTCGCAGTTCGGCCTCGTCGACATAACGCAGCCGCGCGGCGAGGATCGAGTTTGCGTGGAGGATGAGTCCGATCTTGGTGTCATCGATGGCCGCGACGTCGTACCCGTCTACGCTGACAATTTCATCGAGCTTGGCCCCCAGTACGGAGACGTCGGACAAGGAGCCGTAGTAGACGAATTCCAGCAAATCCAAGTCGCTCTCGATAGCTTCAATCAGTTGTTCATCGAAATCGGGCGCTGCGAAGATCTCGTCGGCTATCGCTTCGAGATCCCCTCCGCCTTCTGCGGTCGCGGCGGCCAGGACATCCTCTAGTGTCTCCAGGGGGAGAAGCGTATCGTGCTCTCCTGCAGCCTTGCGGAGAGCTGCATCGCCGCTCACCACGTACATCGATATCTCATTGCTATTGCAGTAGCGGGCGAGCGCCTCGACGATGAAGGCGTCCGGGAATTCCTTACTGCCGCGATGATCAAATGGCGGGCGGCCGTCGAAGTAGCGATCGAACACGATCCGAGCTGGAACCTCTAGCGCCAGCACGGAATGGCTGCGGAAGCGTTTGACCAGCACGTCAACGAAGCCTGCCCAGGCCTTCTCGCCGAGAGCTGAACCGTCGACATCCCTGACTGTGACGTTGTCCTCACCAGTGAGCTGCGCGATCCGGTTAAAATCCCGGACCAGCCGCTTGGCCTCCGCGGCCATGGCGACTGCGGTTTCCTTTAGCTGTCGGTGAATTTCGGTCAGTGTGATGTCGGTTGTATGCAGGACGACGCGCCCGTCCTCGATCTGCTTGGCGAGCAGCGCGAAAGGTGTGTTCGAGATGTTGAACGCGGCCCGACGATAGACCTCTGTGTCGAGGAACACGTGGCGTGTTCGCAACGGCTCAGTCGGATTTCGAACGGGTTTTCCCATCGCTAGCTACCAATGCTCCGATTAGCGAACAGAGATATCCGGAGCGGCAACCTACAATGCATTCACGCACGGCGTCGTCCTCTTCCTGTCGCCTCGGGCAACTCCAAGTCGTCTATGGGATTGGACGCCCTACTGCGCCAGCCATGCGGTCTGTATTAACGATGGGTCGAAACGACACGAGACCGAACGTGACCGCGCAGCTGGCGACGTGTGCGTCGTTACGCACCGCTCCAGAGCGAGTGAACCAGACGGCGAGCGTCATCATCTGCGCAGAATTCGCAGTCCGGCACCCGCGGTCGCAGCCGCCGGAGGCGGCCAATGGGGGCTCGCCAGGGGTCGACCGTCCAATAGTTGGTTACCGCCGCGCGATGATTGGACCTCAAGAGCTCGATCACGAGCAACACGCCCGCCAACGCCGACACAAAGGCAAATGGCGCCAACACCTGCCGCCCCTCGGGCGTGAGCAGCGCTTGCGCGCTGCATAGCTCCTTGAACAGCGTATCGTAGGCCTTGCCGACGATCGCGCCCATCTCAACCGAAGGATGGGACTTGGCGATCCGCGCTGCCGCGTCGGCTGTGATGAATCCTTCCCGAACCATCTCGATGTCGATGCCGAGTCCCTCGGCGATGGACCGTTCACGCGCGTGCTCGTCGGGAACGTGACGATAGATGCAGGCGAGGCAGGCTCCATCGGTCGGCTGGCTATGGCTGTGGACGATGACCGCGCGCGCATCGGTCGTTGACGCGTCGATAACCCGCCGCGGAATTTCCTTCTGCAACGACCGTCGCGCCCGGCGGCTGTCCACCGTCACGATCGCGGTGTCGACGAGCCCTGTCCTGGCAACGAGCTCACCGAATGTGCATACATGCGGCACCAGCTTCAGCTCGGGGAAATCCGCCTGGGCAGCTTGTGCCAGGGTCGGCGCTTTCGGCAAATTGACGTCATCGTTGGTGAAATAGAGGCAACGATTGGGGTTGCCCTCCCCAACGACCTTCGGGTCGACAATCGGCAACGTGCCGCGAACCTGCACATGTCGGAGCGCTCGCAGAAAGCCGTTCCCAACGGCACCGCCGCCGACCAGTACCGCACCGGAAATATCGACGGGCGTGGTGAGACTGCCCTCGGGGATGCCAAGCTCGGCAAAGTCCACCGACAGCGGAAGACCAAGACGTGGCAGGCTCGATGAGCTGATGACCCGATGCAGCGCAGCGGCTGCAATGTGGCATGCGGCGAGCGCCGTTAGCAGCGGATGAACATCTTCATCTAGGTGACGCAGCGGCTCTACATCGACGATAACGCCACGTCGATTCAGCGATGCATATAGATGTGGTCCGGGCGTCGCAGGCTCTGCGGGTCCGAGCACCAGCTCGAGATCCGGCTTACCCTGACTCGGGCGCGCCGCATGGATGGTGCGCTCAAGCAGATCCTCAACTTCGCCAGCTGCAGCGGCAAGGCCTGGAGCGGCCGTCACGAGGACCGTCCTGTCGAGACGCTCGGCGGCATCCGCTTCATCGATCCCGAGGAGCGAGGCCAACATGCGCGCATTTTCCTGACCGACAGTGGTCATCAGCAAATCTCCAACAGGGTCGCGCCGGACGCTTCTTCCCAGTGGTTTCCAGTCGACAGGACGTAGGTCGCCGCGAGGTCCAAGAAATTGTCGACCGTCGCCTCTTGAGCAAACCGCGGCAGCACCAGCGACAGGGCGCCCGCATGTCGAATGATCGCCCAATCATCGTCAGCTTCGGAGTGGAAGGCCCGGCCGGGATGGGAGTGAACCTGGGCGAGCACGCGCAGGCGTTTTCCGCGCAGATGCCCAAACAGCAGCTGCATGCTCGGGCCGTCGAAGTAGAACTGGTCGGCCCGCGTCCGTTGTCGCGGTTCGTAGAGTTCCTCGATGCGGCCGGCTCCGCGGCCGAGCCAGAGCACGGCCCGTTCGTGGCCGATGCGCCCGCCGTCCTGCAGTCGCTCGATGGTCGCCGCCACCACGTCTCGTCCGACTTTCATCCGGCTCATCCGACCGCCCTCTTCCAACCGCGCCATAGCTGTTCGAGGATGCCCAGCAGGTCCATCCCCGGCTTGCCGCGATAGCCATCCCAGCGTTCCCCCAGGTGGCTGGGATGGGTGTGGAACTCGCGTGAGCCGCGCATGCAGACAAACGGTCGGCCAGTCGAAGGATGGGCGCTGCCGTTGAAGATGCTGCCCACATTGGGCGGGGCCGACCTCAGATAGGCCCCGCTCGCCGACAGCAATTCGATCGAAGGGGGCAGGTCATTCCACTGGTCGCACAGCATGCGAACGCGCAACGGCTCCGCCTTCGAGTGTCCGAAGACGATATCGAGGATCGGGTACTCCGTGGAGACGACCGTCCAGGCGCGGTGGGCGACGGTCCGGGCACTCAAGCGGCCGACGTCGCCCTCGAACTTGGCGCGCGAAAGCTGCTCAAGCACCGCCGCCACCCTCGCGCGGGCCCCACTCGAGCTCGACCCTGCCGGCCAGGCTGTTCTGGGTGAAGCTGCGATCGGGATTGATGTCGCGCCCTCCGACGGTCACGACCCAGTCGGTCGTGTCCGTCAGGTCCAGTTTGGCGGCGGCGCGCGCCAGGACCTGCTTCACCACAGTAACCGGGGGCACGCGCAGCGCGCCTTCTTCCGGGAAGGTGCCGCTGGTCGTGAACACCGTCACCTCGACAAGCTCGTGCGGGGCGTTGGGACGCGTGCGCAGGTGCTCGACGGCTTTGCCGGCCAGCGAGACCGTCCCGCCGCTCGACAGGACGATGTCGGGCTCGCCGGCGCGCTCCAGCACCAGTTCGCGATCCGGTGGCATGGCGATGAGGCCGACCAGCAGGTCGACCGGGATCGTCTCATTGCCCCAGACCTGATCGATCTCATCGACGGTGAAGGAGAAGACCCGGTCGCTCTGCAAAGCGTAGAAGCGTGGGGTCTGGTAGTCACGCAGGTCGATCTCGGCGTCGAGCTCCACAAGCTGGGTCCGCCCCGCGGCAGCGAGAATGAGGCGGAAGTCGGACGGCGGCTTCAACCCGCCACGCGTCAGAACCTCCCGGCCCGTCACGATCCTGTCGCGGGACGTCACCGGCGCGTCGTTCAAGAAATAGGCCTCGGAACGGGCCAGTTCGGCAGTAGCGCTCATCGGTCAAATCTCCATGCTCGGGACTCTTGACGCCGTCCGCTCTTGGACTAAACTTCGATTCGAGTCCCACTATGGACAGTCTATGGGTGGACTAATTTTGCCGTCAAGTCCAAAATGAGATCGGAGCACAATGGCTATGGGAGAAAGCTCTCCCGGTGCCCTAGCGGGCGCTGGGCAAACACGGATTCCTGTTGAATTGCAGGCCTTTTTTCGGATGGCAGAGCGATGGAACCTCTCCACCGACCAACAGATCACCCTCTTGGGGTCCCCGCCGCGCTCAACATTCTTTAAGTGGAAAAAGGAGGGAGGAGCCGTTCCCCCCGACACTGTCGAGCGCCTCTCTCACCTGCTGTCGATCTGGAAGGCCCTGCAAATTCTCTTCACTTCTGACCAGGCGAGCGACGCGTGGATGCACGCCCCAAATGACTTCTTCAACGGAGACAGCGCGCTGGACGTCATGCTCGGGGGAAAGGTGATCGATATCTATGCTGTTCGGCGGTACCTCGATGCCCAGCGCGGTGGATGACTACCCCATCGTGCGCTTTGCCGCGAACGGCTACCGGCTGATCCCCTCGCGCTTCCCGCCGGTCTCGGTCTATCGCGACCTCGTCGCTCCCGAGCAGGTCGAAGCGCTGGTCGAAGTCGAGAACAAGACCAATCCTCGCCTGCGCCTGCAGGATCGCCTGATGGCGCGGCGCGAGGCGCCCAAGCTCGATTCGGCCATGCTGCAGAACTGGAACCTCGCTCCATTCACTTATGAGAATCCCGAGGGCACAACGTTCTTTGCCCCCGAGCGATCGTGCCTCGAGCTCGCCGACACGCCCCAGACGGCGCTGGCGGTCTCGGTCGCGCGACGGTCGCGCTTCCTGTCTCGCACAAAGCAAGCTGCGACCGGTCTCGACATGAGGATGTTGAAGACTCCCGTCGATGGCAGGTTCATCGACCTGCGCCAGGTGTCGGCCGAGCTTCCGCAAGAGCAACGTTGGTCATTGGGCGAAGCGGTCCCGCCCGATGTCGACGGCATTCTGTTTCGGCCGGCCGAGCGTCCCACGGCAACCGCGATTGCCGTCCTTAAGGGCCAGGTGCTCGCCCGATCGATTCAGACAACGCACTATCGCTTCGAATGGAACGGCGTTCGTATCGACAGGCTCTACGCCTTCGACGAGGAAGGGACTGTGCTACGCCCTGAGAGTCTGGCAGGAAAGGAAGAGGTTCTTGCTGCGTAGAATCGAAATCGTCCTCGGCTGGGCAAAATCCCTGTGGCGCGCGTTCTGGCCGCGCCGACCATCCAGTCCACGCCCCGCGCCCAATCAACCTTACGTGCCTCGGCCGCGGATTCGCGTGGCCCATTGGCGGGGAACCGGTTCAGCACCTCCGGGCCATTGGAACGCCTGTCACCCCTCCACCGAGCACATCTTCAAAGCCGAGCTGACGTGTCCGCGTGGCCACCGGCTGACGCTCAAGGGACATTCCATTAGCGAAGCGGGGGAAGTTCAGCCGAGTGTCGTTTGTCGGCATCCCGGTTGCGACTTCCACGAATTCGTCGTGCTCGACAACTGGGCGCAGCGTCGGGCCGTGCTGCCCGCGATGCCGCATTAGCAGAGGTCGGGGCAACGAGAAGATCTTGGCCATCAAGCGTCACACCGTCATCGTCGAAGGCACCTTGGCGTTTCGCATGCAGCGCGTCGCGGCGGCGCGTGCGGGAGACCACGGCCGCGATGTCGCGACCCTCCCCCTGCTGGCAGCACGCCTCGCGGGTGGCTTTACTCGACCCGCAGACCACGCCACCCTTGTTCCGATCGTTACTCGGGCGCTCTCCGAGCTCGCCTTTGAGGAGTTGGAGCCGGTCAAGACGCGACCGGGCATGGCGCGTGCTGTGCTTGCCAGCCTGGCGCGGATATGGGCTGCGGACATTCGGTTCGACGACCCGCGGTTTGCGAGCGCCCGTCTGAGCGATCTGGGGCGCATCGAGGCCTACCTGCGCAGCCACATGCCTATGGGCGCGCTGCTGCCGCCCGATCTTCGCGACCGAGCGATCGCGGGCACGGGACGCGCCCGCGCCACGGTTGGCAATCTGCATTTCCACCGGCTGATTTCGATCGATCCGCTTTGGCGGCCGCTCATCACCGCCCTTGCCGCGGTTGTCGAAATCACCTGGGAGGCGCCGGGCACTCGCGATCGCAGCTGGTTTCCAGGCACGCTGCTCCACACGGCCACGCAGCCCTCCCAGAATCCGATCTGCGATGTCTGTGCCGATCCGCGCGCAGAGGTGGTCGAGGCGCTTCGCTGGGCTCGCGAGCTGTTGAGCGATGGCGTAACCCAAGCCTCGGACATTGCAATTACGAGCGCTGACCTCGGCGCGTGGGATGACCACATGCTGGTGCTTGCTGCGGACGCTCAACTTCCCATTCATATGGCCAGCGGCGTTTCGGCCCTGAGCACACGTGCCGGCCAGGCCTGCGCGGCGCTCGCAGACGTGATGATCAATGGCCTGTCGCAGGATCGCGTCCGCCGCCTGTCCTTGCTCTCGCCCTATCTGACGGAGGCACTTCCGGCTGACTGGATGAAGGGCATTCCCACCGAAGCGGGTCTATTCGAACCGGAGCATTGGGCCGGTAGTCTCGAGCCGCTGAGGCGCGCTGATGGATCCACCATCGCGGCAACCCTCATGCCCGTGCTGCATGACCTCGATGTCGGACCGGCAGCGGCGGTCAAGCTGGGGGAGACATTGCTGCGCGGCAAGAGCCTCGGGCTCTGGCGAGAAGCCCTTCGCTTGGGACCGGCAGCGGCAATGGAGATGACACTTACGTCACTGCGTATCGCCGACGAAAGCGATCCCGCCAACAACGTCGTCTGGGCAAGAGCGGCCGACCTCGTCGGCGCGCCGCGCATGCACATGCGCCTGCTCGGGCTATCGAGCAGAAGCTGGCCGCGCGCCGATGGGGTGGACCCGCTCCTGCCCGATCATGTCCTCAGCGGAAAAGACCTAGTTGACCTCTCCCGGCTTGAGCACGATCGGCTCGCCTTCGAGGTCCTTGTCGGTCACCCGGCCTCGCGCGCGACCTTGTCGCGCAGCAGACGCTCGGCCGAGGGTGCGTTCCTTGCCAAGAGCGCGTTGGTCCAACGGAAAGTCACGGAGCGTCCGCGTTCCCGGACCAGAACGCCGGAGCACGCATTCAGCGAGGGGGATCGTCTGCTCGCGCGCACTGAGGATGCGCTCGATCTGCCGCGCATGCAGAGCGTTACCGTCTGCTGGACCGACTGGACGCACCGTCTGGAGCCCACGCCACATGACGGTGGGTTTCGGAAAGACCATCCGGCCGTTATTCGCGCACTGGGCATGCCGCAATCGGCCACTTCCCTGCGGCGCCTGCTGCGCGACCCGTTGGGCTTCGTTTGGGCGCGTGCTTTGGGGATGACAGCGCCCGAGCTTGCTGTGGAGCCGCTGCAGCTCGATCCCGTCACCTTCGGCGACCTGGTGCATGAGCTGCTTCGCCTCGCTGTCGAGCGCATCGAACCCACACCCGGCCTTGTCGGGGCAACACCAGAAGAAATCGACAATGCCCTTGACGCGGCAGCACGCGACGTCGCGGAGCGGTGGCCGCTGACCCAGGCGGTGCCACCTAGATTGTTGTGGCTGGACACAATCGAGGAGGCACGGCGGCGTGCTCGTCGCGGCCTCACGATCGATGAGCGCTTCGGTCCGGGCACCCGCAGCTTCAGCGAGGTGCCGTTCGGCGCCGCGGAATCGCCGGGTGAGCGTAGCGAACCTTGGGACCAACGCCAGGAGATCGTGATCGGCCAGTCCGGCATTCGCCTGAAAGGCCGCATCGACCGTGTCGATGTGAAGCCCGACCGCCGCGGTGTGCGCATGTCCGACTACAAGACCGGCACGACACCGCGCAATTTGGGCGACGTGATCCTGAACGGTGGGGCGGAAGTTCAGCGCGCGCTCTACGCCATCACGATCAGGCAGCTCATCCCCGAAGCCAGCACCATCATCGCCCGTCTCGTCTACCTCGACACGATGGGTCCTCCGGCTGGCCTTGACGGCGACATCCTCGAGCGAGCGGAAGAGACAGCGCTGCGCTTCATCGACATCGCGGTCGAAGGCCTCAGAAATGGCATCGCCTATGCCGGACCAGATGCTTTTGCTGGCTACAACGACCTCAGAATCGCACTGCCGGCAGCGCTCGACCGCTATCAGCGGAGGAAGCAGGAAGGGTTCAACGCCGCGCAGCAAAGGCTCGTGCCGCTTTGGGCGGAGCCATGATGCTGAGCGATGCCGTCGAACGCAATCGGGTTCTCACCGAACTCGACAAGACGCTGCTGGTTGAAGCGGCGGCAGGCACGGGCAAGACGTCTCTGATTGCGGGTCGCGTCGTGATGCTGATGCTAAGCGGTGCCCCGCCCCGCAGCATTGCGGCGATCACCTTCACCGAGCTGGCTGCCAGCGAGTTGTCATTGCGCATTCGCGAATACGCAACACAGCTACTGGCTGGCGAAATCCCGAAGGTCTTGCGCGGCGCTATCAGCCTCGAACTGCTCGATCACAAGAGGCAGGTCCTCAGCGCGGCGATTGATGCCTTCGACGAAATCACCGCGTGCACGATTCATGCGTTCTGCCAGCAGATCATCATGGCCTATGCGGTCGAAACCGGGCTCGACCCCGGATCGCAGATGATGGATGCGCCAACGGCCGATGCGATGTTCGAGAGCGTCGTCTCCGGATGGCTGTTCGACCGCCTGTCACACGGCGCCGGTGAAGGCGAAGACCCGGTCGCCGTTCTTTCCAAATTCGAACCGCTCAAGGTCATCAAGGACAGCTTTGATCTTGCGAAGCTCAAGCTTGAGCACCCCGGCGCGGGCACCGTGCCGGTTGACCTCGGGCTACGCAAGGACGTCGACTTTGTCGAGAGCGTCCGCGCCTTTCGACGCTGGCACGCAAATTACCCCAGGGAGCGCAGCACGGGGACCCTAATTGACGAGCTGGAAACTCTGGCGGCCTTCTACGAGAACTGTTTCGAGACCCAGCCGACCTTCGCCCGGTTATGGGAACTTGCCGATCCCCCGCGCACCGCCTCGATGAAATGGAACGAGTTCACCTTCATTGAGCCGCGCAATCTTGGCCGTTGGAAATCGGCTTACGGAAAAGACGACGGACCCGGACTCTCCCAGCAGGCCGACGAGCATTTCCGCATCTGTGTGACCCGGTTTGCCGAGCTGCTGGGCCAGGTCGGCGATGCCATGGTCGGCCAGGTATCAATTGCCCTCGACCCGGTGACAGACCTCTACAGGCAACGCAAGGAAAGCGCCGCTGTTCTCGATTTCGATGATCTGCTGCAGCGCGCGCATGCCCTCGTCACCAGCAATGAGGCCGTCCGGACTGCGATAGGTGAGCGCTTCGCCCATATCCTCGTCGACGAGTTTCAGGACACCGATCCGATCCAGGCCAGTATCCTGTTTTCGATATCGGCGCGCAGCATGCCCGACCGGTGGGAGGACGCCGACCTTCGCGATGGGGCGCTTTTTGTCGTCGGAGATCCCAAGCAGTCCATCTATGCGTTCCGCGGCGCCGATATCGATAGCTACAATCACGCGAAGCAGGCTATCGCCCGTTTCGGCAAGGACCGCATCATTCATGTAGGTGCCAATTTCCGCTGCCAGCCCGCCATCATCGACTACGTGAACAGCGTGTTCGAGCCCGTTCTCGATGCAGACGGACAGCCAAGCTACGGCGCGCTAACCGCCACGCGCGAGGGGGCATTGCACGGACTTGCCTGCGCCTCCCATGTCACGGTGGGCGACGGGCAGAAGGCTAAGATGCCGCAGCAGCGGGATGACGAGGCGGCCGTCATTGCAGAGATCTGTTCAAAGCTCATCGGCGCCATCGAAATCGAAGATGAGCATACTGGGGAGCGCCGCCTGCTCGAGGCTGGTGACATCGCACTTCTGGCTCCCACCGGCACCGAGCTCTGGCGCTACGAGCGCGCGCTCGAATCCTTCGGGCTCGCCGTTGCGTCGCAGGCCGGCAAGACGCTCTTCCTGCAGCAGGAAACCCAGGACGTCTTGGCCCTTTTGCGCGCCCTGGCGGATTCGCGCGACCGGCTCGCGTTCGGCGCATTTATGCGTGGACCGATGGTCGGCCTGACGGACGAAGAATTGCTCGACATTGCCGAAGAGATTCACCAGGCTGGACGCGAGGCCTCATACACGGGGGTGTTCGACATCACGACCCCGCCGGCCCTGGTATCCCATAGTGTCGCCCGCGCTGTCCTCGAAACCCTGCAAAAGCTTCGTGCGCGCGTAAGCGTGACAACACCACGCGTGCTTTTGGCCGAGGCAATCGAGCAGCTTCAGTTGCGCATCGCGCTTTCCGTCCGCAGCGGCAACAATCGCGCTGCGCGCTCGCTTGCCAACCTTGACCGGATCGTAGAACTCGCGCGCGCGTACGATGTCCGCGGACTTCGAGCCTTTGTTCGGCACCTCCAATCAGACTGGGAACGCCGCGCCTTGCGCCAGGAAGGACGGATTGACGCCTCGCGCGACGCAGTCGAGATCGTGACCATTCACAGCGCCAAAGGCCTCGAATGGCCCGTGGTGATCCCCATCAACATGGGCACGCAAGCAAGGCCTGCGGAGCGCTTTGTACATCGACAATCGGACAACACGCTGCATTGGGTCATAGGGGGCGTCTCGTCCTCGGCGCTTAGTCTTGCCCGCGAGGAGCAGGCGCGGCGCCAGGCGCTGGAAAATCAGCGCATGTGGTATGTCGCGTGCACACGTGCCCGAGACCTGTTGATCGTGCCCTATCTTTCCTCTGCGGGACCAGCGGCCTGGTCGAAACTGGTCAATCTCCGATTCGACCTACTTGAAGAATTGAAGCTGCACGCGCTCGGGCAAGGATGCACAACCGCTTCCGAGGCCGAGGTGGTGGCGCAGGATGCCGACACATTCGCCCGGCAGGCCGCGACGGTGCAGGCGGCGACGCCGGCACTGCGGTGGGTGAATCCCAGTGTTCATGATGCCGATCGGGCCGAGATCCTCACCCCGGCCGTATCCGTCGAGCCCCTTGGCACGTTCGAATATGTCGAGCCGATCGGCGCCGGAAGGATTCGGGGGCTGATCCTGCACAAGCTCATGGAAGAGCTTTTGACCGGCGAGCTTTCGGCAGAGGATGCTATTGCCGACCGCGCCGAGCGCCTTCGTGACGAGCTTCTCGCCATTGAGCTCACGGACGAGGTGCCGGTCCCTGGCGAACTCGCGGCGACCGCACTTCGGTCGTTTCGCCTCCCTCATGTTCAGCGCCTTGTCCCCTTCCTGGTGCCGGAGCTCTCGGTCTGGTATGAGCTAGACCCTGGGAATCTTCTCGCTGGCCGTGTCGATGCCATCGCCGTCGAGGACGGGAAGGTCCTCGACGTTCTGGACTGGAAAAGCGATCGCGACACGACGCTGCACCGCGCCGCGTATGTCCAGCAGTTGCGCCGCTATCTTCGAGCAACATCCGCACCACGCGCCACGATCGTGTATATGACCACCGGAGAAATCGTGACGGTCCTGCCCGAGGCATGAGGAGCACGCGCGCAAGGCTAGTCTAGTCCGAACCGAAGGCGTGTTATCCTGCAGAGATCAGCGCAAAAGAGCACCTTCGATGTAAATATTCCGGGTGAGGCGCTTCCACTGGGGGTTCATGCGCACGCCGCTGCGAGGATGGGTTCGCAGGAAGTCGGCCACATCATCGAGACTGATTAGTGGGGTGGCATCAACATTCGAGCGGAAGGCGTGGCAGGCGAAAAAGCCGCCCGAACCACCACACGCCTTCGCACGACGCCCGTCTTCCCTTGTTTGTCCAGTTTGTTCCATTTGCACTTTATGCACCAAACAAGGCGGCGCGACCGTCAGTCGCCGCTGCCGTGACAATGTTTGTACTTTTTGCCGGATCCGCAGGGGCAACGTTCATTGCGCCCGATCTTGCGCCGCTCCGGCTGCACTGGCCTTGGAGGAATTGACCCTGCTCTTGGGAACCGACGGGCAAGCCCCTCAAGCAGCCCGGGAGGGGGCACCCATTTTGGTGGCGGCCCAAACCGGCGAAGGTTTGCTATCAGTCCCCGCTGGTTTTTGAGTTCCTTCTGCACCAGAGGGGGAAGGCCAGCTTCATAGGGCTGCAACCGCGCCATTTCGGCGTCGGCTTCGGAAAATCGCCCACAATAGGCAAGGACCACCGCATACTGCGAGCGCACCGTGATGAGATAGTCTGCTAGCTTCCACTGCCGGAGTTGCGGCAGGATGATCGTCTCCATCATCTGGAGCGCGCCATCAAAGTCGCGCTTGGTGATGAACTGATCGACAAGATCCTGGCCCACCCGGAACATGGAGTCGGGCGCGCGCGCCAGATCATAGAATTTCAGGGCGTGGATGCGAGCGAACGGCGAGGGCTGGCCTTGGGCGTCACGCGCCTTGGCAAGCACGTCGAGAGCGTCTGCAAGATGCTTGACATCATCGACATCCCACCCCTTCTTCAGCATCCGCGACAACTCGGGCGCGTTGTTGCCGATCACCATCTCTGGCGTCAGGCCGATCACCTCATAGTAAGCTCTGACCAGCGGTTCCACGCGCGCGGCCGCAGCATCTGCGTCGCCGAGTGCCAGCTCGGCACAAGCGACGTTGTACAAGAACACGCGCTGATGACCGGGTGGCAAATCCTCAATGATGGGCGTGAGGTCCGCTACCAGGCGCATCGCGCCGCGCCTGTCACCCTCAGCGGCGAGCAGGCTCATCCGCTTCATGCCGACGCGCAGCTGTTCCTCGGCTCCAAGGTTGTGTGCCTCGACCAGGGCGTCCATCTGGTCGAGCCACGAAGCGGCGCGGTTGGAACCAGTCTTTATGTCAGCAAAGGCGAGACCGTCGAGCGCCTTGATCCGCTGGTCGGGGGGAACGGCCTCATTTTGAGCGCCGCGCTCGAGGTAGGCTTCGACTTCGGGCCAGACGCCCATTTCGTGGAAGAGCTCCTCGGTGGCCATTTCCACCAAGAGATCGAGACGGCCGACTTCGCCGCTCAGGCGAAGGAAGAGCGAGAGCTTGGCTGGATGCCAACTCTGTCTCAGGCTCTTCTGCACGACCACTCGCAACGCCTCCTGGCGCGCTCTCACGGCTTCGGCGCCGTGGAGGAGGAGCCGGCCCTTGCCGACGGCGCGGGCGGCATCATGGAGCTTGATGCGGTCGTTAGCGAAGACCTGCAGCATGCCCTGATCAACGAGGTGGCGCAGGGCGCGGTCGAATACAGCTCGATCGGGGCCGCCGGCTGCCGAGACAAACGAGCGGATTTCCTCGCGCGTCAGGGGAGCATCGCAGAGGCTGAGCAGTTCCGCGACGTCTGCTACCGCCTTGGGCAACCGGTCAAAGACGCGTCCGAGGATCAGGTCCTGGGCGATTTCCTTCGTGTGTGCAGATTGCGCCAGATCCGCGCAAAGCCGTTTCAGCGATCCCTCGTAGTCGGATTTTGTAAGCGAGATCGCATTGAGGACGAAGAGTGGAAGACCGCCGGTGAGTTCGATCAAGCGCTGGCAATCGGCAGCATCACCGTGGCAACCTCCATCCCGCGCGGCGGCAGCCACAGTATCGGGGCCCCACCCCAGAAGGGCCTCGCGGGTGAGGCCCGCGAGTGCCTCGATAGCGGAAACCTCGCCTTCGGGGCGTCCAAGAAACACAAAGCGCATGTTGCTGCCAGACTGGATCACCCCGATCAAATCGTCGGCGGCCAATTGGTGCACGTTGTCGAGGGCGACGGTGACGACCTCACCCTGCCCGGCTAGACGCCGCGAAAGGAGCTGGAGGATTTCTCGACCGGAGGCGCCAGGCAGAAATATCTCGCCGAGGCCGTGACCGGTCTTGAACACGCGAGCCGCGACTTCGCGAGCGACGGCGTTGGCGAGAGCGGCGCCGGGAGTATCTGCGACGTCGAGATAGACCAGAGTCCCTGCGGCGTGTTGCGCGGATTGGGCCAACCACGAGGTCTTGCCGGCGCCCGAATAGCCGACGATCAGCCTGACCCGTTCTCCGCTCAGCAGATCGGGTTCGTGCTCCTGAACGCGATAGGGCGACGGCGGCAGCGGCAGGTCCTGCAGTTGCACGACAAGTTGCTCGAAAAGGCTGGGAAGCTCTCCAACCTTGAAGGTGTGGTCGTGGTTGTCGTCCTCGCCGGTGGCCGCCAGCGACACGAGACCGGCCAATTTCCAAACGAGCGTTTGCGGGGCGAGCGTCGCAAACGGCAGGCCCTTCGCCAACTCGCTGGCCGCTTCAGCGGCTTCGAGGAGCGAGCCCTGCGGCGCCGGCAGGATGCGTGCATCCGGATCGGCTGCCGGCCAATCGACATGGACATCAGCCGGCCAGTCGGCCGCAGCGAGCCTAGCGGCAAGAGGGCCGTTCGGAGCGGCATTGCTGATGATGAGGAACGCTGGTTCTCCGCTGCGCTCGCCGCGCTGATGCGCGGCGCGCAATTCGGCGAAGCGCTCTACGGCTTCTTCGATATCGTTCCAGGCGAGTGGCTCTTTGCGATGCTTCACCTGGACGTAGATGCGGCGCCCCTCGAATTGCACCTCGACGTCTTCGTCGCTCTCGACCTCGACACTCCGCACAGACAACGCCGCCGCCGACAGCAGGCACTGAACCGTGTAGAGATGCTGAAAGAGGAAGCCGCGATGCACGGCTTCAATCCGGACGAGTTGAGCCGGATCCAGTACGCTTGTTCCTTGCCGTGCCGGCTCGATCAAGGTAGCCCCTCCGCCGGTCCGGCCTGGACGGCCGGCAAGTCGTAGCGGCTGATGACTGCCGTGCCGTCTTCGAGCTCGATCTCGATGACCTCATTGACGACGGCAGCGCCGACGCCCAGCTCCTCGAGAAGCGCATCGAACAGTTCACGCTGCTTGTCGGGCGCTACCTGGGGGACGATGATGAGCAAGCCGGCATGCAGTTCCTCTCGCGCATAGAGCTTCCTGAAGTCGCGAGCGTTGTTGGTGACGAAGGTGAAGTCCTCGGCGATTATGCGAGGCATCAGGTCCCAATCGGTCTCACCACTCAATCCAAGCCAGTTGACGTGCCTGGCTTCATGGCCGCGCGCTTCTGCAACTGCGACAAGGGAGGTGTGCAGACACTCGTCGACCAGAAACTTCACGCAGGCACACGGGCCTTCGCTGAAGGTCGCGGGTCGCCCTTCAACCTCGCGCGTTTCGACGACTTCACCTTCAAGCCCTGGTCGGACAGCTTCTTCGGCCGCCCCCGGGTCGGATGGGCCGCCGTCCAGATTTTGGCCAGCTCGATCATTCGCGCCGTAAGGCTCGGATATCCATCGAGGAGGTCCGCCTCATCCGCGCCCTGCGCGAGCATGGCCGCGACCGTACGAACGGGGACGCGCGTGCCTTTGAACACGGGCTCGCCACTCATCACGCCCTTGACCCGGCCAATCACGGATTCGGCTTCATCGAGATCGCGAATGCGCGCGTTCAGCTGCTTTCGAGCCTCGGCGACGTCGACGATCAGCAAGTCGTCGGCCTTCACCGTCTTGGCGGCAGGCTTTTCCTTGATCGCCTCGAACAGCCGCTGGCGTCGTTCCGCCGCGAGGGTCGAGCCCACGCCGTACCAGAGCTTGAGACGGAGCAAGCCCTCGGCTGTCAGGACACGGCGCCGAACGCTCTTCGCAGGCGTGGCTGCGCCGCTCACGGTATCGACGATCTTCTTGTCGATCGCGTTGTGAACCGCCTTGATGCCGATCTGGCTGACAGCGGCGGCTTCGGCCGGGGTATAGACGCGGGCGACGGCGCTCATAATCATTCTCCTTTGAAAGAATAATATAGGCCGTGCCCCACCCTGCGTAAAGAGCGCCAAGGACCGGAACCGCCAATGGTCCGAAGTTTGCTACATTCTTCGGACACGAAACATGGAGACAACCGCATCACAGGATGCCCCAGGCGCGATAGCGGCCCCTTCCCGTCAGCTCGCGAACACCGAGTTCGCCGATGAGATTGAGGGCTCCGCGCTGCGTGATCTTGGCCGCCTTCGCGACCATGGGTGCCGACACGATCGGCCGGGTCAAGACGAGCTCGATGGTTGTCGGCAAGCTGCTGGATGAGCGCCGGCCGTTCAGGCGGCGCATCATTTGCTCGCGCGCCTGCGCCAGGCGCGACATTTCCTTCATGCCGCTCTCGGCCGACGCCGACATGGCATCTAGGAAGGCGAGGATACGGGTCAGGCGGTTTGGGGATCGCCGGCGCTCTCTTTGCACGGCCTTCAGCCCGACATTGAAGCCGAACAGGTGCGAGGCCACCTTGCCTCGCGCCCGAAGATAGGCGCTCACGAACTGGCCACCGAGCCAGTGCTGGCGCTGCATCGGTTCGAGGGATTCCCACGCCTCCCAGATCAGCGCCGCAGCAAGCGTCGGAGGCAGGTCCGCCACGTCGGCTAGAACACGCTTCCATTGCGTCAGGCGATCCACCTCGTCCCAGTCGGTATCGCGAACAACCAAGTCGCCGACGACAAGCGCCGAGCGGCCACCCGCTTTGCGATCAGAAACTCGATCGATCAGGCGTTGGGACTGCTCGAGGAGCGCATCGACATTGGCGAGCTCCTGAGCGAGCGGATCGTCGCCCTCCACCAAATCGAGGTCGGCCGCCGTGTCGACGAATGCACTCCCCTCCCCCTCCGCGGCCTCGTGCTCCTGTTCCTCGTATCCTGTGAGCGCGCCGATCCCGGCATCGCTGACGGCCCAGCCGGGCTTGGCGCCGGCGATGCGGCGTCGAGCCCGCAGGATTCGGTGGGCGATCGTCAGCTCATGCGTCGGCGCCCGAACGTCCATGCGCTCATCGTGGAGAACGAGGTCCTCGACGTGGACAAGCTCGCCGCCCACCCACATGCTGGCGGCCGCGTCGAAGAAGTGGCCGCGCTCGACGAAGCCTTCTCCGACCGGACTGCGGCGCACCTGCTCATCCAGCCGGGCCAGCTGGTCTTCCGCTGTCGCTTTCACTTCCCGATTTCAAACAGGAAAAAGTCAGGTGTTGTTTAGGTTTAGGTGCTACGACAGGCCCGATTTTTCGCTAACGATTTCACTCACCGCTCAATTTGCCGAACCAATTGCACAACCGAAAACCGGCGCCCGCGGCGTCATACTCCGATGAAACATGGTTGGCGGCACGTCGTGTGGCCCGCGAGCTGGACAAGATTCTCGACGGTTCAGGTCCGCGTCGATCTGCAATCGTGCACGCGGCCGCCGAGCTACGCCTCTCGACCCGACAGGTCTACAATCTGCTAGCGCGCTATCGCGCCGATCGGACCGTGACGTCACTCCTGCCCCGGCTCGACGGAGTGCGAAAGAAGCGTCTTCAACAGGACATCGAGGAGCTCATCGCGACGACGCTGCGAGAGCAATGGCTGGTCCTGGAGGCACCGCCGCTCGCTCCCGTCGTGGCCGAGATCCGGGCTCGCTGCGAGGAGGCCGGCCTGACCGCTCCGTCCTATCTCACCGTCGCTCGCCGTATACCCATGCTTTTCAGCCCAGAGGAGATCGCGAAAAAGCGATCGACAAACCCAAAGCACCTCCACCGGCTCAAGCCGCGGCCGGGATACATCGACGCGGCGCGACCGCTCGATGTCTGCCAGATTGATCACACGCCGACCGACATCAATTTCGTCGAGGTCGTCGAAGGCGGTGGAACATTTGTCAGCAGGGCATATCTCACGATCGTCACCGACGTGGCCACGCGTTGCATCCTTGGTTTCTGCCTCACACTCGAAAAGCCGTCTGCACTTTCGGTTGCACTGTGCCTAGCGCAAGCGATGTGTCCGAAGGAGTCATGGTTGGCCGCACGCGACATCGAACATGGGTGGCCGATGTTCGGTCGACCGCGGTCGCTTGTCACCGACTCTGCCAAGGAATTCAAAGGGAATGCCTTCCAGCGCGGGTGCGAGGACTATGGCATTCGCATTCGCTACCGGGATCGCGGCCGAGTCCATCAGGGCGGGGTGGTCGAAAGGCTGCTCGGGAAGGTCAACTCCGTTCTTGCGGCGTTGCCCGGGACGACGGGCCGATCCGTGGCTGATCGCGACGAATATCCCGCTGAGCGGCGAGCCCGTCTCAGCTTCGCCGATCTCGAGCGATGCGTCACGCTCGCCGTGATCGACCACAACCTGCAGGAAAACGCGAGGTCGTTGAAGGTGCCGGCTACCGAATGGAGCCGGCGGGCGCGCGATCTTCCCCGCTTTGACGATGAAACTCTGCGGGTCCTGCTGGCATTCATGCCCGGAACGGAAAGGCGCCTGTCGCCACAAGGCGTCAGCATGTTCGCACTCGACTACTACTCGCCGTGGCTGGGCGCACTGGTGCCGCAACGCGACCGGCTCGGGAAGCTCGATCTGCGATACGATCCTCGCGACATCAGTCACGTCTACATCCGGGATCCGGAGACCAGCGAGTTCCGACCCGTGGGGCGGCGCGACGGAACACTTGCTCCCATGACGTTGTGGGAACACGAAGCTGACCGCTTGCAGCGGCGCGCTGCGAACGCGCGAACGGATGTCGAGAAGGTGACGCTGCGCCGCCGGATCGCGGAGATCGTCGCCGGACCAAAGCCGTCAAAGATCGAGTTGCGCAACGCCGTGCGCAAGACCCATGCTACAGAGGCGCCTAAGCCCTACAATGCCATGCGCCCGGCAACCCCGGCGCCGGCTGAGCATCCCGTGCGTCGGAAGCGCCACCTGCCGGTCGAGGACTGGTGACGTGGCGGACCATCTGCTCGACCACGTTCGCCCGTATCTCGACCGCAGTATGAAAGAGCGGATCGCCTATATCCAGGCGCCGCGATGGATCGGCCATCAGGTTGCGGTCCAGGCGCATGAACGCTTTGCTGAGTTGCTGTCCCGACCGCCGGCGCTGCGGACCAGAGGGCTGATGCTGGTCGGGCCCTATGCCAACGGCAAGACGATGATCGCCGAACGGTTCGCCGTCGAGCACCTGAGAGCGGCCGAGAAACAGCAGGTGTGGGTGGTCCAGACGCGCGAGGGCGCCGGTCTCGCCCATTTCTATGGAAGCATCCTGCAGGCACTGCGCGCTCCACTCGGCACCAGCCGGGGTGTCGGTCGCAAGGCCGAGCAGATCGATTACCTGCTCGACAGCCTGCAGCCCAGAATCCTGATCTTCGACGAATTCCATAATGCGCTGCGCGGCCGAACCCGCGACGTCGAGGCGGTCCTTGCGTTCCTCAGGCGGATCGGACGCCAGTTCGACATCTCGCCGGTTCTGATTGGAGAGGTCGCCGTCTACGATTTCGTCAACCACACTGCGGAAATGGCGACCCGTTTCGACCTGCACGCAGTACCGCGATGGCAATATGGTGAGGAGTTGCTGGTGCTGCTCGACAGCCTCGAAGCCGCCTTGCCGCTCGCCCGAGCTTCCGATCTCTCGGATGAAACGATGGCGCGGATGATCTTAAAGCTCTCCGAGGGCCTGATCGGCGAGATCGTGGCGATCATCTCCGCGGCGGCGGTGACGGCAGTGAGATCTGGCGCGGAGCGGGTCACGAAATCCGGGCTCGAAGCGCTTCGCTACGTCCCGGTCTCGAAGCGCCGGCGCGCCCCAGTGCGCGACGGCCTGCTATGAGGGGTGACGCGATCGCAGCGGCTTTCGCCGTCGAAATCCGCGAGCGATACGGCGACGTCGCCAGGGATCGGTGGCCGGTTTCCGTCGACCCACGTCCAGACGAACTGCTGTCAAGCTGGATCAACCGGCTCGCACTCGCAAACGGAATCGCGCCGCGGTCGTTCTCCGGCGTCCTCGGGTGCGGCGACGGGATGTGGTCGCCCCGCCTCGACCTCCAGCTTCCGGGCCACATCGCCGCTTTCCTCGGTGATCGGTCGGGCGTTCCGCAAGATGCGATCTCAGCGATGGCCTTGACCGGCTGGGCGTTGACGCCGCTCCTTCTGCCGCGGCGCGAAAACACCCGCCGGCAACGCTCGACCTGGATGCAGTATTGCCCTCAATGCTTTGCACAGGACGAAACGCCGTACTTTCGTCGGCAGTGGCGGCTGGCATCTCGCATCTCCTGCTTCGTGCATGGTTGCGGTCTCCGGGATCGATGTCCGGCCTGCCGCAGCGGCATCGTGTCCTATGATCAGGGCCAGCTTGTCCCGCAGCATTTCTGCGCACGTTGCGGCTTCGACTTGCGCGGCGCTCCCAAGGCCACGGTCAAGGCTGCCGTGCGCAGGCTGGAGCACGTGATAGCGGATATCTTCACAGTGGAATCGGCCAAGCGTTTGGCGGAAGCCAGCGATGTCATCTTGCGCGTGCAGCGCGCGCCGGCCGCCGCCGATATCGGCTCGGCGCGGACCCTTGCAAATCTGTCGACCACCGCGCGCATTCGCTGCTTCGGAGAGCTCGCGGCAAAACCTCTCGACTGGCTGGTGACCGACAAGGATGCAGCCGTCGCACATCGGCGATGGATGATCGCGGCGGCGGGCGGCCATGATCGATTTATCGCCTGCTTCGCCAACTTCCTGGACAAACATCAGGCGAGGCCGAGATCCACGTGCCCGACGCGGCCCAGTGCCGAACTTGCCGATCTGCTCGCGGCCTATATTTGGGGCGAGAACAAGAACTTTTCCCGACGACACGCTTAAAGGAACAACGTGTGAACGCATCCCTCCAGCGGGTAGCGCGCGGGAACGCTACATAAGAGTGGGAAATACGTCATTGCCCTGCAGATAATTGGCACTGCGCAGCTGAAGGCCCCTCCATGGGTCAAATGGCGTCCTGAGAAAATCGGTAGCGACTTTGGTCGGGAGCTTTAACCTACACCGCCGCAAACCGCTCGTGCTACGCACGTTCACCGAATACGCGAGCAAGAACCACCTCGGCATTCGCATCGAAGCAGCGTCCATGGCTAAGAACGATACGCTGTGGATGCCAGGACTGGATTCTTCTGAATGCGTGTTTCCGTTTCTTTCTCTGCAGAATCAGGGGCAGACGCATGCCGAAAAAAATCCGACCGTGCGGATAGTACATGCCGCTCAGCTTCGTGAAAGCGCGCCATGGCTGACTAAGCTTCTCCAGTTCGAGATTCATGATCGTGTCGGTGAGAACGAGCGTTCTGGAGGGCCTGTGGAAAAATGCGAACTCCTTGAAGATGCCGCCGGGAACAAGCGTCTGATCGATTTCGCCAGACCATTCTTCAGGAGGATATTCGCCAAGATCCCGCGTGAAGTTGACATCTATGTGCCGCGCATAGGCTCTTTGGCGCACGCCGGGTGATGCCCAGGTGAGCGCTCCCGGAAAGGCCCGGGCCCACTCTCCAATATGCGCGTAATGAAACTGATTGGGCGAGACGAGGTGACGAACAGTTCCTCTTGACCGCAGGGCATCCGCCAAACCTGCATCAAATGCGATCGGCGAGTGGAGGAACAGCTCGTCGCCTGGAAGCGTCACGACCGTCATGCGCGTGGTAAACGGAAGCGGAAGCCGCACTCCGGCAACCGTCAAATACTCGAAAGGCCCGTCGACAATTCCGATATCGGGCGCCAGTGTCTTGTAGACGTTGATGGGCTCGTAAAGAGAAGGAGCGACGTCGGCCATTTCCCAAGCCTAGTCAGGCATTCCGAGGCCTGCAACTGTCGCCCCGCGAGCACATCCGTTCGTAGCGGCCATCGGTGCGCCTGCGACTTTCCGAATATGGACAGGGGGCGGAGGCAGGATTACTGTCCATTGATGAGCAGGCTCGTCCGCATCCTCGCAGTCGTCTTCCTCGCGGCGTTCGCCGCGGGCACGGCGGCGCATTCGGCGGTTGCCACTGACATGTCCTTGAAGATGTCCATGGCGACCATGGACGACGGCATGGCCGACTGCCAGGACTGTCCTGGCGATGACGGCCAGGCGTCGGCCTGCGACCAGTTCTGCGTGACGACGCTTGCCGCGATCTGCCCGCCGGTGGGAGCCGACCTTCCGAACGTCGCGGATGTCCTGGCGATCCGTACCGCGGGACCACGCGGCGGCCATGCGGGTCCGCCTGAACCCTATCCTCCCCGAACCACCTTCCTGAGCTGACGCGGCCGCGGCGACATTCGCCTGCGGCCGACCCGTCGACGTGCTGGCTACGTCCTCGCGTCACATGAGGCTATTCCAGGATGGTTGATCCATGTCCGATTTCCGCGTACCGACGCTGACGCGTCGAGCCTTTCTCGTATCGACCGCCGTCGTCTCGGCGGGCGCGACGCTTCCACTGCAATCGATTGCCCGCGCCGCAGGCATTCGGGAATTCCGGCTCCGCGCCGGGCCGGGCCGCGCTCAAATTGCGCCTGACCCGTACAGCGACACCGCCGTCTGGTGCTATGACGGCAGCCTGCCCGGCCCGGAAATCCGCGTCCGACAGGGAGAGCGCCTGCGGATCGCGGTCGAGAACGCGCTCGATGAAGAAACGACCGTGCACTGGCACGGGGTGCGCGTGCCGAACGGCATGGACGGTGTGCCGCATCTGACGCAGGCGCCCATCGCGCCCGGCAAAACCTTCACCTACGAGTTCGACGCGGTCGACGCAGGCACCTTTTGGTACCATCCGCACCACCGCAGCTTCGAACAGGTCGGCCGAGGCCTCTACGGCCCGCTGATCGTGGAGGAAGCCGATGCGGTCCAGGTCGACCGCGACGTCACTTGGGTGCTGTCGGACTGGCGGCTGACGAAAACCGCCGAGATGCGGGAAGACTTCGGCAACCGCCACGACATGATGCACAACGGACGAGTCGGCAACACGGTGACGATCAACGGGCGCGTGCCGGACGCTTTCCCGGTGCGGAAGGGCGAGCGAATCCGCCTGCGCCTGATCAACGCCGCCAACGCCCGCATCTTCGGCCTCGACTTCGGCAGCCACGAGCCCGTCGTCGTCGCGCTCGACGGACAGCCCGTCGCGCCGCATGCGCCGGAGGGCGGACTGGTGGTGCTCGGACCCGCCATGCGCGCCGACATCATCCTGGACATGACGGCTGATGCCCGAAGCCGGGCTTCGGTAACCGATCGCTTCTACAAGGACCTCGAATACCGCCTTGTCGATTTCGCCTATGAAGACGAGCCGCTGAGGGACAAGGCCCCGGACTGGCCCGTCGTCCTGCCGGCCAACCCACTGCCGGAGCCGGACCTCGCATCGGCCACCCGCCACGAGCTGACGTTCAACGGCGGCATGATGGGGGCCATGGTCATGCAGGAGATGGGCGGCAGCATGGGAGACATGGGCGAGGATTCCTCAGGCGCGATGGACGGCATGATGGGCAACATGGGCGGCATGATGAACATGATGCATTCCAGCGGCATCTGGTTCATCAACGGCGTCGCCGCCGAGGGGCACATCATGGACCCGATGCTGACGCTGGCGCGGGACAAGAGCCATGTCATCGCGATGACCAACGCGACGGCCTGGCATCACCCGATCCACCTGCACGGCCATTCATTCCGGGTGATGTCCCGGAACGGCAAGCCGACCCGCCACCGCGAGTGGCAGGACACGGTGCTGATGTCGCCGCGCGAGCGGGTGGAGATCGCCTTCGTCGCCAACAATCCGGGTGACTGGATGTTCCACTGCCACATCCTCGAACACCAGGCCGCAGGCATGATGGGCGTCTTCCGCGTCGCTTGACCTGAATTCTCGCCGAAAGGAGAACGGAAATGCGTACCATCCTGAACATCGTCGCCCTCGCTGCCTTCGTCTGGGCTGCCGTCCCAGCCATGGCGGGAGAGAACGACGTGATGCTCTACAAGAACCCGCAATGCGGCTGCTGCGAAGGTCATGCCGAGCACCTGCGGGAGAACGGTTTCAACGTCACCGAGCAGCCCACGCACGATCTGGCGCAAATGAGCAGCGAGGCAGGGATTCCAGAAGAGTTCCAGGGCTGCCATCTGGCCTTCGTCGAGGGTTACGTCGTCAGCGGCCACGTTCCCGCCTCGACCGTCCGCAAGCTCCTGACCGAGCGGCCCGATATCAAGGGCGTGACGCTGCCCGGAATGCCGACGGGCTCGCCCGGCATGCCCGGCCCCAAGGAAGGGCCGCTCGAGATCCTCGAGATCACGAAGTCTGGGACGGTGGGCGGCATCTATGCGCGGGAATAGGAGGAGAACCCGGCAATCCGACACTGGAAGGAGCCGATGATGATCGAAGGCATGGGCGGCATGATGGTGGGCATGGGGTTGGTCTGGCTCCTGGTCCTAGCGGTGCTTGTCCTCGCGGCCGCAGCCTTGGTGAAGTACCTGTTCTTCAGCGGCCGCAAATGAGCAGGAAGGCTGTTGCCCTCGGCATCCTGGCGGCGATCTCGGGTGCTGCGACCCTCGCCGTGACCTGGCAGTTCGGAGCAAACCCCGGCGAGGCCGCCGCGATTGCGCGGGGGCGGCAGCTCTATGCCGCGAACTGCGCCTCGTGCCACGGGGCCAAGCTCGAAGGCCAGCCGGATTGGAAGAGACCGCTGTCTTCCGGGCGCATGCCCGCCCCGCCCCACGACGCGTCCGGCCACACCTGGCACCACCCGGACGGAGTTCTGTTCCGGGTCACCAAGGAAGGTCCCGCCGCCGTGGTGGGCAACGGCTACGAAAGCGACATGCAGGGATTCGGGGAGGTGCTGCGCGACGAGGAAATCCGCGCCGTTCTCGCCTTCATCAAGAGCACATGGCCGGAGCGGGAGCGCGCCTATCAGGCCGAGATGAGCCGCCGCGAGAAGGAGAAGGCCCAGTGAAGGCGATCCTGACGGCGCTGGCATTTGCCGTCCTCGCGGCCGTGAGCAGCGCGCACGCGCAGGGACCGACAGTGATGCCGCTGCACGAGGAGCCGCAGCCCTTGGCCGATCTTGTCTTCGCCGACGAGTCGGGAGAGCCGCGATCCCTTGAGGACTGGCGCGGCAAGGTCGTGCTGCTCAATGTCTGGGCGACGTGGTGCGCGCCCTGTCGCGCCGAAATGCCCACGCTCGCACGCCTGCAGCAGCGGCTGGGCGGCGAAGGATTCGAGGTTGTCGCCCTTTCGGTGGACCGGGCGGGAGCCGGCGCAGTCCGGAAGTTCTTCGACGAGATCGGAGTCAGCCTCCCGGTTTTCATCGATCAGGACGGGGCAGCGATCCGCTCGCTCGGGCTTTTCGGCCTGCCCGCGACGCTTCTGATCGGCCCGGACGGAAACGAGCTCGCGCGGCTCGCCGGACCCGCCGAATGGGATGCTCCCGAGATGGTCTCCTTCCTCGAAGGGATCATCGAACGCGAACTCGACCAAACCGGAGAACCTAAATGAACAGAAGAGCGATTCTTGCCGCGATGGCCGTCACGCCCATCCTCGCGCTTCCCGCATATGCCCATCATCCGGGCGCCGATCTCGACAGGCTGATGGGCAGCGAGGAGAAGTATTTCCAGGCGATCGACGCTCCCGCGGCGCCCGGATTCGAACTGGCCGACTCCGAAGGCACTTCGGTCCGCCTGTCGGACTTTTCGGACAAGGTCGTCGTGCTCAACTTCGTCTTCGCGAGCTGCACCGACGTCTGCCCGCTGCACTCCGACCTGGTCGCCCGCGTCCAGGCCATGGTCAACGACACGCCCATGAGGGATCTGGTTCAGTTCCTGACGGTGACAACGGATCCGGCGGCAGACACGCCTGAGGTGATGAATGGATACGGGGAGGCGCACGGGCTGGACCCGCACAACTGGACCTTCCTTACCACCCGCAAGGGACAGGCGGAGGACGCGACGCGCAAGCTGTCGGAGGAATACAACGTCCGTTTCGAACCGCTCGAAGGCGGCCAGCAGATGCACGGCGTGGTCACCCATGTGATCGACCGCGGCGGGCGCTTCGCGGCCAAGTTTCACGGCCTCAAGTTCGACCCACTGAACCTTGTCATGTACGTCAACGGCCTGACGAACAACGCGAAGCGACCATGACCCGGCGCTCGCGGCCTTGAGAAGCGGGCACATCAGTCTGGAATTGCCTATTCTCGATGCTTCGCCCGCTTGGTTCCACAGTCGCAGTCGCGGCAGATGATCCGGTAGGCTTCCTCGGCCGCGCCGGACTCGCCCTCCTCGTTACCGAGGCACTCCAAAGCGCACAGCAAATGCTCCGCCGCGTCGAGCCTCCCGGTCTCAAGGGCAGACGCGAATGCAGCCAGAATGGCGCGGTCGAGAGGAGGATTGCACTGTCTCATGACCTCGTCCCCTTCCTCCAGGAGACCTTGCTCCTTCCATCTGGTGGAAGGTCAAGTGCCGGGCGAATGCCTGCCGAACGAAAAGCGCTAGAGGAATCGATCAGGGGCTCACGGCGCCCTCAACACTTTGGGACGTGGCCGACGACGCGGTATGCGTCTAGCTTGCCCGCGATGGCCTCCACCCCAGCAGCCTCATCGCGTTCGCGGTGACCAGCACCGTCGCGCCCGTGTCGGCCAGGATGGCGGGCCACAGGCCCGTGACACCGATCACGGTGGTCACCAGGAATACCGCCTTGAGGCCGAGCGCGACGGCGATGTTCTGCTTGATGTTGGCCATCACGGCGCGAGACAGCCGGACCATACCCGAAACGTCCTCGACACGCCCGTGAAGGATTGCCGCATCCGCGGTCTCGAGCGCGACATCCGTGCCGCCGCCCATGGCAATTCCGATGTCGGCGGCCGCAAGCGCCGGAGCGTCGTTGATGCCGTCGCCGACCTTCGCGACCTTGAAGCCTTCCTTCTGCAACTCGCCGACGATCCGCTGCTTGTCCTGCGGCAGCAGTTCGGCCTTCGCTTCCACGCCGAGGCCTGCGGCGATCGCCTCGGCCGTCCTCCGGTTGTCCCCGGTCAGCATGACGGTCCGGATGCCCAGGTCCTTCAGGGCCGCTAGCCCGGCCCTCGCGTCTTCGCGCGGCTCGTCCCGCATGGCGATCAGCCCTGCGACGGCTTCGCCAGCTAGCAGGACGGAGACGGTCTTTCCCTGCCCGTTCAGCTCCTCGACCTTGGATGCCTGTTCCGGGGAAAGGGAGGCCCGCTCGGCAGTTGCTTTGGCGGAGGCCAGGAACAGCGCCACGCCCCCGACATTGCCTTCCACGCCCTTGCCCGAAACCGCCTTCGCGCCGAACGCCGGAGGGACCGGCGCCTTGTCCGCCTTCGCCTTGCCGAGGATGGCGACGGCAAGCGGATGGCTCGAACTCTGTTCGAGGGCCGCCGCCATCGACAGGACCTCGCGCTCGGTCCGCCCGTAGGCGACCACGTCCGTGACGACGGGCTTGCCTTCCGTCAGGGTGCCAGTCTTGTCGAACGCGACCGTCGTGATCCTGCCGAAACCTTCGAGGACGGCTCCGCCTTTCATCAGCATGCCACGGCGCGCGCCCGCGGAGAGGCCGGCGGCCACAGCAGCCGGAGTTGAGATCACCAGCGCGCAGGGGCATCCGATCAGCAGGATGGCGAGGCCCTTGTAAATCCACTCGCCCCATGGCTCGCCGAGCAGCAGCGGCGGCAGGACTGCGACGAGCGCGCCGACGACGAGGACCCCCGGCGTGTAGTAGCGGGAGAAGCGGTCGATGAACCTCTCGGTCGGAGCCTTGCTCTCCTGCGCCTCCTCGACGAGCCTGACCACGCGGGCGATAGTGTTGTCTTCGGCCGTCGCAGTCACCCGCACCTTTAGCACGCCATCGGTGCTGATGGTGCCCGCAAAGACGGCATCCTTCTCGGACTTCCGCTTCGGCGTGCTCTCCCCGGTGACGGGAGACTCATCGATGTCGCTCGCCCCCTCAAGGATCTCCCCGTCCGCCGAAATGCGGTCGCCGGGCCGGACGACGATGACATCGCCGATGGCCAAGGTCGCGGCTGGCACCTCCTCCGTCCGGCCGTCCCTTTCGACGAGGGCGATCTTCGGGACCAGGTCGGCAAGGCCCTGGATGCTCGCCCGCGCACGGTTCGCGGCCACGCCTTCCAACAGCTCGCCGACGAGGAAGAGCAGCACCACCATGGCCGCCTCTTCCGTCGCGCCTATCAGCACGGCTCCGACTGCCGCGATCGTCATCAGCGTCTCGATGGAGAACGGCGTGCCCGCGAGGGCGGCGGAGAACGCGCGCCGCGCGATCGGGATCAGGCCGACAAGAAGGGCGGCCAGGAACGGCCAGTGGTCTGCTTCGGGGAAGACCAGCCCGGCAGCGTAGGCGGCCACTAGGGCCATGCCGGAGGCAATGGTCAGCTTCGCGCGCCCTGAGCGCCACCAGGACTGCCCGGCGGGGACTGCCTCCTCGTCGTGTGAAGAGGAATGGCCCCCTCCTCCGTTTTCGGCCTCGCCGCTCCCTCTCTCCCAAGGCGTAGCGCCGTAACCGAGCCGGGAGACTTGCCGCGCGATGGCATCGCTGCCGAGGGCTTCGGTGTGCGTGACCGTCAGGCTGCCATTCGTCACCGAGACCGACACGTCCTCCACGCCTTCCATCCGCCTGACGGCCGTGTCGATCTTGGACGCGCAGGAGGCGCAGTCCATTCCGCTGACGCGGTAGCGGGTCTGGGTCGAGACGTTCGTCATGTTTCCGTTCCCTGTCGGGTTTGCTGCCGCGTTCACGAGCGAGCCGCCTGCTTGAGGTCCTGCCGGGCATCCCTGACGATCGCCCACGCCGACTGCAGGAACAGGCCCGCGACCCCGAAGGCGACGAACAGGTCGGGCCAAGGTGACGCGAGCCACCAGACGAGCATGGCGGCGACAAGCACCGCGAAGTTCCCGATCGCGTCGTTGCGGGAGAAGAGCCAGACCGCCCGCATGTTCGCGTCGCCCGTCCGGTGCGGCAGCAGCACGACCGCGGCGAGCACGTTGACGACAAGCGCGACGAGAGCGAAGCCGCCCATCAGCAGGTATTCCGGCTCATGCTGGACAAAGACGCGGTAGAGGGTCGAGCCGACCACCCCGAGACCAAGCAGGCCGAGGAACAGGCCCTGCAGCATCGCCGCCTTGGCGCGTGCCGCCAGCCCCCAGCCGACGGCGATCAGCCCGAGGAACGAGATCAGGCCGTCCCCGAGGAAGTCGAGGGAGTCGGCCTGAAGGGCCTGCGACCCGGCGAGGAAACTGCCTACGATCTCGACCACGCCGTAGCCGACATTGAGCAGCACGACGATCCAGAGCGCCCGCTTGTAGGCGGGCGTGACGTGCGAAAGGTCAGGAAGGCGGTCGTCGTCGTCCTCGTCCATGCCGCCGATGCGGTGAAGCCGATAGCCGAGGCCTTCGACCACCTCCTCCACGACAGGCAGCCTCCGTGCCGTATCGTCAACCTCGACCGTCAGGACCTGGGAAGCGGTCGACACCTTCGCCTGCTCTACCCCCGGAACATTGCGGGCCGCGCCTTCGATCTTGGCCGCGCAGGAAGCGCAGTCCATCCCGGTCACTCGGTATCGGATCTGTGTTGATGTCATGATGCTGTCCTTACGACCTCAAGCGGCTAGAGGTTCAAGCGAAATCTTCCCCGGTCAGAGCCAGCGCCGGACCCGAGCCTTGTAGGCCAGGTATTCCGCGCCGAACTTCTCCTCGAGGTAGCGCTCCTCGCGCAGGATGACGCCCCGGTGGATCACCATGACGGCCACGGGAAGCAGCGCCAGCGCGAGCGGGCTGCCGAACGTGAGAGCGAGTCCGGCACAGACCAGGGAGATGCCGACGTACATCGGATTTCGGGTCACACGGTACACGCCTCCCGTCACGATTGCCGTAGTCGGTTGCCAAGGCTCGGGCCGGGTTCCTGCCCTTCGGAAAAGGCCGAGCGCGCCAGCCAGGAAGACGAGGCCGGCTCCGCCCAGCAGAACCGCCATTGCCTGCGCCGCGAACACAGGCAGCTGAAGCGACCATCCGCTGACGTACCTGTCGGAAAGCACACCCGCGGCGAGGAAGCCTGCGAAGATCAGGGGAGGAGGGGCGATCACTCCGGGATGGTCGCGGGTTCCGCTGGAAACGGCAGTCATGGTCTCACCGGTTGTCATTCTGTGCCGGACACCCTAATTGCTCCAGTGGCTAGAGGTTCAAGAGGGAAAATAACGATGTATTCGATCGGCGACCTGTCGCGGCTGACGAAAGTGAAAGTCCCCACCATCCGCTATTACGAACAGATGGGGCTGCTGGACGCGCCGGAGCGGTCCGAAGGCAACCAGCGGCGGTTCGGGAAACCCGAACTGGAGAGGCTGGCCTTCATCCGGCACGCGCGCGACCTCGGCCTGAAGATCGATTCGATCCGCCAGCTCATCGACCTCAGCGGCCATCCGGACCGGCCGTGCGGCGATGCCGACAGGATCGCCAAGGAGCAGCTCGCGTCGGTGCGGGAGCGCATCGCGAGCCTGCGGAAGCTGGAGGCTGAGCTGGAACGCATCGCCACCTGTTGCACAGGCGAGACGGTGGGAGACTGCTACGTCATCCGGGCACTCTCGGATCACGCGCTGTGTGACGGGGACCACTGAAGTCGTTCATAATTCGCGCAGGCGCAAAACGTCTCGTCTGCCGAGGCCTCGTGTCCATACCGCTCTCGCTACGACCAAAGGGCGCTTGGCCGTCCCGCGCGGCTCAGCGAGAAACAGAAACAAGATGTTCTCAGTGATCATCTATTGGTCAATGGCGGCGTCTGCGCCACTGTCGCCGGCATCTGCAAACCCCGGCATGATGTCGCCCGCGAGCAGCTTCTCCTTCGACAATAGGCCGGCGTCCTCGAGCGCCTCGAAGTCGGGCAGGTCGCGCAGCGTGTCGAGACCGAACTCCAGCAGGAATTTTTTCGTCGTAACATAGGTGTAGGGCGCGCCCGGGGTCGGGCTGCGCGGGCCGGAGGCGATCAGGCCGGCGCCGCGCAGATGGCCGATCAGGTCGCGGCTGATCTCCTTGCCGAAGAACGACGACAATTCTCCACGCGTGATCGGCTGGAAATAGGCGATGCACATCAGCGCCAGCACGTCGGACTGCGTCAGGTCGGCCGTCTTCTCGCCTGCGCCGACAGCGGCACGAATGGCATCGGCGTAGGCCGGGCGGGTGAGGTGCTTCCAGCCGCCGGCGACGGACACCAGGTCATAGGGCCGGCCACGCAATTCTTCCCGGATGTCGTCAATGAGAAGATCGATGCTGCAGCTTTTGCCGACGATCCGGGCGAGCATCTCACGCGCAACCGGCTCGCTCGCGGCGAAGATCGTCGCCTCGACCCGGTTCATCCATTCCCGCCAGCGGGCCTCCGACGGCAAATGGTCGAGCTCACGATCGAACAGACCGTCGCCTGCTCGACCTTCGCCTCCCTGGTCTCCTTTTCGTCGCTTGGCCGCGCTCTCCGTCATCGTCGTCACAGCCCGTAGATGCGGAAGGTCGGCCGGCCCGACAGTTCACGCACAGCGCCGAGCTCGACCAGCCGGTCGAACAGGCGGCGCAGGCCGCGATCGCTCATGCCAGCGATCTTTTCCGATGCCACGATCGCATCGCCGGACAGCAGTCTTTCGACGACGAGATCCGACGCCCGAGCGCGCAACTTCGGCGCTACCGCGAGCAGCCGCTCCGCACGGCGCCCGATCTCGACCGACAGATCGATCGCGCGCAAGGCTGCGCGCGCCTGGGCGGCAAGCAGACATTTCACACCGTCTGCCCCCCTGTCGATGGCTCTCGTGGCAGCACCGGCGGCCGGGCGGCGCTGCCGGCCCGCACTTGCTGTCAAACTCTGCTCGGTGCCCAGCAGCGGCAACGCATGGTCCCATCCCAACCGTTGCGCAAGGAGAGCGTCCGCGAGCCACGCTCCCATTGTGCGCCCGGCCCCGTGCTGCTCCGCGCTGGTAAGCGCGCCGGTCAGCCTCCCAACGAGGCCTTCGTCAAGCCGTCGCAGGTCATCGGACAGATCACTCACGACCTCGTCGTCACGCGCGAGACCCAGGGCATCCAACACCGCTGCGAGGTTTTTCTCTGTCAGCAACTTCTCAGCGGGCGAACCGGCCAGCCGGCGCCAGGCCAACAGCATCCGGCCGGCGGGGCCGACGTCGTCGCCGGGTCGTGTGAGCTGCAGCGCGTCGCGCAGCGCTGCTTCGTCCTCGACGCGGCCCGCCTGCCGCGCGGTCACCGCGGCAGCCGCAAGCGCCAGCCGCTGCCGCCAGACGCCCGCCCATCGCTCCTGCCGGCGCACCACCGCATCGAGCGCGCCGATGGCGGCGCCCGTGGCTAGCGCAAGGTCTTCGACGCCTTGTGCTGCAACGCCTTGCGCATCGGAGACCGCCCGGCGCAGCCAGATCGGCACGGGGGCGACCGGCGCGATCGGAGCGACGCCGAGGAGCGGCGCATGGAGGCGGGGAGACTGTTTGGGGCGAAGAATCATCCTCGACAAGATGAATCATGACGGCGTTTTTCGCAACTCAATAGAGATATAACCGCCGCGCATGTCGATCTTGTTTTATGTCCGGTAAGCTTCCATTACCGGACATATTCTGATAGGCTCGCAAAACATGGAAAATCCCCCGCGCAAACCCGCCAAAAACGATCTCCCGGCCGAGGATCCGCTCGACGGCGAGATGCCCGACATCGTCGATCTCGTCATGGAGATGGGCCAGCCCACACCCCGGGTCCCTGCGCACGTCGAGGATCTGGTCGAGACCGCCAGGGAGTATGCCGACAACGCCAACTCGGAAAACACCCGCGACGCCTACGCCAAGGACTGGAAGCATTTCACCTCCTGGTGCCGGCGCAACGGCTTCGATCCCCTGCCCCCGGATTCGAAGGTGATTGGGCTCTATATCAGCGCCTGCGCCGCCGGCGGAGCTAAGCTCGGCGCCCCGGCTCTGTCCGTTTCGACCATCGAGCGTCGCCTCTCCGGCCTTTCCTGGAATTTTACGCAGCGCGGCCTTTCCATGGACCGGGCCGACCGCCACATCCGCACAGTGCTCGCCGGCATCCGCCGCAAGCACACAAAGCCGCCGCGCGTGAAGGAAGCCGTCCTTGGCGACGACCTCGTTGCGATGCTCGCCACGCTCGGTCACGATCTGAGGGGCCTGCGCGACCGCGCCATCCTGCTCCTCGGCTTCGCCGGCGGCCTGCGCCGGTCCGAGATCGTCGGCCTCGACGTCATGCGCGACGATGATAGCGACGGCGCCGGCTGGATCGAGATCCTTCCGGGCAAGGGCGTGCTGGTGACGCTGCGCGGCAAGGGCGATCGCTGGCGCGAGGTTGAGGTTGGCCGCGGCTCCAGCGATCACACCTGCCCCGTGGTCGCGCTCGAGACCTGGATCAAGTTCGGCCGCATCGCGCGAGGGGCCCTCTTCCGCCGCATCTTCAAGGACAACAAGACCGTCGATGTCGAGCGGCTTTCCGACAAGCACGTCGCCCGGCTGGTCAAGAAGACGGTGCTTGCCGCCGGCATTCGCTCCGATCTGCCCGATACCGATCGCGGCCTGCTGTTCGCCGGACATTCGCTGCGATCCGGGCTCGCCTCGTCGGCCGAGATCGAGGAGCGCTACGTGCAGAAGCAACTCGGGCATGCGTCGGCGGAGATGACCCGCAAATATCAGCGCCGTCGTGATCGGTTCCGCACCAACCTCACCAAGGCCTCCGGACTGTAGAAAAGTCCCCTCCCCTCCCCCGAATTCGGCCACGCAATGGCCGGTCGGAAGAGCAGGATTTTCACCTTAGCGCTTCAATTGAAATCGGGAAGTAAAACCGACATCCGCTCTCCCGATGGCCGGAAGCAAGGTCTGCAAAGGTAGGCTTTCGATAGTGTAACCCATTGGTGCCGCACGCCATTAGTCGCTATGCGGAAGCTATCAGGGATTTCGCTTCCGTCATAGCGACGCATTTTCCCGTGCCCGTACTATATAGACGCGCTAGTCCTTCGGGACTGAACAGCAGGGCGCCGATCGGTGCTCAAGTCGACGAGAATGCCGGTTTCCCGGGGTTTGTCGGGTTCCTATAGGCGAAAAGGCCGCTCAAGAGACGTTTACAAACGATCGGTTATCCGTATCTTTCATGTTTGTAAATTCGGCTTCAACACGGCTCTCAGGCGCTCCAAATGACCAAAACACCGCGCAATCCCTCTTCCCGTCGGCCACAGGGCCGACTTATCGGCTATGCGCGCGTCTCCACGGACGAGCAGGCGACGGAAGCGCAGGAGATGGAACTGAGGTCGGCCGGATGCGATACAATCATCCAGGAGCATGGGTCCGGCGCCTCGCGGACCCGCCCTGCCCTCGCCCGGCTGGTCCGTGAGATCGGCGCCGGCGACACCCTCGTTGTGGTTCGGCTCGACCGCCTAGCGCGCTCGGTGAGCCACTTGCTCAATGTCATCGAGGAGTTGACGTCCAAAGGCGCCTATTTCCGCTCGCTGAGCGATCCCATCGATACCACGACGCCGCAGGGCATGTTTTCGCTGCAGGTCCTTGGCGCCGTCGCCCAGCTGGAACGGGCTCTCAACTCGGAGCGGACGAAGGCAGGCGTCAAAGCTGCGAAGGCAAATGGCCGGCTACCAGGCAACCCAGGGGTTCGGGAACGTCGGCCGGAGATGCTGGCCAAGATGACGGCTGCTCAGAAAGCGGCCTACGGCGCGCGCATCCAGTCCACTGCCAATCAATGGCTTCCAGTCGTCCGGCGCATGCGACCAGACCACACCTGGGACGACATTTCGCGCGTCCTCAAGCAACGCGGCTTCGATTGGACCCCTGAGCGCTTGCGGCGCGCGGTAAGATGGATGGTCAGCGAAGGAATGGCCGATAAGTCTCTCCTGAGAAAGTCGCCGCCTCGGCCGCCCGAGGACCGCCTGATGACGCTTGTAGCGGGTATCCATTCCTCCAACCCAGAGCTCACCTTGCGCGAAATCGCCAACCAGCTCGAGCGCCTTCATGAGCGCACACCGCGTGGCGGTACGAGATGGGCGCCCTCCTCCGTCAAAAACCTTCTCGACCGGGCAAAGCGAAGCGGCTTGCTCGAGGCAGCCTGAGCGCGGAAGCTGGGAATAACGTGGGAGCGGCGGCGCTGTACAGATCGCAGGGCCGACTTTCGGCAGCACACGCCAAACAAATCCGGAGAGCGCTGCCATGGAAACGATGACCGTCAACAGCCGGAAGGATTTCGCGCAATGGGCGATCGCGCGGGTCCAGGAGCGTCTGAAATTCTTGCAGCGATTTACCTCCGCCGCCCTGGACGGACCGGCTCGGGGCATAGCTTTTTCAGTTCGGACATCACCGACGCGACATCAACCGGACTGAGGTCCGTCATCGCGAAGAACTTGCGACCGAAGCCTCCGAACGAAGTTCCAATCGATTTGCCCTCCGACCTGTCTTTGATCACGAACCGGTCATGAAGGTCGCTCGACATGTAGTGGCGCACCGAGCGGCCTTCCTTCAAGGCACGAAGCACGGCTGGACGAACGGTCCGTTGATAGCTGTTGGTATAAAGGTCGACCCGAATTGCCGTCTTGGGAAACAATCGCACAAGGGCATCCGAATAGCTCTCAATGTCCGGAAACATTCCCGTTGGTTTGAAGTGCAGAAAATAGGGGTCGCACACGATCACCTCCTCGGCGCCCCTCAGCCAGTGCCGAAGATCGTCAAGGCCATCCCTTGCATCTTGAGCGCTCGCCTTGACAATCAGCTCGATTGGAACGCGCGGGGTGGGGTACGGCGACGTCGCTTCATCCATTTCTGCTCGAAGACACTCACAGTAGTGCAGCAGAGTGGCTTCAAACTCCCGGGACACCAAGAGGCTCGGACCGGGCTTTCCGCTTCTGATTTGAGCGATACAGGCCTCAAAAAGCCGCAATAGATCTCGTTTCAGGTCCGCGTCCATTGGATTACCCCCTGCCCCCGGACGGCTTTTTGAGTGAGCGAAGAAGCGCCTCACTAACTTCGAGCTTGCCGGGAGCACTGTCAGAAGCGTCAGACGTTGCTAGTTCGCCTCGGTCCCCGCTGAGTTCAGCACGTTTGCCGGCATCGAGCTTGGCGCGCAAAAGCGCCATGACCATCGGCCATGTGGAGAATTTGCCCTCCCTTGCCTTGTCCGTCAGGCTGCGCAGATAACCGCCGGCGCTGTTGATCTGATCGGAGCGCTGCAGGATTGCCGCGAGCGTAATAGCGGCCTGAACCTCGCCCATCGCCTCGCAGGCTTCCCGCCAGGCGCTCGGGCTGACCCCAAGCAGTGGCCGAGCCACCTCCGCGGCCGCCAGAAAGTCCCGCCAGTGGCGTATCTCGCCCCCTGGCACCAAATCCTTCACGTCCGGGCAGGCGTCAAGCACGATCCCCAAGGGCAACTCCCGCTTCGGCAAGCTCCGCAGGTTATCGTTTTCCGCGGCGCCGCCGCCCGCTTCATTCTCTTTTCGAGAGCCTTCTTCAGATTCAGATATGGAGTCTGGGTTTGAATTCTGTATGTGGCGACCAGAATGGGACTCATTGGCGTCCGGATTCTGTGTTTTTGCAAATGATTCCAACACCTCGAGGATCTCCGTGTAGAGACCGTGGAGATCGCAGCAGATGTCCTCGATTAGTTGCCTCGGGGCAGAGCGCGGCAGGCGGCCGACAATAGCCTGGTAGGTCTGCTGTACCCTGCCCCAATTGCCCGGAACGTTCTCCTCGATGCCGGTCTCAATGAGCTTGACGACGTCGCGGCGCAGTAACGTCAGGCGTTCCTTGGCAAGCCGAAAGGCATTCTTTTCGGCCCGAACCGCGTCCGCCAGTTCCTCGAACTCCTCCGCACGGGCAACGATCGGGGCCAGATCGAACCCGTAGGCCTGTTCGACCTGCCCGCCCCTGCCCTTGCGGGCGAAGCGTTTGCCGTTCGGACTATCGCGACGAATGATCAGCCCGCAGTCGACCAAAACGGCCAGGTGCCGCCGCAGCGTTGTCGCCGGCATGCCGTTTGCACGGGCCATGAGTTGCTCGTTCGACGGCCAGACAATCAATTCACCGTCGCCCGAGAGCTCCGTTTCTGGATGGAACGAGAGCAGGGCGTTCAGAATGGCGAGTGCGCGGTCCGTTGCACCGATCAGGTCGCGCGCTTCCCGGATCGTGTGGAACACCTGCCACTTTTGAACCTGCGCGCCTTCCGGCACGGTCTTTGCTACAGCCTGGCTTGCCATCATGCCAAGCGACATCGTTCGCCGCCCAAAGGGCGTCGTTGGGGTATGCGTCTGCATTTTTCTTCACCTATCGCTAGGCAAAAGAAACCTGCTCGCCGAATCGGCGCTCAAACCGACCTGAATGGTCTTGACTATGATTCGCGGAAGTGGGATTCTCTCAGTCGCCAAACTTAAAGAGAAGGTCTTCCGGAATGCCGTTTCGGGGGCCTTTTTCTTTTGCGCTCAATCTCCGTTTGTGGTTGCTCGTTTTTCCCGACGGAAAGCCTCATACAACTCGCTGAGATTTTCCGAGAGGTAGTCACCGAACGCTGTTGCGTCGGTCCCCTTCGCCTTTAGGGCGATGGTGAATTTCTTGCCACTGGCCACCATCTCCGCGGCAACACGCCCATCAGACGGCGCCCAGGTGCGTTTGGATGGTGCCGGCGCGGCACGGCGCCGTGGCTTTGAGGCTTTCAGCTTCGCGACGATCGCATCGAACCGCGCTTCGCTTGGCATCCCCTGAAAATCGGAATTCGACGCTAGAGCCAGGGCAGTGTCGACATTGCCCGGCTTGTCGAGGAGGAGTTTGAGCTCGTACCAGCGATCACGACCAACGGCTTTGGCGCGGCCGATCGCTTCGAGCAGGTCCTTGGGTATCGACGCGACAGAGAGCATCTTCGAAAGTGTCGGCCGATCGACACCGATCGCGGCGAGGGCGGTCGCGTTGTCTTCGTCGAATTTCCGTTGAACGATGTCGGCGGCAAACAGCGCTTTCTCGATGAAGGACGTGTTCGCTCGCGCGTTGTTTTCCTGTCCCTGGGCGATCACATGATCGCGCTCGGAGATCTCCTTGATGACAGCGCGAAGTTTGAGACCAAGCTCCTTAGCGGCGCGCCAGCGGAGGCGACCGAAGACCAGCATGTAGCGGCCGGACCGCTCGGGATGAGGGCGAAGGAGGGCCGGGGAGTTCTGACCGGAACTGCGGATCGACTCCAGCACCTGGGCGTAGTCGGCCTCGTAGTCTTCCTGATCAACGTTGAGCCGGTCGTTGGCGAAGGATTGGTCCACCAAGTCGGGGTCAACCTCGATTATCGTCTCGCCCTCGAGCAGCTTGCCTGCCTGAGCTGCCATTTCGTCGATCGAGCTTATGAGCGAGCGTGATGCACCCTTGAAGGCGTAGTCTCGCGCGACCGGGCGCTCGGCGGGAGCGTTGCCGTTGTCCATAATGCTCGCAAAGGGATTTTTCCGCGCCATTTGACTAGCACCCCCTTATCCGACTTATGCGCTTGAAACCGCGTACCTTTTTGGCGGTTTTGACGGCAGTCAACATCACAGCCGCCCCCATGCCTGGTGAATCAGTCCCTGAATCTCGAAGTTCACGGCATCCATGCTGTCGATTGCCCGATCGTAGGTATCCCGATTGAAGTTCGATCGCTCGACCTCATAGAGCGTCTGCTTGGTGAGGCCGGCGTCGGAAATCGCCGTGGATTTGAGCATTGGGTTCTTCAGGATCTCCTCGGCTAGCATCGACTGCATGAAGCCGACCATCTGCGCCTGGGGAATGTCCGTGGGCTCGTATCGGGTGATGAGATAGCGCAGCCAGTCCAGCTGAACCTGCGCGCCAGCATTCTTGATCGACTTCATGATATTGCCCAGCATCAGCAGAAACTGACTCATGGACATCAGGTCCAGCATCTGCGGATGGACTGTAATCAGAACCGAGGTGGCGGCCGAGAGTGCTGAGAGCGTCAGATAGCCAAGCTGCGGAGGGCAATCGACGACCACGACGTCATAACGGTCACTGACCGAATCCAACGCCTTGGCGACCCTCGTGAAGAACCGCTTTCCTTCTTGAGACGGAGACTGCATCGCAAGTGGCGTCTCGTACTCATATTCCTGCAGTTCTAGGTTCGCCGGGATGATGTCGAGCAACGGGAAGTTCGTCTTGCGAATAACGTCTTCGACCGGGGCGGCGTCACCATATCGGATCGCATCGTAGAGCGAGGGGTTTTTGTCGAGCTCGGGCTGGAAGCCATGGAGGGCCGATAGCGAAGCCTGCGGATCAAGATCCACAGTCAGGACCCTGTGACCCGTGAGCGCAAGGTGCTGCGCGAGATGTGCCGTAGTGGTGGTTTTTCCCGACCCGCCCTTGAAATTGACCACGGCAATGACCTGCAGCTTTTCGCCGGGTTTGCGGTAGGGCACATACTTCTTGGAATCCGATCGCCCGTGCTTATCCAGATAGTCCCGCAGCTCGGTCATCTGCTCGGCGGAGTAAAAGCGCCGTCCACCGGCAACGACGAACGGCTCGGGGCCTTTCTTTTCAAGATGGAGGCGTTTCAGATTGTTTGGACTGATCCCGAGATAATGGGCGACCTCGGCCATCGAGAACCGCCGAAGCGTCTTCTGCCCTTCGGTCGGAAACTTCTCGACCCTCAGTTGGTCGAGCTTGCGCGAGATCTCGGCCCCTTGGGCGAGGATCTTGTCGTCAAACTCAAAACTTGGGAGAAATGCCATCTCCGCTTTGTCCCCGAACGAGAAAATAGCGCCATATTCGGCCATTCGGCCAATCTGGCGCCAGTATGAGCGATTCCCGTTCTCTGGCAAGCGATTTTAGGTTAACAGAAGGTTGCCAGAAGCGTGATCGAGATCGGCGGCGGCCGTGACCTTGGCGGCCTTTTTCCTTTTCTCTCAGTCACTTACCAACATTGCCCGATGATACCTGGAGCAAATTCTGGCCCGGCAGAATTGCCGGGGCCGAGCCCGGCCGTTGGGCCCGGGAAAAGCAAATATCCTCCAATCCGCCGTCCGGAACCCGACTCACCCCCGTCCGAACCCGGCAATTCTGCCGGGCTGACGGAAGGCAGTTATCCATGATCGATAGGCCCGTCGATCGCATTTGTAGGACGGAAACATGCCATGGAGACGAGAGCGGTGTAGAGCCGCTCGATACGAGAGATCTGCGTCTAGCGAGGTCCAGTTTGTGGAAGTTGCCGAATGAGCCGGGCGCGATCGCACGATCGGCTCGTGCGCAAACTCCAGGACGCGCTCGGTGAGGCGATCTGCGGGGCACTCAAGGATCCGCTGGTAGTCGAAATCATGCTCAATCCCGACGGCCGGCTGTTTGTGGAACGGCTCGGGCAGGGGGTCGAGCCCATTGGCGAGCTCGCGCCCGGCGCCGCCGAGATTATCATCGGCAGCGTTGCCCATGCTCTGCAGACTGAAGTGGATGCAAGCCAGCCGATCATCTCGGGCGAACTCCCGATCGGTGGGCACCGCTTCGAGGGCCTACTCCCACCGATTGTCGCCGCACCTACGTTCACGATCCGACGGCGGGCATCCCGGCTCATCCCGCTCGAGGAATATGTGCGAGCCGGGATCATGACCCACCGTCAAGCAACCGTGCTGCGGAGCGCTGTTGCTTCGCGCATGAACATTGTGATCAGCGGCGGCACTGGGTCGGGCAAGACGACTTTGGCCAACGCCGTGATTGCGGAGATTGTCTCGCTGTCACCCGACGACCGCCTGGTCATCCTCGAGGACACCTCGGAAATCCAGTGCGCAGCCGACAACGCCGTTGCCCTTCATACCAGCGACACAGTGGACATGGCCCGGCTGTTGAAGAGCACGATGCGGCTGAGGCCGGACCGGATCATCGTCGGCGAAGTCCGCGACGGTGCCGCGCTCACCCTGCTCAAGGCATGGAATACCGGCCACCCGGGCGGTGTGACGACCATTCACGCCGACAGCGCCGTCTCCGCGCTCCGCCGCCTCGAGCAATTGACCGCGGAGGTCAGCCAGCAGCCGATGCGTGAGGTGATCGGCCAAGCCGTCGACCTCGTCGTCTCGATCGAACGTGCCGGCCACGGCCGGCGCGTGCGTGATGTCATGCATGTCACGGGCTTCGACGGCGCGCGCTACGCGACCGATCACCATCCCCAGATTGATGAGGAAAGTCATGCCGCATAACAACCGCGCTCTGGCCGCCATCCCGGTCGCGGCAACGCTCTTCTTTCTCGCACTCGCGACGCCGGCGCTCGCCTCAAGTGGTGGCGGTCTGCCCTGGGAAGGGCCGCTTCAACAGATACAGCAGTCCATCACCGGCCCGGTTGCGGGCTTCATCGCGCTGGCCGCCGTTGCAGTCGCAGGCGGCATGCTGATCTTTGGCGGCGAATTGAACGATTTCGCGCGCAGGCTGATGTATGTCGTGCTGGTCGCCGGCATCCTCCTCGGCGCCACGCAGATCGTCGGCCTATTCGGCGCGAGCGGCGCCTCGATCGGCTATCCGGCCCACGAGGCGTCGCGGGCCAGGGCAGGGGAGGGGAGCGATGGCTGAGCCAAGCGTTGCTCTCGCACGATCCCGCATTCATCGGGCGCTTTCGCGCCCGAACCATTTGATGGGGGCCGATCGGGAGCTGGTGTTGCTGACCGGCCTTGCCGCCGTGATCCTGATCTTCGTGGTCCTGACGTGGTTTTCGGTGCTGCTCGGGATCGCCATCTGGGCTGCGGTGCTGGCGGCGCTTCGCATGATGGCCAAAGCCGATCCGATGATGCGGCAGGTCTATCTGCGCCATATCGGCTATCGAGCAGGCTACCGTCCGACCGCCTCACCGTGGCGGAGGCCCTGACTGGAATGGTCGCGCTTCGTCAGTTCCGCAACACCCGGCCGTCCTTCTCCGACCTTCTGCCCTATGCGGGCCTGGTCGACGACGGCGTGATCCTGCTCAAGGATGGGTCGGTCATGGCCGGCTGGTATTTTGCCGGCCCGGATTCGGAGAGCTCGACCAACTTCGAGCGCAACGAGGTGTCGCGGCAGATCAACACGATCCTGTCCCGGCTCGGCTCGGGCTGGATGATCCAGGTCGAGGCAGTGCGCATCCCCACCGTTGCCTATCCCGAACGCGAGGACTGCCATTTCCCTGACCCGGTGACACGTGCGATCGATGACGAACGGCGGGCGCATTTCGAGGCCGAGAGCGGGCATTACGAGAGTCAGCACGCCATCATTCTCACCTACCGGCCACCCGAGCGGCGCCGGTCGGGCCTCGCACGCTATGTCTATTCCGATAGTGAGAGCCGCTCGGAGACCTATGCCGATGTGGTCCTGGACACCTTCCGCACATCCATCCGCGAGTTCGAACAGTATCTGGCCAATGTGCTTTCGATCCGGCGCATGGTTACCCGCACGGTCGCCGACCCTGAATCCGGTCGCGAAGCCCGGTACGACGAACTCTTCCAGTTCATCCGGTTCTGCATCGTGGGCGAAAGCCATCCGGTGCGCCTGCCGGCGATCCCGATGTATCTCGACTGGCTGGCGACGGCCGAGTTTCACCACGGCCTGTCGCCGGTGGTCGACGGACGGTATCTTGCCGTCGTCGCGATCGACGGGTTTCCGGCCGAGAGCTGGCCGGGGATTCTCAATTCGCTCGACCTGATGCCGCTCACTTACCGGTGGTCGAGCCGCTTCATCTTCCTCGACGACCAGGAAGCGCGTGCAAAACTCGAACGCACGCGCAAGAAATGGCAGCAGAAGGTGCGGCCGTTCTTCGACCAGCTTTTTCAGACCCAGAGCCGTGCGGTCGACCAGGACGCCATGACGATGGTCGCCGAGGCCGAGGACGCCATTGCCGAGGCCTCATCCCAGCTCGTCGCCTTTGGTTACTACACACCGGTGATCGTGCTCTTCGATAGTAACGATACGCGGCTGCGCGACCAGGCCGAGGCGGTGCGCCGGCTCGTCCAGGCCGAAGGGTTCGGCGCGCGCATCGAGACGCTCAACGCGACCGAAGCCTATCTCGGCAGCCTGCCGGGCAACAGCTACGCTAATGTCCGCGAACCGCTCGTCAATACGCGCAACCTCGCCGACCTCATTCCGCTCAATTCCGTGTGGTCGGGAAGCGCTGCCGCGCCTTGCCCCTACTATCCGCCCGGCTCGCCGCCCCTGATGCAGGTTGCGTCAGGTTCGACGCCCTTCCGGCTGAACCTCCATGTCGACGATGTCGGACATACGCTCGTGTTCGGTCCGACCGGCTCGGGCAAGTCGACGCTGCTCGCCCTGATCGCGGCTCAGTTTCGCCGCTATGAGAACGCGCAGATCTTTGCCTTCGACAAGGGCCGGTCGCTGCTCCCGCTCACGATCGCTGCCGACGGCGATCATTACGAGGTCGGCGCAGGGGAGGGGACTTCTCTGTCGTTCTGCCCGCTGGCCGAGTTGTCGACCGAGGGAGATCGGGCCTGGGCAAGCGAATGGATCGAGACGCTGATCGCCATGCAAGGTGTTGCGATCACACCCGATCATCGCAATGCGATCTCCCGCCAGGTCGGTCTCATGGCGTCGGCGCGAGGCCGCTCGCTCTCGGATTTCGTGAGCGGGGTGCAGATGCGCGAAATCAAGGACGCGCTCCACCACTACACCGTCGACGGGCCGATGGGACAACTCCTCGACGCCGAGGAGGACGGGCTCGCGCTCGGCGCGTTCCAGACCTTCGAAATCGAGGAGCTGATGAACATGGGCGAGCGCAATCTCGTGCCCGTGCTGCTTTATCTTTTCCGCAGGATCGAAAAACGCCTGACGGGCGCGCCCAGTCTCATCGTTCTCGACGAAGCCTGGCTGATGCTCGGCCATCCCACCTTCAGGGATAAGATCAGGGAGTGGCTGAAGGTCCTGCGGAAAGCGAACTGCGCCGTTCTGCTTGCCACACAGTCGATCTCGGACGCGGAACGCTCGGGCATCATCGACGCGCTCAAGGAAAGCTGCCCGACCAAGATCTGTCTGCCGAACGGCGCCGCGCGCGAACCGGGCACGCGCGACTTCTATGAGCGCATCGGCTTTAACGAGCGCCAGATCGAGATCGTCGCGACCGCGACGCCGAAGCGCGAATACTACGTCGCAAGCCCCGAGGGCAGACGGCTATTCGACATGGCGCTTGGCCCGGTCGCGCTCGCCTTCGCAGGCGCCTCGGGCAAGGAAGACCTCAAACGCATCGATCAGTTGCACAAGGATTATGGTCCGGACTGGCCGGCTGCGTGGCTTATGGAAAGGGGGATCAGCAATGCCGAAGCCATTCTTACACGCGATTAGGATCACGGCCGCCTCGGTGATGAGCGCGTGCCTGGTTCTCCCAGGCTCGGCTCATGCCGGTGCGGTCACCGGGAACGCAACCGAGTGGACGCAGCTCCTCAACAACGCGGAGCTGGTGGGGCTCACGGGCCAGTCGGCCGAGCAGATCCAGAACCAGATCACTCAGATCACGCAACTCTCCGAGCAAATCCAGAATCAAATCCGGATCTACGAGAACATGCTGCAGAACACGTTGCAGCTGCCCGATCACGTCTGGGGTCAGGTCGAAAGCGACCTCATGGCGCTCCAGAACCTCGTCAACCAGGGCGAGGGCATCGCCTTTGCGATGGGCAATATCGACGACGTTCTCAAGCAACGCTTCGAGAGTTTCGCCGAGTTCGAGACGGGGCTCGCCAATGGCGAGGATTTCTCCTCGAGCTATCAGTCGTGGTCGGACACCAACCGCGAGACGATTTCGGCGACGTTGCGGGCGGCCGGACTGACGGCCGATCAGTTCGCCAGTGAAGAGGCGACGATGAGCCAGCTTCGCTCGATGTCGCAGAGCTCCGTCGGTCAGATGCAGGCGCTGCAGGTCGGCCATCAGATCGCCGCGCAACAGGTGGCACAGACACAGAAGCTGCGCGGTCTCGTCTCGCAGCAGATCACGATGATGGCGACCTGGCACCAGTCCGAACAGGCCGCAAAGGATCTCGCGCAGACGCGCCGCGAGGACTTTTTCAACTCGAACGCACCGTCGACATCGGGCGGCCAGGTCATGGAGCCGCGCTGGTGACGAGAACACTTATTATCATGGCGGCAGCCACTGTCATTGTCGGGATCGCTGTTGCGGTCTGGGTCGTCCCGAACCTTGGCGGGGAACCGGATGGCGCGCGCAGAGTCCTCGACACACCGACTGAGTATGACACCACCGCCGGGCAGGAGATGCGGCCGCGCTGGGGCAACGGAGAGGGGCAGGGCGATGAGGCCCCCGACAACTAAGCTCGCCATTGCCGCCAGCCTCGGCGTCCTGTTTTTTCTCCAGCCCGCCCTCGCACAGGATGGCTCGCTTCTCACGACGCTGGAAAACGAGGTCGCGGACGCCGCGCAGGGCTGGGAGACGACCGTCATGCAGGCGGCGCGCTCGCTGTTCTGGATCCTTGCCGGCATCGAAGTTGGCATTGCGGCTGTCTGGCTGGCGCTCGGCGCCGCGTCGCTCGACACGTGGTTCGCCGAGTTGGTGCGGCGCATCATGTTCATAGGCCTGTTCGTCTTCATCCTCGAGCAGGGGCCGGACTTCGCACGCGCAATGGTCGACAGCCTCTTCCAGATCGGCGCAGGGGGCGGCTCGGCATCGCCAGCGAACGTCTTCAACGCCGGCCTGCAGGTCGCGAGCCAGATGTCGGAGAAGGCGCAGTTCGGGCTGTTCGAGGACAATGCGCTCGCGATCGCGGCGGTGTTCGCCATGGTGATCGTCGTCATCGCCTTCAGCCTGGTGGCCGCGATTTTCGTGGCCGTCATGGCCGAGATGTATGTCGGCCTGCTTGCCGGCATGATCATGCTGGGTCTCGGCGGCTCGAGCTTCACCAAGGACTTCGCCGTCCGGTATCTCGTCTATGCGTTCTCGGTCGGCATGAAGCTGATGGCGCTGGTGATGATCGCGCGCATCGGTTCTGAAGTCCTCATCGATCTCGCCAACTCCCCCTCTGGCGCCGACGAGTTTCTGTCCACCCTGGCCATCGGCGGCATTTCCGTCGTGGTGTTCGTCATCGCCATGTATGTGCCCAACATCGTCCAGGGCGTCGTGCAGGGGGTATCGGTGACCGGCGGCATGGAGACGATCCGTCACGGCGGCCAGGCCGCAACCATGGCCGCCGGCAGCGCCGCGCTGGCCTGGGGCGGGGCGAGGGCAGGGGCCTCGGCCTATTCCGATGCACGGGCGGCCGGCAGTTCGTTCGGGGCGGCCGCACTCAAGGGCATGACCAGCGGCGCGAGCGCTGCCGGCTCCGCGCTCGCTTCGGCCGGCCGGGACAAGGCAATCGGCGTTCCGGGCACCTGGGGCGCATCCACACTCGGCCTTGCCAATTCCAAGCTCGACCAGAGCCAGGGCCGCCCCACCACCAGAAAATCAGCAGACGACAAGGCGTGACGTAGACCATGGCCGCAAAGAGCCCACCGGAAAATCCCTACCTTGCCGCACGCCAGGAATGGAACGAGCGTTACGGGTCATATGTGAAAGCCGCCGCTTCGTGGCGCATCGTCGGCGTGACCGGGATGCTGATGGCGGTGATCGGCTTCTCCTATGCGCTCTATCAGAGCACGCAGGTGCAGCTGGTCCCCTATATCGTGGAAGTCGATCGGCTCGGCACGGCCGCGAGCGCCGGCTTCCCGCAACAGATCGAATATGCCGACCCGCGCGTGGTGCGTGCCACGCTCGGCAGCTTCGTCAGCAATTTCCGTTCGGTCACGCCCGATGCCGTGGTGCAGAAGCAATATGTCGACCGCACCTATGCCCATTTGCGCACGTCCGATCCGGCGACCGAGAAGGTCAACGCCTGGTTCCGAGGCAACTCTCCGTTCGAGCGCGCCCGCACGATGACGGTTGCTGTCGAGGTCACGAACATCGTGCCGCTCTCCAACCAGAGCTACCAGGTCGACTGGACGGAATATGAGCGCGACCGGCAGGGCAGGGAGCAGGACGTAAAGCGGTTTCGGGGCGTCGCCACGGTCACATTGACACCGCCCCAGGACGAGGCGGTCATCCGCCTCAACCCGATCGGCCTTTACCTCAAAGATTTCGACTGGACGGCGCAGCTGTGAGTGCCCGGAGGATCCCTTTCATGAATTTTTCCAAATTCCGGAGCGCAGCATTTTGCACCGGACTTGTTCTCTCGACGATTGCAGCGCCGGCCCTGGCGCAGCCCCTGAGTGTCAACGAGCAGCGCGGCACGAGCATTTCCGGCCAGTGGCAGCAAGGGCAGGGGGGCGTGACGCGCGGCCCCGACGGTAAGGTCATCTTCCTCTTCGGCCAGGTTCAGCCATCGGTGGTCTGCTCGCCGCTTCAGGTGTGCGACATCGAACTCCAGCCGGGCGAGATCGTGCGCGACGTGCTGCTTGGCGACACCGTGCGCTGGAAGGTCGAGCCGGCGACGTCGGGTGCGCCGGGCGGCCAGGCGGTGCATCTGATCGTCAAGCCTTCGGAAACCGGCCTCGTCACCTCAATGGTGGTGACAACCTCGCGGCGCACCTACCACATCCAGCTCAAGTCCCATCACTCGAACTATATGGCGCGGGTCGGGTTCGACTATCCCGAAGACGTCAATGCGCGCTTCGCCGAGATTGCCTCGCGCATGGAGGCGAGCATCGTGCCCGGCGCCGGCGTGCCGGCGGAGCAGCTCAATTTCTCGTTTCGTGTGAGCGGAACGGCGAGATGGCGGCCGACCCGCATCTACAGCGACGGCCAGAAAACCTACATCCAGTTCCCCTCGTCGCTGTCGGGCCAGGATGCGCCGGTGCTGTTCGTGGTTTCCGGCGGCGAGAACCGGATCGTCAACTACCGCATGAACGGCACCATGATGGTGGTCGACTATTACATCGACAGAGCGATCCTCGTCTCGGGCGTCGGACGCTCTCAGGAGAAAATCACGATCAGGCGGGGAGGGTAGGGAATGCACCGCTCGATTTTCCAACCTCGCCTGGTGGTTTTCGTGCTGTGCGCCGCACTGCTGGCCGGGTGCCAGACACTGGGCGGTGCGGGTCTGGTCACGAGTTCGGCAACCGCGCAGCTCACCCCGGAGGCGGCGTCCGCGATCGCTGGGGATATGATCGGGCGGTTTGCCGAGCAGGTCGGTCCAGGCACGACGACGATCCAGCTTGAGCCGGACGGCTCCATATTCGGCGAGGCGCTGGAGTCTTCGCTCAGGGAATGGGGCTATGCCGTCGCCACGGACCAGGCGACGGAGGAGGCGACTACCGTTGCCCTCGCCTATGTCGTGGACACGTTCGAGGGCAGCATCCTGGTCCGGTTGTCGACTCACGCGCTCGACCTCACACGCATGTACCAGATGGGCGGGGAGGGGGCGACGCCGATCTCGCCGCTGTCGATGATGCAGCGCGATGGAAGGGAGCCGTCATGACCGAGAGTCTCAGGCTCGGCGGCTCCGATCTCGCTGGCGGGCCGAGAATCCGGCGCCTCAATCGCCTGCCGATCGTCGTCGCGATTGTGCTGGTGGTGCTTTTCCTTGCCGTGATCTTCTATGGGCTGTCCTCGCGCGGTCTTCGCCTGGGCGATGACAATGCAGCGTTCACACCTGGCTCCCGTCCGGCCTCGACCCATGCCGACCAGCTCAAGGAGGGCGTGCCGGACGGCATCATCGGCGAACCGGTGCAACCGCAGCCGCTACCGATTCCCGTCGAGCCGGCGGAGCCGGAGGAAAACCCGTTCATGCCGGAGCCACCGGATGCCCCCACGGCCGAACAGCAACGGACGGCTCTGGAGCCGGAAGAGGCATGGCGCGCCCGCCTCGAACGAGAGCAAGAAGAACAGCTCATGCGCGAGCTGCACCGTCAGCGCATGGCGCGCTATCAAGCCAATGACGCGGCGTTCGATTCCCCGATAGCCGTTTCGCTAGGCGACCTTTCGGCTGTGACGAACGACGGCACGACCGCGGCGCCTGGCCAACCGCAATCGTCGACAACGCGGCCGCAGACCGCGCTCGATCTCTACGCCGCCGCCATGGAGGCGGGCGTTGGTGGCGCCGCGGACGCGAACGGGCAGGCGGCCAAGGAGCGCTTCTTCAATCAGGACATCCGGGATCTGGGATACCTTCCCAATCCGGTCATCGGGCAGATCTCGCCCTATGAGCTCAAGCGCGGGTCGGTGATCCCGGCAACGCTCATCACGGGTATCAACTCGGACCTTCCCGGGCGGATCACGGCTCAGGTCTCGCAGAATGTCTATGACAGCGCGACGGGCCGGCACCTTCTCATCCCGCAGGGATCGAAACTCTTCGGCCGCTACGATTCCGAGGTCACATTCGGGCAGGACGGCGTGCTCGTCATCTGGACCGACCTCATCTTTCCGAACGGATCGACACTGCAGATCGGCGGGATGGCGGGGACCGATTCAGCTGGCTATGGCGGATTCCGGGACCAGGTGGACAACCACTATTTGCGCACGTTCGGCTCGGCGATCCTCGTCGCTCTTATCGGCGCCGGGACCGAAATGATGCTGCCGCAGGATCGCAACAGCTTCGGCACGGCCAACAGTGCCGAGGACGCCGCCAGGCGCTCCTTCGCCGAAACCTTCGGGCAGATCTCCGAGCAGACGGTCTCGCGCAACCTCAACGTCCAGCCGACACTGGAGATCCGCCCGGGTTACCGGTTCAACGTCCTGGTCGACCAGGACATCGTCTTCCCCGGGTCCTATCGGTAGCGATGACCCATTTCGTTTTTAACGCTCCGTGCAGAAGGGTCGCCTTCTGTCGCGGGGCTTGCCATTGGACCCGCCCACCATTGAACGCCAATCTGCTCAAACTCATCGACAGGCTTTCGCTGCCGCTTGACGAGCGTGCAGCCCGCCGTTCGTTGCGAGACTTCGCGGACGATACCGGGTTCGACTTCTACGCCTACCTCTACCTTCGCGGACCGGAGAGCTTCGCCGTCTCCAACTATCCGCGCGCCTGGCAGGAGCTCTATGTGCAACGGGAGTTCATCCGGGTCGATCCGGTCGTGACCAAAGCAAAGCACGGACCGCCGCTGTTTTCGTGGTCGGCCGGTGAGGCGAGGCGCAATGGTCGGCGGGATGTAATCAAGTTCTTCGTCGAGGCCGACCGGTTCGGCATCAGGTCCGGGATCTCGATCTCGATTCCCGTAGGATTCAGGGACCGCATGGTGTTCACGCTCGCGAGCGGGAGGCCTGTATCGAAGCTGAGCGAGGACATCGATCCGGTCACCGCGGCGGTTTCGGTCGCCTTTGTGCACTCCCGGCTGGGAGGCGCAAGCGGCGACGCATCGCTTGCCTCCGGCATTCGCTTGTCGCCGCGCGAGGCAGAGTGCCTGCGCTGGTTCGCAGAGGGGATGTCGATGGCCGACATCGCACTCATGCTGGACATCTCGTATCGCTCGGTGCGGTCCTATATCGACGAGGCGACAAACAAGCTCGGGGCAGCGAATAATCGGCAGGCAGGCACGATCGCCACACGCATCGGACTGATCTAATTCCGATAGTCCCAGCTAATTGAGCACGGGGCGTTGTCCATCGACCTCGGGCACGAACCCGAGGCGCTCGACGACCAGGCTCACGACCTGATGCTGCGCATGAAGGTTGAGCATGGCGATCCGGTAGTCGTGCCTCAGTTGCCCCAGATGCTCGTCTCTCGAACCAGCGGCGTCAAGCTGGCTGACCTCCTCGAACAGCTCCTGGGCCTTCTGCAACCGGCTCCTGTTCTCCCGAATGACCGCGACGGCCACCTGTGCCAGCTCTTTCTCACTCAGCTCGGCCAGGAGGGCGTTGATGACACTGGATGTCGCAGCCTGGCCGGGTCCGATGTCGACGTCTGGTTTTGTTCGCATTCAATCCCTGCGGCTTGGTTCGCGGTGCGCCCCCGCAAACTATAAAGACCATGACCCCAAGCCGGGGGTTAGAAAACCGCCACAGACGGTCCCTGCGACCTTTAGCACGAGTGCCTGGACATGCGTCGCAGGCCCCCGGCCGTGGCCAGAGGATCCTTGGTGTCGCATCAGCCGACACCTGCTCTGTGGTGGGGTTTCTAAGCCCCAAGGCAGCGCGTACCGCCTCAGGGCCCTTATAGGACATGGTTATCGTCCAGACCAGATAACCATGTGACAAAAGCGATGGTCAATCAGACGATGCGGGGGCCGGGGTCTGCCGCGGATCCACAGGGGCCAGAACCGGCGCAAGAAGCCTGCCGGCTTCCCCCAGACGCTCTCGCATGGCGTCTGACATGTCGAATATGCCGGCATAGGTCATCGTCCTGCCGATGCGGGTCGGGGCTCCGATCACCTCGAAGGCGCAATCGATGGTGCGAAAGATTCGCGCCATTCGCGCGTCGAAGACCGACACGACGTGCTCGATGCCGGCGCGCTGGCAGACTTCAACGATGCCGCACAGAAGCTCGATTGTCGTGCGATTGACCACGTGGTTCGCTTCAGCGCGCTCGTACGCGTTGAACGCGGCAGGGTTCACCGCGAACCGGGAACTCTCCCAGATGAGGGGGCTCGCCGGGGCACCGCCTGGCACAAGAACCGGGAAGACGTCACGCAACATGTTTGGCCCGGTGGTCGGTAGCAACCGCACCGCTCCTTGGAGCGCTCCGGTCCGGTCGTCGAGCGAAAGCAGGTAGAGGGGATCTTCTGCGTCGAAACGGTCGACCTCCCTCCCATTGGTGACGGAGACGTCCCATTCGAGCCGGTCGGCGAACACTGCCGCCCGCATCCGAAACATCTCATCGATTAAGGCGGGGTGACGGTCGCGCTCCGCACCTTCGACGATTGTGATCATGGTGTTGCTCCTTGCGTTTGTTGAAAACGCTGAAGCAACTAGACCCCATTAGAAGGCCCCGGAATCCGGTGTATCTGCCGGATTTACGGAAGCTGAGTGAGTAGACCAACCTTGCCGGCTTTGTTCACCGCATGGGTGTTGTTGGCGGCACCAAGCTTGTGGCGGGCGCTCTCAAGATAGCAGCGCACGGTGTGCTCCGACAGGCCGAGGATAACGGCGGTCTCCCACGCCGTCTTTCCCTCGGCTACCCACAACAGGCACTCTCGCTCGCGCGGGGACAGCCTGGCCTGCTCCACGGTCTTCCCCTCCAACCGCAGAATCGCCTGGTGCATATGAAGCGCCAGCATTTGGAAGTCTCGCATGTAGTGGAGTCGGAGGTACCGCCAGTCGCGATCGCTGGCGTCGCTCGTGATCGAGACCAGCGCTCTATCACCGTGCTGGCCGTGGACGGGCAGGGAGATGCCACGACGGCCGAGGCCGAACTCCTTTGCCTCCCCAAACAGGCGGCGAACGTCCTCGTCTGCCCGATCGAGCTCGTCCCAGTCGATGGGCAGCATACGGCGCATACCGATCTGCACGGTCGGATCGATATCGACGAAGCGCTGGGCCTTGTAGTGATCAACCCATTCGTTCGAATAGGTCACTGCGAGATAGGGGGATTGTCCAGGCTGTGCAGTCACTCCAGAGCCCAGATAGGCCACCGTCTTCAGCCCATAGATGTCGAGCAGCCTACCCAAGAGTTCGGGAATCCCAGTCGCGTCGGTTAGCTCTCCAAGCTTTTCGAGCAGTTCGAACAGTTCCAGATCATCGGAATTTCGATCTCGTCGGTTCATGCTCAACGCCTTTTCTGCTGTGCTGTAGTGCGTACGACCGCTGATCGTCGATCAGGGAAGACCGGACCAGGCGACATTCCTGCCCGGTGATGAATTCTATGCGGGGCCCACGGCCAGCCGCCGTTCGGGCGGCCGATCCGCTCGCGTTCCGGTGGCCGCCGGCCGCCTTCCATCGTCGGTCACATTCAAGACCTGGCGCACGCCCCGACGACATGGCGCCGAGCTTTGCCGTGCAGGTCGCCAACATCATGACGCTCGGGTTGTTATGGTGGCGGCTCTAGATCGGCGCGTCGAGGAGACGTACTTTGGGTTGAATAGGTTGGTAATTGGGCCGAATAAAGATGACTTTTCCCATCATCTTTTAGAGGCACAATGACTGCAGAAAATCAAGGAATATGCGTAATCAGATCCGAGGCCTTCGCAAATGCTCTCGTGATCGGGCTGTACTTCCGCATTTGAGCTTGGTTCGCGCCATACGGCTTCCGGTCCCTTGACGCTAACTGCACAGCCCGGCCCGTCATCTGCTCATCTCAGATGTTTAACGCCATGATAAGTGGAAGATCAAAGAGTCGTGCCCAGGCAATGGTCGCGGACTTCTGAATAGCGACGATGCTGGTACCGTGTGTCCACCAGCCGTTTCCCGTCGCCACAACGATGTCGGGCACGTAGAGTGCCGATTGCAGAAGGGGCCATACAATGAGCTGCTCGTAGCAGATCAATGGGGCGACCCGTGCGCCACCGAATTCAACGATCGGATTTGCGAAGAAATTCGCTCGCGCACCACCGGTTTCACCGACCAACGCCAGCCAGGGCTGCCACATTGAGACCGGTACCGGCATTCTCTGACGGTAGAGGATGGGCGCTCCCTCACCCGAGATCTCTACCATCACGTTATCGTAGCCCTGCCGGTCGACCAGGATCGCTCCAGCAATTACGACGACGTCGAGTACTTTGATCTCATTGACCCATAGGCGTTCAACGGTCGGCGTCCAGATGCCTGCGGCGCCTTCGGGCAACACCACGACCTTGTAACCTTGCGCCGCCGCTGCCTTCACCGCGGCGATGGTCTCACGATGCTGAAACAACCCCGTATATTTGCCACGCTCGCCCCCGAATTCCGTGTCGACACCGATCCAGCCGTCGGGCACGCTGGGATCTGTCCACACTGCGGCGGACCATGCAAACGCTCCTCCCAAGACGAGCGTTGCGATCGACCAGACCTTCGTGGTCATGGCGAGGAGGCCGATCGCTGCCGCTCCAAGTCCCCACCACCCCCAGCCCGGGAAGACGATGCCGGCGGCCGTGATCGGATGCGCCCAACCCACGATGCCGAAAGGCGGCACGCTCAAGAGGAGCGCCGCGGCGGCATATCGCAGGGTCCGTCCCCTCCCCGGCCGCGATGTCCATAGCACCGCATGCACGACGACGAAGGCGAGCGATGCGCCGAGCCAGAGTGCGAGGCCTTCGGCGATCCCGCTGCCAAAGTAATTGACAACGCCCTGTGGCAGACCGCGCGAGGCCGCAAGGAAATATCCCGCGGATACAATGCCGGCCGCGATCCGGGAGGGAGCATTTGCCCACAGGGCGGGGAACACGAAGGCGAGCGGGAGGGTGAGGGGATTGCCGCTCCAACCGATTGCTCCGGCGGCAACGGCAAGCATCGTGAGACCGACAGTCTTCACGGCGTCAGCGGTGAATGGTGAGGATGGGACGGGCCACGCCGAGGACACCGGCGGCCGGGATCGGCCCGAAATATCTCGAGTCATAGGAACCTGCGAAATCAGAGTGAAGAAAGATGTGACCAGACGGCACGATGCCGCCGGCGAAGGGAATGAGCCCCCTGCCCTCAGCGTCCGCCGCGCGCATCTTGGAGTTGGCGAGCGGTAAGTCATCAACGCTCACCGCGCCGGCGATCTCCACGCGCTGTCCCTGCGTCGCAGCAACCGTCTTGATCAGCGGACTCAGCCATCCTGGACAGAGCCCCAACCGCAGATATCCTCGCTGCCGCGCGAGCGTGAACGCGGACGTTGGCGGCGGGCAGATCATGACGAGATCGCCGACGGCAACCTTGCGGTCGAGCGGCACGATCCGCCAGATCCCGAGCGGGTAGCTTGGGGTAAGATTGATGCGCAGGCCGCCTACGTAGCCGAGGGCGAGCAGGCCGGTCACGGCAGCGGCACCGATCCCGAGAATGGTGAGCGCGCGACGCCTGCGGGTCATTTGAGAACCTGGGACTGACGCTGGCTCTGTCGCAGCGCCTCGGTCTCCTTGAGCGCCTTCATGGTGCGCTCGTGGGCGGCGAGCTGCTGGCCTGTGCGCATGATCGGCCAGGCCGCAGCGAGCTTTTCGCGATCGGCCGCGGGCACGCCGAGGGCTTCCTTCCTGAACACGGCGCCGTTGGTGTCGCGCGCGCCGTTCGAGAGCAAGGTGCGTTCCCCGAACCGCTCGGACACGGCCTTGTTGAAGCCATCGATTTCGGCCCTGGCCATGCGGTCGGCCAGCGCGAACCCGAGTGTTGCCGAAAGATCATTGCGGTCGATCGCGTCGCGCACCTTTTCGAGCACGGCGTGCGCAGCAGGTGAAAGCGCGGGAATGTCGATCGAGGCGCGACGGCGCAGCGCCGTTTCATCGACCTCGAGCCTGCGCGTGGCCGCCTCGCGCAAACGCAGGTAACGTTCGATCTCGCGCCCGAGTGCCGGCACGTTCGCCTCGGCCTCCTGCCGCGCCTGCCGTTCCGCGCGGCTTGCCAGAATCCCTTCACGGCCGCGCAACGCGCCGATAGAGGCGGGCTCACGCGCAAGCTGTCCTAGACGCTCCGAAGCAACTGCAGGGTCGGCGAGGACGGCATCGAAGCGAATGGCGCGAAACGCCGCCTCCGGATCGGAAAAGACCAGACGGAACCGGTCGGAGACCTCCTCCCACTGTCTGGCAACCTCCTTTTCTGCGTGGACCCTCTCGGCCGCGACGTCGGTAATGGATTTGGCGAATGTGGTGACGCCCTTGACCATCGGCTCGGCCTCCTTTTTCGATTGGACGGCGGACAGGGTGGTGTCGAAGAGGCCGATGCGGGTGCCGACGGCGCGAAACTTTCGGCCAAGATCGGCAAGGCGCCGCTTCTGGCGCAGCGTCCAGTCCAGCCGGTCGCGGGCGAGTGTGCGGGCGACGCGCATGAGATGAAGTCCGCGGCTGTTGGCGAAGCTGAGCGCGTGCCGGTAGAAGCGTCCGGCGGCATAATCGAGAGTGGTTTCCTTGGCGTTGCGCCGCGACAGGAGCGTGTCGAGGCCGCCCGCGATCTGGAACGACCGCTCGCCATAAAAAAGCTGGAGATCCTCCCTGTGCCGGGTCATCGCGACATATGTCAGATGCCGGTCCAGCGAGAGCGAGGCGAGCACCTTGACGCGATCGACGGTCGCGCCCTGGCTTTTGTGGATCGTGGTGGCATAGCCAAGATCGAGATTGCGATAAAAGCGCTCCTCGACCTCAATGCGGTGCTTCCCCTCCCCTTCGCCGGTCTCGGCGACGATCCTGCCGGGTCCGGCTTCGACCACCCTGCCGATCATGCCATTCTTGACGCCGAGCGCGCCCTCATTCCTGAGAAACACGATCTGGTCGCCAGCATCGAAATGCCGTGTCCCCTCTTCCGTCTGAAACGCGTGGCCCTCGCCGACAATGCCGCGCTCGACCAGCTTTTCGCGGGCGAGCCGGTTGAGTTCGCGCACATCGCGACGCAGATGGGCCAGGATGAGTGTGGACTTTTCGGGATCATATTCACCGTTCCAGGATGCAATCAGGCTGTCGACCGCCTGGGCCTTCAGCTTTTCCCCGATCACCATGCCGCGGCCCCCATAGGCCGAGAGCGCAGCCGTCACATTGCCGCGCGCCAGATCGACCGAGGCGGTGCGCATCCAGGCATCTTTCTGGCGGTAGATCGTCTCGAGCTCGGCATAGCCGGTGCGCTCGACGATGGCGCGGAAGGCCGCTCCCGCCTCGATCGGTTGGAGCTGCTCGGCGTCGCCGACAAGCACCAGCTTGGCGCCAGCCTTCGAGACCGCCTCGACGAATGTCGCCATCTGCTTCGAGGCGACCATGCCGGCCTCGTCCATGACGAAGATCGTCTTTCTGTCGAGGCGGTTGCGCGCCTCGTTCCAGCGCAGCTCCCAGGATGCCAGGGTGCGGGACGGGATTCCGGCTTCCGTCTCAAGGCCCTCGGCCGCCTTGCCGGCAAGCGCGCCGCCGACCACCGTGTAGCCTGCCGCCTCCCATGCCTCGCGCGCCGCGCGCATCATCGTCGTCTTGCCGGCGCCGGCGCGGCCGACAACGGTGGCAATCCGCGCGCCGGAGGTCGCGTGCTCGATGGCCGTGCGCTGCTCGTCTGAAAGACGGTCGTGACGCGCGAACACGTCGGCAACAATCTTCTTCCGGACGCCGAACCCCTTCGCCTTCACGAGCGCGGACGCGCGGGATACCATCTCCGCTTCAAGGCGGATCAGCTCGCGCGTGGTGAGCTTGTCCGGCAAGCGCGCGCCCGTCGCAAAGTCGACCGTCCCGGATTCGAGACGAAGGCAATCCGGGCTTTGAACGATCCGCGCCAGAAGCTGCTGGAAGGCGCCGGGATCGTCGACATAGCGGTGCAGAACCTTGGCGATGTCGCGCTCGTCGAACACGCTCTTTTCGCGGCTGACGAGATCGAGCACGATTTCCGGCCGGGCCTGAATGCGCTCGGCGTTCACCGCACGCGCAGCCGCATGCGATGCGAGGCGTTCGAGCCTGGTGTCCCTGCCCTCGCGCATCGCCCTGCGCTCGATCGCCTTTGCGCCCGGGCCGATATGGGTCGTGGGCACGAGGTCGATGCCGCGCTCCGCATAGGATCGCCCGTCGACGCGGATCTCAAAGCCGCCGAACGCGAGGTGCTGGTTCTGAAGATCGAGCCAACGTTGCCGCTGCTCGAGGAACTCGGCCTTCTCGCCGGCCCAGAGACGATACTGGATCTTGCCGGTCTTCGTGCGGACCGTCTGGCCGTCAGCACCGATCACGGCGACCTTCTTGGCCCCGAAGCCGCTCTCCGTGAGCGGGCGCAGCGTCGTCATCAGATGGACATGCGGATTGCCCGGATCGTCGTGATAGACCCAGTCGGCAACCTGCCCGCGGCCGAGCACCTGCTCGTGGACGAACTGGCGCACCAACGCGATGTTCTGCGCCTTCGACAGTTCCATCGGCAGGGCGACGATGAATTCCTTGGCGAATTGCGCGTCGGCGCGCTTTTCGAAGGCCTCGACCTTGTTCCAAAATGCTTCGGCGGCGCCCGCGACCGAGCGGTCGGCGATCATCTCACGCGCCCATTTCGGCGCATCGACGGGAAGCAGGAACTCCTCGTGTGCGAGATTGCGCTTGCCCGAATAGTCGACGGTCCTGGCCTCGGCCGCATGTTCCATCTTCGCGCAGTGGCGGTAGGCGGCCGACAGGACGGCGCTACGCCCGTCAGCGCGGCCGATGATCTGGGGCGTGAAGTGTGTGATGGCCACGGTGACAGCGATCCCGGCAGTTGAACGACATTGTTCCGCAGGCCACGCCTCTTCCCGGACGGGTCCGGGCGCTCAACGTCGCGTCAGCGACGTATTACTGCGCCCTTGGAGGCATTCCTTCGGAACGCCGGGATGATCTCTCAAAGCGTCGGCTTCGCCGACCCGTCACTTCTGCCGGGTCGCGCTGCGCGCGATCCCGGCCGATCCTCGCCATCGCCACAAAGCGAATGGTCGAGAAGGAAAGCTACCGGAATGAAGAAGCCGTCATCGAAGATCAGGGAAGAAATCGCCAAGCTGCAGGAGCAGCTCAAGCAGGCTGAAACGCGCGAAGCCGAGCGCATCGGACGGCTCGCGCTCAAGGCCGGTCTCGGCGATATCGAGGTTGAGGAGCGCGCGCTCGTGTCCGCTCTCGAGGAAGTCGCGGTCCGGTTTCGCAAGGGGAGCGGACGGGCGGCCAGGCCAGCGTCGGCGCCGGCCGCGCCTGGCGCGGCTCAGGGGCCGTCTGGCGAGGCTTGAGCGGATGCGACAGGCAAGCCAGTCAGAGGCGCGCAAGAAGGATGCGCGCGAGAAGATCCAACTCGGCGGGCTGATCGCCAAGGCCGGGCTTCGTTACGAGAAGCGCGCTCTCCTGCTCGGCCTCCTCATCGACGGCGCGAGCCGGATAAAGAGCGACCAAACCGAGCGATCGCGCCTGATGGCGATCGGGATGAAGGCGTTCGCCGATGAGCCCGACTAAGCTCGCCATGGTCGCTGCCCCGGTCATCGTCATGGCGGGGGCTTGCCTCGCCCTGACAGGGATGGAGCACTGGCTCGCAAGCTTCGCCCGCACGCCGGACGCGCGCCTGATGCTTGACCGGATCGGCATCGCGCTGCCCTACGCGGTCGCAGGCGGGGCCGGCGTCGTCTTTCTCTTTGCGGCCAGGGGCGCGATCTCGATCCCCCTTGCGGGCTGGGGGGTCGTCGCCGGCACGCTGGTGGTGATCACAATCGCCGCGGTCCGCGAGATCGGCCGGCTCGCCGCATTCGCCGCAACGGTGCCGCCAGGCACATCTATTATCGAATACACCGATCCCGCCACGTTGACGGGGGCGGTCGTCGCGGCGGTCGCCGGCGTCTTTGGTTTGCGCGTCGCCATGCGCGGCGATGCCGCCTTCGCGGCAGCTGCGCCCCGCCGGGTCCGAGGCAAACGTGCCATTCATGGGGAGAGCGAGTGGATGACCATTTCTGCTGCCCGGCGCCTCTTTCCCGAGGCCGGCGGCATCGTGGTCGGCGAGGCCTGCCGCGTCGACAGACGAGCGGGCGGCGAGCGCGGTTTCCGCGCTGACGGCCGCGAGACATGGGGTGCTGGGGGAAAGTCGCCGCTGCTGTGCTTCGACGGTTCGTTCGGCTCCTCGCACGGGCTGGTCTTCGCCGGGTCGGGCGGCTTCAAGACCACCTCGGTCACCGTTCCGACGGCGCTCAAATGGGGTGGAGGGCTCGTCGCGCTCGATCCATCAAACGAGGTCGCGCCGATGGTGATCGGGCACCGGCGCAAGGCCGGCCGATCGGTCTTCGTCCTCGACCCGAAGGAGCCGGGCACCGGGTTCAACGTGCTTGACTGGATTGGGCGGTTCGGCGGAACAAAGGAGGAGGACGTGGTGGCCGTCGCCACCTGGGTCGTGACCGACACGGCCCGCCAGGCTTCGATCCGCGACGACTTCTTTCGGGCGTCCGCGCTCCAGCTCATTACCGTTCTGATCGCCGATGTGTGCCTGTCGGGACATACGGAAAAGGAATACCAGCATCTGCGGCAGATGCGAGCGAACCTATCAGAGCCGGAGCCCAAGCTGCGTGAGCGATTACAGCTGATCTACGACAATTCCGAATCCGCGTTCGTCAAGGAGAACGTTGCCCCCTTCATCGCCATGACGCCCGAGACGTTCTCCGGCGTCTATGCCAATGCGGTCAAGGAGACGCATTGGCTTTCCTATCCGAACTATGCCGCGCTGGTATCGGGCAACAGCTTCTCGACCGACGGTCTGGCGGACGGCGACACCGACGTGTTCCTCAATCTCGATCTCAAGACGCTCGAAGCGCATCCCGGCCTGGCGCGCACCATCATCGGCGCCCTGGCCAACGCAATCTATAACCGGAGTGGCGAGATGAAGGGCCGTACGCTGTTCCTGCTCGATGAGGTCGCACGGCTGGGATATCTCCGCATCCTGGAAACCGCTCGGGACGCCGGCCGCAAATACGGCATTAGCCTGTTGCTCCTGTTCCAGTCCATTGGCCAGATGCGTGAGACCTATGGTGGGCGGGACGCATCGAGCAAATGGTTCGAGTCCGCCTCGTGGATCTCGTTTGCGGCAATCAATGACCCGGAGACCGCCGATTACATCTCGCGGCGCTGCGGCAACACGACGGTCGAGGTGGAGCAGCTCAGCCGGACGTCGCGCATGTCGGGATCGTCTCGAACGCGCTCGCGGCAGCTCTCCGCGCGGCCGCTGATCCTGCCCGAGGAGGTCCTGCAGATGCGTGCCGATGAACAGATCGTCTTCACGGCCGGCAATCCGCCACTCAGATGCGGCCGCGCCATCTGGTTCCGGCGAGAAGATATGATCTCGGTCGTCGGACAGAACCGATTTCAGCGGACCTAGCCAAGAACGGTTCGCGAAGAGCTGTCGGCATCAACGGCATGAATCGATCAGCCTTGATCGATTCAGAAAATGCGTTGGACGACGCCTTCGCGTCGAGCGAGACTTCCGGACATGAACGAACTCCATCCGGTTCATCTTCGCCGCATCGACCCGTCGCAGAACATGCGCCGGTTCTACAGCCTTTCCGTTCAGCCCACATTGTTTGGAGGAGCGTCCCTCGTGCGCGATTGGGGCCGGATCGGAACGCGCGGCCAGTCGATGATCGAAACATTCGACACGCCCGCCGAGGCCGGCGATGCGATGACGAGGCTCGAACGCCGGAAGCGGCGCCGGGGCTATCTCGACCCGTATGCCTCGCGGAGAGGAAGGCGGGAGTGAAGTGGACGACTGGCCTCGAATCTGGCGGCCGTCGGTTCGTCGACGCAGAAATGGCCCCGCCGTCTCGGCGGGGCCGTTGGGGACCTGGTCAGTCCCGGTTGCCGTTGGGGCGGGACCAGATGAGCTGCACGCCTTGCTGGCCTTCCACCTCGATCAGGGTGGCGTAGATCGGAGCCGGGAAGCTCGGGTCGTCCAGCTTGACCGAAAGGTAGTCGCGTTCGGTCTGCTTGGCCTGTTTCTGCCACGCCGCACCTAGCTCAACTGCACCCGAGAAGATGCGGAAATGCGGTCCGTTCTCGGAAGGGTTTTCGACGCGCTCGAAGCGGGCCTTGACGTTGAGCGTTAGAGTTTTGATCGCACCCGTGAAGCCGTTCCGGGTCGTGGTGAAGGTGCCGATGTTGGCCATTGTCGTGTTCCTTTCGAAATTCCGAGCCGCGCCCATCGCGGTCTCGATGGCTGTCGAAAAGATCGGGAACGACCGGCGCGCACCTGGAAGGCCGCAATGAAATGGAGGACGGCCGGTAGGAACTTTCTTGTTTTGCGCGAGGAATGCGAACGCAGGTTCGCAGGGGAAGAAAGTTCCGGACGGGCGTTGCGAAATGCCGGGCGAGGCGGAGCCGATTTCCCGGTCAGACATGCCCCATCGAGACCGCGCCGGGCGAGCTCCAGGACATCGACGTGAAGGGAACACGACCATGGCGCCCGGCCCCAAGCCATTGCGCTTCCGCGACATCGTCGGTGGGATCAATCGCGCGCTCTGCGTCGGCGACGTGCACGGCAGGCCGCCACCCCTGCAAACGGGCTCCATTCGCTCGTTCTCGCGCGCACGACGAGCGGTGCCGTGAGCAGTCGGCCGAAGCACATAACCATCGCCCTGACCGTCCTCCGCTGGTGAATCAGCCTCGGCAGAGTTACGCTTCTGGCATCCGCTGGAAGCCCGCAGCCGGAGGCCCACGATACCCCGCGACCTGACGGCATTCGAAAAGATCGAAGGCTGCCTAGACACCACACATGCCCTCGCACTCGTTCGGCCACAGGTCGAGTTGCCCGTGGTCGGACAGCGTCGACAGATCGGCTTCGTCGAGCGGAACGGCGGACCGATGGAGAAAGACCTCTCCCCGAATTCCACGCAATCCCGTCCTTATTGCCCGATCGACCTCGATCGCATCCGACCAGGCATCGGGATCATGATCGCGCATGGCGCGCCAGCGCGCGTTGTCGTGAAACGGACAGCCGATGCAGGCCGATTTCGGCGGTTCAGGGTAATCGTTGCGGCGCAGCCAGGCGAGGCAGTCCCGCCGGCTCATCCGCATTTCGATCAACGGCCAGCGGTTGACCTGCCAGGTTTCGCGGCTCGGCTTCACGCGCATGATCTCGTCTCGCGAGATCCCGATCCATTGCTCGACAACGGGATGGCCAGGCGAGCGCTTGCGGGTCAGCCCCGCAAGCGCCCTGACCTTGCGGCGGATCGGCACGACCTTGAAATCCGTGGTGCATTGACGCCGGATCATGCCGATGGAAACAGTGTCGCGCGTTGTGCGCCGTGTGGAGACCTCGACGAGCGCACCGGCCGCATCCATGTCGAATACCGGCACGGCGGATCCCACCGGGGTGACGTTTTTGGCGAACGCCGGAATCGATGCCCAGCGTTTACCCTTTGCCGCTCCTATGAGCTGATCACGTATGTTGCCCGCCGAAACCACGTGGACGGGGAACGGCAGCACGTTGGGCGAGCGCAGCCAGTCTAGATGGTCATAGACCGCCTTCGGTTCCCAGCCAGTATCGGCGAATATGGCGCAATCTGGCATCGGGCCGATCTCGCCATGGGCGGCCATCAGCGCCAGGGTGGTCGATTGGACGCCGGCGCCGAGCGATAGCACGCGCAGCCGGATGGCGGAGGGCTTGATACCCTCCGCAGCAGCATTCGAAAAGGAAAGCATCAGGCCGCCTCCAACTGTCCCGTGCCGGTGGCGGAGGGCTGCAGACCGTGCAGATAAGTCACGGCCCGTTGCGCATGGGCGGCGGCCTGAAAGATCGCCCGTCGGTCGTCGGAAAGGACGCGCAACCAGCTCGCCACATAGGACGCATGGTCCGGCCGTGGTTCGAGTTCGGGAACGATGCCGAGGTCGGCACAAACCAGTGCCGAGCCAATCTCGGCGACGAGCTCTTCGCGCGCGCGCTCGGTCTTGTCCCTGGCGTAGCGGCTCAGATCGCGGCCAACCCGCTCGGGCCTAGAGGTCCAATGGACCGTCTCGTGACTGAGCACGGCGACATAGGACTCAGCATCCCGGAAGGCCTCGAAGGGCGGCATCTGAATATGATCGCTTGCCGGCGCGTAGAATGCCCGGGCGCCGCCATGCCGGATCACGGCCCCAGTATTGGCGAAGAACCGGTCGGCATGTTCGATCCGCTCGACAGGATCGATGACCTTCTCGGGTCGGTGGTAATAGTGATCGGGAAGTCCGTCGATCTGATCGCAATTGAAGACGGTATACGTCTTGAGGAACGGAATATCGCGCTCCAATTCCTCGCCCTGCGCGTCCGTCTCGGTTTTCGTGAACCGGCTCGCATAGACGACCGTCGCGCCGGTTTCGCCCTTGCGGACTTGTGCGCCGATCTGTGCCGCCTGCCGATAGGTCATCCAGAGCGGTGCCGTGAACCCGCGCGCCAGGCTCTCCGACCACAGCAACAGCACGTTGATGCCGGTGTATGGTTCACCGGTGTGGCGCAGCGGCCGGGTGATCCGTCCGTCGGCATGGCCGGCGCTCCAGGGTTTCACCCATGGCCGCACGCCCTTCTCCAGATCGGCAACGATCTTTTCCGTGATGCGCGTGTAGATATCGGACTTCGCGCCCTTTTCTTTCCTGCTCATTTCAGCCTCCGTATCTGGAGGCCGCGCCGATCGCGGCCCCGTCACGGGGCCGGTTCAGGCGGAGCTTCAGGGCGCGCCTGCACCCGCAGGGCCGGACCGAAGGGGAGGACGGCGCAAGCCGTTGCCGGCGCGGCCGGCTCCGCCCAGGCCACCGGCAGGGACGGGCCGTGGGCGGTTCAAGAAAGAAGGGACGGCGGCGCCGGGCGCCGCCGCTGCGGAAGGTAAACCGAGAGTCGGTTCAGTGGACCGCGTGTCCACCGGTGTAGGGATCGTACTCGAAAAGAATGTCGACCTCGCAGTCCTCGACTTCATCTGCGGGGAGTACCCGGTACGCGTCGTCGGACTGGAAAAGGACGACCGGGGTCATCAGGGTGCGGGCGAGTGTCCAGGCGTGGTTCTGGGCGAGGGAAAGATCGTGCGACATCCGAGGGCTCCATCGTTGGAGCGGGCCAATTCCCGCTCTGATGGCTCCGTCAGTGTGCGGCAAGCGGACGCGGTCACCGTGCAGGCGTCAGCCAAACGGCCGCAGCTTCGCTAGCGGACCCTTTATGGGTTGATCGTGGAAGTTCCGCGGCCGCACCAGGAATGCCATCCCTGAAGAGCGGGATTGGATCGTCCTCAGGGGGTCAGCCCGATGCTGCGCGTTTTCGTGCAGGGGGCAGGCACCGGCGCTTCAGGCGGTACCCTGCTTGCCCGACCACTGCGTCAGTCTCAGAGCTGACGTGTGGCGCTCAAATGAGAGGAGCGCTTTGGCCCGACATTTCGATGCCCGGAACAACACATCGATCCTCGTCTGTGGCGCCGTGAACGGACCGGCGGCCGTTCGGGAGCGAGGCTCGGACCGAAGACATTTGCCTGCCTTCGAAATACAGAGCGAATTCGAATCTCGTCCGGCGCCATTTACGAACAAGACTTGGCACTGCGCGCGGGATCGCTCCATTTCTCAGTGAGCGGTGTCGGGGACTTCATGACCGGGATGCTGCGGATAACAGTAGCCCCAGCCGCATGCTCAGCGTCTTGTGAACTTCTTATATTCGGATTTTGAGGCAACGATGTTTTAATATCTATTTGTAAGGCGTTGATACAATACTAGTCGCGCGGAATCAGATTTTACATATGATGCACAACCGGAGCCGAATAGACATACCAGACCGCGATCCGCGCTTGCGCGGCAAGCGGTTTTGCGACATCAGTCGGCTGATCGTGTTCGCGGCCCGTTCCTGTCAGACGTATGGCCGAATTAACGCAATGGACCGGATATGACGGCCTCAAAGCATCTCATAGCGCTCCTGAAGAGCCACATCGCTCGCGATGACGATCAGTTCCTGTCCATCGCGATGCAGGCGGCTGCCCATGAGGCGCGCAAAGGTCACGGCCAGGTTGCTCAGCAATTGCGGGCGCTCGTCGATCAGGCACGCAGCGGCAAGGTCGAGCGGGCGCGCAGGCCGGTTCCTATCGCACAGCCTAAAGGCGATCTCGCCGCGCTGGTATCGGTCAGTTTTTCAGAGACGCGGCTTGCAAGCATGGCTTTGACCGACGAACTGGAGCTGCGCCTCAAGAGAGTGCTTACCGAGCAGCGCCAGCAGCACAAGCTGGTCGAGCGCGGATTACAGCCGCGGCGGAAGCTTCTCCTTGTCGGCCCGCCCGGGTCCGGAAAGACCATGACCGCCGGCGCCCTGGCCGGCGAGTTGCATTTGCCGCTCTTCACTGTCGTCTTCGACACCCTGATTACAAGGTTCATGGGCGAGACCGCCTCCAAGCTGCGGATCATATTCGACGCGATGGCCGAAACGCGTGGTGTTTACTTTTTTGATGAGTTCGACGCGATCGGTTCACGGCGATCCGAGCGCAATGATGTCGGGGAAATCCGCCGCGTCCTGAATTCGTTTCTCCAGTTTCTGGAGAAAGACGACAGCGACAGCCTCATCATCGCCGCCACGAACCATGTGGAACTGCTCGATCCAGCCCTGTTCCGGCGCTTTGACGACGTGATCCAGTACGGCCTCCCCGACGAAGGTGTGACACTGAAGATTCTTCAATCGCGGTTGGTTGGTTTTGAAGCCGATAAGCTTGACTGGGGCAAGGCTGTCGAGCTTACCGCGGGTCTAAGCCAGGCCGAAATCTCCCGCGCGGCTGACGAGGCCGCAAAGCGGGCGATACTGGCCGATCGCAGCAATGTCACCGACGAGGACTTGTCAGTCTCCATACAGGAGCGGGGTTCGGCAGCGCATAGGTAACGGTACTGATGCCGAACGGGGTACCGGTAACGGGCGGCGGGAGCAGTTCACGTGGCCAAGAGGCGGAGGCGGTGAAGTTGTGCTTCCGGAGCGCAATCGCGCGCAGCATGCGGCTCGGCTGGAACAGGCGTTGACATCCGCGATTGCCGCCGCAGCCGAGCAGGCCGCAGCGCGCAATCCGGATATTGCCGGCGGGCAGGCCGGCTTCTATCTCGAATTCGATATAGGCAAAGAGCAGCGTGCGCTGCTCGACAAGCTCGAAGACAAGCGTGGCAAGGATCATATCGAGCTGGTGGCTGTGCGGCCCGCAGAGGCCGATCCGGAAACGCGCCTGTCGGCCACGGTGTTCGTTCCGGAGGCCAAGCGGGAACTCTACCTCAAGAAGGTCGAAGATTATAGGACGCAGGAGACGCCAACAGGCAAGCCCAAGAACCAGCCGCTTGTCGCTTCCTTGGAAGACGTGCGGCTTGCTCATGCCCGCTCGCTCTTCACCGATGACATTCAGCTGTTTCCGGCGGCAGGACAGCAGGCCTGGTGGGAAGTCTGGTTGCGCACGGGAGGCCGGCCCATCCTTGAACATGCGGCGAACATTCTCGACATCGTGCTGAGAGAGCATGTCGTTCGCTTCCCCGAGCGCGAGGTCGTGCTCGTGCTCGCGACGCCCAATCAGATCGGCATGATCGTAGCCAATACCGACGCTATTGCCGAACTCCGGCTCGCAAGAGATACGCCATCCGTATTTCTGGCGATGGATCCTGCTGAGCAGCGAGACTGGAGTGACGAACTAACCGACCGGTTGGAAGTGCCTGATGCGGACGCGCCATCAGTGTGCATTCTCGACTCCGGTTCGACGCGGATTCACCCCTTGATTGAACCGGTCCTCGATGCAGGAGACCAACAGTCATGGAACGGGGTTTGGCCGGTGGAGGACACGAGCCCGACATGGCGGGGACACGGAACGAAAATGAGCGGTCTTGCCCTGTATGGGGACCTTACCAATCCGCTTGTCAGTGCCGATCCGATCAGCCTCAGCCACGCGCTGGAGTCAGTTAAGATCTTGCCGGACCAAGGCGGCAATGATCCCGATCTGTACGGATACATCACGGCGGAAGCGATCAGCCGCGCCGAAATACAAGCACCGGAACGTTCGCGGGTGTTCTGTCTTGCCGTCACCAGTGCGGGCGATCATTGGCGCGGGCGTCCGTCTTCATGGTCTGCGGCGCTTGATGAGTTGGCCTATGGCGAAGGAGAAGTTCAGCGCATCGTTGCTGTTTCGGCAGGCAACGTGAACGCCCTTTATCCGGCAGCCGAGTATCTCGATCAGAATGATGCGGCGCCGATCGAAAGCCCGGCACAGGCGTGGAACGTGCTGACGGTGGGGGCGGTGACTGAAAAATGCACCATCACCGATGCGACCTTTGCCGGCTGGAGCCCGCTGGCCGCTGTAGGCGATCTTTCGCCACTCAGCCGGACATCGGTGCCATGGCAACATGAGTGGCCGATCAAGCCGGATGTTGTCTTCGAGGGTGGCAATTACGGCGTCAACCCTGCAAACGGCGACAGCGATCATCTGGATGATCTTACCTTGCTGACGACGAACAATCGTTTGCAGGCCGGTTACTTCAACGTCATCGCGGACACGAGCGCTGCAACTGCCCTAGCTTCTCGCATGGCAGCGCAGGTTTTGGCCGACCGGAAGGAGCTTTGGCCCGAAACGGTAAGGGGGTTGATTGTTCATTCCGCTGACTGGACTCCAGCCATGCGCGGACATCTTCCGGTTAATCCGAAACAGAATCATAAACGCGTGCTGCTGCGCCGTTACGGATACGGCGTGCCTGATTTGGCCAGGGCGATCCGTAGCCAGAACAATGATGTCACGCTTGTGATCGAGAATACGATGCAGCCCTTCTTCCTGGACGGCTCAACGATCAAGACACGCGACATGATTTTCCACGATCTGCCGTGGCCGGTGGAAACGTTGGAGGGCCTCGGTGAGGAACAGGTCGAGCTGCGCGTGACGCTGAGCTATTTCATTGAGCCAAATCCGGGAGAGCGGGGCTGGACGAAACGCCACCGCTACGCCTCGCACGGTCTTCGTTTTGCTGTGAAGCGGCCCGAAGAGGACGTGGATACCTTCCGTGGACGCATCAATGCGGCCGCGCGTGAAGAGGAGGATGGCGCTTACGGCGGTGGACAGGACGATGGATGGGTCCTGGGGCCGCGCCTTCGGGATCGGGGCTCCCTTCACTCGGACGTTTGGGAGGGTACGGCTGCCGACCTTGCCAATCGCCACGGCATAGCGGTCTATCCGACCGGCGGCTGGTGGCGTGAGAAAAAGCGTCTCGAACGCTATGACAGGGAAGTGCGCTATGCCCTCATTCTTACCCTGCGAGCGCAGACGACCATCGATCTCTACACCGAAATCTCCAATGCGATCGGCGTAGACGTCGAAGTGGAAACGGCCTGAGATGGCGAGCCAGGGTCGAATCTCTTCTAACCCAGAACGCGATGAGGCTTGCGAGGGCCACAGCGGACCGGAAGTTGTGGGCGAGCTTGCCGCACCAAGAGTGCGTTCATCATAGCCTGCATCGTCGTTCACAACGTAAGGAATCTGATGTGCTACACGCCATCAAAATCCTGATCGGGGTCGGGGCCATAGAACGGTAATACACGCGGACCTGTTTTGATGGGCGGAGCCGGAGCTCCGCCCGAGCCGCTCAGCCAAGGGCCGCCATCTGCATTTCGGCTGCCTTGCGATCGACGGTCTGCCCGGGGTTTTCGACATGGCGTTCGAAGGGCTTCCAGGCTTCGCCGACGACCTCTTCGTAGCCAGCCACCACACCTTCGGCTGCGCAACGGAGCGCATGGGCCTGAATGCCCATGTCGGCCGCGAATTCGCGCTTGCGCTGGGCCGCGCTGTCGAAACCGACAGGACCGTCGAGGTCCGCGTCGCGGTCGTCGTTGGCGTTTCTGGCCGTGGCGTCGCGGGCTTCCGAGACCGACCGGGAATAGAACTGCCCGGCGCCGTGGGCTGAACCGACATAGGAGCCGACGATCCGCTGGAGATGGATCTGCATGGCCCGTTCGCCGAGGCCTTCGTTCAAGGAGTCGGCCGTGTCGATGATGACCTTGCGATGGAGATGGCGGATGCCGTCGCTGTCGATAACGGGGAGGCCGAAGCTTTCGGCAATAAGGGATGCCTGGGCGCTGTCGGGACAGGAGAGGCGTACCATTTCGAGGGAGACGCCCTTTCGGAGCTGGACGACCTTGCTGGATTGACGGCTGGAACGAGCGGTTCTGGTCATGTGAGAGTCCTTTCCTTCATGGTTTGGCCGAAGGCTCGAGCCGGCCCTTGCCGGCCCTCCCTTCGGGCGCGGTCCGGAAAAACCGGCGGAAGGAGGAGGCTTCAGGGTCCGTGCGGACCAAAGCCGAGCGGACTAGCCTTGCGGGCAAGCAGGGCATATTGCCCTCGCGCCGTCCCGCTGGGCTGGTTTGTCGAGGCTGGTGCGCATGGCCGCTCCGCGGCGCGCCAGCGGCCTTGAAGGCTCCGGCCGCCGGTTTAGGACCGAAGCCAAAACCGAAGGGAGACCGGCAGGGGGTGGCGTTCCACCGAAGCTGACCCATGAAGGAAATGACGATGACCCGGACCGCCCGCCCGTCATCCCGAGAGGCTGGACACCCCGGCATCCTGCGGCCGAACACTGCTGTCCTCACAATTCCTCCTGAGGATGGCGGTCGCACACGCCCGACGAGCGAGCTCCCGTGAAACGGTATCGATCGAGTCAGTTCCTTCGACGTATGGAAGGTATCACCTGACCGGCGCCTTGCATGCGGGATCGAGGCCTGGACGGGCAGATCCGGGTCGTTTTTCCGCGCTTGGCTCTCGCGCGGTGCTCCATTCGGGAAACGGTGTTGCTCCCGGCGTGTAGTCGGCCGGAATCACGACAGGTGCCATCGATGCGGCGAGGTCTTCGCCGGCGACGGCCCAATCGACTATCGTGCCGGCCGCCGGAACAGCTGCTGCACAACGGTCGAACTGGTTCTCCAAAGCCACTGCGACAGCCGAACGGGGACTGGCGGCCTGCGTGTCGACGAGGATGTGTACCGCGACGAGAAAGGTGGTCATCGGTTGGGTCTCCGTGCTGGATGATTGAAGCGTGGCGCGCGGATCGAGACGAGCACCGCGCGCTTCCAGGCATCGGCGCCTGTGAAGCGATGGCGATGGCGCGTGTGTTGGACGACAAGACGGGGATGTGCGCCCTCCATCCCGAACGCAGCCCGCCAGCCGAAGCGGACCGCGATCGCTTTCCATGGGATGGACATCACCTCCCCCCGGCGACAAAGCTCGAGGGCCCGCCATAGGATGCGTGGCGCGCCGGATCGACGACGAAGCCAAAACGGCCGACCTCGTACTCGCCGGCCGGGACCAGAAAGCGCCGGCGCTCGATACCCTCGCCACGGCCTCCACCCAATGTGGCGACCACCTCAACGAAACCATCGTGGTGCTCTGAGCTGATTGCCGAGACGACAACCCAGTCCCCCCTATGTAGCGCCTCGAAGGCCCGGCGATCCTTCTCGCGGGATTCGCCGGGCTGCAGAACGGTTCCGAAGATCGCCTCCCAGGCGTCCGGCCAGGAGTCCTTCCGGGTCTGCTCGGCATATCGCCGTTCGAACCCGGTGAACAGGTGCGGGAAGGTGATCGCAACGATCGCCCATTCGGCGTCTTCCTCGTACCAGCCGTCCTTTTTCCGGAGCCTGGAGTCGACGCTGGCATTGCGGGCGCCCGAGAGATGGAAACCGCCATGTCCGGCTGTCGAATGGCAGATGATGCCCTCGGCGAAGACCGTCGCGCCCTGCGAGGGTCCCCACGGCGTATAGGCGCGGGAGCGCATTTCCCGGCGGCCGAGCGCGCGCTTCTCGCGCTGGTGCTCGGCCTGTTCGAGCACCTTTGCCCTGAATTCCGGCTCGTCCGCGAGTTGGCCACCATGCCCGTAGAAGTCATTGCGCGTGAGTTCCGCCAGCGGCCGGCGCGCGCACCAGCATGTGGCGAGAAAATACTGGCCGACGCGTCCGGGCAGCATGGCGAAGGCGGTGTCATCGACGCGCGCCACGGGAAACCCTTCGGCGCTGATGCCGAAGCGAACCCCCGACTGGTCCGACGCTCCGCCCGGCCGAGGGTGCGATGAATGAGAACGGATCATGCCGCCCTCCCCTCGACCTGATCGGCCGCGGCCTCGTCGGCGGTCACCTCACGGAGCATGGCATTTGGATAGCCATTCCGCGACAACCATTCATCGGCGGCCTGACGGTTGGCCGCGACATGGACGAGCTCGGCCTCATCGCCGGGGCGGTCGAGCACGAGGACGGAGCCGATGGCGGGCCGTTCGACCACAGTGAAGGCGAGGTCGCTATCGACCGAAAGGGTCTTGAAGACCCGCAGGACGATCACCGCCTTGCTGCCGAAATCCCCCTCATGAAGCGTAATCGCGGCCGGTATCGTGGTTTCGCCGACGCGCGTGCCAGTCTGTTTCCTGACGAGCCGGCCGGTGTTGTTGCGACTCTCCCAGGCCCGCAGCTTGCGCCGATGGCGCTCGGGGGGCCGCGGGGTGCCGTCGGAATAGCGGATGATCGCGCCCAGCGGCACGTGGTCAAAGATCAGTTGTGCGGACATGATGTCCTCCGGTTGTGGATTCTGAAACGAAGCCGCCGCCGGGGAAGACCGGCGGCGGAAAGACATTCGAAAGAGAAGGACGGGCTATTCGGCGGCCTCGCGGAACCCCTCGCTGTCGTCGTGGTCCGGGTCGACCGGTTCGGCGTCCGTGCCGTCCGGCTCCTCGTCCTCCTCGGTGACCGTGTTGGACGCGAGCCACGCGGCGAGCGCGTCGCGGTCGGGTGCGAAGAACGCCGAGGGATGAACGAAAGTCTGCTCGTTGAACGCCTCGACCAGCGCCGTCCGCGTATCCTTGACCCGGGCCCGGGGCAGGACGGACGTGCCTTCGCACGATGCTTCGAGGGCGGAGCGCGACAGGCAGGACAGAAATTCTTCCGTGCCCATGTTCGGCAGAAAGCCGTCGGCGCCGATCACATCGCCCGCGGCGCGAGCAACGATGCCGCTATTGGTCCGGTTCTCCTGGCAGGAGAGCACCTCGATCAGCATGGACCGGACCGCGACGCGCAGGGTCTCCATGTCGAAGGAGAGCTTGCCCTTGGCGTCGAAGAGCGCCGCCGCGTGACGCGCGATCCGTCGGTTGCCATAGTGATAATCGTCTCCGCCTCCATTGGCGGAGTCCACCCTGACATTCTGGCCGGCGAAGGCGAGAACCAGCAACGCCATCAGCGTGTCGTCCTCGATCGGGGCACGGCCGAGTGCCTCGTGAAGGGCGTCGGTGCGGAAGTCCCCGATCATCTCGATGCCCTTGCGGGTAACGTCGGGCCGCGTCTTGGGCATCACGACGGCATCCTCGTCCGGGGTCCCGTTGCCCTTCACGGCTTTAGGCTCGGGCATCCGGAAGTGAACGGTCTGCACCTTACCGTCGCGATCGAGATACATGGCGGTGTGATCGGATTTCTTGGGCTTGCCGTAGACGCGCTCGGCCTTCTTGGGCAGCTCCGGCTGGCCCCAGGTGTTGGCCTCAGTGATGACCCCCTTCTTGGGCAGGTTCCGCGTCATCCACTCCTGCTGGGCACCGAGATAGGCCTCGACATTGGTGGTGTAGCGGCTGTCCTCGTCGGCGGGCGCGAACAGATCCTCGACCCAGGAAATGCCATAGGCCTGCGTGAGTTCGTCGTCGAAACTCGCATCGCGCGCATACATGCGGGTCTTGGAGAGACCGTTGGCGACGCTCCACCAGGAGACCTGCGGATCGCCCTTGCCGGGCTTGTGGGCCTTCCAGACCTCCTTCTGCTCGTCGACCGAGGCGGCCGCGATTGTGCGGAGCTGGGTTTCATTGGGCATGTCGCCCCTGGCCATATGATCGAGCATGGCCGGCAGCACATTGGCGAGAAGCCGGAGCTTCTTGATCTGGCGCACCGAAAGTGCGAGCGCGACGGCGATCGCCTCTTCGGTCCAGCCGATGGCAACGAGGCGCTCGATCGCGCGCCACTGGTCGACCGGATTGAGCCCTTCATGGGCAAGCGTTTCAACGAGCGAACGCATCGCGCCGCCATCCTCGGCGGCCTCTCCGACAATGACCGTGATCTCTTCGAGACCGGCGGCGATCGCCTGTTTGACGCGGCGATGCCCGGCCTGGATGACAAAGCCGTTGCCGCCATCCGGCTGAGGCGCCACGACTGGCGGCTGCACGATGCCGACCGCCTTGATCGTTGCGAGCAGCAGCGCATCGGCCTGGGGATTGGATTTCGAGCGGCGGGCCTTGTCGGGGTTTTCGACGAGCGCGCGCGGATCGACGAGCTTGATTTCCATCGGGATGCTCCTTTCGGGGTTCGGGAGCCGGCACCACGCCGGTCCCTTTTCGTCTTCTTGCCGAAGACACCCCCCCCCGGCCCGCGGAGCGGACGGGCCGGTGCAACTGCGCCGGAGCATCCCTGCCCGGCAGGGCGAGCAGGGCTGGCAGCCCTGCGCAGGACGACGCGGCCGGGATTGCGAGCGGTGCGGTTGAGGTGAAACCGTCAGCGGCCTGGCTGCTCTGCGAGGGGTATTTCTTCCTCCCCCTCCCCTGTCATGTTTCGGGCTCTTGACCGCAGGTCGTCAGAACCGCCGCCGTGGCCGCGGCCTTCTCCACACGCGCCTGCGCTTCCATCGTTTTCCGGATGGGAGCCGGCGGGCCTCCTGCATCGCCGCCACGCGTGCCGCCCGGAATCGTGCCTGAAGGACGCCGACGATCTGTGCCGCGTCCAGTATCTGCGGACCCTCGTGCGCGGCCCGCACGAGACCTCGCCGGCCGAGCGCCACAACGACGCCGTGGCCGTCCGCCCGCCCTGGCAGAATCCCCCAAAGATAACGCTCGATGGGCGTGGCATCCGGCGCAACGGGTTCCGCACCCGCGAAATCGAAAAAGGCGGGAGCCCGGCAATCGATCCAGTTCGGCGGAAAGCACTCTCCCGGGAAGGCGAGCGTGTAAATTCCCCTCCAGGGCGTGGGCCGCAGCATTTGCCCACCTGCAGCAAAGCGCGGCGCATCGCGCTTGAGGCGGGTGCCGTCAACCACCCAGATCCGGTTCGGATAGAAGGCCGCGCGCGCGGCCCGTTCGTCGGGCCGCAAGTGGGAGTGCTGGAATTCGAGCACCAGACCGTGACCGGTCCTGACGTCGGCGATGTGCCGCTCGCCGTCGGCGGCAACATGGACGAACTCCTGCCAACCGGCCGGAAATCGGCTCTTCCATTGGCGATGCCATCGGGTTTCGGGCTCCCACCAGTGATCGCAGGTTCGCCTGCCGCGATGCGCCCAGTGATGGACGCGGCGGTCGCCGCATTTGGCGACCATGGGCTGTCCGCAGCCCGGGCACAGGGCAGAAAGACCGTGGCTGGCTTCGACGCATTCGTTGTTGACCAATGCATAGCGCATGTCCGACTCCATATATATTGAGACGCATCCGCCAGTGTGGCGGGCGCAGATTGTTTGTTTTGGATGGAAGCAAACCGCAGCATGGCCAGACGGAGCTGGTGCTGTCTTGATTATCTTCGGCGTGACGGGGCAATGCCGGTCGCCGGTTATGATGACGGAATGTCGAACATGCCAGGCTCCGTTCTTGTGCTCAGGCATGTTGCAAGATTAGCCGCCGACCGGTCCCGGTCAACTCCGGTTGATCGACTATCCTCAGAGAGAGTTCGTCAGGCGGCGGCCCGTTCGGACCCTGTCGCTGCGTCCGCGAGCTCGGCTTCGATTTCGGCCAATAGCCGGCGCTTGTTTTCAAGCTCTCCCGCAAAGGCGAAAGCTTCGCCCTGGCGAGCGCGGTAGGAAGAGAGCCTGCGCTCGGCATCCGCCAGACGCTGGCGATAGCGGAGCCGCTCGTCTTCGAATCCCGAGAGCGCGTGCTCGAGCCTTGCGACCGCGCCGAGCGGTGTCGTCGTGACCGGCAGTTCGATTTCGTATTCGGCGCCGGTGCGCATGAGCATGGTGGTGTAGCGGTAGCCATCGCCACCGAACCGTTCGCCGGAGAATTCGACATCGAAGCCGCCGATCGAGGCGATTGCGGTGTCACCTTCCTGCTGGAGCTGGACGAGCGTGAGGATCTCCTTCATCAGCGCCCTGCCGGCGGGTTTGCGCTCGGAAAAGGATTTGCCGGCGACCGTCATGGCGAAAGCCTCGCCCGCGGTCGGGAGACGCAGGCCGATGTCCATGCCGATGTCAGCGATTCGGCGGTTCGCGACCTCAATGCCGCGTTCGGCCTCACGGATCTGACGGCGGACCGCATGCTGATCGTCCATATGGGCGGCCCGCAGGCGCTCCAGCCGGGCGATGTCGGCTTCGAGCCCGGCTTTCTGTATCAGGCGCGGATCGCCCGACGCAATCGCCTTGGCCATGGCGAACTGGTTGGCCTGGCCCTCGCCCATATCATCGAGCCTGCGGATTGAGGTGTCGCCGGAAAGTGCGGCGGCGATGAACCGGGCCTTGCGCTCGTTGTTCTGCCACATGGTGGCGTCGAGCGAGCCTTCCGTTGCGTAGGCGAAGATATCGATTTCGTCATGCTGATTGCCCTGCCGGCCGATGCGCCCCTCCCGCTGCTCGATCTGCGAGGGCAGCCACGGCACGTCGAGGTGATGCAGGGCCTTGAGGCGGAGCTGGGCGTTGACGCCGGTGCCCATGGTTTCCGACGAGCCTATCAGGAACCGGACCTTGCCGGCATTGACGTCGCCGAACAACCGCTGCTTGGCCTGCGCGCGTCTGTAATCCTGCATGAAGGCGATTTCCGACGCCGGCACGCCCCTGCGCACGAGCTCGTCCCGGATCCAGCGGTAGGCAGAGAACCCCCTGCTCTTTTCCACGCTGATCGTGCCGAGATCGGAGAAGATCATCTGCGCGGCACCGGGCAGCTCAAAGCAATCGCCATCAGGCTTGCGATAAATGTTCTGTGAGGTTTCCGACCAGATGCGGAAGGCGTTGCCGATCAGGTCGTTGAGCTTGTTGTCGGGCTCGTCTCCATTATCGGGGTCGACCAGGCGCAGATCGATCGCAGCGTGGCGGCCGTCGGTGATCACCGACAAGAGGATGTCGTCTCCGGGCCTTGCCGGTCCCTCTCGTTCCTCGATCGCCTTGATGCGCGCATCGAGCACGGTCTGGTAGCGTTTGAAAGCGGCGGACGGCCTGGAGGTCCTGATCTGCCGCTTGCCGGTCGAGACCGCCGGCACCTTCACATACTGCCGCAAGTCCTCGGGCAACACGACGTCCGCAAAGGAGCGGAACATGGCGATGAGCTCGGGGACGTTGACGAAGGTGGCAAAGCGCGTGACCGGCTTGTACTTGCCCGATGGCTGAAGCTCGAGTTCGGTCGTCACATCGCCGAAGGTCGATGCCCAGGCGTCGAACTCGTGCAGACCACGCTCTTTCAGCGCCTCTATGCCGAGGAAGCGCTGCACCGAGAACATCTCGCCGAGCGTGTTGGTGATCGGGGTGCCCGAGGCCAGCACCAGCGCGCGGCCGGGGTTCTTGGTTTCAACGAAGCGGGACTTGACGTAGAGGTCCCACGCCCGTTGCGACCCGTTCGGATCGACCCCCTTCAAGCTTGACATGTTGGTGGCAAAGGAGAGCTTGCGGAATTCCTGGGCCTCGTCGACGATGATCTGGTCGATGCCGAGCTCGGAGATGGTCAGAAGATCGTCCTTGCGCGTCGCGAGCGCTTCGAGCCGTTCCTGAAGCCCCTCCTTCAGCCGCTCGAGCCGTTTGCGCGACACGCGGTCGTCGCCGTCCACCTTGGTCAGCAGTTCCTCGTAGAGCTCGAGCTCGTCGGAGATCATCTGCTGCTCGAAGGCGGACTGAATGGAAATGAACCTGAATGCCGAATGGGTGATGATGATCGCATCCCATTTGGCCGTGGCGGCACGGGCGAGGAAGCGATGCCGCTTGTCTTTGGTGAAGTTGGTCTCGTCGGCGACAAGGATGCGGGCGGCCGGGTAGAGCGCCAGAAACTCGCGCGCCGCCTGCGCCAGGCAATGACCGGGAACGACCAGCATCGCCTTGGCGATCAGCCCGAGCCGCTTCTGCTCCATGATTGCGGCGGCCATGGTCATGGTCTTGCCGGCGCCGACGGCGTGGGCGAGATAGGTCGAACCCGCCGAAATGATGCGCCAGATGCCGCGTTTCTGGTGCCCATAAAGACAAAAGGCGCCTGAGGCGCCCGGAAGCTGAAGGTGATCGCCGTTGAACGTTCGCGGAGCGATGTTGTTGAACCGGTCGTTATAATCCCGGGCAAGCCGGTCGGTGCGGTCGGGATCGGACCAGATCCAGGTCTGGAAGGCCGTCTTGATCTTTGTGAGCTTCTCCTTGGCCGCCTCGGTGTCGACCACATTGAGGACGCGCTTTTCGCTGTCGCCGTCCTTGATGGTATCGAAGATCTGCGGCACCCGGCTGTTGAGCGCGTCGGCAAGCAGCTCGCCGGCGTGCCGCCGATCCGTGCCCCATTCCGAGGTCCCCGCGGCGGTATACCCGAGCTGTCGTGCCTCGACCGTCCAGGAGGCGAGTTCGGGCATGTGGCGGATCCTGATGTCGGCGCCCATCATCTCCCTGACGAAATCGACAATGTCGGTGGCGGGAATCCAGGGGGCACCCAGTCGCGCCGTGATATCGGACGGGCTGAGGTCGGCAGGCTGGACGTCACGCAGCGCCCGGACATTGCATTCAAACACCGGATCGAGTGCAGCGGCGGCTTCCGCGGCCTTGAGCTTGTCGCGCACCTTGCCCGAGAGATAGGCGTCGGCGGTCTGCCAGGACCCGGTCTCGGGTTCGCGGAAAACGGCGTCACCCAGCTCGGCGATGACGGTGTCCACATCGGCATGCATGAGCTCGGCAATGTGATCGACATCGACATGACCGCGCTCGTTGAGCACCACGGCCAGCGCATCGGCGGCACAGGTGATGACCGGCGCCGAGGGCGGAGCGATCACCCGCTCGGTGAAGATCGGACCGGGGCGCGCCGTGTTCGTCTCGAGGTCGTAATCCTCGATCGAGGCGACGAGCCAGCAATCGGGGTCGTCGAGGAAGGGTTGGAGATTGGGGCGGCGGTGCGTCTCGCGGACTTCGCCGGTCTCAAGATCCTCCTTCACCGATACGGTCGTGGAATTGACCGGACCGAAGGCGCGCACGAAGTTCGACCAGGCGATGCGCAGCCTAACCTGGTGCTGCTTGAAGGGCTGATCGAGCTCCTGAGCCTTGAGGACCTCGCGCACGGCGTCGCGGATCGGGATCAGCTTTCGGATGATCCTGGCCTGTTTGTCGGAGACGCCTTCTGCGGCACGGCCCTTGCGCACCGTGATGGTGACGGGTTCACCGTCGCGCACCTGCATCAGCGCCTGGTTCTTGCCGACAAAGAAGCTGCCCTCGCGGATGCCCTGCCCATCGGGCTCATCGAATTCGTGGGCATCGCCTGCATCGGTTTCCGGATCGACGGCTTCGGGCTCACCGTCATAGATCGCTTCCGGAAGAAGACGGGTGGCGGCGCCAAGCGCCTGCTCCAGATCGACACCTCGCTGCGGCAGGCAGGTATAGGTCTCGCCGAACGGTCCGGACGTCGTGGCATGGATTCCCAACACGTGATCCGGATGCTGCGCGAACCAGCGATTGACCCGGATGGGGCCCTCGTCCTCGGTTGCAGGCCGGACCTCTTCTGTTTCCAGCCAGGACATGTCGCCCTCGGCGTCGTCTGGCCTGCGCTTCCGGAAATAGAGGATGTCGGCCACCACATTCGTGCCGGCCTCGGCCCGGAAACTGCCCTCAGGCAGGCGGAGGGCGGCGACAAGGTCGGCCTGTCGGGCGATCGTTTCCCGCGCGGATGGATCGGCCTTGTCCATGGTGCCGCTGGAGGTGACGAAAGCCGCAAGCCCGCCGGGCTTCAGCCGGTCGATCGCCTTGACGATGAAATAGTCATGCAGCCGCAAACCGAGGCCGCGATAGGCTTGGTCCGAGCGCACCGTGCGGTCGGAAAAGGGTGGATTGCCGATCGCCAGGTCGAAATGCGCGGGCAGATCCATACGGGCGAAATCGCCGTTGACGATCCGGGCGCGGGGCTGGAGCAGGCGGGCGATCCGCGCTGTGACCGGGTCGAGCTCGACACCAGTGACATGGGCGACCGGGCGCAGGTCCTCGGGCATCAGGGCGGGAAACAGCCCTGTGCCGATGCCGGGTTCGAGCACCCGACCGCCGCGCCAGCCAAGCCGCAGCAAGCCCGACCAGATGGCCCGGACGATGAACTCCGGCGTGAAATGCGCATACTGCGTACAGCGGGCAAGCGAAGCGTATTCCTGCACTGAGGTAACATCCTGCAGATCGGAACCGATCTCCTGCCAGCCTTTGCGAAAGTCCGCCTCGCCCGGCCGCCGGAACACCGCATTGGCGAGTTCCGAGGCGCCGAACCCGGTGAACTTGATGAGCGCCGCCTGTTCCTCGACCGTCGCCGGGCGGGCTTCGGATTCAATCGACTGGGCGAGCGCGATGGCGGCGATATTGTCCTGGGCGCGTTGTCTCCAGCCACGGGCCAGACCGCGACCGCCGGCGAGATGGAAGTTCTCGCCGCGTCCTTTGTCCGGTGTCTTGCCGGGGCGCTGTGTAGCCGCGGGCGCCGGCTCTTCCGGCGTATCCTCGTGATCCTCCGGCGGTTCGATTGTCGTGCCGAACGCGGTGACGCCAAGACCGAGGCCGGCTGAAAGGGTGTTGCCGGAAGACACGAGCGTGAAGGGGTCGTCATTGGGCATGGGTTGTTCTCCATGTGTTGGGGTGCGCGGCCGCACGCCGCCGGGATTGGCCGGTGGCGCGACGCACGTGACAGATTCGGGATGGGGTCAGCGGGTGATCAGCGAGAGTGAGATGTCGTGCTCGGTGAGCTGTACCCCCAGATGGGTGGCGCCGAAGTTCCGGTTGAAGCTCGGGATCAGCAGGTCGGCATCGATGAATTCGATGCCGTCATCGCCCCCGAAATACCGGCGCTTGTAGTCCCACCAATCCGGATTGCCCTTTGGGTGGCATTCGGCGGAATAGACGACGAGCGGTGTCTCGCCATCGCCTAGCCTGCCGTTCGAGATGATGTAGACGCCCTCGTCGCCAACGAGCCACAGGCCGGGCTTTTCGCCCTGGCCGGGTTTCAAGCCGTAGTAGGGATTGCGGAAGCCGCCGTTGGCGGCCGCGTCCGCTTCCCCGCGCGCGATGACCTTGCGCACGGCCATGATCGGGAACGTGAACATGGCGGCCTCACGCGGCCTCGGCGAGCGGCAGGTGGCGCAGATGAACCGGGAGCTTTTCCGCGATTTGCGCGTCGGTCAGATAATCCAGTAGCGCGAAGCTGCTTTCATGCCTGCCATAGACGATGACGGTGCGCTGGCCCCGATGCTCGGGCGGATAACCCGCCCCGGCATAGCCGCGATACCGGTCCTCGGTGGCGCTCCAGATATGCTCGATGCGCTCCTCGCGGGTCATCGCCCTGACCGGGCGGCGCTCCCGCTCGACGATCGCGTCGCGCATCTCGACCGGCGAACCAGGCCGGGCGAGATCGCAATAGGCATGGAAGTAGCGCTCCGCCCCATTGATGCGCAGCGCATAGAACACGCTGGTGATGCTGCCAGTCAGGAATTCGCCCAGGGCGAACATCTCACCGCGCATCCAGAGCGGCGGCAGGATATCGAGCATGTAATCGTGTTCGGGCCGGGCAATCTCGAACCATTCGCCCGCGAACAGGGCACCGTCGTCGTTCTGCCAACGGTTCGGGCGCTGGGCGTGGCGATCGAACAGACGGAACATCTGCCGGCGTTCGGCAACCCCGAAATAGATCTTGCGGATGGGAGAGAGGGTCATGGGTGGGCTCCTTGGCCTCCGGGGCTGGAGCGCAGCTCATCCTCTCGACGTCGCCATCGTCTTCAGCCCTTCCGGACCCCTCTCAAGCGGCCGCCTCTCCGTCCGGCCGTGTCAAGGGCCGGGCCTCAGCCGGGCGAAGCGTCACCCTTGAGGCGGCCGGCGGGCATGCGGCAGCCATTCTCCTTCGAGTTCTCCCTCCCTCTCGATTCCTGGTTCCTTCCCAATTCCGCGTTCCAGTCTTCCGCCAGCGGACACATCCGCTCGAAGCCGCATCCTGCCTCGGCAGAAAGCTCTCGCAGACGGCCGGCGTATGTCTCGCCCTGTGCGTTGTTGTCGGTGGCAGCCACAAGATGGGCGCCCGTCCGGTGGGCATGTGCGCGAAGGGCCTCGGCCGAGGCCGGGGCCCAGCCGCCGCCGGTGCTCATATAGAGGGTATCCGCTCGGATGTCCTCGATCGCGGCCAGGCTCATGGCGTCGATTGCCGCCTCGGTGACACAGAGCCGGAGCGCATCGGGCCGGCCGAGGCGGAACAGCACCTTGGCGCCTCCGGTCGCGAAGCTGCGCCAATCGGGACCACGCTCCTCCCAGCCGGTCACCTCGCCGGCGGAATCGGTATGGCCGGCCCACATGCTGCCCTTCGGGCCTTCGCGCAAGAGGTTCGCGGCAACGGCTATGCGGATCACTGCCTCGGGAATGTGGCGCGTGTCGCGGAGATAACGCCATGTCGCCGAGCCGGGCCAGGGTTTTCGCCGGACCCGCCAGCGTTCCACGATCGTCAGGTCGGGCGCACGGTCCCTGGCCTCGTGTGTCCAGACCGGTTCGGACGGTACAAAGCCGACCAGTTCGGCAACGACATAGAGCGCGGCGGCAAAAGGTATGCCGTCGAGATGTTCCACCAGGGAGAAGACGTCGCCCTTTGCATCCGACAAGGGATCGAACCAGCCGTTGCCGTCATGGATGACGATGACGATCTCGCTGGCGCGGCGATACTTCATCGCCTTGCCGCTGCTCTCCCTGAGATCGAGCGCGAACCCCGCGTCCTCCAGCACGGCGCTGCAGGGCACCTTCCCTCTCAACTCTTCCAGGTCTGCTTTTTCCATGTCTCGCCTGCGCCTTCGCGCGCTCCTCTTATCCGATTCCCGCTCCCGGTCTGTGCCGGGACGAGGATCGGCAGGCCGCGAAGAGCAAGCCGGGCAAGGGCGCGGCGGGCAACCCGGCAGATTTGCGGGGCCGGACCGATCTCGCCCGCCGCGGCGAAGCCTCCCTTGCCGGGCGCAGCGCGCAAGCGGCACGCACACCCGCACGTCAACCGCTGCATCGCTCTTCCTTGGCGACAATCGCGGTCACCATGTCGATATCCATTTCCGCCTGCGGAGAGATGCGGGCGATTTCCGCGGCGACCTTGGCCGAGTGATGGTACTCAGTTCGATTGCCTCGGACGCGGGCGCACGTAGCCATCCATGCCATTCATCGCCGATGAGATTGTCGAGCCGTGATCAGAGGAAGTGTTCTGTTTATTCGAGCGGCAGGTCAGGGGCGGCAAGAATCCGGTCGCTGAAAGGCGGCGCGGTACTTGGCGCCAAATTTACTATCCATGAAATGACGGCAAGAGGACTTGGCAGGGCAAGTGCGCCTCCGGACCTCAACTGCTCGCGGCGGTGATCGGCAAGCGCGCACCGTATGCCCGCCGGATCATCTTCGAGACGGGGCCGCTGTCGGAGTGGTTCTACGATGCGCCGACAGCACAGGGCTGCCGGCGATCTGCATTGACGGGCGGCATGCCAAGGCTGCGCTCGACGTGGCCGCGCACGGTCGTGTGCGTCAAGTTCAGCAACTTGGGTCGGCCATAAAATTGGTCACGCGGCAGCATTGAGTTTCTTGTGTTCCTTGAGGTCGCCGCTGCTGATGCAGCGGTCTGCCTCGAGCCGGTTCTCATAGGTTTCGACAGCCATATTGCGCTGTGGCGACAAACGGTTGCGCCGACTGCCATAAGAGGCGGCTGCGGTCATGCTGAACAGGTCGACGGATTCCAGCATCCTGCGAACTTGGGCGTGGAGCTGAAGAACGGCTCGGCCTCAGGCGCGCGGCCGTGACCGCCCCAATCAGCGAATTTGCAGAACTATCGACACTACCCGGGAAGCCCGATGAGGCGAGATTGCGACGGACAGGAGTTCTCGGTTTCCGGCTCGATACGATTGAGTTTGCCACAATGCCGGTTGCGGACGAACAGGCAGGTTACGGAGCATGAACTTTCGGATGAAAAACAAGTCGGAAGCATCATCCGGTCTGGAGGAAATCCGCAGTTCCAGTTCGATTCTGCGCCCCTGTGGGAAATCCGGCTCGCCTGGGTGCTGCGCATTCCAATATTGGGGACGGCGGCATTTCACCTCGATCAGGGCACGCTCGCTGCCTCGTCACACTGATGCTGATGGTTGTTCTGCGAAGAGACACGCCGTCCCTGCCGGAAATCTTTACTTTCGGAGCCGCACAGCCGGGCCGCGCCCGTTCTCGCTGATGAACTCCGCGCCGTTTGATTCCAAGACCTGTTTCAGAGCGTCCAGCACTTCGTCCGGGCACGAGACGTTGCCGTTCTCGAAGCGGGTAACAGTAAGTCCAGAGACTTTTGCCTGTTTCGCAAGCTCACGGACGGAAAGTCCCAGCCCCGCTCTGGCCATCCGGCACTGAGACGGAGAAAGACGGCCATTTTGGTTGTGCTCCACCGTGCCTTCCCGGTCGTGGCCGGAACTCTCCTCCGCCGGCTGATCAATTCTGCTCGCCGGATACGCGCCTGCCGCCAGCTCCGCCAGATTCCCACGCATTCGCGAAAGGGTGTCCCGGGACTGTTTGGCTGCTTCATCGTCCAGTCCGTTGCAAGTGGCAACGCAGAGTTCGGTGAAGACTTTCTTGATCCTTCTGACGAGGGGAATCGCCGCGGGCCGCAATAGAACCCGCTTCGCTCGGCGGTCGTTTTCGTCAGGCTCCCGCTTGACCAGGCCCGCAGCCTGCAAGCGATCGAGCACGCCGACGAGGGTCATCGCCTCGCAGGAAAGCAATTGGGCCAACTGCGTCTGGCGGAGGCCTTCATTTTGCGCCACGGTCAGGAGCACGCGGGCCTCGGCAGGCGTCACTGCAAGCCCGGCGGCCTCGAATTCGAACGAAAGCTGTCGGTGGAACGACTTGGCAAAGGCGAGCCCTTCAAGGGCAAGGGCGACGTCTCCCGGCAAGCAAACACGGGCTTGATCGATTTGGACGACTTGGTTGCTCGGGACTCTGTCTGGCATGGTTTGTCAAAGAGCCTTTGACCGGACCTTCGGCCTGTCGGAGTGCGGGTTGGACATCTCCATCCGCCCGATCAGCAGGCTGCAGGTCAGATGGTCGGCGAGATATGTGGCCACCGACCCTGACCACCACCTTGCCAGGGTTCCATGCTGGCGGTGTCCGATGACAACAAGATCGGCATCGATCTCCCTTGCGACGGCGCAAATCTCCGGTCCGGGGTCACCCATATTGAGGCGGACTTCGGGTCGGAGCCCATGTCTCGCAACCGCCGCTCGCCTTCGGCGAGAATGTTTCGGTAGACCTCGCTCTGGTCGCCGACGATTCCCGGATGCATGCCCTCCGCAAACACCATGCCCGTGGAAATCTGCACCACTGCCAGCAGGCAAACCTGCGCTCCGCATAGCTGCGCAAGCCGCGCTCCCTCGCCAAGGGCAAGACGCCCGTCGGCAGACCCATCATACGCCAGCAGCACCTTGCGGTACATATCGTAGCCCTTGCTTCATGATCGAGGCTAAGCTAATCAGTAGCACACTATCAATAAGAAAGCTAAGACTTTGGATCCGAGCAAAGAGTTTGCCGTGGAACTTGGCCGGGTCGGGCGCCGTTGGCGAACGCTCCTCGACGCGCGCGTGAAGCATCTGGGGCTGACGCAGGCGCGGTGGATTGCACTTCTGCATCTGCGGCACTCAGGCTGTCTTGCGCAAAGGGACCTTGCCGACAAGATCGGCGTGGAAGGGCCCACCTTGGTGCGTCTGCTGGATGCGCTCCAGGAGCGGGGGCTGATCGAGCGCCTCGAGGCCGGCGATGACCGGCGCGTCAAGAAAATCCACCTCACCGAGAGCGCTAGGGCGGTCATCGACGAGATAGATCGCATTGCGGATGCTTTCAGGAAAGAAGTGATGGACGGGATTCACCCGGATGATCTGGCGACCGCGCATCGCGTGCTGCGTCTCATCGGCAGCCGACTTGAAGGGTTTTAGAATGAACATGGAAGCAAAGCCCTCGCAGTACGCGAAGGTGAGGGAGCTGGACGTCGCCGAAGCTGAGCCTTCGGGGGACACCGTCGAAACAACCGCCTCACCAGGGCGGCGCGACGGAAGAGTCCGCCGCCTCGTCCGAACGGTGGTGATTCTGGCGGCGCTTGGTGTTGCAGCCTATTTCACTTATCCGTGGCTGGCGGCGCGGTGGACCCATGTCTTCCTGGACGATGCCCGCATCGCCGGCAATCTGGTCGCCGTCAGCAGCGAGGTCTCTGGCAGGATCGTGACGCTTTCCGTCATTGCGGGAGACAGGGTCGCGAAGGGCCAGGTTCTTGCGACGCTGGATTCGGCCTCCGTCGCGCAAGAGCTGAAAGGCTTGAAGGCTCAGGTATCCGGCGTCAAGTCACAGCAGAACCAGTTGCGCGCGCAGCAGGACTTGATACGAACCCAGGTCGCCGCCAAGCTTGACGCCGCCCGCGCCCAAATTACCGCTGCGGAAGCCGCGCACGCATCTGCCGAGGCGACGCTCGAGAACGCGCAATCCCAGTTCGACCGCGTCACGGCTCTTGCGGGGCGAAATGTTCTGTCAATCCAGCAGCTCGAGGATGCAGAAGCCCGGCTCGCGGCCGCTACGCAACAGGAGCGTTCGACCGCGGCAGGCATTGAGACCGCCAAGGCAAATCTGCAGGTGGTCGAGGCGGAGGAGGCCCAGATCGGCGTGCTTGAACGGCAGATCGCCACGCTTGATGCACAGATCGAAGCATTGACCGCGCAGATCGAACAGAAGCGCATCGACCTGACGAAGCGCGAAATCCGAGCGGAGTTCGACGGCGTGATCGACAGCACCTTCGTTGACGCCGGTGAATACGTATCGCCCGGCACCAGGCTGCTTATCTATCACGATCCCGAGAACGTATGGGTCGATGCGAACGTAAAGGAGACGGATTTCCGGAATGTTCAAATTGGCGCACCCGCTCGGATCACCGTCAACGCCTATCCCGGACGGGAATTCCACGGCGAGGTCGTGCGGCTCGGCGCAGCGGCTACAAGCCAGTTCGCCCTGCTGCCCAGCCCCAATCCGAGCGGCAACTTCACCAAGGTGACCCAACGCCTGCCGGTGCGGATTTCCATCGGAAAACAGGACGGTCTGCTGCGTCCCGGAATGATGGTGGAAGTCAGCATCGATGTCGTCGATCGATAATCTCTTCGACCGTTATGGTCCGGCCTACCGTTGGCTGGCGACGGGAACCGTGATGATCGCCGCGATTGCGGTCGTGCTCTCGACCACGATCGTCAATGTCGCAATTCCCGGGGTCATGGGGACGTTCGGCATCAGCCAGGTCGAGGCGCAATGGATTTCGACCGGATTCCTCGCTGCGATGACCGCGACGATGCTGCTGGCCGACTGGGCCAACAGGGCCTTCGGCCAACGGCTAAGCATGATCACGGCGCTCATGCTGTTCGCGGCGGGATCGGTCCTAGGCGGGCTTGCTCCCAACGAAACCGTGCTGACCATTGCGCGGGTGATCCAGGGGGCGGCCGCCGGAATCGTACAGCCACTTGCAATGGTTCTGCTCTTCCAGGTCTTTCCGGCGAACCAGCGCGGTGCCGCCATGGGGATATTCGGCATTGGCGTCGTGCTCGCACCGGCGCTCGGACCATGGATCGGCGGCGTCCTGATCGATGCATTCAACTGGCGGTATGTCTTTTATCTCGGTCTTCCCTTTGCCGCGCTAGCCATTGTCCTATCGAACCTTTTTCTGCCATCGCGGGCCGAAAGCGGGCCGCGCCCGGGATTCGACTGGACCGGCATGATCCTTCTTTGCGTCTTTCTCGGTTTTCTGTTGAACGCACTGACCAACGCCCAGCGCGAGGGCTGGACCTCGGATCCGATCCTCGCGCAGTTCGCGATTGCCGCGCTTGCAGCGTCAGGGTTCGTTCTTTGGGAGATCAGCACCGAAAAGCCGATGCTCGACATGCGGCTTTTCGCGCAGTTGCCCTTCGCCTCCGCCTGTCTGGTCGGCTTCATCATGGGCGCGGGCCTCTTCGGCTCGACCTATCTCGTCCCGCTGTTCGTCCAGACGATCCAGGGGTTGACGCCGACACAGGCGGGCCTGCTGCTGATGCCCTCGGGCTTTGTTCTGGTGCTCGTATTCCCCATCGCCGGGCGCATGTCCGATCGCCTCCCGTCAGGCTGGCTGATCGGCTCCGGTCTCGCGATCTTCGCCTATTCCTCCTATCTCACGGCGGACATCGACATCAACACGAGCTTCTGGACGCTCGCCTGGCTCACCGTCCTGTCGCGGGTCGGTCTGGGCCTCATTTTCCCGTCGTTGACCGCAAGTTCGCTGAAGGTGTTGCCCGCAATGCTGGTCGCCCAGGGCTCCGGAGCGATCAATTTCATACGACAGCTCGGCGGTGCCTTCGGGGTCAACCTGCTTGCCGTCTTCCTCGAGCGACGGACCGTGATGCACGCCGACGCATTCGCCGCGACCCAGACCAGCGACAACACCGCGACAATTTCACTGCTGAACCAGGTGGCGGGAATGGTCAAGGCGGCCGGCATACCGGATTTCCAACAACTGCCGGCGGCGATGTCCTTTCTCGCGCAAAGCATCGCAATTCAGGCGAATACGGCCGCGTTCCGCGATGGCTTCATTGTTGTGGCGATCGTCTTTGCGATTGCGCTGTTGCCGACATGGCTGCTGTATCGCGCCGAAACCCGTCGCAGGCTCGACGCGCACAGCGCCTCTGTCGGCGCGACCGACTAACTATGTTGGGCACGGCCCTCTTCGGTCGGGCGGTCAGCCGCATCAACGCCGCCGCATCGAGTCGTGCCTCGCGCGAACTCGGGCCTCAGTGACTTGGACATGAAACCATGCAAACCCGACCCCCTCACGCCGGCTCTTCCGAGCAGACCCGACAGGCGTTGATCCGCGCCGCTCTTGAGCTGAGTGAGGTCGTCGGAGGTTCCTGCCCGCCGTCGCGAGGCTTGCGCGCAGGAAATTGCCTGGCGCGCCACTGACGGCCGGAGTATAGACGATATCGGCTGCCTTCACTTTAGGTAGCATCTGTCTCTGTCGCTCGACCGCCTCGGCCGTCGCCATGGAGCAGGTGCTCATATAGACCAAGTCCGCACCCATCAGGCGCGCCGCCGACAAGCAGCGTTCCGTCGAATATCTGCCGGATCTCGTGCAGCGCTGCGAAAGGGCTGATCAGGCCGGCATGGCCGCCCGCGCCGTAGGTGACGGCGATCAACCCGTCGACGGCGGCGTCCGCCGCCTTGGCCGGGAAGCGGACCGTGGTGACGTCGCGGAAGACGAGCCCGCCATATGGAATGCACGGCGGCGACAAGGTCGCGGTTGAGCCCGAGCGACATGACGGCCGCGCGGTCGGCCCCGCGTTCGGACCCGGCGAAGAGCCATGATTTTCGTCCGAGGGCCAAACTCCGCAGGGCCCTTTCCGCGGCGTTGTTGGAGCATCCACTCGGAACCATGACAAGAATGACGCCCCACAGGCACGGCAACATTATCGTTCTCACGCGCCTGGGATATCAGGTGGTGACATAGCGGACCTTCTCCGCAGTTCTGACCGCGGCCAGTTCCGATCTTCGTACCAGCCGGTTGATATGAGCCAGCGTTTCCGTGAACGCGAAACTCATTTGGTGGGCGTCGAGCTTGCGGGTGAAGAGGATAGGAACGAGATCCGCCACTGAGTGCGGCGCTTTTGCGCATGCTTCCCGGATCCGTTGGCAGCGTCCTTCGTGGTGTGCCTCAAGTTCGAGACATCGTTCATGCAGCCCGTAGAACGGGCGGCCGTGCCCCGACAGCACCAGGACATCGTCCGGCAGTTCCTGACGCATAAAGCGCAGTGTCCTGAGAAAATGTCCGAGCGGGTCGCCATTAGGCTCGCCGGCGAACACGCTGACATTGGGCGAGATCTTCTCGATGATCTGATCGGCAGCGAACAACAGCCTATCCTGCTCGCAGTAAAGAAGGATCTGCTCGGGGGCATGCCCGTCCGCAGTGATCACCCTGAATTCCCGGCGTCCGATCGTGATTTTGTCGGCCAGAACGAGCCTGAGAAAGGTGGGAGGCAGTTCCGCAACGAGCATCAGATATTCGCTACCGTGAATGGCGACGAGTCCGGCGCCTTCCTCGCTCATGCCGTGGTTAACATAGAAATCGAAATAGTGGCGAAGCCCCGTCTCGTGCGGGGCAAGGGAGATGACCCTGCTAGTCATATAGGCAGTCTGGCTTGTCAGCATTTCGGCGCCAAACTTGCCGCAAAGCCATCCTGCAAGCCCGATGTGGTCCGGATGATGATGGGTCACGACGACGCGCGAAATGGAGACATGCGATAGCGGTCCTCCCAAGAGAGCCTGCCAAGCTGCCTTCGCCTCGTCCGTATTGATGCCGGTGTCGATCAGCGTCCAGCTGTCGCCATCCTGGACAAGATAGACGTTCACGTGATCAAGACGGTACGGCAGCGGAATGCGGGCCCAGAGAACCCCTGGCGCAACCGAGATAACTTGTCCTGCCACCGGTGGCGAATGGAAGGGAAACTGAGGCATAATTTCCAATAGATGCAGCGATTGGAGAGCTTTGTCTACCGAAAGCCTACGCGCGGCTTCACGCTCGCCTCGACCACCGCCTCACCGGGACGAGAACTTTCAAGAGGCCTTCTCCTGAATCGAGTATGGGTTCGTCGACGGTGAGGCTCACACCTGCTTTGGTGGCGCTCGCTTGACCGTCGCTGGAGCTTGAGCTGTGGCTTCAGATGTCCTTGCCATTGACGATGAGGGGCGCGTCCTCGGGAAGCGCATCAATGAAGATGATCTCGTCTGCACGGATGCGGGCATGGCGCTGGAACGCTTCTTTGGCCGCCGCTTCGGCCGCAATGCGGTCGGCGCCCTCCTGCAGAACGATCGAGATGCGGATAAGATCTCGGTCGTTTTCGCGCGTCGCCACGGCCTGAGCCGCTATTGCGCCGGGTGTGGCAATCACCACCTCCTCGATCACGCGTGGGTAGACGAAGATCTCGCGCACCTTCACCGCCGCGCCCACCCGGCCCTGCAGCGCCGAAAGCCGGCGCACACTGCCGTCCTGGTTCCTCTCCAGCGCGAGGGCGCTGTCACCAGTGCCAAAGCGGATCATCGGCCAGGTAGCATCGCGTGCGGTCACCACGACCTCGCCCGTCTCGCCGTGGGGGAGCTGGTCGCCGCGGACAGGATCGCAGATCTGCACCACGCGGTCCGGATGCACCACATAGCCGTCGCCGCCATCCTCATACGCGACAAGGCCAAGATCAGCGGTGGCATAGGCCGCCCAGGTGGAAACGCCGTAATCAGCCTCGATCCGCCGGCGCTTGGCCATCCAGTCGCCCATCTCCCCGCCCAGAAAGGCGGTCTTCACTTTCCAGGCGCCGCGGCCATAGGTCTCGATCACTCTGTCGGCCAGGATTAGGAAGAAAGCCGTCGACGCGCAGATGGCAGTGACGCCGGTCTCGACGACGATCTGGGCTTGCAATTCGGTGTTGCCGACGCCGCCGGGAATGACGGTGGCGCCCGCGGCCTGCGCCGCCTCGTCAAAGAGAAGCCCGGCCGGCACGAGGTGATACATCCAGGTGTTCAGAATGACATCCCCCTTGCCGACCCCGGCGGTCTTGAACAGCAGGTCCAGCCCGTGCCCGCCGCCACCGGGCAGCGCCGGTTCAAAGATCGGGCCGGGCGAGACATAAATGCGCGAGACATCCGTCAGGTCGGCGGCGAGAAACCCGCCGAATGGCGGTCTCTCTCTTTGGAGTTTAAGAAGTTCCTCTTTTTTCATCACCGGTAACCGGGAAAGATCCGCAAGAGATGAAACCTTCGCAGGGTCGAACCCTGCCGCGGCGAACCGTGCCTTCAGTCCCGGTGCCTTCGTTGCAGCTGCGCTGTAGGCGGTCGCGATGTCCTGATAGATGTCAATGGACATTGCTTTATGGTCTCCCCTGCTACTCACGGGTCAGATCGGACAGTCCTTGCGGAAGTTTGGCGCGCGCTTCTCGCGATGCGACAGGACGCCTTCTTTCACGTCCTCGCTCATGAAACCCAGCATCTCGAGGGCGGTGGAGGCGTCGAAGATCGGTCCGGCTTGACGCAGCCAGTTGTTGAGCGAGTATTTGGTCCAGCGGATCGCGCTCTGCGAGCCATTCGCAAGCTCGGTCGCGATGTCGAGCGCGGTCTGCTGCAGAACGTCATCCTCGACGCACATCGACACCAGGCCGATCCGGTCTGCTTCCTCGCCCGAGACCGGCTTGCAGGTCATCAGATAGTATTTCGCCTTGGCCATGCCGCACAGCAGCGGCCAGATGATCGCGGCGACATCACCGGCGGCGACGCCGAGACGGGGATGGCCGTCAACGATCTTGGCCTTCTTGCCCGCGATCGACACGTCGGCCAGGATTCCGACGACCAGGCCGGCGCCGGCCGCGGGACCGTTAATCGCCGAGATGATCGGCTTGTTGCAGTTGATGATGTTGTAGACGAGGTTCCTGGCCTCTTTCCACGTCTTCATGATCTCGTGCGAATTGCCGATCATGCTCTCGATCAGACTGAAATCGCCGCCCGCCGAAAACGCTTTGCCTGCACCGGTGACGATCACCGCATTGATGTCGGGATCGCGATCGATGTCGATCCACATATCGGTCATCTGCGTGTGGGTCTCGGCGTCCACCGAGTTGAAGGTCTCGGGCCGGTCGAAAGTGATGCGCAGCACGCGCTCGGCCGGATAATCGAATTTCAGCTTGTCGTATTTCGCGTAACGATCGGACATCATAAATCCTCCCTCGTGATCAGCCCGGCAGGCCCAGGACAGCTTTCGATAGAATGTTGCGTTGGATTTCGTTCGACCCGCCGTAGATCGTGGTCGGCCGGGCCTTGTAGAAGGCCGCCAGAACATCGACGCCAACATTGCCGACCTGCAATGGGCCGAGGGTGCCGCCGTCGGGTCCTGCCACCTCGATCATGAGTTCGGTGATCTTCTGAAACGTCTCGGTCACCCAGATCTTGAGCATCGAGACATCCGCACCCAGCGGTTCGCCCCGCTTGAGTTGATCGGCGAAGCGCGCGTAAAGCGCCGCGTGATCCTCGACATCGAGCGCGACCTCGGCGAACCGATCGCAAAAGACCGGGTCGTCGAAGCGGCCGGCACCGCGGGCGTAGGTTTCAAGCTGACCAAGCGCGTTCTGGGCCAGACTCGGTGCGCCGATAAACACCCGCTCGAAGCTGAGCAGGGACTTGGCCATGGTCCAGCCCTTGTTCAGTTCGCCGACCAGATTTTCGCACGGGGTGCGGGCATCGTCGAAGAAGACCTCGCAGAACTCGGTTTCGCCCGCCAGCGTGGTGATCGTTCGGACCTCGACCCCCGGCTGATCCATCGGCACAAGAATGAAGCTGATGCCCTGCTGCTTCTTTGGGGCCTTCGGATCGGTGCGCACCAGCATGAAAATGTGCGTCGAGTCATGCGCCATCGTCGTCCAGATCTTCTGTCCGTTGATCACGAACTCGTCCCCGTCGATCACGGCGTTCGTGCGCAGGTTCGCCAGATCGGACCCTGCGCCCGGCTCGGAATAGCCCTGGCACCAAATGTCCTCACAGCTCAGAATGCGGGGCAGCCAGTATGCCTTCTGAGCATCGGTGCCGAACTTGATGATGAGCGGACCGACCATCTGCACGCCCATGTCGCGGCCGCGCACGACCCCCCAACGCTGCTGTTCCTCATAGAAGATGAGAAGCTTGGCCGCGTTCAGCCCCATGCCGCCGTACTCCGCAGGCCAGGCCGGTGCGACCCAGCCCTTGGCATGAAGCTTGCGGTGCCAGTGCTCGATTTCGGCGAACTTCGGGCGATGCGAAAGATTGCGCAGCTCTTCGGGATACTCGGTTTCGAAGAACTGCCGTATCTCACTGCGGAAGTCCGCGTCGCTCATGGCGTTGTAGTCGATCACTCGGCGGCCTCCTCTGCGTTGCGGGCGTTCAGCCAGAGCCGCCGGTGATGGACGTCGTCGCCCAGCCAGGCCGAGAGCACCAGCGCCCTGTTCAGGTAAAGCCCGATGTCGAACTCGTCGGTGTAGCCGACCGCGCCATGCAGCTGGATGGCCTCGCGCGTGATCTTCCTGGCCGTGGTGCAAGCCCGGGCCTTGGCGCGGCTGGCCTGGCGGGCACGCAGGCGCGGGGCTTCTGTCGCGTCCATCAGGCCTAGCGCGTCGCGCACGCCCGCTTCGGCCACTTCCTGCATGACATGCATGTCCACCGCGCGATGCTGAATGACCTGGAACGAACCGATCGGCTTGTCGAACTGCTCGCGCGTCTTGATGTAGTCGAGCGTGATCTCCAGCGCCTTTGCGCTGACCCCGACAAGCTCGGCCGCCGTCAGCGCCGTCGTGTCGCTGACCGCAGCTTCCAGAGCCTTTGCGACGGCCGGGCCCTTTGCGAGCAATTCGGCTGGCGCGCCCGACAGGTGTAGCTCGGCCAGTATACTGCCATCGGACTGACGCCGTTTGTCGAAGGCTATGCCCTTGCCGCCGGGTTCAAGCAAAACGAGAGCCGGTCCGCCGCCGGTCTCCGCCACGACGAGGATGCCACTTGCAGCAGCCACCCCCGCGACCCATGATTTCATCCCGGTCAGAGCGCCGTTCTCGAACCGAGATGACAGGGTGTTGGAGAGACCTTTGGCGTCACGCTCCTGCCATGCTGTTGCCAGGACCGTCGTGCCGGCCAGCGCCTCGGTCAGAAGCGCATGCTCGGGGCAGAGTCGGCGTAAAAGGCCAATTGCGAGCCCAACCGAGGCGACCACAGGCTCGGGCGCGATCGCCCGGCCTACTTCTTCGGCGATGATACCGGCGGCGGCCAGCCCCATGCCGAGGCCGCCGGCCTCTTCGGGAACCACTGCGCCGAACACGCCAGCCTCGGCCAGTTCCGTCATCACGGGCGCATCCCAGCCGCCGCCTTCGTCCCTGATCTTGCGCGCTCGCGCCACGCCGCCCGCGCGCTCCAACAGCGTGCGGACGCTTTGACGCAATAGGCGGAAATCGTCCTGGTCGTGATGTGCAGCGTTGCTCATTTTTCCTCCGAGGGCCGGCGCTTGATCATCACCGGAGTATCGGCAGTGAACACGACCTGTCCTGCGGGATTCATGGCTCTGAGCGTGTAGGCCAGCACGCCCCTATCCGGTTTGCTCTTCGAAGGTGTGACCGAAGAGACTTCCAGTTCGATGTCCAGCGCCTCGCCGGGCCGAATTGGCCGAGGCCATCTCAGCGAATCGAAACCCAACCCCCCGATATTGGCGATCTCCGGCATCATTCCATGCATGACTGGCTTGAACACCTGCAGCATCGTCTGAAAGCCCGAGGCGATCAGGCTGCCGTGGACGGACACGGCATAGTTCTCATCGGTGTGCAGCCGCTGCGGATCCCATTCATGCGCGAACGCAATGATCTCCTCCTTGCTCAGCGGCTCTGCGCGGAACCTGTAGATCTGACCTGGCTGGAAATCTTCCAGATATTTCATGAGACCTTGCCCGCTGCCGCAAACCCGGCGTCCACCCCTTCGGCGCTGTGCGAGATGCGCTCGCGATTGAACTGCTCGAGCTTGGGATAGGTCCTTTTGAAAAGGCGCAGGAATTCCTCCATCGGTGCGTCGACGTAGAGCCCCCGATCGTTCACATATTCCATGTGCCGCTGGTCCTTGACGTCGAATTCGTGAAACAGGGCGTCGCTGTTGCCATCGAAGATTAGCGGCCTGACCCCGAACCGCTCGCACAGCTCCATGTTGAACGCAGGCGTGATCTTATAGGTATTGCCGTCGAGCCAGAGCTGCACGTAGCCGTGATAGACGAAGAGATCGGTGCCCATCAGCTCCCGCAGCTTGGGCGTGTTCAGATGGTTGCGCACATCGGCGAATCCCAGCGCTGCAGGAATGTCGACCGCGCGCAGGCAGGCCGCCAAGAGGATCGCTTTGGGCACACAGAAGGCGGCCTCCGCTCCGGCGATGGCGCTCGCCCGGTAAGCATCGGCCGTCAAGGCGAAGGTGTAGGGATCATAACGGATACCGTCCCGCACCGCCTCGAATAGGCGGATCGCCTTATCGCTCTTCGATGCATCGTTGGGTAGATCGCGCAGAGCCCGGGCGACGAACTGCTGGACCTCGGGGCTGTCGCTGTTCACGAAATACGTGGGCACGACGTATCTCGCGGCCTCTTCCGGGAGCTCTTCTTGGGAGGTCGTCATCATATCCACCTTCTGGGAGAAGCAATTCTAACACCTGTTAGATTAATGGACCACGCTGCCACCGTCAATGGTTCGGCGTTCTTGGCGGTGTCTCATGGGTCGGGCAGCCCGAAATAGCGGTTGTCACGTGCGAGATCGGGCGCGGCCTCGTCGCGGGAGGGCGGCGCGCGAAAAGCCGGCGCGATCGGAAGCGGCAGAGCGGGTACGCGCCGTTCCCCGATTCGCACTTGCCGGCCGTATATGCCACGCTTGGCAAAATGGTCGTCGGATGCCGCCTCGGCCGGGGTCTTGACCACCGTGCAGCAGCAATCGGCCTCGGCCAGAAGCGGTTCCCAGTGCGAGGCCGGATGTGCCGCCAAGAGGCGGGCAACTTCGGCAGAGCTTGCTTGCGGATCGGCGAGGTCGTCGCGCAGCTCCGTCCTGAGTCCGATCACCTGGCAGAAGGCCTGCCAGAACTTCTCTTCCAGTGCCGCCACGGCGATCTGCCGCCCGTCGGCTGCGGAATAGAGCCGGTAACGCGCCAGTCCGCCCGTCAACCGGTCGGCGCCATTGCCAATCGGCTCTCCGGCGACAACGCCCTTGGCATGAGCCCAATAGGCGAAAACGAAGGCACCTTCGGCCATGGCGATATCGAGATGGGCGCCCTGCCCCGTACGATCGCGCTCGCGCAGGGCGAGCAGGATATTGAGCACCGCCGGGTAGCTGCCGCCCCCAATGTCGGCCACCAGCGCGAACGGCATTGTCGGCTGCTCGTCCGGACCTCGACTGAGCGACAGGATTCCGGCGTCGCCGACATAGTTCAGGTCGTGGCCGGCAAAATCCCGTTTCGGCCCGGTCTGTCCGTAGCCGGTGATCGAGCAATAGACGATGCCCGGATTGATGGCACGCACCGCCTCATATCCCAAGCCCAGCCGATCCATCACGCCGGGGCGGAACTGCTCGACCAGGACATCGGCCTTCTCGATCAGCGGACGGAGGCTCTCCACCGCACCTTCAGCCTTCAAATCCAGCGCAATCGATTTCTTGCCGCGGTTCAGGATCGCGTAACCGATGCTGACGCCGTCGATTTTCGGCGCCGAATGACGCGCGTCCTCGCCCGTGCCGGGGCGCTCCAGCTTGACAACTTCCGCCCCGGCCTCGGCTAGCATCAGGGTCGCCAAGGGGCCAGGCAGAAGCGTGCTGAAATCCAGCACGAGAATATCGCTGAGCGGCTGAGCCATGTTCGCTGTCCTCAGGCGAAGCGGGCTGCGCCGTTGTTCAGCACCACGACCTGACGCTCGGGGATCGAGGCTTTGAATCGGGCTTCGTTGCCTTCCCGCCAGATATGAAACCGCACCGTCTCGCCCGGATAGACCGGGGCGGAAAAGCGCACATCCAGTCCGGTCAGCCGGCTCGCGTTATAGTCGCAGAGCGTCTTGAGAATGGCGCGGGCCGCCAGCCCGTAGGTGGCCAGGCCATGCAGGATCGGGCGCTCGAACCCTGCCGCACGGGCGACCTTGGGATCAGCGTGCAGCGGGTTGTAATCGCCCGACAGGCGATAGATCAGCGCCTGGCGTGGCAGCGTCGCAAGATCGCAAACATGGTCGGGCTCACGCTCGGGGATGGACGCAGGCGTCGGTCCCGGTTTGTTTTCGCCGCCAAACCCGCCGTCGCCGCGGCAGAAGGTCGACATCGAGACCTTGGCCAGCGTCTCGCCACTGGCCGCATTGATGATGTCACGGCTCAGATAGATGACCGCGCCGCGCTCTTCGCCCTTATCGGAGATCTGATCGATCCTGGTACGGCCGATCAGTTCACCTTTGACCGGCAATGGCTTGTAGACATCCAGCCACTGCTCGCCGTGCAAGACCTTCTTCCAATCGATCCCGGTGCGCGGATCGCGCAGCCAGAAACCGGGGTAGCCAAGCGTGACGGCCATTGACGGCACGACCATCAGCCCGTCCTCATAGACATAGGCTAGTTCTTTTTCGTCGGTCGGATTCTCGCCAAAGCCCAAGCCAAGCGCATAGAGCATGGTGTCGCGCTCGGTGAGGGTTTGCGCTACATCTTCAAACTCCCAGTTGGAGAGAGCCTCATAATTGAGCGGCATCGCTTCGCCTCCCCAGTCGTCTCACAACGTGTTCTCCGAGCCCAGAATTGCAGTGACCTGGCTCGACAACGTGCCGCCGTTGCCGTGGGCGAGCGCCAGATCAATATTTGCGATCTGAAGTCCCGGCGCATCGCCCCGGATCTGGCGGGTCGCCTCGATCACCGTGAAGATGCCGTACATGCCCGGATGCACGCAGGAGAGCCCGCCGCCGTTGGTGTTGACCGGCAACTCACCCCCCGGCGCGATCCGCCCGCCCTCGACGAAGGCCCCGCCCTCGCCCTTCTCGCAAAAGCCCAAATCCTCCAGAAAGAGGATCGTGTTGATGGTGAAGGCGTCGTAAAGTTCGACCACGTCGATGTCGGACGGAGTCACCCCTGCTGCGGCAAAGGCGCGCGCACCCGACTCCCTGGCCGCCGTGACGGTGAAATCCGGCATCTGAGAAATCTGTCGATGCGTGCTCTCGGCGGCGGAGCCAAGAACGTAAACCGGCGGCTTGGGGAAATCCCTCGCCCGCTCGGATCGAACCATCACGATCGCCCCGCCGCCATCAGTGACGAGGCAGCAGTCGCGCACCGTCAGCGGATCGCTCACCATGCGGGCGGCGAGCACATCCTCGCGTGTCAGGTCGCCGCGCGCGAAGGCCTCGGGATTGTGCTGCGCCCAGGCCCGCGCGGCAACCGCCACATCGGCCAGCTGTTCGCGCGTGGTGCCAAATTCGTGCATGTGCCGCGCCGCCGCAAGAGCATAGGCGGAGATCGGATAGCGCGGGCGATAGATCTGTTCGTAAGGCGGCGGCCGCGAGGCCGTAACGAGCTTGCCCGACCCACTGCGCTGGTTCGAGCCGTAGACGATCAGCGCCACATCGCACAACCCCGCTGTGAGCGCCATGGTGGCCGCGGTGATGTAGTTGACGAACGAAGAGCCGCCGGTCATCGTCCCCTCGACGAAACGCGGGCGGATGCCAAGATATTCCGCCGCCATCAACGCTGGCATGCTGTCTTCCATCATCGTGCAAAAGAGTCCGTCCACATCGGACAGTTTCAGCTGCGCATCCGCCAGTGCCGCCAAGCCCGCCTGCGCCATGATGTCGTAGGCCGTCAGTCCGGGCGCCTCGCCGAAGCCGGCGTGTCCGGTGCCCACGATCGCAGATTTGCCGCGCAGCTTGTTCTCCACCTCTTCAGCCCCCTTCCGGCCTGCACAGCACGGCGGGGGTGCCGTCGATCTCTCCCGCATAGGCGATCACCGCCATGCCGATCTCCACGTCAGGAGGCGCAACGCCCTCAACGCGGCTCATCATCCGAACCCGTTCCTCCAGTTCGACGATGCAGACATTGTAATCGCCGCCCCTATCGGGCGCGCGCCTGACGACCGTTGTGGTATGGATCTCGCCCCTGCCCGAAATCTCGTGTGACGTGAACGATGTTGCGTAACAATGCGGACAGACCACGCGCGGGAAAAAGTGGAAACGTCCGCACGCGTTGCACTTGGGAAGAACCACCTTGCCTTCTGCCAGCCCCCTTCGAAAGGCTACATCCGGGCCTTCGTGCATTCTCAACCACCCTTCCCTAACTGCGCTTCCAGGTCATCTGAGTTGACGATATTTCTAACAGATGTTAGATTTCTGGCAAGCTCAAAATTCACGCGTTCGAGAAGAATATGAACATCGACGAAAAGGGCCCGCTGCATGGGCTGCTTGTGGTTGCGCTAGAACAGGCGGTTGCCGCGCCATTCTGCTCGTCGCGCCTTGCAGATGCGGGTGCCCGGGTCATCAAGGTGGAGCGCAAGGGATCGGGCGATTTTGCTCGCGGATACGATAGAGCGGCGAACGGGGAAAGCGCCTATTTCGTCTGGCTTAACCGGGGCAAGGAATCTCTGGAGCTTGATATCAAGGACCCAGACGATCGTGCGCTGCTGGAACGGATTCTCGCCCGCGCCGATGTGTTCCTGCAGAACCTCGCCCCCGGTTCGCTCGAAAAGCTGGAACTGGATTCGGCATCGCTGCGCGCGCGTTTCCCGCAGCTCGTCACCTGCGATATCACGGGCTACGGCGATGATGGGCCGATGCGTAATGCCAAGGCCTATGACCTGCTTGTGCAATGCGAGAGCGGACTGGCATCGATCACCGGCACGCCGGACGGACCCGGACGGGTCGGCATTTCGGTGTGCGACATCGCCACGGGCATGACCGCCCATGCGGGGATTTGCGAAGCGCTGATCGAATGCCAGCGCACCGGGCGCGCCCGCGGCGTCAGCGTGGCGATGTTCGACACCATGGCCGATTGGATGGCGGTGCCGCTTATCTTTCACGATTGTGCCGGACGTCCAACGCCTCGGGTGGGCCTCAGTCATCCGGTGATCTGCCCCTATGGCGCCTATACCTGCCGCGATGGCGGCCAGATCGTACTGTCGGTGCAGAACGAGCGCGAATGGGCGCGCTTTTGCAACGCGGTTCTGAAGCGGCCCGAACTCGTTGAGGATCCGCGTTTCGACGGCAATGACAACCGCAACCGCAACCGGGATGTGCTGCAGCCGATGATCGAATCCGCTTTCGCTGCGCTCGACAGGGCGCAGATGCTGGCGCTCCTGAGTGAAGCCGACATCGCCTCGGGCGCGGTCAACGACGTCGCGACGCTTTCCAGCCACCCGCAGCTCGACCGGACGCTCATTCAGTGCCCGTCGGGCGAAATTGGTCTACCGACACCACCGATTCGCAGGTCGGGCGAAAATGTGCCGCTGGGCGCCTCGCCTGCGCTGGGGGCGCATAATGCGGCGATCCGACGGGAGTTCGCCGCGCCCGTGGCGGGTGAGGACCAGACATGAGCAAAGCAAGACCCGCACTTCTGTCGGGGGTCCGGATCATTGACATGACCTCGGTCGTGTTCGGTCCCTTGGCCACGCAGATGCTGGGTGATCTGGGGGCCGACGTCATCAAGGTAGAAAGCCCCGAGGGCGATATGCTGCGCCAGGTGCAGCCGGCTCAAAACCCCGGCATGGGTGCAGCCTTTCTGGGCGTGAATCGTAACAAACGCAGCGTCGTGCTGGATCTCAAGACCGATGACGGCCGGCGGTCTTTACGCCGGCTTTTGCGCGACGCCGATGTCTTCATATCCAGCATTCGCCCTGCAGCGCTGGCCCGCTTGTCCTTGGCACCGGACGCCCTGCGCCGTGAAAATCCCCGCCTGATTACCGTGGCTGCCGTGGGCTTCGGGTCGGACGGGCCGTACCGCGACAAGCCCGCCTATGATGACAGCGTTCAGGCGGTCTCGGGCATGGCGGGGCTGGCCACGATGCGCGACCCCGGCGCGCCGCCCTCCTATGCGCCAACCATTCTGGCCGACAAGTTGGGCGGAGTCACGGCGGCCTGGGCGGTCATGGCCGCGCTCTACCACCGGGAACGCACCGGCGAGGGGCAGCATGTCGAGGTGCCGATGTTCGAAACGCTGGCGTCGTTTCTGCTGGTGGAGCACATGGCCGCCGCGACATTCGAAGACCTCCCGCAAAGCTTCGGCTACAGCCGTATGCTGGTGCCGCATCGCCGTCCGGTCCAGACGAAGGACGGGTATATTACCATCCTTCCCTATTCCAACGCGCAATGGGCCCGCTTCTTCCGCGCCATCGGACGTGAAGACATGCTCTGTCATCCGTGGGTGACGAACATGGACGAACGCAGCCGCAATATCGGCGCGGTCTATGACATGGTAGCGCAGTTCGCGCCGTCGCGGACCACACAGGAATGGATCGACTTGATGGAGGAAGCCGACATCCCGGTCATGCCGGTGAGCATGCTGCCCGACCTGCCGCAGGATTCCCACATCAAGGCAACCGGCTTCTTCCAACGCGTGGCGCATCCCACCGAAGGCGCCATCTGGACAACCAAACCTCCGGTGAAGTTTTCGGCCACGCCGGCGCGGCACGATCTGCGCACCGCGCCGCGCCTTGGTGAACATAGCGAAGAGATTCTGAGCGGAGTGGTGGAGGACTGAACGGCTTTCCAGCTCCGGAAACCATCACGCGAGCATGAGCCGCTGGCGGCGGTTCTTCGCGGCGCTATAGGATTACCCTCGCGTCAAATCTGTAGCAACTATGCGTCGCACGGTTTTCCCGCTTTCTCGCGTTGTCCCGGGAACATCTTGTGTTCCTCGGCGGCCCGGCTCGTAAAATGGGCGGCCAATTAACCAAGGCGAGATCCTCGAATAACGCGTCTCAGAGCTTCTCGATCAGCTCGGGTACGGCTTGGAAGAGGTCAGCCACAAGGCCGTAGTCGGCGATCTGGAAGATCGGGGCGTCCGGATCCTTGTTGACTGCGACGATGATCTTGGAATCCTTCATCCCTGCAAGGTGCTGGATCGCCCCGGAAATGCCCACTGCAACATAGAGCTCGGGCGCCACGACTTTGCCGGTCTGGCCGACTTGCCAGTCGTTCGGCGCGAAGCCGGCGTCGACTGCGGCCCGCGAGGCGCCCACTGCTGCGCCAAGCTTGTCGGCCAGCTTCTCGATCAGGGCGAAGTCTCCTTGCGAGCCGACGCCGCGGCCGCCAGAGACTACGACCCCGGCAGAGGTCAGTTCGGGGCGGTCGCTTTCGGCCACCTTGTCCTCTACCCATTCCGACAGGCCCGGATCACCGGGCACATCTACGGTCTCCACCTTGGCCGGGCCGCCCTTGCCGGCGGCCTTGAAAGCCGAGGTTCGGAGGGTCACGACCTTCTTGGCGTCCTTCGATCTCACCGTCTGGATTGCGTTGCCGGCATAGATCGGGCGCTCGAACGTTTCAGCATCGACAACGCCCGAGACATCGGAGATCACCATCACGTCCAGTAGCGCGGCCACCCGCGGCATCACGTTCTTGGCGTCGGTGGTGGCCGGGGCCATTATATGCGAATAGTCGCCCGCGAGGCTTACGATCATTGCCGCAGTTGGCTCGGCAAGGCGGTGGCTCAGCGCCGGATGCTCGGCCACCAGAACCTTCGCCACGCCCTCGATCGTCGCGGCTGCCACGCCGGCGGCTGCCGCCGAAGCCCCGGCGCAGAGCACGGTAACCTCGCCCAGCACCTTGGCGGCATTCACCGCCTTGGCGGTGGGGTCCAGTGCCAGTTCGCCGTCATTTACTTCGCCCAGCAGAAGAACAGCCATCACACCAACCCCCTCTCTTTGAGTTTCGCCACCAGCGTATCGACATCCGGCACGATCTCGCCAGCCTGGCGTGTTTCCGGCTCGGCCGTCTTCACCACTTCGAGCCGCGGGCTCACGTCGACGCCGTAATCCGCCGCCGTCTTCTCGTCGAGTGGCTTCTTCTTGGCCTTCATGATGTTCGGCAGCGAAGCGTAGCGGGGTTGGTTGAGGCGCAAATCGACCGTCACGATCGCCGGCAGCTTGACCTTGACGGTCTGCAGCCCGCCGTCGACCTCGCGCGTCACCACGGCGCTGCCGCCCTCGACCTTCACTTCCGAGGCGAAGGTCGCCTGGCTCCAGCCCAGCAGCGCCGAGAGCATCTGCCCGGTGGCATTCATATCGTTATCGATCGCCTGCTTGCCGGCGAGCACCAGGTTCGGCTGCTCCTCGTCGATCACCGCCTTCAGGATCTTCGCCACCGCCAGGGGCTCGATGTCCTGATGCACATCTGCGGCCGCCACAATCAGGATCGCGCGGTCCGCCCCCATCGCCAGCGCCGTTCTCAGCGTCTCCTGCGCCTGCTTCACCCCGATCGAAACTGCTACGACCTCGTCCGCCGTACCCGCTTCCTTCAGACGGATCGCCTCCTCAACCGCAATCTCGTCGAAAGGGTTCATAGACATCTTCACATTCGCGAGATCGACACCGCTCCCATCCGCTTTCACGCGAACCTTCACGTTGTAGTCGATCACGCGTTTGACGGGCACGAGCACCTTCATCGGCGTTTCTCCTATGACTGTTTGAACGTCTTTGGCCGCAATCAGCAGTCCTTGAACCGTGGCGGCCGCTTTTCTTGGAAGGCGTTCATGGCCTCGGGAAAATCATGGGCGCAAAGCAGCACGCTTTGCGCATCGCGCTCGATCTCCAGAGCCTCGAGGTAGGAGCATTCGGCAGCCGCCCGCATGACACGCTTGGTTGTCTGCATGCCGAAGGCGGGGTGGGCGGCGATCTCTCGCGCGATCTCGATTGCTCGGTTTTCGACCTCCTCGGCCGGGACGCATTCCTCGACTACACGCAGCTCGCGAGCCGTTCGTCCGTCGATCTCGCGGCCGGTAAGCACCAGCATCCGGGCCACCCCAGCCCCGGCGCGCTGCTGAAGGAGCCAGCTCGACCCGGTGTCGGGGCAGCCGCCGACCTTGGCAAAGACCTCGCAGAGGCGCGCATCCTCGGCAGCCACGACGATATCGGCCGACAGCGCCAGGCTTAGCCCCGCGCCATAGGCGATTCCATTCACCGCAGCGATGAGTGGCTTCTTGAATTGATAGGCGGCACGACCGCCGTCGTGGACCATGTCGACCATCTGCGAGGTGGCGCGGGCGCCTTTGGCGATCTCGGCGCGGAAGCCGACAAGATCGCCGCCGCTTGAGAAATGCTCGCCGCCGGTCATCACCACGGCACGTATCGCATCGTCCATCTCGGCCTGACGCAGATTGGCGATGAGCGCCTCGACGAATGCAATGCTGAAAGGGTTGCGCCGTTCCGTGCATAGAAAGCGCAAAACGCCCACAGGCCCATCACGATCAAGCCGCATCAATTCGCCCATGCCTCTCTCTCCTTTACCGGCCTTGCCAGACGGGCGCGCGTTTTTCGGCAAAGGCCCGCGGGCCCTCGATGGCATCCTGGCTGGCATAGACCACTTCGTGCAGGCGCTTACCCTCTTCCAGCCCGGCGGCGCAGCCCAGATCCATGGTCGCGCGCACACTGCCCTTCGCAGCTACTACCGAAAGCGGTGCGGCACTGGCGATCCGACGTGCGAGGTCGCGGGCCCGTTCGCGAACCAGATCAGGCGTGTCTTCAAGATAATTGGTGAAGCCGTAACCGTGCAGCCGCTCGATCGGCATGAGATCGCCGGTCAGAACGATTTCCATCAGGACAGGCTGCGGCAGCATCCACAGCGCCGGCGCTGCCCAGGGCGAGCCGCGTCCGATCTTGACTTCGGTGATCCCGATTTTGGTTCCTTTGAGTCCGACCCGCAAATCGCAGTTCAGCGCCAGCATCATCCCACCAGCCATCAAGGAGCCGGTCATGGCAGCTATGATCGGCTTGCGACAGGCGCGCATCGTGTCGTGAAAGGGGTCGCGCATCTTGCTGAGGATGTCGACGCCCTCATTTCGCGCGATCTCTGCCGCCTCCTTGAGGTCTAGCCCGGCGCTAAAGACGCCGCAATCAGCCGAGGTCAGGATCGCAACGCTGACCGTATCGTCGGCCTCGATCCGCTCCCATGCATCGACCAATCCGTTGGCGGCGGCGACCGAGAGCGCGTTCTTGCGGTCGGGCCGGTTGATAGTGACGATGGCCACGCCACCTTCGACGGATACTTCGATGGGGCTGCTTTCCATTTCTCGATCCCTCGCAGACTGACCTTGCACGACTGGGAACCGGCTTATGCCTGCGGGTCACTCCGACCCGCAGGCACGCCGTCAAATCACTCGACGGTAAATTTCGACGAGCTTTCCTTGATCACTTCCCACACCACGTCGGTGTAGTCCGCGCTCCAATCCGTGAGCGGCACCCAGGTCGAACCATCCCACTGCTCGACGCGGGTCTTACCGCCGCCTCCATGGTCTTTCGCGGTCACGGTGATCGGCGACATCACACCATTTCCGTCGAAATTCTCAATGGACTCATATCCTTCCTTCATCCTTTCGGCATTCAGCGGCCAGCCGTGTTTTTCGATCGCAATGCGGGCAGCTTCGAACCCAGTGGCATAGATAGCTAACCCGGTGTTGTAATAGACGTCGCGGACGAGCGATTCCGGACCACTGCCTTCACCCTTGGCATACAAGGTCTCGAGCATTGTCTTGACCAGAGGAACTTCTTGGCCACCCGCCACGTTAGTACCCCGCAAGATGCCTTTGGCTGCATCGGCTCCGATATTCTTGATGTCAACTTCGTTCAGCCAGTTCACCGAAAGATAGCGATCAATCGGAAATCCGTTCCGTTTCATCTCCTTCGAAGCCACGACGTGACCGCCGGCTAGGATCCAGCTGATCATGTAATCAGGCTTGTCACGCCGAATCTGAGTCCAGGCGCTCGCCTGGTCGCTGCCGGGCAGTGGCACTGGATAGAGTTTGAGTTCGAAGCCTTCTTCCTCCGAGAGGGTCTTGAGAATCTCGATCGGCTCCTGACCGAAAGGATAGTCTAGATAGATGAAGCCGATCTTGGCTTCGCTCAGATCACCTCCCAACTGATCCTTAATGAAGGCCACGTCATTGGCCGCCTGCTGCCAATAGGTCGGACCGACCGGGAAAATCCACTTGAACACATCGCCATCCACAGCGTCGCCGCGGCCGACGAAGGATTGCATGACGATGTTGCCGTCCTTCATCGCACGTGGCAGAGCGGCATTGGTCACGGGCGTCGAGAGGAAGTTGAAAATGAAGACGCCCTCTCGCTTGAGCTGTTCGTAGCATTCGACACCGCGCTGCGGCTCGTTGCCGTGGTCGCGCACGATAATTTCGACTGGATGACCTTCTATGCCGCCGTCGTCGTTTGTGTATTTGGCCAGATCCTGCGCAGCCTGCGCCACCTGCGGTGAGATGAAGGTGTAGGATTTGCTCAGATCAAAGCAAAGGCCGAAGCGGATCGGCTCCTTGTCTTGTGCCGCGGCTGTCTGGATTGCCAGTCCCAGCGCCGCTGCCAGTACAGCGGCAGTCACTCTATTGAATATAGTCATGTCGAACCTCCCTGTTGCATATCGCTTCCTCATTGACTGCCCACTCCGCGGGGCCCGGCTTCACAGGCCCCACGGACGGTGCGGCTTGCACCTGCTTCACATCAATTGCCGTCGAACTTCGACGAACTCTCCTTAACAACCTCCCAGACGACATCCTGATAGGCGGCAATCCAGTCGGTCTGCGGCACCCAAGTGGCCCCGTCCCACATTTCGATGCGCGTGCGACCTCCGCCGCCATGATCCTCCGCCGTCACCGTGATCGGCGCCATCAGGCCATTTGCGTCAAATTTCTCGATCGCCTCTAGCCCGGCTTTGTATGACTCGGCAGTGATCGGATGGCCGTGCAGCGAAGCCGCCTGACGAGCAGCTTCGAACACGATCGAATACATCGCAAGGCCGGTATTGTAGAAAACATCCAGCGTCTTTTCGACCGGGCCGTTACCTTTGCCCTTGTCATAAAGCTCGGTCATGATTTCCTTGTAGAGTGGGATGTCCTGACCGCCCACGACATTCGTACCGCGCTTGAGCCCCTTCGCCGCCGCCGCGCCGATATTGGAGATATCCACCTCGTTGAGCCAGTTGACGGCGATGTACTTCTCCATTGGGATACCGTTACGCTTCATTTCCTTTGACGCAACCACGTGCGCACCGCCAAGCATCCAGCTGATGATATGGTCAGGCTTATCTCGGCGCACTTTGGACCAGACGCTCGCCTGGTCGCTGCCAGGCAACGGAACCGGATAGAGGACCAGGTCGAATCCTTCCTTACCCGACAGTGTTTTAAGGATCTCGATCGGCTCCTGCCCGAAGGGATAATCGAAGTAGACGAAGCCCACCTTTACATCCGAAAGATCTCCGTCGTGCAGCTGCTTGATATAGGCGATGTCGTTGGCCGCCTGGCCCCAGTAGGTCGGTCCGACAGGATAGACCCAGTTGAACACGGTGCCGTCGACAGCGTCGCCTCGCCCGACAAGCGATTGCATCAGGATGCGCTGGTCCTTCATTGCGCGCGGCAAGATCGCCAGTGAAACCGGTGTGGACAGCGTGTCGAAAACGAACACACCCTCGCGGCTGAGCTTGCTGTAGCATTCGATCCCGCGCTGCGGCTCATTGCCGTGGTCGCGCACGATCACCTCGACCTGTGCCCCATCGATTCCGCCTTTCATGTTGACGAGATCGGCAAGATCGAGCGCCGCCTGCGAGACCTGTGGCGTAGCGAAAGTATAGGCCTTGCTCAGATCGTAGCAAACGCCGATCCTGAATGGCTCGGGATCCGCCGCCTTGGCGGATTCCGATAGGAGGCCTGCGGCGAGCAAGGCCAAAGCCAGTGTTCTTCCAATCGACTGCATATTCTCCTCCCGGTCTCGTTTGGAACAATCGAGTCAGCTCAGCCAGCGTTTGCGCCGACTGTAATGTTTGATGTCGTGGAAATTCGTTCCCGAACCTCCCCCCAGATAGAATTCCTGAATGTCTGAATTCGCTTTCAATGCCTGGGCCGTGTCGTGCATGACAACGCGGCCATTCTCGATCAGATACCCGTCCGAGACGATCTCCAGCGCCGCGAGTGCATTCTGCTCGACCAGCAAAACAGACAACTTCTCTTCCTCGTTGACCTTCTTGATGATGCTGAAGATCTCGGCCACCAGGAAAGGAGCCAAGCCTAGACTCGGTTCATCGAGCATCAGAAGACGGGGCTGGGTCATCAATGCTCGACCAATCGCCAGCATCTGCTGCTCGCCGCCTGAGAGATATCCCGCCTGGGAGTTCTTCCGTTCAGCGAGGCGCGGAAAGTACTCGTAGATTCTCTGCTTTTCCGTTTTGAGTGTGGCGCGATTCATCGAAATCGGTGCAGCCGCTTCGAGGTTCTCGTCGGGCGTCAGATGTTCGAAAACTCGACGGCCTTCGATCACATGGCAAATCCCAATCTCTACACGTCGCTGCGCAGGAACACCGGTGATCACTGCGCCGTCGAAGCTGATCTCGCCGCGGTTGACGCGGCCGCGCTCGGCCTTGAGAAGGCCGCTGATCGCCTTTAACGTCGTGCTCTTTCCGGCCCCGTTGGACCCAAGCAGCGCTACCATTCCTCCTTTTGGAATCTGGATGGAGACCCCCTTGATCGCCAACATGACGTTGTCATACAGGACCTCTACACTGTTCATCGACAGGATGTTTTCTGCTTCTTTGTCGGGAGCGTGGGTCATCTCCGGCCTATTTCTTGAATTGATCAAAGGGCCACACCCTCAGGTAGTCCCGGATGTTGCTATAAAGCTTGCCCAATCCCAGCGGCTCGATCATCAGGATGATGATGATGATCGCTCCGTAGACCGCGTTCGGAATGTGGGCCAGCGATTCGACATTCAGTTGAAGCCCCAGTGCTCCGGCGCCTTCTGCCACGAGGCCATTGACGACGCCCGGCACCAGCAGGATCAACGCGACACCAAAATAGGTGCCGATGATACTGCCGAGGCCGCCAACGATCACCATAGCCAGAACCTGGATCGACACGGCGACCGAGAACTGTTCGGGCGCGGCCAGAAAAAAGAACGTAGCGACAAGGATCGCTCCACTGACTCCGCCGATGAAGGAGGAGGTCGCGAACGCAACAATCTTGTAGTAGAAGCTGTTGACTCCGAGAATGGCCGCCGCATAGTCCTTCTCGCGGACTGCCACCAGCGCACGACCCAGACCGGTACGGCGCAGATTCAGCATAAAAATGGTGACAAGCAGACACCAGCCGAAGGCGACATAATACAGGCCTGTATCCGACGTAATCCGCTGGCCCAGAAGTGCAAATGTGGGCGCCTGCAGCGAAGCGTGCGAGCCACCCGAGATCGCCGGCGAATGGGTCAGCACCCAGTCCATGACGAACTGCATCGCCAGTGTGGTCAAGGCCAGATAGAGGCCCTTCACCCGCAGGGCCGCGAAGGCGAACAGGCTGCCGATGACCGAGGCGGAAATCCCACCGATCAGGAGCGCGAATTCCCAGGGCAAGCCGTACCTGGCCGCGTGAACAGCCGAATATGCGCCGACGGCCATCACCGCCGCATAGCCGAGGTGCAGTTGGCCGGCCCAACCCGTCACCAGGTTGAGCCCGAGCGCCGCTGCCGTCCAAACAAGCCAAGGCAACATATAGCTGTTGAGGTACAGCGACCCGACAAGGAACGGAGCTGCCAGGCCGAGCGCCAGGAAGAACAGTGCGAGATTCCTGTCGGCTGGAATCTTGTAGAGCCGACTGTCGGATACGTAGCTGGTATGATGGATACCAGATAGCCGGTAAAACATCGCGTCAAACCCTTTCGATGTCTTGACGGCCAAACAGACCGTGCGGCCGAAGCATGACAGTGAGGATGAGCACCGCTGCCACGATCAGGTCGCGGCTGCCACCGCCCACGAACGGATCCAGATAGGCGGACCCCACATTCTCGATGATGCCGAGAATGATCCCCGCGAGCACCGCGCCAAAGATGCTGTCCAGCCCGCCTAGAACGGCTACCGTCAATCCCTTGAGCAGCAAGAGCGACAGCGACTGGTCGACGCCCTGAACCTCGCCCCATATGACGCCTGCCGCCACCGCAACGATCGAAGCCAGTCCCCAGGACAGGCCAACCCCACGCTCGACAGATATGCCGACGGACCATGAGGCCATGTAATCGTCGGCTATTGCGCGCAGGCGGATACCCTGTCGGCTGCGGAAGAACAGGACGAAGACCACAAACAAAACGAGGGCTACAACAGCGCCAACCAAATGGATGCGGCTGATCAGAACGTCGCCAATGAAAAGCGGATCATAGCCGACGCCTAGTTCGACCGAGCGCGACGTACCGCCCCAGATAGCAAGCGTCGTGCCGCGCAGAAAGATGTCAATCCCGAGCGTCATCATGAGGATCATCACGATCGGTCGGCCAGCGAGCCGGCGCAGCGCAACCCGCTCGATCCCCATACCGAAACCGAACATGGCGACGGCAGCCACGGGGATTGCCACCCAGAGCGGAAGCCCTATGTCGCGAGCTAGCGCCAGCACAACGTACGCTCCCACCATGGTGAGCCCGCCCTGCGCGAGGTTTGGCACGGAAGAGGCTTTGTAGATCAGTACCAGGCCGATCGCGAACAACGAGTAGAGCAACCCTGTGAGAGCTCCGTTCGCCGCTAGCTCAGCCAAGAAAACTAGTTCCATCTAAACCTCCCTGACAGGGAGGGTGCGGTCGACCCTTCCCGTCTCACCCGTCTCGTAGGTCACGACGGCGCTGACGTGGACGTGCTTTGATCCGTCGTAAAGCGCCGCGATCACGTTCTGGTAGCGGTCTTCCACCACCGTTCGGCGCAGCTTGCGCGTGCGCGTGATCTCTCCGTCGTCGGGATCGAATTCCTTGTGCAGGCTGACGAACCTTTTGAGCCGCAGAGGCTCCGGGAGGACTTTGTTTACCCGCAGGAATGCCTCGCTCAGAAGCGCGGCCACCTCTTCGCGCTGAGACAGATCGGCATAGGACACATAGGGTACGCCGTTCACTTCGGCCCAGTGGCCGACGGCATCGAAATCGATGCACACCATTGCCGTTAATTCGTGTCGGCCTGCGCCCACCACGGCCGCGTCCTTTATGTATGGACTGAACTTCAGGCGGTTCTCGATGTAATTTGGCACATAGCGCTCTCCGGCTTTTGTGTGCATCACTTCTGAAACGCGGCCAAGCACCACGAGATTGCCATCGTCTTCGAGGTAGCCGGCATCGCCTGAACGCAACCAGCCAGCGGAAAGCGTCTCGGCCGAAGCTTCGGGCTTGTTATAGTATCCGGCGAAAACGCTATCCGACTTCAGGAGGATTTCGCCATTGTCGGCGATCTTCACCTCGACCCCCGGGGCAACCTTGCCCACGGTGTGGAGCCGCACCTCATCAGGCGCCTGGATCGCGTTGATGGCACTGTTCTCCGTCTGACCATACAGTTGGCGCAGCTTGATGCCGAGCGCCCGGTAGAATACGAAGGTGTCCTCTCCGATCGCCTCACCGCCGGTGAAGGCGTTCTTGAGACGGTGCATGCCGAACTGGTCCTTGATCGGCCCGAAGATCAGAATCTCGCCGATGAAACGGCCGATACCTTCCAAAGCGCCAGCGCTCATGCCGTTGAGCTTGCGACGCTCGGCTGCCATGGCCCGTTCGATGAACAAGTGATAAAGCCACTTCTTCAGCGGCGTCGAATTCTCGATGCCTACCTGAATGGTGGTCAGGATGTTGTCCCAGCTGCGCGGTGCGGCCAGATAGAATGTCGGCGCGATTTCTCGCATATCACGCAGCACGGTTTCCTGTCGTTCGGGCACGTTGACGGTGAAGCGCAGCAGAAGCGCGGCGGCTACCGTGATCGCATAATCGCCCACCCAGGCCATCGGCAGATAGGCCAGCACCTGCTCTCCGAAGTCGAAGGCCCCGGCGGCATGGCCGTTCCGCGCCGCCGCCAACACGTTCTTCTGGCTCAGCACGACGCCCTTGGGCTTGTCCGTCGTGCCCGACGAATGCAGGAACACCGCCGGATCGTCGGGCTTGGCCCGGCCGAGCAGATTCTCGCGCAGCCCCGGCTCACCGTTGAGACGATGGCTGCCGCTCTCGACGAGATGCTCCCATGACATCAGTCCGGCCGCCTTGTAGAAGCCGAGGCCCCGGCCGTCGTCATACACGATGTACTTCAACTGCGCGGCCCCGGCGTCACGCAGTTCCAAAATCTTGTCCACCTGCTCCTGGTCCTCGGCGAGAGCGGCTACGACGTTCGCCTCGTCCGCGAAATGCTGGAGCTCTTCGAGTGTGGTGCCCGGATAGGCGGGCATTGCGTAAACTCCGAGCGTGGCCAGCGCCAGCATTCCGCAATAGAGGCGTACACGATTGTCGCCGAGAATGAGCACCGCGTCCCCCGGCTTCAGGCCGAGCCCGTCGAGGCCGGCCGCGCAGGCCAGCACCTCTTCCGTGTATTGAGCCCAGGTGGTTGCCTTCCAAATCCCACGCTCTTTTTCCCGCAATGCGATGTCGCTGCCGTGTTCGGACGCGTTCCGCATCAGAACCGAGGCAATGGTTTCACCCGCGACCGTCGGGCTTTGTGTGGTCTCAGCCATGGGCGCCCCCGATATACGCCTCAACGACCCGGGGATCCTTGACGACCTCCTTCGGAATCCCGCTGGCGATCATCTCGCCATAATTGAGCGCCAGCATCCGGTCGCAGATACCGGTAATGACGTCCATGTGGTGCTCGATCAGCAGCACGCTTATGCCCCGTTCAGCTCTCGCGTCGAGAATAAAACGGGCCATGTACCCCTTCTCCTCTTGGTTCATGCCGGCCATGGGCTCGTCGAGAATGAGAAGATGGGGCTCGGCGACCAGTGCCCGTGCCAGTTCCACACGCTTCTTGAGCCCGATTGGAATCCCGTCCACAAGCTCGTTGCGGATGCTTTCGAGCTGGAGGAATTCGATCACCTCCTCTACCACTTCGCGGTTCCTGATCTCGCTCGGTCGCGCCACCCACCAATACAGCGCAGTGGGAAGAACTCCGGGCTTCATGTGGATGTGGCGCCCCAAGAGAATGTTCTCGAGCACGCTCATGCCGTTGAAAAGCGCAAGGTTCTGAAAGGTCCGGGCGACGCCGAGCTTGGCCACCTTGTGAGGCGCGGTGCCCGTGATGTCCTTGCCATCGAGACATATCGAGCCTTTGTTCGGCGGATAGAACCCGGTGATCGCATTTGTCACCGTCGTCTTCCCGCTCCCGTTCGGTCCGACGAGGCCAAATATTTCGCCCTTATGAATACTGAGGTCCACGCCGCTAACGGCAACAATACCGCCGAATCGACGCTCGATTCCGCGACACTCCAATACGGGAGGAGCTTTGGCGTGTTGTTGCTCTCGGGTGTAATTGTTTGTCATTTCATTCATATCGCCGTCGAAGCTCTTGTTCTGGTATCACGCGATACGGAAATAGTCGGGCCGGCCCGTCGGCCAGGGATCGCCCCACAGCTGCTGCCCGCCGTCCACGGTCAACACTTCGCCGGTAATGAACTTGCCGGAAGGCGCAGCCAAATAGACTACCGCCTCGGCGACATCCCATTCGTCTCCGGCGTGGCGCATCGGGTTCGACTCCTCAAACGTCGCCGCCCCCTCCTCGGGATATCGCGCAAACCCGGTGCTTTCGCAGCATCCCGGCGCCACGCAATTGACGCGGATATTGTGCGGCGCCCATTCGACGGCCACCGATTTGGACAGGTAGATGACCCCGGCGCGCGCAGCACAGCTATGCGCGATACCAGGCATCCCGCGCCAGATATCCGCGACAATGCTCACGATGGCACCAGGACGCTTGGCCTTGACCCAGTTTCGGGCCGCGGCCTGCATCATCCACCAGGTGCCATTGAGGTTGGTGTCGATGACGGCGTTCCAGCCCTTCGGCGCATATTCAAGGGCGGGCTGCGGAAACTGTCCACCCGCATTGTTTACCAGAATGTCGAACCCGCCGAAATGATCGCCCACGCCATCCACGAAATTCTGTACCTGTTCGGGATTCCGGATGGTCATGGGACGAGCCAGCACCTGCCCGCCAAAGCCACGCAGGAACTTTGCGGCTTCTTCGAGCTTTTCCTCGTTCCGCCCGTTGATGGCCAGATCAGCCCCGAGACGGGCGAACAGGGTGGCGATCGCCAGGCCCAGCCCGCCTCCCGCGCCGGTCACGACAATGGTTTTTCCCGAGAACAGCCCATCAACATAGACCGTTGGATGATCGCGCAGTCTTTCACGGGAAAACCCGTAACCGGCTTCCGGCATTGACGCTCCTCCCAAAGCGGATCGGACTGTTGTTCTTGATCTGATTAAATCTAACGCACGTTAGAAAAATGCGCAACCCCCCTTTTCACTGGAACGGTTTCGCTCCGGTTTCAGTACGATTTGGGCAGACCCAGCGCCTTCTCGGCGATGAACGACATCAGCATCTGCGGCGTGACCGGCACGATGTGAAAGAGAAGCGCTTCGCGAACCAGTCTCTCGATGTGATATTCCTTGGCGTAGCCGAAGCCGCCAAATGTCATCTGTGCCGTTTGTGTCGCCTCGACAGCGGCTTCGGCCGCCAGCAACTTGGCGGCATTCGCCTCGACCCCGCACGGCTCTCCCGCGTCGTAGAGCGCCGCCGCATGCATTACCATCAGGTTCGCAGCCTCGACCTTCGCCCAGGCCTTGGCGAGCGGGTGCTGCACCCCCTGGTTCTGTCCGATCGGGCGTCCGAAAACCTGGCGCTCCTTGGCATAGGCGGCAGCGCGTTTTAGAGCGATCCGGGCAATGCCCACGCACTCCCCGGCCACGAGGATACGCTCGGGATTGAGCCCGTGCAGGATCTGTCTGAAACCCTGTCCTTCCTCGCCGATCAGGTCCTCCGCCGGGATCGGCAGCCCATCGATGAACAGTTCGTTCGAGTCGACCGCCTTGCGGCCCATCTTCTCGATCTCGCGCACATCGACGAAGGTCCGGTCCAGATCGGTATAGAAGAGCGACAGGCCCTCGGTCGGTTTTGCCACCTCTTCGAGCGGCGTCGTGCGCGCCAGAAGCAAGATCTTGTCGGCCACCTGGGCGGTGGAAATCCAAACTTTCTGGCCATGCACGACATAGCGGTCCCCCTGTCGAACCGCGCGCGTTTTGAGCCTGGTCGTGTCGAGGCCGGTCGTCGGCTCGGTGACGCCGAAACAGGCCTTCTCGCGCCCTTTAATCAGAGGTGGCAGCATCCGTGCCTTTTGCTCCGCGCTGCCGAAGACCACGACCGGGTTCAGTCCGAAGATGTTCATGTGAACGGCCGAGGCCGCGCTGGCACCGCCGCCAGACTCGGCAATGGCCTGCATCATGATCGTGGCTTCGGTGATCCCGAGGCCGGCGCCTCCAAACTCCTCCGGCATGGCAATTCCCAGCCAGCCGCCGTCCGCCATCGCCCTGTGCAGGTCGTGGGGAAAGCCGCCGTTGCGGTCGCGCTCCAGCCAGTATTCGTCGTCGAAGGCCGCACAGATCCTCAGGATCGTATCGCGGATGTCCTGCTGGTGTTCGGTCAGCCTGAAACTCATGCCGTTTCCTCCCCGGCAGGGCTAACTGCGATCAGGCCTGCCTCCACCAACCTTTCGATCGTCGCCAGGTCGCAGCCGAGCTCCTGCATGATTTCAGCAGTGTCCGCGCCCGGCCGCCGCCCCAACCAGCGAACGCTGCCCGGCGTATCACTCAGACGCGGCACTGGGCCGACCACCTTCGTCGCATCGCCTTCGACCGATACGATATCGCCGCGATGGGCGATCTGCGGGTGGGCCACGATGTTCTCGGCGCTCAGCACTGGCGCGGCCACCGCGTCGTGGAGCGCGAATTCCGCCTCGACCTCGGCAAACTCCCTCGCGGTGACGAATTCGTTGAGCCGGTCAAAGATCTCGCTCATATGCGCCGAGATTCCCTCCATCGTGGCAAAGCGCGGATCCTCGGCAAAACTGTCCCCGCCCACCGCGCGCAACAGCCGTCTGGCCGTCTCCGCGCCCCCGGCCGAGACGGTCACCCAGACACCGTCCTTGGTGCGGAATGTGCCGCCCGGCGCAAAATCCATCGGCTGACGCAGCCCGTTGCGCATCGGCGAGACACCTGCTCCGGTCAGAGCGGGAATATGATAATCGATTAGCCGCAACAGGGCTTCGAATACCGCCAGATCGACGATCTGACCGCGAACCCTGCCCCTCTCGCGGGCGAAAAGGGCGATCATGATGCCCAGGGCTCCCATCAGCCCCGTCGTGCTGTCGGCGGCCGGGAAACCGGGATGCATTGGCGAGCCATCGGCGTAGCCCGTGAGGTGCGCCAGGCCGCTCATCGCCTCGGCGGCGCGCCCAAAGGCCGGCGTCTTACGCATCGGCCCATCCTGTCCGTAGCCCGACACCCGCAAGATCACCAGGTCGGGGTTCCATTGATGCAGAACCTCAGGCCCGATCCCCGCCCGCTCGAGCACGCCGGGACGGAAATTTTCCACCAGAACATCGGTACTTTCGACCAGCTTTTCCAGGACCTTGCGCCCGGGATCGCTCTTCCAGTCGAGCGCGAGGATTCGCTTGTTGCGGGCAAGCGTCTTCCACCAGACGCCGACCCCGTCCTGCGCTTTCGGGCCCAATTCGCGCATCATGTCGCCTCGGCCGGGGGCTTCGATCTTGATCACCTCGGCACCGAAATCCGAAAGGAGTGCTGCCGCCAGCGGCCCTGCGATCACATGGCCAAGTTCAATGATCCGAATATCGCCGAGCGGCATCGCCATGTCAGCCCTCCCTGGTACTCACGAAAGCAAGCATAATCTAACATATGTTAGATTTGAAGGAGGGAATCTACGCGAAGGCCGCAAGAAAGTGATGGGGCGAAGCGGGCGAGTCACGGATCGCCCGTTCGCTCGATAGGTCGCCTCGCCGGCTGAATGAAGCCGTGCGGCGGCATTTCGGCCAGGACGCCACAAGGCGAAAGCCATCGCCCTCGAAACGCGGACACCATCTTTGGTCTCCGCATCGTTCGCGGTCGAGAAGGGACACTCCATTATTTCTTCTCGGGCTTTTCTCCCGACATGTGTCCAAGTCTCGGAACGACCGCGGATGCGCCAATGAAGAGCAGACCGGCGATAACCGATTTAACCAAGTCACCCAACAGAAACGGATAGAAGCCGGCCGTGAGGAGGCGCTCTCCATAGCCGGTGAAGACACCCAGCCATGCGAGCCCGGGAACGTAGATCAGCGCACCTGCGACGACTGCAACTGTGACCGCCCCCGGGATTGTCTTGGAATATCCTTTTCTTGCCAGCCATCCAGCCGCAAAGGCCGATATCGCAAAACCCGCAAGGTAGCCGCCCGTCGGCCCGGCAACATATGCCAGGCCAGAAGACGCCGGTGGCGTGCCGGCGAAGACCGGATAGCCTGCCAGCCCCTGCAGGATATAGGCAATGACGATGCCTGAACCACGGACAGGCCCGAGGAACAGGCCAAGCGCAACGACCACCAGGGTCTGCAACGTCATCGGAACTGGATAGAACGGAACTTGCGCCTTCGCAGACGCCGTCAGAAGTATCGTACCGGCGATCAGGATGAGCGCCTCGCCGAGCAATGTTGCGCCAATATTCCGTCCCACAAACATCTTGTTGCTATACATCTTTCTGACTCCTTTCATGACTTGGGCTGAGATCTTGAAGAGTTTTCTTCAGAGGTTGGGGCTCAATTGGCTGTTCACATGCGCTTGGCGACTTCTTCAAGCATCACCTCGGTCGCGCCCCCGCCGATCGCCTGCACACGAACGTCGCGCGACATTCGCTCGACCGGGTTTTCGCGCATGTAGCCCATGCCGCCATGGAACTGCACGCAGTCATAGAGCACGCTGTTGGCCAGCTCGCCGCAATAAGCCTTCACCATTGACACCTCGCGCACGCATTCAACGTCAGCCGCGTCGAGCCGCGCGGCGTGATAGACGAGCTGCCGGCCCGCCTCGATCCGTGTCTGGCAGTCCGCAAGACGCTGGCGGACGACCTGCTTGTTCCACAAAACGCCGCCGAAAGCCTTGCGCTGCTTGACATAGTCCACGGTCATGTCCAGCGCGGTCTGCGCCTCGGCGCAGACCATCGCGCCCAGCACGATCCGCTCGTTCTGGAAGTTCTTCATCACCGCATAAAAGCCGCGGTTCACCTCGCCGAGGACGTTCTCGGCCGGCACGCGGACATCCTCGAAAATCAGCTCGGCCGTGTCCGAACACAGCCAGCCGGTCTTGTTCAGCGCCCGGCCGACCGAAAAGCCCGGTGTGCCCTTTTCGATGGCGAACATGGTGATCCCGCGCGAGCCCTTGGCGTCGGGGTCGGTCTTGGCGCCAACAAAGTAGAGATCGCCATGCACACCGTTGGTGATGAACATCTTGGTGCCGTTCAACACCCAATCCGACCCATGCTGCACGGCGCGGGTGCGCATCCCCGCAACGTCCGAGCCCGCGCCCGGTTCGGTCACGGCGACGGCGGTGATCGTCTCGCCCGCGGTGATGCCGGGCAACCAGCGCGCCTTCTGCTCGGGTGTGCCGGCGTTTTCCAGGTGCGGCGAGGCCATATCGGTATGCACCAGCACCGTGGCCGAGAACCCGCCGAAGGTGGACCGGCCGACCTCCTCGGCCAGCATCACGCTCGACATGACATCGAGCCCGGCGCCGCCATACTGTTCGTCATAGCGCATGCCGAGAACGCCGAGCGCGCCCATCTGGCGTAGCACCTCGCGCGAAACCATGCCCTTCTCTTCCCAGGCTTCGCCCTTGGGCTTCACCTCGGTTTCGATGAAGCGCCGCAGCTGAGCTCGGATCATTTGGATATCCTCGCCGAACGGGCCGGTGGCCGCGTCGATAGTCTCGTGTCGGGTCACGTCCTGTCCTCCGGATCGAGCCTCACCAGGGGCGCGCCGCCGGCGACCGTGTCGCCCGGCGCGCAGTAGATCTCGGCTACCAAGCCCGCGACGGGCGCGGGCAGGCTTTGCAAGAGTTTCATCGCTTCGAGCACCACCAGCGTCTTGCCCTTGCTCACCCGCTCGCCGGGCGCCACCCGGATCTCGACCACCGCGCCGGGCATGGGCGCGCGCACGGTGTCGGCACCGCCCACGGCGCCGGAGGCGCGCTGCAGGTGCCGGTCCTCGAGCGTACGAAGTGGCACCATCGTCATGCCTTCCGGCGCGGAAAGATGCACCTGCCAGCGGTCGCCCGACCGCAGCACATGGGCCCGGCGGGTGAAGGGCGCGCCGTCCATCCGCCCGGTCAGACGCTGCGCGGTCAGGCGCGCAGCGTCGACGCCAAGGGCGGTGCCGTCGGGCAGTATCACCTTTAGCCGCGCGCCCTGCCCCGCGACCCTGATCGGCGCATCGGCGTCATCGCTCCAGTAGCAGGCCGCGCCCGCCCGCCCCGCAGCCTCTGTCAGCCGCCAGGCGGCGAGGCTCTGCCAAGGCGTGTCCGGCGCGGGCGCAAGATGCAGGTGCAGGGCCAGCGCGGCCAGAGCGCGGGTTTCGTCGTCGGATACGGGGGCGGTCCAGCCGCAGGGGAACATCTCGGCCAGACTGGCCGTATAGTGCGCCATGGCGACGAAGTCGGGATGCGTAATCAGCGCTCGCTGAAACGCCAGGTTCACTCCCACTCCGCCGACCGCAAATTCATCGAGCGCCGCGACCGCCTTGCGGATCGCCTCGTCACGGTCCGCACCGTGGACGATCAACTTGGCAAGCATCGAATCGTAGTGATGTCTTACGACCGATGCTTCTTCCACCCCGCTGTCCAGTCGCACGATCCCCGGCGGCGCCCATAGCGTAATCGTCCCGGTTTCGGGACGGAAATTCTCGGCCGGGTTCTCGGCGGCAACGCGGACCTCGATGGCGTGGCCGTCAAACGAAACGTCCTCTTGCGCAAACCCCAGCGCCTCGCCACGCGCGATACGCAACTGCCACTCCACCAGGTCGATACCGGTGATGGCCTCGGTCACTGGATGCTCCACCTGGAGGCGGGTGTTCATCTCCAGAAAGTAGAATTCGGCCCGCGTGGGGTCGTACAGATATTCCACCGTGCCCGCCGAGCGGTAGCCAATGGCCCGCGCCAGCCGCACCGCGGCATCGCGCATGGCCGAGCGCAAAGCGTCGGGAATATCCGGGGCGGGCGCTTCCTCGATCAGCTTCTGGTGGTTGCGCTGGAGCGAGCAGTCGCGATCGCCCAGATGCAGCACATGGCCATACGCGTCGCCCAGCACCTGCACCTCGACGTGGCGGGCGCGCGGCGCGTAGCGCTCCAGGAACACTGTCGGATCGCCAAAGGCGCCCTTCGCCTCGGCCCGCGCGGCGGCGATGGCCTCGCCTGCTGCGCCGGGATCGGTGACAAGCCGCATTCCGCGCCCGCCGCCGCCGGCGCTGGCCTTGACCAGGAAGGGCGCGCCGAGCGCCTGCGCCTCCTTAAGAAGCCGGCCGTCGGACTGGTCGGCGCCGCGATAGCCGGGCAGCACCGGCACGCCGGCGGCCTCGGCCGTGGCCTTGGCCTCGATCTTCGATCCCATACGCGCAATGGCCTCGGGCGAAGGCCCGATGAAGACCAATCCGGCTTCTTCCACGTGCCCCGCGAATTCGGCATTCTCCGACAGAAACCCATAGCCGGGATGGATAGCGCCTGCCCCGGTGGCGCGCGCCGCCTCGAGGATGGCGTCGATCTTCAGGTAGCTTTCCGCCGGGGCGGCCGAGCCGATGCAGACGGCGTAATCGGCCTCGGCGACGAAGGGTGTGTCGCGATCAGCCTCGGAGAAGACGGCCACGGCTTCCAGCCCCAGCTTCCGGCAGGCGCGCTGGATCCGGCGGGCGATCTCGCCGCGGTTGGCGATCAGGACGCGGGTGAAGCTCAACTCACCCGCCATGACGGCGTGTCCTTGTTCAGGAAGCTGTTGATCCCCTCGATGCCTTCCTCGGTCTCCCAGGCGTCGGCCAGGCGGTCGGCGGTATAGATCATGCTGTCTTCGAGCCCGTGGCTCGCGACATAGGCGATCAGCCGCTTGGTGTCGGCCACTGCCCCGGGCGCGGCCTGCAGATGGGCCTGGACGACGCGCTCCACCGCCTCGTCCAGCGCATCGGGCGCGACCACCTCGGTCAGCAGTCCGATCCGTTCGGCCCGCGCCGTGTCGAACAGGGCACCGGACAGCATCGTCTCGCGCGACGCCGCCTCGCCGATGCGCGCCACCACATAGGGTGAGATGTTGGCGGGCAGGAGGCCGAGCCGCACCTCGGTCAGGCCGAACGTCGCGCCCTCGGCGCCGATGGCGTAGTCGCACACCGATATCAGGCCGACGCCCCCGCCATAGGCCGCCCCGTTGATTCGCCCGATCAGCGGCTTTGGCAGTGTGTCGAGCCGGCGCAAGAGCCGAGCGAGCGTGGCGCTCTGTTCCACCCGTTCCGCGCGGCTCTTTTGCACGTTCGAGGCGAACCAGTTGAAGTCGCCCCCCGCGCAGAAGCTCCTGCCCTCCCCGGTCAGCACCACGATGCGCACCGCCCCGTCCTCGGCAAGCGCCGCCGCCGCATCGGCGAGTTCCGAGATCAGCGCCGCGTTGAGCGCATTGTGCTTGTCGGGGCGATTGAGGATCACGGTGGCGACGCCGCGCGCGTCCAGTTCGATCCGCAGCGTTTCATAGCGATCGTAAACCATTGCCTATCCTTACATTCTGAAGACGGGCGTGTGACGCCCCGTGTCCGGAACCGAGGTCACTATGGCCAGGCACAGGCCCAGGATGTCGCGAGTCTGGCCAGGCTCGATCAGGCCATCGTCCCAGAGCCGCGATGTGGCGTAATAGGGGTCGGACTGTTTGGCATATTGCGCGCGCACCTCGGCCACGATGCGTTCCAGATCGGCCTGCACCTTCGCCGGGTCTCCGCCCTTCCCGCGGCGCAGTTCCTGCATCACATTCGAGGCGATGTCGGCCGACATGGTGGCCAACTCCGCTGTGGGCCAGGCGAAGAGAAAGCGCGGCGCAAACCCCCGGCCGCACATACCGTAGTTGCCGGCCCCGTAGGATCCGCCCACAATTACCGACAGCCGGGGCACCTTGGCCACCGACATGGCGTAGACCAGCTTGGCGCTATCCTTGGCGATGCCGCCGCGCTCGGCCTCGGTGCCGACCATGAAGCCGGAAATGTTGTGCAGGAACAGAAGCGGAATGTTGCGCTGGTCGCACATCGACACGAACTGCGCGCCCTTGAGCGAGCTGTCGGAGAGCAGCGCGCCGTTGTTGCCGAGGATTCCGACGCGGTAGCCGTGGACGCGGGCGGTGCCGCAGACAAGCGTCTCGCCCCAGTTCGGCTTGAATTCGCGGAGCTCGCCCGCATCGATGATGCGCAGCAGAAGCTCTCGTACATCATAGGGCTGCTTGCGGTCGGCGCTGATAACCCCCAACAGCTCTTCGGGATCGTGCAGGGGCGCGGCGGCGGGTGCATCCGGGGCCATCGGTCGCGTGAGGCCCAGATTGCCGACGATGTCGCGCATCAGCGCCAGCGCATGATATTCGTCTTCGGCCAGATGGTCGTTGACGCCCGAGATGCGGGTATGCATCTCGGCCCCGCCCAGCGTTTCGCCGTCCACCTCTTCATTGATCGCCACCTTGACGATGGAAGGGCCGCCAAGATGGATGCGCGCATTGCCGCGGACCATGATGACCTCGTCTGAGAGCGCCGGAATGTAGGCACCTCCCGCCGTGCAGCCGCCGAAGACGGCCGAGATCTGCGGCAGGCCGGAGGCCGACATATTGGTCTGGCGGTAAAAGGAATTGCCGAAATGACGGGCATCGGGGAAGACCCTGTCCTGCTCGGGCAGATAGGCGCCGCCGCAATCGACGAGGTAAAGACAGGGCAGGCGGTTTTCTGCCGCGATCTCCTGCGCGCGGATGTGCTTCTTGACGGTTTCGTGGTAAAATGATCCACCTTTCACCGTGGCATCATTGGCGATGATCATGCAGGGCAGACCGTGCACGATGCCAATGCCCGTGACGATCCCGGCGCCGGGCACGTCTCCGCCGTATTGTCCGTGGGCCGCCAGCGAAGAAAGCTCTATGAAGGCGGTGCCTGGATCCACCAGCAGGTCGATTCGTTCGCGGACCAGAAGCTTGCCGCGACTGCGGTGGCGTTCGACCATGTCGGGGCGCCCACCCGCGGTTGCCGCGGCGATCCGCGCGCGCAATGTCTCGACGCGGGCTGTCTGTGCAGCGTGATTGCCCCTGAAGGTTTCCGAGCCGGCCAATACGGCCGACGTGAGTTCAGCCATAATCAGACTTCCCGCTGTTCCAGTATTCCATTGAGAAAGACGTCGGCATACGTCGAGGCCAGTGCCTCGACGCTGCCGCGTTCGGGGTCGAACCACTCCAGCGTTGCATTCAGCGCGCCGATAAGCATCAGGCGCAGCCGGCGGATATCGACGTTGCGCCGCAAGGCGCCGTCCCTCTGGAGCCGGGTCAACAGATTATCCCACTCGGCCTCGTAGGCCCGGCGCGTCGGCAGATTGGCATCGCGGACGGATTGCGGCACCTGCCCGAAAATCCGCACATTGGCCGAAGAGTAGTCACTGACATCCAGCAACGCGCGCAGATGTGCCCTGATCGCGGCCCGCAGAATGGCGGCGGCAGCGGCGCCATCGGCATGCCTCAAAACAGCTTGGCGCATCTTTTCGTGGACGGCCCTGATACCCAGATCCAGAATGGCCACGACAATCTCGTCCTTAGAGCCGAAGTGATAATAGATGCTGCCCGCCTTGATGCCCGCCGCCTCGGCGATCTTTCTGAGCGAAACCGGGCCATAGCCCTGTTCGCGAAAAAGCCGCGCCGCGACATCCAGTATGCCGTCGCGCCCGACTGGGCTGCGAATGGAAGCAACTGAAACTGTTCTTGAAGCGCGTTCGGCCACGGAAGGATCCAGCTCAAGCCCCCTGCATAACTAACACTTGTTAGGTTATTTCCAAGGAAGTGTCAACCGTGCTTCAAGGGCTTATTTTGCATCAGCCTTTCAAGGAAATAGCCGATATGCGCACCGCCCGGCCACAATGTCGGCGGTGTTCAGACCCCGCCATGCGGGCTTGCGACCGCATAGGTCAGATGGTGAAGCCGCCCCCGCAGATCACATACTGGCCCGAGATGAAGTTCGATTCGGGCGAGCAGAAAAGATAGACGGCACCAGCCGCTTCTTCGGGCGTGCCGACCCGGCCCAGCGGGATCATCCGCTCCATTTGGCTGAGCAGGTCCGGGTTGACGCCGACCTTGATGTCCCTGTTCCCGACCGTGATCGTGTTGCCGCCGTCGGCGCTGCCCTCGGTCAGACGGGTGCGGATCGGTCCAAAGGCCACTGCGTTGACGTTCACTTTGTAGCGCCCCCATTCCTTCGCCATTGTCCGGGTCATGCCCAGGATTCCGGCCTTGGCGGCGGAATAGTTGATCTGGCCGGCATTGCCTCCAGTGCCGGCGATCGAGGAGATGTTCACCACCTTGCGGAACACCTCCTGCCCGGCGGCCGCCTCTTCCTTGGCCTTGGCGCTGATCACCGGCTGGGCGGCGCGCAGGATCCTGAAGGGCGCGGTCAGGTGAACGTCGATGATCGCCTGCCACTGTTCATCCGTCATCTTCTGAACGACGCTGTCCCAGGTGTAGCCTGCGTTGTTCACGATGATGTCCAGCCCGCCAAAGCTGTCCATGCCCGTCTTGATGAATCGCTCTGCAAAGCCGTCCTCTGTCACGCTTCCGGCGCAGACCACGGCCTCGCCCCCGGCGGCGCGGACCGCCTCGGCGGTTTCGTTGGCCGGGTCGACGTCGAGATCGTTCACCACAACGCGCGCGCCTTCTGATGCCAGCTTCAGCGCGATTTCGCGTCCGATGCCACGGCCCGAACCCGAAACCAAAGCCACGCGGCCTCTGAGTTTTCCCGCCATGTCGTCTCCTCCCGTTCGCCCGCCTCAGGCCTTTTCATAAAGTGTTGTCACACAGGCACCGCCGAGGCCCAGATTGTGCTGAAGCGCCAGGCGCGCGCCGTCGACCTGGCGCGCCTCGGCCTGACCACGCAACTGCTGGACAAGCTCGGTGCATTGGGCAAGGCCGGTCGCCCCAAGCGGATGGCCCTTGGACAACAGACCGCCCGACGGGTTGGTCACGTATTTGCCGCCATAGGTGTTGTCGCCATCATCGACAAACTTCGCAGCCTCACCGCGCCCGCAGAGGCCAAGCGCTTCGTAGGTGATCAGCTCGTTATGGGCAAAGCAGTCGTGCAGTTCGACGACGTCCACATCGTCGGGGCCGATGCCGGCGGCCTCGTAGACTTGATCGGCAGCGCGCTTGGCCATCGAGTACCCGACGACCTCACGCATGTCATGGGCGTTGAAGGTTTCCCGGCCGTCCGTTGTCATGGCCTGCGCTGCAATGCGGACCGAGCTGTCGAGACCGTGCTTATCTGCAAATTCCTTGGAACAGATGATTGCCGCGGCCGCGCCACAGGTCGGTGGGCAGGCCATCAGCTTGGTCATCACGCCGGGCCAGACGACCTGAGCCGCCATGACGTCTTCCGGCGTCACTTCCTGCCGGAACAGGGCAACCGGGTTCTTGGCCGCATGCCGACTGGCCTTGGCGCGGATCTTGGCGAAGGTCTCCAGTGTGGTGCCGAACTCTTCCATATGCGCTTTGCCCGCACCACCGAAATACCGTAGCGCAAGCGGGATGCCGGCATTGCCCACCAGGTTGTCGGTTTCTTCGTCAAAAGCTGCAAAAGGGCTGACCCGATCGCTGAACATCGCGCCGATGGCGCCGGGTTGCATCTGTTCGAAACCCAGCGCCAGAGCACAGTCCACCGCGCCGCTTTCGACCGCCTGGCGCGCCAGGAACAGCGCGGTCGAGCCGGTCGAGCAGTTGTTGTTGACGTTGATGACGGGTATTCCGGTCATCCCAACCCGGTAGAGCGCGCGCTGGCCGCAGGTGCTGTCGCCATAGACATAGCCGGCATAGGCCTGCTGAACCTTGTCGTAGTCGAGTCCGGCGTCCTCCAGCGCCGTGCGCGCCGCCTTCGCAGCCATCACGTCGTAGCTTTCAGACTTGCCCGGTTTCTGAAAGGCCACCATTCCAACGCCGGTGACATAGGCTTTGCCGTTCATGTCTCTCTCCCGCTTCCATCGGCCACGTTCCAACGCCGACGCCGGACCATTTTCTACCAGTTGTTAGATTTTAACACACTGGAACGCACGCCTGTCAACATCGCTGGTGAGGGAGACGTCCCCGGCACCCATCCGAGATCAATCGCGGCAAGCGAGCGGAGGTATTGCTAACTTACGAACGATCTCTTGCCCGGCTTCCCATCACCCGTCGGGGCTTGCAGACAAGGCTCGCTTGCCGGATTTGTCCATTTTAAGCGGCATCCGGTCCATTGCCCCTTCAAAGACCCCTTCAGCCTTCCACCGATCCGCGATTTCTCCGAGCGAGTCCAGAACGCTTCGCAGGTCGTCACCACGCTGCGTCAAGCCATAGGTCACCGCAGGCGGGATCGTCTCCGCCTGTTCCCGCCATATGACCCCGGCGCCTTCGAGCATCCGCAGGCGTTCGGTCAGCATTCGCGTCGATATCCCCGGCACGGAGCGTCTCAGCGCTCCGAATCGTTGCGGCCCTTTGTCACTCAGAACCCAGATGATGTAGGTCGTCCACGGCCCCATGAGCAGACGCAGGATCGAGTCCATCGGGCACTGTGGCGGCGTCTTGGGCATCGGTGTCCACTCCCTGTTGCTGCAGTTACTTTTCCGTTCTTACTTTGATTTCCGCTGTAACTCAACTATTCTCGACCAAGCGGGCAACATTCAAAGCAGGCAACGGGAAGATGGCATGAGCGACAGGACGGTGCGTATCACTTATTGGATTGCAACAGGGTTCGTCGCCCTGGTCTATCTGGGAGGGGCGATCTTCTACGTCACGGCCAACGACATGGTGACGGGGATGTACGATGTACGAGAGCGTGCTTGGCTACCCGACCTACCTGATCTGGCCACTTGCCGCTGTGAAGATCGTGGCCGCGATCGTGATACTCTGGCGTCCCTCGGCTTTTCTGACTGACTTCGCTTATGGCACGATGTTCTGGCACCTTCTTCTGGCGGTATCGGCGCATGTGAGCGCGGGCGATCCCGGCTGGCCCCCTGCTCTCTTGGCTCTGTTCGCGCTTGTGGTTTCCTTCCTGACACAAAACCGCGTCCGCGCGGTCAAATCGCCTCATGGCAAGGTGATGAGAGGACAACAGGCCTGACAGGCGCTCCGGCTGCACAGTCTTGCGCCTCGAACTTCAGCATTTCCGTCAGGCCGGGAGGGACAATCAGATATGACTCGCATGCCAACGGTGTTCATCCCTCATGGAGGCGGTCCCTGCTTTTTCATGGATTGGAACCCGCCGGATGAATGGGACCGGCACCGCCAGTTCCTGCAGAGCCTGCCCGGCACGTTGCCCGATCGTCCGAAGGCGCTCTTGGTGATCTCGGGTCATTGGGAGCAGCGTGCGTTCACCGTTCAGACCAACCCCGCCCCGCCGCTTCTGTTCGACTATGGCGGTTTCCCGCCTCACACCTATGAACTGAGTTGGCCCGCCCCCAGTGATCCTGTGCTGGCCGACCGTGTTCATCATCTGATCCGTGCCGCCGGTCTACCGGCGGCGAAAGACGCCGCGCGCGGCTTTGACCACGGCGCGTTCGTGCCGCTCAAGGTCGCCTTTCCCGATGCCGATTTCCCCTGTGTTCAACTGTCGCTTGCCAGCGATCTCGATCCCGGACGCCACATCGCGCTGGGTCAAGCCTTGGCGCCCCTGCGCGACGAGGGCGTGCTGATCATCGGCAGCGGCAACACCTATCACAACATGGGTGTGATGATGCGCAGCCTGCGCGGCGGACCACGGGGGGACACTGTCGGCGGCACGTTCGACGCCTGGCTGACCGAGGCGGTGACCTGCCCGGATGCCGGGGAACGAAACCGCAGGCTGACGTACTGGTCCAAAGCCCCGGGCGGCCGCGATGCACATCCCAGAGAAGAGCACCTAATCCCGCTGCATGTCATCGCCGGCGCGGCGGGCGCCGATATCGGCCGGAAAACCCTGGATGATCACGTTCTTGGTGCCGTCGAAAGCGCCTTTCGGTTCGGTTGACAGGAAAAGGAAAGGAACACCACGAAATGTCCAACACCATCAAGGGCCCCTTCATCGTGACCGGCGCATCCGGTCATCTCGGCAGCCAGGTCATCGAAGCCCTTCTTGAGGAAGGGGCCGAACCCCTTGTCGCGGTCACGCGCTCGCCGGAGAAGCTCGAGGCGCTTGGGGCGCGCGGCGTCGAGATCCGGGCGGGAGACTTCAATGACCCGGCCACGCTTGGGCCGGCTTTCGCCGGCGGCGGACGGCTGCTGATCATTTCGACGGACGACCTTGCCCCGGGCAAACGCTTCGCCGCGCACAGCAATGCCGTAGCCGCCGCCAAAGAGGCAGGTGTTTCGCACATCGTCTACACCTCGCTCACCAATCCGGACGAGGGCAACCCGATCGGATTTGCGAGGTACCACCGCGAGACCGAGGCGTCAATCAAGGATACCGGAATCTCCCATACGATCCTGCGGAACTGCCTTTACGCCGATCTCTTGCTGATGAACGGCCAACAAGCTGTCGGCGCGGGCGCCCTTTATTCTGCGGCGGGTGACGGCAAGGCGGGTTATGTCACCCGTGCCGATTGCGCCCGCGCGGCTGCCGCGGCCCTATTGACCGAGACCGGTTCCTCGGTCCGCGATATCACCGGGCCCGCGGCCGTCAGCCAGGCCGAAATTGCGGTGATCTTGTCCGAGGCCACCGGGAAAGAGATCCCCTATGTCCCGATCACGCGGGACGCCTTGGTCGCCGCCATGACAGAGAAGGGCATGCCAGACTCCGTAGCGGATGTCTTCTCGTCCTTCGACGTCGCCATCGCCGAAGGATACCTGGACGTCACCTCGAACGACGTGCAAGACCTGACCGGCCAAGGCGGGCAGTCGGTGCGGGATTTTCTGCTTGCCAAGAAGGCCGTTCTGATCGGTCAGGGATAAACGACACTTACGGAGGCTCTGTCGTGCTGAAGATACCCCCACGCGAGGGGCCAAGGCCCAAGACCACGCCTTGCGCCCCGCATACGCAGATCAGCCAGAACCCGGATGCACGGTTCCATCGGGCGTTCAAGGACAGGGCTTTCGATTTTCCTTTTGTCACGCGCCAGCCTTCGATGATCTCTGTCCCGGGCGCCGAGGCGCTGTGCCTCAAACACGGGCACGGCCGCGGTTGCCGCAAGGCGTTCATGATCGGCAATGAGTTCGCCCATGTCCATCCGCCGGAGGACGGCAGCCTGCACATGATGCTGCCGGAGGAGGCCGTGCCGCAGATCGTCGATCTGGGCTGGGCGGAGCCGCATCCGATGGCGGCGGCCGGCATGATCCCGTCAACCGCAGTTATGGTCTACGGCCCCCGAAACGAGGTGGAGATCGAAACGGTTCTCGAACTCCTGCGCCTGTCTTATGACTTTGCCTGTGGCAAGCTCGGGCGGGTCGACAGCGTCGTTCTTTGACGGAAAGAACCGAGCGGCGCTTGCTAAGATAGATCGTCGATCCGCTTGCGCCGACGGTCCTTTCGATCTCCTTGTCGCCGGCGCCAGTGTTGGTAGCCAGTAGGATCTGCGCCGCTTGTGCGGACGGACCGAATGCTTGCCGCCGCTGAGGAAGGCTGTGTGTTCGCACGCTGCGCTCGCCTTGGCTGAGTTCGACCCACTAGCGCGATCCTCTCACTGCGTCGAGAGTTCAGGCACCTTATAGTTTTTATCAGGACGACGAGGGAGGGTTGGCCTCATTCGGGCACAAGCGCCATCGGCGCCGCGTTGAGCGGCGGTGTCTGTTCGGCGACGTCTCCTGTTCTGGTTACGGGAAAGGTTCAGGTCCGGAGTCCGGAGACGTCAGTGGGGGCGCGGTGCGTATTCGGGCATGCGCCAGGGCAAATACGTCGGCATAGGGGGCAAGCTGACGCCATCGCCACCTTGATGCGGGCTCCGAGACGCGAACCTGTGCGCCGGTCTTTAGGAGTTCCAGGAGGATGGTTCGGTGGCCCGGGCCAGCGGCGTCTGGGCAAGGCCGAGGCGGCGTAGGGCACAGATCAGGACATGGGTAAAGGAGGCAAGCGAGAGGCGCAGTTGGTTGGCCCCTAAGGGTCGAGCTGGCATCCTTTGATGCGGCTCATTCGGCGGACGCCGGCGTCGCGCGCAGGATCGAGATGCTCGTCGAACCCGAGGATGTATCAATCTTACGCTGATGTTCCCAACCCGACACCAATCAATGTGCAGCGGTACTGGCAGATCCTGAAGCGGCGGAACAAACCAGCTGTCCGATCGGATTATTTTCGTGCGTGGCCGCTTATGAAGGTGGCTGTTCCATCCCACAGGCGTGCATATTTGAGCGAGATGGGTTTTCATCGCACCGGCTATCGTGTCACAGGCGGAATATCCCGTAGTGCGGATCGTCAATCGGAGCATTAAGTGCGGCAGAGATCGACATCGCCAAAGCATTTCTGGTGTCGACGGGATCGAGGATGCCGTCATCCCAAATCTCGGAGGTCGAGGTATAGGCCTCCACGTCGCGCTTGTAGCGCTCCAGCACCGGTTCTCGGATCGCGGCGATCTCCTCGTCGGTCAGTTCTTTGCCTTCGCGTTGAAGCTGCCGGATCTTGACGTCGGCCATAGTGTTGGCGGCCTGGTCGGCACCCATCACGCCGATTTCGGCCTGCGGCCACATGAACAGCGTACGCGCATCCCAGGCCCGCCCGCACATGCCGTAATTACCCGCCCCGTACGAGGCATTGGCGATCACTGTGAATTTCGGCACGACCGAGCCGCCCTGCGCCATGAGCATCTTGGCGCCGTCCTTGGCGATACCGCGCTCTTCGTACTCGCGGCCCACCATGTAGCCGGTGATGTTCTGGAAGAAGACCAGCGGCGTGCGGTTCTGGTTGCAAAGTTGCATGAAATGCGCAGCCTTAAGCGAGCTGTCGTTGAACAACACCCCGTTGTTGGCCAGGATTCCCACCTTGTAGCCCCAGATATGGGCAAAGCCGCAGACAAGCGTGGTGCCGTAATCGGGCTGGTATTCGTGAAAGCGTGAGCCGTCCACGATCCGCGCCAGCACCTCGCGCATGTCGAACTGGGTTTTCCGATCCTTGGGGATGATCCCATAGAGCTCCTTCGGATCGTAGTACGGCTCTTCGCAAGGCGCGGTCTCGATGATCGTCTTGGGCATCCGCTTCCACTGGCTGACAATCTCGCGTGCCAGAGAAAAGGCGTGCTGTTCGGTTGCAGCGCGATAATCGCCCGTGCCCGAGACCGAGGTGTGCATGACTGCCCCGCCAAGTTCCTGAACGCCGACTACTTCGCCGGTGGCTGCCTTGACCAGCGGCGGACCGCCCAGAAAGATGGCGCCTGTGCCCTCGATGATGATGTTGTAATCGCTCAGCGTTGGCACATAGGCGCCGCCTGCGGTGCAATGCCCCCCGACCACTGCGATCTGGGGGATGTTGGCCTGGCTCAGCTTGACCTGGTTGCGAAACACCCGACCGCCCAGATACCTGTCCGGGAACACGCCGTGTTGGAGCGGCAGGAAGCCGCCGGCGCTGTCGCAGATGTGGATGACCGGCAGGCGGTTCTCCAGCGCGACATCCAGAAGCCGCACGATCTTCTTCACGGTCAGCGGATACCAGGCCCCGCCCTTGACGCTGGCATCGTTGGCATGAATGGCGACTTCGCGCCCTTGTACGATACCGATGCCCGTCACCACGGCGGCACCGGGCACCGCCCCGTCATATTCGCGACATGCGGCGAGGGTGGAAAACTCCAGGAACGGCGTGCCGGGGTCCAGCAGCAGCTTCAGCCGCTCACGCACGCCCAGTTTGTTCTGGCGTGCCAGGCGGTCGTTGTCCCGTTGGGGCCGCTCGAAACGCGCCGCGTGCTGGCGGGTGTGAAACTCCTTCAGCCGTGCGGACATGGCGGCGAAGTTTGCCTTGTAGTCGGGGGCGTTCGTGTCGATCTGGCTTTCGATCCGGCGCATGGTCAGTCCTCCTCCGGAGCCAACTGGGCAAGGACGTCCTTCAGCCCGAAACTGTCGCCCGCGGCAAACGGGATTTCGGCAACCACACCGTCGCGCGGGGCGGCAAGGGTGGTTTCAAGCTTCATGCTTTCGATGACCAGAAGCGGCTGGCCCGCGGCAACGATGTCTCCCGGTTTGACCGCCACCGAGACGACGACCCCCGGCATCGGCGCCACAATCCGATCGTCGCTCGCGCCGCCATCGCTTCCGGCAAGACGCTCGGCGGGATCGGCACGCCCGACTTCGTAGGTACGACCGTCCATGTGCACAAATGTCGACTCGGGGCCAGCGGCTAGACGGACGTCGCGGACAAGGCCCCTCGCCCGCAAGACAAAACCGCCCGGCGAAGTCGTCGGGTCCAATCGGCAGGGCAGCACGCCCTCGGGGGTATTCAGTACAAACCGGCTGCCGTCATGGGCGAGCCAGCATTCGGTCTCTTCGCCGCCGATCTGAAATATCCTCCGCATCAGTTTCTCCAACCACCCATCTTGCGGTGCATATCTGATATCTGCATCACTTCGGCCACCAGCCTTTCGTCCGACAGGGCGGCAACCGCCATCAGCAGGTCGTCCACATTCTCGCCCGGCGCGGTCAATGCATCCGCCTGCTCGGCCAGGAAACCGGTCGAGACGTCGCCCGACGCGAAATCGGGATGGGCCAGGATCGCATCCAGATAGCCGGTGTTGGTCGTTACACCGAGGATCACGTAGTTTTGCACCGCGTGACGCGCACGGGCGATGGCCTGCGCACGATCCGATCCATGCACGATCAGCTTGGACAGCATCGGGTCGAAATCGGTCGTCACCTTACCGCCGTCCAGGATGCCGCTGTCCACACGAACCCCCTCGCCCCGTGGTTCGTCCAGCAGCAGGATATTCCCGATCGAGGGGCGGAAATCGGCCGTTGCATCCTCGGCGCAGATGCGCAGCTCGATCGAGTGGCCCGTCTGCGGAATGTCGGCTTGGGCGGCGCTCAGCCCCTCTCCCGTCGCAATGCGTAGCTGCTCGGCCACCAGGTCGAAGCCCGTCACCATCTCGGTCACGGGATGTTCGACCTGAAGGCGGGTGTTCATTTCCAGGAAATAGAAGGTACCGTCCTGAGCGCAGATGAACTCGACCGTCCCGGCACCGCGGTAGTTGACGGCGCGGGCAATCCCGGCGGCGGTTTCGCAGATGTCCAGGCGTTGTTCGGGCGAAAGCGCCGGAGACGGCGTTTCCTCTATGATCTTCTGGAATCGGCGCTGGATCGAGCATTCGCGCTCCCAGAAGTGGACCACATTGCCCTTCCCGTCCCCCATCACCTGAACCTCGATATGGCGCGGGCGTTCGATATACCGTTCGACAAACAGCCGGCCATCTCCGAAATAGCGCTTGCCCTCGCGCCGTGCGGCCTCGATCTCCGCCTCCAGCGCGGCATCCGCGCGCACCACGCGCATTCCTTTTCCGCCGCCGCCTGCCGAAGGCTTGATCAGCAGTGGATAGCCCACGGCACGGGCGCGTTCGATAAAGGTCGCGGGGCCGTCATCCTCAATGGCCGACGGGGCGACGGGAAATCCGCGCTCTTCCACAAAGGCCCGTGCGCGTACCTTGTCGCCCATCAGGTCGATGACATCGGAGGTCGGGCCGACGAAGGTCACTCCCGCTTTTTCCAGCGCGGCCACGAAGCCCGCGTTTTCCGACAGAAAACCGTAGCCGGGATGCACCGCGTCCGCGCCGATCCGTTTTGCAACCTCGACAATCTGCGGGATGTCGAGATAGGCGGCCACGGGCGTGGGCCCATCGATGGTCACAACCTCATCCGCGATGACATGGGCTGGCCCCTCCTGCTCGGATGCATGGCGCAGCACGGCGGTCTCGAGGCCGCGTGCCTTGGCGGTGCGCAGGACGCGCGCCGCGATCTCGCCGCGATTGGCGACCAGAAGTTTTGAAATGGTCATGGGCTTGTTATCTCAGCTGGGGTTCGAGGCGTTCAGCCCGTCGCGCGCGGCCAGATCGGCCGGCACAGGTATTTGGATATCGAGGAGCATCTGTGCGAAGCCCTTGCCCTGCGGGTCGATCCTGACCGATGCGATGCCGCCGCCGCCCAGCGAGTCGTGCAGCAGGAAGTTCAGTGCATGAATGCCGGGCAGTTCGAACCGCTCGACCGGTCCGTTGCAGAGATGCGCAAAGTAGTCCTTCACGGTCTCTTCGGTCAGCGCCGAGCGGATATAGGGCAAATACCCCGGCTTGCGCGCGATCACGCCGATATTGGCGATGTTGCCCTTGTCGCCTGAGCGGCCCCAGGCGAGTTCGACCAGGCGCACCATCACCGCGCGGGGACCGGCCTCGCGGCCTTCCACCGCCGCCGCGGAGGAAGCATCAAGTCGCACCGCCTCGGCTGCAATGGTGACGGGCACGTCTTTGCCGTCGACCTCGACCGCGATCGGGGTGTCGGCCTTGTCCTGCAAGAAGGAGAAGAGACGGACCACCGGCTGCACCTTTGGCCGACCGGCGAAGAAACCGGTCAGCCCCTGCGCAGAGGAGACCGCCATCGGCGCGATCTCTCCGGCGAAGATGTTCAACGCATCGCGGTCATCATGGGTCACGCCGATCTTCAGCACCACCTCGCGCGTGCGGGCGCGGGCGTTGGCGCCATAGGCGGCCTCGGCGCCCAGCACCTCCACGCTGACCTGCCGGAAATCACCGAGGTTGCGGTCGCGGAAAATGCGGCGGCAGCGGGTCAGAATGGCCTCGGCAACACGTTCGGCCTTGGCAGGCGCGTCGATCGCGGCCAGCGTCAGCGTGGTGATCGCCCGCCAGCCGTCGGCATGGGTGGCCGACACCTTGTAGCTGTCGGTGCGTCCCAGCCCCCGCGCGCCCTTCACCGTCACCCGGTCGGGCCCCACCTGCTCCAGTGTCACCTGCGACCAGTCGCAGATCACATCGGGCAGGACGTAGCGCTGCGGATCGCCGATCTCGTAGAGCATCTGCTCGCCGACCGAGGCCGGCACCACCAGCCCGCCGGTATCCGGCGTCTTGGTCATGATGAAGCTGCCGTCTTCCGACACTTCGACAATCGGCATGCCCATATCGTCCCAGCCCGGCACCTCCCGCCAATCGGTGAAATTGCCGCCCGTGCCCTGCGGGCCGCATTCGATCAGGTGGCCGGCCAGCGAGCCTTGGCTGAGCTTGTCCCAATCGTCGTCTTTCCAGCCGAACTCATGCATCAGCGGCCCAAGCGCCACAGCACTGTCAGCGCAGCGGCCGGTCACCACGATCTCGGCACCCGCATCGAGGGCGGCCGCAATCGGCCGCGCGCCGAGATAGGCGTTCATGCTCATCGGCTTGGCCGGGAAAGGCGCGCCCGAAAACATCTCGGTCACGTCGCGGGCGCGGATCTCGTCCGCGCGGCCCAGCAGATCATCACCCAGCACGACGCCGATCGAAATGTCGATGCCCGCCGCCGCCGCCGCCTTGGCCAGCGCCTCGCGGCAGCCGCGCGGATTGACCCCGCCGGCATTCGCGACAACCTTGATCCCCTTGCGCTTGAGCTCTGGCAATAAAGGCGCAACTGCCTGGACAAAGTCCGGCGCATAACCCGCTTCCGGCGACTTCGTCCGCGCCCGCGCAAGCAGCGACATCGTGATCTCGGCAAGATAGTCGAAGACCAGATAATCGATGTCGCCCTTCGTCACCAGTTGGCCAACCGCCTCGGGCGTGTCGCCCCAGAACCCCGAGGCGCAGCCGATGCGCACAGTTCGCCCAGTCATCGCAACCTCCCTGTCGCCCGGTCCATTCGGGTGGACGCCGATGGCAAGCTTCCGTCTTTCCTCCCAAGCGCATGCCCAAAAAAAAGACACACGCAGCTCGACACCACTTGAAACGTTTTCTAACATATGTTTGATTTTGATCAATAGGCAAGTTGCGCAGCCATCGGGAGGATCAAAGATGAACGTCCAGGCCGGGCCAGGCATGGCCGCGCTCGCGGCCATAAAGGCCAACTATTCGCTGACGCCCGAACAACGGCAGATCGTGGATCACGTGGATCGGGTTGCGCGCGAGATTCTTCATCCATTGCAAGAGAAGATGGATGCGGAAGAATGGTGGCCCGAGGATTTGTTTCGGCAGATGGGCGAGCTCGGGCTGCTGGGCATTACCGCGCCCGAGGAGCTGGGCGGCAGCGGCCAGAACGAATTTACCCAGGCCCTGGTCTCAGAGACCATCTCGAAATGGAACCCGGCAGTCGGCCTTTCGCACGGCGCGCACGACAATCTGTGCCTCAACAACATCCTCAGGAACGGCTCGGATGAGCAGGTGCGGAAATACGTTCCCGGCCTGTGCTCGGGCGAGCTGGTCGGCGCACTTGGGCTGACCGAGCCCGGCGCGGGCTCGGACGCGCTGGGCTCGATGGCCACCAGCGCCGTGCGCGATGGCAATGATTATGTGATCAACGGCTCCAAGATCTACATTACCAACGGCCCGATCGCGGATGTCATCCTGGTTTACACAAAAACCGATAAGGCGAAGGGCGCCAAGGGCATCTCGGCTTTCATCGTGGAGACCGACAATCCGGGCTTCAAGGTGGCGCAGAAGCTCGACAAGATGGGCTTCCGTGGCTCGCCCACGGGCGAACTGGTGTTCGAGGACTGCCGCGTGCCCGCCTCGGCCATGATCGGGGCCGAGAACAGCGGCGTTTCGGTGGTGATGAGCGGGCTCGACCTGGAGCGGGCGATGGTCGCTTCGGTTTGCGTGGGGATGGCCGAAAGGGCTCTGGAGCTGGCGCTCGACTACGCCAGGATCCGCGAACAGTTCGGCAAGCCGATCGCCAGCTTTCAGATGGTGCAGTCGAAGCTCGCGGAAATCTATGTCGAGGTCGAAACCGCACGCGCCTTCGGCTATCGCGCGCTCGCGGCTTGCGTCGGCCTGCCCAAGGGCGCCGGTGGACGCGGCGAAATCCATAAGCTCACCGCCGCCGCCTGCCTTTACGCTGGCGAAGCTTTCAACAAGGCCGTGACCGAAGCGTGCCATATCCATGGCGGCTCGGGCTACATGCAGGATACCGAGATCAACCGGCTCTACCGCGCCAACAAGCTGCTGGAAATCGGTGCAGGCACCAGCGAGGTGCGAAAAATTATCATTGCCGAAGAACTGCTGCGCGCCTGAGCGAGGACACCAGCTATGAACGAGCGATTGCGTAACGTCCCCGACCTGCCGACCCATTACCTGACAGAAGAGCAGCAGGCGCTGGCCGATCAGGCCAGCAAGTTCTTCTTTTCCGAGTTTCATCACCTGAACGCCGAAATGGACGACACCGACGACCTGTCGCCCTCCATCTTTCCCAAGCTGGGCGAGATGGGCTATCTGGGCCTCAACGTGGCGCCTGAATTCGGCGGTGCGGGGCTCGATTTCACCTCGGCCTGCATCATCACCGAGGAATTGTCGCGCGCCTCGGCGGCGATCGGGCTGAGCCACGCGGCCCATGACAATCTTTGCGTCAACAACATCTACCGTAACGCCAATGACGATCTGCGGCGGAAGTATCTGCCGGGCCTCTGCGACGGCTCGCTGATCGGCGCGCTGGGCCTGACGGAGCCGGGCGCGGGATCGGATGCGCTCGGTTCGATGCGGACGACCGCCCGGAAGGACGGCGACCACTACGTGCTCAACGGCTCCAAGATCTATATCACCAACGGCCCGATCGCCGATATCGTGCTGGTCTATGCCAAGACCTCGCCCGAGAAGGGCGCCAAGGGAATTTCCGCCTTCATCGTCGAGACCGACACACCGGGCTTCAAGGTGGCGCAGAAGCTCAACAAGATGGGGTTCCGCGGCTCGCCCACAGGCGAGTTGGTGTTCGAGGATTGCCGGGTGCCGGCGGCAAACATGGTGGGCAAGCTGGACGGCGGTGTGGCAGTGACCATGTCGGGGCTCGATCTTGAACGCGCCATCGTCTGCTTCAATGCGGTGGGCATCGCGCGCCGGGCATTGGAGATATCGATCGACTATGCCAAGACGCGCCAGCAGTTCGGCAAGCCGATCGCCAATTTCCAGATGGTGCAGGCCATGCTGGCCGAGATGTATACCGCGATCGAGGCCGCGCGAAGCCTGTCGCTGCGCACCGCCGCCATGTGCGAGGGTCTGGAAGAAGGCGAAGGGGGGCGCGGCGAGATCCACAAGCTGACGGCCGCGGCTATTTTCAAGGCCGCGGCGGCGACCTCCTTCGTGCTGGATCGCGCGGTGCAGATTCACGGCGGATCGGGCTACATGCGCGACACCGAGGTCAACCGCCTCTATCGGACGGGCCGGGTACTCGAGGTGGGTGCGGGTACGCAGGAGGTGCGCAAACTCATCATCTCCGGCGAACTTCTGAAGAACTGAGGCCTGGTACATGGCAGAAAAACAAGTGCAGAGCCGTTACGCCCCCGACCTCATGGCAGGTCAGGTGGCTCTCGTGACCGGCTCGGGCTCCGGCATGGGCCGCGCCACAGCGCTCGAAATGGCTTCCTGCGGGGCCAGACTGGCGCTATTCGCCCGTCGCGAGGAGCCGCTTCGGGAAACCGCCGAGATGATCCGCGCGATGGGGGGCGAAGCCTTCGTCGTGCCGGGCGACACTCGCGACGAGAAGAGCGTCGAGTCGGCAATGCTGAAGATCAAAGATCACTACGGTCGGCTCGACGTGCTTGTGAACAATGCCGGCGGCCAGTATATCGCCGCCGCCCGCGACATCACCAACAAAGGGTTCGAGGCGGTTATCCGCAACAATCTGATCGGCTCGTGGCAGATGACGCGCGCCGCCGCCGACCACTTCATGTTCGAGAACGGCGGCTCGATCGTATTCGTAACCGCGATCTCGACCCGCACCGCACTGACGGGCTTCGCCCATACCGTTGCCGCGCGCGCAGGCGTCACAGGCTTGATGAAGACGCTTGCCGCCGAATGGGGTGAATACCGCATCCGCCTGAACTGCGTAGCTCCCGGTACGATCAAGACAGAGGCGCTCGGCCGCTACCCGATATCGCCGGAAAAATGGCACGAGCTAAACCGGTCAGTTCTTAACCGCATGGGGGCGGCGGAAGACGTCGCGGGGACGATCATTTTTCTTGCCTCCAGGCTCGGTTCCTTCATTACCGGCGAGGATGTGTATGTGGACGGGGGAGAAACCCTGCACATGGGCCACGACGCCCGCGACATGATCCATCGTGACATGTTCCAGGAGCGTCAGCGGGGGGACGGAAAGAATGAGTGAATCCGTCGTCCTGCTCGAGATTGCCGATCGCATCGCAACGGTGACGCTCAACGACCCCGACAGGCGCAATCCCGTCACCGGCAATGAGATGATCGCGGGGCTGCTCGACGCGTTCGACCAGGCGCAGCGCGATCCCGGGGTGAGTGTCATGATCCTGACCGGCGCAGACCCGGCCTTCTGCGCCGGCGGCGATATCAAGGAAATGTCGGACCCCGAAAGCGTGTTCCGCAAGAATCCGCTGGCCGCGGCGGACAGCTACATCACCGGCATTCAGCGGATACCGCTCGCGCTCTACAATCTCGACATACCTACGATCGCGGCTGTCAACGGCCCGGCCGTGGGCGCGGGCTGCGACCTGACGATGATGTGCGACATGCGCATCGCATCGGAGAAGGCAAAATTCGGCGAGGTGTTCTTGAACCTCGGAATCATTCCTGGCGACGCAGGTACCTGGTTCCTACTGCGGCGGCTCGGTCACCAGAAAGCGGCCGAACTGACATTCACTGGACGGATGGTCGGGGCCGAGGAGGCGGTGGAGCTAGGAATGGTGCTTGAGGTGGTGCCGCATGGCGATCTCATGGCGCGGGCGCGGGAGCGAGCGGCCGTAATTGCGGCCAAGCCGCCCCGCGCACTGCGCGTCGCCAAGCGGCTGATGCGCAATGCCGAACGCATGGACCTGCCGGATTTCCTGAATACCGCCGCCGCGTACCAGGCACTGATGCACCAGACCAAGGACCACCACGAAGCTCTTGCCGCGTTCCTCGAGAAACGAAAACCTGCATTCTTTGGCGACTGACAGATCGGCCTTACAGTTGACCCATCCGGACCAGAAGAAACTAGATCAGATCGCCAGGATGTGGAACCATCGCGGACGTGGTCTGATTACCGAGATGAACCTGAAGATTGAAAAGGTGGCGATTGATGGCGTTCTGGTTAGGATGCCGTTCAACCCCTCTTTCTGCGCCGACGAGGTCAAAACCCTGCTGCATGGCGGGGTGTTAACGGCCCTTCTGGACAGCGTGTTCGGACTAGCGAATTTCGTGGCGATCGACGGGATCAGCAGCATGGCGACACTCGACCTCCGCGTCGACTATCTGCGCCCGGCGAAATCGCGGGCCGACGTCATGGTGCGCGCAGAATGCATTCGGCAGACCCGGCATATCGCGTTCAATTCGGGCAGGATCTGGTTCGATGAGCCGGATCAGGCCGAAGTGGCCCGTGGCGCCGCCAGTTTTGCGCTCACACGGGGCGAGGTCAGCATTTTCGATGCAATGACGCAAAGCAGGTCCTCCAAATGACGCCGGATCTCGCAACTCAGCAGCTCAGGAAAGTACCGTTCTTCCAGTTTCTCGACTTCATGATCACCGAGCTTGCTGAAACGCATGCGGCCGCGACGATGCCGTTCGCCGAACGACTGATCGGAAATCCGATCATGGAATACTACCATGGCGGAATCATCGCGAGCTTCATGGAGGCGGTCGCCGCGATCAGCGTAAGCCATGGTCCCGATCTGCAGCCACCCAAGCCGATCAATCTGACGGTTGACTACTTGCGCCCGGCGGTCAAAGGGGCCCTGATGGCCGAAGCCACAGTGACGCGGAAGGGCAAGCGCATGGCAAGCGTGCGGACGGCCTGTTGGCAGGATGACGCCTCCCGGCCGGTGGCCGAAGGGTTGTATCATTTTCTATTGGTCTGAGGCATGCTATTCTTCGCGCCCCGATTATGTGATCTTCGGGGCTGAGCCGTTGGGCGAAATACCGTCCAGCAGCATTTTGATGAGCAGATCCGTGAAAGCTGAAAGCGTATAGTATCCGCGTTGGTCGCCCTTGCCGGGATCGAACCATTCGACCGTCCAATTCAGCGCGCCCAGCATGGCCTGCCGTAGCGGAACCACCTTGATGTCGGAGCGCAAGGCTCCGGCCGTCTGCGCCTCGCGCAACAGCCGATCCCAGACCTTCGCGTATTGGTGTCGAACAGGCCGATGGCGCGAGCGGATCCCTTCCGGCAGCATCCCATAGATGCGGATGTTGGCGGAGGTAAACTCGCTGACACGGAACAAATATGCCATGTGCGTCGCGATTGCCGTCGCGATCCGGTTTCTATGATCTTCCTTGTTCGGCCATATGGCGGCGGCATGGCTGACGCCGTTCAAGAGATCACGCAGGCCCAGGTCGAGCACCTCATCGAGAATTTCCTCCTTCGAGCCGAAATGGTAGTAGACGCTGCCTGCCTCAAGGCCCGCTTCCGATGCGACACGTCGTATTGTAGCGGCCTTGTAGCCGCTCTCTCGCAAGATTCGCGCGGCCGTGCGAAGGATTTGATGGCGGGTTCGTTCGGCCTTCCCCGCTGGTTCGAGTCCATCTGTTAGGTCAAGAGATTCGACCGATTTTCTGACCGTTCCGCCACGTTTGGTGCACATGCCGTCGAGCAGCAGTTTCGACAAGCGTTCCGATAGCAGACTGACCGGATAACGTTCGCTGTCGTACCATTCCGCTGTCCAGTTCATAGCTCCGAGGATGAACTGGCTGACCAGGGTGACCGAGATGTCACCACGCAGATCGTCCTGATGGTGCTGCAAAAATGATCGCCAGAGCTGCGCATAGGCCTCTCGCAAGGGACGATGCGCTCTGCGGCGCTTGTCCGACAGCATAGGGAAGTTCCTGATATTCGCCGAAGTGAAATCACTTTCTTTCAAAAGGAAACAAAGGTGAGTGTCGACAAGCTGCGCGAACGTTTTCCGGAATGGGTCACCTTCCGCCGCCGACCGTTCGACGATCCCCCGAATTTGCTCGTAGAGTTGTCTAACCCCAATATCGAGGACCTCGTCCAGGATCTGATCCTTCGAGCCGAAATGATAGTAGATGCTACCGGCTTCCAGGTTCGCCGCCTCGGCGATCCGCCGCATGGTGGTCGCGTTGTATCCCTCTTTGCTAAATAGCTTCGCCGCCGCCAGGAGGATCGCGCGACGCGTCTGCACCGATTTCCCGTATGGCTCGTCGCCGGGGCTATGGGGGAGGATTTCTTCCATGGATCTCTCTTTCGACGCTGGACATCAGTTTATCAGTTGAGGTAATTCGAACAAGCGTTAGAATGCGCGGTCATTCCACGGTGCCTGCGACACCGGCAAAAGGAGAAACGGGAATGCGCGGACTGAAAGGCAAGAGAGTAATCGTCACGGGTGGCGGAAGCGGAATCGGGCGGGCGATCTGCACCCGCTTCGCCGAGGAAGGAGCCGAGGTTGCGGTTTTCGACCTCAATGAAGAAGGTGCCCGGCAAACCGTCGGAACGATCGAAGATGCAGGCGGCAAGGCTCGTGCTTACACCGTCGACATCACCGACCGCAAGGCAGTGGACGCCGCAGTGGCCGAGTTCGAGGCCGGCGGGCCGATCGACGTTCTCGTTAACAATGCCGGATGGGATGAGATCAAGCCGTTCCTCGAGACCGATCTTGATCTGTGGAAGAAGATCATAGACATCAACCTCTACGGCCCTCTTCATATGCATCATGCTGTTCTTCCGGGCATGGTAAGGAATGGGTCCGGCCGCGTCGTGAACATCAGTTCGGATGCGGGCCGCGTCGGCTCCTCGGGCGAGGCGGTCTATTCGGCCTGCAAAGGTGGCATCATTTCCTTTACCAAGACTGTCGCGCGGGAATTGGCCCGCAAGGGCATTCAGCTCAACGCGGTCGCGCCCGGTCCGACAGACACCCCGCTATTCGCAGAAGTCGCCAAGGGCGAAGCCGGAGAGAAGATTGCGGAAGGCCTTAAACGGGCGATCCCCATGAGACGTCTCGCCCAGCCGACGGACTATCCCGGGATTGTGTGTTTCCTCGCCTCGGACGATGCCGGATTCATAACCGGACAGGTCATTTCCGTATCGGGCGGGCTGTCAATGCACGGTTGACAGCCCGGCGGTGCTTTCCGGTTCCAAACGATGTCAAGGTTTCCTCCCCACCTGGCCGCATTCAGTGCGGCCCCTTTTTTAGGTCAGAAGATCCGTAATGTTCGAGGCCGACCAAACCATCAAGGAAACAAGTACGCTCGCGGCATTCATGGACCGTTGTGGCGTTGCGAACTACGAGGAATTGGTCGAACGCGCAGACAGTGACCCGGATTGGTTCTGGACGCAGATTCTCGACCTCACCCGCATTCGATTCGCCCGCCCGTACGACCGTCTGCGCGAGATCGGCGACGGACCGGAGAACATCCGCTGGGGAATCGGCGGCGCACTGAATCTCACCGAAACCTGTCTCGACGCGCACATCGAGAAGGGGCTCGGCGATAAGACAGCGATCGACTGGGTGGGCGAAGACGGCAGCCGCCAGCAATGGAGCTATTCCCGGCTTGCCGAGGAAGCCGCGCGCGTTGCCTCCGCCCTCTCGGCGCGTGGAGTGAGGCCCAGCCAGGGCGTCGGCATCTACATGCCGATGATCCCCGAAATCGAGGCCGCGCTTCTGGGCATCGCGCGGCTGGGCGCCGTAGCGGTCCCGCTATTTTCGGGGTTTGCGCCGCATGCCATCGTCACCCGCCTGAACGACGCCCGTGCCGTTGCCGTGCTGACTGCGGATGCGACGCCCCGGCGGGGCAAGCCGGTCTGGATGGAAGCCACCCTGGCCGAGGCACTGGCGGAGGTGCCCTCGGTGCATACCGTGTTCAGCCTGCGGCGCTTCGGCGGCCCAGTGGCCGATCCGGCCCGCGATCTCGACTGGCAGGAAACCGTCGCTAAGGCCGACGCGACGCGGCCGGCGCATCCGGTGGAGACCGACGCACCGCTGCTCATCGCCTACACCTCGGGCACCACCGGCAAGCCCAAGGGGGTGGTTCACACGCATTTGGGCGTACAGGCCAAGGCCACGGCCGATTTTCTGCTGTGTCTCGATCTAAAGCCCGATGATCGGCATCTTTGGATGACGGACATGGGTTGGGTGATGGGGCCCCTCACGCTGATTTCGGTGCTGCTTGCGGGCGCCACGTTGGTGCTCGCCGAAGGAGCGCCCTCGATGCCGGGCGATCCCTTCCGCCTACTGCGGCTGGCCGCCGAGAACAAAGTTACTCATATGGGCGTTGCCCCAACGCTGGTGCGGCAATTCATGACGCAGGATCCCGCGCCGCTGCGGGGGTACGATCTTTCCGCACTGCGTATCGTCGCCTCGACCGGAGAGCCCTGGACCGAAGATGCCTGGCTTTGGCACCTGGAGCATATCTGCCGGCACCACGCGGTACCGCTCAACATTTCGGGTGGAACCGAGCTCTTCGGCGCAATTCTTTCCTCGACCGTACTGCACGAGGTGAAGCCGGGTGGCTTTTCGGGTCAGGCGCTGGGCGTCGGTGCCAAGGTGCTGCGCGTGGACGGCAGCGAGGCTGCGCCGGGCGAGGTCGGCGAATTGGTCGTCACCCGGCCGCCGATGGGGCTGACGCCGACGATCTGGGGCGACAAAAAGCGCTATCTCGACACCTACTGGTCCACGTTTCCCGGCATCTGGCGCCATGGCGACTGGGCGCGGCGCGATCCGGACGGCACCTGGTTTATCCTCGGCCGTTCCGATGACACGCTGAACATTGCCGGCAAGCGCATCGGGCCACCGGAGATCGAGGCGGCGCTGACCGAAACGGGGAAAGTTGTAGATGCAGCGGCGATACCCGTCCCCGACCCCATAAAGGGTACAACGGTGATTTGCATCTGCGTCACGGCGCCCGGTGTGACGCCCGATGACAGGCTCGTCGAGCAGCTCAAGGACCGCGTCGGCGAGGTGGTTTCGAGGCCCTTCCGCCCGAGCGAGATCCATTTCGTCGAGGCGCTGCCCAAGACCCGCAGCATGAAGACGATGCGCCGGATCGTGCGCGCCGCCTTCCTGGACGAGGATCCGGGCGACCTCTCCTCGATCAGCAATCCCGAAACGATGGAGGCCATCGCGGCCCTGAGAAAGGACAAGCCATGATCACGGTCTTCGGAGCCACGGGCACCACCGGCGCGCCACTGGTGGAAGCGCTTCTCACCAGGGGCGCGAGGCTGCGTGCCGTCACCGGCCAGCCTGCGAAGGCCACGGCGCTGGTGGCGAAGGGTTGCGATGCCGCCGTGGCGGATTTCGGCGACCGCGACGCTTTGGAACGCGCCTGCCAAGGAGCGGAGAAGGCCTATCTCGTGACGCCGCCGCATCAGGACATGCGCCGCTGGAAGGCCAATGCCATCGTCGCGGCCAAGGCGGCGGGCGTGCGCCATGTGGTCATGTCCACCGGACTCGGTGCTTCGCCCAGGGCGCGGCTGACCTTCGGGATGTGGCATTCCGAAAGCCAGGAACTGCTGAAGGACAGCGGCATGGACTGGACCTTGGTTCAGCCCACCTATTTCATGCAAAACCTTCTGTGGCAGGCTGAAAACATCGTCTCCGATGGCGTCTATTATGACGATCTGGGTGGGCCGGTGGCGTGGGTCGACGCCCGTGACATCGCCGATGTGGCGGTCGAGGCGCTGCTTGGCGCGGGCCATGCTGGCAAGGCCTATGGCCTGACGGGCGCGGAGGCGTTGACCGGCGAGGAGATCGCCTCTCTCCTCAGCGAGGCGACAGGCCGCGCGGTGACATGCGCCTCCTTGCCGCCGAATCAGGCCAAGGCGCAGATGATTGCGAACGGCATGCACCCCGACGTCGCCGCCGCCATGGTGGAGTTGGCCTCGCTCGCAGCCAAGGGCTATCTCGCCGGCATTGAGACCACGGTCAGCGAGGTGCTCGGCCGCCCGGCGCGCCGCTTCCGCGACTTTGTGGCCGGGAACAGGCATGCCTACGTCGGATAAGGCGGCGCCCGCGCCGCTTTATCTCGAGCTCGCGCCGCCGGCCGGGGCCCCCGCCCAGATCGACCATTTCTTCGTCTACTGCGATTGCGGCCTCTTGTCGGGTCCCGGCACCGGCCGCTTCGCCACCGATCTCTTTACGCTTTCCCTGACGCTGCGCGGCGGAGCCGATCGCGGCCCCCGCCCGCGCCTCGACCTCGAACCGCCCCGCCCCGCCTTCAGCCCGCGCCGCGCGCCCTTCGAGGGCGCGATCGCCGGAATGCGCCTCGACGCCGCGCCCCACCTTCTCCCCTCCGAAGGGAATCTGGACGCGCTGACCCTTGCTCTTCTGGCAGTGGCGGGGAACGGTGAGGCCTGGGCGCCGCTTGTTGCGGCACTCGACCAGCTCGCCTGCGACCTGACCTTCTCCGGCTGCCACTCCGCCCCCGCCAGCGCGCGAAGTGAACGGCGTCGCGTCCGCGCGGCCACCGGCATGTCGCGGCGGCGGCTCGCTGCCACCCGGCGTTTCCGGACCCTGCTGGACGGGCTTGCGGCGCGCGATCAGGCGTTAAGCGAACTGGCGCTCGATGCAGGGTACTACGACCAGTCGCACATGTCGGCCGTCTGCCGCGCCTTCGCCGACGCCCCACCGGGCGTGCTCCGCCGCCTTGCCCGCGCGCGGCCCTCTGGCCGTTTCTTCCAAGATCAGGGACTCGAAACCCGCCTAAGACTGCTCATCGATCCCTGACGAGGAGCAGACAGGCCATGCCCGGTTTCGAGCCGAAGAACCCCGAATTCGACGCACGCGTGCGCGACAGTTTCGGACGCCAGAAGGTGATGCACACGCTGGGCATCACCATTGCCGACCTGTCGCCCGGACGCATCGTTCTGGAGATGGCGCACAACGACGCGCTGACCCAGCAGCACGGCTTCGTTCACGCCGGCATCGTCTCGACAGCGCTCGACAGCGCTTGCGGCTACGCCGCCTTCTCGCTGATGCCGGCCGAAGCGGCGGTGCTGACCGTGGAGTTCAAAATCAACCTCCTCAACCCAGCCGACGGCGAGTGCTTCCGCTTCCAGGCCGAGGTGGTCAAACCGGGTCGCACCCTCACCATCTGCGAGGCGCGCGCCCATGCGCTGAAGGGCGGGGCGGAGAAGCTGGTCGCCACGATGACCGGTACGGTGATGGCGCTGTTCGGACGGACGGGTGTCAGCGGATAGGCGCAGTCGAGGCAGGCCTCAGCTGGCCTCGCGCTCGATCCAGGTCTCCAGGACGTGGCGCTGGATCTTGCCGCTGGTCGAGCGCGGGAAGTCTTCGCAAGCGATGAAGCGGATCTCGCGCGGCCGTTTTTAGCCGGCCAGTTGATCGCGGCAAAGCCGCTTCAGCTCGTCGGCGTCAGGGCTGCCGACGTGCCCGTGCCACGGAGGCCACCGGGCGTTCGCCCCAGCGCAGGTCCCCGGCCTTTACGACGGCGGCATCGATCACCTGCGGATTCGCCAGCAGCACCCGCTCGATCTCGGCCGGATAGACGTTCTCGCCGTCCACGGCGAGAGGCTCTTATGAGGACCCGCCTGGAGTGGCCGAGTTCTCGACTTACGGCTACATAGCCTCGGATTGAAACCCCCGGATTTTATCCGCTCAAACCGCAGTGCGATAGTCGATACCCGAAAGCGCTATTCGGCTGGGCTCCGGGCCGCCAACAGTCTCGCCGAGAGGCGAACATCGATGCGGACTTCGCAATCCGCTACGGCACCGCATTTTTTCGGCAGCGTAAACCGACCGTCGGCTCCGATAATCAATCCGAGCGCCCGCCTGACCCCAGAGATTTGCCGGTCTCATGACCGCCGCTGGGATGACGCTTGAGGGGCAGCTGCAGCCCCCTGTCAGGCACCGGATCAGAACGCACCGACGCCGGTGAGGTTGCGTCCGATCACCAGCTTCTGGATTTCCGTGGTGCCATCGGGGATCGGCATCACCTTGGCATTGCGGAAGTGCCGTTCTACCGGGAATTCCTTGGTGATCCCATTACCGCCGTGGATTTGCACCGCCTTCCCGGTGATCTCAACAGACATCTCTGTGGCGTACCACTTTGCCATCGAGGTCTGAGTGTCGCAGCGGACGCCAAGATCAAGAAGCTTCAACCCGCGCTGGCAGAGAAGCCGAGCAGCGTCGAGCTGGGTGGCCATGTCGGCCAGGTAGCCCTGGATCAACTGATGCCCGGCGATCGGCTTGCCGTGCTGGTGGCGGTCCTTCGCATAGGTCACCGCGCATTCCAGAGCCGCCTGGCCGATCCCGATGCTGGTGAGGCCTACGAAGACTCGCGCGCTCTCGAACAACTTCAGTGTTTGGAAGAGCCCACTGCCCGGCTGGCCCAGCACGTGGTCCGAAGTGGTTTCGGCGCGGTCGAAGAAGAGTTCGCAAGTCGAGGCGCCCACCAGGCCCAGCTTGCGCAGTTCGCGGCTTTCGTACTTGCCGGCGTCGCGGTCAACGATCACCATCGATATACCGCCGTCCAGATTGCAGACCACGATGGCGAAATCCGACTGTGCACCGTTCGAGATCCACAACTTTTGACCACTGATGAAGATTTTTTCGCCCTCGCGCGTGCCCCGACACTTCACCTCGCGTACGTTTGAGCCCACCTCTGGCTCGGAGATGCAGGTGCAGGCGATGCGCTCGCTGCGCAGAAGCGGCTTTAGATAAATCTCCTTCTGCTCGGGGCTGCCCAGAAGGCTGAGGGCGAAGGCGGCATGGCCCTGGATCAGAACGGCGATCGCCAGGTCGGGCCAGATGCGCGCCAGTTCCTCATACAGAATACCGTAGCTCATCCGGTCCATGCCTGCGCCGCCATCTTCCTCGGGGATCAAGCCGCTGATCAGTCCGAACTCCTCGACCTTGGCGAACAAGCCTTTCAGCGTGTCCGCGTCCGGCGGATGGCCCAGAGCTTCGTATTTCTCCGTCAGCGGGGCGAATTCGGCCTCGGCCATCTTGCGGAAGTTCTCCAGCAACATGCGCTGGTCGTCGGTATAGATTGCCTGAGCGGCGGCGATCACGTTTTCCATTGTTGTCTACCTGTGTTAGCGGCCCAAAATGGTGACGCAGGCGGTGGCTTCCTCGACTCCGTGCAATCCGCCACCGTTTTCGGCGATTGCGTTCTGCGCGCCCTCGACCTGACGCGCGCCGGCCTCCCCGCGCAGCTGCGTGACCAGTTCGAAAATCTGCCCGATCCCGGTGGCCCCGACCGGGTGGCCCTTGGATTCGAGCCCGCCCGAGGGGTTCACCGGGATGCGCCCGCCGATCTTCGTCTCGCCGCGCAGGCTGGCCGGGCCACCCTCTCCGAATTCGACAAACCCGAGGTTCTCGATCTGGATAACTTCGCCCACGGCGGTTGCGTCATGCACCTCGGCAACGGACATGTCCTCCGGGCCAAGTCCGGCCTGTTCATAGGCCTGAAGCGCGGCAAGGCGGGTCAGGTGGTTCTTGAAGTCCTCGGGCGGACGGTCGGTGCCGGACCGCAGGATCGCCGCCTTGACCTTGATCGCACGCGCTGGATCGAGACCCAGCCGCTTGAGTCCCTCGCCGGTGCACAGCAGGGCTGCCGCCGCGCCATCGGAGATCGGGGCGCACATCGGCAGGGTCAGCGGGTAGGAAATGGGCGGCGCGGCCAGAACCTGTTCAATGCTCATTGAATCACGGTACTGGGCCAGCGGGTTATGCGCGGAATGCGCATGGTTCTTTGCGGCGACGGCGGCGAATTGTTCCTGCGTTGTGCCGAAGGTCTTCATGTGCAGCCGCGCGAAGCCGGCATAGACATCCATGAACACGCTGTAAGGCTTGGGCGATTTCGAGCCTTCGGGTTCCTCGACCCCAGCGCCCAGATCGGCCAGGCGCTGCGCGACCTCTTCGCCGTTGCTAACATCCCAGCCGCTGTCGAAGGCCGAGAACATCAGCGCCCGGTCGTCGGAATACATCTTCTCGGCGCCGACCGCGAGGCAGCAATCGCCATTGGCCGCCTTGAGGAAGTCGATCGCCAGCTTGAACGCGGTCGAGGCGCTGGCACAGGCATTCTCGACGTTGACGACCGGGATACCCTGGATACCCATCTCGCGTAGCGCGATCTCGCCGCGGATCATGTGCTGGCGTTCCATGTGGCCTTGGACGGCGTTGGAGAAGAAGGCGCCCTCGATCCGGTTGGCCGCGAGCCCGGCATCTTCGAGCGCCGCATTGACGGCTTCGCACGTCATGTCCTTGACCGACTTGTCGCGGAACTTTCCGAACGGCGTCATCCCGACGCCAACCACGTAAATATCCTGCATCGTACTTCCCTCCGGGCTCAGTAGCCCCTGAATTGCGGTTTGCGTTTCTCGGCAAAGGCCGCGAGCCCTTCCCGGATGTCCCACGAGCGCATGTGCGCACGCAGGTTCAGCATTTCCTCGGCCAGGGCGGCGGGCTCGTCCACGTTCATCGCCCGGTTCGCCACGGCCTTCATCCGCCGCAGCACGGCGGGGCTCTTCTCGGCAAGTTTGTCAGTGAAGGCCTGCACCGTGTCGCGTAGCTCGTCATCGGGCACGACCTTGTTCACAAGCCCCCAGTCCATCATCTCGCGGGCCGAGACGTGTTCGCCCGAGAACAAGAGGTACTTGGCGCGGTTGAGCCCGATCCGGCGCGGCAGAATGGCGGCGCCGCCGGCTCCGGGGAAGACGCCGAAGTTGGAATGGGCGTCGCCGAGTTTCGCGCTTTCGGCTGCGAACACCAGATCGCAGGCCATCACCATTTCCAGGCCGCCCGCCAGGGTCAGGCCGTTAACCGCGGCGATCACCGGCTTGGGGCCGCTGCGGATGAGTCCGAAAGCGTGATCCACGCGATCGAGCAGATCCGGCTCGCCCGGCTTCAACTCGGCCTCGCTCACCTCCTTGAGATCGGCTCCGGCGCAGAAGGCGCGGCCCGAACCGGTGAGCGCCACCGCGCGCACCTCGTCGTCGGTCATCGCCTGGACAAGCGCCCCGGCCATCTCGTCGAGCATCTGCATCGACATCGCGTTCATCTGCTCGCTGCGCCGAAAGGTGATCCACTGGGTTTGCCCAACGCGTTTGACCGACACGGTCTTTCGATCTTCAGTCAACATAACCTCCTGAAGACATTGCAAAAAATGGTGATTTTTGGGGTTGATCTCCGGCGCCGCGCGCGGTGGAATGAGGGGCCCGCACGCGGGCGGAACAAGGATGGGAGGCGGCGATGAGCAACGCACCGCTCGAAGGGCTGAGGATCCTGAGTCTGGCCGAGCAGTTTCCGGGGCCCTATGCCACGATGCTGCTGTCGGACATGGGCGCCGAGGTGATCATGGTGGAGCGGCCGGGCATGGGCGACCCGGCGCGGCAGTTCGCGCCGCTGTTCAAGGCGCTGAACCGGGGCAAGAAGAGCGTGGCCCTGGACCTTAAGGTACCCCAAGAGCTGGCGCGGTTCCGCGAATTGGCCGCGGAGATGGACGTTATCGTTGAGGGGTTTCGCCCCGGCAAGCTCGCCGCTCTCGGGGCAGGGTTCGAGGAGGTGCGCAAGGTCAATCCGCGCCTCGTCTACGTGTCGATCTCGGGATACGGGCAGGACGGGCCCTATCGCGACCGGGCCGGCCACGATCTGAGCTACGAGGGCGTGGGCGGGCTTCTGGCCGGGCAGGCCAACGCGGGCCTGCCAAGCGAAGTGCCGCGAGTTCCCCTGGCCGATATAGGCGCGGCACTGTTCGCGGCCATCGCGGTCCTCTCGGCCACGATCTCGGCCCGGCGGACGGGGCGGGGGCGCTACGTGGACGTTTCGATGTCGGATGCCGTGGTTTCGATGCTCACCGCCTTCCTGGTACCCGAGGCCAACGGCACTCCCCTGGGCAACTTCATCGCCGAGCCGGCCTATGGCGTCTTCACCTGCGGCGACGGCAAGCTCATAACGCTTTCGATCGCGCATGAGGATTGGTTCTGGCGCCCCTTCTGCGAGGTGATCGGCAGGCCGAAGCTCGCCGGCCTGAAGGGCCGCGACCGCGCAGCACGAAAAGACGCGCTGCGCGAGGATATCGCCGCAGTGATCGTCACCCGGGCGCGCGACGCGTGGGGCCTCCTGTTCGACAAGGCCGGCGTGCCCTGGGGCCCGGTCAACAGCCTGACCGAGACCCTCGCCGATCCGCATGTTCGCGCCCGCGGACTGCTGCGGACCCTGGCGCTGCCGGACGGGGGGAGCGAGACACATCTGGTTCAGCCTCTGAAGTTCGACGGGTTCGAGAGCAGCCCGAGTAGCCCGGCTCCGGAGCTTGGGGCCGATACCGACGGCGTTCTGGGGCGGGGCCGCGGATAGTGGCCCGCCTTCCCTAGGTCAGACCGCAAACGAGTATCCCCCGTTGACCGGATAGGTCTGGCCGGTGATCCAGCTCGCCGCGTCCGAGCAGAGGAAGAGGATCAGGCCCGCCGGATCCTCCGGTTCACCGAGGCGACGGATCAGGTATTGCGAAAGGACCTTTTTCTCAGCGGCCTCGTCGGGGATCAGATCGGTCACCGCGGGGGTCCGTGTGCCGCCGAGGGCAACGCAGTTGGCGGTGATCCCGAAGCGGCCGCCGGCTTTGGCGATTGCGCGCATGAAGCCTGCAGCGCCGGCCTTGGCACCGGAATAGACAGCCAGGTGCGGCTCGCCGACGCGGCCGGCGTCCGAGATCACGGTGACAATCCGACCGTAACCGCCCTTGATCATGCCGGGCATGGCGTGGCGGGTGCAGTTGAGCACGCCGTCTAAGTTGGTGGCCAACCAGCGTCGCCACTCGTCGGGACCGGATTCCCAGAAAGAAACCAAATCGTCGAGGCGCGAGGTCGGGCCTGCATTGCCGGCGTTGTTCACCAGGATGTCGACCCCGCCCAGCGCCTCACGCGCCCTGGCGAACGCGCCGCCGACGGCCTCGAAATCGGAGACGTCGAAGGCCAGGGGCAGCGCCTTCGCACCGAGCGCCGCTACCTCGGATGCCACCGCTTCGGCGCGGTCGGCGTGGAAATCGTTGATCACAACGGCGCCGGCGCCGTACTGCGCCAGATAGAGGGCGACCTGGCGCCCCACGCCTTGTCCACCGCCGGTCACCAGCGCTGTCCGTCCCTTGAGGTCGAGAATGTGTTTCATGCCTCCCCCTGTTCGTCATCCGAGCCAGCGCTTGCGCCGGCGGTAGTGCTTGACCTGGCGATAACTCTTGCGTTCGCCTGAGGCGGTCACGCCGAGGTAGAATTCCTTCACGTCCTCGTTCTGGGCCAGCTTGTCGGCGCGCCCGTCGAGAACCACCCGGCCGTTCTCCAGCACATAGGCGTAATCGGCCAGTCCCAGCCCCGCGGCGCTGTTCTGCTCAACCAAAAAGAAGGTCGTGCCCTCCTCCTTCAGCCGGCTCAGCACCTCGTAGACGTCGTGGATCATCAGCGGAGCGAGGCCGAGCGAAGGCTCATCGATGGCGATGATCTTAGGCCGGGCCATCATCGCGCGGCCGATCAGAAGGAGCTGCTGTTCGCCGCCCGACATGAAGCCCGCCGTGCGGGACTTCAGGTTAGCGAGGCGCGGCATCAGCGTGTAGACGTGATCGAGCCGTCGCTTCAGCTCGGCCCGGTCAGGCACCATGTGTCCCCCGACAATCAGGTTCTGCTCCGCTGTCATGTGGCGCAGCACGCGGCGGCCTTCCATCACGTGGATGAGGCCGCGCCGCACAACCTCCGAAGCTTCCAGGTTATGGATCGGAGTGCCCTCGAGGGTGATCGCTCCGGCCGACACCTTTCCGTCTTCGGATTTCAGCGTGCCCGAGATTGCCTTGAGGATCGTGCTCTTGCCGGCGCCGTTGCCGCCAAGGAGCGCGACGCACTGCCCTTCCCGAAGGCTGAGAGAAACGCCCTTCAGCGCAAGGATGACATCGGAATAGGTAACCTCTACATTGTGAAGTTCCAGCATCGGCCGCTTGCCCCGTTCTTAGGATAGGGCCGGGCACCACGAGCGGGCGGTGCCCGGCAGGTCTCACCACTTCTCGACGTTGGGGATGGCGGCCCCGGTGGCCTCGACCACGATTTTGCCGTCGCGCACGCTGCCGACGTTGACCTGAAGTCCCTTCAGGGGGAAGGGCGCCTCAGGCGTGAAGGACAGCGTGGGAAGGAAACCGTGGGTTTCTTCTGTAGTGATCGGTTCTGCGAAAAGCGCCTCGCGCACCTTCTCGCCGGTCAGGCCCTCGGGACCGTTGGCTTCTATCGCATGTTCGATCACCGTAACGGCAAAAAGCCCTTGGGAGATGCCCATGGCAGTCACTACGTTCCAAGGTGCCTTCAGGCCGTAACTGTCGGACAGGGTCTGGTAGAACTGGCGGGGCGGCGTATCCTCGTCGGCCGCGATGGCCATGCCGTAGGCTTCGTAGTCGCCTTCAAGCTGTTCGAGGCCGCCCAGGGCCTTGCCCGAGGCGGGAAGGCCATTGTGCGAACTCATCATGATCGGCACATCGGCGCCATTGGCCTGCAGGCCGCGCTTTGCGGCAACTACGATCGAAGTGTTGGTCTGGATGATCAAGGCGTCGGCGCCCGAGCGTGCTACGCGGCGCATCTGCGCCGTCAGATCGGTCGGCTGCACTTCCGTATAGATCACCTCAACCAGTTCGATCTCGTCGGGGTGCTCTTCGGCGTATTTCTCCAGGCCCTTGACCATGTCCACATAGGCCGGCGAGGCCTCCGAGGCCATAATCGCTGCCTTGATGGGGCCATCACCGCCCCGCTTCTGGCGCAGCCAGTACAGGAAGCCCGCGCTCTCGTGTGAGTAGGTGGGACGGGGATTGAAAATCCAGGAGTCCGGTTTCCACGCATAGCCGTACGCGGCGGTGGCCATGAACATCGGGATCTTGTCCTCGGGCAGGCGCTCGGACAGTGCTGCGACGTCGGGGCCGCCGAGGCCGATTACCGCGATGGGCTCGAGTTCGGACTTGATGCCGGGCCACAGACTTGCCACCTGGGCGGCGTCATAGCGGGTCTCGTAGTTCTTGTAGTTCAGCGTCACACCCAGTTGTGCGCCGCGGGTGGCGTTCCACCAGTCGATCACCTTCTCGCGCCCCGCCGCGAGGATCGGCATGATGTCGGCATAAGGCCCCGAGAAGTCCGACAGGAGCGCCACGTTGTAGCGGGTTTCCTCCTGCGCCTTCAGCGGCAGTGCCCAGGCCAGTGCCATTGCGCCCGCCGCAAGAAGAGTGCGGCACCTCGATTTCAACGACGTTGTCATTTTCTTTCTCCCAGTTGAGGGCCGGCCCTGGTCAATAGGGGAACGGCCAGATGCGGTAAGACGACTTCAGGATGGTCCAGCGATGCATCAGTCCCTTGGGCTCGAGGATCATGAAGAGGGCAATGACCCCGCCCAGGATCACGTTCATTCCCGCGAAGACGATGTCGCCGCCGAGGAAGGTGACGCTGTCGGCAATGTTCGGCCCAACGGTTGCGATGATCTCCTGAATCACGCGGATCACGAAGACCCCGATGAGCGCACCGACGACAGAGCCCATGCCGCCAACAATAATCATCGCTATGAAGAACACCGAGTTGAACAGGGTGAACTGATCCACGCCGACGAAGCGGATCAGGTAGGCCCAGAGCCCGCCGCCCACCCCGGCGTAGAATGCGCCGATCAGGAAGGCGTTGGCCTTGGTGGCGGCGACATTGATGCCCATGATGCCGGCGGCCACGTCGTCGTCGCGGACCGCCACGAAGGCACGCCCGAAGCGCGAGCGGACGATTCCGAAGGCGCCGGCCACCATGATCGCGGCAACGAACAGCATAAGGTAGTACTGCGCGCCTTCGCTCACGATCCGCAATCCGAAAAGCGTGGCCGGCGGCACGGTCACCCCGTTCGATCCCCCAAGCCAGGACGAGGGCAGATTGAGTACCGCGAAGTGGAAGATGAATTGTGCAGCGATGGTGGTGAGCGCCAAGTAGAAGCCCTTGATCCGCGCCGCCGTCAGCCCGAAGAGGAAGCCGAAGACAGCCGCTGCGAAACCGGCGATGGGGATTGTCAGAAGGAAGGTTAGCCCGGTCTTCTCGGCCAGGATCGCAGCCGTATAGGCGCCAACTCCCATGAATGCCGCCTGACCGAGGTTGATCTGACCGGCATAGCCGGTGCAGATCTGAAGCCCCACGGCGACCACGGCGCTGATGTACATGATGTTGAGGATGGCGACGATCCGCGGCCCTACCAGATAGGGCGCCGCCAGCAGCACCGCGATGAATAGGATGAGCGAAAGCGCTTGCCAGCGGGTGCGGACCAGCCGCCGGTCGGCGCGGTAGCTGGTGGCGAAGATGCCGGAAGGATCCATCGCTCAGACCCTCTCGATGGTGCGCCAGCCGAACAGTCCGGTTGGCCGGATCAGCAGGATGCCCAGCATGATGAGGTAGGGCACGACAGTACCGAGCGCACCGCCCACCAGCGGATCGAGATAGTTGGTGGCCAAGCTTTGTGCCACGCCCACGATTACGCCGGCAAGGATTAGTCCGCCGATGGATTCGAGCCCGGCAAACAGCGCAACAGGAAGCGCGGCGAAGCCGATCTCGGAGGCAAGGAAAGTGAGCGACTTGCCGCTCAGGAAGATCATCGCACCCACCGTGGAGAGAACCGCGCCCAGGACCCAGGCGAAGGCGATCGAGCCCTTGACCGAGATCCCCATAGACGAAGCCACCACATGATCCTCGGCCACCGCCGTCATGCGCAGCCCGGCGCGGGTCCGATTGAAGAACCAGGAGAGCCCGACCGCCGCGACCACGGTGATGAGACCGCCGATCAGGAGGTTCATCGGAATCAGCATCTCTCCCAGGAACAGCGGCTTCAGAGGGAAGATCACCGGGAAGGGCCGCACCGCGGGTCCGAAAAGCAGCAGCACAATCCCGCGCAGCAATATCAACAGCCCCACGGTGACCATGACCATGGAGAATACACTTTCTCCGATCAGTTTGGTCAGGAAGATCCGCTCGATCAGGTAGCCTGCCAGCGCCGAAAGCAGCAGCGAGAGCGGGATCGCCAGCCAGAGGTCGAGACCCAGCTCGAAGGTCGTGTACCACACGATGAAGCCGCCCAGGATCACCAGTTCGCCCTGGGCGAAGTTGAACACTTTGCTGGCGCGATAGATCACCACGAACCCCATCGCGACCAGAGCATAGAGCAGCCCGATCAGGGCGCCAGTGATGATGTCGTTGATAACGTAGATCATCGTTTCGTGAACTCCTTCACGCGGCGTGTTGCTTCCGGGCGGTGCGCGGAGCGCCCTCTACATCGGTAACGGCGACGTGGACTCTTAGAACGCCCCGGCGGCCGTCTTGATAGGTGACAGCGATTTCGAGATCGACACTGTGGTCCCCGCCGTAGATCGCCTCCACTAGATCGGCGTAGCGCTCTTCCAGAAAGGCTCGGCGCAGCTTGCGGCTGCGGGTCAGCTCGCCCTCGTCGGGATCGAGCTCCTTGGGGAAGTTCGCGAAACGCCGGACCCGCGAGCCTTCCGGCAGAAGCATGTTGATGCGCTCCACCTCCGCTCTGATCAGTTCGAGGATCTCGGGTTTCTGCGACAGGTCGGTATAGGTCGAGAAGCTAAGCTGGTTCTCCTCGACCCAGCGGCTCAGTACCTCCATATCGATATTGATCAACGCCGCCACGAAGGGGCGCGTCTGGTCTCCAAGGATCATCAGGTCCTTGATGAAGGGGCTGTAGCGCAGACGGGTTTCGATGAACTGCGGCGGATAGCTGTGACCGTTGCAGAGATGCCGCATGTCCTTTACGCGGTCGAAGAACACGAGCTCTCCATCATCGGTCATTGAGACGGCGTCGCCGGTCGCGTACCAGCCGTCCCTGGTCTGGGCCTCAGCGGTCTTGTCAGGCTTGCGGAAATAGCCGCCGAACCCCGAGCCGCCCCGCACATGGAGCTCGCCGTCCTCGGCGATGCGAAATTCGAGCGGATCGCCATAGACAGGATTGACCTGCATCCAGCGCCCGCTGGTCTCCAGCTTATAGCTTTCGCCCATATGCGCTGTGAGAAGTCCGACTTCTGTTGCCCCGTATACGTTGCGCAGCTTCACGCCCATGGCGTGGAACATGCGGAAGACGTCAGGCGCCATGAGCGCCCCCCCAGACATGGCGTTCCTGGCCTTTCTCAGGCCTAGGTTGTCGCGCAGGTGCCAAAGCACCAGAACCTCGGCCAGCGGCAGCTGCAGGCGCGCTGCAAGCGAAGGCCGACGCCCTTCAAGCCGCTCGACATAGACGTCGCGGCCCACCCTCATGGCCCAGTTGTAGAACGCCCGCCGAATTGGCCCCGCGCTAAGCATCCGCGCCTGCACAATCGAGGCAAGGTTCTCCCACTGACGCGGGCTGAAGACCAGCGCATTGACGGCCAGCTCACGGATGTTGTCGAGTATCTCTTCCGGCCCCTCGGGGAAGTTCACCACCATCGGTGCAAGCAGCCCGATCGACAGCCCGAAGATCTGCTCGGTAACCCAAGCCGGGGAAATATAGGTGAGGTACTCGGTGCCCGGCGCGATTTCGACCGCGCCCATCACCCGGGCGGAGTTGTCGAAAAGATAGCGCTGCGAGATCATAACGCCTTTCGGCTTGCTGGTCGTGCCCGAGGTATAGGACAGAACCGCGATGTCGCCGGGTCTACCGCGCGCGACACGAGCCTCGAATAACTTCGGATCCTGGTCGTGACGGCGGGCTCCGGCATCGCTCACCGCCTGATACGAGCGCAAGAGCGGGTGTGCGTAGGTCCACAGCCCGGCATCGTCCCAGTAGACAATGGCGATGATGCCTTCGAGGTCCCCGGCGATCTCGAGGCACTTGTCCACCTGCTCCTGGTCCTGCACGAGGAAAATCCGCGTCTCCGAATCCCGCGCCAGATAGTGAATCTCGGCGGAGGATTGATCGGGGTAGACCGAGATCACCTTCCCGCCCAACGATTGGGCGGCGTACTCGGCCCAGAAATGTTCGGGTTCGTTCTCGCCGATTACCATCATTGAGTCGCCCGAGCCGAATCCCAGATCGTCAAGGCCAAGCGCCAAAGCGCGGACCCGCTGGAGCACGTCGGCCCAGGTGAACTCGCGCCAGATGCCGAGGCGCTTGTGCCGCTGGGCCAAGGCAGCCGGCGTGGCCTTGGCTCGCGCCAGCAACACCTGCGGCAGCGTTTGGCTTTGCGTCACCGCAGGATCGCTGAAGACCTTCGCTGCTCTTGTGCGCTCCACTGTTCTACCCCAGATAGGCTTTGATCACGGCCGGATCCCTCTGGATTTCAGCCGGCGTCCCTTCAGCGATCACCCGGCCGAAGTCCAGCACTACGATCCGGTCGGCCAGGTCCATCACGACGCCCATGTCGTGTTCCACAAGCACCACCGGGATCTTCCGTGCCTCGCGCACGTCGAGGATGAAGCGCGCGAGATCTTCTTTCTCCTCGGAGTTCATTCCGGCCATCGGCTCGTCCAAAAGCAGGATGGAGGGCTCTTGCGCCAAGGCGCGGCCCAGATCGACGCGCTTGCGCAACCCGTAGCCCAGCGTGCCCACCTGCCGGTTTCGGATCGCCTCGATCTCAAGAAAGTCCACGATTTCCTCAACAGCCTCGCGATGTTCGGTTTCCTCGCGCATCACCGGCCCGTAGTGGAAGAAGGCCTGGACTACATTCGAACGCATAAGGGTGTGGCGGCCAATCAGGATGTTCTCGACCACGGTCAACCCCCCGAAGAGGTGCGTTCCCTGAAAGGTGCGTGCCAAGCCTCTGCGGGCGATCTGGTCCACGCGGAGGCCGGTCACATCCTGCCCGATGAGTTCGACGCACCCCTGCTGGGGGCGGTAAAAACCGGCAGTGACGTTCAGAAACGATGTCTTTCCTGCACCATTGGGGCCGATGATCGCCAGAAGCTCGTCCTCGCGCACCTCGATAGAGACGTCATCCAGCGCCGTCACTCCGCCGAACCGAAGGGTGGCGCTGCGGACGGCAAGCGGCGGTGCCTGTCGCTCTTTTCGCGCGGCGGTCATGAGCACGCGATGCCGTCACGCATTCCCGGCGGCGGGCGCAGGGAACGTGAGTCATCACACCGGCCACAGGTCCGTTCGCTACCGATCAACGATCTTCCTCCCGTCGACCCTGTCGTTTGTGCAGGGCTTCAGCAAACCCCATTGAACAATCTAACAGACGTTAGAATTCGATTCAACTGCCCTCTCTTTACTGTCGTCCGACCTGTGGACTTGCCTTCTTTGCGCTTGGATAGGTGAGCGGCTGGGGCAAAGACGGCATCCGGAGGATACGCATATGCGCTGAAGCGCAGGACCGATAAGCTGGCTGCCACGATGACCGGTACGCTGATGGCGCTGTTCGGACGGACGGGTGTCAGCGGATAGGCGCAGTCGAGGCAGGCCTCAGTTGGCCTCGCGCTCGATCCAGGTCTCCAGGACGTGGCGCTGGATCTTGCCGCTGGTCGAGCGCGGGAAGTCTTCGGAAGCGATGAAGCGGATCTCGCGCGGCCGCTTATAGCCGGCCAGTTGATCGCCGCAAAGCCGCATCAGCTCGTCGGCATCGGGGCCGTCGACGTGCCGTGCCACGAAGGCCACCGGGCGTTCGCCCCAGCGCAGGTCCCCGGCCTTTACGACGGCGGCATCGATCACCTGCGGATGCGCCAGCAGCACCCGCTCGATCTCGGCTGGATAGACGTTTTCCCCACCCGACTTGATGAGATACTTGGCGCGGTCCACGAAGTCGATGGTGCCGTCCGCATTGCGGCGGAAGACATCGCCCATATGAAAAAAGCCACCGCGAAAGTCGCGGGCGTTGGTCTCGTCGGCATTCCAGTACCCGGAAAACAGCGTGGGGCCGCGCACGGCCATTTCTCCGGGCGTTCCGTCCGCCACCTCGCGCCCCTCCGGATCGACCAGCCGCACCTCGCAGAAGGCGCTGGCGCGCTTCGACAGACGTTTCGGCGCGACGCCCACCGGGATCAGCTCGGCCGTGGCCGGCGGCAGCCCCGTTTCGGTCGCGCCGAAGGAGTTGAGATAGGGCGCGCCGATCAGCGACGTGAGTTCTGCAATCTGATGCGGCGGCACCAGATCGGCCATGGCGCCGCAGATCCTGACGCCCCTGATCGGCAGAGGATTGGCGCGACGTTCTGCGATGAAGGCCTCGATCGCACCGGGCATCATTATGAACCAGCCGACCTTATGGCGGCTCAGCGCCTCATTGATGACCGCCGGCTGCAGCCCATCGACCATCACCACGGGGCCACCGCGCAAGATCGTGGCGAGCGCATGGTCGGTCGACGCCATATGGAACATCGGCGCCCAGGCGATGAAGGCGTCATCAGGCTGGAGCGCGAGCTGCGCCGCAAAAACCATGGAACGTGCGATATGGGCGCGATGACTGACGAGTGCGCCCTTGGGCAGCCCCGTGGTGCCGGAGGTGTAGAGGATGGTCAGCCCCGCCTCCACGTCATTCACCAGCGCGTCGATGCGCGGATCGGGCTCTGTACCAGCCAGTGCGGCCTCCCAGTCGGGGCCGATTTCCAGAACCGGCAGGTGCGAGACCGCGTCCAAGGCCGCGCGCAACTCTGGCTCGACCACGGCCAGAACCGGTTCAACCAGGTCGATACAGTGCTTGAGCTCCGGCGCGGCCAGCCTCCAGTTCAAACAGGCGACGATCGCCCCGATCCCGGCGGCGGCCAGTTGCAGTTCAAGGTACTCGGCGCGATTGTGCGACAGGATCACCAGCCGGTCCCCGGTCTTTACCCCCCGCGCCAGAAGCACCGCAGCGAGACGGTCCACACGGCCCAGAAGGGTGCCGTAGCTGTGTCTTATCTCTCCGTTCTCGAGCGCAAGCGCATCTTGTTGCTCGCGCGCTCTCGTGCGAAACATCGAATAGACATCTGCCCGCCCGGCGCGGGCCACCTCCGGCAGCATGATGCTCCTCCCTGGCAATCGTTCCTGGTTGTTCACAAAGACTGGGCGAGGCGCACTCCTTCATCGATCGCACGCAGCGCATCGAGTTCAGCCGCCTCGGCCGCACCGCCGATCATCGTGGCGGAAATGCCGCGGGCCGCAAGCGCCTCGACCAGCGTCCGTACGGGTTCCTGTCCCGTACAGAGAACGATCGTATCGGCGGCGATAACTTTTGTCTCGCCGTTCGAAAGGACGTGGAGCCCCCCATCGTCGATACGCTGGTAGACCACGCCCGCTAAGGTCTCGACTCCGTGTTTGCGTAACGCGTTGCGCAGGATCCAGCCGGTCGAAATGCCAAGCCCCTGTCCCACCTTGCTCGTCTTGCGCTGCAGCATCACCACTTTGCGCTTTGCAGGCACCACGGCCAGTGGATCGCCCGCCAGCGCGCCGGCGTTCCTGAATTGTCCGTCCACACCCCACGTGTCGAAAAAGGCCGCGTTCTCGTTGGCCTCAGCCGGATGGGTGACAAGGAATTCGGCCACGTCATGGCCGATCCCGCCGGCGCCCATGATGGCCACGGTCTGTCCCGCCTCCCGTGCGCCGCAGAGGATCTCGGCATAGGTGGCGACCTTGGGATGATCTATGCCCGGAATGTCCGGAATGCGAGGGGTCACTCCTGAGGCGATCACCACATGGTCGAACCCGGCAAGATCGTCGGCAGTGGCGCGACAGCCCAGCCGCAGGGTGACGCCGTGCCTGTCCATCTGAGCAGTGTAATAGCGCAGCGTTTCGTCGAACTCGTGCTTGCCCGGGGCCGCACGTGCCAGGTTGAGCTGCCCGCCCAGCCGGTTCTCTGCCTCGAAAAGAGTGACCGCGTGCCCAAGCCGCGCGGCCTCGGCCGCCGTGGCCATACCCGCCGCCCCGCCGCCGACGATCGCCACCTTCTTCGGGGTCTCGCTCGGCGTGTCACGGAATTCCATCTCGCGGCCGGCGCGCGGATTGACAAGGCAGCTTGCCGGACGGTCCGAGAAGATGAAATCCAGACATGCCTGATTGCAGGCGATGCAGGTGTTGATCTCATGGGCCCGACCCTCGCGCACCTTCTTCACGAAATGAGGGTCGGCGAGGAAGGGCCGCGCCATCGAGACCATGTCGGCATCTCCCGAGGCCAGGATGTCCTCGGCGACCTCGGGGGTATTGATTCGGTTCGAGGCCACCACCGGGATCGACACCGCCGCCTTCACGTTGGCCGCCGCCTTCCGCCAGGCGCCACGCGGCACCGGATAGGCGATCGTTGGCACGCGCGCCTCGTGCCAGCCGATTCCGGTGTTCAGAATGTCGGCGCCGGCGGCCTCGATCTTGCGGGCGAGCGCGGCGATCTCTTCGGCGGGCGCGCCGCCCTCGACAAGATCGGCCGCCGAAATACGGTAGATGACCAGCAAATCCGGTCCGCAGCGGTCGCGCACCGCGCGCACGATTTCGACCGCGAAGCGGTGCCGGTTGTCGGCGCTGCCACCCCACTCGTCCTCGCGTTTGTTGGTGTGGGTCACGGTGAATTCATTAATGAGATAGCCTTCGGAGCCCATTATTTCGACGCCATCGAAACCGGCAGATTGCGCGTTGAGCGCTGCCTGGGCGAAATCTTCAATGGTGTGCAGAATATCCTGCTCGCTCATCTCGCGCGGGGAATAGCGGTTTATCGGCGTCCGAATCGGCGAAGGTGCCACGCAACCTTCAAACTTGGCATAACGCCCCGCGTGGCAGATCTGCGCGCAAATCAGACTGCCTTCCTGATGGACTGCATCGCAAATCGGCTTGAGGCTCAGCGCCTGCTGCGGATCGTCGAGCCGCGGACCTTCCGGATCGAACATGCCTTCGGCGTTGGGCGCAAAACCGCCAGTCACGATGACTGCCGCTTCGCCGTGCGCGCGTTCACGATAGAACGCGACCTGTCTTTCGATACCGTTGGTTTCGGTTTCAAGCCGCGTGTGCATCGAGCCCATAATGACCCGGTTTCGCAGATCGTGGACGCCTGCCCGGATCGGGGACAGCAATTTCTCGAAGCGCCTGTCGGACATATCCACGTTCCCTCCCATTGCATCTTGCCAAGCATTCTAACGTTTGTTAGGTTTTTTGGGAAGTGAGATTCACAGGCTCGGGAGGGCTATCACGTGCAGTTTCAACCGACAGATGACCAGCAGGCCTTTCGAGAGACAGCACAGCGTTTCGCACGTGAAAAGCTGGCCGAGAGCTATCAGAAGCGGGCAACCGAGCACGTGATGGATCGCGGGCTCATCAAGGAGATGGGGGCGCTTGGGCTGATCGGCGCCGATCTGCCCGAGGAGTTCGGCGGGTTGGGCGAGAGCTCCGTCACGGCCGGATTGATCGTCGAGGAAATCGCGCGCGCCGATTTCAATGTCAGCTACATCCAGCTTCTGGGGTCGCTGATGGGCGGCATGGTCGCGAAACACGCCTTGCCCGACATCGCCAAGGAATGGGTGCCCCGCGTCACGGCGGGTGAGGCGGTGATAGGGTTGGGATTGACCGAGCCGCGCGGCGGATCGGACGCGGCGAACCTGCAACTCAGGGCCGCCAAATCCGGCAACGGCTGGCGGCTGAACGGCGAGAAGACGTCGATGAGCTTTGCCGCGCAGGCCGACGCGGCGGTGGTCTTTGCCCGTACCGGCGATCCCGAGGGCGGATCGCGGGGCGTCAGTGCGTTCCTCGTGGACCTGAATGAAAAGGGCATCAACCGCACGCATTTCGACGACATCGGGACCAAGCCCGTGGGGCGCGGTTCGGTCTTCTTTGACGACGTCTTCGTCCCCTCCCAATGCCTGATGGCCGAGCAGGACCGTGCCTTCGGCACGATCATGGCTGGCTTCGACTATTCCCGAGCGCTGATCGGGCTGGAATGTCTGGGCGCGGCGCGGGCCTCGGTAGACGAGACCTGGACCTATGTGCAGGAACGCGAAGCCTTCGGTGCGCCGCTGGCGCAGTATCAGGGGGTCAGCTTCCCGCTGGTCGAGGCCGAAACGCAGCTTACCATGATGCGACAGCTTTGCTACTACACGCTCGATCTGCGCGACCGTGGCCTGCCGCACACCAAGGAGGCGGCGATGTGCAAGTGGTACGTGCCGAAAACCGCGTGCGAGATCATCCATCAGTGCCTGATCCTGCATGGCCACTACGGCTACACCACCGACCTGCCTCACCATCAGCGCTACAACGATGTTCTGGGCCTGCAGATCGGCGACGGTACCGCGCAAATCCAGAAGCTCGTCATCGCGCGCGAGAAGGTCGGCCGCATGGCGCTGCAATACGACAAGAAGGCCAAGGGAGGCGCGAAATGAGCGTTCCCGTCAATGTCAGCGCCGAGGGCAGCGTCGGCATTATCGAGCTCGCCCGCCCCGACAAGTTCAACTGCCTGTCGCTGGAGGTCCACGAGTGTATCTCCAGGGCCCGCGAAAGTTTTGAGGCGGATCGCGACATCCGCTCGATCCTGATCTGCGCACAGGGAAAGCACTTCTGCACCGGCGCCGACCTGACCGAGGTGAAAACAAAGATAATGGACTCGCAGACGCTGGACCACTTCATCGCCTTTGGCATGGAAGGGCTTCGCAGGCTGGAACAGAGCCGTCTCCCCGTGGTCGTCGCGGTGCAGGGCCTTTGCCTGGCCGGCGGGCTTGAGCTGATGCTGTCCTGCGATGTCTGTTTCGCCGCGGAAAGCGCTCAGTTCGGCGACCAGCATGCGCAGTTCGGGCTGATCCCCGGCTGGGGCGGCAGCCAGCGGCTGACCCGGCTGATGGGCCTGCGCCAGGCGCTCGATCTGATGTTCTCGGCCCGCTGGCTGAAGGCGGACGAGGCGAAGGAGGCCGGACTGGTGAACTACGTCGTGCCGGACGAAGAGCTGCGCCAGGCGGCGTTGAACTACTGCGTGACCATCGGCACCCGCTCACGCCCCGGCATTGCCGAGATGAAGCGCCTGGCACGTGAAGGCGCCGATATGGGCCTCGACCAGCAGATGCGGCTGGAGCGCGACGCTGCCGTGCGTGCGCTACGAAGCGAGGACGTGGCCGAAGGGCTGGACGCATTCGAAAGCCGGCGCATGCCGGCCTTCAAAGCCTGACAAGAGGTGCGGGAATGGACTTCACGCTCAACGATGAGCAGCGCCAGATCTACGATTACGGCGCCCAGCTCGCGCAGAAATTCGACAACGCCTACTGGCTGGATCACGCCCGCCGGCACACCTTTCCCAAAGAGATGTTCCAGCAGATCGCCGAGGACGGCTTTCTCGGCATCATGGTGCCCGAGGAATATGGCGGCGCCGGTCTCGGTATGACCGAGATGGCGCTGTTCATGGAGGGCACGGCGAACCACGGCATCCCGCTCCTGATGATGGTGGTCGGACCGACCATGTCGCTGGCACATATCGCCAGCCACGGGACCGAGTTCCACCGCAGAGAGCTCTTGCCGGCCGCCTGCCGGGGCGAGATCCAGTTCTGCTTCGCGATCACCGAGCCGGGCGCCGGGTCCAACACGATCAAGGCCACGACGCTCGCCAGGAGCAAGGGCAACCGTTTTGCGCTAACAGGGGAAAAGACCTTCATCACCGGCGCTGACGTCTCCGACTACTGCCTTGTGGTGGCGCGCACCAAGCCTCACACCGAGGTCTCCCGCAAGACCGACGGCTTCACGCTGTTCGCCGTGGACCTGAAGAAGAAGGGCGTAGAAATGCAGCGGGTGAAGGTCTCGATCCCACTGCCGGAAGAACAATGGACGCTGTTCTTCGACGAGGTGGATCTCGGTCCCGAGGATATCGTGGGCGAGGTGGACGATGGCTTTTCGATCCTGTTCGATTCGCTCAATCCCGAACGCATCATCCTGGCGGCGCTTTGCTGCGGGATCGGCCGGTTCGCCTTACGGAAGGCAGTGGTCTATGCTTGCGAGCGCAACGTCTTTGGTCAGCCGATCGGCGCGCACCAGGGCGTGCAGCATCCGCTGGCCAAGGCCCACACGGCCGTGGAGATGGCGAGCCTGATGACCCGCCGTGCGGCCTGGGAATTCGACAACAAGCTTTCGGCCGGTGCCTCGTCGAACATGGCGAAATATGCCGCCGCCGAGGCCGGGATCGAAGCCGTGGACGCCGCCCTTCAGGCCCATGGCGGGTCGGGTTTCACGGAAGATACCGGGCTGTACGAGCTTTATCCGTTGGTGCGCCTGCTACGCACCGCGCCGGTGAACCGTGAACTGTGCCTCAGCTTTATTGGCGAGAAGGTAATGGGTCTGCCGCGGTCGTATTGATCGCGAAAGCCCAGGGAGGAAAGCATGCAACACGGAATGCGCTTCCGGCGGGCCGATGCCGGCGCGAAGGCCAACGACCGGTTCTGGCACGAGATCGAGGGCATGCCGCTCGACGAGGTGCGCCGCATCCAGGAGGAGCGGCTGGTCGAGCAAATGGCCTATCTCAAGGCCAACTCGCCCTTCTACCAAGACAAGTTCGCTGCGGCCGGCGTCGATTTCGATGAGATCCGCACCATTGAGGATCTGCAGAGGCTGCCCTTCACCTACAAGACCGAGATACGCGAAAGCCTGTCGGCCGAGCCGCCTTTCGGCCGCCACCGCGCCGCGCCGATGGAAGACATCATCCAGATGCAGGCGTCCTCGGGGACGACCGGCAGCCCCTCCTACGTGGCGTTGACAGAATCCGATGCCGAGATGTGGCACGAGATGACGGCGCGCTGCTTCTTCGCCAACGGCGTGCGGCCCGGCGACATGGTGCTGCACGCCTTCTCGCTCGCCAAGGGCTTCGTGGGCGGCATCCCGGTGATGCAGGGCCTGCAATATATGGGCGCCATCGACGTGCCGGTGGGAGCCGACGGCGGCGCCGACCGGCTCCTGCGCGCCTGCGCCGACACGCGCCCGCGCTGCGTCGTCGGGGCGCCGAATTTCGTGATCCACCTGGCCGAAAAGGCCGAAGAGGTGCTGGGCGCACCAGTGAGCAGACTGGGCGTGGAACGAGTCGTCGTCGGCGGGGAGCCGGGCGGCGGCATTCCGGCGATCCGCGCCAAGATCGAAAAACTGTGGGGCGCCAAGTGCACCGAGATGCTAGGCGGTACCGACCTGGGCGTGACCTACTGGGCCGAGTGTGACCAGCAGTCGGGCATGCACATGGTCAACATGGACTACGTTTTGACCGAACTGCTCGACCCCGAGACCGGCAAGATCATCCCTTGGGCGGAGGGCGCCAGTGGCGAGATGATCTACACCGCCCTCGGCCGCCGGGCGAGCCCGCTGGTGCGCTTCCGCTCGGGCGATTTCATCGAGGTCCTGGACACGACCTGCGCCTGCGGCCGGACGGGTCCCAAGATCCGCTGCACAGGGCGCACCGACGACATGCTGATCGTGCGCGGGGCCAACGTGTTTCCCTCGGCGATCAACAGCATCGTCAACGAGATGGTGCCGCAAACGAACGGCGTCATGCGTGTGGTGGCCGATTTCGAGGGCCACACCACGCAGGAAGCACTGAAGATCATCGTCGAACGCGGCCCCGACCGCGACCGAGACGGTGACGCGGACCTGAAGAAGAAGATCGAGCAGCGCCTGCGCGACGCCCTGGTGTTCAGGGCCGATGTCCGGATCGTCGATGCCGACACCTTCGAAAAGCCGGGCGCGGCCAAGGTGGCCTTCGTGTTGAGAAAGTACCCCGACCTGCCATGACAAAGCTGAAATCCCTGCTCGACACCGGGTCGGAAGATTTCCGGGCCAACACCGCGCATTACCGCGCCAAGGTGGCCGAGCTGCACGCGCTGCGGCGCAGCCAGCGTGTCGGCGGGCCGGAAAGCGCACGGGCGCGCCACGTGAAGAAGGGCAAGATCCTGCCGCGCGAGCGCGTCGAGCGGCTGATCGACCCGGGCACGCCGTTCCTCGAACTTGGCGAACTCGCCGGGCTCGACAAGTACGACGGCGTGCCGCCCGGCGCGGGCATCATCACTGGCATCGGCGTGATTGAGGGCCGCCACTGCATGATCATCGCCAACGACGCCACTGTTAAGGGCGGCACCTATTTCGGCATGACCTGCCGTAAGCACGTGCGCGCCCAGCGGATCGCCTGGGCCAATCGCCTGCCGGTCGTCACACTGGTCGATTCCGGCGGCGCGTTTCTGCCTGACCAGGAGAACATCTTTCCCGACGAAGGCCAGTTCGGCTCGATCTTCCACCAGCAGGTCGGGATGTCGGGCGACGGCGTGCCGCAGATCGCCGTGGTCATGGGCCCCTGCACCGCCGGCGGCGCCTATATCCCGGCGCTTTGCGACGAGGTGGTCATCGTGCGCGGCCAGGGCTTCATGTATCTCGGCGGGCCGGAACTCACCTTCGCCGCCACTGGCGAGAAGGTCGACAACGAGACCCTCGGCGGCGGCAAGATGCACTGCTCGGTCTCGGGCGTGACCGACCATCTCGCCGAGGACGACGCCCACGCGCTCGCCATCACGCGAGAGATCGTCAAGCACCTGGGCGAGAGGCCCTCCCCGCGCAAGACACCGGCGCCGCCGCGCGCCCCGGCCTACGCGGTAGAAGAGATCTACGGCATCGTCAGCCGGGACCCAAAAGTACCCACCGAGAACCGCGAGATCGTCGCTCGGCTGGTCGACGGCAGCGATTTCCACGAGTTCAAGCCGCTCTACGGCGACACCTTGATGACCGGCTGGGGCCGCATTCACGGGCACGAGGTGGGGATCCTCGCCAATACCGGCGTGCTGTTCGTCGAAGCGGCGCTGAAGGCCACGCATTTCATCAATCTCTGCGTGCAGCGCGACATCCCGCTGCTGTTCCTGGCCGATGTCAACGGCTTTATGGTGGGGCGCGAGGTCGAGCAGATGGGAATCGCCAAGGCGGGCGCCAAGATGATCACCGCCATGTCCTCGGCGCGGGTGCCGAAGTTCACCATCATCACCGGTGGTTCGTACGGAGCCGGATATCTGGCCATGCTGGGCCGCCCCTTCCAGCCCGACGCGATGTTTGCCTGGCCAACCGGCCGCGCGGCCATCATGGGGCCGGAACAGGCCGCGAGCGTGCTGGCCCAGGTGCGCGCCCAGATCAACGGGCGCGAGGGCAAGACCTGGACGAAAGAGGAGGAAGAGGCCTTCAAGGCGCCTATCCGCAAGGAATACGAGGATTTCCAGGGCGCCTACAACTTCGCCTCGAACCTCTGGGTCGACAGTGTGATCGAGCCCTGCGAGACCCGTGACGTCATGGCGCTGCTGCTCGACATCACCTCACGGCGACCAAAGGTCGAAACCCATTTCGGCGTGTTCAGGATGTGAGGCGGCCACAGTGAAGATCAAGACGGTTCTCATCGCCAACCGCGGCGAAATCGCCTGCCGGATCGCCCGCACGGCGCGGACACGGGGCGTCCGGCCTGTCGCCGTACATTCCGAAGCCGACGTCAACGCGCTCCACGTGCGCGAGATCGGCCACTCGATCTGCATCGGCGGCGGGCCGGCCTCGGAAAGCTATCTGCGCATCGATGCCGTGCTGGCCGCGGCGAAGGCCGCCGGGGCCGACGCCGTCCATCCCGGCTACGGTTTCCTCGCCGAGAACCCCGAATTCGCCCGCGCGGTCGAGGCCGCCGGTCTGATCTTCATGGGACCGACGCCGGAAACCCTGGAACGGTTCGGCGACAAGGCCAGCGCCAAGGATGCCGCCATCGCGGCCGGCCTGCCGGTGATCTCGGGCGCCGCGGGCGCCCTGTCCGATCCCGATCAAATCGCCGCCGAAGTGCGCCGGATGGGCCTGCCCGTGCTGCTCAAGGCTGTGGGCGGCGGCGGCGGACGTGGACAGCGGCTGGTGGCAGACGAAAAGACCCTGATGGCCGACATCGAGGGCGCGCTGCGCGAAGCGAAGTCCACCTTCGGCTCGGAAGGTCTCCTGCTGGAACGGTTCCTGCCCGAGGCCCGCCATGTGGAGGTGCAGATCGCCGGCGATGGCAAGGGTCTCGTCGTGCATCTTTTCGAGCGCGACTGCACGCTGCAGCGCCGTCACCAAAAGGTGATCGAGGAAGCTCCCGCCTGGGGCCTGCCCCGCGACCTGCTCGAACGGATCGCCCAGGACTCCGTGCGGCTGGGGGAGACGCTCGACTACCGCGGGCTCGGCACGGTGGAGTTCCTGGTCTCGGGCGAGGAATACTTTTTCCTCGAGGTGAACCCGCGCATCCAGGTGGAACATCCCGTGACCGAGGCGATCACCGGGCTCGACCTCGTGGCACTGCAACTGCGTATTGCCGAGGGTGCGGGGCTTGGCTTGAAGCAAGGCGATCTGACGATTGACGGTCACGCCATCGAGGCACGGCTCTATGCCGAGGACCCGGCGATGCAGTTCGCTCCTTCCACCGGCACGCTGACCACGCTGAGCCTGCCCGATGGTCTCCGCATCGACAGCGGCGTCGAGGCAGGCGATGCCGTGACCCCCTATTACGATCCGATGATCGCCAAGCTGATCATCCACGCGCCCGACCGCGAGACGGCGCTGGCGCGGCTCGCGCTGGCGCTGGATCATGTCGCGGTCGAAGGCGTCGAGACCAATCGCGCCTTCCTCGCCGCGCTCGCCCGCGACGCCGAATTCGAGAAAATGAACGTCCATACCCGCTGGATCGACGAGCGGCTGGACGATCTGACTGCGGCGGCGAAAGTGCCGGGCATCCGGCTCTGGAAGGCCATGGCAGCCGTACTCTTCGTCACCCGCGGGCGATCAGACGACGCCGCCGAACCGTGGTCGAACCGCGACCTCTTCACCAACTGGCGGCTCGGCCTTGGCGGCGACGCGATGGAGGCGGGCCAGCGCGTGATGCTGACCGACGCAGCGGGAAGCGTCGAGGAGCTCTGCGTGGGCCCGGTACGCTCCGGCGACACCTACACGGTCTATGGCAGTGATGGTGCCGCCCTCACTTTCTCCTGCCGTGAGATCGCGCCGGGCCGGTGGCGCGTGGCGCAGGGCGAGACGGTAGACGTGGCAACCGCGCGCCTTCATGCCGGGGTGATCGAGATCGACGCCGGGCCGGGCCGGCTTGTCTTCCGCCCGGCACCACCCTTGGCCTCGGCCGCTGGCGAAAGCGCTGCCGAACGGACCGTTGCCTCGCCGCTAACCGGAATGATCGTCGACGTCAAAGTGTCCGAGGGCGATGCGGTAGCGGAAGGCGATGTCGTAGCGGTCCTGGAGTCAATGAAGCTCGAGATCTCCATCAAGGCATCTGCCTCCGGCATCGCCGCGAATATTGCGGCCTCCAAAGGCATGATGGTGGATCGCGGCCAGACGATCGCCGAGATCATACCACCCGAAAAGGAACAGGCATGACCGACTTTCCCAAGTTCGTAGAGTTTCGTGAAGAAGGCCCGCGCGAGGGCTTTCAGATCGAAAGCAAGACCTACCCGATCGAACAGCGGATCGAGCTGATCGACATGCTCAGCGATACCGGGCTGAAGCGCATCCAGGTGGGTAGCTTCGTCAGCCCCAGATACGTGCCGCAGATGGCCGACACGGGCGAGCTGTTTCAGCACATCAAGCGCAAGCCCGGTGTGAAATACACCTCGCTTTGGCTGAACGAGAAGGGGTTCCGCAAGGCGTTGACCGCGCATGAAGTCGATATCGACCCGCGTCTTTTGTTCTATCCGTCTGAGGCTTTCGCACAGGCAAACAACAACTGCTCCTCAGCGGAGATGCGCGAGCGGCAACGCGAGTGGGTGCGGCTCTACAAGGAAGCGGGCTACACCGTCGATGCGGCCTATGTGATGACCGCGTTCGGCTGCAATCTCGAAGGTCCCATCCCGCAGGAGCGGGTGCTGGAGGACTTCCGTTTCGTCCTACGCCTTTGCGAGGAAGAGCAGATCCCCGTACCGATTCTCGTGATCGCCGACACGATGGGCTGGGGCAACCCCGAGGCGGTCAAGCGCATGGTCGGCGCCCTGCGCGAGCTTGCGCCCGGGGCGCGCATCGGAATGCATCTTCACGACACGCGCGGGCTGGGCATCGCCAACATCCATGCGGCGTTGTCAATGGGGGTGGACATGTTCGAAAGCTCGGTCGCCGGCCTTGGCGGCTGCCCCTTCGCCGGCCACGGCAACGCCCGCGCCGCGGGCAATGTCTGCACCGAGGACGCGGTTTTTCTGTGCCACGAGCTGGGCATCGAGACGGGCATCGACCTGGACAAGCTGATCGCCGCCGCGGTCAAGGCCGAAGAGATCATCGGCGCGCCCCTGATGGGCCGGGTGATGCATTCCGGCGGACTCGACAAGTTTCGCAAGGCGAAATGAGGAGATTGATATGGGAAAAACGCTGGACGGAAAGGTCGTGCTGGTCACTGGCGCGGGCGGCGGGATCGGCCGCGAGATCGCGCTGATGGCGGCAGCCGAGGGAGCGGCGGTCGTAGTCAACGATTTGGGCGCGTCACTGAAGGGTACTGGCCACACTCTCACTGCTGCGCAAACGGTGGTGGACGAGATCAAGGCCGCCGGTGGCGACGCCATCGCCGATGGCGGCAGCGTAACCGACCCGGACGCGGCCCGGGCCATGGTCGAGGCCGCCGTGAAGGAATTCGGCCGCATCGACGCAGTCGTGAACAATGCCGGAATCCTGCGCGACGGCTTCTTTCACAAGATGAGCCACGAGGACTTCGATGCGGTGGTGAAAGTACACCTCTACGGCGCCTTCAATACCTCGCGCGCCGCGACTGATTATTTCCGCGAGCAGGAAGGCGGCGCGCTGGTGCACATGACCTCGACCTCGGGCCTGATTGGCAATTACGCCCAGGTGAACTATTCGGCGGCCAAACTGGGCATTGCGGCCTTTTCGAGATCCGTCGCGCTCGACCTCAAACGCTGGAACGTGCGGTCCAACTGCATCGCGCCCTTCGCCTGGAGCCGGATGATTTCCTCGATCAAGACCGACACGCCGGAACAGGAGGCGCGGGTCGAGAAGATCAAGAAGATGACGCCCGCCAAGGTCGCGCCGATGGCCTGCTATCTGATGAGCGATCAGGCCGCAGATATCTCGGGCCAGATCTTTGCCGTTCGGATGAACGAGATCTTCCTGATGAGCCAGCCGCGACCGGTGCGTTCGGTGCATTCCGGCGACGGCTGGACCGCCGAAACGATCGCCGAGCATGCCATTCCCGCGCTCAAGTCGCATTTCACGCCGCTCGAAGTTTCAGCGGACGTCTTTTCCTGGGATCCGGTTTGATGAGCAAGCGCAAGCAGAAGATTGCTTCGAATATCGCCTGGAGCACACCCGACAAGATTTGCGTGCGCGGTCTCGACCTGCCGAACGAGATCCTGGGCCACATGAACCTCGGCGATCTGGCGTTTCTGCAGTTGACGGGCCGCAAGGCCATGCCCGAGGAAAGCCGCGTGTTCAACGCCATCGTCATCACGCTGGTCGAACATGGTATCACGCCGTCCGCCCTGGCCGCGCGCATGACCTATATGGGCGCGCCGGAATCGCTTCAGGCCGCAGTCGCGGCGGGGCTCTGCGGGTTGGGCACGGTGTTCGTCGGCTCGATGGAAGGCGCCTCAAAGATGCTGTACGAGGCGCTGCCGCAGGACAAGCTGGGCACCGGCGCAGATCTGGATGCTGTCGCCGCTGAAACGGTTGAAAAATTCCGCGCCCGCAGGGCGATCGTTCCTGGGCTGGGCCATCCGGTGCACAAGCCGGTCGATCCCCGCGCGCCGCGGCTTTTCCAGATTGCGGCCGAGAACGGCAAGTCCGGCGAGTATGTCGCGCTGATCCAGAAAATTCAGGCCGTGGCCGAAGATAAATCAGGCAAGATGCTGCCGATCAACGCCACCGGCGCAATCGGCGCTATCTGCTGCGAGTTCGGCTTCCCATGGAAGATCGTGCGTGGCTTCGGGGTGATGGCGCGCGCGATCGGGCTGGTGGGCCATATCCTCGAGGAGAGCGAAAATCCGATTTCCTACGAAATATGGCAGCGCGCCGAAGAGGAGATCCTCGAGACCAGCGGCCCTGGCGCGCACAGGGCGAGGTGACGGATGCAGACCTCTGCCCCCGAAGCCCATGACGATCTGCGCGCGGCACTGCGCGCGCTCTGCGCGCAATTCCCACCCGAATACCACCGCCAGCATGGTGCGGATGAGACCTACCCCGAAGAGTTCGTTGAGGCGCTGACCCGCGCGGGCTGGCTTGCCGCGATGATCCCCGAGGAATATGGCGGCTCGGGGCTAGGGCTAACCGAGGCCTCGATCATCATGGAGGAGATCAACCGCTCGGGCGGCAATGCCGGCCATTGCCACGGGCAGATGTACAACATGGGCACGCTCCTGCGGCACGGATCGGAGGAGCAGAAGCGGAAATACCTGCCCGGCATCGCCAGCGGCGAACTGCGGCTGCAATCAATGGCCGTGACCGAACCCACCACCGGCACCGATACTACCAAGCTCAAGACCACCGCGGTCAAGACGGGCGACCGCTATGTGGTCAACGGTCAGAAGGTCTGGATCAGCCGAATCCGGCATTCCGACCTAATGATCCTGCTGGCGCGCACGACGCCGATCAATGAGGTCAAGCGCAAGGCGCAGGGCCTGTCGATCTTCATGGTCGATCTGAAAAAGGCGATTGGCAATGGCATGAGAGTAAGCCCGATCGCGAACATGCCGGGGCACGAAACCTACGAGGTTTTCTTCGATGAGCTCGAGATCCCAGAAGAGAACCTGATCGGTGAGGAAGGGCGCGGCTTTTATCATATCCTGGATGGCTTGAATGCTGAGCGCGCCCTGATCGCTGCGGAATGTATCGGCGACGGCTACTGGTTCATTAATAAAGCCCGCGCCTATGCGGGGGAGCGGATCGTGTTCGACCGGCCCATCGGCCAGAACCAGGGAGTGCAGTTCCCAATTGCCAAGGCTTTCGTCAACCTCGAGGCAGCCAATCTGATGCGTTTCGAAGCCTGCCGCCGCTTCGATTCCGGCGGCGATTGCGGGGCGCAGGCCAATATGGCCAAGCTGCTTGCCGCCGATGCGTCCTGGGAGGCGGCTAATGCATGCATCCAGACCCATGGCGGGTTCGGGTTCGCCCGGGAGTACGATGTGGAACGCAAGTTTCGCGAAACCCGTCTGTACCAGGTGGCGCCGATATCGACCAACCTGATCCTGTCCTATGTCGCGGAACACATCCTCGGCATGCCAAGGTCGTTTTGAGGCGCCTCGTGCTGGCGCGGCAATCTGGAACGGGAAGAGCGCGGATGACAACCGAAGTCGACATCGATCATCTGCGAGGCTGGATCGGCACTGAGGAGAGCGCTTCGGAAACCATTAGCGACGTACTGCTGGCACGGTACCGCGCGACCTTGGGCCGGTGGCTCGCGCCCGCCGAGGCAGGGCACGCACCAGTGGGCCTCCACTGGTGCCTCACACTGCCTCCGGCCGATCTCGAGACGCTTGGAGCGGACGGACACCCGGCCCGGGGCGGCTTTATGCCTCCTGTGCCTCTGCCTTCGCGCATGTGGGCCGGCGGCGAGTTGCGGCATCTGAGGCCGCTGCCTGCGCTGGGAACCGTCAAGCGCCGGTCGGTCATCGCCGATGTGACGCTGAAACACGGGCGCAGTGGCCCGCTGGTGTTGGTTGCGGTCAAGCACAAATATGTCGCTGACGGCGAAACCGCGGTTGTCGAGACCCAGAACATTGTTTATCGGGCAAGCACGGTGCCCGGGCCCGCGCCCGCTGTTCCGCCCGAGGCGGCGAAGCGCGTGCAGGAGGTCCTGACGCCCGATCCCGTTTTGCTGTTCCGCTATTCAGCAATGACGTTCAACGGCCATCGTATCCACTACGACCGTCCCTATGCCTGCGAAATCGAGGGCTATCCAGACCTGGTTGTTCATGGGCCGCTGCAGGCTACATTACTCATCAATCTGGCCGCGAAGGCATGTGGCCGCATACCGGCAGTTTTCAGCTATCGGGGCTTGGCGCCATGCTATAGCGGCAAGATGTTGATGCTGTGCCAACAGGGGACGCCGACCGAAGGCACGGTGTGGTGCGAGACAGCCGACGGACTGAGAACAATGCAAGGCACATATCAGTCCTGATCGCTTTAACGAACGATCGAATTCACGGGAGAAGATGTTGAGCGGAACGGAGACGAGCCGGAAGCGTTCTGGCGAACATGGCACTGCCGAACTGGCTGAATTCGCGTCAGCGCTGTCCATACGGGATATTCCCGAACATGCCGTCGAACGGTGCGTAGACCTCTTTGTCGATTGGGCCGGATCGGCGCTTTCAGGCGCACGCCATCGGGCGATCCTTGCGGTTGACGATTTCGCCAAGGAAATGGGCCCCAACCATGGCCGGTCAGAAGTGCTCATCTCGGGCCGCATGACCTCACCGCTATTCGCCGCGATGGTTAACGCTGCCGCTTCGCACGTCTCTGAGCAGGACGATGTGCACAATGGTTCAGTGTTCCATCCGGGGGCGGTGGTGTTTCCCGCCGCACTGGCCGTGGCCCAGAATATCGGCGCAAGTGGCCGCGACTTCCTGACGGCATGCGTCGCCGGCTATGAGACAGGCATTCGCGCCGGCGAATATCTGGGCCTTCCGCACTACAAGATCTTTCACACCACGGGAACCGCGGGCACTCTCGCTGCGGCCGCTGCTGCTGGCCGGCTGCTTGGGTTGGGCTCTGAGCAGATGCTCAATGCTTTCGGCTCGGCCGGAACCCAGGCCGCGGGTGTATGGGAGTTTCTCAGAGACGCCGCCGACTCCAAGCAGCTCCACACCGGGAAGGCTGCAGCCAACGGGATGACTGCAGCAAGTCTCGCAGCACGGGGGTTTACCGGCGCACGTCGCATCTTGGAGGGGGAACAAGGCATGGGCGCAGGAATGTCACGAAACTGCGACCCCGCAAAAATCACAGCTGGTCTTGGTGTGAGATGGGCGCTCGCCGAGACCTCCTTTAAGTTTCATGCGTCATGCCGCCACACGCACCCTGCCGCCGACGCTTTGCTAAAAATTCTGCATGAGCACGATCTGCGCGCCGATGATATTCAGCATGTCACCGCTCACGTTCACCAGGCGGCAATCGACGTGCTGGGGTCGGTCGTGCGGCCCGCCACTGTGCATCAGGCGAAATTCTCGATGCCTGCTACGCTGGGGCTCATTGCCGTGCATCGGCGCGCCGGGTTGGACGAATTCGATACGGTCCTGGAGGATGAAGCGGTCCGAGAGCTCATGCGAAGGGTCGACATGATCTTCGACCCGGAAGTGGAGCAGAACTACCCGGCCACCTGGATGGGGAAAGTATCGGTAACGATACGAGGCGGGACGGTTTTGACAGCCCGTGTCGACGAGCCGAAAGGAGACCCCGGTAACACCTTGACGCGCGACGAGATCGAAAAAAAAGCGCGTACTCTAGCACAGTATGGTGGCGCCCTCGATGGCGATGGGTGGACTCGCGTCTCCCGCAAACTTTGGTCGGTTGCTTCACTCGAGGTGATCGGATCGCTGCTTCGCTGATTGACTGCTGTTCTTCTTACTTCGGCACCACTGGATACGAATGTCGAACCCAATCAGACTGTGTTGAAGGTCTGGTGTCGCGTGGCACTTAATTA
>JAILWO010000006.1 GCA_025698895.1 Rhizobiaceae bacterium
TCGATCGCCGCCCAGGCCTCGTCATCCAGCCAGAAAAGCCTGCTCATCATCGCCTCCATCCCAAAACGACGGCAGGGAATCTGATTTGCTACGGACCTTCAATACCCTGATTGGGTTTCGACCCTAGGTCGTCGAAGAAATCATCAATCCAGCCACGGCATGGCTCTGGGACGTAGCGCCCAAGCAGCCAGAGGCGAGAATCAGCTCGATGCGGGAAGGCCGTTAAGCCGATCCATAGCCGAGCAGCAACAGACGATCCAAGAAAGGTGCACACAAGGATCAACGAGAGGGTGTCGGCAATCTGGCTCGTCGAAGTACAAGACTATGCCCGCGCCTATGGAGGATACCGCCAAGACAATCCAGTCGAAGTAGAGGGCACCGGTTCCGGTTACGGCGACTGAAACCGGAGCGATCACCACCCATCAGGACGCGTGCCGAACCTCATCGGGTCCCGACCGGTCGCCATATTCGGTCTGCCCATGCCCGGCTGTGCGACCGCGGCACGAGCACTTCCTGGCGGCGCTGTTCCCGCTCTACCGTCGCCCAGGTTCGTCCACCACCGTGGCTGCCGGCAAATAGACTATTCGTTCGCGCGATCGTCTGGAGCCTAACTAATTGCACGCTCGACGATGTTGGAGTCGATTTCGATGGCGGCCATCCGCCCGAAAGCGTTCCAGCGCCTCCCGCGGGGGTGAGCGCGCAGCGGATCGCCTCGGCGGTTTTGGATTTCCCCGAGGCCTTACCCAGTTCCGCTTCCCATAGATCGAAGACGCACGCGACAATGGCCACGGACTTTTCCTGACGCAGCGCGGCGCCCAACATCCTTGCCACGAACCATGCCATAGACCTTCCACAATTCGTTCATGGCGATGATCGAATCCGTCGCGGCCTGCGAGACCACGCTGATGTGCAGGTCCTAGAATTTGCGCCGCAGGTGAGCGCGGCACCCGGCGAGCCAGGACTGCCAAGCGACAGTAGTGCCCAATTCTGACTCTCGGCGAGCGGGGCGGCCATCTAACGGGTCAGCCGAACGCCCTTCCTTACTTTAGAAGCGATAGCGAAGGCCGAAGGTGCTCGCGTTGGATCCTTCACCAAAATCGCCAAAAGTCCCGTCAGCGCCTGACCTATGGTGAAGCTGATAGACGAACTCGACATGCGGAGTCTGCCGAAGCTTGAATGCGACCTCGGGCCCGAGGAATCCCAGAAAGCTCGCGTCGCCGTCGTAGTGGATTTCGCGCGCGCGCTCGATCTCCGTCGGTCCGGTAACGACGCTCAAGCCGGCCGTAAACCCCGGCGCGATTGCCAGGTCGCCAATCACCAAGCCGTGGTGGCGGATCCGTAATCCGGCCCAAAGTTCTCCGGTAGTATCGTCATCATCGCCAAAACGGATCGCAGCGCCCGCCACGCCGCCAAGGACAAAACTTGCCCCGAGATCTTCGAAATCGCGGCCGTAGATGCCGCCGATCATGAAATTGTCGGTGTAGTCTGCGTCCCAGAACTGGACGACGCTGCCGAAAGAGCCGCCGGCAAAGACGCCGCCGAAGACATGGATATCGTTCTTCGCTTTTGGCGCTTCAGGGCTGACGAACGGGTCTTGCGTCGCGAGATAGATGAAGGGGGCGTTTTCGCCCGCATGGGCTACGCTCACTGACGCCATCAGCAAGGCTGCAGTGAGTATGGTTTTGATATCGCTCATCGAATTCCGCCCGAATCACACTGCCGATCGGGCAGCAAGTTGACATCTGTATGACCGCGATCACAACCCTATTCTCGCGTGCTCATGATCGAGACAATAATTTCGCAGGGATTATTGACGGCCGAGGCCGGGCGGAAACGGCGCCGAGCATGCCCGTGGCAGTCGGGTTCTTTACCTTAGCCGCCGGGAAAAGCCGCCGAAATTCAGCGGTCTCTTAAGCCGGTGAATGCGGAATGAGGCACCGGTCAGCGCTCGTTGCTCTCAACGCGTGTCCAAGGTCCGAGAACCAGCGTGGTTCGAGGTCTCCGGTCGGCTACGAGCGCCCTCGTTTCCCACCTGCCCAAGGAGAGCGGCGGGTCCCGCTCAGTCCAACGTTTGCCGGAACCGGTTGACAGCCACCGCCATCGCGACCAGCGTGAACAGGCCTAGCGCGCCGACGGGTATTGCCAGATGCGACAGGTCTGCCCCTTTCAACATGATGCCGCGAACGATCCTGAGGTAATGGGTCATTGGCAGCGTCTCGCCAATCCATTGGGCCCAGTCGGGCATGCCATTGAAAGGAAACATGAAGCCCGAGAGCAGTATGTTGGGCAGAAAGAAGAAGAAAGACATCTGGACGGCCTGAAGCTGGTTCGAGGCTAGCGTCGAGAACGTGTAGCCGACGGCAAGATTTGCGATGACGAAGAGCGTCGTGAGCGCCAACAGCAGTGCAAGACTTCCGACGATCGGAACGTCGAACAGCAGCCAGGCCGCCGACAGGATGAGCACCATCTGGAATGCGCCGACAAGAACGTAGGGGGCGATCTTGCCAAGCATGATCTCGACCGGCCTGATCGGCATCGCCAGAAGGCTCTCCATGGTCGAGCGCTCGATCTCGCGCGTGACTGAAAGCGCGGTGAAGATCAGCATCGTCATGGACAGGATCGTGCCCATTAGCCCTGGAACGATATTGAGATGCGTGTCCCCGACCGGATTGTACCGTCGATGAATTCGGATCTCGTAGGGCGGAGGCGTCGAGGCGAGAGACGCGGTTGGTCCGATGAGATCGCGTTCGAAAGCCCGCGCTGCGATCCCTTCCAGAGCCCCGACAGCGTTCACCGTGGCGGAAGGGTCCGTGGCATCGGCGATGACGAGAACCGCGGGACGCTCGCCGCGAACGAGCTGGCGGCCAAAGTCGGATGGTATTTGAACGCCGAACTGAACGGCTCCCGACAGGATCAAGTCGTCGAGTTCGCTTTCACTCGCCACCCTCTCGCGAATGTCGAAATAGCCGGTCGTCCGCATCGCGGCGAGGAAAGACCGTGTGAAGACGCTTTCGTCCTGCGCCAGCACGGCTGTTCGAAGTTCCTTCGGATCGGTGTTGATCGCATAGCCGAAAAGAAGGAGCTGGACCAGGGAGATGAAAATCATCGAAATCAGCGTCACCCGATCACGTCGCAACTGGATGAATTCCTTGACAAGGACCGCCACAAAGCGCCGCCATGCCGCCACCGGTCCTTGCGTGGTTCGCGGATATGTCAGCACCGGGGTCATCTGAAGTTGTCCCGGCCGCGGTCCATCAGGTCGATGAAGACGTCTTCGAGCGTCGGCTGGTCGCGACGCCAACTGTAGCGTTCGTCAGCTCTTGCAGCCTCAGTGGAGCGCATGAGCAGCGCGGGGTCTCGACCGGCCACATGCAGCGCCGAACCGAAGGGCGCGACCATATCGACCCCCGGCCGCCCTCGAAGTGTCTCGGCAAGTTGACGCAAGGCGATACCGGTCACTGTCCAGGTCTCAAGGCCGGACTGCGCGACGACATGCGCAACTGTTCCCGCGGCGAGGAGGCGGCCGTAGGCAATATAGGCAATCTCGTGGCAGCGCTCCGCCTCGTCCATGTAGTGCGTCGACACGAGCACTGTGAGGCCTTCTCCCGCGAGACGATGGATCTCGTCCCAGAAATCGCGCCTCGCCTTCGGATCGACACCAGCCGTTGGTTCGTCCAGAAGAAGAAGTTGCGGACCCGGCAGAATACTGGCGCCAAGCGCGACACGCTGCTTCCAGCCACCTGACAGCTCGCCAGCAAGCTGATGCGCCCGGTTCTCCAGCCCGAGGCGATGCAAGGCATCTCCTGCTGCTCCTCGCGGATCGTCGAGACCGTGAATGCGGGCCACAAATTCGAGGTTCTCGCGGATCGAAAGATCCTCGTAGAGCGAGAAGCGCTGCGTCATGTAGCCGACATGACGCTTGATCTCGTCCGATTGGGTGAGAATGTCGTAGCCCAAGCAGGTCCCACGGCCAGCGTCGGGCGTCAGCAGGCCACAAAGCATGCGTATCGTCGTCGTCTTGCCGCTGCCGTTCGGACCGAGAAATCCGTAGATGAGGCCGCGACGGACTTCCATGCTAAGGTCGGAGACGACGGTTCGGCCGTTGAACGATTTCGTCAGGCCGGAAACTTCGATGGCGATGTCTCCCGCAAACGCACCGGCGGCCTTGATTGGTTGCGCAGGACTGGGCAGCGTGGCACGCATAACTACCTCTTCTCTGCCACGGCATCAGCTGTCGGAACCACAGTTACCGGAAGTCCGACGGGCAGGGCATGCTCGTTGCCGATGAGGCGTGCTTCGACCTTGAAGACCAGTTTGGAACGCTCTTCCTCGCTGAAAATGACCGGCGGCGTGAACTCGGCTTCCCTGGCGATAAAAGTAATGCGGCCTTCGATGTCGGGCGCACATCCGTCACAACTCACCAGGATTGCGCCGCCGAGCGAAAGCGCAGAGAGAGCAGGCTCGGGCACAAAAAAACGAATCCGCAGATTGCCGTCAGGCAAGAGGGCCAGCACAGGGGTACCCGCCGGGACGACCTCACCGGCGCGGTAGAAGACATCTTCCACACGGCCGTCCTCGGGGGCCCTGACTTCCGCTTTGGCGAGCCGCTGGTCAGCCTCTGCCAGCGCGGCTTTTGCCGCGTCGACCGCACCTTCGGCCGCGCGAATATCGTTGTCACGGCCACCGAGCCCGGCTGCAACAATCTGCCGCCGAATTTCCTCCTGGGCAGCGCTATTCTGTTGATGTGCCGCTTCTGCCTGCTCGACAAGAGCCTTCGACGCTACCCCCTTGCGGAAGAGTTCGCGCTGACGGTCGAGTTCGATGGCGGAGAGCTGACTTGCCGTTGCGGCGCGGCGCTCCGACGCCCTGAGAACCTCGATCTCTTCAGGCCTCTGTTGGGGAGCCTCGACGTTCCGCAATCTTGCTTGCGCCTCGCGCAAACGAGCTTCTGCCTGCTGAAGTTGTATCTGCTTGAGAGCAGTATCTTGTCTAAACAACGTCTGATTCCGTTGAACGTCATCGCCAGAATCTACGTGAATCCGAAAGATCGTTCCCCCTTCTTCCGCGGAAACATAGATCGTCTGACCCTCGACATAACCTTGGAATCGGGGCAGCGGCGCATCGCTTTTCGGGTTCGTCAGGAAGAGGGCTGGCAACGCCACTCCTGCTGCTATCATCACAAGGCCGGCCCGACGCATTGTCATAGGTCCGATCGCATTGCTCGCTGCAGGAGGTCGAGGTGCGATTCAATCATGGCTCCCAAGTCGAGGGGCTCGACGTCCTGGAACAGATCGTTCCAGGTTATAGCCACCAGGACGGATGCGACCGCAAGCTGTGGAAAGCGAACCAGGACATTCGATCCGAATTCGCCCCGCTCACACGCGCGCTGCGCGATTTGCTTCAGGAACTCCATGACGGGATGCACGAGTTCCCGATGGCAGAAGGCCGCAATCTCCGGAAAGCGACCGACCTCCGACAGGATGAGTCGCGCGATAATTTCCCGATCCGTTCCGAGAAATTCGTTTCGCACCCAGTGGGAAAGGAGACCAAATACTGTTTGGGCCGATAAATCCTGCGCCAGCAATTCAGTTCGCAAGCTATCGACGGGCAGCACAATGGACGTCCGGATCAGCTCTTCGAACACCGCCTGCTTCGAGGGGAAGTAGAGATAGATCGTGCCCTTGGCGATGGCCGCCCTGGTAGCGATATCCTCAAGACGCGATGCGCCAAGACCTTTCTCGGCGAAAGCGTCCAGAGCCGCACTCAATATTGATTGAAGCCGTGCTTGGCGTTCCTCGTCGGAACGCGCCGCCCGAAATTTCTGAGCCATAGGAGAAAGATAGTGACTGAAAAGTCAGTCAGCAAGGCTCGACATGGCGAGCCTCGCAGAATTTTGCGTCCAGGCTCCTAAGCGGCGCCCGGTTTCAGCAGCGACGCGGCGTTCTTGCCGAGGAAATCGCGCACGCTGGCAGGCGCTTTCCCGGTGAGATCTTTCACATCATTGGTGCTGACGGCCATATGGCCTTTTGCGATTGCCTGGTCGAAGGACGCGAAGGCTTCGGCCATGGTCGGCGGCAATCCGTTGGCGATCATCCCGGCACGAAGGTCATCCACGGTAATCGGGACATAGGCGATCGTCTTGCCCGACAGGTCCGACAATATCGCGGCGAGATCGCCCTGCGAGATGAGGTCGGGACCGGTGACATCATAGGTTTTTGTTTCGGTTTCGTGCATCAAAGCAGCAGCTGCCACCCGCGCGCAATCTTCGCGGGTGACATAGCCCGCTCGGCCCTGGCCCGTAGCGGCAAACAGTTGGCCCGATTTGATGGCTTGCGGTGCGCTCATCAGGAACAGATCGGTGTAAAGGTTGTTGCGCAGGATGGTATGGGGGATGCCGCTTTCAACCAAAATAGCCTCGGTTTCCCGGTGATCAACGGCAAATGTGATCGGCGAGTCCGGGCCAGGGTTGGTAAGCGACGTGTAGACTATGTGCTCAACGCCAGCGGCCACCGCGGCCTCGATGGCTCCGTTGTGAGCAACCAGGCGCTTTCCGGGCTCCAGGTCGTCGGTGCTGATGATCAGCAACCGCTTGGCTGCGGCGAAAGCATTCTTGAGGCCCACCGGATTATTGAAATCGGCGCTGCGCACCTCGACACCTTGCGCGGCCAGCCGCGTCAGTTTATCCACCGACCGCGTCGTAGCGATCACCGGCCCGGCTCCGCCCTCCAGCAACAGTTCCACAACCCGGTGTCCCAGATGGCCCGAGGCTCCGGTGACCAGGAACGGCCCGTTCTGCATTGCTGTCATGATCTTGCTCCTTGAGGTTAAGATTTGAATTGATGTCGCATTAGCCAAAACGGAATGCGGATTCGACGGCGCCCATCACCACATCATCCAGCACCTTGACGCCGATATCGGCCCCGGCGGCTCCCGCCACCACATGCAGCGGCAGGAAATGCTCCTCTCGCGGGTGGGCATCGAGGGCAGCGGGCACGCGCATCCAGTCCATCAGCACCGCATTGCGCGCTGCCGGATCCGGGTCGGTCACCGCCCCGGTCAGCCAGTCGTCAAAGACCTGCGACGCCGGCTCCACGTCCTGCGTCCCGCCGCGCATCCTCTTCATCAGCACGCCCATGTTGTGATAGCTCATGCCGCTGCCCAGGATCAGCACGCCCTCATCACGCAGAGGCTCCAGAGCAGCTCCCATCGTCAGATGCGCTGCCGGGTCATAATCGGCACGCAGCGACAGTTGCACCACCGGCACGTCCGCCTCGGGAAATACCAGCTTCAGCGGGATGAATACCCCGTGATCATAGCCCCGCACGGCGTCGCCCCGCACCGAAAATCCCGCCGCCCCCAGCAGGTCCGACACGCGCGCCGCCAGATACGGTGATCCAGGCGCGGGAAAGCTCAACTGATAAGTATGTGCCGGAAATCCGTAATAGTCGAACAGCAGCGGCGGCTTGGCGCCGGTCTGCACTGTGACCTGCGCTTCCTCCCAATGGCCCGAAACTACCAGCGCGGCTTTGGGCTTTTCCGGCAGGCTGGCCTGTACCCCGCGCAGAAAGCTCGCCATCCGGTCCCAGGTGTTTGGAGGATCCCAGTCCATGAAGAAACATGGTCCGCCGCCATGTGGGATGAACAGGGTGGGCATCCTGCTCACGCCAGCGCTCCCTTCGGCTGGATCGGAAGCTTGCGATAGCGGCCCCAGACAACGAACAGCGCCAGCGCCAGCAAAATGGCGTTGACCGGCCCGACCATTGCGATATCGCCCTGTGATATGTGAACGGGCACCGCCAGGATCTGAATGATCGCAAATCCCAGCGCGGCCAGCGGCGTGAGCAACGGTTGTATGCGGGTCAAGGCAGGCACGAGAATACCGATCGCACCGGCCAGCTCCGCCGTTCCGATAAACCGGACCAGCCATGACGGAACATTTCCCGGCCAGGCCAGCATCCCCGCAAGGTCGGACAGAGGCATGGTCACCTTCATAACTCCGGCTGCCCCGAACACCAGGGCGAGCAGGACCTGGGCCGTCCACAGCGCGATGTTCAGGTTCCTGGCCGACATCGCTTCCCTCCATAGTGCGTTTTTGATACTTTCATCCTATTCGTAATCAACGCCATGGGAAGTAGGCACGTGCGGATAAGTCTGTTACCTGCGCGTAACCATGAAAGGAGAAGCCGTGAACATTGATGTCTCGATCGATGCCGCCGGCCCCATCGCGCCCGAGATCTGCCCCGTACGACCGCTGCTGGACCGGATGGCCGACAAGTGGAGCCTTCTCGTGATAGCACGTTTGGCTGAGGCAAGCGGAAACCGACTGCGTTTCTCAAAATTGATGCGCGCTGTTGGAGGGGTATCCCAGCGCATGCTGACGACGACGCTCCGCAATCTCGAGCGCGACGGGCTTGTCACCCGTGAAGTGTTCGCGGAGGTCCCCCCTCGGGTCGAGTACGAGCTGACCGAAAGAGGAAAGAGCTTTCTCATTCCGGTTCGTACGCTGATCGGCTGGCTGGAAGCCAACTGGCCCGACATACAGCGCAGTCGCGAACTCTACGACCAGAATGATTGAAATTAGGACTCTGTCAGCGTGGAATACCACGAGCATCTTATGGCTTACCTCGAAGGCCCGCGATAAGGGGGCCAATCGAGCGCTGGTATTTCTTACACGTTCGACATATAATGCTGAAGCTCTGTTCGGAAGACATTGTCAACATTGGGGGTTTCCGAGCGGAAACGTCAGATATATCCCTGGGTCAGGAAAGTGGCGCGTGAAATGGCCACGGGGTTCTCTACATCCTCCTGCCACGCCCGCGCAGACAAGGTCGCAGTTCGTCTGCCGATGCGCTCGATCGCGGCTTGCGCATAGCAATCGGCGGCGATCGTCGATCGCAGATAGCTGGCATTGTGACTGAGAGTTTTTGGCATGGACGTCGCCTCCGTCTGAAAGGCGAGCATGCTTGATGCCGAAAGCTCGCAGAGACTGGCGACGATGCCGCCATGCAGCGCCCTGATCATCGGATTGCCAATGTGATGTTCGGCAAAGCAAAGCTTGAGGACGACGCAATCGGCGTCAATCCGTGGCTGGATATTCAGGAACCGGGCGAAAGGTGAAATGGCCAGGCAGTCCGTCAAAGAGAGATAGCCAGCCTCGGTCTGACCGACTGTGGAAGACATGATCGTGCTCATGATATGGGATTGATTGCAGGTCCACGCGTGCCGATCATGAACGTGGCAGTTCCAAATGCGAACATCTTCCCGTGTTCCTCACCGACGACATGCCCACGCACATGAGCTACCTGTTCAGACGATCCGCCGTATTCTGCGTGGCAGATGACAGATTCTCCCCGGCGAGGCGTCGATGTGAAGTCGACGTTCAGGCCGATCGTGGCCACAGGAGCCAGTTCCTCGAGATTTGCGAGCACAACAAGTCCAAAAATGGAATCGAGAGCGGTCGTGAGTATCCCGGTCGAGAGACTCATCCGACGCCAACTCAAATTCACGGTTGAAGGGGATTCGGACCTCGACTCGCAGGAGGTCAAAGCGAATGAACTCCAGACGAAGCGATTTAAAGAGCTTGTTGCTTGTCAAGAAGTATCTCGCGAGTCTTTCCAAGCGTTCTGATTGTTCGCCATTTGAGGAATGTCCAATGAAACTGGTGTTCACTTAGCGCACCTATGTTTTCCGTAGCGCCTGCCTTACTAAAATGACGATTGATCATGTAGAAAATAGCTTAACTCTTTCGCAGGTTATTTGTATTTCACAGTACGTAAACCGAACCCGCAGGACCGTCGTAAGCCAGCGCTGAAAGATAAATGCGCACATTTTAGTTGCCAAACAGGCCGCGCCGCGGCGGCCGGCTGGCCCCGGTTTTCGCATCGTAGTTTATGCGCACTTCCGCGCCATCCCCCATGAAATAGACGATTCGGTACTCGCCCTCTGCAAACGTAATGCTTTCGATGGCATAGAAACCCGGACGTCCTTCAACTTGCTCGATCACAGTCGACAGCTTGATGCTGTCCGGGGGCGGCAACTTCGATAGCGGATCTTTATCCTGAGCGGAGGCAGAAATAAGCGTTCCGAACAACAATCCTGAGGCGAAAAGGGGAGAATGAAAACGCATCGAAGACCTTCCATTTCGGTGAGTATGGGGGGTTCCGGAGTCTGGGGCCCACGTGCTGGTCAACTGGCGTCTGACGCCCTCATGCTAAATGCTCGGCGGACTGGCGAGGTTCCCGGTCATATGCGAAAGCCCGGCCCGCATCAGTTCGATATGTTGTTCGCCGACACCCTGTTCGGCATTATTGCAGAGGGCGCTCACAATCGCCTCGACCCTGGGCACCAGTGCTTTGCCCCGGGGCTCCAGATAGATGCACTTGACGCGACGGTCCACCTCATTGCGCTTGCGGACGACCAGGTCTGCAGCCTCGAGCCGGTCGAGGTTATCGACAAGCGTCATTGGTTCGCACGAAAGAATTTGAGCCAGCTGGGCTTGGTTGAGACCCTCGTTACGGGCCAAAAACATTAGCACGCGCGCTTCGGCCGGCGTAAGAGCCAGTCCTGCAAACTCGAATTCGACCAAGAGTTGTTTTCGAAATGCTTTGACGAAGGCAATAGCCTCAAGGGCCATAGCGAACTTTTCAGGGAGGAAGCCGACGCCAGTATCCCTCTGTGGCGTCACCGCGGAGCTGCTCGGCGCCGGGTTGACGACAATCACTCGGGGACTCCTTGGCTCGTTTTGAGTCTGTCGAACTCCGCGTCGGAAACCTCCATTCGTCCGATCAGCATGCTGCAGTCGAGATGGTCGATGAGGTATGTGGCGACGGACCCCGACCACCAGCGCGCCAGTGTCCCGTGCTGGCGGTGTCCGATGACCACGAGATCAGCGTTGATCTCCTTCGCGACGGCGCGAATTTCCGGGCCGGGATCGCCCATCGCAAGCCGCGTGTCAGGTTCAAACCCGATCTCCCGCAAACGTCGTTCACCCTCAGCGAGGATGTTTTTATACACCTCGCTCTGCTCGCCCACGATTCCGGGATAAACACCTTCGGCCAAGACAATCCCGGTGGAAATCTGCACAACCGCCAGCAGACACACCTGGGCCTCGCAAAGCCGCGCCAAGCGGGCGCCTTCGCGCAGCGCCAGACGACCTTCAACGGACCCGTCATAGGCGAGGAGGATGCGTCGATACATAGGTAACTGGGTTGCCACGTTGCACCATAACGGAAGTTGCGCTATGTCGTTAGCATACTATCAATAAGAAAGCTATCAAGTGGGCATCGGCCAGGAATTCGCCATGGAGCTTGCACGGGTTGGCCGTCGCTGGAGAACCGGCCTTGATGCGCGCGTGAAACATCTCGGATTGACGCAAGCGCGATGGATCGCGCTGCTGCATCTGCGACGATCGGGGGCGATGTCGCAAAGGAATCTCGCCGAGCAGATCGGGGTTGAGGGACCGACCCTGGTGCGTCTTCTGGATGCGCTCGAGCAGCGTGGTCTGATCGAACGCGTCGATTCCGATGATGATCGGCGGGTCAAGAATATCCATCTCGCGGAAAGCGCTAAGCCGCTTATCGAGGAGATCACGCGCATTTCCGATGCGTTCAGGGAAGAACTGCTCGAAGGCGTCCCTGCGAATGATCTGGCCACGGCGCACCGCGTGCTGGGTCTCATCGGCGACAGGCTGGAAAGATCGTAGAATGAACATGGAAACAAAGCCGTCGCAATTCTCCGGGGCGGCGCACGCAGATGCTGGCACTGACGAGACACCAACAGCTACGAAAAAGAGCGGGCGAGGGCGCAGGTTGGTTCGCGCGACGGCGCTTTTCGCGGTGCTCGGCGTCGTCGCCTATTTCACCTATCCCTGGCTGGCCGCGCGGTGGACGCATGTCTTTCTCGACGACGCCCGGATCGCGGCAAATATGATCGCCGTCAGCAGCGAAGTGTCCGGCAGGATCATATCGCTTCCCGTCATCGCGGGCGACAAGGTCGTTCGTGGACAGGTTTTGGCCACCATCGATGCGGCATCCGCCTCACAGGAACTGAAGGGCCTGGAAGCACAGGTCACAGGCGTCAAATCCCAGCAGAACCAGCTGCGTTCCCAGCAGGTGTCGTTTTCCATTTAATTCGGTTCTTCCTCAATTTGTGTGGTTCATCTGCAGATTCCGAAGTTATCCGGCCGGCAATTCCGACTTGAAGCCGGCCACCATTCCGGAATGAAGCCGGCCACGATTCCGATCAATAACCGGCCACTTTGAAGCCGGGGCAAACACTTGGGTCAGCAACTTTGGCATGACGGTCCTTTTCAGCAAGGGACGCGTGATGCCGGCAAAGAGAAGGCTGACCATGAGACAATTACGACACCTGCTTCGACTTGCCGGGGACGGCACGAGCGCCCGCAACATTGCCCTGACGCTCGGGATCGCGCGCAGCACGGTTCAGGACAATCTGAAGCGTGCGGCAGCGGCTGGGCTGACCTGGCCACTGCCGGGCGACCTGACCGACGACGCACTGGAGAACCGGCTCTTCGCGCGGGCCGGGGTCAAACAGGGGCTGCGGCGGCGTCCCGAGCCGAACTGGGCGCAACTGGCTCTGGAGCTGAAGAAGCCCGGCGTCACGCTGATGATCCTGTGGGAAGAATATCGCGCCATCCATCCCGATGGTTACGGCTACAGCCGCTTCTGCGATCTGTTTCGTAGTTTCGAGCGGCGGCTTTCGCCGACCATGCGCCAGGAGCATGTCGCCGGCGACAAGGTCTTTGTGGACTATTCCGGCAAGAAGATTGCCGTTGTCGATCGCTCGACTGGCGAGATCCGCGAAGCGGAGATCTTCGTCGCTGTCCTGGGCGCTTCCGGCCTCACCTATGCGGAAGCAACGTGGACACAGACGCTTCCCGACTGGATTGGCGCGCATGTGCGCATGTTCCGCTTCTTCGGCGGTGTTCCACGCCTGATCGTGCCTGACAATCTGAAGTCTGGCGTCAACCGGGTCGTTGAGATTGTCGGCCTGCTTGGCCACAGCGCTGGTGGCCGTCCTGGCGAGCGGTTGATGCAGCGACTCGGCATGCCGGTCAGCGACGACACCATCCTGCGGCAGTTGAAGCGGGATGCCGC
>JAILWO010000007.1 GCA_025698895.1 Rhizobiaceae bacterium
AGCCGCGGATCTTCACCTGATGGTCGGCGCGCCCGACATACTCCAGCACCCCGTCCTCGCCCCATCGCGCCACATCGCCGGTGCGATAAAGCCGCGCTCCGGGCAGGCCGAACGGATCAGGCATGAAGCGCTCCGCCGTCAGCGCGCCGCGCCGCCAATAGCCCCGCGCCAGTCCCGCACCGCCAATGTAAAGCTCGCCGGCAACCCCAACAGGTGCAACGTTGAGATCATGATCCAGAACGTACAGCGTGGTGTTGCCGATCGGGCGGCCCAGCGCAGGGCGGGCGTCCGCCGCATCCAGGCGATGACGCGCCGACCACACCGTGGTCTCGGTCGGGCCGTACAGGTTCCAGACCTCGCCCGCCTGCGCCACCAGCCGCCGCGCCAGGTCCGGCGGCAACGCCTCGCCGCCGCACAGCACCCGGCAGCCCGACGGAAGCGCCCCCTCGTGATCGAGCAGCATCCGCCAGGTCGCGGGCGTCGCCTGGATCAGGCTCACCTCATGCGCGGCCGCGAGCGCCTTCAGCCGGCCCGGATCCTGCGCCGCGGCGCGATCGGCCAGCACCACCCGCGCCCCGACCGTCAGCGGCAGCCACAGTTCCAGCACCGCGATGTCAAACGACAGCGAGGTCAGACCCAGCACGCGGTCCTTCTCCGTCATGCCCGGCTGCTCCGCCATCGTCGCCAGGAAGTTCGTCACCGCATCGTGGCGGACCATCACCCCCTTCGGAACGCCGGTCGAGCCCGAGGTGTAGATCACATAGGCCAGGCTCTCGGGAGGCACGGCGATGGCCGGGTTGCTGTCGTTCCCTCCCTCGGGCTGCGCATCGATCAGCCAGGCCTCGGCGCCGGTCTCCTCCAGCACCGCCGCGAACCGGCCGCGCAGCGCGCTTTGCGTCAGCACCAGCGCCGCGCCGCTGTCGCGCAGCATGTGCGTCAGCCGCTCCTGCGGATAGTCCGGATCCAGCGGCAGATAGGCCCCGCCCGCCTTCAGCACCGCAAGCAGCGCCACCATCATGCCGACGCCGCGCTCGCACCACAGCCCGACAACAACATCGGTCCCGACCCCGCGAGCCCGCAGCCGCCACGCCAGCCGGTTCGCACGCCCATTCAGCTCCCCATAGCTCAGCGCCTCCTCACCAAACACCAGCGCAATCGAACCCCAACAACGCCGAACCTGCCGTTCAAACTGTTCGAGAATGCTCCGGCGCGGTTCATCGCGGCCCGTGCTGTTGGCGCTGGCGAGCAGTCTGTCATCTGCGGGATCATGATCCGCGATCCTGCCGACCGGCCGGTCGGCATCGATGCTCAACGCCTCCATGATGCGCACAAAGGCATGTTGCAGCCGCGCGATCTGCGCCTCATCAAAGTGCCTGCGCTGATAGTTGAATGTCAGGCGGAACCGCTCATCGATACCGACGCTCGCGAACAGCGGATAATTGCTGGTCTCGACAATCCGGGTCTTGCCGACACGGACCTGGCGGTTTTTGCCCGTCAGAGCACGGTCGATCGGATAATTCTCGAACACCAGGATGCTGTCGAACAGCGGCCGTCCGGGGCGTCCCGCCAGACGCTGGATCTCATGGAGCGGCGTCCAGCCGAAGTCGCGCAGGGCCAGATTGTGATCCTGCAACTCACGCAGCCACGCGCCAACCTTCCGCTGCGGAGCAACGCCGTCGACAACCGGCAATGTGTTGATGAACAGGCCGACCATCTCGTCGGCTCCCGTGAGCTCCGGCGGCCTGCCCGACACCGTGACGCCGAAGCAGACCGTGCCCTGCCCGGTATATCGCCGCAGCAACTGCGCCCATGCAGCCTGCACCAGCGTGTTCATCGTGACCCGCTCGCGTGCTGCGAACCGCTGCAGCCGTCCTGTCAGCGCCGCATCCAGCTCCAGCGCGAGCATGCCGTGGCCGCACGATTCCGCGTCCACACGCTCGGCCAGAAAGCTCGGCTCATCCAGCCCGGCCATCGCATCGCGCCAGAACGCCGCCGACACATCGCCATCCCGGCTCCGCAGCCACGCGATATAGTCGCGGTAGCGATGCTGCAATGCCGGCAGCCGGTCTTCGCCATCATGCTGCATCACCTCGGCGATCAGCCGCGCCGAACTCCATCCATCGAACAGGATGTGATGATGGGTCCACAGCAGCCAATGCCGGTCGTCCCCAAGCCGTATCAGCCGCACCCGCTGCAAAGGCGGCCGCGACAGGTCGAAACCCGCAGCCTGCTCACCTTGCGCAACATCGGCCAGCGCAGCCTCCAACCGGGCTTCGTCCCACCCTGTGGCCCGTGCACGCCAGTCATCTTCGACAAACGGCACCTCGACATGGCGATAGACAATCTGCTGCGGCGAGCCGGACAGACCGCGCCAAACGAAACCCGTTCTCAGAACCGCATGGCGATCACTGACCGATTGCCAGGCGCGGCGCAGCGCTTCCGCATTGACGCCGTGCAATTCCGCGGCAACCTGATTGACATAAAGCCCGCTCTCACCATCGTGCATCGCGTGGAACAGCATGCCCTGCTGCATGGGCGACAGCGGATAAATGTCCTCGATCTCACGCCAATCCAGGCCAAGATGATCGAGCTCGGCCTGGCCCAGGCCGGACAATGCCACATCCGACGGCGTCAGACCGCAGGCGCCGCTGGTGCAGTGATCGACCAGCTCGCGCACGGCGCCCTCATAAGAAGCAGCCAATCGCTCAATCGTTTCTCGGCGATAGCGCTTCCCGCCAAAGCTGAACGAGAGCCGCAATTGTCCGTCTTTGACCTGGCCGTTGATGCTCAGCCAGCGGCCGAGCGGCGCGCTGCCGCTGCGCCCGGGCCCGGCGCTCTCGGGCGCGAGCCGGAACGGCGCGCCTTCACCGACGCTGGAATCGAACTGGCCGAGATAGTTGAAGACGATGCGGGGCTCGGGAAGCTGAGCCAGCGCCTCGGCTTGCGCTTCAGTCCCGCGATAGCGCAATATGCCATAGCCAAGCCCGCGGTTCGGAATCGCGCGAAGCTCCTCCTTGATGGATTTGATCAGCGTCTCATCGTCCGCCGACCCGCCCCGCAGACGCACCGGGAAAGCGGTGGTAAACCACCCTACCGTCCGGGAGATATCGACGCCCGCGAAGATATCCTCGCGGCCGTGTCCTTCGAGTTCAACGACGATCTCCTCGATTCCACTCCAGCGCGCGACTGCCCGCGCCAACCCCGCGAGCAGAAGATCATTGACCTGCGTCCGGTAAGCCGAAGGCGCCTCCTTCAGCAGCCGCGCGGTCAACTCGGCGTCGAAGGCGAGCAAAACCTCCTCACTGTCGGCGGCCCGGTCGATGCCCGGATCGTCGTCGCACGGCAGCTCCGTCCCCGCTCCCCGTTCAAGCCAATAGGGCAGTTCCGCCGCCAACTGCTCGGTCTGGGCATAGGTCTGCAGCCGCGCGCCCCAGGACGCATAGGAATGGCTCCGTGCCAACGCGACCGGCAACCTGCCCTGCCGGGTCTGCTCGTAGGCCGCCGCAAAGTCTTCGAGCAGGACGCGCCACGACACGCCATCGACGACAAGGTGATGCACGACCAACAGGAGCCGCTGGCTGCCGTCGGCGAGATCCATTCCAACCAGGCGCAGGAGAGGCCCGGTCAGCGACAGGCTCGCCTGAGCCTCGGAAGCGACTGCGGTGACTTCGGCCGAATCGCCAATGCCGCTTCGAAGCCAGAACAGTTCCGAGGGCTCGGGCGCGGCGCCATAACCCGCACGCCATCCCCCTTCGATCTCCTCGAAGCTGAGCCGCAAGGCCGCGTGATGCGCCACGATCGCAGCTATCGTGGCCTCCACAACCGCCCAATCGAGCCGTGACTGCGGTATCAACAGAACGGCCTGGTTCCAGTGATGGCGCTCCCCGGCATCCTCGCTGAAAAAGCGCGCCTGAATCGGCACAAGCGGATGTTCGCCGCCTTCGATATCCCCCTCGGGCGCAGCTTCGCCCTCGCTCCGTTCGTTGCGCGCAACTCGCGCCAGTTCCTGTAATGTCTGATGCTGGAAGACATCGCGCGGCTCGATCAGGACGCCTTGGCGGCGGGCGCGGCTCACCATCTGCAACGAAATGATCGAGTCGCCGCCAAGCTCAAAGAAATTGTCTGTGACGCCGATGACAGGCTGGCCGAGAAGCTCCGCCCAGATCGTCGCGAGCGCGGCTTCCGCCGGCGTGCGCGGCGCGATGTGCTCGGCCGAA